>JACKLM010000011.1 GCA_024235895.1 Burkholderiaceae bacterium | reverse complement strand
TCTGGTCGAGCACCGAGCGCATGCCCACGGCCAGCGCGGACGGCGGCACGTCGACATAGGCCGAGGTCGCGGTGTCCCAGGCGCGGCGCCAAGGGTCGATCAGGCGCAGGCGAGCGGACTCGAAATCCTGGCGCGCGGTGATCGCGTCGGCGTCATTGGTATTGGGGCCATCGGCGTAGACCACCGCCCACAGGCGATTCGCCAGCGTGACCAGCTCGGCCAGCACCGGGTTCGGCTCGCCGTTGGGGCGCTGATGCGTCCAGCCTGGCGCGGCCAGAATCATCGGGTCGAGGTGCACATCGGACGGCGCGGCAAGCACCGCCTGCACGCCCTCATAGGCCCCGGTGCCGGCGTCGACGCCGCCCACCAGGTTGGACAGCGTATCCGCCTCGGTCGCGCCCTCGGCGACACGCAGCACAATGATCAGCGGCGAGACTTGGTCCGCCGTCGCGGCGAAGGCGTCCGCCACGGCGCGCGGCAGGGTGCCCTGCGGAGTGCGCGAGGCGGTGGCCGTGGCGCCGTCACCATCGCCGGTGATGGTCACGGTCGGTGCGCTGGTGTAGCCGCTGCCTGGGTTGGTCAGCGTGATGCTGTCGATCGCGCCGTCCACGATGCCGGCGGTCGCGGTCGCGCCGCTGCCCCCGCCGCCGGTGATGGCGACCGTGGCCTCGGTGTAGTCCGCGCCGCCGTCGTTGACGGCGATCGACGCGAGCGTGCCGCGCGACAGGCCGACCGCGTCGGAGCGGGTGTAGATGAGCACGTTCTTGTTTTCGGGGAACAGCGCCGGGTCGGCGTCCGGCGCGGTGCCGGCGAACCAGCCGACCGAGCTGGTTACGACCTGGACAGCGCGGAAGCCGATGTCCTGCTCGCTAACCTCAATGCCGTGATAGAAATCGCCGTTGATGGGCATGGTCAGGCCTCCTGACTGCTGGTGATCTGATCCGCGATGTCGCGGACGGTGGACACGATGGCCGCGCACGCATCGGCGTCGGCAGCGGTATGGAGTGCGGCGCGCGCGGCCTCGGCCTGCGCGCCGAAGGCGGTGTAGGACTCGGCGCGGGCGATGACGAGATCGGCCAGGGCGCGCTTGGTCTCGCTGCGGGCGGGTGCCTCGGCGGCGAGATAGGGGTAGTCGGTCGCGGAGACGCTGCCGGGGTAGCCGGCCTCGCGGTAGCGCAGGGCCTCGGCGTGCTTGGCCCGGTAGCGGGCGTCGCGGCTGGCGCTGGGGGTGTAGAGCGCGTCGCAGATCGCGTCGATCTGCCGCTCGGCGAGCGCGCGCATCTCCGCGATCGGCGGCGGCGGCGGTCCGACCCGCACCGCCGCGCCGTCCACGACGCGCCAGGCGATGAGACCGTCCGCGTCGGTGGCGATGGCGTTCCAGGTCTGAATGTCGACGCGGATGCTCTGCGCTGCGGGCTCATTCACGTAGAGCCCCATGAGCGCGCCGTCATGGTTGTGACTGATATACATGCTCACCTTCCGATCGCGACATACCACCCGGACACGGTGGTGGTAGACGGGTTGTGGACCTGGTATTGGGCTGCGCTGACCGAATATCGAGACAGCGACACAGCGGCAGATGTGGCTGTGCTATAGGCGACGGGGATCAGCGCCAAGCACTCGGAGGGGAACGCCGGCGCGAAGGCGTAGGCCGGCGACACCGTATTCGGCGAGACAGCCGGGATCGCTCCGAATCGCAACTGAAGCCCCCCCAGCAAGCGCGTGATGCCAGCGGGGTCGATGGTGGTGCGCGGGCCGATATACCCGGCCAGCGTCGCGGGCGTGACCGCTCGCAGCGCATCGACCCCTGCGTCGACCTCCCCCTGCGACGCAGGCAGCGCGGCCAGCAGGGCGTCCGCATAGGCCCGGTCGCCGTGCGGATCGGCGGCGGCGAGATGGGCCGCCGCCGTGGCATCGGTGGCGTCGACGCGGTCGCGGAGGTAGCGGGCCCGTAGCGCGTGCTCGATGTGCGGGCGCGTCAGCGCGCCCTCATCGCCGCCGCTGCCGGGGTCGTCGGCGAGCAATTTGTACACCGCCGCCACCCAGGTGGCGGCGGAGTCGTCGATGTATTCGGCATCGGGGCGGTCGTGCATCAGGCGGCTCCAAGGTTGTAGGCGCCGTCGAGCGTGACGGCGCCGTCCAGCCGCCACGCGGCGGCGGTGTAGTCGAGGACCACCAGGCGCATGTGCGCCGGGGCGGTGAGGCGCAGCAGGCGGCGGAGCGCCTGGGCGATGCGATTCGGGATCGGACGCGCCAGGCGCACGAGGTAGCGCGCCCAGCCCTGGCCGAGGGTGTGCCAGCCGTCGAGCGGGACGCTGCCGTCCAGCGTCCAGCGGTGCAGGTGCTCCTCCACCGTGGCGTCGGCATGGCCGACGGCGGCGAGGATGTCGCGCACCGCGCCGATGGTGCCCTTGCGTTCGTGGACCGCGCGCAGCGCGGCCACGTAGGCGCGGCGCTGGCTCTCGCTCCAGGCGGTGTCCCAGTAGTCGGCGGACTCGCCCCAGGCGAGCAGCGGCAGCCACTCGACCGGGCAGGTCTGGGCATCCCACAGCGTGCGGATCACATCCACCGGGAGCGCGTCGAGGCGCTGCGCGGTGACCTGTTCGACAGCGCGCATCAGCGGGGTGGCGTTGGGCGGCAGCAGGCTGGCGACGCTCATGCGATGGTCACCTCGGTGCCGGTGCAGACGGCGGACTGGTACGGCGTGGGCGCGATATCGACCCAGCCTGCGAGCGTGACGCGGCGCACGCTGGGCTGATGCAGCGCGGCGTCGATCCCGGAGCGCGCCACACGGGTGACGTACTGGCCCGGCGCGGTCTCCTGGCCGAGGCGGCGGGCGTCGGCGAGGTAGGCGGCGAGGTCCGCCTGCGCGGCGGCGAGCACCAGGTCGGCGCCTGCGCCGTCCTCCAGCTCCAGGCCGGCGGTGACGGTGTACGGGACGATCTCGGCGGCCTGCACCTCGATCGTGGCGCCGAGCGGGCGCACGTAGTCGTCGGTCAGGCGCGCGGTGACGGCGGCGAGCAGCGCGGCGCTGGGCGTGCCGTCACCGGCGGAGCCGCGCACGGTGATCATGACGCGGTCGTCGGCGGCGGGCAGCACACAGGAGATGCCGGCGACGTACTCGCCGTCGATCGGCTCGACCGACAGCGCGTGATAGGTGTAGCTGCCGACGGTGCCGGCGGCGGTGTAGGCCTCGGGCGCGAGCTGGCAGCGGGCGCGGTAGGCGGCGTCGGTCTCCCACACGGCGGCGACCGGCGGGATGGCGTCCGGCTGCGCCGGGGTGATCAGCAGGCGCGCGGTGCGGTGGTAGGTGACGCCGAGGTGGTCTAGGTCCGCGCCGACGGCGTGGGCGAGGCTCATGGCCTGGGCGGCCTCGTTGAGGCGCTGGCGCAGCGCGGCCTCGATCAGCGCGGCCACCTCGGCCTGCTTGCGGCTCGGCTCGCTCTCCAGCGCGATGGCGTCGGCGATCTCGGGATGCAGCATCACCATGTTGGCGATCCATGCGTCGCGCAGCGCGGCAGCGTCGACGGTCTCCACGATCGCCTGCGGCGGCAGGTCGGCGAGATTGATCTGGTCGAGGATGGCGCTCACAGCAGCACGCCCTCCAGCGCGACGGTCTCGCCGTCGTCGGTGAGCACGCGGTAATAGATGTCGAGCACGGCACGGCCCGCCGCGCTCGGCGCGGTGACCAGGCGCAGCGCCAGCACCTGCACGCGCGGCTCCCAGCGGTCCAGCGCGTCGAGGATGGCGGCCTTGGCGTCGGCGATGGTGGCCGGCACCAGCGGCGCGTCGAGCAGATCGGTCAGGCGCGAGCCGTAGTCACGCGCCAGCGCCTGCGAGCCGATCGGCGTGGTCAGGATGTCGCGGATGGACTGGGCGAGGTGATCCTGCCCGGCGAGCGCGCGACCGGTGGCGGCGTCGGTGCCGATCATCCGCCCCCGCCCATCAGCTCATCGGGGATGCTGGTCTGGCCGCCAATGCCGAGTTCGGTGTGGGTGTGATCGTCGTAGATCGCACGCATGCCGCTCAGGGTGTGCGGCTCGGTATCGACGTGGTCGGTGATCTCGCCGACCACGTCGAGGTCGCCGGTGCAGCGCACGGTGTCGGCGTCGAGCACCACGCGCGGGGCGGTCACGGTCACGTCGGCGCCGGCGGTCACGTCGACCGGGCCGGCGGCGTTGATCGAGGCGCTGCCCGGCAGGTCGGCGGTGAGCGCATGGGCGGCGCTGTCGTAGCGGATCACCGCGCCATCGGGATAGACGGTGCGGTGCTCGCTGATCTGCTCGCTGGGCGCGGCGACAGCGTCGCTGTACAGCGCCGGCAGCACCACGGCCTGGCCGAGGTCGCCCTGCGGCGCCAGCACGAGCACCTGCTCGCCGACGCTCGGCGCCCACCATGTCACGGCATCGCCGGCACGGTGG
Organism: Burkholderiaceae bacterium; assembly: GCA_024235895.1. Classification (GTDB taxonomy): domain Bacteria; phylum Pseudomonadota; class Gammaproteobacteria; order Burkholderiales; family Burkholderiaceae_C; genus Rubrivivax. The sequence goes on along the minus strand of JACKLM010000011.1, from coordinate 8,891 downwards.
GTCAGCCACGGGCGCGGCGCGGTCGGCTCGCCGGCAATCGATACCCGGCAGCGCGCGGCGGGTGCATCGACCCCGGTCACGGTGCCGACGCGCAGCACGTTGGCCAGGCGGCGCTCCAGTTCTTCGAGACGGGCACCAATGCTCACGCGGCCTCCTCGCCCGCGACCAGCACGGGATCTTCGCCATTCGCGGCGGCGTAGATGGCGGTGATCGGCGGCGCGTCGAGGCGGCGCACCAGGCGGCCCTCGAGATCGAGGCGCAGCACGGTGCGCAGGCCGAGGTCACCGAGGCTGTCGCGCAGGTCGCGCGGGGTCAGGGTGGCGTCGACCGCCACGTCGCCGGGGTCGGCGTTGTCGGGCGGCAGCAGCGCCACAGGGGTATCGATCAGGGCGGCGAGCAGCGGCAGCAGGTCGAGGGCGTCGACCGACTCCTCGTGCAGCACCAGCGCGAGCACGCCGTTCAGGCCGCACACGGCCTGCCATTCGGCGGCGTCGCTGAGCACCGGGCTCTCGACACTCAGCCCTTCGAGCACCACGGTCAGGTGCTCGCGGTCCCACAGATCGCCGAGCGCCTGGGCGCAGTGCGCCGAGACGCGCCCGACGAGCTGGGCGGCGACCTGGGCGCGCACGCTCACCGGCGCGGCTCCACGCGGCCCACGGCCACGGCCAAATCGCGCAGGACCTGGTTGGTCTCGCCCTGCAAATCCTGGCCGCGACGGGCAATGGTGTCGCAGACCTCGCGCCACTCCTTGCGCTCGTCGCGCTGCACGCGCACGAGCCACACGACCAAGATGAACAGCGCAAAGATCACCAGCCCGAGCGGGCCGGCGTATTCGGCCCATACGCTCGCGGAGCCGGTGGCGGCGGATACGGTGACCGGGTCCATCAGATCGCCTCCATGCCGATCGGCAGGCCGACCGGGGCGTCGTCGTCGGGATCGTCGAGCGCGGTCACCAGGCGGGCGACCAGCTCGGCGTAACGGGTGGCGAGGCGACGCACAGCGGCGTCGACCTCGTCGGGATTCAGGAAGGCCAGGTCGAGGGATTCGACCAGGCGGGCTACCTTGGCCGCGCCGTGCAGGCTAAAGGTGTGCAGGTGCGGCAGGGCCGAGGCGAGCGCACGGCAGTGCAGGGCCTCGTCCCAGTCAGCAGAATCAGTGGGGGCCGCTTCGGCCCCCGTGTCGTGCAGCAGGTCGCGCAGCGCGGCGCCCAGGTGCACATCAAGGAAACCTCCCGGCACATCCGCCGGGAGGTTCGCCCAAGTGCGCAGGGTGTCTGCGGTGACGGCCATGGCGGCGGCTTACTCGCCCGCGTACCAGTTGCCGGTGGCGTCGGCGAGGACCGCGTAATCCTTCATGCGGACTTCGTAGTCGTTCGCCTGGTCGATCACGATGGTGGTCGCACGCTCGACACCGTCCCAGTTGCTCGACCGCTCCACGGTCTGATGCTGGCCCATGTAGAGGTTCTTCGGCGGGGTGTAGACCACCACGCCCTGCGGCAGGTACGGGTCGGCATTGATGGTCTGGCGCAAGAAGCCGGCGCCATCCGAGGTGGCGAGCACCGCCGAGCCGGTCACGTGCTTGCCCAGCTCCAGGTTGTAGCTGTCGGCATCGTCCGGGTGCATGAAGAACTCGGCGGTGGGGCGGATCAGCGGATTGCTAGCCGCGCGCACCTGCGCGAGCACATCCACCCAGCCGACCAGCACGCCGCCGGCCAGGTTGCGCAGGGCCGAGGCCTCCAGCACGCCAGAGCCGTCCGACCCGGTGGCGTTGGCCACGCTCACCAGCGCCGCCGCATTGGCGTTGCCGGCCACGGCGGCGATCAGTTGCGCGCCGGTGGTGGTGATGTCGCCGCCGCCGTCGGTGGCGAGGCTGACGAACAGGGACTTGCCCGAGACCGTGATGGCGAGCGCGGAACCGTTCGCCGCCGGGTCGAGCAACGCGACCGCGACGCCGTTGCCGGGGCTGCCGGTCTCGACGGCGGTCCACACCAGGGCGGTGTCATCCGCGACCACGCCGGTGGTCAGCGTGGCGGTGCTGGTGGCGCCGGGCGCGATCACGGTCTTGCGCGCGGCGGTGCTGTCCGCGAGGACCTGGAGCCAGCCCTTGTTCAGGGTCAGGAAGCCGTCGGAATTGTCGTCGGCGGTGCCGTTCCAGCCCAGATCGTTCAAGTCGTTGCCGAAGATGGTGTTCAGCATGGCGCGGATCAGCGGCACGATCTGCGCGTTGTCGGCGTTGTCACGCAGGAAGCTGAGCGGCAGCTTGGCGAAGAGCTGTGCCGGCAGCACGTGCAGGGTGCCGCCCTTCTGGCTGACGCCAGTGAAGGTGTCCGGCTTGCTGCCCTCGGCGACGCGCTGGAGCTGACGCGGCACCATGTCGAGCACCGGGATGTCCTTTTTCAGGCGCGCGGTCTGCTCGGTCATGACCTTGCCGAGGGTGGCATTGGCGGCCACCACGGCGTTGAACATCTGCGCGGACTCCTGCGGACGCAGGGTGCGGCCGATGCGGATGTCCTCGGGCGCGATGATGCCCTTGGCGACGGCGACGAACTGCACCATCGCGGGTTCGCGCTGTACCTGGCCGATGGACTTGCAAACCTTCAGGCGGTGCTCGATGGCGGCGAGCTGGCGCGCGTCGGCGTCCAGCGAGTCGGATTTCTGCACCTGCGCGAGCGCGGCGGCGATAGCGGCGGCGAGCTTGGTCGGGTCCATGATCACACCCCCAGAGTCGGGTCGTAGGTCGGGCGGTCGTCGGACATACCACCTTCGCCCGCGCCCTTGGTCAGGGCGTCGGCGATGCCGTCCTTCAGCGCCTTGGTCAGGCTGTCGGCGAGCGCGGTCAGGTCGGCCTTGGTCACCGCGTCGGTGCCTGCCGGGCCCCCCGATTGCGCCCCGGCATTGCCGCCCGCGCCGTTGCCGGCGCCATCGCTCCCCTGGTTGTTCTTGGCGACGCCCGCCTCCGCGAGCGCCTTGGTGACCGCGTCGCCCACGGTCTCGCCGACGATGCGGCGAACGTCGTCTTCGTTCATTTCGTTTTCCTTTGTTTTCAGCGTGTTGCCGAATAACTTGGTGAACCAGCCGGGCGGCTGGTCGTCTTTCGTCACCCCGGCGGTGCCGCCGAGTTGTTCGGTTTCGGCCATGCCGGCGAGGGACAGGCCGGTCAGGTCGCCAGATTTGAGCGAGCGCCACAGCAACGGGTCGCCGATCTGGATACCCACAGCCCACGCGTCGACCTGATCCGGGAACAGCGGATCGCCCTTGCGGACGATCCAGCTTTCGGCCACATAGGCCTGCTCGCGGCTGAAGTTGTGGTTCTTGTCGACGTTCTCGGCGCGGCCCGCGCGCATGAACTTGTTCGCCGCGCGCTTGATGACATCGGCGCTCGCGGTGTCGCCCTGCGAATCCACTTCGCCGGGCGCGTAGACGATGCCGTAGGCGCGCATCTGCTCGTCGTCGGTCTTGGCGATCGCGAAGGTGTGCACGCGCTTGCCCTCGGCGCTCTTCAGCACCAGTGGCTTGCCGTTGGCGGGGCGATCGACCAGGGAGATGAACTCCACATCGAGATCGATGAGAGCACGCTGGGCGTTGGGCGGATTCGCGGCGGTGGTCATGCCCGTGGATATACATGGGGGAAAATTCGCCATCCAGGCCGCGCCGTGGAGTTATCCCATATATGGGATATTCACCCATTGACGACCCACAATATGCGGTGGTCGCTGCGCATGATTGGCGCATGAGCGACACCGAATCCAAGCCAACCGCCTCCGCCGAGGTGTGGAAATCCGAACTGCCGTCCCTGCTCGTTTCGTCGAGCGTGGGCATCGACGGCGAATTGTTCTGGCCCATCGATCCGCTGGCGCTGCTGCGGCTCTACCTGACCTCGCCCGAGCACTGCCGGGCGATCCACATCAAGGCCGCCGGTGCCTACGGCCTCGGCCTACGCTGCGAGCGCGACGCCGACCAGGCGCGCCTTGATGCCGTGACCGTAGACGGCACGGCGGCGCTGTTCACCGATCTCGGAGTGGACGAAGAGACCTACGGCAACTGCTGGCTGGAGACCGTGCGCGATGCACGCGGCAAGCTGCTGCGTCTGACCCGCCTGCCGTCGGTGACCATGATCCGCCTGACCGGTGATCGCGCCCTGCAACGCGTCTACGAAGGCGACACCGAGAAGCGCACCCCCTTTGCGGCCAACCAGACCAAGCACCTGCGGCCAAGCTGCCCCGGTGGCGGCTACTACGCCTACCCGAGCTGGATCGGCGCGAACGGCATGATGGCGCTGGCGCGCGCCGCCACCGACTTCAACGCCGCCTTCTTCGACAACCACGCCATGCCCGAGCATGTCGTGATCACCAAAGGGTTTGAGCTGACGGCGGCGCAGAAGGAGGCCACCAAGCAGTTTTTCCGGGGCGAGTTCAAGGGCCTGGAGAACGCGCACCGCACGCTCTATCTGCACCTGCCCGAGGCCGAGCACGAGGTCGAATTCAAGCGCGTCACCGCCGAGCTGAAGGATGCCGATTTCCTCAAGCTGCTGGACGCCGCACGCGACCGTATGCCCATCGCCCACGGCGTGCCGCCGCGCATGTTGGGCATTGTCTCCGCCGGCTCGCTGGGCGGTGGCGGCGAGGTGACCGGACAGCTCCATCTGTTCGAGCTGCTGACTCTGCGCCCGATGCGCGCCCGAATGCTTCAACAGCTCGCGCCGTTGCTGCGCGAACTGGGCATCGACCCGCGTGGCGTGCAGTTCGAGGGCATCGACCTGACCCCGCCGGACGTGGATTCCTCGCAGATCGCCAATTGGGTCGCGGCGGGCGTGCTGACCGCCGATGAGGCCCGCGAATGGATCGGCCAGGACGGCCCGGCGCCGGGCGGCCTGACCAAGGCCGACGAGGACGCGCGCATGCGGTTGTTGCTGAAGGCGTGGGCACGGTCGTGAGTACGACGCACAGCGAGCGGTACTGGTATCGCGTGGCGTGGAATCCGCCGCCGATGACTTGGCGTGAGCGCTTGGGCGCTCGCCTGCGCCAGTGGGCGCAACGGCTGGACGGATTTTCGTCGGTCGCGATCGACATTCGCACGTCGCATCCGATCGTCACGGCGTCCGCTCTGCGGGATTCGTTCCGCACCCTGGATCGCAACGTCTGCGCCGAGGTCCGGGCATCCGCTCAGGAATCGCTGTTTCGTCGCCTGCACCCGGAACTGTTAGACGATGCTTGAGACTTGGCACATTCACCACGGTGACAGCCTGCTGTGGCTGCCGACCCTGCCTGCCGAGAGCGTGGACGCGCTCATCTGCGACCCGCCCTATTCCTCGGGCGGACAGTTTCGCGGGGACCGCATGGGCGGCACCGCCGCCAAGTACCTGAATAGCGATCAGCGCACACTCTATCCGGAGTTCGGCGGCGACACCCGCGACCAGCGAGGATTCTTCGCCTGGTGCACGCTGTGGCTGACGCACGCCATGCATGCCATGCGCCCCGGCGCGGCGTTCGGGGTGTTCATCGACTGGCGCCAGTACCCGGTGCTGACCGACGCGATCCAGGCCGCCGGCCTGAACTGGCGCGGTACCGTGGTCTGGGACAAGACCGAGGGCGCGCGCCCGCAGCCAGGCCGCCCGCGCGCGCAAGCCGAATTCCTGGTGTGGGGCAGCAAAGGCCCGTGGACGCTGGCCGGCCCGCCGATGCCCGGCGTGTTCCGCTTCGCCCCGATGGCCGGCGGGGCGAAACAGCACATCGCCGGCAAGCCGCTGCCGCTGATGGAAGCCCTGATGCCGCTGTGTCCCGAGGGCGGCCTGGTGCTCGACCCGTTCGCCGGCTCCGGCACCACCGGGCTCGCGGCGCTCAACACCGGGCGGCGCTTTCTCGGCTGCGAGATGAGCGCGGACTATCACGCCATCGCCTGCCGGCGGCTCGCCGAGCAGCCGGCGCAAACGAAGCTGTTCGCATGAGCGGCACGCCGCCGCTCCCGCCCGAGGAAGACGCGCGCCGCGAACACCTGGCCCGCTATCTCGCGGGCCGTTCGCCATCCGGGGCCGCCGTGCCGCGCCAAGTGCGCGCGGCCATGTACCGACGCATGAAGCGCGACCGCCCGGGCGTGATCGCCGATCTCGACCGCCGCATCGCGGCAATGGGTGGCAAGCGGTGAGCCGCTGCGACCACCCGCAAGCCTGGTTCGAGGAAGGCAAGACCGCCGGGGCGGCGGGCGCGGATCGTGAATCCTGCCCATACCGGCGCACAGACAAGCGCGCCCACTGGCTGCGCGGCTGGGTCGAGGGCCACGAGGCCCGCGAGGTCGCCCGCGTGCACCGCGAGCCACGCGACCCGCGCGACGAGCTGGTCGGGCGCGTCGCGCTGGCGCATCTGCGCGAGGTGCTGCGCTGATGGCCGCCAAGACAGACGCCGCGCCGCGCCGGGGCCGTCCGCGCAAATACGGCGACGAGACCCGCGACCTTGCCCGCGAGGCACTGCTCTCCGGCGACACGCCCGAGGAGATCGCGCAGCGCATCGGGTGCAGCAGCCGCACGGTGCGCGGCTGGGCGAAGGCCGGCGGGTGGTACCGCATGCTGGCCGAGCGCCGCAATTCACTCGCTCAGCTCGATAGCGAAATCAGCCGCCTGACCAAGCAGCGCAGCACCAACGCCAGCGCCGACCGTCTCGCCAAGTTGACCAAGGCCCGCGACCGCCTCGCCAAGCAACAGCCCAAGCCCAAGCCGCGCCCGACGGTGCGCCAGGCGGTGAGCGCGGAATTGATGGATTTCGTGCTGTCGCCGGAATACGGGTTGTATGCCTACCAGCGCGAGTTCATCGAATCGGACGATCGCTTCCAGCACGTCCGCAAGGCGCGGCAGATCGGGTTCTCCTACGTGATCGGGCTGCGCGTGCTGCTCGGCCTGATGGCCGGGCGCAATCAATTGGTGCTGTCGGCGTCCGAGGACCAGGCCCTGATTATCCTGGGCTATGTGCGCCACCACATGGCGCGCCTCGAAATCACCGCGACCGACGACCGTGTCGACTGCATCGTCGTCAACGGCGTCGAAGCGCGCGCGCTGTCGAGCAACTGGCGCACCGGCCAGGGCTTTCACGGCGACGTGATCTTCGACGAATTCGACTGGTTGCGGCCCAAGCACCAGCGCCTGATGTGGGGCGCGATCGTGCCCAGCATCACCGCCGTCGGCGGGCGCGTGACGATCTCGTCGACGCCGTTCCTGCCCGGCACCTTGAGCTGGGAGATCGCCGAGAACCATCGCGGGCGGTGGGAGCAATTCCGCCGCTGGCGCATCACCATCCACGACGCCATCGCCCAGGGCATGCCCCTGCCGGGCGGGATCGAGGAACTGCGCGGGCTGTTCGATTCGGACACGTGGGCGATGTTCTACCTCTGCCAGTACGCCGAGGACGGGAGCGCCCTGCTCGGCTGGGACGCGCTGCACGCCTGCGCGGTGCCGGGCGTGGAGACCGTGCGCGTGGGCCGGCTGCGCGCCGGCATGGACGTGGGCCGCACCGCGCACCGTACCGCCATCGCCCTGCTGGGGCAGGAGCGCGACGCGGTCACCGATGGCTACACCGACCGCTACGTGCTCTCGCGGCACTGGATCGAGCGCGGCATGCCGTTCGCCGAGCAGCGCGCGCTGGCGCTGGACATCGATCGCCGCTACGCGATCGACCAATGGCGCATCGATCGCACCGGCCTGGGGATGCAGCTCGCCGAGGAATTGAGCCGCGACCTCAGTCCGCGCGCCGTCGGCGTGCACTTCGACGCGTCCAAGAAGCAGCGCATGGCGCTGGGGCTGCTGAAGCTGGTCGAGGACCGGCGCATCGTGCTGCCCAACGACCCGGATGTGCTCGCGAGCCTGCACAGCGTGCAGAAGATCGTGAGCGGGCACGGGCTGCGCTATGAGGCCCCGAGCGACGAGAGCGGCCACGGTGACCTGTTTTGGGCGCTCGCCATGCTCACCGACGGCGCGCGCCACGGGGCCACGCCGGGCGGCGGCGCCGTGGTCGAGGTGTGGAACTGATGGCCGGCCTGGCGCGCCGACACGCGGCGGAGCGCGAAGCACTCGCGAGGGTGCTTGGTCGTCTCGACAAGGGCTGTGCAAACCTTCAGGAATTCATGGAGGTTCTGGTGGCTTGCCGTGATTTCGGCAGCGTCGATCCGGTCCCGCACCTTATCGAAGCGCTCCGCGAGTACCTCGCCGAGGAGCCCGCCTGATGGCCATCCGTCAGCGCCTCGGCGGCATCCTGAAGCCCTACACCGTCAGCGGCCCCGGCCTGCCCGAGCAGGCGATCGCCCTGAAGATCGCCGAGGCGCTGCGCGAGATCGCGACCCGGCAGGGGAATGTGCCGTTTCGCACAGGCGAACTGCGCGATGCGCACGAGTCCCAGCCCTACGGCTCGGACGGTGCCGTGCTCGCGGTCAATACGCCCTACGCGCGCGCCCTCCATGACGGGCGCCCGGCGATCACCATCCGCGCCAAACCCGGCAAGCGGCTGTTCTTCTGGGTAAATGGCCACGGCCAGCGCAAGAACTCCAAGCGCGTCAAGCCGCTGCCTCGCGATGAGGCGCTCAAACAGGCGATCAAGGACGGCGAGATCGCCGTCGCCACCAAGGTGCATCAGCGCGCCCGCGCCGGCAACCCGTGGCTGCGCCGGGCGATCGAGCAATTGCAGGCCGATGGGCTGGATTGGCTGGCCCCCCAGATTGGCGAGGCCGCCGCCGAGATGCTCACCGCCGCGCTGCGCGGCGAGCTGGCCGGCGGCGCACTCGGCCCCAACGTCGAGCGCGCGGTGGCGATGTCCATCCGCGTGCTCAAGGAGACGCAGTCATGACCGACCCCCGTGACCGTATCGAGCTGCCCGGCGGGCCGCATTACGCCACCGAGCCGACCGCCCCGCACGA
>JACKLM010000010.1 GCA_024235895.1 Burkholderiaceae bacterium | reverse complement strand
CCGTGGCCAGCCACGACGCGCCGCAGCGTCCCAGGCGGCCCGCAACCCCCTCGGCGGCGCGTGGCCGCGGCGCGGCCGGCGCCGCGCGCGCGGTCATTTGCTCAGCAGCCGCATCGCGTCCTCGAGCCCGGCCAGCGTCAGCGAGAACATGCGGTGGTTCATGATCTGCTGCACGATCGCGATGCTCTGCCGGTAGCCCCACACCCCCTGCGGCTCGGGGTTGATCCAGGCGAACTTCGGGAACGCGTGCGTGAGCCGCTGCAGCCACTCGGCGCCGGGCTCCTCGTTGTTGTATTCGACGCTGCCGCCGGGCTGCAGGATCTCGTACGGGCTCATCGTCGCGTCGCCGACGAGGATCAGCTTGTAGTCCTTGTTGTAGGTGCGGATCAGCTCCCAGGTCGGGGTCTTCTCGCTGAAGCGGCGCCGGTTGTCCTTCCACACGAAGTCGTAGACGCAGTTGTGGAAGTAGTAGAACTCCAGGTGCTTGAACTCGGTCTTGGCGGCGCTGAACAGCTCCTCGACCCGGTGCACATGCTCGTCCATCGTGCCGCCGACGTCCATCAGCAGCAGCACACCCACCTTGTTGTGGCGCTCGGGCACCATCTTGATGTCGAGCAGCCCGGCGTTGGCCGCGGTGGCATGGATCGTGTCGTCCAGGTCCAGCTCCAACTCGCTGCCCTCGCGCGCGAAGCGGCGCAGCCGGCGCAGCGCGACCTTGATGTTGCGCGTGCCGAGCTCGCGCGTATCGTCGTAGTCCTTGAACGCGCGCTGGTCCCAGACCTTGACCGCGCTGCGCTGGCGGCCCTTGTCCTGGCCGATGCGGATGCCCTGCGGGTTGACGCCGTAGGCGCCGAACGGGCTGGTGCCGCCGGTGCCGATCCATTTGCTGCCGCCTTCGTGGCGCTCGCGCTGCTCCTCGAAGCGCTTCTTCAGCGTCTCCATCAGCTCGTCCCAGCCCATCTTCTCGATCGCCGCCTTCTCCTCGGGCGACAGCTCGAGCTCGAGCGTCTTGCGCAGCCAGTCCAGCGGGACCTCCCGGGTGAAATCGGCCAGCATCTCGACGCCCTTGAAATAGGCCGAGAAGGCGCGGTCGAACTTGTCGTACTGCGCCTCGTCCTTGACCAGCGTGGTGCGGGCGAGGAAGTAGAAGTCGTCGACCGACGGCCCGATGACGCCGACCTTCAGCGCCTCGAGCAGCGTCAGGTATTCCTTGACCGTGACCGGAAGCTTGGCGGCGCGCAGGGTGTAGAAGAAATCGATCAGCATGGCGTTCGGTTCAGGTTGGGGTCGCCCGGACCCCGGATCCATTGTGGACCAAGGCGACCCCGGGGTGCAGCCGCCGGCACGCCGGCGCGCCGGCAACGCGATTTCGTGCACTGGGCGCTTCAGCCCGGCGCCGGCAGGCCGATATGCCACAGGCGCGCAATGTCCCGAACCCGGCGCGCAGAACATGACCAGTGTCCAGATCCTGATCGTCACCGTGCTGCTGCAGCAGGGCTTCTTCGGTGTGCTCTGGCTGGGTGCGGCCTGGCTGCGCATGGCGCCGCGGGCGGCACTGCACTGGAGCGCGACGACCATGCTGCTGGGGCTGAGCATGGCCTCGCTGATCGGGCATGACGCCCTCGATCCGGCCGTCGGCCGATTCCTGGCCTATGCGCTCAACGTGATCGCGTTCGCGGTCGCACGACGCGGCGTGCAGATCTTCGCCAGGCTGCGCGTGACCGACGCCGAGCACCTCGGCGTCGTCGTGCTGTCGCTGTCGACGCTCGCGCTGGCCGTGTCGAGCGGGCTCGATCTGGCTGCCACGCGGGCCGTCGGCACCGCAGGAATGGTCTGGAGCCTGGCGCGCGGCGGCCGCGAGGTGGTCCGGGGGCTGGGCCGCGAGTTCGGCAGACTGTCCGCCTGGACCTGCTCGCTGCCGATGTGGTCGATTGCCGGCGTGCTCACGCTGCGCGTCGCTGCGGGATACTGGGACGGCGGGGTCGCTGCGCCGTCGCTGCGCATCGATTCCGGCGCCAACGTCGCCGCCATGTTCGCCTTCATCGTGCTGGGCTTGATGCTCAGCGCCAGCCTGTGCGCGATGGTCGTGCTGCGCCTGGTACGCCGGCTGCAGCACCTGTCACGTCACGATGCACTGACCGGGGCGCTGAATCGGCGCGGGCTGGAGCAGGCGCTGCGGCTCGAGCACGGGCGGCTGCGCCGGCACGGGCGCCCGTTCGCGCTGCTGGCGGTCGATGTCGACAACTTCAAGCGGATCAACGACACGCACGGCCATGCCGCGGGCGACGCGGTGTTGGTCGGCCTGGCGGCGATCCTTCGCGCGAGCTGCCGCGACCTCGACCGTGTCGGCCGTACGGGCGGCGAGGAGTTCTGCGTCGTCCTGCCCGAGGCGGATCGCGCGGCGGCCGAGCGCGCTGCCGCGCGCTTGCTCGACGCCGTTCGCGAGCGCGCCTTCGACACCCCCGAAGGCCGTCTGCGCGTGACGGTCAGCCTCGGCGTCGTCGTCGCCGAGGACCGCGACGAGCCGATGGACCTGCTGTGGCGTCGCGCCGACCGGGCGCTGTATGTGGCCAAGGCCGGCGGGCGCGACCGGGCGGCCGTGGCGACGGCCAAGGCGTCAGCGCCGATTCCGCTTCCGGCCTGAGCCCGCCGTCGTGCGTGGCGCATCGTGCCGCGCCAGCCAGTCGAAGAACTCGCGGTACCACTGGCGGCTGTTGCGTGGCTTGAGCACCCAGTGGTTCTCGTCCGGGAACCACAGCAGCCGGGCGTCGACGCCGCGTGCCTTGAGCGTGTTGTAGTAGGCCAGCCCCTGTGCGTCCGGCACGCGGTAGTCGAGCGCGCCGTGGACGACGAGTGTGGGCGTGGCCATCGCGGCGACGAAGGCGTGCGGGCTTTGCGCGTGCACCTTCGCCATGTCGTCCCAGTACCAGGCGCCGAGCTCCTTGGCGTGCCAGGTGTAGGCATCGTCGGCGAACATCGCCGTCCAGTCGAAGCAGCCGGCGTGGCAGACGTAGGCGGCGTAGCGCCCGGGCGGCACATGGCCGTTCATCCACGCGACCATGAAGCCGCCGTAGCTGCCGCCGCTGGCGAAGACGCGCTTCGGGTCGGCCCAGCGCTCGGCCAGCAGGGCGTCGGTCGCGGCCTCGACGTCCTGCAATTCCAGCTCGCCCCAGCGGTGCGTGATGCTGTCCTTGAACGCGTAGCCGAAGCCCGAGGAGCCGTGGTAGTTGACCGCGGCGACGACATGGCCCTGGGCGGCGAAGACCTGCGCGTTCCAGCGGAAGTGGAACGCGTCGCCGAAGGCGGTGTGAGGCCCGCCGTGGATGACGTGCAGCAGCGGGTGCTTCTTCTTGGCGTCGAACCCGGGTGGATAGGTGACCCAGACCTGCACCGGGTCGCCCTGTGCGCCGGTCACCCAGCGCTCCTCGCTGCGTCCCATCGCGACGCCGGCCAGCAGCTCGTCGTTGAAGCGCTCGATGCGCCGCGGCGGCTCGCCCGGCAACCGGGCGCTCAGCCGGGGCGGGTGGTCGATGGCGTCGGCCAGCGTCACCAGCGTGCCGGCGGCCTTGTCGAAGCCCTGCACCCAGCCGCCCTCGGCGACGACCTCGGCGCGGCGCTCGGGCAGGTCGAACCGCCACAGGTGCCGGCGGCCCTGCTGCTCGGCGGCGAACATCAGCGCCTGGCCGTCGTCCTCCCATTGCAGCGGCGGGTGGACCTCGTGGTCCCACTCGGCGCTGACGACCTCCCAAAGGCCGGTCTCGCGCTCCCAGACCGCGAGCTGCCCCGGCATCGTGTGCTTGAGGCCCTGGTGGTGGGCGCAAAAGGCGATGCGCCCGCCGTCCGGGCTGTAGCGCGGGCCGGCGACGTCCCAGCCCTCGGCCTGCACCAGCACGCGGACCTTGCGCGTGGCCAGCTCCATCTCGGCCAGCACGTAGCAGTTGTCCAGCCGCTTCTCGGGCGCCGGGTCGTAGGCGAAGACGATGCGCCGGCCGTCGGGCGAGATGTCGAAGGCGTCGGCGTCCGGGTGGGCGCGCGCGAGCTCGTAGGGCGTGCCCTCGAACAGGTCGCGCACCTTTCCGCCGTCGACGTCCATCAGGTGCAGGTGTGCCGCGCGGCCCAGCGGCAGCGGGTGGTCCCAGTAGCGGTACTGCGCCTCGCTCGTCGCGTAGCCGGTCTCCTTGCGATCCTTGAAGGCCTTCAGCGCCTTGGCCTGCGCCTTGGCGCCCTTCAGCTCGGGCCAGACCCAGGAGACGAAGGCGACCCGCTTGCCGTCCGGCAGCCAGCGGAAGGCCTCGACGCCGGTGGCCACCGTCGCCGCGCGCACCGCCTCGCCGCCGTCGGGTGCGATCAGGTACAGCTGCGGCGTCTCGTCCTTGGCGCCCTGCTGCTCACGGCGGGCGACGAAGGCGATGCGGTCGCCGCGCGGGCTCCAGCGCGGCTGGCCGTCCTTGTCGCCACATTGCGTCAGCGCGCGCGGCTTGCCGCCCAGCGTCGACAGCAGCCACAGCGTGCTCGTGGCCTTGTTGTCGTCCATCGCGTGGCGCGTGACGGCGGCGACCGCCTGCGCGCCGTCGGGCGCGAGGCTGGGCGCGCCGACGCGATCGATCTTCCACAGCGTCTCGACGGTCAGCGGCTTGGGTTTGGACATGGTGGGGGAGGAGGGGTGAGTAGCGTGCGGCGTCTCGTCGATCGGTCGGGGCCGGGTGCGCATCCCGTGTCGACGCTGAGTGGGCGGCGCACGGCGCCCTTCGGCGCGTCGTCAGGCCGGCCAGGGGCGTGCGAGCTGGTGGTCCAGGTGGCGCCGCACGCTGGGCCACTCGGCGGCGGTGATGCTGTAGACCGCGGTGTCGCGCAGCGTGCCGTCGGCCAGCCGCATGTGGCTGCGCAGCACGCCGTCGAGCTGCGCGCCCAGGCGCTCGATCGCGCGCCGGCTCGGCTGGTTCAGGCGGTGGGTGCGGAACTCGACCGCGATGCAACCGAGCTGCTCGAACGCGTGCGCCAGCAGCATGCGCTTGCACTCGGTATTCAGCGGCGTGCGCTGGACGCGGCGCGCATACCAGGTCGAGCCGATCTCGACGCGCCGGTTCGCGGCGTCGATGTGCATGTAGGTCGTCATCCCCGCCGGCACGCCGGCGGCGTCGAGCACCGCGAACGGCAGCATCGAGCCGGATGCGCGCAGCGCGAGCCGGCGCGCGATCTCGGCGCCCATCGCCTCGGGCGCCGGCACGCTCGTGAACCAGAGCTGCCAGAGATCGCCGTCGCGCGCCGCGTCGGCCAGCGCCGGCGCGTGCGCCGGCTCGAGCGGCAGCAGCGTCGCATGCCGGCCGCGCAGCGTGACCTCGTCCGGCCAGGGCATCGAGCGCTCGCGCGGCCGGGCTTCAGCGATGGTGGCGCTGCATGAAGACGAGCTTCTCGAACAGCGTCACGTCCTGCTCGTTCTTCAGCAGCGCGCCGACCAGCGGCGGCACGGCGACCTTGTCGTCCTTGCTGTGCAGCACCTCGGGCGGGATGTCCTCGGCCACCAGCAGCTTGAGCCAGTCCAGCAGCTCCGAGGTCGACGGCTTCTTCTTGAGACCCGGCAGGCCGCGCACGTCGTAGAAAGTCTTCAGCGCCGCCGAGAGCAGCTCGCGCTTGAGGCCCGGAAAGTGGACGTCGACGATCGCGCGCATCGTGTCGGCGTCGGGAAACTTGATGTAGTGGAAGAAGCAGCGGCGCAGGAAGGCGTCGGGCAGCTCCTTCTCGTTGTTGGAGGTGATGAAGACCAGCGGCCGGTGCCGCGCGCGCACCAGCTCGCGCGTTTCGTAGACGTGGAACTCCATCCGGTCGAGCTCGCGCAGCAGGTCGTTCGGGAATTCGATGTCGGCCTTGTCGACCTCGTCGATCAGCAGCGCCACCGGCTCCTCGGCGGTGAAGGCCTGCCACAGCACGCCCTTGACGATGTAGTGATGGATGTCCTTGACGCGCTCGTCGCCGAGCTGGCTGTCGCGCAGGCGGCTCACGGCGTCGTACTCGTACAGCCCTTGCTGCGCCTTGGTCGTGCTCTTGATGTGCCACTGCAGCAGCGGCATGCCCAGCGTGCGCGCGACCTCCTCGGCGAGCATGGTCTTGCCGGTGCCCGGCTCGCCCTTGACCAGCAGCGGCCGCTGCAGCGTGACCGCGGCGTTGACCGCCAGCATCAGGTCCGGCGTGGCGACGTAGGTGTCGGTACCCTGGAATTTCATCGGCGGATTCGGCGCCCGGGCCGTGGTGGCGTCCGGGCGCATTGAGGGTTGACGAGGATGCAGTCAGTATAAGCGGCGACCTATAATTCGCGGCTGTTTGAGATGGCTCAATGCATGCGAGCCGTTTCTGGATCTAAGCGTGCCGCCGCCACGGTGCGGCAGTCCCTCCGGCAAACCTCCCCGACCATGACCAAGATGCTGCTGCCCTGGCTGATGCTGGCCGCCCTGACCCCCGCGGCCCATGCCCAGGATGCCGAGGCCGGCCGTGCCAAGGCCGCGATGTGCATCGGCTGCCACGGCATTCCCGGCTACCAGAACGCCTTCCCCGAGGTGCACAAGGTGCCGATGATCTCGGGGCAGGCCGGAGGCTACCTCGCCGCTGCGCTGCAGGCCTACCGCAGCGGCGAGCGGCGTCACCCGACGATGCGCGGCATCGCGCGCGCGCTGTCCGACGCGGATATCGCCGACCTGGCCGCGTTCTACGAGCGCGACGGCGCAGCCGGCCTGCAGCTGAAGTCGGTCGCGGCGCGTCAGCCGTCGGCGCGCGTGACCGAGTTGCTGACCCAGGGCGCGTGCGCATCGTGCCACGGCGAGAACCTCGACCAGCCGATCGATCCGAGCTATCCGAAGATCGCCGGCCAGCATCCCGACTACCTGCTCGTCGCCCTCAAGGCCTATCAGGTCCAGGGGGGTCGCGTCGTCGGGCGCGACCATCCGATCATGAACGGCATCGTCGGCCAGTTCACGCTGGCCGAGTTGCGCATGCTGGCCGATCACATCGGGTCGCTGCCCGGTTCGCTCAGCACGGTGCCGCAGAGCCGCTGGCGCTGAGCGCCGGGCGACGGGCTGGCGGTCACCGCCATCTCGGCGGGCTGCTGGTGTCGGGCCGCGTCCTCTTGCACCGTGCGACGACGCGGCCGGCACCGTTGGCGGGTCACTGCTTCATTCCTGCCCGGCGCGGCCGATAACCCGCGGGTCCAGGCGCCGCGCTTCGCGGGCCCGTCGACCCGATGCTCAAGCGAATTCCCGTTTCCCACGTGCGGCTCGGCATGCATGTGCACAAGCTGGACGGTGCGTGGCTCGACCACCCGTTCTGGCGCACGCGCTTCCGGCTGGGCAGCGAGGCCGACCTGGCGATGCTGCGCAGCAGCGGCGTCAGCCACTGCTGGATCGACACGCATCTCGGACTCGACGTGGCGGCGCCGTCGCACGATGCGACGGTGGCGGCGTCAGCGGCCGACGCACCCCGGTGCGCGGCCGCTGCGTCGGCCGAGGCCGTGTCGCGCACCCTGGCCGCGACGTCCCCGCCGCCCCCGGCATCGATGGACGAGGAGGTTCGGCGCGCCGCGCGCATCTGCAAGAGCGGGCGTGAGGCGGTGGTCGGCCTGTTCGCCCAGGCCCGCATGGGTCGCGCGCTGGATGCCGAGTCCTGCCTGCCGCTGGTGGCGGAGATCGTCGATTCGATCGCCCGGCAGCCGGCGGCGCTGATCGGTCTGGCGCGGCTGAAGACCGCCGACGACTACACCTACATGCACTCGGTCGCGGTGTGCGCGCTGATGGTCGCGCTCGGGCGCCAGCTCGGCATGGACGACGCAGCCTGTCGCGAGGCGGGGCTCGCGGGGCTGATGCACGACCTGGGCAAGGCGCTGGTGCCGCTGACGATCCTCAACAAGCCGGGTCGCCTGACCGACGCCGAGTTCGAGCAGGTCCGCCGCCACACGCTGCACGGTCATCGGCTGCTGCTCGACAGCCGTGGCGCGAGCGAGGCGGTCCTCGACGTCTGCCTGCACCATCACGAGCGCCCGGGTGGCGGCGGCTATCCGGACGCGTTGTCCGGCCACCAGGTCTCGCGGCTGGCGCGCATGGGCGCGGTGTGCGATGTCTACGACGCGATCACGTCCAACCGCCCCTACAAGTCCGGCTGGGACCCGGCGGAGTCGCTGGCCCGCATGGCGTCGTGGAGCGGCCAGTTCGCCCCCGATGTCTTCCAGGCCTTCGTGCGCAGCCTGGGCATCTACCCGACGGGTTCGCTGGTGCGGCTGGCCTCGGGCCGGCTCGCCGTCGTTCTCGAGCAGAACCCGCAGGCGTTGGTGTCACCCGTGGTCCGGGTCTTCTACTCGACCCGATCCGAGATGCCGGTGCCGCTGCGCCGCATCGACCTGTCCGCCGCGTCCTGCAACGACCGCATCGTCGGTCGCGAGGACCCGCAGCGCTGGGGTTTCAGGCATCTCGACGAGCTGCTGTTCGACGACGACGTGCTGAGGCGCGCTCGCTGAGCGCGACGTGGTCGGCGCCGCCCGGCGCGCCGGCACCGGCAAGGTCGTCGAGGATCGGGCAGTCCGGCCGCTCGTCGCCGTGGCAGGCATCGACCAGTTGCTGCAGCGTGCGCTGCATCGCCTGCATGCGCTCGATGCGTGCCTGCAGCTCCGCGACATGGCGTGCCGCGAGCGCCTTGACCTCGGCGCTGGCGCGCCGCCGGTTGCCCCACAGCGTCAGCAGCGCGGCGATCTCGTCCAGTCCGAATCCCATCTCGCGCGCGCGCCGGATGAAGCGCAGCGTGTGCAGCGTGCGATCGTCGTAGACGCGGTAGCCGCTGCCGCTGCGCGCCACGCGCGGCAGCAGCCCGATCGCCTCGTAGTGGCGGATCATCTTCGGCGTCACGCCGCTGGCCGTGGCAGCCTGGCCGATATTCACGCCGTGGCCTCCTGCGCGGCGGCCGTGCTGGCCGCCTCCGACACGCTGCACGTGCCGGCGCGCGGCCGCCAGCGGCGCAGCAGCAGCGCGTTGGTCAGCACGCTGACGCTGGACAGCGCCATCGCCGCGCCCGCGACGACCGGGCTCAGGTAGCCGAGCGCCGCCAGCGGGATGCCGACCGCGTTGTAGGCGAAGGCCCAGAACAGGTTCTGCCGCACCTTGCGCGTGATCGCGCGCGCCAGCTCGACCGCCTCCAGCACCAGCGCCGGGTCGCCGCGCATCAGCGTCAGTCCGGCGGTCTCCATCGCGACATCGGTGCCGCTGCCGTCGCTGGCCGTCATCGCGATGCCGACGTCGGCGGCGGCGAGCGCCGGCGCATCGTTGATGCCGTCGCCGACCATCGCCACCCGTGCCCCGGGCCGCGTCGCCTGCGCCGCGGCGCGCAGCTCGGCGACGACGGCCGCCTTGTCGCCCGGCAGCACCTCGGCGCGAACGTCGTCGATGCCGAGCTGGCGCGCGACCGCCTCGGCCGCGCCACGATGGTCGCCGCTGACGAGCACGGTGCGCAGCCCTGCGGCGTGCAGCGCGTGCAGCGCGGCGGCGGCACCTGGCTTGGGCGCATCGCCGAACGAAAGCCAGCCGCGCGCGACCCAGTCCGGCGCGCCGGCAGGGCCCGCCGTCGAATCGCCGGGCGCCGCGGCGACCGCATCGCGATCACCCGTGCCGGCTGCGTTGCCCGCGCGCACGTCGCCCCCGACGCGCTCGAGCAGCCACGCGACGCTGCGCCCCTGTGCCTGCTCGGAGGCGGCGCCACCGGTGGCGAGGCCCGACTCCTCGGCCCAGCGGCTGCTGGCCAGCCGCAGCGTGCGCGTGTCGACGCGGCCCTCGATGCCGCGCCCGGGCTCGGCGCGAATATCGGCCGCCGGTGCCGGCGCGATCCCGCGCGCGCCGGCGGCGGCCAGCACCGCGCGCGCCAGCGGGTGCTCGCTGCCGGACTGCAGCGCGGCGGCATCGGTGAGCAGCGCGGCGTCGTCGCCGTCGGTCGCGTGCAGCGACGCCAGCCGCGGCCGGCCTTCGGTCAGCGTGCCGGTCTTGTCGAAGGCGACGACGGCGAGCGCGCGCAGATGCTCCAGCGCCTCCGGGTCGCGCACCAGCACGCCACGTCGCGCCGCCAGCCCGGTGCCGACCATCAGCGCCGCCGGCGTGGCAAGCCCGAGCGCGCAGGGGCAGGCGATGACGAGCACCGCGACCGCGTTCAGCGTCGCCGCGTGCCAGTCGCCGCCGGCCAGCCCCCATGCCAGCCAGGTCAGCAGCGCGACCGCGACCACCGCGGGCACGAAGACCGCGCTGATGCGGTCGACGAGCTTTTGCAGCGGCGCCTTCTTCGCCTGCGCCGATTCGACCAGGCGCACGATCCGCGCGAGCTGGCTCTCGGCGCCGACCGCGGTCGCGCGCAGCACGATGAGGCCCTCGCCGTTGAGCGCACCGCCGGTCACCGCCTGCCCGCTCTCGCGTGCCACCGGCAGGCTCTCGCCGGTCAGCAGCGATTCGTCGACATGCGTGCGCCCCTCGACGACGATGCCGTCGGCAGGGATGCGCTCGCCGGGGCGAACGACCGCCTCGTCGCCGGCGCGCAGTTCGGCCAGCGCGCGTTCGACCTCGTGCAGCGTGCCGTCGGGCTGGGCGATGCGAACCCGCACGCGCTCGGGCCGCAGCCGTCGCAGTCCGTCCAGTGCCGCCAGCGTCTGCCGCTTGGCACGCGACTCCAGCCACTTGCCCAGCCGCACCAGCGCGATCACGACCGCCGCGCTCTCGAAGTACAGATGCGGCATGCCCTGCGCGTCCGACCACCATGTGTAGAGGCTCAGCCCGTAGGCGGCGCTGGTGCCCAGCGCGACCAGCAGGTCCATGTTGCCGCTGCCGGCGCGCAGCGCGTGCCAGCCGGCGCGGTAGAAGCGCGCGCCGAGCCCGAACTGCACCGGCGTGGCGAGCAGGAACTGCCACAGCGGCGGCAGCATCCAGTGCGCGCCGAAGGGCTCGGCGAGCATCGGCAGCACCAGCGGGGCGGCCAGCAGCAGCCCTGCCGCGACCGGCCAGCCGCTCTCGGCGCGGTGCCGGCGTTCGGCAGCGGCGCCGGAGTCGTCGTCGGCGCGCAGCTGCGCGCCGTAGCCTGCGCGCTCGACCGCGGCGACCAGGGCCGCCGCGTCGGCCACGCCGAGCTGGCGCACGACGGCCTCGTTCGTCGCCAGGTTGACGCTCGCCTCGCGCACGCCGGGCACGGCGGCCAGCGCGCGCTCGACGCGGCGCACGCAGCTCGCGCAGGTCATGCCGTCGATCGCCAGCGTCGTTCGCGACTCCGGCACGGCGAAGCCGGCGCGCTCGACCGCGGCGACGAGCGCGGCCGGGTCGATCGCAGCCGGTGCGCGCACGGTCGCGGCTTCGGTCGCGAGGTTGACCTCGGCGCCCTCGACCCCGGGGACGGCGGCCAGCGCGCGCTCGACGCGGCGCACGCAGGAGGCGCAGGTCATGCCGGCGATCGGCAGCGTCAGGGTCTGGTTAGCGGCCATGGAGGCACGATAAACCTTCACACGATGTCAGGGTCAAGCCCGTTTCGGGCGCGGGGTCGGCGCGTGCCGCGGCGGCGGGGAGTCGACGCGTGCCGTCCCGGCGCGGGCCGGCGGCGGTGTGGCGAGGCTCGACCACCTCGCTTGACCTTGCCATCGTGGCAAGCTTCAGACTTAGCCACGCGCGCCGCGCCGCGCCGCAGACGCGGCAGCCGCGGCCACGCCGCGATTCCCGACCCACCACGACCCAGGAGCCTCCCGATGATCGAACTGACCCTGCCCGACATGACCTGCGGCCACTGCGTTCGCACCGTGACCGAGACGGTCAGGAAGCTCGATGCCGATGCCAAGGTGCAGACCGACCTGCCCACGCACACTGCGCGCATCGAGACCCGCGCCGACGAGCAGGCGGTGCGCGCCGCGCTCGCCGAGGAGGGTTATCCGGCGGCCTGACGCGCGGGCACTCTGCCTACACTGCGGTCCCCGCCCGCGCGCCGGGCATCCCGGACGAGGATTGCATGACTCGACGCCACCTCGCCGCGTTCGCGGCCATCCTCGCGCTGGCCGCCGCCTGCCTCGTCGCCGCGCCGCCGGCGGCGGCGCAGACCCTGCGCTGGGCCAGCCAGGGCGATCCGCAGACCATGGACCCGCACTCGCAGAACGAGGGCCTGACCAACATGATGAACGGTCAGGTCTACGAGACCCTGGTGCGGCGCGACAAGGCGCTGAACCTGGTGCCGGGGCTCGCGACCGCGTGGCAGCAGACCGGGCCGCTGGCCTGGCGCTTCACGCTGCGCCAAGGCGTCAGGTTCCACGACGGCCGGCCGCTGACCGCCGACGATGTCGTGTTCTCGGTCGAGCGCGCGCAGGCGCCGACCTCGCAGATCGGCGTCTATGCCAACGCCGCCGGCAAGGCGGTCGCGATCGACGCGCAGACGGTCGAGTTCCGGCTGCCTGCGGTCAACCCGATCTTCCTCGAGCATGTCGCGGCGCTGTGGATCATGAACCGCGCCTGGGCGGTCGAGCACAAGGTCGAGCGGCCGCTGGACTTCAAGAACAAGGAGGAGAGCCACGCCTCCTTCGCCGCCAACGGGACCGGCCCCTACATGCTGGTCAGCCGCGCGCCGGGCATCAAGACCAGCTACAAGCGCAATCCGGCCTGGTGGGACAAGCCCGAGGGCAACGTGCAGGAGATCGCCTTCACGCCGATCGCCAACGATGCGACGCGGCTGGCGGCGCTGGTCTCGGGCGAGATCGACTTCGTCCTCGACCCGTCGCCGCGCGACGTGCCGCGGCTGCGCACGACCGCCGGCGTCAAGGTGATCGAGGGCCCGGAGAATCGCATCGTCTTCATCGGCATGGACCAAGGGCGCGACACGCTGCTCTACGGCAAGGTGCCGGGCGACCGCAACCCGTTCAAGGACCTGCGCGTGCGCCAGGCGCTGTACCACGCCGTCGACATCGAGGCGATGCGCGACAAGCTGATGAACGGGCTGAGCGTGCCGACCGGCGGCGTGACGCCGTCGCCGATCGGCGCCTACGACGACCGGGAGGTCGAGAGCCGGCTGCCGCACGACCTCGACCGCGCCCGGGCGCTGCTGCGCGAGGCCGGCTACCCGGACGGCTTCGAGGTCACGCTGGACTGCCCGAACAACCGCTACATCAACGACGAGCGGATCTGCATCACGCTGGCCGGGATGTGGGCCAAGATCGGTGTCAAGGTCAAGGTCAACGCGATGCCGCGCGCGACCTACTTCGCCAAGCTCGACAAGCTCGACACCAGCATGTACATGCTCGGCTGGGGCGGCGCGGTGACCGACGCCGAGACGACGCTGACGCCGCTGCTGCGCAACCGTGGCGACAAGGGGGTCGGCTACTACAACTACGGCGATGTGCGCAACGACACCTTCGACGCGCTGGCCGCGAAATCCAGCGTCGAGTCCGACCCGGCCCGGCGCAAGGAGCTGGTGATCGCCGCGCTGCGCGAATACACGAGGAACGTGCACGTGCTGCCGCTGCACCGGCAGATGATCCCGTGGGCCGCGCGCAGCAACGTCGACGTCGTGCACCGCGCCGACAACTGGCTCGAGGTGGCCTGGGTGAGGATGCGCTGATCCGGCGCTGCGGTCGCTGGCTCCGATTCTGGGCGTGTCGTGGTGGACGCTGACGGCCCGTCGCTGCCACTCGTCGGGGCCCATCTTTCGTTTGCGTACCATGACCGAGCGTGCCGAGGACGGCGGGTGCCCTTGCCCTCCATGTCCCCCGCCACCGGCCTTCGGCCGCTGGCTCCTCTTACTTCCGGTCAAGGGCACCCGCCGTCCTCGGCAGGCCACGGAATTGGTGTTCGACGGTCGAAGGCCTGGGCGGTGGCAGGCCAAGGTCGGCGGGCACCCTCCCACGGAAGTAGAGGAGGAGGGGCGGGCGCAGCCCGGCCCGGGGGAGCGAGCCCGGACACAAACAGTCCTGCGGACTGTTTGTGCCTGGCGAGCGCCCGGGGCACTGTCCCCGGGCATGGAGTGGGAGGGTGCCCGCCGGCCTTGGCACGCTGGCAGGTCGAACGCCAGGAGAAGCGAAGAACCGACTTCGGCGACTGGCAGAAACGGACCGGGTACGTCGACGCTCTCGGTGAGTGGCCGTCCCACACGCAGGCCCGTGTCCGCGCAGCGCCCTCGCGCCGGACCGCCGATCATCCCAGCGCCGCCATCGCCCAGCCACCGGCGGCGGCCAGCGCGACGACCGCCAACGGTGACCAGCGCGCGATCACCAGCAGCGCGAACGCCGCCAGCGCGAGCGCGAAATCCTGCGCCCCGCGCACCGCGCTCGTCCACACCGGGTCGTACAGCGCCGCCAGCAGGATGCCGACGACGCCGGCGTTGACGCCGGCCAGCGCCGACTGCAGCGCCGGGTGCTGGCGCAGCGCGTCCCAGAACGGCAGTGCGCCGACGACCAGCAGCGCGGCCGGCAGGAAGACCGCCAGCAGGCACAGCAGCGCGCCCAGCGGCGCGCTCCACCACGCCGCGGGCGGCTGCATCACCGCGCCCAGGTAGGCGGCGAAGGTGAACAGCGGCCCCGGCAGCGCCTGCGCCGCGCCGTAGCCGGCGAGAAACTCGGCATTGCCGACCGCACCGCCGGGCACCACCGCCGACTGCAGCAGCGGCAGCACCACATGCCCGCCGCCGAAGACCAGCGCGCCGGCGCGGTAGAAGCCGTCCAGCATCGCCAGCGCCGGTGACGCCAGCGCCGCGGCCGCCAGCGGCATCCCGAACAGCAGCGCGAAGAACAGCGCCAGTGCCACCACGCCGCTGCGGCGCGACACGCGCCAGCCCGCATGCGGCTGTGGCGCCTGGCCGGGCAGCTTCAGCAGCGCCCAGCCGAGCGCACCGCTGGCGACGATCGCGCCGAGCTGCGCCAGCGCGCTGGGCAGCAGCAGCGTCTGCAGCGCGGCGCCGATCGCCAGAGCGGCGCGCGGGCGGTCCGGGCACAGCGTGCGCGCCATGCTCCACACCGCCTGCGCGACGACCGCGACCGCGGCCACCTTCAGCCCGTGCAGCAGCCCGACGTCGGCCCAGTCGCGGTGCTGCGTCAGCCCGTAGGCGAATCCCGCCATCAGCAGCGCCGACGGCAGCGTGAAGCCCAGCCACGCGGCCAGCGACCCGGCCCAGCCGCCGCGCGCCAGCCCGATCGCGAAGCCGACCTGGCTGCTCGCCGGCCCGGGCAGGAACTGGCACAGCGCGACCAGGTCGGCGTAGCCGCGCTCGTCCATCCAGCGCCGTCGCTCGACGAATTCGGTGCGGAAGTAGCCCAGGTGCGCCACCGGGCCGCCGAACGAGGTCAGGCCCAGGCGCAGGAAGACGAGGAAGATCGCCCAGGGCGACTGCCGCGTCGCCTCGGCGTCGGTGGCGGCAGACCCTTGCCGCGGTCGAGGTGGCCGCTGCGAGCGCTGGGGCGGCCGCGGCATCGCGCGTGCGTCCGCGCGTTTCAGCCGGCGCGCGGCGGCCGGATCGCCGACTTCGGCCGGAACGCCTTGCACACCGACTCGTCGGTCTCGAGGTAGGGCCCGCCGAGGAGGTCGATGCAATAGGGCACGGCGGCGAAGATGCCGTGCACCGGTGGCGTCGCGTTCGGCAGCCCCTGCAGCGTCTCGGCGATGGCCTTCGGCTGCCCCGGCAGGTTGATGATCAACGCGCGGCCGCGGATGACCGCGACCTGGCGCGACAGGATCGCCGTCGGCACGAAGGCGAGGCTGACCTGCCGCATCTGCTCGCCGAACCCGGGCATGAGCTTGTCGGCGACCGCCAGCGTCGCCTCGGGCGTGACGTCGCGCGGCGCCGGGCCGGTGCCACCGGTGGTCAGCACCAGGTCGCAGCCGCTGGCGTCGACCAGCTCGCGCAGCGCGGCGCTGATGCCGTCGAGCTCGTCGGGGATCAGCCGCGTGTGCCACTCGACCGGGTTGCGAAGCGCGCGCGACAGCCAGTCCTTCAGCGCCGGGATGCCCTGATCCTGGTAGCCGCCGCTCGACGCGCGATCGCTGATCGACACCAGCCCGATTCGTACCGGGTCGTAGGCGGGGGAGGGGTCGCTCATGGTCGGGGCTCCACGGTGGGGTCGGGTTGGGCGGCTGCGCGTGCGCCGACGGCGCCGGTCGTGCCACGCGCCGCCAGCAGCGGGCGCAGGAACTGGAACAGCTCGCGCCAGCTGCGCGGCTGGCGTGCCGCGGGGTCGATCGCGGCGCCGTCGCGGCGCGCGGCGCGCACCAGGCTGCGCAGGCGCTGCGCGTCGGTATCGGGATGCTCGTCGATCCAGCGCGCCAGCGCGTCGTCGCCGGCGACGAGCTGCGCGCGCCAGTGCTCGGCCTGGTGCAGCGCGAGCGCGTCCTGCGCCGTGCCGAGCCGGTAGGCGTCGACCGCCTCGCGCAGCGGCGCCTCGTCGACGCCGCGCATCAGCTTGCCGACATACTGCATCTGGCGCCGCCGGCCCTCGTGCGTGCGCGTGCGCTGCCAGGCGAGGATCGCCTCGCGCAGCGGCTCGGGCATCGCCACCGCGGCCAGCCGGTCGGCCGGCAGCGCCGCGAGCTCCCGCCCCAGGGCCTGCAGCGCGTGCGCCTGCGCCTTCAATGCGGTCTTGCTGGGGCCGCGGTCGTCGGCGTCGGCACCCGGGTCGGGGCCGTAGGCGGGGGCGGGGCGTCGGGGCATTCGTCCGGGGAGCATGGCGCGACGCACGCCGTCGCACAAGCCGCCGATTATCATGGCCCGATCCCTCCACGCGAGCTCCGCTGCCCATGACCCCATCCCGCGCCGCCTCCGGTTTTGCCTACACGCGCGAGCAGTTCCAGGCCATGGTCGAGGACGTCCTCGCCCAGGCGCGAGCGCTCGGCGCGAGCGACGCCGGGGTCGAGGTGTCCGAGGGCGCGGGGCTGTCGGTCTCGGTGCGCATGGGCGAGGTCGAGCAGGTCGAGCGCAACCGCGACAAATCGATCGGCGTGTCGGTCTACCTCGGCCAGCGGCGCGGCAACGCGAGCAGTTCGGACTTCTCGCCCGCGGCGGTCGCGCAGACCGTGCGTGCGGCCTACGACATCGCGCGCTTCACCGCCGAGGACCCGGCCGCCGGGCTGCCCGACGCCGAGGACCTGGCCGCACCGGACGAGGCGGGGCGCGACCTCGACCTGTTCCATCCCTGGGCGATCGACGCCGCCGGGGCGGCCGAACTGGCGCAGCGCTGCGAGGACGCGGCGCGCGCGACCAGCCGCCGGATCGCCAATTCCGAGGGCGCCGGCGTCTCGGCACAGCAGTCGCACTTCTGGGCCGGCAACAGCCGGGGCTTCCGCGGCGGCTACGCCAGCTCGCGGCATTCGATCTCGGTCGCGCCGATCGCGGGCAAGGGCCGCGCGATGCAGCGCGACCACTGGCACTCGTCGATGCGCGACGCGGACGAACTCGCCGCGCCCGAGGCCGTCGGCCGCTATGCCGCCGAGCGCGCGCTGGCGCGGCTGGGTGCGCGCCGGGTGGCGACCGGCGTCGTGCCGGTGCTGTTCGAGGCGCCGGTGGCGGCCGGTCTGATCGGTGCCTACGTCAATGCCACCTCGGGGGGGGCGCTGTACCGCAAGGCGAGCTTCCTGCCCGACAGCCTGGGCACGCAGGTGCTGGCCGCGCACCTGGATCTCGACGAGGATCCGCACCAGCCCAAGGGCAAGGCCAGCGCGCCCTTCGACGACGAGGGTGTGAGCACGCGCGCGCGGCGCATCGCCGACGCCGGCGTCGTCCAGACCTACTTCCTGTCCAGCTACTCGGCGCGCAAGCTCGGGCTGCGAACGACGGGCCATGCGGGCGGCGCGCACAACCTGCGGCTGACGAGCCGGCTGACGCGGCCGGGCGACGACCTGGACGCGATGCTGCGCAAGCTGCACCGCGGGCTGTTCGTCACCGAGCTGATGGGGCAGGGCGTCAACCACGTCACCGGCGACTATTCGCGCGGCGCCGCCGGGTTCTGGGTCGAGCGCGGGCGCATCGTGCACCCGGTGCACGAGGTGACGATCGCCAGCAACCTGCGCGAGATGCTGCGCGGCATCGTTGCGGTGGGCGCCGACGCCTACACCCAGGGCGGGCGGACGACGGGGTCGGTGCTGGTCGAGCGGATGACGCTGGCCGGGGGCTGAACCCGGCGACAGGCTCGGGCGGCGGGCGCCCGCTGCGCCGCCGCAAGGGAAATCCCGCCCAGGGCCACCCGATGGGCGTCCCTAGAATCGCCGATCTGCAATTCACCGTTTCCCTTTTTGCAGGAGACCAATCCATGAAGCGTCGTCTTATGGTCCGCGGGCTGGGCATGGCCGGAGCGGCCGCTGGTGCAGCCTTTCTCGCCGCCTGCGGCAAGAAGGAGGAGGCCGCTCCTCCGGCTGCGACGCCCGCAGCTACACCAGCCGCCCCCGCAGTCGTCGCGCAGGAAGCGATCCGGTGGCGTCTGGCGTCGAGCTTCCCGAAGTCGCTCGACACCATCTTCGGTGCCGCCGAGGACATGGCCAAGTACGTCAGTAACGCCACCGGTGGCAAGTTCCAGATCAGCGTCCACGCCGGGGGCGAGCTGATGCCGGCTTTCGGCGTCGTCGACGGCGTTCAGGGGGCGACCGTCGAGATGGCCCATACCGCGCCGTACTACTTCTTCGGCAAGAACGAGACCTTCGCCCTCGGCTGCGCGATCCCGTTCGGCATGAACTACCGCCAGTTCACCGCCTGGTACCTGCAGGGCAACGGTGGCAAGCTGCTGCGCGAGTTTTACGCCGGCTACAACATCGTCAACTTCCTCGGCGGCAATACCGGCGCCCAGATGGGCGGCTGGTGGCGCCGCGAGATCAAATCGCTGGCCGACGCCAAGGGCGCCAAGTTCCGGATCGGGGGATTCGGCGGCAAGATCTTCGAGGCCATCGGCGGCGTGCCGCAGAATATCCCCGGCGGCGAGATCTACCAGTCGCTGGAGAAGGGCACGATCGACGCCGCCGAGTGGGTCGGTCCCTACGACGACGAGAAGCTCGGGTTCTACAAGGTCGCGCCGTTCTACGCCTACCCAGGCTGGTGGGAGGGTGGCCCGCAGCTCGACTTCTTCGTCAACGACAAGGCCTACAACGCCCTGCCCGCGGAGTACAAGGCGATCCTCGAGGCGGCCTGCGTCGCGGCGGGCACGCACATGATGGCCAAGTACGATGCGCGTAATCCGGAGGCGCTGAAGAAGCTCGTCGCCGGCGGCGCCAAGCTGTTCCGGTTCCCGAACGACATGATGGACGCCGCGTTCAAGGCCGCGATGGATATCTACAGCGACCTCAACAACAAGAACCCGGCCTGGAAGAAGGTCTACGAGGACTTCTCCGCCTACCGGCGCGACGCCAACCTGTGGTTCCGCTTCACCGAGGCCGGCTTCGACGGCTTCATGCAGCAGCAGCGGCTGTAAGCGCGAAGGCAGCGCCGCGACGACGAGCCCCGCCCGACCGGCGGGGCTCTTTTGTGCTGTCCTCGAGGCGTCTCGACTACAACGGACACGCGCGTGCGCGCGGCGACGGTAGGCCTTGCCGCACACGGCGCACGGCCATCCCGCGGCTGCTGCGCGGGGCAGGGACCGGGGCCGCAGCAGTCAGTTCGGGGCCTTGTCCTTCTCCAACGACTCGAGCAGCATCTTCATCGGGTCGTCCGACGGCGCCGCTCCAGGCTCGGCGCCGGGGGCCGGCGCGCCCTGCTCGATCGCCTCCATCGCCTCGCGCCCCATGCCGCGAAGTTGCTCCGACGCCTGCGCCGGATCCATCGTCGTCCCCTTGTCGATGCTGCCGGTGACGAACTGCGGATTGAACAGGATCACCGCGAGCAGGATCATCTGCAGCACGATGAAGGCGATGGAACCCTTGTAGATCTGCGCGGTCGTCACCCCCGGGATGCGCAGGCCGGTGATGCGGTCGTTGTAGTCGGCCCTGGCCGCGACGCTGCGAAGGTAGAAAAGCGCAAAACCGAACGGCGGCGTGAGGAAAGAGGTCTGCAGGTTGATCGCCAGCAGGATGCCGAACCAGATCAGGTCGATGCCCATGCTCTCGGCCACCGGCGCGAGGATCGGCACGACGATAAACGCGATCTCGAAGAAGTCGATGAACATGCCGAGCACGAAGACGAGCAGGTTCACGACGATCAGGAATCCGATCTGGCCGCCGGGAAGCTTGTCGAACAGGTGCTCGACCCAGATGTGGCCGTCGGCGGCGTTGAAGGTGAAGCTGAACACCGTCGAGCCGATCAGGATGAACATCACGAAGGTCGCCAGCCGCGCCGTGCTGTCCATCGCCTGCTTGAGCACCGAAAAGCTCAGGCGGCGCTTGCCGACGGCCATGATCAACGCCCCCAGCGCGCCCATCGCCCCGCCCTCGGTCGGCGTGGCCACGCCGAGAAAGATCGTCCCCAGCACGAGGAAGATCAGCACCAGCGGAGGGATCAGCACGAAGGTCACGCGTTCGGCAAGGCGGGACAGCAACCCCAGGCGCAGCAACCGGTTCAGCCCCGAAAGCGCGAGCGCGACGAATGCGGCCACCGTCATCGACATGATGAAGGTCTCGTCGCCGGGTGCCGGGGTGGACCGCTCCAGCCAGGCGTTCATCACGGGCTCGTGCACCTGCGACCACGCGATGCCGGTGGCCGCGCATACGGCCATCAGAACCAGCAGCGACAGGTGGCCACTGGCGCCGTTCGCCTCGCGGTAGATGCGCGCCTCGGCAGGCAGCGGCGGCATCCACTTCGGGCGCAGGACGGCCATCGCGATGACGAACAGCAGGTACGAGCCCACGAGCAGACCGGCCGGAATCAGCGCGCCGGCGTACATGTCGCCGACCGAGCGTCCGAGCTGGTCGGCCAGCACGATCAGCACCAGCGACGGCGGGATCGCCTGCGCCAGCGTCCCCGACGCGGTGATGGTGCCGGTGGCGATCGTGCGGTTGTAGCCGTAGCGCAACATGATCGGCAGCGAGATCAGGCCCATCGAGATCACCGCGGCAGCGACGACGCCTGTGGTCGCCGCCAGCAGCGCACCGACCAGGATCACCGCGATCGCAAGCCCACCGCGCACCGGACCGAAGACCTGGCCGACCGTTTCGAGCAGGTCCTCGGCCATCCCCGAGCGCTCGAGGATGATCCCCATGAAGGTGAAGAACGGGATCGCCAGCAGGGTGTCGTTCTTCATGATCCCGAACACCCGCAGCGGCAGCGCGCCGAACAGGTTGGTCGGGAACAGCCCGAGCTCCATACCGATGAAACCGAACAGCAGCCCGGTGGCCGCCAGCCCGAAGGCCACCGGGATGCCGGTCAGCAGGAAGAACAGCAGCCCCGCGAACATCAGCGGGACGAAGTTCTGGGTCGCGAACTCGATCATCGCGTCGGCCCTTGCCCAGCGGCCTCCATGGAGGTGGCCTCGGTGGCCTGCTGCTGCTCGATCAGGATCTCCTCGGCGCTCTTCTCGTGTCCGTAGCTGAACGGCTCGGGCAGCGCCCCGGTCAGGAAGGCCACGCGCTTGATCAGTTCGGAGACCGCCTGCAGCAGCAGGAACGCGAAGCCGAGCGGGATCAGCAGGATCACCGGCCAGCGGATCAACCCGCCGGCGTTCTCGCTCATCTCGCCGGACTCGTAAGCGCGCATGAAGAATGGCCACGACAGGTCGATGAGGATCACGCACAGCGGGATCAGGAAGACGACGATGCCGATGGCGTCGATCAGGGCATTGGTGCGCTTGCCCAGCCGCGCGGCGATGAAGTCGATCCGCACGTGCGCGTTGTGCAGCAGCACGTAGGCGGCGCCGAGCATGAAGACGCCGGCGAACAGGTACCACTGGATCTCGAGGTAGGCGTTCGACCCGATGTTGAACGCCTTGCGCATCATTGCGTTGATCGCGCTGATCAGCACCGCCGCCAGCACCAGCCACATGATGATCTTGCCCAGGGCGTTGCTGACCCAGTCGATCAGCCTGCTGAACTTGAGGAGGAGTGCCATCGAGAGAGCCCGACCGGTCGAGCCTGCCATTCTAGGGACGGGGGTGGCGCCGCGGCGGTGTGGTTTGCCCGCACGCCGTGTCTCCGGCCTGGGGCAACGGGCCGAGCGCTCAGCCGCGCGCGATCGAGGATTGCGCCGCCGCGAACAGCCGCGAGCTGCGCGCCCCCGAGCGGCAGAACAGCAGCAGCGGACGCGGCAGTTCGCCCAGCAGGCGCGCGAAGTCCTCGACCTGCTGCGGCGTCTGCCATCGCCCGTCGACGGGGACGAAGCGGTAGACCAGCCCGGCCGCCTCGGCCGCGGCCGCGACCGACGCGTTCGTCGGCTGATCCGGCCCGTGCTCGAAGTCCGGCCGGTTGTTGACCACCGCGCGAAACCCGATCCGTGCCGCCTCGGTCATCGCCGCGGCGTCGAGCTGCGGCGCGACGTGCACGCCGGGCACGATCTCGCGCAGCGGCAGCGTGGTCGGGCCGATCACGGCGCGGCGCTGCGCGCGAGGGCCGCCTTGACCGCGGCCGACACCGCGCCCATCTCGGCACGGCCGGCGAAGCGTGCCTTCGCGGCCGCCATGACGCGGCCCATGTCGGCCGCGCCGGTGGCGCCGAGCTCGGACACCAGCATGGCGACTTCGGCCGCGACCGCGTCGGTCGACAGCCGCTCGGGCAGGTAGGCCTGCAGCAGCGCCGCCTCGGCCTCCTCCTTGGCCACGAGATCGTCGCGCCCGCCCTGGCGGAAGGCGGCGATCGAGTCGCGCCGCTGCTTGACGAGCTTGTCGATCAGCGCGACGACGCCCGCATCGTCCAGCGTCGTGCGATCGTCGACCTCGCGCTGCTTGATCGCGGCCATCAGGCCGCGCAGCGCGAGCAGCCGGTCGGCGGCGCGCTCGCGCATCGCGTCCTTGATGTCGTCCTGGATGCGGTCCTTGAGTGTGCGGGTGGGCATCGGGTTCTCCGTCGGGTGTTCTGTCGGGCCCCTGGGCCGGCGCCGCAAAGCAAAGCGCCCGCATCGGCAGGCCGTGCGGGCGGTTGCATCATGGGCCGCCCGAGGGCGGCCGCCGCAGCAGGGCCGGCGGCGCGCCGGCCGCGGGAGTCAGTAGAGCTTCTTGGGCAGCTGCATGCTGCGTACGCGCTTGTGGTGGCGCTTGACCGCTGCCGCACGCTTGCGCTTGCGCTCGGAGGTCGGCTTCTCGTAGAACTCGCGCGCGCGCAGTTCGGTCAGAAGCCCGGTCTTCTCGATGGTGCGCTTGAAGCGCCGCAGCGCGACGTCGAAGGGCTCGTTCTCTTTGACGCGGATTGTGGTCATCTAGGGATGGACGTGACGCAGGAAAACGCGAATTCTAGCCTCATCGCCGGCGACAGGGCAATGAGGAGCGTCGGCGGCGCGTCCTGCTCACCTCCCGGAACGCGTGCGGGCGGCCTGCGGCATCGGTCCACCCTGCAGGACGAGCCCGGGTCCGTCCACCCCCTGCTTGCGCGGCTTGATCCGGAAGCGTGCCGGGATGAAGATATCCTCGCCGACCACAGGGCCGCAGGCCGCGCGCCAAGCCCACCCTGCGGCCCTACGCGGTACGCCGCGTCCGCTCCATCCTGCCCTCCCGTTGCCGCATGACGCACGTCGCCGATACCCACAGCGCCACCGAGACCGCCGCCCCTGGCTGGATCGGTGACGCGCTGGCGGCTGCCTGGCCGGCACTGGCCGTTCGGGCAGGGGCGATGCTGGCGGCCAAGGACGGCGACAGCGGTCGCTACGAGTGGGTCGACCCTGCGCTCGAAGCGGTTTGGGGGCTTGGCGAGCGCGCTGCCGGACGCAGCGATGCCGAGCTGTTCGGCGGTGCCGTGGCAGCGCCATTGCGTGCTGCCGACCAGACGGCACTCGCGGCCCCTGGCGACCTGCTGGCCGCCGAGCACCGGATCGATGCCGCGGACCGTCGAATCGACTTCACCGTCCTGCGGCTGGCGGCGACCACCTCCGGCGGCGCGCCGCGTCGGCTGCTGACGATCTGGGTCGACCAGGGCCCGCAGCGCCAGCGCGAAGCCCGGCTGCACCAGGCGCTGGCGCAGCTCGAGCAACTGCAGCAGGCGCACGAGGCACTGCGCCGCGAACTGCACGAACACGCGTTGCGTGAGGGCGACACCGGGCTGTATACGCGGGGCCACTTCGACGACCAGCTCAGGCGCGAGGTCGACCTGTCGACGCGCGAGCACCGTGAGTTCGCACTCGTGCTGATCGAGATCGACCCGCCCGCGGCGGCCGCACCGGCACCAGGCCCGGTGGCGACGGCGCGCATCCACGAGGCGCTGGGCCGTTTGCTGCGCGGCAATACGCGCGCGATGGACGCGTCGTGCCGGCTCGACGGCCGGCGTTTCGCGGTGCTGCTGTCGGGCGTGGGGCTGGCGACCGCGCACGCGCGGATGGAGGGGCTGCGACGGCAGTGCGCGACGCAGATCGTCGTTCACGAGGGGCAGGAGCTCGGGTTCACGGTGGCGATGGGCGTGGCGAGCTTCCCGCACACCGCGCACACGCAGGACGAGCTGGTCCAGGCTTGCGAGCAGGCGCTGGCGCAGGCGCGCCAGCGCGGCGGCAACCACGTGACGCTGGCGAGCATCCGCTTCGACGCCGTCTGACCGCCAGTTTCCTCGCTGCGGCTCAACCTGCAGGCGGGCCGGTGTCGAGCAGCGCGCACACGGTGCGCCACTCGTCGGCCGTCACCGGCGTGATCGACAGCCGGTTGCCGCGCCTGAGCACCTGCATGGCCGCCAGCGCAGGTTCGGCGCGCATCGCGGCCAGCGGCAGCAGCCGGGTCTTGCGCACCAGACGCACGTCGACGCCGACCCAGCGCGGCGCCTCG
Source organism: Burkholderiaceae bacterium (assembly GCA_024235895.1). Lineage (GTDB taxonomy): Bacteria > Pseudomonadota > Gammaproteobacteria > Burkholderiales > Burkholderiaceae_C > Rubrivivax. Next base: position 24,382 of record JACKLM010000010.1, on the reverse strand, counting down.
CGCGTGGCCTTGGGGTCGAAGTAGGGGCTCGACGGGTCGAACTGCGTCGGGTCGGGCTTCGCGTGCGAGACCACCTCGGCCAGCCCGGCAATCCCGGGCTCGGGGCACGACGAGTGGTAGAACAGCACGCCGTCGCCCGGGTGCATCGCGTCGCGCATGAAGTTGCGCGCCTGGTAGTTGCGCACGCCGGTCCAGCCGAAGGTCTGGCCGGGGGCGGCGGCGAGGTCGTCGATCGAGGCCTCGTCGGGCTCGCTCTTCATCAGCCAGTAGCTCGGCATCGCGGGCAGGTCGGGGGCCCGACCACGGCGCGCACGACGCCGCGTGGCGCCAGGGCGGGCGGCGAACCGATCGCAGGGGGTGCAAGAGGGTGTCCGCCGCGCACCGCGGGCCGCATTCCCGAACCCTGGTGCGGAAGTTCAGGTGGGCGAGGTCAGCAAGGCGTCGGGTTCATCTGACGCGAGACGATCACACCAGCCTCGCGATCTTCCAAGCCCTAGCTCGTCGAGCATCGGCTCGAGGAAATATAGACCCGCGACGACGCGACGGACGAAGCCATTCTAGGCCTGCAGGGCGCGCCGGCGCCAGCGATTTCGCGCGCCCGCAGCCGCCGGCGTGCGCCGCGTCACGGTGCCGCCGCTTTGCCCGCGGGCGCTGGCCCGGCCTCGCCCACCGCCGCGCGGTAGGCGTGCCACGACGCGTGCCCGATCACCGGCCCGGCCACCAGCAGCCCGAGGAACCAGGGCAGCATCGCCAGCCCGACGACGACCACGATCAGCAGCGCCCACCACAGCATGACGCCGGTCTGCGTCAGCACCAGCCGCAGGCTGGTCAGCCCGGCGCTGATGGCGTCGGTCTGGCGGTGCAGGATCATCGGCATCGACACCACGCTGACGGCGAAGATCAGCCCGGCGAAGACCGCGCCGACCGCGAGCCAGGCGACGATGAAGCCGAGGTTGGCGGGGTCCAGCAGCGCGCGCAGCGAGCCCTGGAAGTCGGGCATGCCGTCGAAGCTGACGGCGAACACGACCAGCGTCGCGCGCCCCCACAGCATCTCCAGCACCAGCAGCACGAAGCCGAAGATCGCGAGCTGCCCGGTGCGCGTGTCCCAGGCCAGCAGCGAGTCGCCGAGGTCGGGCTGGCGGCCTTCCTCGAGCCGCTGGCTGGCGCGGTAAAGGCCCAGGCACAGGAAGGGCCCCATCAGCAGGAATCCCGCCGACAGCGCCAGCACGTAGGCCGGCGCGTGCTCGTAGAGCTTCAGCAGCGCCCAGCCCATCGCGACGAAGCAGCCGCCGTAGAACAGGCCGATGCCGGGGCAGCGGACGAAGTCGCGCCAGCCGGCGGCGATCCAGCGCAGCGGGTCGCCGAAGCGCAGCGGGTTCAGCGCGATGTCGAAGGCGCTCGGGCCCTGCGCGGCGGCGCCGCGTGGGTCGATCGCATGCGTACCGCCGCCCGGGGCAGGGTGCGTGTGTTCGTTCGATGGCGGCATCGACGGGGTCGGCTCGGGGCTCATCCGGGGGTGCGGGTGCAGGCACTCTCGCGCGGGGCGCCGCATCTGCCGACGGGCGAGACAGCGACGAAGTGTCGGTCGACCGGCGGCCTGCTCGGGCCTGCCGGCCGAACACCCCCTCAGCCCCAGGGGTCGTCGTCGCGCTGGCGATGGTCGCGGCGTATCGATCTCACCAGCCACAGCCCGCCGGCGACCGCGCCGGCCCAGCCGACGAGGCCGAAGGCCGGCAGCCCGAACAGCGTCGGCCCGCCGCCGACCGTCATCACGATCGACGAGCCGATGATCAGCGCCGCGATCACCAGCGCCATCGCCAGCCGCGTGCTGGCGCGGTCGATCTGGTCGCCGACGCGCTTGAGGTGCGCCAGCTCGATCCCGACCTGCAGCTGCCCGCGGCGCACGCGGCGCATCAGCTGGTGCAGGTCCTGCGGCATGCGCTCGACCGTGGCCAGCGCCTGTTGCAGCGCGTGCGTCACGCGTCCGGCGAGCGCGCGCGGCCGGTAGCGCGACTGCAGCGTCGACCGCAGCAGCGGCAGCGCCTCGGCCGCCATGTGGAAGCCGGGGTCGAGCGCGCGCCCCATCGCCTCGAGCGAGACGAAGGCCTTGATCAGCAGCGCAAGGTCGGCCGGCAGCGCCAGCCCGTGCTCGCGCAGCACGCTGGTGACCTGCGCCAGCATCTCGCCGAGCTGCAGCTGCGCCAGCGGCGTGCCGTGGTACTGGTCGACGAAGGCGGTGATCTCGGCTTCCAACTGTGCGAGCTCGACGTGGCGCGCGTCGCCGGTCCAGTCCAGCAGCACGTCGGCGACCGCCTGCGGCTGGCGCTGCACCAGCCCGAGCAGCAGCCGCAGCAGCTCCTCGCGCCGGCGTGGCGACAGCCGCCCGACCATGCCGAAGTCGATGAACGCGATCTCGTTGCCCGGCAGGTAGAAGACGTTGCCGGGGTGCGGGTCGGCGTGGAAGAAACCGTCCTCGACGATCATCTTCAGCACCGCGTGCGCGCCGCGGCGCGCCAGCTCGACGCGGTCCAGCCCGGCAGCGTCGACCGCGACCAGGTCCTCGCCGGCGATGCCGTCGACCCAGTCCTGCACGTTGACGCGCGGCCCGGTATGCGCCCAGTGCACGCGCGGCACGTGGACGTAGCCGAGCGGCGCGAGGTTGGCCGCCGCGCGCTCGGCCTGCCGGCATTCGACCGCGAGGTCGAGCTCGCGCCGCAGCGAGCGCGCGAACTCGCGCACCAGCTCGCGCGGGCGGTAGGGCTCGAGCGCCGGCACGTTGACGCGTGCCCACTCCGCGAGACGGGCGAGCAGCCGCAGGTCGGCCTCGACGGTGTCGACGATATCGGGCCGGCGCACCTTGACCGCGACTTCGGTGCCGTCGTGCAGCCGCGCGCGGTGCACCTGCGCGATCGACGCCGCGGCGACCGGCTCGGGGTCGAAGCGCGCGAAGACCTGCTCGGGCTCGCCGCCCAGGTCCTCGCGCAGCTGCGGCCGCAGTTGCTCCAGCGGAACGCCGGGCACGCGGCTGTGCAGCCGCGAGAGCTCCTCGGTCCACTCCGGGCCGAGCAGGTCGGCGCGGCCGGCGAGGACCTGGCCGAGCTTGACGAAGGTCGGCCCCAGCTCCTGCAGCGCCAGCCGCAGCTGCACCGGCGGCGGCAGCCGCGCGAGGTCGGCCGCGTGCTCGCGCCGCAGGATATGCCCGGCGCGCGCGAGCATGTCCGCCAGCCCGAGCCGGCGCAGCATGTCGCCCAGGCCGTGGCGCACCAGCACGCCGGCGATCTGGTTGATGCGGGAGAGATCCTGGACGCTGCCCAGGGCTTCGATCAGCATGGGGGCGGAGTATGGCGCCGTCGCGCGGGGGCGCGGCGGGCGGCCGCGGCTTCATGCCGAATGGCGTTCGAGCACATCAGGAAAGGCTGCGTACGAACGGCCACGCTCGCGATGCTCGTCCAAGTCAGTCCGTCGCTTGTCTTGGCGTTCGACGTATCAGCGTGCCATGGGTGGCGGGCACCCTCCCACTCCATGTCCCCCGGGCCGGGCTGCGCCCGCCCCTCCTCCTCTACTTACGTGGGAGGGCGCCCGCCACCCATGGCCTGCCGCCGCTCAGGTATTCGACGGTCGAAGACTGTTGCGGTTGCCTGCCGAGGACGGCGGGTGCCCTTTCCCGCAAGTAAAGGAGGAGCCGGCGGCGCAAGCCGACGGCGGGGGACATGGAGGGAAAGGGCACCCGCTGTCCTCGGCGCGCGCAGGTCGGCGCACGCCACAACCGATCAGACCGTCAAAGCGTGCAACGGGCCATGCGCTGTCGATCGGGGAAGGCCGGCTTGGCAGATTCACCGCAGGGGCCCGCTCGGGGGAAGCAGTGAAAGGGCGGCAACGTCAGCCGCGGCTGCGGCGGACGCGCAGGATCTCGTCGAGGATCAGCCCGATGGCGCCGGCGGTGATCGCGGCGTCGGCGACGTTGAAGCTCGGGAAGTAGCCGCCGGCGAAGATCGGCTCCAGCAGTGCGAAGCGGAACTGCAGGAAGTCGACCACGTAGCCGTGCAGCAGCCGGTCGACGATGTTGCCGACCGCGCCGCCGAGGATCATCGCCAGCGAGAAGCCGAACAGCCTCTGCGTCCCGTGGCTGCGCAGCATCCAGACGATGAAGCCCGACGCCACGATGCCCAGTCCGACGAAGAACCAGCGTTGCCAGCCCGACGCGCCGGCCAGGAAGCTGAACGCCGCGCCGGTGTTGTGCACGCGAACGAGGTTGAAGAAACCGGTCACCGGCCGGACATCGCCGAGCTCGAACCAGCCGATGACCAGCGTCTTGGTCAGCTGGTCCAGCAGCACGACGACCGCGGCCAGGCCCAGCCACGCGAGCAGGCCAGGCCCGCCGCCAGCGCGCGCCATCAGGCCACCGTGCGGCGCTCGCCGTCGCCGAACAGGTTGCTCGTGCAGCGGCCGCAGATCGTCGGGTGCGCCGGGTCGTGGCCGACGTCGTCGCGCCAGTGCCAGCAGCGCTCGCACTTGGCCGCCGTCGAAGGCGCGACCTCGATCGCGAGCGCGTCGCCCTCGTGCAGCGCCGCGTCCGACACGATGAAGACGAACTTCAGGTCGGCCCCCAGCGTCACCAGCAGCTCCTCGTCGTCCGCCGGCGCGGTGATCGTCAGCCGTGCCTGCAGCGACGAGCCGATCGCGCCGGTCGTTCGCAGCGCCTCGATCGACTTGTTGGCCAGGTCGCGGATCTCGCGGATGCGGCGCCACCTGGCCAGCAGCGCAGCGTCCGGGCGGTCGAAGCCGAAGTAGGTCTCGGTGAAGATCGTCCCGCTCGCCCCGCCGCCGGCGAGGACCTGCCACGCCTCCTCGGCGGTGAAGCTCAGGAACGGTGCCATCCAGCGCAGCATCGCGTGCGTGATCTGCCACAAGGCGGTCTGCGCGCTGCGCCGCGCGTGCGACTTGGGCGCCGTCGTGTAGAGGCGGTCCTTCAGCACGTCGAGGTAGAACGCGCCCAGGTCCTCCGAGCAGTAGACCTGCAGCTTGGCGACCACCGGGTGGAATTCGTAGACCTCGTAGTGCGCGAGGATCTCCGCTTGCAGCTCGGCCGCGCGCGCGATCGCCCAGCGGTCCATCTCGACCATCTCGGCCAGCGGCACGGCGTCGGCTTGTGGGTCGAAGTCCGAGGTGTTGGCCAGCAGGAAGCGCAGCGTGTTGCGGATGCGCCGGTAGGCGTCGACGACGCGGGCGAGGATCTTGTCGTCGATATTGAGGTCGCCCGAGTAGTCGGTCGACGCGCACCACAGGCGCACGATCTCGGCGCCGAGCTTGCCGCTGACCTCCTGCGGCACGACGACGTTGCCGAGCGACTTGCTCATCTTGCGGCCCTGGCCGTCGGTGGCGAAGCCGTGCGTCAGCAGCCCGCGGTAGGGCGCGCGCCCCTGCAGCGCGCACGACACCAGCAGCGAGCTGTGGAACCAGCCGCGGTGCTGGTCGTGGCCCTCGAGGTAGAGGTCGGCCTCGGGGCCGTCGGCGTGGCGGCCCGGGTCCTCCGCGGTGCCGGCATGCGAGCCGTGCAGCACGTGCCAGAAGGTCGACCCCGAATCGAACCAGACGTCGAGGATGTCCTGGCTCTTCGCATAGTGCTCGGCCGAATGCTCGCCGCTGGCGCCGAGCCACTCGCTGGCGTCGAGCCGGCTCCAGGCCTCGATGCCGCCTTGCTCGACCAGCGCCGCCGCGCGGTCCATCAGCGCCAGCGTGTCGGGGTGCAGCTCGCCGCTGACCTTGTGCAGGAAGAACGGCAGCGGCACGCCCCAGCTGCGCTGGCGGCTGATGCACCAGTCGGGGCGGTTGGCGATCATGTCGCGCAGCCGGGCGCGGCCGCTGTCGGGGTAGAACGCGGTGGCGTCGATGGCCGCCAGCGCGATCTGCCGCAGCGTGCCGGGCGCCTTGTCGACGGTGAAGACGCCCTCGCCGTCGTCCATGCGGACGAACCACTGCGCAGCGGCGCGGTAGATCACCGGGCTCTTGTGGCGCCAGCAATGCGGGTAGCTATGTTCCAGCGTGCCGTGCGCCAGCAGCCGGCCCGCATCCTTCAGCGCATCGACGATGCGCGGGTTGGCCTTCCAGATATCCAGCCCGCCGAACAGCGGCAGCTCGTCGACGAAGCGGCCGTGGCCTTGCACCGGGTTCAGGATGTCGGCGTGCGCCATCCCGTGCGCGATGCAGGAGACGAAGTCCTCGACGCCGTAGGCCGGCGCACTGTGCACGAGGCCGGTTCCGTCTTCGGCGGTCGCGTAGTCGGCCAGGTAGACCGGCGCCGTGCGCGCATAGCCATGGTCCACATGCGCCAGCGGATGGTGGAAGCGCAAGCCGTCCAGCGCCGCACCCTTGGCCGTCGCCAGCACGATGCCCTGCAGGCCGTAGCGATCGAGGCAGCGCGCGACCAGCTCGGCCGCCAGCAGCAGCACGCCGCGCTCGGTGTCGACCAGCGCGTAGTCCAGGTGCGGGTTGAGGTTGAGCGCCTGGTTGGACGGGATCGTCCACGGCGTCGTCGTCCAGATGACGGCGTAGGCGTCCTTGGGCAGTTTCTTCAGGCCGAAGGCGGCCGCGAGCCTGTCGGGCTCGGCGGCGAGGAAGGCGACGTCGATGGTCGGCGACCGCTTGTCGGCATATTCGATCTCGAACTCGGCCAGCGACGAGCCGCAATCGAAGCACCAGTAGACCGGCTTGGCGCCGCGGTAGACATAGCCGCGCTCGATCAGCCGCTTCAACACCCGGATCTCGCCGGCCTCGTTGCCGAAGTCCATCGTGCGGTAGGGGCGGTCCCAGTCGCCGAGCACGCCCAGGCGCTTGAAGTCGGCCCTCTGCTGCGCGATCTGCTCGGTCGCGTAGGCGCGACTCTTCTTCTGCACCTCGTCGCGCGGCAGGCCGCGGCCATGCGTCTTCTCGACCTGGTTCTCGATCGGCAGCCCGTGGCAGTCCCAGCCCGGCACGTAGCGCGCGTCGTAGCCGGCGAGCTGGCGCGCCTTGACGATCATGTCCTTGAGGATCTTGTTGACCGCATGCCCGATGTGCAGCGCGCCGTTGGCATACGGCGGGCCGTCGTGCAGCACGAACAGCGGCGCGCCGCGGCGCGCATCGCGCAGCCGGCGGTAGAGGCCTTGCGCCTCCCACTGCGCGACCCAGCCCGGCTCGCGCCTGGGCAGGTCGCCGCGCATCGGGAACGGCGTGTCGGGCAGGTTGAGCGTCTTGCGGTAGTCGGGGGTGGTCATGGACTCGTCGCCGCGGCGAGCGCGGCCTCGGGAGGCAGTTCGGGGGCCATGCGCCGTCCGTGCGACGGGGTGCGGCGGCCGGCGGCGGGGTCGGGGCGCGCTGCGGCGGGGCGGCCGGGCACGCTCAGGCTGGCGTGCGCCGGATTCGGTCGCGCGTCGTCTGCCGGCGTGTCGACGTGTGCAGGCCCGCGACGCTGCGGCGCAGCCGCGGACACGATGAACGGCACGATGCCACCATGCGGACGATTCTACCGGTGGCCCTGGCCGCATCGCTGGCCGGCGCGGCGCCGTCGGCCGCCGCCCTGCTGGCGAGCGCCGCGCCGCAGAGGCCGGCCGTCGCGGAACCTGGACTAGCCGCGCGCGGCGGTCGCCGACGGGCTGTGCGCGGCGAACCAATCGCGCGCATCGCGCACGTCGCGGGCGATCCCCTCGCGCAGCGCGTCCAGCGACGGGTAGGCGCGCTCGTCGTGCAGCTTGTGCAACAGCTCGACCGTGATCAGCCGGCCGTAGCCGCCTTCGACGCCCAGGCTGCCCGGCCAGTCGAGCACATGCGTCTCGAGCAGCACGCGCCCGTCGGCCTCGACCGCCGGGCGCACGCCGAGGCTGCACACCGCGGGCAGCGCCGCGGCCGCGAGCCCCTGAACGCGGGCGACGAAGATCCCCTTGGCGGCAGGCCGCGGGTGGCCGAAGCGCAGGTTGAGGGTGCGAAAGCCGAGGTCGCGCCCGAGCTTGCGCCCGTGCAGCACGCGCCCGCTGATCGCATACGGGCGCCCCAGCAGCTCGGCCGTGCGCCGCATGTCGCCGGCCGCCAGCGCGTCGCGCACCGCCGAGCTCGACACGCGCAGCCCGTGCACCTCGTAGCTCTGCATGCGCGCGACGTCGAAGCCGCAGCGCGCGCCGGCGCTGTCCAGCAGCGCATAGTCGCCGGCACGCCGGGCGCCGAAGCGGAAGTCGTCGCCGACCAGCACGTAGCGCGCCTGCAGCCGCCGGCACAGGATGCGGTCGACGAAGTCCAGCGCCGGCAGCGACGCCAGCCGTTCGTCGAATCGCAGCAGCGCGACCAGGTCGACGCCGCAGCGCGCCAGCTCGGCGAGTTTGTCGCGCTGGGTCGCGATGCGCGGCGGCGGTGGTGCGCCGCCGCGGTGGGCGTGGAAGAACTCGCGCGGGTGCGGCTCGAAGGTCATCACGCACGCGGGCAGGCCGCGATGCCGCGCCTCGCTGGCGAGCAGCGCCAGCATCGCCTGGTGGCCGCGGTGCACGCCGTCGAAACTGCCGATGGTCAGCGCGCAGGGGCCGGCCGGGGCCGGGCCGTGCAGGCCGCGCAGGATCTTCATGGGCGGGATTATCGAGGCGCTGCCACGGCTTCCGTGGCGCGGTTCGCGCCGGATGCGCCTGCCGAGTCCGCCGCCGACGCGGCGCCGGTGGTGCTGGCCACATCCTGCAGCGCGCCCGGATCGACCCAGCGCCATTGCCCGCGTGCGAGATCGGCCGGCAGCACGAGCGGCCCGAAGCCGCTGCGGTGCAGGGCCTCGACCCGGTTGCCGGCGGCGGCGACCATGCGCCGCACCTGGTGGTAGCGGCCGCCGGTCAGCGTCAGCCGCAGGGCGCATTCGCCGGTGGCCTCGGCCGCCTCGGCGCGAACCGGCGCCGGGTCGTCGCGCAGCACGACGCCGTCGCGCAGCGCGTCCAGCATCGCCGGCGTCAGCGGGTGGCGCGTCGTCACCTCGTAGACCTTGGCGACGCGACGCTTCGGCGAGGTCAGCCGGTGCAGCAGCGCGCCGTCGTCGGTCAGCAGCAGCAGGCCGCTGGTGTCGGCGTCGAGCCGCCCGACCGGCTGCACGCCGCGGCGTGCCAGCGGCGGCGGCAGCAGCTCGAACACGCTCGCATGGTGGCTGGGCTCGCGCGAGCACTCGACGCCCAGCGGCTTGTGCAGCATCACGATCGCCGGCACGCGGTACGGCCATGCGACGCCGTCGACCTCGAGGACCAACGCCTCGGTGTCGAACTCGGCTTGCGGATCATCGACGGCACGGCCGCCGACCGCGACGCGCCCGGCGCGGCACAGCGCGGCGCATTCGCGGCGCGAGCCGAAGCCCTGGGTGAAGAGGATGCGATCGATCGCGGTCGTCTCGTGCATGGGCCGCGAGCATAGACTCCGCGCCCTCCAGACCGCGGCCCGGCGTGCTCAGGCTCGCGCTGGCAGGTTCGCGGCGGCGTCGCGCAGCGCCCGCGCCGCCTCAGGCACCAGCGCCGGGCCGCGGTAGATCAGCCCGGTGTAGATCTGCACCAGGTCGGCGCCGGCGTCGAGCTTGGCTGCGGCGTCGGCGCCGCGCATCACGCCGCCGACGCCGACGATCGGAAACGCCGGGCCGAGTGCCGCACGCAGCAGCCGGATCACGCGGTTGCTCGGCTCGAAGACCGGCGCGCCGGACAGCCCGCCCGCTTCGCCCGCGTGCGGCAGGCCCTGCACGGCGTCGCGCGCGATCGTCGTGTTGGTCGCGACCACGCCATCGATGCCGTGGCGGCGCAGCGTCTGCGCGATGAGCTGAATCTGCGCCTCGTCGAGGTCGGGCGCGATCTTGACGAAGACCGGCACGCGCCGGCTATGCTCGCGCGCGAGCGACTTGCGCCGCGCCTGCACCGCGCCCAGCAGTGCGTCCAGCGCCTCGTCGGACTGCAGCGCGCGCAGGTTCTTGGTATTCGGGCTCGAGATGTTGACCGTCACGTAGTCGGCGTGCGGGTAGACGGCGGCGAGCGCGGCCAGGTAGTCGTCGGCGGCGCGCTCGATCGGCGTCGTCGCGTTCTTGCCGATATTCAGCCCCAGGATGCCGCCGCCGGCGCGGAAGCTGCGCGCGCGCCGCACGTTGGCGACGAAGGCGTCCAGCCCGTCGTTGTTGAACCCCAGCCGGTTGATCAGCGCCTGCCGCGCCGGCAGGCGGAACATGCGCGGCCGCGGGTTGCCCGGCTGCGCGCGCGGCGTCACGGTGCCGACCTCGATGAAGCCGAATCCCATCGCGCCCAGGCCGTCGATGCAGCGGCCGTTCTTGTCCAGCCCGGCGGCCAGCCCGACGCGGTTCGGGAAGCGCAGCCCGGCCAGCGTCACCGGGTCGTCGACGCGCGGCTGCGCCCAGGCGCACTGCGCCGGCGTGTTCTGCAACGACGCGATCGCGGCCAGCGTCATGTCGTGCGCGCGCTCCGGGTCGAGGCCGAACAGGAACGGGCGGGCGAGGGCGTAGGGCAGCGGCAGCATGCGGGGATTGTCTCGCGGCCCGCGAGCACCGTGGCGCGAGCGCCGGCGCGGATAATCGCGCGCCATGACGCAGGACGAACTCAAGGCGCTGGTCGGCCGCGCCGCGCTGGCGCATGTGGTGCCGGGCGAGCTGGTCGGCGTGGGGACCGGGTCGACGGTCAACCACTTCATCGACGCGCTGGCGACGATGCGCGATCGCATCCGCGGCGCGGTCTCGAGCAGCGAGGCGAGCAGCGCGCGGCTTCGCGCGCATGGCATCGAGGTCGTGCCGGCGGAGCAGGTCGAGCGGCTGGCGGTCTACATCGATGGCGCCGACGAGATCGACGGCCGCGGCTGCATGATCAAGGGCGGCGGCGCGGCGCTGACGCGCGAGAAGATCGTCGCCGACCTGGCCGACCGCTTCGTCTGCATCGCCGACGCCTCGAAGCGCGTCGAGGTGCTGGGCGCCTACCCGTTGCCGGTCGAGGTCATCCCGATGGCGGCGGCGCAGGTCGCGCGGCGCTTCGCCGCGAACGGCGGCCGCGCGGTGCTGCGCCAGGGCGTGCTGACCGACAACGGCCACCCGCTGCTCGACGTGCACGGGCTGCGCATCGACGACCCGCCGGCGCTGGAGGCCGAGATCAACCAGTGGCCGGGGGTCGTCACGGTGGGCATCTTCGCGCGCCATCGGGCGTCGGTTTGCCTGCTGGGGACGGCGCAGGGCGTGCAGACGATCGAGTTCTGAATCGCGCAGACGCGGCGAGGCGGCCACGATGGACGGTGCGGCGTGGCCTTTGCCGCACGCTGCGCGCGGGTCGGGTGAGCTATGCTCGGCGTCCACCATCCGCCATCGGCGCGTCCGCGCGCCGCACCGAGGACACCCGACTTGGCCAGGACCAACTACTCGTTCGAGAAACGTCAACGCGAGCTCGCGAAGAAGCGCAAGAAGGAAGAGAAGGCGGCCAAGAAGGCCGCCGGCGGTGGCGACGAGGAGATGACGCCGAACGAGGCCGCGATGGCGCTGGCGCAGAACGAGGCAGAGGGCGCCGAGGCCCCCGAGGGCGAGGTCGACGACGAGGCCGCAGGCGGCGGCGACGAGGCGGGCGGCGCGGCACCCCGGGTCTGACTGCAGGGCACACCCGGCAAGCGGCACCGCCGATCCTCGCCCGCGCTGCGGCGTGCGCGGACGGCAGGCGGCGCGGGCGCACGCAACCGCGTCGCAGCGGCATGCCCGTCCGCGCACGGCGGGACCTCAGTCGCTCGTGTCGGCCCCCTGCCGCGCCGCGCGCACGATCCAGCGCGCCGGGTCGATCGCATCGCGCAGCCTGGCCTCGATCGGCATCGGAGAGCCGCTGACCCAGGCGGCGAGGACCTCGCCCATCAGCGGGCCCAGCACCAGGCCGCGCGAGCCGAGCGCGGTCAGCACGAACAGCCCCGGCTCGCGCGGCTGCCAGCGCGCCTGCGTCGGCCGCACGGAGACCGCACCCGGCGCCGGCACCGCGCCGACGATCGGCAGCCGGTCGGGGGCCTGCACGCGCCAGCCGACGCGGCCGGCCGACGGCGCCGGCACGTCCCAGCCGGTCAGGCGCTGCAACCGCGCGCGGTTGAAATCGTGGTCGGCGTCGCGCAGCGCCGGGTCGGTGTCGCCCGGAGTCGCGGTGGCGCCGGCCAGCAGCGAGCCGTCGGGCAGCGTGATCGCGTAACCGGCGCCCGACAGCGGGCAGCGCAGCCGCGGCGTGTCGGGGCTGGCGGGCCAGATCGAAAGCTGGCCGCGCCCGCGGCCGATCGGCCAGCCGGCCTGCGGCCACAGGCGCGCCGCGCCGTCGGCGTTGGCCAGCACGACGACCGGCGCCCGGTCGACGACCGCGCCGTCGGCGTCGAGCAGCTCCCATGGCGACCCGTCGCGCCGTAGCGATGCGACCTCGATCCCGCCGCTGAAGCGCACCCCCGGCACGTCGAGCAGCGCGCGCACCAGCGCCGGCGGCTGCGCCCAGCCGCCTTGCGGGTAGGACCAGGCCGGACGATGCAGCGCGATGCCGGCGCACCGCGACGCCTCGGTGGCATCCAACGCCTCGGCGACCTCGGACGGCGTGGCGTGGCGCGCGACCAGCGCCTGCATCGATGCCAGATCCTCGTCGTCGCCGGCGATCTGCAGCATCCCGCCCGCATGCCCGGGGACGCGGCCGGCAGCGATCCACGGCGCGAGCCGGCGCGCCAGCCACAGCGCGCCGGCGCGGTGCAGCCGCAGGTGCGCGCCTTCGTCGGCGTGGACGGTGGCGTGGAACAGGCCGCCGGGGTTGCCGGAGGATTCGGCCGCCGGCTCGGTGCGGCGGTCGAGCACGCGCACCGCCCAGCCCTGGCGCGCGAGCGCGAACGCGGCCGAGGCACCGGCGAGCCCGGCGCCGACGACGATGGCTTCGCGCGCCGTGGCCGGCGAGCGGCTGGATGCCGCGCCCACGGCAGTCGGCATGCCGGCCGATGGTCGCGCGGGTGCGGCCGCCGCCGCGTCGGCCTGCACGCCGTCGGGCTCGGGATCGCCAGCGGCGCCGACGCCGCGCGGCGGGGGCCCGCGGTGGCCTCTGGGGGTCCACCGCGCGCGCAGCGTCTGCCGCTTCGCGCCGTGGCCGTCGACGCGCTCGACCTCGAAGCCGGCCGCCGCCAGCGCGTCGCGCACCGCGCGCGCGACGGTCCAGGTCGCTGCGGTGGCACCGGGGGCGACGCAGCGGGAGAGCCCCTGCATCAGCTCGCGCGTCCACATCGCCGGGTTGCGGTCCGGCGCGAAGCCGTCGAGCAGCAGCGCGTCGGCCGCCAGGTCGAGCTCGCGCACGATGCGGCCGGCGTCGCCGAACGCGAGCAGCAGGCGCACGCGGCCCTCGTCGAAATCGATCGGGTGCAGGCCGTCGACCGCAGGCGGCCAGGCGTCGATCAGCGCGGCGGCCAGCCCGGGCCAGGGCGACGCTGCATGACAGTGCTGCAGGTCGGCGCGCGTCGGCGGGTGGGCCTCGATCGAGACGAAGTGCAGCGTGCGCGGCCGTGCCGGGTCGTCGCGCCAGGCCTGCCAGGTGGCGAGGAAGTTGTTGCCCAGGCCGAAGCCGGTCTCCAGCAGCGTGAAGCCGGCGCGCCCGGCCCAGCGCGCGGGCAGGCCGTTGCCGGCGAGGAAGACCTCGCGCGCCTGCGCGGCGGCCCCTTCGCGCGGGTGGTAGCGGTCGCCGTAGTCGCTCGCCTGCGGCACGCCGTCGGCGTCGATCTCGATGCGGGCGGGGGTCAGCGGCATGGCCGTCCGGACGGACGGGCGCTGGCTGGGGCCGCAGCGCCGGCGTCGGCCGTCTCGACGGCATCGCCCACGGTGCGCGCCGCCAGCCATGTCAGCAGGATGTCCCGCACCGCGGCCAGCGCACGGTCGCCGAGCGCCGCCGGCGTCATCGAGGCGACCGCGTCGCGCAGCCGGGCAGCCTGTGCCGGCGTCGCGATCGCCGCGTCCAGCGGGGTCACTTCGACGCCGATCGTGAAGACCGCCTGCTGCAGCGACGGCAGCGGCAGGAAGCTCTCGCGCTCGCTGCGCCACCATGCGCAGCCTGGCCAGGTCGAGGCTGCATCGGCCGGCCAGCGCTGCGGGTCGACATGGCGCGGGTGCGCATGCAGCCGCGGGTGGCCGGTAACGGTCCACGCGAAGCGCTCCCGGCGCTCGGGGCCGGCGACGAGGCGAGCCAGCACGTCGGCGGCGTGTTGCCGCAGCTCGGCGTCGGGCCGCGGAACGTGGACCTCGGCGAGCGATCGACCGATCTGGTCCTGCGGCGACCAGTGCGACGGCAGCGCGACCGCGGTCCAGGCGATGCGGCCGCCGTCCGCTTCGACGATCGCCAGATCCTCGGCGAAGGCCAGCGCCAGCAGCCCGGGCAGGCGCCAGACCGGCGGCAGCGCGCGCAGGCAGCGCGCGACCTCGTCGCCGTGGCCGAAGCGGCCGGGAGCGGTCTGCACGACCTCGGCCTGGCCGTGGGCGTCGACGTCGACCGCGGTGCCCAGCCAGAGCGCCTCCGCGCGCCGGCCGTCCCAGCCCCAGGCATCCGGGTGATCGGCGGCGGCATGCGTCGCGAGTGCGGCCAGCGCGGGGCCGGGGTCGAAACCCGCGGCGCCTTGCAGCGCCAGTTCGGGGAAGGCCGACAGCACGGCGAGCTTCTCGCGCTGATGGCGCGAGCCGGGGGCCAGCGGTGTCAGGGGGGTCGCGCCGCCGGCCATCGGCCGCGGCGCGGGCGGCATGCCGCAGGGCGCGACGACCGCGGCGTCGAAGTCGAAGCCCAGCGGCGAGAGCGCGGTGGCCGGCATGTGCGGCGCGGCGCCTGGGCGCGCGGCTTCAAACGCGCTTGCGGTACTCGTGCGTGCGGGTATCGATCTCGATCCGGTCGCCGCTCTCGACGAACAGCGGCACCGCGATCTCGAACCCGGTGCCCTTGAGCTTGGCGGGCTTCATCACCTTGCCCGAGGTGTCGCCCTTGACGGCGGGCTCGGTCTCGACCTCGCGCACGACGGTGGTCGGCATCTCGACCGAGATCGCCTTGCCCTCGTAGAACACCACCTCGACCGGCATGTTGTCCTCGAGGTAGTTGATCGCGTCGCCCATGTTCTCGGCCTCGACCTCGAACTGGTTGTACTCGGGGTCCATGAAGACGTACATCGGGTCGGCGAAGTAGGAGTAGCTGCACTCCTTCTTGTCGAGGACGATCTGGTCGAGCTTGTCGTCGGCCTTGAAGACGACCTCGCTGCCGCCGCCGGTCAGCAGGTTCTTCATCTTCATGCGCACGGTCGCGGCACCGCGGCCACCGCGGCTGTATTCGGTCTTGAGCACGACCATCGGGTCCTTGCCCTGCATGATGACGTTGCCGGCGCGGATTTCCTGGGCGAGTTTCATGGCGCGATTCCTGTCGGGACGGGCGGCGACCCGGGTGGGGTGGGCCGCCGCGCAAAGCCCGCCATTCTAGCCTGAGGGGTGCCCCGCGGGCTGCTCGGGCGCGCCGGCGCAGACGCCGGTGCGCGTGCGCGTACCCGTGCCGTGCCGGGCCGGTGCTCAGGCCGCCGGCCGGGTGGCGGCGAATCGGATCAGTTGCGTCGTCAGGTCGGTCTGCGCGGCCAGGCGCTCGCGCCAGCGCAGGCAGGCGGCCTGCCAGGCCGGCCAGTCGGGCCAGACCGGCGGCTCGGGCCACGCGGCGAAACCGTTCCACGCCCACCACAGCCGCCGCAGCGAAGCGGCGAAGCGGCCGTTGGTGCCTTCCAGCAGCCGGTCCAGCATGGCGTCGACCTTGGCGCGCTGCGCACCGCCTTGCAGCGGGTAGGCCTGCCACAGGAAAGGGCGGCCGGCCCAGATCGCGCGCACCAGCGAGTCCTCGCCGCGCACCGCGTTCAGCGCGCAGCCGGCCAGCAGCGCGTCGTAGCCAGCCTGCGACGCCCAGGGCAGGCGCTCGCCGGGCAGCGACGGGTCGGCCTGTGCCGGCCCGGGGCACAGCCGCAGGCTGCCGGGCCAGTCGCGCGCCAGCGCCGCCAGCATGGGGTTCGCGTAGCAGAACACGCTGGCCGCGCCGCCGGGCTCGGGCGCGGGGAGGGCCGGCGGCAGGGCCAGCGTCGGCTCGCGCAGCAGCCCGCCGGTGAGCGGCGTGAAGCCCGGGAAGAAAAACCAGCGCAGCATCCCGCCCGGCTGCGGCGAGGGCAGGGCATGCGAGCGCTCGACCCAGTCCTCGGCGCTGAGGTATTCGACGTCGATCCACACCGGCGCCGGGCGGGTGACGGCCATGCGGTCGACGAATCGCGGCGGCGGGCGGCAGCCGAACAGCTCGACGACCACACCGGCCGGCCGCACGGCGTCGGCCGCGGCGGCGTCGAAGTCGCAGACCCGCACCCCCGCGGCGCCGCCGGGGGCCATCCACGCCAGCGCCGAGGCCTCGTCGACCCACAGCCGCACGCGCTTGCCGCGCGCTGCGAGGTCGGCCGCGAGCCGCCAGCCGAAGCCCAAGTCGCCATGGTTGTCGACGACGCGGCAGAACAGGTCCCAGCTCGCGGTGTCGGGAGCGTGCGTGGGCATCGCGGACATCGGGCCATTATCCGGAGTGCGTAGCCGGGCGCCGGCGGCGCGCGGCCTGCGCGGCACAATCGCGGCCGATGCCCGAGCCCGCAGCGCCCGCCGATGCCGCCACCGAGTCGCCTGCCGACCGCCGCACGCGCCTGCAGGCCGACGCCGCCGCGCTGCCGCACCTGCCCGGCGTCTACCGCTACGTCGATGCCGGCGGGCAGGTGCTGTACGTCGGCAAGGCGCGCGACCTGAAGAAGCGCGTCTCGAGCTACTTCCACAAGGACCACGGCGGCACCCGCATCGGCAGCATGGTCGCGCGCATCGCGCGCATCGAGACCACCGTCGTGCGCAGCGAGGCCGAGGCGCTGCTGCTGGAAAACAACCTGATCAAGACGCTCGCGCCGCGCTTCAACATCCTGTTTCGCGACGACAAGAGCTACCCCTACCTGAAGATCACCGGGCCCTCGCAGGAGGGCGCCGCGGCGCGCCGCCGAGGCGGCGCGACCGGGCAGGGCGACGAGGCGGGGCCGGCGCGCTTCCCGCGCGTGGCCTACTACCGCGGCAGCGTCGACCGCCGGCACCGCTACTTCGGCCCCTACCCGAATGCGTGGGCGGTCAAGCAGACGATCCAGCTGCTGCAGAAGGTCTTCCGGCTGCGCACCTGCGAGGACACGGTCTTCGCGCACCGCACCCGGCCCTGCCTGCTGTACCAGATCCGGCGCTGCTCGGGCCCCTGCGTCGGGCTGGTCACGGCCGAGGACTATGCGCGCGACGTGCGCGACGCCGAGCGCTTCCTGCTCGGCCAGACCGACGAGGTCGTCGCCGAGCTGCAGGCCCAGATGATGGCCTGGGCCGAGGCGCTCGAGTTCGAGAAGGCGGCCGAGCTGCGCGACCGCATCGGCGCGCTGTCGCGCGTGCTGCACCAGCAGGCGGTCGATGCGAGCAGCCTGTCGGCGGCGGACAAGGATGTCGACATCCTGGCGGTGCGCGTGGCTGGCGGGCGCGCCTGCGTCAACCTGGCGATGGTGCGCGGCAGCCGCCACCTCGGCGACCGGGCCTACTTCCCGTCGCACGTCGACGATGCCACCGCGCTCGCGGCCGCGCCGGCCGAGGTGCAGGTGCTGGAGGCCTTCCTGGCCCAGCACTACGTCGGCCAGCCGGTGCCGCCGACGCTGGTGCTCAGCCACGCGGTCGACGAGGCGCTGGTCGACGCGCTCGGTGCCGCCACCGGCGTCCGGGTGCGCGCGCTGCACCAGCCGCGCGAGCAGAAGCGCGTCTGGCTGGAAATGGCGGCCAAGGGCGCCGAGCTGGCGCTGGCGAGGCTGCTGGCCGAGGAGGGCTCGCAGAAGGCGCGCACGCGTGCGCTGGCCGATGCGCTGGAGCTCGACGCGGCGGACCTGGACGCGCTGCGCATCGAGTGCTTCGACGTCAGCCACACCGCCGGCGAGGCGACGCAGGCCGCGTGCGTGGTCTACCAGCATCACCAGATGCAGGCGGCCGAGTACCGGCGCTACAACGTCGAGGGCGTCGTCGCCGGCGACGACTATGCCGCGATGCGCCAGGTGCTGATGCGGCGCTACGCCCGACTCGCCGAGGGCGCGGCCGGTGGCAGCGGCGGCGCTGGCGCGCGCATGCCCGACCTCGTTCTCGTCGACGGCGGGCGCGGCCAGGTCGGCGTCGCGCGCGAGGTGTTCGAGGAGCTGGGGCTGGACCTGTCGGCGATCGTCGGCGTGGAGAAAGGCCAGGGGCGCAAGGTCGGGCTGGAGGAGCTGGTCTTTGCCGACGGCCGCCCCAAGGCCTGGCTGGGGCACGACTCGGCGGCGCTGATGCTGGTGGCGCAGATCCGCGACGAGGCGCACCGCTTCGCGATCACCGGCATGCGCGCGCGTCGCGCCCGCGTGCGCACCGGCGCGAGCGCGCTGGAGGAGATCGCCGGCGTGGGCCCGCGCAAGCGAGCGCGGCTGCTGCAGCGCTTCGGCGGCGTGCGCGGGGTCGCGGCGGCCAGCGTCGACGACCTGGCTTCGGTCGAGGGCATCTCGCGCGAGCTCGCCGAGGCGATCCACCGTGCGCTGCACTGATCGATGCGCCGGCGCCACGCACGCCGTGGCCGCGGCGGTGCCGCGCGCGCACGATGCAGCGCCTGACGCGGGGATCGGACAGAATCGGACGCCATGTTCCTGACCTTGCCGACGCTGCTGACCTGGGCGCGCATCGTCGCCATCCCGCTGATCGTCGGCGTGTTCTACCTGCCGCTGGACGGCGCGACGCGCAACCTGGTGGCCACGGTGCTGTTCGTCGCCTTCGCGCTGACCGACTGGGCCGACGGCTGGCTGGCGCGGCGGCTGAACCAGACCTCGTCCTTCGGCGCCTTCCTGGATCCGGTGGCCGACAAGTTCCTCGTCTGCGCGTCGCTGCTGGTGCTGGTGCACCTGGGGCGCGCCGACGTCTTCGCGGCGCTGATCATCATCGGGCGCGAGATCGCGATCTCCGCGCTGCGCGAGTGGATGGCGCAGATCGGCGCGTCGGGCAGCGTCGCCGTGCACATGCTGGGCAAGGTCAAGACGACGGTGCAAATGGTCGCGATTCCGTTTCTGCTGTACGACGGCGTCGTCCTCGGCCTGATCGACACCCGGCTGTGGGGCACGGGACTGCTGTGGCTGGCGGCCGTGCTGACCGTGTGGTCGATGGTCTACTACCTGCGCCGGGCGCTGCCCGAGATCCGTGCCAAGGGGCGTTGACGCGCGCGTCAGCGTCCTAGGGCCGGACGCGGCGGCTGTCAACCGTGTTTGCGCGGCCCGCGCGACCGGCCATGACCGCGGGTGGAGTGCTTAGAATCTCCGCTCCCATCCGAGCCTGTGGCGCGCGCGGCGACGCGTCCTTCGGGGCGGGCAGGCGGGCCCCGCCGCCCCGCTGCCGACGGCCCCGGTGGACGCTCCGACCATCCGACGACCAGCAGACGAGGGCAACCGACGTGAACAAGACCGAACTGATCGAACACATCGCCACGCAGGCCGACATCTCCAAGGCCGCGGCCGCGCGCGCGCTCGACGCGCTGATCGGCGGTGTCAAGACCACGCTGAAGAAGAACGGCAGCGTCTCGATCGTCGGCTTCGGCACCTTCACCGTCACCAAGCGTCCGGCGCGCAGCGGCCGCAACCCGCGCACCGGCGCGACGATCAAGATCAAGTCGGCCAAGATCCCGAAGTTCCGTCCCGGCAAGGCGCTCAAGGATCACCTGAACTGATCCCGCGCGCGGCCCGGCGTCGCCGGGCGCTCCCGGCCGGGAAGGCTGCGGGTGCTTAGCTCAGTTGGTAGAGCGGCGCCCTTACAAGGCGTAGGTCGGCGGTTCGAGACCGTCAGCACCCACCAGTTCACCGCGCGCACGGGCGCGCCGCGTGCGAGCGCCCTGGCCGAGCGGCGACTCGGCTAAACTCGGCTCCGACACGCATCGGCGCGCAAGCAGGGCAAGGCGAACCGCGGTTCGCCTTTTTGCCTTCTGGCTGCGCTGCCTCATCGTCTCGCCACGCGCGCCGCCCCGGCGCGCCCTATCGACCGGGCCTCCACGATGTTCGATTTCATCCGCACGCATTCCAAGCTGATGCTCGGCCTGGTGGTGCTGCTGATCATCCCGTCGTTCGTCTTCTTCGGCCTGCAGGGCTACTCGAGCTTCACCGATGCGGCCAATGCGGCGGTGGCGCAGGTCGACGGCCGCAAGATCACGCAGGGCGAATGGGACTTGGCGCACCAGCGGACGATCGACCGGCTGCGCCAGCAGATGCCTGGCGTCGACGTCGGCCTGCTCGACACGCCGCAGATGAAGCGCGAGACGCTGGACGCGATGGTGCGCGAGCGCGTGCTGCTGGCCGAGGCGAACGCGCGCCACCTGTTCCCGACCGACCAGCGTCTGCAGCGGCTGTTCGTCAGCGACCCGCAGTTCGCGGACTGGCGCAACCCCGACGGCAGCGTCAACCGCGACCTGCTCGCCGCGCAAGGCATGAGCTCGGACCTGTTCGCGCAGCAGTTGCGCACCGAGTACGGCATGCAGCAGGTGCTCGGCGGCGTGACCCGCAGCGTGGTGGCGCCGGCGGCGGTGGCGGCGGCGGCGCTGGACGCGCTGCTGCAGCAGCGCGAGCTGCAGGTCGAGCGCTTCGATGCGGCGGACTTCCGCGACCGGGTGCAGCCGACCGACGACGAACTGCAGGCCTACCACAAGGCCAACGAGGGGCGCTTCCGCGCGCCGGAGCAGGCGCGCATCGAGTACGTCGAGCTGGGGCTGGATGCGCTCGGCCGCGGGATCGAGGTCGCCGAGCCCGACCTGCGCCGCTACTACGACGAGAACGCGAGCCGCTGGACGCGGGCCGAGGAGCGTCGTGCGCGCCACATCCTGATCCAGGCCGACGCCGACGCGCCGGCCGCCGACCGCGGCAAGGCCAAGGAACGCGCCGAGGCCATGCTGGGCAAGCTGCGGCGCGACCCGGCGGCCTTCGAGTCGCTGGCGCGCGCCGAGTCGCAGGATCCGGGGTCGGCCACGCGCGGTGGCGACCTCGGCTTCTTCGGCCGCGGCGCGATGGTCAAACCGTTCGAGGACGCCGTGTTCGCGATGCGGCCGGGCGAGATCAGTCCGGTCGTCGAGACCGACTTCGGCTACCACGTGATCCGGCTCGACGAGGTGCGGGGTGGCGAGCGCACGCCGTTCGAGACGGTGCGTGGCGAGGTCGAGGCGGAGGTGCGGCAGCAGCTGGCGCAGCGCGCCTTCGCCGAGGCCGCCGAGCAGTTCACCAACGTCGTCTACGAGCAGCCCGACAGCCTGCAGCCGGCGATCGAGCGTTTCGAGCTCGAGCCGAAAACGGCCACGGTCGGCCGCCAGCCCGCGCCCGATGCGCAGGGGACGCTGGCGTCGCAGGCGCTGCTCGACGCGGTCTTCGGCGACGACGCGCTGGGACGCCGGCACAACACGAATGCGATCGAGGTCGCGCCCAATACGCTGGTGTCGGCACGCGTGGTCGAGCACCGGCCCGAGCGCACACGCGCGCTGGACGAGGTGCGCGGCGAGGTGCGCGCCGCGCTGGTCGCCGAACGCGCCGCGGCGCTGGCACGCGAGGCCGGTGCGCAGCGTCTGGCGGGCCTGCGCGCCGACCCCGAAGCCGCGTTGCCGACGACGGTGACGGTGTCGCGCGTGCAGTTGCAGGGACAGCCGCGGGAGATCGTCGATGCGGCGTTGCGCGCCGACCCCGACGCGCTGCCCGCTGCGCTCGGGGTCGACCTCGGCGCGCAGGGCTATGCGGTGCTGCGCGTGCTGCGCGTGCTGCCGCGCGACCCCGCAGCGGCCGGCGGCACGGCGGCGCTTCGATCCCAGTATGCCCAGGCCTGGGCCGGTGCCGAGCAGCGGGCGGTTCTGGCGGCGCTCGAGCAGCGTCACAAGGTCAGGATCACGGCACCGGCGGCGGTGCGCGAAGGCGCCGACTGAGGGTCTTGCCACCGGGCGGCACTCGCCGGTCACACAGGCTCCGGGCGGTATACTTCCGGGCTCTGCGGTGGCTGTAGCTCAGTTGGTAGAGTCCCAGATTGTGATTCTGGTCGTCGTGGGTTCGAGTCCCATCAGCCACCCCATCCCAGCGTTTCATCAGGTCCCATGCCGGACCGAACTTCCCGCCAAATCAACGACTTAGCCAGTCGCTTGAGTCAGGAAGGTTCCTGCCGTCCCACGGCAGTGCAGCGCAAGTAGGGGAACATGTAGGGGAACAAATGGCGTTCGTCATGCCATTTGGAGTTCTGTTCCCCTATGCTCACCGACAAGCAGTGCAAGAATGCGTCCTGCCCAGAGGGCAAAGCCCGCGCACGCGTGACCGATTCAGGTGGTCTCTACCTCGAAGTTGCTGGCGCCGGGTCCAAGCGCTGGTTCTGGAAGTACTACTTCGACGGCAAAGAGAAGCGCCTCTCCTTGGGTTGCTACCCTGAGGTCAGCCTCAAGGATGCTCGCGCCGCTCGAGACGATGCGCGGAAGCAACACCAATCAGGCACCGACCCGGTACTCGCAAGGCAGGTCGATCGCCTCAGTTCCCGGTTCGACGCCAACGCCAGCTTCGAGGTGACCGCGCGCGAGTTCCACGCGACCAAGAAGGTCGGCTGGAGCGATCACTACGCCAAGCGCTGGATGGAGCGCCTCGAGAAGGACATCTTCCCCTGGCTGGGCAAGCTTCCGCTTTCCCAGATCGGCGCACCGATGCTGCTGCAGACGCTGCGGCGCGTCGAGGCACGTGGCACGCGCGAACTGCCTCACTCTCTGCTGGAAGCCTGCGGGCAAGTGTTTCGATACGGCGTCGCGACCGGACGTTGTGAGCGCAGCCCCGCTTCGGATCTGCGCGGCGCACTGAAGCCGGTGCTGACGAGGCACGTCTCGGCGATCGTCGAACCGGATCAGGTCGGCGACTTGATGCGCGCGATCGACGGCTACCACGGTCACCCCGTCACCCGGGCGGCACTGCTTCTGTCGGCACTGCTCTTCCAGCGTCCAGGGAACATCCGGCAGATGGAGTGGGCCGAGCTGGATCTCGAGGCAAGGATGTGGGCGATACCCTCCGCCAAGATGAAGCGGACAAAGCGGGAGAAGATCAACGGAAGGCCGCATTTGGTTCCGCTCGCCACCCAGGCTGTAGACGCTCTGAAGGACCTGATGCCGCTGACCGGCCGAGGGCAATACGTGTTTCCGTCCCTGATCAGTGCCAAGCGGCCAATGAGCGAAAACACGGTCCGCGTTGCCCTGCGCCGGCTAGGCTTCGACAACGAGACGATGACTCCCCATGGATTCCGGGCGATGGCCCGTACCGTGATGGTGGAGCGGCTCAACGTGGCGCCGGACGTGATCGAGGCCCAGCTGGCACATGGGAAGTCCGGCCCGCTGGGCGCTGCCTACGACAGGGCGGAGTTCATCGAACAGCGGCGCGACATGATGAGCGCCTGGGCCGACTACCTGGATTCCTTGAAGAACTGCCGCACTCCGGGGCGGCGTCCCGCTGTGCCCTGCGAGCCCACGCGGGAGAGCACCACGGAAGTCTGATGTTTGTGTAGGCTCCCTCTGGACCGACCAGAGACGGCTCAGGTGTTGGCCCTCAAAGGTCGTTTCGGACACAGGCTGCAACAGCGTGAAGCTCGAAGGCTAGGACACTGTTTTCCGTGAGCTTGAGTTGACCTCACTTCAAATGCGAATGCTGGCCTTCTTGGTGCTTGTCCTTGCGGGTGCCCTGGCCGGGTGGGCGATAGGGCAGGACGAAGCTTTGGCCACGCGGCTTGTCCTCGCAGCGGTCGGCGCCCTCGTGGGGGCTGCAGTGGGCGGTGCGCTGCTCAAGATTGGGCGGGGGCAGGTGTCTCGATCGCTCACAGGCAATCCCATTCCAGGTTCCGGCGTGACTTCCGAGGACCTCGCGGCCAACTATTGGCGCGACAAGGGACACCCGCCCTTCATGAAGCCCCCTGAAGGGGACCCGCCATCGCGCGAGCCCGATTGACTACCTCTTGATGATCCCCTTCACCGCGTCTTTGGCATCTTGGAAGGTCTCGGCTGCGTCCCGGGCCACTTGCCTTGCGGTGCCTTTGAACAGCGACTGCCGTGGGGAAATCGTGCCGTCGTCGGCGCGCCCGGGGCTCCGCTCGTCATCGAACTCTTGCCGTCGAGCAGCAGCCCGGCCACGGAGGTCGTCCGACGACGTCTGAATCTGCTGGCGAGCGTCGCTTGGTTCGGGCGCAGGTTGTCCCGGTGGAGCGACTGGAAGAGGAGCCTGACGAACCGCGCCCGTCGCTCTTCGATATGTAGCGTCAATGTCCGGCGTGAGGCGCGGGTCACCA
>JACKLM010000009.1 GCA_024235895.1 Burkholderiaceae bacterium | reverse complement strand
CAGGCTGGCGCATGCCACCTACACCGAACAGGTCTTCGGCACGCCCGAGATCACACCGCTCGTGCGGCTGCCCGAGGGGCTGCTGATCGAGCAGCTGTCCAACGGCCCGACGCTGGCGTTCAAGGACATGGCGATGCAACTGCTCGGGGCGCTGTTCGAGTACGAGCTCGGCCGGCGCGGCGAGCGGCTCGACATCCTGGGCGCGACCTCGGGCGATACCGGCAGCGCAGCCGAGTACGCGATGCGCGGCCGGCGGGGCATCCGCGTCTTCATGCTCAGCCCGCACGGGC
The DNA here is from genome assembly GCA_024235895.1 of Burkholderiaceae bacterium. GTDB lineage: Bacteria > Pseudomonadota > Gammaproteobacteria > Burkholderiales > Burkholderiaceae_C > Rubrivivax. Next base: position 106,924 of record JACKLM010000009.1, on the reverse strand, counting down.
GCATGAGCCCGTTCCAGCAGGCGCAGATGTTCAGCCTGCAGGACGCCAACATCCACAACCTCGCGATCGAGGGCGTCTTCGACGATTGCCAGGATATCGTCAAGGCGGTCGGCACCGACCTGGACTTCAAGCGCCGCCACCGCATCGGCACCGTCAACTCGATCAACTGGGCGCGGCTGCTGGCGCAGGTCGTCTATTACTTCGCAGGCTACTTCCAGGCGACGCAGTCCGACGCCGAGCGCGTCAGCTTCGCCGTGCCTTCGGGCAACTTCGGCAACATCTGCGCCGGCCACGTCGCGCGCATGATGGGGCTGCCGATCGCCCGCCTGGTGCTGGCGACGAACGAGAACGACGTCCTCGACGAGTTCTTCCGCACCGGGACCTACCGTCCGCGTGCGACATCCGAGACGCACGAGACCTCGAGCCCGTCGATGGACATCAGCAAGGCGAGCAACTTCGAGCGCTTCGTCTTCGACCTGCTCGGGCGCGACGCGGCGCGCACGCGTACGCTGTTCGGCGACGCGCTGGCGACCCAGGGCGGCTTCACGCTGAGCCCGGACGAGCACGCGCGCGCGGCGGGCTACGGCTTCGTCTCGGGTCGCAGCACGCACGCCGACCGGCTGGAGACCATCCGCCGCACCTGGGAAACCGCCGGCGTCATGATCGATCCCCATACGGCCGACGGCGTCAAGGTCGCATGCGAGCAGCGGCAGCCGGGCGAGACGATGATCGTGCTGGAGACCGCGCTGCCGGCCAAGTTTGCCGACACCCTCGCCGAGGCCCTGGGGCCCGCCGCACCGCCGCCGCCGCGCCCGGCGGCGCTGGCCGGCATCGAGACGCTGCCGCGGCGCTTTGCGGTGCTGCCGGCCGATGCCGCCAAAGTCAAAGCCTACATCGAAGCGCATTGCCACGATGGCTGAGCCGACGCCACCCCCTGCACCGTCCCCCGCCGCCAGGCCGCCGCTGCTGAGCCTGGACGAGGCGCTGGCGCGGCTGCTCGGCGGCGCCGCGGCGCACCGCATCGCGCGAACGGAGACCGTCGGCAGCTTCGACGCGCTGGGCCGGGTGCTGGCGGCCGACGTTCGCTCGCAGCTCGACGTGCCGCCGGCCGACAACACCTCGATGGACGGCTACGCGGTTCGCGCGGCCGACGTGCGCGTGGTCGGCACCGTGCTGCCGGTGGCGCAGCGCATCCCGGCCGGCAAGGTCGGCGAAGCGCTCGCGCCGGGGACGGCCGCGCGCATCTTCACCGGCGCGCAGGTCCCGCCTGGCGCCGATGCGGTGGTCATGCAGGAGCAGTGCGAGGCGATCGCCGACCCCGCCGGCACGGGCCTGGGCCGGGTGCGGGTGAATACCCTTGCGCAGGCGGGCCAGTGGGTGCGCCTGCGCGGCGAGGACGTGCAGCGGGGTGCCGTCGTGCTGAAGGCGGGTACCCGGCTGACGCCGCAGGCGCTGGGCATGGCGGCGTCGGTCGGCGCGGCGACGCTGACCGTGCTGCGTCGCCCGCGCGTGGCCGTCTTCTCGACCGGTGACGAGCTCGTGATGCCAGGCGACCCGCTGCCGCCGGGCGCGATCTACAACAGCAACCGCTTCACGCTGCGCGGGCTGCTGCAGGCCGCGGGCTGCGAGGCGATCGACCTGGGCATCGTCCCCGACCGGCTCGACGCCACGCGCGAGGCGCTGCGGCTTGCGGCCGCCGACGCCGATCTGATCCTGACCTCGGGCGGGGTCTCGGTCGGCGAGGAGGATCACCTGCGCCCGGCGGTGCAGGCCGAGGGCGAGCTGACGCTTTGGCAGATCGCGATGAAGCCGGGCAAGCCGCTGGCCTTCGGCCGCGTGCGGCGCGGTGCGGGCGGCGACGCTCGCGCCGACGCGGGCGCGATCTTCATGGGGCTCCCGGGCAACCCGGTGTCGAGCTTCGTGACCTTTCTCGTCGCCGTCGCGCCGGTGCTGCGCGCGATCCAGGGCATGCCCAACCCGGCGCCTCAGGCCTACACGCTGCGCGCCGACTTCGACTGGCCGCGGCCTGACCGCAGGCGGGAATTCCTGCGCGTGCGCCTGAACGACGGCGGTGGGCTGGACCTGTACCCCAACCAGAGCTCGGGCGTGCTGACCTCGACCGTCTGGGCCGATGGCCTGGTCGACCTGCCGGCCGGCCAGGCGGTGAAGGCCGGCGACGCGGTGCGCTTCCTGCCGCTGCACGAGCTGGTCGGGCGCTGATCGCGTCGTGGCTTTGCGTGCGCCGCGATGATGAACGGACGATGATCGCAGCATGAGGATCCAGCTTCGCTATTTCGCCTCGCTGCGCGAGGCGCTGGGCGCCGGCGAGACCTTCGAATGGGCGGACCCGCCGCAGCCACCCACGCTCGGGGCGCTGCGCGACCACCTCGCGGCGCGTGGCGGCCGGCATGCCCAGGCGCTGGCGCGGCCGCGCGCGCTGCGCTGCGCGCTGGACCAGACGATGCGCGACGAGTCGACCCCGGTGCACGACGGCGCCGAGGTCGCCTTCTTCCCGCCGGTAACCGGCGGCTGACCGACCCGGTCCACGGCATGCCGACCCCGCCACGCGTGCGCATCCAGACCGCGGATTTCGACCTCGCGGCCGAGGCCGCGTCGCTGCGCGCCGGCGACGCCGGCGTCGGCGCGGTCGTGGGATTCGTCGGCACCGTGCGCGATCGCCACGGCAGCGCCGCACCGTCGGCCGCCGACCGCGTCGAGACGATGGAGCTCGAGCACTACCCCGGCATGACCGAGCGCGCGATCGAGTCGATGATCGACGAGGCGATGCGGCGTTTCGACATCCGCGCCGCGCGCGTCGTCCACCGCGTCGGTCCTCTGCAGCCGCTGGAACAGATCGTCCTCGTCGTCGTCGCCTCGGCGCACCGTGGCCAGGCCTTCCAGGCCTGCGAGTTCCTGATCGACTACCTGAAGACGCAGGCACCGTTCTGGAAGAAGGAGACGACCCCCGAAGGCGCGGGTTGGGTCGACGCCCGGGTGGCCGACGACGAGGCGCTGGCGCGCTGGGGCATCGCCGCCGGCAATGCCGGGCCAGGCAGCGGGACACCGTGACCGCGGCCCGGAGGGCAATGGCGATCGCAGGCGAAGCCGACCCGGCGGTGGCGGCCTCGGCGTCCGGCCCGGGCCGGGAGCCCGACCCGCTGGCCATGCGCAAGGTCCTCGGCCGCTTCGCCACCGGGGTCACGATCGTGACCTGCATCGACGCCGAAGGGCAGCGCGTGGGCCTGACGGCCAATTCCTTCAACGCGCTGTCGCTGGAGCCGCCGCTCGTGCTGTGGTCGTTGCGCCAGGTCAGCCCCTGCCTGCCGGCCTTCGTCGCGGCCCGGCACTTCGCCGTCAACGTGCTCGCAGCGTCGCAGATCGAGCTGTCGCACCGGTTCGCCTCACCGATTGCCGACCGCTTCGCGCACGGTGACTGGCATGACGGCGCCGGCGGGGTGCCGGTGCTCGCCGGCGCCGCCGCGGTCTTCGAGTGCGAACGCACGTTGCATCAGGCCGCGGGCGACCACATCCTGTTCATCGGCCGCGTGCTGCACGCAGCCGGATCGGCCGCCGCGCCGCTGCTCTTCCACGCCGGGCACTACCACCTCCTGGGCGACCGGCTCTGAGCACCGCCGGCGCAGGCGGCCTTGAAAACGGCCCGCGACCGCCCCAGATGCCTCGCAACGGAGGATGCACCGATGCGTTTCGACAAGCTGACCACCGCCTTCCAGCAGGCGCTCGGCGACGCCCAGAGCCTGGCCGTCGCGCGCGACAACCCCTATATCGAGCCGCAGCACCTGCTGGCCGCGATGCTGCGGCAGCCCGACGGGCCGAAGGCACTGCTGGACCGCGCGGGGGCCAACACCGCGGTGCTGAAGCAGGCGATGGACACGGCGATCGCGGCACTGCCGAGCGTGCAGGTGCAGGGCGGCCAGCCGGTCCAGCCGTCGCGCGACCTCGTCACGCTGCTGCAGCAGGCCGACAAGGAGGCCACCCAGCGCGGCGACCAGTTCATCGCCAGCGAGATGTTCCTGCTCGCGCTGGCCGATGCCAAGACCGACCTCGGCGGCATCGTCCGCGGCCACGGCCTGACGCGCAAGGCGCTCGAGGCGGCGATCGCGGCGGTGCGCGGCGGCAGCAGCGTCGACTCGGCCGAGGCCGAGGGCCAGCGCGAAGCGCTCAAGAAATACACGCTGGACCTGACCGAGCGCGCCCGCGCCGGCAAGCTCGACCCGGTGATCGGCCGCGACGACGAGATCCGGCGCGCGATCCAGGTGCTGCAGCGGCGCAGCAAGAACAACCCGGTGCTGATCGGCGAGCCCGGCGTCGGCAAGACCGCCATCGTCGAAGGCCTGGCGCAGCGAATCGTCAATGGCGAGGTGCCCGATACGCTGAAGGACAAGCGCGTGCTGGTGCTCGACATGGCGGGCCTGTTGGCCGGCGCCAAGTACCGCGGCGAGTTCGAGGAGCGGCTCAAGGCCGTGCTGAAGGAGGTGTCGCAGGACGAGGGCCGCATCATCCTCTTCATCGACGAGCTGCACACGATGGTCGGCGCCGGCAAGGCCGAGGGCGCGATCGACGCCGGCAACATGCTCAAGCCCGCGCTGGCGCGCGGCGAGCTGCACTGCATCGGCGCCACCACGCTCGACGAGTACCGCAAGTACATCGAGAAGGACGCCGCGCTCGAGCGCCGCTTCCAGAAGGTGCTGGTCGACGAGCCCAGTGTCGAGCAGACGATCGCGATCCTGCGCGGGCTGCAGGAGAAGTACGAAGTCCACCACGGCGTCGAGATCACCGACCCGGCGATCGTCGCCGCCGCCGAGCTGAGCCACCGCTACATCACCGACCGCTTCCTGCCCGACAAGGCGATCGACCTGATCGACGAGGCGGCGGCCAAGATCAAGATCGAGATCGACTCCAAGCCCGAGGCGATGGACAAGCTCGACCGCCGGCTGATCCAGCTCAAGATCGAGCGCGAGGCGGTCAGGAAGGAGAAGGACGAGGCGTCGATCAAGCGCCTGGGCCTGATCGAGGAAGAGATCGGCAAGCTCGAGCGCGAGTACGCCGACCTCGAGGAGATCTGGAAGAGCGAGAAGGCGACCGCGCAGGGCAGCGCGCAGGTCAAGGAGGAGATCGACCGCATCAAGTTCCAGATCGAGGAGCTCAAGCGCAAGGGCGATTTCAACCAGGTCGCCGAGCTGCAGTACGGCCGCCTGCCGGAGCTGGAGCGGCGCCTGCACGACGCCCAGGCCAAGGAGGCCGGCAAGAAGGAGGGCGCGGGCCCGCAGCTGCTGCGCACCATGGTCGGCGCCGAGGAGATCGCCGAGGTGATCTCGCGCGCCACCGGCATCCCGGTCGCCAAGCTGATGCAGGGCGAGCGCGACAAGCTGCTGCAGATGGAGGCCAAGCTGCACGAGCGCGTCGTCGGCCAGGACGAGGCGATCGTCGCGGTGGCCGATGCGATCCGGCGCAGCCGAGCGGGACTGAGCGATCCGAACCGGCCGCTGGGCTCGTTCCTCTTCCTCGGCCCGACGGGCGTCGGCAAGACCGAGCTGTGCAAGGCGCTGGCCGGATTCCTGTTCGACAGCGACGACCACATGGTCCGCATCGACATGAGCGAATTCATGGAGAAGCACTCGGTGGCGCGGCTGATCGGCGCCCCGCCGGGCTACGTCGGCTACGAGGAGGGCGGCTACCTGACCGAGGCGGTGCGGCGCAAGCCCTACAGTGTGCTGCTGCTCGACGAGGTCGAGAAGGCGCACCCGGACGTCTTCAACGTGCTGCTGCAGGTGCTCGACGACGGGCGGCTGACCGACGGCCAGGGGCGCACGGTCGACTTCAAGAACTGCGTCATCGTGATGACGAGCAACCTGGGCAGCCACCTGATCATGCAGATGGCCGGCCAGAGCAGCGAGGACATCCGCGACGCGGTCTGGGCCGAGGTCAAGCAGCATTTCCGCCCCGAGTTCCTCAACCGGATCGACGAGACGGTGGTCTTCCACGCGCTCGACCAGAAGCACATCGAGAATATCGCCCGCATCCAGCTGCGCCAGCTCGAGCAGCGTCTGGGCAAGCTCGACATGAAGCTCGAGGTGACGCCGGCGGCGCTGGCCGAGCTGGCCAAGGTCGGCTTCGACCCGGTGTTCGGGGCGCGGCCGCTCAAGCGCGCGATCCAGCACAGGATCGAGAACCCGGTGGCGAAGCTGATCCTGCAGGGCCGCTTCGGGCCCAAGGACGTGATCCCGGTCGACGTCGCGGGCGGGCAGTTCGTCTTCGAGCGCGTCGTGCACTGACGCCGGTCGTTTCGAGTTGGCCGCTTCGCGTCAGCCTGCTGGCGAGAAGCGGCCGTGCCCGATCGCCGATGCGGTCCGGGACTCGAACGGATCAGCCGATCTTGTCGGGCCCGAGGACGTGGCCGTCGACCAGCCGTATCCGAAGCTGGGCGAGCGTCGGGTCGGCGATGCTGCCGTCCAGCACCGCGTGCATCACCACGCCGGGGTGGCCGGGCAAAGGATGCAGCAGCAGGTGATGCTGCGGCAGCGTGATCGTGGCGCCCGGCTGCGAGGCACCGAGCCCCAGCGCGTAGCCGGCGTCGGCCAGCGTCGCGCTCAACCGCATTCCCTGCGCCGTCAACACCTGCGGGCCTGGTCGCCCGCCGACGTGCGCCAGGCACTGCCCGCCGCGCACCTCGAAGATGCACGCGCTGATCAAGCCCTTGATCGGTTCGCACGCGCGCAGGTAGCGCTCGTACAGACTGCGCCGTGGAAGGTCGGCCCCGGGGATGGTGGCGCGGCGCGGCTCGGCCGGTGCCGCCCCCACGCTGCCCGACCGATCGTCCGCCGGCGGCACGGACCGGTCTTCGGTGCGGACATCGTCGGGTCGTGGTGCCTCGGCGAGCCCCTCGAGCTCGCGCACGAGGCCAAGCGACATGATGCGCCCGATCAGCGGCGCGGCGTCATCGATCGGTGCGGGCTCCGGTCTCACGACCGGCGCGGACGGTGCAGCCGTCTCGCACGCGGTGGCGCAGGTCGCGGCAGCCGTTCCCGCAGCCGGGCCCTCGGCCGCCTCGCGCGGCAAGGCGACCGCGGCGGCAGCCTGTCGGCGCGCGCTGCGTACACGATTCCAAGCCCCGGCGATCAAGGTCCATATCTCGTTCGGCTGCGTGGCCGCTGCCGAGACAACGACATGGACCTGGCTGTCGCCAGCGAGCCGTGCGGCATGCTCTCCGAGCCTGGACGCCGCCGACCGTGGCAGCAGGAGCAGATCACGGTTGGCCCAGCAGTCCGCCTGGAGCGTCTCGCGCCAGGGCGCCAGGGCGGTGTCGAGCGCGTGAGCGGGGAGCTCGCCGACCAACATCACGGCCAGCCTCGCGTGGCCCATCAGCACGCGGGCGAGCTGCCGGCGCGACTGCGAGTCGGCGTCGATGTCGGTGCTGTACAGGCGCAGCCGCCGCCTGCCCCGGCTCTCGAGCTCGACGAATCGCAGTGTCGCCAGCGCCATGCCATGGCCCTGGCGGCGGATCGCCAGCTGCTGCAGGGGTGTACGGCGCGCGGCGCCGATCGCCGCGAGAAGGCGCAGTCCACCGCTGCCGCCGAGGTCGTGCACGGCGATGTACTCCGGCGCATGGTGATCGATCTGCTCCTGCATCGCCTGGGCCGCGTCGGCCGCGACGAACAGCTCCAGCCTGTCGGGGCCCAGCCTTTGGCCGATCTCGTCGCCGGCCTCCCCGAGATGGCCGCAGCGGGCGGGCAGGATCTGGGTCTTCGGTGCGTCGAAGCTTCGCAAGGGCGCCGCCATGTCCTCGGGCCCGGACCTGTCGCCCGCGGCAGGGCTTCGCGGGCCCGCCCTTTCAGCCCCAGTACGCACCAACGTGTCGCTTCTAGAATCCATGGCGCAGCAGGCCTTAGGCCGAGGTGGTGACGTGGGGGGAGCGATGAACGATCAGCGCGAGGCCGGCCCACCGGTGGTCGTGGTCGGCGCCGGCCTGGCGGGGCTGACGGTGGCGTTGGAGGCGGCGGCGTCGCGCCGACGCGTGATCGTGCTGGCCAAGCGCGGCCTGGACGAAGGCGCGACCGCGTGGGCGCAAGGCGGCATCGTCGGCGTGCTCGGCGCCGACGACAGCGTCGAGTCGCACGTGCGCGACACCCAGGACGCGGGGGCCGGGATCGTCGACGAGGACACGGCGCGCTTCGTCGCCCGGCACAGCGCGGCAGCGATCGAATGGCTGGTCCAGGCAGGCGTTCCGTTCTCGAGTGACCCCACCGGCCCGCTCGGGCTGCACCTGACGCGTGAGGGCGGGCACGCCGTGCGTCGCATCGCGCACGCGGCCGACGCCACCGGGCGTGCGATCCAGGATGCGCTGCTGGCGCGCGCGCTCGCACACCCGAACATCGAGCTGCGCGAGCGCTGGATGGCGGTGGACGTGGTCGGCTCGCGCCACCTGCGGCGCGACGAGTCGCCGCGCTGCTACGGCGTCTATGCGCTGGACATCGCGCGCGGCCGCGTCGAGGCGATCGCGACCGACGCCGTCGTCCTCGCCACCGGCGGCGTCGGCAAGGTCTACCGCTATACCAGCAACCCCGATACCGCCACCGGCGACGGCATCGCGATGGCGTGGCGCGCCGGATGCCGGGTCGGCAACATGGAGTTCATCCAGTTCCACCCGACCTGCCTGTACCACCCTCAGGAGCGCAGCTTCCTGATCACCGAGGCGTTGCGCGGCGAGGGCGCGACGCTGCACCTGCCCGTCAACGGGCACGAGGTCGGCGAGCGCTTCATGCCTGCGCACGACGCGCGCGCCGAACTCGCGCCGCGCGACATCGTCGCGCGCGCGATCGACTTCGAGATGAAAAAGCACGGCATCGACCACGTCTGGCTCGATGCCAGGCCTATCGTCGCCGACAAGGGCGAGGCCTTCCTGACGGCGCACTTCCCGACCATCCACGCGCGCTGCCTGCAGCTTGGCATCGACATCGTGCGCCAGCCGATCCCGGTCGTTCCGGCGGCCCACTACACCTGCGGAGGCGTGGTGACCGACCACGAGGGCCGCACCGACCTGCCCGGGCTGTACGCGGTCGGCGAGGCGACCTACACCGGACTGCACGGCGCCAACCGGCTGGCGAGCAACTCGCTGCTCGAGTGCGTCGTCATGGGCCGCGGCTGCGCCGAGCGCATCGTGGCCAGCGCCGCAGCCGCGACTGAGGCAGTGCCGCCCTGGGACGAGAGCCAGGTCGAGGACGCCGACGAGCAGGTGGTGATCTCGCACAACTGGGACGAGCTCAGGCTGGTGATGTGGAACTACGTCGGTATCGTCCGCACGACACGCCGGCTCGAGCGCGCGCTGCACCGCATCAAGCTGCTGCGCGGCGAGATCGACGACTATTACGCGAACTTCCGTGTCACCCGCGACCTGCTGGAGTTGCGCAACCTGGTCGTCTGCGCCGAGCTGATCGTGCGATCGGCACTGCGCCGCCACGAAAGCCGCGGGCTGCATTTCAGCCGCGACTTCCCCGCCGCGCTGCCGGTAAGCTTCCCGACCGTGCTGACGCGCGAGGCCCGAAGCGCGCGCCCCGGCCGGTGAGAAGCGTCGGCGGATACCTCAGGCGCGAGCGCGCATCGCCACCCTGGCCTGCACGAAGGCGAACGCCCGCTCGACCGCCTCCTCGACTGCCCGCTGCGTCGACTGCCTTTCGCCCTCGCTCTCGTAGAAGGCCATGTCGACCCGGTGCCGGATGTAGCGCGGCGGCAGGCGATTGAGCGCGACGCAGGCGACGTCGGCGAGTAGATCGGCATTGTTCGCCAGCGCCGGGAAGCGTGGCGCTCGTGCCTGGACCGTGTCCAGGACGGCCTGCTCGTTGTGGTTGTGAATGGATTCGAAGTCGATGCTCATCGGTCGCACCTGGTGTTTGAAATGCGTTGCTGGCGCGCCAGGCGACCCGGCGCGACGCGCTCCAGGGCTTATCGGCCGCCGCGTCCTGCACTGAAGACGGGCTGACACGACAAGGCGCTCAGGCCGGCCCGAGCACGCGCAGCGAGAAGTCCACCGCCCGCACGTCCTTGGTCAGCCGGCCGACCGAGATGCGGTCGACGCCGGTGGCGGCGATCTCGCGCATCTGGTCGAGCCTGACGCTGCCGGAGACTTCCAGCAGCGCGCGCCCGGCGTTGATCGCCACCGCCTCGCGCATGCGCGGCAGGTCGAAGTTGTCCAGCAGCACGCTCGCGGCGCCGTGGTCCAGCGCCTGGCGCAACTGCGCCAGCGACTCGACCTCGATCTGGATCGAGACGCCGGCGTCGAGCGCGCGCGCGGCCGCCAGCACCTGCGGGATGCCGCCGGCGGCGGCGATGTGGTTTTCCTTGATCAGGATGCCGTCGTACAGCGCCAGCCGCTGGTTGGATCCGCCGCCGACGCGCACCGCATATTTCTGCGCCAGCCTCAGCCCCGGAATGGTCTTGCGCGTGTCGAGCACCGCGCAGCCGCGCGGATTCGGCGACGCGCCGGCGATCGCATCGACATGCGCGCGCGCGATCGTCGCCGTGCCACTGAGCAGCTGAAGGAAGTTGAGCGCCGGGCGCTCCGCCGACAACAGCGCGCGCGCATCGGACTCGATCGCGACGACACCGGCGTCGGGCTCCAGCCACGCGCCGTCGTCCAGCGCCCAGTCGAGTCGCGCTGACGGGTCCAGCCGCCTGACGCAGCCGTCGAACCAGGCGCGGCCGCAAAGCACCGCGCGCTCGCGTGCGATCACGCGCGCGCGAACGCGCTGGCCGCCCGGGACGAGCAGCGCGGTCCAGTCGCCGCGGCCGATATCCTCGGCCAGCGCCTCGCCGATATTGCGCGCGCAGGCCTCGTCCAGCGTCTCGTTGAACTCGAACATGCGGGCGCCGCCCCGGTTCTCGTCAGGAGCGGGGGCGCATCAGGCCGCGCCCAGATGCGGCACCAGCCCAGGCTGCGCCAGGCTGCCCGGATGGTTCGCGGTAAAGGCCAGCATGCGCGCGATGCAGCCATGCGCCTGGCTGCGGATCGGCTCGGGGACGTGGATCTCGCCGTGCCCGTGCTCCAGGCAGGCGAGCACGCCCTGCAGCGCATTCATCGCCATCCACGGGCAGTGCGCGCAGCTCTTGCAGGTCGCGCTGCGGCCGGCGGTCGGCGCCTCGATCAGCGTCTTGCCGGGCGCGAGCTGGCGGATGCGGTGCATCAGCGCCTTGTCGGTGGCGATGATGTATTCGCTCGCGTCGCCCTCCAGCACGGCCTTCAGGATCTGCGTCGTCGACCCGATCAGGTCGGCCTGCGCCAGCACGGTGTCGGGCGACTCCGGGTGCGCCAGCACCTTGGCGCCGGGGTGCTCGCTCTTCAGCAGCTCCAGTTCCAGCGCCTTGAACTCGTCGTGTACGATGCAGGCGCCGCTCCACAGCAGCATGTCGGCGCCGGTCTGCTCCTGGATGTAGCGGCCCAGATGGCGGTCGGGCGCCCACAGCACCTTCTCGCCCTGGTCCTTCAGGTGGTTGACGATCGCCAGCGCGCAGGAGCTGGTCACCATCCAGTCGGCCCTCGCCTTGACCGCAGCGCTGGTGTTGGCGTAGACGACGACCTTGCGGTCGGGGTGGGCGTCGCAGAAGGCGGCGAACTCGTCGGCCGGGCAGCCCAGGTCGAGCGAGCAGGTGGCGTCCAGGTCCGGCATCAGCACGCGCTTGTCGGGCGACAGGATCTTGGCCGTCTCGCCCATGAATCGCACGCCGGCCACGACCAGCGTATGCGCCGGGTGGTCGCGCCCGAAGCGCGCCATCTCGAGCGAGTCGGCCACACAGCCGCCGCTGGCCAGCGCCAGGTCTTGGATATCGCCGTCGACGTAGTAGTGCGCGACCAGCACCGCATCCTGCGCGACGAGCTGGGCGTGGATGCGATCGATAGTCGCTGCACGCTCGGCCGGCGGCAGCCCGGGCGGCACACGGGCCCAGGCCTGCGCGGTGCTGGTCGCGCCGTGGGCATCCTGGCGGTCGTAGTCGTAGAGGGTCTGGTCCATGGCAGAAGAGGGCGCGCGTTGCGCCCCGGGGACGTCAAGGCAAGATGGTAACGGTTGGGCCACGCTGGCGCCGGATGCGGCCGCGCGTGGCTGGAAGCCGGTTCAGCGAGCCGGCCGCGCGCCACTCGGGCGCTTGATCGGACCGCGCGCTGCGCTGCCGGCGCCGTGCGGCCACAATTCAGGTATGGACGAGCGAGCCCTTCCAGCAGCGCCGGACGCCGCGCGCGCACGCCAGGATGCGACGACGATCACGCTGATCGGCGTCGCGCATGGCACCTCGCACTTCTTCCACCTGCTGCTGCCGCCGCTGTTCCCGGCCTTCATCGGCGAGTTCGGCCTCAGCTACTCCGAGCTCGGGCTGCTGGTGACGGCCTTCTTCGTCATCTCGGGCATCGGGCAGGCGCTGGCGGGGTTCGTCGTCGACCGCATCGGCGCGCGGCCGGTGCTGTTCGCGGCGATGCTGTTGTTCGCGTCGGCCGCTCTGGCGGCGTCGGCGGCGCAGGGCTTCGGCGGGCTGCTGCTCGCGGCCTGCCTCGCGGGACTGGGCAATGCGCCGTTCCACCCGGCGGACTTCACCGTCCTCAACCACCGTGTCTCGGCGCCGCGGCTCGGGCATGCGTTTTCGGTCCACGGCATCTCGGGCAACCTCGGCTGGGCGGCGGCGCCGGTGTTCCTGATCGGCATCGCCAGCGCCAGTGGGAGCTGGCGCTGGGCGACGGCGGCGGCCTCGCTGTGGGCGCTGCTGGTGCTGGCGGCGCTGGTCGCCGGCCGGGCGGCGATCGACGACCGGCAGGCCCGCGCGACGCGCCACGCCGCCGGCGCCGCGGGCCCCGAGGCGCACGCGCTGGCCTTCCTGAAGCTGCCGGCGATCTGGCTGTGCTTCTCGTTCTTCTTCTGGAGCACCGCGGCGCTGAGCGCGATCCAGAGCTTCGCCAGCCCGGCGCTGGCGCAGATGACCGGGCTGCCGCTGACGGTGACGGCCTTCGTCGTCAGCGGCTACATGGTCTTCGGCGCGCTCGGCATGGTCGCCGGCGGCTTTCTGGTCGCGCGCACCGAGCGGCTCGAGACGGTGATCGGCTGGGCGATGGCGGCCTCGGCGCTGCTGCTGCTGCTGGTGGCCAGCGGCTGGCTGCCGGGCATGGTGGCGGTCGCGCTGGCGGCGGCCGCCGGCTTCGGCACCGGGCTCGCAGGGCCGTCGCGCGACATGCTGATCAAGCGCGCGACCCCACCCGGCGCCACCGGGCGCGTCTACGGCACGGTCTACTCGGGGCTGGACGTCGGCTTCGCGACCGCAGCCCCGGTCTTCGGCTGGGTGCTGGACCAGGGCGAGCCGGCGGGCATCTTCGTCGGCTCGGCGCTGGCGCTGGCGGCCGGCATCGCATCGGCGGCGCTGGTCGGCACGCGGCTGCGGCGGCCCGCGGCGCGCGCCGCGGCTTGAGCGCGTGACAGGCGGCGTCGTCGCTTGAGCACGTGACAGGCGGCGTCGCCGCGCCCCATGCATCATCAAGAGAGACCCGCTTTGGACCTCGACCTCGCACCGCAAGCATCCGTCCCGCCGCGCCTGGCCGGCCACGTGCTGGTCGAGGCGCTGATCGCGCAAGGCGTCGACACCGTCTTCGGCGTACCCGGCGAGAGCTACCTCGCCGTCCTCGACGGCCTGCACGAGCACCGCGACCGCATCCGCTTCGTCGCCTGCCGCCAGGAGGGCGGGGCGGCCTTCATGGCCGAGGCGCAGGGCAAGCTCGGCGGGCGGCCGGGGATCTGCTTCGTCACCCGCGGCCCGGGCGCGACCAATGCCGCGATCGGCGTGCACACCGCGTTCCAGGACTCGACGCCGATGATCCTGTTCGTCGGCCAGGTGGCCGGCGACCAGCGCGACCGCGAGGCCTTCCAGGAGATCGACTACCGGCAGATGTTCGGCCCCGGCACGCTCGGGCTGGCCAAGTGGGCGGCCGAGGTCGACCGCGCCGACCGCCTGCCCGAATATGTCGCGCGCGCCTTCCACACCGCGCTGCAGGGGCGGCCCGGGCCGGTCGTGCTGGCGCTGCCGGAGGACATGCTGACGAGCATGACGACCGCCCCGGTGCTGCCGCGCGTGCAGCCGGCCGAGGCCTGGCCGGCGCCGGCGGCGCTGCAGGCGCTGCGGCGCCTGCTCGACGCGGCCGAGCGGCCGCTGGCGATCGTCGGCGGCCCGGGCTGGGATGCCGAGGCCGCCTGCGCGCTGCAGCAGTTCGCCGAGCGCTGGCAGCTGCCGGTGGCTTGTGCCTTCCGCTTCCAGGATACCTTCGACAACCGGCACCCGCTCTACGCCGGCGATGTCGGCATCGGCATCGACCCGGCGCTCGCCGCGCGCGTCCGCGCCGCCGACCTGGTGCTCGCCGTCGGCGTGCGGATGGGCGAGATGACGACCGGCGGCTATACGCTGCTGCAGCCGCCGCGGCCGGCGCAGATGCTGGTGCACATCCACCCGGGGCCCGACGAGCTCGGCCGCGTCTACGCCGCCGACCTGATGCTGCAGGCCGGCATGCGCGCGGCGGCGCAGTCGCTGCGGGATCTGCAGCCGCCGGCCACACCGCGCTGGGCCGGCTGGACCGCGGCCGTGGCGGCCGACCGCGCGGCGAACCTGAAGTCCGATCCGGTCGAGCCGCTGGACATGGCCGAGGTCGTGCGGACCGTCCAGCGCCTGGTCCCCGAGGACACCGTCTACACCAACGGCGCCGGCAATTTCAGCGGCTGGCTGCACCGCTTCGTTCGCTACCCGGGTCTGCAGCACCATGGCCGCACCCAGCTTGCGCCGACCAACGGCGCGATGGGCTACGGGCTGCCGGCGGCGGTCGCGGCGGCGCTGCTGCAGCCGCATCGCACCGTGATCCACGTCGCCGGCGACGGCGACTTGCTGATGACCGGGCAGGAGATGGCGACCGCCCGCGCGCACGGCGCCGGACGGCTCGTCACCTTGCTGGTCGACAACGGCAGCTACGGCACGATCCGCATGCACCAGGAGCGCGAATATCCGGGCCGCGTCAGCGGCAGCGTGCTGGCCAACCCCGACTTCGCCGCCTTGGCGCGCGCCTACGGCTGGCAGGCCGAGCGCGTCGAGCGCACGGCCGACTTCGAGCCCGCGTTCGCGCGGCTGCTCGACGCCGGTCGTCCGGGCCTGCTGCACCTGATGCTCGACGTCGACCGCATCGGGTCGCGAACGACGCTGGCGGCGATCCGCAGGGCGGCGCTGGCGCGGCGCGCGGGCGGGTAGGGCGGCAGGATCCTAGGGCTTTCAGGAACATTGTCGCCACTGCGTGCCCGCGCGCCATCGAGGTGGGCTACGCGTTCTCATCGTCGTCGAGTGGAACCTCGTCGTGCCCCGGGCCGATCCGGGCCGAGCGATCAGCGCCCGGCGGGGGCGTCGCGATCCAGCAGCGCCTTGCGACGTTCGTATTCCTCGGGGGTGCAATCGCCGCTGGCGAGCCGCCGCTGCAGTACTTCCAGCGGTGTCTCGCGCGGCGCCGCCGGCTCGCCAGGCCGCGGCTCGCGCGGGCGCGCCCGGATGACCCAGACGAGCGCAGCGACGACCGCGATCCAGAACAACCACCACAGCAAGTGCATGCCGCCCATTAACCAGCCCCAGCCACCGTCGTAGAACATGCTCGTCTCCATCAGGTCTCGGCGCTGCTCGGCGACGTCACGTCGATCGTCGCCACCGACGCGCAGCGAATGTGCGCGCGACCGGTGCGCCCCATCGACGACGCCGAGTTCGCCGACAGGCTCCGGCTGCGCCACCCGCCCAGCACGGTCCTCGATACTGGCGCACGCCGCCGAACCTCGGCATGACGCGGACATGACGATCGCGTCATGGGCTCGTCATGCGGAGGAAGGCTGCAGCGCTGTACGATCCGCATGCCGAGGAGGCGGTGAGGTGCGAGAGCAAACCCCGAGGCCGGGAGATGAGCGCCCGTGAAGCTGCTGGTCGTCGAGGACGAATCTATCACCGCGGACCGTCTTCGCCAGGGCCTGAGCGAAGCCCGCTTCGTCATGGACCTGGCGCGCAACGGCCTTGACGGGCATAACCTGGCGCTGACTGGCGGCCACGACCGGTCGATCAGGACGTGACGCTCCGGGCGTCGGCGGCTGGCACATCCTGAAATCGTTGTCGCGACGCCGGCCGCCGCGCCCCGGCCCTGTTCCTGACGGCGCGCGACGCGGTGGAGGACCTCGTCAAGGGGCTCGAAAACGGCGCCGACGACTACCCGGTCAAGCCTATCGCCTACTCCCGAGTGGCTGCCGCGGGTGCGAACGCTGCTGCCGCTTGGCGCTGCGCGGCCTGCGTGAGGGCATGGACTTCTTCGAAACCTGGAGCGATGACGCCGGCGTACGGCTGTGCTTCGAGACCGCACCGGGCGGGCCGTACCGGCCGAGCGCAGACCATGGGATGCCGCTGAGCGCGCTGGCCAAGCCGATTGGCAATGCGCTGCGCCATGCGGCGCGCGGCGAGATCGCGATCTCGCGCACGTTCGAGAATCCTCGGTCGGTTCGCATCGAGGTCGAGAACCGCGGCGCGGCGATCGCGCCCGAGCATCTTGCCCATCGGTTCGATCGCTTGCTTCGCATCGATCCGAAGCACCATCGGGCTGGCCAGGGGGCGGGCCTGAGTCTGGCGATCGACGAGACCTTCGCCTTGGCCCATGGGGAGTCGTTCGGCGTCAGCTCCAGCGTCGGCCGCAATCGGTTCTGGCGGCGCATCGCGTCGGCCTGACACGTGCGGGTGCCCGAGGCCCACCTCGCCATCGACGAGGCGGTCCCGGCAGCGAACAAGGCCGGAGCCAAGCTAACAGAACAGTAATGCGCCCGTCAGGCGTTCGTTCGTTGGGGCTTTCTACAGTGCAGGTCATGCCAACTGACATCACATCGACGGATCGACTCTCTCGCTGCATCAGGAATTGTTCGATCATGGAACCAACGGTGATCATCCTGGTCATCTCGTTCGCGGCCATTGGGCCTTTCTTCTTCGGTCTTCGCCCGTGACGCGCTGCAGCGAGCCGCGCAACGGGTTCCGGCGCTGAAGGACGGCTCGACCCTGCATGCGATCGAGGACGGCAAGATGGCCGAGAAGAATCGTTTCGGCCGTGCCACCTATTCGAGGCCATGCGAGGTGCCCGAAGGGGTCGACGGGCGCGAGGTGCCGGGCGTTGGCAATGAGGCTGGCCGAAGCGGAGACAGAGCTGGCTCCGCCTTCGCCGGACTGGAATTCAACCCTCGCTCCGACAGGAGTTCGATCATGGCAATGATCCGTTCGGTATCGATGGCCGGCATGCTGGCCTTGGCGCTCGCCGCCTGCGCGCAAAACCCGGCTGGGCCCGGAGGTCAGGACCCTGCAGCCCACCACCCACAGGGCGCCGCAGCGGCCGCGGCGGCGCCCGCCGACCGCATGGCGATGATGGATGCGCACATGAAGGCGATGCGCGAGATGCACGAGAGGATGTCGCGTGCCGGCACGCCCCAGGAGCGCCAGGCCCTGATGGCCGAGCACATGAAGCTCATGCAGGAAGGCATGGCCATGATGGAGGGCATGGGCCCAGGCGCGATGGGCGGGATGGGCATGGGCGGCATGCGGGGCGCGGGCCCGGCGGGCGCCGCGGGCGCGCCGATGGATATGGCCACGCGCCAGCAGACGATGGAAAGGCGCATGGAGATGATGCAATCCATGATGCAAATGATGATGGACCGCATGGGCGCGCCGCCCGCACGGACCTGAGCGATGGCGGTCGGGAAGAAGTCCTGGGCCGCAGCGCTGTTCACGGCTGGCGCCGTCGCCGCGCTCGCGGTCGGCGCGGCCATGCTCTGGAACGCCGGCCGCGGCACGGTGCCGTCGGTGCGCCTGAGGCCGGACGATGCGGCGGTCACCGCGCTCGGGCAGAAGGTCTACGCGGCCCAGTGCGCGGCCTGTCACGGCGCGCGGCTCGAAGGGCAGCCCAACTGGCGCGCGCGCGGCCCCGACGGCAGGCTGCCGGCGCCGCCACACGATGCGAGCGGGCACACCTGGCACCACCCGGACGAGTTGCTCTTCCGAATCACGAAGTTGGGCTTGGCCAAGGCTGCCAACCTGGCGTCGTTCGGATCTTCGATGCCTGCGTACGAAGGCGTATTGACCGATGCCGAGATCCTGGCCGTGCTTTCGTGGATCAAGGCACAGTGGCCCCCCAGCATCCGCGCAAAGCACGACGAGATGAATCGCAGTTCGTCGCCGCAGCGTTGATCCCATGGCACGCCGAGTTCGATCGAGGCGCGACGCTCTGCCCCGAGGAATCGACCCGCATGTCTTGGCCTGAAACAGGCGGGAGTCGAACGAACGGAATCGAAATGGGCCTGTCACGCGCTCGTTCGTCGTCGCTTTGCACTGCAGGACATGCCAACGAGCATGTCCTCGAGCGAACGGGTCCATCGCCGCATCGCGAAAGCCTGCGGCGTCTGCGGCGATCGGCGCTTCCGGAAGTTCGAGCGTGGGCCTGGAACCCGTGTCGACGGTGCCCCTGCTGTCACGCGTGGGCTTGACGTCGTGAGCTGAGCGCGATGCGAATGGAAAGGAGATCGATGAGGTTTATGACCCGGTTGCTGGTGATTGCGGCTCTGGCACTCGGTGCTGCCCAGGCCTTGGCTGCGCCCTTCGGCACGGTCTTCACCGCCAACGAGCGGGAGGGTTCGATCAGCCGGATCGACCTGGCGTCGGGCGCGGTCAGTACTCCGAAGGTGGACATCTCGCCGCACAACGTGCAGGTGTCGCCGGATGGGCGCTGGCTGCTGGCCACGGGCATGCCGCGGGCTGCATCCCACCAGGGGCACGACATGGGCGCGATGGGCGGCCGCCTGCTGGTCTATCGCGTCGACGACATGGACCAGCCGGCGCTGTCGCTGGATGCCGGCGACCATCCCGCCCACGTCGTGACCGACAGCGAGGGGAAGCAGGCCTTCGTCACCGACTCGGGTGCGCACGTGGTGCGGGTCTTCGACCTTGCGGCCGGCAAGGAGACGGGCAGCATCGCCGCGGGCCGTTATCCGCACGGTCTGCGCCTGAGCCCGGACGGCCCCACGCTCTACGTGGCGGCCATGAGGTCCGACGCGGTCTCGGTCATCGACGTCGCCAGCCGCAAGGAGACGGCGCGGATCGAGGTCGGCAAGGGGCCGGTCCAGGTCGGCTTCACGGCGGACGGCAAGCAGGCCTTCGCGTCGCTCAGCGGCGAGAACAAGCTGGCCATCATCGACACCGCGAAGCGGGCGGTGGTGGGCAAGGTGGCCGTCGGCCGCCTGCCGATCCAGTTGCATGCGACGCCCGACGGCCGGCAGGTCTATGTCGCCAACCAGGGCAGCGCAGGGCGGCCCGACGATCGGGTTTCGGTGATCGATCTCGAAACGCGGAAGCCTCTGGCCACGATCACCACGGGCAAGGGTGCGCACGGCGTAGCGATAAGCGGTGATGGCGCCTACGTCTTCGTGACCAATATCGAGGAGGCGACGGTGTCGGTGATCGACACCGCCATCCGTCGGGTGGTGGCCACCCATCGCGTCGGCGCCGGGCCCAACGGCGTCAGCTTCCGGTCACCGTGACGGCGGCCATCCCTAGGCCTGCCGACGAGCAGCCGGGCCCGCCGGCGGGCACGGTCTACACCTGCCCCATGCACCCCGAGGTGCGGCAGGACCACCCCGGCAACTGCCCCAAGTGCGGTATGACGCTGGAGCCGGTGCTGCCCGCGCTGGACGAGGACGAGAACCCGGAGCTCGCCGACTTCCGCCGGCGCTTCGGGTGGACGCTGCCTTTGACCGTGATCGTCACGCTGCTGGCGATGGTCGGGCATCGCTTGCGGTGGTTCGACATGGCGGTGCAGAGCTGGATCGAGCTGCTGCTGTCGGTGCCGATCGTGCTTTGGGCTGGATGGCCGTTCTTCGTGCGTGGCGTGCAGTCGGTGCGCCAGCGCAGCCCGAACATGTGGACGCTGATCGGCCTGGGCACCGGCGCCGCCTTCGTCTACAGCGTCGCGGCGACCGTGGCGCCTGGGGTATTCCCTGCGTCCTTCCAGTCGATGGGGCGCGTGGCGGTGTACTTCGAGGCGGCGGCCGTGATCATCTCGCTGACGCTGCTCGGCCAGATCCTCGAGCTGAAGGCACGCTCTCAGACCTCGGCCGCGATCAAGTCGCTGCTCGGCCTGGCGCCGAAGACGGCGCGCCGCATCCGCGCCGACGGGACCGAGGAGGACGTGCCGCTCGGGCATGTGCATGTCGGCGACCTGCTGCGCGTGCGGCCGGGCGAGAAGGTGCCGGTCGACGGCGTGGTGATCGAGGGGGCGAGCGCGGTCGACGAGTCGATGCTGACCGGCGAGCCCGTGCCCGTGAGCAAGCGCCCCGGCGACAAGCTGATCGGCGCCACGCTGAACACCAGCGGTGCGCTGGTGATGCGATCGGAGCGCGTCGGCGCGCAGACCATGCTGTCGCAGATCGTGCAGATGGTCGCGCAGGCGCAGCGCTCGAAGGCGCCGATGCAGCGCATGGCCGACCAGGTGGCCGGCTGGTTCGTGGTGGCGGTGGTGGCCGTCGCGGCGGCGACCTTGTTCGCCTGGGGACTGTGGGGGCCCGAGCCGAGCTGGGTCTACGGGTTGATCAACGCGGTGGCGGTGCTGATCATCGCCTGCCCGTGCGCGCTGGGGCTGGCGACACCGATGTCGATCATGGTCGCCACCGGGCGCGCCGCGACGCGCGGCATCCTGTTCCGCGACGCCGCGGCGATCGAGCATTTCCGCAAGGTCGACACGCTGATCGTCGACAAGACCGGCACGCTCACCGAAGGCAAGCCGGCCTTCGACCGCGCCGTGCCTGCCGCCGGCTTCACGGCCGACGAGGTGCTGTGGCTGGCTGCCAGCCTGGACCAGGGCAGCGAGCACCCGCTAGCCGACGCGATCGTGCGGGCGGCGCATGCGCAGGGCCTCGTGCTGGCCAAGCCCGAGAGCTTCGAGTCGAGCAGCGGCATCGGTGTGCGCGGAACGGTCGAAGGGCACGACCTCGCGCTGGGGAACACCGCGCTGATGCAACGGCTTGGCGTCGCCGTCGATGCGCTGGCCGACCAGGCCGAGGCCCTGCGCGCCGAAGGCGCGAGCGTGATGCACCTCGCGGTCGACCGCCGCCTGGCGGGGCTGCTCGCCGTGTCCGACCCGGTGAAGACCAGCACGCCCGAGGCGCTGGCGGCACTGCACGCTGCCGGCCTGCGCGTCGTGATGGCCACGGGCGACGGCTGGACCACGGCGCGTGCGGTGGCACAGCGGCTCGGCATCGACGAAGTGCACGGCGAGGTCGAGCCGGCCGACAAGCTGGAACTCGTGAAGGCGCTGCAGCGCCAGGGCAGGGTGGTGGCGATGGCCGGCGACGGCATCAACGACGCGCCGGCCCTGGCGCAGGCCGACGTGGGCGTGGCCATGGGCACCGGCACCGACGTCGCGATGCACAGCGCGCCGGTCACGCTGGTCAAGGGCGACCTGCGCGGCATCGCACAGGCGCGGCTGCTGTCGCAGGCGACCATTGGCAACATGAAGCAGAACCTCGGTTTTGCGTTTATCTACAACGCGCTCGGCGTGCCGATCGCTGCCGGGCTGCTCTATCCCTTCACCGGCTGGCTGCTCTCGCCGTTGATCGCGGCGCTGGCGATGAGCCTGAGCTCGGCGTCGGTGATCACCAATGCGCTGCGCTTGCGCCGGAGCATCTGAATGCCGATCCCCGTCCGATCCCTTCTGCTGGCCCTCGCGGGCCTCTCGTCGGCTGCCGCACAGGCGGATGTCATCGATATCGCCTGGGGCGAACGAGGCCGCTTCGAACGCCGCTTGACGGTGGCGCCAGGCAAGTTCGTCGAGGTCTGCGGCGGCCTCACTCGGGCCGATTCGGTCGCCTGGCGCTTCGACGCCAGCGGCCCGCTGAACTTCGACATCCACTACCACGAGGGCAAGGACGTGCGTTACCCGGAGCGGCGCGACGCCGTGGAAAGCGCGAGTGGCCAGCTGCGGGTGGTGCTCGACCAGGACTACTGCTGGATGTGGTCGAACAGGACGGGCCGACCCGTCAGCCTGGATCTCGAGCTCGGGCGCTGACGCGAAAAAGCCGACAGCGGCCACGGCAACCTCTGTTTGCCCGCCTGCGGGCCCCTCCACGCGGGCGGCCGGCGTGTTCAAGGGGCCGATCAGCGGGCGTGCCTTACTGCACTCGCTCACCGCGCCGGCAGGCAAATCCAGAATATCGTGCGTCCTGCGCCGGACTCGACACCCACCACGCCACCATGCGCCTCGGCGATGGCCTTGACGATGGCCAGGCCGAGCCCTGCACCCTCTCCTTCGCGGTGTCGTGCCGGATCGATGCGGTAGAAACGATCGAACAGGTGAGGAAGGTGTTCGGGCGCGATCGTCTGCCCCGGGTTGCAGACTTCGAGACGGACGGCTTCGCGCTCTCGGGCAATCCGCACGGTGATGGTTTGCCCGTGCGGCGTGTGACGCAGGGCATTGCCGAGCAGGTTGCCGAGCGCGCGCTGGAGCATGCCCCGATTGGCGAGGATCGTGCGTGGTCCGGTGGGTTCGCACTCGATGCGCAGCGCGATTCCTCCTTCCTCGGCCCAGGCCTCGAAGAACTCGAACGCCGCCCGTAGCTCCGATCCGAGATCCAGCTCGTCGCGCTGCAGCCCTTGCGTCGAGCGCTCCGCCCGTGCCAGGAACAGCATGTCGCCGATCATCCTGCGCAGCCGGTCGAGCTCGTCCAGGCCCGTGTAGAGCACCTCGCGATATTCCGCGCCGGTCCGGTCCTTCGCCAGGGCTACCTGGGTCTGCGTCATCAGGTTGGTGACCGGCGTCCGCAGCTCGTGGGCGATATCGGCCGAGAAATGCGACAGGCGCTCGAAGCTGGCCTGCAGCTGGTCCAGCATGGCGTTGAACGACCCCACCAGCGGCGACAGCTCGGCGGGCGCGTCGCGCGGGTCCAGGCGCACGTGC
Source organism: Burkholderiaceae bacterium (assembly GCA_024235895.1). Taxonomy (GTDB): domain Bacteria; phylum Pseudomonadota; class Gammaproteobacteria; order Burkholderiales; family Burkholderiaceae_C; genus Rubrivivax. Next base: position 83,898 of record JACKLM010000009.1, on the reverse strand, counting down.
AGGTGCTCCGACGTGATGCCCTGAACCGTGGCGCCGATGCGCCTTATCGGCGCGTGGCCCCAGCGCACCGCCAGCACCGCGGCGAGCACGGCCAGCAGCGTGGCGACGACCGCGCCCGTCCACAGGCCACGGCGCAGGTCCGCCAGGTATTGTTCGTGCGCATTCGTCGAGACGGCGACGACAGCCCGGTTGCCGCCCAGTGCGAGGACGGCGCCGCGGTAAGTATCCCCGCCGACCGTCCAGGCCCGCATCGCGGTGCGACTCAGCGCTCGCGCAGGCTCGGCGGACCGTGCCGCGTCGAGCAGCGCGGCAGGCGCGCGTGTGTAGATCGGCTGCCCCGCGCCGTCGAAGACGCCGTAGTGAATGCCATGGTGGCCGGCCACGGCATGCTCCAGGTCGTGCCGATGCCCCTCGGGCGCGTCCCGGGCCTGTGCGCTGCCGAGTGCCTGGCGCAGCGACTCGGTCACGACCTGGAGTTCGTCGAAATCCAGCAGCTCGAAGTGGGCACCGATCGAGCGGGAGACCAGCCACGCACTGATCGCAAACGCCGCACCGATCGTCAGACTGACGACGAGCGTGATCCGCAGCGCGAGCGACCAAGGGCGGCGATGGCCTGCCTCACGGGGCATCGGGGAGGTCCAGCATGTAACCCATGCCACGCACGGTCTGGATGAGCTTGGGCTCGTAGCCGTCGTCGACCTTGCCGCGCAGACGCCGGATGGCGACGTCGATCGCGTTGGAATCGCTGTCGAAGTTCATGTCCCAGACCTGCGAGGCGATCAGCGAGCGGGGCAGCACCTCGCCGCGGCGGCGCACCAGCAGCTCGAGCAGTGCATATTCCTTGGCCGTCAAGGCCAGGCGCCGGCCGCTGCGCGTGGCACGGCGGCGCGGCACGTCGAGCACCAGGTCCGCCACCTCGAGGCGTTCGTCCATGGCGGGCGCGACACCCCGGCGCAGCAGGGTGCGCACCCGCGCCAGCAGTTCGGCAAAGGCGAACGGCTTGACGAGGTAGTCGTCGGCCCCCGCTTCGAGGCCCTTGACGCGGTCGTGCACGCTGTCGCGCGCGGTCAGGAAGAGCACCGGCGTGTGGCGGCCCGCGTCGCGCAGCGACTTCAGGATGCGCCAGCCGTCCACGTCCGGCAGCATCACGTCCAGGATCAGCAGATCGTGGTCGCCGGTCATGGCCAGGTGATGGCCGTCCAGGCCGGTGCGCGCCAGCTCGACGAGGAAGCCGGCTTCGCTCAAGCCCTGCCGCAGGTAGTCCGCGGTGATGCTCTCGTCCTCGACGATCAGCAGTTTCATGCGGCTTGTCTCCGGTTCGGCGGGCTGGCGCCGGGGGGGCGCGGCGCAAGCATCGGGACCGTACCCCTGGCTGGCTTTCCGGAACATGACGAACAGATGACGCCATCGTAATGCGTGCGTCATCGGGCGGTTCGCGCCAAATCGGCAGCATCCGGGCCGTCAGCAACTCTTTTGGCGGCCTCGGTGCCATGAACGCATTGCCCTTCGATCTGAGGATTGCGCCATGCAAGAGGCCTCAGGCACGTCCTGCAAGGGGCGCACGTGCCTCGGCATCGGCCGCCAGGGCGGCGATCTGCCTGCTGCTGGTTGCGGCGTGGCCGGTGCGGGCTGACTCCTTGGCCGCGGCCCTGGAGCAAGCCTGGTCGCGCCATCCGCAATCAGCTGCCCAGACGGCGCGCAAGGCCGAGGCGAAGGCCCGAGGCGACCTAGCCGCCAGCCTCACGCCGGGCCCTCCGGCGTTGTCGGTCTCTAACAAGACCGACCGCTTCGACAGCAACCGCGGGCAGCGGGAGTGGGAGGCCGAAGTGGCCGTGCCGCTGTGGCTGCCGGGGCAGCGGAGCGCACATCAGGCCCAGGCACGAAGCGCAGCTGCCGAAGTCGATGCGCGCAACCAGGAGCTGCGCCTGCAGATCGCGGGCGAACTGCGCGAAGCCTGGTGGCAGCTGGCTGCCGCGCGTCAGGCCAGCGGTCTCGCGGGGCAGCGCACCGAGACGGCGCGCACGCTGGAGGCCGACGTGCGGCGGCGCTACCAGGCCGGTGAACTGCCAAGAGTGGATGCCAACCTGGCGCAAGGCGAGTTCCTCGCCGCGCAGGCCGAGGAACTGGAGGCACGCTCGGCCTTGCTCGCCGCCGAACAGGCCTGGAACAGGCTGACCGGCATGGCCGCCCCCGCCATGCTCGACGAGGAGCCGCCGGCCGCCGCGCCGGGAGACTCCGAAGCTCATCCGCAACTGGTGGCTGCGGCCGCCAGCGTGCAGGCTGCGCGCGACAAGCTGCGCGTGGCCGAGGCCACCCGGAGCGACGCGCCCGTGCTCGCACTGCGCCTCGTCCGCGAACGGGGCGACTTCTCCGAGCGATACGCGAACCAGATCGGCATCGGGTTCACTATGCCCCTCTCCTCGGGGCCCAGAGTGCGGCATGAGACGGCGTCGGCCCTGGCGGACCTGATGCAGGCCGAATCCCTGCTGTCGACCACCCGCCAGCGGCTGCGACTCGATGCCGACCGCGCCCGAGACGAACTCGCGGTTGCCGAGCGGCAGCTCGATATGGCGCGCCAACGCCGCATGCTGGCCGCAGACACCCTGCAACTGGCGCAGAAGTCGTTTGCCCTCGGCGAGGCCGACCTGGCCACGCTGCTGCGCGCCCGCGCCGTTGCCCTGGACGTCGAAGGCGCATTCAGCCGCAGCCGGCTGGCCAGAAGTGCCGCGCAATCCCGCCTTCATCAAGCTCTGGGAGTCCTGCCATGAGAGGTCTGCTGGCCTTGTGCATCGCCAGCCTCGTCAGTTTCACCGCATGGGCGCACGGCGGCGAGGACCACGGCGACACCGCCGCGCCCGCTCTGGAGGCCGACATCGCGCCACGCGCGGTGGCGCAGAGCGAGGAGTTCGAACTGGTCGCCATCCTCGCCCAGGGCAAGCTGACCCTCTACCTCGACCGCTACACGGACAACGCGCCGGTGGCCGACGCCGAGATCGAGGTCGAAAGCGGCGCCTTCAAGGCCATCGCCACCCCGATCGGGCCGGGCGTGTACGCCGTGCCAGGCCAGGCCTTCGCCAAGGCCGGCAACTACCCGATGACGCTTGCCGTGCAGACGCGTGACAGCGCCGATCTGCTGAGCGCCACGCTGGAACACCCCGGTCCGGCAGCCCCCCCCGAGCATGCGCACAGCCGCAGCGAGTGGGCGATCTGGATTGCCTCTGCCGCCGTGCTGCTTGCCGGCGTGGCGCTGCTCCTCGTGCGCCGCCGCAGGCAGCGCAGGCCGTGATCGAACGCCATGGATCACCAAATGAAATCCAAGCTCTTCACCGTCGCCGCGGCGTTATTCGTCGCAGCATTCTGCGGTCCTGTCCTGGCCCATGGCGGGGAGGACCATTCCCAGGACAGCCAGCCGCCGGCGAGCGCCAGGCCCGGCTCCTTTGGCCCGCCCGGCGAGGCCGTCTCGGCGCGGCGGCTGCCCGATGGCAGCCTGTTCGTGCCCAAGGCGGTGCAGCGCGAGCTCGGCCTGCGCCACGTGGTCGTGACGGTGGGGGACCTGGCCGCCACGGTCGAGTTCAACGGCAAGGTCATCGCCGATCCGAACGCCAGCGGCCGCGTGCAGGCCACCCAGGCGGGGCGGGTCGATCCCGTCGCTGGCGGGCTGCCGACGGTGGGCCAGAATGTAACGCGGGGGCAGGTGCTGGCCATCCTGCACCCGGTGGCCAGCAGCATCGAGCGCGCGAACCAGCAGGCCCAGATCGACGAGATCGACGCGCAGTTCGCCATCGCCGAGCGCAAACGGGACCGCTACGAGCAACTGGACGGCAGCGTTTCGCGCTCGGCCATCGAGGCCGCGCGCCTCGAGGCGCAGGGCCTGAAGCAGCGCCGCGCCGCCATGGCTGCCGGACTCGGTGCGGCGGAGGCTTTGCGCGCCCCGGTGTCCGGCGTGATCAGCGCGGCCCACATGATGGCCGGGCAGGTGGTGGACGCCAAGGAGACCCTCTTCGAGGTGATCGATCCGGCACGTTTGCTGGTCGAGGCACTGGCCTATGACGCGGCGCTCGTCGAGGGCATCTCGCGCGCCCAGGCCCCGGTGGCCGGCGGCATGCTGGAGCTGCGGTTTCTCGGCGGCAGCCGGCAGTTGCGCGAGCAGGCGCTGCCGCTGCTGTTTCGTGTCGAATCCGCGACCGCGCCGCTGGCCGTGGGTCAGCCCTTGACGGTGCTCGCCCAGACCTCGCGCACCGTCAAGGGCGTGGCCTTGCCGCTGGCGGCGCAGGTCAAGATCGGCGCCGGCGAGACCGCGGTGTGGGTGCGCGACGGCGCCGAGCGCTTCGTCCAGCGTCGCGTGAAGGTGGCGCCACTGGACGCCGCGCGAGCGGCCGTGGTCGACGGGCTCGCCGATGGCGAGCGCGTCGTGACCGAAGGTGCCGGTCTGCTGGCGCAGGTGAGGTAAGACGATGTTCGACGCGATCATCCGCCTCGCCCTGAAGCAGCGCCTGATCGTCCTGGGGGTCTCGCTGCTGCTCGTGATCTACGGCGCGCTCACGGTGCGGCAGATGCCGGTGGACGTCTTTCCCGACCTCAACAAGCCGACGGTGACGCTGATGACCGAGGCCGGCGGCATGGCGCCGGAGGAGGTGGAGCAGCTCGTCACCTTCCCGATCGAGTCGAGCATGAACGGCATGCCCGGCGTGACCCGGGTGCGCTCGGTCTCCGGCGTTGGCCTGTCGATCGTCTACGTCGAGTTCGAGTGGGGCTCGGATATCTATCGCAACCGCCAGCAGATCAGCGAGCGGCTGAACCTGGTACGCGAGCAACTGCCCGAGGGCATCGTGCCCCAGCTCGGTCCGATCTCGTCGATCATGGGCGAGATCCTGCTGATCGCGCTGCCCGCCGACCCGGCCAAGGTCAGCCCGATGCAGGTGCGCGAGTATGCCGACTGGGTGATGCGGCCGCGGCTGCTGACGGTTCCCGGCATCGCCCAGGTGATCCCGATCGGCGGCGAGGTGCGGCAGTACCGCGTGGAAATCGAGCCGTCGCAGCTGCAGGCGCTGGGTGTCGAACGCGAGCGGCTGGAGGCGGCGCTGAGGGATTTCGGCGCCAACACCAGCGGGGGCTTTCTCGAGTCGCAGGGCCGCGAATATCTGATCCGCCAGATCGGCCGCACCAGCCGCATCGAGGACCTGCGGAAACTGGTCGTGGCCGTGAAGAACGGCCAGCCGATCCTGCTCGACCAGGTGGCCGAAGTGAAGGTCGCCCCCGCGATCAAGCGCGGCGACGCCGGCTACAACGGCCGGCCGGCGGTGATCCTGTCGGTGCAGAAGCAGCCCGCGGCCGACAGCGTGCAGCTCACGCGCGAGGTCGAGCGCGCGCTCGACGAGCTTCGCAGGGGCCTGCCACCAGGCGTCGAGGCGCCGCAGTTTCTCTTCAAGCAGGCCAACTTCATCGAGAACTCGGTGGCCAACGTCGAGGAGGCGCTGCGCGACGGCGCGATCCTGGTCGCGGTGATCCTGTTCCTGTTCCTGCTCAACGTGCGCACCACGCTCATCTCGCTGGCGGCGATTCCGTTGTCGCTGCTGATGACGGCGCTGGTCTTTCGCTACTTCGGGCTGTCGATCAATACCATGACCCTCGGCGGGCTGGCGATCGCCATCGGCGAGCTGGTCGACGATGCGGTCGTGGGCGTCGAAAACGTGCTGCGCCGGCTCAAGATCAACCGCGCGCAGCCCTCCCCGCGGCCGGTGGCCGAAGTGATCGCGGCGGCGACCCTGGAGGTGCGCTCGGCGATCGTCTACGCCACCCTCATCATCGTGCTGGTCTTCGTGCCGCTCTTCGTGCTGCCGGGCATCGAAGGCCGGCTGTTCACGCCGCTGGGCGTGGCCTACATCGTCTCCATCCTCGCGAGCATGATCGTCTCGGTCACGGTGACGCCCGTGCTCGCGTACTACCTGCTGCCGCGCATGAAGAAGCTGCACGCCGGCGACAGCCCGCTGGTGAACGGGCTCAAGCGCTGGGACGCCAGGCTGCTTCACTGGTCGTTCGGCCGCAGCCGGGTGCTGCTGGCGGTGGCCCTGGTGGCGGTCGTCGCCGCGGCGGCCAGCGTGCCGTACTTTCCGCGCTCCTTCCTGCCACCGTTCAACGAGGGAACGTTGACGGTCAATGTGCTGCTCGACCCCGGCACCTCGCTGGCGGAATCGAACCGCATCGGCGAGGCGGCCGAGAAGCTCATCGCCCAGGTGCCCGAGGTGACCCTGGTCGGCCGCCGCACCGGCCGCGCCGAGCTCGACGAGCATGCCGAGGGCGTGCACTACAGCGAGCTCGACGTCGACCTCGATCCCTCGGCGCGCAGCCGCGAGGCCATCATCGGCGAGCTGCGCGCGCGCCTGGCCCGGCTGCCGGCGGCGAGCAATGTCGGCCAGCCGATCTCGCACCGCCTGGACCACCTGCTGTCCGGCGTGCGCGCGCAGATCGCGCTAAAGATCTACGGCGACGACCTCGACACGCTGCGCGGCCTGGCCGAGGACCATCGCGCGCGGCTGTCCCGGATCGCCGGCGTGACCGATCTGCAGATCGAGAAGCAGGTGCTCATCCCGCAGATCAAGATCCGCGTGGACTACGAGCAGGCGGCGCGCCACGGCGTCGCGCCGGGAGCGCTGCTGCGTTCGCTGGAGCAGATGATCGAGGGCGAGCGCATCACCCAGATCGTCGAAGGCAACCGGCGCTTCGACCTCGTCGTGCGACTGCCGGAGTCCGGGCGCGGGCTGCAGGCGCTGCGCAAGCTCCTGATCGAGACGCCGTCAGGCCACGTGCCGCTGTCGCGACTGGCCACCATCGAGGACAGCGAAGGGCCGAACCAGGTCAGCCGCGAGAACTCGCGCCGGCGCATCGTGCTGTCGGCCAACACCGACGGCCGCGACATGTCGCAGGTGATCGCGGACATCCGGGCGGAACTGGCCGCACGCGCGATGCCCGAGGGCTACTTCATCGCGCTGGAAGGGCAGTTCCAGGCGCAGGAGGACGCGGCGCGGCTGATCGCCCTGCTGGCGCTGGTATCGCTGACCATGATCTTCCTGGTGCTCTACAGCCGCTACCGCTCGGCGGTGCTGACGGCCATCATCATGGGCAACATCCCGCTGGCGCTGGTCGGCAGCGTGGTGGCGCTGTGGATCTCCGGCCAGCCGCTGTCGGTGGCCGCGCTGGTCGGGTTCATCACGCTGACCGGCATCGCCACGCGCAACGGCATCCTGAAGATCAGCCACTACGTCAACCTGTGCGCCTTCGAGGGCGAGACTTTCGGCGACCGCATGATCGTGCGCGGCTCGCTGGAACGCCTCACGCCAGTGCTGATGACGGCGCTTGTGGCGGCCTTCGCGCTGGTGCCGCTACTGGTCTCGGCCGACGCGCCGGGCAAGGAAGTCCTGCATCCGGTGGCCGTGGTGATCTTCGGCGGCCTGGTGAGCTCCACCCTGCTGGACAGCCTGCTTACGCCTGTGATGTTCCGCTTGTGGGGCGAGAAGCCGCTCGGGCGCCTGCTGGCACAGAAGGAACAGACGAGCTTTTGACCTGGACCGAAAAGGAGAACCGATGAAAAGCATGGTTTCGATCGTCGCCGCGATGGCCTTGACCTTCGGCGCCGGAGCGACCCTGGCGCACGACGACGCGACGCTGGACGAGCAGAATGCGCCGCACGGGGGTCAGCTGCGCATGGCCGGAGCCTACCACCTCGAACTGGTGCTGGCCCAGGATGCGAAGGAAACCCAAGACAGCCCCGTGCTCGTCTACGTCACCGACCACGCCGGCACGAAGATCCAGACAGGCGGCGCCACGGGCCACGCAACCGTGCTGTCCGGCAAGACCAAGGTCACCGCGGCACTGCAGCCGGATGGCGACAACCGCCTGAAGGGCATGGCCCGGTACGCGGCGACACCTGGCATTAAGGCCGTCGTCTCCGTCACCCTGTCGGACGATGCGCCCGTGCAGGCGCGCTTCACGCCGCTCGCGCGGAGTGGGACGACCGCACAGGACGGCCAGTCGGGCCATATCTCGCGATGAGGGCGGCCGATCGAGGCTCATTCCTGCGCCCGATGCCGCATCCGCACCCGCCGCGCCGCTGACGCCGTAGGTGCGGGCGATGCCAGGCCGCGTGATCGCCGTGCCGTGGTGCCGGCCCGGTTCGCGCGCGGTGGGCCGCGGCCGCCGGGCGCGGATCGCGTCGCCGTGGCGACTCGCTGGCGCTGCTTGCGTGGCCGCGCTGGGTTGCCACGGGGTTGTCGCCAGGCTGCGCTAGAGTCGCAGCTGCACCACCACACGAAACCAGGAGGAAAGCATGGGACTGCTAGGATTCATCAAGGATGCGGGCGAGAAGCTGTTCGGCATCGGCCAGGCCAAGGCCGCCGAGGAGGCGGTCAAGAAGGCGCCGACGCCGGAGAACGTCGCGGCGATGAGCGCGGCCGCCGCCGAGGCGATCCGCGGCTACATCAAGGCCCAGGGCATCGAAGCCAGCGGGCTGAACATCGCCTTCGACGCCCCGAGTGCCACCGTCACCGTCGACGGCAACGTGCCCGACCAGGCGACCAAGGAGAAGATCCTGCTGTGCTGCGGCAACGTGGCCGGGGTCGAGAAGGTCAACGACATGATGACGGTGCAGACCCCTGCGCCCGAGGCGCAGTACCACACCGTCGTGCGCGGCGACACGCTGTCGGCGATCGCCAAGAAGTTCTACGGCAATGCCAACAAGTACCCGGTGATCTTCGAGGCCAACAAGCCGATGCTCCAGGACCCGGACAAGATCTACCCGGGCCAGGTGCTGCGCATCCCGCCGCAGTGAGGGCGGCGACGGCGAAGCGATGAGCACGATCTCGACCTGCGACCTGTGCGACGCCCGCAAGGGCGACAGCGACGGCGGATTCCGCGTGCTGCCGCCGGTGTTCCGCCACTTCGGTGGCCGACCGGCCTTTCACGGCCGTGTTCGCACCGTGCGCTGCTTCGAGGACAACACCTCGGTCAAGGCGCTGCTGGAAGCCCCGGGCGACGGCGCGGTGCTGGTCGTCGACGGCGGCGGCTCGCTGCGGCGTGCGCTGGTCGGTGGCAATATCGCCGCGGCGGCGGCGCGAAACGGCTGGGCCGGCGTCGTCGTCCACGGCGCGGTGCGCGACGTCGCCGAGCTGGCCGCGGCCGAGGTCGGGCTGCTGGCGCTGGCCACGATCCCGATGCCGACCGAGCGCAAACGCGCCGGCGACGTCGACCTGGCGGTGCAGATCGAGGGCGTGTGGGTGCGCCCCGGCGACTGGCTGTGTGCCGATGCAGACGGCGTCGTCGTCAGCGACCGGCCGATCGCCTGAGCGACGTCGGCGCGGCAGCGCCGCGCGCGACGCCACGGCCGACCCTGCGATCGCCGCCGCGATCGCGCGCAGCCGGCGCCTGGTCGGCCGGCGCGCGCTGCTGGCCGCCGGGGTGGCGGTCGTCCCGCTGCCGGGGCTGGACTGGGCGACCGACGTCGCCATCCTCGTCAAGCTGCTGCCGCGCATCAGCGCCGAGTTCGGGTTGTCGCCCGAGCAGGTCGAGCGACTCGCACCCGAGCGCCGCATCGTCGTCTACAAGGCGGTCAGCGCCGGCGGCGGGATGCTGATCGGCAAGGTCGTCACGCGCGAGCTGGTGCTGCGCATGCTCAAGCTCGTCGGCGTGCGGCTGACGACGCAGCAGGTGGCCAAGTACGTGCCGCTGGCCGGGCAGGCGGTCTCGGCGGCGCTGACCTACTCGGCGCTGCGCTACGTCTGCGAGCTGCACATCCGCCAGTGCGCCGAGGTCGCGCGCCAGCTCGCGCTGCCGGCGCCGCGTGGCGCGGCGGCAGGCGCTGCCGCAGCCGCGGGCGGTGAGATCGTCGACGTCGACGCCCGCACCGTAGAATCCTGATCCTCGGGGTGTGGCGCAGCCTGGTAGCGCAACTGCTTTGGGAGCAGTGGGTCGCACGTTCGAATCGTGTCACCCCGACCAACGGGACGAGGCGGCCTGGCGCCTACTTCAGCAGTCCCTCGGCCTTCAGCGCCGCCTGCACGCCCGGACGTGCCGCCATGCGGGCCATGAAGGCGCCCAGGTGCGGCAGCCCCGCGATGTCGACGCCGACGTACTTGCCCCAGCCGGCGACGACGAACAGGTAGGCGTCGGCCACGCTGAAATCGCTGCCCAGCAGGTAGTCGCGGCCTTCGAGCTGGCTGTCGACCCACTTCAGGCGGTCGACGAGCCGGGTGCGCGCCAGCGCCTTCGCGTCCTCGGGCATCGCCGGCATGAACAGCGGCGAGAAGCCCTTGTGCAGTTCGGTCGCGATGAAGTTGAGCCACTCGATCGCGCGGTAGCGCGGCATCGTGCCCCAGGCCGGAATCAGGTTCTTCGCCGGCACCTGGTCGGCCACGTACTGCATGATGGCCGGGCCTTCGCGCAGGTGCTGGCCGTCGTCGAGCTCCAGCAGCGGCACGTAGCCGAGCGGGTTGATCGCCGTGTAGTCGCTGCCGTCGGCCAGCTTCTTCGTCTTCGTGCTGGCGACCACGCCCTGGAACGGCAGGCCGGACTCGTGCAGCACGATGTGCGATGCCAGCGAGCAGGCGCCGGGGCTGTAGTAGAGCTTCATGCGGATTCTCCGTGGGGGAGGGGGTAGGGGGCGAGATCATCGCCGCGAACGCGCCCGGCCGTCTGCCGTGGGGTCGAATCCACGGCATGGCCTCAGCCCGCCGCCGGCATCAGCCGCTGCGCCGAGACATAGTGCTGCCGGTAGTCCTCGAACGGCTGGCTTTCGCCCGCCTCGAGCTCGGCCTGCTGGCGTCGTGAGCGCGCGGCGCAGGCCTCGAAGCGGGCCTGCTCGGACGGCGTCCAGGGCAGCGCCAGCAAGGCCTCGCCGGCGGCGCGCGAGCGCGCGCGCGCGAAGGCGTTGAAGCCCGTGTCGTGCTCGCGCGCCATCTCGTCGAGCACGCGTGCCGACGGCAGCCGCACCGGGTTCTCCAGTGCGTTGCGGGCCGCGCGTACCGCGTCGGCGTAGGTGCGGCCGCCGAAGGCGGCGTCGAGCGCCTGCGCGATCGGCTCGCACTCCTCGACCAACGCCAGCGCCCAGGCCTGCAGCGAGACGACGCCGCCCTCGCAGCACTCCAGCATCAACCCCGGCTCGCGCCCCTGGTTGGCGGTGCGCTCCTGGTTGCGCGCCAGCGACGCGATCTCGAGCGGGTGGTCGGGCGGGCTGTCGCTGAGCAGGCAGTGCAGCAGGAAGACATCGACGAAGGCCAGCGTCGGCGCCGCCACGCCGACGGGCGAGAAAGGATCCAGGTCCAGGCAGCGAACCTCGACGTACTCGACGCCGCGGTCGCGCAGCGCGTGCAGCGCGCGCTCGCCGGGCCGGATCGCGCGCTTGGGGCGGATCGTGCCGTAGAACTCGTTCTCGATCTGCAGCAGGCTGGTGGCGAGCTGGTTGTACTCGCCGCCAGGGGTGCGGATGCCGATCGCCTCGTACGGCGGATGCGGCCGCGTCAGCGCCGTGTGCAAGGATGCGGCGTAACTCTCCAGGCCGTTGTAGCTGACCGCCAGCGCCGCCTGGGCGTCGCTCTGGTAGCCCAGCCGCCCCATGCGCAGCGTGGTCGCGTGCGGCAGGCCCAGTGTCTGCGCCGAAAGCGGCTGCAGCCCGTGCGGCCGTCCGGCGACGAAGCTGGCCGACACCGCCGGCGAGGCGCCGAACAGCGTCAGCAGCACGAACCCGTGGCGGCGGAAGTTGCGGATCAGCGCGAAGTGATCGTCGTTGCCGAGCCCGGGCAGCGACCAGTTGTAGTGCACACCCGAGATGGTCTGCATGCGCTTGCCGTAACGGTGCCCCAGCCCGATGCGGTAGACGCTCTTGGCGCGGCCGATGTTGCTGGTGCCGAAGCGCGCGACCGGGATCGTCTCGTCGGCCGGCAGCGTGCACGGCATGCTGGCGGCCCACAGCAGCTCGTCGGCCAGGCTGCGCCAGACGTACTGGTGGATGCGCTGCAGCTCGCCCAGGCAGCCGTCGATCGTCGCGTGCACGCCGGTGATCAGCTCGAGCTGCGACTCGCTGAAGTCGGTCGTGATGTGCGGGTGCGTCAGCGCCGCGCCGAGTGCCGCCGGGTGCGGGGTCAGCGCCAGCGTGCCGTCATGCAGCACGCGCAGCCCTTCGCGCTCGATGCCGCGGCGCATGCCGGTGAGGCGGTCGGTCGGCCAGCGCGCGATGCGCTCGCGCAGCAGTCGGGGGTCGGGGGTCATCGGGCGCGATCGTTCTGGTTCGGGGCCGGCCTCCGCCGCGAGCCGGTCACCTATTGTGGGGTGCAACGCGCCCTGGCGTGCGACGCCAGGGCGATGTCAATGTCCGGGGTCGCGCCAGCCCGGCAGCCGCCAGTCGAATACCACCGCCAGCGCGCGCAGCGCCAGCGTGCTGACGGCGGTCAGCAGCAGCACGCCGCCTTCGCCCATGCCGGCGCCGGCCGCGGCCACGCCGAGCCAGCCGCCGGCGAAGGCGCACACGGCGTACGGCCGGTGGTCGCTGAAGGCGTGCGGGATTTCGTTGCAGACGATGTCCCGCAGCACGCCGCCGAAGGTCGCGGTGACGACCCCCATCAGCACCGCCGGCAGCGCCGGCAGCCCGGCGGCCAGCGCGATCTGCAGCCCGCTGGCGTTGAACAGCGCCAGCCCGATCGCGTCGGGCCACTGCATCGCGCGCTCGGTCGGCGCCAGGTGCCGGGCGCGCATCAGCAGCATCGCCGCGATCCCGAGTGCCAGCACGCCCCACAGCCATCCGGGGTGCTCGATCCAGAACAGCGGCCGGCGGTCCAGCAGCACGTCGCGCAGCGTGCCGCCGCCGAAGGCTGCCAGGCCGGCGACGACGCTGACGCCGACCACGTCCAGCCGCTTGCGCGCGCCCTCGATGACGCCCGACAGCGCGAAGGCGAGGATCGCCAGCGCCTCGACCGCGAGTTGCGCGGTCGACAAGGTCCACCACTCGGGCGTCCTCATCGGCGGCTGCGCTGGCGGCGCTGCGGCGCGGCTGGCGCCGACGGCGGCGCAAGCCCTGCGAGGTAGATGTCGATCGCGCTGCGCCCGCGCGCGACGAGGTCGAAGCTGCCGGGGGCCAGCATCCAGGCGTGGATGAGGCCGGCGACCAGCGCATTGAGGCCCAGCGCCTCGTCGGCCGCGGTCGCCGCCGGTCGCCCGGCACGCCGCAGGCAGCGCTCGATCGCCGCGCGGTGCTCGTCCATCGCCTGGTGGTGGCGTTCGCGCACCGCGGCCAGCTCGTCGACGAACTCGACCTTGTGCAGGGCGATCTCGAGCAGCCCGCGCACGCGCGCGTCGCCGGCGATCAACGCGAGCGTGCGCACGAGCTGCTCGCGCAACGCCACCATCGCAGCGGACGCGGCGCTGGATCGTGTGCCCTCGTGCGGCGCCGGCGGCTCCTCCAGCGGCAGCTGCGCGCGATCCATCATCGCCGCGAAGAGGTCGACCTTGTCGCGGAAATGCCAGTAGACCGCGCCGCGCGTGACACCGGCGGCGTCGGCGATCTGCTGCAGCGAGGTGCGCGAGACGCCCCGCGCCTGGAACAGCCGCTCGGCGGCATCGAGCAGGCTGGCGCGGGTGGCTTGCGCTTCGGCCTTGGTGCGGCGGGGCATCGGTCGGTGGCGGGTTGGCGGCAGCGGCGGCGCGGCACGCCGGCGTTTACATTCTATGGCGTAGGTATACTTGCCGCATTCGGGATGGCATCGCGCCGCCGGTTTGCGGCGTCGCGAGCATCGTCGGCCGGCCCGACGCCCCGGGCAGGCCGCCAGCGGCGAGCCCGCAATGGTTGCGGCTTGTCCGGGACCTTTACAGAACCGAAACCCGCCTGCGGCACACTGCCCGACCGCGCCGCACGCAGCGCGCGCCGGCGCTCCGCGAGCCCACGCATCCACCGCAAACCCGAGGCGATTCCCGTGTCGACTGCAGCCCCTGTTCGCCTGCGCCTTCGTCTTCTGCTGCCGACGCTGTTGGCGCTGGGGCTGTCCGCCTGCGGCGATGGCGGCGCACCCACGAAATCCGGTGGCCCGGGTGGCCCCGGCGGCGGCATGCCGCCGGCCGCGGTCGGCGTCGTCGAGGTGCGCCCCGAGCCGGTGGCGCTGGACACCGAGCTGCCCGGGCGTGTCGAGGCGCTGAGGTCGGCGCAGGTGCGCGCGCGCGTCAACGGTGTCGTCCAGCAGCGGCTGTTCCGCGAGGGCAGCGATATCAAGCAGGGCCAGCCCTTGTTCCGCATCGATCCGGCGCCGTACCAGGCAGCGCTGGACAGCGCGCAGGCCACGTTGCTGAAGGCCGAGGCCGCACTCGCGCAGGCGCGGCTGACCGCCGAGCGCTACCGCCCGCTGGCCGCCGCGCGCGCGATCAGCGAGCAGGACCTGGCCAATGCCGAGTCGGCGCGCCGGCTCGCCGAGGCCGATGTCGCCGCCGCGCGCGCGGCGGTGCAGACCGCGCGCATCAACCTCGGCTACACGCAGGTGACGGCGCCGATCGGTGGTCGCGTCGGGCGCGCGCTCGTGACCGAGGGCACGCTCGTGAGTGCCGCCGAGGCCACGCCGCTGGCGCTGATCCAGCAGATCGGCAGCGTCTACGTCAACTTCACGCAATCCAGCGCCGAACTGCAGCGGCTGCGCCGCACGGCCGGCGCGGGCGGCGCGGCCGCCGGCAGCGCGACGGTGCGCGTCGTCCTCGACGACGGCAGCGAGCTGCCGCAGCCGGGTCGGCTGCTGTTCAGCGACCTCAGCGTCGACCCGAGCTCGGGCCAGATCACGCTGCGCGCCGAGCTGCCCAACCCCGACGGCATGCTGCTGCCGGGGCAGTATGTCCGCGTCCGGCTGGCGCAGGCGACGCTGCCGGCGGCGATGAAGATCCCGCAGCAGGCGGTCACGCGGACGCAGCAGGGCGATACCGTGCTCGTCGTCGGCGAGGGCAACGTGCCGCAGCGCCGGCCGGTGACGGTGGCCGGCTCCTCGGGCACGGCCTGGGTCGTCACCGGCGGGCTGCAGCCCGGCGAGCGCGTGATCGTCGACGGCTTCCAGAAGATGATGGTGCCCGGCGCGCCGGTCAACCCGGTGCCTTGGCAGCCGGGCGCGGCCGGCAAGCCGCCGGCGGCCGGTGCGCCCGCTGCGAGCGGGCCCGGCGGCGTGTCGCAGCCTGCGGCCGATCAGGCTGGCGCGAAACCGGCCGCCGGCCGCTGACGCGAGGCGGCGGCCATGCCCAGTTTCTTCATCGACCGGCCCATCTTCGCGTGGGTCATCGCGCTGTTCCTGATGGTCGCCGGCGGCGTGGCGATCACGCAGCTGCCGGTGTCGCAGTACCCGCCGGTGGCGCCGCCCTCGATCATCGTCTCGGCCAGCTATCCCGGCGCGTCGGCGCAGACGCTGGAGGACAGCGTGCTGGCGATCGTCGAGCGCGAGATGAACGGCGCGCCCGGGCTGATCTACATGGAGTCGGTGGCGCAGGCCAACGGCAGCGGCAGCCTGACGCTGACCTTCGAGACCGGCACCGATGCCGACCTGGCGCAGGTCGAGGTGCAGAACCGCCTTGCGCGCGCGACGCCGCGGCTGCCGTCGGTCGTCACGCAGCAGGGGGTGCGGGTCGAGAAGGCACGCTCGAACTTCCTGCTCGTGACCGTGCTGAGCTCGACCGACCCGGCGTGGAACCCGGTCCGGCTGGGCGACTACGCGGCGCGCAACGTGCTGCCCGAGATCCAGCGCGTGCCCGGCGTCGGGCAGGCGCAGCTGTTCGGCACCGAGCAGGCGATGCGCGTGTGGATCGACCCGGCGAAGCTGCAGGGCTTCGGGCTGTCGAGCACGCAGGTGCTGGCCGCCGTGCGGGCGCAGAACGCGCAGGTGCCCGCGGGCAGCATAGGCGAACTGCCCAACGTGCAGGGGCAGGGCATCACCGCCACCGTCGTCGTCGAGGGGCAGCTCGGCGACGTCGACGCTTTCGGCGACATCCTGCTGCGTGCCAATGCCGACGGCTCGACGGTGCGGCTGCGCGATGTCGCGCGCATCGAGCTCGGCGCCCAGTTCTACGCCACCAGCGCGCGGCTGAACGGGCAGCCCTCGACTGCGATCGGGGTGCAGCTCGCGCCGACCGGCAACGCGCTCGAGACGGCTGCCGCGATCCGCGCCAAGATGGACGAGTTGCAGTCGTACTTCCCGGCCGGGATGAGCTGGGCCATCCCCTACGACGCGTCGCGCTTCGTGCGGATCTCGATCACGCAGGTCGCGGTGACGCTGCTCGAAGCGGTCGGGCTCGTGTTCCTGGTCATGCTGCTGTTCCTGCAGAAGATCCGCTACACGATCATCCCGACCATCGTCGTGCCGGTCGCGCTGCTGGGCACCTTCGCGGTGCTGTTCGCGCTCGGCTACTCGATCAACGTGCTGACCATGTTCGGCATGGTGCTGGTGATCGGCATCGTCGTCGACGACGCCATCGTCGTGGTCGAGAACGTCGAGCGCATCATGCGCGAGGAGCACCTGGGGCCGCGCGAGGCGGCGCGCAAGGCGATGGGGCAGATCCAGGGTGCGATCGTCGGCATCACGGTGGTGCTGATCGCGGTGTTCGTGCCGCTGGCCTTCTTCCCCGGCTCGGTCGGCAACATCTACCGCCAGTTCGCCGCCGTGATGGTCGCCTCCATCGGCTTCTCGGCCTTCATGGCGCTGTCGCTGACGCCGGCACTGTGCGCGACGCTGCTCAAGCCGCTCGAGCCGGGGCACGAGCACGCCACGCGCGGCCCGTTCGGCTGGTTCAACCGCTTCTTCGAGCGCACCGCGCGCGGCTACGGCGGTGGGGTCGCCGCGATGCTGCCGCGCGCCGGGCGGCTGATGCTGATCTACCTCGTCATCGTCGGCGTGCTGGGCTGGATGTACCTGCGGCTGCCAGCGTCGTTCCTGCCGGCGGAGGACCAGGGCAACCTGATCGTGAGCGTGCAGCTGCCGCCCGGCGCGACGCAGGAGCGCACGCGCGCGGTGATGGAGCAGGTCGAGGGCTTCATGCTGAAGCAGCCGGAGGTGCAGGGGATGGTCGGCGTGCTCGGCTTCAGCTTCAGCGGCCAGGGGCAGAACGCGGCGCTGGCCTTCGTCAACCTGAAGGACTGGGACGAGCGCAGTGGCCCGGGCCAGTCGGCGCAGGCGCTGGCCGGGCGCGCCTTCGGCGCGTTCATGGGCATCCGCGACGGCTTCGTCTTCCCGCTCAGCCCGCCGCCGATCCCCGAGCTCGGCAGCGCGTCGGGCTTCAACATGCGGCTGCAGGACCGCGCGGGGCTCGGGCACGACGCGCTCGTCGCGGCGCGCAACCAGCTGCTCGGGATGGCCGCGGGCAGCAAGGTGCTGACCCAGGTTCGACCGGACGGGCTGGAGGATGCGCCGCAGCTTCAGATCGAGGTCGACCGCGAGCGCGCCGCCGCGCTGGGCGTGAGTTTCGACGCCGTCAGCGCGGCGATCGGCACCGCGCTCGGATCGGCCTACGTCAACGATTTCCCCAGCCGCGGACGCATGCAACGCGTCGTCGTCCAGGCCGATGCGCCGGCGCGCATGCAGCCCGAGGACGTGCTGCGGCTGACCGCGCTCAATGCGCGCGGCGAGCCGGTCCCGCTGTCGGCGTTCGCGAGCACGCGCTGGGTGACGGGTGCGATGCAGACCGTGCGCTACAACGGCTACCCGGCGATGCGCATCGGCGGCCAGGCGTCAGCGGGCTATTCGACCGGCGACGCGATGGACGAGATGGAGCGGCTGATGACCCAGCTGCCCGAAGGCTTCGGTTTCGAGTGGACCGGCATCAGCCGCGAGGAGAAGCTCGCAGGCTCGCAGGCGATGATCCTGTACGGCTTCGCCATCCTGGCCGTCTTCCTGTGCCTGGCGGCGCTGTACGAGAGCTGGTCGATCCCGGCCGCAGTCATCATGGTCGTGCCGCTGGGGGTGCTCGGCGTCGTGCTGGCCACGCTGCTGCGCGGCTACGCCAACGACGTGTACTTCCAGGTCGGGCTGGTGACCATCATCGGGCTGTCGGCCAAGAACGCGATCCTGATCATCGAGTTCGCCAAGGACGCGCAGGCGCAGGGCAAGGATGCGATGCGCGCCGCGCTGGAGGCGGCGCGGCTGCGCTTCCGACCGATCGTGATGACCTCGATGGCGTTCACGCTCGGCGTGATGCCGCTGTTCCTGTCCAGCGGCGCCGGCTCGGCGAGCCAGCGCGCGATCGGCACCGGCGTCGTCGGCGGCATGCTCACCGGCACCGTGCTGGCGGTGTTCTTCGTGCCGCTGTTCTACGTCCTGGTGCGGCGGCTGTTCCCGGTCAGCCGGCGCCAGGCGATGCTGTACCGCCACCAGGTCGAGAATATCAACGAGCACGCGCCGCGGGAGGACCGGTGATGGACAGCCGTCTTTCGAGGCCGCGCACGGTCGCACCGCGCCCCACGGCCCGCTCGCACCCGATGCGCGCGGCGGCCGCCGTGATCGCCGCGCTGGCGGTGGCGGGTTGCGCAGCACCGCCGCCGGGCGAGCGGCCGGCACCCACGTTGCCGGGGGCCTTTCCGCAGCCGCCGCAGATCGGTTCCGCGGGTGATCCACCGGCCGTCGCGGCAACGCCCGCGGCCGCCGTGCCCTGGACCGACTTCGTCACCGATGCGCGCACGCAGGCGCTGGTGCGGCAGGCGCTGGCGGCCAACCGCGACCTGCGGATCGCGGTGGCGAATGTCGAGCGCGCGCGCGCGCTGCTGGGCGTGGCGCGCGCCGACGAGCTGCCCGGCGTCGGCGTCGGCGCCCAGGTCGCGCGCAGCAGCGCGTCGGACAGCTACAGCGTCGGCTTCACGCTCGCGAACTACGAGGTCGACCTGTTCGGCCGCGTGCGCAGCCTGGGCGATGCCGCGGCGGCGCGGCTGGCTGCCACCGACGAGGCGCGCCGCGCCGCCGAGCTCAGCCTGATCGCCGCCGTCGTCGATACCGAGCTCGCGCTGCGCGCCGACGATGCGCTGATCGCCGTCACCGAACGCGTGCTGGCGTCGCGCGCGGCCACGCTGAAGCTGGTGCGGGTCAAGTTCGACGGCGGTGCGGCCGGCGCGCCGGAGCTGCACGCCAACGAGTCGCTGGTCGCCGCCGCGCGCGCGCAGCACGCCGCGCTGCTGCGCCAGCGCGCGCAGCGCGCGAACGCGCTGGCGCTGCTCGCGGGTGGCGAGCTGCCGGCCGATCTGCCGCCGCCGCGCGCGCTCGCCGACCATGCCTTCGCCGAGCTGCCGGCGGGGCTGCCGTCGGACGTGCTGCTGCAGCGCCCCGACGTGCGCCAGGCCGAGGCCCAGCTCGCCGCCGCCGAGGCCGACATGGGCGCCGCGCGCGCCGCGAAGTTCCCGCGCATCACGCTGACCGGCAGCCTCGGCACCGCCAGCAGCGAGCTGTCTGGGCTGTTCTCGAACACCGCCTGGAGCTTTGCCGGCCAGCTGCTGCAGCCGCTGTTCGACGCCGGGCGCAACCGCGCCGCGCTCGCCGCCGTGCAGGCCGCGCGCGACGCCGCGGTGGCGCAGTACGACAGGGCGATCCAGTCCGCCTTCCGCGAGGTCGCCGACGCGCTGGCCGCGCGCGCCACGCTCGCGCTGCAGCTCGACGCCCAGCGCGCGCAGGCGCGCGCCGAGGGCCAACGGCTGGCGCTGGTCGAGATGATGCTGTCGCACGGCGCCGCCAGCGCGCTGGAGCGGCTGGACGCCGAGCGCGCGCGGCTGGCGGCCGAGCAGGCGGCAGTGCAGACCGAGCTTGCGCTGCGGCAGAACGCGGTGTTGCTGTATCGGGTGCTTGGGGGCGGCACGCGGGTCGACGGCAGGTCCGACTCTGCACCGGGCGCTGTGGATGTCGCGCGCTGATGCGGACCCGCGTATCGGCCCGCACGCCCCTGCACGTCCAAGGTTGCGTGCAGGGTAAGCCCTGCGCGGTGGGCATCGCTCTTGTCGCCTAGCATCGGGGCATGCAACTGCTTTCGCACCTGATCCGCGCCCCGGCCCTGACCGGGGCGGTCGCCCCCTCGTCGCAGTTCCTCGCGCGGGCGATGGCCGACGCGGCTCGCGGGGCAGGGCATATCGTCGAGCTCGGCGCCGGGACCGGCGCGGTCACGAGGGCCTTGGCACGCCAGCATCCGGACGCGACGCTGACGCTGGTCGAGCTGCAGCCGGCGTTGGCGCGGCGGCTGGCGCGCAGCTTCCCGCAGGCGCGTGTGGTCGGGCAGCCCGCCGCCTGGGTGCTGGACGGCTACGAGGGCGATGTCGCGCAGGCGGGGACGGCCCGGCCGGCCCTGGCCGCGCAACGCGCTGCGTCGTTGCCGCGGCCTGCCCTGGGGCCGCGAGCCGACGGTGTCCTTGGGCGCGGTGACGGCGACGACGGCGACGACGGCGACGACAGCGACGACAGCGACGATGGCGCGGACGGCCGCAGTGGCCGGATCGCGCTCGTGTCCAGCCTTCCGTTCCGGTCTCTGCCGCCGGCGGTGCACGCGCAGACGCGGCGCGCGATCCTCGACTTCCTGACGCGTCACACGGGGAGCTGGCTGGTGCAGTTCACCTACGCGCCGCGCGCTCCGTTCGACGCCGGCCCCGGCTTTCGCTGGATGCGTGGTCGCACGATCGTCGCCAACATCCCGCCGGCCACGGTCTGGACGCTGACGCCGGCGCCCTGAAACCTACAGGCCGAGGTAGGCCTGCCGCACGCGGTCGTCGTGCAGCAGCGATTCGCCGGTGCCGGCCATCACGACGCGGCCGTTCTCCAGCACGTAGGCATGGCTGGACAGCTTGAGCGAGACGGCGACGTTCTGCTCGACCAGCAGCACCGTCATGCCGCCGGCGTTGAGGTTGCGGATCGACTGCAGCACCTCCTTCACGATCGCCGGCGCGAGCCCTAGCGAGGGCTCGTCGAACATCACCAGCTCGGGCTGGCCCATCAGGCAGCGGCCGATCGCCAGCATCTGCTGCTCGCCGCCCGAGAGCGTCCCGGCGTCCTGCCCGCGGCGCTCGAGCAGGCGCGGGAACATCGCGTAGACGCGCTCCAGCGTCGGCCGCGCCTGGCTGCGCGCGCGCGGCAGCAGCGCGCCCATCTGCAGGTTCTCCTCCACCGTCAGCGTCGGGAAGACCTGCCGCCCTTCGGCGACCTGGCCGATGCCCAGGTCGCACACCCGGTGCGACGGCAGCCCGGTGATGTCGCGCCCCTTGAAGACGATGCGCCCGGCGCGCGGGCGCTCGATGCCGGCGATGCTGCGGATCAGCGAGGACTTGCCCGCACCGTTGGCGCCGACGATGGCGACGATCTCGCCGGCCGGCACCTCGAGCGAGACCTGGTCGAGCGCCTGCGCGTCGCCGTAGTAGAGGTCCAGGCCGTCGACGCTCAGCATCGCCCGGCCTCCCGTCGCGCGAGGGTGCGCCTCATACCTCGGCATCCTCGCCCAGGTAGCACTCGAGTACCGCCGGGTCGCGCACGACCTGCCCGGGGCTACCGCGGGCGACGATCTGGCCATGGTGCAGCACCACGATGTGCTGCGCCAGCGCCATCACCGCGCGCATCACATGCTCGATCAGCAGGATGGTGACGCCGTCGCGGTGGTTGAGCTCGCGCAGCACCTCGACCATCTGGTCGCACTCGGTCGGGCGCAGGCCCGCCATCACCTCGTCGAGCAGCAGCAGCCTGGGCTGCGTGGCCAGCGCGCGCGCGACTTCCAGCTTCTTGCGGTCGGGCAGCGTCAGCGCCGAGGCCCGCTGGTCGCGCCGGTCCGCCAGCCCGAGCCGCTCGAGCACGCGCAGCGCCAGCGCGCGCGCCGCGCCGACGCCCGCGCTGCGCTGCAGTGCGCCGACGACGACGTTGTCGAGCACGGTCAGGCCGGCGAACGGCTTGACGACCTGGAACGTGCGGCCGATGCCGGCGGCGCAGACCTGGTCCGGGCGCAGGCCGTCGATGCGCGCGCCGGCGAAGCGGATCCGGCCCTCGCTGGGCGCGAAGGCGCCGGCGACCATGTTGAAGATCGTCGTCTTGCCGGCGCCGTTGGGGCCGATCAGCGCGACGATGCCGCCCTCGGGCACCTCGAAGCTGGCGTCGGCCACCGCGCGCAGGCCGCGGAACGACTTGCCCAGGCCCTCGACTTCGAGCAGCGCGGCCATGGCCGTCAATCGCCCGCGCCGTCGCGCGACAACCCGAGGCGGCGCGCCAGCGCGGGCCACAGGCCGTTCGGGCGGAACATGATGACGAGCAGCAGCACGAGCCCGTAGAAGACCTGCTTGACGCCGGGGAACTCGACGCCGAGCTTGGCCAGCAGATCGGTGATGCCGTCGGCCAGCAACGTCAACACCGCCGCACCCAGCACCGGGCCGAACAGCGTGCCGACACCACCGATGATCGGCCCCAGGATCATCTCGATCGAGCGGCTGATGTGGAAGATCTGCTCGGGAAACAGGTTGTTGTAGTAGAAGGCGAAGAAGACGCCGGCCAGCGCCGTCATCGCCGAGCTGATGACGACCGCGAGCATCTTCCAGCGGAAGACATGGATGCCCAGCGCCTGCGCCGCTTCCTCGTTCTCGCGGATCGCCTGCCAGTAGTAGCCGGCGCGGCTCCTGAGCAGCCAGGCGCACAGCGCGAACGCCGCCGCGGCGAGCGCCAGCATCACGTAGTAGAACATCACCGGCGAGCCGCGCAGGTCGAGCAGGTCGTTGCTCGTGCGCTGCTCGACCGGCAGGAAGAACCCGCCGCTGGCGCCGACCCACTCGAAGTGGTCGAAGCCGATGCGGGTGAACTCGGCGAAGGCGATCGTCAGCAGCGCGAAGTACACGCCGCCGATGCCGAAGCGAAACGCCAGGAAGCCGATCGCCGCACCGAGGCCGGCGCACAGCAGCACCGCCAGCCACACCCCCATCCACGGCCCGACGCCGAAGTGCACGTACAGCGCCGCCGCCGCGTAGGCCGCGACGCCGACGTACAGCGAGTGCCCGAGCGAGAGCTGGCCCGCGAACCCCATCATCACGTTCCACGCCTGCCCGGTGTAGGCGAAGTACAGGATCAGGATCGCCACCGAAAGCAGGTAGCCGCTGATCACCACTGGCAGCGCGACCAGCACCGCCAGCAGCGCCGCGAGCCCCAGCACGGCGCGCCGCTCGTGCGCGGGCAGGGCGGACCAGTGCGTCATCGGCGACCCCGCGCGCTGACGTGCCGACCCTGCGCGGTCACGCCCGTCGCCCCAGCAGGCCCTGGGGTCGAAGCAGCAGCACCGCGATCAGCAGCGCGAAGCTGAACATGCTCTTGGCCGAAGGCGCGATGAACAGCCCCGCCAGGGCCTCGGACAGCCCGATCAGCACGCCGCCGAGCAGCGCGCCGCCCATCGACCCGAGCCCGCCGACGATGACGATCACGAACGCCAGCAGGGTGTACGCCGGCCCCAGCACCGGCGTCACGTCGACCAGCAGCACCATCAGGCAGCCGGCGACCGCGACGCAGGCCGACCCGAGGCCGAAGGTCAGCGCGTAGTAGCGCCCGACGTTCAGCCCGACGACCTTGGCGCCGAGGTGGTTGTCGGCGCAGGCGCGGATCGCCTTGCCGGTGAGCGTGTAGCGGAAGAAGGCGAACAGCGCGGCCGCGGTCGCCAGCGCCGCGAGCGCGGCGTAGACGCGTGCCTTGTCGAGCAGCAGCGCGCCGAGCTCGAAGCTGTCGAGCTGGTAGTCGACCATCACGTTGCGCGCGCTCGGGCCGAAGACCATCAGCATGACGTTGATCATGATCATCGCCAGCGCGACCAGCAGCATGAACTGCGAGTGCTCGGGGCGGCCGATGAAGCGGTTGATCAGCCCGGCCTGCAGCGCATAGCCGAAGCCGAAGAACAGCAGTGCCACCGGCAGCGCGGCGAGGAACGGATCGACCTGCCACTGCGCGAACAGCACGACGGCGGCGTACATCGCGATCGTCATCATCTCGCCATGGGCGAAGTTGACGACCCGCACGACGCCGAAGATGACCGACAGCCCGAGCGCCATCAACCCGTAGACCATCCCGGTCAGGATGCCGGCGACGACGACGTTGGCGATCAGGTCGATCGGCATGCGATTCGGGGTCGGTTCGGGTGCGAGGGCAGGGCGCGGGCCGCGGGGCGATCGGGACGGGCGCAGGCCGCGGGCCGCACGCGCCGGCTCGGGCCGGCGGTGCGGCGTCCGGGGGCGTCGTCGCGGGTGCCGCTCAGGCCGGCCGGTAGCCGGGCACCGGGAAGACCGGGCTGGCTTCGGCCGACGCCGCCGGCAGCACGACCATCGGACGCTGGTTCAGGTTCTGGATGCATGCCGAGCGATTGCCCTGGACCTGGCCCTTGGCGTTGAAGCGGATCGGCCCGCCGATCATCATCCGCTTGGCGATGTCGGTGGCGCGGATCGCCTCGGCGAGCGTCTTCGGGTCGGTGCTGCCGGCGCGCTTGAACGCATCGGCGGCGATCATCACGGCCTCGAAGCTGAAGCCGACGTTCAGGGCGTGGAACATCAGCGCGTCGTCCTTGTTGCGCGCCTTGAACGCGCGTTCGACGGCCGCCGTCAGCTCGGCCTTGGGGTCGTACCACGGGACGTTGGAGATCGCGTGCTCGCTGAGCTTGCCCAGCGTCGAGTAGTACTGCTTCTCGTACATGCCGGGCGACCCCGGGCTGACGATGCCCATCGGGTTCCAGCGCTGCTTGACCATCTCGCGGCGCAGCTGGATGGCATCGTTCAGCCGCGAGACGAGCAGCACGAAGTCGGCCTTCGACGCACGCGCGCGCGAGACTTCCACCGTGAGGTCGCGCGCCGCCGGGTCGTAGGCGATGGTGTCGACGACCTTGAACGGCAGCTGCGTCAGCCGCGGCAGGATGGCGTTGATGCCCCCCGCCATCGACTTGCCGAAGGTGTCGTTGACGTGCATGAAGACCGCGGTGCGCGGCGCCGTGTTGGTGGCCTGGAACAGGTCGCCGATCAGCGCCAGCCCGTTGGTCACCAGCTCGGGTGCGGTCGGAAAGTTGCGGAAGACGAACTTGTAGCCCTGCTCGGTGATCTGCGGCGCGGCGGCGATGTTGATCACGAAGGGCACGCCACGCTGCTCGGCGACCTGCGCGATCGCCGCCGCCGCACCCGAGTCGAACGGGCCGACCAGCACGTGCGCGCCTTCCTGGATCAGCCGCTCGGCGCGCGTGCGCGCGACGTCGACGTTGGTCTCGGTGTCGACGTTCATCAGCTCGATGTCGACCCCGTACATCGACTTCAGCACCTCGGGCGCGAGATCCGTGCCCTTCTTGCACGACTGGCCGATGAAGCCCTGGTAGCCGGTCAGCGGGTGCAGCACGCCGACCTTGAGCGTGCGCGACTGCGCGCGCACGAGCGAGACCGGCGCCAGCGCGGCGGCGCTGGCGGCGCCGGCCAGTGCGAGGTTGAAGCGGCGGCGCGAGCGGCTGGGGCGGGTCGTCATGGCTTGTCTCCTCGTGGGATTTCTGAACCGGTGCTTATAGGCCAGCCGCGCGACGAGCGGCATCGGGACAAACCTTCGGCGCCTCACGGCGGTCGCCGCCGGGGGCCGCAGGAGCCGGCGCCGATGTCGCGTGCCGGCGACAGGCGGCGGCCGCAAACCCGGCCCTGCGTCAGCCCAGCGGGCCGTCGTCGCGCAGCTCGATCTCGGCCTCGACCTCGACCGGGATGTCGAACGGCAGCTCGGCCATCCCCACCGCGCTGCGCGCGTGCAGGCCGACCTCGTCGCCGAAGACCTCGAGGATCAGCGCCGAGAAGCCGTTGATCACCTCGGGCTGACGGTTGAACCCGGGCGCCGACGCGACCATGCCGAAGACCCGGCACCAGCGCCCGATCGCGTCCAGGCTGCCGAGCGCACGCTGCAGGCTGCCGAGCACCGACAGTGCGGTCAGGCGCGCCGCCTCGCGGCCCTGCGTCAGGTCGAGCTCGCGTCCGAGCTTGCCGCGCAGCGGCGCGAGCGACCCGTCTGGGGCCTGCGGCCCGTGGCCGGAGACGAAGACGCGCCGCCCGACCACGTGGACGAACGGAAAGGGAAGCGCCACGCCGCCGGGGGCGACGATCGGCGGTGGCAGGCTCAGGCCGAGCCGCGCGAGGCGCCGGGCGATCGATCCGTCGTCGGATTTCGGGTCGGTGTTCATGCACGAGACTCCTCGTCGGCCTGGCAAGGGCCATGGGGGCAGGGGACCGGTGGCGCGGCCAAACCAGCCGAGACGGCCGGCTCGCCGCCCGCGGTCGTCGAGACAGGGCGGGCCCGCACGTGCCCGGCAGGCAGGACGGCCACGCGAGACGAGCCGTGCGGGCAGCCGACCCGCGTGCGGACCCCGAATCCCGTGCTGCCGGGCAGCGTGCCGACGCGAGGATACGCGGCAGGCCCGATCGCCCGGACCGGTTGCGAGCGCGGGTCCGTCCCGGGCAGGTAAAGTGTGGCCCTCGACCGACCGCGCGAGGCCCTCGCATGAACTTGTCCGGCCCCCCCGCCGAAGCGCCTGCCAACCCGCGCGTCGCGCTGTTCGTCACCTGCCTCGTCGACTCGATGCGGCCCAACGTCGGCTTCGCGACGATGCAGCTGCTGCGCGAGGCGGGCTGCCGCGTCGAGGTGCCCGCGGCGCAGACCTGCTGCGGCCAGCCCGCGTTCAACAGCGGGGATACCGCGCACACCGCGGCGCTGGCCAGGCGCTTCATCGAGATCTTCGAGCCCTACGACTTCGTCGTCGCGCCGTCGGGGTCGTGCATCGGCATGACGCGCGCGCACTATCCCGAGGCGCTGGCCGACGACCCGGCCTGGGCCGAACGTGCGCAGCGGCTGGGCGCGCGCAGCTTCGAGCTGATGAGCTTTCTGGTCGACGTGATGCGGTTCAAGCCCTCCGGTCGCGCGCTGCAGGCCAGCGCGACCTACCACGACAGCTGCTCGGGGCTGCGCGAGCTCGGCGTCTTCGCGCAGCCACGCGAGCTGCTCGGCGCGGTCGAAGGGCTGACGATGAAGCCGCTGGAAGGCCACGACGTGTGCTGCGGCTTCGGCGGCACCTTCTGCGTCAAGTATCCGGCGATCTCGAACGCGATCGTCGGCGAGAAGGCCGCGGCGATCGAGCGCAGCGGCGCCCAGCTGCTGCTCGGCGGCGACCTCGGCTGCCTGCTCAACATGGCCGGCAAGCTCAGGCGCAACGGCTCCAGGGTGCGCGCCTTCCACGCCGCCGAGGTGCTCGCGGGCCGCGCCGACGCCGCCATCGGCGAGGCGGACTGAGCGATGCGAGCCGACCCCGTTTCCTTCCAGGCGCGTGCCGACGCGGCGCTCGCGGACCCGACGCTCAAGCTGGCGATCGACCGCACCACCGGCACCGCCGAGCGCAAGCGTGCCGCCGCGCTGGCCGACTTCCCGCAGTTCGCCGCCGCGCGCGAGCGCGGCAAGCGGATCAAGGACCACGTCGTCGCCCACCTGGACCATTACCTGGCCGAGTTCGAGCGCCATGCGGTCGCGTCGGGCGCGCAGGTGCACTGGGCGGCCACCGCCGACGAGGCGTCGCGGATCGTCGTCGAGCTGTGCCGGCAGGCGGGCGCCAGGCGCGTCACGCGCGTGAAATCGATGCTCGGCGAGGAGATCGGGCTGCCGCACGCGCTCGACGAGGCCGGCTTCGAGCGCGTCGAGACCGACCTGGCCGAGCACATCGTCCAGCTCGGCGGCGACCGGCCGTCGCACATCGTCTGGCCGTCGATGCATCGCACGCGCGAGCAGGTCTCGGCCATGTTCAAGCGCGCGCACCGGGTGCCGCACCGCGACGAGACGATCGAGGCCATGGTCGACAGCGCGCGGCGCGAGCTGCGCGACAAGTTCCTCAGCGCCGACGTCGCGATCTCGGGCGCCAACTTCCTCGTCGCCGACACCGGCGCGACCTGCACCGTCACCAACGAGGGCAACGCCGAGCTGACGACCTCGCCGCCGCGCGTGCACATCGTCACCGCCGGGATCGAGAAGCTGGTGCCGAGCACCGCGCACGCGTTCGCGCTGCTGCGGCTCCTGGTGCGATCGGCCACCGGCGCCGAGCTGACCCAGTACACGACCTTCCACTGCGGGCCGCGGCAGCCCGGCGACCGCGACGGCCCGCAGGCCTTCCACATCGTGCTGGTCGACAACGGCCGCACGCGCATGCTGGCGCAGCCGGACATGCGCGAGATGCTGCGCTGCATCCGCTGCGGTGCGTGCATGAACCACTGCGTCGTCTTCCGCCAGCTCGGCGGCCATGCCTATGGCGGTACCTACCCGGGGCCGATGGGCGCGGTGCTGACCCCGGTGTTCGACGGCCTGGACAAGTCGCGCGACCTGCCGCATGCCTGCACGCTCAACGGCAAGTGCCGGGAGGTCTGCCCGGTCGACATCCCGTTGCCGACGCTGCTGCGCGGCTGGCGCGACCGCTCGTGGCGCGAGGGCCTGGAGCCTGCGACGATGCGATTCGGGCTCGGCGTCTTCGCCTTCGTGGCGTCGCGCCCGGCGCTGTACCGGCTCGGGATGTCGGCTGCGGTGCGCGCGATGCGGCTGTTCGGCCGCGGCGGCTGGGTGCGCGGCATGCCGGGGCTGGGTGCGTGGACGCGACATCGCGACTTCCCGGCGCCGGCGCGCAAGACCTTCATGGCGATGCTGGACGCGGGCGACGACGGCCGGGCAGGGGGGCGGCGGTGAGCGCGCCGGGCCGTTGCCGGGCGTCCGTCGCGCCGCCCCCTGCGCGGGGGGCCGTCCGGTGAGCACGCGCGACGAGATCCTGGCGGCGGTTCGCGCCGCACTCGGCCCGCGACCCGCCGATGTCGACCGCATCCGGCGCGAGGCGGCGGCGCTGCTGGACGATCCGGCGTCGATTCGGCCCGCGCTGCTGGCCGATTCACGGGTCGATGCCTTCGTCGCCCGCGCGACCGCGCCCAAGGTGGCGGCGACGGTCGACCGCATCGGCGATGCCGGGGCGTTTCCGTCGGCGGTCGGACGCTACCTGGCTGCGCGCGGGATTGCGCCCACGGTCGCGCTGCAGCCCGCTCAGTTGCTGAAGGCGATGGACTGGTCGGGGTTCGAGCTGCACGACGGACCGGCCGCCGACGAGGTGGCGGCGGTGGGCGTGGCGCGCTGGGGGGTGGCCGAGACCGGGTCGCTGGTCTTCCACTCGGATGCCCAGACGCCGGTGCTGACGCACTTCCTGCCGCTGCACCACATCGTGCTGCTGCACGCTGGCCGGATCCTGGCGTATCTCGAGGACTACGCGCAGGCGGTGCAGGGGACCAGGCCGCCGCGCAACGTCAACCTCGTCACCGGGGCCAGCGGGACGACCGACATCGAGGGCAGCCTGGTGCTTGGTGCCCACGGGCCGAGGCATCTGCACATCGTGATCGCCGGGGCGTGACGACCCGGCGCGCGAGACGGGTACGCCACGGATCGCGAGCAGGCTGCCGCACGCCCGATCACATATTTAACATAATATACATCGTCATCGCTAAGGGCGCCTGATCAGGGCCCGGCGATCGACGATCCCGCAGCGCCCTCGACGGCGCGCCGCGAACCGCCCCAGGCGCGGCCTGGTCAGCCCACGGATTCAGGCTTCGGGCTGCCGTCCATGTCGGCGCAGCCCTCGGTCCCCGGGACCGGCTTGTCCAGCGGATGGCACATCCGACGACGCAGCCGGCCGAGCTTCTCCGACCGCTCGACCGCGGCCAGCACCTTCTCGGGCTCCAGCATCAGCATGAACGGGTTGCGAACCGCTTCTTCGTGCAGCATGGCTGAGTCGCTCCATCGTCGCCAAGATGATGTCCATGGTCGTCGCACGGTGCCGCGGCTGAACAGTCGGCGCAGCGCCAAACCCGGCGTCGGCGGGAATCCGACACGCGCGTCGGTGTCCTGACGACTGTCGTCCTCGGTGCCCGTCGTCGTCGGACGACGCATCGAGGCGTCTTTCGGCCCCTCCACGCACGGTTACCGCGGCGCGCGTGGGGGCCTCGGATCGGTCCCGAGGGTGGCGTACGGCCCAGCACGGCAACCGGCAAACGATGACGACAAACGTTCCTGCGTCAAACCGGATTGCGGCCTTGTCTTGATGTTTCACATGAGCGGTTGGCGATCAGACAAGTCTTCATATGAAGCATTGAATATTACACACATTCAATGGTTTATCAATGATAGTTCATGTATCGGTTGAAATATGGGTTCCCGGTGCCCGGGGCCCCGTTTCAGGCTTCCCGCAGCCTGAACAGCCGCGCGAAGTTATCGCTCGTGACCCTGGCGACCTCCTCCACCGGCAGCCCCTTGAGACGTGCCAGTTCGGCGGCGACGTGGACGACGTAGGCCGGCTGGTTGGTCCTGCCGCGGTAGGGCGCGGGCGCGAGGTAGGGGCTGTCGGTCTCGATCAGGCAGCGTTCCAGCGGCACGTTTCGCGCCACGTCGCGCAGCGCCTCGGCGTTGCGGAAGGTCAGGATGCCCGAAAAGGAGATCGAGAAACCCATCGCCAGCGCGGCGTCGGCCACCGCCTGCGTCTCGGTGAAGCAGTGGAAGACCCCGCGCACGGCGCCGCCGCCCTCCTCCCGCAGCAGCGCAACCGTATCGCTCGCCGCGCTGCGCGTGTGCACCACCAGCGGGAGCCCGGTGGCGCGCGCAGCCCGGATGTGGACCCGGAATCGCTCGCGCTGCCAGGCCATGTCCTCGACGCTGCGCACGCCGAGCCGGTAGTAGTCCAGCCCGGTCTCGCCGATGCCGACCACGCGCGGCAGCGCGGCGCGGTCGCACAGGTCCGCCAGCGTCGGTTCGGCCACGCCCTCGTTGTCGGGGTGCACGCCGACGGTGCACCACAGCGCCTCGTGCGCGAGCGCCAGCGCGTGCACCTGGGCAAACTCCTCCAGCGTGGTGCAGATCGTCAGCGCGCGGTCGACGCCGGCCGCGCGCATCGCGGCCAGGATCTCGGGCACGCGCGGCGCCAGGTCGGGAAAGCTCAGGTGGCAGTGGGAATCGACGTACATCGGCGGCGGCAGGCAGGGTCGGCGGGCGGCCGATTCTGTCCGCATGCGGGCCGCGGTGCACGGGCCGCCGTGCGAAGCCCGGCGCGAAGGCGACGAGGTCGCCGCTTCTCAGATCGTCTGCGTCGGCTTGGACGACGAGATGCTCGTGCCCAGCAGCTGCTCGATCTTGATCTTGAGCTGGCGCGTCTTCTCGTCGTTCGGGAAGCGCACGCCGACGCCCTGGGTGCGGCCGCCCGAGGCATTGGCCGGCGTGATCCACGCGACCTTGCCGGCCACCGGGTAGCGTTGCGGGTCGTCGGGCAGCGACAGCAGCAGGTAGATGTCGTCGCCCAGGCGGTAGGGGCGCGTCGTCGGCACGAACAGCCCGCCGTCGGTCAGCGCCGGCATGTAGGCCGCGTACAGCGCGCCGATCTCGCGGAAGACGAGCTGGATGACGCTGGGCCGACCGGCCACGGCACCCGCCGGTGGCGCCTGGGGAACCACCGCCGGCGCGGGTGCCTGGTTGCTCATGCGCGCAGTCTAACCAAGGCGTCGCGTCCCTGGGCGACCAGCGATTCGATCAAAAGAGCCTCATTCCACGGGTGTTCGGCGCGTCCGCGTACCTGGACGAGCACGTCCGCCCAGCGTCCAAGCGACTCGATCGCCACGGCCGACGCGATCGCCGGCGCCGCGCCGAGCGCCTCGGCGGGGAAATAGCGCGGCGCCCCGCCGGCGGCGACCACCATCAGGTCGTGGCAGAGCTTGTGCATCGCGTCGAGCGCGCGCGGCAGCGGCCAGCCGCTCCAGACCTGCGGGCGCCCTTGCGCCAGCGCGCGCGGCAGCTCGCCCCAGGCCGCGGCGTCGACGCCGGCCTCGTGCAGCGCCAGCGCATCGAGCGGACCGCCGTCGGCGGCGGCCAGCAGCACGGCGGGGTCGGGCACCCCGCGCGCGGCAAGCCAGTCGACCGCCTGGTCGGCTGCGGGCGCCGCCAGCCGCACCCGCTGGCAGCGGCTGCGGACGGTGGGCAGCAGCCGCTCCGGGTCGCCGCAGCTCAGCACGATGCGCGTGCCGGGCGGCGGCTCCTCGAGCGTCTTCAGCAGCGCGCTGGCGGCCTCCCCCTGCAGCGCCTCGCCCGGGTGCAGCAGCAGCACCTTGGCGCGGCTGCGTGCGGTCGTCGTCGAGGTCCAGGCGATGGCGTCGCGCACCTCGGCGATGCGGATCCAGCGGCTGGGCTTGCGCCTGCCCTCGCCCGCCTCGCCGCCCTCGCCCGCCGCCTCCCAGCCACGCGCGACGCGCTGCGACTCGGGCAGCAGGATGCGCAGGTCGGCGTGCGTGCGGGCCTGGACGAGCCGGCACGCGGCGCAGCGGCCGCAGGGCGGCGCCAGCGGCGCGCCGGCCGGCCTCGCCTCGCACAGCCAGGCCTGCGCGAGCGTCATCTGCAGCTCGAGCGCGCCGGCGCCGGGCGCACCGACGACCAGCAACGCGTGCCCGGGCTGCGCGAGCGCGTGCGTCAACGGGCCGGCCAGCCACGGCAGCGGCAGCACGCCGTCGGCACCGACGAGCAGGCTCTCGGTGCCTGCGCTCACCGTGGCGGCTCCGCACGGCCGAGGCCATCGACCATGGCCTGCAGCGCCGCCAGCAGCTGCTCGCGCACCGCGCCGGTATCTTGTGCGGCGTCCAGCCTGACGAAACGCCCCGGGTCGGCGGCCGCGCGCGCCGCGTAGCCGGCGCGCACGCGCTCGAAAAAGGCCTCGTCCTGCGACTCGAAGCGGTCGGGGGCCCGCGCGGCGGCGCGCCGCGCGGCGGCGACGGCCGGCGGCAGGTCGAACCAGAAAGTCCGGTCGGGCTGCCGCCCCTGCTGCACCCAGTCCTCGAGCCGGGACAGCACGTCGCGATCGAAGCCGCGCCCGCCGCCCTGGTAGGCGAAGGTGGCGTCGGTGAAGCGGTCGCACAGCACGACCGCCCCACGCGCCAGCGCCGGCTCGATGCAGCGGCGCAGGTGGTCGCGCCGGGCGGCGAACACCAGCAGCGACTCGGTCAGCGCGTCCATCGGCTCGTGCAACACCAGCGCGCGCAGCGCCTCGGCCAGCGGCGTGCCGCCGGGCTCGCGCGTGCGCACGACCTCGGCGGCGTGCACACGCAGCCAGGATTCGGCGGCGTCGAGGTGGGTGGACTTGCCGGCACCGTCGATGCCCTCGAAGCTCAGGAACAGCCCGTGCACGGACGCCGTCGTCATGGCAGGCCCCGCTGGTAGCGGTCGACGGCGCGATTGTGCTCGCCCAGCGTTTCGCTGAAGACGCTGTGACCGTCGCCGCGGGCGACGAAATACATCGCCCGCGTCCGGGCCGGCCGGACCGCGGCGCGCAGCGAGGCCAGGCTCGGCATCGCGATCGGCGTCGGTGGCAGCCCGGCGCGCGTGTAGGTGTTGTAGGGGCCGTCGGCCAGCAGGTCGCGCTTGCGCAGGTTGCCGTCGAAGGACTCGCCCAGGCCGTAGATGACGGTCGGGTCGGTCTGCAGCCGCATGCCGATGCGCAGCCGGTTGACGAAGACGCCGGCGATGCGCGCGCGGTCCTCGTCGCGCCCGGTCTCCTTCTCGACGATGCTGGCCAGGATCAACGCCTCGTCGGCCGACGCCAGCGGGAGGCCCTCGGCGCGTGCGTCCCAGGCCGCCTGCAGCTCGCGCTGCATGGCGTCGAAGGCCTGGCGCAGCACGACCAGGTCGCTGGTGCCGCGCGGGAAGGCGTAGGTGTCGGGGAAGAAGCGCCCTTCGGCCGCCAGCCCCGGCGCGTCGAGCGCGGCCATCAGCGCGCGCTCGTCCAGCGCCGCGCTGTCGGGCACCAGGTGCGGCGAGGCGGCGAGCACGGCGCGCCACTCGCGCAGGGTCTGCCCCTCCGGCAGGCGCACGCGCTCCAGCGCCTCCAGCCCCTGGACCATGACCTCGAGCAGCCGGCGCGGCGTCGTCCCCTGGGCGATCTCATAGTGGCCGGCGCGGATGCGTGAGGCGTCGCCGGACAGCCTGAACCAGGCGTACAGCCAGCGCGGGTCGACGTCGACGCCCGACTTCGACCAGCCCGCGGCCACCGCGCGCGGGGTCGACCCGGCCGCAACGGTGTAGGCGACGGTCGGCGCCGCCAGCGGCAGCGGCGCGTCGACCCAGCGCCACGCGACCCAGGCCAGTGCAGCGGCCGCCGCTGCCGCCAGCGCGAGCAGTGCGACCAGTGTCACCAGCACCGCACGCACGCGGCCGGCGGCACGAGACCCCTTTGAACGTCGGCCCATGACGGCTGATCATAATGACAGGCCAGCCGGGCCCTGCCGACCCCGGGCTACTGGTCACCTGTCCCTTCCTTGCCCGCGCTCGCTCGCCCGCCTCGAACCGTGACTGCCGTCGACCTGTCCGCTGCCGCCGACCTTCCCGCCCCACCCGCCCCGCTGCACGGCGCGCTGCCGTTGACCGGCTGGGGGCTGCTGCGCGCGCAGGGCGACGATGCGCGCAGCTTTCTGCACGGGCAGTTGACGCAGGACATCGTCGGCCTGCCGCCGGGCCAGGCACGGCTGGCCGGCTACTGCTCGGCCAAGGGCAGGCTGCTGGCGAGCTTCGTCGTCTGGGCGGAGGCGGCGCCGGGCGCCCTGATGCTCGCCTGCAGCGCCGACCTGCTGCCGGCCACGCTGAAGCGGCTGTCGATGTTCGTGCTGCGCGCCAGGTGCAAGCTCGGCGATGCGAGCGCCGAACTGCCGCTGACGGGGCTGGCCGGGGACGCCGCCGGGGCCGCGGGGGTCGACGGGATCGTGCCGTGGGGCGTCGGTGCGGCCTGTGGCGGCACCCTGATCCGCCTGCCCGATGCCGCCGGCGTCCCGCGCGCATTGCTCGTGGGCGGCACGCCGCCGGCGGGGGAGGCCCTGGCGCCGCAGGCCTGGGCCTGGCTCGAAGTGGCCGCCGGCGTGCCGCGCATCGTCGCCGCCACGGCCGAGCAGTTCGTCCCCCAGATGGTCAACCTGGAGCTGGTCGGCGGGGTGAACTTCCAGAAGGGCTGCTACCCGGGCCAGGAGGTCGTCGCGCGTAGCCAGTACCGCGGCAGCCTCAAGCGCCGCATGTTGCTGGCGTCGGCGCCGACGCCGTTGCAGCCCGGGCAGGAGGTCTACGCCGCCGACGACGCGCAGCAGCCCGCCGGCATGGTCGTCAACGCCGCCGCCACGGCGGACGGCGGCGCCATCGCGCTGATCGAGCTCAAGCTCGCGGCGCGGGGGCAGGCCCTGGCGGCAGGCGCCGCGGGGGGGCCAGCCATGCGGCTGCTGCCGCTGCCCTACGAGCTGCCCGAGCCCGCCTGACCACCGCCACGGCCGCCGGCCGCGCGCGGCCCGCCGGACCGCTACAACGCCATCACCATCGCCTGGTGCGCGATCCCCGCTTCCTGGAACCCGGGCCCGACCGGCACGAAGCCGTGCCGGCGATAAAAGCCCACCGCCGACGCCTGCGCGTGCAGCAGCAGCTCGCGGTCGCCGCGCGCACGCGCCGCATCGACGAGCGCGCGCAGCACCGCACTGCCGGTGCCGCCGCCGCGCAACGCCGCCAGCACCGCCATGCGGCCGATCTTGGACACGCCGGGCGCATGTTCCAGCAGCCGCCCGGTGGCGACCGCGCGGCCGAGCCGGTTGACCGCCAGCGCGTGCAGCGCCGACGCGTCGGCGGCGTCGTGCTCGAGTTCCGCCGGCACGCCCTGCTCGCCGACGAAGACGGCGTCGCGGATCGGCCGCGCCTGCGCGCCCAGCGTGTCCCAGCTGCCGAGCTGGACGTCGAGCACCGGCTCGCCGGCCTCGAAGCCGAGGAACAGGTCGCGCAGCGGCTGCGGCACCGGCTGCGCGCGCTGCGTCGCCGGGTCGGCCCAGACGTAGACCAGCTCGCCGGTGACGAGTCGCTCGCCGCCGCGAAACGCCGCTGCCTGCAGCCGCATCGAGCTCGTGCCGATGCGCTCGCAGCGCACGCCGACCTCGAGCTGGTCGTCGTAGCGCGCCGAGCCCTCGTACTCGACCGTGGCCTTGCGGACGTAGAAGTCGCCGCCGAGGTCGTGCATGGTCTGCTCGTAGGGCAGCCCCATCGCGCGCCACCAGCCGGCCACCGCGGTGTCGAAATACATCAGGTAGTGGCCGTTGAAGACGATCTTCTGCATGTCGACCTCGGCCCAGCGCACGCGCAGGCGGTCGGCGAAACGGAAATCGGCTCGGTTCATGCAGTCCTCCAGGCTTGTCGAAGCGCGTCGGCCGCGGCCTGCTGGGCCAGCGCGGCCTCCTTCAGCGCGCGGCCCATCTTGATGAAATCGTGCGTCACGCCACGGTAGAGCTCGAGCCGCACCGCGACGCCGGCGGCGCGCAGCCGGTCGGCGTAGGCCAGGCCCTCGTCGACCAGCGGGTCGCACTCGGCCAGCACGACGCAGGCCGGCGCCACGCCGTCCAGGTCCGGCGCCTCGAGCGGCGCGAAGCGCCAGTCGCGCCGGTGATGGTAGGGGCAGCAGTGGTCGAAGAACCAGTCGATCGCGGCGGCGTCGAGCAGGAAGCCCTCGGCGTACAGGCGATGCGACGCGGTGTCGGCATGCGCCGCGGTGCCGGGCGTGATCAGCAGCTGCAGCGCGAGGGTCCAGCCGCGGTCGCGGGCGTGGATCGCACCGACCGCCGCCAGCGTGCCGCCGGCGCTGTCGCCGCCGATCGCCAGCCGCGCCGGGTCCAACCCGAGCGTCGCCGCGTGGTCGCGCAGCCACGCGAGCGCGGCCCAGGTATCGTCGACCGCGGCCGGGAACGGGTGCTCGGGCGCGAGCCGGTAGTCCAGCGCGACGACCGCGCCGCCGCTGCGCCGTGCGAGCTGGCGGCACAGGCTGTCGTGCGTTTCCAGGCCGCCGATGACGAAGCCGCCGCCATGCAGGAAGAGCAGCGCCGGCAGCCCGGCGGCCGGGGTCTCGGCGCGCGCCAGCGGGGCGTACAGCCGTGCCGGCCGCATGCGGCCATCACCGCCGGGCAGTTGCAGCGCCTCGACGCGTGGCAGCGGCGCGCGCGGCGGGTCGAGGATCTCGGCCATCACCGCGTAGGCGGCGCGCGCCTGCTGCGGTGACATCGCGTGCAGCGGCGTGCGCCGGGCGCGCCGGATGCGGTCGAGCAGCCCGGCCATCGCCGGGGTGAGCAGATGGGTCGGCAAGGTGGGCTGGGGCCTGGACCGGGGCGATGAACAGGTGGAGGGCGTCGCGTACGCGACAGCGCGGGCCGGGTCGGCACGGGTGGCCGCCCTCGGCGCGGCGCGAGCATACTCGGGCGCCGCAAAGGGCCCCTCCAGCACGATCATGAGCCGCATCCTCTACCTGACCCAGATCGAGATCGCCCACGGCGCTCGGCGCATCCTGCCGGCGGAATGCGCGCGCGCCGGCATGCGCCGGCCGCTGGTCGTCAGCGACGCCGGGGTGCGCGATGCCGGCGTGCTGGCGCAGGCGCTGGAGGCGCTGGAGGCACCGGGCGGCCTGCCCTATGCCGTCTTCGACGCCACGCCGTCCAACCCGACCGAGGCCGCGGTGCGCGCGGCGGTCGCGGTCTACCGGCGCGAGCGCTGCGACGGGCTGGTCGCGATCGGCGGCGGGTCGAGCATCGACCTGGCCAAGGCGGTGGCGATCCTCGCCACGCACGAGGGCCCGCTCGCGACCTACGCGACGATCGAGGGCGGCAGCGACCGCATCACGGCGCGCGTCGCGCCGCTGGTCGCGCTGCCGACGACCGCCGGCACCGGCAGCGAGGTCGCGCGCGGCGCGATCGTGATCGTCGACGACGGGCGCAAGCTCGGCTTTCACAGCTGGCACCTGATGCCGAAGGCGGCGATCCTCGACCCCGAGCTGACGCTGGGCCTGCCGCCCGGCCTGACCGCGGCCACCGGGATGGACGCGATCGCGCACTGCATGGAGACCTTCATGGCGCCGGCTGTCAACCCGCCGGCCGACGGCATCGCGCTGGACGGGCTGGAGCGCGGCTGGGCACACATCGAGCGCGCGACGCGCGACGGCAGCGACCGCGACGCGCGCTGGCAGATGATGAGCGCGAGCATGCAAGGTGCGATGGCGTTCCAGAAGGGGCTGGGCTGCGTCCATTCGCTGTCGCACAGCCTGGGCGGCGTCGATCCGCGGCTGCACCACGGCACGCTCAATGCGGTCTTCCTGCCGGCGGTGATCCGCTTCAACGCTCGCGCCGACAGCATCCGGCGCGAGCGCCGGCTGCAGCGCATGGCGCATGCGATGGGGCTGCCCGGCTGCGACGACGACGGCCACGCGGTTGCCGATACGGTGCGCGCGCTGAGCACACGGCTCGGGCTGCCGGCGGGCTTGCGCGCGATGGGGGTCGACGAAGGCGTCTTCGAGCGCGTGATCGACGGCGCGATGGCCGACCACTGCCACAAGACCAACCCGGTGATGGCGACGCGCGAGGACTACCGGCAGATGCTGGCCGAGTCGATGTGACGCGGCCGCACGTCGGCCTCATTCGGGATCTCGTTCAAGCTCTCAATGGGCGTACGCAGTCGAATGGCCGTGGACGGCGTGTAGCGGACATCGACGGCCTGTCATTTCGCGGTTTGCGGCGATCGCGCGGGCCGAGGGCGGCGGGTACCCTTGCCCTCCATGTCCTCCGCCGTCGGCTTACGCCGCCGGCTCCCCCTTTACTTACGGTCAAGGGCACCCGCCGCCCTCGGCAGGCACCCGCAGTGGTGTGGGACGGGCGGATACCACTGCGGTCTCCGCGAAGCCGGCAGCGGGCCGGCCGGGGCGTGCGTGGGAGGCGCCGAGAAGCGCAGCCCTCCTGGCCGCGCGCGAAGCGCGCATCGTGAACTGACTCGCCGCCGCTGTTTGAGCGTAGTGAGCGCAGCGAACGAAGCGAGTTGGGCGGCGGGCCAGGAGGGCGAGCATCGCAGGGGAGTCGGCGCGAAGCGCCGACCGCCTCCGCCGCGCGCACCGGTCGGCCCGCTGCCGGCTTCGCTGCGCAGGCGCTCGCACGCAATGAGCACATCACACAGCGAGTGTCGGCAACGTGCCGAGGGCGTTCGATCGCCGACGACCGACCCCCTCGTCGATCGAACGCAAACGCGTACTGGCGTTCATGCACGACCCGGCTTCGCGCCGGGCCGTGCCGTCGTCGGTCAGTGGAACTGCTCTTCCTCGGTCGACCCGGTCAGCGCCTTCACGCTGGACGAGCCGCCCTGGATCACGGTCGTGACGTCGTCGAAGTAGCCCGCGCCGACCTCCTGCTGGTGCGACACGAAGGTGTAGCCCTGCTCGCGCGCCTTGAACTCGGGCTCCTGCACCTGCTCCACGTAGTGCCGCATGCCCTCGCCGCGCGCATAGTCGTGCGCGAACTGGAAGGTGTTGTACCAGTTGATGTGGATCCCGGCCAGCGTGATGAACTGGTACTTGTAGCCCATCGCCGCGAGCTCGTCCTGGAACTTGGCGATCGTCTTGTCGTCGAGGTTCTTCTTCCAGTTGAACGACGGCGAGCAGTTGTAGGCCAGAAGCTTGCCCGGATGCTTGGCCTGCACCGCCTGCGCGAACTCGCGTGCGAAGCCGAGATCCGGGGTGCCGGTCTCGCACCACACCAGGTCGGCATACGGCGCGTAGGCGACACCGCGGCTGATCGCCTGCTCCAGCCCGTTCTTGACGCGGTAGAAGCCCTCGGGCGTGCGCTCGCCGGTCAGGAAGGGCTTGTCGTTGGCGTCGTGGTCGCTCGTCAGCAGGTTGGCGGCCTCGGCGTCGGTGCGCGCGAGCACGATCGTCGGCACGCCCATCACGTCGGCGGCGAAGCGGGCGGCGATCAGCTTCTCGACCGCCTCCTGCGTCGGCACCAGCACCTTGCCGCCCATGTGGCCGCACTTCTTCACCGCGGCGAGCTGGTCCTCGTAGTGCACGCCCGCGGCGCCGGCGGCGATCATGTTCTTCATCAGCTCGAAGGCGTTGAGCACGCCGCCGAATCCGGCTTCGGCGTCGGCGACGATCGGCAGGAAATAGTCGATGAAGCCGGCGTCACCGGGGCCCACGCCGCGCGACCACTGGATCTCGTCGGCACGCTTGAAGGTGTTGTTGATGCGCCGGACCATCGTCGGCACCGAGTCGTACGCGTACAGCGACTGGTCCGGGTACATCGTCTCGCTCGTGTTGCCGTCGGCGGCGACCTGCCAGCCCGACAGGTACACCGCCTCCAACCCGGCCTTGGCCTGCTGCATCGCCTGGCCGGCGGTGATCGCGCCGAAGGCGTTGACGTAGCCCTTCTTCGCCTCGCCGTTGATCAGCGTCCACAGCTTCTCGGCGCCGCGGCGCGCGAGCGTGTGCTCGATCGCGACCGAGCCGCGAAGCCGCACGACGTCGGCGGCGCTGTAGCCGCGCTTGACGCCTTTCCACCGCGGGTTGCTCGCCCAGTCCTTTTCCAGGGCGGCGATCTGCTGTTGACGGGTCGGGGTGCTCATCGAGGGGCTCCTGTGAGGGTCGGGATGGAGGTTGGCATTCAGCCGGCAGGTGGGCCGGCGCGACGCCGTCAGCGTACCGGGGCGGGTGTCAGTGCGCAAGACTTATGTCTTATATAAGACAAAAGATCGCATGTCGAAAAATCAACGACTTGCGACTGTCGTCTCATATGGTGAAAGACCATTCGGGTGCGTGCAAAGTCGCGCTGCAGCGCAGCAACCCATCATTTCACATGATGACAAGCGCTCCGCATCGGCGAAATCGGGGCGGCGTCGAAGCCTTCTTATCATCGTCCTGACCGATCACCCAGCCGCCTCCGATGCACGACTTCGCCTACCTCAGCGACACCCGGTTCCTGAAGGCCCCGCCGGCAACGGACCAGCCGCTGGCGGTCGCCGGCATCGCCTGGGACGGGTCGACCACCGGCCG
Organism: Burkholderiaceae bacterium; assembly: GCA_024235895.1. Classification (GTDB taxonomy): domain Bacteria; phylum Pseudomonadota; class Gammaproteobacteria; order Burkholderiales; family Burkholderiaceae_C; genus Rubrivivax. The sequence goes on along the minus strand of JACKLM010000009.1, from coordinate 43,017 downwards.
CCCCGGCGCACGCATGGGCCCGCGCGCGATCCGCCAGGCGAGCCACATGCTGTGCGACGGCATCCACCCGCACTTCGACGTCTCGCCGCTCGGCCACCTCGGCGACGCCGGCGACCTGGCGCTGCCGAACACCTCGCTGGGCGCGATGCGCGACGCGATGGCCGCGCCGGTCGCGTCGCTGATCCGGCGCCACCACATGGCCTGGCTGGGAGGCGACCACTCGATCACGCTGCCGCTGCTGCGCGCCTACCGCGAGTGGCTCGGCCGCCCGCTGGCGCTCGTCCACCTGGACGCGCACTGCGACACCTGGCAGGACCACTTCGGCGAGCCGAGCGGCCACGGCACCTGGGTCTGGGAGGCCTTGCAGGAAGGCCTGCTCGTGCCGGCGTGCGTGACGCAGGTCGGCATCCGCTCGTCGGGGACACGCGAGGCGCGCGAGCATGTGCGCGACCGCGGCGGGCAGATCTTCGGCGCCCGGGATCTGCGCGGGCGCGAGGGGCCGGCCCAGCTCGCGCCGGTGTGCGACGCGATCCGCGATCGACTCGCCGCGCATGGCCACCCGCCGGTCTACCTCAGCCTGGACATCGACTGCCTCGACCCGGCCTTCGCCCCCGGAACCGGGACCCCCGAGCCCGGCGGCCTGACGAGCGCGCAGGTGCTGACGCTGCTGGAGGATCTCGCCGACCTGCCCTGGACCGGGATGGACTGTGTCGAGGTCGCGCCGGCCTACGACCACGCCGAGCTGACCAGCCTGGCCGCAGCGTCCTTCGTGTGGACCTACCTGTGCGGCCGGGCGCGCAAGGGCGGCCACCGGCCTTCTTGACACCACGCAAGTCGGCGCGGGGAGCCGACGCCGATCATGGATGACCCGTCCGCCGCACGGAGCCGCCCGATGACCCCGCCCGACCCCCGCACGCCACGCCCCGATCGCCCCGCCGCCCCGCCGCTGCCGGCGATCGAGGCGCTGCACGACGAGCACCGCGCGATGCTCGAGCACATGGCGTTGTTCGACGAGCTGGTCGGGCATCTCCTGGAGGACGGTGCCGACGGGCGGGCGCGCGAGCTCGCCGCGCGCGTGCGCGACTTCTTCGACATCCATGCGCGCGCGCACCACGCCGAGGAGGAGCGCGTCGTCTTCCCGCCGCTGCTGGCGTCGACCGACGCCGAGCTCGTGCACGACGTCCGCCGGCTGCAGCAGGACCACGGCTGGCTCGAGCAGGACTGGCTCGAGATCGAGCCGCAGCTCGACGCCATCGCGCGCGGCCAGGCGACCTGCGACCTGGCACTGCTGCGCGACGCGCTGCCGATCTTCCGCCGCCTGTACGAGGAGCACATCGCGCTCGAGGAGGCGCGGGTCTATCCGCGTGCGCGTCGATACCATGAGGCGCAGGCGGCAGCCGACCGCGCACGCGGCGAGGCTGCCGGTTGAGCGCCCGGGTGCCGCGCCCGGCACGGCCGCGACGCCGGGTTGCCGCCGCAGCGGGGCGGCGACGAACGGTCCCGCGCCCTACATCGGCTCGAGCGGCAGCGCGGTCGTCTTCTTGACCGTTCGCAGCACCAGCATCGAGTTGGAGCGCACCACCCCGGGCAGCCGCGGCAGGACCTCGGCGAAGAAGTGCTCGAGGTCCTCGGCGTCGCGGTAGGTGAAGCGGATCAGGTAATCCTCGGTGCCCGCGACATAGAAGCAGTCCAGGATCTCCGGCGCGTCGCGCACCGCGCGCTCGAAGGCCTCGAGCTTGTGCGGCTGCGTGCCCTCGAGGTTGACGATGGTGTAGCTCGTCCCCGGGCGGCCGATCGCCTTCGGATCCAGCAGCGCGACATAGCGCGCGATCACGCCGCCGTCCTCCAGCGCCTTGACGCGCCGCAGGCAGGCCGACGGCGACAGGTGCACGCGCGCGGCCAGCGCCTGGTTGCTGATCCGGCCCTCGTCCTGGAGGACGGCGAGGATCACGCGGTCGATCGCATCGAGTTGTGCGGCGGGCTTTCGAGTTCGCATTTTCTGCCGTCTGCATGGCCTTCATTCGCAGGAGTATGCGTCAACTGGGGCTGCCCCCGATCGATCTCGCATGCACATTGCACGTGCCGCTGGCTAGACTGTCCGGCTTCGAACCTCACCGACGACCGCCCTGCCGGAGCCTCGCCATGGCCAGGAATCTCGACGCCTTCTGGATGCCCTTCACCGCCAACCGCCAGTTCAAGAAGGCGCCGCGCATGCTGGTGCGTGCCGAAGGCATGCACTACTGGGACGCGGACGGTCGCCAGATCCTCGACGGCGTGGCCGGGTTGTGGTGCGTCAATGCCGGCCATGGCCGGCCGAAGATCGTGCAGGCGATCCAGGCGCAGGCGGCCGAGCTCGACTACGCGCCGCCGTTCCAGATGGGCCACCCCAAGGCCTTCGAGCTCGCCGAGCGGCTGGCCGCGATCGCGCCGGCCGGCATGGGCAAGGTCTTCTTCACCAACTCCGGGTCCGAGTCGGTCGAGACCGCGCTGAAGATCGCGCTGGCCTACCACCGCGCGCGCGGCGAGGGCCAGCGCACGCGGCTGATCGGCCGCGAGCGCGGCTACCACGGGGTCAACTTCGGTGGCATCGCGGTCGGCGGCATGGTCGCCAACCGCAAGCACTTCGGTGCGCTGCTGGCCGGCGTCGACCACATCCGCCACACGCACGACCCGGCACGCAACGCCTTCAGCGTCGGCCAGCCGGCGCACGGTGCGGAGTTCGCCGACGACCTGGAGCGGCTTTGCGCACTGCACGACCCGTCGACCATCGCCGCCGTCATCGTCGAGCCGGTGGCCGGCTCGACCGGCGTGCTGGTGCCGCCGCAGGGTTATCTGCAACGGCTGCGCGAGATCTGCGACCGCCACGGCATCCTGCTGATCTTCGACGAGGTCATCACCGGCTTCGGCCGCACCGGCAACCCCTTCGGCGCCCAGACCTTCGGCGTCACGCCGGACCTGATGACGCTGGCCAAGGGGCTGACCAACGGCAGCGTGCCGATGGGGGCGGTGCTCGTTCGCGACGCGATCCACGAGACCTTCATGACCGGGCCGGAGAACCTGATCGAGTTCTTCCACGGCTACACCTACTCGGCGCACCCGCTGGCCTGCGCCGCGGCGCTCGGCACGCTGGACACCTACGCCGACGAGGGGCTGCTGACGCGCGCGCAGTCGCTGCAGGGCTACTGGGCCGAGCAGCTGCACGCGCTGCGCGGCGAGCCGCACGTGGTCGACGTGCGCAACATCGGCCTGGTCGGCGGCGTCGAGCTGGCCCCGATCCCCGGCGAGCCGACCAAGCGCGCCTTCGGCGTCTTCCTCGACTGCTGGCAGCACGGCGTCATGCTGCGCACGACCGGCGATACGGTGGCGATGTCGCCGCCGCTGATCATCGAGCGCGCGCAGATCGACCAGCTCGTCCAGACGCTGCGCGAGGCGCTGCGGCGCGCAGCCTGACCGCACCCGGTCGTCCCCAAGCCCTGCGCGCCCCCGATTCCACCCCGGCGACCCGCGAACGCGCCGCCCCTCACCGCAGGCCCACCGCGCGCGCCGAGGCGCCGCGCCCCACGCCGAATGCCGCTGCTGGATACCGACCGCGAGCTGACCCGGGATTCGTACTACGCGGCCACCGCGCCGCGCGGCCCCGCCCATCCGCCGCTGCAGGGCGAGGCACGCGCCGACGTCGGCGTCGTCGGCGGCGGGCTGGCGGGGCTTTCGGCGGCGCTGGAGCTGGCCGAGCGCGGGCTGGACGTCGTGCTGCTGGAGGCGCAGACACTGGGCTTCGGCGCCAGCGGGCGCAACGGCGGGCAGGCCATCCACGGGCTGGCCTGCGACCAGTCGGTGGTCGAGGCGCAGCTCGGCACCGCCGACGCGCGCCGGGTGTGGGACATGACGATCGAGGCGCTGGACCTGATGCGCGATCGCATCGCGCGCCACGCGATCGACTGCGAATGGCAGGACGGCTACCTCGGCCTGGCGACGAACGCGCGCAAGGGGCGCGAGCTCGCCGGATGGGCCGACCGCATCGAGCGCGTCTACGGCTACCCGCTGGGACGCATCGGCGCGGCCGAGATCGGCCACTGGATCGCCAGCCGGCGCTTCCACAGCGGCGTGCACGACCCGCGCTCGGGCCACCTGCATCCGCTCAAGTACACGCTCGGGCTGGCGCGAGCGGCCGCAGCCGCGGGGGTGCGCCTCCACGAGGGCACGCCGGCCATCGCGCTGGACGCCGGCCCGCCGGCGCGGCTTCGCACCCCGCGGGGCAGCGTGCGCGCGCGCCATGTCCTGCTCGCGGGGAACGTCTACCTGCACGACGACGGCGCGTCGCTGGCGCCGGCGCTGGCGCCGCGCGTGATGCCGGTCGGCACCTACATCGCCTGCAGCGCGCCGCTGGGCCGCGAGACGGCGAGCGCGCTGATCCCGTCGCGCGCGGCGGTCTGCGACACCAACTTCGTGCTCGACTACTTCCGCCTCACCGGCGACGACCGGCTGCTGTACGGCGGGCGCGTCAGCTACTCGACGGTGACGCCGGCGCGGCTGGCCGATCGCATGCGCCGGCGCATGCTGCTGAGCTTCCCCCAGCTGGCCGGCGTGCCGATCGAGCACGCCTGGGGCGGCTTCGTCGACATCACGATGAACCGCGCCCCCGACTTCGGCCGCCTGCCGGACGCACCCAACGTCCTGTACCTGCAGGGATTCTCGGGCCATGGCTTGGCGCTCACGGGCCTGGCCGGGCGGATCGCGGCGGAGGCGGTCGCCGGCGACGCCGGCCGCTTCGACCTGTTCGCGCGGCTGAAGCACCGGCCCTTCCCGGGCGGGCCGAGGCTGCGCACACCGGCGCTGGTGCTGGGGATGGCCTGGTACCGCATGCGCGACTTGCTGGGATGATCGCGGCGATGAACGAGCAGCCCGCATCCCCGGCCCCGGGCGACCTCGCCGGTGCCGCGGCGCATTCGGCGCGGAGCGGGCCTTCGAGGCCGGTCGTGCTCGTACCGGCGTGCAACCGCGTCCTCGGCGGGCACCCGTTCCACGTCGTCGGCCGCAAGTACGTCGACGCCGTGCGGCTGGCCGGCGCGTTGCCGCTGGTGGTTCCGCACGCCGGGCCGGACGAACTCGACGACTGGCTCGCGCTGGCCGACGGGGTGCTGCTGACCGGCTCGCCGTCCAACGTCCATCCACGGCACTTCGGCGAGCCGGTGCGCGACGCGTCCTTGCCGCTGGACCCGGAGCGCGACGACTGGACGCTGCCGCTGGTGCGGCGCGTGCTGGCGCGGGGCATGCCGACGCTGGCGATCTGCCGCGGCGCGCAAGAGGTCAACGTCGCGCTCGGCGGCACGCTGCACCAGGCGGTGCACGAGGTCGACGGGCCCGCGGGGCGCCACCACGACCATCGGGCCGACGACGACGATCCGATCGAGGTCCAGTACGGCCCGGCGCACACGATCCGGACGGTGGCCGGCGGGTTGCTGGCGCGCATCGTCGGCGACGGGCCGATCACGGTCAACTCGCTGCACGGGCAGGCGGTGGCCAGGCTGGCGCCCGGGCTGCGTGCCGAGGCCCACGCGCCCGACGGCGTCGTCGAGGCTTTCAGTGCGCCCGATGCACCCGGGTTCAACCTGTGCGTGCAGTGGCACCCCGAGTGGCGGGCCGCCGACAACCCGGTGTCGATGAAGCTGTTCGGCGCCTTCGGGTCCGCGCTGCGGGACTGGCAATGCACGCGGCGGCGCGCGCCGCCCGAGGGTTAGGGGCCGTCGCCGCCCCGACGCCCTCCGAGCCCCGAACCCTCCCGATTGCGAGCCCCCCATGACCCCCCGCGAAGCGATGTCCTTCAACCAGCTCGAGCAGTGGCTCGACGACAAGGGCGTGACCGAGATCGAATGCCTGGTGCCCGACCTCACCGGCGTCGCACGCGGCAAGATCCTGCCGCGCGAGAAGTTCACCGAGGACCGCGGCATGCGGCTGCCGGAACTCGTCGTCGCGATGGGCGTGACCGGGGTCTTCCCCGAGGAGGGGCCGTACTTCGACATCATCAGCCCGACCGATCACGACATGCACCTGCGCCCGGACCCGAGCACGGTGCGCATCGTGCCCTGGGCCGCCGACCCGACCGCGCAGGTCATCCACGACTGCTACGACCGCGCCGGCGGGCTGATCCCGTACGCGCCGCGCTCGGTGCTGCGCCGGGTGTGCGAGCTGTACGAGGCCGACGGGCTCGAGCCCGTGGTCGCCCCGGAGATCGAGTTCTACCTGGTCGCGCGCAACGCCGATCCCGACGTGCCGCTCAAGCCCCCCGTCGGCCGCAGCGGGCGCAGCGAGACCTCGCGCCAGGCCTATTCGATCGACGCCGTCAACGAGTTCGACCCGCTGTTCGAGGACGTCTACGACTGGTGCGACCGCATGGAGCTCAACGTCGACACGCTGATCCACGAGATCGGCGCGGGCCAGATGGAGATCAACTTCTTCCACGCCCACCCGCTGGGGCTGGCCGACGAGGTCTTCCTGTTCAAGCGCACGCTGCGCGAGGCCGCGCTGCGGCACGACATGTACGCGACCTTCATGGCCAAGCCGATCGCCGGCGAGCCCGGCAGCTCGATGCACGTGCACCAGAGCGTGATCCGCAAGTCCGACGGGCGCAACCTGTTCAGCAACGAGGACGGCTCGCCGAGTGCCGAGTTCCACTGGTTCATCGGCGGGCTGCAGCGCTACATCCCGGCGTGCATGGCGCTGTTCGCTCCCTACGTCAACAGCTACCGGCGGCTGGCGCGCTACACGGCCGCGCCGATCAACATCCAGTGGGGCAGCGACAACCGCACGGTCGGCATCCGCAGCCCGGTGGCGCCACCGGCGGCGCGCCGGGTGGAGAACCGCGTCATCGGCGCCGACGCCAACCCCTACGTCGCGCTGGCCGCCACCCTGGCCTGTGGCTACCTCGGGCTGAAGCACCGCATCGACCCCAGCCCCGAGTGCAAGGGCGACGCCTACCTCGGCGACTACCAGCTCCCGCGCAGCCTGGGCGAGGCGCTGGCGCTGCTGCGCGGCGAGCGCGAGCTCGCCGCCGTGCTCGGCGAGAGCTTCGTCACCGTCTACACCGAGATCAAGGAGGTCGAGTACGCCGAGTTCATGAAGGTGATCTCGCCCTGGGAGCGCGAGCACCTGCTGCTGCATGTATGACGCTCCCGCGGTGCGATGGCCGATGAAGGCTCGCCGCGCCCGCAGGGCCGACGGCGGCCGGCGACGCTCGCAGCCCGGCAACCCCCGTCGCCCCTCCATCGTCCGTCATCGGTCACCTCGAGGAATCCCCGCATGAACACCAGGCCGCCCCGAACCCGCAGCACCGCCGACTGGCAGGCGCTGGACGCCGCGCACTTCCTGCACCCCTTCACCGACTTCGACGCGCTGGCGAAGAAGGGCGCGCGCGTGATCACGCGCGCCGAGGGCATCTACCTGTGGGACAGCGAGGGCCAGCGCATCCTGGACGCGATGTCCGGCCTGTGGTGCGTCAACGTCGGCTACGGCCAGCAGCCGCTGATCGACGCCGCGACCCGGCAACTGCACGAGCTGCCCTTCTACAACGCCTTCTTCCAGACCGCGACACCGCCGGCGATCGAGCTGGCCGAGCTGCTGGCCGAGGTCACGCCGCCGCAGTTCAGGCATGTCTTCTTCACCGGGTCGGGGTCGGAGGGCAACGACACCATCGTGCGCATGGTGCGCCGCTACTGGGACCTGATGGGGCAGCCCGAACGCCAGGTCATCGTCAGCCGGCGCAACGCCTACCACGGCTCGACGATGGCCGGCGCGTCACTGGGCGGGATGGCGGCGATGCACGCGCAGGGCGGGCTGCCGATCCCCGGCATCGTCCACATCGAGCAGCCGCACTGGCGCGAGCTCGGCCAGGGCATGAGCCCCGAGGACTTCGGCGTCGAGGCGGCGCGCTGGCTCGAGGCGATGATCCTGCAGGTCGGCCCCGACAAGGTCGCCGCCTTCATCGGCGAGCCGGTCCAGGGCGCCGGCGGCGTCATCGTGCCGCCGGCGACCTACTGGCCCGAGATCCAGCGCATCTGCGACCGGTACGGGATCCTGCTCGTCAGCGACGAGGTCATCTGCGGTTTCGGCCGCACCGGCCACTGGTTCGGCTGCGAGACCATGGGTTTCCGGCCCGACCTGATGACCTTCGCCAAGGGCGTCACCAGCGGCTACATCCCGCTGGGCGGGGTGATGGTCGGCGAGCGCGTCGCGCGCGTGCTGATCGAGCGCGGCGGCGAGTTCAACCACGGCTACACCTACTCGGGCCACCCGGTGGCCTGCGCGGTCGGGCTGGCCAACATCCGGCTCGTCCGCGATCTCGGGCTGGTCGAGCACGTGCGCGACGTGATCGGCCCGCGGCTGGCGGGCGCGTTCGACGCGCTGCGCGAGCACCCGCTGGTCGGCGACGTGCAGACCTGCGGGATGATGGGTGCGCTGCAGCTCGTCCAGGACAAGGCGCGCGGCACCGCGTTCCCGGCCGAGCTCGAGGTCGGCATGGTCTGCCGCGGCCACTGCTTCCGCGAGGGGCTGATCATGCGCGCGGTGGGCGACCGCATGATCGTCGCCCCGCCGCTGGTCATGACCACGGCGCAGCTCGACGAGATGGTCGCGCTGATCCGGCGCTGCCTGGACCTGACCCTGGACGACGCCAGCCGCCAGGGCTGGCTGTCTTAGACTCCCGCGCTCGACGCATCCCTGCCCTGCCCCCGACCCATCCCCTTCGCTGGAGGACCCCGCATGAAGCCGATCGCCGCCCTCGCCGCCCTGGCCGCCGCACTGGCGCTGGCCGCACCGGTTGCCCAGGCCCAGGAGGAGCCGAAGATCCTGAACATCTACAACTGGTCGGACTACATCGCCGAGGACACGATCGCCAACTTCGAGAAGGAGACGGGGATCAAGGTCCGCTACGACAACTTCGACAACAACGAGATCGTCCACGCCAAGCTGGTGGCCGGCAAGTCGGGCTACGACCTCGTCGTGCCGTCGTCGAACTGGGCCAAGCTGCAGCTCGACGGCGGGCTGCTGCAGCCGCTGGACAAGACCAGGATCCCGAACCTGAAGAACCTCGATCCCGCGCTGCAGAAGCAGCTCGCCGAGATCGACCCCGGCAACGAGCACATGGTCGTGTGGATGTGGGGCTTCACGACCGTGGGCATCAACGTCGCCAAGGTCAAGGCCGCGCTCGGCGACACGCCGATGCCCGACAACGCCTGGGACCTGCTGTTCAAGCCCGAGATCGTCGCCAAGCTGCAGAGCTGCGGCGTGTCCTTCCTCGACTCGGCCACCGAGGTCATGCCGGCGGCGCTGCACTACCTGGGCAAGCCCGCGTACAGCAAGAACCGCGCGGACTACAACGCGGCGGCCAACCTGCTGCGCTCGGTGCGTCCGCACGTGACGCTGTTCAGCTCGTCGGGCTACATCAACGACCTCGCCAACGGGTCGATCTGCGCCGCGATGGGCTGGTCGGGCGACATCAACATCGCACGCCAGCGCGCGATCGACGGCAAGACCGGGCACGAGGTGCAGGCGCTGATCCCCAAGAGCGGCGGGCTGCTGTTCTTCGACGTCATGGTGATCCCGGCCGACGCGCCGCGCCCCGGCAACGCGATGAAGTTCATCGACTACATCCTGCGGCCCGAGGTCAACGCCGGGCTGACCAACAAGGTCTTCTACGCCAACCCGGTGCCGGCCTCCAAGCCCTTCGTCAAGCCCGCGGTCGCGAGCAACCCGACCGTCTTCCTGTCGGCCGAGGACATGGCGCGGATGGTGCCGCCGGATTCGCTGAACAACGATATCCGCCGGCTGATGACGCGCACCTTCACCGCGTTCAAGACCGGGCTGTGACCTCGTCGGCCGCGGGCGCCGCCGCGGGCGGCGCCTTCCTGCAGATCCGCGAGGTCGTCAAGGACTTCGACGGCTTCAAGGCCGTCGACCGCGTCAGCCTGGACATCGCGCGCGGCGAGATCTTCGCGCTGCTCGGCTCGTCGGGCTGCGGCAAGAGCACGCTGCTGCGCATGCTCGCCGGCTTCGAGGAGCCCTCGGCCGGCCAGATCCTGCTCGACGGCAAGGACCTCGCCGGGCTGCCGCCGTACCAGCGCCCGATCAACATGATGTTCCAGAGTTACGCGCTGTTCCCGCACCTGACGGTGTGGGACAACATCGCGTTCGGGCTGCGGCGCGAGGGAATGTCGAAGGACAAGGTCGCCAGCCGGGTCGAGGCCATGCTCAAGCTGGTGCAGCTCGAGCGCTTCGCCAGGCGCAAGCCGCACCAGCTCTCGGGCGGCCAGCAGCAGCGCGTCGCGCTGGCACGGTCGCTGGCCAAGCAGCCGCTGCTGCTGCTGCTCGACGAGCCGCTGGGCGCGCTGGACAAGAAGCTGCGCGAGGAGACGCAGATCGAGCTCGTCAACATCGTCGAGCAGGTCGGCGTGACCTGCGTGATGGTGACGCACGACCAGGAGGAGGCCATGACGATGGCCTCGCGCATCGCGATCATGAGCGAGGGCCGGCTGTTGCAGGTCGGGCCGCCGGCCGAGATCTACGAGATGCCGACCAGCCGCTTCGTCGCCGACTTCATCGGCAACGTCAACCTGATGGACGGCAAGCTGGTGGTCGACGAGCCCGACCACGTCGTCGTCGACTGCGCCGACTGCCGGCACTGGGTCGGCCACGGCATCAGCGGCAGCGAAGGCATGGCGGTGACGGTGGCGCTGCGGCCGGAGAAGATCCACGTCTCGCGCCGGGCACCCGCGGAGACCGAGTTCAACGCCGTCCAGGGCACGGTCAAGGAGATGTCGTACTTCGGCAGCTTCACCGTCTACCACCTGGAGCTTCCCAGCGGCGCCTTGCTCAAGGCCAGCCAGGCCAATACGCAGCGCCACCGCGAGCACGAGCCGACCTGGGGCGACAGCGTCTGGGCGCACTGGTCGCGCTCCGCGCACATCGTCCTGACCCAGTGACGCGCAGGCGGGGGACGGCACGGTGACGCTGCAACGGCTGAAGACCTGGTTCGGCGGGCGCGGGCCCGTCATCGGGCTGCCCTACCTGTTCCTGCTCGCCTTTTTCCTGCTGCCGTTCCTGGTCGTCTTCAGGATCAGCGTCTCCGAGATGGAGCTCGTCGGATTCGAGGACGTGCTGCGCTTCGAGGACGGCGTCCTGCAGCTGAGCCTGAAGTTCTCGAACTACCTGTTCATCCTCGAGGATGCGCTGTACCTGCGCACCTACCTGTCGAGCCTGCATTACGCGGCCCTGGCCACGCTGCTGTGCCTGCTGATCGGCTACCCGTTCGCCTACTTCATGGCACGCGCGCGGCCGTCGTTGCAGCCGGCGCTGCTGATGGGGGTGATGCTGCCGTTCTGGACCTCGTTCCTGCTGCGCGTATACGCATGGAAGGGGCTGCTCAGCGAGGGCGGCTGGGTTGCCGAGCTGATCGTCGGCAGCGGGCTGGACCAGCTGCTGTACGCGCTCGGGCTGATCCCGGCGCCCGGCAAGCTGATGCACACGCCGTTCTCGCTCGTGCTCGGCATGACCTACACCTACCTGCCGTTCATGATCCTGCCGCTGTACGGCAACCTGGCCAAGCTCGACCTGCGGCTGCTCGAGGCCGCGGCCGACCTCGGCGCGTCGCCGTGGACCGCGTTCTGGAAGGTCACCGTACCGCTGTCCAGGGCCGGGATCGTCGCTGGATCGATGCTGGTCTTCATCCCCTGCGTCGGCGAGTACGTCATCCCCGAGCTGCTCGGCGGCCCGGAGACGCTGATGATCGGGCGCGTCCTGTGGGACGAGTTCTTCGCCAACAACGACTGGCCGATGGCCTCCAGCGTCGCCGTGGTGATGGTGCTGCTGATCATCGTGCCGCTGATGCTGTTCAACCGCGCGCAGGCGGCCAGCCAGGAGGCGGCGCGGTGAGGGCGGCGCGCGTCAACCTGTGGTTCGCCCGCGGCTGGCTGGGCGCGGGCTTCGTCTTCCTGTACCTGCCTATCGTCGCGCTGGTCGTCTTCTCGTTCAACGACTCGCCGGTGCCGACCCAGTGGCGTGGCTTCACGCTCAAGTGGTACCAGCAGCTGCTGGGTGACGACGAGATCATCGCCGGGCTGTGGCTGAGCCTGAAGATCGCGTTCCTGACCGCGTGCGGTTCGGTCGTGCTCGGCACGCTGGCGGCGTTCTCGCTCGTCAAGTACCGGCGGTTTCGCGGCCGCACGCTGTTCTCCGGCATGGTCAGCGCGCCGCTGGTGATGCCCGAGGTCGTCGTCGGCCTGTCGCTGCTGCTGATGCTGGTGAGCATCCAACGTGCCTTCGGCTTCCCGGAGCGCGGGCTGATGACGATCTGGTTCGGCCACCTGCTGCTCGGCGTGGCCTACGCGACGGTCGTCGTCCAGGCCCGGCTGCGCGACCTCAATCCGCAGCTCGAGGAGGCGGCGATGGACCTGGGCGCGCGGCCGCCGCAGGTCTTCTGGCTGGTCACGCTGCCGATGATCGCGCAATCGCTGGTCTCGGCCTGGCTGCTGACCTTCACGATCTCGCTGGACGACGTCGTCATCGCCGCCTTCCTGTCCGGCCCCGGGTCGACGACGATGCCGCTGGTGATCTTCTCGCGCGCGCGGCTGGGGCTGAACCCCAGCGTCAATGCGGTGGCGACGATCATCGTCGTCGTCGTCGCGGTCGGCGTCGTCGTCGCGAGCTGGTTGATCGCACGCGCCGAGCGACGGCGCATGATCGAGATGGCCGCGGCGCAGCGCCACTGAACCCGACCCCCACCACGACGACCCCGGCTTCGCCCCACGATTCGCCACGACGCCCCGAGACCCGGACCCTGACGAGGAGAGCCACGATGAAGACCTTGCGCCCTACCCTGCTCGCGCTGTCGCTGCTCGCCGCCTACCCGGCGGCGCAGGCGCAGGCCACCAACCAGCAGATCCTCGACGAGCTGCGCGCGCTGCGCGAGCGCGTCGGCCAGCTCGAGGCGCAGCTCGAGTCCGTCAAGGCGAAGACCCCGGCCAAGCCCCAGTGGGGCATGACGCCCGAGCAGGCGGCCGAGTTCAACCGCATCGCGCTCAAGACCGAGGCGATGGAGGACAACTTCAGCGACCAGGGCTACAAGGGCCTGACGATCAGCGGCATGATCGATCCGACCTTCATCTGGACGCGCGGCGGCAACGGCAGTTTCGCCTTCCTGAACGGTTACGGCGGCAGCGGCAGCGACTTCTCGTATGCGGACGACATGTACGCCTACGACAACAGCTACTTCGGCATGGCCGTGCTCGACATCCAGAAGGAGACCGAGGACGGCACCCAGTGGCGGCTGACGCTGGCGCCGGGCAAGAACGCCTCGTCGGCGTTCAAGGTCGATTCGATCGTGCACGAGGCCACGGTCTCGCTGCCGCTGCAGGACAACCAGACGCGCCTGATCCTCGGCCAGATCCCCGACTGGTCGGGCTACGAGTACACGCTGCCGCACGAGCAGCCCTTCGTCACCCACAACCTGCTGTTCGACTTCACGCTGCCGAGCTTCTACACCGGCGCCGCGCTGTACTGGATCCGCGGCAACTGGGAGACCAAGGTCCTGCTCGGCAACATGAACGCCACGCGCTACGACCGCGACAACCGCGCGCCGGTGCTGGCCTACCGCGTCGACTACTGGCTCGGCGAGTTCGGCGGCTGGGGCCTGGCCGGCGTGCACGGCAGCAGCTTCGACGCCCGCATCGACACGCTGGAGGCCGACTTCTACTGGGAACGCGGCAACTGGGCCTACCAGGGCCAGGCCGGCATCGGCCGGCTGCGCGACGGCGCGGCGGACGGCGACGCCGAGTGGGCCGGCCTGTCGGGGCTGGCGTCGTACGCGATCACGCCCCGCCTGAAGGCGCTGGTGCGTGCGGACGTCATCAAGAACGACAAGAACGGCGGCGGGATCTTCGGCTCGGTGCCGAATTTCGAGTGCGAACTGCCCGAGCGCGACGACGACGGCAACCTGACCGGCGGGACGATCGTCGACGGCGTGTGCCCGGATGCGCGCAACGGTTTCGGCCCGAAGATGGTGCTGGCCGCCGACTCCGGCGAGTGGGAGCCCGATCCGTCGGGCAAGGGGGCGAACCGCTATGCGCTGTCGGTCGGCCTGAACTACCGCTACGGGTTGAACACGACCTTCAAGGTCGAGTACCGGCTGGACGGTGCCGACGGCTACGTCTTCCAGTACACCGATGGCAGCTGGCACAAGCGCAACCACCTGTTCGGCACCTCGGTCGTCGTCAGCTTCTGAGCACCGCACGATGAACGCTCCCGACTGGGCCGTACGCGCGGCCACCCTCCGTCCCGACGGCCGCGCGCTGATCGGCGGCGAGCGCCGCGCAGCCACCGACGGCGCCGTCTTCGCCAAGCACTCGCCGATCGACGGCCGGCTGCTGGCCGAGGTCGCACGCGGCGGCGGCGCCGACATCGACGCTGCCGTCGCCGCCGCGCGCGCCGCGTTCGAGGACCGGCGCTGGGCCGGCAAGTCGCCGGCGGCGCGCAAGAAGGTGCTGCAGCGCTTCGCCGACAAGATCCTCGCCGCGCGCGACGAACTCGCGCTGCTGGAAACCCTGGACATGGGCAAGCCGATCCAGTACGCGCTCGCGGTCGACGTGCCGGCCACCTCGCGCACGATCGCGTGGTACGCGGAGGCGGTGGACAAGATCTACGACGAGATCGCGCCGACCGCCGACACCGCGCTGGCGCTGATCCGGCGCGAGCCGGTCGGCGTCGTCGGCGTCGTCGTGCCGTGGAACTACCCGATGGTCATGGCGGCCTGGAAGCTCGGGCCGGCGCTGGCGGCGGGCAACTCGGTCGTCCTCAAGCCGAGCGAGAAGAGCCCGCTGACGGCGATGCGGCTGGCCGAGATCGCGATCGACGCCGGGCTGCCGCCAGGGGTCTTCAACGTCGTGCCCGGCTACGGCCACGAGGCCGGCGAGGCGCTGGCGCTGCACATGGATGTCGACGCGATCGGCTTCACCGGCTCCACCCGCACCGGCCGGCGCATGCTCGAGTACGCCAGCCGCAGCAACCTCAAGCGCGTCTTCAACGAACTCGGCGGCAAGTCGGCCTTCGTCGTCTTCGACGATTTCGCCGATCTGGAACGCGCGGCGAAGACCGCCGCCGGCAGCATGTTCTTCAACCAGGGCGAGAGCTGCAACGCGCCGTCGCGCGTGCTGGTGCACGAATCGATCGCCGACCGCTTCGTCGAGATCGTCGCCGCCGAGGCGCCGAAGTACGCGCCGGCCGACCCGCTGCAGCCTTCGACCGTGCTCGGCGCGCTGGTCGACGAGACGCAGATGCGCACCGTGCTCGGCTACATCGAGTCCGGCCGCGGCGACGGCGCACGGCTGGTCTGCGGCGGGCGGCGCGTGCACGAGGACAGCGGCGGCTTCTACGTCGAGCCGACCGTCTTCGACGGTGTCGCCAACGAGATGACGATCGCGCGCGAGGAGATCTTCGGCCCGGTGATGAGCGTGATCCGCTTCCGCGACGAGGCCGAGGCGGTCGCGATCGCCAACGCCAGCCCCTACGGGCTGCAGGCCAGCGTCTGGAGCGACCACCTGAGCCGCGCGCACCGGGTGGCGCGCCGGCTGCGCGCCGGCACCGTGCACGTCAACAGCTACGACGAGGACGACATCACCGTGCCCTTCGGCGGCGTCAAGCAAAGCGGCAACGGGCGCGACAAGTCGCTGCACGCGTTCGACAAGGTGACCGAGCTGAAGACGACCTGGGTTCGCATCGACGCCGCCTGACCGAACGCGCCGAGTCCGCACCGGCGCCCGGCCGTCTTCGCGATGAACCCCGCCGCCGCGACCGCGCTGGCCTATTCGGCGCTGGCCGCGAGCATGGTGCTGGTGGGCAGCTACGTCGGCCTGTCGCGGCTGCTGGTGGCGGCATTCCCGGTCTTGCTGCTCGCGTGGCTGCGCTTCGGCATCGGCGCGGTCGCGATGCTGCCCTGGCTGTGGCGCGCGCCGGGCGAGCCACGCCTGAGCGCGCGCGACCGCAGGCTGCTGTTCTGGGAGAGCTTCCTCGGCAACTTCGGCTTTTCGATCTGCATGCTGTTCGGTGTCGCAGCGACCTCGGCGCTGGCCGCGGGCGTCGTGATGGCAGCGCTGCCGGCCGCGGTCGCGCTGCTCGCGCGCCTCGGTCTGGGCGAGCCGATCCGGCCGCGGGTCGCGGCGGCGATCGCGCTGGCCGCCGCCGGGATCGCCTTGCTCGCCTGGCAGCGCGACGGCGACGCGGCGCCGGCGGGCGCCTGGTGGGGCTACGCGCTGCTGATCGGCGCCGTCTTCTGCGAGGCGAGTTACGTCGTCATCGGCAAGCGGCTGACGGCGCAGGTCTCCCCGCGCCGGATCTCGGCCCTCATCAACCTGTGGGGGCTGGCGCTGGTGACGCCGCTGGCGCTTTGGCAGGCAGTCCGCTTCGACTTCCAGGCCGTCGGTGCAGGCGTCTGGGGGCTGCTCGTCTACTATGCGCTGGCAGCCAGCATGTTCTCGGTCTGGCTGTGGATGAAGGGGCTGGCGCGGGTGCCGGCGGCGCGCGCCGGGGTCTTCACCGTGCTGCTGCCGGTGACGGCGGCGGCGATCGGCGTCGGCTGGCTCGGCGAGCCCTTCGGCGGCGGGCACGCGCTGGCGCTGGGGCTGGCGCTGGCCGGGCTGCTGCTCGCGGCCTGGCCCGACACGCGTACCGGCGCACGCGTGGCGGCAAGTGCCCAGATACCGCACTGAGCGACTGCGTCATTTCCGCCATGCCAGGGTGGATACCCAAGTTTCGTTAGAATGCTCAGCATGAGCACGAAGCCCCTGCAAACCACGCTCCATTTGACCCTCGAATCCATTGCCCAAACCCCTGCCGGATTTTCAGCCAGCGAGGTAACAGGGTATTCACCCGAACAGGTACGGCGCGCCGCCGAGGCGCTGGTCGCCGAGGGGCGGCTGTGCCGGGCCAACGTCAGCCCGCGGCGGGTTCGCTATTTCGCCCGGCCCGCGCAGGCCGAGGCCTACGTCCGGGAGCGCCCGCGCGCATCGCCCCAGCCGATGGTCGCCGGGTCTCGCGCCAAGGCTGCGTGGTCGGTCGACGAGCCGGGGCTGATCACGTCCAAGACGCGCATCATCCGGGCCACACCGCCGCCGCGCGACGTCTACCGCACCAATACCTACCAGCAGTTCTGAGTTTGCCCCCGGCCGCGTGAGCGGTTCGGTGTGCCTGCGGCGCCCGTGTGGCGCCGTCGTCTTTCTTGCGCAGTGGTATTTGTCGCAGGCCCGATCCGTTTACCGGGCCTGCCTTTTCCTGCCGTAGCCGGTAAACTTTTCGACGACGCGCGCCATTTCCCCGGCATCGAGAATCGACGGGGTTCCCGCGGAGAGCGCGAGCAAATAAGTGCGGGCCAGGCTCTCGACCTCGATCATCACCGCCAGCGCCTGCGCCATCGTCCGGCCGGCGCTGACCAGCCCATGCTGCGCGAGCAGGCAGGCCAGGCGGGACCGCAACGCCTGCGCGACCCCTTGCGCGAGCGCCACGCTGCCGAAGCCCGCATACGGCACCAGCGGCACGTCGTCGCCGCCGGCGACCGCGACCATGTAGTGGAAGGCCGGCAAACCCCGCCCGATGCAGCCCAGCGCCGTCGCGTGCTCGGCGTGCGTGTGCAGCACCGCAGCGAGCTCGGGCCGCGCCGCATACGCGGCCTGGTGCAGCCGCCACTCCGACGACGGCGCCCACGGCCCCTCGAACGCTCCGTCGTCGCCGACCCAGCACAGGTCCTGCGGCCTCAGCGACACGGCGTCCGACCCGGTCGGCGTGACCAGCATCCCGGGCCGGCCGCCGTGCGCCCAGCGCACGCTGGCGTTGCCGGTGCTGCCGCGGTTCAGCCCGATCGCGTCGAGCCGGCGCATGGCGTCGACGACGGACGCACGGGCGGCGGCCTCGTCCGCCGCAGGTCTGCGCCGCGCCGTCATCGCGGCGCCCCGCCGGCCGCCGCTCGCGCGGCGAGCGCGCGCAGCGCGCCCTCCTCCGCCGGAACGCATCCGTGCTCGGTGATCAGCCCGCTGACCAGCCGTGCCGGCGTGACGTCGAACGCCGGGTTGGCCGCCGGGCTGCCGTCGGGCACCAGCTGCACCTCGACCAGGCTGCCGTCGGCGGCGCGGCCGACGACGTGGGTCTGCTCGCGCGCGGCGCGCTCCTCGATCGGGATCTCGGCCAGCGCATCGCCGATCGACAGGTCCAGCGTCGACAGCGGCATCGCGACGTGGAACGGGATGCCGTTGTCGCGCGCCGCCAGCGCCTTCAGGTAGGTGCCGATCTTGTTGCAGACGTCGCCGCGGGCGCCGACGCGGTCGGTGCCGACGACGACGAGGTCGACCCGGCCATGCTGCATCAGGTGGCCGCCGGCGTTGTCGGCGATCACGGTGTGCGCCACCCCCTGCTGCGCCAGCTCCCACGCCGTCAGGCTCGCACCCTGGTTGCGCGGGCGCGTCTCGTCGACCCAGACATGGACCTCGATGCCCTCGGCCTGCGCCGCGTAGACCGGTGCCAGCGCCGTGCCCCAGTCGACGGTGGCCAGCCAGCCGGCGTTGCAGTGCGTCAGCAGGTCGACGCGCCCGCCGCGGCGCGCCGCCACCGCCTGCAGCAGCGACAGCCCGTGGCGGCCGATCGCGCGGTTGACGGCGACATCCTCGTCGGCCATCGCGCCGGCCAGCGCCCACGCGGCCTCGGCGCGGTCGGCCGGCGCCAGCGGCATGAGCGTGCGCAGCGCGCGGTCGACCGCCCACGCGAGGTTGACCGCGGTCGGCCGTGCCGCGATCAGCGCCTGCGCGGCGCGGCGCAGCGCGGCGTCGCCGGCATCGGCGCACGCCTGCAGCGCGATGCCGTAGGCGGCGGTGACGCCGATCAGCGGCGCGCCGCGGACGACCATGTCGCGGATCGCGACCACCGCGTCGTCCGCGCTGCGCAGCGCCAGCGTGCGCCAGTCGTGCGGCAGCACGCGCTGGTCGATGACCTCCACCGCCGCGCCGTCGCCGGCGGGCCAGATCGTCCGCCGGTGGCTGCCCATCGCCCTCATGTCCCGAGCTCCTGCGGCTGCGGCGCCGCCTCGCCGTCCGCGTCCGCGTCGGCATCCCGGATTGCCGCGCCCAGCCGCGCCGCCGTCGCGATCGCGGCCACGCGCGCGACCGGCTCGTCGCGCAGCCGGTGGTCCGACCACACCTGCCGCCAGCGGCGCGCGCCGGGCGTGCCGTGCCACAGCCCGAGCATGTGGCGCGCGATCGCCGGCCAAGGTACGCCCAGCGCCGCCTGGCGCGCCATGTAGCCGACCATCGCCTCCTCCACCGCCTCGCGCGTCGGCGCCGGCGTCGCCTCGCCGAAGAAGCGCCGGTCCCAGTCGGCCATGTGCCAGGGGTGGTGGTAGGCGTCGCGGCCGACCATGACGCCGTCGACCTGGGCCAGTTGCGCGGCGATCGACTCGTCGCCGGCGAGGCCGCCGTTGACGACGATCGTCAGCGCCGGGAAGTCGCGCGCGAGCTGGTGCGCGACCTCGTGGCGCAGCGGCGGGATCTCGCGGTTTTCCTTCGGGCTCAGCCCCTGCAGCCAGGCGCTGCGAGCGTGGACGACGAAGACCTCGCAGCCGGCGTCGGCCACCGTGCCGACGAAGTCGCGCACGAAGCCGTAGTGGTCATCGTGGTCGACGCCGATGCGGTGCTTGACCGTGACCGGGATCGCGACCGCATCGCGCATCGCCTTCACGCCGTCGGCGACCGTGCGCGGCTCGCGCATCAGGCAGGCGCCGAAGGCGCCGCGCTGCACGCGCTCGCTCGGGCAGCCGCAGTTGAGGTCGATCTCGTCGTAGCCCCAGCGCTCGGCCAGCCGCGCCGCGTGCGCGAGCTCCTCCGGCTCGCTGCCGCCGACCTGCAGCGCGACCGGGTGCTCGGCGGGGTCGAAGTCCAGGTGCCGCGCCGCATCGCCGTGGCGCAGCGCACCGGTCGTGATCATCACCGTGTACAGCCGCGCGCGACGCGTGATCTGGCGGTGGAACCAGCGGCAATGCCGGTCAGTCCACTCCATCATCGGCGCGACGCTGAGGCGCCAGGGCGACGCGCGTCGATTCACGTGCGGCCCTCGATGGCACCCCCCGCACGCCGCGCGACCCCTGCGATCGTGTCGGCGAAGCGCGGCAGCAGCTCCAACGGCAGGTCGTGCCCCATGCCGGGTACGAGGTCGATCGTCGCGCCGGCGATGCGGTGTGCCAGGTCCTCGCCGCAGGCCGGCGGCACCAGCGGGTCGGCGCGGCCGTGGATGATCGCGGTCGGCGCGCGGATCTGGCGCAGCATCGGCGTGCGGTCGCCGTCGGCGGCGATCGCCAGCAACTGGCGCGCCGTGCCCGCGGGCCGCCAGGCGCGGGCGACGAAGGCCTGCAGCCGCTCGCGCTGGCGCAGCGGATCCGGGCGGTAGCCGGGGCTGCCGATGACGTGCAGCAGCCGCTCCAGATAGGCGACGATATCGTCCGGGTCCTTGCTGCGCGGCCGCCCGAGCAGTGCCCGGCGCACGTGCATCGCCGGCTGCGGCAGGCGGCGCGAGCCGCTGGTCGTCATCATCAGCGTCAGGCTGGCGACGCGGTCGGGGTGGTGCGCCGCCAGGTGCTGCGCGATCATGCCGCCCATCGAGGCGCCGCAGACATGCGCGCGCTCGAGGCCCAGCGCATCGAGCACGCCCAGCGCGTCGGCCGCCATGTCGGCGAGCCGGTACGGTGCCGGCACCGGCAGCCTCAGCATCCAGCGCAGCATCGCCGCCGGCAGGTTCGGCACGCCGAGGTGGTCGAAGCCCTGGCTCAGCCCGGTGTCGCGGTTGTCGAATCGGATCGGGCGCAACCCGCGTGCCGCCAGCGCATCGACCAGCTCGTCCGGCCAGCCGAGCAGCTGCATGCCCAGCCCCATGACGAGCAGCAGCGGCTCGCCGGCGGCCGGGCCGCGATCGTCGACCTCGATCGCCAGGCCGTTGGCGGCAACCCGCATCGGACCCGGGTCAGTACGCGTCGACCAGCGCGTGCGGCTGGTGCGCGACCTTGAAGAACCAGCGCCGCGCGCCGGCGACGTCGAAACGCCGCCAGTGCGCCGGGTCCTGCCGCAGCCGGTCGGCGATCGCATACAGCGCCAGCGGGTTCATGCCCATGCCGAGGTGGCTGGCACGGACCTCGATATTCTCGGTGTGCGGGTGACCGGGCGGGTTGATGCTGCACTCCCAGGCGACGATGCCGTCGGTGCGGCTGTAGATCGAGGTCGTCGGCACCGGCGGCGGCCTGCGCACCTCGGCCAGCAGTTCGGCATCGTGGGTCTGGTGGCCGCTGACCAGTTCGTAGAAGCGCCAGGCGTTGGTCGCCCGCGGGTGGCCGGTGAACGGCGTGCCCAGCGTGACGACGCAGCGCACCTCGTCCGGGGCCTCCTTGGCCAGCTCGCGCGCGTAGATCCCGCCCAGGCTCCAGCCGACGAGGCTGACCTTCTCGCGGTGGCGACGCCGTAGCGCGTCCAGCCGTTCGCGGCATCGTTCCAGCACGCCCGGACGCGGCCCCAGGTTGAGCCCCTGCTCCCACGGATAGGGCGTGAAGCCCTGGCGCTGCAGGAACTGCCGCACCGCCAGCGTGCTGGTGTCCGACGCCCCCAGCCCCGGGAAGACCAGCACCGGGTGGCCGTCGCCGGCGGGCATGCGGTGCATCCACGGCGACACCGCCAGCAGCGCCGCCAGCTCCCAGGGCGCGCGTGCCTCCAGCATCAGCAGCCAGGGCCCTGGCGGCAAGGGCGACTCGTGGCCGGCCGGCGCGTCGGCATCGGGCACGGGATGCCGGCTGCGGCTGGCAGCCAGGCCGGGCGCGGTGGCGGAGCGGGCAGATCGTGGCATCGGCAAGGTACCGGTCGGGGTGTCCGGGGCCGATCTTAGCCTTCGCCGTGGCCCTTGCCGCGGCGCCCGCTGGTACCGCGTCCGCTGCCACCACCGCCGCTGTTCAGGGCTGCGCCGGCCCCGCGCACGACGCTGCCGACCGCGGTGCGCACCGCGGTGTCGACGACGCCGCGTGCGGTGCGCGCGGCGACGCCGGCGGCCGAGTCGACGACGCCGCGCGCGGTGCGCGTCGCCACCCCGGTGGCGACGTCGACCGCCTGCCCCAGGCCGCGCCGTGCCAGCCCGAACAGCGAGGCCTCGGGCGACGCGATCTCGGGCACCAGCTCGTGCAGGTCCTCGAACGCCACGCGCAGGTCGTCGGCGAGCAGCTGCACGTCGGGCATCGCCTCGCCATCGGCCATGAGGCCGAAGTCCAGCCAGCCGGCCTGGCTCTGCACCGTGATGTTGAGCCCCAGCCCGTGGACGACGATCGAGGTCGGATGGTTGCTGAGGATGCGCGCGCCGGCCAGGTACAGCGGCACCGGCACCCCGGGCACGTTGGAGATGACGAGGTTGGCGACCTGCGGGATGCGGTCGGCCAGCCGGGCGCGCCCGTACAGCGACGCCGCGGCCTCCATCAGCCAGGGCACGCCGAGCGACGGGAAGTCGGTCGGCAGCAGGCTCTCGACCGACCCCATCGCCGCCTTCATCGCCTCGGTCGCCGCCAGCACATGCTCCAGGCGCTTGCGCGGGTCGGCGATGTGCGTGCCCAGGCTGACCAGGCTCATCGACGCCTGGTTGTCGGCACGCGTGTCGCCGGCCTCGCGCAGCGAGATCGGCACCGCGGCGACCATGCTCTTGCGCGGCAGCAGCTGGCGGCGCGCGTGGTAGCGGCGCAGCGCGCTGCCGCACAGCATCAGCACCATGTCGTTGACGGTCGCGTCCAGCGCCTTGCCCAGCGCCTTGACCTGGGCCAGCGGCAGCGACGCGGTGCCGAAGGCGCGCGTGCGGCCGACGGTGGCATTGATCGGCAGCCTCGGCGCCAGCGTGATGTTGGACTCGCGCGCGCGGCCGCCGAACAGGGTGCTGCGCGACGCCGCCGCCAGCGCCGCATCCTTGACCGTGCCGACGGTGGCCGGCAGCTCGCGGACGATGTGCGCGACCTGGCTCGCCTGGCGCGCCAGCGCACCGCGCAGCATCTCGCTCATCCCGAGCTGGAAGACGCCGCCGCGGCGCGGTGCGCGCCTGGGCGGCTGGCGTGGCTCGGGGCTGGGGTCGAGCAGCACCTGGGCCAGTGCGACCGCGGCCTGGCCGTCGACCGCGGCGTGATGAAGCTGGGTATACAGGCCCACGAGCTGGCCGCCGTCAGGCCCCGGGCCCAAGCCCTCGAAGACGTGCATGCGCCACAGCGGGCGCTCGCGGTCGAGCAGCTCGACGTGCAGCTCGGCCACGCGCGCACGCAGCTCGGCCATCCCGGCGCCGGCCGACAGCCGGTGCTCGACGATGTGCCAGCGCAGGTCCGGCCGGGCGTCGACCCAGGCCGGGTTGGCCAGGTTCAGCGGCATCCACCACAGGCGCCGGCACAGCACCGGGGCCGCCGGCAGCCGCGCCGCGACATGCTTGCGCAGCAACGGCGCGAAGCGGCCGCGCTGCCCGGCCGGCCGCTGCAGCAGCTGCAGCGCGCCGACGTGCATCGGCATCTCCGGCGTCTCGAGGAACAGGAAGGTGGCGTCGAGCCCGGAGAGTTGTTTCATGCGGGGGGTGTCCGCGGCTGGCATGGCGCATCCTAGCGCCGCATGCCCGCGGCGGTGACCCGTGCTCGCCCGGGGAGACGTCGTGGCGCCGCCCGTGGCGCCCGGGGCCGCGCCGCGCCAGGCTCCAGGACGCCGTGCCGGCGCACCTACCGGCCGATCGGCACCGGCCGCCGGGACAGCGCCAGCAGCTCGTGCCCGGCCAGCGCCGCCAGCACCAGCAGGCCACCGCCCAGGACGGCCGGCGTCGGGGTCTCGCCGGCGCCGGCCCAGGCCCAGGCGACGCCGAAGATCACCTCCAGAAGGCCCAGCAGCGCGACCTCCGGCGCGCTCAGCACGCGTGCCGCGCGCACCGCCATCAGGCAGGGCACGGCGAGCTGCGCCACGCCCAGCAGCGCCAGCCAGGCGATATCGCGCCCGGAGCCGGCCAGCGGCAAGGCCAGCGGCAGCGTCAGCAGCGTCGACAGCACGGCACCGATCAACACCGCCGGCATGAAGTCGCCGCCCGCCGGCCCGCGCGCGCGCTGCAGCAGCGTCCAGTTGACCGCGGCCGCCAGCGGGACCGTGAGCGCCACCGCCGTGCCCAGCCAGTGCCCCGCATCGGCGGTCGACAGCTGGCTGCCGTACATCCAGCCGATGCCGGCGCCGGCCAGCGCGATCGCGGCCCAGGTTCGCGGCGCCAGACGGTGGCCGAGCGCGGCACGCGCGACCAGCGCCGTGGCCAGCGGCGCGATCGCCAGCGTCACCAGCACGTTGGCCACCGTCGTCAGCGTCAGCGCGACCATGAAGCCGGTGAACATCACGCCCCAGCAGGCGCCGGACAGCCAGATCCGGCGATCGGCGGCGCGCAGCTGCGACGCCAGCGCCGCGGGGCCGCGCAGCCATCCGAGCAGCAGCACCAGCGCCAGCGCGTTGAACCCGCTGCGCCAGACGTTGAGCTCGAAGCCGCGCGCGTGTTCGACCTGGCGCGTCACGACGCCGGCGATGCTCCACAGCATCGCCGCCGCCACCATCGTCCAGATCGCCCGCCGATGCGTCATGCCGCCTCGCCGCCGAGTCGCTCGCGCCGCGAGCCCTTGGAAACCCTTGCCGCCGCCCGCGTCGCACGCAGGGGCGCGGGACCCCGGAAACCGCCGCGCCGGCTGCGCCGCGCCGCGCCGCGATCCGCCTACGCCGCTTCGCGGCTCGCGCGCTTGCGCTCGTGCTCCTTGAGATGCCGCTTGCGCAGCCGGATGCTCGCCGGCGTGATCTCGACCAGCTCGTCGTCGTCGATGAACTCGACCGCCAGCTCCAGCGTCAGCTCGATCGGCGGTGTCAGCCGGATCGCATCCTCCTTGCCGGCGGCCCGGAAGTTGGTCAGCTGCTTGGTGCGCGTGGCGTTGACGACGAGGTCGTTGTCGCGGCTGTGCACGCCGACGATCATGCCTTCGTAGACCGGGTCGCCGGGCTTGACGAACATGCGCCCGCGGTCGTCGAGCTTGTTCAGCGCGTAGGTGATCGCCTGCCCGTCGTCCATGCTGATCAGCACGCCGTTGCGCCGTCCGGCGATCTCGCCGCGCCAGGGCTCGTAGCCGTCGAAGACGTTGCTCGCCAGCCCGGTGCCGCGCGTCAGGTTGAGGAACTCGCCTGAAAACCCGATCAGCCCGCGCGCCGGGATGCGCCAGTCCAGCCGCACCCGGCCGCGGCCGTCGGGCTCCATGTGGACGAGCTCGGCGCGGCGTTCGCCCAGCGCCTGCATGACCGCGCCCTGGTGCTGCTCCTCGACGTCGACCGTCAGCAGCTCGATCGGCTCGCAGCGCTCGCCGTCGATCGTGCGGTAGACGACGCGCGGTTTGCTGACCGCCAGCTCGTAGCCCTCGCGGCGCATGTTCTCCAGCAGGATCGTCAGGTGCAGCTCGCCGCGGCCGGCGACCTCGAACACGCCGTCCTCGGCGGTCTCGCGCACGCGCAGCGCCACGTTGCTCTGCAGCTCGCGCTGCAGCCGGTCCCAGAGCTGGCGGCTGGTGACGAAGCGGCCCTCGCGCCCGGCCAGCGGGCTGGTGTTGACGCAGAAGTTCATCGTCAGCGTCGGCTCGTCGATCTGCAGCATCGGCAGCGGCTGCGGGTCGGCGGGGTCGGTCAGCGTGACGCCGATGCCGATCTCGTCGATGCCGCTGACCAGCACGATGTCGCCCGGGCCGGCGGACTCGGCCGGCGTGCGCTCCAGCCCCTCGAAGGTCAGCAGCTGCCCGATGCGCCCGCGCGTCGCCGCGCCGTCCGGGCCCTGCATCACGAGCACGTCCATCCCGGGGCGAACGGTCCCGGCGTTGACGCGCCCGACGCCGATCCGGCCGACGTAGGTCGAGTAGTCGAGCGACGAGATCTGCAGCTGCAGCGGCGCGTCCGGGTCGCCGCGGTGCGCCGGGACATGCGCGCAGATGGTTTGGAACAGCGGCTCCAGGTCCTTGCCCCAGGGCTGCTGCGGCTCGCCCTGCGTCAGCGAGGCCCAGCCCTCGAGGCCCGACGCGTACACGACCGGGAAGTCGAGCTGCTCCTCGGTCGCGCCGAGCTTGTCGAACAAGTCGAACGCCGCGTTGACGACGTGGTCGCAGCGCGCGCCGGGCTTGTCGACCTTGTTGACGACGACGATCGGCTTGAGCCCCAGCGCCAGCGCCTTCTTCGTCACGAAGCGCGTCTGCGGCATCGGCCCCTCCTGGGCGTCGATCAGCAGCAGCACGCCGTCGACCATCGACAGCGCGCGCTCGACCTCGCCGCCGAAGTCGGCGTGGCCGGGGGTGTCGACGATGTTGATGTGCGTGCCGCGCCAGGCCACGGCACAGTTCTTGGCCAGGATCGTGATGCCGCGCTCGCGCTCCAGGTCGTTGCTGTCCATCACGCGCTCGGCGATCTTCTCGTGCGAGGCGAAGGTACCGCTCTGACGCAGCAGCTGGTCGACGAGCGTCGTCTTGCCGTGGTCGACGTGGGCGATGATGGCGATGTTGCGGATCGGTCGGGTCATGCGGTGGGCGCCGCGAGCGCGGCGACTTCGAGGGGGGACAGCAGGCGCTGGGCGACCAGCTCGCCGCCGGCGACGTGCGCGCTGCCGAGGAAGACATCCGGCGCCGGGGCCTGCCCGCCCGGCGCCGGCCCGTAGACGCGCACCAGCGGTGCGTCGGGCTGTGCGATGCGCCGCCGCAGCCCGGTGAGAAAGCGACCCGCGTCGTCGGCCTGCAGGCGCACCGCCGGCGCGGCCGCGAGCAGCGTGTCGGGCGGCAGCACACGCGCGTCGCGCGCCGCCTCGGGCAGCGCCTCCAGCGCATCCAGCGTCAGCGCCTGCGCGAGCTCGAAGCTGCCGCTGGCGGTGCGCCGCAGCGCCGCCAGCCAGGCGCCGCAGCCCAGCCGCTCGCCGAGGTCGGCGGCCAGCGAGCGGATGTAGGTGCCCTTGCTGCAGCGCACGTCGAGCACCAGCGTCCTGTCCTGCCAGTCGACGATGTCGAGGCGGTGGATCGTCACGCGGCGCGGCGTGCGCGCCACCGTCTGGCCGGCGCGCGCGTATTCGTAGAGCGCGCGGCCGTCCTTCTTCAGCGCCGAGTGCATCGGCGGCAGCTGCTCGATGGCCCCGGTCAGCGACGCGCACGCCGCCTCGAGCACCACGCGGTCGAAGTCCGGCACGCCGCCGGCGCTGATCGTGCCCTCGCCGTCGAAGGTCGAGCTGCGCTCGCCCAGGCGCAGCGTCGCACGGTAGGCCTTGTCGGCGTCGAGCTGCGCCTGCGCGAACTTGGTCGCGGCGCCGAAGCACAGCGGCAGCAGCCCGCTGGCCAGCGGGTCGAGCGTCCCGGTATGGCCCGCCTTGTCCGCACGCATCAGCCTGCGCGCACGCTGCAGCGCGGTCTGGCTCGTCATGCCGGCGGGCTTGTCCAGCAGCAACACGCCGTGCAGCGCCCGACGCGGCACGCGCGCCGTCCGCGCAGGCGGGGCGGCCGCACCGGCGGGGCCGCGCGCGGCGCGGCCGGATGGCGTCGCGACGGCCATGGTCATTCGTCGCTGTCCGCGGCGCGCGTCGCGTTGGCGCGCGCGATCAAGGCCGACAGGTCGGCCGCACGCTCGGTCGTGCGGTCGTAGACGAAGTGCAGCGTCGGCACGGTGTGGATCGCCAGGCGCTTGAACAGCCCGTTGCGCAGCCAGCCGGCCGCCTCGTTGAGCGCCGTCGTGCAGGCCTCGTCGTCGCCCATCAGCTGGGAGAAGAAGATCTTGGCGTGGGCATAGTCGGGCGAGACCTCGACCGCGTTGAGCGTGACCAGCCCGACGCGCGGGTCCTTGAGCTCGCGGATCAGCTCGGCCAGGTCGCGCTGGATCTGGTCGGCGACGCGGACGCTGCGGTTGGCGGGGGACTTCTTGTGTCGCATGCGGTGCTCCCGGGTGCGCGGGATGCCAGCGGGGTCGTGCCGCGCGCGCCGGCGGCGGCTGGATCGGGCGACGCGACCGGGCGCCGCGGCGCGCCCACTGCGCGGCCCGCCGCGCGCAAGGCTCGGCGGGGCTGCGGCGCGGGCGGCGCGCCCTCGCCGCGCTACAGCGTCCGGGCGACTTCCTTGACCTCGAAGAACTCGAGCTGGTCGCCTTCGCGGATATCGTTGTAGTTCTTCAGCTTGATGCCGCACTCGAAGCCTTCCTTGACCTCGCGCACGTCGTCCTTGAAGCGCTTGAGCGAGTCGAGCTCGCCGGTGTAGACACGACGTTGTCGCGCAGCAGCCGGAAACGGGCGTCGCGCCGCGCGACGCCGGCGGTGATCATGCAGCCGGCGACGGTGCCGATCTTGCTGGCGACGAAGACGGTGCGGATCTCGGCCGTGCCGATGATCTCCTCGCGCTGCTCGGGCGCGAGCATGCCGCCCATCGCCGCCTTCACCTCGTCGACCGCGTCGTAGATGATGTTGTAGTAGCGGATGTCGACGCCGCTGTGGTCGGCCAGCTTGCGTGCGCCGGCATCGGCGCGCGTGTTGAAGCCGATGACCACCGCCTTGGACGCGATCGCCAGGTTGATGTCGCTCTCGCTGATGCCACCGACCGCGGCGTGCACGATCTGCACCTTGACCTCGGGCGTCGACAGCTTGAGCAGCGAGGTCGCCAGCGCCTCCTGCGAGCCCTGCACGTCGGCCTTGATGATCAGCGGCAGCACCTGCGCCTGGCCCTCGCCCATGCCCTCGAACATGGTCTCGAGCTTGGCCGCCTGCTGGCGCGCGAGCTTGACGTCGCGGTACTTGCCCTGGCGGAAGGTCGCGATCTCGCGCGCGCGGCGCTCGTCGCCGAGCACCATGAAGTCGTCGCCCGCCTGCGGCACCTCGGTCAGGCCCTGGATCTCGACCGGGATCGACGGGCCGGCCTCGTCGGTCGACCTGCCGTCCTCGTCGAGCATCGCACGCACGCGGCCGTAGCTGCTGCCGGCGAGCACGACGTCGCCCTTCCTCAGGGTGCCGCTTTGCACCAGCACGCTGGCCACCGGGCCGCGGCCCTTGTCCAGCCGCGCCTCGATCACCACGCCCTTGGCCGCGGCCTCCACCGGCGCCGTCAGCTCGAGCACCTCGGCCTGCAGCAGCACCTGCTCGAGCAGATCGTCGATGCCGACCCCGGTCTTGGCCGAGACCGGCACGAAAGGCGCGTCGCCGCCGAAGTCCTCGGGAACGACGCCCTCGGCGACGAGCTCGCCCTTGACGCGCTCGACGTTGGCCTCGGGCTTGTCGATCTTGTTCATCGCCACGACGATCGGCACCTCGGCCGCCTTCGCGTGGTGGATCGCCTCCTTGGTCTGCGGCATCACGCCGTCGTCGGCGGCCACCACCAGGATCACGATGTCGGTCGCCTTGGCGCCGCGCGCGCGCATCGCCGTGAACGCCTCGTGGCCCGGCGTGTCGAGGAAGGTGACGACGCCGCGCGGCGTCTCGACGTGGTAGGCGCCGATATGCTGCGTGATGCCCCCGGCCTCGCCCTCGGCGACGCGCGAGGTACGGATGCGGTCGAGCAGCGAGGTCTTGCCGTGGTCGACGTGGCCCATGACCGTGACCACCGGTGCGCGCGGCAGCGCCTCGGCCGCCTCGTGCAGCGCGGTCTCCTCCTCGGTGAAGGCCTCCGGGTCGTCGAGCTTGGCCGCCAGCGCCTTGTGGCCCATCTCCTCGACGACGATCATCGCCGTCTCCTGGTCGAGCTGCTGGTTGATCGTCACCATCTGGCCCAGCTTCATCATCTGCTTGATGACCTCGCTGGCCTTGACGCTCATCTTGTGCGCCAGGTCGGCGACGCTGATCGTCTCCGGGACGTGCACCTCCTGCACGACGAAATCCGCCGGCGGCGTGAAGGTCGACGACGCGTCGCGTCCGTCGCCGCGGCGGCCGCCGCGCGGGGCACGCCAGCCGGCCCGCCCACCGGTGTCGCCGCGGGTCTTGAGCGCGCGCTTCTTGGAGGCGTCGTCGGCCCAGCTCGACGACAGCTTCTCCGAGCGCACCTGCTTGCGTTCGCCAGGCTTGGGCGCGGCCGGCGCCGCCGCGCCGGGTGCGGCCTTGGGCTTGTGGATCGTGCCCTTGATCGCCTCCGGCTTGGGCTCCTCGGGCTTCTTCGCCACCAGCACCTTGCGCGGCTGCGACATCATCGCGCGGATCGCCGCGGCCTCGTCCTCGGCGGCCTTGCGGCGCTGCCCGAGTTCGGTCTGGCGCTGCGCCTCCTCGGCCGCCTCCGCCCCCTTGACGACGCGCCGCAGCGCCGGCCTGGCAGGCGCCGCGGGTGCAGCAGCGGCGTCGGCCGATGCCGTGGTCTCGCCGGCTGCGAGCGCCGCGTCGGCCGCGGGCGCCGCGTCGGCGGCGGGCGCCGCGGGCTCGGCCGCAGGCGGGCGCGCCTTGGCCGTGGCCGGCAGCTTGGACTCGGCGGCCGCCTGCAGGCGCGCGGCCGCCTCGGCCGCCGCGCTGGCCTCGGCCTCGGCCGCCGCACGTGCCTGCTCGGCGGCGCGCGCGTCCGCCTCGGCCTGCTCGCGCAGCGCCTGCTCGCGCGCCTCGCGCTGGCGGCGCTCCTCGGCGAGCGCCTCCTCCTGCCGCCGCAGCGATTCGGCCTCGCGCTCGGCCTCGGCCTCGCGCTGGCGCAGCGCCTCCTCCTGCGCCGCCTCGGCCGCGGTCTGCTCCTCGACCGTGGCGGCCTCGTCGCGCTTGACGAAGACGCGCTTCTTGCGCACCTCGACCTGGATCGTGCGCGCCTTGCCGCTGGCATCGGCCTGCTTGATCTCGCTCGTGGACTTGCGGGTCAGCGTGATCTTCTTGCGCTGGGTGCCCGCCGTGCCGTGCGCGCTGCGCAGGAACTCGAGCAGGCGCTCCTTGTCGGCCTCGGTCAGCGCGTCGTCCGCGGACTTCTTGGGGACGCCGGCGGAGGCCAGCTGCTCGATCAGCGCCGCGGTCGGGCGCTTGAGCTGCTCGGCGAACTGGGCGACGGTGGTGACGGCCATGGCTTGGGTATTCCTCCGGTACGGCGCGCGGCGGGCTCAGACGGTGAACCAGTGCTCGCGCGCCTTCATGATCAGCTCGCTGGCCTTGGCGTCGTCGATGCCGGTCATCTCGGTCAGCTCGTCGACCGCCAGGTCCGCCAGGTCGTCGCGCGTGTGGATGCCGCCGTCGGCCAGGCTGGCGATGATCTCGGGCGTCAGCCCCTCGAGGTCGCGCAGGTCCTGCGACACCTCCTCGACCTTCTCCTCGCGCTCGATCTCCAGCGTCAGCAGCGCATCCTTGGCGCGCGTGCGCAGCTCGTTGACGGTGTCCTCGTCGAACGACTCGATCTCGAGCATCTCCTGCAGCGGCACGTAGGCCACCTCCTCGAGGCTGGTGAAGCCCTCGGCGATCAGGATGTCGGCGACCTCCTCGTCGACGTCGAGCTTGTCGACGAAGAGCTTGCGCACCGAGTCGGACTCCTCGGCCTGCCTGGCCTGGGACTCCTCGGCCGTCATGATGTTGATGCGCCAGCCGGTCAGCTCGCTGGCCAGGCGGACGTTCTGCCCGCCGCGGCCGATCGCGATCGCGAGGTTGTCCTCGTCGACGACGACGTCCATCGCGTGGCGCTCCTCGTCGACGACGATCGAGCTGACGTTGGCCGGCGCCAGCGCCCCGATGACGAACTGCGCCGGGTCGTCGGACCACAGCACGATGTCGACGCGCTCGCCGGCGAGCTCGTTGGTCACCGCGGTCACGCGCGAGCCGCGCACGCCGACGCAGGTGCCGATCGGGTCGACCCGCCTGTCGTGCGAGACGACGGCGATCTTGGCCCGGCTGCCCGGGTCGCGCGCGCAGCTCTTGATCTCGAGCAGCCCCTGCTCGATCTCGGGCACCTCGAGCGCGAACAGCTCCTTCATGAACTCCGGCGAGCTGCGCGACAGCATGATCTGCGGCCCGCGCTGCGTCGCGTCGACGCCGAGGATCACCGCGCGCACGCGGTCGCCGATGCGCAGGTTCTCCTTCGGGATCATCTCGGTGCGGCGCAGCCGGCCCTCGACGCGGCCGGACTCGACGATGATGTCGCCCTTGTCCAGCCGCTTGACGGTGCCGGTCATGATGCGCTCGCCGCGCGAGAGGTAGTCCGACAGCAACTGCTCGCGCTCGGCGTCGCGGATCTTCTGCAGGATGACCTGCTTGGCGGCCATCGCGCCGATGCGGCCGATCGGCACCGAGTCGATCGCCTCCTCGATGAAGTCGCCCTCCTCGATGTCGGCGATCTGCTCCTGGGCCTCGAACAGCAGCACCTCGGCGTCCGGGATCTGCAGCCCGGCCTCGTCGGGCACGACGTGCCAGCGGCGGAAGGTCTCGTAGTCGCCGGTGTCGCGGTCGACCGCGACCCGGATGTCGACCTCGCCGCCGTGCAGCTTCTTGGTCGCCGACGCGAGCGCGGCCTCGACCGCCTCGAACACGACCTCGCGCTCGACGCCCTTCTCGCGCGAGATCGCCTCCACCAGCATCAGCATTTCGCGGTTCATCGCTGCCCACCTCCGTCGGCGGCCGCGCCGCGCGCACCGCCCTTGCCCTGCTTGCTGTCCTGCCCCCGGCGCGGACTCGCCGCGCGGTCGGCCCCGCCGGCGCCGCCGCGGTGGCGCCCCCTGAAATCGAGCACCGGCACCAGCCGCGCCTCGAGGATCTCGTCGAGCCGGAAGTCCAGCGCCTGCATGCCCCGGCCGTCGTCGAAGACCAGCCGCCAGGCGCCGGCGGCCTCGCCGGGCACGAGTTCGCCCTTGAAGCGCTTGCGCCCGTTCAGCGGCGCACGCAGCGTCAGCTCGATCAGCGAGCCGGTGAAGCGCTCGAAATCGCGCCCGCGCTTCAACGGCCGGTCGAGCCCGGGCGACGAGACCTCGAGCCGCTCGTAGGGCACGCCTTCGACGTCCAGCACATACTGCAGCTGCCGCGTCACGCGCTCGCAGTCCTCGACCGTGACCGAGCCGGCCTCGCCGGTCGTCGTCGCGACCCCCGCCGGTTCGGCGTCCGACCCCGCCGGATCGGCGCCCACCGGCGCCGCCGCATCGGCGTGCGGCGCGATGCGGTCGATCGTCACCCGCAGCAGCCCGCGCGGGGCGCGCTCGACCTCCACCAGCTCGTAGCCCAGGCCGGTGACGGTGCGCTCGATCCCCGGCGCCCAGGGGGCGGCGGTGTGCGAAACCTTGGCGTCGACGGGTTGCAAGGGGCTGAGAAAGTCGAAGAGTCTGTCTGGCCGGAACGCGGCGCGACCGGCTCGCGCAAAAAAAATGGGCAGGTGAACCCGCCCATGCTCTACTTCCGGGAAATGCGCATTATAGACGCGAGATCGGGGCCTCGCAAGGCGCCGTCCCGCCTTGCGTGGGAGGAGGCGGCCGGGCGCCGGGAGGCGCCGCCCGACGTCCGGCCGCCTCCCGGACGGTCGGCACGCGCATGCCAGAATCGCGCCCTGGTACCCCACCCGAACTCTGGTCCGCATCATGGGATTTCTGGCCGGCAAGCGTCTGCTCATCACCGGAGTGCTCTCCAACCGCTCGATCGCCTACGGGATCGCGCGCGCCTGCCACCGCGAGGGCGCCGAGCTCGCGTTCAGCTATGTCGGCGAGCGCTTCCGCGACCGCATCACCGAGTTCGCGCGCGAGTTCGGCTCCGAGCTCGTCTTCGAGTGCGATGTCGGCGACGACGTCCAGATCGCGAATCTGTTCGAGCAGCTCGGCGCCGTGTGGCCGAGCTTCGACGGTTTCGTCCACGCGATCGGATTCGCACCGCGCGAGGCGATCTCCGGCGAGCTGATGGACGGCCTGTCGCGCGAGGCCTTCCGCATCGCCCACGAGATCTCGGCCTACAGCTTCCCGGCGATGGCGAAGGCGGCGCTGCCGCGGCTGAACCGCGGGGCCTCGCTGCTGACGCTGTCGTACCTGGGCGCGATGCGCGTGGTGCCGCACTACAACACGATGGGCCTGGCCAAGGCCTCGCTCGAGGCCAGCGTGCGCTACCTCGCGGCCGACCTCGGCCCGCGCGGGATCCGCGTCAACGGCATCTCGGCGGGCCCGATCCGCACACTGGCGGCGGCGGGCATCAAGGACTTCCACCGCATCCTGGACTTCGTCGCCCACCAGTCGCCACTGCGACGCAACGTGACGATCGAGGACGTCGGCAATGTCGCCGCCTTCCTGCTGTCGGACCTCGCCGCCGGGATGACGTCCGAGATCACCTACGTCGACGGCGGCTTCAGCCACGTCACGAGCGGGCTGGCGGGCGAGGCCTGAGAGCCCGTCGCGGCACGGCACGACGCCGCGCCGCCCCGGGGATTCGCCGGGCCTGCAGCCACAGGCCAGGCGGATCGGCGGCCGTCAGAACGCGATCGCGTCCTCGATCGCCTTCAGTCCGGCCTTCGCGCAGGCGTCGTCGGCGTCGCCCGATGGCGCGCCCGATACGCCGATGCCGCCGAAGATCGAGCCGCCCCCCTCGACGAGGATCCCGCCGCCGACCGCGAGCATGCGCGGCACCTGGCGGATGCCGTTCATCGGCTTGCCGGCCGCGGTCACATCCGCCAGGTCCAGCGTCGACGTCCGAAAGCTCAGCGCCGTCCAGGCCTTGTCGGTGGCCACGCCGATGGTGTGCGGCCCGGCGAAGCGGTCGCGCAGCAGCACCTGCGTCAGTCCGCCGCGGTCGACCACCGCGACGGCGACCTGGTAGCCCTGCGCGCGGCAGGCCTGCAGTGCCGCCTGCGCCGCCCGCAGCGCGGTCTCGGGGGTCAACGCGCGCAGCGTAAACGTCGACTCGGGCTGCGCGGTTGCGGCGCCCGCGCACGCCAGCGCGAGCGCGAGCATCGAGGTGCGAAAGGTGTCAGTCATGGGTTTCTCCTGGCGCCATGGTGGGTCGTTCGAGGCCGGTTCGCTCGCGGCACAGCCCGAAACGCGCCCGGCGCGACACGCAGGGTAACCCAGGCGCCCGCACGCGACACCGATGCAGGGGGGTGCATCCGGCGAGGCCCGGCGTAGACTGCGCGTCGCCGCAAGACCATGCCCGTCTCGAACCGCCCCCAGAGCCCAGCGCGCACGACCGCCGTGGCGCGCCGCGGCCTGCGTCGTGCGCGGCGATGGGGGCTGGTGTTGTCGCTGGCGCTGGCCGCTTCGAGCACGACCGCAGGCCCCGTACCACAGGCCACGGACCCTGGGCCCGCCCCGGCAGCGCGCGCCGAGAGCGACGAGCCGGGTGTGGCCGGTCGGCAACCGGCGGTCGTCCCCGCTGGTTCCGCCTCGCCCGAGCGCAGCCTCGACGAAGCGCCAGGGCGGTTCCCCAACGGCTTGCTCGGTGGCGAGGCGGCACGCGGATCCGCCGACCCGGACACCGTGATCGTCGTGGATCCACCCTGGGATGCCGCTGCGGACGACCCACACGCCCAGGCGTTTCAGGCCGCCGCCGAGGCTGCACTAGGCGCTCACGCCGCGCGCGAGGGCAGCCAGGCGCTCGGGCAGGCGTACATGATCAGGCCTCCGACCTGGGCCCAGCGGGCGGCGACGGTCGACCTGGGCGACTTCCCGGAGCACGAGGATCCGTCTGCGAGTTCCGAGCACGCGTTGCAGACCTTGCAGTGGACGCTGGCCGAACGCGAGCGGCTGGCGGCCGAGCAAGGCCTCGACAACCGCTCGGCGTCCGGCAGCGATCCCGATGGCGGACGCACGGGCCGTCCGACGGCCGTCGACCCCGAGGAACTCGGCGCGCTGCAGCTGCTGCTGCCGTCGACCTGGGTGCCGCTGCTGCGCGACCACCGCGACACCCTGCTCGCGGGCGCGGCCGGCCTGCTGGTATCGAGCTGGATCGTCAGCTGGTTGGTCGCCAGGCGCCGTACGAGCCGCTCGCACCGATCGCACCGATCGCACCGCGGCCACCACCGCGCGCATGGCAGCCGCCGGCACGCGGGGCATCGTGATGCGAGCGCGGCGGCGCCGGCGCCCGAGGCGTCCGAAGCGTCGACGCCCGCAAGAAGCAAGCGCCGACGTCGGCACACCTCGGACAGCCGCAGCGGCTCGGGCACACAGCCCGGCGTCGCGCTCGCCACGGCGCACGGCAGCCGCCACGGTGGCGCAAGCCGCAGGCGGCGCTGAGGCTGCCGGATTGGCGCACGGGTCGGGCTGGCGCACGGCATGACCGGAGCCGGCCACAAGCTGGATGCCTGTACAGTCTGGGCATGATCGGCACACCGCCCTCCCCGATCGCTCCGGCCGGGCGCGCGCGTGCGATCCTGGCCGGTGGCGCAGCGGCCGCCGCCGCCGTCGCCGTGCCCACCGGGGGGGGGCCGCTGGAGCGGCTCAACGACGAGCAGCGCGCCGCGGTCGAGCACGGCGACGCGCCGCTGGTCGTCGTCGCCGGCGCCGGTTCCGGCAAGACCGGCACGCTGGCGGCGCGCGCCGCTCGCCTGGTGCGCGACGGCTGCGACCCGCAGCGGCTGCTGCTGCTGTGCTTCTCGCGCCGCGCGGCCGACGAGATGGCACGCCGCGCCGCGCTGCTGCTGCAGCAGTTGGGCGGCCTGCAGCCCGCCGCCGCAGCGCCGGCGCTTCCCTGGGCGGGCACCTTCCACGCCATCGGCGCGCGGCTGATCGGGCAGTGGGCCGCCGCGATCGGGCTGCCCCAGGGATTCACGATCGTCGACCGCGGCGACGCCGAGGACCTGCTGGCGCTGGCGCGGTCGGATCTCGGTCTGGCCGCGAAGTCACGCCGGTTCCCGCTTGCGTCGACATGCCTGGCGATCTACTCGCGCGCGGTCAACACCGCGACGCCGCTGGCCGAGCTGCTGGCGCGCGACTACCCCTGGTGCCGCGGCTGGGAGGCCGAGCTGCGCGCGCTCTTCGCCGCCTACGACGCCTCCAAGCGGCGCCAGCATGTCCTGGACCTCGACGACCTTCTCGTCGTCTGGGCCGAGGCGCTGGCCGACGAGACGATCGCGCGCGCGATGGGCGGCCGCTTCGACCATGTCCTCGTCGACGAGGTCCAGGACACCAACCGGCTGCAGGCCGACATCCTGCTGCGGCTCAAGCCCGGCGGCCGCGGCTTGACCGTGGTCGGCGACGACGCGCAGTCGATCTACCGCTTCCGCGGCGCCGAGGTGCGCAACCTGCTCGGGTTCGCCGCCCGCTGCGGCCCGGCCGCCCGGGTGATCGCGCTGCAGCGCAACTACCGCTCGACGCCGGCGCTGCTGGCGGCGTCGAACGCGCTGATCGCGCAGGCCGCCGAGCGCCACCCCAAGACGATGTGGAGCAGCGGCCCCGACGGCCCGCGCCCGCGCCTGGTGACGGTCGTCGACGAGGCGGCGCAGGCCGCGTGGGTCGCCGACGAGGTCTTGCGCCAGCGAGAGGCGGGGCTGGCGCTGCGGCGGCAGGCGGTGCTGTTTCGCAGCGCGTCGCACGCGCTCGCGCTCGAGCTCGAGCTGCTGCGCCGCGGCATCCCGTTCGTCAAGTACGGCGGGTTGCAGTTCATGCAGGCCGCGCACGTCAAGGACTTGCTCGCCTTGCTGCGCTGGACGGCCAACCCGCGCCACGCGCTGGCCGGCCACCGATGCGCGACGATGGTCGCGGGCATCGGCGCGGCGACCGCGCGCCGGCTCGTCGACGCGATGGCGGCCGCCGCCGACCCGGCCGCCGTGCTCGCCGCATTCCGCCCGCCGCCGGCGACGCTCGCCGACTGGACGGCGCTGCGCGACGCCTGGCTCGCGCTGCACGGGCCGCTGGCGGCCGCGTGGCCCCAGGCGCTGGACCTGGCGCTGGGCTGGCTGCTGCCGCAGCTGCCGCTGCGCCACGCCGACGCGCCGGCGCGGGCGGCCGACCTGCGCGCGCTGCGCGAGCTGGCGCGCGGCTGGACGTCGCGCGAGCGCTTCCTCGCCGAGCTGACGCTGGACCCGCCGCAGGCGGCCGGTCGCGACGCGGGCGAGCCGCATCGCGACGACGACTGGCTCGTGCTGTCGACGATCCACTCGGCCAAGGGGCAGGAGTGGACCGCGGTCACCGTGCTGTCGGTCGTCGACGGTTGCCTGCCGGCCGACATGGCCTGCGGCAGCATCGACGAGATCGACGAAGAGCGCCGGCTGCTCTACGTCGCGATGACGCGCGCGCGACGGCACCTGAACCTGATGCTGCCGCGGAACTTTCACGTCGAGGCGCAGCCGGCGCGCGGCGACCGCCACGTCAGCGCGCTGCCGAGCCGCTTCCTGAGCGACGAGGTCGTCGCCTGCTGCGACCGGATCACCGTGGCCTCCGAGCCTCGTGGCCACGACCTTCCCGTGCCAGGTCCCGGCGACCTGCAGCCGGACCCTCCAGTCCCGGACCGGCCAGTCGGCGAAGGCCGGCCGCCGGGCGCGGCCGCGCCGTCGCCCCTGCTGGAGCGGCTCGCGCGCCGCTGGGACTGACGCGCTGACGCCGGGCGGGTCGACGCCTCGGTCGCGGTCGTCCTGCCGGCCCTCCGCCAGCTTGCATCCGGCGGGCCGGGTCGCGCCGGTCGGCCTGCCGTGATCCTGCCCGCCCCCCGCGCCCGAGCGCGCCGCGACAATGCGCAGGCGATGAACGAACCCGACGCCGACGACCTGCCGCCGGTGCTCGCCGGCCCGATTCTGCGGTGCGTGCAGCCGCGCCGGATCGCGTTGTGGCTGGCGACCTCGCGCCCGATGCGGGTCCGGGTCGAATTGGACCTGCACGACGGCCGCCGCTCGTCGCCGCGGGTGACGCTGCACGACATGCGCGCGGGGGCCCGGTTGCACCTGCTGCTGATCCAGCTCGAACTGGACGAGGACCTCCCGGTCGGATCATGGACGGGCTACCGCGTAAGGTGGGCGGACCCCGACGCCGACCCGGCCGCGTGGACCGACGCCCACGAGCCGGCGCTGTGCTATCCGGGGCACGAGACGCCTGGGTTCGTCTTCCAGCCGCGCGTGGCCGCGCTGCTGCATGGCTCGTGCCGCAAGCCGCACCACCCGGGGGGTGACGGCCTGGAGCGCGCCGACCGCCACCTGCAGCAGTGCCTGGCCTCGCCCGCCGACCATGCCTGGCCGTCGGCGCTGGTGCTCAGCGGCGACCAGGTCTACTGCGACGACGTGGCCGGCCCGATGCTGCGCGCCATCCACCGCCTGATCGCGCGCCTGGGTCTGCCCGACGAGGCGCTGCCGGGCGTCGAGGCGGGAGGCGTCGCGCGCGCGTCCGATCTCTACCGCGACCCGCGCTGCTACTACCGCCGGCTGTCGATCCTGCCGCGCACGCGCGGCGGCGCCGCGATCGTCGACCTGGTCTTCGGCGGCGTGCGCAAGCCGATCTTCACCACCGACAACGCGCTCAACCACCTGGTGACGCTGGGCGAGGTGCTGGCGATGTACCTGCTCGCCTGGTCGCCGGCGCCGTGGCAAGGCCTGGACCTGTCGCCGCCCGACCGCCTGGACGCCCGCACGGCCGCGCGCTACGAGGACGAGTGCGTCGCGGTCCGCGGGTTCGTCGCCGGGCTGGGCGCGGTGCGGCGCGTGCTCGCGCACCTGCCGGTGGCGATGCTGTTCGACGACCACGACATCAGCGACGACTGGAACCTGAGCCGCGAGTGGGAGGATGCGGCCTACGGCCATCCGTTCTCGCGCCGGGTGATCGGCAACGCGCTCGTCGCCTACCTGCTGTACCAGGGCTGGGGCAACCGGCCGCAGGCCTTCGACGACGGCCTGCTGGGCTGCGTGCAGGCCGCGCTGCAGGCCCCGGGCGGGCCGGCGCACGAGGCGCTGATCGAGCGCCTGCTGGAATTCCGCGACTGGCACTACACCTGGCCGACGACGCCGCCGCTGATGGTCGTCGACAGCCGCACCCACCGCTGGCGGTCCGAGACCTCGGCGCGCCGGCCGTCGGGCCTGATGGACTGGGAGGCGCTGACCGACCTGCAGCAGGCGCTGCGCGGCCATCCGGCGGTGCTGCTCGTCAGCGCGGCACCGATCTTCGGCGTCAAGCTGATCGAGACGCTGCAGCGCGTGGCCACCTTCCTGGGCCGGCCGCTGATGGTGGATGCCGAGAACTGGATGTCGCACCCCGGCGCGGCCAGCGCGATCCTCAACATCTTCCGCCATCCGCAGACGCCGCGGACCTTCGTCGTGCTGTCGGGCGACGTGCACTACTCGTTCGTCTACGACGTCGAGCTGCGCACGCGCACGAGGCTGCAGCGACCCGGGCCGCACATCTGGCAGATCTGCAGCAGCGGGCTGCGCAACCGATTCCCGCCGCGGCTGCTGGCGGTGCTGGACCACCTGAACCGCTGGCTGTATTCGCCGCGCTCGCCGCTGAACCGGCTCACGCGGCGGCGCCACATGCGCGTGACGCCGCGCAAGCCGCAAGGCACGCCGCATGGCCGGCGCCTGCTGGATGCGAGCGGCATCGGCCTGGTCGAACTGGACGCGCAGGGCCGGCCGACGCGCATCCGGCAGCTGACGAACGACGGGGGCGAGGTGGCCTTCGTGCCGCGCGACGCCGAGGCTCGCGAGGACTGAGGAGCCAGGCGGCGTCGATCAGCCCGGCCGTTTCGGGGGGCGTCGCGTACGGCGCCGGCGGGCGCCGCGCGCCCGGACGCACAAGGCGGGGTCGCGGCCCGCAGACCCGCATGCATGCTGGGTTCTCGGCGGAGTCGGAGGTGCTCGACGGCGGCCGCGACGGCGTCCGGCCGGGCCGACCTCCCTGAGCGGCGGCTATCTGGCGCCAGGGCGAACTGGCGCTCCCGGCCAGGAGCGGCCGCCCGTGGACGGCCGGTCCGGAGCAAGTTGGTTGCAGAGTCCGACCCACCGGACCGCCGACGCTCGGCGCCGAATCGGCTTGCGCCGGATTTCTCAGGTGATAGACTTGTGCTTATCAATTGGGAGTCATCCGCATGTACGCTGCAGTGGTCGAGCCGGGCAAGATCGCCCAGGTTCTGGGCCTTCGTCGAAGGGTCACCTCGGTCGAAGAGCTCGAGAAGCAGGTGGAGGCCGGGTTGCCCAAGGCTTCACTCGGCGCCGTGGCGCGCTACGTCTACGGCAACTCGCCCGATGCTGCGGCCTTGATGCAGCGGGTCATTCCTTCGGCCACGTTCCACCGCCGGGGCGAAGAGTTGAAGCCGCAGGAGGGCGAACGAGTCGAACGCCTGGCGCGGGTGATCGCTACCGCAGAGTATGTGTGGAACAGCGCCGATGACGCGCGCGTGTTCCTGTCCAGCCCCCATGCCATGCTCGGCGGCAAGCGGCCGATCGAGGTGGCCCTGACGGAACTGGGAGCGCGTCGGGTCGAAAACCTGCTCTGGTCATTGTTCCATGGCGTTGCCGCCTAAGACTCGAGCCAGGGCAACGACCACCCGGCAAGCAAAATCGCGAGCCTGGCAGGCTTGGCGCATCGCCGACGGGCGGTTCGACGTGTTCAGCCCGGTGGGCGCCTCGCTGGTGGGTGGCCGCTGGAACTCACCTGGCCTCGGAGTCATCTATGCCAGTCGGTCCTACGCGGGCGCCATGCTGGAGTGCCTAGCCCATGCGGGAATCGGGCGCGTGCCCAGAACGCACGTGGCGATCGAGATCGCCATCGCGGCTGCCGTGAGCGTCGAGCGACATGGTGAGAGCAGCCTGCCAATCGGTTGGGATCATGCGGACCTGCACGTGGCCCGCGCCTTCGGCGATGCTTGGATACGTGAGCAGCGAACGGCCGTGCTGGTGGTTCCTTCGGTCGTTGCGCGCCGGGAGGTGAACGTCCTTCTGAATCCGCGACACGCTGACTTCAAGAAGATCGTTGCTGGAAGCCCTGAGCCCGTGGTTTGGGATGCGAGGCTGTTCGGGCGGCACTGACCGCCAGTTCGCACGCTGCAAGGCAAGCGGCTGACGAAGCGCGCATGCCGCAGCCGCAGGCATCGGCCACCTGTCCGGATCGCCTTTGGCCCAACAAGCGCTTCACGGCCACGAATCCTGATGGCCCAGTACCCGGTCTGGGTCGGGAGCTCCAGTTCGAAGTGAGGCCAACCGGTCATTCGCCGAAGGAGCGGCAAGTGCCCCGGGGCGGTAGCCGACACAACCAGGGGGCTGGTGTCGCCCGGCCTCCAACTCAGTGCAGCCGAGTCGAACTCCCGTGGCACTGCTTGTACTTCTTGCCAGAGCCGCAAGGGCACGGATCGTTGCGTCCAACCTTCTCCGGGTTGCGGATGGGCTGACGCCTTACGGCGGTCGTGACGCCCCTGGCTGCGTCGCTCCTGCGCTGTTGCAGGAAGTGCGCATGGATCTTCCTGACCGTGTCGCCGAGACCGGCGGCCCGCTGCCGGTGTTCGTCCTCGGAGAAGGCCTTCAACTCCAACTGCTCCCAGCCCTCCTCCGTGCCATACAGGGTGATGGTGCTCAGCCAGTCGGGATGGCCCACCGTCACCGGCAACCATCCCGCGGCGTCCAGGCTGACGCCCTTCATGTAGCCCGTGCACCACTCGTCGATGACGGGAAGCGGATGACCGTCGTTGGGGTTCTCCATGAGCAACGGCTCATAGTCCTCGGGGGCCTCGATGAGCGTCGCCGCAACCTGGTTCATGTAGCGCATCAGCAGGCCCATGACCCGTTGGGCCTGCTCCAGGCTTTCGTACACGGGGCTGTCCTCGCCCCGTTCGGTGTCCCACACCCAGCGCAGCCACTCGCTGGGCAGGATGGTCTTGGGCCCGGAGAGGATGGCCGCGAAGAACCCGTCGAGCATCGCGATGCCCATCGACGCGTCGACACCTTCGACATCGAGCAGGAAGCTGTCCAGCTCGTCGAACTCGTCATCGGTCAGCGGGTCTCTGGGCAACATGAAGGTCCCTGCATGGGGTGGCCGGGTGGACGGACTCTAGCCTCCCTGCCCGAGCACCCGCACTCGGGCTGGTGGCGGCTCACGCCGAGCCTCTCGAAACGGCCGGGAGCCGAGCAGCCGTACC
>JACKLM010000008.1 GCA_024235895.1 Burkholderiaceae bacterium | reverse complement strand
GACAACGGGCCGGAGTTCACCAGCCGAGCCTTTATCGCCTGGACGATCAAGCATCACGTCCGGCATCTGCTCATTGAGCCGGGCAAGCCGATGCAGAACGGCTACATCGAGAGCTTCAACGGCAAGTTCCGCGACGAGTGCCTGAATGAGCACTGGTTCGAGACCCTCGCCCAGGCGCGCGCCGAGATCGCGCGCTGGCGCCAGGACTACAACGAGGTCCGTCCGCACAGCAGCTGCGGCCGGATCCCGCCGGCGAAGTTCGCCGCCCTGCATCGGCCGCGCGCTGCCGATGCAGGGCAACCCGAGTCATCCCAGGAGTAAGCTCCGACAGCCCCGCAGAGTTGTTCCAAACCACTGGTACGGAAAACGGGGGCAGGTCAGGCCGGGCAGCAATGGCAAGCCCAGGAGTGCAGAAGGCTTCCCTCCAGTGAGGTTGAGCGCTGCATGAAGAGCAATGCCATGTCGTATGAGGAGTATCAACGCGAAGCAGCGGC
Source organism: Burkholderiaceae bacterium (assembly GCA_024235895.1). Lineage (GTDB taxonomy): Bacteria > Pseudomonadota > Gammaproteobacteria > Burkholderiales > Burkholderiaceae_C > Rubrivivax. The sequence goes on along the minus strand of JACKLM010000008.1, from coordinate 181,472 downwards.
TGCCAGGGCTGCGAAGTAGTGGGCAGAGCCGGCTCCGCTTGTCTGAACACGCCGTGCGCGTTGCTGCGTAACCCGAGTTCTTCAACCGTGCTCGAGGTTGCGCGTGCTCTAGGTGTGCGGTTGCATGCTCAAGCGGTGTAGGTACGTCAGAAGCGACGCCTAACCCGTCAGGCGCCGAGTCCACCCTCGCCGAAGCCTCCCCGTCCGAGGTGTGGCATGCTCGCGCCAGCACTGCCGGACATCACCATGCCTACTCCAGTCGAAGACCTGGCTGCACAGTCCCTCAGCCTTCCTCCTGAGGAGCGCGCAAAGCTCGTGGAGCGCCTGATCGCTAGCTTCGAGCCAAGGTCGCCTTCACAGGCTGCTCGGCTTCGGCTCGCGCATGCGCGGCGAGAGGATGTGAAGTCTGGGAAGACCGCGATGGCCCCGGGTGATGAGGCGTTGGCACGCGTACGAACCCGGCTCGCGTGAGCTACTGGCTCCATCCCGACGCCGAGGCCGAATTTGGCGACGCGGCTGTCCACCATGCCGAGCATGCCAGTCGCTCCGTCGCGGAGGCACTCCTCGCCGAGTTCGAGTCAGCACCGAGAGCCAGGTTACCGGGCGGAGCGCGTCGACGCCGAACCTCCCTCAAGCGGCGCGGCAACGGCGCGTCACTGGCGCGCTGCCCGTCTCCGCGTGCGCGCCAGCTCAAACGCTAGACCCCACATGCAACGGATCTTGGCCCTCGGAGGCGGTGGCTTCCTCATGGAGGACGCCGCGTCCCCAATTGATGCCTACATCCTGACGCTGCCGGGCAAGCGAAAGCCCAAGGTCTGCTTCGTTTCAACCGCCAGTGGCGACCACCCCGATCACATCGCCAAGTTTTACGCGGCGTACGGAAGCCTCGACTGTGAACCATCGCACCTGGCATTCTTCCGAAACCCGACGTCGGGCAGCATCGCCCTGTCGAACCTCGAGGAAGGTGTACTCGGTCAAGATGTCGTGTTCGTCGGTGGTGGCAATACGAAGTCAGCCCTTGCCGTATGGCGCGAATGGCACCTCGATTCGATCTTTCGCCGGGCACTATCTTCCGGCGTGCTGCTCGCTGGCATGAGCGCAGGTGCAATGTGCTGGTTTGAGTCGGGCCTTACGGATTCGTACTGGGGCAACGGCTATCAGCCGCTCCCATGCCTTGGTTTCCTGCCTGGCGCTTGCGGCGTTCACTACCACGCGGACGGTCAGCGCCAGTCGCGTCTGGCCGAAGCGCTTCGCGCCGGGGTCATTCCTGCAGCCATGGCCATAGACGACTATGCAGGTGTGCTGTACCAGAACGGCGCTGTCTCGAAGGTGCTCAGCTGGCGCCACGGCGCAACGGCATACACAGTCGAGGCGAACGCCGGCAGGGTGATCGAGACACCCCATGAATGCACCACCATCGCGCCGAGTGGGGTCTGACCCCTCGTTGAAGCTGCCGGTCGCCGGCATGGTGCTTGTCCCGCGAAGCGCCAATGTTTATCCTGCACCTCGCGGTGCCAAGCGCCATGCCGCTGCCCGCGGCTGAGCTCGAACGTTGGGCCGCGCAGCCGGGCAGTGCCGGCGCGTGTGCCATCGCAGCAATCGGAGATCCGCTGACATGTCCGTCTCGCTCCTCGCTCTTCTGGGCTTCGTGGCCTGGGCGTTGCTGCTTCTGGTGCTGATGGAGGTCATTCGATCCAAGCTCGTGCTGACGCGCGAGGTTGCCGCAAATGGCTTCGATCCTGCGAACTCGAACCTTTCACCGTTCATGCAGCGCTTGGCCCGGGCGCATGCAAACTGCCTCGAGGGGCTGCCAATCTTCGGTGGGCTCTTGGTCATAGCGGTGTTGGCGAACAAGACACACGTCACTGATCCACTGGCCTACGTTCTGCTCGGCGCGAGAGTGGTGCAGTCGTGCATTCACCTTGCTTCGCTCTCTTCAGCGGCGGTCACGGCCAGGTTTGCGGCGTTTGCAGTCCAGCTGGGCATTGCGGTGTATTGGGTCGTCATGCTTCATGCAGGCTAGGGTGGAGGACTCGTATCCCGCCGGAGTCGCATCGGCCCCGGGCCATCGTCGCCCAGGGCGAGGGGAGGTGCATCGGCACGGTGGCTCGAGAAGCGCTTGCGCAGCGAGTGGCCGCCCAGGACCGAGGCCTCCCGAGTCAACTCTTGCAAGCGGCTGATTCGACCTTGCCGCGTTCTGCCCATGCCCTCTTTCATCGCGGTCGCCTATGTCAGCAGTGCCTGCCGCCGTTTCACGGCCGAGGCACTCGACGCCTTGCTCGTCGATGCGCGCGCATTCAACGCGACGGCCGGCGTGAGTGGCGCGCTGCTCCATCAAGATGGATCGTTCTTCCAGTACCTGGAGGGGCCGGAGTCCGGGGTGGCGCAGGCCTACTCGCGCGTCAAGCGTTCGCGCCGACATCGAGGCCTCATCGAGCTGGTCGCGGCGCCGGTCGAGCAACGCCATTTCTCGACCTGGTCCATGGGCTTCGCGGAGCCTGCGGCCTCGGAGCTGCAATCGATCGCTCACGCCACCTGGCGTGCAGAGCATCGGGCGGCCTGCCTGCACCCTGAACCGTCGCCTGGCCTGGCTCTGCTGTTGGCCTTCTGGAAGCGAGCCCAGTTCGATCGGTCGAGCGCGGCTTGACGTCTGGGGGGGAGGGGGGAGCAGATCTCGCCCCGCCGCGCGCTGTCACACCTGTCGCTGTGACAGCCGTCACAGCGTGACACCCGCGCCGCCCCGGGAAGACCCGCAGCCCGCGTAGGCCGGCGCGCCGCGCTCCACGCTGGCACGCGGCTTGCGGTGGATCGGGCATGACCGCGGCCCCTACGCTCGGCGTCATCGCCAACCCGATCAGCGCGCGCGATATCCGGCGCGTGGTCGCCAACGCCGGCAACCTGCAGATCACCGACCGCGTCAACATCGTGCTGCGCGTGCTGCAGGCCGCGCGCGCGGCCGGCGTCGTGCGCGCGCTGCTGATGCCCGACCGCGCCGGCATCCGCGCGCTGCTCGAGCGCCACCTCAAGCGCGGCGACAGCTCGCTGCCCGAGCTGCACTGGCTCGACATGCTGCCCAGCTCGACGGTCGACGACACTTTCGTCGCCACCCGGCTGCTGCAGCGCGCCGGCGCGGCGGCGATCGTCGTCCTCGGCGGCGACGGCACGCACCGTGCGGTGGTGCGCGAGCTGGTCGCGAGCGACGAGTCGCGGCCACCGATCGTCGGCCTGTCCACCGGCACCAACAACGCCTTCCCCGAGCTGCGCGAGCCGACGATCACCGGGCTGGCCGCGGGTCTGTGGGCCGCCGGCCGGCTGCGCGCGGCCGAGGTGCTCGTCGGCAACAAGCTGGTCGAGGTCGAGATCGACGGCGCGGCCGGCGCGCGGCGCGATGTCGCGATCGTCGACGCCGTCGTCACCCACGACCGCAGCGTCGGCGCGCGCGCGCTGTGGAAGACTGGCTCCCTCGACGCTGCCTACCTCGCCTTCGCCGAGCCGCAGGCGATCGGGCTGTCGTCGATCGGCGGGCTGCTGCAGCCGGTCGGCCGGCGCGAGCCGGGCGGGCTGGCGGTGCAGCTCGCCGCGGGCGCGGGCGAGTCGGTGCTGACGCTGCACGCGCCGATCGCGCCCGGGCTGGTCAGGCCCTTGTCGGTCGCCGGCTGGCAGCCGATGAAGGCCGGCGAGGCCCACGCCGTGCGCGCTGCGGCCGGCACGGTGGCGCTGGACGGCGAGCGCGAGCTGGGCTTCGAGCCCGGCGAGCGCGTGACGATGACGCTGCGCGAGAACGCCTTCGAGACCCTGGACGTGGCGCAGGCCATGGCCGTGGCGGCGCGCGACGGGCTGCTGCGGCAGGCCGTGCGCGACGCCGGTTTTCCCCACCCCTGACGACGAGGAGACATGCGATGCCAGGCAACCCCTTCCCGCAATCGAAGGAGCAACTGCTCCAGGCCTACCGCACGATGCGGACGATCCGCGAGTTCGAGGAGCGGCTGCACGTCGACTTCGGCCGCGGCGACATCCCCGGCTTCGTGCACCTGTACGCTGGCGAGGAGGCCGCCGCCGCCGGGATCATGATGCACCTGCACGACGGCGACCGCATTGCCAGCACGCACCGCGGCCACGGCCACTGCATCGCCAAGGGCGTCGACGTGGTGGCGATGATGAAGGAGATCTACGGCAAGAAGGGCGGCGCCTGCGAGGGCAAGGGCGGGTCGATGCACATCGCCGACCTGGACCGCGGGATGATGGGCGCCAACGGCATCCTCGGTGCCGGTGCGCCGCTGGTCTGCGGTGCCGCGCTGGCGGCCAAGTTCCGCGCCCGGAACTCCGGCGGGCCGAGCGATGTCGCGATCAGCTTCGTCGGCGACGGCGCGAGCAACCAGGGTACCTTCCTGGAGAGCCTCAACCTGGCCGCCGTGTGGAACCTGCCGGCGATCTTCGTCGTCGAGAACAACGGCTACGCCGAGAGCACGAGCCGCGACTACGGTGTCGCGGTCGACAGCTACGTCGACCGCGCGGCCGGATTCGGGCTGCCCGGGGTCACGGTCGACGGCACCGACTTCTTCGCCGTCCACGAGGCCGCCGGCGAGATCATCGCGCGCGCCCGTGCCGGCGGCGGGCCGGCGCTGCTGGAGTGCAAGATGGTGCGCTTCCACGGCCACTTCGAGGGCGACGCGCAGACCTACCGCGGCCCCGGCGAGCTCGACCGCATCCGCGCCGAGCAGGACTGCCTGAAGGCCTTCCGCGCCGCCGTCACCGGCGCCGGCGTGATCGCCGCCGCCGAGCTCGAGGCGATCGATCACCAGGTGCTCGGCCTGATCGAGCGCGCGGTGACCGAGGCCAAGGCGGCGCCGGCGCCGACCGCGGCCGACCTGCTGACCGACGTCTACGTCCGCTACTGAAACGCCGAGGAGACCAAGACATGGCACGCAAGATCAGCATGAAGCAGGCGATCAACGAGGCGCTGGACCAGGAGATGGCGCGCGACCCGTCGGTGATCGTGATGGGCGAGGACATCGTCGGCGGCGCCGGCGGCGACGGCGAGCGCGACGCCTGGGGCGGGGTGCTCGGCGTCACCAAGGGGCTGTACGCCAAGCACGGCGACCGGCTGATGGACACACCGCTGTCGGAGTCGGCCTACGTCGGCGCGGCGATCGGCGCCGCCTGCTGCGGCATGCGCCCGGTCGCCGAGCTGATGTTCGTCGACTTCATGGGCGTGTGCTTCGACCAGATCTTCAACCAGGCCGCCAAGTTCAAGTACATGTTCGGCGGCAAGGCGAAGACGCCGGTCGTCATCCGCGCGATGTGCGGCGGCGGCTTTCGCGCCGCGGCGCAGCACTCGCAGATGCTCACCCCGCTGTTCGCCCACATCCCGGGGCTCAAGGTCGTGGTGCCGAGCACGCCCTACGACACCAAGGGGCTGCTGGTGCAGAGCATCCGCGACGACGACCCGGTGATCTTCCTGGAGCACAAGAACCTGTACGGCTTCGAGGGCGAGGTGCCCGAGGGGCTGTACGCCATCCCGTTCGGCGAGGCCGCGGTCGTGCGCGAGGGGCGCGGCGCCACCGTCGTCGGCTACGGGCTGATGGTGCACCGCGCGCTGGACGCCGCGGCGCAGCTGGCGAAGGATGGTGTCGAGGTCGAGGTGATCGACCTGCGCACGCTCAGCCCGCTGGACATCGACACCGTGATCGAGAGCGTCGAGAAGACCGGCCGCCTGGTCTGCGTCGACGAGGCCAACCCGCGCTGCAGCATCGCCGCCGACGTCGCGGCGCAGGTCGCGCAGTCGGCCTTCGGCGCGCTGAAGGGGCCGATCCAGATGGTCACCGCGCCGCACACGCCGGTGCCGTTCTCGCCGACGCTGGAGGACTTGTACATCCCGGGCGCGGCGCAGATCGTCGAGGCCGTCAGGCGCACGATGGGCGGGGGCCGGCACTGATGGCCGGCGCCGCGATCACCCCGCTGGTGATGCCGAAGTGGGGGCTGGAGATGCGCGAGGGCACGATCGCCGGCTGGCTGGTCGAGGAGGGCGCGCGCATCGCGGTCGGCACGCCGGTGGTCGACGTCGAGACCGACAAGATCAGCAACACCGTCGAGGCGCCCGACCCCGGGCTGCTGCGCCGCCGCGTCGCGCGCGAGGGCGAGACGCTGCCGGTCAAGGCGCTGCTGGCGGTGCTGGCCGAGCCCGAGGTCGGCGACGCCGAGATCGACGCCTTCGTCGCCGCCTACGAGGTGCCGGCGGCGGGCGCCGAGGACGACGAGGGCGGGCCGGCGTTCGAGTTCGTCGAGGTCGACGGCATCCGCGTGCGGCACGCGCGCCGTGGGCCGCAGGAGGGCGTGCCGGTGCTGTTCCTGCACGGCTTCGGCGGCGACCTTGGCAACTGGCTGTTCAACCTCGACGCGGTCGCGGCGCGGCACCCGGTCGTCGCGCTCGACCTGCCGGGGCATGGCGAGTCCGGCGTCGTGCTGCCGGGGCTTTCGCTGCAGGCGCTGGCGGGGTTCGTCGGCCGCTTCCTCGATGCGCTCGCGCTGCCGCGGGTGCATGTGGTCGGGCACTCGATGGGGGCGGCGATCGCGGCCCAGCTCGCGCGCGACCAGCCGGGGCGCATCGCGTCGCTCGCGCTGGCGGCGCCGGCCGGGCTCGGCGAGGCGATCGACGCCGGCTACATCGAAGGTTTCGTCGCCGCGGCGGCGCGGCGCGAGCTCAAGCCGGTCGTCGAGCGGCTGTTCGCCGACCCGTCGCTGGTCGGCCGCCAGCTGCTGGACGACCTGCTGAAGTACAAGCGGCTGGACGGCGTCGGCGAGCTGCTCGCGCGGCTGGCCGGCGCGTTGTTCCCGGGCGGCCGCCAGGCCGAGCTGCCGCTGCGCGCCCTGTCCGGCGCGCCGATGCTCGTCGTCTGGGGCGCCGAGGACCGCGTGATCCCGGCCGCGCAGGCGGCCGACGCGCCGGCTGGTGCCGCGGTGCATGTGCTGCCGGGGGCCGGGCACATGGTGATGATGGAGCAGGCCGGGGCGTTCAACGCGCTGCTGCTGGAGCATCTGGCGCGGGCGGGGGGTTGAAGGCGCGGGCGCGCCATGGGCATCAGCGCCGGAGTCTCCAACCGGCCGCCCGGGCGAGGGCCGGCGTCTGTGCCACCTGCGGGCGCGGGACGATCGAGGCGACGCGCTCGCCCCTCCCTGCAGGCTGGCAATCGAATTCCGCAATGCAGGTTTCGCTTGACGGAACCTCCATGGCGAATCATCATGGCCCATGATCTGCTCGATCGCGTGCGCGGATACCGAGTCGCTGTTTCACAGCCGCACCGTACCCCGGTTCCGCGCCATCGAGCGGGTCGCCAGGCGCAAGCTGCTTCAGATCCATGCCGCCACCGAGCTCGCCAGCCTGCGCATCCCACCGGGCAACCAGCTGGAGGCGTTGAAGGCCGACCGCAAGGGTCAGCACAGCATTCGCGTCAACGACCCGTGGCGGATCTGCTTCGTCTGGAGGTCGGACGGCGCACACCGCGTCGAGATCGTGGACTACCACTAGGAGTTCGAACCATGCCCAAGCTGCTCGAGGAGATTCATCCCGGCGAGATCCTGCTCGAGGATTTCATGAGGCCCATGGGCATCAGTGCCCGCCAGCTCGCGGCGGACATCGACGTTTCGCCGAGCCGGATCAGCGAGCTGGTGAACGGCCAGCGCCCGATCACGGCGGACACCGCGCTTCGGCTCGGGATGTTCTTCGGCATGGAGCCCAGGTTCTGGCTGAACCTGCAGTCCGAGTACGACATCCGGATTGCGGATCGCGAGCTGCGGGCCAAACTCGCGCCGAGGATCCGCGTCTTTCAGCGAGCTGCGGCGTGAACGACCAATCGGCCGGCCGCGGTCGGTGTTTCGCGATCTTGACCGCGCTCGTCGTTGCGCTGCTCGCGCCGGCCTGCGCACGCGACGGCGATCGCCCGACGCTGCGCGAGCGGATCGCCGAGCGCGCCGGCACGCCACGGAGCGTGAGTCCCGACGCCGACCCCGCCCGCCCCGGCACGCACCGCTTCGCGCTGAGGCACGACGGCATCGAGCGCGAATACCTCGTCCATGTGCCGCGCCGCGTCGACCCGTCCCGACCGATGGCCGTCGTCTTCTCGTTCCACGGCGGCGGCGGCAACATGATGCTGCAGGCCGACGACCGCTACCACGGCCTGGTCGCCAAGTCCGAGTCGGCCGGCTATCTGGCGGTCTTCCCGAATGGCTACAGCCGCATGCCGGGCGGCCGGCTCGCGACCTGGAACGCGGGGTCCTGCTGCGGCGCCGCCGCGCAGCGCGGGGCGGACGATGTCGGCTTCGTGCGCGCCATCGTGCGCGAGCTGCGATCGCGCTACGCCGTCGACCCCGACCGCATCTTCGCCAACGGCTTTTCCAACGGCGCGATGTTCGCCTACCGGCTGGCCTGCGAGATGGCCGACACCTTCCGCGCGATCGCGGCGGTGGCCGGGACCGAGGGCGTGGCCGACTGCCGCCCGGGCCGGCCGGTTTCGGTGCTGCACATGCACGCGCGCGACGACGACCATGTGCCGTTCGACGGCGGCGCCGGCCGTGCCTCGGTCACCCGGGGGGTGGACTTCGTCTCGGTGCCGCAGACGATTGCGCGCTGGGTGCGCCGCAACGACTGCCAGACGACGCCGCGGCGCGTGCTGCAGCAGCCGGGCGCGTTCTGCGAGCGCTACGAAGGCTGCCGCGGTGGCGCGCGCGTGATGCTGTGCGTCGCCGAAAGCGGCGGCCACGCCTGGCCCGGCGGCATCAAGATCACGACCGGCGAGCCCGGGCCGACGGCGTTCTCGGCGACCGAGCTGAGCTGGGCATTCTTCAGCGGGAGGTAGCCCGTCGGGCCGGCCTGCTGTGGATCGCTGCGACAGGGACCGGGCACCGTGTCCCTCGGGGCGCAAGATCGTGCTACGCGGCATCGTGGCGTGATGATCCGGCGGTCCGATGCGGTGAGCGGCGAACGGTAATGTCCGCATGGCGCATGATCGGCGCCGCGATGAACGCCTTGTTGTCGACCCTCAGCGACCGCCGGCCCGATCCCGAATATGCTCCCCCCGTTCCCCTTCGTCACCCTCCACCAGCAGCCGCTGCCCGACGGCCCGGCGGCGGAGTCCGAATGGCTCGCGCGCAGCGCCGCCAGCGGCCGCGCCGTGGCGCATCTCTGGTCCGCGGCCGAGGGCTTGATCGTGCCGCGGCGCTATACCGCGCTGCCGGGCTGGGCCGGCGCGCCGCGCGACGGCGTGCAGGTGCGCGCCAGCGGCGGCGGCCTGGTGCCGCAGGGGCCGGGGGTGTGGAACCTGACCCTGGTCTGGCCGGCGCCGGCCGAGGGCGCGGCGGCGAGCACCGAGGTCTATCGCGCGTTCGCGCAGTCGCTCTGCGCGGCCTTCGCGCGCCTGGGGCTGGCGTTGCAGGCTGGCGAGGTCGCCGGCGCCTTCTGCCCCGGGCGCTTCGATCTCGCGGCGGGCGGGCGCAAGCTCGTCGGCACCGCGCAGGCCTGGAAGCGCGTCGGCGGCGCCTCGCTGGCGCTGGCGCATGCGGTCGTCGTCGTCGATGCCGATCCGCGCTCGCTGGTGGCGCGCGCCAACGCTTTCGAGGCCGCGCTGGGCAGCGGCGTGCGCTACCTGGAGGAGCGGGTGACGAGCGTCGCGTGCGAGCTCGGCGCCACCGGCGATGCACGCGCGCGAACGCTCGCGGTGCTGGCCGAGCAGTTCGCGCGCGTCGTGTTGAAGCAGGGGTTGGAAACGCCGGCCGCCGGTTCCGCCGACCTTGCTGGAGCACCCAGCCGCTGATCGCTGCCTGCGGCGCTACCATGCACCCACCCCGGACCCGTGGCAAAGGTCGACCCGATGGACCGCAGCGCGCAGCGCGAGCATATCCACGCCGTGATGCGGCTGGCCGGCGACGGGCTGCCGGTGGTCGACGCGCCCGACCCGCTGATCGCCGAGAGCTGGACGCGCTGCGTGCACCAGCATGGGCTGGACCCGACGCGCATGCAGCCGGCGGTGATCCTGCCGCATGCGCGGGTGCGCGAGCACCGCGAGCGGCTGGACGACTTCCTCGGCATCGCGCGCCACGGGCTGGAGGCGCTGTACCGCCAGGTCGCCGGCATGGGCTACTGCGTGCTGCTGACCGACGCGCGCGGCGTCACGGTCGACTTCATCGGCGACCTGCAGCTCGACACCGCGCTGCGCCGCGCCGGCCTGTACCTCGGCAGCGACTGGAGCGAGCACCACGCCGGCACCTGCGGCGTCGGCACCGCGATCGCCACCGGGCAGGCGCTGACCGTGCACCAGGGCGACCATTTCGACGCCACCCACATCCCGCTGACCTGCACCGCGGCGCCGGTGTTCGACGCGCTGGGCCGGCTGACGGCGATCCTCGACATCTCGGCGCTGAGCTCGCCGCAGGCCAAGCGCAGCCAGCACCTGGCGCTGCAACTCGTCAAGGTCTACGCGACGCGGATCGAGCAGGCGCATTTCCTGCGCTGCTACCGGCGCGACTGGGTGCTCAAGCTGCACACCAGCCCCGAGTTCGTCGAGATCAGCCCGGACTTCCTCGTCGCGCTCGACGCCGGCGGGCGCATCGTCGGCCACAACCGCGCCGCGCAATGCCTGCTCGAGGCCGAGCATGGCGGCACCGTGCTCGGCCTGCCGTTCGAGCAATGCTTCGACGCCCGCTTCGACGACCTCGGGCGCCACGTGCGCGCCGCGCCGGGCAGCGGGCGCGCGGTGACGCTGCGGCGCAGCGGCCGCGTGCTGTTCCTGCACGCGGTGCCGCCGCCGGCGCCCGCCATGTCGGCGCCATCGGTCCGCGCGGCCGACGCCACGCTGCCGGCGCCGCTGAAGGCGCTGTCGGGCGGCGACCCGGCGCTGGACCGCGTGATCGAGCGCGCCGCGCGGCTCGTCGACACGCCGGTCAGCGTGCTGCTGAGCGGCGAGACCGGCAGCGGCAAGGAGTTCTTCGCCAAGGCCTTGCACGCCGCCAGCCGGCGCCGCGACAAGCCCTTCGTCGCCGTCAACTGCGCCGCCATCCCCGAGCCGCTGATCGAAAGCGAGCTCTTCGGCCACCTGCCCGGCAGCTTCAGCGGGGCCGCGCCGCGCGGCAAGCGCGGATTGATCCAGGAGGCCGACGGCGGCACGCTGTTCCTGGACGAGATCGGCGACATGCCGCTGGCGCTGCAGGCGCGGCTGCTGCGCGTGCTGGCCGAGCGCGAGCTGCTGCCGGTGGGTGCGACGCGCGCGCAGCCGGTCGACCTGCGCGTCGTCGCCGCCACCCACGCCGACCTGGCGCAGCTCGTGCGCGCCGGGCGCTTCCGCGCCGACCTGTACTACCGGCTCGCCGGCGCCCAGCTCGTGCTGCCGCCACTGCGCGAGCGCGCCGACCTCGGATGGCTGGTCGAGCGCATGCTGGCCGGGCATGCGCCGCCGCCGCGGCTGTCGCCCGAGGCCGCGGCGATGCTGCGGCGCCACCCCTGGCCGGGCAACCTGCGCGAGCTGCGCAATGCGATCGACTATGCCGCGGCGATGGCCGGCCCCGGCGGGACGATCGGGCTGGCCGAGCTGCCTGATTCGCTGCTCGCCGCCGCGCCCGACGCGCCACCCGGCCCGACGCCGCCGCCCGAAGCGCAGCTGCTGCTGCAATACCTGCGCGCCGCCGGCTGGAACGTGACCCAGGTCGCACACCAGCTCGGCATCTCGCGCATGACGGTCTACCGGCGCATGCGGCGCTGGGGGATCGGGCATGAGCGCGGCGGCAGCGCGGACTGATCGCCGGCCGCGCGCTGCTGCCTGGTTTCACCCTGGGCCGGCAGTCGGCCGCGCGGATCGACATCCGGGAGTGTCGCCATCGACTTGGCCCCGCGCCTGCGGCGGGATGGGGTGTGCAGGCAAGATCGCGCCATGAGACGCATCACCCGATCCCTCGCCGTCGCCGCGCTGGCCCTGGCCGCCGCGATGCCCGCCTCCGCGCTGCGCACCGAGGCCGTCGCGCGCGGGCTCGTCCAGCCCTGGGCGCTGGCCTTCCTGCCCGACGGCCGCATGCTCGTCACCGAGCGTTCGGGCCGGCTGCGCCCGATCGGCGACGACGGCCGCCCGGGCGTGCCGATCGAGGGCCTGCCGCCAATCGACGTGACCGGCCAGTGCGGGCTGCTCGACCTCGCGGTCGACCCCGGATTTGCCGGCAACCGGCTGCTGTGGTGGACCTTCGCCGAGCCGGGTGCAGGCGGCAACTCGACCGCGCTGGCGCGCGGCCGGCTGGCCGAGGACGGCAGCCGCCTGACCGAGGTGCAGGTCGTCTTCCGCCAGGCACCGAAGATCGCGAGCCGGCTGCACTGCGGGTCGCGCATCGTCTTCGACCGTGCCGGCAACGTCTTCGTCGGCCTGGGCGACCGCTTCGGCGAGATGCAGCAGGCGCAGAACCCGTCCAACCATATCGGCAAGGTCGTCCGCGTCGCGCGCGACGGCAGCGCGCCGACGGACAATCCGTTCGCCGGCCGCGCCGGCGCCGCGCCCGAGGTCTGGAGCCTGGGCCACCGCAACATCCAGGGCGCGGCGCTGCATCCCGGGACTGGTGAGCTGTGGGCCAGCGAGCACGGCCCGCAGGGCGGCGACGAGGTCAACGTCGTGCGCCGCGGGCTCAACTACGGCTGGCCGATCGTGACCTACGGGCGCAACTACGGCAGCGGAACACGCATCGGCGAGGAGGGGCCCAAGCCCGGCTTCGAGCCGCCGCTGCACCACTGGGTGCCGACCTCGATCGCGCCCAGCGGCATGGCCTTCCTGACCAGCGACCGCTATCCGGGCTGGCAGGGCAGCCTGTTCGTCGGCGCGCTGCGCGGGATGGCGCTGGTGCGGCTGACGCTGGACGGCGACCGCATCAGTGGCGAGGAGCGGCTGCTGACGACGCTGGGCAAGCGCATCCGCGACGTGCGCCAGGGTCCCGATGGCTGGCTGTACGTCGTCACCGAGGGCGGCGACGGCGAGGTGCTGCGGCTGCAGCCGTGATGCGGCCGCCGCAGCCTGAGCTGCGGCGATAGCACGGCGCGCCACTCGGCCGGTGCAAGCCTTCGGCTGCCGTCCCGACCTGCGCTGCCTGCGCCGCGAGCCAGGTCAAATCCACGTCGACCGAAGATGCATGGGCGCAAGGGCGCGGCGAGCGTAGGATCCTCGGCCTCACCGCGCAGCGAATGCCTGTGCCTGGCAGTCGGCACACCCGTCCACTGGCGATGATCCCGGGGGTCACGCATGGGGGCCACGCGAACCCACCGGGGTCTCGATCTGGCCCCCTGGCTTGCAGGATGGGAGATTGACGATGGTCACCTACGTGGCTTTGATGAACTGGACCGACAAGGGCGTCGCGGACCTCAAGAGCACGACGCAGCGCGCGGCTGCCGCCAAGGAGATCGGGTCGCGCTTCGGCGTCGACATGCGCGAGATCCTCTGGACCGTGGGCGCGTACGACATGGTCTGCATCCTCGAATCGAACGACGAGCAGGCGATGACCGCCTTCGCGCTGGCGATGGCCAAGCAGGGCAATATCCGCAGCGCGTCGATGCGCGCCTGGACGTCTGCGGAGATGGACCAGATCCTGGCCAAGGTGCCTGGCTGAAGCGACAGCACGCCGCAGGGCTCGCCTCGCGGCAGCCCCGCGGCGCGTGCCGGACCTCAGCGCCGCGCCGGCGCGCGCCGAAGCCCCAGCGTCATCACCGCGCCGACGACGACCAGCGCGCCGAGCACCTGCATCGGCGCCACGCGCTGGCCCAGCAGCGCCCAGGCCAGCAGCAGCGCGGCCACCGGCTCGACGTTGAGCAGCGGCGAGTTGCCGACCACGCCGAGCCGCGGCAGCAGCGTGAACAGCGTCGTGATGCCGGTGCCGTAGAGCAGCGTCAACGCCGCCAGCCCCCACCAGCCGGCGGCCGCCTGCGGCCAGCGCGGGCCGCCGAGCGCGAGCGTGGCCACCAGCGCGAGCACCCCGACCAGCGCCATCGTCAGCGTCGTGCGCAGCCGGCCGTCGAGTGCGGCGACCTCGTGCTGCGTCAGCGCGAGCACGACGCCGAAAGCGGCCGCACCGCCGAGCGCCAGCGCCACGCCCGCGCCGATGCGCGACCAGTGCGCGGCCGCGCCCAGCCCGGCGGCCGCGCCCGAGACGTCCAGCGCCAGCGCCAGCCCGGCCAGGATCACCGGCATCGCCGCCAGCACCGCGCGCGACGGCCGCTCGCCGTAGAAGACGCGCGCGGCCAGCGCGGTCCACAGCGGGAAGGTGTTGAAGACCAGCAGCGCCAGCGCCACCGGCAGCCGCGCGACCGCGCCGTACAGCGCGACGCTTTGCAGCGCGACCAGCACGCCGATGCCGGCCATCGCGCGTACCTGGCGCTTGTCCAGCCGCAGCGGCACGCGCGCGCGCCACACCAGCAGCGCGACGACGCCGGCGGTCGCGAGGCCTCGCACCGCGACCGCGGTGGCGACGTCCAGGCCGTGGTCGAACGCGACGCGCGCGGCGACATGGTTGGCGCCGAACATGACGGCCACCGCCAGCAGCGTGGCGAAGGCCTGCGGCGACAGCGCGCGCGCGGCGCCGGCGCTCAGGCGGCACCCCCGCGCGCCAGCGCGTCGCGCACGCGAAGCAGCCGGGCGCGCACCTCCTCGGCCAGCGGCGCGACCTGCGCGCTGCGGGCCGAGCGCATCAGCTCCACCGGGTCCATGAAGCCGACGCTCAGGCGGCCGTCGCCCTCGTCGCGAACGACGACGTTGCACGGCAGAAGCAGCCCGACGTCGGCCTCGGCGGCGATCAGGCGCTGCGCCAGCGGCGGGTTGCAGGCACCGAGGATGCGGTACGGGCGCATGTCGATGCCGAGCTTGGCCTTCATCGTCGCCTGGACGTCGATCTCGGTCAGGATGCCGAAGCCCTCGGCCTTCAGGGCCTCGGCCACGCGTGCCAGCGCCTGCGGGAAGTCGACGCCGCGCAGCTCGACGTGGAAGCCGTAGTCGCAGGGGGTGGGGGTGGACATCGTGACGGTCTCCGGGATGCACGTCGCCGCCAGGAGCGGGCGAGCGTGGCGTGGAACGTGACGCGCATCCTATCCGCTGCCGCCGGCGCGATCGGATCGGCGGCGGTCGCCGCGGGATGCCGCCGCCACCGGCCGGTGCTGCCGGCGTTGCGGGCGGCCCGCGCGCGAAGGCGCAGGAGCTGGCCGCGCGCGAGGGCGCAGGAGCTGAACGCGCGCGAAGGCGCGCGAGCGGCCCCCGCGTTCGCTCACTCGGGTTTCAGCGCGACGACGACGTATTGCCGGCCGTCCTTCTCGGCGCGAAAGCGGATGCGGTCGCCTTCCTTCAGCCCTTCGAGCAGCGCCGCGTCGCGGACGCGAAAGACCATCGTCATCGGCGGCATCTCGAGGTGCGGGATCTCGCCGTGGCGGATCGTCAGCTTGGCCGCCTCGCGGTCGACGCGGCGCACCTCGCCGCTGGCCATCGCGCTGGCGTCGGCCGCCGCGCCGGCCTGCGCGAGCGCCGGTGCGGGCGCGAGCGAGGCGCCCGCGGCCAACGCGAGGGCCGCACCGAGGGCGATCGACGCGGCAGCCATCCGCACCGGGCCGGCCGGTCCGCCGCGGCGCACCGCGCAGCGGGTCGATCCGTCCCGGGTGGCGGGCGCGCAGGCGGTCGCGGTGGCGCCGGCGCTTCGAGCATGAGGCGGCTTCGGAGCGGTCGGAGCGGTCGGAGCGGAAAGAGCATGGTCGTGGTTCATCGCGATCCTCGGTCGATCCATGGGGAGGGGCTGCTAGGCCTTCAGCGATAGCTGGCGTAGACCTGATGCCCGCCGCCGCGCTTCAGCAGCAGCACGTCGTAGGGGTCGCGCCGGCCGCCGTACTCGGGGCCGTCCATGCCGGGCGAGCCGACCGGCATGCGCGGCACCGCCAGCCCGATCGCCGCCGGGCGCTCGCGCAGCAGGCGGTGGAGGTCGGCCGCCGGCACATGGCCCTCGACCGCATAGCCGGCCACGCGCGCGGTGTGGCAGGAGCCGTACTCGGGTGCGATGCCCAGCCGCTCGCGCATCGCCGTGTTGCCGACGTCGTGCGCCATGGTCCTGAAGCCGTTGGCCTCGAGGTGCGCGATCCAGTCCTTGCAGCAGCCGCAAGTCGGGCTCTTCCAGACCTCGACCACGGGCGCGCCCTGCGCCTCGACGCGCCCCGCGGCGAGCGCGGCCAGTGTGCCCGGCAGGGCGAGCGCGGCCATCGTGGCCAGCAGGTTTCGGCGTGACGATCTCATTGCGGCTCTCCTCGTGGGGTGACTTCGACGCGGCCGACCATGCCGGCCTCGTAGTGGCCCGGCAGCAGGCAGCCGAAGTCGAACCTGCCGGCGCGGTTGAAGGTCCAGACGAGCGTCCCGGTCTGGCCGGGATCGACATGCGCCATCCACGGCTCGTCGTGCTCCATGTCGGGAAACCTGCGCATCATCTCGGCGTGCTCGCGCAGCACGGCCTCGGTGCCGAGGACGAATTCGTGCTTCACCTGGCCAAGGTTTCGCACCGCGATGCGCACCGTCTCGCCCTCGCGCACGCGGAGGCGGTCGGGCGTGAACCGCATGCGGTCGTCCATGTCGACGTGAAGGGTTCGGGTCGCGGCGGCGGCATCGCCGGCGATGCCCCAGGCCATTTGCTCCTTCGTGACCGGGCCGGCGGCCCTGGCGTGGTCCTGCGGTCCGTGGGCCTGGGCGGCGCCGGTGGACAGGATGGCGGCGCTGGCGACGGTCAGCGCGGCGGCGACGGACAGCGGCCGGCGCGGCTCGCGCGCGGGCGTCGTCTTCGCAGGCGGGATCGGGTGGTTCATCGTTCGCTCGGATGGGCTTCGTGGGGTCGGATGCGCTCGGGTGGGGTCCTGAGGGCTCGGGCGGGGTCGTGTGGGGTCGGGCGCGGTCGGATGCGGCGATCAGTGATGCCCGCCATGGCCGCCGGCGGGCTTGCGCGCGCGCACCTCGACATCGCGCGGCGGGTTGACGGCCGGCATCGCCCCCGGCCCCCCGGCCTCGACGCGCGTCGGCGCGGGCAGCTCGCCCGTGAACTCGTAGGCCACCGTGCCCGGCGGGTGCTCGAACCAGCCCGGGTCGCTGTAGTCGCCGCGCGGCTGGCCGCGCCGCACCTTGACGACCGACATCATGCCGCCCATGCCGATGGCGCCGAAGGGCCCGTCGCCGGCCATCATCGGCGGCGTGTTCTCGGGCAGCGGCATCTCCATCTCGGTCATGTCCTTCATGCCGCGCTCGCCCATCACCATGTAGTCGGGGATCAGCCGCGTGATCTGGCGCGCCACACCGCGGTGGTCGACGCCGATCAGCGTCGGCACGTCGTGCCCCATCGGGTTCATCGTGTGGTGGCTCTTGTGGCAGTGGATCGCCCAGTCGCCTTCCTCGTCGGCCAGGAAGTCGAGCTGGCGCATCTGGCCGACGGCGATGTTCTCGGTGATCTCGTGCTGGCGCGCGCTCCGGGGCGTGGGCCCGCCATCGGTGCCGGTGACGAGGAACTCGTGACCGTGCAGGTGGATCGGGTGGCTGGTCATCGTCAGGTTGCCGATGCGGATGCGCACCTTGTCCATGTGGCGCACGACCAGCGGGTCGATGCCGGGGAAGATGCGGCTGTTCCAGCACCACAGGTTGAAGTCCAGCATCGTCATCACCTTCGGCGTGTAGCTGCCGGGGGCTATGTCGAAGGCGTTGAGCAGGAAGCAGAAGTCGCGGTCGACCTCGTCGATCAGCGGATGCCGGCCCTTGGGGTGCGTGATCCAGAAGCCCATCATCCCCATCGCCATCTGCACCATCTCGTCGCCATGCGAGTGGTACATGAAGGTGCCGGGGCGGCGGGCGACGAACTCGTAGACGAAGGTCTTGCCGGGCGCGATGCCGGGCTGCGTCAGCCCGGTGACGCCGTCCATGCCGCAGGGCAGGCGCTGGCCGTGCCAGTGCACGCTGGTCAGCTCGGGCAGCCGGTTGGTGACGAAGATGCGCACGCGGTCGCCCTCGACGACCTCGATCGTCGGCCCCGGGCTCTGGCCGTTGTAGCCCCACAGGTGGGCCTTGAAGCCCGGCATCATCTCGCGCACCACCGGCTCGGCGACGAGGTGGAACTCCTTCACCCCCTGGTTCATGCGCCAGGGCAGGGTCCAGCCGTTGAGCGTGACGACGGGGTTGTAGGGGCGGCCGGTCGCGGGCACGAGCGGCGGCGCGGTGCCGGCGCCGGTCTGGATCACCGGCTCGGGCAGCGCGGCCAGCGCCGCCTTGCCGACCGCGGCGGCGCTGGCGGCGGCGGTGATGGCGCCGGCACCGCTGAGGAAGTGACGTCGGTTGAACATCGTCGCTGTTGGATCGGAATCGGTGGGTCGGGGATGTCGGGCTGCGTGCGGCTGCGGCTGCGGCTCAGTGCGGGTCGGGCGCCGCCGCCGCAGCCGGGCCCGCCGGGCCTGCGACCGGGATCAGCGCCGGCTTGCCGACCAGCGCCATGTCCAGGTCGGCCTGCGCGAGCCAGAACGAGCGCAGCGCGTCGATCGTCGCGACGACGGCGGCGATCTGCGCGCGCGCATCGGCCAGCAGGTCGAAGACGCCGATGAACATGCCGTTGTAGCGCAGCAGCTGCTCCTCGGAGATGCGCTGCGCCAGCGGCAGGATCTCGTCGCGCTGGTGGCGCGCCAGATCCCACGCCGTGCGATAGGCGCCGTAGGCCTCGCGCAGCTCGGAGCGGGCGTCGATCGCGGTCTGCGCGGCGCGGTGCAGCGTGCGCAGGTGGACGGACTCGGCGCGCGCGACCTTGGCGTCGCCCCAGTCGAAGAGCGGCAGCTCGAACTCCAGCTCCCAGCCGCGCTCGGTCGGCCCGTCGCTCGACGAGTTGCGCGCCAGGCCGAGCTCCAGCACGTCGACGAATCGCGTCGTGCGCGTCAGCCCCAGGTTGCGTGCCGCCTGCTCGGCCGCCAGACGCGCCGCCTGCACGTCCAGCCGCTGCGCCATGCCCTGGCGCTCGATATCGGGGGCGTCGAGCGGCTCGGCCGGCAGGTCGGGCAGGCGCTCGGGCAGCGTGAACGCGGTCTGCGCGCCCCACAGGCCGAGCTTGCGCACCAGCCGCTCGCGGCTGGCGCGCGCCGCCTGCTCGGCCTGCGCCAGGCCGAGCGCGGCCTCGGCGTGGAAGCCCTGCTCGCGCGCCCGCATCAGGCGGTTGAAGTTGCCGACCTGCTCCATGCGCCGCGCCAGCTCGGCCCCCGCCTCGGCGGCGTCGCGCACCTGGCGCCGGTAGCGCAGCATCTGCTCGGCGGCGACCGCCTCGACCCAGGCGCGGCGCACGTCGGCGGCGGCCGCCAGCAGGTCCATCGTCAGCTCGCGCTGCAGCTGCTCGAAGCGGCGCTGCTCCAGATCGCGAACCATCGGCAGCGCGAGCAGCCGCGCCAGGTTCAGGTGCAGGCCGCGCTCGATCTCGCGCTCGTCGCCGGCCCGCATGCGGCCGAAGGCGAAGCCGGGGTTGGGCAGCCGCCCGGCCTGCACGACCTCGGCCGCCGTGATGCCCAGGTCCGCCAGCCGCGCCTGCAGCCCGCGGTGCGCGAGCAGCGCGACCTGCACCGCGGCGTCGGCGGTCAGCGGCTGCCCCAGCAGCTCGGCGACGCGGGCGTCGATCGCGCTGCGGTCGGCCTCGCTGCGGTCGGCGCGCAGCTCGGCACCCAGGCGCTCGCGCACCGTCTCGGCGACCGGGGCGAGTCCGGCGTCGGGGTCCACGGTCGCGCAGCCGGCGAGCAGCGCGGCGGCGAGCAGCGCGACGGCGGCGCGCGCACCCGGCCGGGATGGCGGCGGCTTCATCGGCCCGGCGACGCGGGGGGCGTCGTGGGGTGGCGGTGCTCGGCCGGGCCCGGATCGGCGTCGGGCTGGTGCGCCTCGCGCAGATAGGTGCGCCAGCCGCCGATGCGGCCGACGCGGTCGTTGGCTTCGCGCCAGGGCACCCTCTCGTCGGCGGCGAGGGCGCGGTAGGCCGCCAGGCTCGATCGGTGCACGAGGGCCGGCACCGGCGCCGCGGGATCGAGCGGGTCGGCCCTGGCCGTGGACGCGACTGGGGCAGAACCGGCTGGCGGCAGCGTGTCCGAGGCAGTAGCCCAGGCCGGCGCACCGGCGCAGGCGAGCGTGAGCACGAGCCGGGCGATGCCGGCCGATGGGGCGGGGCAGGGCCGTTCAGGCGGCCAGACCGAATTCGAGGACATGCGCGGACTTCCCGTGGCGGGGCTCGAACCGCCGCGGCGCCGGATGACCGGGCTGCGGCTGCGGGGCGCGCGCTGGCGCGCCGGGTTCAGGCCGCGGGAAGCCGGGGTGGGCGTTCGAGCGCGGGCGCGACGATGCCGGCGATAGCCGCCGCCGGGCCCGCCGCCCATCCGCCGTCAGGCACGGGCGACGCGGCGGCGTGCAAGGCCGCGGGCAGCAAGGCCGCAGGGGCGGCGCACGCGGCGCAGAAAGCGCAGGACTGTGCGTCAGTCGCGAACAGGGTTCCGGCCTCGTCGCCGGACGAAGCGGCGGCGTCGAGGTCCGTCACCAGCGCCGATTGCATCGCCAGCGCCGGTTGCATCGCCGCATGATGCGCGGCATGCGCGCCGTGGCCCATGGGCGCGGCCTCGTCGGCATGGTGGCCGGCTACAGCCGGGCGGGCCACTGCGGCCGAGCCGTGCGACATGCAAAGCCCGAGCGCGCTGCCCGCCACCGCCTGCCAGGGCAGGGCGAGGGCCACCAGACACAGGATCATCGACCGCAGCCAGCGCGACATGGGCGCGATGCTAGCCGAGCGGCGCGATATCCGCGCCACCGGCAGGGTCAGCCGCGGCGGTGCGCCGGCGTGTGAGGCGACGCCGAAGTCGAAGATGGCCTCCGGATTCCTCGGTCGCGAAGTTGGCGGCGAGGGCCCTGCTCTCTGGTCGTTGTGCTGGGCGTTTCGAGTAAGCTCGAATTCCGCTTGCGTTCTACTTGCAGGAGCGTGCCGACGGCCGCCAGCAAGTTACAACTCAGGCGCGCTGTTGGATATACCTCGGCGCAGCCGATTCACGGTGATGTCGCGAAGGAAGCGCTCCACCATGTTCAGCCAGGCTTGCCCAGCCGGTTCAAAGCGGCGCGCCATGCGGCCGTGCAACTGCTGGAGCCCAAGGTCGTGCACGTCCCGTTGCCCAAGCGCATGCTGAAGGATGAAGCCGAGCTGAAGGCGTGGCTGGTGGATGTGGAGCAGCTGGTGACGGAGAAGCTCGTGCATGGCACCGTGACGCAGCAAACCGAACCTTGAACGCAACCCGCCGCGCCGCCCCGCTGCTGCCCCGTACGAGCCGCACCATGGCAGACTTCCCCAGCACCCTACCCGCCGAGCTGCAGACCTTCGCTTCGGCGCTGACACCCAGCATCCAGGCCAGGCTGCCCTTGCTTGCGGCGCCTCTCGCGCCGGGGCGGCTGTACGAAACGCCCGTGAAGCATTGGCCCATGGAGCACTGACCATGCTGCAACCCGCACAACTGACCCTGGCCGCCGAACGCGTGGCCGCAGCAGCATCGCGCCCGGCGACGGTGATCGTCCTGGGCTCCTATGCCCGAGGAGACGCCACCGAGGCCTCGGACCTGGATCTGGTGGTGATCGAACCCGAGCTGCCGGACAAGGCCGCCGAGTACCTGCGCCTGAAGGCCGCGGTGGGCCGCATCGGCGTGGGCGTGGACCTGCTGCTGTTCGCGCGGCCGGATTTCGAACGCCGCAGCCAGGTGCCCGGCACGCTGCCCTACTGGGCCAAGAAGGAAGGCAAGGTCTTGCATGACACCGCAGCGTGAAGAGGCCGCGCGCCTGCTTCGGCTGGCCGGGCGCGACCAGGCCGCATTCGTCGCTTTGATCGGCGCGCCGGGCGTGAGTGCGGCCGTCGCCTTCTTCCACGCCCAGCAGGCGGCCGAGAAGGCACTGAAGGCCGTGATGTGCCTGCACGCACTGGAGTACCGGCGGACACACGACCTGGAAGAGCTGGCCGGGCAACTGGCCGATGCGGGCCACCCACCCAGCGTGGCCGAAGCCGACCTGCGGCTGCTGACGCCCTACGCCGTGGAATACCGCTACGACGACGAAGCCCCCGAACTTCTGAGCGTCGCGCAGGCCCAGGCCGTCGTGTCCGCAGTACTGGCCTGGGCGCAGATGCAAGCGCAGCCATGAAGCCGTTGGCCCCCAGCACCCCCTGGCCAAGCCCCAGCGTCGCCACCGGCACGCCCGCGGCCGCGCGCTGGGCGACGTGAAGGCCGAAGACGACCCCAGGGCCTTGAACGGCCGACCTGATGGCTGTTCCACGGCCACCCGCAGCCGGCCACCGACCCGCTGCAAGTTGCCGTCGCCCGCCTGGCTGGCTATCGCTGGCCGGCCGAGACCGGCTCGGCGATGGAGTTGGCCGATGAGGCCCGCAACTGGATTGAGTGCAAGGAATGCAAACGCGTGCGTGCCCGGGACAAGGCTGGTCCAGGCGCAAGGCTGCCCTCGCTGGGAGGCTATCGGGCTTTGGGAGGGCCCCGCGCCGGGGCGAGTCAGGCTGCCAGACGTGGCGCCGGCGAGGCCGTGTGGCGAGTCCACACAACGAGCCGGCAACGACGGATGGCAGCCTGAATCGCCCCGGCGCGGGGCCCTCCCAAAGTCGGACAGCCTCCTGGGCCAGGGTCGGGCGTCCTGGCATTTGCCATCATGGGAAACTCGCCGCTGGGGCCTGGCGGCAACGGGCGCGCGGTCGCCGGAAGGCGGCAGCGCGTGCAAGGCCGGTGCCACGCACCGGATTGCGGCCTCGAACGCCGCGGCGGGGACGAAGTTGGAGCAACGAGGATGAAGATCGGCAAGGATTCGGCGGTGCTGGTGGTCGGCGCCGGCATCATGGGCGCGGGCATCGCGCAGGTGGCGGCGCAGGCCGGGCACTCGGTCTTCCTGCACGATGCGCGCGAAGGCGCCGCGGCGCAGGCGCGCGACAAGCTCGGCGCGACGCTGCAAGGCCTGGTCGCCAAGGGCAAACTGGCCGTCGACGCGGCCGAGGCGACGATCGCGCGCGTGCGCCCGGTCGCGGCGCTGGCCGAGGCCGCCGGCGCGGCGATCGCGGTCGAGGCGATCGTCGAGGACTTGCAGGCCAAGCGCGCGCTCTTCGCCGAGCTGGAGGCGCTGCTCGGCGCCGATGCGGTGCTGGCGACGAATACCTCGTCGATCTCGGTCACCGCGATCGCGAACGGCATGCAGCGCCCCGGGCGGCTGGTCGGCATGCACTTCTTCAACCCGGTGCCGCTGATGAAGCTGGTCGAGGTCGTCAGCGGGCTGCGCACCGATGGCGAGGTCGCGCAGGCGGTGTTCGACCTCGCCGCGGCCTGGGGCAAGACGCCGGTGCACGCGAAGTCCACCCCGGGCTTCGTCGTCAACCGCATCGCGCGCCCGTTCTACGCCGAGGCGCTGCAGCTGCTGCTCGAGCGCGCGGCGGAGCCGGCGGTGCTCGACGCCTGCCTGCGCGGCGCCGGGTTCCGCATGGGGCCTTGCGAGCTGATCGACCTCATCGGCCACGATACCAACTTCGCCGTCACGCGATCGGTCTACGAGGCCAACTTCGAGGACAAGCGCTACATGCCCTCGCTGCTGCAGGCCGAGATGGTCGCCGGCGGGCTGCTCGGGCGCAAGAGCGGGCAGGGCTTCTACCGCTACGGCGACGGCGGTGGCGTGCCGGCGCTGCCGGCGTTCGAGCCGGCGAGCGCGCCGTATGCGCAGCGCGTCGTGCTGCACGGCGCGGGGCCGGTGGCGGACCGGCTGACGCTGGCGCTGGCCGGGCAGGCCTTCGAGCGCGATACCGCCAGCGGCTGGACCGGGCTCGAGGTCGACGGCGCGCAGCTGCGGCTGACCGACGGCCGCTGCGCGAGCGCGATCGGCGCCGAGGTCGCGGTCTTCGACCTGCCGATCCACCCGTCGCTCGGCGGCTGCGAGCGCGGCACGGCGCTGGCCTTCGCGCTGTCGGACCGCGCCAGCGGCGCCTGGGTGCAGGCGGCGGCGCAATGGCTGCGCGCGGCCGGCTTCCACGCCCAGCGCATCGCCGACGCGCCGGGGCTGATCGTCGCGCGGACGCTGGCGATGCTGATCAACGAAGCCTGCGACGCCGTGCACCAGGGGGTGTGCAGCGAGGCCGGCGCCGACGCGGCGATGAAGCTCGGCGTCAACTACCCCGCCGGGCCGTTCGAGTGGCTCGCGCGCTGGGATGCGGCGCGCATCGCGCAGCTGCTCGATGCGCTGGCGGCGACCTACCGCGGCGAGCGCTACCGCGTTAGCCCGGCGCTGCGGCGCCGCAGCTGGGCATGACGGCGGCGGCCTCGGGGGTCGCCGGCGGCGGTGCGAAGCGCACGCCCGGCGCCGGCTCGCAGACGCCGGCGGCATCCGGCCCGCTTGCCGGGCTGCGCGTGCTGGAGCTCGCCAGCATCGGCCCCGGTCCGATGGCGACGATGCTGCTGGCCGACCTGGGCGCCGACGTGATCCGCGTCGACCGAACGGTGGCCGCGCCGCTCGGGGTGCCGATGCCGGCGCGCTTCGACGTCAACGGCCGCAGCCGGCGCTCGGTGGCGCTCGACCTGAAGCAGCCGGCGGCGGTCGACGCGGTGCGCCGGCTCGCCGACCGCGCCGACGTGCTGGTCGAGGGCTGGCGCCCGGGGGTGGCCGAGCGACTGGGGCTGGGGCCGGACGAGCTGCTGGCGCGCAACCCGGCGCTGGTCTACGGCCGCATGACCGGCTGGGGGCAGCAGGGGCCGCTGGCCGACCGCGCCGGGCACGATATCGACTACCTCGCCGTCGCCGGCGCGCTGGGCGCGATCGGCCCGGCCGACGGCAAGCCGGTGCCGCCGCTCAACCTGGTGGCCGACTACGGCGGCGGCGCGCTGTACCTGGCGTTCGGCATCCTCGCCGCGCTCGTCGAGCGCCAGCGCTCCGGGCGCGGGCAGGTCGTCGATGCGGCGATGGTCGACGGCGTGGCGTCGCTGAGCGGGATCTTCCACGGCCTGCGCGCGGCCGGGCTGTGGGACGCCGGCGAGGCCGCGCGCGGGCACAACCTGCTCGACGGCGGCGCGCCGTTCTACGACACCTATGCCTGCGCCGACGGCCGCTTCGTCGCCGTCGGCGCGCTGGAGCCCCCGTTCTTCGCCGAGCTGCTCGCCAGGCTGGGGCTGGATGCATCGTGGCGCGGCCGCCAGTACGACCGCCGCGCCTGGCCCGAGCTGCGCGCGGCGCTGGCGGCCGCCTTCGCGACGCGTTCGCGCGACGACTGGGCGGCGCATTTCGATGCCAGCGACGCCTGTGTCGCCCCGGTGCTGACGCTGGCCGAGGCGCCGGCGCACCCGCATCTGCGCGCGCGGGCGAGCTTCGTCGAGGTCGACGGCGTCGTGCAGCCGGCGCCGGCACCGCGCTTCTCGCGCACGCCGGCGGCGGTGCCGCGGCGCGGGCCCGAGCCAGGCGCCGATACCGAGGCCGTGCTCGCCGAGGCCGGCCTCGGCGCCGACGAGATCGCCGCGCTGCGCGCCAGCGGGGCGGCGAAGTGAGCAGGGACCGGCCCCGGCGCAGCGATGGCGTGCCTCGTGCACGGCTTGCGCGCGCCGCCAGAAAGCCCCGATGACCACGACCGCCGACTTCCACCGCACCCCGCCCGACGCGCGCAAGGCGGCGTCGCTGATCGTGCTGCGCGACGGCGCGCAGGGCATGGAGCTGCTGATGCTGCGCCGCGCCGAGCGCGCCGGCGACATGCGCAGCGCCGCGATCGTCTTCCCCGGCGGCGTGCTCGACGCCGCCGACCGCCACGCGCACCACTTCGTCGTCGGCCCCGACGATGCGGCGGCGAGCGCGCGGCTCGGGCTGCCCGAGGGCGGGCTCGACTATCTCGTCGCCGCGGTGCGCGAGGCCTTCGAGGAGGTCGGGCTGCTGCTGGCCTGCGCGAGCGACGGCAGCGCGGCCGACCTGCGCGAGCGCGCCACGGCGCTGGCATCGTGGCGACTGAGGTTGCAGCAGGGGCAGGGGACGATGGCCGAGATGTGCTCGGCGCTGGACCTGCGGCTGGACCTGCGCGCGCTGCACTACCACAGCCACTGGCTGACCCCGCCCGGTGTGCCTCAGCGATTCGACACCCGCTTCTTCACCGTGCTCGCGCCCGCGGGGCAGGAGGCGGTGGCCGACCTCGGCGAGGCGCAGGAGCTGATGTGGACGACGCCGGCGGCAGCGCTCGACCCCGCGCGCGGCTGGAAGCTGCTGCCGGTCACGCGAACGACGCTGCAGCGTCTGACGGTGTTCGCGCGCGCCGCCGACGCGCACGCCGAGGCCGGCGCGCGGCGCGAGTTCCCGCTCAACATGCCGCGCATCGGCCGCACCGGCGACGGCAAGCCGAAGATCTTCCTGCCCTGGGACTACCCCTGGGCCGAGATCGGCCGCGTCGACCCCGACGGGCGCGACCCGCCGCTGGCCGAGATCGTCGCCGGGCGCGCGGTGCGGCTGTCGCCGCGCATCGTCCGCGTCACGGCGCCGAACCCGGGCGTGATGACCGGCCCGGGCACCAACGCCTACCTGGTCGGCGACGCCGATGGCGACGGCTGGGTGCTGATCGACCCCGGCCCGGACGACGCATCGCACCGCGACGCGATCCTCGCCGCCGCCGGCACACGCCCGATCACGCATGTGCTGGCGACGCACACGCACCCGGACCACTCGCCCGGCGCGGCGGCGATCGCGCGCGCCACCGGCGCCGCGGTCTGGGGCCTGTGCGCGCCGCCGCACCCGGGGCAGGACCACGGATTCGCGCCCGACCACGAGCCGGCCGACGGCGAGCAGTTCGTGCTCGGCCCGGCGACGACGCTGCGTGCGATCCACACCCCCGGCCATGCGTCCAACCATGTCTGCTGGCTGCTGCAGCAGGAGCGGCTGCTGTTCACCGGCGACCACGTGATGCAGGGGTCGACGGTCGTCATCAACCCGCCCGACGGCGACATGGGCGCCTACCTGCGCTCGCTGCAGGCGCTGCTGGCGCTGGAGCTGGACTGGTTCGCGCCCGGGCATGGCTGGCTGGTCGCGCAGCCGCACGCGCTGGTGCGCGCGCTCGTCGCGCACCGACGCGCGCGCGAGGCCAAGGTCGTCGAGGCGCTCGCCGCACTCGGGCCGTGCGCGGTCGAGGCGTTGGTGCCTCGCGTCTACGACGACGTGCCCGCCGACCGCTTCCCGATCGCGGCGCGGTCGCTGCTGGCGCACCTGCTGGCGCTGCGCGACGAGGGCGCGGCGGCCGAGTCGCATGGCGTGTGGCGACTGACCGGTGCTGCGGAAGGCGGCACGTCGCGCGCAGCTTTGCCGCCAGGGACGTGACGGGGCATCGGCCCCCGTCGAGGATGCTGCACGATAGGCCCCGCTGCAGCGGCTGAACGGGGGGGGCTGCCGGCGTCGGGGCAGCCAGGGTCTGGCCGGGCCGCGACAATCGACCCATGACCACCACGCTGCGCCTGCTCGGCGTCGACTTCACCAGCGTGCCGTCGCGCCGCAAGCCGATCACGGTGGCGCACGGCCGGCTCGTCGGTGGCGTGCTGCGGCTGGAATCGGTGCAGGCGCTGCCGGACATGGCCTCGTTCGAGGCGCTGCTCGCGGCACCCGGCCCGTGGCTGGGCGCCTTCGACTTCCCCTTCGGGCTGCCGCGCGTCTTCGTCGACGAGCTCGGGCTCGGCGCCGACGTCGGCGCGGTCGGCGACACGGTGCACGCGCGCTGCGCCGACCGGCGTGCCTTCCAGGCGCTGGTCGACGACTGGGCCGCCGCCCGGCCGCCCGGGCAGCGGCTGCCGCACCGGGTGACCGACCGCGCGCTGGCCGGCGTCAGCTCGACCAGCCCGCTGCAGACGCGCTACGTGCCGGTGGGCTTCATGTGGTTCGAGGGCATGCCGCGGCTGCTGGCCGCGGGCTTGCATCTGCCGGGGCTGCGCGCCGGCGATGCGACGCGCGTCGCGCTCGAGGGCTATCCGGGCGCGCTGGCGTACGCGCTGATCGGCCGGCGCTCGTACAAGAACGACGCCGATGCTGCGCGGCTGATCGCGCGCAAGGATATGGTCGAGGCGCTGGAGCAGGGCCGCGTGCCGGATGTGCCGCGGCTGAAACTCGCGCACGCGCAGCGCGACGCGCTGGTCGACGACGCCAGCGGCGACCGGCTCGACGCCGTGCTGTGCCTGGTGCAGGCCGCGCAGGCGGCGGCACGGCCCGGCTGGGGCCTGCCTCCGGCGGTCGATCCGGTGGAGGGCTGGATCGTCGGCGCCCGATTCGAGGCGATCGCGGCAAGCCGGGCGACCCGCGCCCCCGACGCGACCGAGGCGGCCGAGGTGGCTGGCGGCGCGTGAACGTCGACATCGTCTACCTCACGCTCGCGGTCGCCGGGGCACTGGTCTTCGTCAGCGTCGTCGCCGGCCTGTATTCGTCGCGCCTCGGCCTGTCGTCGCTGCTCGTCTTCCTGATCGCCGGGATGCTGGCCGGCGAGGACGGGCTGGGCGGCATCGTCTTCGACGACCACCGTCTGGTGTTCTGGGTCGGCAACGCGGCGCTGGCGGTGATCCTGCTCGACGGCGGGCTGCAGACCACGGTCGGCACCTTCCGCACCGGGCTGAAGCCGGCGGCGTTGCTCGCGACCGTCGGCGTGGTCGTCAGCGCCGCCGTCACCGGGGCGGCGGCGACCTGGCTGCTGGACGTCGACTGGCGGCTCGGCATGCTCGCCGGCGCGGTCGTCGGGTCGACCGATGCCGCGGCGGTCTTCGCGCTGATGCGCAGCGCCGGGCTGCGGCTGTCGGAGCGGCTGGCCAGCACGCTGGAGATCGAGTCCGGGCTGAACGACCCGATGGCGGTGGTGCTGACGCTGATCCTGATCGCCTCGGTCGTCGCGACGCAGGCGACCTCGCCGTGGACGATGCTGGCGATGCAGGCCGGCGTCGGGCTGGCCGGCGGGCTGGGTGCGGGTTTCGCGATGGCGGCGTTGGTGAAGCGGCTGCCGCTGGCCGGGACCCAGCGCGGGCTGGCGGCGCTGGTGCTGGCCAGCGCGGGGCTGGCGGTCTTCGCCGGCACCTCGGCGCTGGGTGGCTCGGGGTTTCTGGCGGTCTACCTGTTCGGGCTCGTGCTGCGCGCGCGCGCCGAGCTCCGCGTGCGCTCGGCGCTGTCGGCGATGGACGGCTACGCCTGGCTGGCGCAGGCGTCGATGTTCCTGCTGCTCGGGCTGCTGGTGACGCCGACCCGGCTGTGGCCGGTGCTCGGCCAGGCGCTCGCGGTGGCGGCGGTGCTGATGTTCGTCGCCCGGCCGCTGGCGGTGGCGCTGTGCCTGGCGCCGTTCCACTTCGACCGGCGCGAGATCGCCTACGTGGCCTGGGTCGGGCTGCGCGGCGCGGTGCCGATCGTGCTGGCGGTCTTTCCGATCATCGCCGGCGTGCCGGGTGCGCTGCGGCTGCTCGACGTCGCCTTCGTCGTCGTGCTGGCATCGCTGCTGCTGCAAGGCGGCACGCTGGGCTGGGCCGCGCAGCGGCTGCGGCTGAACCTGCCGGACAAGGACGACGAGCCGGCGCAGCGCGCGGCCTACGGCGACTTCGCGATCGACCCGGCGGCGTCGGCCGAGGCGGTCTTTGCCTTCTACGGCCTGCCGCCGCCGCACACACCCGGCTGCACGATGGCCGAGTGGATCCGCCAGCGGCTGCAGCGCCCGCCCGTGGTCGGCGACGCCGTCGAGCACGGCACCGCGAAACTGGCCGTGCGGGCGATGCAGGGCGGGCGCATCACCTCGATCGGCCTGCAGCTTCAGGGCAGCGAGGCGGACGACGAGGGCAGCGTGACCGACGAGCCCGCCTGAAGGTCACGGGCGATGGAGCGTGCT
Source organism: Burkholderiaceae bacterium (assembly GCA_024235895.1). Taxonomy (GTDB): domain Bacteria; phylum Pseudomonadota; class Gammaproteobacteria; order Burkholderiales; family Burkholderiaceae_C; genus Rubrivivax. The sequence goes on along the minus strand of JACKLM010000008.1, from coordinate 151,577 downwards.
CCCGACGAACCGGCCGCGCGACGCGCGGCCGAATCCTGGTTCGCGGCGCGCGGCTGGCAGCCGTTCGACTTCCAGCGCCGGGTCTGGGCGGCGATGGCCGCCGGGCGCTCCGGGCTGCTGCACGCGAGCACCGGCGCCGGCAAGACCTATGCGGTGTGGCTGGGGGCGCTGGCGCGCCGGCGCGAGGGGCCCGGGCTGCAAGTGCTGTGGATCACGCCGATGCGCGCGCTCGCCGCCGACACCACGCGCGCGCTGCAGGCGCCGCTGGCCGAGCTGGCACCGGGATTCACCGTCGCGCAGCGCAGCGGCGATACGCCGGCGGCCGAGCGCGCGCGCCAGCAGCGGCGCTGGCCGGCCGCGCTGGTCACGACGCCCGAGTCGCTCAGCCTGCTGCTGACGCGCGAGCGCGCGCGCGACGAGCTCGGCGGCGTGCACACGGTGATCGTCGACGAGTGGCACGAGCTGGTCGGCAACAAGCGCGGCGTTCAGGTCCAGCTCGCGCTGGCGCGGCTGCGGCGCTGGAACCCGGCGCTGGGGGTCTGGGGCCTGTCGGCGACGCTGGGCGCGGTCGAGCATGCGATGGCCGCGCTGTGCGGGCCGGGCGGCGAGCTGGTGCGCGGCCGCATCGACAAGACGATCCTGATCGACCCCCTGGCGCCGGCGCAGCCGGGGCGCTTCTCGTGGGCCGGCCACCTGGGGGCGCAGATGCTGCAGCCGGTCGTCGACGAGATCGATGCGGCCTCGACGACGCTGGTCTTCACCAACACGCGCTCGCAGTCCGAGCGCTGGTACCAGATGCTGCTGCAGGCGCGCCCGGACTGGGCCGGGCTGATCGCGCTGCACCACGGCTCGCTGGACCGCGCGGCGCGCGACTGGGTCGAGCAGGGGCTGAAGGACGGGCGGCTGAAGGCGGTGGTCGCGACCTCGTCGCTGGACCTCGGGGTGGACTTCCTGCCGGTCGAGCGCGTGCTGCAGATCGGCAGCGCCAAGGGCGTGGCGCGGCTGCTGCAACGCGCCGGGCGCAGCGGCCACGCGCCCGGGCGGCCGAGCCGCATCACGCTGGTGCCGACGAATACGCTCGAGCTGGTCGAGGCGGCGGCGGCGCGCCGCGCGGCGCTGGCGGGCGAGGTCGAGCCGCGCCACAGCCCCGATGCGCCGCTGGACGTGCTGGTGCAGCACCTGGTGACGGTGGCCCTCGGCGGCGGGTTCGACGCCGATCCGCATTCCAGCGGCGGGTTCGACGCCGATCCGGATGACACCGGAGGCCGCCACGGCGCCGAGGCGATGTTCGACGAGGTGCGCAGCGCGCCCGCCTATGCCGCGCTGTCGCGCGAGGCCTTCGACTGGGCGCTGGCCTTCGTCGCGCGCGGCGGCACGAGTCTGGCGGCCTACCCCGAATACCACCGCGTGCGCGTCGTCGACGGCCGCTGGCGCGTCGCCGACCGCGGCATCGCGCAGCGCCACCGGATGCAGGTCGGCACCATCGTCGGCGACGCGACGATGGCGGTGGCCTGGGTCGGCGGCGGCACGCTCGGGCAGGTCGAGGAGTCCTTCGTCGCCCGGCTGCGCAAGGGCGACTGCTTCGTCTTCGGCGGCCGCGTGCTGGAGTACGTTCGCAGCCAGGACATGACCGCGTTCGTGCGCCGCGCCACGCGCGCCGACGGCGTGGTGCCGGTGTGGCAGGGCGGGCGCATGCCGCTGTCCAGCGAGCTCGCGCGCAGCGTGCTGCGCTGCCTGGCCGATGCCTCGGACGGCCGCTTCGACGAGCCCGAGCTGCAGCTGGCGCGGCCGATGCTCGACGCCCAGCAGCGGCTGTCGCGGCTGCCGCGGCCGGGCCGGCTGCTGGCCGAGACGCTGCGCTCGCGCGAGGGGCACCACCTGTTCCTGTACCCGTTCGCGGGGCGCAACGTCCACCTCGGGCTGGCGCAGCTGATCGCGTGGCGGCTCGCGCGTGCGGCGCCGGGGACCTTCTCGCTGTCGGTCAACGACTACGGGCTCGAGATCGTCGCCGCGAATGCGCCGGACCTGGCGCCGCTCGAAGACGGAAGCCTGTTCGCGCCCGACGCGCTGCTGGACGACCTGCTCGCGAGCCTGGACGCGGGCGCGCTGGCGCAGCGGCGTTTCCGCGAGATCGCGCGGGTCGCCGGGCTGGTCTTCAGCGGCTACCCCGGCGCGCCGAAGAGCATGCGCCAGCTGCAGGCGTCGAGCAGCCTGCTGCACGAGGTCTTCCGCAAGTACGATCCCGGCAACCGGCTGCTCGTGCAGGCGAGGGACGAGGCGCTGCAGCACGAGCTCGAGCTCGCCAGGCTGCGCGAGGCGCTGCAGGCGATGGCCTCGGCGACGCTGGATCGGGTCGCGCTGCCTGCGCCCAGCCCGCTCGCGCTGCCGCTGATGGTCGACCGGCTGCGCGAGCGGCTGAGCAACGAGAAGCTGAACGAGCGCGTGGCGCGGATGGTCGCCGAGGCCGAGGCGGCGCTGGACGCACCGGCGCGGCCGCGGCGGCGGCGCGCGCTGGCATGAGCGACAAGGGAAAGGCGAGGATGGCGATGCGATCGAAGGGAAGGGCCGCGGCGATGCTGGCGGCGGCCGTGCTGGCGACGGCGGCGCTGGCGACGGGCACGACCAGCGCACAAGCCGAGACGGTGCAGGGCAAGGTCGTGCGCGTGATCGACGGCGACAGCGTGCTGCTGAAGGCCGCCGACGACAAGCCGCCGATCGAGATCCGGCTGCACGGCATCGACGCCCCCGAGGGCTGCCAGGCGGGCGGACCCGAGGCGCGCGAGGCGCTGCTGGAGATGCTGCGCGGCAAGCTCGTCAGCGCGTCGATGCGCGGGCGCGACCACTACGGCCGCAGCCTGGCGACGCTGGAGGTCGAGGGTGTGATCGTCAACCAGCGCATGGTCGCCGAGGGGCACGCGTGGAGCCTGCGCACGAAGTGGGACCGCGGCCCCTATGTGGCGCAGGAGCGCGTGGCGCAGTCGCTGAGGCGCGGCCTGCACGCGGCGGGCGGGGCGATCGCGCCGGCCGAGTTCAGGCGTCGCAACGGGCCTTGCGGCAAGCCGGATGGCGATGGCGCAGCAGCTGCGGCGGACGCGGCGCGCGATGCCGGCGCCTCGGCGGCAGCCGCCGCGGTGCCCGCCGCCAAGGCAGCCACCGCCGCACCGGCCGCCACCGCGCCGGCAGCGTCGGCCTACCGCTGCGACAGCCGCACGCGTTGCTCGCAGATGCGGTCGTGCGAGGAGGCGACCTGGTTCCTGCGCCACTGCCCGGGCGTGCAGATGGACGGCAACGGCGACGGCGTGCCCTGCGAGCGGCAATGGTGCGGGCGCTGAGGGTGGGCAGGTCGCGACGCCGCCCCATGACGGCCGCGCACGCGGCGCGATGCGCCTCGCGGTGCAGCCGTCAGCGCCGCTTCGCCCAGCGCAGCTCGATCGTATCGTTCGGCCATGGAACGACCTCGACCTCGCGTGCCATCGCCCAGTTGAGCTTGCGCCGGTATAGCGGCAAGTAGGGCAGGTCCTCGGCGACCATCTTCAGCGCCTGCCCGACCATCGCGCGCCGCTTGGCCAGATCGGGTTCGACGCGGATGGCGTCGATCACCGCGTCCAGCGCCGGGTTGCTGTAGCGCCCGGCGTTGAAGCTGCCCAGGCCCGACCGGTCCCAGGTCCGGAACAGGCCGTTGAGCGATCCCCAGGCGTCGGGGCTGGCGGTCCAGCCGTATTCGATGAAGCTCGCCGTGCCCTGCGTCAGCTTGGGAAAGAACAGGTTGGGCGCGGTCGCGCGCAGCGTGGTGCGGATGCCGGCCTGGGTCAGCATCGCCGCCGCGGCCTGGCACACCGCCTGCCGCCAGGTCGTGTTGACGCAGTCCAGCGTGACCGCGAAGCCGTCCGGATAACCAGCCTCGGCCAGCAGCGCACGCGCACGCGCCGGGTCGTGCGGCAGCCGCCGCGCCAGTGCCGGGTCGGCGCCGTCGACCCGTGGCGACAGGAAGACACCGACCGGCTCGGCCTGCCCGCGCAGCACCTTGTCGACGATCGCCTCGACATTGATCGCATGCCACACCGCCTGCCGCACGCGCTTGTCCTTGAACGGGTTGCGGCCCTTGACGTCGCTGAATTCCAGCTCGGGCCTCGACTGGTCGAAGGTCAGGTACTGCTGGCCGAGCTCGGCCACCGTCGTCAGCTTGACCCGGCCCTCGCGCCGCAGCCGCTCGATATCCTGGAACGGCGGGTCGAGGACGAGGTCGACCTCGCCCGAGGCCAGCGCCGCCAGCCTCGTCGCGTCGCTCTTGACGACGATGAAGTGCACCTCGTCGACCTTGCCGTTGCGCGGTTCGTCGCGGCCCCACCACTCGGCATGCCGCTTCAGCACCACGCGCACGTCGGGCTCGTAGCGCACCAGCGCATACGGCCCGGTGCCGTTGGCCGCGCGCACGGTGTGCATCTCCTGCCTGGCGTTGAAGTCCTGCGCTTGCGCGGCGCCATGCGCCTCGGCCCAGGCCTTGCTCATGATCGCGATGTACTGGAGCTTCTCCGGCAGCACGGCGTCGGGCGCGTCGAGCACGAAGTCGACCGTCAGCGCATCGACCTTGCGCGCCCCGGCCACACCCTTGAGCTGGAACGCGCGCTGCGAGCTGCGCCCGAGCGCGCGCTCGATCGAGAACACCACATCGTCCGCACTCATCGTGCTGCCGTCGTGGAAGCGCACGCCCTCGCGCAGCCGGAATCGCCAGCGCGTCGGCTCCAGCTGCTGCCACGAGGTCGCCAAGGCAGGCTCGAGCCGGAACTGCTCGTCGCGCCCGACCAGCGAGTCGTAGAGCTGGTAGGCCACGCGCGTGTGGTACAGCAGCGCCAGCGCGTGCGGGTCCAGCGTCTGCGGGTCGAAGGCGCTGGCGATGCGCAGTGTCGCCGCCTGGGCGGCGCAGCCGGCGGCCAGCAGCAGCACGCCGAGCCAGCGCGCGAGGCGGCCGGGCGGCGGATTCATCGCGCGCGCTCCCCGGCTCCGGCCGGCATGGGTGTCGCAGCGGGATCGGCGCCCGCAGGCGCCGGCGTGGCGGCGCCGGCCCGGGCTTCGCGGACCGCGCGCGCGTGGGACAGGAAGTCGTGCAGGATCGGCCCGCCCTCGAGCTGCGTCTCGTGCGGGCCATGGATGGCCATGAATTCGGGGTGCCACTGCATGCCGAAGACCCAGCCCGCGCCGGTCCAGCGGATCGCCTCGACCAGCCCGTCGTCGGCGAGCGCCTCGGCGACCAGCTCGCGCCCCAGGTCCTTGACCGCCTGGTGGTGGATCGAGTTGACCAGGCCGCCGCTGCGCCCCGGGTAGAGCTGCGCCAGCCGCGTGCCGTCGACGAAGCGGATCGGGTGCATGTTGCGCTCGTAGTGCTCGCCGTGCAAGTGCAGCGTGTCGCCCGGGCGCTGGGTCGGGATATCCTGCACCAGCGTGCCGCCGAAGGCGACGTTGATCAGCTGGCAGCCGCGGCAGATGCCCAGCACCGGCTTGCCGGCCTGGACGAAGCGCTGCACGAGGTCGAGCTCGTAGCGGTCGCGCACGCGGTCGCCATGCCAGTCGGGGTGCTGCGGGGTCTCGCCGTAGGTCTCGGGCGCGATGTCGTTGCCGCCTTGCAGCAGCAGGCCGTCGAGCACCTCGGCGTAGCCGCGCAGGCTGAGGTCCTTGCGCTCGATGAGGCCCTCGCTCTCGACCGCCGGGATCATCACCGCCAGCACCTCGGGCGACATCAGCCAGTGCGCGACCGACTGCTCCAGGTAGTGCAGCGTGCGCGTCCATACGCCGCCGAGGTCGAGCACCGGCCGGCGCGGGTGGTAGATGCGGGCGGAGACACCGATCAGCAGCGGGCGGGTCATGGCGTAGGGGAAGGGCGCGGGGACGCGATGCGGTGGGAGTGTAGACAGCGTGCGCGGTGGCGACGCAAGGCCGCGGTGGGCGTGGCGGCGATGCATCACGCGCGCCGAGGGGCAGCGTGGATCGGATCAGGCGCAGCCGCGCCGGCGCGACGGCGGCGTCGATCAGGCCGCGCGCAGGCGCGCCGGCGACACGGCCGCCGGGTCGACGCTTTCGCGCCGCAAGGCGTCGGGCAGCGGCGTGCCCAGCAGCAGCGCCGCCGCCAGCGCTGCCGCGCCGTCGGCGCTCTGGATGCCCCAGCCACCCTGGCCGGCGAGCCAGAACAGCCCCGGGCACGCGGGGTCGAAGCCGATCAGCATCTCGCCGTCGGGGACGAAGGTCCGCAGCCCGGCCCAGGTGTGACGCGGGCGGCGGATCGTCAGCGTCGTCGCGGCCTCGATGCCGGCGATGCCGATGGCGATGTCGATCTCCTCGGGCTGGACGTCGTGCGGCGCCATCGGGTCGGCATTCGCCGGGCTGCCGAGCAGCTGGCCGGCGTCGGGCTTGAAATACCAGGACTCGTCGATCGCACAGGTCGTCGGCCATGGCCGGTGATCGATGCCGGCCGGGGCGTCGAAGGTGAACGCGCTGCGCCGCTTCGGCTGCAGGCCGATCGGCGGCCCGCCCGCGGCCACCGCGACCTCGTCGGCCCAGGCGCCGGCGGCGTCGACCAGCACACTGGCACGCACGCGGCGCCCGCCGGCGACGTCGATGGCCCAGCGGTCGCTGCCGCCGGGATCGCGCTCGCGCGTGGCGCCGACGAGGGCGGCGTCGGTCCAGCGCAGCGCGCCGGCGGCGCGTGCGGCGCGCAGCCAGCCGTGCAGCAGCGCGTTCACGTCGACGTCCATCGCGTCGGGCTCGGCAACCGCGCCGGCGAGACGATCCGGGCGCAGCACCGGCAGCCGCGCGAGCGTTTCGGCCGGCCCCAGCCGCTCGACCGCGGTGCCGCCGGCGCGCAGCTCGGCCGCCAGCGCATCGAGCCGCGGCTCGTCGCCGTGCCAGCCGACATAGAGCACGCCGCGCGGGCTCAGGATCGATGTGTCGGCAAACCCCGGCGGCGGCGCGGCGTAGAAGGCGCGGCTGGCACGCGTCAGCGCGCGGCCCTGCGGCGATCCGTAGCTGGCCATGAACATCGCCGCGCTGCGCCCGGTCGCGTGCATGCCGGGCTGCGACTCGCGTTCCAGCAGCAGCACCCGCGCGTGCGGCGCGACCCGCGCCGCCAGCGCCGCCCCGGCGATGCCGGCGCCGACGATGGCGATGTCGACCTCGGCGTCGGTCATCGGCACGCCATCGCACCTGTCGTGCGCGTCATGAGCACATGCACGTCGACCTGCGCCTCAGCGACGAGTGCGCATCGGCGCGCGCATCACCCCCGCTCCCGCATCAGCGTGCTCTTGCCGAACAGGCTCTCGATCAGGTCGACCGCCAGCAGCGCGGTCTTGTTGCGGACGTCCAGCGCCGGGTTGAGCTCCATCACGTCCAGGCTCGCGAGCCGGCCGCTGTCGGCGATCATCTCCATGCACAGCTGCGCCTCGCGGTAGGTCGGCCCGCCGGGGACGGTGGTGCCGACGCCGGGGGCGATCTCGGGGTCGAGGAAGTCGACGTCGAAGCTGACGTGCAGGTGCGTATTCGCGTCCAGCGTCGCCAGCGCCAGCTCCATCGCGTGGCGCATGCCGTGCTCGTCGATGAAGCGCATGTCGAAGACCTCGAGCCCGGCCTCGTGGACGAGCCGCTTCTCGCCCGGGTCGACGCTGCGGATGCCGATCTGGCGAACGACCTTGGGCGAGATCGCCGGCCCGGCGTGGCCGTCGCCGGCGCCGAGCTCGACCAGCTCGCGCGGCCCGTTCCCGCACAGGCAGGCCACCGGCATGCCGTGCAGGTTGCCGCTCGGGGTGAGCGCGCTGGTGTTGAAGTCGGCGTGCGCGTCCAGCCACAGCACGCGCAGCTTGCGCCCCTGCGCGCGGCAGTGGCGGGCCACCGCGCCGATCGACCCGACCGCCAGGCAGTGGTCGCCGCCGAGCAGGATCGGCATGCGCCCGGCGACGAGCTCGGCGTGCACCGCGTCGTGCACGAGCCGGTTCCAGGCCACGACCTCGGGCAGGTGGCGGTAGCCGCCGACCGCCGGCTGCCAGGGGTTGCCGGGGCCGGCGAGGTTGCCGCGGTCGAGCACGTCGACGCCGTGGCCGGCCAGCGCCGCGTGCAGGCCGGCCACGCGCAGCGCCTCCGGGCCCATGCTGGCGCCGCGCGCGCCGGCGCCGATGTCGGTCGGCGCGCCGATCAAGGTGACGGCACAGGACATGCGCGCATTGTGCGCGACGCCTTCGGCCGGGACGCCGCCGTTGGCGGCGCAGGGTCTTGCCGCCTCCGTGCCTTGCCATCGCAGCCGCACAGGCGTATCAAGGCGAACCGACGCGGCCGCGATCGGCACGGCGGGCTGGGCGGGGCGTATCCCGCGTGGAGGGCGACGATGGACTCGACACCGCGACTCAGCGTGCGCGACCTTCGGCTGCGCGGCGTGCATGTGCCGCTGCGGCTGCCGCTGGTCACGCGCGGCGGCACGATCGAGATCGCCCCGCTGGCGCTGGTCGACCTGCTGACCGACGAAGGCGTGACCGGGTCCGCCTATCTGTTCTGCTACACGCCGCTGGCGCTGAAGCCGGTGCTGCAGACGCTGGCCAACCTGCTGCCCTTGCTGCGCGGCCAGCCGGTGGCGCCGCTGGCGCTGGACCGATCGCTGCGCCAGCGCTTCCGGCTGCTCGGCGACAAGGGCGTGGTCGGCATGGCGCTGGCCGGGCTCGACATGGCGGCCTGGGACGCGTTGGCGCGATCGCAGGGGCTGCCGCTGGTGTCCGCGCTCGGCGCCGCGCCGCGGCCGATCCCGGCCTACAACAGCCGCGGCCTCGGGCTGGTCGGCGCCAGCCGGCTGGGCGACGAGGCAGCGCGACTGGCGGAGGGCTTCGGTGCGGTCAAGCTGCGGCTGGGCTACGACGATCCGCGCGAAGACCTCGCGGCGCTGCGGGCGGTGCGGCGCGCAGTCGGCGACGGCGTGGCGCTGATGAGCGACTACAACCAGGGCCTCACGGTGGCCGATGCGCTGACGCGCGTGGCGATGCTCGCCGGCGAGGGCCTGGCATGGGTCGAGGAGCCGACCGCCGCCGACGACCATGCCGGCCACGCCGAGATCCGCCGCCGCACCGGCGTGCGCATCCAGCTCGGCGAGAACTGGTGGGGCCCGCACGAAATGGCCGCCAGCCTGGCCGCCGGTGCATCCGACCTCGGCATGCCCGATGCGATGAAGATCGGCGGCGTCACCGGCTGGCAGCGCGCCGCCGCGCTCGCCGAGGCAGCGCGGCTGCCGATCTCGAGCCACCTGTTCCCGGAGCTCAGCGTGCACCTGCTGGCCGCGTCGCCGACTGCGCACTGGCTGGAGTATGTCGACTGGGCCGACCCGGTGCTGCAGACGCCGCTGCGGATCGAGGACGGCCAGGCGACGCCGCCGGACCGGCCCGGCACCGGCATCGAATGGGACGAGGCGGCGGTGGAGCGCTACCTGGTCGGCTGAAACGAGACCCCCACGCTCACTTCGTTCGCTGCCCCCCGAGGGGGCGCTTGCTGCGGACCGGCAGAGCCGGATCCGCGCAAGGGCTTGGCTGGGCCGGTTTCATGCGTGGCGGGTGGCGTGGTTGCACTGCGGATAACTGAAGTGCGGGCGCGCAGCCGGCCCCGCGGTGCAGCGGTTCTGGTAGATTGCCCGCATCCGATCGCCTCGACTAAGGGCTGGTCATGGGAAGCCCGCTGCCGAAACCGACGCTCGACGACTACCTGCGCTGGGAGGACGAACAGCCCGGGCGGCACGAGTTCGTTCGGGGCGAGATCTTCGCCATGGTGGGCGCCAAGCGGGTGCACGGAGTGGTGGTGACGAACCTGTCGGCCGCGCTGCGCATGGCGCTGCGCGGCAGTCCGTGCCGGGTGTTCAGCGAGGGCATGAAGGTCCAGCCCGCCGACGACACGGTCCTGTACCCGGACCTTTTCGTCACCTGCGACCCGGCCGACCTGCGTACTGAAGCGATCTTCCGCGCGCCGAAGCTGGTGGTCGAGGTCCTGTCGCCGACGACCCAAGCCTACGACCGCAGCCTGAAGTTCGCCCTCTACCGGCGGCTGGCGAGCCTGCAGGAGTACGCCCTCGTCGACCCCGACACGCGCCGCGTCGAGGTCTTCCGCGTCGGCGCCGACGGGCTGTGGGTGCTGCACGACATGAGCGAGGGCGAAGCGCTGTCGCTCGCGAGCCTCGGCTGCGAGGTCCCGTTGGCCGAGGTCTTCGACGGCGTCGATCCCGACGCCTGAGCGCCGGCAAGCCGCTCAGATATCGACCGCGAACTCCCCCGTCTCGGTGCGCGGGGCGTCGAAGCCGTAATAGGCCTCGAGGATGGCCCAGGCTTCCTCGGCGGTCTCGGCGTAGTCGAACAGCCGCTCGTCGCCGGGCGAGATCGTGCCGCACTCGACCAGCCAGTCGAAGTCGATCAGCCGCTGCCAGAACTCGCGCCCGACCAGCACCACCGGGCGGCGGCGGATCTTGCCGGTCTGCTGCAGCGTCAGCACCTCGAACAGCTCGTCGAGGGTGCCGAATCCGCCCGGGAAGCACACCAGCGCGATGCTGCGCATCAGGAAGTGCATCTTGCGCATCGCGAAGTAGTGGAACTGGAAGCACAGCTCGGGCGTGATGAAGGCGTTGGGCGCCTGCTCGTGCGGCAGCACGATGTTCAGCCCGATCGTCTTGCCGCCGCACTCGTAGGCGCCGCGGTTGCCGGCCTCCATGATCCCGGGGCCGCCGCCGGTGACGACATAGATCGGGGTGTCGTGGCTGCGCGATCGCAGCGTGACGATCTCGGCGAAGCGGCGCGCCTCGTCGTAGTAGCCGCTGAAGGCCAGTGCCTTCTCGGCGCGCGCGACCGCCGCCGCGTCGCCGATCGCGCGTGCCTCGTCGAGCTGGCGCAGCGCATCCTCGGGCGGCAGCACGCGCGCGCTGCCGAAGATGACGATCGTCGAGGTGATCCCCTGCTCCTGCTGGATCAGCTCGGGCTTGAGCAGCTCGAGCTGCATGCGCACCGGGCGCAGGTCCTCGCGCAGCAGGAAGGCCTCGTCGGTGAACGCGAGCCGGTAGCTGCTCTCGGGGCCCGCGTAGCGCAGGTCGGGCTTGACGGCCAGCGCCTCGTCCTGCGCGCTGGGGAAGTTGCGGGCGGTCAGCTCCGCGAGCGGGTGCTTGGGGTCCATGGCGCGGAGCTTACTGCCGGAGAGCGACTTGCGCGTCGGTGCAGGCCCGGACGCAGGCGGCCGACGCGTCCGCCTCAACGCGGGCGCGAAAGCGTCTGCACGTACTCGTGCTGCGCGGTGTGGATGGTCGAGACACGGTACTCGACAGGACGGTCGCCGAAGGTCACCGCGGTGCGCCGCACCTGCAGCATGGGAATGCCCGGGGCCACACCCAGGATGCGGGCGACGTGGCGATCCGCCGTCACGGCGCGGGCGCGCTCGTGGGCGCGCACGACCGTGATGCCGTGCTCGTCCTGGTACAGGCGGTAGATCGTCGCCGGGCGGCTGCGAAAGCGCGCCTCGGTCATGCCCTTGTACAGCGCGGCCGGCAACAGCAGCCGGTCGTGCGCCACCGGCCGGCCCTGCAGGCGAAGCCGGTTCTCGATCGCGATCACGGGTTCGCCCGGCTTGAGGCCGAAGGCCTCGGCGTCGGCCTCGTCGAGCCGCGTGCGTTCGAAGCCGAGCAGCTCCAGCTCGGGTGCCTCGCGCAGCCCGTCGGCGCGCTCGACGTGGAAGAACTGGAACAGGAAGCGCTCGCTGCCGTGACGGGCAACGAAGGTGCCGCGACCCTGGCGCCGCACGAGGATGTGCTCGGCCACCAGCTCGCCGACCGCCTGGCGCAGGGTGCCGATCGAGACGCCGAACATGGTGGCGAGCTCGCGCTCGCTGGGCAGCGTGCTGCCGGGCGCCAGCGAGCCGGACTCGATCGCCTGCAGCAGCCGGCGCTTGACGGCGCGGTACAGCGGCATGCCGGCAGCCTCGGGGGCGATCGCTTCGAAGGCGGACGCCTGCCCGCGCCGCAGCGCCCGGGCGACCGGCGTCGCCGCGCCGCGGGACGGCAGGAGCGGTGGCGCGAGTGACGCGGGTGGCGACATGACGGCGATTCTGCGCACGCTGGACCAAGTCGATCAAGTCATCTGAATGACCAGGTTGACGAGAGGATCGGCAGGCTCAGAATCCCCCTCGTCGCACCACCCGGTGCAGTTGGCACGAGTGACGCGGGGCGACCCGCGAGGAGAGGCAAGCGGATGAACCACTTCGTACTGCACGACGCCGAGGACACCGTCGCCGTGGTCGTCGTCGAGGGCGTGAAGGCCGGCATGGCCTTGAACGGCTGGATCATGGACGAGAACAAGACCATGACCCTGACGGCCAGGCAGGACATCCCGATCGGGCACAAGATCGCGCTCAAGGACATGGCGGTGGGCGACACCGTGATCAAGTACGGCATCGACATCGGCAAGGTGGTGGCGCCGATCGAGGCCGGCGCGCACGCGCACGTCCACAACATCAAGACCAAGCGCTGGTGAGCGCGACGGCCCCCAGGAGCTCCCCCATGGCAAGCATCGACAAGGACACCAGCTTCCTCGGCTACCGGCGCGAGAACGGCCGCGTCGGCGTGCGCAACCACGTCGTCATCCTGCCGCTGGACGACCTGTCCAACGCGGCCGCCGAGGCCGTGGCGCACAACATCAAGGGCACGCTGGCGATCCCGCACCCCTACGGCCGGCTGCAGTTCGGGGCCGACCTGGACCTGCACTTCCGCACCCTGATCGGCACTGGCTGCAACCCCAACGTCGCCGCGGTCGTCGTCATCGGCATCGAGGAGGGATGGACGAGCAAGGTGGTGGAGGGCATCGCCGCCACCGGCAAGCCGGTCGTCGGTTTCGGTATCGAGTTGCACGGCGACCACGACACGATCATGCGCGCCAGCCAGGCGGCGCGCGAATTCGTCCAGTGGGCGAGCGAGAAGCAGCGCGAGCGCTGCGCGATCCACGAGCTGTGGGTCAGCACCAAGTGCGGCGAGAGCGACACCACCAGCGGCTGCGGCGCGAACCCGGCGGTCGGCAACGCCTTCGACAAGCTGCACGCGCTGGGCAGCACGCTGTGCTTCGGCGAGACGACCGAGCTGACCGGGGGCGAGCACATCGTCGCCTCGCGCTGCGCCAGCGACGCGGTGCGCGAGCGCTTCATGTTCATGTTCGACCGCTACCAGCAGCTCATCGATCGCCACAAGACGACCGACCTGTCCGAGAGCCAGCCGACCAAGGGCAACATCGCAGGCGGGCTGACGACGATCGAGGAGAAGGCGCTGGGCAATATCCAGAAGATCGGCAAGAAGTGCACGGTCGACGGCGTGCTGGACAAGGCCGAGATGCCGACCCACCCCGGGCTGTGGTTCATGGACAGCTCGTCGGCCGCGGCCGAGATGGTCACGCTGTGCGCGGCTGCCGGCTATGCGGTGCACTTCTTCCCGACCGGGCAGGGCAACGTGATCGGCAACCCGATCCTGCCGGTGATCAAGATCTGCGCCAATCCGCGCACGGTGCGCACGATGAGCGAGCACATCGACGTCGACGTCACCGGGCTGCTGCAGCAGGAGCTGACGCTGGACGCCGCCGGCGACAAGCTGCTCGAGGGCATGCTGCGCACCGCCAACGGGCGCTTGACCGCGGCCGAGGCGCTGGGGCACCGCGAGTTCGTCCTGACGCGCCTGTACGAGAGCGCATGAGTCCGGCGCCGGCCGTCCTCCGTGGAAGCCACGCGACCGCGCACGAGGCCGTGGCGGTGAGCGCGACGTGGCAGCCTGCCGGCCCGGCGCGCAGCGCGCGATGACGACCCACCGCATCGCCGTCGTCCCCGGCGACGGCATCGGCAAGGAGGTGATGCCCGAGGGGCTGCGCGCGCTGGACGCCGCGGCGCGGCGCTTCGGCATCGCGCTGCAGCTCGAGCCGTTCGACTTCGCCTGCGTCGACTACTGGGAGCGCCACGGCGACTACCTGCCGCCGGACTGGAAGGACCTTCTGGGCGGCTTCGACGCCATCTTCTTCGGCGCCGTCGGCTGGCCGGCGCGGGTGCCGGACCATGTCTCGCTGTGGGGATCGCTGCTGAAGTTCCGACGCGACTTCGACCAGTATGTCAACCTGCGCCCGGCGCGGCTGATGCCCGGCGTGCGCGCGCCGCTGGTCGACCGCCAGGGGCAACCGCTGCCCGCCGGCGCGATCGACATGCTGATCGTGCGCGAGAACACCGAGGGCGAGTATTCGAGCGTCGGCGGGCGCATGTACGCCGGCACCGAGCGCGAGATCGTGATCCAGGAGACGGTGATGTCGCGCATCGGCGTCGACCGCGTGCTGCGCTTCGCGTTCGAGCAGGCGATGCGCCGGCCGCGGCGCCGCCTGACCTCGGCGACCAAGAGCAACGGCATCGCGATCACGATGCCGTACTGGGACGAGCGCGTCGCCGCGATGGCGGCCGAGTATCCCGCGGTCGCGGTCGACCAGTTCCACATCGACATCCTGACCGCGCACTTCGTCCAGCGCCCGCAGCAGTTCGACGTCGTCGTCGCGAGCAACCTGTTCGGCGACATCCTGTCCGACCTCGGCCCGGCGTGCACCGGCACGATCGGCATCGCGCCGTCGGCCAACCTGAACCCGGCGCGCGACTGGCCTAGCCTGTTCGAGCCGGTGCACGGCTCGGCACCCGACATCGCCGGGCGCGGCATCGCCAACCCGATCGGCCAGATCTGGTCGGCGGCGCTGATGCTGGACTTCCTCGGCCACGCCGATGCGCACGATGCCGTGCTCGGCGCGATCGAGGCCGTGCTCGCCGACCCCGAGGCGCCCCGCACGCCCGACCTCGGCGGCAAGGCAGCTACCACGGATGTCGGCCGTGCGATCGCCGAGGCGATCGAGCGGCCGGGGTAGATGCCGATGACACCGGTGCGCAACCTGGGCACGCTGCGCACCGGTCGGTGCCGGGACCGCAGGCACCGTCCTTTTCCTGCCTGGATCGACGAGGAGACACCCATGACCCGAAGCTACCGCCTGACCCTGGCCACCGCCACCGCCGCCGCGGCACTTGCCGCCGGTGCCGCGCTCGCCGCCGGCTACCCCGAGAAGACCGTCAACTACATCATCCCGTTCGGGCCCGGAGGCGAGTCCGACATCTCGGCACGGCTGCAGGAGCCGGTGTTCAAGCGACTGACCGGCCAGACGGTCGCGATCCAGTACAAGCCTGGCGCCGGCGGCGCGGCGTCGTGGGCGCAACTCAACGGCATGGCCGCCGACGGCTACACCGTGATGGGCACCAACCTGCCGCACATCGTGCTGCAGCCGCTGCAGAAGGACGTCGGCTACCAGACCGACGACATCACGACCGTGTACTGGTTCCACTTCACGCCCGACGCGCTGATCGTCACCGCCGACAGCCCGTACAAGACGCTGAAGGACTTCGTCGACGCGGCGAAGAAGGCGCCGGGGTCGATCACGCTGTCGGGCTCGGGCACCAACTCGGCCAACCACCTTGCGCAGCAGCAGTTCGACAAGATGGCCGGGATCAAGACGACCTACGTGCCCTTCGGCGGCACCGGGCCGTCGAACACCGCGCTGCTGGGCAAGCAGGTCAGCGGCAGCTGGGGCTACACGACGGTGCAGATGCAGCTCGGCGCGCAGGTGCGCTGCCTGGCAGTGGCGATGGCGCAGCGTCACCCGAAGCTGCCGGACTGCCCGACTTTCCAGGAGCAGGGTTTCGAGCTCGTCGGCGGCGCCTACCGCGGGGTGGCGGTGCCGAAGTCGACGCCGGCCGATGTGCAGGCCAAGCTGGCCGACATCCTGGCCCGGATCAACGCCGACCCCGAGTTCATCCGCAAGATGGAGGACGGCGGCTTCGCGATGCTCGACGTGGGCCCGGACAAGATGGCGGGCTTCATGGCCGAGGTCAAGGCCCGCTACGGCGCGCTGGCGCGCGAGATGGGCATCGTCAAGAAGTGATCGCGCGGCCCGCCGCGGTGCTGCGGCGGGTGGCGCGGGCAGCCGCCGAGCTCGTCACGCCATGGGGGGTCTGGAGCACCTGCTGGCGGCGCTGTCGCCGCTGAACCTGCTGCTGGCGCTGGCGGGCGTGGCCGCCGGCACGGTGATCGGCGCGCTGCCGGGCTTGACCGCGACGATGGCGGTGGCGGTGCTGGTGCCGTTCACCTTCTCGATGGACCCGGCGGCGGCGCTGATCGCGCTCGGCGCGATCTACACCGGCGCCATCTACGGCGGCGCCTACGCCGCGATCCTGCTCAACACGCCGGGCACGCCGTCGGCGATCGCGACCACCTTCGACGGCTACCCGATGGCGCGTGCCGGTCGCGGCGACCTGGCGCTGACGCTGGCCTGCCTGGCGTCGGTCGCCGGCGGGCTGGTCGGCGCCGGCTTCCTGCTGCTGCTGGCGCCGCCGATGGCGACCGTGGCGCTGAAGTTCGGGCCGGTCGAGTACTTCTGGCTCGCGGTCTTCGGGCTCACGCTGATCGCCTCGCTCGGCGAGGGGTCGACCGTCAAGGGGTTGATCGGCGGCTGCCTGGGCCTGCTGCTGGCGATGGTCGGCGTGGCCGAGGTCGGCGGCGACATCCGCTACGTCGGCGACTTCAAGTCGCTGCTCGGGGGCATCGACATCGTCTCCGCGCTGATCGGGCTGTACTGCGTGCCGGTGCTGATCGAGCTCGTCGCCACGCCGGCGCGCCACCTCGAGTCGGTCAGCCGCGTCGCCGGGTTCCAGCTGCGCGAGGCCGGCGCGCTGATCGCGCGCGCCAAGCTCAACCTCGCGCGCAGCTCGGTGATCGGCACCGTGGTCGGGATCCTGCCGGGCGCCGGCGGGTCGATCGCGTCGCTCGTCGCCTATTCCGAGGCCAAGCGCGCGTCGGCGCGGCGCGCGAACTTCGGCAAGGGCGAGCCCGAGGGCATCGTGGCCACCGAGTCGGCCAACAACGCGACGGTCGGTGGCGGCTTCATCCCGACGCTGGTGCTGGGCATCCCGGGCACGCCGCCGGATGCGATCATCCTCGGCGCGCTGCTGGTGCAGGGCATCCGCACCGGGCCGACGCTGTTCACCGACCAGGCGCCCATCGTCTACACCTTCGTCTGGGGGCTGATCCTGGCGACCTTGCTGATGCTGCCGGTGGGCCTGCTGATCGGCCGCTTCGCGTTCCGCTCGATCCTCGCGATCCCGAAGGCGGTGCTGGTGCCGTCGGTCGCGCTGCTGACGGTGCTGGGCAGCTTCGCGGTGCACAACAACCCGCACGAGGTGCAGCAGATGGTCGTGCTGGGGGTGGCGGCCTGGGTGCTCGGCCGCATGGGCTTCTCGGCGTCGCCGATCGTGCTCGGGCTGATCCTCGGCGCGATCGCCGAGCGCGGATTCGTCCAGGGCCAGCTGATCGGCGGCGCCCGGGGCAGCGTCTGGGCCGAGTTCTTCGGCCGGCCGATCTCGCTGGGCATCATCGCCTTCATCCTGCTCGGGCTGCTGTGGCCCTGGTGGATGGCGCGGCGCGCCCGCCGGCGCAGCGGCGCCGCCGGGCCTGCGGAGGTCGGGCGTGGCTGAGCGGGACGACGGCATCGCGAGCGGGCGCGACATCGCGGGTGCCGTCGGCAGCCTGCTCTTCATCGGCGTCGGCGCCGCGGCACTGTGGCACGCGGGCGAGTTCTCGATGCTGGGCGCCGTATTCCCGCGCGCAATCGGCGGCCTGCTCGTCGTGCTCGGCCTCGTCTACCTGGTGCTGGTCGTGCTCGGTCGTACCCAGCCGGTCGCCCCGCTGCAGGGCTCGCTGGCGCGCCGTGCCGGTGTCGCGCTGGTCATGCTGGCCTGGGCCTGGGCGCTGGTGCCGCTGGGCTTCCTGGCCGCCAGTGCGATCGCCTTCGTGCTGCTGATGCTCGTCGCCAACCACGATCGCTGGTCGCCGTCGCGTGCGGCAGGCTACCTCGCCGCCGGAGCGGTCGTGCTCGGCGGGCTGTACACGCTGTTCAAGCTCGTGCTGCTGGTGCCGCTTCCCTGACAAGTCCGGAGTCCCATGTCCCTCATCGTCGTCACCGAATTCATGGACGAGCGTGCCGTCCAGCGCCTGCGTGCCGCGCACGAGGTCGTCTACGACCCGGTACTGGTCGACGAGGCCGCGCGGCTGCATGCCGAGGCGGCGCGCGCCGACGCGCTGATCGTGCGCAACCGCACCCAGGTGCGAGGCGAACTGCTGGCCGCGCTCGGGCGCTGCCGCGTCGTCGGGCGGCTGGGGGTCGGGCTGGACAACATCGACCTGCCCGGATGCCGGGCGCGAGGCATCCGCGTGATCCCGGCCGCGGGCGCCAATGCGCAGTCGGTGGCCGAGTACGTGGTCACGGTCGCGCTGGTGCTGATGCGCGGCGTGTATGCGTCGACCCCCGAGGTCGCGGCGGGGGGCTGGCCGCGCGCCGCGCTGTCGGCGGGGCACGAGGCGGCCGGGCGCACGCTGGGGCTGATCGGCTTCGGCACCATCGGGCAGGCGACGGCGCGGCTGGCGCGCGCGCTGGGCATGAAGGTGATCGCCTTCGACGCCATGATGGACGCCGACCATCCGGCGTTCGCCGACGGCAGCGTCGCCAGCGCCGGGCTCGACGAGGTCGTGCAGACGGCCGACGTCGTCAGCCTGCACGTGCCGCTGGTCGAGGAGACGCGCGGGATGTTCGACGCCGCGCGCCTGGAGTCGATGAAGCCCGGTGCGGTGCTCGTCGACACCGCGCGCGGCGGCATCGTCGACGAACCGGCGCTGGCCGACGCCTTGCGGCGCGGACACCTGGGCGGCGCCGCGGTCGACGTCTTCGCCACCGAGCCGCTGCCGCCGTCGCCGCACTTCCAGGGCTGCCCGAACCTGATCCTGACCCCGCATGTCGCCGGCGTCACCGCCGAGTCCAACGAGCGCGTCAGCGAGCTGATCGCCGCGCGCGTGCTCGAGGCGCTGGCGGAGCCCGGCGCATGAGGCTGACGCTGCCCGATCTGCGCGCGCGCGTGCAGGCCGCGCTCACGTCCGCCGGTGCGTCGCCGGGTATGGCCGCGAACGCCGCGCGCGCGCTCGTGCTGGCCGAGGCCCAGGGGCTGGGGTCGCACGGCCTGTCGCGCGTGGCGCAGTACGCCACGCACCTGCGCAACGGGCGCGTCGACGGCAGCGCGGTCGCGCGCGTCGTGCGCCGCAAGGGCGGCGCGATCGTCGTCGACGCCGGCGAGGGGCTCGCATTCCCGGCCTGCGAGCTCGCGGTCGGCGCGGCGATCGCGGCCGCGCGCAGTCACGGCGTGGCGTTCGCCGGCGTCGTCCGCAGCCACCACGCCGGCGTGCTGGTCGACCACCTGCGGCCGGCGGCCGCGGCTGGCATGGTCGGGCTGGGCTTCGCGAACTCGCCGGCGGCGATGCCGGCCGCGGGCGGCCGGCACGCGATCTTCGGCACCAACCCGGTGGCGGCGATCTTCCCGCGCCGTGGCGCCGACGCGCTGATGGTCGATCTCAGCCTGTCGGAGGTCGCACGCGGCAAGGTCGCGCAGGCGGCCAAGGCGGGGCAGCCGATCCCGCCCGGCTGGGCGGTCGACGCCCAGGGCCGGCCGACGACCGACGCCACGGCGGCACTCGACGGCGCGATGCTGCCGATCGGGGCCGCCAGCAGCCCGAAGGGCGCGATGCTGGCGCTGACGGTCGAGCTGCTGGTCACGGCGCTGATCGGCGCCCGATTCGGCTTCGAGGCGAGCAGCTTCTTCGTCGACGCGGGCAACCGCCCCGGCATCGGGCAGGCCTTCGTCGTCGTCGATCCCGCAGCGTTGGCGGGCCGCGACGCCTACCTGGACCGTGTCGAGTTCCTGGTCGACGAGATGATGAAGGACGAAGGCGTGCGACTGCCCGGTGCCCGCCGCGAGGCGTTGCGCCGGCGCGCGGAGACCGAAGGCTTGGAGGTGGCCGAGGCGCTGCTCGCGTCCTGGGGCTGACGCGGGCGACCGTCGCGTTGCGGCCGGCCTCGTCGAGCCCGATCGGGACGCGCCGCGCCTGGGTCGCGCTCATCCGGCCGGCCGGTGGCCGCACACCGCGCAGCCCGGGTGCCGCGCGGTGCGGATCTCGTGCCACTCCATCGCCCGCGCGTCGAGCATCAGCAGCCGGCCGACCAGCGGCTCGCCGAACCCGGCGACCAGCTTGAGCGCCTCGGCCGCCTGCACGCAGCCGACGATGCCGACCAGCGGCGCGAAGACACCCATCGTCGCGCAGGCGACCTCCTCGTAGTTCGCGTCGGGCGGGAACAGGCAGGCGTAGCAGGGCGCGTCGGCACGCCGCGTGTCGTAGACCGCGATCTGGCCGTCGAAGCGGATCGCTGCCCCCGACACCAGCGGCCGCGCGTGCGCGACGCAGGCGGCGTTGATCGCGTGCCGGGTCGCGAAGTTGTCGCTGCAGTCCAGCACCACGTCGGCCTGCGGCACCAGTTCGTCGAGCAGCGCGGCGTCGGCGCGGCGCTGCAGCGCGCGCACGCGCAGCGCGGGGTCGATCGCCTGCAGGGTCAGCCGCGCCGAATCGGCCTTGGGGCTGCCGATGCGGTCGTGGCGGTGCGCGATCTGGCGCTGCAGGTTGGTCAGGTCGACCGTATCGTGGTCGACCAGGATCAGCTCGCCGACGCCGGCGGTGCCGAGGTACAGCGCCACCGGCGAGCCCAGCCCGCCGGCGCCGATGACGAGCGCGGTCGCCTCGCGCAGCCGCTGCTGGCCCTCGATGCCGATCTCGTCGAGCAGGATGTGGCGCGAATAGCGCAGCAGTTCGTCGTCGTCCATCGTCGGCCCCGTGCGGGTGGCGGTGGCGTGAGCGTAGCGCAGCGGCGGTGCGGGCTGCCGCGCACGCCAATGCCGACGCCAGGGTCACGGTGCCGGCGTATGCTGCGCGGCATGAGGACCTTCGCTGCGATTGCGCTGGCGCTGCTGCTCGCCGCCTGCGCCGGCCCGGGGATCACGCGGCTGGAGCCGGGGCTGGACGAGGCCGCGGTGCGCGAGCGCTGGGGCACGCCGACCGGGCGCCACGCGCTGCCGCAGGGTGGCAGCCGGCTCGAATATGCCAGCGGCCCCTACGGCCTGGAGACCTGGATGGTCGACCTGGACGCCGCAGGTCGCGTCACCGGCGCGCGCCAGGTGCTGGAGTACGGCGCGCTGACCGCGCTGCAGGGCGAGCTGCCGGGCATGACGCGCGAGGCGCTGCTGCGCACGCTCGGCCGCCCGGGCGAGGTTCGCAGCGGCGGGCGCCAGGGAGGGCAGGTGTGGTCGTGGCGCTTCTTCTCGCCGTTTTGCCTGTGGTTCCAGGTCGGCGTCGGCGACGACGGCCGCGTCGTCGACGCGGTCTTCACGCCCGACCCGCTTTGCGACGCGCGCGACGACGAGCGGCAGTGAGGGACGGCGTGCAGCACCGCGCCGCGGCCAGCGTCTGATCCCGCCTCACACCCGGTCGCGCCAGCGGCCGGCCGGTCCGTCCCCGGTCGCCGCCGTCCGCGCGGTCGGACCGCCGTCGACCCCGGGGCGGATCACTCGGCGGCCAGCTCGACCCGGTTGCGGCCCGAGGACTTGGCCGCATACAGCGCATGGTCGGCACGTCGCAGCAGGTCGCTCGACGCTTCCCCCGGACGCGACAGTGCGGCGCCGATGCTGGCGGTCAGCCGCAGTTCCGGATGGGCCTGCATGGGCGCCATCTGCGCGATCGCGGCGCGCAGCCGTTCGCCCAGCGTGCGCGCGGCACTTGCGTCGGCGTCGGGGATCAGGATCGCGAATTCCTCACCTCCGAGGCGCCCGATCGCCACTGGCGAGCGCGCGGCGTCGCGCAGCACGTCGGCGGCGGCGCGCAGCACCGCGTCGCCGGCCGCGTGGCCATGCACATCGTTGACGCGCTTGAAGTGGTCGAGATCGACGATGAGCACGGCGCAGCGCCCTGCGGCCGCCAACCGGGCTTCGAGCCGGCTCAGCAGATCGCGCCGGTTTGGCAGGCCGGTCAGATCGTCGGTGTGGGCCAGATTGCGCATCGCGAGCCCCGTGCGCCGCAGCCGCCAGGCCAGCATCGCCAGCACGGCCGCGAGCACAGCACCCAGCGCGAGCGTGGTCGTGCGCAGCTGGCCGGCTACGCGCTCCTGCTCGAGTGCGCGCGCGGTGGCCTCCTGCTCGCGGCGCAGCAGCCGCAGCTCGGTCTCGCGCGCGGCGGCGTCGGTTTCGAGTTTCAAGGCCGCCACGCGCTCGTCGATCTGCCGGCGCAGCAGCCGGTCGGAGACCGCGTATTGGCCTTCCAGCGCACGGTAGGCCGCCCGCCAGTCGCCCTGGTCGGCGTGCAGACGCGCCAGCGCTCGGTGGGCCAGGGCGACTTCGGCGGGCGACTCGGCGCGCTCGAAGATTGCCAGCGCCGTGTCCAGCGCCGCCTTCGCTTCCGATCGCCGTCCGAGCGCCACCATCGCGATGCCCCGCTGGAGCTGGATCTGACCGCGCAGTCGCTCGTCGGGCAAGCCCTGCTGCGCCGCCGCCGACTGCCCGAGCTGTTCCAGCGCCTGGGCGGGGCGGCCGGCCGCGTTGGTGGCCGCGGCGAGCCCGCGCAGCGCATAGCTCTGGCCCCGCGCATAGCCGAGCTTGCGCGCCAGCGCGAGCGACTTGCCGAATGCCTGCTCGGCGGCGGGCCAATCACCGAGGGTCTCGTTGACGCGCCCGAGGTTGTGCCACGTGACGACGAGCTCCCGCTCCAGTCCGTCGGATTCCTGCTGCCGCAGCGCGCGCTCGTACAGCGACCTCGCCTGCGCGGCATCCCCCATGCGGTTGTGGAGGATGGCCAGGCCGTTGTACACGGTCGTCAGGTGGGCCTGCATGTCCAACGCCTCGAACAGCGCGGCGGCACGCTTCAGGTCGGACAGCCCGTTGGCGAACTCGCCCCGCACGCCTCGAAGGTAGCCGCGCTGGAACAGCGACTGCGCGAGCTGGGCTCGATCGTCGGCGCGCTCGGCGCTCAAGACCGACTGCTCGTACAACGCCAGCGCGCCGGCACCGTCGCCGCCGCTCTCCATGAGCTCGGCTTCGCATGCCAGGGCGCGCGCGTGCAGCCCGGCACGCGCGGCCGACGCCAGCAACGTGCGCGCGGCATCGAGCCTGCGCCGAGCCTCGGTCCGGTCGCGCTCGGCATGGTGCTCGCACAGCAGCAGCTGGGCCTGCGCTTGCGCGCCGGGGTCGGGCGCGTCGGCAAGCATCACCAGCGCCTGCTCGGCGAGCCGACGGCTGGCTTCGGGATCGATGCGGACCTGGGCCTCGGCACGCGCCAGCGTCGCGGTGGCATCGCCTGGCGCGCCATCGGCGGGGCCGGCCATCGCCAGCGCCAGCAGGCAGGCCGTGACGATGGCGGTGGCCGGAGGTTGGCGATGCGGGTGCATGGTCGCTTGGGCGGGGCAGGCGAGCGGGGCCGGCCCGCGATCGGGCCCGCGATGGTAGCCTCGTCGCCGGCGCGGCCGGCCCCGGCGGCGCCCGCGAGGGCGGGATAATCCGCGCATGTTTACCGGCATCGTCCAGGGCGTGGCCCGCGTCGCCGCGGTCGTCGAGCGGCCGGGGCTGAGGACCCTCACACTGCAGTTCCCGGCCGGTTTCGGAGGCGGGCTGGCGATCGGCGCCAGCGTCGCCGTCGACGGCACCTGCCTGACCGTGACCGCGCTGCACCCGCAGACCGATGCGCCGGGCAGCGCGGCGGCGGCGGACTTCGATGTCATGGCGCCGACACTGGCGCTGACGACGCTCGCCCGGCTGCGCGACGGGTCGCGCGTCAACGTCGAGCGCGCGGCGAGGGAGGGCGCCGAGGTCGGCGGGCACGCGCTGTCCGGCCACATCGACTGCACCGGCACGGTGGTCGCGGTCCGCCAGCCCGAGAACAACCACGTGCTGCGCATCGCGCTGCCGGCGCCGTGGATGCGCTATGTCTTCGCCAAGGGCTATGTGGCGGTCGACGGCGCCAGCCTGACGGTGGCCGAGGCGCGGCGCGAGGCCGACGGCAGCGGCTGGTTCGAGGTCTGGCTGATCCCCGAGACGCTGCGCATGACGATCTTCGGCGACAAGGCCGCGGGCGACGCGGTCAACATCGAGATCGAGCGCCAGACGCAGATCGTCGTCGATACCGTCGAGCGCGTGCTGGCCGAGCGGCTCGGGCCGCTGATGCCGGCGATCGAGCGGCTGCTGGCGGACGCGGCGCCAGCAGCCGGCAGGCCCGGGCGGCGCTGAGGGGAGGCGATGGTCTTCGTCCTCAGCGTGCTGAAGTTTTTGGTCGACCCGCTGAACCTGGTCGTCTTCATCGGCTGCGGCTTCATCGCCCGCAGCCCGGTGGTGGCGGCCGTCGCCGGCGCCGTCTGGGGGTTCGTCGTGCTGCAACTGCTCGGCGAGACCGTGTCGGCCGAGGCGCGGCGCGACGCGCTGGCGGTCTACATGGTCGGCGGCGCGCTGGGCGTGCTCGTCGTCTACGGCATCAAGACCTGGCTGCAGCGGCTGCGCGGAGGGTAGGAGGCCAGCGGGCGGCGACGGTGGCCTCGCGCCACGGTGGTCGTCGCCAGCACGAGGCTGCCCGCGGCGGGCGGGAAGGCGATGGCCGCGGCCGCCGGCCGTCCCGGGGCCCCGTCCCCGGGCGATGTCGGGCCGCCGCATAAGATCGCGGCTTGCCGCATTTGCCGCCCACCCGCCCATGCCCCAGACCTCGAAGCGCCGATTCCTCCTTGCCGGCCTGCTCGTGCTGCTGGCCACCGCCGCGGCGCTGGGCTACTGGCGCTTCGGCCGCGCGGCGGAGGTTTCCATCGCGACTGCGCAGTCCGGCGAGATCACCGCGCGCGTGCTCGGCCCGGGCACGGTGCAGGCGCGCACCGCCGTGTCGGTGGCCGCGCGCGTGAATGCCACGGTGACGCAGGTGCTGGTCGATGTCGGGGACGTGGTCACGCAGGGCCAGCTGCTGGTCACGCTGGACGACCGCGAACTGGCGGCGCGCCGTGCCGCCGTCGGCGGCCAGCAGCAGGCGCTGGCGCGCAACACCGAGGCGGCGCGCGCGGCGCTGGCCAAGGCGCAGGCGGACCTGGATCTGGCGCGCTCGAAGCAGCGGCGCGATGCCGAGCTGCTGGCGCAGGGCTTCGTCTCGCAGGCCGTGGTCGACGCCTCCAACGCCGCGCTGCGCGCCGGCCAGGCCGGTGTGGACGCCGCCCGCGCCACGCTGGCGGCGCGCGAGGCCGACGCCGTGACGCTGGCGCAGGAGGCGCGCGCGGCCGATGTCGGCCTGACGCACGCGCGGCTGCTCTCGCCGCTGGACGGTCTCGTCATCGAACGCCTGGCCGAGCCGGGCAGCACGGTGACGCTGGGCATGCCGATCCTGAAGCTGGTCGACCCGCAGACGCTGTGGGTGGCCACGCGGGTCGACGAGTCGGTCGTCGGCCGGGTCCAGGTCGGCCAGCCGGCGAGCATCCGCATGCGCACCGGGCAGACCGTCGCCGGCAAGGTCGCGCGCATCGCGCGCCGCAGCGACGCGGCGACGCGCGAGCTCGACGTCTTCGTGGCCTTCGACGAGCTGCCGCGCCACTTCGCGATCGACCAGCAGGCCGAGGTCGGCATCGACACCGGCGCCGAGCCCGGCATCGTCGTGCCGACGCAGGCGCTGACGCGCGACGTCGACGGCCGCCAGGGCGTGCTGCTCGTCGTGGACGGCCGCACGCGCTTCCAGCCGGTGCAGACCGGTGGGGCCGACGAGCACGGGGTGCTCGTGCGCTCGGGCCTGGAGACCGGCCAGGCTCTGGTGGCCGACAGCGCCGGCGTGCGCGCCAACCAGGCCGTGCGCGCGGCCGTCCGGCCCTGACGGCGCGACCGGTCGAGGCGCCCCGTGGAGCTCGCACTGAAGGACATCCGCCGGCACCTCGGCAAGTTCGTGGCCACCATCACCGGCGTGGCGATGCTGCTGGCCATCGTGCTGGTGATGAACGGCATCTACCGCGGCAGCATCGTCGACGGCGTATGGCTGATCGAGCAGATCGGCGCCGACCTGTGGGTCGTCGAGCGTGGCCGCGGAGGACCGTTCAACGAGCCGTCGCGCATGCCGCTGGACAGCTACCGCAGCGTGGCCGCCACACCCGGCGTGAAGCGCGCCAGCCCACTGGTCTTCTACACCGCGCAGCGCGAGCTGGGCGGCAGCAGCCAGCAGTTCACGATCATCGGCTACGACGTCTTCGGTGGCGCCGGCGGCCCAGGCCGCCTGGTGGAGGGACGGGCGATCGCCGCGCCGCGCTACGAGATGGTCGCCGACCGCAAGCTCGGTCTGCGGCTGAACGAACGCGTCCAGCTGGGCGGCGACGTCTACACGGTGGTCGGCGTGACGGCCGGCGCCGTCGACTCCGCGGGCAACCCGCTCGTGTACCTGTCGCTGCCCGACGCGCAGACGGTCCAGTACGAGCAGGACGACCGCGCGCTGACCGCGGCGCGCGCGGCCAACCTGAAGCGGCTGCAGCAAGCGGGCTACGGCGAGGAGCAGGCCACCCGGCTGCTGCCGCTGCTGTCGGCGACCGCACCGAGCATCAACACGGTGCTCGTCGAGCTGCTGCCGGGCGCCGACGAGCAGGCCGTCGCGCGCCACATCCGCGACTGGCTGTACTTCAACGTCTACACGACCGAGGAGGAGCGCAAGCTGATGCTGGAAGGGCGGCTGAGCCGCCAGTCGGCGGTGCTCGGGCTGTTCCGCTCGCTGCTGGTGCTGGTGTCGATCGTCATCATCGCCCTCATCGTCTACGTGCTGACGATCGAGAAGATCAAGTCCATCGCCACGCTCAAGCTGATCGGCGCGCCCAACAGCGTGATCGTGCGTCTCATCCTGACGCAGTCGCTGCTGCTGACGCTGGCCGGCTTCGCGCTGGCCTACGTGCTGCGCGCGCTGATCGTGCCGGGCTTCCCCCGTACGCTGGCGTTCACCACGCAGGAGACCGCGGTGACCTTCGCGGTCATGCTGGCGGGCGGCGTGCTCGCGAGCTTCATGGCGATCTGGCATGCGCTGCGCACGCCACCGCAGCTTGCACTGGGGGGGTGACATGAAGCCTGGGGGTACGCGCCGGCCTCGGCCCGCTCGGTCATGGCATGCGAACGAGACAAGGGTGCCATCGGCGGGCAGCTGCGGACCGCAAGCGGCCCCGCGATTCCGCGCTGCCGCACGCGTCACCGAGGGTATCGGCGCCATGGAAGTCTGACATGCCGGTGCTGGAGATCCACGATGTCTCGCAGACCTTCGGCCAGGGCGACCAGGCGGTGCACGCGCTCAAGCCGACCAGCCTGAGTGTCGAGGCGGGCGAGCTGGTCGCGCTGCTCGGGCCCAGCGGGTCGGGCAAGAGCACGCTGCTGCTGGCGATCAGCCTGATCCAGCCGCCGACCACCGGGCGCATCGTCATCGGCGGGCAGGTCCTCTACGACAACGGGCCCACCGGCGTCGACGAGCGTGCCTTCCGGCTGCGCAAGATCGGCTTCATCTTCCAGCAGCACAACCTGATCCCGTTCCTGACGGCGCAGGAGAACGTCGCCATGATGCTGCAGCTCAACGGCGTCGGTCGCAAGGAGGCAGCGCGACGCGCGCGCGAGCTGATGGACTACCTCGAGATCGGCCACCGCGCCGACTCGGTGCCGGCGCGTCTGTCCGGTGGCGAGCAGCAGCGGGTGGCGATAGGCCGCGCGCTGGCCAACGAGCCGACGCTGATCCTGGCCGACGAGCCCACCGCCGCGCTGGACACCGAGCGCGGCATGAAGGCGATGGCGATGCTGCGCAAGATCGCGCGCGAGAGGCGCTCGGCGGTGATCACCGTGACCCACGACCATCGCATGATCGAGGGCTTCGACACCGTCTACCACCTGGACGACGGGCGCCTGACCCAGGTCGATCACGCGCAGGCGAAGTCGGCCGAGCACCCGCAGCCCGTGACCCGCTGAGCCTTCACGCGCAGCGCCCGCCGGGTCGGCGTCGTTGCAGCGCCAGCCAGGCCACAGCCGCGAACCCGGCACCGGCGAGGAATGTCGCCTGCGAGCCGATTCGGTCCCAAGGCAAACCGGCGGCATGGTCATCGGGCCGGGGACTGCGCCGCGCCTGGGCGTCGCGCAGCCGGGCGTCTCCACGGTGACGGGCCGGGACTGTAGGAGGCTAGCTCGAGGCCGGTGGACTTTGGCGCCGGCCGCGCCGGTGATCCATGTGCCGCGTCAGACGTCAGCCGCAAGGGCGACGGCTGGGGCCCGTGCGGCCGCGATATCGCACCAAGACGGACCGCACGCACGCTCCTCGGGACGGAAGTGTCGGGAAAGTTTCCAGTGCTTCCATCGGGTGACGGTCTTTGCGCCGCTCTTGCCCCGAGGGTCAATGGCTTGCATCGCATGGCATGCATATTGCATGAGTCCGCACCTTGTCGTTCAAGGAGGTCATTTCATGACATTCACCCATCGAATCGCGACTGTCCTGACCGCGCTGGCCATGGCCGTCGTGTCGGCACCCGCTGCCGCGGGCCACATCGACAGCATCGTCTTCTTCGGCGACAGCCTTTCCGACACGGGCAACGTCTGGTACGCCACCGGGGGACCGTCGGGCGGCTTCCCGCCACCGCCTTACAACCAGGGCAGCGGCGGCGCTGGTCCTGACTTCACGGGCGGGCAGTGGTCTGACCCGCTTGGCCCTTCGTGGCCGACCGTCTTTGCGGCCAGGTTCGGCCTGTTTGCCACCCCATCGCTGGTCGGCGGCAACAACTACGCGTGGGGCGGCGCCAGAACCGGTACGAACCCCAATTTCCCGGCATCCGGCGGCGTCGCCTACCTCGATCAGCAGGTCGGCTTGTACGGCCTGAGCATTGCCAGTGGCGGGCCTGCGCCGACGGCACACACGCTCGCGTCGGTGGTCATCGGAGGCAACGATGTCGCGAACAACCTGGGCAATGCCGATGCGGTCACTGCAGGCATCTCCAGCCTCACAACGCAGCTGTCCAGTCTCTATGGTCTGGGCGTGCGCCAGTTCCTCGTCGCCAACGTGCCGGACATTGGCGCCACGCCCCGCTTCCAAGAACTGGGTGAGGACACGGCGGCGTTCGCGACCGCCTGGACGGCGGTTTGGAACGACGCGCTGGCTGCCGCGCTGGACACGCTGGTCCTGCCTGGTGCTGACCTCTACTTCCTGGATTTTTTCTCGTTCGGAAGGAATCCTGAGGTGCTGGCCGGCTTCGCGAACACGACCGACGCATGCCTGACCTCGACGGTCTGCGACGATCCGGCATCCTACTTCTACTGGGACAGCTTCCACCCCTCTTCGACGGCACATGCGCTGATCGCCCGCCAAGCCTTCGCGGCCGTGCCCGAACCGGGCACGATCGCGCTGCTGATGCTCGGGTTCGCAGGGCTGGCGCTGTGCACGCGCGGCCGGCAAGGCCGTCGCGCCACGGTGTCTCGATCTTCATCTGGTCGGCATCGCTGAGCGGCACGCGTTAGTCGACGGGCGGTGGCCGGGTGACGCAGTGCCACGGTCGCTTCAGGCGATCGCGGTCGTTCGCCTGAGCCGCATCGGGGCGTGCAGGGTGATGCCCGCGATATCAGCGCACAGGGATGGGCGCACGACGGTGTCGCGCGGCATGCCGCGCGGGGCGCACTTGCGTTTCGCATACACGAGCCCTTCGCGAGGCACGGGACCGTACGCGGTGACGGTCCCGTGTTCATGCGCCGCGTCCCTCGGAGTCAGCCCATTCCGTCCGGCTCGCGAATCGCCGCTGATACGACCGTCAATGGCCGCCAGCGAAGGCCGCGATCCGCTGAAGACTCGACGATCGACCGCACGCCACAGCCAGTCGGCATCCCGTGTGGCCGCCGGTCAGCCCTTCGCACCGCCTCGCCCCGCACCCGCCGCGAACCGCGCCGCGCCCGCCAGACCCTCCTCGAACACGATGGCGTAGCCGCCTTCGCCCTCGCGCCGCAGCGCCTCGGCCAGCGGCCAGTCCCATTGTGCGATCGCCGACGCGCGGTCGGTCCTCATGCAGCGCTGGGGTAGCGCCGCCAGCTCGCGCGCCAGCGCCTGCGCCGCGGCCAGCGCCTGGCCGTCCTCGACGACGCGGTTGGCCAGACCCATCGCCAGCGCCTCGTCGGCGCCGACCGGCCTGCCGGTCAGGATCATGTCCAGCGCCCGGCCCTGGCCGACCACGCGCGGCAGCCGCACCGTGCCGCCGTCGATCAGCGGCACGCCCCAGCGGCGGCAGAAGACGCCGAAGACGGCGCTCCTCGCAGCGACGCGCAGGTCGCACATCAGCGCCAGCTCCAGCCCGCCGGCGACCGCGTAGCCTTCGATCGCGGCGACGACCGGCTTGGCGAAGTCGATCCGGGTCGGCCCCATCGGCCCGGCGCCGCGGCCGTCGGGGGTGATCGTGTTGCGCGCCGCCGGGTCGGCCATCGCCTGCAGGTCGGCACCGGCGCAGAACTGGCCGCCGGCGCCGGTCAGCACCGCGACGTGCTGCGCAGGGTCGGCCTCGAAGCGCTCGAAGGCCTCGCGCAGCGCGGCGGCGGTCGGGCCGTCGACCGCGTTGCGGCGCGCCGGGCGGTCGATCGTGACCGTGCAGACCGCGCCGTCGATCGCCACGCGCACCGCGTCCGCGCCGGTGCGGCCGGCCGGTGGCGCCGCCGCGCCTGGGTCCGCGGCCATGGTCAGCCCGCCAGCAACTGCCGCAGCACGAACGGCAGGATGCCGCCGTGCTTGTAGTACTCGACCTCGATCGCGGTGTCGATGCGCAGCGTGACCGACACCGTCAGCTTCTGCCCGTCGGCGCGTCCGATCACGATTGCGGCGTCGCCCTGCGGCCTGATCGTCTGCGGCAGCACGACGTCGATCGTCTCGTCGCCGTTGATGCGCAGCTTCTCCCACGAGTCGCCGTCCTTGAACTGCAGCGGCAGCACGCCCATGCCGATCAGGTTGGAGCGGTGGATACGCTCGAAGCTGCGCGCCACCACCGCCTTGATCCCGAGCAGCGCCGTGCCCTTGGCGGCCCAGTCGCGGCTGGATCCGGTGCCGTATTCCTCGCCGGCGAAGATCACCGTCGGGATGCCGGCGGCCATGTACGCCATCGCGGCGTCGTAGATCGGCATCTTCTCGCCACGCTGCGGGCCGTCGGCCTGGTACAGCGTGACACCGCCTTCCTCGCGGCTGCCGTCGTCGCGCGCCGGCAGCATCAGGTTCTTGATCCGCACGTTGGCGAAGGTGCCGCGCATCATCACCTCGTGGTTGCCGCGCCGGCTGCCGTAGCTGTTGAAGTCGGCCTTGGCCACGCCGCGCTCGATCAGGTAGCGCCCGGCCGGCGTGCTCTCCCGGAAGCTGCCGGCCGGCGAGATGTGGTCGGTCGTGATGCTGTCGCCGAACAGCGCCATGATGCGCGCGCCCTTCACGCCGGACTCCAGCGCCGGCGGCTCGAGCGCGAAGTCGGCGAAGAACGGCGGCTCGGCGATGTAGGTGCTGGCGGGCCAGGTGTAGACCTCGCCGGCCACGCCCTCGATCTTCTGCCACAGCCGGCCGGGCTCGCGCGCGACCTTGTCGTAGTTGGCGCGGAAGGCGCGCGGGTCCATCGCGTGCTTCATCAGCGCGTGCACCTCGTCGCTCGTCGGCCAGATGTCGCCGAGGTAGACCGGGCGGCCGCGCCGGCCGATGCCGACCGGCTCGGTCATCAGGTCGACCCGCATGTTGCCGGCCAGCGCGTAGGCCACGACCAGCGGCGGGCTGGCGAGGAAGTTGGCCTTCAGGTTCGGGTGGATGCGCGCCTCGAAGTTGCGGTTGCCCGACAGCACCGCGGCGCAGACCAGGTCGTTGGCCGTGATCGTCTCGTTGAACTCGGGCCTGAGGTCGCCGGCGTTGCCGATGCAGGTCGTGCAGCCGTAGGCGGCGACCGCAAAGCCGAGCTTCTCCAGGTAGGGCAGCAACCCGGTCCGGGTCAGGTATTCGGTGACGATGCGCGAGCCGGGCGCGAGCGAGGTCTTGATGTGCGGGGCCACCTTCAGCCCGGCCTCGACCGCCTTCTTCGCCAGCAGCCCGGCGGCCAGCAGCACGCCCGGGTTGCTGGTGTTGGTGCAGCTCGTGATCGCGGCGATCAGCACGTCGCCGTGGCCCAGCGTCTGCGGCGCCGGCTTGCCGCGGGTGGCGGCAGGGCTCGCGTGGGCGGCGGCCAGCGTCCCGGTGTTGGCGACCATCTCGACGACGTCGCGCGCTGCGCCCGGCGTGAGCTCGGGCTCGTCCGGGGCTGGCTCGCCTTGCGTGCGAACGACCACGCGTTGCTCGAGCCGATCGGCCGGCAGGTTGAAGCCGCCGGCGGCCACCGGCGCGCTGAAGAGCTCGGTGAAGCGCGACTTCACGTCGCCGATCTCGATCCGGTCCTGCGGCCGCTTCGGCCCCGCGAGGCTGGGCGCGACGGTGCCGAGGTCGAGCGTGATCAGCTGGCTGTAGTCGATGTCCCGCGCGCGCGGGACGCCGAACAGGCCCTGGGCGCGGAAGTAGGCCTCGAAGGCCTCGACCTCGGCCTTGGTGCGGCCGGTGCCCTTGAAATAGTCGATCGTGCGCTCGTCGACCGGGAAGAAGCCCATCGTCGCGCCGTACTCGGGCGCCATGTTGCCGATCGTCGCGCGGTCGGGCACCGGCAGGCTGGCGGTGCCCTCGCCGCAGAACTCGACGAACTTGCCGACCACGCCGGCCTTGCGCAGGATCTCGGTGACGGTCAGCACGAGGTCGGTCGCGGTCACGCCCTCGCGCAGCCGGCCGGTCAGCTCGAAGCCGACCACATCGGGGGTCAGGAAGTAGACCGGCTGGCCGAGCATGCCGGCCTCGGCCTCGATGCCGCCGACGCCCCAGCCGACGACGCCGATGCCGTTGATCATCGTCGTGTGGCTGTCGGTGCCGACCAGGCTGTCGGGGTAGTGGACGGCGTCGGCCCCCTTGCCCGACCCGCCGCTCCTGTGCACGCCGCGCGCGAGGTACTCCAGGTTGACCTGGTGCACGATGCCGAACCCGGGCGGCACGACGCCGAAGGTCTCGAAGGCCTGCATGCCCCATTTCATGAACTCGTAGCGCTCGCGGTTGCGCTCGAACTCCAGCTTCATGTTCAGGTCCAGCGCCTTCCTGGTGCCGTAGTGGTCGACCATCACGCTGTGGTCGACGACCAGGTCGACCGGCACCAGCGGCTCGATGCGCCGCGGGTTCCTGCCCATGCGTGCGGCCACGCCGCGCATCGCCGCCAGGTCGGCCAGCAGCGGCACGCCGGTGAAGTCCTGCAGCACGACGCGGGCGACGACGAAGGGGATCTCCTCGCTGCGCGGCGCGTTCGGCTGCCAGCCGGCGAGCTGCTCGACATGCTCGCGCGTGACCTTGGCGCCGTCGCAGTTGCGCAGCACGCTCTCGAGCACGATGCGCAGCGACTGCGGCATGCGCTTGACGCCGGGGAAGCGGCGCGCCAGCGAAGGCAGCGAATACAGCCGCCCGGTCTTGCCGGAGGCGGTGGTGAAGGTCTTCAGCGTGCTGGCGAAGGCGTGGGGCATGGCGGGGCTCCGCGGCGGGTTGGGGGTTGCGTCGGCGGTCGGCGCGCGGCGCCGGGGCCGGCGAGCGCGGGCGATCACCGCCTATCGTAGCGAGCGCGGATGACGACGCGGCACCCTGGGTGGCGCCGCCCTTGGCCCCACAGGGGGCGGCGCCGCCGCTCGCGCCCAGCGCCGGCCGCAGCCGGTCACAGGCTGCGAAGCAGCTCGCTCAAGCCGTCCCAGACGATCTGCACCCCCAGGCACAGCAGGATGAAGGCCATCAGCCGCAGGAAGACGATGGTGCCGGTCTCGCCCAGCGGCTGCAGCAGCCGCTGCGCGTAGCGGAAGGCCAGGAACAGCAGCGTGGCGATCAGCGCCAACGCCAGCACGCCGCCGCCGAAGCGCGCCAGCGACAGCGCCAGCCGCTCCTCGTGCAGCGAGGCGCCGACGGTGATCGCCGCGGCGATCGACCCCGGCCCGCAGCTGATCGGGAAGGTCAGCGGGTAGAAGGCCTGCCGGCGTGCCTGCTCGGGGGTGAAGGCCTCGGCCAGCGCGGCGCGGCGGTCGGAGGTCGACTGGTCGGCGTTGAGCAGCCGCCAAGCCGTCGACGCCACGATCAGCCCGCCGCCGACGCGCACGATCGGCAGCGAGATCCCGAACAGGTCGAGCACGAACGAGCCGATCAGCATGGCGCCGAGGACGAGGAAGA
This sequence comes from Burkholderiaceae bacterium, assembly GCA_024235895.1. Taxonomy (GTDB): domain Bacteria; phylum Pseudomonadota; class Gammaproteobacteria; order Burkholderiales; family Burkholderiaceae_C; genus Rubrivivax. The sequence goes on along the minus strand of JACKLM010000008.1, from coordinate 117,340 downwards.
ACATGTTGCGCGCGATGCGCCGCGCCAGGCTCGCGCGCGTGCCGGCGCTGGCGCCCTCGGTGAGCCCGAGGAAGATCGGCGCCGTCGCCGCCGGGTTGAGGATCGGCAGGATCGTCGCCAGGACGAACAGGAAGCTCTTGCCGAAGCCGAGCGCGAGCGAGGTGGGGTCCATGCGGGGCTATTGTCGCGGCGCTGGGGCGATCGCGGCACCGGCCGCCCCGGGGAGGGGAGGCGGCCGTGAAGGCGTGCCGTCAGCGCTCGCGCTCGGCGATCTCGCGCAGCCGGCGCCGCAGCCGCCGCTCCTCGGCCTGGCTCGCGTGCCAGTCCTCGCGCACCGCGCGCCACAGCGCGACCGCCATCAGCACGATCACGAGGGTGAAGGGCAGCGCGAAGACGATGGTCGCGGTCTGGACCGCCTGGATCCCGCCGGCCATCAGCAGCGCGGCGGCGATGCCGGCCACCAGCAGCCCCCAGATCACCTTGACGCGCGCCGAAGGGTTCGGGTGGCCGCCGGTGCTCATCATCCCCAGCACCAGTGTCGCCGAATCGCCCGAGGTGACGAAGAAGACCAGCACCAGCACGGTGGCGACGAGCGACAGCACGGTGCCCAGCGGCAGCTGGTCGAACATCGCGAACAGCGCGGTCGAGACGTCGGCCTCGACGGCCTCCGCGATCGGCGCCGCCTGCCAGATGTCCAGGTGCAGCGCGGTGCCGCCGAAGACCGAGAACCAGACGAAGGCGGCTGCGGTCGGCGCCAGCACGGTGCCGACGATGAACTCGCGGATGGTGCGCCCGCGCGATACGCGGGCGATGAACAGCCCGACGAAGGGCGACCACGCGATCCACCAGGCCCAGTAGAACACCGTCCAGCCGCCGACCCAGCCGCTGTCGCGGAACGGCGTCGTGCGCAGGCTCATGCGGACGAATTCGCTGACGTAGTTGCCCAGCGTCGTCGTCAGCGTGTCGAGGATCGCCACCGTCGGCCCGAGCACGAACACCGCCAGCGCGAGCAGCGCGGCGACGACGAGGTTGAAGGTCGACAACCACTTGATCCCGCGCTCGACGCCGGTGACGGCCGAGGTCAGGAACAGCGCGGTCGTGATCGCGATGATCCCGAGCTGCGAGGCCGTGCCGACCGGCAGCCCGAACACGCGCGCCAGCCCGCTGTTGATCTGCAGCGCGCCCATGCCCAGCGACGCCGCGACGCCGAAGGCAGTGGCGATCACCGCCAGCACGTTGAACAGCAGCGACAGCCGCTGCACCGGCCGCCACGGCAGCGCCTCGGTCGCGGTGCTGACCAGCGCCGGGCCGCCGCGGCGGAACTGGAAGTAGCCGATCGCCAGCGCCACCACGGCGTAGATCGCCCACGGGTGCAGGCCCCAGTGGAAGAAGCTGTAGCGCATCGCCGCGTTGGCCGCCTCGGGCGTGCCGGGGGTGATGCCCGGTGGCGGCGCGCCATAGTGCGACATCGGCTCGGCCACGCCCCAGAACACCAGCCCGATGCCCATGCCGGCCGCGAACAGCATCGCGAACCAGGCGGTGGTGGAGAACTCGGGCTCCTCGTCGTCGGTGCCGAGCTTGAGGTTGCCGTAGCGGCTGAAGGCCAGCAGCGCGCTCATCAACACCAGCGCCAGCACGATCCACAGGTAGAACCAGCCGAAATTCTTCGTGATCGCGGCCAGCGCGGTGTCGAAGACCGCACCCAGCGAGGCGGGGGCGATCAGCCCCCAGGCGACGATGACGGCGATCGCGCCGGCGGACAGCAGCATCTGCAGTTGCATCCGGATTCCTCCTGTTCTTGTCGTGAAGTCGTCGTCACGTCGCGGCGCGCGTACGCGGCGTCGCAACCGGCGGGGCGATGGTCGCACACGGGCGCGGACGGCCGCCCGCGCACCGGTGTCGGCGCAAGCGGGCCGGCTCAGCGCGCCGCGACCTGGGCCCGAAACGCGCGCAGCCAGTCGATCAGGCTGCGCCGCTGCGCGTCGCCCAGGCGCAGCAGGATGCGCTGGCCGGCCGAGCGCGACTCCAGCGCCGGGTCCGCATACTCGTAGCGCACCCAGGGGCGCTCGGGGGCGATCGGCCCCTTGACCTCGGTCAACGTGACCGCCGGGGGCGAGTCCGGCTGCGGCGTCGCCAGCAGGTGGTCGACGACCTCCAGCAGCCGGTCGTCGAAGCGGCGGCCGGGGTAGCCGAGGTTCTCGTACGCGGCCTGGAGCTGCGGCTGGAGCCGGCGGTACAGGCCGGCCGCGGCGGCCGGGTCGAGGCGCTCGACCATGCGTACGAAGGGCGCGTAGCGCTGCTCGTTGGCCGCGGCGATGCGGCCGCCGTCGACCGTGAAACGGCCCTCGGCCGGGTGCACCGGCCACAGCCGCGGCGCCGCGTGGCCGCGCGGCAGCGCGTCGACGGTGGCGACGACGCGCTCGGCGAAGCCGTCGGTCTGCAGCAGCGCCAGCACCGCCTCGCGGCCGAGCAGGCCGGTCAGCGCCTGGCGCACGCTGGCGTCGTCGGCCGCCAGCGGTGCGACGGTCGTCGGCGGCGCGGGCGGCGCCTGCACCGCCGTGTCGTCGACGGGGAGCGTCGCGGGGGAGGGCGTCGAGGCTGGCGGCGGGGGCGCTGACGCGGTCGGCGCGGCGCCCGCGGGCTCCGCCGCCGGGGCCGCCGGGGCAGGGGGCAGCGCCGGGCGCGGCCAGAGCCAGAAGGCCAGCAGGCCCAGAACGAGCGCCGCCGCGGCGGCCCAGGGCAGGAAGCGCGAGGTCATGGGTCCGATGATGACAGACGATCCGGCGATCCGCCCCTTCGGCGATCGACCGTGGGTCCGGGTCGGCGGCCGAGGCTGCGGGTTCAGTGTCCCGTGAAGCGCGGCGCGCGCCGCTCGGCGAAGGCCGCCAGCCCCTCGCGCAGGTCGTCGCTGGCGGCGCAGGCGGCGACGCGCTGCCGCAGCGCCTGCGGGTCGGCGCGGCCGCCGGCCAGCTCGTCGATCGAGGCCTTCATGCCGCGCAGCGCCAGCGGCGCGCCGGCGGCGAGCGCCCTTACGATGCTCGCGACCGCGGCGTCGAGCTCGTCGGCACCGACCAGCAAGTCGAGGTAGCCCGTGGCCTGCAGCACGCGGTCGTCGACCGCCTCGCCGAGCAGGAACAGCCGCTTGGCTGCCCCCGGGCCGAGCCGCTCGACGAAGCGGCGCAGCCCGCCCGGGTAGTAGTGCAGCCCGAGGCGCGCCGCGGGCATGCGCAGCTCCATGCCCGTCACGCCGACGCGGAAGTCGCACGCCAGCGCCAGATCGGTCGCGCCGCCGTAGACGCTGCCGTTCAGCCGTGCGACGCTGGGCAGCGGCAGCGACTCGAGCGCGTCCACGGTGCGCTCGAAGGCCTGCGGGCCGGCGTCGTCGGCGTCGCGCCTTGCCGGGTCGCCGAGCTCGCCGAGGTGGTAGCCGGCGCAGAAGGCGCGGCCCTCGCCGGTCAGCACCAGCGCGCGCGCATCGGCGCTGCCGCGCAGGGCCTCGAAGTGCGACTGCAGCGCCGCCAGGTCCTCGGCGTGCAAGCGGTTGAGGTGGCGCGGGCGCTGCAGCGTGATCGTCGCCACGCCATCGGCGCCGACCGTCATCCGCGGTGGTGCGCCGGCGTCGCCCGCGGGTTTCATCGCGCCCTCGTGGCCAGCGGCCGACCTGCCGCGGCGCCCCGCCCGGCGACGCGCCACGCGCTCACCGGGCGACCCTGCGCGCGGCGTGCCGCGAGGGGGTCATGGACGTCGGCACGCGCGGGCGAAGGCGCGGTCAGGACGCCCGCTGCAGGTCGCGCACCGACAGCACGCCGGCGATCCCGCGCAGCGCCGCCAGCACCGGCTCGGCCACCGGGCTGTCGACGTCGACCAGCGTGTAGGCGATCTCGCCGCGCGAGTGGTTGACCATGTTGTGGATATTCAGCCCGGCGGCGGCCATCGCGGTCGAGATCTGCCCGAGCATGTTCGGCACGTTGGCATTGACGATCGCGACCCGGAAGTCCGATTCGCGCGCCATCGCGACGGCCGGGAAGTTGACCGCGTTGCGCACCTCGCCGTCGTCGAGGAAGGCCCGCAGCTGCCCGGCGACCATCACGGCGCAGTTCTCCTCCGCCTCGGCGGTCGAGGCGCCCAGGTGCGGCAACGCGATGACGCCGTCGCGCCGGTGCAGCTCCGGCCCGGGGAAGTCGCAGACGTAGTGGGCCGGGCGCCCGGCGGCCAGCGCGGCGGCGACCGCCTCGTGGTCGACGACGCCCTCGCGGCTGAAGTTCAGCAGCACCGCGTCGGGGCGCATCAGCGCCAGCCGGCGCGCGTCGACCAGGTGCTTCGTGGCCGGCAGCAGCGGCACGTGCAGCGTGACGAAGCGCGCGCTGCGCATCACCTCGTCGACGCTGGCGGCACGCCGCACCTGCGATGGCAGCCGCCAGGCGGCGTCGACCGTGATGTCGGGGTCGTGGCCGATGACCTGCATCCCGAGCGCGATCGCGGCGTCGGCCACCGAGCAGCCGATCTTGCCCAGGCCGATGATGCCCAGCGTCTGCCCGGCGAGCTCGTAGCCCGCGAACGCCTTCTTGCCGTCCTCGACCACGCGCTCCAGCTCCGGGTCGACGACGTCCAGCGCATCGACGAAGGCCAGCGCCTGAGGCAGCCGGCGCGCCGCCATCAGCATGCCGGCGAGCACCAGCTCCTTGACGGCGTTGGCGTTCGCGCCCGGCGCGTTGAAGACCGGCACCCCGCGCGCGGTCAGCTCGGCGACCGGGATGTTGTTGGTGCCGGCGCCGGCGCGCGCGACCGCCAGCACGCTGGCCGGCACGCCGCGCGCGTGCAGGTCGGCCGAGCGGCACAGGATCGCGTGCGGGGCGGCGAAGTCGCCGCCGGTGCGAAAGCGTGGTGGCGGCAGCAGCGCGAGCCCCGAGGGGGCGATCTTGTTGAGCACCAGGATGTCGAAGGCGTGCGTCATCGCAGTCGTCCCTTTCAGCCGCGCTCGCGCACGAAGTCGCGCATGTACGCGACCAGCGCCTGCACGCCCTCGACCGGCATCGCGTTGTAGATCGACGCCCGCATCCCGCCGACCGAGCGGTGGCCCTTGAGCTGGACCAGCCCGCGTGCGTCGGCGCCCTTCAGGAACGCGGCGTCGAGCGCCTCGTCGGCCAGCTTGAACGGCACGTTCATCAGCGATCGGCAGTCGCGCGCCACCGGGCTGCGGTAGAAGTCCTGGCTGTCCAGGTAGTCGTACAGCACCGCCGCCTTGGCGCGGTTGTGCGCCTCCATCGCCGCCAGCCCGCCGCGCGCCACGATCCACTCGAAGACCAGCCCGGCGATGTAGATCGCGTAGGTCGGCGGGGTGTTGTACATGCTGTCGTTGTCGGCCACCGTCTTGTAGTCGAAGGCCGACGGCGTGATCGGCAGCGACTGCCCGATCAGGTCCTCGCGCACGATCACGATCGTCAGCCCGGCCGGGCCGATATTCTTCTGCGCGCCGGCGTAGATCAGCCCGTACTTCGCGACGTCGACCGGGCGCGACAGGATGTCGCTCGACATGTCGGCCACCAGGGGCACGTCGCCGACCTCGGGGGTGAAGTGGTATTCGACGCCGCCGATGGTCTCGTTGCTGCAGATGTGGACGTAGGCCGCGCCCGGGTCGAGCTTCCAGCTCGCGCGCGGCGGGATGGTCGTGTAGCCGCTGTCGGCCGCGCTGGCGGCGACGTTGACGGCGGCGTACTTCTTCGCCTCCTTGATCGACTTCTTGCTCCACTCGCCGGTGTCGACGAAGTCGATCGAGCTGCGCCCGCGCAGCAGGTTCATCGGCACGATCGCGTTCTGGCCGATCGCGCCGCCCTGCATGAAGAGCAGCTTGTAGCCGGCCGGCACCGCCAGCAGCTCGCGCAGCGCCGCCTCGGCGCGCTCGGCGATGCCGATGAAGGCCTTGCCGCGGTGGCTCATCTCCATCACCGACATGCCTTCGCCGTGCCAGTCGAGCATCTCCTCGGCCGCCTGGCGCAGCACGGCCTCGGGCAGCGCGGCCGGGCCGGCGCTGAAATTGTGAATGCGGGTCATCGTGGGTTTCTCCTGAGCGGCCGGGCGGGACGGCCCGTTGCTGCGATGCCGCATTATCGGTCGGCGGCGGGTGAGGGCCTGCGCGGCCCTTGCCGGCGGCACGCCTTGCTGCGACGATCCGCCTGCGCGCCGTGACCGCGGCGGCTGCCCCACGACGACCGACCCCGAGGAGATCCCATGGCCAAACCCGCCTTCGACGCCGACGCCCTGATCACGCAGTTCGAGCAAGCTTCCGCCGAGGGCAGCGCCAAGCTGCGCAAGGCGGTCGCCGACGCCACGCTGGGGGCGCTGCAGGGGCGCGAGCTGACGCTGAAGAATATCCGCGCCGTGCTCGGCGCCGTCACCCAGGCCGCCAGCACCGGGCTGGCGAACAACCCGGCCGCGATCGATGCCGACAAGCTGCTCGACCAGGCGGTGGCGGGCATGGACGACGCGCTGCTCAAGGCCGTCGACGCCCACCGCGTGGCGCTGCAACAGCTCGCGGCGCAGGGTGCCGACCTGCGCGAGAAGCACCTGAAGAAGGCACTCGCCGACCTGGACAGGTTCGAGGACATGATGCTGGAGACGGTGCAGAAGTCCGCCGCCGGCGCCGGCGACCAGCTGGCGGCGGCGTGGGCCCCCGTGCTCGGCAGGCTGCAGGCCGGCGGCACCGCCAGCGGGGCGCAGGCCGCGGCCGCGGTCGAGCAGTTGCGGTCGCAGATGGCGCAGGTGCACGAGGCCGTGCGCGGCACGCGCGCGGCCGGGCTGCGGGCCGCGCAGGCGCTGGCCGAAAGCTATACCGCGATGGTCAGCGGCGTGCTGATCGGCATGTCCGACGCCATGCGGCCGGCGGCGCGGTCGGCTCCGCGCAAGGCCGCCAAGTAGGCCCGCGAGGCCGATGACCGGGCCGTCGCGCGGCGCAGCGCGCGGCCTGCCGTCGCATGGGGACAGGGCCGCTGACCGGGCCTGCCCCGGCGCGACGCCGCCCGAGGAGCAAGACTTGAACGATCGACCGAATGGCAGCGCCGGCACCGATGCCGAGGTGGACGAACTTCTCGAACCCGTCGTGCGCCGTGTTCACGACCGGCTGCCCGCGGCACAGGCTGGCATGGTCGAGGCCTTCGTGCGCCAGTACTACCGGCACGTCGATGCCGGGGACCTGGCCGAGCGTGCGCCGGACGACCTGTACGGCGCGGCGCTGTCGCACTGGCACTTCGCGCGCAGCTTCGCCGGCGGCCGGCCCAAGCTGCGCGTGCTCAACCCGCGCGTCGACGAGCACGGCTGGCAGTCGACGCACACCGTGGTCGAGATCGTCAACGACGATATGCCCTTCCTCGTCGACTCGATCACGATGGAGGTCAACCGCCAGGGGCTGACGCTGCACCTGATCGTGCACCCGGTGATGAAGATCCGGCGCGACGAGCAGCGCCACATGGTCGAGCTGCTGCCGCCGCAGGACGACGGCGACGGCGGCTACGAGTCGCTGATCCACGTCGAGGTCGACCGCCGCAGCGACCCGGCGCAGCTGCAGGCGCTGCACGACGGGCTGCTGGCGATCCTCGACGACGTGCGCGCCGCGGTCGAGGACTGGCAGCCGATGCGCGAGACGCTGCTCGACGCGGTGGCGCAGATCGAGCGCCGGCCGCCGCCGGTCGCGCCGGACGAGCTGGCCGAGGACCTCGCGTTCCTGCGCTGGCTGGCGGCCGACAACTTCACGCTGCTCGGGCAGCGCGACTACGTGCTGGTCGACGAGGGCGGGCGCGACAGCCTGCAGGTGCTGACGGGATCGGGGCTGGGCATCCTGCGCGGCGGCGCCGGGGCCGAGGCGGCCTCGGCCTCGTTCGCCGCGTTGCCACCCGAGATCCGCGCGCGCGCCCGAGATCCGCGCGTGCTGCTGCTGACCAAGGCCAATGCGCGCTCGACCGTGCACCGGCCGGGGCACCTGGACTATGTCGGCGTCAAGCGTTTCGACGACGCCGGCCGCGTCGTCGGCGAGCGACGCTTCCTGGGCCTGTTCACGTCGATCGCCTACAACGCCAAGGCGGCCGACATCCCGCTGCTGCGGCGCAAGCTCGCCGCGGTCACGCAGCGTGCCGGCTTCCTGCCGCGCAGCCACAAGGCCAAGGCGCTGGCGACGATCCTCGAGCAGTTTCCGCGCGACGAGCTGTTCCAGATCGAGCCCGACGACCTGCACCGCATCGCGATGGGCATCCTGCGCCTGGGCGAACGCCAGCGCACGCGGCTGTTCGTGCACCGCGACGCCTACGGGCGCTTCACCTCGTGCCTGGTCTACGTGCCGCGCGAGAACTACAACACCGAGGTGCGCGCGCGCATGCAGGCGCTGCTGACCGAGGCGCTGGGCGGCGAGTCGTCGGAGTTCGCGGTCCAGTTCTCCGACTCGCCGCTGGCGCGGGTGCTGATCGTCGTGCGTACGCCGGCGGGGCAGGCACGCGAGGTCGACGTCCAGGAGCTCGAGCAGCGCATCGTGCGTGCCGCGCGCCGCTGGGAGGACGAGCTGCGCGACGCGCTGGTCGAGGCCTGCGGCGAGGAGCGCGGCAACGCGCTGCACGGTCGCTATGCGCGGGGCTTCGCGCCGGGTTACCGGCACGACCACGGGCCGCGCGAGGCGGTGCGCGACATCGAGATGATGGAGTCGCTGGCCGACCACTGCGACGCCATGGCGCTGGCGCTGTACCGGCCGCTGGAGGCGGCGCCGGACCGGCTGCACTTCCGCCTGGTCCGCTGCGGCGAGCTCGCGCCGCTGTCGAAGACCATGCCGATGCTCGAGCACATGGGCGTGCAGGTGCTCGAGGAGCGGCCCTACGAGGTCCGGCGCAGCGACGGGAACGAGCTGTGGATCGACGATTTCGGGCTGGCAGTGCCGGGCGGCGAGGAGATCGACGTCGATGCGCTGCGCGAGCGTTTTCTCGAGGCCTTCCGGCGCAGCTGGGCGGGCGACAACGAGAGCGATCCGTTCAACCGCCTCGTGCTGCGCGCCGGGCTGGACTGGCGCGGCGTGTCGCTGCTGCGTGCGTGCATGCGCTACGTCAAGCAGGGCGGGTTTGCGCTCAGCCGCGCCTACATCCAGCAGACGCTGGCGGCGTACCCGGCGATCGCGGCCGAACTGGTGGCGCTGTTCCACGCGCGCTTCGACCCGGACTTCGACGGCGACCGCGACGCGGCGCAGGCCGGGATCGTCGCGCGCATCGAGGCCGCGCTCGACGAGGTCGCCAACCTCGACGAGGACCGCATCCTGCGCCAGGTTCTGGCGCTGATCCAGGCGATGCTGCGGACCAATTTCTTCCAGCGCGGCGCCGACGGCGGTTTCAAGCCGGTCATCGCCTTCAAGATCGACCCGGCCAAGGTGCCGGGGCTGCCCGCGCCGCGGCCGCGCTACGAGATTTTCGTCAGCTCGCCGCGCGTCGAGGGCGTGCACCTGCGCTTCGGCCGCGTCGCGCGCGGCGGGCTGCGCTGGTCGGACCGGCTCGAGGACTTCCGCACCGAGGTGCTGGGGCTGGTCAAGGCGCAGCAGGTCAAGAACACCGTCATCGTCCCGGTCGGCTCCAAGGGCGGATTCGTCGTCCGCAACCCGCCCCCGGCGGGCGACCGCGAGGCGCTGCTGGCCGAGGGCGTGGCCTGCTACCGGGCCTACCTGCGCGGTCTGCTGGACCTGACCGACAACCTCGACGGCGGCCGCGTCGCGGCGCCGCCGCGCCTGGTGCGCCACGACGACGACGACCCCTACCTGGTGGTCGCCGCCGACAAGGGCACGGCGACGTTTTCCGACATCGCCAACCAGACCGCCGCCGAATACGGTTTCTGGCTCGGCGACGCTTTCGCCTCGGGCGGGTCGGCCGGCTACGACCACAAGAAGATGGGGATCACGGCGCGCGGCGCCTGGGAGTCGGTCAAGCACCATTTCCGCAGCCTCGGGCACGATACCCAGAGTCAGGACTTCACCGTCGCCGGCGTCGGCGACATGAGCGGCGACGTGTTCGGCAACGGCATGCTGCTGTCGCGCCACATCCGGCTCGTCGCCGCGTTCGACCACCGGCATATCTTCGTCGACCCCGATCCCGACGCCGCGCGCGGCTTCGCCGAGCGCGAGCGCATGTTCGCGCTGCCGCGATCGTCCTGGGCCGACTACGACCGCGCGCTGATCGCCGCCGGCGGCGGGGTGTGGCCGCGCAGTGCCAAGTCGATCCCGATCTCCGACGAGATGCGCCGCGCGCTCGGGATCGACGCCGACGTGCGTGCGATGACCCCGGCCGAGCTCGTGCACGCGATCCTGAAGGCGCCGGTGGACCTGCTCTACAACGGCGGCATCGGCACCTACGTCAAGGCCAGCGACGAGACCCACGCCGAGTGCGGCGACCGCGCCAACGACGCCGTGCGCGTCGACGGGCGCGAACTGCGCTGCAAGGTCGTCGCCGAGGGCGGCAACCTCGGCTGCACGCAGCGCGGGCGGATCGAGTTCGCGCTCGCCGGCGGGCTCGTCAACACCGACGCGATCGACAACTCGGCCGGGGTCGACTGCTCCGACCACGAGGTCAACATCAAGATCCTGCTCGACGCGGTCGTGCGCGAGGGCGAACTGACGCCCAAGCAGCGTGACCGGCTGCTGGCTGAGATGACCGAGGATGTCGCCGCGCTGTGCCTGCGCGACAACATCTTCCAGAACCAGGTGCTGGGCGTGACGCGCATGCGTGGGTTGGACCTGCTCGACGACCAGATGCGCTACCTGCGCCACCTGGTCGCGCGCGGGCGGCTGGACCGCGCGCTCGAGTTCCTGCCCGACGACGAGACGCTGGCCGAGCGCGCGCGCAGCGGCGTCGGGATGACGACGCCCGAGCTCGCGGTGCTGCTGGCCTACGCGAAGATGGAGTTGTACGACCTCGTGCTCGATTCCGACGTGCCCGAGGACGCCTACCTCGGCGCGACGCTGGCGCGCTACTTCCCCGAGCGGCTGGCCGAGCGCTACCCACAGCCCTTGCAGCGCCACCCGCTGCGGCGCGAGATCATCGCCACGCACGTCGTCAACAGCATGGTCAACCGGGTCGGGCCGACCTTCGTCTTCCGGCTGATCGAGGAGACCGGGGCTTCGGCGCCGGACATCGTGCGCGCGTACATGTGCGCGCGCCAGGTCTTCGAGCTGGTGCCGCTGTGGCAGGACAACGATGCGCTGGGCGTCGAGGTCGACCAGGCGACGCGGCACCGCATCGTGCTGGCGTCGCTGCACCTGCTGGAGCGCGCGACGGTGTGGATGCTGCAGCAGCGCGACGCGCTGGGCGATCTGCACTCGACGATCCGGCGCCATGCACCCGGGGTGGCCGAGGTCGGCGTCGGCCTGCCGCGCTGGCTGGTCGACGCCGAGCGCGAGGCGCTGCAGGCGCAGGAGGCGGCACTCGCCGCCGACGGCGTGCCGGCCACGCTGGCGCAGCGCGTCGCGCGCCTGGACGGGCAGCTCGCGGGGCTGGACATCGTCGAGGTCGCCGAGGCGCGCGGCGTGCCGATCGAGACCGTCGCCGGGGTCTATTTCGGGGTCGGCGGGAGGCTCGAGCTGGGCTGGGTGTCGCAGCAGATCGCGGCCTTGCCGGCGCAGGACCACTGGAAGGGGCTGGCCCGGCTGGCGATGCGCAACGACCTGTCGGCGCTCGCGCGCGAGCTCGCCGCGTCGGCGCTCGGCGATGCGAAGTCCGAGCGCGAGCCCGAGCGGCTGATCGCGCACTGGCAGGAGCGTCGCCCGCACCAGCTCGAACGCTGCCGCCAGCTGCTGGCCGACCTGCGCCCGCTGGCGCCGCTGGACGCGTCGATGCTGTCGGTGCTGCTGCGCGAGTTGCGCGCGCTGGTTTGAGCGCCGCTGTCGCGAAGGGTGCGATCGGCGCAATCGACGCAATCGGCGCGAAGTGCGGCGCGCACCGGGACGCCGGGCGCCACGGCGTCGCGCGCATGCGCTATCGTGCCGCCGATGGCCGAGACGACCTTCTTCTGGCACGACTACGAGACCTTCGGCCGCGACCCGCGGCGCGACCGGCCGGCGCAGTTCGCCGGCGTTCGCACCGACGCCGCGCTGAACGAGGTCGACGCCCCGGTGATGGCCTACTGCCAGCCGGCACCCGACTACCTCCCCGATCCCGAGAGCTGCCTGCTGACCGGCATCCTGCCGCAGCAGTGCCTCGACCAGGGCGAACCGGAGCATGCGTTCGCGGCGCGCATCGAGCGCGAGCTAGCCCGTGCGGGGACGATCGGTGTCGGCTACAACAGCATCCGCTTCGACGACGAGTTCACGCGCTTCCTGTTCTGGCGCAACCTGGTCGACCCGTATGCGCGCGAGTGGCGCAACGGCTGCGGCCGCTGGGACCTGCTCGACGTCGTGCGTGCCGCCTGGGCGTTGCGCCCGGACGGCATCCATTGGCCGACCGGCGACGACGGCCGGCCGACGTTCCGGCTCGAGCGGCTCAGCGCCGTCAACGGGCTGGCGCACGAGGCGGCGCACGATGCGCTGTCGGACGTGCGGGCGACGATCGCGCTGGCCCGGCTGGTGAAGGCGCGCCAGCCGCGGCTGTGGGACTTCTGCCTGAGGCTGCGCGACAAGCGCGCCGTGTGGGACGAGATCGGCCCGCTGGGCGCACGCCGCCCCTTCGTCCACGTCTCGGGCCGCTACCCGGTCGAGCGCGGCTGCCTGGCGATCGTCTGGCCGCTGGCGATGCACCCGGCCAACCGCAACGAGCTGATCGTGTGGGACCTGGCGCAGGATCCGTCCGAGCTCGCGACGCTGGGCGCGGCCGAGATCCGCCGGCGCCTCTTCACGCGCCGCGACGAGCTGCCCGAGGGCGTCGAGCGGCTGCCGATCAAGACGATCCACGCGAATCGCTCGCCGATCGTCTTCGGCAAGCTGAAGGCGCTGGGCACGGCGACGGCGCGCTGGCAGATCGACGTCGACCAGGCGCTGCGCCACGCCGAGCGCGCGGCGGCACTCGGCGGGCTGCTCGACGGCCTGTGGGGCGAGGTCTTCGCGCGTCCCGAGGACGATCGTCGGCCCGACGTCGACGCCGACCTCTACGGCGGCTTCATCGGTGACGCCGACCGCGGGCGGCTGCAGCAGCTGCGCGCGCTGCCACCGGGCGAGCTGGCGGCCCGCCGGCCTGCGTTCGACGACGCGCGGCTGGGCGAGCTGTTCTTCCGCTATCGGGCGCGCAACTTCCCGGCCACGCTCGACGACGACGAGCGCGTGCGCTGGCATCAGCACTGCGCCGAGCGGCTGCACGAGGGTGCCGGCGGCGCGATGACGCTGGCAGCGTTCATGGCGCGTGTCGACGAACTGGCCGACGCCGCGATGCAGCGCGACGACGAACGCGCGCAGTCGCTGCTCGAGGCGCTGCACGACTACGCCGCGACGATCGCCCCGGAGGCCCACGCATGATCGACCCGCTGCTGCTCGCCTGCACCCGCATCGGCACCTTCGACGGCGCGCGCGCGCTGACCAACGCCAGCGGCTTCTTCTTCGAGCGCGACGGTGCGCTGTTCGTCGTCACCAGCCGGCATGTCTTCGTCGACGCCCCGAGCGGCCACCACCCCGACCGCATCGAGCTCGAGATCCACAGCGACCCCGACGACCTCGGGCGCTCGGTCGCAGTGTCGCTGCCGCTCTATGCCGGGGGCCTGAGCCTGTGGCGGCAGGCACGCGATGCGGGTGGCGAGGTCGACGTCGCCTTGCTGCGCGTCGACCGCGCGCTGCTGCCGCCGCGCGCGCTGCTGCGCTGCTTCGCGCCGGCGCAGCTGCAGCTCGACACGTCCGAGGTGCCGGCGGGGCAGCCGGTGGCGATCGTCGGCTTTCCGCTCGGCTTTCACGATACGCTGCACCACCTGCCGGTAGTGCGGCAGGCAGTGGTCGCGTCGGCCTTCGGCCTGCGCTTCCAGGGCCAGGGCTACTTCCTGACCGACGGCCGCACGCACCGCGGCACCAGCGGCTCGCCGGTCGTCATGCGCGTGCCCGGCCAGGTGGCGGCAGGCGACGCGCTGCCGTGGCGGCTGCTGGGCGTGCACTCGGCGAGCATGGACCTGCGCACGCGCGACCGCGAGCTCGACGAGAGCCTGGGGCTGAACCTGGCCTGGTATGCCGACATCCTGCTGACGCTGACGGCAGAAGCGGTGCCGGGGAGCTGAGGATCGCCCCGAGCCGCGGACGGCGCGACAGGCGGATTCGGCAGCGCCGGGGCGTCGGCATGCGACGGCGCACGGGTGCCGCCCAGCGGCTGCGTCAAGCGCGCCGTCGAGGCGAAGCGGGCCAGGCCTCGCGCAGCCGGTCGCGCCACTGCGACGCGGTGTAGCGGCACTGCGCGGCCGCCAGCGCCAGCGGGCGCGGCATGGCCTGCAGGCCGTAGCGTGCGAAGGCCGCGGGCAGCGGGGCCGCGCTCGCGATCGCGGCGGCCAGCAGCTCGCCCGCGACCGTCGTCGGCGCGACGCCGTGGCCGCCGAATCCGACCGCGTGCCACAGGCCGTCGGCCAGCGCGCCGAGCTGCGGCATCGCATGCCGCGCGTAGCTCATCGTGCCGCTCCACGCGTGGTCGACGCGCGCGTCGCGCAAGGCCGGGAAGACGCACGCCATGTCGCGCTGCAGCAGCCGCGCGACCGCGGCCGGGCTGCGGTCGCGCACCGAGATGCGGCCGCCCCACAACAGCCGCGTATCGGCCAGCCGGTGGTAGTAGTCGAACGCGAAGCGGGTGTCGTAGATCGCCGCGTCCGACGGGATCCAGCGCGATGCCGCTTCGCCCAGCGGCTCGGTGACCATCACATAGGTCGCCACAGGCAGCATCGCGCGCTCCAGCGCCGGCAGCAGCCCGCGCAGGTGGCCGCCGCCGGCGACGATGACGTGGCGCGCGTCGACGTGGCCGCGCGCGGTGCGGACGCGGTAGCCGTCGCCGCGGCGCTCGATCGCGGCGGCGCGCGTGCCCTCGTGCAGCCGCGCGCCGCCTCGCTCGGCCGCTGCCGCGATCCCCAGCGCGTAGGCCAGCGGGTCGAAGTGGAAGGCGTCGGGCTCGAGCAGCGCGCCGTGGTAGCGCGGCGAGTCGACCCAGGCCGCGAGCTCGTCGCGGGCGATCCAGCGCCAGCGTGCGCCGAAGACCTCGTTCATCAGGGCCTGGCGGCGCCGCATGGTGCGCTCGTCGCCGAACCAGTCGGCCAGCAGCGCGCCGCCCTCGACCGGCGTGCAGTCGATCGCGTACGCACGGATGCGGCGGCGGATCAGCGCCACCGCGTCCAGCGTCAGCGCGTACAGCGCGCGCGCCTCGGCGGCGCCGAGCTGGCGCAGCAGTTCGGCCGGTTCGAGGCTGTAGCCGCCGAAGACGAAGCCGCCGTTGCGCCCCGAGGCGCCGTAGCCGATGTGCTCGGACTCGACGAGGACGACCGCGTCGACGCCACGCTCGACCAGCCCGAGCGCGGTCGCCAGCCCGGCGAAGCCGCCGCCGACGATGCACACGCGCGCCGAGGTGGCGCCCTCGAGCGCGGCGCGCGCGGCCCGTGGTGGCCGCGTCGTGGCGTAATACGGGATCCCGTTCGGGGGCGGCGGCGGCATGGCGGGGCGATGGTATCGGCCTGCGAGGCGGCTGCGGGCAGGGGGTATGCCGGCCGTCGCCGGCATGCGGCATTGCGGCCGATGCACAATGGACGCCGGATCTCACCGCGCCCGCGCGCGCCTCGCCTCGCATGGAAGTCCCCACGCTGCAGCACGAAACCGTCACGCCCATCCATCTGATCGGTGGCGAGAAGGGCGGTGTCGGCAAGTCGATGGTGTCGCGCCTGCTGGCGCAGTATTTCATCGACCGCGAGATGGATTTCGTCGGCTTCGACACCGACCGCTCGCACGGCTCGCTGATGCGCTTCTATGCCGAGCGGGCGTCGCCGGTGCTGGTCGACCGTTACGAGGCGCTGGACAGGATCGTCGAGGCGGCGGTCGAGCGGCCGGGCCGGCGCGTCCTGGTGGACCTGGCGGCGCAGACGCACGAGCCGCTGGTCAAGTGGATGGACGAGTCGGGCGTGCTCGACATGGCCGACGTCTCGGGCATCGCGCTGAGCTACTGGCACGTGATGGATGCGGGGCGCGATTCGGTCGACCTGCTCAAGCGGCTGCTCGACCGCTTCGGCCAGCGCGTGCACTACGTGATCGTCAAGAACCAGCTGCGCGGCGACGACTTCGGCCAGCTGCAGCGATCGGGCGAGCTCGAGCGTGCGCTCGGGCTGGGCGCGCGGGTGATGGAGCTCAGGCGGCTGCACGAGCCGATCGCGCAGAAGATCGACGCCCGCGACGCCAGCTTCGCCGCCGCGCGCGACGCGCATGCGATCGACGGCCCCGGGCTGGGGCTGATGGAGCGCCAGCGGCTGAAGCTGTGGATGAATCACGCCTACGACGCGATCGGCCGCATCGGGACGTGAGTCCGGTGGTTGTCCGGCGTCGCGGACGCCGCGCGACCCGCCCGCCGCGGGCCGTCGCGCCAGCACGGGGAGACGCATGAAGATCGAACGCATCGCCGTCGTCGGAGCAGGGGCCATCGGAGGCTGCCTGGGGGCACGGCTGGCGGCATTGGACGATGTCCGCGTCGGCGCGGTCGCGCGCGGCGCGACGCTGGCGGCGCTGCGTGCGCACGGCTGGCGGCTGGACGTCGACGGCGAGCGGCTGCAGACCCCGGTGCACGGCCTGGCCGAGGACCCGGCGGCGCTGGGCGAGCAGGACCTGGTCATCGTCGCCGTCAAGCAGCCGGCGCTGCCCGCGCTGGCGCCGCGCCTGGCGCCGCTGGTCGGGCCGCACACGGTGATCCTGCCGGCGATGAACGGCGTGCCGTGGTGGTTCGGGCACGGGTTGCCGGGGTCGGCCGCGGGGATGCAACTGGCCACCGTCGACCCGGGTGGTGTGTGTGCGCGCGCGTTGCCGCCGCAGCAGGTCGTCGGCTGCGTCGTGCACCTGGCGGCCCTGGTGGCCGAGCCCGGGCGCGTGCTGCTGAAGATGGGGCAGGGGCTGATCGTCGGCGAGCCTGTCGGCGGCACCCGTGCGCGCCTGGAGGCCGTCTCGGCGCTGCTGCGGCGCGCGGGATTCGAGGTCACGGCCTCGCCGGCGATCCACCGCGACACCTGGTACAAGCTGTGGGGCAATATCACGATGAACCCGGTCTCGGCGCTGACCGGGGCCACGGCCGACGCCATCCTCGACGACCCGCAGGTGCGCGCGCTGTGCTCGGCGGTGATGGAGGAGGTCGCGGCGGTCGGCGCGCGCATCGGCTGCGGCATCGACCAGACGCCCGAGGACCGGCACGCCGTCACGCGCAAGCTGGGTGCGTTCAAGACCTCGATGCTGCAGGATGTCGAGGCCGGGCGTGCGATCGAGCTCGACGGCATCGTCGGCGCGGTGCGCGAGATCGCCGGCCAGGTCGGTGTGGCCACGCCGTTCCTGGACGCGCTGTTCGGGCTGACGAGGCTGATGGCGCGCGTGCGCGGCCTGGTCCCGGCCTGACGATGCGCGCCGCCTGCGCAACCTGCCCGGCGCACGCCGCGGCATGATCATGCGCGCGGGGCGGGCCACGGCGCACGAGCCGGACAGCCGCTACGCCTGGTGGCGCCTCGTGGCGACGCTGGCGACGATGACGGTCGGGTCGTGCGCGATGTACGTCGTCTCGGTCGTGCTGCCGGCGGCGCAGCTGGAGTTCGGCGTCGCGCGCGCCGAAGCGTCGCTGCCGTACACGCTGCTGATGGTCGGCTTCGGCCTCGGCGGCGTGCTGATGGGGCGGCTGGTCGACCGCGTCGGTGTGATGCCGGTGCTGTGGATCGGCGCCGCCGGGCTCGGGTCGGGCTTCGTGCTGGCGGCGCAGACGCAGAGCATCGCCGCGTTCGCGATCGTCCACGGGCTGCTGATGGGGTTGCTCGGCAGCAGCACCAGCTTCGCGCCGCTGGTGGCCGATACCGCGCAGTGGTTCGTGCGCCGGCGCGGGATCGCGGTGGCGATCTGCGCCAGCGGCAACTACGTCGCCGGCACGATCTGGCCGCCGCTGATCCAGTGGGGCATCACGAACTGGGGCTGGCGCGACACGTATGTCGCGCTGGGGCTGTTCTGCGCCGCGTCGATGGCGCTGCTCGCGCTGGCGATGCGGCCGCGCCCGCCGGCGGCCGTGCCGGTGCCGGTGCGCGCCGGCGTGCCGGCGGCCAGCGAGCGGCCGTTCGGGCTGTCGCTGAATGCCGCCACCGGCTGGCTGTGCCTGGCCGGCGTGGCCTGCTGCGTGGCGATGGCGATGCCGCAGGTGCATATCGTCGCCTACTGCAGCGATCTCGGGTTCGGCCCGGCGCGCGGGGCCGAGATGCTGTCGCTGATGCTCGCCACCGGCATCGTCAGCCGGCTCGTGATGGGCGCGGTCTGCGACCGCATCGGCGGGCTGCGCACGCTGCTGCTGGGCTCGACGCTGCAGGCGATCGCGCTGCTGATGTTCCTGCCCTTCGACGGGCTGGTGTCGTTGTACCTGGTGTCGGCGCTGTTCGGGCTGTTCCAGGGCGGTATCGTGCCGAGCTACGCGATCATCGTGCGCGAGCATTTCCCGCTGCGCGTGGCCGGCGCGCGCACCGGCGCAGTGCTGATGGCCACGCTGTTCGGCATGGCGCTGGGCGGCTGGATGTCGGGCAAGGTCTACGACCTGACCGGCTCCTACGACGCCGCCTTCGTCAACGGCATCGCATGGAATGCGCTGAACATGGCGATCGCCGGCTGGCTGCTGTGGCGCGTGCACGGTGGGCCGGGGCGGGCGAGGCTGGCGGCGGCTTGATAGGGCGTTCGCTCTCGTTCGCATGGTTTGCCACGTTCGAGCGGGCCGAGGGCAGCGGGTACCCTTTCCCTCCATGCCCGGGGACAGTGCCCCGGGCGCTCGCCAGGCACAAACAGTCCGCAGGACTGTTTGTGTCCGGGCTCGCTCCCCCGCCGTCGGCTCGCGCCGCCGGCTCCTCCTCTACTTCCGGGAAAGGGCACCCGCTGCCCTCGGCAGGCAACCGCAGTGCTATTCGACCGTCGAATACCCGGGCGGCGGCAGGCCATGGGTGGCGGGCGCCCTCCCACGGAAGCAAAGGGGGAGGGGCGGGCGCAGCCCGCCCCGGAGGACATGGAGTGGGAGGGTGCCCGCCACCCATGGCACGCTGGCACGTCGAGCGCCAGGAGAATGGATAAATCGACGTCGACCACTATCGGCAACGGGCCGTAAGCCACCCAGCGACTTCATCCGAGGGTCTTCGGCCGTGGGAGAAGCCCCCGCAAGGACCGCGCTGTCGCGCCCCCATAATCGCCGGCCAGCGATGACTCCCATGCCTGTCTGCCTGCCGCCCGCTTTCTCGCCGCTGTTTACGCGTGCGCGTTCAGGGGTCCGCCGCCACAGGCCGGCGCGGCCCCCGGAGCCGGCGGCATGAAGTCGCGCGCCGAGGCGCTGCGCGACTATGTCGTGCGCCGCCTGCTGCTGATGGTGCCGACCTTCATCGGCATCACCTTCGCCACCTTCGTGCTGGTGCAGTTCGTCCCCGGCGGGCAGATCGACCAGATGCGCATGGCGCTGGCGGGTGCGGGTGGCGGCGGCGAGGTCCGCGGCGGCGGGGGTGGCGGCCGGGTGCAGCTCGACATCCCCGAGGAGCAGTTGCAGCGGCTGCGCACCTACTACGGCTTCGACAAGCCGCTGCCGGTCGCCTACGGGGGCTGGCTGGCCGATACGCTGCGGCTGGATCTGGGTACCTCGTTCCGCTACAACGAGCCGGTGCTGACCGTGATCGCCGAGCGGCTGCCGGTGTCGATCTACTACGGCGTGATCACGGCCCTCTTCACCTACGGCATCTGCATCCCGCTCGGGATCCTGAAGGCGATCCGCCACCGCACCCGGGTCGACACCTGGACCTCGGTGCTGATCTTCGTCGGCTACGCGGTGCCGGGCTTCGCGCTCGGCGCGGTGCTTTCCAACCTGCTGGCGGTGCGCTGGGAGATCTTCCCGCTCGGCGGCTTCATGTCCGCCGGCGCGGCCGAGCTGCCCTGGCATCAGCGCTGGCTGGACATCGTCTGGCACTCGGTGCTGCCGCTGGTCGCCTACCTGTCGGGCGCGTTCGCGGTGACGACGATGCTGATGAAGAACAGCCTGCTCGAGAATATGAGCGCCGACTACGTCAAGACCGCGCTGGCCAAGGGGCTGGGCTGGCGGCGCGCGGTCTTCGTGCACGCGCTGCGCAACTCGCTGATCCCGATGGCGACCACGGTCGGCGGGCTGCTGGGCATCTTCCTGACCGGCAGCTTCCTGATCGAGCGCGTGTTCGCGATCCCCGGCATCGGGCTGCTCGCTTTCGAGGCGATCCAGACGCGCGACTTCCCGGTCGTGCTCGGCTTTCTCGTCATCTCCAGCGTGCTGCTGATGCTGGGCAACCTGGTGTCGGACCTCGCGGTGGCCGTCGTCGACCCGCGCGTGCGGTTCGAGTGAGGGCGCGGGGCACGCTCCATGGCCTGGATCCGCCTCGACCCCGTCACGCGCAAGCGGCTGCAGCGTTTCCGCCAGATCCGGCGCGGCTGGTGGGCCTTCCTGATCCTGATGGCGGCGATCGTCCTGTCGGTCTTCGCGCCCTTCCTGGCCGAGAGCCGGGCGCTGGTCGTCGCCTACCAGGGTCAGTGGCACTTCCCGACCTTCCAGCACCTGCCGATGAGTACCTTCGGCCAGGCGCCGCCGCCGGCCTGGGACACCGCCGACATCGAGACCGAATACCTGCGCCTGCAGCGCGAGTGGCAGGCCGAGCGCTTCCTGCACGCGCGCGACCGGCGCGCGGCGCTGGCCGCGGGCGCCGACGCGGCGGCGCTGGCGGCGATCGACGAGCGCTATCCCAACCGCGACCACTGGGTGCTGATGCCGCCCATCCCCTGGGACCCTTACCAGAACGACTTCTGGTCCAACGAGGTGCTGTTCGAGATCCAGCGCGCGCTGGATGCCGGCGATGCGGCCCGCGCCGAGTTCATCGCCCGGCGCGACCGCCTGCACGAGCTGGCCGACGCGATCCACGATGGCCGGCTGGGGGCGCTGCTGGCGGACCCGGAGAAGTCCGCCACCGGCAAGCTGCTCGGCCTGGCGCGCAGCGGCGCGATGCCGTCGATCGCCCACCTGGGGCAGGTGCCGCCGCTGGCGCCGGACGCGGGACGCGGCCACTGGCTGGGCACGGATGCGCAGGGGCGCGACGTCGCCGCGCGGCTGCTGTACGGCTTTCGGATCTCGATCTTCTTCGCCCTGTTCCTGGTGCTGACCGGCCAGCTCGTCGGCACCGTGGTCGGAAGCCTGCAGGGCTACCTCGGCGGGCGCTTCGACATGATCAGCCAGCGCCTGATCGAGATCCTGATCTCGATCCCGTTCCTGTACGTGGTCATCGTGCTGGCGGCGCTGTTCCAGCCGAGCTTCTGGATGCTGCTGGCGATCATGGCGATCTTCCAGTGGATCGCCATCACCTTCTTCATGCGCACCGAGATGTACCGCGAGAAGACGCGCGAGTACTGCCTGGCGGCGCGCAGCTACGGCGCGTCGCACCTGCGCATCGTGTTCCGCCACCTGCTGCCCAACTGCCTGACGCCGCTGGTGACCTTCACGCCGTTCGCGGTCGTGGGCGCGATCTTCGCGCTCACCGGACTGGACTACCTGGGCTACGGCCTGCCGGCGCCGACGCCGAGCTGGGGCGAGCTGATCGACCAGGCGCTGCAGGTGGAAAACCGCAGCAAGCTGTGGCTGATCCTGGCGCCGTTCACCGCGCTGACGGTGACGCTGGTGCTCGTCGTCTTCATCGGCGAGTCGGTGCGCGAGGCCTTCGACCCGAAGCGGTATGCGCGCTACGAGTGAGGCGCGACCGGCGGTGAGCCGCGCCGGCCGCGGGTGGCGCGCCGCCTGCGCCGGCGTGCTTTGGCTGGCCGCCGCCACGGCGGCGGGGCAGGGCGGGCAAGGCGCCGCCCCGAGTGCAACGAACCCCGCGACGACCGCGGCGGCCGCCACGGCTGCCCCGGCGGGCGCTTCCGCACCAGTCGCGGCCGCGGTGCCGCGCGTGACGCTGCCCGCCGGCATCGTCTGGGAGACGAACGAGGACGACCCGCCGATCGGCTCCGCCCAGGCCCTTCGCGGCGGCACGCTGCGCGAGTCGATAGGCGCCTACCCGCTGACGCTGCGGCTGATGGGACCGAACTCCAACGACGCCTTTGCCGGCTGGAACCGGCTGTCGACCTTCGACTTCGGCCTCGTGCGGCGGCACCCGGTGAGCGACCGCTTCATGCCGTGGATGGCGACGCACTGGTCGGTGCAGGCGGACCAGCGGACGATCTACTTCAGGCTCGACCCCGACGCACGCTGGAGCGACGGCAAGCCGGTGACGGCCGAGGACTACGTCTTCACGCTGCAGATGATGCGCTCGGAGCACATCGTCGACCCGTTCTACAACAGCTACGCCGAGCGCTACTACGAGTCGATCGACGCCGTCGACGACCATACGCTGCGCATCGTCGGCAAGCGCCCGAGCTGGCGCCCGCTGTTCGACTACGCCGGGATCTGGCCCACGCCGGCGCACGTGCACGTGCTCGACGCCGACTGGGTCAGGCGTACGACCAACGAGCCGCAGGTGGTGCCCGGCCCCTACGTCGTCGGCGAGAGGGTGCGCGGCGACTCGGTGACGCTCGATCGCGTGCCCGGCTGGTGGGGCGACGGCAAGCGGCGCTTCCGCGGCCTGTACAACTTCGACCGCATCACGCTGCGCGTGGTCCCGACCGAGCGTCGTCTGGACTGGCTGCGCCGCGGCGAGCTCGACCTCATGGAGGGCACGTCGGCGCGCTCGTGGAACGAGGACTTCACCTTCCCGGCGGTGCGCAACCACTGGATCCGCCGGGCGCGGCTGATGACGAACTGGCCGTCGGGCGTCTACGGCCTGCACATGAACCTCGAGGCGCCGATCTTCCGCGACAAGCGCGTGCGCCAGGCGATGCAGCACCTGCTGAACTTCGAGCGCGTCAACGACAACCTGATGTACGGCGAGTTCGTGCGGCTGGCGTCGTTCTTCGAGGGCACCGAGTTCGCGAGCCCGAGGGTGCGCCCCAACGGCTTCGACCCGGCGCAGGCGCGCGCGCTGCTCGAGCAGGCCGGCTGGCGTCGGCCCGATGCGCTGCGTGCGCAGACCTGGTGGGGCCGGGTCGGCAACGCCGTGCGCGGGCTGCTGTTCACGCGCACCGACACCGACGACGTGCTCGAGAACGCGCGCGGCGAGAAGCTCAGCTTCACGCTGGTGCACGGCAGCAAGGGTCTGGAGCGCCACCTGACCGTGATGCAGCAGGAGTTCCGGCGCGCCGGCGTCGACATGCGGCTGCGGCTGCTCGAGCCCGGCACCGCGTTCGAGCGCGGGCTGGAGCGCAAGTACGAGATGACGATGACCGCGCGGACGACGAGCTTCTACCCGTCGCCGCGCCAGTACCTGCATACCGAGTTCAAGGCGACGACGAACAACAACAACATCTGGGGCTTCGGCACGCCCGAGGTCGACGCGCTGATCCAGACCTACGAGGACAGCCTGGACGCCGACGCGCGCCGCCGGGCGATGCACCGCATCGACGAGATCGTGCACGACGAGGCCTTCTACATCCCGTTCTGGACCGCGCCCTTCATCCGCGTCGTCTACTGGGACCACGTGCGCTTCCCGGAGAACTGGATCCCGCCGCGCACCGAGCAGCTGATCGACCACATGGTGACCTGGATCGATCCGGCGCGACGGGCGGCGCTGGAGCAGGCGATGAAGGACAACCGTCCGCTGCCCGACGAGGGCCCGCTGGACAAGGACCCCTACGGGCTGCGCGCCAAGGCCGCCGCGCGGTGACGGGCCGGGACGAAGCGATGGCGCTGCTCGAGATCGAAAACCTGCAGGTCGGCTTCGAGACCGACGCCGGGCTGCTGCGTGCGGTCGATGGCGTGTCGCTCGCGCTCGACGCGGGGCACACGCTCGGGCTGGTCGGCGAGTCGGGCTGCGGCAAGAGCGTGACCGCGGCATCGGTGCTGCGGCTGGTGCCCAGCCCGCCGGGCGTGATGCTGGGCGGTTCGATCCGCTTCGACGGCCGCGACATCCTGACGCTGACGCACGACGGGTTGCGCCAGGTCCGCGGGCGCGAGGTCGCGATGGTGTTCCAGGACCCGATGACCTCGCTCAACCCGGTCTTCACGATCGAGCGCCAGCTGGCGGAGGTGCTGGCGCTGCGCTTCGGGCTGGACCGCGCCGCGGCGCGCGTGCGCTCGGCCGAGATGCTGCGCACGGTCGGCATCGCCGAACCCGAGGCGCGGCTCGGCGCCTACCCGCACGAGCTGTCGGGCGGCATGAAGCAGCGCGTGATGATCGCGATGGCGCTGCTGTGCGAGCCGCGGCTGATGATTGCCGACGAGCCGACGACGGCGCTGGACGTGACGGTGCAGGCGCAGATCCTGCACCTGATGCGCGAGCTGCAGCAGCGCATGGGCACCGCGCTGCTGTTCATCACGCACGACATGGGCGTGATCGCCCAGATGTGCGACCAGGTCGCGGTGATGTACGCCGGCCGCATCGTCGAGCGCCGGCCGGTGTTGCCGCTGTTCGAGGCGCCGCGCCACCCCTACACGCGCGGGTTGCTCGACAGCGTGCCGCGCCAGGGGGGCGCACCCAAGGCCGAGCTGCCGACGATCGAGGGCACCGTGCCGTCGCTGTTGGCGCCGCCGCCGGGCTGCCGCTTCGCGGACCGTTGCCGCCGCCGGGCGGCGCTGGATTCGGCGGCGCAGGCGCGCTGCCGCGGCGAGGACCCGCCGCTGCGCCCCGACGGCGATGGCTGGGTCGCGTGCCACTTTCCGCTCGACGCCGCGACGCCTGCGATGGCGCTGCCCCGCGGAGCCGCGGCATGACGACCGCCGCGCCGCTGCTCGAGGTCGACGACCTGCACAAGCACTACCCGGTGCGCGGCGGGGTGTTCGGCCGCACCGTCGGCGCCGTGCGTGCGGTGGCCGGCGTCAGCTTCAGCGTCATGCCGGGGCAGACGCTGGGGCTGGTCGGCGAATCCGGCTGCGGCAAGTCGACGCTCGGGCGCACGCTGATGCGGCTCGAGGAGCCGACCGCGGGCACGGTGCGCTTCGACGGCCGCGACCTCGCGCATGCGCGCGGCGCCGAGCTGCAGCGGCTGCGGCGCGAGATCCAGATGGTGTTCCAGGACCCTTACGCATCGCTCAACCCGCGCATGACGGTCGGCGAGATCGTCCGCGAGCCGCTGGTCGTGCACCGCATCGGCAACAAGGCCGAGCAACTCGACCGCGTCGCCGCGCTGCTGCAGACGGTCGGCCTGGCGCCCGAGGTGATGGCGCGCTACCCGAACGAGTTCAGCGGCGGCCAGCGCCAGCGCATCGGCGTGGCGCGCGCGCTGGCGCTGGACCCGCGGCTGGTGATCGCCGACGAGCCGGTCTCGGCACTGGACGTGTCGGTGCAGAGCCAGGTGCTGAACCTGATGGTGCGGCTGCAGCGCGAGCGCGGGCTGGCCTATGTCTTCATCAGCCACGACCTGTCGGTCGTGCGGCATGTCAGCGACGTGGTCGCGATCATGTACCTGGGCCGCCTGGTCGAGATCGGGCCGGCGGACCGGCTGTTCGACGCCCCGGCGCATCCGTACACGCGTGCGCTGCTGCAGGCGGTCCCGGTGGCCGACCCGCGGCGCCGGCGCGAGCGGGTGCCGCTGCAAGGCGAGACGCCGAGCCCGATGGCGCTGCCGCCGGGCTGCGCCTTCGCCGGCCGCTGCGCGCACGCGGCCGAGGTCTGCAGGCAGGCCGTCCCGGCGCTGGAGCCTGTCGGTGCGCCACAGGCAGACTCGGTGCGCCTGCATCGGGTGGCCTGCGTCCGGCGCGACGAGATCGGCGCGACCGCCGATGCCTGATGCGGGCATGGCGGCAGCGGAGGCGTGACGGGTGCAAATTGCCGATTTCGTCGATCGGTGCCTTGAAGACTGAGCGTCCGAGGCCGATAGTCCACCGCCACTGCCTAGTTCCCACCCCCGATCCCGAAGACCCCCGTGACGAGCTACCACGACACCCAGGGCCGCAGCGGCGAGCTGCTGCGCATGGTGCTGCCACGGATGAGCCAGCACCCGGCCGCGTTCAACCCGATGACCTACGCCGTATGGTATGAGCACTTGGCGGGGATCAATGCGAGGCTGAGCGCGGCGGTCGAGAACCACCTGGCCGGCGGCGGCAAGCTCGACGATGCCGCGATCGCGCGCCTGCACCTCGACCATGTCGCCGAGCTCGACCCCGAGACCGCGGCCCGCGTCAGCGGCAGCATGCAGCGCGTGATGGAGGAGTTGCGCCAGTCGGCGGCCGAGGCCGGCGGCTCGGCGGGCGAGGTCGCCCCGCGGCTCGAAGCGCTGAGCCGTGCGCTGGCCGGCGGCGACGCGCAGGCGGTGGCGGCCGAAGTCGATGGCATGCGCGCCAGCACCTCGCGCCTGCAGGGGGCGCTGGACGTGCTGCGCGAGCAGGTCCAGAGCAGCCGCGGGGAGATCGAACGGCTGCGCGGCGAGCTCGACCGCACGCGCGAGGAAGCGGTGATGTGCGCGCTGACCGGCGTGCTCAACCGCAAGGGTTTCGAGCAGCGTATGCGCGAGCTGTTCGAGTCGCCACGCGGGCGGCCGGCGTCGCTGGCGCTGGCGATGATCGACATCGACCACTTCAAGCGCATCAACGACGAGCACGGCCACCTGATGGGCGACCGCGTGCTCGAGGCGCTGGGTCGCGTGCTCCGCGAGACCGTCAAGGCGCCGGGCGCAGCGGCGGCGCGCTACGGCGGCGAGGAGTTCGCGCTCGTGCTGCCTGGCCATACCGCCGACGAGGCGGCCGAGCTGGCCGAGCGGATCCGCGCCGCGACGCCGGGGATGCCGGTGCGCCAGCGCCAGACCGACCGCAGGATCGCCGGCGTGACGATCTCCGCCGGCGTCACCGTTGCGCGCGCCGGCGACGACGCGACCTCGCTCATCGCGCGCGCCGACGCCGCGCTGTACCAGTCCAAGCACGGCGGGCGCAACCGCGTCACGGTCGCCTGAGCGCGCGGCGCGGCCTCGCGCGCGGCTGCGCCCCTGCGCCTCGGGAACGACGAGGCCGCCCCAAGGCGGCCCCGCCCGCCAATCGACCCGCGGCCCGACCCCGGGCGCGGGCCGTCGCTCAGACCGCGACCGAGCTCGCCGCCTGCGCGTACTCCTCGATGCGGTCGAAGTTCATGTAGCGGTAGACCTTGCCCGCATCGGCGTTGATCACGCCCATGTCGGCGTGGTACTCGGCCACCGTCGGCAGGCGGCCCAGGCGCGACGCGATCGCCGCGAGTTCGGCCGAGGCGAGGAAGACGTTGGTATTCTTGCCCAGCCGGTTCGGGAAGTTGCGTGTGCTGGTCGAGACCACCGTCGCGCCCTCGCGCACCTGGGCCTGGTTGCCCATGCACAGGCTGCAGCCCGGCATTTCGGTGCGCGCGCCGGCGCTGCCGAAGTTGGCGTAATGACCTTCCTTGGTCAGTTCGGCGGCGTCCATCTTGGTCGGCGGCGCGACCCACAGCTTGACCGGGATGTCGCGCCTGCCTTCCAGCAGCTTGCTCGCGGCGCGGAAGTGGCCGATGTTGGTCATGCACGATCCGATGAAGGCTTCGTCGATCTTCGTGTTCTGCACCTGCGACAGCGGCTTGACATCGTCCGGGTCGTTCGGGCAGCACAGCAGCGGCTCGGTGATCTCGGCCAGGTCGATCTCGATCACCGCGGCGTACTCGGCGTCCTTGTCGGCTTCGAGCAGCGATGGCGCGGCGAGCCACTCCTGCATCTTGCGGATGCGGCGCTCGAGGCTGCGCCGGTCCTGGTAGCCGTCGGCGATCATGTTCTTCAGCAGCACGATGTTGCTGTGGAGGTACTCGACGATCGGCGCCTGGTCGAGCTTCACCGTGCAGCCGGCGGCGCTGCGCTCGGCGCTGGCGTCGGACAGCTCGAAGGCCTGCTCGACCTTCAGGTCCGGCAGGCCCTCGATCTCGAGGATGCGGCCGCTGAAGATATTCTTCTTGCCCGCCTTGGCCACCGTCAGCAGGCCCCGCTCGATGGCCGCGTAGGGGATCGCGTGCACCAGGTCGCGCAGCGTGATGCCGGGCTGCATCGCGCCCTTGAATCGCACCAGCACGCTCTCGGGCATGTCCAGCGGCATCACACCGGTGGCGGCGGCGAAGGCCACCAGCCCGGAGCCGGCCGGGAAGCTGATCCCGATCGGGAATCGCGTATGGCTGTCGCCGCCGGTGCCGACCGTATCGGGCAGCAGCATGCGGTTGAGCCAGCTGTGGATCACGCCGTCGCCCGGTCGCAGCGCGATACCGCCGCGCGTGCTGATGAAGGCCGGCAGCTCGCGGTGCGTCTTCACGTCCACCGGCTTGGGGTAGGCCGCGGTGTGGCAGAAGCTCTGCATCACGAGATCGGCGCTGAATCCCAGGCAGGCCAGGTCCTTGAGCTCGTCGCGCGTCATCGGCCCGGTCGTATCCTGGCTGCCGACGCTGGTCATGTGCGGCTCGCAGTAGGTGCCGGGGCGGATGCCTTGTTGCGCCCCGTTCACCTCGGGCAGGCCGCAGGCGCGGCCGACCATCTTCTGCGCCAGCGTGTAGCCCTTGCCCGTGTCCTTCGGCGCCACCGGCAGGCGGAACGCGGCGCTCGCCGGCAGGCCGAGAAACTCGCGCGCCTTGGCCGTCAGGCTGCGGCCGATGATCAGGTTGATGCGGCCGCCGGCGCGCACCTCGTCGAGCAGCACCTCGCTCTTGAGCTCGAACCGGGCGACCGTCTGGCCGTTCTTCTCGATCCGGCCGTCATACGGGAAGATGTCGATCACGTCGCCCATCTCGAGCGCCGAGACCTCGACCTCGATCGGCAGCGCGCCCGAGTCCTCCTGCGTGTTGAAGAAGATCGGCGCGATCTTGCCGCCCAGCGTGACGCCGCCGAAGCGCTTGTTCGGCACGAACGGGATGTCCTCGCCGGTGGCCCAGATCACGCTGTTGGTCGCGCTCTTGCGCGACGAGCCGGTGCCGACGACGTCGCCGACATAGGCCACCAGGTGGCCCTTCTTCTTCAGAGCCTCGATGAACGCGATCGGGCCGCGCTTGCCGTCCTCCTCGGGCGCGAAGGCGGCGTCGGGCCGCGTATTCTTCAGCATCGCGAGGTAGTGCAGCGGGATGTCCGGGCGGCTCCAGGCGTCGGGCGCCGGGGAGAGGTCGTCGGTGTTGGTCTCGCCCGGGACCTTGAAGACGGTGACCGTGATCTTGCGCGGGACCTCGGGGCGGCTGGTGAACCACTCGGCGTCGGCCCAGCTCTGGACGACCTCCCTGGCCTTCGCGTGACCGGCCCGGGCCTTCTCGGCGACGTCGTGGAAGGCGTCGAACATCAGCAGCGTGCCCTTCAGCGCCGCGGCGGCGACGTCGGCTACCTCGGCGTCGTCGAGCAGGTCGATCAGCGGCCTGACGTTGTAGCCGCCGACCATGGTGCCCAGCAGCTCGGTGGCCTTGGCCTTGGAAACCAGGCCGACGGCGAGGTCGCCGTGCGCGACGGCGGCCAGGAAGCTGGCCTTGACCTTGGCGGCGTCGTCGACGCCCGGCGGCACGCGGTGGGTCAGCAACTCGACCAGGAAGGCCTCCTCGCCGGCCGGCGGGTTCTTGATCAGCTCGATCAGCTCGGCGGTCTGCGCGGCCGACAGTGGCAGCGGCGGGATGCCGAGCGCGGCGCGTTCGGCGGCATGTTCACGGTAGGCTTGCAGCATGGTGGTTCTCGGTACGCTGGAGGGTGGGATGAACGGGGCGGTGTGCAGGCTCTCAGGCCTGCATCAGGCTTGGGGCACGATGAGCTTCAGGCCCTTGAAGTAGTCGCGGAAGAACCCGGCGTCGCGCGTGATCAGCCCCTGGCACTGAAGCAGGGCGTGGGCGCCGATCAGGAAGTCGGGCACGGTGCGTGGTTGCGCTGGGCGAGGCTCGGTGCCGCGGCGCAAGCGTTCCCGGTAGCGGCGCTGCATCTCGCCGGCACGCACCGCGGCGCGCAGTTCGAGCGGCGCGTAGCCGATGCCGACCGCTTCCAAGGTCTCCATGACGACGTCGCTATGACCGAGACCGGCGACGACCTCGCTGACCACGACCTCGCAGGCCACGACCGGGCCGACCGACAGCGCGGCGCGCAGTGCATCCTCGGCGGCCTCGGCGAGCGGCCCGTCGCCGATGTAGTCGACGAGCACGGAGGTGTCGACGGCGATCACGCGTTGTCGTCCGGGCCAGGGTAGGGGTCGCCGGGGGCGCGGCCGCGCAGCTCGCGCATGATGTCGTCGGGCGTGACGCCCGGCGGCAGCTTGATGCGCCCGCGCATGCGCGACAGCGCATCCTTGACCTCCTTGCGAAGCACGATGCGACCGCCGTCGAGCTCGACCTTGAGCTTGGTGCCCTTGGTCAGGCCCAGCGCGTCGCGCACGGCCTTGGGCAGCGTGATCTGTCCGCGCTCGGCGACGGTGGCTTCCATGGCGGCTCCTGGAACGTGGGCTATCGGGTGCGCCGAAGTATGCACGAATTATACATACCCATACCATCATATCCACGCGCAGGGCAGGGCTGGCGGGGGGGGGCTTGCGTCGTCGTGCCGGGGGCGCGGGAGGGGCGCACGCGCGCACGCCGTTCACGCCGTTTGAGGAACAGGATCAAGGCGGGCTGCGGCCGCCGCGCTATCGTCGCGGGACTTGCATGCTTGGAGGGTTCGATGGCGAAGATCGATGGGGTGTGCCGCGAGGTCTGCGACGCGACCGAGTACGTGACGATCGTGACGAACGGCCCCGAGGGCCCGCACCTTGCGGGGCACTGGGGCAGCTACATGCGCATCGTCGAGCCGGGCGAAGTCGTCGTCTTTCCGGTCGGGCGCTTCCAGCGCACCGAGCAGAACCTGCGCGCGAACGGCCGCATCCAGCTGATGGTGGCGTCGCGCAAGGTGCAGGGCACGCGCAGTCCGGGCCAGGGTTGCGTGATCGACGGCACGGGTGAGATCGTCGCCGCGGGCGAGCATGTCGACCTGGTGCGCGAGAAGTTCCCCTGGGCGCGCGGCGCGCTCGTGGTCCGCGTCGGGTCGGTCTCGACCCAGCTTTGAACCGCCGTCCGGCCGCAACGCGGCCGCGCGTCGGGCGCCGTCGGGCAGGTCGGCGACTGCGCCCGTGTCAGCGGCTCAGTCGCTGAAGAACGCGGCCCGCACCTCGGCCGGCAACTGCTCGCCGGTGCTGCCGGAGGTGCGGTGCGCACGCTCGAGCACGTGCCAGAAGTAGCGGTAGCTGGCACGGTCGTGCAGCGTGTCGCGGTGACGGATAGGCGCCCAGTGTGCGGCCTGCGCCGCCAGCAGGATCTCGATCGCCTGGTCGACCTCGGCCGTGGTCGGCGCGAACGCGTCCAGGATGGGCTGCAGCTGTGCGGGATGGATGCTCCACATGCGCGTGTAGCCGAATTCGCGCGTCGCGCGCGTGGCCGCCGCCTGCAGCGCGGCCGGATGCTTGAATTCGGTCACCACGCAGTGCGACGGCACCTTGCCGTGCGCGTGGCAGGCGGCGGCGATCTCGAGCTTGGCGCGCACGACCAGCGGGTGCTCGAACTGGCCCTTGACGCTCATCGCCGCCAGCGGGATCGCGCCACGGTGCGCGGAGACGAAGTCCATCAGCCCGAACGACAGCGACTCGATGCGCGGGTGGGCCGCGATCGCCTGGACCTCGCGCAGCGCGCCGTGCGTCTCGACCAGCGCGTGCAGCGGGACGTCGCCACCGCGCGCGGCGCCCACGGCTTCGGCGGCGCGCTGCACGTCGGCCACCCCGCCCGGCTTGGGCAGCATCAGGTAGGCCGGCCTCACGGGCGACGCCAGCACGATCGCCAGCACCTCGCCGAATCGGGGATGGTCGACCGGCAGCACCCGCACGCCGACGCGGCCGAAGCGGTTGTCGGGGCCGGCGAGCAGTTCGGCGATCAGGTGCGCCTGCTCGATCTCGCCGCCGACCGGCGCGCCGTCCTCGTTGTCCAGCGTGACGTCGAACACCGGCCCGCGCTCGGCCTGCAGCGCCAAGGCCTTGCGCATGCGCTCCTCCACGCCGGCGTAGTGGTCGCACACCGGAAGCGGCGTCGCGGCAGGCTCGCCGGGGTCGAACAGGGCATCGCGGGGGTGCAGGGGGGCGCGGTCGTTCATGGCAGGCTCGGGTCGGGGCGGCTGGGGCAGCCGGCAGTCTGTCGGGCCGTGCGAGGGCCCTCCGATGGCCCGACATGCTGCAAGGGTAGCGCCAAGCCCTGCGCTCGGCCACTGAGAGCGTTCGCGCCCGGCCGCCGCGTCAGAGCAGGTGGCGCACGCCGTCCTGCTCGCCCATCAGCTCGGCCAGCGTCTTGTCGATGCAGCTGCGGCTGAATTCGTCGATCTGCAGTCCCTCGACGATGCTGTACTCGCCGCCGGCGCAGGTGACCGGGTAGCCGAACATGACGTCCTTCGGGATGCCGTACTCGCCCTGGCTGCGCACGCCCATCGTGACCCACTCGCCGTTCGTCCCCAGCGCCCAGTCGCGCATGTGGTCGATCGCGGCATTGGCGGCCGATGCCGCCGACGACAGGCCGCGCGCGTCGATGATCGCCGCGCCGCGCTTGCCGACGGTCGGCAGGAAGACCTCCTTGTTCCAGACCTGGTCGGCGATCATGTCCTCGACGCTGGCGCCGTCGATGGTCGCGAAGCGGTAGTCGGCGTACATCGACGGGCTGTGGTTACCCCACACGCACAGCTTGCGGATGCTCGCCACCGGTTTGCCGGTCTTCAGCGCGATCTGCGACAGTGCGCGGTTGTGATCCAGCCGCATCATCGAGGTGAAATTCTTCGCCGGCAGGCCGGGTGCGGACTTCATCGCGATGTAGGCATTGGTGTTGGCCGGGTTGCCGACGACCAGCACCCGCACGTCGCGCGACGCCACGGCGTCCAGCGCCTTGCCCTGCGCGGTGAAGATCTGCGCGTTGGCGGCCAGCAGGTCGGCGCGCTCCATGCCAGGGCCGCGCGGGCGTGCGCCGACGAGCAGCGCGTAGTCGGAGTCCTTGAACGCGGTCTTCGGGTCGGCATGGCCCTCCATGCCGGCGAGAAGCGGGAAGGCGCAGTCCTCGAGCTCCATCATCACGCCCTTGAGCGCCTTCTGCGCCTTCTCGTCGGGGATCTCGAGCAGCTGCAGGACGACGGGCTGATCCTTGCCGAGCATCTCGCCGGAGGCGATGCGGAACAGCAGGGCATAGCCGATCTGGCCGGCGGCGCCGGTGACGGCCACGCGGACGGGTTTCTTGCTCATGGGGGGCTCCTCGAAGAGACAGTGGAAGGGTCGGTTGCGGCGGTGCGTCGGGGGCGCGGCGCAGGGCGCCGGGCGCGTGCCCCGAGTGTAAGGCGGCGCGCCTGACTGGACTCTTATGTCTTATGTAAGACAATAGGCCATGGCCGACCCGTCCGCCGCCACCATCCTTGCACCGGGATCCGGCCTGCCCGATCCCGTGGCCGAGGCGACGCCGTCGTTCAGCCCGCTGTACCAGCAGATCAAGGAACTGCTGCTGCGCAGCCTGCAAGGCGGCGAGTGGAAGCCGGGCGAGGTCATCCCCAGCGAGATCGACCTGGCGACGCGGTACAAGGTCAGCCAGGGCACGGTGCGCAAGGCGATCGACGAACTCGCGACCGACAACCTGCTCGTGCGCCGCCAGGGCAAGGGCACCTTCGTCGCCACCCATGCCGAGGAGCGCACGCAGTACCGCTTCCTGCGCCTGCAACGCGACGACGGCGCGGCGGCGGGCATGCGCCGGCGCTTCCTGGACTGCCGTCGCCTGCGCGCACCGGCCGAGGTCGCGCGCGCGCTGGGCCTGAAGGCCAGCGAGTCGGTGTGGCAGGTGCGCCGGCTCCTGCTGGCCGAGATCGACGGCCGGCCGCGGCCGGTCGTCTTCGACGAGATCTGGCTGCCGGCGGCGCTGTTCAAGGGGCTGAGCGCGGAGCGGCTGTCGGGCCAGCGTGGGCCGATGTACGCCTTCTTCGAGGCCGAGTTCGGCGTACGCATGATCCGCGCCGACGAGAAGGTCCGCGCCGTGGCGGCCGACGACGAGGCCGCGCGCTTGCTGGAGGTCGGCGTCGGCGCGCCGCTGCTGTCGGTCGAGCGGCTGTCGTACACCTACGGCGACCGCCCGGTCGAGCTGCGCCGCGGCCTGTACCACACCGCCGCGCACCACTACCGCAACCAGCTGAACTGAACCGTGGCGCGAGCTGACCCCACAGGTCCATGTAAGACTGCTGCATTGCAATAAACTCTGGCGATTCCGGGTATCTCGCGTGGGCCCGGGCGACGCCAGAACAAGCAGGACACGACGATGTCGAACGCACCCGCCAAGCCCCGTCCCGTCTACCGCAACATCCACATCACCGACATCGTGCGCTACCGGTTGCCGGTGGCCGGCATGGTGTCGATCCTGCACCGCGTCAGCGGCGCGATGATGTTCCTGTTGCTGCCGTTCGCGCTGTGGATCTTCGACGCCAGCCTGAGCTCGGAGTTCTCGTACGAGGCGCTGGCCAGCGCCTTCGCGGTCGGCGCCGGGCCGCTGCCGGGCTGGTTGCTCAAGCTGGTGTCGCTGGCCTTGATCTGGGCCTACCTGCATCACGCGATCGCCGGCGTGCGCCATCTCTGGATGGACGCCACGCACAGCGTCGCCAAGGTGCAGGGGGCGACGTCGGCGGTCGCGACGCTGGCGCTGTCGCTGCTGCTGACGGCAGCGCTGGGCGCCAAACTGTTCGGGCTGTTCTGAGGAGGGCTCGCGATGACGGTCAAGCACGGATCCAAGCGCCTCGTCGTCGGCGCGCACTACGGCTTTCGCGACTGGCTGAGCCAGCGCGTGACGGCGGCGCTGATGGCGCTGTTCACCCTCGCCCTGGTGGTGCAGGTGCTGATGCCCGGGCCGATGAGCTACGACAAGTGGGCCGGCATCTTCGCCGCCCAGTGGATGAAGCTGCTGACCTTCACCGTCGTCGTCGCGCTGCTGTGGCACGCGTGGGTCGGCATGCGCGACATCTGGATGGACTACATCAAGCCCGTGGGCGTGCGGCTGGTGCTGCAGGTCGCCACGATCGTCTGGTTGCTGGGCTGCGCGGGCTGGGCCGTGCAGGTGCTGTGGAGGCTATAGGGCCATGTCGCTCGCCAATCTTCCCCGTCGCCGCTTCGACGTCGTCATCGTCGGCGCCGGCGGCTCCGGCATGCGCGCGTCGCTGCAGCTCGCGCTCGCGGGCCTGAACGTCGCCGTCCTGACCAAGGTCTTCCCGACCCGATCGCACACGGTCGCGGCGCAGGGCGGCATCGGCGCCAGCCTGGGCAACATGTCCGAGGACAACTGGCACTACCACTTCTACGACACCGTCAAGGGCAGCGACTGGCTCGGCGACCAGGACGCGATCGAGTTCATGTGCCGCGAGGCGCCCAAGGTCGTCTACGAGCTGGAACACTTCGGCATGCCGTTCGACCGCAACCCGGACGGCACGATCTACCAGCGCCCGTTCGGCGGCCACACCGCCAACTACGGCGAGAAGCCGGTGCAGCGAGCCTGCGCCGCGGCCGACCGCACCGGCCACGCGATGCTGCACACGCTGTACCAGCAGAACGTCAAGGCGCGCACCAACTTCTTCGTCGAGTGGATGGCGCTGGACCTGATCCGCGACGCCGACGGCGACGTGCTGGGCGTGATCGCGCTCGAGATGGAGACCGGCGACGTCCACGCGCTGGAGGCCAAGGTCACGCTGCTGGCCACCGGTGGCGCCGGCCGCATCTACGCCGCCAGCACGAATGCCTTCATCAACACCGGCGACGGCCTGGGGATGGCCGCGCGCGCCGGCATCCCGCTGCAGGACATGGAGTTCTGGCAGTTCCACCCCACCGGCGTGGCGGGTGCGGGCGTGCTGCTGACCGAGGGCTGTCGCGGCGAGGGGGCGATCCTGCGCAACGCCGCCGGCGAGCGCTTCATGGAGCGCTACGCGCCGACGCTCAAGGACCTGGCACCGCGCGACTTCGTCAGCCGCTGCATGGACCAGGAGATCAAGGAAGGGCGGGGCTGTGGGCCGGCCAAGGACTACATCCACATGGACATGACCCACCTCGGGGTCGAGACCATCATGAAGCGGCTGCCGTCGATCTACGAGATCGGGCACAACTTCGCCAACGTCGACATCACCAAGGAGCCGATTCCGGTGGTGCCGACGATCCACTACCAGATGGGCGGCGTGCCGACCAACATCCACGGCCAGGTGGCGGTGCCCAAGAACGGCGATCCGAATGCCGTCGTCGGCGGCCTGTACGCGGTCGGCGAGTGCTCCTGCGTCAGCGTGCACGGGGCCAACCGGCTCGGCACCAACTCGCTGCTCGACCTCGTCGTCTTCGGCCGCGCGGCCGGCACGCACATCGTCGACAGCCTGCGCAGCGGCGACAAGTCGCACAAGCCGCTGCCCAAGGATGCGGGCGACGCCACGCTGGCGCGGCTGGCACGGCTGGATGCGAGCAGTTCGGGCGAGTATGCGCAGGATGTCGCCGGTGACATCCGCGAGACGATGCAGCGTCACGCGGCGGTCTTCCGCACCCAGGCCACGCTCGACGAGGGAGTGTCCAGGATCGCCGCGATCGCCGAGCGCGTGCGCGCGATCGGGCTGAAAGACAAATCCAAGGTCTTCAACACCGCGCGCGTCGAGGCGCTCGAGGTCGACAACCTGATCGAGGCCGCGCGCGCGACCATCGTCTCGGCGGCGGCGCGCCACGAGTGCCGCGGCGCGCACACCGTGAAGGACTACGAGCGCGGCCAGGACGACCCCGAGTTCCCGCTCGGGCGCAACGACCGCGACTGGCTCAAGCACACGCTGTGGTACAGCGACGGCGACCGGCTCGACTACAAGCCGGTGCGCATGAAGCCGCTGACGACCGAGACCGTCCCGCCCAAGGTGCGGACCTTCTGACCCCCGCCCGTATCCCGCCATGAGCAAGCGCAGCTTCCAGATCTACCGCTACGACCCGGACCAGGACGCCCGGCCCCGCATGCAGACGATCGAGGTCGACCTCGACGGCTCCGAGCGCATGCTGCTGGACGCACTGATCAAGCTCAAGTCGGTCGACCCGACGCTGAGCTTCCGCCGCAGCTGCCGCGAGGGCGTGTGCGGGTCGGACGCGATGAACATCAATGGCAAGAACGGGCTGGCCTGCCTGACCAACATGCGCAGCCTGCCGGGCACGATCGTGCTGCGTCCGCTGCCCGGCCTGCCGGTCATCCGCGACCTGATCGTCGACATGACGCAGTTCTTCGACCAGTACCACTCGATCAAGCCCTACCTGATCAACGATTCGCTGCCACCCGAGAAGGAGCGGCTGCAGTCGCCCGAGGAGCGCGACGAGCTCAACGGCCTGTACGAGTGCATCCTGTGCGCCAGCTGCTCGACGAGCTGCCCGAGCTTCTGGTGGAACCCGGACAAGTTCGTCGGCCCCGCGGGGTTGCTGCAGGCCTACCGCTTCATCGCCGACAGCCGCGACCAGGCCACCGGCGAGCGGCTGGACAACCTCGAGGATCCGTACCGGCTGTTCCGCTGCCACACGATCATGAACTGCGTCGACGTCTGTCCGAAGGGCCTGAACCCGACCAAGGCGATCGGCAAGATCAAGGAACTGATGGTCCGCCGGGCCGTCTGATCCTGCAAGACGATGACGGAGGCTGCGCCCGACTACCCCGCGCTGGGCAAGCTGCGGTGGCGTTGCCGGCGCGGCCTGCTCGAGAACGACCTGCTGCTCGAGCGCTTCTTCCGCCGTCTCGAAACCGCCGGGGAGACGATCACGACAAGACAGGCCGACGCGCTGATGGCGCTGATGGACCTGCCGGACAACGACCTGCTGGACCTGCTGCTGGCGCGCCGCGAACCCGATGGCGAGCTGGACCGGCCCGACGTGCACGAGCTGCTCGCACTGCTGCGCCAGCCGGCCAGCCGCGCCGCCAACCCCGAAGAAAGGTGAAGCCCGAGATGAACCCCTCCGACGCCAAAGCCACCCTGTCGTTCTCCGACGGCCGCCCGAGCATGGAGCTGCCGATCTACACGGGCACGATCGGCCCGGACGTGATCGACATCCGCAAGCTGTACGGGCAGACGGGGATGTTCACCTACGACCCGGGCTTCATGAGCACGGCGTCGTGCCAGTCGACCATCACCTACATCGACGGTGACAAGGGCGAGCTGCTCTACCGCGGCTACCCGATCGAGCAACTCGCCGAGCAGTGCGACTTCCTCGACACCTGCTACCTGCTGCTGTACGGCGAGCTGCCGAACGCGCAGCAGCAGAAGGAGTTCGACACGCTCGTGACGCGTCACTCGATGATCAACGAGCAGATGCAGTTCTTCCTGCGCGGCTTCCGGCGCGACGCGCACCCGATGGCCGTGCTGACCGGGCTGGTCGGCGGGATGTCGGCCTTCTACCACGACAGCACCGACATCAACAACCCGCGCCACCGCGAGATCTCGGCGATCCGCCTGATCGCCAAGATGCCGACGCTGGTGGCCATGGCCTACAAGTACGGCATGGGCCAGCCCTACATCTACCCGCGCAACGAGCTGTCGTACGCAGCCAACTTCATGCGCATGATGTTCGGCACGCCGTGCGAGGACTACGTGCCCAACGACGTCCTGGTGCGCGCGATCGACCGCATCTTCATCCTGCACGCCGACCACGAGCAGAACGCGTCGACGTCGACCGTGCGGCTGTGCGGCAGCTCGGGGACCAACCCGTTCGCGGCGATCGCCGCCGGCGTGGCCTGCCTGTGGGGTCCGGCGCACGGCGGCGCCAACGAGGCGGCGCTGACCATGCTGGAGGAGATCCAGCAGGCCGGCGGGGTCGAGAAGATCGGCGAGTTCATCAAGCAGGTCAAGGACAAGAACTCCAACGTGCGCCTGATGGGCTTCGGCCACCGCGTCTACAAGAACTACGACCCGCGCGCCAAGCTGATGCGCGAGACCTGCCACGAGGTGCTCGGCGAGCTCGGGCTGGGTAACGACCCGCTGTTCAAGCTGGCGATGACGCTGGAGAAGATCGCGCTCGAGGACGAGTACTTCGTCGCCCGCAAGCTGTACCCGAACGTCGACTTCTACTCGGGCATCGTGCAGCGCGCGCTCGGCATCCCGGTCAGCCTGTTCACCGCGATCTTCGCGCTCGCGCGCACGGTCGGCTGGATCGCCCAGCTCAACGAGATGATCGGCGACCCCGAGTACAAGATCGGCCGCCCGCGCCAGCTCTACTGCGGCGCCACCCGGCGCGACGTCATCCCGCTCGACCAGCGCTGACCGCCAGGCGGCGCGCCGCGTACCGCCCGGGCCGATGCCCCATGGGGTTTCCGGCCGGGAGGCGGGGTTTGGGCGACAATCGTCGCGTCCCATGCCGATCGCGACCCCTGCCGCCCCGACGAGACGCGACCCGGCGTGCCCGGCACGCGGATCGGCGCGTGTCGGCTTGCTGTTCGACTTCGACTGGGACCGGATCGCCCACGATCGGCTTCGTCGCGAGCAGGGCTGGCAATTCGACCGTGCCGGCTTCGACCTGTTCAGCTTTCCGAGCAACGTGCGCCTGGCCTGGGCCGATGTCGAGCGCTTCGCCGCCCGCCAGGCGCGCCGGGCGCGGCGGCGGGGCTGGGCCGGGGTGGTGTCGCACCAGGAGCATTTCGGCGCGCTCGCGGCCGCGCTGACGGCCGAAATCGCGGGCCTGCCGGGCAACCGGCCCGAGGCGGTGCTGGCGTGCCAGCACAAGCTGCACGCGCGGCGCGTGCTGCAGCGCGTCGCGCCCGAGGCCAACCCGGCGTTCGAGTTGCTCGACGCCGCCTACGGCGACCCGATTCCCGACGGCATCACCTACCCGCGCTTCGTCAAGCCGGTGCGCGCGGCCTTCTCGGTGCTCGCGCGCCACGTGGCCAGCCATGCCGAGTTGCAGGCGCACACGCGCTTCGGCTGGCGCGAGCTGTGGGTGATCCGCCACCTCGTCGAACCCTTCGACCGGATCGCGCGCCGGCGCCTGCCCGAAGCGGGCAGCGCGCACCGGCTGATCCTCGAGGAGCCGGTGCGCGGCCGCCAGTACAACCTGGACGGGTTTGTCTGGCGCGGCCGCATGCACGTGCTGGGTGTCGTCGACGCCGTGATGGTTCCCGGCACGCAGGCCTTCATGCGCTTCGAACTGCCCAGCCGGTTGCCGCAGCCGGTGGCGGCGCGCGCGGCCGAGGTCGCGCGCCGCTTCCTGGCCGAGGTCGGGTTCGATCATGGCCTGTTCAACATGGAATTCGTCCACGATGCGGCGAACGACCGCCTGACGGTGATCGAATTCAACCCGCGGCTGGCGTCGCAGTTCGGCGACCTGTACCGGCGGGTGCACGGTGTCGACCCGCACGCGATCGGCCTGGCGCTGGCCGCCGGCGCCGACCCGCTGGCGCTGCCGCGCGTGCAGCCGCCATCCGGCGCCGCGGCGAGCTTCGTCTACCGCGCCTTCGCCCCGGACCAGGTGGCCGGGGCGCCGACGCCGGCGCGGCGCGCGGCACTGCGCGAAGCCTTTCCGGACGCACTCCTGTTCAGCTTTCCCAAGCACGGGCAGGCGCTCGCGCGCGACTTCAAGTGGCTGGGAAGCCACCGCTACGGCATCGTCCACCTGGGCGGGCGCGATCGCGCCGATCTGGCCCGGCGCTGCCGCGAGGCGTCGGCGCTGCTGGGATGGCCGGCGCCGCTGGCCGGCGAGCCCGAGGCGCTGGCCCAGCCGCCGGCCTGGCCGGCGCCCGACCTCGTCGGCGTGCCGCTTTAGCGCCTGCCACGCGCGCATCGCGCGCAGCGCGGACCCGCCGACTGCGGCCCGTCGCGTGTCCTGCGCGACGGACGCGACGCGGCGGACCGCAGGCGTTGGACAATGCGCGCCAACGCCACCGCACCGCCCGCCCATGACCGACCACGCCGACCTCCAGCGCTGGCTGGACGAAAACCGCATCGACGAGATCGAGTGCCTGACCCCGGACATGTCGGGGCAGGCGCGCGGCAAGATCGTCCCGCGCCACCGCTACGACCCGGCGTTCGGGTTGCGCCTTCCCGAGGCGGTGCTGACGATGTCGGTGACCGGCGAATACCCGGAGCGCGACTTCACCGCCGTCGCCGACCCCGACATGCGGCTCGTGCCCGACCTGTCGACGCTGTGCATGGTGCCCTGGGCGAAGGAGCCGACGGCACAGATCATCCACGACTGCGTAGGCTTCGACGGCCAGCCGGTCGACCTGTCGCCGCGCAACGCGCTGCGCCGCATCGTCGAGCGCTACGAGGCCGAGGGCTGGCGCCCGGTGATCGCGCCGGAGATGGAGTTCTACCTCGTGCAGGTCGAGGCCGACGAGGACATCCCGCTGAAGCCGCCGACCGGCCGCACCCGTCGCAGCGAGGCCGGGATGCAGAGCTTCTCGATCGAGTCGGTGGACGAATACGGTGACATCTTCGACGTCATGTACGACTGGTGCGAGGCGCAGGGCATCGCGCTGGACACGCTGGTGCACGAGATGGGCACGGCGCAGATGGAGATCAACCTCGACCATGGCGACCCGGTCGCGCGCGCCGACCAGGTCTTCCGTTTCAAGCGCACGGTGCGCGAGGTCGCGATCCGCAACCAGATGTACGCCACCTTCATGGCCAAGCCGATGCAGGGCCAGCCGGGCAGCGCGATGCACCTGCACCAGAGCGTGATCGACCT
This sequence comes from Burkholderiaceae bacterium, assembly GCA_024235895.1. Classification (GTDB taxonomy): domain Bacteria; phylum Pseudomonadota; class Gammaproteobacteria; order Burkholderiales; family Burkholderiaceae_C; genus Rubrivivax. The sequence continues at coordinate 75,482 of JACKLM010000008.1, read as the reverse complement.
GGCCCGTGGCACCAACCTGTTCAGCCGGCCCGACGGCGAGGCCTCCGAGCACTTCCTGCACTTCATCGGCGGGCTGCAGGCCTACCTGCCAGCGGCCACCGCGTTCTTCGCGCCCTACGTCAACAGCTACCGGCGGCTGAGCCGCTTCACGTCGGCGCCGATCAACCTGAGCTGGGGTCACGACAACCGCACCTGCGGGCTGCGCGTGCCGCGGTCGGGCCCCGAGGCGCGACGGGTCGAGAACCGGCTCGCGGGGGTCGACGCCAACCCCTACCTGGTCTTCGCCGCCAGCCTGGCCTGCGGATGGCTGGGCATGAAGCAGGGCCTGAAGCCGACCGAGCCGCTGACCGGGAGCGCCTACGAACAGCCGCACCAGCTGCCGCGCCACCTCGACGACGCGGTCGAGCGGCTGGTCGCGTGCGAGCCGCTGGCCGAACTCTTCGGCGAGCACTTCGTGCAGACCTACCGCGCGATCAAGGATGTCGAGTACCGCGAATACTTCGACGTCATCAGCCCGTGGGAGCGGCGGTTCCTGCTGCTCAACGTCTAGTGCAAGCGCCGCCTCCAGGCCAGCCACCGTTCAGGCGGCGAGTGCCCGGGCAGGCTCGGCGGATCGTGTCGAGGAGGGTCGATGTTTCCTGGTGACGACGATGTCGAGCGCGCCGTGTCCGAACTCGCGCGCATGCTGCCCGATGCGCTGCAGCCGCTGGCGCGCGTCGCCTACGATTACCGCTGGTCCTGGTCGGCCGACGGCGATGCCGTGTTCAGGGCGATCGACCCCGACCGCTGGGCGCGCTGCGGGGCCAACCCGCTGCGGCTGCTGACCGAGTCGCACCGCGCCACGCTGGAGCGCGCGGCCGCGGACGAGGCGCTGACGGGGCGCATCGGGCGCCTCGCCGACGAACTGCAGCGCGACCGCGAGCGCCCGTGGCGCCCCGGTGCGGCCAGCGCGCACCATCCGGTGGCCTTCTGCTGCGCCGAATTCGGCGTGCATGGGTCGCTGCCGATCTATTCGGGCGGGCTCGGCATCCTGGCCGGCGACATCCTGAAGGAGGCCTCGGACATGGCCTTGCCGATGGTCGGCATCGGCCTGATGTACCGCACCGGCTACTTCCACCAGCGCATCGACGACAGCGGCTACCAGCACGAGTACTGGCTCGACGCCGACCCCGACCGGCTGCCCTGCGTGCGCCTGACCGGCGCCGACGGCCGGCCGCGGACGCTGACGGTGCCGGTCGGCGACGAGGACCTGGTGGTGCAGGTCTGGCGCGTCGACGTCGGCCGGGTGCCGCTGTACCTGCTCGACACCGACAGGCCGGAGAACAGCGCCGTCGGCCGCTGGGTCAGCTCGCGGCTGTACGAGAGCAGCCGCCCGATCCGGCTGGCGCAGTATGCGGTGCTGGGCGTGGGCGGGGCGCGGCTGCTGCGGGCGCTGGGCATCGAGCCCTGCGTGGTCCACCTCAACGAGGGCCACCCTGCGCTGGCGGTGTGCGAGCTGCTGGCGCAGACCCGGGACGACGCCGACGCGGATGACGACACGGCCTGGCAGGCGGTGCGGCACAAGCTCGTCTTCACCACCCACACGCCGGTGGCGGCCGGCAACGAGACCTATGCGCGCGACGAGCTGCTGGCGATGCTCGGCCGCGTGGCCGACCTGTGCGGCGACCGCGAGCGGCTGCTGGCGGCGGGTCGCGTCGAGACTGCGGGCCGCGACCCGCGTTACGGCCTGACCGCGCTGGCGCTGCGGACGAGCCGCCACGCCAACGGCGTCAGCCGGCGACACGGCCAGGTCGCGCGCGAGATCTGGCAGCCGCTGTTCCCGGGGCGCGCGGTCGAGGGCGTGCCGATCGCCCACGTGACCAACGGCGTGCACGTGCCGACCTGGCTGCGCGGGCCGATGCGCGCGCTGCTGGACCGCCATCTGGGGCCGGGCTGGCTCGACCGCGCCGACGACCCCGCGACCTGGGCGCCGGTGGCCGGGATCCCGGCTGCCGAGCTCTGGGCCGCCCGCTGCGCGGCGCGCCGTGAACTGGTGCAGATGATCGCCGGCCGTGCCGTCGGCGACCGGCTGCGCCGTGGCGACCCGCTCGACTACGCGCGGGCGGGCGCGGAAGGTTTCGACCCCGGGCGGCTGACGATCGGCTTCGCGCGCCGTCTGGCCACCTACAAGCGGCTGCACCTCGTGGGGCTGCTGCCCGAGCGTGCGGTGGCGCTGCTGGGCGGCGAGCGGCCGGCGCAGTTCGTCTTCGCCGGCAAGGCGCACCCGGCCGACGACGAGGCCAAGGAGGTCGTTCGACGGCTGTTCGCGCTCAAGCGCGCGCCGGCCGTGGCCGGGCGCGCGGCCTTCCTGGAGGACTACGACATCGCGCTGGCCGGCCAGCTGGTGGCCGGCTGCGACGTCTGGGTCAACCTGCCGCGACCGCCGCAGGAGGCCAGCGGCACCAGCGGCATGAAGTCGGTGCTCGGCGGCGGGCTGCAGCTGTCGGTGCTCGACGGCTGGTGGGCCGAGGCCTACGACGGCGCCAACGGCTGGGCGATCGACGGCCGCGTCGACCCGGACCCGCATGCGCAGGACTGGCGCGACGCACACACACTGTTCGAGTTGCTCGAGCAGCAGGTGCTGCCGATGTTCCACGAGCGCGACGCCGACGGCATCCCGCAGCGCTGGGTCGCGACGATGCGCCGCAGCCTGATGACGAACGGGCCGCGCTTCTCGGCCCGTCGCATGCTGCGCGAGTACGCCGAGCGGGTGTACGTGCAGGGCTGACCGCGCCTTGGCGCGCGGCGTGCGCGGATGGGCCGGCTCAGCGCGCGCTGGTCTTGCGCCCGCCCTTGGCCGGCGTCGTCGTTGCCGCCTTCCTCGTGGCGGCTGCACGGGCGCGCGGTGGTGGCTTCGGCGAAGCCTTCTTCGCCCCCGTCTTCTTGGCCACCGCCTTGGAGGGCGGTTTGCGCGCGCCGGCCTTCTTCGCAAGGGGCTTCCTCGTCGCGGACTTGCGGGCCGCCGCCAGCAGTGTCCCGAACTCGCGCTCGAATCCCCTCGTGATCGTTTCCGGGTCGGGCACCAGACGCGCGTCGGCGACGATCGCCAGCGTCGCCTGGCCGCGGTAGCTGAGGATGCTGATGCCCATGCCGAGCTGGTCGCCCGGGTGCGGGACCCAGAACATGACGCGCTCGATCGGCACCCCGGCCACGTAAAGCGTGCCCGGGGCACCGACGACGTTGGTCATGACGACGCTGGCCTTGCGGCTGAACATCGCCTCGGGGATGTCCGAGACCGCCTTCGGTGCGCGGCCGAAGATGTCGAACAGCACGCGCATCGCCACCGGTTCGGGCGAGCGCTTGAGCGCGTCCATGGCTGCCTTGGTCGCGCGCAGCCGCGCCAGCGGCGTCGAGCGCGCGACCGCGAGTTCCAGCAGAACGAGGCCGAAGTCGTTGCCGAGCTCCAGCGCGCGCTCGCGCGGCCGCAGGTCGACCGGCACCAGCGCGCGCAGCGTCGTGTGCGCGACATCGACGCCGCGCCGCTGCAGGTAGGCGCGCAGCGCGCCGGTCATGCCGGCGACGAGGACATCGTTGACCTTGGCATCCGCCAGCGCGCCGATCGCCTTGACGTCGGCGATCGCCACCGGCGCCGACCACGCGACCCGCTTGGGCAGCGAGAAGGCGCCCTTGAACGGCGACGGCGGATCGTCGGTCTTGAGCAGCTCGGTCAGCAGCATGCCGGCGCCGCCGACGACCGCCGCCGCCTTGTCGACCAACGCCTGCGGGTGGCGCACGGCGTCCAGCGCCGTATTCGCCGCCGAGGCCGCCGCGCGCACCGGCGCCGCCAAGGTCCGCAGCGCGGCCTCGAGCCAGGGTTCGTCGTGTTCGTCACCGTGGTCACCGCGCTCGCCGTGTTCACCGTGGTCTCGCGAAGGCGCCCCGTCGCGGTGCAGCGGCGCGTCCGGCGTGGTGTCGTACAGCCGCATCGAGACTGCCGTCATCGCCGTGCCGTCGCCGATGCAGTGGTGGAATCGCGTGACCAGCGCGCTTCCGCCGTCGACGTTGTCGATCACGTGCACCTGCCACAGCGGCTGCAGGCGGTCCAGCGGCGTGCTGGCGAGGTCGCCCAGCAGCCGCTCGAGCTCGCGCTGCCCGCCCGGGGCCGGCAGCGCCACATGGTGCAGATGCTGGCCGATGTCGAAGTCCGGCACGTCCTCCCAGTGCGGCAGCGGGATCGGCAGACCGCGCTCGACCACGCGCTGGCGAAAGCGCGGGAAGTCGGCCAGCCGCGCCGCGTACAAGGCCGCGACGCGGTCGAAGTCCAGCGGCTCGCGCGTCAGCGCGACGCTCGTGACCATCGCCAGGTTGGCGCGGCCGTCCATGTGGAACCAGGCCGCGTCGACCGGGGCCATCCTGTGCAGTGCCATGTCGGCGAGCTCCTTCGTCGAGTGAAATGATCGCGGCGACCCCGGGGGCCGCCGGATGGGTCATTCGAGCACGCGCCGGATCGCCCCGACCAGCGCGTGCGGGTGGTCCAGCCCATGGTAGGCCGGCGGCACCACCCCCGGCGCGCCGAGCAGCGACGCCACCGCCAACGCGGCCGAGTGGATCGAATACTCGACGGTATAGACGACGTTGTCCGGGATCTCGCAGTACTGGCCGACGAGCGCCAAGCCGGTATAGCCCGGCGGCACGACCGGCGGCCGGTCGCCGGGCGAGCGCGGCATGAACTGGCTGGTGGTGTAGGGCAGCAGGCAGGGCACGCAGTTCGCGCCGTCGAGCAGCGCCGGCAACTCGTCCTGCCAGCCGAGCTGGCCGACGACCTCGGTCAGGATCTCGCGGCCGCTGCACGCGGGCATGGGCTTGGCGACGAAGTCGCCTGGCGGGTCGGCGAACAGGCCGTAACCCCACCAGACATGGGTGCCGGGCGGCTGGTCGGGATAGGCCGGCGGGTGGAAGAGGTGGAAGGTCAGCCGCCAGCTCGAATCCACCAGCGTCACCAGCCCGCCGCGGCCGGGCTCGTTGCCGCTGAAGGCCGCCATGCGGCGTACGAAACGGTCGTCGGCGTGCGTGACGGTGAAGGTCACCCACTGGCTGCGCGCGATATCGCCGCAGAAGGCCTGCGGCCGGCCGAAGGCGGCGTCGCGCGCGGCGAGCCGCTGCCACAGCGGCCAGGCGCCGCTGCGGTGCGAGGGCGCCGGCGGCGGGGCGTCCATCGATCCGAGCGTCGAGTCGGCGGTCATCGAGCCGAGGGTGACGATGACGAAGTCGCCCGGCGCCACGTCGATATCGGCGGCGGTATCGCCGCGCCGCGCGCGGATACGGGTCACCGCGCGCAGTCCGCCGGGCGCCTCGTCGAATTCGAGGTCGGTCACCTGCACCCCGATCTCGAACTGCACCCCCTGCTGCGCCAGCCAGCGCTCGATCGGCCGCACGATCGAGTCGCGCGCGTTGTAGCGCGTCGACTGCACGATCTTCATCGTCGCCAGGTCGGGAAACAGGCGCAGGAACCGCAGCAGGTAGCGCCGCAACTCGGCCGCGCTGTGCCAGGTCTCGAAGCCGAACATGCTGGACCACATGAGCCAGAAGTGGCTGCCGTAGAAGTCGGTGTCGAAGCATTCGTCGATACGCCGGGCGCCGAGCTCCTCCTCGTCGCGCATCATCATCCCGATCAGGTCGGCGCGGCCCTTGTCGCTCAGCCCGAACGACGACGCATCGACGATCCGGCCGCCGCGCCCGACCAGCCGCGCACGCGCGTCCCACGGCGACTCGGTCCAGAAGTCGAGCGTGTCCTGCGCCACCGACTTGCCTGGATCGTCGAGCGTCGGGATGTGTCCGAGCAGCTCGTACATCAGTACATAGGCCGCGCCGTACATGCGGCTGCCACGCATCGAATAGCCGGCGGCGGCCGACCCGCCGGCGTCCAGGCTGCCGCCGAGCGTGGCCTCCTCGACGATGCGGATGTCGCGGCCATCGAAGCCGCCGTGGCGGATCAGGGTGACCGCCGCGGCCAGGCCGGCGATGCCGCCACCGACCAGGGTGGCGCGGCGACGCGGGTGCGATTCGGCTTGGCTCATGCTCGGGATCTCCGTGCGCGGTGGGACCGGGATGGTGCCGCCGGTTTGGCGGCCGTGGTCACCGTGGTGGCTGCGGCCGCCGCCTTGCGCGGCCGCCGCGGCACCGGCCGCGCGACCAGCTCGTCGAAGGCCGCGGCGAGCGCACGGGTCAGCGCTTCGGCATCGGGCACGGCGGCACGTGCGGTCGTGAAGCCGAAGCCCATGCTGCCGGCGTAGCTCATCACCGTGATATTCAGCCCCAGGCCGTGCTCGACGATCGACATCGGCCAATAGCACTGCATCCGCGCGCCGGCCGCATACAGCGGCACGCGCGGGCCGGGGATGTTGGAGACGACGACATTGGCCAGCGGCGGCATCACGCTCGTGACCTGCGAGCGGCCGTAGAGTTCGGCCAGCCCGTGCAACACCCAGGGCACGCCGATCGACGGGAAGTCCATCGGCACGATGCCGCGCGCCTGTTGCACCATCGACTTGACCGCGCCGGCGGCGTCGCGGATCGCGCGCAGGCGGCGCAGCGGGTCCGCGATATGCGTCTGCAGGTTGACCAGCGGCATCGTCGCCTGGGTCGTGTATTCGGTGTCGCCGGTCTCGCGCAGCGAGATCGGCATCGCCGCCGTCAGCGGCCGCGGCGGGATGCCGCCGTGCTGCACGAGATAGCGCCGCAGCGCGCCGCTGCACAGCGCCAGCACGATGTCGTTGAGCTTGGCATCGTGCGCCGCCGCGATCGACTGCAAGGCCTCCAGCGGCAGCGACAGGCCGGCGAAGCCGCGCTCGGCGGTGATCGGCACGTTCAGCGGCGTGCGCGGGCCGAAGACGAAGTTCTGCCGCAGCCGGCCCGCGCCCGCCGACGCCGGCGCACCGAACAACCCGCCTAGCGTGCGCACGACCTCGGGCAGGTGGCGCAGCAGCTTGATGTACTGCGCGCCGTCGTGGCGCAGCGCCGCCGCACCGAGCTCGATCGGCCCCGGGTGCTCGGCCGCGGCGGCTGCGGCGGACCGGGGCGGCCGCGTCGGCGAAGGCCGCGGCGTGGTGTCGAACAGCGTGCGAGCGAGCTGCACGCCGGCCAGCCCGTCGAGCGCCGCGTGATGCGCCTTGAAGTAGTAGCCGACCTGGCCGCTGGCCAGCCCGTCGATCACGTGCAGCCGCCACAGCGGCCGGTGGCGGTCCAGCAGCTCGGCGTGCAGCGCGGCGGCGCAGTCCTCGAACTGGCGCATGGTGCCGGGGGCAGGCAGCGTCACCCGCTGCACATGGTGGTCCAGGTCGACCGCATCGTCCTCCACCCAGACCGGGTCGGCCAGCTGCAGCGGCATCGGCGCCAGCCGGCGCCGCAGGACGGGTGCCAGGTGCAGCCGTCGGCCGAGCTCGCGCTTGACGCTGGCGAAGAAGTCACGCCGATAGCCTGGCGGGAGGTCGAACAGGCTCAGCGATGCGACGTGCATCGGGGTCTGCGGCGTCTCCAGGTGCAGGAAGGCCGCGTCGACGCCGCTGAGGTGTTTCATCGGTCGGGTCTCGGCGACGCGGGCCGTGGCGCCGCGCGCGGTTCGTCTGCGTCCATGAATCGCATGATGATGCGCCGCGGCCCTGGGCGTCACCTGATGCAGGTCAAGCCGCGCCCGGAGTCGGGTGGGCTTCGGGCGGGCCTGGCGCCGGACCTTGGGCTCGCGTCAGCCCGCGTTCCGCGCCGGCAGCAGCGGCGTGACCGCCTCGAGCGCCGACCGCAGCCGCGCCGGGCCCTGGCCGCCCACGCGCACCCACGGCAGCCGGTGCGCGGCCAGCAGATCGCCGACGAGGGCGTCGACCGGTGCCTGCACATGCGGGCCGTCGCGCTGGTGGCCGTCGGCCTGCCAGGGCAGGTCGACCGCCGTCAGCAACGTGATCGACATCCTGCGTTGCCACGCGATCGCCATCGCCTCCAGCGAGCGGTCGCCGAACAGCAGCCGGCTGTAGACCGCCGTCATCAGCGCCGTCGTGTCGGCGACGACGATATCGTGCGCCGCGGCGGCGCACTCGATGCGCGCGTGCTGCTCGGCCGCGATCGCCGCCTGCTCGTCGGGCCGCGGCGTGCGCCCCTCGCGCTCGCACCACGCGCGCAGCCACTCGGGTACCGCCGTGCAGGCCAGCCCGGTGGACGCGGCGAGCGCTTCGGCGAGCGCGACCGCGAGCGTCGACTTGCCGGTGCTCTCGGCGCCGACGATCGCGATGCGCAGCGCGCCCGCCGGCGGCGCGGGTCTCGGGGCCGGCGCTGGCCCTTCGCGTGGCGGCACCCGCGCGCGCTCAGCCATGCGCCGCGCCCCGCTGCGCGAGCTCGCGTGCCGAGATCGCGCGCGCGGCCTCCAGGCGCACCCACGCGCGCCAGCCGACCACCGCCATGACCGCGAACAGTGCGTACAGGATCGCCGTCAGCCAGAGCGTCTGCTGGACGAACAGCACGACGCCGACGACGTTGACCGCGATCCAGGCTGGCCAGTTCTCGATCAGCTTGCGCCCGAGCAGGATCTGCCCGGTCACGCTGCCGACGGTGGGCAGCGCGTCCAGCCAGGGCGATTCGCCCTCGGCCACGAAGCGCAGCATCAGTGCCAGCAGCGGCCACAGCGCCAGCGTCAGCAGGATGGCCGCGACGCGGCCACGCGTCGAAAGCCTCCGCACGCGCAGCGGCGCGCCGTCGTCGCCGCGCCCGCGCAGCCACTGCCACCAGCCCCACAGCGCGACGGCGACGAAGAAGAGCTGCACCCCGGCCATGCCGTACAGCCGTGCGTGCGCGAACAGCAGCGCATACAGCAGCGACGCCGCGATCGCCAGCGGCCAGGCCAGCGGGTGCACGCGCCAGTTGCACACGACCATCCACACCGCGAGCACGAAGGCGACGACCTCGGCCCAGGTCGCCGGGCTGCCCCACAGCGTGAACGCGGGCCGCAGCAGCGGCGCCGCCGCATCGAGCACGGCCTGCAGCATCGCGCGCGCCCCGCTTCAGCGCGGCGCCGCGAACTGCACCAGGATCTCGTCCTTGCGCAGCATCCCGAGGTCGGTCCGCGCGCGCTCCTCGACCATCTCCAGGCCCTCGACGAGATCACCGAGCTCGGCCTCGATCGCGGCGTTGCGCGCGGCCGCCTCGTCGCTGGCGGCACGCTGGGCCTGCAACTCGCGCTCCAGGTGGGCGACGTAGCGCAGGTTGCTGCGGCCGAACCAGAGGTCGGCCTGCACCAGCAGCAGCAGCGCGGCCAGGACGTGCGGCAGGAATCTCACGTCGATCTCGCGGCGCGTCGCGTGCGTCGGCCCCAGGCCTGTCCCGCGGCGCCTCAGCGCAGGTTGTAGAACGCCGCGCGGCCGGGGTAGCTGGCGACCTCGCCCAGGTCCTCCTCGATGCGCAGCAGCTGGTTGTACTTGGCGATGCGGTCGCTGCGGCTCATCGACCCGGTCTTGATCTGGCCGGCGTTGGTGCCGACCGCGATGTCGGCGATCGTCGAGTCCTCGGTCTCGCCCGAGCGGTGGCTGATCACCGCCGTGTAGCCGGCGCGCTTGGCCATCTCGATCGCGGCGAAGGTCTCGGTCAGGGTGCCGATCTGGTTGATCTTGATGAGGATCGAGTTGGCGATGCCCTCGCGGATGCCGCGCTCGAGGATCTTCGTGTTGGTCACGAACAGGTCGTCGCCGACCAGCTGCACCTTGCCCGCGAGGCGCTCGGTCAGCAGCTTCCAGCCTGCCCAGTCGCCCTCGTGCATGCCGTCCTCGACGCTGACGATGGGGTACTTGTCGCACCAGGTGGCCAGCATGTCGGCCCAGGCCGCGGCCTCCAGCGCCAGGCCACCTTCGCCGGCGAGCACGTACTTGCCGTCCTTGTGGAATTCGCTGGCGGCGCAGTCCAGTCCGATCGCGACCTGCTCGCCGGCGGTATAGCCGGCCTTGTCGATCGACTCCAGGATGAGCTGGATCGCTGCCTCGTGATTCGCGACGCTGGGCGCGAAGCCGCCCTCGTCGCCGACCGCGGTGCTCATGCCCTTGGCGTCGATGATCTTCTTCAGCGCGTGGAAGACCTCGGCGCCCCAGCGCACCGCCTCGCGAAAGCTCGGCGCGCCCAGCGGCAGGATCATGAACTCCTGCAGGTCCAGGCTGTTGTTGGCGTGCGCGCCGCCGTTGATGACGTTCATCATCGGCACCGGCATCTGCATCCCGCCCATGCCGCCGAAGTAGCGGTACAGCGGCAGCCCGGACTCCTCGGCCGCCGCGCGCGCCACCGCCATGCTGACGGCGAGCATCGCGTTCGCGCCCAGGCGCGACTTGTTGTCGGTCCCGTCGAGGTCGATCAGTGTCTTGTCGAGGAAGGCCTGCTCGGACGCGTCCAGCCCCAGCACCGCCTCGCTGATCTCGGTGTTGACATGCTCGACCGCGCGCAGCACGCCCTTGCCGCCGTAGCGCGACTTGTCGCCGTCGCGCAGCTCGATCGCCTCGCGGCTGCCGGTGGAGGCGCCGCTGGGCACCGCGGCGCGGCCCATCGTGCCGGACTCCAGCAGGACGTCGCACTCGACGGTGGGGTTGCCGCGGCTGTCGAGGATCTCGCGGCCGACGATGTCGACGATGGCACTCATGGGAAGACTCCGGGGGTTCAAAGACCTTCGACGACGACCATGCGCATGATCGCCGCGCCGGCGCGCGCGTCGCGCGCCAAGCGGTATTCGGGCGAGTCGTAGAAGGCGCGCGCCTTCGCGACCGAGGGGAACTTCAGCACGACGAGCCGCGCGGGCTGCCAGTCGCCTTCGAGCACGTCGAGGGCGCCGCCGCGTACGCAGACCTCAGCGCCGTGCGCACGCATCGCCGCGCTGGAGAGCTGCTTGTAGGTCTCGTACTGCACCGGGTCGGTGACTTCGACGTCGGCGATCAGGTAGGCGGCGGGCATGGCGGGATCGGGTTGTCGTGCCTGGAAGGTGGTCAGTCGGCGAAACGCTCTTCGAGCAGCGGCTGCGCCTTGACGACGCGGTCCAGTGCGACGAGCTGCTCCAGCAAGGCCTTCATGTGCGTCAGCGGCACTGCGTTCGGGCCGTCGGACATCGCGTGCGCGGGGTCGGGGTGCGTCTCCATGAACAGGCCCGCGACGCCGACCCCGACCGCCGCGCGTGCCAGCACCGGGACGAATTCGCGCTGGCCGCCGCTGCTCGTGCCCTGGCCGCCGGGAAGCTGCACGCTGTGCGTGGCATCGAACACCACCGGCGCACCGGTGGCGCGCATGATGGCCAGGCTTCGCATGTCGGCCACCAGGTTGTGGTAACCGAAGCTCGCGCCGCGCTCGCAGACCAGGAAGCGGTCCTCCGACAGCCCGGCCTCGCGCGCCGCGGCGCGCGCCTTGTCGACGACGTTGACCATATCCTGCGGCGCGAGGAACTGGCCCTTCTTGATATTGACCGGCCTGCCGCTGCGCGCGACGGCACGGATGAAGTCGGTCTGGCGGCACAGGAAGGCCGGCGTCTGCAGCACGTCGACGGCCGCGGCGGCGTCCGCGACCTCGGACTCGGCGTGGACGTCGGTCAGCACCGGCACGCCGATCTCGCGCCGGACCCGGGCCAGGATCTCGAGCCCCTTCGCCATGCCGGGGCCGCGGAAGCTGGACCCGCTGCTGCGGTTGGCCTTGTCGTAGCTGCTCTTGAAGATGAAGGGGATGCCGAGCGCGCGCGCGGTCTCGGCGAGCTGGCCGGCGACGTCGATCTGCAGCTGCTCGCTCTCGACCACACAGGGTCCTGCGATGAGGAAGAAGGGCCGCTGCAGGCCGACCTCGAAACCGCACAGCTGCATCGACGCCTGTCCCTCAGGCGGCGGCTGCCGTCGTGGCGGCGGCAGCCGGTGCCGCCGCTGCGCCCGCGTGCAGCGCGCGGTGGCGCGCCAGCGCCGCCTGCATGTAGCTGATGAAAAGCGGGTGGCCGTCCCACGGCGTGCTCTTGAACTCGGGGTGGAACTGCACGCCGACGAACCAGGGATGCACGTCCTGCGGCAGCTCGACGATCTCGGTCAGCTTGTCGCGCTGCGTGATCGCGGCGATCACGAGCCCGGCGGCCTGCAGCCGGTCCAGGTAGTGCTCGTTGGCCTCGTAGCGGTGCCGGTGGCGCTCGGTGACGACCGGGCCGTAGATGCGGTGGGCCAGCGTGCCGGGCTTGACGTCCGAGCTCTGCGCGCCCAGCCGCATCGTCCCGCCGAGGTCCGACCCCGCATGGCGGCGCTGGACGGTGCCGTCGCGGTCCTGCCACTCGTCGATCAGCGCGATCACCGGGTGCGGTGTCGCGGGGTCGAACTCGGTGCTGTTGGCGCCGTCGAGCCCGGCCATGTGGCGCGCGTACTCGATGGTCGCGACCTGCATCCCGAGGCAGATCCCGAGGTAGGGGATGCCGTGCTCGCGCGCGTACTGCACGGCGCAGATCTTGCCCTCCACCCCGCGCTTGCCGAAGCCGCCCGGCACCAGGATGGCGTCGAAGCCGCCGAGCCGCTCGACGTTGGCCGGCGTCAGCGTCTCGGAGTCGACGTACTCGATCTCGACCCGCGCATGGTGGTGGATGCCGGCGTGGCGCAGCGCCTCGTTGAGCGACTTGTACGAGTCCGACAGGTCGGTGTACTTGCCGCACATCGCGATCCGCACCGTCTCGCGCGGATGCCCGACCTCGTGCACGAGGTGGTCCCAGCGCTTGAGGTCGGCCGGCCGCGTCAGCAGCTGCAGCTTCATGCAGATCAGCTCGTCCAGCCCCTGCTCGTGCAGCATGCGCGGCACCTTGTAGATGGTGTCGACGTCCCACATGCTGATCACGCCGTGGCGCGGCACGTTGGTGAACAGGCTGATCTTGTCGCGCTCCTCGGCCGGCACCTCGCGGTCGGCGCGGCACAGCAGCGCGTCCGGCTGGATGCCGATCTCGCGCAGCTTCTGCACCGTGTGCTGGGTCGGCTTGGTCTTGAGCTCGCCGGCGGCGGCGATCCAGGGCACGTAGGTCAGGTGCACGAAGGCGGCGTTGCTCGGGCCGGCGCGCAGCGCCATCTGCCGCACCGCCTCGAGGAAGGGCAGGCTCTCGATGTCGCCGACCGTGCCGCCGACCTCGACGATCGCGACGTCGACCTCCTCGGCGCCGCGCTGGATGAAGAGCTGGATCTCGTTCGTGACGTGCGGGATCACCTGCACCGTCTTGCCGAGGTAGTCGCCGCGGCGCTCCTTCTCGAGCACGGCCTTGTAGATCTGGCCGGCGGTGAAGTTGTTCGCGCGCTTCATGCGCGTGGAGATGAAGCGCTCGTAGTGGCCCAGGTCGAGGTCGGTCTCGGCGCCGTCGTCGGTGACGAAGACCTCGCCGTGCTGGAACGGGCTCATCGTGCCCGGGTCGACGTTGAGGTAGGGATCCAGCTTCATCAGCGTGACCTTCAGGCCACGCGACTCGAGGATGGCCGCCAGCGATGCCGACGCGATGCCCTTGCCGAGCGAGGACACCACGCCGCCGGTGACGAAGACGTACTTGGTCATGTCGGGCAGCGCCGCGCGGCGGTCGTCACGGGCGCTGGAGGGGGTGAAAACTCATTATAGGGAGCGGTCGTGCGCAGCCACGCCGGCCCCTCGGCGGGCGCCGGCATGGTGCGGTCCGTGCCCGCGCCCCGGTGGCGGCGTCACCCCGGCTGCGCACGCCGCGCCAGCACCGCCCGCGCCACGCGCGACGCCGGCTCGCGCCCGAGCGCGGCGCTGATCCAGGCCGCGCAGTCGACGAGCGCATCCAGGTCGATCCCCGGGTCCATCCCCAGCCCCTGCAACAGGTAGACCAGGTCCTCGGTCGCCGCGTTGCCGCTCGCGCCCTTGGCATACGGGCAGCCGCCCAGCCCGCCGACCGAGGCGTCGAAGACGCGCAGCCCGAATCCGATGCTCGCGTAGACGTTGGCCGCCGCCATGCCGTAGGTATCGTGGAAGTGCCCGGCGAGCCGCTTGACCGGGACCCTGCGCGCGACCGCCTCCAGCATCTTCAGCACCTGCCCCGGGGTGGCCACGCCGATCGTGTCGCCGAGCGAGACCTCGTAGGCGCCGCGGTCGTTGAGCTCGGCGGCGACGGCGGCGGCCTGCTCGGGTGCGACCGCGCCCTCGTAGGGGCAGGCGACGACGCAGGACACATAGCCGCGCACGCGGACGCCCTGCGACTTGGCGGCATCGAAGATCGGCGCGAAGCGCTCGATCGACTCGGCGATCGAGCAGTTGATATTCTTCTTCGAGAAGCCCTCGCTGGCGGCGGCGAAGACCGCGACCTCCTTCGCGCCGGCGGCCACCGCCGCCTCGTAGCCCTTCATGTTGGGCGCCAGCACCGGGAAGTTGATGCCGGCGTCGGCCAGCGCCGGGTCGGCCGCGATCGCGGCCATCAGCCTGGCGTGGTCGGCCATCTGCGGCACCCAGCGCGGCGAGACGAAGGCGGTGGCCTCGATGTCGCGCAGCCCGGCGGCGGCCAGGCGGCGGATCAGCTCGAGCTTGGTCGCGGTCGCCAGCGGCGTCTTCTCGTTCTGCAGCCCGTCGCGCGCACCGACCTCGACGATGCGCACGCGGGCACCGGCGGGCGGCCGCAGCCTTCTCTCGTCCATCACGCAAGCTCCTCGTGCATCGCGGCCAGCTCCTCGAGCACCGCTGCCGCCGTCGCGCCCGGCCGCTCCATCGGGAACAGGTGGCCGCCGTCGATCCAGCGGATCGGCCCGCGTGTCACCGCACGCGTGGTCGCCAGCCCCGCCTGCCGCAGCTCGGGCGATCGCGTGCCGCCGATGAATCGTACCGGGCAGCGCGGCGGGTGGCGGTGCAGCACGCGGTCGAAGTGGTCGGGCAGCGTGTTGTACAGCCGCGTCTCGATCTCGCGCCGGAACGCGAGCCGCACGCCGCCGGCGGCGTCGGGCTCGATGCCCGCGGCGAGGTAGTCGTCCAGCACCCCCGGCGCCCAGCGCGCGAACATCGGCTTGGCGGCGAAGTGCGCGCGCGCGGCCTCGGCCGAAGGCCAGCGCTCGCGCCGCCGCTGCGACACCCGGCCCGGCGTGACGCGGCCGATCAGCCGCGTCGTCTTGACGACCTTGATGCTGTGCGCGCGCCAGCCGCCGACCAGCGGCGAGTCGAGCATCAGCACCCCGGCGGCGATCTCGGGGTGGGCGCAGGCCGCCAGCAGGGCGAGGTAGCCGCCCAGCGAGTGCCCGACCAGCATCGCAGGCCGCCCGGCGGCCTGGATGCGGACGAAGTCGACCAGTTCGTCGCGCAGATGCGGCCAGTTGCTGCTGACCGGGTAGCGCGGGTCGTGGCCGAACTTCTCCGGCGCCAGCACGTGCCAGCCGGCGGCGCGCCAGGCGTCGAGGAGCTGGCGGTAGGTGCCGGCGGGGAAGCTGTTGGCGTGGCAGAAGACGAGGATGCCGGGGCTCATCGGGGTGCGGCGGTGCAGGGCGGGGACGGTCAGCGCGCGGGTTCGCGCGGGCTGCCGGTCGGGGTGGGCGGCAGCGGCCTGCGGCGCGTCGTCAGACGACCCGCTCGCCGGGGTTGCCGATCTTGCGCATCGGGCCGAAGCGCTCGCTCTGCACGAGCAGCGGGTGCTCGGGCTCGCGCTCGCCGAGCGGGTCGTCGATCGACAGGAAGACCTCGCGCAGCCGCTGGCCCCACGAATCGTGGATCATGCGGAAGTAGGGGTTGTGCTCGTCGATGCAGACATGCTCGTCGCTGGCGAAGGCGCCCGCGCGGTAGACGAGCAGGTCCAGCGGCAGCCCGACCGAGAGGTTGGACTTGATCGTCGAGTCCATCGACACCAGCGCGCACTTGGCGGCGGTATTCAGCCTCGTGGCGGGCGTGATCATGCGGTCGAGCACCGGCTTGCCGTACTTGCTCTCGCCGACCTGGAAGTAGCAGGTCTCGCGCGTGGCCTCGATGAAGTTGCCCGCCGAATAGACCTGGAACATGCGCATCGCCTCGCCGCGGATCTGGCCGCCGAAGATCATCGAGACGTTGAAGTCGACGCCCGCATGCTTCAGCGCCGCGCCGTCCTGCTCGTGCACGCGGCGCACGGCCGCGCCGAGGACGCGCGCGGCGTCGAACATCGACGCCGCGTTCCAGATCGTCAGCGGCTCCTCGTGCACGCCGCGGTCGACCCGCTCGGCCTGCAGGATCTCGCGCACGCTCTGGCTGATGCTGAGGTTGCCGGCCGACAGCAGCACCATGAAGCGCTCGCCCGGCACCTCGTAGATGATCATCTTGCGGAAGGTGCTGATCTGGTCCAGCCCGGCGTTGGTGCGCGAGTCGGACAGGAAGACCATCCCGGCATCGATCCTGATGCCCACGCAGTACGTCACTTGGCGTCCCTCGCTCTCAGTTGCTTCAGGCGGTACAGCGCGTCGAGCGCCTCGCGCGGCGCGAGCGTATCAGGGTCGAGCGCGTCCAGCGCCGCCTCGGTCGCCGACGGGCCGGCGGCCTCGGACGCAGGCGGCGGCGCGAACAGGTCGATCTGCGGCTGCCCGGCGCGCGACGCCGACTCCAGCGACTCGAGCGCCGCGCGCGCCTGCCGGATCACGCTGCCCGGCATCCCGGCCAGCCTAGCCACCTGCACGCCGTAGCTGCGGCTCGCCGGTCCGGGCTCGATCTGGTGCAGGAAGACGATGCGGTCGCCCGACTCGACCGCACCGACGTGGACGTTGATCGCGCCGGCATGCCTGCCCGGAAACTCGGTCAGCTCGAAGTAGTGGGTCGCGAACAGCGTGAAGGCCTTGTTGCGGTCGTGCAGGTGGGCGGCGATCGCGCCGGCCAGCGCCAGCCCGTCGAAGGTGCTGGTGCCGCGGCCGACCTCGTCCATCAGCACCAGGCTGTGCTCGGTCGCGGCGTTCAGGATCGCCGCCGCCTCGGTCATCTCGACCATGAAGGTCGAGCGCGCGCCGGCCAGGTCGTCGGACGCCCCGATGCGCGTGTGGATGGCGTCGATCGGCCCGAGCCGGCAGGCCTCGGCCGGCACGTACGAGCCGATCGACGCCAGCAGCACGATCAGCGCCACCTGCCGCATGAAGGTGCTCTTGCCGCCCATGTTGGGGCCGGTGACGACGAGCATGCGCGTCTTCGCGCCGAGCCGGCAGTGGTTGGCGATGAAGGCGCCGCCGCCGGTCTCGGCCAGCCGCGCCTCGACCACCGGGTGCCGGCCGGCCTGGATGTCGATGCAGGGGTAGGGCAGGAACTCCGGCCGGCACCAGGCCAGCGTCGTCGCGCGCTCGGCCAGCGCCGCCAGCGCGTCCAGCGCGGCCAGCGCGCGCGCCAGCGCGCCGAGCTCGCCCAGGTGCGGCCGCAGCGCCGCCAGCAGCTCCTCGTACAGCCACTTCTCGCGCGCCAGCGCGCGCTCCTGCGCCGACAGCGCCTTGTCCTCGAAGGCCTTCAGCTCGGGCGTGATGTAGCGCTCGGCATTCTTCATCGTCTGCCGGCGCTGGTAGTCGGCCGGCACCTTGCCCGCCTGCGACGCCGTGACCTCGATGTGAAACCCGTGCACCTTGTTGAACATCACGCGCAGGTTGGCGATGCCGGTGCGCGCACGCTCGCGCTGTTCCAGGTCGAGCAGGAAGGCGTCGCAATGGGCGGCGATGCCGCGCAGATCGTCGAGCTCGGCGTCGACGCCGGGCGCGATCACGCCGCCGTCGCGCAGCAGCACCGCCGGCTCGTCGGCGATCGCGCCGAGCAGCTCGGCGATGCCGGCGTCGGGCGCCAGCGCCGCGCGCCACTGCACCAGCAGCGGCGCCGCATCAGGCACCCGCGCGCGCAGCGCCGGCAGCGCGCGCAGCGTGTCGCGCAGCCCGGCCAGCTCGCGCAGGCGCGCCGACGCCAGCGCGATGCGCGCGGCGATGCGCTCCACGTCCGCCACCTGCGCCAGCGCGTCGCGCAGCGGCGCGAAGCCGGCGTCCGCCAGCGCCGCGATCGCCGCGTGACGCGCCGCGGCGACGCTGCGGTCGCGCGCCGGGCTCGTCAGCCACTGGCGCAGCGCGCGGCTGCCCATGCCGCTGCGGCAGGTATCGAGCAGCGACAGCAGCGTCGGCGCCTCCTCGCCGCGCAGCGTCTGCGTCAGCTCGAGGTTGCGCAGCGTGGCCGGCGGCAGGTCGATCAGGTCGCCGGCGCGCGCGACCTCGAGCGTTCGCACATGCGCCAGCGCCTGCCCCTGCGTGTGCTCGGCGTAGGCCAGCAGCGCGGCGGCGGCGGCGTGCGCCGCGGCCAGGTCCTGCGCCCCGTGGCCGGCGAGGTGTGGCGACCTGCAACTGCTCGCACAGCCGGCGCGCGCCGAGCGCGGTGTCGAACTGCCAGGCCGGGCGCGCGGTCAGCGCCGCCCCGCGCCCCAGCGGCGGCGAGCGCGGCGGCGTCGGCGGCATCGCCCGCGTGCAGCAGCTCGGCCGGCGCCAGCCGCGCGAGCCAGCCGGGCAGCTCGGCGTCGCCGCACTCGGCCAGCCCGAGCCGCGCGCTGGCCAGCCCCAGCCAGGCCAGGCCCCAGGTCTGGCGCTGGCGCTGTGCCGCCAGCAGCAGCGTGTCGGCGCGGTCCGGCAGCAGCGCGCCGTCGGTCACCGTGCCGGGGGTGACGATGCGCACGACCTTGCGCTCCACCGGCCCCTTGGCGGCGCCGACCTCGCCGACCTGCTCGGCGATCGCGACCGACTCGCCGAGCCTGACCAGCCGCGCGAGGTAGTTCTCCAGCGCGTGCACCGGCACCCCGGCCATCACCACCGGCTCGCCGGCGGACTGGCCGCGCGTCGTCAGCGTGATGTCGAGCAGGCGGTGCGCCTTGCGCGCGTCGTCGTAGAACAGCTCGTAGAAGTCGCCCATCCGGTACATCAGCAGCGTGTCCGGGTGCGCGGCCTTCAGGCTCAGGTACTGCGCCATCATCGGTGAGTGGCGCGAGAGGTCGGCCTGCAGCAACGCCGCGGTGGAGATCGGTTGGGTCATGACGGGCGTGATGGTAGGTCACGCCTGCGGCCGCCGTGGCATCGCGCGCGGGCTGCAGTCGCTGCCGATGGCCATGCGCGAGGGCAGGGCTTGCAGTCTCGCCTCGGGTGGCGGCTCCGTAGACTGGTTGCTGTCGCTCGGATTTGACCGGCGAATGTCGGCGGGCACCGCCTGCGGGCCCGATCGGAACCATGTAAAGCTGCTGTTCCGATGCGTTAAGAGAATGGGCGTCCTGAGCCTCGTTGAAGCGCCGCGCAGCCTAAGCGGCAGCGCCGCGATTACGGTCAACCTTGGGCGGCCGCCCGAACTTGCGGGTGTACTCCCGTGAAAACTGGGACGCACTTTCGTAGCCCACGCGGAAGGCGATGTCGGAGACCTTCTCGTTCGAGCTGCGCAAGGCATCGCGGGCATGCAGAAGTCGGAGTTCCTTCTGGTACTGCAGCGGCGAAGTCCCTGTGACGGCCTTGAAGTGCTCGAAGAAGGCGGAGCTGCTCATGGCCGCCCGCCGGGCGAGGTCGCCGACGGCCAACGGGCGCGAGAGGTCGGACTGAATGGCGCGTGTGGCCTGGAAGATCCGGCTCGCCGAGGTCTCATGCCAGAGCAACTTCTGCAGCGGTTCGGCGTGCGGCCCCATCAACAGGCGCGCGTGGATCTCGCGGCGCGTGATCGGCGCCAGCAGGCGATGGGCGTCTTCGCGCTCGCATTGCCGCAGGTAGCGTAGGAGCGCGTCCTCCATCTCCGGGTCAGTGGCGCACAGCGAAATCGAGAACGCATCCTGTGCGCTGGCACCCAGCGCCGCGGTCACGTCCGGGGCGAGCGCGCGCAAGAGGTCCATGTCGAGCGGCAACACCAGCGCGACGTAGGGGCGGTCCCGCGCCGCCTCGGTGATGCGCGAGACGACAGGCAGTGCATGACTCACGAGAAGCGACTGACCATCGCCCACCCTCAGGGTCTTGGCCTGAGTACCGACCTCCTTGGCGCCCTGCAGCACGAGGCACAACAGTGGGCGATAGACGGTGGCGTCCTGCCCGGTCGTCGCGGAGCACCGCAGCATGTGCACGCCGCTCGGCGCATGGGCGAATGCGCCCTGGACCACGCTTGCCTGGTCCAGCAGCGCGCACACCTGGTCCAACAGCATCTGAGCGGCCACGGATTTCCCCTCACGCAAGGGTGTAGCACAAGCATCTGGTCAGCTTGGCTGATGCTTCTGGAAACCGGAGGATCAGGCAAGAAAAGAGGCGGATCAGGAATGAATGTTCGAGCTTGCCCACGTAATGTCGAAACATCGATTGGCAAGGGCGAACACCATGGAGAAGATCTTCATCACGGGCGTTGCGGGCGGCTTCGGTCTGCCGACGGCACTGGCACTTCTGAACAGGGGACACGCGGTTGCCGGCAGCGTGCGCCGCCGAGGCGGCAAGAACGCGTCGGCCGTGGCCAGGCTGGAGTCCGCAGGGGCGCACCTGGTCGAGATGGACGTGACGGACGCAGCCAGCTCGGACCGGGGTGTGGCGCAGGCCGTGACGCTGCTCGGTGGCCTGGATGTGCTGTTCAACAACGCGGGCATCGGGTCCTACGGCATCCAGGAGTTGATGTCGGCCGAGCAGATGGCACGGGTCTTCGACGTCAATGTCATGGGCGTTCAGCGCGTCATGCGCGCAGCCCTGCCGACCTTGCGCGCGCAGGGGCGCGGCACGGTGCTCTACACCTCCAGCCTGATCGGCCGGATCGCGATGCCGTTCTACGGCACCTATTCGGCGTCCAAGTGGGCGCTGGAGGCGATCGCGGAGTGCTACCGGACGGAGTTGTCGGGCTTCGGCATCGAGTCGTGCATCGTCGAGCCCGGCGCGATGCCGACGGCCTTCTTCGAGGGCATGATGGCGCCAGACGATCCCGCGCGGGAAGCCCAGTACGGCGAATTCGCCCAGGTGCCCGGGATATCGGCGCAAGGTCTGGCGCAGATGCTCGAGTCCATCCCGGCGCAGCGGCCGCAGCGCATCGCCGAGGCGGTCGTGGCCCTGCTGGACACGCCGTTCGGGAAGAAGCCGTTTCGCACGGTCGTCGACCACACGGGAGTCGGACCCGAGATCGAGCGCTACAACCAGGCGCTGCACGACGTGACCCGCACCGTCATGACGAATTTCGGCATCGAGCAGATGCTCGCCTTGAACGCTTGATGGGAACCCGCGCATGAAGACCATCCTGATCACCGGCGCCTCTTCGGGTATCGGCAAGGCCACGGCGCTGCGCTTTCAGTCCGAGGGCTGGAACGTGGTCGCCACGATGCGTGACCCGTCGGCCGGACGTGACCTCGAACAATTGGACCGGGTTACGGTCAGCCGTCTTGATGTGACCGACGCGTCGACGATCGATGCCGCCATCGCCACGGCCGTGGATCGTTTCGGCCCGATCGACGTGCTGCTGAACAATGCCGGCTACGGCGCGTATGGCCCGCTCGAGGCCTTTTCGACCGAGCGCATCCGCCGGCAGTTCGACACCAACGTCATCGGCCTGCTGGCCGTGACGAAGGCCGTGCTGCCGCACATGCGGGCGAACCGGTCGGGCACGATCGTCAACATCTCGTCGATCGGTGGGCAGATCACGTTCCCGCTCGGCACGCTCTATCACGGGACCAAGTTCGCCGTGGAGGGGCTGTCCGAGGCGTTGCACTACGAACTCGAGCCGCTGGGCATCCGGGTGCGGCTCGTGGAACCCGGCATGATCAAGACGGACTTCGGCGGCCGCTCGTTCGACTTCGCGATGGACGAGCGTCTGTCCGACTACGCTCCCACGGTCGAGGCGATGGGGCGACTGTTCGGCAAGCTGGCCAGCGATCCGTCTCCGCCCGAGGTTGTCGCCGAGGTGGTGTGGGCTGCGGTCAACGACGCCGAGGACCGCCTTCGCTATCGCGCCGGAGCAGACGCCCAGCGCCTGCTCGATGATCGAAAGGCCCAGGACGACGCGGCCTTCATCGGCAGTCTGAAGGCGTTGATGACAGGCTGACGCACGCCACGGACAGCACCAATGCTGCGGTTCGCCGGCGGCTGCTCATGGCCGGGAAGGCCAGTTCGCGGCGCGGCCCGACACCAGTCAATCGGCGCGCCGGGCTGTTGCGCGGGCACCACCTTCGTGCCGGCACCCCCTGACTTGAAGGGCAGGTGTGCGGGCTGTCGGCTTGCGGCAGTCCTCGGCCATGTCCGGTCGCTCACGACCGGCAGCTTTGCTGCCGCTCGACTGAAACTTCATTGACAGTGTACGGTGTTTCAACGTACATTGCGTCTGAAGGAGACCTCGCAATGTTGCCTATCACCGACTCCAGTCGAACTGCGCGCGTCGAAGCGCGCATTGCACCGGAAGCTCTGGCCGTTGTTCGCCGCGCCGCCGAAATCCAGGGCCGCAGCCTCAGTGACTTTCTGGTTGCTGCCGCCCTGAAAGACGCTCACCGGACGATCGAGGAAGCGCAAATCATCCGCCTGTCGGTCGACGATCAGCAGCGCTTTACCGAGGCGTTGTTGAACCCGCCGCCGCTGGCGCCAGCCATGAAGCGAGCCCTTCAGGCACACAGGCGGCTCGTTCGTGAATCGAAGTGACCGGAGACTTTCGACTCGAGGTCCTGGGTGCGCAGCACGATCGAACCCGATTCAAGTGCGGCGTCGCAGCGCTGGATGGGTACTTCCGAACGCAGGCGACTCAGGATGCACGCCGTCGTGCCAGTGCGTGCTATGTCGCAGTCCAGCATGAGACCAACACCGTCGCCGGCTACTACACCCTGGCCGCGGGCAGCGTGCCGCTGACCGACTTGCCCGCGAGCCTGTCGAAGCGACTACCAAGGTATCCATCGGTCCCGGTCGCCAGGGTTGGACGCCTGGCGATCGACCAGTCGTTTCAGGGGCGCAAGCTTGGCGCCGCGCTTCTCGCGGACGCGGCTCTGCGCGCGCTGCGCTCCGAGGTCGCCGTCTTTGCTCTTGTCGTGGATGCCAAGGACGATGCGGCTGTTGCGTTCTACCGGCACCATGGCTTCGAGATATATGGCGGACAGCCGAAGCAGTTGATCGTTCCCTTGGCCAGCTTCTCCGGTGCTGCCTGAGGTTTTCGACTTGGCGTCCCTCGATCTCACTTGCTTCAGGCGGTACAACGCGTCCAGCGCCTCGCGCGGCGCGAGCGTATCAGGGTCGAGCGCGTCCAGCGCGGCCAGCGCGCGCGCCAGCGCGCCGAGCTCGCCCAGGTGCGGCCGCAGCGCCGCCAGCAGCTCCTCGTACAGCCATTTCTCGCGCGCCAGCGCGCGCTCCTGCGCGGACAGCGCCTTGTCCTCGAAGGCCTTCAGCTCGGGCGTGATGTAGCGCTCGGCATTCTTCATCGTCTGCCGGCGCTGATAGTCGGCCGGCACCTTGTCGACGTGCGACGCCGTGACCTCGATATGGAAGCCGTGCACCTCGGCGATGCCGGCGTCGGGCGCCAGCGCCGCGCGCCACTGCGCCAGCAGCGGCGCCGTATCGGGCACCCGCGCGCGCAGCTCCGGCAGTGCGCGCAGCGTGTCGCGCAGCCCGGCCAGCTCGCGCGGGCGCGCCGACGCCAGCGCGATGCGCGCGGCGATGCGCTCCACGTCCGCCACCTGCGCCAGCGCGTCGCGCAGCGGTGCGAAGCCGGCGTCCACCAGCGCCGCGATCGCCGCGTGACGCGCCGCGGCGACGCTGCGGTCGCGCGCCGGGCCCGTCAGCCACTGCCGCAGCGCGCGGCTGCCCATGCCGCTGCGGCAGGTATCGAGCAGCGACAGCAGCGTCGGCGCCTCCTCGCCGCGCAGCGTCTGCGTCAGCTCGAGGTTGCGCAGCGTGGCCGGTGGCAGGTCGATCAGGTCGCCGGCGCGCGCGACCTCGAGCGTGCGCACATGCGCCAGCGCCTGCCCCTGCGTATGCTCGGCGTAGGCCAGCAGCGCGGCGGCGGCCACCGTGCCGGGGGTGACCATGCGCACGACCTTGCGCTCCACCGGCCCCTTGGCGGCGCCGACCTCGCCGACCTGCTCGGCGATCGCGACCGACTCGCCGAGCCTGACCAGCCGCGCGAGGTAGTTCTCCAGCGCGTGCACCGGCACCCCGGCCATCACCACCGGCTCGCCGGCGGGCTGGCCGCGCGTCGTCAGCGTGATGTCGAGCAGGCGGTGCGCCTTGCGTGCGTCGTCGTAGAACAGCTCGTAGAAGTCGCCCATCCGGTACAGCAGCAGCGTATCCGGGTGCGCGGCCTTCAGGCTCAGGTACTGCGCCATCATCGGCGAATGGCGCGCGAGGTCGGCCTGCAGCAACGCCGCGGTGGAGATCGGTTGGGTCATGACGGGCGTGATGGTAGGTCACGCCTGCTGTCGCCGTGGCATCGCGCGCGGGCTGTCCGCAGGAGCCGTCCTCGATGAATGGCCGCTACAGCACTGGCCGAAGCCCACACCGCGCATCTCTGCGCTCGTGGCCCTCAATAGCCAAAATGGCCACTCCTGCTGGAGACCACCATGCGCGTCACCGCCACCGAAGCCAAGAACCGTTTTGGCAGCCTCTGCGCCCAGGCCAAGCGCGAACCTGTGTTCGTGGAAAGAGCCGGTCAACTCGACACCGTGATTCTCTCGGCCGAGCAGTACCAGGCCCTTCGGGCCCACCACGACAAGGCGAACCGTGCCGCGCGCAAGAAGGCGTTCGAAGCCGAGTACGGTGATTGGATCGCCGCCCGGAACGCTCGCTTCGAGTCGCACGGCATTCCTGGCGCCGACCTGCGCCCGTGGTGAGCCGCCGATGGCTCAGTACGACGTCTTCACCAACCCCAGCGGCAGCGCGGCCGAGGGCATCCCCTACGTGGTCGCGGTCCAGAGCCATCTGCTGGATGCCCTGGCGACGCGGCTGACCATGCCCCTGGCTGTGCTCGATGTCGAGACCAAGGTGCCGACCGTGCTGTGTCCGGTCATCATGGTCAAGGGCCAGCGCCTGCATGCGCTGGCGCACTACGCCGCACCTTTGCCCGCAAAGGCCCTGAGGCGACCGGTGGACAACGTGGCTTCGCAAGCCATCGCGCTGGTGTCGGCCTTGGACGTGGTGTTGTCGGGCATCTGGTCGGTGCGGATCCGGATGGCCGCTCTGCGGCAACGAGACCGGAACGGCGGCTGTCTCGTCCGGGTCGATTCCGTCAGTTCAGCCGACATGGAAGCGGTCGGCGGTGGGACGCAGGCGCCGCCGGCCGAGGTGGAGGGCCGCTGCAACCCGGATCGCCGCCATTCAGCTCGGGCCGGTTGGTGAGCTGGATGACCGCTTCCAGTCAGCGTGAGTTGGCCAAAGTATCCCCAGCGACTCCTCACGCTGCGCAGCCGACCTCCAGCGCCCCGCCTCTGAAGCTGGCACGGCAGGGCTGGCCCACCGGCGGCCCGAAGGCGGGCCGGTCGAGGGCGCGATGCTCCTGGCGCAAGCGCGGCTGCTCGCGCAGGCGTGGCCGGTCAACGACGGTCGCCGTGGCGCGCCGCGCGCGGCGCTCGAGCCGCCCACGCCGTCGCGAGCGCGACCACGGCCACCAGCGGCGCCAGCAGCGCGTGCGGGGCCTGCATCGGCCACAGCGTGGCGCCGGTCGCCGCGCACCAGGCGAGCGGCAGCGGCCACAGCCAGGCCGGCGCCGGCCGCAGCAGAAGTACCGCCAGCGTCAGCAGCACGGTCGGGTCGGGCATGAGGCCGAACCATTCGGCCTGCGCGATCGGCCGCCCGAGTGCCAGCGGCAGCGCCGGCCAGACGAGCGCGATGCCGGCGATGGCCAGCCCGACCCGCACGCGGGCCGGCCGCGGTCGATCGCGCCCGCAGGCCGGGTGCAGTGCCCAGGCGAGCATCGCGGCGGCCTGCACGGCGAAGCCGGCGGCGAACCACGGCGCCGCCCACTGCACGCTGGCGAAACGCTGCAGATGCCAGGCCCAGGCCACGATCAGCCAGGCGGTGGCCAGCGCCGCCCAGACTTCGCGCGCGGCGCGCTGCGACGGGCGCCGCCAGGCCGCCCACACGACGGCCGCGCCCAGCGCCTGCGCCAGCAGCGGCGCCGGCCACCAGGCGGCGTTGTGCAGCTCGAACAGGCGCTGGTAGGTCGACGCCGAGAACAGCAGGAAGTCCTCGAGCCCGTAGCGGCTCCACTCGACCATCGCGCCGACGTGTTCTGGCCAGGATCAGCCGACGAGCGACCGGACCTGCGCGGCGATGCGCTCGCGCAGGGCCGCATCGGGCATCGGCCCCAGCGCCGCGCGCATGTTCTGGCGCAGGTGGTCGACGCGCGAGGTCGCCGGGATCGCGCAGGTCACGGCCGGGTGCGAGACGATGAACTTCAGCACCAGCTGCGCCCAGCCGTCGCAGCCGAGCTCGCCGGCGAACCCCGGCAGCGGGTGCGGCGCCAGCGCACGCAGCAGCGCGCCCTGGCGGAACGGCCGGTTGGCGATGACGGCGAGGCCGCGCTCGGCCGCCAGCGGCAGCAGCCGGCGCTCGGCCTCGCGGTCGGCCGGGTTGTAGGTCAGCTGCACGAAGTCCAGCCGCTCGCGGCGCATGATCTGCTCGAAGGTATCGTGGCGGCGCCCTTCGGAAGTCGTGATGCCGACGTAGCGTACCCGGCCGGCGGCCTGCATCTCGCGCAGCATCGGCAGCTGCGCCTCCCACGCCAGCAGGTTGTGCACCTGCAGCAGGTCGAAGTGCGGCACGCCCCACAGGCGGCGCGACGCCTCGGCCTGCCCGGGGCCGCGCGCGGCCGAGCCGGTCCACACCTTGTCGGCCGCGAACACGCCCGGCGGGTGGCCCAGGCGCGTCAGCGCGTCGCCGATCACGGCCTGCGACGAGCCGTACATCGGCGACGAGTCGAGCATCCCGCCGCCGGCCTCGACGAAGGCGCGCAGCACCGCGGTCACGCCGGCGCGGCCCTGCGGATCGTCGCCGACGTTGAACGTGATCCAGCTGCCGAGCCCGATGGCGGGCAACCGCTCGCCGCTGGCGGGGATGGGCTTGTGCAGCGCGGCCGGCGCTGCGGCCCGCAGCGGCCGCGGCAGGCCCCAGGCGGCCGACGCGGCGGTCAGGGTGCCGCCCAGCAGCAGTCGGCGACGCGATGGCGCGCGCAGGCTGGCCCAAGGTACGGGCAGGGGCGCAGTGGCAACCGCGGCGGTCTCGGGCGGAGCGACCGCGAAGGGGACGGGTCCGGGCCAGGGCGGGGCGTGGGGCGTGCGATCGGAGGTCATGGGCAAAGGGACCTGGACATCGACAGGCCGGGCACGCGCCTGGTCCGTGGTCGGGCCACCGCCGTGGTGGACACGCGTGCGCGGCGTCGGTTCCGCCCGCGCACGATCCACGGCCCCGCGACGCTGTGCACCGCGCAAGCCAGCCGGGAGCCGCCGACGCGCCGCCGCAGGCGACGGCGCCCGGGATCCCGGCAGGGACAGCGCGCGCGCCACGTCCTGCCAGGCGACGTACTCGAAGTCCTGCGGCCTCTCGGGCATGCGCTCGGCACCCGTCCTGCACCACCATCAGGCCGCCGGGGTGGTCCGTACCCGGCGGTTGCGCCGGGGTGTTCAGGCGCCCGATGACGCGCTGGTCCGGCCTCACGCCATCGCAGTTGCGGCTGGGACTGTTGGCGGGTTTCTAGGAAGCTGTCGGGGCCATGGTGGCGCCCTCGGGCACGACGAGGCCTGCCGTGGCACGGCGGCCTGGGCAGCGCATCGCGCACGCAGGCAGAATGCGGGCATGCCGAACATCGCGTCCCTACTCAAGGCGGAGATCGTCCGCCTGGCCCGCAAGGAATTGCGCAGCCAGACCGAAACGCTCAGGAAGAGCCTGTCCGCGTCGCGCGCGGAGGTCGTGGGGCTCAAACGCAGGGTCAGCGAACTGGAGAGGGCGGTCAGGCAGGCGCAGCGCAAGGGGCCGCGTGTGGTCACGGGCGACGCGCCGCCAAAGCCCGACGTCGTCGGCAAGGAACGGCTGCGGTTCCGGGCGGCCGGCCTGGCGAACAACCGCAAGCGGCTGGGCTTGTCCGCGGCGGACTTCGGCGTGCTGGTGGGCGCGTCGGGGCAGAGCGTCTACGCGTGGGAGCAGGGCAAGGCAAGGCCGCGCGGCAGGCATCTGGCTGCCATCGCGTCGCTGCGCGGCATCGGCAAGCGCGAGGCCGCAGCCCGCTTGGCGGCGGCGAAGACGAAGCCGTAGCGCGTCGTCGCGCGCGGTGGCGGTCGGCCGGTTGAACTCGCCGCGGCTGTAGCGACCGGCGCCGGCGCCGATGAGGTCCAGCGCGCCGGCCGGCGGCGCACCAGCGCGCAGCCGCCCCGGTTCCGGCCGGCTGCGCTCGATCCAGGTCTTCATGCGGGCTCCTTGGGGGGGGGAAGGTGCACGCATCGTCGCCGGCGGCGGCAGGCTTGTCCTTTCGCGGCCGTCGCGCTGTGTAACGTTTCTTCGCCGCGGCGGCGCACGCACCGGGCAACGGCAGCCCCGCGGACGGGGGGGTCGAAGGCCGCCGCCGCTAGCGTTTGCCTAACGGCGCGGGTTCACAGTGCGAGCCACGGCATCCCGGCCGGATGTCGTCGGCCTCCAAGCCGGCACCGGCACCTCGACTCAGGAGCGACAACGATGAAGCCAACCCTTCCCCGGCCTGCCATCCTGGCCGCCGCGTTGCTGATGACCACCGGTGCCGCACAGGCCAGTTACGGGGAGGACTTCAACGGCATTTCGTTGAACGCAGGCTACGTGTCTGCAGAGACCATCGCGGGCAGTGATTTCGGCGTGATCTACGGTGTCGCCTTTACCCGCTTCAAAGATCCCTTCGATCCCCTACTGGCCGATCGCTACGTCGGTTTGACGGTCTCTCCGGACGCAGGGACTGCGATCGAGAGCAGCACGCTGTTCAACCTGGATGCCGGCGTGCAGTACAAGCTGAGCTTCGACTTCTCGAAGTACAGCGGTGCGCCGGGCAACGGACCGTTCAACTGGAACCTGACCGCGTCGATCGCCGGCTACACGACGACCGTGGACGGCTTCTCGCAGTTCGGGGCGCCGCTCGAGTGGCACAAGGTCGACCTGTATTTCACGCCGGCTGCCGACCACCTCATGGTCCCGATCGTCTTTGCCGCCGTCGGCATGGCCAATGCCGTCTATGGCGAGGCGCCGATCGACAACGTGAGCTTCAGCACCGCCCCGGTTCCCGAGCCCGGGTCCTGGGCGATGTTGCTCGCGGGGCTCGGGCTGGTCGGATTCGTGGCACGGCGCAGGCAAGCCTGAGGCCGCGCAGTCCAGACCTCGATCGAGGGCTACTCGCCTGCCGGTCCGAAGGGAGCGCCCGGCCGGACCGCGGCTGACGATGCTGCCCGCTGGCAGCCGCAGCAAGGACCGCCGCGGCATTCAGCGCGGATCCGGTCGCGCAGCACCGAGCGCGAGTTCGAGCGCGGCCGGCAGCGCCAGCGCCTCACCGGCGCGCCAGGCCTGCGCGACGGCTTGCGCGCCGATCTGCACGCCGGCCAGGCGGCGAATCCGCCGCAGGTCGAGCCGGTCGCGATCGCCCAGCGGCCCGAAGTGCTCGGTCCAGAAGCGCGCCGCGAAGGCCGCCAGCTGCGCCGCGTCGGCCGGGTGGCGCAGGTGCGCCAGCGCGCGCGGCAGATTCCACAACGGGTAGGCGAGCTCGTACGCGCCTGCGTGCTGCCACGCCGCCTGCAGCGATTCGGCAAACGCGGCCGCGGCCTGCCCCCAGCGGCGCAGGCCGCACAGCGCATTGCCGCTGACGTTGTGCGCCTCGGCGACGCGGCGCCAGTCGTGCAACGCGATCGCCTCGTCGACCAGCGGCCGCAGCCGCTGCAAGGCCTGCTCGTTCAGTCCCTGGTTCTGGTCGGTGACCGCGAGGTTGTACTCGCCGCTGAGTACCGCATGACGGTTGCCGGTGCGCCGCCACAGTGCGAGTGCGCGCTCGTGCAGCTGGCGCGCGGCCTGCGGGTCTCGCAGGTGGACGTTGGTCACGAAGGCGCGCAACGCGGCCTGCGCCGCCTGCGCCACCGGGTCGTCGCGGCCGGCGAGCAGCGCGTCGGCCTCGTCGAGCAGCGGCAGCACGCGGCCGGCGTCGCGCCGGCTGCGCCAGATTACGCGCGCCACGGCGTGCAGCGCGCGCGGGCGCTGCGGCGTGCCGGGCGGCAGCGCGTCGAGCGCGCGCGTCGCCTGCGCCAGCGCCTGCGCGGCTTGCCCGCGCGCAGCAGCAGCGCCGGCGCCAGCACGCAGCGCGCCTCGGCGGCGCGCGGGTGTCGCCGGCGGCGTCGGCGGCCTGCGCCGCCGCGTCCAGCGCCGACGCCGGCAGGCCGACATCCTCGACCACGCGCTGCAGCTGCAGAAGCAACTCGATCGCATCCAGCGGCTGGCTGTCGGCGGCGGCCGAGCCGATCGCGGCGGCGACGTTGGGCCACTCGTCGCGCACTTCCGGCAACGGCGGCGTCGCCGGCAATGCCTGCGCCCACGCCGCGACCCACTCGCGATGGCGCCTGCGCAGCCGGCGCACCTGTTGCGCGCCGGTGCGCGTGGCGGCGAATTCGCGCACCGGCTCGTGCAGCGCGAAGCGGATCCGGCCGCTCATGCCGTCTTGCGTGACGAGCAGCGAATGACCGACCAGTTCGTCCAGCTTCGATGCCGCGTCGGCGTCGCCGAGCACGGCAGCCGCCGCGGCGCTGGTGCAGCCACCCTCGAACGGCACCAGCGCCTGCAGCAGCGCCTGCAGGCGGGCGTCGAGCAGGTCCCAGCTCCAGCCGACGACCTGCTGCATCGACGCGTGGCGCGGATCGAGCGCAGCGCGCGTGCCGCGGCGCGCCAGCACGTCGCCGCGCGTCCCGGGCGGGCGACCGAGCGTCGCCAGCATCTCGGCCGGGCTCAGGCTGCGCACGCGCGAGGCGGCCAGTTCCACCGCCAGCGGCAGGCCGTCGAGGCGGTGCAGCAGCGCGACCAGGGCGGCGTGGTTGCCGCTGCCGAGGTGGAAGTCCGCGCGCACGGCCTGCGCGCGGTCGACGAAGAGGGCCATCGCGGGGTTTCGCGCCGCCTCGTCCAGCCCTGCCCGCGGCGCGGGTGGCGTCATGCCCGGGGTGACGAAGAGCCGCTCGCCGTCGACGCCTAGCGCACGCCGCGAGGTCACCAGCAGCTGCAGCGACGGCACGCGCGCGAGCAGGGTGGCGACGACGTCGGCGGCGCGGTCGACGAGTTGCTCGAAGTTGTCGAGCAGCAGCAGCGTGCGGCGGCCGTGCAACGCGCTCGCGATCCGCTCCAGCGGATTACCCTGGCCCGCTGCGCGCAAGTGCGACTGCAACGCGTCGAGCAGCTGGGCACGGTCGCGGCAGTCCACCACCGGGACGAAACCGATGCGGTCGAATCGCGCCACCTCGGCCGGCTGCGCGCCGGCCGGCACCAGGCTGTGCGCGACTTCGACCGCCAACCTCGTCTTGCCGATGCCGCCCGGCCCCGTGACGGTGACCAGACGGTGCTCCAGCAACATGGCGCGCAGCCGCGCTGCCGCCGGCTCGGCGCCGAACAGGCGGGTCAGGTAGTGCGGCAGGTCGACTGCCGGCCGCCAGTTCGCCGCCGGCGCGGCCGCTGCGGGCCCCGTGCTGCGGGTTGCCGGCAGTGTGCGCAGTCCCACGGTGGCCAGGCGCTCGTGGATCGCCGCGAGTCGCTCGCGCTCCTCCAGCACCCAGTCGTCGTAGAAGCCGGGCATGAACTCGCCGCGGTACAGCGCCATGGCGGACTCGAGCTGACCTGCGCGGGCCTGCTGCTCGAAGCGGTGGACGTCACAGTCGATCGCTCCCGGAACGACCCGCAGCGTGGTGCGATCGGCCAGCAGCACCGCGGCACCAGGCCCGCCGGCCGGCTCGAGCAGGGCGCGCAGCACCGACAGGGCCTGGCGCAGCCGGTTGCGGCCGACGTCGGGAGCCACACCGGGCCACAGCCGTTCGATCAGCTGCTCGCGCGGGTGGGTGCGCTGCGGCTCGAGCGCCAGCGTCGCCAGCAGCGCCGCGACCGCGCGCGAGGGCCAGCGCTCGATCGTGCGCTCGGCCCCGATCGCCTGCACCTGGCCGAGGAGCTGGACCACCCAGCGCACGGGCTGGAGGGTGGCAGGCTCGGCCGGGAGCGAGGCGGGGTTCATCGATCGTGTCGGCGCGCGGGTGTCGGCCCGCCGCGTGATGGAGCCGGGCTGCGCGGTGGGTGGCGGGGCCGAGCGGGAAGCCGGGCCGGGCGCAGTATCGCCGAGGCGCCGCAGGACCTCGGCGCGCGCCAGCGGCAAGATCCGCACGCGGTCCCTTGTCGCCTTGCTGCGCCCGTGGCACCACTACACGACGGCCGACCCCGCGCCGTCAGGAGCCGCGCAGCGCGTTGCTTCCGAGAGCGGCTTCGGTACCGTCGTGGCAAGGTATCGACGTGACGGTTGCGATTACCATGCCCGGGCCGGACCCGGTGCCAATATCGCCGTCGAGCGCGTGCCGACCGGCGTGCGCCTGGTAAAGCGCCTGCTCGAGGTGCCGAAGGTGGCGCGCGCCGAGTACAAGGAGGTCACGCTCGGCGACCTGCTCGAAGGCGTCGTGCAGCACGCCGTCGAGGGCAAGCCCCGGTTCTCGACGGATAGGCTTCAGGCCATCGAGCGCCTGAGGCAGATCCAAGGGCAGGAGCTCGACGCGAGCTCCAACCATCGGATGGCGGACCGCAAGCGAGCGTGAGCCGCCGCCGCCCGCGCAGGCCCCATAAACCCGCCTCGCAACCTCATGGAGCCCCGATGCCGCAGCATGTCCACGCCTCTCACCGCATCCGCCTCGGGCTGCCGCCCGCCGACTGCCTGCGCCTGTTCACGCCGGCCGGCGAGGAGCGCTGGGTCGAAGGCTGGCGCCCGCGCTACCTGCCGCCGGGCAACGGCCGCACCGAGGCCGGCATGGTCTTCACCATCGGGGCCGGCGCCGAGCTGACCATCTGGTGTCTGACCGAATTCGACGCGGACGCGTCGCTCGTGCGCTATGCGCGCGTCACGCCGGCCTCGCGTGCCGGCACGGTCGAGGTGCGTTGCCGGCCGGCGTCCGGTGGCGGCAGCGACGTGCAGGTGACCTACCGCCTCGCCGCGCTCAGCGAGGCCGGCGTCGAGGACCTGCGCGCCTACGAGGCCGAGGCCTTCGCGCGCATGATCGACGGCTGGAAGCAGCGCATCGAGGCCCGGCTCCCCGGGCTGCTGGCGACGCCGATCCCCTGACGAGGCGACCTGCGAAAGCCGCGCCGGCGCGACGCGGCACGCGACTCTTCGGTCCGTGAGGCGAGGCTGCCGTCGCTTGCGCGGCCTGTGCCTTATCCGACGGCGGATGCTGGGAGCGCGCCGCCAGGTTTCCTGCCTGCGCGGCGAGGGAGACGAATCGCCGCAGTATGATGTGTACATTCGACTACATCGCTTTCGCCCATGTCCACCACCATGACCGTCCGCCTCGACAACGACATCAAGGACCGACTCGATGCCCTGGCCGAGGCGACTCGGCGCAGCAAGTCGTTCCTGGCTGCTGAAGCCATCCGGTCGTACGTCGAGAACAACGAATGGCAGATCGGCGAGATCCAGGCTGGGCTGAAGGAAGCCGATGCCGGCGACTTCGCGATCGACAGCGATGTCGCCGCACTGGCCGAGAAGTGGGGCGTGAATGCGGGTTGAGGTGGAGATCGTCCACGATCCGCGGTGATGACCCGGGTCATGAAGGTCCGGTGGCTGCGCAAGGCCGTGCGCAATCTCGACGACGAGGCGACCTACATCGCGGCCGACGACACCGAGGCCGCGCGTCGGGTCGTCCAGCGCGTGCTCGAGGCGGTTTCGATGCTCGAGGAGCAGCCTGGACTCGGCCGCCCCGGTCGCGTGCCGGGCACGCGCGAGTTGGTCGTGGCCAGGACGCGCTACATCGTCCCCTACCGCGTGCGCGGCGAGACTGTCGAGATCCTGCGTGTCTTCCACACCTCGCGGCGGCGACCCGGCCGCTGGTAGAGGGATCGGCATCGTCAGTGCCACGGCATGCCAGGCGGTGTCGAGCGCGCATTGGCGGGGTGCGCTGAAGGCCGATCGATCCCGCCGAGAATGGTGCCTTCGCAAGACTTGGTCGTCACGGATGTTCTCGCCACCGATGCTCTCGCTTCCCCGTTGCCTCGGACTTCACGCGGCGGCGCTGGCAGCGGCCCTCATGCTGCCTGCCGGATGCGCGAATCACGCGCCAATGCATGACACGGCGGGCCAGACCATGCCGCTGCCAGTGGCGAGTTCGGTCGCCGACAGCTACTTCGGAACGTCGGTCGACGATCCCTATCGCGCGCTGGAGGACCTCGGCTCCCGCGCGACCCAGGACTGGATGCGCCTTGCCGCGGCTCACGCGCAGGCCACGCTGGCGCGAATCCCCGGCCGGCAGGCGCTGCGGCAACGGTTGGCGGCGCTGAGCGCAGGCGCGCCGGTGACGGTCGAGCGCGTGCTGCGAACGCCGTCGGGGTTGCTGGTCTACGAGCGCCGCCGCGCCGGCGAGAACCAGTTCGCGCTGGTCGCACGGCAGGGCTTCGAGGGCGCCGAGCGCGTGCTGGTGGACGCGCCGGCGCTCGCCGCGCTGCACGGCGGGCGGGCTTCGGCGGTCAACTTCTTCTCCGTCTCGCCCGACGGCCACACCCTGGCCTTCGGCAGCAGCCCTGGCGGCAGCGAGGAGTCGGTCCTGCACCGGATCGACCTGGCCAGCGGCCGGCCGCTGGGCGAGCCGATCACGCGCGCGAACTACGGCGTCGCGCGCTGGACCGCCGACGGCCGCGGCTTCGCCGTCAACCGGCTGCAACCCGACCCGGCGGACCAGCGCGAGAAGTACCGCGGCAGCTCCGCCTGGCTGCTGCCGGCGGATGGCCGATGGGCTCAGGCGCGGTTGCTGCTCGGGCCCGGCATGCGCAGCGTGGCGGTCAGTCCTTCGGAGGCGCCGCAGGTGCTGTTCACGGCCGACGGCCGCTGGATGATCGGCTTCCTCGAAGACGGCGTGCGCAACGAGACCCGCGTGCTGTTCGCGCCGGCGGCGCTGCCGCAGCAGGGCGAACCCGAATGGCGACTGCTGGCCCGGCCGGAGGACGGCGTCGTCGACTTCGCCTACGGCGGCGGCATCTTCTACGCGAGGACGCACGTCGGTGCGCCACGCTTTCGGATCGTCGGTGCGCCGATCGAGTCCTTCGCGCCGGCGACCGCGCCAACGCGGGTCCCGGCGTCGGACCGGGTGCTGGGCATGCTCGTGGCAGCGCGAGACGCGCTGTACTTTCAGGCGCGCGAAGGCAACGCGCTGCAGCTGTGGAAGCTCGCCCATGGCGCCAGCGTCGCCGAGCGCGTCGCACTGCCGCTGCAAGGCCACTTCGCGTTGCGCCAGCGCGGTGGGGTCTGGGCCGCCCATGGCGCGATCGACGGCCTGCTGATGCCGCTGGAGGACTGGACGCATGCGCCGCGATGGGTCCAGGTGAATGCCGCGGGGCAGGTGCGCGATACCGGCCTGCAGCCGCCGGGCCCGTTCGACACCCCGGCGGACGTCCAGACGACCGAGGTGCTGGTGCCCAGTCACGATGGCGCAACGGTGCCGCTGTCGATCGTGCACCGTCGCGGCCAGCCGCTCGACGGCCGCGCGCCGACGCTGCTGCAAGGCTATGGCGCCTACGGCATCACCTGGGAGGCGCGATTCGACGCGGCGCGGCTCGCCTGGCTGGAGCAGGGCGGCGTGATCGCGATGGCGAACCCGCGCGGCAGCGGGGTGTTCGGTCAGGCCTGGTACGAGGCCGGCCGCCAGGCGACCAAGCCCAACACCTGGCGCGATATGGTCGCCTGCGCGGAATATCTCGTCGCGCAGGGCTGGGCCAGCCCGGGCACGCTGGCCATCGAAGGCACCAGCGCCGGCGGCATCACCAGCGGCCGTGCGGTCACCGAGCGACCGGATCTGTTTGCCGCCGGCGTGCTGCGGGTCGGCGTGCTGGACATGGTGCGCGCCGAGCTGGAGCCCAACGGCCCGCCGAATATCCCCGAGTTCGGCAGCCATGCCACCGAGCCAGGCTTCCGTGCCCTGCTGGCGATGAGCACCTACCACCACATCACCCCCGGCGTGCGCTACCCGGCGGTGCTGCTGACGCACGGCGTCAACGACCCGCGCGTCGCGGTCTGGCACAGCAGCAAGACGGCGGCACGCTTCGCGGCGGCCTCCGCGGCCCGGCCCGACGGGCGGGCGGTGCTGCTGCGGCTGGAGATGGACGCGGGCCATGGCGTGGGCAGCACGCGCTCGCAACGCGACGAGGAGCGCGCCGATATCTACGCCTTTCTGCTCTGGCAGATGAACGCGCCGGGCTTCCGGCCACCGGCAGAGGCGCGTTGACGCCGGGACGACGGCCCGGCGGCGGTGGACTGCCGCCTCACCGCCCCCAGGGCGCCCCGGCGTCGCGGTCGATCGCGTAGCGATCGATCGCCTGCTCGACCCTCTCGGCGTCGATGGCGCCGCGGCGCGCCAGCGCGTGCAGCGCGGCAACGACGAGCTGCGCGCGGTCGACCTCGAAGAAGCGGCGCAGCGCGGCGCGCGTATCGCTGCGGCCGAAGCCGTCGGTGCCCAGCACCGTCAGCGGTGCGTCCAGGTAGGGCGCGATCTGCTGCGGCACCGCGACGACATAGTCGCTCGCGGCGACGACCGGGGCGTCGCCGGCCAGCAGCGCCGCGACATGCGGCACGCGCGGTGGCGCGGTCGGGTGCAGCCGGTTCCAGCGCGCGGCCTCGCGCGCCTCGCGCGCCAGCTCGCTGAAGCTCGTCACGCTGTAGACCTCGCTCGCGAGCCCCCAGTCGTCGGCCAGCATCTGCGCCGCCGCCTGCGCCTCGAAGCGCAGCGGCCCGGCGCCGAGCAGCCGCAGCGCCGGCGCGCCGTCGGCGGGGCCGAAGCGGCCGACGCGGACCATGCCGCGCACGACGTCGGCGTCGGCGCCGGCGGGCAGCGACGGCATCGGCAGGTTCTCGTTGCCCACCGTCAGGTAGTGGAACTCGTCGACCTGCTGCTCGAGCATGCGGCGCAGCGCATGGTCGACGATCACCGCCAGCTCGCCGGCGGTCGACGGGTCCCAGGCGCGGCAGTTCGGCACCGTCGAGGCGGCGAGGTGGCTCGCGCCGTCCTGGTGCTGCAAGCCCTCGCCGGCCAGCGTCGTTCGGCCGGCGGTCGCGCCGACGAGCAGCCCGCGCGCGCGCTGGTCGGCGGCGGCCCAGATCAGGTCGCCGACGCGCTGGAAGCCGAACATCGAGTAGTAGATGTAGACCGGCAGCATCGCCATCCCGTGCGTGCTGTACGCGGTCGCGGCCGCGGTCCAGGATGCGAGCGCGCCGGCCTCGGTGATGCCTTCCTCGAGCAGCTGGCCGTCGCGCGCCTCGCGGTAGGTGAGCATCGATCCCTGGTCCTCGGCCTCGTAGGTCTGGCCGACGGGCGAGTAGATGCCGATCTGGCGGAACAGGCTGGCCATGCCGAAGGTGCGCGCCTCGTCGGCGACGATCGGGACGATGCGCGGACCGAGCGCGGCGTCGTGCAGCAGGTTGCCGAGCATGCGCACGAAACCCATCGTGGTCGACATCGGCTTGCCGTCGGCCTGCAGCGCGAACGCCGCCCAGCGCTCGCGCGGCGGCACCGGCACCGGCTCGGCGCGGCCGCGCCGCTGCGGCAGCGCGCCGCCGAGCGCGGCGCGGCGCTCGCGCAGGTAGGCCAGCTCCGCGCTGCCCTCGGGCAGGCGCAACAGGCGCAGCTGCGCCAGGTCGTCGTCGGCCAGCGGCAGGTCGAAGCGGTTGCGGAAGCTGCGCAGCGCGTCCAGGTCGAGCTTCTTCTGCTGGTGCACCGTCATGCGCGACTCGCCCGCCGCGCCCATGCCATAGCCCTTCTTGGTCTTGGCCAGGATGACGCTGGGCTGGCCCTCGTGCGCACGCGCCGCGCGCATCGCCGCGTGCAGCTTGCGCAGGTCGTGCCCGCCGCGCTTGAGGGCGTCGATCTGCGCCTCGCTCAGGTGCGAGACCAGCTCGCGCAGCGCCGGGTCGCGGCCGAAGAAGCGCTCGAAGTTGTAGCGCCCGTCCTTGGCGCCGAGCGTCTGGTACTCGCCGTCCGGCGTCTCGGAGAAGGCGCGCAGCAGCGCGTGCGAGTGGTCGCGCGCGAAGAGCGCGTCCCACTCCGACCCCCACAGCACCTTGATCACGTTCCAGCCGGCGCCGGCGAACAGCGACTCGAGCTCCTGGATGATCTGGTGGTTGCCACGCACCGGGCCGTCCAGCCGCTGCAGGTTGCAGTTGACGATGAAGGTCAGGTTGTCCAGCCGCTCGCGCGCGGCCAGCGTCAGCGCGCCGATCGACTCCGGCTCGTCCATCTCGCCGTCGCCCCAGATGCCCCAGACATGGCGCGCCGAGGTGTCCTTCAGGGCGCGGTCGGCCAGGTAGCGCATGAAGCGCGCCTGGTAGATGGCGCTGATCGGCCCCAGCCCCATCGACCCGGTCGGGAACTGCCAGAAGTCGGGCATCAGCCAGGGGTGCGGGTAGGAGCTGAGCCCGCCGCCGCCGACCTCCTGCCGGTAGCGCAGCAGCTGTGACTCGTCGAGCCGCCCCTCGAGGAAGGCGCGCGCGTAGACGCCCGGCGCGCTGTGCGGCTGGAAGAAGACGAGGTCGCCGTCGTCGCCGCCGCGGAAGAAATGGTTGAAGCCGGTCTCGAAGATCTCGGCCGCCGACGCGAAGCTGCCGATGTGGCCGCCGAGCTCGCCGTAGGCCTGGTTGGCGCGAACGACCATCGCCAGCGCGTTCCAGCGCACGACCGCGGCGATGCGCTGCTCGAGGGCCTCGTCGCCCGGGTAGCGGCCCTGCTGTTCCAACGCGATCGTATTGCGGTAGGCCGAGTACGGCGGGATGTGGGCCAGGATCCCGAGCTGCTGCGCCTGCTCCTCCAGCCGCTTGAGCAGGTAACGCCCGCGCGCCTGGCCGTCGGTTCGCACGACGTCCTGCAGCGCGAGCAGCCAGTCCTCGGTCTCGGCCGGGTCGCTGTCGTGCGCGGGCAGCGACGGCCCGGGCGGCGGGGCGCGGTGCGTCATGGCGGGGTTCCTCGATGGGCGTGCTGGGGGCCGAGCGCGAATGCTGCCGCAATCTGGCGCTCAGCGGCGCTCGGCGGCGATCAAGGGCGCCCAGCGGCGCCCAGCGGCGCTCGTTGGCGCTCAGGCGGTGGCCATCTCCAGCACCAGCTCGCGCGTCGCGCGCGGCGGCGCTGCCGCATGGCGCAGCGCCTGGCGCAGGTCGGCCAGGATGTCGTCGGTCTCCTCCAGCCCCGCGGACAGCCGGATCAGCCCTTCGGCGATGCCGTGGCGGGCGCGCTCCTCGGGGGTGTAGGTCGAGTGCGTCATCGATGCCGGGTGCTGCGCCAGCGTCTCGGCGTCGCCCAGGCTGACCGCGCGCGTGACGAGCTGCAGCGCGTTCATGAAGCGCCGGCCGGCGTCGATCCCGCCGACGAGCTCGAACGCGACCATGCCGCCGAAGCCGTCCATCTGGCGCTGCGCGAGCGCATGCTGCGGGAAGGTCGGCAGCCCCGGGTAGTGCACCGCGGCCACCTGCGGGTGCGCGGCCAGCATCTCGGCGATCGCCTGCGCGTTGTCGCCGTGGCGCTGCATGCGCAGGTGCAGGGTCTTCAGCCCGCGCAGGATGCCGTGCGCATCGTGCGGGCTCATCACCGCGCCGGTGAGGTCCTTCAGGCCCTCGAGCCGGATCCGCTGCGCCAGCTCGGCGCTGGTGGCGACGACGCCGGCGGTCAGGTCGCCATGCCCGCCGAGATATTTGGTCGCCGAATGCACGACGATGTCGGCGCCATGCTCGATCGGGCGCTGCAGCCAGGGGCTGCAATAGGTGTTGTCGACGACGACCAGCGCACCGGCGGCATGCGCGGCGCGCGCGGCGGCGGCGATGTCGACGAGCCGCATGTTCGGGTTCGCCGGCGACTCGAAGTAGACGACGCGCGTGGCCGGGCCGATCGCCGCCGCCAGCGCGTCGGCGTCGGTCATGTCGACATGGCGCACCTTGACGCCGAAGCGCGCCAGGCCGTGGTGCAGGAACGAGAAGGTGCAGCCGTACAGCGTCTGGTCGGCGAGGACCTCGTCGCCCGGGTTCAGCAGCGTCCACAGCGTCGCGGTGATCGCGCCCATGCCCGAGCCGAAGCTGACCGCCGCCTCGGCGCCTTCGAGCGCCGCGATGCGCTGCTCGAGCAGCGCCAGCGTCGGGTTGGCGATGCGCGAGTAGATGTAGGCCGGCTGCTCGCCGGTGAAGGCGGCCGCACCCGCCTCCATCGTCGGGAAGGCGAAGGTCGCCGACAGGTGCAGCGGCGGCACCAGCGCGCCCTGGTTCGCGGCCGGGTCGTAGGCGTGGTGGATGGCGCGGGTGGCGAATCCGTGGCGGCTGGGGTTCATCGCGGGGTCTCCGGGGGTGGCGGGATGTGGCGAAGGCGACGGGAGCACTGTAGGCCCCGGATCGAGCAAAGTGCTTGCGATGTCGTTCCCGATGAAGTCAAATGAAGCAACGTCATGCCCGCGAGATCGTCGATCATGGAAGAAACTGCCCAGGAGGCCTTGGACCGCATCGACCGCCGGCTGCTCGAGGCCTTGCAGGCCGATGCGCGGCTGACGACGGCCGAGCTCGCGCAGCAGGTGGCGCTGAGCCCGTCGCCCTGCTGGCGGCGCGTCAAGCGGCTCGAGGCGCTGGGGCTGGTGCGCGGCTACCACGCCGAGCTCGACCCCGAGCGGCTCGGCTGGGGCGTGACCGCCTTCGTCCAGGTGACGCTGGAGCGCCACGAGCCGGCGCTGGGCGACCGCTTCGAGCAGGCGGTGCGCGCGATGCCCGAGATCGTCGCCTGCCACAACGTCTCGGGCGCCTACGACTACCTGCTGCAGGTGCTGGCGCGCGACCTCAAGGCCTTCGGCGAGTTCTCGCGCACCGCGATCCGCGCGCTGCCTGGCGTCAAGGAGATGAACTCCAGCTTCTCGCTGCGTGAGGTCAAGAGGCCGGCCGGCGTACCGGTGGTGGGGTCAGGTCCCGCGTTCCGCCATGCGGAACGCGGGACCTGACGCCACATCGGACCCCACCTCGCGGTGACATCCGGCGCAACGAACGCCGCCATCGATATCCTACGCAGTAGCTTGCCCTTGTATATCGGATGCTATACATTGAGCGCATGAGCCGCTCTGCCACCTTGCCGCCCATTCGTGTCGCGCCCGGGACGAAGGCCCGCCTCGAGGCCGTGCTACGGGAGGGCGAATCGCTGACGCAGTTTATCGAGAACGCCGTTTGCCGCGAGGCCGAGTTCCGTGCCGAGCAGAACGCTGCGGTCGCCCGGGCGAAGAGGGCCTTGTGCAGCGCTGACAAGGGCGTGGGCCTGATGACGGCGGAGGACTTCCTGGCGGGGATGGAGCAGCGTGCCGATGCGGCTAGGCAGCGCATCCGCGAGATGGCGGCGGCCAGGAACGAGCGGGCCGCCGGGTGAGCGACCGATATCGGGTTGTTCCGACCGCCACGTTCCAGGAGGATATCGAACGCCTCGAGGAACATATCGTCGAGCGCGAACTGGCCAGCCATACGCCGGACGAGACCTGCCTCTTCCGGTTCCGCGACGTGGTCGAGCGCGCAATGGGGATTCTCTCGTTCGCACCGCACACCTGTCGCCGATCTGCGGCGCACGGGGCATTCCGAGAGCTGATCATCCCGTTCGGTCATGGTGGGTGCGTGGTTCTGTTCGCGATTCGTGACATGGACGTCGTGTTGCTGGCGGCGAGGGACCAGCATGAACACGACTACCGATGAACGATGCGACGGGTCGCATGGCTGAAGCCGGTGTGGCAAGCGTCGGTAATGCGAGTGCTTGTCCACGCCCGGTCGAGGAATCCCGCGATACACATTGCGAAACGCGGGGCCTGACCCGGGCACTCACAACGCCAGCACCACCCGCCGCGTGCGCGCGCTCTTCTTCTCGATCTTGGTCACCTGGACCGCGCCGATCTCGGCCGTGTTGGCCACATGCGTGCCGCCGCAGGGCTGCAGGTCGACGCCGTCGATCTCGATCAGGCGCACCCGGCCCTGGCCACGCGGCGGCTGCACGCTCATGCTGCGCACCAGGCCGGGGTTGGCGTCGAGCTCGGACTCGTCGACCCAGCGCGCGCGCACCGGGTGCGCCGCGGCGACCAGCCGCGCCAGCCCTGCGGCCAGCTCGGCCTTGTCCAACGGGTCGGTCATGTGGAAGTCCAGCCGCGCATAGTCGGCGGTGATCGAGCAGCCGTCGACCGGGTGCGGGACGAGCGCGCACAGCAGATGCGTCGCGGTATGCAGCCGGCGGTGCCGGTCGCGGCGCACGGTATCGATCTCGGCGCGCACCGGGTCGCCGGCGGTCAGCCTGGCGAGCAGCGCCTCCTGCCCCGGCGCCGGCAGGTGCACGATCGTCCCCGGCTGCGCGCCCTTGCGCGTGTCGGCGATTTCCAGCGTGCGGCCGTCGGCCAGCCGCAGCCGCCCGCGGTCGCCGGCCTGCCCGCCGCCTTGCGGGTAGAACACGGTGCGGTCGAGCTGGACGCCGGCATCGTCCCGCGCCGTGATGCGCGCGTCGCAGGCGGCCAGCGTCGCGTCGTCGCGGAAGAGCTCCTCGGTCATCGTCCCTGCCTCCTCGGTCAGGGGGCGATGATGCACCCGGTTTCACGGTCGCCCCGCGGCGCGCCGGCGTCGCCGCCCGAGGGCGTGAGGGCCGCCGCTCAGTCGCTGACCGCCAGCGTCACGCTCATCAGTCCGATGAGGTCGCCGGCCTCCAGCCCGTCCTTGTGAAAGCCGAGCATGTCGGGCTCGCCCTTGGGCTTGCCGTGGCAGGGCAGGCAGGGCGGCAGCAGGCGGATCGGCTCCATGTAGCGCACCACCGGCTGCTTGCCCATCGTCGTGTGCGCGACGCGCGGCTGGTTGGCGTCGCGCCCGGCGTCGATGAAGTGCACCAGCGTCTCGCGCTCCAGCGCGTCAGGGACGTTGACCGGGCTGCGGTAGGTGCGCCCGGGCTGCTTGATGATGATGCCGGTGCGCGCGGTCAGCACCTGCCCCATCTCGCGCTCCCACTTGGCGGGCAGGAAGTGCTTCCAGGCCACGCCCTGGACGTTGATGCGGTCCTG
This sequence comes from Burkholderiaceae bacterium, assembly GCA_024235895.1. Lineage (GTDB taxonomy): Bacteria > Pseudomonadota > Gammaproteobacteria > Burkholderiales > Burkholderiaceae_C > Rubrivivax. The sequence goes on along the minus strand of JACKLM010000008.1, from coordinate 32,346 downwards.
GTTGTTGTCCATCACCTGCCGCCCGGCCCAGTACAGCTTGTCGAAGATCTGCTTCTGGGCCGGGGTGGCGTCGATCGTCAGGTCCTCGGTGCTGCGCCGCCACTGCTCCTCGAAGACCGCGCCGCTGAAGCCCTTGTCGCCGAGCTTGGGGTCGGTGATCTTGGCGCCGTGGGCGAAGATGATCATGCGCGCGGCGACGACCGCGCGCGCGAGCTTCTTCGCCATCACCTCGGCCTCGGCGCGCGGCAGCTTCTCGAGGAACAGGTACTCGGGAAACCCGCCCTTGGCGGCGACGCCGACCGGGTCGGAGGCGCCGGCCGGCAGCGCGGCGAGCATCGCGGCGCCGAGGACGGCGGCCGGCAGCATGCGCATCGTGAAGGGGCGTCGGGGCATCGGTGTCTCCATGCTTGGGGGTGTGGCGACATTGGAGAGGTGGCGCGTTGCGCCGCTGTTTCAGCCCGGGGCCGGCGATTTCAGGGTGTTTCGGCGCTGGTGCGTGCTCCTTGCCTGCCCGGGGATTGCCGCGCTGGGCCGCCGGCGCTGGCGATTGGCAGCCGTCGGCCACGCTCCCATCGCGTCCGACCCGCGATGCGGCGCAGGCCAAGGCCGATCCCCATGTTGACCCGAAAGCCGTGCACGGCCTCCAGTCCTTGCTGCTCGACCTCGCCGATCGCATCGCCTCGTCGCTGCTCGCGTGGCGAGCCCGCCATCCAGATCAGCCCAGCGCCGCCAGGCGCTGCCGGCAACTGCCGTCGCCGGCGCTGATCGCCGCCCTGTGGTCGATGCGCAAGCGCGCAGCAGCACTCGTGACAGGCGACCGCAAACGAAAGCGCCGGGCCACCTGCTGCCGGCGTCACGTGTCAGCTTTCGGTCTCAGTCGCCCTTCAACTGCCGAAACCGACGGCAGTACCCAGTTTGGAACAAGCACCGGGTCAGCCCCGTCGAAGGACTGCTGCCGGGACTAGGAGTCCGCGCTGCTACCCGGCAACGGACTTGCCACCTGGGCGCCGTGCCGGCCAACGGCTGCCTTCGGCGATGGCCGCCGACCGCAGGCGCCGCATGGCCCTCGGCGCCGTTCGGGCTACCCCAGCCGCCCGGCCAATGACAGACTGGCACGCAGCATGTCGTTGATGCGGGTCTGCCAACCGTCGCCGGTGGCTCGCAGCGCGGCCAGCACGTCGGGATCCAGGCGCAGCTTCACGGGCTCCTTGGTCACGGCCGCCACGCTGCCGGCCGGGCGTCCGCGGCGACGCGCCTGCACCTGCTCGGGCGTGTGCACACGCCCGGCCCGCCCCGCCTTGGCCTCGGCAAGGGCCTCGCGCAGCCCCGGCAACGCCTGTCCGGCGTCGGCCTCGATAGCGGCAGCCAGCCTTTCCACGCTCAGCTTCTTGATGCTCTTCATGCTCTCAGCTCCGCTCGATTTCCTTGAGCTTGACATTCGCGCGTTTGGCCTTGGCGTAGACCATGACCAACAGCACAATCCCGTCTCCTGCCAGGTGGAAGTAGATGACGCGTGCACCGCCGCGCTTACCAGTCCCTTGGCGCTGCCAACGCACCTTGCGCGCACCATCAGCACCCGGGATCACTTCGCCTGCATCCGGGTTCTCGGCGATGAAATCGATGAACGCCTCGCGCTCCTGAGTGGTCCAGACTGCGTCGGCCTGCCTCTGGCACGTAGGGGTTCCGATCACCGTGCGCACAATTTAATTGTGCACCCAAATAAATAGAGGCCTCAAGCCCGGCCCCAGTCACGTTCGCAGGCTTGATCGCCAATGTCCGGCAGGTTCCGAGGTTCAGTGCGAGCTCGCGAGCTCGCGCAGCACCTGGATCAGGTCTGGATGCTCGAGGCTGCCGCCCTGTCGGAGACCTCGACCACCGGGTCGGCGCCGGCGGGTAGCGCGGCCGCCCTGCGATCGCCGCGCCGCACAGCCGGCGCCGGCCACAGGCCGCGATTGGCCACGCTACGATCGAGCCTCATCCCCGATGCGGCGCAGGCCGCGGTGCATGCCGCCCATGCGCGCCGACGACCACGCCACCGAACGCTTCACCGACCGCGCCGGCGACTACGCCGCCGCGCGTCCCGGCTATCCGGCCGCGATCGCGACGCTGCTGGCCGCCGAGTTCGGGCTGGCGCCGGGCGCGGTGGTCGCCGACCTCGGCAGCGGCACCGGGCTGTCGTGCGAGCCCTTCCTGCGCGCGGGCCTGGCGGTGGTCGGCGTCGAGCCGAACGACGCGATGCGCGCGCAGGGCGAGCGGCAGCTCGCCGGCTTCGCGACCTTCCGCAGTGTCGCCGGCCGCGCCGAGGCGACGACGCTGCCGGCCGCCAGCGTCGACCTGCTGGTCGCGGCGCAGGCCTTCCACTGGTTCGACCTCGGCGCGGCGCGCATCGAGGCGCTGCGCATCCTGAAGCGCCCGGCGCACGCGGCGCTGATCTGGAATGACCGCGTCGCCACCGGCAGCGCCTTCGCCGAGGGCTACGAGCGGCTGCTGCTGGACTTCGGCATCGGCTACGCGCAGATCCGCCACCGGCACGCGCACGAGGATTCGGTGGCGGCCTTCTTCGGCCACCGCGACTTCCGCGTCGCTGCGTTCCCGAATCCGACCGAGCTCGACCACGAAACGCTGCTGGCGCGGCTGAACTCGGCCTCCTACGTGCCCGCGCCCGGCCACCCCGATCACGCCGCGATGGTCACGCGGCTGCGCCCACTGTTCGACACTGCGCAGCAGGGTGGCCGGGTGACGATGGACTACGTCGCGCGCGTGTTCTTCGGCGCGCTGGCGGACTGAACGCCGGCGGGGGGGGTCGGCGGCCCGGCGCTACTTCGCCTTGCCGCGCGTCGACACGATCTGGATCTCGCTGCCGCCCTCGGCCTTGCGCACGTGCACCTGCACGGCCGACGACGTGGCGTCGTCGGCGAGCATGAAGGTCGCGCCGCCGCTGCCGTCGCTCATCTCCATCGTCTGCTTGCCGGCCGACTGCGACTTGATCGCGTCGCGGTAGAAGCCGGCCACCTTGTCGGGCGCGTCGGACGACTGCAGCCCGATGCTGAGCATGCTGCCGTCGGGCGTCGTCACGCGCGAGGACTGGCCCTCGACCGGCCTGGCGCCGGGGTAGAACGCGATGCCGAGGTCGGCCTCGCCGACCTGCGCCCCGCCCATCTCCATCTGCGAGGTCCGGCCCTGCGCATCGGTGGTCGTGATCCTCGCCTGGCCGGCACTGAGGTCGACCTTGGCCTTGCTGCCGTCCTTGCCGATCGCCGACTCGATCATCTTCTCGGCCGCCTTCTCCGAGGCCACCTCCTGCGGCTTGCCGCAGGCGGCCAACGCCAGCGCCAGCGCGCAGGCCATGGTCGTCGTCTTGTTCATCGCTCGTCCTCGCTGCGGGTCGAAAGGCGCGAATCGTACGCCCGCCGTGCGCGCGTCAGGAGGACGACGGCGCGGCCGCGCCGTCGCGCGCCTCGGCACCGCCGCCGGCCGCGGGCTTGACCGCGCGCACGAAGCCGCTGATGAAGCGTCCGTCGACCTCGCGCGCGAGCTGCTGCAGCTCCTCGACCTGGCCGGCGAGGAAGCCGGCGGCATCGGCGGCGCCGTAGACGCGCGTGGCCTCGATCGACGCCTGCTCGAACCCGGCCGCCGCGAGCTTGTCCAGATACTCCTGCTCGCCGAGCGCGCCGGCCACGCAGCCTATCCACAGCTCGACATTGCGCCGGATCGCCGCCGGGACCTCGCCGCGAACGACGATGTCCGAGACCGCGAAGCGGCCGCCCGGCTTGAGCACGCGCCAAGCCTCGCGCAGCACGCGGTCCTTGTCGGCCGCGAGGTTGACGACGCAGTTGGAGATGACGACGTCGACCGAGGCATCGGGCAGCGGGATGTCCTCGATCTCGCCCTTCAGGAAGTGGACGTTCGTCAGCCCGCTGGCGCGCTTGTTCTGCTGCGCCAGCGCGAGCATCTCGTCGGTCATGTCCAGCCCGAAGGCGCGCCCGGTCGGGCCGACGCGGCGCGCCGACAGCAGCACGTCGATGCCGCCGCCGGAGCCGAGGTCGAGCACCGTCTCGCCCGGCTTCAGCTCGGCCAGCGCGGTCGGGTTGCCGCAGCCCAGCGACGCCTGCAGCGCCTGCGCCGGGACGGCGCCGGCCTCGCCGGCCCCGTACAGGTTGGAGCTGATCGGGTTGCAGCAGCGGGTCTCGGCCGTGACCTGGGCGCTGGCCGCGTGTGCGCTGCCGCAGCAGCCGCCGCCACCGCCGCCACCTCGCGCGACGCGTGCGGCGGCGGCGCCGTAGGTCTGCCTGACGATGTCCTTGAGTTGCGGGTTCTCGTTCATGCCATCTCCTCGGGTTCGATGGGAAAGTCAGCGGCAGCAGACGACCGATCGCGGGTCCACCGCCTGGTTGCGGGTGCAGCACTCGGCATACAGGAAGCCGAGCAGCGCGGCGAGCGCCGCGGTGTCGGCCATGTGGCGCCGCTGCGTGCCTTCGTGCCGGACCGTGACGAGGCCGACCCGGCGCAGCGTGGCCAGGTGGTGCGTCAGCGTCGAGTCGGCGATGCCGAGCTCGGCGGCGATCTCGCCGACGACCAGGCCCTGCGGGTGCGCCGCCAGCAGCAGCCGGACGATGCGCAGCCGCGGCTCGGCGCCCATCGCCGCGAGCATCGCGGCGTGGCGGGCGACGGGCTCGGCGTCGGCCCGGGGCCGGCGAGCTGGCAATGCAATATCCATATTTCTAGAATAAGCGAAATAAAGACCGCCCGTCAACACCTGCGATCCATGCCCAAGACCCTGAGCCGGCGGCCAGCTGGTGTCCGGCCGCGTCGGCACGGCACTTCGCAGTGCCCGGGGGCGCCACGCGGATCCCGTTGCGGCGCGGACCAGCCCGCCGCGCGGCCCCATTACATTCGCACGGGAGCGCTGCACGACCCCCGCAGCTCGCCGCCGGGATCCTCGCGGCGACCGTGGCCGTGCCGCGCATGCCTCGCCCACGCCCGACAAGGACCCGCCACACCATGATCCCCGCCCACTTCGACCTCGACCACGCGGCCGCCTACGCCGACTGGCGCGATCGCAAGCTCGCCGCGCATCCGCGCTCGCTGGCCGAACTGGTCGTCGAACTGCGCGACCCGCGCCGGATGAGCGCTGCCGAACGCGACGCGCTGCTCGCGCGCTGCGCGGTGGCCAACATGGCGCTCTACGCGTCGGGCACCGGCAGCGACCCCGACAAGGACATCCCGCGCGAACTCGGGCGCCAGCTCGGCCTGCTGCGGCTGGATGCGAACCCGCTGGCCGACGACGACGGCATCTCGCCGCTGGCGGTGGCGCCCGCGGGCACGCGCACCGAGTTCATCCCCTACACCGACCGCGCTATCCAGTGGCACACCGACGGCTACTACAACGCGCTGGACCATCAGGTCCGCGGCCTGATCCTGCACGGCGTGCAGCGCGCCGAGCGCGGCGGCGAGAACCGGCTGCTGGACCACGAGATCGCCTACATCCTGCTGCGCGACGAGGACCCGCAGCACATCCGCGCGCTGATGGCGCCCGATGCGATGACGATCCCACCGCGCATGGACGACGGTGGCGAGGCGCGGCCGGCGCGCAGCGGCCCGGTCTTCGCCGTGTGGCCGGACGGGCATCTGCACATGCGCTACACGGCGCGCAAGGTCAGCATCGTGTGGAAGGACGACGCGCGCATGCGTGCCGCCGTGGCGGCGCTGGAGCGCATCCTGGCCGATGCCGACAACCCGTATGTCTTCCGCGGCCTGCTCGAGCCGGGGATGGGGCTGGTCTGCAACAACGTGCTGCACGACCGCGCGCCGTTCGCCGACGGCGACGCGCGCAAGCGGCTGCTGTACCGCGCGCGCTACTTCGACCGCGTCGCCGACCGCGTCGGCGCGCTGCCGGGGGTCACCGCGGCCTGAGGGCGGCCGCGGACTTCAGTGCATGTAGGCCAGCGCCTCGTCCCCGGGGTGCGGCAGCCCGGCGATGCGCCACAGCGCGGCGCAGCTGCCGAACAGTGCGTGGCCCTGCCGCGGGTCCAGCCCCGCGGCGCGGCACACCAGCCGCATCACCGGCAGTGCGCCGATCGCGAAGTAGCGCGACCGCACGAGCTCGATGACCTTCCAGTGCCGGCTGCCGAGCACGCCGACCCCGGACTGCGCGGCAATGCGCTCGGCGAGCTCGCGGGACCAGGCCTCGGGGTCGACCAGAAAGCCCTCGCGATCAAAGCTGGCGAGGTGTTCGCCGGGGGTGGCGGGACGCAGGGTCCGCGTGGCGTGGCTGGCGATCATGGTGCGGTCTCCCGTCGTGCGTGGCACGTGGCGTGATGCTAGTCAGCGCCGGCGCGCGAGGGAAATACGCATTCGTCATGTGCTCACAACCTCAGGTTGTCGCGGCCTGGCAGGGGCCCCCGCTGCGCAGACTGTTCGCCTCGTGTCGAGGTCTCGTCCTGGACGCTGTATGCCTCGCGTGGGCTGCGCGCACCTCGGGCAACTTCTTGCGATGCGATACTCCTCGCCTGCTGTTCTTCCCCACCGCGACGGCAGCGCCAGGGGCTTCGCGGCCGCTGCCGCGCCGCATCGCACGTGGAGCAACTCGATGGCCTGGATCGCCGCACTCGTGATCGTCGTCGCCACCCTCGGCTATGTCGTCGCGCTGTACAACCGCCTCGTGCGCCAGCGCCAGATGGCCGAGGAGGGCTGGAGCGGGATCGACGTGCAGCTGAAGCGCCGTGCCGACCTGGTGCCGAACCTCGTCGAGACGGTCCAGGGCTATGCGGTGCACGAGCGCGAGCTGCTGCAGCGCGTCACCGAGGCACGCCAGCAGGCACGCGAGGTGCCGGCGGGTGACGTCGCCGCGCGCGCCCAGGCCGAGGGGCTGCTGTCGGGCGCGCTCGGCCGGCTGCTCGCGGTGGTCGAGAACTACCCCGACCTGAAGGCGAACGCGAACTTCCTGCAACTGCAAGAGCAGCTCGCGGCGCTGGAAGGCGAGATCCAGATGGCGCGCCGCTACTACAACGGCGCCACGCGCGACCTCAACGTCCTCGTCGAGTCGTTCCCGAGCAACCTCGTCGCCGGCGCCTTCGGCTTCGTCAAGCGAGCCTTCTTCGAGACCGACGACGCCGGCCGTGCGGTGCCGCAGGTCTCGTTCCGCGGCTAGCCGGCGAGCGGGCTGCGCATGCTGCGCGACGCCGCGTCGCTGGCGCAAGTCGCCCCCGCGCTGTGGCGCGCGGCGTCGTTCATGCTGCGACTCGTGGGGTGGCTCGCTGCGCTGCTGCTGCTGCCGGCCGCAGGCGCGCACGCGGCCGAGGCGATCGAGCGCTACGACGCGACGATCGAGGTGCGCCGCGACGGCGACCTCGCGGTGACCGAGACGATCACCGTGCGCGCCGAGGGCGACCGCATCCAGCGCGGCATCTACCGCGACTTCCCGCTGCGGTTCCGCGACGCCGAGGGCCGGCTGCGGCAGGTCTCGTTCGAGCTCGTCGACGTCGAGCGCGACGGCCTGCCCGAGCCGCACCACACGAGCCGCAACGACCGCGGCGTGCGCATCTACGTCGGGCGCGAGGACGTGCTGCTCGCGCCGGGGCGCTACACCTACCGGCTGCGCTACCTCACCGGGCGCCAGCTGCGCCACCTCGACGGCCATGTCGAGCTGTACTGGAACGTGACCGGCAACGAGTGGCAGTTTCCGATCGCCGCGGCCACGGCGACGCTGAAGCTGCCGGGCGGCGCGCAGCCCTTGCGCTGGACGGCCTACACGGGCCGCTTCGGTGAGCGGGGCGAGGACTGGCAGGCGGCGCCCGGCGACGACGGCACGCTGCGCTTCGAGACCGCGCGCACGCTCGCACCGGGCGAGGGGCTGACGATCGTCGCCGAGCTGCCGGCCGGCGCGGTCGACGCGCCGTCGGCGGCGCAGGCGCTGCGCGACGCGCTGCTCGACCACCGGCGGGCGCTGCTCGGCGGCCTGGGGCTGGCGGGCGTGCTCGCCTTCTACCTGCTCGCGTGGCACGCGGTCGGGCGCGATCCGCCCAAGGGCACGGTGATCCCGCTGTTCCACCCGCCCGAGGGCATCTCGCCGGCGCTCGCCGGCTATGTCCACCGCTGGGGCTGGAGCCGCGACTGGCGCGAGTTCACCGCGGCGGCGGTGTCGCTGGCGGTCAAGGGGCTGCTGCGCTTCGACGACGGCGACGGCAAGCTGACGCTGAAACGCACCGGGACGGCGGCGCCCGCGGCGCTGCCTGCCGGCGAGCGCGCGCTGCTGGCCTGGGTCGACGCCAGCGGCGGGCTGGCCCGCATCGACCGCGACCATGGCAAGAGCCTCGCGGGCGCGCAGACCTCGTTCCGCTCGGCGATCGAGCGGGAGAACCGGCACCGCTTCTTCCGCCGCAACCTCGGCCACTTCGCCGCCGGCGTCGTGCTGACGGCGCTGGCGATCAGCGCGACCTTGGTCCTCGGCTTCGTCGACGAGGACGAGATCGCCATCCTCGCGATCGCCGGCGTCTTCGGCTTCGTCGGCGGATCGGGGGTCGTTCGCGCGCTGCGCACGCTGATGGCGGGGCGCGGGCTGCGCCACATCGTCGGTGCGGCGATCCACCTCTCGGGGCTGCTGATCTTCGCCGCGTTCGCGGTGTCGATGGCGGCCAGTGCGGGGCTGTCGCTCGACAGCCTCGGCGGGCAGCTGCTCGACGCCTTGCGCGGGCGTGGCTTCCCGGTCGCGCTGGTGGCCGCGTTCGCGCTGCTCAACGGGGTCTTCTACTACCTGCTGCGCGCGCCGACCGCGGCCGGGCGGCAGGTGATGGACGGCCTCGAGGGGCTGCAGATGTACCTGCGCACCGCCGAGACGCCGCGGCTGAACATGGCGGATTCACCCGAGATCACCGCCGAGCGTTTCGAGCGGCTGCTGCCGTATGCGATCGCGCTCGACGCCGAGCAACCGTGGTCCGAGGCCTTCGAGCGCGCCTTCGCGCGCGCCCACCCCGGCGAGGACTTGCGCGAGTCCTACCGCCCGGCCTGGCGCGGCGGCGCGAGCTGGACGGGGCGCAGCTTCGGCAGCGCGGTCAGCGGCAGCGTCGCTGCGGCGCAGGCCTCGTTCAGCAGCGCGATGCCGGCGCCGTCCTCTTCGTCGTCGGGTTTCGGCGGCGGGGGTGGGTCGGGCGGTGGCGGTGGCGGTGGGGGCGGCGGCGGCTGGTGAGGGCGGCCGCGGCGATGCGCTAGCAGAGCCTGGCGACGTGGCGGCGCTGCGGCCGAAGCGGGTCGTGGCGCACCGGATCGTCGAAGCAGGTCGCCGCCGACCGCGGCTTCGCGTGTCGCGATCCGGCCGCGCGCTCGTCGACGGCGGGCATGAGGAGATCGGGCGTCGCGGCGTCGTTCATCAGCATCCTGGAAGGTGGCGTGCAGGAGCGGTATCCGGGGACAAGGCGCGGGACAGCGCGCGGCTTGCCCCCACCTGCGCTGCGGCGCATACTGATTTTCGTGCGCGCATCGCATCGGCCGTCCATGCGCCGGGGCGGCTATGCACCGCACGACCGCATCCCGTCCCCGGCGCGAGCGGGCCTGGTGCCCGCAGGAGGTGCATGCCATGAGCCTGTCGGTGGACCCTCTGAAGCTTCGCGAGGAGGTCAAGAAGAAATACCGCGAGGTCGCGCTCGACCCCGGCGGAGAACACCACTTCCACACCGGCCGCGCGCTCGCGCGGCACCTGGGCTACGACGAGCGGATGCTGGAGGCGATGCCCGAGGAGGCGGTCGAGTCCTTCGCCGGCGTGGCCAACCCCTTCTCGCTGCGCCGGCTCGATCCCGGCCAGCGCGTCGTCGACGTCGGGTCGGGCGGCGGCTTCGACTGCTTCGTCGCCGGGCTGCAGGTCGGCCCGGTGGGCCGCGTCGTCGGCGTCGACATGCTCGACGAGATGCTGTCGCGCGCTCGCCGCGGCGCCCAGCGGATGGGGCTGGACCAGGTCGAGTTCCGCGAGGGCCTGATCGAGGACATGCCGGTGGATAGCGGCTGGGCCGACGTCGTGATCAGCAACGGCGTCATCAACCTGTGCGCCGACAAGCGCGCGACATTCGAGGAGATCTGGCGCGTGCTGCGCCCGGGCGGGACGCTGCAGTTCGGCGACATCGCCAACGGCCGCCCGGTGCCGGAGTCGGCACGCGCCAACGTCGACCTGTGGACGGCCTGAATCGCCGGTGGTCTTCCGTGTGAAGCCTGGCGATCGATGCTCTCCGAGGTCGGTTTCGTCGACGTTCGCGTCAGCGAGCCCTTCGACACCTTCGGCGGCGCCCGCGGCGAGGCGAAGGCGCGGGCGTTCGAGGTCTACGGCTACACCTTCCTCGCGCGCAAGCCCGGTTGAGGGTCGAGGGGCGCTGCCGGGTTGTGCCGCCGGGTGCTGCCGCCGGGCGGCACGGCACCGCTGCCGTAGGTGTTCGCACGCCGCCGTCGCGCCTCAGCGCAGGCTGCGCAGGAAGGCGACGAGGTCGTCGCGCTCGGCTCGGCTGCCGTCGAACGGCGGCATGATCGACGCGCGGTGGCCCTCGGTCTCGACGAAGTAGCCGCGGCCCGGGACGATGATCCTCGACGGCTCGGCGAGCGACTCGGCCAGGTAGGCGCCCGTGTGCAGCGCCCCGGCTTGGCGCAGGTCGGGTCCCGTCGCCGGCTCGCCGGGATTGCCGGGGTAGGCGTGGCAGCCGGCACAGCCCTTGTCCTGCATCAGCCGCGCACCGCGCGCGGCGTCGCCGGCAGGCGGCCTGGAGGCTGGCGCGTCCGCGGTGGCGGCCTCCGCGACGAGCTTGTCGTTCCCGACGGCGGCCTCGGTCATCGGGGAGTCCAGGCGCAGCGTCTGCCACGCGGTCACGCGCTTCAGCCCATCGCGCTCGCCGTCCTCGCCGCTCCAGACCGCGAAGGCCACCGGCAACGTCGCCCGCGCCGGGTCGGCCGCCGCGGCGATGACGACGCGCCAGCGGCCGCGCTGCCACTCGGCCCGCGCGCGCAAGTCGCCGGGTTGCGTCGTCAGCGTGCCGAATCCCGCGGCCGCGAGGCGCTCGCGCTTGCCGTCGGCGCGCCAGAACCAGATCTCGACCGGCGCGCCGCGGTGGCCCATGCCGAGGTAGGGCGGCTCGGCGGCTGGCTCGGGAGCGATCGCGGCGAGCGGCCACTGCACGGCGGCGGCGTCGGCGAAGCGGCCGATGCCGTGCGTCTTCGCGGGCCGCGGATCGCGCCATTCGAGGTGCAGCGCCAGCCGCGTCGGGCCGCGCTGTGCGCGCACGCGCAGCCGGTCGTCGACGTGACCGGCGGCGGGCAGGGTGGCGGGCGGCACGCTGGTCTGCGGCAGCAGGCGCAGCTCGACCGCGGGAAGCGTCAGCCAGCTTCGGTCGCGCGGGTCGCCGGCGGGCTCGGCGTCGACGCGGCGCACCGGGATCTCGGCCGCCGCGGCCGCGACGGCGAGCAGCGCCACGGCCAGCAGCAGCGCGGCCGGCCGCGGCGTCACGTCGCCCCCTTGCGCCGGCTGACCCTGAACATCTCGTCGTGCCGGTAGGCGATGAGCAGGTCCATCAGCGCGGAGGGTTCGCCGCGGCGCCTCTTCTCGCGCTCGGCCTGCAGCACGCCGAGCACCTCGGGCGCGCGCGGGCCGAACAGCTCGACGAGGAAGGCGTCGGGGATGCGCCGCTCGCCGGTCGGGCGGCCCTGGTCGTCGAGCTTGTCGGGCGACAGCGGCGGCACGTAGTAGACGTTGGGGCCGGTGCCGAACTCGGCGTGCAGCGGCAGCGCGACGCGCCACCTCGTCACCAGCGCGTGCACCGCGCCGGCCTCGTCGTCGAGGTAGCCGACGAAGCGGATGCGCCCCGGGCATTGCTGCGCGCAGGCCGGCGCGAGCCCCCGCTCGACGCGCGGGTAGCACAGGATGCACTTCTCCGAGCGGCCGAACGTCGGATTGAAGTAGACCTTCTTGTACGGGCAGGCGCCGATGCAGTGCTGGTAGCCGCGGCAGCGCTTCTGGTCGACGAGGACGATGCCGTCCTCGTCGCGCTTGTAGATCGCACCGCGCGGGCAGGCGGCGAGGCAGGCCGGGTTCGTGCAGTGGTTGCAGATGCGCGGCAGGTAGAAGAACCAGCTGTTCGGGTAGGCGCCCGCGCCCTGGTCCTCGTCCCAGCCGGGGCCGAAGCTCGGCGGCGTATCGGGGCCGAGATGCGGCGCCGTGGGTCGCGCGAGCGCGCCCAGCGGGTTGAGCGCCTGCGCGTGGTTGACCTCGAACGGCGCGCCGTAGTCGCGCGCCCGATCGGGGATGCGCCCCGGCCGCAGACGGCCCGCGCCGTCGAAGCCGCCACCGCTGCCGCGCCAGTCGCGCGGGTAGCCGCGGCCGGGCTGCGTCTCGACATGGTTCCAGAGCATGTCGTCACGGCCGCGGCGGTTCGTCCACTGCGTCTTGCACGCCGACGTGCAGGTCTGGCAGCCCAGGCACTTGTTGAGGTCCATCACCATCGCGAGCTGGCGCCTGGACATGGTCACACCTTGGCGACGTCGACCGACGATTCGTTGGCGAGCTGGTTGCCGTCCCATTCGGCGCCGAATCGCAGATGCCCCCATCCGCCGGCGAGCTCGAGCGGCGACAGCAAGCCCGCCACGGGTTCGTCCATCCCCTGGCGACGGGCGAACTGGTGCGGCTCCCAGGCGTGGTCCATCGTCAGCGTGCCCGGGCGCAGGCCCGGCATCAGCTTGGCCATCGCGCGAAACTCGCCGACATCGTTGAAGACCCGCACCGTATCGCCGTCGGCGATGCCGCGCGTGGCGGCGTCGTCGGGGTTGAGGTTGACGTGCGGGACGCCGCGCTGCTGGCGCAGCATGTACTTGTTCGTGCGCCAGGTCGAGTGGATGCCCCAGCGCGTGTGCGGCGAATAGAAGCGCAGCGGCCAGCGCGCCGGGTGCAGCGGCTCGCGCGCGGTCGGCACGCTGCAGCCGAGCTGCACGAAGAGCTCGTGGTCGATGCAGAACTGCTGCCGCCCCGACAACGTCGGGTAGGGCTTGCGCAGGTGGCGCTGCTCCTCGAACGAGCGGTAGGGGCGGTCGGCGTACAGCGGCGAGGTCAGCCCGGCCTGGGTGTTGAGCGGCAGGTAGCCGTTGCGGACGACATCGTCGAGCTTCCATCGCTGGAAGGCCGGGACGTTGTCGAGCAGCCAGCGCACGACATCCTGGTCGGTCTTCAGCCGGCCGAGCATCGTGAACTCGTCGTGCAGGATGTCGAGGTCGCGCGTGACGGGCTGCTGCTTGCCGTCGCGCTCGACGACGAAGTCCGGGTCGGGCAGCGGCCCGATGCCGCGGTCCTTCGCGATCTGCTGGATGCGCGCCGCCAGCAGGCTGCAGATCTCCCACTCGGTCTTCGACTCGCCGACGGGTTTCAGCCCCGGCGGCGGCATCGTCAGGTTGGCGTAGCGGTGATAGCCGACCTCGCCGCGCAGGTCCCAGCCCTCGTAGTGGCTGGTGGCGGGCAGCACGAAGTCGGCGAACTCGGCCGACGAGTCCATCCGCGTGTTGACGTCGACATACAGCTCGGTGGCGTCGAGCACGGCGCGGCGGTAGCCCGACGCCGCCTTGTTGCGGCGAAAGATGTTGTCGGCGAACATCAGCCGCACGCGCGGCGGACCCCAATAGCTGGTCCACTTGCGCTCGGACGCGCGCGCGGCGAGCTCGACCAGCGCCTCGGGCGCGATCCCGGCGCGGCGCGCGAAGTCCCCGTCGCGCCCGTGGTGGCGGCGGAAGCTCTCCCACATGCGACCGGCCATCCACTCGCCGTAGAACCCCGATCCGAATCGCGCCGGCTTGGGCGAGGACAGCGGGCCGATCCCGCCCAGGCTCCACTGGTGCTCGGTGTCGACGACCTCGTGCCCGGTCAGCGCGCACCACAGCGCCTGCGCCCAGCAGGCGAGGATGCCCCAGGCGTACTTGTGCAGCGAGAAGCCGACCGTGATCCCCGGGTCGCGCGCGGCGGCGAACTCGCGTGCCAGCCGGCGCACGACATCGGGGTGCACGCCGGTGTGCGCGTGCGTCGCCTCGGGCGAGAACTTCGCCGCTTCGGCGCGGATCCGGTCGAAGACCGTCGTGACCGCGATCGGCCGGCCGTCGGCGCCCTGGACCTCCCAGCGGCCGCTCAGCGCCGGGCGCAGCGCGCCCAGCCGCAGCGTCTTGCGGAAGTGGCCGCGCGTGCCGGGCATCGGCTGCGCCTTGTCCTTCGCCTCGTCCCAGGCGTAGAAGACATCGTCGCGTCCGCCCTCGCGCAGGTCCGCCAGGCGCAGCAGCCGGCCGTCGTCCTCGCGCACGAGGAAGGGCAGGTCGGTCTGCTCGCGCACGAAGTCCTCGTCGACCAGCCCCTCGGCCAGCACGACGTTGACCAGCGACATCGCGAGCGAGCTGTCGGTGCCGGGGGCGATCGGGACCCACAGGTCGGCGTGGATCGCGGTCGGGTTGTAGTCGGGCGAGACGACGACGATCCTCGCGCCGCGCCACTTGGCCTCCCACAGGTAGTGCGCGTCGGGGATTCGCGTCGTGCTCGGGTTGAAGCTCCACAGCACGATGTAGTCCATCTCGAACCAGGCGTCGAGCGAGGTGCCGACGTTCGGGATGCCGTAGGCCAGGCTCGCGCCGGTGAACATGTCGCCGACCGCGCTGGACGGATACAGGCGCTGCGCGCCGAGCAGCGAGCCCAGCCGCAGCGGGCCGGCGCGCTTGCCCTGCGACACGATGCCGGTGCCGGCGTGCAGCATGATCGCGCCCGGGCCGTGCTGGACCATGGTGTCGACGACCTTGGCCGCGATGGCATCGATCGCGGCGTCCCAGGCGACGCGCCGCCAGCGCCCCTCGCCGCGGCGGCCGACGCGCTGCAGCGGCCAGTGCAGCCGGTCGGCGTCGGCCATCGACTGCGAGTGGATCGTCCCCTTGTTGCAGCCGCGCGGGTTGGGGTCGGGGATCTCGGCGCGGATCTGCGGATACTGCGCCAGCTGCTCCTCGCGCACCACGACGCCGTCGCGGGCGAAGACGCGGAACGCGCAGTTGCCCTGGCAGTTCGAGCAGTGGAAGGCGAACCCCTGGCTGTCACCGCGGGTGGCGGCGAATTCCTCGCGGTAGAAGTCCTCCCAGCCGCGGTGGGGATAGCCGGCGAGCGGATCGCCCGGGTCGTCGATGTGCGGCGCGGGCATGCCTGCGGCGTCGGCCAGCGCATCGGGCAGCGCTGCGGCCAGCCCGCAGGCGCTGCCGCGGCGCAGGAGGTCGCGCCGGCTGACCATCAGCGCCCCGCCTCGTCGAGCAGCAGCTCGATCGCGCCGCGCGCGTCGGGGCTGTCCCAGTCGAAGGCGCCGAGCGCGCGCAGCGCGAACTCGCCGTCGTGCGTGATCAGGTACGAGCTCGGCAGACCCGGGATGCCGTATCGGCGGCCGACCTCGCGTGCGGGGTCGTGCCAGACCGTCAGGCCCAGGCCCATCGACTCGACGAAGTGGGCGACGACGGCCGCCGGCGCCTGGTCCTGCGACAGCGCGAGCACCACCAGCCCGCGCCCGTGGTAGGCCAGGTGCAGACGCTGCATCGCCGGCATCTCGTCTCGGCAGGGTGCGCACCAGGTGGCCCAGAAGTTGAGCAGCACGACCTGCCCGCGCAGCGACGCGAATCGAACCGGGCGCCCCTGCAGGTCGCGCGCGGCGAAGTCAGGCGCGACACCGGCATGCGCGTGCAAGGTCGGGGCGGACACGTCGCTGGCATCTGGCGCGGCGGCGGCAGCCAGGGCCGGGGCCAGCAGGGCCGCGACGGCGAGCGCGCCAGCCCGCACCAGCGAGGCGGCGCCGGCGCGGCGGGACGGTGCGCGACCTCGCAGGCTCATCGCTGCAGCGGCAGCCGCGGGTCGGCCGACCACTCCTCCCAGGATCCGGGGTAGCCGACGACCTTGTCCCAGCCGATCAGCCGCATCGCGAAGGCCACGTGCGTGGAACGCCCGAGCCCGGCCTGGCAGTAGGTGACGACCTGCGTGTCGCGCGTGATGCCGTGGCGCGCGAGCGCGGCCTCGATCTGCGCGGCGCTGGCGAAGGACGCGCCGTCGGCGGCGAACTGGGTCCACTCCATGTGGATCGCGCCCGGGATGTGCCCGCCGCGCGACGCGCCGTCGCGCAGGTCGCCGCCGAGGTACTCGCCGCGCGAGCGCGTGTCGGCGACGACGACGCCGTGTTCGCCGAGGCGGCGCTGCAGGCCCTGGCGGTCGACGATCAGCTCGTGCCGCGGCGCCGGCGTGAACTTGACACGCTCGATCGCCGGCAACTCCTGCGTCACCGTGCGCCCCTCGCGCAGCCACTTGGCGAATCCGCCGTCGAGCACGCGAGCCTTGTCGTGGCCGAAGAAGCGCAGCGCGAACCACACGCCGCTGGACGGCGCGCCCTCACCGCCGTCGTAGACGACGACCTGGGTCTCGGCGCCGATGCCGGCGCCGCCGAAGATCCGCTCGGCCTCGAAGCTGCTGGTCGGCTGCCCCGTCGTGCGGCGCTCGTCGATGCGCGACAGGTCGAGGTAAGGGAGGTTGACGGCACCCGGCAGGTGCGCGCGCGCGTAAACCGCCGGGTCGGCCGCGTCGACGAGGCGTAGCCCGGGTGCGCCCAGCCGCTGCGCGAGCTCGTCGGTCGAGATCAGCATCTCGGGGCGGGCGTAGCCGCGCGCGTGCAGCGGCACAGCCGCCGCGGACGGCGGCGTGGCCTGCGCGGCAGTGGGCCGCGGCGCGAGCGCCAGAGTGACCGTCAGGACCGCCATCAGCCCCGCCATCGGCGCCGTCGTCAGCGTGCCCGCGCCGATGCACGGGCGCGCAAGTCGACGCAGACGCCCACTCGCGATCGGGGTTGCATCATCGGGCGCGGCGAGAGTTTCCTGCATCGAAGGCCTCGCTTCATCCGGCCCCGGACCGGGGACGCGGCGTCAGAGTCAGCCCTTGAAGAATTCGCGGCGGCTCGGCGGCGCGAGGATGTTCAGACGTGCGATCGCGACATGCGGGCCGTCGGCGTCGCGTACCGCCCTGCCGAACAACTCGACGTCCTGCCCGAATGCCTCGTCCAGCCGTTCCTGCCGGACGCCACCGGCGCTCAGATCGATGCGCCAGACCTGGCCGGCGGCGTCGAGGAAGACCATCGGGTGCGCCCAGCCCAGGTAGCACTCGCCGAGCCGGCCCTCGGCGGCACAGCGCTCGCCGAGGATGCGCCCGGTCATGCGCTCGGCCTCCTCGCCCAGCGCGGGCCGCACGACGGCGGCGAGCAGCAGGGCGACGACTGCAGCCGCAGGGCGGATCGCTCGATTCATGCGGACCTCCTTCCCTTTGCCGGACGGTCGTCGTATATTCAAACAAACATCCGAATAAGTCAACCGCTGCGGTGCGCGGGACGTGCCGGATCGCGGGACCGCGTGCACACCGGGCTGGCCCGGTCGGGGCCGGAGGAGAACGCCATGACATCGAAGACCCGACTCATCCTGACGGCGGTCGCTCTCGCGTCGGCGCTGGTGGGCGCGGCGCCGCAGGCCTGGGCTGCCCCGCCCGGCATCAGCAGGCTGGGCGACCAGAAGGTGCTGACCCTGATCGTCCGCGACCCGCCCTGGGTGCGCTGCAACAACAACATGCAGGTCGCCGCCGAGCTGGGCAATGTCTACCGGCTCCCGGTGCAGGTCGTGCCGCACGCGCTCGCCGGCCCGGGCGCGAAGGCGCCCGCGGTCTACTGGGGCGACGAGTTGATCGCCGAGGACGGCGGCAAGGGCAACGGCATGGTCAGCTACACCGAGATGGCGGACATGCTCGACGTCGAAGGGGTGCCTACGCACAAGCAGCCTGGCCGGCTGCTGGCCAAGGAGCCCAGGCCGGCGCACGAGGCGCTGAAGGCGGCGATCAAGGACGTCAAGTAGACCGGGCCCGCCGTGCGCGGATGCCCAGCGGCGCTTCAGCGGGCGCGGTCGACCGGCAACCGGCTGGCCTGCCACTCGGGAAACCCGTCCTCCAGCCGGCGCGCGCGGTAGCCCTTGCGGCGAAGCTTGTCGACGGCGTCGAACGCGAGCATGCAGTACGGGCCGCGGCAGTAGGCAACGACTTCCCGGCCCTTGGGTAGCTGCCGCAGCCAGCGCGGCAGCGACTCCACCGGGACGTTGATCGCGCCGGCAATGTGGCCGGCCGCGTACTCGTCGGCCGGTCGCACGTCGATGACGACCGCCTCGCCGCCACGGGCCAGTTTCAGCAACTCCTCGCGCCGCACGGGCTGCAGGGCGTCGCGCGAGCGGAAGTTCTCTCGGACGATGCGCTCGACCTCGGCGAGCTGGCGCTCGGCGACGCGTCGCAACGTGGCGACGAGCGCGGGGACCTCGTCGTCGGCGAGGCGGTAGAAGACCTGCAGGCCTTCCCGGCGCGAGGCCAGCAACCCGCACTCCTTGAGCACCAGCAGGTGGTGCGAGGTATTGGCCATCGGGATGCCGCAGGCCCTGGCGAGCGCGTCGACGCTGCGCTCGCCCTGCGCCAGCGCCTCGAGCAGCTCGAGCCGGCTCGAATGCGCGAGCCCCTTGCCCACACGCGCGAGCAGGGAAAGGATTTGACGCTTGGGATCGGGTTCGGGCATGCGTCGGCGCCGGGTCGGGTGAATCGCGTGCATGGTAGCGTGCCGGTGCCGCCCGGGTGCTGCGACGGCGGCGTCGCACGGGCTGAGATAGTCTCGGCGCGTGGACACCCATCCCGCCCCCCGCTTCCTCGACCGCCGCAGCCCGCCGCACCTGGCCACGCTGGTGCTGCTGACCGCGCTGCCGGCGATGGCGATGAACGTCTTCCTGCCGTCGCTGCCGTCGATGAGCGAGCACTTCGGCACCGACTACCGCGTGATGCAGCTGTCGGTGGCCTTGTACCTGGCGATGAACGGTGCGCTGCAACTCGTCGCCGGCCCGCTGTCGGACCGATTCGGCCGCCGGCCGGTGGTGCTCGCGTCGATCGCGCTGTTCCTGCTCGCGACGCTGGGCTGCCTGGTCGCGCCGACGGTGGAGATCTTCCTCGCCTGCCGGATGGCGCAGGCGGTCATCGTCGCCGGCATGGTGCTGTCGCGCGCGATCGTTCGCGACATGGTCGGCGACGCCGAGGCCGCGAGCCTGATCGGCTACGTGACGATGGCGATGGCGATCGTCCCCATGGCCAGCCCGGCGCTGGGTGGCGTGCTCGACGAGCTGTTCGGATGGCAGGCGAGCTTCCTGCTGCTGCTGGCCTGCGGGATCCTCGTCGGCGGGCTCGCCTGGGCCGACCAGGGCGAGACCGCGCTGCGGCGCGCGACGAGCCGGGATGGCCTGTGGCGACCGACGCTCGAGCTGCTGGCCGCACGGCGCTTCTGGGGTCATGCGCTGGCCGGGACCTTCGCCGGCGGCGCGTTCTTCGCCTACCTGGGAGGTGCGCCCTACGTCGGGTCGGAGGTCTTCCAGCTCGATCCGGCCCGGCTCGGGGTCTACTTCGGCGCACCGGCGCTGGGCTACGCGCTGGGCAACTTCGTGTCGGGGCGGTACGCGGCGCGGCTGGGGCTGACGCGGATGGTCGCGATCGGCACGCTGACCTGCGCCGCGGGGCTGGCGGCCGCGCTGGGGCTGGAGGCGGCCGGCCTGCTCGACGCCGAGCTGTTCTTCGCGATGACCTGCTTCGTCGGCCTGGGCAACGGCATGGTGCTGCCGAGTGCCAATGCGGGGATGATGTCGGTGCAGCCGCGCCTGGCCGGGACCGCCAGCGGGCTGGGCGGCGCGATGATGCTCGGCGGTGGTGCAGCGATGTCGGCGCTGGCCGGCGCGCTGCTCGCCCCGGGCAGCGGCGCGCTGCCGTTGCTGCTGGTGATGCTGGCGAGCGCGCTGGCGGCCATCGCCGCGGCGCGGCTCGGGCGCTGAGGCACGCCGGGCCCACGCGCGGGCGCGGCGCGCAACCGCGATGCAAGGGCGTCGCGGCCGCCGCGGGCCTGCACCTACCGTGATGCGAGAAGCCGCACGCCTAGCCCCACGAAGACCGTCCCCGCGATCCGGTCCAGCCACAGCCCGGCGCGCGGCCTGGCCGTGAACCACTGGCCGACGTGGCCGGCGAAGAAACCGAGAAGGCCGAACAGCAGCGCTGCCTGCAGCGTGAAGACGATCCCGAGCGCGGCCATCTGTGCCGGCACGTCGCCGCGGTCGGTGGCGACGAACTGCGGCAGGAAGGACAGGAAGAACAGCACCACCTTCGGGTTGATCGCATTGGCGACGACGCCGCGCAGGAAGAGACCCGCCAGCGTCGGCTCGCCCGCGCGCGAACTTTCGCTCTCGCCGACGCGCACGCTGCCGCGGCTGCGCAGCGCCTGCACGCCGAGCCAGACCAGGTAGGCACCTCCGGCCACGCGCAGCACCGTGAAAGCCAGCGGCGACGCCGCGAGCAGCGCGCTGACCCCGGCGACGGCGAGCGCCGTGTGGCTGAGGCAGCCCAGCGCACAGCCCAGCCCGAAGGCGATCCCGTGCCGCCGCCCGCGGGACATGCCGACAGCGAGCACCATCAGGTTGTCCGGCCCGGGTGTCGCGGTGACAACGACGGCGGCGACGAGGAAGGCGAGCAGTTGTTCGGGTGCGAGCACGCAGCGATGATAGGAGCCGGCCAGCAGGTACACGGGCTCGACCCGGCAGGGGGTCGCGGGCGACGGCGCGTGCGATCATCCTCCGCCCGATCCAGCCAGGAGACTGCCGATGTTCAAGGCCATCGTGCTGACGCGAAACGACGACGGCACGACGCGTGCCGAACTGACCGAGCTCGACGACACGGCGCTGCCCGAGCGCGAGGTCACGGTCGACATCGCCTGGTCGACGCTCAACTACAAGGATGCGCTGGCGATCACCGGCCGCGGCGCGATCGCGCGCAGCTGGCCGATGGTGCCGGGCATCGACCTGGCCGGCACCGTCAGTGCCAGCCGCAGCCCCGACTGGAAGCCCGGCGACGAGGTCGTCGTCACCGGCTGGGGGCTGGGCGAGAACCACTGGGGCGGCCTGGCACAGAAGGCGCGGCTCGACCCGGGATGGCTGCTGCGCATCCCGCCGCCGTTTACGGCGCGCAGCGCGATGGCGATCGCCACCGCCGGCGTCACCGCGGCGCTGTGCGTGATGGCGCTGCAACGCCACGGCCTGCAGCCCGGCGACGGCGAGGTGCTGGTCACCGGCGCGGCCGGCGGCGTCGGATCGATCGTGATCGCGCTGCTCGCGGGGCTGGGCTATCGCGCGGTGGCGTCGACCGGCCGGCCGCAGGAGGAGGCCTATCTGCGCGGGCTGGGGGCCTCCCGCATCGTCGACCGCGGCGCGCTCGCCGCACCCGGCAAGCCGCTGCAAAAGGAGACCTGGGCCGCCGTCGTCGACACCGTGGGCAGCCACACGCTGGCCAACGCCTGTGCGCAGACGCGCTTCCACGGCGCGGTGGCGGCCTGCGGGCTCGCGCAAGGCGCCGACCTGCCGGCGACCGTGATGCCGTTCATCCTGCGCGGCGTGACGCTATACGGCATCAACAGCGTGCACGTGCCGAACGCCGAACGCGAGCAGGCCTGGGCGCTGCTGGCGCGGCACGTCGATGCGGATCGGCTCGACGCGATGACGGTCGAGATCGGGCTGTCCGAGGCGATCGTCTACGCGCCGCGCGTGATCGACGGCAAGGTGCGCGGGCGAACGGTCGTCGATGTGAACCGCTGAAGCCCGTCGACGGCGACGTAGCGGCCGCGCCGCAAGGCGGGTGGCGTGGTGCCGGCGGCCGGGCCTGCCGGTCAGGAGAACCGGGTGCGCGCTCCCGCCTTGCCGGCATGCGCCTCGGCCGCATCGCGCACATGCGCCGGCAGCCGGCCGAGCATCCAGCGGATCGCCGCCGGCACCAGCACCAGGTCGTCGACGACGCCGATCAGCGGCAGCGCCTCGGGGATGAGGTCGATCGGCGACACCAGGTACAGCAGCACCAGCGCCGTGCCTGCCTTCAGCCAGCTCGGCGCATCGGGGTGCCGCAGCGCGAACCAGAGCCGGCGCGCGTCGCCCTTGACGAGCACCCACAGCATCGACAGCCGCTTCCACATGTTCGATCCTCCGCGGGCCTGAGTGGCTCGCAATGTTCAACGTGGGGGTGGGGCGGCGGATGACAAGCCGGATGCGTTGGGCCGGCCGCGGCGGGTGGCCGCACGCGCGCCATGCGCCGCACCGTCGGCCCATTGCCGCCCGCGTCGCCGCGGCTAGTCGATCGCGCAGGTCCTGAACCCGGCGTAGACGTCGTTGCGCTCGGGCGGGAAGTAGTTGCGCTGCGTCGTGTACGCGAAGCGCGGCCGTGTCGCCCAGGATCCGCCCTTGAGCACCTTGCGGTAGCCGAACCACGGCGCCGAATATTCCTTGTACGGGAAGTCGATCGTGTAGCCGGGGAAGGGGTAGAACGGCGACTCGGTCCACTCCCAGACGTTGCCGATCATCTGCCGGCAGCCGGCGGCGCTGTCGCCGTCGGCGTGGTCGGCGACCTCGCTGCAGGCAAGCCGCACCGCATCCAGCGCCGCCAGCGCGCCGGCGGCGGCATGGCCGGCGCCGGGGTCCGACGCGCCGGTGGCCGCGGGGGTGTGGCCGGGTGCGGCGTCGCCCCAGGGGCGGCGCGCGCGCCGCGCGGCGGTGTCGCCAGCGGCGGCCGCGGCGCGCTCCCACTCGGCCTCGGTCGGCAGCCGGCGCTTCGCCCAGCGGCACCAGGCCTGCGCCTCGTGCCAGTTGACGTGGACGACCGGCCGATGCGGTTCCAGTGGCAGCATGCGGTCGAAGTCGCGCCGCAGCCAGGCACCCTGGGCACCATCCGCGCGCTGCCAGCAGACCGGGTGCAGCGCGCCAGCGCGCTGCCGCCACTGCCAGCCGGCGCGGGTCCACAGCCGCGCGTCGAGGTATCCACCGTCGTCGACGAAGGCGGCGAACTCGGCCTGCGTCACCGGCGCGCGCGCGATCCGGAACGGGGCGAGCTCGACGTCGTGCGCCCACTTCTCGTTGTCGAAGACGAAGGGCGCCTCGCGCGCGGCGCCGAGCATCCAGCGCCCGCCGTCGATCGTGACGTCGCCGCTCAGCGCGCCCGCACCCGACGCCAGTGCGGGTTGCGCGCCCGGCAGCGGCGGTGCAGGGTAGCCGAGCGTCTGGCGCATGTAGGTGAAGGCCTCGACGTGCATGTCCGAGTGCACCAGCGCCAGCAGGTGCAGGTAGGTCTCGGCCGGCCCGGGCTCGGTGCGCGCGAGGCGTTCGACGACGGCGTCGCGCACCCGCGCCAGGTAGTCCAGCGTCGCGGCGCGGTCGGGCAGGTCCAGGCCCCAGCGGTCGTCGTGGGCGATGCCGAAGGAGTCGTAGAGATCTGCCGCGCGCGCCATCTGCAGCGGCGCGCCGTCGAGCACGCCGAGCACGAAGACATCGTAGAAGAAGGCGCAGTGGCCGAGCTCCCAGCGCAGCGGGTTCAGCACCTCGCGCCGCGGCACCTCCAGCAGCACGTCGTGCAGGTCGGCGACGCAGGCCAGCGTCCGCGCATAGGCCTCGTCGACGGCGGCGGCGAGGACGGAAGCGGGCAGGGCGAGGTGCTTGTCGGCGAGCCTGCGCGCAGCCTGCGCGGCGGGGGAGGGCGTGGGGGGCATTCGGGGCTCCTGGCGTGAGGCGGTCGGGGCGGTCGATCGTCCCGCCAGGGGCGCCGACCAGCCTTGAGGCATCGCAAGAGCGCAGGGACAGCCTTGCGCTCTGCGTGTGCGCGCCGCCCGCCGTGCTACAGCGCCATCGCCGGCCGCTGCGCCAGCAACTCGCGCCAGTGCAGCAGGTTCGGATGCAGCGCGGCATCCGGCCTGACCTTGACGATGCGCGCAAAGTCCAGCGCGACCGCGGCGGTGATGTCGGCGACGCTGAAGCGCTCGCCGGCGACGAAGCGCCGGTCCGCCAGCCGCGTGTCCAGCGCCTGCAGGAACTGCTGCAGACGCTGCATCCCGCGTTCGGCCAGTGCCGGGATCTGCGCGTAGTCCACCGGCCCGGGCAGCGCGCGGCCGGCCATCGCCGGCGAGCTGTTGCGCAACACCTCGGCGACGGCGAGCAGGCCCTCGAACTCGGCGCGCCAGTGCCAGCTCGCGACCTCGGCCTTGTCCAGCGGCGTGGTGCCGAGAAGCGGCGGGTCGGGGCGGAAGGCCTCGGCCCAGGCGATGATGGCGGCGTTGTCGGTCAGCATTGCGCCCTCGTCGGTGCGCAGTGCCGGCACCGTGCACAGCGGATTGATGGCGCGAAAGGCCTCGCCGAGCTGCTCGCCGGCGCGCAGGTCGACCTGCACCGTCTCGTGCGCGATGCCCTTCTCGGCCAGCAGGATGCGCGCGCGGCGCGGGCTGGGTGCGGTGGCGCAGTCGTAGAGGGTGATCGTCATCGCGGGGCTCCTCGGGGTCGCGGGTCGGCGTGCATCAGGTCGGGTAGGGTGCGGCGGTTTCGAGCTGCAGGCGATGGTTGCCGACCTCGACGCGTATGCGCACATCCTGGACGAGCGCAATTGTCGCTGCCGAGCAAGACGCACATCCCCGCCAGGGCTCCTGCGAGGTGACCCACGCCGGGGGATTTCCGAATCATCGTCGAGCCGGGCGCGACCGAGTTGTGGAACGTCTCGGTCAACGACGCGACCTTTGCCGCTGGGGGCCAGTTCGGCTTCTACAACTACGCCCAGCCAAGCGTCCGGTACGCGGGATTCGAGCAGGAGATCATCGATCCGGATCCTGATCCCGACCCGACTCCGGTGCCGCAGCCCGGGGTGCTGGCACTCCTGACTGTCGGCCTCGCCGGACTCGTCGCTGTTCGTCGTCGCCGTCGGCACTGACGGCGCATCCCGCGACGATCTCAGCCCGTATTGCGCAACCCCGCCGCGATGCCGTTGATCGAGATGTGGATCCCGCGCTGCGCCCGTTCGTGGCCGGGCTCGTCGCCGCGCTGCCTGCGGGTGCGCCGCAGCAGTTCGACCTGCAGGTGGTTGAGCGGGTCCAGGTACGGGAAGCGGTGCTCGATCGACCGCGCCAGCGCCGGGTTGCCCTGCAGCCGCGACCCGGCGCCGGTGATCGCCGCCAGCGCATCGTTCGTGCGCTGCCATTCGTCGCGGATCGCGGCGTAGATGCGCCGCGCCAGCCTGCGGTCCTCGACCAGCCCCGCGTAACGCGCGGCGACACCGAGGTCGGTCTTGGCCAGCACCATGTCGAGGTTGGACAGCAGGGTGCGGAAGAACGGCCACTGCCGGTGCATGCGCCGCAGCAGCGCCAGCCGCCTGGCGTGCGCCGGCGTGCCTTCCGCACCCAGGTAGTCCTGCACCGCCGAGCCGAACCCGCACCAGCCCGGCAGCGCGAGCCGGCACTGGCCCCAGGAGAAGCTCCACGGGATCGCGCGCAGGTCCTCGATCGAGCGCCGCGGCGTGCCACCGCCGGCTGCGCCGGTCTTCGGCCGCGCCGCCGGGCGCGACCCGATATTCAGCTCGGCGATCTCGCCGATCGGCGTGGCGGCGAAGAAATAGTCGGCGAAGCCCTCGGTCTCGTAGACGAGTCGCCGGTAGGCCGCGAAGCCGGCGCGGCTGAGCGCCTCGGCCGCTTGGGTGAAGGCGCGCGGCGCGTCGCGCGTCGGGTGCAGCAGCGTGGCCTCCATCGTCGCGGCGACCAGCGTCTCGAGGTTGCGCCGCCCGATTTCCGGGTTCGCATACTTGGCGCCGATGACCTCGCCCTGCTCGGTCAGGCGGATCTGCCCGTCGACCGTGCCCGGCGGCTGCGCCAGGATCGCCTCGTAGCTCGGCCCGCCGCCGCGGCCGACGGTGCCGCCGCGGCCGTGGAACAGGCGCAGCCGCACCCCCGGCAGCGCGTCGAACAGCGCCACCAGCGCGAGCTCGGCGCGGTACAGCTCCCAGTGGCTGGTCAGGACGCCGCCGTCCTTGTTGCTGTCGCTGTAGCCGAGCATCACCTCCTGCTCGCCGCCGCTGCGCGCGACCATCGCGGCGACCCCGGGCAGGGCGTAGAACGCGTGCATGATCGGCGCGGCGCGGCGCAGGTCGGCGATGGTCTCGAACAGCGGCACGACGACGAGGTCGGCCACCGCATCGTCGGCCAGCAGCCCGCGCATCAGGCCCGCCTCCTTGAGCAGCAGCAGCAGCTCCAGCAGGTCGCTCACCTCCTCGGTGTGGCTGATGATCGCGTGCCGGATCGCCTGTGCGCCGTAGCGCTCGCGCGCCTCGCGCGCGGCCTCGAGGATCTCCAGCTCGTCGCATGCCAGCTGCGAGTACGCGGCGCCGCGCACGCGCAGCGGCCTCGCATCGTCGAGCAGCGCGAGCAGGCGCTGGCGCTTCGCGGCCTCCGGCAGCGCCGCGTAGTCGGGCTCGAGCCGCGCGACGCGCAGCAGCTCGGCGACCACCGCCTCGTGCTTGTCCGAGCTCTGTCGCAGATCGAGGGTGGCGAGGTGAAAGCCGAAGACCTGCACCGCACGCTGCAGCGGCGCAAGCCGCGGCGCGATCAGGACCTCGGCATGGTGCGCGCGCAGCGATTCGGCGATCACCGCGAGGTCGGCGGCGAAGTCGTCGGCGCTGGCGTAGGGCTCCTGCGGCGCGACCGCGTGGCGCAGTGCCTCGGTGCCGGTCAGCGCGTGCAGTGTCGCCGCCAGCCGCGCGTAGATGCCGGTCAGCGCGCGCCGGTAGGGCTCGTCCTCGCGGTGCGGGTTGCGGTCCGGCGAGCGGTCGGCCAGCGCCTGCATCGCCGGCGTCACCGGGGCGAGCAGCTGCGACATCGACAGCTCGGCGCCCAGGTGGTGGACCTCGGTCAGGTGGTGGCGCAGCGCGACCTCGGCCTGGCGCGCCAGCGCCAGCCGCAGCGTGCCGGCCAGGACGTTCGGGTTGCCGTCGCGGTCGCCGCCGATCCAGTGCGCCATGCGCAGGAAGGGCGCGATCGGCGCGCCGGGCAGCGCGCGCTCGAGGTCGCGGTACAGGCGCGGGATCTCGCGCAGGAAGGTGTGCTGGTAGTAGCCGAGCGCATTCTCGATTTCGTCGGCCACCGTCAGCCGCGCATGGCGCAGCATGCGTGTCTGCCACAGCTGCGTGACGCGGGCGCGGATCAGCGCCTCGTTGTCGTCGCGCTCGCGCTCGCCGGCCAGCGCGTCGCGCGCGGCGACCAGCTCGGCGATCGCGCGCTCGGCGTCCAGGATGCTCTTGCGCTGGACCTCGGTCGGGTGCGCGGTCAGCACCGGGCCGATGTGCGCACCCGCGAGCATCGCGGCGATGTCCTCGCTGCGGTGGCCGGCGCGCCGCAGCCGCTGCAGCGCCAACGCGATCGAGCCGTCCTGCAGCCGGCCGGCGGCCTCGTGCACGCGCCGGCGGCGCACATGGTGGCGGTCCTCGGCGATATTGGCCAGGTGCGAGAAGTAGCCGAAGGCGCGGATCACGCTGACGGTCTGCTCGACCGACAGGCTGCTGAGCAGGCGGTCGAGCTGGCGCCCGGCGCGCGCATCCGCCTTCAGGCGGTAGGCGACCGCGAGCTGGCGCACGCGCTCGACCAGCTCGTAGGCCTCGCGCCCCTCCTGCTCGCGGATGACGTCGCCGAGGATGCGGCCGAGCAGCCGGATGTCGTCGACCAGCGGGCGGTTCTTCTCCGCCGCGGCGCGATCGGACTCGGTGCTGCGGCGGCGTGCCGGCTCGGCGATCGGATCGGGCATGGCGTCGGGTCGGTGGCGTGGCATCGCGGTCGATTCTGCACGCCGCAGCCCGCGCACGCGGCGCGCCGTCACGCCGCGGGGTCGGCGGCGGCGCTGGCGATAATGAGCGAATGAGCGACCCCATCGTCATCGCCACCCGCGAAAGCCGGCTCGCGCTGTGGCAGGCCGAGCACGTTCGCGCGCTGCTGGCCCGCCGGCTCGGCAGGCAGGCCGAGCTGCTCGGCATGACGACGCGCGGCGACCAGATCCTCGACCGCGCCCTGTCCAAGGTCGGCGGCAAGGGGCTGTTCGTCAAGGAGCTGGAGGCCGCGCTGGCCGACGGGCGTGCGCAGCTCGCGGTGCACTCGCTGAAGGACGTGCCGATGGACCTGCCGGCGGGCTTCGCGCTGGCGGCGGTGCTGGAGCGCGAGGACCCGCGCGACGCCTTCGTCAGCCCGCGCTTCGCGACGCTGGCCGAGCTGCCGCAGGGCGCCTGCGTCGGCACGTCGAGCTTGCGCCGCGCGGTGCAACTGCTCGCAGCCCGGCCGGACCTGCGCATCGAGCCGCTGCGCGGCAACCTCGACACGCGGCTGCGCAAGCTCGACGAGGGGGCGATGGACGCGATCGTGCTCGCCGCCGCCGGGCTGGTGCGGCTGGGACTGGCCGCGCGCATCCGCGCGTGCTTCGACCCGGGCCAGATGCTGCCAGCGGCCGGGCAGGGCGCGCTGGCGCTGGAGCTGCGCGTCGACGACGCCGCGCTGCACGCCGCGCTGGCGCCGCTCGCGCATCGGCCGACCTGGCTCGCGGTCGAGGCCGAGCGCGCCGTCTCGCGCGCGCTGGGCGGCAGTTGCAGCCTGCCGCTGGCGGCGCACGCGAGCTGGCAGGGCGACGGCACGCTGGCGCTGGACGCGCTGCTCGGCGACGGCCGGCAGCTCGACCGGCCGCTGCTGCGCGCGCGCGCTGCCGCGCCGGTGGTTGACGCTGGCCGCGCGCGCGCTCGGCGGGCAGGTCGTCGCCGAGCTGCGCGCGCACGGTGCCGACGGCTACCTGCCGGCTGCCTGACCGGCGCCGGGCCAGCCCGAGCCCGGCGCCCGGATCGACGACCCGCGCTGCGCGCCTCGACCGTGACCGAAGCCCCCACGAGCCCGCCTGCCGTCCGCGCCGACGCCGATGGCACCGCCGCGCTGCCGCGCGTGATCGTCACCCGCCCGGCGGCGCAGGCAGCCCCGTGGGTCGACGCACTGCGAGCCTCGGGCCTGGATGCGGTGGCGCTGCCGCTGATCGACATCGGCCCGGTGGCCGACCCGGCGCCGGTGCACGAGGCCTGGGCGCAGCTGGGGGCGACCACGCTCGTCTTCTTCGTCAGCGGCAACGCCGTGCAGGCCTTCTTCGCGCTGCGACCGTGCGGGGCGCCCTGGCCGGCGACGACGCGCGCCGCGGCCCCCGGCCCGGCGACCGCCGACGCGCTGCGCGCCGCCGGCGTGCCGGCCGCGCTCGTCGTCGCCCCCGCCGCCGATGCGCCGAGCTACGACTCCGAGCAGCTGTGGACGCTGCTGCAGCACGAGCGCTGGGACGGGCGCGACGTGCTCGTCGTGCGCGGCGAGGGCGGCCGCGACTGGCTGGCGGCGCAGTGGCGCAGCGCGGGCGCGCGGGTCCGCTACCTGGCCGCCTACGCGCGCCGGCCGCCCAGGCCCGGCGCCGACGGGCGACGAATGATCGACCAGGCCCTGGCCGATCCGGCCGGCCACCTGTGGCTGTTCAGCAGCAGCGAGGCGGTGACGAACCTGCTGGCGCTGGCGCCCGGCGCGCCGGGCGGGGCGCATGCGCTGGCCACCCACTCGCGCATCGCCGACGCGGCGCGTCGCGCCGGTTTTGCCACCGTCGCCGAATGCGCGGCGCGCATCGAGGCGGTCGTCGACGCGGTGCGCGGCCAGGGCGTTCGCGGCAGCCGCGGCCGTCTCGACGACGACCGACCGCACGGCGGCCTCCTAGAATGACCCGCTGACCGTGACCGACACCCCCGACCCCCTTCCGCCGTCGTCCGAGCGCGGTGGCCCGACCGCACCGACAGGCCGCGCGGCCGACCCTGGCGTCGCGTCCCGGGCCGCCGGCCCCGCGGCGGCGGGGACGCCGGCCGCGGGCGACCCGATGCCGTCCGGCACCGCGACGCGCGCGCCGCTGGCGTGGTTGCTGGCGGGGGCCGCGATCGCACTCGCCAGCGTCGCCGCGGCGCTGGCCTGGCAGTCCCAGGGCCGACTGCAGCGGCTCGAGGCCGAGCTCGTGCGTCGCCAGCAGGCCGGATCCGAATCGATCGCCGAGGCGGTCACGCTCGCGCGCCAGTCGCACGAGCAGTCGCGCGAGGCGCTGGCCAAGACGACGCTGCTCGAGCTGCGCGTGGCGGAGATCGGCGCCGCACGCCAGCAGGTCGACGAGCTGCTGCAGTCGATCACGCGATCGGGTGACGAGGCCGTGCTGGCCGAGCTCGAGGCCGGACTGCGGATGGCGATGCACCAGACCGCGATCAGCGGCAGCGCCGACGCCTTGCTGATGTCGCTGCGTCACGCCGAGGAGCGGCTGGCCGCTGTCACGAGCCCGCTGCTGGTGCGCGTGCGGCGTGCGGTGGCGGCCGATCTGGAGCGCGCCCGGGCCAGCGCGGCACCCGATCCGGCGATGCTCGCCGGGCGGCTCGAGGAGGCGCTGCGCAGCGTGGAGACGCTGCCCCTGCTCGCCGAACCGGACGTCGCCGCGGCGCCGACCAGCGCGCCCAAGGCTTCCGGGCCACGCCGCGACGAGGCGCGGCGGCCTCCGGCCGCCGCGGCCGGCACGTCGGCGCCGACGGGGGTGGCCGCCGGCGAAGGGCAACCGTCCGACGCGGCACCGCTGCCAGCCTGGCGCCGCGGTGCCCAGGCGCTGTGGGAGGGCGTGCGCGACGAGACGCTCGGCCTCGTGCGGCTGAGGCGGATCGACGCGCCCGAGGCGGCGTTGCTCGCCCCCGAACAGGCGGACTACCTGCGCCGCCACCTCGAGCTCAGGCTGCTGGGCGCGCGCGTGGCGGTGCTGGCGCGCCGCCACGAGGCGGCACAGGCCGACCTGGCGGCGGCGCGCGCACTGCTGGACCGCTATTTCGATCGCCGCGCGCGCCCGGTGCAGGCGGTGGCCGAGACGCTGCGCCAGGTCGTCTCGCAGGCGCGGCCGGCGGCGCTGCCGCGGCCGGAGGCGACGCTGGCGGCGATCGCCACCGCCAGCGGTCGCTGACCGAGGACCACGCGCGTGCGTCTGGTCGTGTGGCTGCTGCTGCTGGCGGCGGCGGCCGTCGTCGCGGCGCTGACCTTCGGCCGCAACGACGGGCTGGTCAGCATCGTCTCGGGCGGCTGGCGCGCCGACCTGTCGCTCAACCTGTTCCTGATCGTGCTGCTGCTGGTCGGGGCCCTCTCGCTGCTGGTGCTGCAGGCGCTGATCGCGGTGCTGCGTCTGCCGCGGCGTGCCGCCGAGTGGCGCGCGCTGCAGCGCGAGCGTGCCGCGCAGGCCGCGCTGCGCGAGTCGCTCGCCGAGTCCTTCGGGGCCCGCTACGCCCGTGCGCACAAGGCCGCGCTGCGCGCCTTGACGCTGCACCACGATCTCGGTGGCATCGATCGCGAGTTCGCGCAGCTCGCGCACCTGATGGCCGCAGGCAGCCTGCACCGGCTCGGTGACCGCGCGCGCCGCGACGAGCACCTGCACAGCCTGGCCGAGCTGCGCCGCAGCGGCGGTGCGACGCGCGCCGACGACGGCGCACGGCTGGCCGCGGTCGAGTGGGCACTCGACGATCGCGACCCCGAGCGTGCGGCGACACGGCTCGCCGACCTGCCGCCGGGTGTCGCGCGGCGCACGCAGGCGCTGCGGCTGCGGCTGCGCGCCGCGCAGCTGGCGAGGCAGCCGCTGCAGGCGCTGCAGACGGCGCGCCTGCTGGCCAAGCACCAGGCGTTCTCGCCCGAGGTCGCACGCGGGCTGCTGCGAACGCTGGCCGGCGAGGCGATCGACAACGCACACGACGGGCAGCAGCTGCGCCAGTGCTGGCAGCAGCTCGATGCCGCCGACCGGCGCGACCCGCACGTGGTGGCGCGTGCGGTGTCGCGCGCGGTCGCGCTCGGGCTGCACGCCGACGCGCGTGCTTGGTTGCGCCCGCACTGGGAGTCGCTGGCCGACTTCGGCGACACCGACGCGCGCGAGCGGCTGGCGCAGGCCCTGGTCGAGGCCGCACCAGGGCTCGAGGCGGACTGGTTGCCGTTGCTGGAGGCCGCCCTGAAGCGCCAGGGCCAGCACCCGCAGGTTCAGCTGGCGGTCGGGGCGGCGTTCGCCGAGCGCCAGCTCTGGGGCAAGGCGCGCCAGCTGCTGCAGCCGGCCGCGGCGGACACCCGGCTCGCGCCGCCGCTGCGCCGCAACGCCTGGCTGCGGCTGGCCGCGCTGGCGCGCGATCAGGGCGACGCCGAGGCCGCCGCCGCCTGCGACCGCGAGGCGGCGGCGCTGTGCGGCTGACCGCCCGCGCGGCCGGCCCGGGAGGCCGGTGCTATACTGCGCGGCTCGCGCGGCTGTAGCTCAGTTGGATAGAGTACTTGGCTACGAACCAAGGGGTCGTGGGTTCGAATCCTGCCAGCCGCGCCAGAAACCCAAACGACGAAGCCCGGGCCGCCTGACGCC
>JACKLM010000007.1 GCA_024235895.1 Burkholderiaceae bacterium | reverse complement strand
GGCCGTTGTGCAGGGTCAGGTCGAACCACTCGCCACGACGGGCGCGCAGCACCGGGCCCGGCACGCGGCCGTCGAAGGCCCAGGTGTCGAGTGCCGGCAGACCCGCGGCAGGCAACGAGGCCGGCGCCGCGCGCAGCGCGCGCGTTCGGGATTCGTCCTGCGCGGCGGCCTGGGCCGCCGACGGTGCCAACGGGGCGCAGGCCAGGGCCTGCAGGAGTTCACGGCGCTTCATGGGCGATTTCTCCGGTGAGATCGGGCTGCCTGCGCGGCCGGGGGCGCCGCATCAGCCGGTACGCGGCCGGGATGACCAGCATCGACAGCAGTGGTGCGCTGAGCATGCCGCCCACCATCGGCGCTGCGATGCGCTGCATCACCTCGCTGCCGGTGCCCGCACCCCAGAACAGCGGCAGCAGCCCGGCCACGATGGTCGCCACGGTCATCGCCTTCGGCCGCACGCGCAGCACCGCACCCTCGCGGATGGCCTCCAGCAGGTCGGCGTCGCCATCGTGGCCCTGGTCGACGCGCCGTTGCCAGGCCTGCTTCAGGTACAGCAGCATGATCACGCCGAACTCGGCCGCCACCCCCGCCAGCGCGATGAAGCCCACCGCACTGGCCACCGACAGGTTGTGCCCCAGCGCCCACAGCAGCCACACGCCGCCCACCAGCGCAAACGGCAGCGTCAGCATCAGCAGCAGCGCCTCGTCCAGCCGCCGGAAGGTCAGGACCAGCAGCACGAAGATGATCAGCAGCGTGAACGGCACCACCAGCTGCAACTGGGCCGTCGCACGCTCCAGGAACTCGAACTGCCCCGACCAGCTGACCGAATAGCCCGCCGGCAGCTTCACCTGATCGGCCACCGCACGCTGCATGTCCAGCACCGCGCCGCGCAGGTCGCGGCCGCGGATGTCCACGTAGACGAAGCCGGCCAGGCGGGCGTTCTCGCTGCGCAGCATCGGCGGCCCATCGCTGATGCGCAGTTCGGCCACGTCGCCCAGCACCAGGCGCTGGCCGCGGGCGGTGACGATGGGCAGCGCGCGCAGGCTGCTCAGCGAGTCGCGTACCTCGCGTGGGTAGCGCAGGTTGATCGGGAAACGCTGCAGCCCTTCCACCGTCTCGCCGATGTTCATGCCGCCCACGGCGCCGGCCACCACCTCCTGCACGTCGGCGATGTTCAGCCCGTAGCGCGCGGCGGCGTCGCGGCGGATGTCGACGTCGATGTAGCGCCCGCCAGTCAGCCTCTCGGCCAGCGCGCTGGACACACCGGGCACCGCCTTCACCGCGCGTTCGATCTCGCCCGTCAGACGGTCGATGGTGGCCAGGTCGGGCCCGGCCACCTTCACGCCCACCGGGCTCTTGATGCCCGTGGCCAGCATGTCGATGCGGTTGCGGATCGGCGGCACCCAGATGTTCGACAGGCCCGGCACACGCACGATGCGGTCCAGCTCCTCCACCAGCCGGTCGGGTGTCATGCCCGGCCGCCACTGTTCGCGCGGCTTGAACTGGATCGTGGTCTCGAACATCTCCAGCGGCGCCGGGTCGGTGGCGGTCTCGGCGCGGCCGGCCTTGCCGTAGACGCTCTGCACCTCGGGCACGGTCTTGATCAGGCGGTCGGTCTGCTGCAGCAGCTCGGCCGCCTTGCCGGCCGACAGCCCCGGCAGCGCGGTGGGCATGTACAGCAGGTCACCCTCGTCCAGCGGCGGCATGAACTCGCGGCCCAGCTGCTGCAGCGGCCACAGGCTGCTCACCAGCAGCAGCAGGGCAACGACCAGCGTCAGCCAGGGTGCCTTCAGCACGCCGTTGAGCACCGGGCGGTACAGCGCGATCAGCACGCGGTTCAGCGGGTTGGCCGTTTCGCTGGGGATGCGGCCTTGGATGAGATAGCCCATCAGCACCGGCACCAGCGTCACCGCCAGGCCGGCGGCGGCCGCCATCGCGTAGGTCTTGGTGTAGGCCAGCGGCGCGAACAGGCGCCCCTCCTGCGCCTGCAGCGCAAACACCGGCACGAAGCTCAGCGTGATGATCAGCAGCGAGAAGAACAGCGCCGGCCCGACCTCCACCGCCGCGTCGCCGATCACGCGCCAGCGCGCCTCGCCCTGTAACGCCTGCCCCGGGTGCTCGTGCTCCCACTGTTCCAGGTGCTTGTGCGCGTTCTCGATCATCACGATGGCCGCGTCCACCATCGCGCCGATGGCGATCGCGATGCCGCCCAGCGACATCACGTTGGCGTTGATGCCCTGCTGCTGCATCACGATGAAGGCCGCCAGCACGCCCAGCGGCAGCGAGACGATGGCCACCAGCGCGCTGCGCAGGTGAAAGAGGAACACAAAGCAGATCAGCGCGACAACCGCAAACTCCTCCAGCAGCTTGGTCGAGAGGTTCTGCACGGCGCGCTCGATGAGGCCGGAGCGGTCGTACACCGGCACGATCTCCACGCCCTCGGGCAGTCCGCGCTGCAACTCGGCCAGTCGTGCCTTGACGGCGGCGATGGTCTGCAGCGCGTTCTTGCCCGAGCGCATCACGATGACGCCACCCACCGACTCGCCTTCACCGTCGAGCTCGCCGATGCCGCGCCGCATCTCGGGGCCCAGCTGGATGCGCGCCACATCGCCCAGCCGCACCGACACGCCGGCGTCGGTGGTGCGCAGCGGAATCGCGCGGAAGTCGTCCAGCGTCTTCAGGTAGCCATTGGCCCGCACGGCGTACTCGGCCTCGCCTATCTCCACCACCGAGCCGCCGGCCTCCTGGTTGGCGCGGCCCACCGCGGACGCCACCATGCTCTGAGAGACACCGTAGGCGGCCAGCCGGTCAGGATCAAGCACGATCTGGTACTGCCGCACCATGCCGCCCACGCTGGCCACCTCGGCCACGTCGGGCACGGTCTTGAGCTCGAAGCGCAGGAACCAGTCCTGCAGCGCCCGCAGCTGCGCCAGGTCGTTGGCGCCGCTGCGGTCCACCAGCGCGTACTGGTAGATCCAGCCCACGCCGGTCGCGTCCGGCCCGATGGATGACTTCGCCCCGGCGGGCAGGCGTGATTGCACCTGGTTGAGGTACTCCAGCACCCTTGAGCGCGCCCAGTACAGGTCCACCCCGTCGTCGAAAATGACGTACACAAAGCTGTCGCCGAACATCGAGAAGCCGCGCACGGCCTTCGTGCCCGGCACCGACAGCATGGTGGTGGTCAGCGGGTAGGTGACCTGGTTCTCGACGATCTGCGGCGCCTGCCCCGGCCAGCTGGTGCGGATGATGACCTGCGTGTCCGACAGGTCAGGCAGCGCGTCCAGCGGCGTGCGCGACAGCGCCACCACGCCCCAGGCGGTGAGCAGGGCGCTGGCCAGCAGCACGAGGAAGCGGTTGGCGAGGCTCCAGCGGATGAGCGCGGCGATCATTTGCCGGCTCCCGGCGCCACGCGCTGCACGCTGGTGATCTGCGGCACGTCGCCGTCCTGCATGCGGAACTCGATCTCGACCTGCTCACCCGGAGCCAGGTCGCGCGGACGCCGCTCGGCGGGCGGCAGGCGGAAGTCCATCACCATCTGCGGCCACTTCAGCGACGGGATCGGCGGGTGGTCCAGCGTGACGGTGTCGCCTTCAATGGCCTCGATGCGGGCCGGCGTGCGGTGCACGGTGGCCTCGGGCGCGAGAGGTGCAGCCTCGGCCGCGCCAGGGGCCCGGTTCAGCCGCGCTTCCACGCCCCGCAGGGTCGCCTCGGAGTCGATCAGGAACTGTCCCGCCAGCACCACGCGCTGGCCGGGTTCCAGGCCGGCCAGGATCTCGGTCTGTCCCTGCGCCTCCAGCCCCGTCTTCACCTCCACCGGCCGGAAGCGGCCTTCGGGCTCGGCCAGCATCACCACGCTGCGGCGGCCGGTGTGGATGACCGCGTCCATCGGCACCAGCAGCGACTTCGCGCGCGTGGGTTCGGCAAAGCGCAGCTGGACGAACATGCCCGGCACCAGCCGGGCCGACGGATTGGCCAGTTCCAGCCGGGCCTTCAGCGTGCGCGTGGCCGCGTCTACCTCGGGCAGCAGCGCCTGCACGCGGCCCGTGAAGCGCTGCCCCGGCGCTGCCGGGCTGGTGGCCACCACGGCGGCACCGGGCTTGAGCTGCGCCGCCTGGCTCTCCGGCACCTGGCCCTCGGCCCAGACCGTGGCCGTGCCCTGCAGGCGCAGCAGCGGCATGCCGGGCATCACGGTGGCGCCTTCGCGCGCCATCAGCTCGGTCACCACGCCGCCCACGGGCGCCGTCAGCGTCACCCGGCCCTGCACGCGCTGCTGCTGCACCACCTGCGCGATCAGCGCCTCGTCCATGCCCACCTGGCGCATGCGTGCGCGGGCCGCATCGCGCAGGGCGTCGGTGCCCGGCCCGGCCATGCGTGCGGCAGCAAGGTAGTCCTCCTGCGCCGCCACCCAGTCGGGCACGTACAGGTCCAGCAGCGGCGCGCCCGCGGCCACCCGGTCGAAGGTGGCACGCACGTGCAGCTTCTCGACAAAGCCCATCGCGCGTGCGGCCACCACCTCCTGCAGCCGCTCGTTCCAGGCCACGTTGCCGACGGCGACCACCTCCATGGCCAGCGAGCCGGCCACCACCTCGGCGGTGCGCAGCCCCAGGTTCTGCTGCACGCGCGGGCTGACGCTGACGGTGCCTTCATCGGCAGCCCCCTGGCCGCCACCGGCGTAGCGCGGCACCAGCATCATGTCCATGAACGGCGACTTGGCCGGGGCGTCGAAGTTCTTCCCCGGCACCATCGGGTCGTGGTAGTTCTGGATGCGCAGGCCGGTGGCGGGGTCGACGTCGCCGGCCTTGAGGCCGTCGCGGATGTGGCGGCGTGTGGCTTCCTCGCCTTGCGGGATCGTCCACTGCGACGGGTCGGCGGTTGCGGCAGCCACGGCTTCGGGCGCGGCCATCATGGCCATGCCCTGGCTCATGCCGAGCCACCAGGCACCGCCGCCCACGGCGGCCAGCGCCGCGACAGCGGCGAACGTGATCTTCAGAGTCTTGGCGTTCATCGCGGGGCTCCCTCGGTCGAGGTTTGAGCGGCGGACACCGTGGGGTCTTGCGGAATGAGGAACGCCAGGCGGGCCCACAGGCGCGCGGTCTGCAATTCCAGGTCGATGCGTTCCATCTGCAGCGCCAGTGCCGCACGCCGCACCTCGAGCACCGCAGACAGCGGTGCCTGCCCGCCGCGGAAGGCCGCCAGCGCGGCCTCGATGCGCTGTGCCGCCAGCGGTGCGCGCTCGCGGTCGATCAGCGCGATCTGCGCAAGCCCGGCGCGCCAGGCCTCGATCCAGGACTCGGTCTCCAGCCGGCGTTCACGCGCCAGCTCCTCACGCTCGGCCCGCAGCGCCTCGGCCTGCGCCAGGCGGGCGGCGAGTTCGCGGTCCTGCCGCTGCGGGCGGTCCCAGGGCAGCGGCAGCGAGACGCCGATGGACACCATGTTTGAGTAGCGCGAGCCGCGCTGGCTGAACATCAGCTCGGCGCTCCAGTCGGGCTCCCGCTCGGCACGGGCGACCGCAGCGGCGGCGCCGGCCTCGGCGGCGCTCGCGTCGAGCCGCTGCAAGTCCGGGTGGGCGTCCAGGCGCGCAGCCATGGCGTGCAGCGCATCGGCCTGTCCGGCCTGGGCTGGCGGGGCTGCAAGCGGTCGGTCGGGGGCGTCGCCAGTCCAGCGGGAAAGCGCACGGCGCGCATTGGCCACCTCGGACCGAACCTCGGTGAGCGACTGGTCCAGCCGGGCCAGGGCCTCGCGGGCCGCCAGCACGTCGGCCGGCGTGGCGCGGGCGCTGCGCAAGGCGGCCTCGGCCGCCTCGACCTGGCGCGAGGCCTCGTCGCGCAGGGCCAGCAGCACGCCCTGGCGCTGCTCGGCGGCCTGGCGCTCGAACCAGGCCACGGCCGTCTCACGCTGCACCGCCGCGGTCCGCAGTTGCCGTTCGGCCTGTGCGACCTCGGCTTCGCGCTCGAAGCGCTCGGCGCGGGCGCTGCGCTTGTCGGCGCGCGTGAAGGTCTGCATCAGGCCGATGGAGCGCATCGTCATGAAGTCGCGGGTGGTGCTGAAGCGCTCGGCGCCGTCGACCGGCAGGTTGTCCAGCGACAGGCGCAGCACGGGGTCGGGGCGCTGGGCGGCAGCGATGGCGCGTTCGCGCGCAGCGTCGGCGGCAGCGGCTGCGGCCGTAGGCGACAGCGCGCGTGCCGTGGCAGCCGCGACCGCGTCTTGCACTGAAAGGGGCTCGGTTGCCGCTGCATCGGTGGGCGCACAAGCCACGACCGCGGCCAGGGGCAGGGACAGGGTCATGTAGCGTGCGACCTGCAGAGGTCGATCGAGTAGGCAGCGGCGCGTGCACGCGCGCCGCAGCATGGGCATGGGGACCATGGTGGACAGGACTCCGGCGGACCTCGCCGCGCAGCGCGCGGTCGAGGCCATGGACTGATCGGCCGCCGCCGGCGCGAAGATCGCCGGCGAGCGGTCAGGCGGGCGCGCTGTAGGCGCGCCGCTTGATCAGGCGCCGGTGGGTGGGCGCCACGGCGCGCCGGGCGGCGCGCTCAGGGCCGAGGGCCCTGGCCGAAAGGCCCGGTCGGAGTCCGAGACTGCTGCAACCGTGCCAAGGAAAGGCAACGGCGCCCACACCACAACACTGGCGCAGTCCAGGCCCTGCTTGCAGAGATGACCGGTGTCGGCCCAGGTCTGCATGTCGTTGCAGCAGTCGGGCAGGTCTTCGGCGCTCAGTTCGCCGGCGACCACCATCGCCTCCAGCTCCGACTCCATCGGGCAGGGCGCTTCACTGGCCATGACGACACCGACGCCCTGCCAGGACAGGCAGGCGCAGAGCAGCAGGGTCAGGATTCGGCGCAGCACGCACGAAGTGTAAACCGGGGGTCTCCCGAGCGACCCGGCTCGGGCTTCGCCCCTTAGCACGCGATGTGCAGGCGCTCTCCCGGCCGCCGCTGCGCCTTGCGTCGCAGCCGTTACCGCGCATGCCGATGGTGGGGCCGGCTGCCATTGCCCATCAGTCGTTCGGGTCGGTCAGGCGTCACTGGCGCATACGGAGCCCCGGTCGCCGACGGTGCGGCCGCCACCGACGCGGTCTCAGGCAAGGCGGACAACATCGGAACTGCCCCGTACCGCCCCATCAGGCAGCCCCGTTCCGACGCCTCATGCTTGCGCGGGCTGAAGTCAGAGACTGGAATATTCCCGGCGGCCTGTGCCGCGTCCTTCCCTGCGAACCACGCCGGGCTCACCAGCTTCTTGGCACGGTAGTCCTTGGCCAGGTCAAGCACCGTCCAGTCGCGCACGGCGGTCGCCTTGGCCTTGCAGCTTCTCGGCCGCCGGGTTGCGGCCCTGCTGCACCTCGGCGCGCTCGAGGGTGGCGATGCCGCGCGCCTCGGCCAGGCCGATGTCGGGGTAGCGGCCGATGGTCAGCTCGCGGCGCCGGCCGCCGAAGCTGTAGCGCAGGATCCAGCCCGCCGAGCCACCCGCCGACAGCGTGAAGGTCAGCCCACCGCCATCGGCCTTGGCCAACGGCACGCCCGCCTTCACCCAGTGACGGATCTGGAGGTCCGTCAGCTTTCCCCGTTCACCCGCCATCGTCGCCTCCTGGCCGCCGCGGCGCAGCTACCACCGTAGCTACCATCCCAGCTACCAAATTCTGTTGGGACGTGGTGGAACCTCAAGAGCCCCGAAAAGCAGTTGCCACCCGAAAACGCCGGGGAAATCAGGCGCTTGCGGGTGGCAACTGGCACGGGGTGAGACCCCGTGAAGCGCTACATCAGAACGATGTCGTACTGCTCCGGCCCCAGCACCGGATCCGTGCTCAGCGAGATCGGCTTGCCGACGAAGGCCGACAACTCGGCCAGGTGCGCGCCCTCCTCGTCGAGCAGCATCTCGACCACCGCCGCGCTGGCGACGACGCGGAACTCCCTGGGGTCGAACTGGCGCGCCTCGCGCAGGATCTCGCGCAGGATGTCGTAGCAGACCGTGCGCGCGGTGCGCACCTGGCCGCGGCCGCCGCAGGTCGGGCAGGGCTCGCACAGCATCTGCGCCAGGCTCTCGCGCGTGCGCTTGCGCGTCATCTCCACCAGCCCGAGCTGGGTGAAACCGCTGATCGTCGTGCGCACGCGGTCGCGCGCGAGCTGCTTGCGCAGTTCGGCCAGCACCGCCTGCCGGTGCTCCTCGCGCACCATGTCGATGAAGTCGACGACGATGATGCCGCCCAGGTTGCGCACCCGAAGCTGGCGCGCGATCGCGCCAGCGGCCTCGAGGTTGGTCTTGAAGATGGTGTCGTCGAAGTTGCGCGCGCCGACGTAGCCGCCGGTGTTGACGTCGACCGTCGTCAGCGCCTCGGTCGGGTCGATGATCAGGTAGCCGCCGCTCTTGAGGTCGACGCGGCGGCCGAGCGCGCGCACGATCTCCTCCTCGATGCCGAAGAGGTCGAAGATCGGCCGCTCGCCGCGGTACAGGTCGAGCTTGTCGACCGCACGCGGCGTGTAGCGTCGGCCGAAGGCCTGCAGGGCCTCGAACTGCAGCTTCGAGTCGATGCGGACGGTCTGCGTGCCCTCGCCCGTCAGGTCGCGCAGCACCCGCTGGGCCAGGCTGAGGTCCTGGTGCAGCAGCGTGCCCGGCGGGCTGGCGAGCGCGCGCTCGCGGATCGTGGCCCACACGGCGCGCAGGTAGGCGATGTCGTCGGCGAGCTCCTCGTCGGTCGCGTCCTCGGCGTTGGTGCGCAGGATGAAGCCGCCGGCGGCGGCGCCGTCCTGCGTCGCCAGCCGCTGCACGCGATCGCGCAGCTGCTCGCGCAGCTCCTGCGGGCCGATCTTCTGCGAGATGCCGATATGCCGGTCCTGCGGCAGGAAGACCAGCAGCCGGCCGGCGATCGAGATCTGCGTCGACAGCCGCGCCCCCTTGCTGCCGATCGCGTCCTTGACGACCTGCACCGTCAGCGTCTGCCCCTCGTGCAGCCGGCGCTCGATCGGCACCGGCGGCAAGTCGCCGCGGCCGCCGCCGTTGCCGTCGTACAGGTCGGCCACGTGCAGGAACGCGGCGCGATCCAGGCCGATGTCGACGAAGGCGCTCTGCATGCCCGGCAGCACGCGCGCGACCTTGCCGAGGTAGACGTTGCCGACCTGCCCGCGCTCGAGCGTGCGCTCGATGTACAGGTCCTGCAACGCGGCGTTCTCGACGACGGCCACGCGCGTTTCCTGCGGGGCCCAGTTGATCAGGATGTCCTGGCTGGCCATGCACGCAGTCTAGGCGAGCGCGGCAGCGTGCCGGCTCGGGACCATCCCCCGGGACAGGGGCCACGAGGCGGCGGCCGCGCGGCGCGATCAGACCGCGAGCCGCAGCCCTGCCGCGCGCAGCAGCTGCGCGGTCTCGTACAGCGGCAGCCCCATGATGCCGGAGTGGCTGCCGTCGACATGCTCGATCCAGCCCGCCAGCGCGCCCTGGATCGCATACGCCCCGGCCTTGCCGAAGGGCTCGCCCGAGGCAACGTAGGCGTCGATCGCCGCCGCCGGCAGCGGCGCGAAGCGGACATGCGAGACCTGCAGCGCCTGCCGGCCGCGGCGCCCATGCCGCAGCGCGACCGCGGTCAGCACGCGGTGCGTGCGGCCCGACAGCGCACGCAGCGTGGCCGCCGCCTCGGCCGCGTCGGCAGGCTTGCCGAGGATGCGCCGGCCGAGCGCGACCGTGGTGTCGGCACACAGGATCGCGCCCGGCGCCAGGCCGCGCCGTGCATGGCGCGCGACCGCCGCGCGCAGCTTGGCGCGCGTGACGCGGACGACATAGTCCGCAGGCCGCTCGCCCGGCCTCAGCGCCTCCAGGGCCTCGGCGTCCTCGCCGTCGTCGGGCAGCAGCAGCTCGGGCTGCACCCCGATCTGCGCCAGCAGTTGCACACGACGCGGGCTTTGCGACGCGAGGTAGACGCGCAAGTCTCACTCCCGATGGTAGGGATGGCCGGCCCCGATGGACCACGCGCGGTACAGCGCCTCGGCCAGCAGCACGCGTGCCAGTGCGTGCGGCAGCGTCAGGTCCGACAGCCGCAGCGTCTCGTCGGCGCCGGCCTTGATCGCGGCGTCCAGCCCGTCGGGGCCGCCGATCAGCAGTGCGACGTCGCGACCGTCGGCCTGCCAGCGGCGCAGCCGCTCGGCGAGCTGCGCGCTGCCGATGCGCTCGCCACGCTCGTCGAGGACGACGCGGCGCCAGGGCGTGCCGCTGCCGGTCAGCGCCGCCTCCAGCCGCGCCGCCTCGGCGGCCATGCACTGCGCCGGCGTGCGTCCGCCACTGCGCGGCTCGGCCTTGACCTCGGTGAGCCCGAAGCGCCACTCGGGCGGGAAGCGCTTGGTGAAGTCGGCCCAGGCCGCATCGGCCCAGGCCGGCTGCCGCTGGCCGACCGCGACGACGCGCAGCCGCACCGCGCCCTCGTGCGGCGCTCTACCCGCGCGCCGCGCGCCGGCGCGCCGGCGTCTTCGTCGCGGCGGCGTCGGCGGCAGTGCCGGACTTGGCCGGCGGCCTCTTCGGCGAGGCCTGCTTCGCCGCCGCCGCCGTCGTGGCCGCAACCTTGACCGCCGGCTGCTTCGGCACCGCCTTCTTAGCCACCGCCGGCCTCGGGGCCGCCTTCTTCGCCGCCGCCGGGCTCGCGGCGGCCCTCGCCACCTTCGGTGCGGGTGTCGTCGCTGCCGGCTTCGCCGCAGTGGCCTTCGTTGCCGCCGGCTTCGCCGCGGCACCCTTTCTGGCCGGCGCACGGCCCGGCTTGCCGGCCACGCCGATCTTCATGCGCACCGGCTTGCCGCCCCAGATCTCCTCGAGGTGGTAGTAGTCCCGGATCGCCGGCTGCATGATGTGCGCGACCGCGGCGCCGCAGTCGACGATGATCCACTCGCCCGTCGCCTCGCCCTCGGTGCGCAGCACCTGCATGCCGCGTGCCTTCACGGTCTCGCGCACGCTGGAGGCCAGCGCCTTGGTCTGCCGGTTGCTGGTGCCCGAGGCGATGATCACGCGCTCGAACAGCGGCGAGAGCGCCTCGGTGTCGAAGACGACGATGTGCTGGGCCTTGACGTCTTCCAGGCCATCGACGATGGCGCGCTGCAGTTTGCGGATGTCCATTCAGCGGGCTTTGCCTTCCCTGTAGAGAGCGTGGAGGTCAATATAGCGTGCCACCCCGGATGGCACCAGATCGTCGATCGGCTCGCCGCGCGCGACGCGCGCGCGGACCTCGGTCGACGAGATGTCGAGCATCGCCAGCGGCACGACGCGGTGCGGGTGCCGCAGCACCTCGGCGTGCGGCGCCGGATGCAGCCCCGGGCGGTTGGCGACCGCCAGCGTGACGCGCCCGAGCAGCTCGCGCCAGCCCTCCCAGGTGTGCAGCCCGGCGTACTGGTCGGCGCCGATCAGCAGCACCCACTCGGCGCCGGGCTCGCGCGCCTGCAGCGCGCGCACGGTGTCGAGCGTGTAGCTGGGCCCGGCGCGGTCGAGCTCGATGCGGTCGAGGACGAAGCGCGGCTCGCCGTCGATCGCGATCCGCACCATGGCCTCGCGGTGCGGCGCCGGCGTGACGGTGCGCGTCTTCTGCCAGGGCCGGCCGGCCGGGATCCAGCGCACCTCGGCCAGCGCGAGCTGCGCCAGCGCGCTCGCGGCCAGCGCGACGTGCGCGCGGTGCGGCGGGTCGAAGCTGCCGCCGAACAGGCCGATGCGCTTCACCGGGCTCGCTTCACGACGGGTCCGATGCCGCCGCCGGCGTGGCCGGCCGC
Source organism: Burkholderiaceae bacterium (assembly GCA_024235895.1). GTDB lineage: Bacteria > Pseudomonadota > Gammaproteobacteria > Burkholderiales > Burkholderiaceae_C > Rubrivivax. Next base: position 276,122 of record JACKLM010000007.1, on the reverse strand, counting down.
GGCGCCGACACGGCCGGCGACGACGGCGGCGCGCCGTCCTCGGCCCACTCGCGCGGGCGCAGGAAGTCGGTGTAGAGGCGCGCCTCGGGCGTGCCCGGCGCCGGCTGCCAGTCATAGCGCCACTTCACGACCGGCGGCATCGACATCAGGATGCTCTCGGTGCGGCCGCCGCTTTGCAGCCCGAACAGCGTGCCGCGGTCGTGCACGAGGTTGAACTCGACATAGCGGCCGCGCCGGTAGGCCTGGAAGTCGCGCTCCCGTTCGCCGTAGGGCATCCCGCGCCGGCGGCGCAGGATCGGCAGGTAGGCGCCGTCGAAGGCATCGCCGACCGCGCGCATCAGCGCGAAGCTGCGCTCGAAGCCGAGCTCGCCGAAATCGTCGAAGAAGATGCCGCCGACGCCGCGCGGCTCGCCGCGGTGCGCGAGGAAGAAGTAGCGGTCGCACCCGCGCTTGAAGCGCGGGTACAGCTCGGCGCCGAACGGCGCCAGCGCATCGCGGCAGGCGCGGTGGAAGTGCGCCGCATCGTCCTCGAAGCCGTAGTACGGGGTCAGGTCCATGCCGCCGCCGAACCACACCACCGGCGCCGCCCCCGCCGGCCGGGCGGCGAACATGCGCACGTTCATGTGCGCGGTCGGCACGTAGGGGTTGCGCGGGTGCACGACGAGCGACACGCCCATGGCCTCGAACGGCGCGCCGGCCAGATGCGGCCGCGCGGCGGTCGCCGACGGCGGCAGCGCCGGCCCGCGCACATGGCTGAAATTGCAGCCGCCGCGCTCGAACACGCCGCCGTCCTCGACCAGCCGCGTCAGCCCGTCGCCCTGCAGCCGCTCGCCCGGCGCACGCACCCAGCCGTCGGCGACGAAGGGCTGGCCGTCCTCGGCCTGCAGCGCGGTGACGAGGCTATCCTGCAGCTGCGTCAGGTAGGCGCGCACGGCCGCGGTGTCGGAGTCGCTCATCCCTCGTCCTGCCACGTCGGGCCGCCGCTCGCGCGCGCCGCGCCGGCCGCGCCGATGCTCAACGCGGCCGGATCGCCCGGTGCCCGATGTCGCGCCGCCACACGGCCCCGTCGAGGTGGATGCGGCCGACGCCGTCGTAGGCGCGCTGCTGCGCCACGCGTACCGAGTCGCCGAGCGCGGTCACGCACAGCACGCGCCCGCCGCTGCTGACGAGCCGGCCGTCGTGCAGCGCGGTGCCGGCGTGGAAGACCATCAAGTCCTCGGCGCCGGCGGGCAGCCCGGTGATCGCGTCGCCGCTGCGCGGCGTGCCCGGGTAGCCCTGCGCCGCCATCACCACGCCCAGCGCGACGCGCCGGTCCCACTGCAGATCGGCCTTGTCGAGCGTGCCGTCGGCCGCGTGCATCAGCAGCTCGAACAGGTCGCTCTTCATGCGCATCAGGATCGGCTGCGTCTCCGGGTCACCGAGCCGCACGTTGAACTCGACGACGCTGGGCCGGCCCTGGGCGTCGATCATCAGACCGGCGTAGAGGAAGCCGGTGAACGGCGTGCCGTCGCGCGCCATGCCGGCGACCGCAGGCTGGACGATCTCGCGCATCACGCGCGCGTGGACCTCGGGGGTGACGATGGGCGCCGGCGAGTAGGCACCCATGCCACCGGTGTTGGGGCCGGTGTCGCCGTCGCCGACACGCTTGTGGTCCTGGCTGGTCGCCAGCGGCAGCACGTCGCGGCCGTCGCTGACGACGATGAAGCTGGCCTCCTCGCCTTCGAGGAACGCCTCGATGACGACGCGTGCCACGCCGCCGACATGCTGCACCCCGAGCGTGTTGGCGCCCAGCATGTCGTCGATCGCCGCGTGCGCCTCGGCCGCGGTCGCGGCGACGACGACGCCCTTGCCGGCCGCCAGCCCGTCGGCCTTGACGACGATCGGCGCGCCGTGCTTGTCGACATGCGCGTGCGCCTGCGCCGCGCTCGTGAACGCGGCGTACAGCGCGGTCGGGATGCCGTGGCGCTGCATGAAGTCCTTGGCGAAGGCCTTGGAGCTCTCGAGCCGCGCCGCCGCCTGCGTCGGGCCGAAGATGCGCAGCCCGCGGGCGCGGAACAGGTCGACGATGCCGGCCGCCAGCGGCGCCTCGGGGCCGACGACGGTCAGCGCCACGCCCTCGGCAGCGGCGAAGTCGGCCAGCTCGGCGAGGTCCGTGATCGGGACGTTGTGCAGCGCCGGGTCGGCCGCGGTGCCGCCGTTGCCGGGGGCGACGAACACCGTCTGCACGCGCGCGCTGCGCGCCAGCTTCCAGGCGATGGCATGCTCGCGCCCGCCGCCGCCGACGACGAGCGCCTTCATGCCTCGTCCATCTCGGCGTTGTGGTAGACCGCCTGCACGTCGTCCAGGTCCTCCAGCGCGTCGAGCAACTTCTGCATCCGCGCGGCATCCTCGCCCGTGAGGGCGACGGTATTGCCCGGCCGCATCGTGACCTCGGCGATCTCGGCCTGCAGGCCCGCGCCCTGCAGCGCGTCGCGCACGGGCTCGAAGTCGCCCGGCGCGGTCAGCACCTCGATCGCGCCGTCGTCGTCGGCGATCACGTCGTCGGCGCCGGCCTCGAGCGCCAGCTCCATCACCTTGTCCTCGCTCGTTCCGGGGGCGAAGACGAGCTGGCCGCAGTGCTGGAACTGGAACGCGACCGAGCCGTCGGTGCCGAGGTTGCCGCCGTGCTTGGAAAACGCATGCCGGACCTCGGCCACGGTGCGCACGCGGTTGTCGGTCATGCAGTCGACGATGATCGCCGCGCCGCCGATGCCGTAGCCTTCGTAGCGGATCTCCTCGTACTGCACGCCCTCGAGCGCGCCGCTGGCCTTGTCGATGTTGTACTTGATGCGGTCGGCCGGCATGTTGGCGGCCTTGGCCTTGTCCACCGCCAGCCGCAACCGCGGGTTGGACGCCGGATCGCCGCCGCCCGAGCGCGCGGCGACCGCGATCTCACGGATGATGCGGGTCCAGATCTTGCCGCGCTTCTCGTCCTGGCGGCTCTTGCGGTGCTGGATGTTGGCCCATTTGCTGTGTCCGGCCATGGTCTGGGGCGGCTCGTGCGGAAGGCGCGATTCTACCGGCCCGCCCCGCCGGGCCGGGCGCTGGACGGACCGCGGTCGCCGCCGTCGCCGCGGCGCCTGCCCGCGCGGCGGCGCCGGTGGGCAGGGCGACGATCGAGGCGGCGAGGGCGACACTACAGTCCGGCCGGTTCGGCGACGCCACATGACGCGACGTCCGGCCCGCCCATGCCCCACTGCCCACCCTCCCCGCCACCCGGTTCCGGCCGCGCGCCACGACGGCGTGCCGCCGAGGCCCGCCCGTGACCGGCACCCCGACCCCGCCGGGGGCGGACGCCGCGGGCGAGGCCGTCGACGCGCTCGCGCGCGGCGTGCGCGCCCTGGTCCGGCTCGGCGTGCGGCACCCGCGGCCCGTGCTCGCGGCGTGGCTGCTGCTGGCGCTGGGCTGCGCGCTCGCGGTCGCGCTGGCGTTCACGCGCGGCGAGGGTCCGGTCTTCGGCACCGAGGTCGAGCGCCGCGACGGGTCCGGCTCGGTGCGCGCGGACGCCCTGCTGCGCACCCACCTGCCGCCGCCACGCGTGCCCGAGACGCCCAACGAGGTGCTGGTGCTGCACGCGCCGGCGCTGACGGTCGACGACCCGGCCTACGCGATCGCCGCCGACGCGATCGCCCAGGAGCTGCTGGCGCTGGGCCCCGATGTCGTCGCCGGCGGCCGCAGTTTCTTCCTCGACCGCGACCCCGCGCTGGTGTCGGCCGACCGCCGCACGACCGTGGTGGCGCTGTGGGTCGTCGATCCGCCTCGCCACGCCGAGCGGCTGCGCGACGCCGTGCGCGGCGCCGTGCGGCAGGCCGCCCCCGATGGCGCGGTGGGCGCGTCGCTGGTCGGCCCGGTCAGCGTCGGCCTGGCCTACCGCGAGCTGGCCGATCGCGACCTGCAGGCCGAGCTTCGCGTCGGCCTGCCCGCGGCCGTCGTCGTGCTGCTGCTGGTCTTCGGCAGCGTCGTCGCCGCCGCGCTGCCGCTGCTGGTCGCGGCGGTGGCAGTCGCCACCGCGCTGGCGCTGGCGGTGACGCTGGCGCAGTTCACGCCGGTGTACTTCCTGGTCGCCAACATGGTGCTGATGATGGGGCTGGCAGTCGGCATCGACTACGCCCTCTTCATCCTGGTTCGCTATCGCGAGGAGCGCCGCGCCGGCGCCGGCATCGCCGAGGCCGCCGAGCGCAGCGGCATCGGTGCCGGGCACGCGGTGGCGTTTTCCGGCGCGACCGTCGTCGTCGCGCTGGCCGGGCTGCTGCTGGTGCCGACCAACGTCTTCCGCGGGCTGGCCATCGGCGCGATCGCCGCCGTGCTGGTCGCGGTGCTGGCGTCGCTGAGCCTGATGCCGGCCCTGCTGCGGCTGCTGGGCGACCGCGTCGACGCGCTGCGGTTGCCACTGCCGCGCGCGCTCGCCGGCGGCGCGGGCGGCCTGGGCCGCGGCGGGCTGGCCGGGCGTGTCGCACGCGCCGCGGTGCGCCGCCCCTGGCTCGCGCTGGCGGCGTCGGTCGCGGCGCTGGCGCTGCTCGCGGCACCGGCGCTGCAGCTGCGCATCGGCTTCGCCGGCATCGAGACGCTGCCGCCCGCACTCGAGACGCGCCAGGCCTACGACCGGCTGCAGGCGTCGTTTCGGATCGGGCTGGTCGCCGACACCGTCGTCGTCGTCGACGCCCGCGGCGGCGCCGACGAGGCCGGGATCGACGCCGCGCTGCAGCGCCTGCGCACGTCGCTGGCCGACGACCCGGGGTTCCTCGCCGAGCAGGCGCGCGTGCAGCGCAGCGCCGACGGCGCGGTCCGCGCGCTGCGCGTGCCGATGCCCGGCGAGGCCGAGGGCGACGCCGCGCTGCAGGCCGTCGCCCGGCTGCGTACCACGCTCGTGCCGCAGGCCTTCGACGGCGTGGCCGCGCAGGTCCACGTCGGCGGCGCGAGCGCACGCTATCTCGACTTCTTCGAACTGACGCGCCGCGCGGCGCCGGGCGTGGTCGCGATCGTGCTCGGGCTCGGCTTCGTGCTGCTGGCCTGGGCCTTCCGCTCGATCGTCGTGCCGCTGAAGGCCGCGGCGCTGAACCTGCTGTCGGTCGGCGCCGCCTACGGCGCGATCGTGCTCGTCTTCCAGCACGGCGTCGGCGCGCGCTGGCTGGGACTGCAGCCGGTGCCGATCGTCGAGGCGTGGATCCCGCTGTTCCTGTTCACGGTCCTGTACGGGCTGTCGATGGACTACCACGTCTTCCTGCTCAGCCGCGTGCGCGAGCGCTTCGACGCCACCGGCGACAACACCGGCGCCGTCGTCGACGCGGTCGGCTCGACCGCCGGCGTGATCACCGGCGCGGCGCTGATCATGGTCGCGGTCTTCGCCGGCTTCGCCGCCGGCGAGCTGGTGATGTTCCAGCAGATCGGCTTCGGGCTGGCGGTGGCGGTGGCGCTCGACGCCACGCTGGTGCGGCTGGTGCTGGTGCCGGCGTCGATGACGGTGCTCGGCGCGCGCAACTGGTACGCGCCGCGCTGGCTGGCGCGGCCGCCGCGACCGCGTCGATAGGGCCCGGGACGCGGCCCTACACTGCGCCCCGAGCTCCACTCCCCGCGAGGTCCACCGATGCCCGAGCCCATGCTGATCGCGCGCCGCGGCGACACCGAATGCCACCTGCTGCCGGCGCTGGCCAACCGGCACGGCCTGATCACCGGCGCCACCGGGACCGGCAAGACGATCACGCTGCAGACCATGGCCGAGCACTTCTCGGCCATCGGCGTGCCGGTCTTCATGGCCGACGTCAAGGGCGACCTCGCCGGCATCAGCCAGACCGGCACGCTGCCCGAGAAGGTGGCCAGGATCCTCGCCGACCGCGGCATCGAGGCGCCGGCGCCGACGCGCTGCCCGACGATGCTGTGGGACGTCTTCGGCCGCCAAGGGCACCCGGTGCGCGCGACCGTCTCCGACATGGGCCCGCTGCTGCTGGCGCGGCTGCTGACGCTGACCGAGATCCAGGGCGGGGTGCTCAACCTGGCGTTCCGGATCGCCGACGACCAGGGACTGCTGCTGCTGGACATGAAGGACCTGCGCGCGATGCTGCAGCACCTCGGCGACCACGCGAAGCAGTTCACCACCGCGTACGGCAACATCAGCAGCGCCAGCGTCGGTGCGATCCAGCGCGCGCTGCTGCAGCTCGAGGAGCAGGGCGGCGACCTGTTCTTCGGCGAGCCGATGCTCGACCTGTCGGACTTCATGCAGACCGTCGACGGCCGCGGGGTGGTCAACATCCTCGCCGCCGACCAGCTGATGAACGCGCCGCGGCTGTACGCGACCTTCCTGCTGTGGATGCTGTCCGAGCTGTTCGAGATGCTGCCCGAGGTCGGCGACCCCGAGCAGCCGAAGTTCGTCTTCTTCTTCGACGAGGCGCACCTGCTGTTCAAGGACGCGCCCAAGGCGCTGGTCGAGCGCATCGAGCTCGTCGTGCGGCTGGTGCGGTCCAAGGGGGTCGGCGTGTACTTCGTGACGCAGAACCCGCTGGACGTGCCCGACACGGTGCTCGCGCAGCTCGGCAACCGCGTCCAGCACGCGCTGCGCGCGTTCACGCCGCGCGACCAGAAGGCGGTGAAGTCGGCGGCCTCGACGATGCGCGCCAACCCGGCGATCCCCGACATGGCGACCGCGATCACCGAGCTCGCGGTCGGCGAGGCGCTGGTCAGCCTGCTCGACGAGAAGGGCCGCCCGGGCGTGACGCAGCGCGTCTACGTGATCCCGCCGGGCAGCCGGATCGGCCCGATCGACGACGCCGAGCGCGCCGCGCTGGTGCGGGGCTCGCCACTGGCCGGTCGCTACGACACGACCGAAGACCGCGAATCGGCGTACGAGAAGCTCAGGGCGCGAACCGAGTCGGCCGCGGCACCGGCCGAAGCCGCGGGCGCCCCCGCGGCACCGGCCGAAGGCGGGCTGATGGACGGCCTCAAGGACATGGTCTTCGGCTCCACCGGGCCGCGCGGCGGGCGTCGCCCGGGGCTGGCCGAGGCCGCCGCGGCGTCGGCGGTGCGAACCATCGGCTCCAGCCTCGGGCGCCAGCTGGTGCGCGGCGTGCTGGGATCGCTGCTCGGCCGGCGACGCTGATCGCGGCGGCCCGCTGCCGGTCGGCGCGCGTTCAGGGCCAGGCCATCACGCGCGCCAGCGCATCGACCGAGTCGACGATCCCGGCGGCGACGTAGCTGTCGGCACCGTCGGGCTCGAGCGCCGCGACGGCGAACGGCGCCAGCGGCTGGTCCAGCCGCACGAGGTGGCTGCCCGCCGGCGCCTGCAGCGGCTGCGCCTCCAGCTCGACCGCGACCTGGCGCAGCGCCGCGCCGCCGCCCGGGTCCTGCCGCCGCCCCTCGGCGGTCACGCGGTAGCGCTCGGCCTGCAGCGCCAGCGGCTGCGCCAGCGTCGTCACCTGCACGCCGAGCGCGCGCAGCCGCGCCACCGCGACGGCCTGGTCGGCCGCCAGCCAGTAGGCGCAGGGTCGCGCGCGGCTGCGCCGTGGCTGCAGCAGCAGGGCCGACGACCACGCGACCTCGACGTCGACGTCGGCGCCGGTCGTCGGGTCGAGCATGCGCAGCCGGCGCGCGCCCGGCGTCATCGCCGCCTCGACGACGACGGCCCCGCGGCAGGCGCGCGCCGCGACCGCGGCGTCGGCATCGTCGCGCAGCGCGGCCAGGTCGTCGGCACGCGCCGCCGCCGCACGAAGCAGCGCATCGACCGCCATCACCTGCGCGTGCACGCGCCGCTGCAAGTGCAGCCGCCCGAGGTCGAAACCGCGCGACTCGAGCAGCAGCGTCGGCGCATGCCGCAGCCCGGCGGCATTGCGCGCCAGCCCCGCCGACAAGCCCCCCATGCTGAACGCCGGCCGCGCGCCGGACTCGGGGACGGCCGGCTGCACGTGGTACCAGTCGTGGCGGATCCGCTGGGCGTCCAGCGCCTCGGCCAGTGGCTGGCGCAGCCAGGCTTCGGTCGCGGCGGCGACCGCCGGCGGCAGGTTGGGCGTCCCGGGACCCTGCACCAGCAGGTCGTGGCGCTTGATCGCGCCCAGCCGCGCGACGTAGCCGCCGAGCGCGAGGTATTCGTGCAGGTCGGCCACCATCACCGGCCGCCAGCGCTGCATCAGCGCCGCGATCGCCTGCGCCTCGGGGCTGGCCATGCGCAGGTGGTCGCGGTTCGGGTCCTGCCCGGCGGCGTTGCGGCGCTGCCCGGCACGCGCGCCGTCGGGGTTGGCGCGCGGCAGCACGACGACGTCCAGGCGCTCCAGCACCGCGGCCAGCGGGTCGGCCGGGTTGGCCAGCCGCTCGGCGACGACCAGCAGCGCCTCGGCACCGGCCGGCTCGTCGCCGTGCTGCTGGCCGATCAGCAGCGCCGCCGGCCGCCCGCCGCCGTGGCCGAAGTGCAGCGCGAGCAGAGGCTCGCCACCCGCGCTGCGGCCGGGCTCGACCAGCGCGGCGCCACCCCGGGCGGCGATCGCGCGCAGCGCGGCGGCCAGTTCGTCGTTCGCCGTGAAGCGCTCGCGCCCGGGCGCCAGCCCGGGGGTCTCGTAGACGACCGGCGGGGCCGGGAAGCGCGCCGCGACCGCCTCCGCATAGGGCAAGCCCCGGGCGTCGGCGCCCGTGCTGGCGCGCGGCGCCGGCGGCGCGGCGGCGGCTGGCGGCGCTGGTTGGTCGGCGTCAGCCTGCGGCGCCGGCCCGGCGGCGTCGGTGCCCGCCGGCGGCCCGCTGACCGGGTCGAATGCCCACGCGCAGGCCGCCGCGGCCGCGAGCAGGAGCGCCAGCGCGCGTGGCGCCGGCGTCCGGCGGCGCCCGGACGGCGCGATGCGCGGGCTGGGATCGGTTGCGGGCACTTCGTCCACGGCCGCTATGTTGCCAGCGCGCCGCGCGGCCGGGGCCGGTGCATCCGGCGCCGCCGCAGCGCCGTTTCGTCGCCCCGGCCGTCGATCCGTCCCCGGGCTGCCGACAACGCGCGGGCGTCACGCCACCATGCAGGCCATGGACCCCCGGCACGACGCCAGGTCCCTGAACCCGACCCCGACCCCGACCGGAGCCCCGCGATGAACCAGCCGATGACCGAACAGGACATGCACGAGCGCGCCCGCAAGCGCGTCGAGGCCCGCATGGGCCTGTACATCCACGCGCTGGTCTACGTCTGCGTGAACCTGGGCCTGTTCGTGTGGAACCTGGTGCAGGGCGACCCGCGCTGGCACGTCCTGCCGCTGTTCGGCTGGGGGCTGGGGCTGGCGATCCACGCGCTGGTGACGACTCTATCGCTGCGCGGCGACGGCCTGCGCCAGCGCCTGTTCGACCAGGAGATGCGCCGCCTGAAGCCGCCCCGCTGAGGCAAGCGCCACCGACCGCGGCCGCCGCCGTCGCCCCGCCGCTGCTGCCGAAGCCCACAATGACCGACGTGACCCCGCCCCCGTCCGCCCCGAAGCCCGAAGCCGCCGCGCGGCCGTCGCGCGCCGTGCTGCGCAGCCTGGCGTCGTCGCTGCTGTTCATGGTCGGGCTGTGCACCGCGATCGCGCTGCTGCTGGCGCTGCTGGACGGCAACCTGCCGGCCAAGCTGGCCTACTCGTTCGCGATCGGCATGTCGTGCTGGGCCCTGATCGACGGCATGCGTCTGGTCGTCGAGGCGGTGCGGCGCCGCCTCGCCGGGCCCGCCGTCGCGGCGCCGCCGCTGGGCTGGACCGGCGTGCTGCCGCTGGTCGCGCTGGGCGTCCTGCTCGGCCCGCCCGTGGGCATCGCGCTGGTCGCCACGCTGGGCGGCAACGCCTCGCCCTACCGCTGGGACCTCGGCTCCCGCAGCACCCAGATCACGCTGGCGATCACGCTGCTCGCCGCCTTCGTGGCGATGGCCGTGATCAGCGCGCAGGAGCGCGCCTCGGCGCAGCGCGAGCGCGCCGAGGCGGCGCAGCGCGCCGCGGCCGAGGCGCAGCTGCGGCTGCTGCAATCGCAGCTCGAGCCGCACATGCTGTTCAACACGCTGGCCAACCTGCGCGTGCTGATCGGGCTGGACGCGACGCGCGCGCAGCAGATGCTCGACCGCCTGATCGCCTTCCTGCGCGCCACGCTGCAGGCCTCGCGCCGCCGCTGGCATCCGCTGGCCGACGAGTTCGCGCGGCTCGAGGACTACCTGGCGCTGATGGCCGTGCGCATGGGGCCGCGGCTGCAAACCCGGCTCGACCTGCCCGAGGCGCTGCGGGCCTGGCCGGTGCCGCCGCTGCTGCTGCAGCCGCTGGTGGAGAACGCGATCAAGCACGGGCTGGAGCCGCATGTCCAGGGCGGCCGGCTCGAGGTCCGCGCCGAGCTCAGCGGCGACAGCCTGGTCCTTTGCGTGCTCGACACCGGGGTCGGCTTCGCATCGACGCCGCACGACGGCCTCGGCCAGGACGCGCCGCCCGCGGGCCGGGCGCGGGCGGACGCCGCCGGCACCGGCTTCGGCCTGCCCCAGGTGCGAGACCGGCTTCGCACGCTGTACGGCGACGCGGCCGCACTCGAACTGGGGCCGGCGCCGCAGGGCGGGACGCTGGCGTGCATCCGCCTGCCCGCGTCGCCGGCGGCCGCACCGCTGGCCCCGCCAGTACCCGGTGCGCCCGCGCGTGCCGCCTCGGCCCCGTCGTCGCCACGGAGCGCGGACCCCGCATGCACGCCACCGCGCTGATCGCCGAGGACGAACCGCTGCTGGCGGACGCGCTGGCCGCCGAGCTGGCGCGGCTGTGGCCCGCGCTGCAGGTCGTCGCGCGCGCCGGCGACGGCGCCCAGGCGCTGTCGCAGGCGCTGGCGCTGCGACCGCAGGTCTGCTTCCTCGACATCCGGATGCCCGCGATGACCGGGCTGGAGGTGGCGCAGGCCCTGGCCGAGGACTGGCCGCAGGACACGCCGCTGCCGCTGATCGTCTTCGTCACCGCGTACGACGAGCATGCGCTCGCGGCCTTCGACGCGCAGGCGGTCGACTACCTGGTCAAGCCGGTCGAGCCGGCACGGCTGGCCGCGTGCGTCAGACGGCTCGAGGCCAGGCTCGAGCCGCGAGGGGCCGCGTCCGCCGACGCCGAGCCGATGCTCGAGCAGTTGCGCGCGCTGCTCGGCAGCGCGGCGACGGGCCAGCCGGTGCCGCGGCTCGAGGTCGTGCAGGCGCAGGTCGGCGCGATCGTGCACCTGGTTCCGGTCGACGAGGTGGTCTACTTCGAGGCGGCCGACAAGTACGTGCGCGTCGTCACTGCCGAGCGCGAGCACCTGATCCGCATGCCGCTGAAGGAGATCCTGCCGCGCCTGGACGCGCAACGTTTCTGGCAGGTTCACCGCGGCACCGTCGTGCAGGCGCGCTGCATCCGCAGCGCGCGGCGCGAGGAGTCGGGCAAGGTCACGCTCACGCTGGCCGGGCGCCCGGAGACGCTGACGGTGTCGCGGCTGTACGCGTCGCTGTTCAAGGGCATGTAGCCGCGCGCGTCGCTCGCCCGACCGCGGCCCTCCCGAATCCCGGCGGCCTCCTAGAATTCGAGGCATGTCCGAAGCCGGCCCCCCCGCGAAACCCACCCACTTCCTGCGCGCGCTCATCGAGCAGGATCTGGCCGCCGGCACCTGGGACGGCCGCCGCTTCGGCGGCAGCCCCGGCGACGCCGCGCACCACGCCGCCGGGCCCGTGGACCCGGCGCGCATCCGCACGCGCTTCCCGCCCGAGCCCAACGGCTACCTGCACATCGGCCATGCCAAGAGCATCTGCCTGAATTTCGGGCTGGCGCGCGACTACGGCGGCATCTGCCACCTTCGCTTCGACGACACCAACCCCGAGAAGGAGGAGCAGGAGTACGTCGACGCCATCGTCGAGATGGTGCGCTGGCTCGGCTTCGACTGGGAGGCCGGCGGCAGCAGCCACCTGTACCACGCGAGCGACTACTTCGACTTCATGTACCTCGCCGCCGAGCGCCTGGTCGAGCGCGGCCTGGCCTACGTCGACGAGCAGACCCCCGAGCAGATGCGCGCCAGCCGCGGCGACTTCGCCACGCCCGGTACCGCGAGCCCGTTCCGCGACCGCGCCCCGGCGGACAACCTCGCGCGGCTGCGCGAGATGCGCGACGGCCGGCATGCCGACGGCGCGATGGTGCTGCGGGCGAAGATCGACATGGCCTCGCCCAACCTCAACCTGCGCGACCCGGCGATCTACCGCATCAAGCACGCGCGCCACCACGCCACCGGCGACCGCTGGTGCATCTATCCGATGTACACCTACGCGCACCCGATCGAGGATGCGCTGGAGGGCATCACGCACAGCCTGTGCACGCTCGAGTTCGAGGACCAGCGCCCGTTCTACGACTGGCTGCTCGAGCGGCTGGCCGAGCCGGCGACGCTGCCCGACGGGCGCGAGCTGGCGCCGATGCTGCGCCGGCCGCTGCCGCGGCAGATCGAGTTCGGGCGGCTGAACCTGACCTACGTCATCACGAGCAAGCGCCGGCTCAAGGCGCTGGTCGACGACGGCATCGTCAGCGGCTGGGACGACCCGCGCATGCCGACGCTCGCCGGGCTGCGCCGGCGCGGTTACACGCCGGCCGCGATCCGCCAGATGGCCGACGACACCGGCGCCAGCAAGACCAACATCTGGGTCGACCATGCGGTGCTCGAGGGCGCGCTGCGCGCCGACCTCGAGGGCAAGGCGCGGCGCGCGATGGCGGTGCTGGACCCGCTGCCGCTGGTGCTGACGAACTGGGCCGAGGTCTTCGGCAGCGCGACCCACCTCGAGCCCTGCAGCGCGCCGGCGCACCCGCAGCGCCCCGAGCTCGGCGCGCGCCGCTTCCACCTCGGCCCCGAGGTCTGGATCGAGCGCGAGGACTTCGCCGTCGACCCGCCCAAGGGCTACCACCGGCTCGTGCCGCCGCGCATGCAGCCCGACGGCACGACAGCGCCCGGCGGCCGCGTGCGGCTGAAGTACGGCTATGTCGCCGAATGCACGGGATTCGACCGCGCCGACGACGGCGGTGTCGCGCGCGTCCATGCGCGCATCGTCCCCGACACCAAGAGCGGCACCCCGGGCGCCGACGCGGTCAAGGTCAAGGGCACGATCGGCTGGGTCGCCGCCTGCGACGCGATGCCGGCCACCGTGCATCTCTACGAACACCTGTTCACCGAGCCGCAGCCCGACGCCGGCGGGCGCGACCCGCGCGAGGTGCTGAACCCGGCGAGCCTGCGCAGCGTGCAGGCCTGGGTCGAGCCGTCGCTGGCCGGCATCGAGGCCGAGACCCACGTGCAGTTCGAGCGCCACGGCTACTTCGTCGCCGACCGGCGCGAGCATGCGCCGGGGCACGCGGTCTTCAACCGCACGACGACGCTGAAGGACGGCCGTGGGCGCTGAGAGATGACCTGGCGCCGCTTCACCCAGATCGACGTCTTCACCGACCGCGCGCTCGGCGGCAACCCGCTGGCCGTCGTCCACGACGCGCAGGGACTCGCCGACAAGGCGATGCAGGCCTTCGCGCGCTGGACCAACCTGAGCGAGACGACCTTCCTGCTGCCGCCGGCCGATCCGCAGGCCGACTACCGCGTCCGCATCTTCACGCCGGCGCGCGAGCTGCCGTTCGCCGGCCACCCGACGCTGGGCAGTTGCCGCGCTTGGCTCGATGCCGGCGGGCAGCCGCGCGCAGGCGACGAGATCGTCCAGCAGTGTGGTGTCGGGCTGGTGCGGGTGCGGCGCGACGCGGCGCGGCTGGCCTTCGCCGCACCGCCCTTGCTGCGCGCGGGCGAGGTCGACGCGGGCACGCGTGCGCAGCTCGCGGCGGCGCTTCGCGTGGACGTGTCGGCGCTGCGTGCGACGCAGTGGGTCGACAACGGGCCGGGCTGGGTGGCCGCGATGCTCGGCTCGCGCGACGAGCTGCTGGCGCTGCGGCCGGACTTCGCCGCCATGCACGGGCTGAAGGTCGGCGTCGTCGCGCCCTGCCCGGACGGGCACGATGCGCAGTTCGAGGCGCGCGCCTTCGTCCCCGACCTGGGCGTGCCCGAGGACCCGGTCACCGGCAGCCTGCATGCCGGCCTCGCCCAGTGGCTGATCGCGTCGGGGCTGGCGCCGGCGCGCTACGTGGCGGCGCAGGGCACGGCGCTCGGCCGTGCCGGGCGCGTCTTCGTCGAGCGCGACGGCCCGACGATCTGGGTCGGCGGCGGCTGCGTCACGGTGATCCTTGGCCGGGTCGACGTCGATACGGATGGCGCGGACGTGTGAACTTGTGCAAAGCCGCTGGCAGGCCGGCCGCGGATGATTCAAAGTGTCGGCCTGACCTTCGACCTCCAGGAGGACGCATGAACCCTGTCGCACGCCCTATCCCCGCAGCGCTGCTGGCGCTCGCGCTGTCCGTGTCGCTTTCGGCGCCGGCGCTGGCCAGCGGCCGCGCCGAGGTGCGCTGGGCTGAGCCCTCGCACTTCACCGACGCCGGCTTCGGCGCGCGCGAGATCGAGCGCACGCAGCGCGTGCTCGGCGCGCATATCGAGCGCCTCGCCGAGCGCCTTCCCGACGGGCAGGTGCTCGCGGTCGAGGTGCGCGACGTCGACCTCGCGGGCGAACTGGAGATGTTCACCGCCGACCAGCTTCGCGTCCTCGGCCGCGCACCCGACCGTCCACGGCTGGACCTGCGATTCGAGCTGCGCGCCGGCGGCGAAGTGCTGCGCCACGGCGAGGCTGTCTTGACCGACCTGGCCTACCTGGACCGCGGCGTCGGCCTCAGGCGCGGCGAGCCGCTCGAGCACGAGCGCCGGCTGCTGGACCGCTGGTTCGACGAGCAGATCACATCGGCCGGGCAGTGAGCCGGCGGCTGCGCGAGCTTCTGTGCGGCGACGCCGCGCGCCCGCTCTGGGGCGCGCTGTTCGTCGCGCTGCTCGCGTGGGTGCTCGTCGCCGCACTGTCGCCCGAGCCGCGCGGCCCCTCGCTCGGGCTCGACAAGGCCAACCACGTCGCCGCATTCGCCGCCCTCGCGCTGACCGGCCTGCTCGCCGGCGCCAGGCGCGCGCCGTCGGCCGCGTGGCTCGCGTTCGGGCTGCTCGGGTTGGGCATCGCGATCGAGATCGCGCAGGCGCACGTGCCCGGGCGCAGCCCCGAGCTGCTCGACGTGCTGGCCGACGCGGCGGGGATCGCGGCCGGCATGGTGGTCGGCCGCGCCGCTTCGCTCGAGCCCCTTCGCGTTCGATCATCGCAACCTTGAAGCTCTTGCGGGCCCGCGCCTTCGGACCTGCGCGGCATACGCTCGAGGCACCGACGATCGAACGGGCCGTTGCGGGCGGGGCCGCCGATGGGTCCGGCCGGGTTCCAGGCCTCCGGTCCCCGGTTCAACCGGCAGCGCGCAACCTCTGCACCAAGGTCACCGCCGCCAGCACGACGATGCCGACCGCGACCCCGGCGCCGGCATTGGCCAGCAGTTCGACCAGCCAGCCGATGCCGCTGCCCACGGCCGCGAGCAGGTCCTGCACCAGGTAATGCAGCCACGGCCAGCCGTGGACGATGATGCCGCCGCCGACGAGGAACATCGCCGCCGTGCCGGCGACCGACAGCGCCTTCATCAGCCAGGGCGCGGCGCGCAGGATCGCGCCGCCGGCCGTGCGCGACAGCACGCCCGGCCGACGCGCCAGCGCCAGCCCCAGGTCGTCGAGCTTGACGATGCCGGCCACCAGGCCGTAGACGCCCACCGTCATCGCCAGCGCGACCAGCGCCAGCACGGCGGCCTGGGTGCCGAACGGCGCACCGGCGGCGGCGCCGAGCGTGATCGCGATGATCTCGGCCGACAGGATGAAGTCGGTCCGGATCGCGCCGCGGATCTTGTCCTTCTCCAGCGCGACGAGGTCGACCTGCGGGTCCGCCAGCGCCTGCGCCAGCTCGGCCTCGTGCGCGTCGCGCTCGCCGCTGGCGTGCAGCAGCCGGTGCGCGAGCTTCTCCGCGCCCTCGAAGCACAGGAAGGCGCCACCGACCATCAGCAGCGGCGTCACCGCCCAGGGCGCGAAGGCGCTGATCGCCAGCGCCGCGGGCACCAGGATCGCCTTGTTGACGAACGATCCGCGCGCCACCGCCCACACCACCGGCAGCTCGCGCTCGGCGCGCACGCCGGCGACCTGCTGCGCGTTCAGCGCCAGGTCGTCGCCGAGCACGCCGGCGGTCTTCTTCGCCGCGACCTTGGTCAGCACCGCGACGTCGTCGAGGACGGTGGCGATATCGTCGATCAGCGCGAGCAGGCTGGCGGTGGCCATGGCGGGGTGACGAGGATGGAAGGGCCGCGCGATGCTAACCGGCGCTGCGTGCGATGACATGGCCACGGGCTGCGCCGAGGCATGAAGTCGCTCCTACACTGCGCGAGGATGCGCGACGATGCGCGACGAGTTGCTGCCCGACCACGGTTTCTTCGGCACGGGCTCCGCCGAGGCACGCCGTTGTGCCGGCTGCGGGTGCACGGCGCACGAAGGGTGACGAGCTGGGGTCGTGCGCAGTGCGTCGTCGGTTCGAATCCCTCGCGAGCGGTCAGAACCAGTCGAGGTCGAAGCGTCGGCCGTCGACGATCAGCCCTTTCAGCCGAGCGCGGCCGTCGGCACCGATCGACATGACGGCGAAGGCACGCGCGGGCGCGCCGGGCCTCTGTTCGCGCAGCACGCCGTCGATCCGCTCGGCGTCGTCCTGAGTGATGTGGAAGCGCTCCGGTCCGAGCGTCGCGCGCACGACGCCGGGCTGGACCGGCGCGTCACCGTTCGCTTGCCGCGGCGGCCTGCACATGAAGCCGCCACGCGCGACGAGCGGGGCCAAGCGCTGGGCCTCTTCGCGCGTGGCGGCCGCGCCGGCGACCACGTGAACGCCCTCGCGCGGGGCCAGCGCGACCCATGCGCCGCCGTCCTGGCCCGGCGGGCATGGCTCGGCGCGATCAAGGCGCCAGGTCGGCGCGACGATGACGTAGTGGCCGCTGAGCAGCGCGCGCGGATCGACCGCTTCGATCGGCAGCCGCACCTCCGCGCCGGCGTCGCGCGCCCTGCCCTCGCGGATCACCAGACCGATGAGCGTGATCGCGCAGACCGCGGCGACTGCCAGGATGCGCGAGGCGGGCCCGAGCTTCATGCGCGGCTGCGTCGCAGAAGGAGGCCGGCGACGAGCGCCGCGACCGCGCAAAGCAGGAACACGCCCGCTGCCGTCATCAGGTCGAGGCCGAGGTCCATCAGCAGGGCGGAGACGGCGCCGATCAGGCCGAGCACGCCCACCGCGGTGACGAAGGGATGACGGTCGATCCGCCCGAGCGCCACCAGGGCGCCTGACGCCGCGAGCCAGACGATCCGGTGCGCGACGCCCGCGGTCTGCCCGGATTCGTCGCCGGGCAGCGGCAGATAGCCCGAGACGGCGAAGAAGACGATCGCGCCCGCTGCGAGCCAGCCGTAGAACACGCCGGCGACGGGTTGCTGCCCCGTGCCAAACCAGCGCGCCAGCGCGGCCATGGCGGCGAGCGCGATGGAGAGGACGAAGAGCACGCCCGCCTGCGGAGGGTCCAGTCGCGCGGCGAACCATGCGGCGCAGGCGACGATCGCCAGCGCCGACACATGGGCCAGCGGCGCCGAGACCCAGCGTAGCGCGAGGAAGGCGCCGAGCGGCGCGGCCAGCACGAGCCATGGCGCGTGCGCCGGCATGCCGCCGGGCCCGTCGAGGCCGGCGAAATCGCCCAAGGCGACGAAAACCAGCCCGACGCAGGCGCTTCCCGTGGATCGCCCCGCCAATCCCAGGGCGAGGCCAGCCAGCCCCGCGCCGTGAAACGCCGCGCGCGGCTCGCCGACGATGTCGAAGATCTGCCCGACCAGCCCGATCGAGGCCGCGAAGACGAGCACCGTGACGGTCAGCAGGATGTCGGCCAGGATCGGCCGCTGCCGCTGCGCGGCCCAGGCGCCGCCAGCGGCAAGGGCCAGGAAGGCGGCGAGCACGATGCCGAACCGGGCCAAGCGCGACATGCCGTCCCAGTTGGCCGCGACGAAGGCGATGACGGCGATCCCCATGAGGACGCCGCCGACCCACGCCAGTGCGGTAGCGGCGTCCAGCCGGCGGGCGTCGGGGATCGACGCCAGGATGGCGGCGCGGCTGTCCGCGGGGACGAGTCCGGAGGCGATCCAGCGATCCAGGTCCTGCTCGATTCGCGCCTTGTAGGACATGTGCCAGCTTAACCCGCGCCGGGCTGGCCACTACTGGTGCAGCTCCTCACGCAATACCTTACGAAGCACCGCGACCGTGACAGGCTGATCCTCGGCAACCGCCTTGCCCTTCGCCTCGGCCACCGTTGCGCGGAGCGTGGCGTTGATCATGGTCTGGTAACCCGTTCCTTGCGCCTCGGCTTCGGCCCTGAAGTACTCGATCAGATCATCGTCGAGCATGATCGTGATTCGAGTCTTGCCCGGCGAGTCGATGACTGCCCCGCGCTTACCCTTCGAGAAGTCGTACTCCTTACGCACCGTATTGCTCCATCTCGCCTTTGCTGGCCTTGCGTGCTGAGATCAGCCTGGTCCGGCTGCCGCGTGGCGTGTGGACGATGACGAGGACTCGACCGAGCGCATCCATTCCCAGGGTCACGAAGCGCGGCTCTCCTTCAGCATCCGGGTCCTCGATGGTGACGGCCATCGGATCCCGGAGCGCCTGCTCGGCGTGAGCGAAGCTGACCTTGTGCTTCTGGAGGTTGCTCCGCGCCTTGTCTGGATCGAATTCGACGTCCACGGGCGGTCTTTATACATATGGCATACATATTCGTCAAGGCCGAGGGACCTGAGCCGCGGAGTTCGGCTGTCTAACGTTCGAGCTGAGGCAACCCACGCGGCGTGGCGCCCTGGGGCCGCCTCTCGAGCGAGGGGTTAAGCGAAGTAGTCGGCCCGAGCCCGCAAATCGCGCCAAAGAAACACTGGCTTCGCGCGATCCATCCTCGATCGTCAGGCCGCGGCCGCTTCGAACTGGGCGACAGGCACGCTACGTGACTTGGCGACCGACTTCCGGAGAGCCTTGATCCGCTCGATCTCATGCATCGTGTGCGCCGTGAAGTAGGACTCGCCACAGCTCGCGCACGACCACATGGGAATGCGCTCGATGACCATGAGATCGGCACCCTGGCCGAAGCTGCGTGTGACGCACTTGAGTTGCACCTTGCCTTTGCCGCAGTAGGCGCAGGACTTCTCAGCAGAGGTAGATGGTGATGATGACGAGCTGCCCGCTTCGGCCGATCTTGGCGACGACTTCGCCGCTGATGCCTTCGAGGCTAGCGCCACGGATGACGTACTTCGTTTCGCGCGTTGCGCGGTCTCGCTGGCGCTCGACGATCGAACCCGTGAGGACGACGTTTTCGAGATCGAGAATGCTGAGGTTGTCATCGTCAAGTACGTCGGCGGCGTGAGTGGAGACGACATAGCTGAGCGTGCGAATCAGATGCCGAAGCTGGGCGATCGTCACCAGGCCCTGAGCAAGTCTACGAGACTACAGCCGCCACAGCGGTTCGAGCTTCAGCGCTGGCCTCGGGCAAGCGCTTTGCGGCCGTGGCGTGTCCCGCGCCCCGCGCCGCGTCGCGCGCGGCGTCGTGCCTGTCGATGTGCCGGCCAGCATCGCGCTCACGGCGGCCCTCGGCAGCCGGCTGCGATCGCCGCCAGCGCGGCGCGATCGGCCGGCAGGCTTCGCACGCAGCGCCAGCGGCCGGCCCGGCAGTGTGGGCAGCGCTGGATGTCGATCGCCGCCACGCGCTGCATGAAGGCGCGCGCGTCTTCGACCGCTCGCGGGCTGGGCGCTGGCATCGCCAGCAGCGCGCGCGAGGTCACCAGCCGCTCGGCCTTGGCCGCCGGGGCCAGCGGCCCGTATTGGCGGATGCGCTCGAGCCGCTCGGTAGCACATGCTGCAGGAAGCGGCCGACGAAGTCCACGCCGTCGATGGCGATGACGCGCTTGCGGCGTGCTTTGCCACCACGCTTGCCGCCGTGTTTGACGCCCTCGCCGCCCTCGCATCCAACGCATCGCCACGGACCATCCAGGACTTCCGAATTGGCCGGCGCCGCCTGCGGCGACGCCAGCCGTCCGTGACGACGCGCCGGATGGCAGCCCGCGGCCCACGCTGGCTCCTACACTGCACGCCGATGCGCGACCTCTTCCTGCTCGACCCCGGCATCGTCTTCCTCAACCACGGCTCCTTCGGCGCCTGCCCGGCCGAGGTGCTGGCGGTGCAGCGCCGCTGGCAGGACGAGATGGAGCGCAACCCGGTGGCCTTTCTCGGGCGGCGTTCGGCGGCGCTGCTGCGCGAGGCGCGCGAGGCGCTGGCCGGGTTCGTCGGCGCGCGCGCCGACGACCTGGTCTTCGTCCCCAATGCGACGACCGCGGTCGACATCGTCGCGCGCTCGCTACCGTTGCAGCCGGGCGACGAGGTGCTCGCGACCGACCACGAGTACGGTGCCTGCGACGCCGCCTGGCAGCGGGCCTGCGCGGCGCGCGGCGCGACGCTGCGGCGCGTGATGGTGCCGCTGCCGTTCGACCGCACGCGCTTCGTCGAGCGCGTGCTGGCGCAGGCCGGGCCGCGCACACGGCTGGTCTTCGCCAGCCACGTGGCCTCGACCACCGCGCTCGTCTTTCCGGTCGCCGAACTGTGTGCCGCCGCGCGCGAGCACGGGCTGCTGACGCTGGTCGACGGCGCGCACGCGCCGGGGCAGCTCGATCTGGACCTCGACGCCCTCGGCACCGACTTCTACGCCGCCAACCTGCACAAGTGGGTCTGCGCGCCCAAGGGCGCGGGCTTCCTGCACGCGCGCGCCGCGCATCACGAGCTGCTGCACGCGACGGTGACGAGCTGGGGCTATGCGGGCGAGGTCGGCGGCCATAGCGGCTTCGACGCCTACCTGGGCACGACGACGCTGGAGCGCCGCCTGCAGTGGCAGGGCACGCGCGACCCGACGCCGTGGCTGGCGGTGCCCGCGGCGCTCGCCTTCCACCGCCGCCACCTCGGCCCCGCGCTGCGCTCGCATGCGCATGCACGCGCCGTCGCGCTGATGCACCGCGTGGCCGCGCGCAGCGGGCTGGCGGCCATCGGCGCCGACGACGACTTCGCGCTGATGGTGCCGCTGCCGGTCGCCACCGACGACCCCGACGCGCTGCGCCGCCGGCTGTTCGAGCGCCACGCGATCGAGGTGCCGGTGACCAGCCATGGCGGGCGCCACTTCGTTCGCGTGTCGGTCGCCGGCTATACGACCGACGCCGAGCTGGCGGCGCTGGAGCGGGCGCTGGAGGACGAGCGGCCGGGGCCCTCGATACGCCAGTAAGGCGCCGGGTCCGCGCAGCGGCACCCTGGCACGGTGGAGGACGGGCGCGCAGGCCACGCGGCCCATTGAGGGGCCGCCCCTCGTCGGGCCGGTGCGCACCGCCCAGCGCCGGTGAAATTGCCGTCCCGCGGGCCGGGAGGCTTCGAGTCGGCCGACCTGGCGCGCATCCGGACGGGTCGGCCACCCCCGTCGGCGACAATGCCGGGCCATGCAGACGTGCCTCCGTCCGCGCGCCACACGCCGCCTCGTCGGGGCGCTGGTGCTGGCACTGCTGTGTGCGCAGTGGATCGGTCTGGCCCACGCCATCGCCCACGGCCCGGCCGAAGCCGTTGGGGTCGCCCGTGCCGATCACGGCGGTCACGGCGGTCACGACGATCACTGGGGCCATGACGCCGACACGCCGGTCTGCGACGTGTTCGACCACCTGCTGTGCGGGCAGGCGGTCGGCGGTGCGACGGCCACCGTGTTGCCGCAGGTGCATGCCGGTCCGGCGGCCCCGCCGCGCCGGCAGCCGGCCCCGCCCGGCGCGGCCCCCTGCCCCTACGAGGCACGCGGCCCGCCCGCGCAGGAAGTCCCCCGAGCCTGTTGAGCCTGCGGCCCGGCCGCAGGATCCCCTCTTGCACGAGCGCGACCCGCACGGCGTCGCCGAGGACTTCTGCATGCGAATTTTTCTACTCGCGGCCGCGACGGCTGCATCCTGGCCCGTCTGGGCACAGTCCAGCCTCCCGCCGGTGGTCGTCACCGGCAATCCGCTTCGCAGCGACGAGATCGCCACACCCGCCAGCGTGCTGGCGGGCACGGGGCTCGTGCTGCGACGGGCAAGCACCCTGGGCGAGACGCTGGACGGCCTGCCCGGCGTCACGTCGACCTACTTCGGCCCGAACGCCAACCGGCCTGTCATCCGCGGCCAGGATGGTGACCGGATCCGGATCCTCAGCAACGCCGCCACGGTGCTGGACGCGTCGGGCCTGAGCTTCGACCACGCGGTGCCGATCGACCCGCTGATCGTCGAGCGCATCGAGGTGCTGCGTGGGCCGGCCGCCCTGCTCTACGGCGGCAGCGCGATCGGTGGCGTCGTCAACGCGATCGACAACCGCATCCCGAAGGCGCCCACCGAGGGTCTTTCGGGTGCCTTCGAGGCCCGTGCGGGCGGCGCCGCCGGCGAGCGCTCCCTGTCGGCACTGGTCGAGGGCAGCGGTGGCGGCTTCGCCTGGCATGCCGACGCCTTCGGACGGCGCAGCGAGGACCTGCGCGTTCCGGCCTTCGAGGTCCCGATCGCCGACGCCGAAAGCGAACGTCGCCGCCGCGTCGTCAACTCGGCCGGCGACGCCCATGGCGGTGCGCTGGGGGGCTCGTGGTTCTGGGACCGCGGGCAGCTGGGTGCCAGCGTCGACAGCTACCGCAACGACTACGGCATCGTCGTCGAGGAAGATATCCGCATCCGCATGCAGCGCGACCGGCTGGCCCTCGCCGGCGAATGGCGCCCCGCCGCCGCCTTCGTGCAGACGCTGCGGGCGCAGCTGAGCCGTACCGACTACACCCATCGCGAGATCGAGGGCGACGGTTCGGTCGGCACGACCTTCCGCACCGACGGCAGCGACGGTCGCGCGGAAGCCGTCCACCGCCCCGTCACGGTGGGCGGCGGCCAGCTCGAGGGCAGCTGGGGGCTGCAGTTCGATGCATCGAGCTTCTCCGCCCTCGGGGAAGAGGCCTTCGTGCCGTCGACCCGCACCCGACAGGACGCGGTCTTCGCGCTGGAGAAGTGGACCTGGGGGCCGGGCGGCCATCTGACCGCCGGCGTGCGGGCGGAGCGCGTGAAGGTCCGCTCGGAGGGCGACCGCGATCCGGCCGAACCGCAGTTCGGCCCGGCCGACGCCCGCAGCTTCACGCCGTTCAGCGCCTCGTTCGGCGCCGTCGTGAACCTGGGTAAGAGCTGGCAGCTGACATCGAGTCTGGCGTCCACCGAGCGGGCACCGACCAGCTACGAGCTGTACGCCAACGGCGTGCACGCAGCGACCGCGACCTTCGAGCGCGGCGACCCCGACCAACGGCTGGAGCGCGGCCGCAATGCCGATCTGGCACTGGCATGGCGCAGCGGCGAGCATCGCGTGCGCATCGGCGTGTTCGAAAGCCGCTTCTCGAACTACATCCTGCTGGCCGCCACCGGCGAGCCCGACTTCGTCGACGACGAGGGCGAGGCCGTCCCCGTGTTCGCGTTCACCGGCGTGCGTGCCCGCCTGCGCGGCATGGAAGCCGAAGGACAGTGGCGCATCCTCGACGGGGCGAGCAAGGTGGATGTCGAGGTCAGGGTCGATCGGGTTCGCGGCAGCGAGCTCGACACCGACGAGCCGCTACCGCGGATACCGCCGCTGCGCGCCATCGTGGGCCTGAATATCGCCGCGGGGCCGTGGACGGCGCGCGCGGAGATCCAGCACGCCGCAGACCAGACCCGCGTACCGCGGTACGACGTGCCTACCGACGGTTGGACGCTCGTCAACCTGTCGGCCAGCTACACCCTGCGCGTCGGCCGCAGCGATGCATTGCTGTTCGCCAGGGTGCACAACGTCGGCGACAGGCTGGCCTACAGCGCGACGGCGACGGGAACCGTGCGGCCGCTGGCGCCGCTGCCGGGTCGGGCGCTGCTCATGGGAGTCCGGGCCGCGTTCTGAGCGCCGATGCGACCCTCGAGGTCGCGAAGGCATGGCCAGCCGTCGCGCCGAGCCATCCAGGCGATTCGAGGTCGCGGCCCCGGAAGCCGGGGCCTCGAGGGCGCTGACGGGATTGTCGAAGCGGGCCTTGGCCAGGCCCGTGCGGGTGAGCGGGAAGACGTGCGGGGCCGCGCATCGATCGCGCTGCCCCGCGCCGCGCGGGCGCAGGCCTTCAGCGCCGGCCGCGCCCGCCCCCCGCACGCGGCGGCAGCCCGGTATGCTGGGTCAGCAGCGTCCCGCGGCGCGGCGCGGCACCCGGCCTCTTGCCCGGCGATACCGACCCGGGCGCTGCGTCGCCGGCGCCGGCCCGCCGGCCATCGCGCGGGCCGGGGCGCTCGGCGCCGGCCGCGCCGCCGCGCGTCTTGCACCCGCTCGCCCAGCCCGCCGGCTGATGGCGCGGAACGAGCTGGTCGCGGCCGCTGCCGATCAGGTCGTCGCGCCCCATCGCGTGCAGCGCCTCGCGCAGCAGCGGCCAGTTGTCGGCGTCGTGCCAGCGCAGGAAGGCCTTGTGCAGCCGGCGCCGGCGCTCGCCGCGCGCGACGTCGACGTGCCGGCCACGCGCGTCGCGGTGCACGCCGTGCAGGGTGTCGATCCCGGTGTGGTACATCGCGGTCGCGCTGGACAGCGGGGTCGGGTAGAAGGCCTGCACCTGGTCGGCCTTGAAGCCGTTGCGCTTCAACCAGAGCGCCAGCTGCAGCATGTCCTCGTCGGTCGTCCCCGGGTGCGCGGCGATGAAGTACGGGATCAGGTACTGCTGCTTGCCGGCGGCGGCGCTGGCGGCCTCGAACATCGCCTTGAAACGGTCGTAGCTGCCGATGCCGGGCTTCATCATCCGGGCCAGCGGCCCGGGCTCGGTGTGCTCGGGCGCGATCTTCAGGTAGCCGCCGACATGGTGCTCGACGAGCTCGCGCACGTATTCGGGCGACTGCACCGCCAGGTCGTAGCGCAGCCCGGAGGCGATCAGCACCTTGCGCACGCCCGGCAGCGCGCGCGCATGGCGGTAGAGCTGGACCAGCGGCGCGTGGTCGGTGCGCAGGTTCGCGCAGATGCCGGGCCAGACGCAGCTCGGCTTGCGACACGCGGCCTCGATCTCGCGGCTGCGGCAGCCCAGCCGGTACATGTTGGCGGTCGGCCCGCCGAGGTCGCTGACGACGCCGGTGAAGCCCTGCACCTTGTCGCGCATGTCCTCGATCTCGCGCAGCACCGAGGCCTCGCTGCGGCTCTGGATGATGCGGCCCTCGTGCTCCGTGATCGAGCAGAAGCTGCAGCCGCCGAAGCAGCCGCGCATGATGTTGACGCTGAAGCGGATCATCTCCCACGCCGGGATCTTGGTCGGTCCGTCGTGACGGCCGCGATCGTCGGCATAGCGCGGGTGCGGGCTGCGCGCATAGGGCAGCCCGAAGACATGGTCCATCTCGGGCGTCGTCAGCGGCACCGGCGGCGGGTTGACCCAGACGTCGCGCTCACCGTGGCGCTGCACCAGCGCGCGCGCGTTGCCGGGGTTGGTCTCGAGGTGCATGACGCGGCTGGCATGCGCGTACAGCACCGGGTCGGCACGCACCTGCTCGTACGACGGCAGGCGGATCACGCTGCGATCGCGCGGCGGGCGCGGCATGCTGCTGCTGGCGCCGGCGCCGCGGCGCGACAGCGGCAGCGCGACCACCGCCTCGGCGGGGCCGGCGACCGCGCCATCTGCGACCGCTGCAGAGCCGTTGCGCTCGCAGCGCTGGCCGCGCGCCGCGGCGGCCGCGGAGGGCTCCTCGTAGGGGCTGACGAAGGCGTCGGCCGGCCCCGGGCGGTCGACCTCGGTCGAGTCGATCTCGACAAAGCCCTGCGGCGCGCTCCCGCGCCGCACGACGAAGGCGGTGCCGCGGATATCGGTCATGGCCTGGACCGACTCGCGCCGCGCGAGCCGGTGCGCGATCTCGACCAGCGCGCGCTCGGCGTTCCCGTAGACGAGCAGGTCGGCCTTGCTGTCGGCCAGCACGCTGCGGCGTACCTTGTCCTGCCAGTAGTCGTAGTGCGCGATCCGGCGCAGGCTGGCCTCGATGCCGCCGATGACGACCGGGACGTCCTTGTACGCCTCGCGGCAGCGCTGGGTGTAGACCAGCACCGCGCGGTCCGGCCGCCGCCCGCGCTCGCCGCCGGGAGTGTAGGCGTCCTCGCTGCGGATCTTGCGGTCGGCGGTGTAGTGGTTGATCATCGAATCCATGTTCCCGGCGGCGACGCCGAAGAACAGGTTCGGCCGGCCGAGGGCACGGAAGGGCTCGGGGCCATCCCAGTCGGGCTGGGCGACGATGCCGACGCGGAATCCCTGCGCCTCCAGCACGCGGCCGACGACCGCCATGCCGAAGCTCGGGTGGTCGACGTAGGCGTCGCCGGTGACGATGACGATGTCGCAGCTGTCCCAGCCGAGGGCGTCCATCTCGGCGCGGGTGGTCGGCAGAAAGGGCGCCGGACCGAAGCGCCTGGCCCAGAACGGCCGGTACGAGGTCAGCGGCCGAACGCCGGGCGGCCCCGGCGGGGTCGGTGGCGCTTCGGCGGGCGGGCTGGCGGCGGCGGACATCGGCTCGGGGTCGGCATGACGGTGCGGAATGCACGATTGTCCCCGCCCAGCGAACCCTTGGCTGGCCCATGGCAGTCCGCGGTCTCAAGCAACGCCGGCCGTGCGCCGATAGCCGCTCGCATGGACAGCTTCTGGGCGCCCTCACTGATCGTCCTCGCCGTCGGGCTGGCCTGGGCCGCGGCCGGGACCTTCTGGGCACGCCGCCGCGCGCGCGTCGAGCGCGACCGGCGACGCGAGGCCCCGCCGCTGTCGGACCCGGCGCGCATCGCGCCGGCCGTGCGAGCGCCGCGCGCCGTCCTGCCGGCCAGCGAGCCTGCACCGCGCCCGCCGATCGCGGCGCAGGCCGGGACCCGCGCCGCGCCCGCGATCGCCTGGCCGGCAGTCAGCGGCAACACGGACCGCGCGCCGTGCCCCCCGGACGCAACCCATGCACGCGAGCCCGCGCCCGCCGACGACGTCCGGGCGGCGACCGCCGCGGACCGCAGCGCCCGGGTGCCCGCGAGGCGCGCGCCGCGTGCCTCCGACCTGGCCGCCTGATCGGCCCACGAAACCCCCATACCCGCACGCGCGCAACCACCGGCCGGCGCGCGCCCACGGCTGGCGCGAGGCCACGCTACATTCGGCGCATCGTTCCGTCGTCGCCGACCATGAACCGCCGCCGCTTCGCCAGCCTGCTCGCCGCCGCGTCCGCGCTGCCCGCGGCGTGGATGCCGGCGGGGACGGCCGCGGCGCAGGCGCCCAGCCCGGAGCGCCTGGCCGAGCCGCTCGCGCTGTACGGTGTCGCGCTGCGGGACGCCGGGGCGCAGGCCTTCCTGGTTGCCGCACGCGCCGCCGGGGGTGTCGACCTGCCGCTCGCCGAGGGCGCCGCGCCGCAGCTGGACATGCGCGGCGCCGGCGTGCCCGCGCTGCAGCGGCTGACGCTGTCCGTCCACGAAGGGCGCGTCGCCCGCGTGCGCTTCGACGTCAAGGGCTACGGGCAGGACAACCAGGCGCTGCGCCAGCTGCTGGTGGCCAAGTACGGCGAGCCTTATACGGTCTCGCCACGGCCGCTGCGCTTCGGCGGTTTCGACCTGCGGGCGGCGCCGCGCGGGGGCTTCCAGTGGTTCTTCGCCGACGGCATGCGGCTGGTCTACGAGCACCCGCGCATCGGCGGCGTGACGCTGTCCTACGTCGACGACGATCGCATGCAGGCGCTCGGCGGCGGCAGCAGCACCCGGCAGGTCGCACCGCCGGTCGACGCGCTGCGCGACCGGCTCTGAGCGGCGCGGTCCGGGACGCGGGTCGCCGTCTGCGGCCGCAGCGGCACCCGCGCCGCCTCAGCCCGCCGCCGCCGTCGTCTCGTCGTCCTCCGCCTCCTCGCCGAGGAAGCCGCCGCTCTGGTGCGCCCACAGCCGCGCGTACAGGCCGCCGGCGGCGAGCAGCTCGGCGTGCGTGCCGTGCTCGACGATGCGGCCCTTGTCCATCACGACCAGCCGGTCCATCGCCGCGATGGTCGACAGCCGGTGCGCGATCGCGACCACGGTCTTGCCCTCCATCAGCTTGTACAGGCTGGCCTGGATCGCCTGCTCGACCTCGCTGTCCAACGCGCTGGTGGCCTCGTCGAGCAGCAGGATCGGCGCGTCCTTGAGCATCACGCGCGCGATCGCGATCCGCTGGCGCTGGCCACCGGACAGCTTCACGCCGCGCTCGCCGACATGCGCGTCGTAGCCGTGCCGGCCCTTGGGGTCGACCAGCCCCTGGACGAAGTCGTGCGCCTCGGCGCGCTCGGCCGCGTGCACCATCTCGAGGTCGGTCGCGTCGGGGCGGCCGTAGACGATGTTCTCGCGCACCGAGCGATGCAGCAGCGAGGTGTCCTGCGTGACCATGCCGATCTGCTCGCGCAGGCTGTCCTGCTGCACGCCGGCGATATCCTGGCCGTCGATCAGGATCCGGCCCGACTCGACGTCGTAGAAGCGCAGCAGCAGGTTGACGACGGTGCTCTTGCCGGCGCCGGAACGGCCGACGAGGCCGATCTTCTCGCCCGGGCGGATCACCAGGTCCAGGTCGTCGATCACGGCGCGCGTGCCGCCGTAGGCGAAGCGAACGCGCTCGAAGCGGATCTCGCCGCGCGTGACCGCGAGCGGCTTCGCGTCCGGCCGGTCGACGACCGTGCGCCGGCGCGACAGCAGCTCGATGCCGTCCTGCACCGTGCCGACCTGCTCGAACAGGCTCGCCATCTCCCACATGATCCAGTGCGAGATGCCGTTCAGCCGCAGCGCCATCGCGACCGCGGCGGCGACCGCGCCGGCGCCGACCTCGCCGAGCGTCCACAGCCACAGCACGACGCCGGCGGTCGAGCCGATCAGCAGCATCGACAGCCCCTGGTTGCTCATCTCCAGCCCGGTGACGAGCCGCATCTGCCGATGCACCGTGCCGAGGAACTCGTGCATCGCCGCGTGCGCATAGCCGGACTCGCGCTGCGCGTGCGAGAACAGCTTGACGGTGGCGATGTTGGTGTAGGCATCGGCGATGCGGCCGGTCATCAGCGAGCGCGCATCGGCCTGCTGCTTGGCGACCGCCGCCAGCCGCGGCACGAACCAGCGCATCGCGACCAGGTAGGCCGCCAGCCAGAGCCCGAACGGCAGCAGCAGCCAGGCGTCGAAGCCGCCCAGCACCAGCACCATGGTCAGGAAGTAGATGCCGACGTAGACCAGGATGTCGGCGACGATCATCCAGACGTCGCGCACCGCGAGCGCCGACTGCATCAGCTTGGTCGCGATGCGGCCGGCGAACTCGTCCTGGTAGAAGGCCAGGCTCTGGCCGAGCAGCAGGCGGTGGAAGTTCCAGCGCAGCCGCATCGGGAAGTTGCCCGCCAGCGCCTGGTGCTTGAAGCCGGCCCACAGCGTCGACAGCGCCACGCTGCCGACGAGCACGGCGGCCAGCAGCGCGAGCGTCGCGCCCTCGCGCGCCCACAGCTCGGACGGCGGCACCTCGGCCAGCCAGTCGACGATGCGGCCCATGATCGCGAACAGGATCGCCTCGAAGGCGCCGATCACCGCCGCCAGCAGCGTCATCGCCGCGATATACGGGCGCATGCCGGCCGTGCACGCCCACATGAAGCGCGCGAAGGTCTTCGGCGGCGATGCGGGCGGCGCCGCCGGGAACGGGTCGACGAGGCGTTCGAAGAAGGCGAGCACGCGGTGTTCTCGTGGCGGATCCGGCGCGGGCGGACTGCGCGGACACAGGAACGGCAAGGGAGTGATCTTCTGCGCCGGTCAACACCCGTGGCGCCACGGCTACAACGTTGCCCAACCGCGCAGGGGCGCGAGTGTGCCTGTTTTCCTGCTCGCGCGCAGCGCAACGATTGCCCATCACAGCAGCGCCTCACGGTCTCGGCATGCCACCCGCCTGCGGGCCGAGGGCGGCGGGTGCCCTTGCCCTCCATGTCCTCCGCCGTCGGCTTACGCCGCCGGCTCCCCCTTTACTTACGGTCAAGGGCACCCGCCGCCCCCGGCAGGCCACCGCGTTTGTTTTCGACGGTCGAATACCGCCTACTCCGCGCGCCCCGGCCGGCCCGCTACCGGCTTCGTCGCGCAACTCGTCGAACGCCGCCTACAAGTGCCCAGGAGCTCAGCCCCCGAAGTCCCCTCGCTCCAGCAACCAGGAAACCGCCAGCCCCGCGATCAGACCCCAGAACGCGGCGCCGACATTCAGCCAGGCGAGGTCGGTCACGGTGACGACGAAGGCCACCAGCGCGCCGAGCGTGAAGCGCCCGGTGCCGAACGACGCGGTGAACGCGGTCTGCAGCACCTTGAGCATCGCAAGCCCGCCGAGCGCGGCGACAAAGGCCGGCGGGGTGGCGAGCATCGCCCCGGTGAAAAGCGGCGCGAACAGGCCGAAGACGATCGCCAGCACGCCGACCATCAGTCCCGCGGTGTACTGCCGGTCGCGCTCACCGCTGGCGCTGATGATCGCGTTGACCGGCCCCGTCAGGCAGGTCGACACCGCGCCGACTGCCGCCGCCGGCAGCGACCACAGTCCGCAGGCCGTGGTCACCGCGTTGACCGGCGCCGCATGGTCCGCCGTTCGCAACACCGCGATACCCTGCCCGTTCTGCACCACGATCACCGTGATCGCCAGCGGCACGACGAGCTCGACCATCGCGCGCCAGGACCACGCCGGCGCCTGCCACACCGGCGCCGCGAGCCACTGGCTGCCCAGCGTCCCGGGGTCGAACCGCCCCCCGATCGCGACCGCGACCGCCCCGGCGACCAGTGCCCCCAGCACCGGCGGCACCCGGCGGCCGACGCGGCCCCAGGCGCTCAGCACGAGAAAGGCCGCGAGCATCGGCAGCGCGATCCAGGCGTCGCCGTGCAGTGCGCGAACGAGGTCGGTGCCGAAGCGCAGGAAGACCCCGGCGACCATGCCCATCACGATCGGCATCGGCACCGCCTGCATCGCCCGCTTGACCGCGCCGCTGAGCCCCAGCGCGAGCATCAGCAGCGCGGTCGCGACGTAGGCGCCGATGACCTCGGCGAACGCCAGGTGCTCCAACGCCGGGCCGACCAGCACCGCGCCCGGGATGGTCCAGAAGAACACCAGCGGCTGCCGGTAGCGCCAGCATGCCAGCAGGCTGAGCCAGCCGTTGACGAAGAAGGCGCCGAAGATCCACGACGCCAGCTCGGCCTGCGTCAGCCCGCCGCGCGTGCCGACCGCGAGGATCACCGCCACCGGCCCGGACGCGGCGAAGACGAAGGCGATCAGCGCGCTGGCGGCGTAGGGGCCGCCGAAGTCGGCCACGACGCGGCCCCAGGCCGTCGGAGGCCGCGCGGCCGGCTCGATCATCGCCCGCGTCGCCGGCCGGTCAGCCACCTGCAGGCCGAACGACCAGCGTGCCGCCGGCCGCCGCCGCCTCGGCCGCCGGCCACAGCGGCAGGTACTGCCCGCGCGCCCACGGGCCGACGAAGTCGCGGTACTGCGCCCGCCACGGCAGCCCGCTCTGGCCGCTGCTGTGGATCACGCGCGATCGGCTGCGGTCGGCGACGTCGTACAGCGCGCGCAGGCTGGGGCCGTGGTCGCTGTGCAGCGCGCGGTCGCGCTGCACGACGCGCGTCGCGTTGACGGTGTAGGTGTCGCCGGCCAGCGGCGTGCGCAGCTCGAACAAGGGCGCCAGCAGCGCGACGCGGCTGAACGGCCGGTGCTCGGCGCGCAGCGTGTGCGCCGCGCCCCAGCGCCACATCGCCGGGTCGGTCCCCATGCCGAGCGCGAGGTGGTCCAGCGCGTCGCCGAAGGC
Organism: Burkholderiaceae bacterium; assembly: GCA_024235895.1. Taxonomy (GTDB): domain Bacteria; phylum Pseudomonadota; class Gammaproteobacteria; order Burkholderiales; family Burkholderiaceae_C; genus Rubrivivax. The sequence continues at coordinate 244,283 of JACKLM010000007.1, read as the reverse complement.
GCGGTCGGCCATCTGCGCGCAGGTCTCGGCCGCGGGTGTGGCCTTGTCGTCGCACCACCAGACGTCGCCGCGCTCGAGCACGCCCTCCAGCACGTCCTGGAATCGCTTGCCGCCGAGCAGCGTCTCGAGCGTCGCCGCGCCGAGCTCGTCGGCGAAGACCGCGCGCACCAGCGCCCCCTTCCACGCCCAGTAGATCGCCGGCGCCGCGCGGTCGCCGGCCATCGTGCCGTCGAAGCCCTCGAGCTGCGCCATCGCGTCGTCGGCGCGCGGGTGGTCCGACTTCGCGTTCATCAGCCACGGCAGCAGCCTCGGCGCGGCCAGCGATCGCACGTCGGCCTGCATGCGCGCGAGGTCGTCGATCGAATGCTGCGCACGCTCCTCGAGCATCTGCTCGATGCGCTGCTGGCGAAACGGCAGTGTCCACTCGCGCGTCAGGTAGTGCGGGTAGTCGGGGCCGACGATGCGCTGGTTGGCGGTCGCGATCCAGCCGCGCGGCGGGTCGAGCTCGCGCGGCGTCTCGCCCGCCGGCACCCAGCCCTGCCAGTCGTAGCGCGCGTCCCAGCCGGGTGCCGGCGCCAGCCCGTGCAGGTCGTTGGCCGGCGATCGAACCGGCACCCGGCCCGGCGCGACCATGCCGATCGCGCCGTCGGCGTCGGCCACCACCATGCTCTGCATCGGCGCCACCCAGCCTTCGGTGGCGGCAACGAACTCGGCCACGCTGCCGGCGCGCATCATCGCCAGCGCGGTCGCGATCGGGTCGCTGTCGGGGTCGAGCGCGGTCCAGCGCATCGCCAGCACATGGCGGGCGTCACCGACGCCGTCGAGCGTGCCGGCATCGCTGATCACCGGCCCGTGGCGCGTGCGGCGGACGTCGAGCACGACGTCGGCGCCACCCTTGACGCGGATCGTCTCGCGCACGGTCTCGAACGCCGCGCTGCCTTCGGGGGTGCGGTAGCGCGTGGGGTCGGCGTCGTCGATCTGCTCGACATACAGGTCCTGCACGTCGGGGCCGGTGTTGGTGAAGCCCCATGCGAGGCGCGCGTTCTGCCCCAGCACCACCAGCGGCAGCCCGGGCATGGTGGCCCCCGCCACGTCCAGCCCTGGCGCCTGCAGCCGCGCGAAGTACCACAGCGCCGGCGCGCTGAGCTTCAGGTGCGGATCGTTGGCCAGCAGCGGCTTGCCGGTGTCGGTGCGCGCACCGGCCAGCACCCAGTTGTTCGACCCCACGCCGTCGATCCCCGAAGGCGGGGCGATCTCGGGCAGCTCGGCCCAGGCGGTGCGCGTGCTGCCGGCGTGCAGCCCGAGATCGCGGTACAGCGCCGCATAGTCACGCAGCCCGATCACAGGCTCGCCCGGGTAGGCTGGCAGCAGCTGCTCGACGCGCTCCATCGGCAGCGTCGCCGAAAGCCGCAGCCGGCGCAGCTCGTTGTTCCAGTTGCCGCCCAGGTCCCAGGCCATCATGATCGCCCACGCGAGGCTGTCGACCGGATCCCAGGGCTCGGGGTCGACGCCGAGGATCACGAACTCGGGCGGCCGGGCGCGCATCGCCTGGCGCACGCCGGCGTCGATGCCGGCGGCGTAGGCCTGCAGCAGCGCGCGCGACCCGGCGCTGGCGCGCTCCCACTGCGCGGCGGCGGCACGCCGCACGCCCAGCGCGCGCAGGAAGCGGTCGTTGCCGAGCGCGCCCTCGCCGAAGGCCTCGGCCAGCCGGCCGCTGCCGATGCGGCGGTGCGTCTCGAGCTGCCAAAGCCGGTCCTGCGCGTGCACGAGCCCGAGGCCGAAGACCGCGTCCTCGACGCTGCCGGCGCGGATCGTCGGGATGCCGTGCGCGTCGCGCTCGATGCGGATCTCGGCCCTCGGGCCGGTCAGCGTCAGCTCGCCGTCGGTCTGCGGCGCGGCGCGCTGCATGTACGCCCACAGCCCCGCCACCGTGGCGACGACCAGCAGCAAGATGGCCAGCAGGCCGCGAACGATCCATCGCATCCGGGAATCCCCTCGATCCTTCTAGAGCCGCGAGCCTAAGCGCAGTTCGCGCGATCCCGCGGCGGCGCCGACTCGGCCGACAATGATGGCATGACCGACAGCTTCGACTACATCGTCGTCGGCGGCGGGTCGGCCGGCTGCGTGCTGGCCGGGCGCCTGAGCGAGGATCCGGCCGTGCGCGTCGCACTGCTGGAAGCCGGCCCGCCCGACAAGAGCGTCCTGATCCACTGCCCCGCCGGGCTGGCGCTGATCGCGCAGACCGGGCAGGTCAACTGGGCCTTCGAGACCGTGCCGCAGCCGGGGCTGGGCGGCCGCAAGGGCTACCAGCCGCGCGGCAAGGTGCTCGGCGGGTCGAGCTCGGTCAACGCGATGATCTACCTGCGCGGCCAGCACCAGGACTACGACCACTGGGCGCAGCTCGGCAACCCCGGCTGGTCCTGGGACGAGGTGCTGCCGTACTTCAAGCGCGCCGAGCACAACGAGCGCGGCGCCGACGCCTGGCACGGCAGCGGCGGGCCGCTCAACGTCGCCGACCTGCGCAGCCCCAACCCGATCGCGCGGCGCTTCGTCCAGGCCGCGGTGCAGGCCGGCCACCCCGGCAACCCGGACTTCAACGGCGCCGTGCAGGAAGGCGCCGGGATGTACCAGGTCACGCACCGCGACGGCGAGCGCTTCAGTGCCGCCAAGGCCTACCTGACGCCGCACCTGGGACGGCCCAACCTGCGCGTGATCACCGGTGCGCGCGTGACCCGCATCGTGCTCGACGGCCGGCGTGCCACCGGCGTGGAGGCGCGGCTGCCAGGCGGCGGCACGGCACGGTTGACGGCGCGGCGCGAGGTGCTGCTTGCCGCCGGCGCGCTGCAGTCGGCCCCGCTGCTGATGCTGTCGGGCATCGGGCCGGGGCAGGCGCTGCAGTCGCTCGGCATCCCGGTGCGGCACGACCTGCCCGGTGTCGGCGCCCACCTGCACGACCACCCGGACGTCGTCCAGCTGTTCGACGCGCCGAAGGTGCGCGAGCTGCTGGGGCTGTCCCCGGGCGCCTTGTGGCGCGCGATCAAGGGCATCCAGGAGTGGCGCCGTCACCGCACCGGGATGCTGACGACCAACTTCGCCGAGGCCGGCGTCTTCCTGCGCAGCACGCAGCAGGCGGCGACGCCGGACGTGCAGCTGCATTTCGTGATCGGCAAGCTCGTCGACCACGGCCGCAAGGCGGTGTTCGGGCTGGGCTATTCGTGCCACATGTGCCTGCTGCGGCCGACCAGCCGCGGCAGCGTCGGCCTGGCCAGCCCGGACCCGCTGGCCGCACCCCGCATCGACCCGAACTTCCTCGCCGAGCGCGACGACGTCGACCGCATGATCGCCGGCTTCAAGGCGATGCGCCGCATCATGGCGCAGCCGGCGCTGGCCGAGCTCGGCGCGCGCGAGTGGGCCGCCAGTGCGCTCGCGCAGAGCGACGAGCAGATCGAGCAGTTCCTGCGCGCACGCGTCGACACGATCTACCACCCGGTCGGGACCTGCCGCATGGGGCCCGATGCGCGCCACGATGTCGTCGACGCCGAGTTGCGCGTGCACGGGGTGGCCGGCCTGCGCGTGGTCGACGCCTCGATCATGCCGCGCGTGGTCTCGGGCAACACCAATGCGCCGGTGATCATGATCGCGGAGAAGGCGGTCGACATGATCCGCGCCGCGGCGCGCGCATCCGGCGATCCGCGACGGGCTGAGACGGCGCTGGCGGCCTGACCCGCGGCGCGCCGATCGCCGCAGCACGAAGCCAGCGCCCAAAGAAGTAGCCCCTCCGAGCCGTGCGAGCCGGGAGGGGCTGGCGGACTTGCCGCCTTCGGGGCTCCGGAGGGATTCGGTCCGGGGCTCCTGACGCACAGGGACTGTGCCGTCTGAGTTTGCCTTCGTCCGAAGGCAGGGTGACCTTACGCCAAGCCCGCGGCGGATGCAAGGGCTTTCCGAGGCGTCGGGTCGACATCGGGCGTCGGCGATTCGCGGCGAGGCGCGGATGGACGATGGCCAAGGCCACCGCAGGGCGCGGACTGCGACGGGCGCTGGCTGCGGGCGCTGGCTGCGACGAGCGCTGCAGGCGCCGGCGCTCGCGACGCTCGTGGTCTGCCGACAATCCCGCTGGCAACGGCCGCGTGCGCTCTCAGGGAGGGGGCGTCTTCAGCGTGCCGCCAGCAACGCGTCGACGACGCCTTGCACGCGCCGTGTCACCTCGGCGTCCATCGCCAGCACGCGCCCCCACTCGCGCGTCGTCTCGCCCGCCCACTTGCTGGTCGCGTCCAGCCCCATCTTGCCGCCCAGGCCGCTGGTCGGCGAGGCGAAGTCCAGGTAGTCGATCGGCGTGCGGTCCACCAGCGTCGTGTCGCGCACCGGGTCCATGCGGGTCGTGATCGCCCAGATCACTTCCCGCCAGTCGCGGATGTCGACATCGTCGTCGGTGACGACGATGAACTTGGTGTACATGAACTGGCGCAGATAGCTCCACAGCCCGAACATCAGCCGCTTGGCGTGGCCCGGGTAGGCCTTGCGGATGCTCACCACCGCGAGCCGGTAGCTGCAGCCCTCGGGCGGCAGGTAGAAATCCTGCACCTCCGGAAACTGCTTCTGCAGGATCGGCACGAACACCTCGTTCAGCGCCACCCCCAGCACCGCCGGCTCGTCGGGGGGCTTGCCGGTGTAGGTGGAGTGGTAGATCGCGTCGCGCCGCTGCGTCATGCGCGCGACCTCGAACACCGGGAACCAGTCCTGCTCGTTGTAGTAGCCGGTATGGTCGCCGAACGGCCCCTCCAGCGCATGCAGGTAGCCGCCGCGCTCGGCGAGCGCCACGCCGTGCTCGCTGCGGCCCTCGTAGCCCGGTGGCGCCGGCGGGATGTGGCCCTCCAGCACGATCTCGGCGCTGGCCGGCACCTGCAGCTTCAGCGCGCCCTCGCCGACCGTGGTGTCGACCAGCTCGGTGCGGCTGCCGCGCAGCAGCCCGGCGAACTGGTATTCGCCCAGGCTGTCGGGCACCGGCGTGACCGCGCCCAGGATCGTCGCCGGGTCGGCGCCCAGCGCCACCGCGACCGGAAACGGCCGCCCCGGGTTGGCGAGCGCGAAATCGCGGAAGTCCAGCGCGCCGCCGCGGTGCGCGAGCCAGCGCATGATGGTCTGGCGCGGGCCGATCAGCTGCTGGCGGTAGATGCCCAGGTTCTGCCGCTGCCGCGGCCGTGCCACCGACTGCGGCCCGCGCGTGACGACCAGCGCCCAGGTGATCAGCGGCCCGGCATCGCCTGGCCAGCAGGTCTGCACCGGCAGCCGGGCCAGGTCGACGTCGCCGCCCTCGGCGACCTCGTCCTGGCACGGCGCGCGGCGCTGCAGCGCGGGCTTCATGTCCCACACCGCGCGCGCCATGTCGAGCAGCCGGCCGGCCTCTCGCAGGCTGCGCGGCGGCTCGGGCTCCTTGAGCGCGGCCAACAGCGTGCCGACCTCGCGCAGCCCTGCGAGCGACTGCGCCCCCATTCCCAGCGCAACGCGCTCGGGGGTGCCGAACAGGTTGGTCAGCACCGGCATCGCATGCCCGGCCGGGCGCGTGAACAGCAGGGCCGGGCCGCCGGCGCGCAGCACCGCGTCGCCGATGGCCGTCATCTCGAGCCGGGGCGAGACGGGATCGTCGACCCGGCGCAGCACGCCGCGCGCTTCGAGCTGGGCGACGAAGTCGCGCAGATCGCGATATTTCATACTCTCTCGTTATTAGAGAGGCTCTTCATATTCTTGACCATGCATACCCCGGTTCCTAGAATGCGCCGCGATTCGACCCAGGGTTTACCCGGATCGACGAGGCCGGCACCGATTGCTCCGTGCCCTCCGCGAATGCGGGGTACCCCCAGGGCCTTGCAGTCATTATCGTTTCGCACCTGCACGCCCATCTTGCGGCGGCGGGACCGGACGACGAAAGGATTCCGATGAAGACCGCCGACGCGATACGACGGGCGCGCCGCACGCTGGAGGCCGGCCTGAGCCGGCTGACCGGCGCGCCGGCCGAGCCCGGGCCGACGCGCGCGCGCCGCGCGCTGGACGTCGGCCGCAATGCGCTGGCGCTGCTGGGGCTGGCGGTGATCGCCGCGGCGCTGGTGTTCGTCGCGCATCCCGAGCGGCGCGAGCAGGCCGAGGCCGACGCGCTGCAGTGGCTGCAGACGCGCGAGCTGGCACGGCTCGACGCCCACGCCGAGCCGCCAGCCGTGGCGCTGTCGCCCGATCCCGAACCCGAGCCCGATGCGGTCGCGCGCGCGACCGCGGCCGACCCGTCCGAGCTCGGCGCCGAGCAGGCGCGGGTCGCCACGTGGATCTCGCGCCGCTACCGGGTCGCGCCCGAGCCGGTCGCGCGCCTGGTGCAGGAGGCCTGGGCGGTGGGCCAGGCCGCACGACTGGAACCGACGCTGATCCTCGCCGTCATGGCGGTCGAGTCCAGCTTCAACCCGTTCGCGCAGAGCTCGGTCGGCGCGCAGGGGTTGATGCAGGTGATGACGCGCGTGCACGACTCCAAGTACGAGCCCTTCGGCGGCGTGCACGCCGCATTCGACCCGGTGACCAACCTGCGCGTCGGCGTGCAGGTGCTGAAGGACTGCGTGCGCCGCTTCGGCGGCGTGCAGGGCGGGCTGCGCTGCTACGTCGGTGCCGCGCTGCTCGAGCACGACGGCGGCTACGCGGCCAAGGTGATGCACGAGCAGCAGTATTTGGCGCGCGTCGCGCGCGGCGAGCGCGTGTCGCCGCACGTGCGGCGCACCCCGCCGCCCGCGCCGCGCCCGGCAGTGCCGCTGCCCGAGGCCGCGCCGCGGCTCGACGAGGCCGCCGTCGACCCGACCCCGGCGCCCGACAGCACCGCCGCCGTCACCGCGACGGTGGCGCTGGCCGACGCCGAGTAGGGCCACTCCCGCCCTGTCGCGCGCCCGGCGATCCCGCCTGGGCGCGCGCGGCCGCGGCGCTACACTGGCGATCCGCGCGACTGGCGATCAAGGCAGCCCCCGACGGCCCGACCGGCCGCAGGCCGCCCGAGGTGGGCCACCACCGGGGAGCGCGGGGCCGTGGCGACGACCGCAGACGTCGCGCCGCGGCCACCCGCCGTGCGCCTGGGCAGCCCTCGACCCGACCGCCGCGTGCCGCGCAGGCCACGCCGCGCGCGGGGCCGACGGCCCGACACCCTGCCCACCGAGGACTGCCATGTTCGACCGACACCAATCCACCCTCGCCCGCGTCGACCCCGAGGTCTGGGCCGCGATCCAGGCCGAGGACCGCCGCCAGGAAGACCATATCGAGCTGATCGCGAGCGAGAACTACGCCAGCCCCGCCGTCATGCAGGCGCAGGGCTCGCAGATGACCAACAAGTACGCCGAAGGCTATCCCGGCCGGCGCTACTACGGCGGCTGCGAGCATGTCGACGTCGTCGAGCAGCTCGCGATCGAGCGCCTGAAGCAGCTCTACGGCGCCGGCTTCGCCAACGTCCAGCCCAACTCGGGCAGCCAGGCCAACCAGGGCGTCTACTTCGCCCTGCTGCAGCCGGGCGACACCATCATGGGCATGAGCCTGTCGGAAGGCGGCCACCTGACGCACGGCATGCCGCTGAACATGAGCGGCAAGTGGTTCAAGGTCGTCAGCTACGGGCTGGACGCCAGCGAGGCGATCGACTACGACGCCATGGAGCGGCTCGCGCACGAGCATCGGCCCAAGCTCATCATCGCCGGCGCCAGCGCCTACAGCCTGAGGATCGACTTCGAGCGCTTCGCCCGCGTCGCCAAGGCCGTCGGCGCATTCTTCATGGTCGACATGGCGCACTACGCCGGGCTGATCGCCGCCGGCGTCTACCCCAACCCGGTGCCGCACGCCGACGTCGTCACCAGCACCACGCACAAGAGCCTGCGCGGCCCGCGCGGCGGCGTCGTGCTGACCAACAGCGAAGAGATCGCGAAGAAGATCAACAGTGCGATCTTCCCCGGCATCCAGGGCGGGCCACTGATGCACGTCATCGCCGCCAAGGCGGTCGCCTTCCACGAGGCGCTGCAGCCGGCCTTCAAGGTCTACCAGCAGCAGGTCGCGGCCAATGCGGTGGTGATGGCCGAGACCCTGGCCGAGCGCGGGCTGCGCATCGTCAGCGGCCGCACCGAGAGCCACGTCATGCTCGTCGACCTGCGCCCCAAGGGCCTGACCGGCAAGGAGGCCGAGGCGGTGCTGGGGCGTGCGCACATGACCTGCAACAAGAACGGCATCCCGAACGACCCGCAAAAGCCGATGGTCACGAGCGGCATCCGCCTGGGCACGCCGGCGATCACGACGCGCGGATTCGGCGAGGCCGAGACGCGCCGCACCGCGAACCTGATCGCCGACGTGCTCGACCGCCCGCACGACGAGGCCAACCTGGCCGCCGTGCGCGAGCAGGTCGCGGCGCTGACGCGCGAGTTTCCGGTCTACCGATGAGGACGACGCGCGCCGCAGCGGCCGCCGCCCGCCGGGCCGGCGGGACTGCGGCCGCGCACAGCCGCTACGCGGCCTGACACGAAAGCACACCGGCCACCCGCCCGATGCGCTGCCCCTACTGCGACCACGACGAGACCCAGGTCGTCGAGACACGCGAATCCGACGAGGGCGGCGTCATCCGCCGGCGCCGGCGCTGCCTGAAGTGCGACAAGCGCTTCACGACCTACGAGCGGGTCGAGATCGCGCTGCCGGCGCTGGTCAAGAAGGACGGCTCGCGGGTCGAATTCGACCCCGCCAAGCTGCGCGCGTCGATGAGCCTGGCGCTGCGCAAGCGCCCGGTCGGCAGCGAGCTGGTCGACGCGGCGATCGAGCGCATCCAGCGCAAGCTGCTCGCCAGCGGCATGCGCGAGATCCCGTCGTCGCGCGTCGGCGAGATGGTGATGCGCGAGTTGAAGCGCCTGGACAAGATCGCCTACGTGCGATTCGCGTCGGTCTACCGGCAGTTCGAGGACGTGGACGAGTTCCAGAAGCTGATCCGCGACATCTGAGCGGCTTTGCCCCCCATGCGGGGGCCCGCCTCGGTGCCCCGCGAGGGCGGGACGCGGCCGGCGGGCGGGACTCCTACAGTGGCCCATCGCCCGCCACTGCCAGGAGCCTCTCGATGGGAACGCATCCAACCCGCTCGGCTGCCGGAGCTCACCAGGCAAGCGGCCTTACGCTGATCGAGATGACGATCACGCTGACCGTTACTGCCGTTCTCCTCGGCATGGCGGTTCCCTCGTTCGAACAGGCACGCAAGCGCAGGCAGCTCGACGGCGTTGCGGCACAACTGGAGACCGATCTGCAGCTGGCTCGTAGCTTGGCGGTCGCCCAGAATGACGTTCTGCGGATGAGCTTCCATGCCGCCGACCAGGCCAGCTGCTATGTCATCCACACCGGCAAGCCGGGCGCGTGCACCTGTGCCGCGGAGGGCAACGCGGACTGCCAGCCTGGCAGCCGCGCGTTCCGGGCTGTCCGATTGCAGGGGCCCGGGCAACCCAAGCTGCTGTCGAATGCCAAGTCGATCGCCTTCGAGCCGACTTCGGGCACGGTGACCCCGACCGCGACCATGCGGGTCCGGTTCGACGATGGGCCGGCCATCCACCTGGTCATCAACGTCATGGGTCGGATTCGCGCCTGCGCTGCGGCGCCTGGTCTGCCGGGCCATGTCACCTGCTGACCGGACTGCTCATGTACGCTCCCGCGGCGCCGACGAGCGGTCCCCCCCGGGCGACGAACGGTTGTTCGGCCGTCGTTCTCCCGTTCGCTGGGCCGCCCCGCACCGCCCATAATGCCCGCGAAATGGTTCGCGGATTCCCCCCGTTCGAGTGCCGCGCGGCGTCCTGCGCGGGCTTCACGTTGATCGAAGCCCTGGTGGCGGTCGCGGTGCTCGCCATCTTGACGTCGGTCGCCCTGCCGAGCTTCATGGACTCGATCCGCAAGGGGCGGCGCGCCGACGCCGTCGCTGCGTTGGCGGCCGTGCAGCAGGCCCAGGAACGTTGGCGCAGCAACCGCAACGCTTATACGACCGAACTGACTGCCGAGCCGGACGACGACCCGCCGGGGCTTGCGCTTCCTGACGCCAGCGCGAAGGGTTACTACGCGATCACGGTCGACGACGCCGACGCGACGGGCTTCACGACGACGGCGAGCGCCGTGGCCGGCAGTTCGCAGGCCAGTGACGGACCTTGCGCGCGCCTGAGGATCCGGGTCGACGGTGGCAACGTGTTCTACGGCTCGGCTGCGGTTGCAGGCGACTTCGACGAGTCAGCCGCCAATCCTTGTTGGGCACGTTGATGCGACGCGTACTCGGCCTCACGCTCATCGAGCTCATGATCACGATCGCCGTGGTCGGTGTCCTGCTTGCACTGGCCGCGCCCTCCTTCTACGAGTTCATGCTGGTGCAGCGCCTGAAGGGCGTCAATGCGGAACTCGTCACCGACTTGCAGTTGGCGCGCAGCGAGGCGGTCAGCCGGGGTCGGGATGTGCAAGTCCAGTTCATGACGCCTGATGCCGGGGCCTCCATGTCCTGCTACACGCTGTACGTCGACACCAGCCTAAACCCGACGCTGAAGTGCGACTGCACGCAGGCCCCCGGGGAACGCTGCCCGGAACCGACGACGACGGAGATCCGGACGGTGCAGATTCCGATCGCGCGCGGCGTGACGCTGGCGCTGCCGGACGGACAAGCCCCGGGCGTCGCGTTCGTCAGCACGACGGGCACGATCCGCATCGGCAATGTCGCCGTGGCGGGACGGCTTCCCACGTACGTCGTATTTGCCCAGATCGACGATGCGCGACGCCTGAAGACCGATATCGGGCAGAGTGGTCGCCCCACCGTGTGCGCCACTGGTGGCGGCCTCACCGGAGTACCGAAGTGCTGAGGTCTCGCGTCGCTCGTTTGCCAGCGTCGCGCGCTCAGCGCGGGCTTTCGCTGGTCGAGTTGATGGTCGGCGTGGCCGTGGGCCTCTTCGTGGTGGCCGCCGCGACGATGCTGGTGACGACGCAGCTCAACGACAACCGCCGCCTGCTCTTGGAGACCCAGGTCCAGCAGGACCTGCGTGCCACCGCCGACATCATCACGCGCCAGATCCGTCGCGCCGCCCACTGGGACAAGGCGCATCTGTCAGTGGCACAGCCCGACGTGCCGGCAGCGGTCAATCCCTTGGCCATGGTCGCGCCAGATGCCGCGCCGAGCGCGCAAGTGGAGTTCTTCTACGACAGCCCGACTGGCGAAGTCGGTCCGTTCGGCTTTCGCCGGAATGGCGACTTGATCCAGTCCCGGATCGGCGGCGGCTGGCAGGATCTGACCGATCGACGGACCTTGAAGATCACTTCCTTCAACGTCAATCCGGTCAACGGTCCGGCGCTCGCGCTCACCTGCGACAAGCTCTGCGCGGACGGAACCAAGGATTGCTGGCCCAGGCTGACCGTACGCGCGCTCGAGGTCGAGATGGAGGGCCAGGCCGCAAGCGACCCGTCGGTCCGGCGCAGCCTGACGACCTTCGTCCGGCTGCGCAACGACTGGATCCCTTCGCTCGCCTGCCCGGCTTGAGAGGCTCGGCCGATGACTGCGCTCTTACGCCCAGGGTATCGTTGGCAACGAGGCGCACCCCGGCGACGCCAGCACGGTCTGGCGACTCTCGTCGTCGTCATGCTGCTGCTGCTGGTGATGGCACTCGTGGCCGGGTACACGAATCGCAACCTGTTCTTCGAGCAGCGCGTCTCCGCCAACCAGTACCGTGCGACCCAGGCGCTCGAAGCCGCGGAAGCCGGGCTGGAGTGGGGGCTGGCCATGCTGAGCGCGGGCCGGATCGATGCGACCTGCCAGCCCGTGGCCGATCCGGCGTCGGCCGAGCCGAGTTTTCGCCAGCGCTACCTGCAGATCGACGATGTCGACGGCTCCATCGAGGCCCTCACGACGGCTGCAGGTGCACCGCTGCAGCCGGCCTGCGTCTTCGATGGCGCAGCGTGGCGGTGCAGTTGCCCGACCGCTGGCGCCCCGGCGCTCGCGGAGCCTGCCGGGCTCGACTCGCATCCGGCCTTTCGACTGGAGTTCGACGGTGCGCCCGGGCTGCCAGCTGGCGTCGTTCGGCTGCAAGCGGTGGGCTGCACGAGGCTCGACGCCGCGCAGGTGTGCGCCGACGAGGCCAGCAGCGGCGACGGCCGTGCCGTGGTGACGGTCCTTGTCGCCCTTCAGAGCGCGCTACGGACGCCACCTGTCGGGGCTGTGACCGTCCCCGGCGTACCGGCTGCGCCGGACTTCGGTGTCGGCCTGCTGCGCGCGGTCAACGCCGATGCCGTTGCGGGAGGTGTGACCTTGCACACCGGGGTGGCGCCCGTCGGGGTGGCCGAGTTGCATACCGTTCCGGGCTCGCCAGCGGCCGAATCCGCCGTCGAGGATGCGACGCTGGTGCCGCTCGGGGCCGACGATCTGCTTTTCAATCATCTCTTCGGCATGGAGGTCGCCACCTATGGCGATCAGCCGGGCACCATCGTCGTCGACTGTGATGCCGGTTGCGGCGCTGCCGGGGTGCGCGACATGGTGAGACTCAACCCTGGCCGGATGGTCTGGATCGACGGTGACCTCGACCTCGACATCGCGGACCCGATCGGCACGCCCGACGCGCCGGCATTGCTCGTCGTCGACGGCACGTTGACCGCCAGCGATCCGGCCGCGGCGGTGACCGGGATGATCTACACGTTCGGCGACACGTCGGGCGTCCCCGGCGCATTGACGCTGCGCGGCGCCCTGGTGGCGCACACCACGCTGACGCTGGCCGGCCCGGGCACCACCACCGTCGTCTACGACCGCGACGTGCTGCAGCGCCTGCGCCTTACGCACGGCAGCTTCGTCCAGGTCCCGGGCAGCTGGAAGGACTTCTGATGGGCGTCATCCGGCACCGCGCACAACGCGGACTCTCGCTGGTGGAGGCCCTGGTCGCCCTGGCGGTGATGGCCTTCGGCATGATGGCCTACGTCGGCATCCACAGCGGCCTGCGGCTCAATGGGGATGTCGCCAAGCAGCGCGCCGAGGCGGTTCGCCTGGCGCAGGAGGCAATCGAGCGCTGGCGCGCGTTCAGTCTCATGAGCACCGACCCCGGCGAGACCGACTACGCCGACATCGTGACCACTGCAGACGAGCAGATTGCTGGCCAGGCCACGAATACCGTGTATCGGCTCACGCGAACGGTCGACGATGCGGCGATCGACGAAGGCACGGGTGTGTTCGACCCGTATGCCCCTCGAATCAAGACGGTGACCATCGACGTGACCTGGGAGGATCGCAACGCCCAGACCCAGGCGGTGCGTCTGACCACGGCCATCACCGGCACGCCGCCTCAGCTCGCAGGCTCGCTGTCCACGGCTGCCGTCGGCTCGCCGTTGCTGCCAGTGCGAGGACGCCACCCGGCGATCCCGCCCGAGGCGGTCGCGTTGCCGGGTACCGGAACCAGCCGTTTCGAGCCGCCACAACCGCCCGGCGGCACCGTCAGCTGGATCTTCGACGATTTCAGTGGCGTCATTACCAGCGTGTGCGACTCGCCCGACGCCTGCGTCGCGACGACCGCTCTTCTGCTCGCAGGGCATGTACGCTTTGCGGTTACCGACGCGCAGCCAGCAGGTGCCGACGCGGAACTGCCAGCGTCGCCGGCACAGCCAGTCGATGTCGTCGTCGAACGCGATTTTCCGGCCGCACTCATGATCGACTGTTACGAGCAATTGCGCGTCACCGATGTGCGGTACTTCTGCGCCGTGCCCGTGAACCCGGGCGAAGATCCGCCGCCGCCGCGCTGGGCCGGCCACGCCCGCCTGGTCTTGCCGGCGCTAGCCGCGGACCTGGCCGATGCCGACGAGGCCAAGCTCCGCGTGTGCCGCTACACGCCCTACCGCGACCACCGCGGGGTCGGCGACGTCGTCGGCGACGACCCGCCGATGCGCAACGACCAGCACCCGCTGGACTACGGCGGCGACCAGCCCGGCGACCCCGACGCGGGTCCGGTCGAGGGCGTGTCCCAGCCGCTGACGAACCAGAATTTCCTCGTCATCCGCGCCGGCAAGGCGGGCGTCGCGTTCGACTGCCCGGACGACGATGCGCTCACGCCGCTGATCGACGGCACGACTTGGAGGCACCAGCCGGCAGGCTGATGCGAGCTTGCCGGCGATCGTCGATCGCCCGGTGCCCGTGAGGCCGATCACGGGTGCCACCGAGCTCTCGCTGGCGCTGGCGGCCATGCACCCTGTACCGTCGCTGTGGCTCGAGGGACGGCGAGCCGGCGAATCCGAACGTGGGCAAAGGCATGCCTTGGGGCCGGTCCGCGACACGGGAGGTGCTTCACGCCCGCTGTCGGGGCAGCGCCGCGCTGAAGGCGTCCGCCACCGAGCGCGCAGACCCTGGGAAATCGATCGTGCTGTCCCGTTCAGGACCAATCCCGCCGGGTCGCCATTCCCTGCGAGTTCAACGAGCACGGCGGCCCTCAGGCCGCCCCCGAAGGATTCAGGCCGTCACGGCGGCCGCCGCGCTACAAGCGTCAGGTGCTACGTCGCCTGAGCGCGCCTGCGCCTGCCAGCGCCACCGCTGCAAGCAGCAATGAACCCGGCTCCGGCATCGGGTTGGGGTCTTCACCTGAGAACGAACCCTTCTCGATGAACACTGCCGAGTCGAGCGCCGAATCGCCCCGGTCGAAGATGGTGAACTCGAAGCGGTTCGATGCACCCGCGATCACGTCCGCGGACGCGGTCAGGATCGTCGTCAGACCATCGTACTGGATGTCCAGCCCAAGCGTCGCGCAGTTATTGTTGTCCTCGTCCCCGTTGTCCGTGTCGACATTGTTGCGGTAGTAGGCGCTGTTGCTGCCGCAGTTGACATTGTTGATGCTGACCTCGCCGCCGCCGCCCGGCAGCTGCGCGATGTTGACCCCGTTGAGCAGCAACTGGAAGGCATCGTTGAATTCCGAGTCGACGAACTGCGTGTACTCCTCGGAGCCGAACACGTAGCGGAAGAACACCTTGCCGGTGTCCGAGCTGAAGTCGAAGGCCAGCGTCGTGCGGTCGAACACGCCGGAGTTGTCCGCTACAAAGGACCGTTCGAGTCCGCAACCGCTCGCGTTGTTCGGACCCGGCACGCAGCCGATCGTCCCGTTGGTCAGGACGATGCCTTCGCTGAAACCGACGGTCGTCCCACCACCCGTGAAGGTACCGGACGGCAGCGGCAAAGTGGCTGCGCCCGCGTAGGTCAGCGTCGGATTGCTGATCGTGATGCCGACTCCACCTATGGTGTTGGCCAGCGTGAGCGCATCGACCGAGCCCGTCACGACCGGGCCGGCCTGAACCCATCCACCGACGCACGCAAAGGCAGCGGCGGCGCAGACTGTGCGAAGTTTCATGGCAAAGATCTCCGGGCGACAAAGGGGAAGAAAGATGAGTGTCTACTCGCTAGCACATTCGATGCCATACGAAAAACTCCTTTCATTTCAGTATGTTGCGGCAGCTCTTCGGCACCGGTTGGACGACATGTAAACAAGTCCGACACAGACATTCGAACAGCGCCCGCGTGTCGAACGGCGGCCTCCGGGCGGCTGCAGTCGCGCGCTCGGTACGCGCAGGAAGGACGTGTCGTGAGGCGATACTCGCCACCGCTGGCGGTGACCTCCCGCTTGTCGAGATCCACGATGACCCATGAACGCGGGCCCAGGCAAGACCGCCCGAACGACGACACCTCGATGGCGAGCGCACTGGCCCTGGCTGAGCGCAGCATCGGCCTGTCGGACCCCAACCCCCGCGTCGGATGCCTCATCGTCGGCGATGGCTGGCGCGCCGAGGGCTTCACGCAAGAAGCCGGCGGCGCGCATGCGGAGGTGATGGCACTGCGCGCCGCACGTGCCGCCGGCCATGATCCGCGGGGCTCCACCGTGTACGTCACGCTCGAGCCTTGTGCCCACCACGGCCGTACGCCTCCATGCTGCGATGCGCTTGTCGATGCCGGCGTGGCACGCGTCGTGGCCGCCGTCGGCGACCCCAACCCGCTCGTTGCCGGCCAGGGGCTGGCGCGCCTGCGCACCGCGGGGATCGCCGTCGACATGGCCGCCGCGCCGCTGGCGGTCCAGGCACGCGCCATCAACATCGGCTTCTTCTCGCGCATGCAGCGTGGCCGACCGTGGGTGCGGATGAAGGTCGCAGCCTCGCTCGATGGCCGCACGGCGTTGCCCAACGGTACAAGCCAGTGGATCACCGGGCAGGCCGCGCGCGCCGACGGGCACGCTTGGCGCAAGCGGTCCGGCGCGGTGCTGACCGGGATCGGAACCGTGCTCGCGGATGACCCACGGCTGGACGTCCGCATGGTCGAAGCCTTGCACCAGCCATTGCGCGTGGTCGTCGATTCAAGGCTGCGGACGCCGCCGACGGCGCGCCTGCTGGCGCCCCCAGGCGAGGCTCTGATCTACACGACCGAGGACGAAGGCCCTGGCGTCGAAGGCCTGCGCGCGGCCGGTGCCGCGTTGTGCGGCCTGCGGGGTGAGGCGGGCAAGCTGGACCTGGTGGCCATGATCGCCGACCTCGCAGCGCGTGGCATCAACGAGCTGCACGTCGAGGCCGGGCACCGTCTCAATGCCTCGCTGCTGCGCACCGGGCTGGTCGACGAACTGCTGGTCTACCTGGCGCCTAAGCTGATCGGGCTGGGCCGCGAGATGGCCGCGATCGGACCGCTGGAGCGGCTCTCGGACGCGCTGCCGCTGCGATTCGAGTCGGTCCAGCGCATCGGCGAGGATCTGCGGGTCAACGCGTTGCTGCCCGCCGGGCAGGCGTTCGTCGACACCGCACCTCCCTGAACCCGGGCCGAAGCGGACCAGGCACGCGCGCGAGCCGCGGCACACCGGCCCCGGGGCCAGCTCGCGTGCCGGCGAACCTACAATCCGCATCATGCCCACCGCCCCCATCCCCGAACTCGTCGCCGAACTCGCCGCCGGCCGCATGGTCATCCTCGTCGACGAAGAGGACCGCGAGAACGAGGGCGACCTGGTGCTGGCGGCCGAGCACGTGACGCCGCAGGCGATCAACTTCATGGCGCGCCACGGGCGCGGGCTGATCTGCCTGACGTTGACGCGCGAGCGCTGCCAGCGCCTGCAGCTGCCGCCGATGGCGACACGCAACGGCACCCGCCACGGCACCGCGTTCACGGTCTCGATCGAGGCCGCCGAGGGTGTGTCCACCGGCATCTCGGCGGCGGATCGCGCGCGCACGATCGCCGCCGCGGTGGCGCGCGATGCCAAGCCGTCGGACCTGGTCCAGCCGGGCCACGTCTTCCCGCTGCAGGCGCAGGACGGCGGCGTGCTGATGCGCGCCGGCCACACCGAGGCCGGCTGCGACCTCACGCGCATGGCAGGGCTGGAGCCCGCCGCCGTCATCTGCGAGATCATGAAGGACGACGGCACGATGGCGCGGCTGCCGGACCTGCAGGGCTTCGCGCGCGAGCACGGGCTGAAGATCGGCACCATCGCCGACCTGATCGAATACCGCAGCCGCCACGAGACGCTGATCGCGCGCGCCGGCGAGCGCATGCTGGCCACCCCCTACGGCGAGTTCCGCTGCATCGCCTACCGCGACCACGGCGGCGGGCTGCACCTGGCGCTGGTGCACGGCAGCTGGGGCGCGTCGGACGTGGTGCCGGTGCGCGTGCACGAGCCCTTCAACGCGGTCGACCTGCTGGATGCCGGTGGCAATGCGCACTCCTGGCCGCTGCCGCACGCGCTGGCGACGCTGCACGCCGGGCCCTACGGCATCGCCGTGCTGCTGAACTGCGGTTGCGACGCGGACGGCCTTCTGCCGCAGCTGATGCCGACCGAGCCGCCGCCGCCGCGCCGCCGCAACGCGCCGCAGGACCTGCGCACCTACGGCATCGGCGCGCAGATCCTGCGCGACCTGGGCGTCGTGCGCATGCAGCTGATGGCCAGCCCGCGCCGCATGCCGAGCATGGCCGGCTACGGGCTGGAGGTGGCCGGCTACGTCGGCCCCGAAAGCTGACCGCGGCGCGGCCCGGGCGATCCGCCACCTGGCGCCGCGCGGCCGACGCGGCGCGCCCTCGCGGCCAGCGCGAGCGAGCCGCACGCCCGCAGCCGCCAGACCCCTTCACGCAGACGACGAGGACACCCCATGCAAGGCGCCGACCAGGGAACCGCAGCCGAGCTCTCCGGCGAGGGCCTGCGCATCGCGATCGTTCGTGCGCGCTTCAACGAGCCGATCACGCTCGCGCTGGCCGAGCACTGCCTGGCCGAGCTGCTGGCGCTGGGGGTGCAGGCGCGCGACATCGAGCACCTGACGGTGCCCGGCGCGCTGGAGATTCCGGTCGCGCTCAAGGCGCTCGCCGACGCCGGCGACTGCGACGCGATGATCGCGCTGGGCTGCGTGATCCGCGGCGAGACCTACCACTTCGAGCTGGTCGCCAACGAGAGCGCGGCCGGCATCACGCGCGTCGCGCTGGACAGCGGGCTGCCGGTGGCGAACGCCATCCTGACGGTCGAGAACGAGGACCAGGCGCGCGCGCGCGTCGCCGACAAGGGCCGCGACGCCGCGCGCGTCGCAGTCGAGATGGCCAACCTGCTGGAGGACCTGTGACCGACACCGGGTCCGCCCGGCCCGAGCGTGCCGGCAAGGGTGCCGGCCCCGGCAAGGGCACGGGCAGGCCTGCAGGCAAGGGCGGACGCGCCGCCGCGCCGTCGCCGCGCCGCAGCGCGCGCGAGTTCGCGCTGCAGGGCCTGTACCAGTGGCTGCTGTCGGGCGAGGATGCCGGCGTCGTCGACGCCCATATCCGCGGCCTCGAAGGTTTCGGCGCCTGCGACGCCGTGCTGTTCGACGCCCTGCTGCACGGCTGCATCGCCGAGGCGGCCGAGCTGGACGCCGTCATCGCGCGCCGCGCCGACCGCAAGACCAGCCTGCTGTCGCCGGTGGAGCACGCGGCGCTGCTGATCGGCACCTGGGAGCTGCGCCACAGCATCGAGGTGCCGTACCGGGTCGCGATCAACGAGGCGGTCGAGCTGGCCAAGACCTTCGGCGGCACCGACGGCCACAAGTTCGTCAACGGCGTGCTCGACAAGGCCGCCGCCGAGCTGCGCCCGGCCGAGGTGCAGGCGCGCCGCGGCGGCCCTGCCGCATGAGCCCGCAGGGCCGCCCCAAGGGCGAATACCGCAGGGCGCAGCCCGAAGGTGCTCCAGTTGGCCCGCAGGGCCGCCCCAAGGGCGAATACCGCAGGGCGCAGCCCGAAGGTACCCGAGCGAGTCCGGCACGATGAGGCTGGCCGCGCGGCTCGACCGCATCGAGCCCTTCTACGTCATGGAATGCGCCAAGGCCGCCGAGGCGTTGGCGGCGAGCCCGGCCTGCGACCCGGCGGCCGGCGGCGAGCCGATGATCTTCCTCAACATCGGCGAGCCCGACTTCACCGCGCCGCCGCAGGTGATCGAGGCCGCCACGCGCTGCCTGGCCGAGGGCCGCACCCAGTACACGCAGGCCACCGGCGACCCCAGGCTGCGCGAGGCGATCGCCGGCTGGTACGCCGCGCGCTTCGGCGTCGCGGTCGACCCGGCGCGCATCGTCGTCACCGCCGGCGCGTCGGCGGCGCTGCAGCTCGCCTGCCTGGCACTGTTCGAGCCCGGCGACGAGGTGCTGATGCCGGACCCGAGCTACCCCTGCAACCGCCACTTCGTCGCCGCCGCGGGTGCCACGGCGAGGCTGCTGCCGGCCGGGCCCGGGGCGCGTTTCCAGCTCGACGCCGCGTCGGTCGACGCGGCATGGACGCCGGCCACGCGCGGCGTGCTGCTGGCGTCGCCGTCCAACCCGACCGGCACCTCGATCGCGCGCGCCGAGATGCGCGCGATCGCCGACGCGGTGCGTGCGCGCGGCGGGATGACCCTGGTCGACGAGATCTACCTGGGGCTGAGCTACGACGAGGCCTACGGCCACACCGCACTGGAGCTGGGCGACGGGCTGGGCGACGACATCGTCTCGATCAACAGCTTCAGCAAGTACTTCAGCATGACCGGCTGGCGGCTGGGCTGGATGGTGCTGCCGCCGGCACTGGTGCCGGCGGTCGAGAAGCTGGCGCAGAACCTCTACATCTGCGCCAGCAGCATCGCGCAGCGCGCCGCGCTGGCGTGCTTCGAGCCGGAGTCGATCGCCGAGTACGAGCGCCGCCGCGCCGCGTTCCGTGCCCGGCGCGACCTCGTCGTGCCGGCGCTGGATGCGATCGGCCTGACGGTGCCGGTCATGCCCGACGGCGCGTTCTACGCCTGGGCCGATGTCTCGCGCTTCTCTGCCCGCAGCTGGGACTTCGCGGTCGACATGATGCAGCGCGCACACGTCGCGCTGACCCCGGGGCGCGACTTCGGGCCGGCGGCGGCCGATCGTTACTGCCGGCTGTCGTTCGCGACCTCGACCGCGCTGCTCGAGCAGGCGCTCGCGCGGCTGCGGCGCGAGCTGGGCTGACGCCGTCCGACCGGCTGAGCCCAGCCCGAAGCGCAACGCAGCCCAGCTCGAACGCTGCGCCGCGCGTTCATTTGCCACACCCGAGCGAATGGGGTTGTGACGAACGGGTAACGGCGTCCGATCGCGGGGCTTTTCCGGCACCCGCGTGGCCGGCGCGCCGCCTATGCTGGCGTCCGTGCAAGCCGACCCCGCGCGCGGCGGCGCCGTGGCGGCCGCCGATTCCGACTTCGAGACGACCGTGGTCGCGCTGCGTCCACCGCCGGACCCGCATGTCGCCCCCGCGCCGTCCGAAGGCGGCGACGAGGCGTGCATCGGCCGCTACCGGATCGAGCGCACGCTCGGCACCGGCGGGCTGGGCACGGTGCACGAGGCCTGGGACCCGCTGCTGTCGCGCCGGGTCGCGCTCAAGACGCTGCACCTGGACGCCGACGCCGGCCAGCGGCTTGCGCTGGAGCGGCTGTTCCTGGCCGAGGCGCGCGCCGCCGCCGGCCTGAGCCACCCGCACATCGTCACCGTGTTCGACGCCGGGCTGTCGGACCGCGGCGTCTACATCGCGATGGAGCGGCTGCACGGGCGCGACCTGCGCCAGGCGCTGGCCGAGGGCTGGCGCCCGACGCCGGCGCAGGCGGTGCGGCTGGTGCGCCGTGTGGCCGACGCGCTGGCCTACGCGCACGCGCGCGGCGTCGTCCACTGCGACGTCAAGCCGGCGAATATCTTCCTGGACCGCGCCGGTCGGCCCAAGCTGCTGGACTTCGGCATCGCACGGCTGGTGCACGCGCGCGCCGGCGACGGCGGCCGGCCGGACACGGCCGCGCCCGAGGGCCTGGGCGCCGTCCAACCCGGGCAGGGTGCGCCCGGGGCCGCGTCCGCCGAGGCCGCCGCCGACGGGGTCGTCGCCGGCTCCCCGCACTACGTCGCCCCCGAGCAACTGCGCGGCGAGGCGGTCGACGGCCGCACCGACGTGCACGCGCTCGGCATCGTGCTGTACGAGTTGCTGACCGGCCGGCGCCCCTACGCCGGTGGCACGGTGGACGAGATCCACGCCGCGGTCCTCGGCGCCGAGGCGCCGCGCGCCGACACGGTCGACCCCAGGCTGCCGGCGTCGCTGGCGGCGCTCGCCGCGCGCGCGATGGCGCGCGACCCGGATGCCCGCTTCGCCAGCGCCGCCGAGCTGGCGCAGGCGCTGCGCCGCTGGCAGCACGACGACCCGGCCGTCGCCGCCGACAGCGCCGGCGACGGCAGCACGCGGTCGCCGTCGCACGACGAGGACGCCGGCTCTTGCGGCAACGCCGCAGGCGGCACCGAGTCCGCCCGGCCCGGGGGCGACACGGTGCGGCCGATCTCGCGCCGGCGCACGCGGTGGGCGTCGGCGGGCGGCGTCGCGATCGCGACGCTGGCGTTCGCGCTGGGCCCGTGGCCTGGCGGCGTCGAGGCACCGGACGCGCCGCGTGCCGTCGCGCCGGTCGGCGGGGCGGCCGGCGGCACCGGCACGGTACCCGGGTCGGCGGCCAGCGCGTCGCCTGGCGCCAGCGCGGATGCCGCGCCGACGCAGACGCCGGGAACGATGGCCGCCGCCACCACCGGCGAGCTGAGGATGACGATCCAGCCCTGGGGCGAGGTCGAGGTCGATGGCAACGCCGCCGGCCGCGCAGCGCCGACCGCGACGCTGACGCTGCCCGAAGGGCCGCACCTTCTGATCGTTCGCCACCCCGGCCGGCCGGCCTTCATCGCCGAGGTCGAGGTGAGCGCCGGCGGTGTGGCCGAGGTCGCGCACCGCTTCAGCCGCTGACGCCCGGCGCCACCCCCCCGACGCGTTGCCATACGGCGCGTCGGCAGCACGTCGCGTGGCCCGCAGGCGCGGGGCGCCACGCACCGCGGCGCATAATCGGCGCTGCCCATGCCGAGCTCCGCGCCCTTTCGCCACGCGCTTCGCGTGTACTGGGAAGATACCGATGCCGGCGGCATCGTCTTCTACGCCAACTACCTGAAGTTCTTCGAGCGCGCGCGCACCGAGTGGCTGCGCGCGCTCGGCATCGGCCAGCAGGCGCTGCGCGACGCGACCGGCGCGATCCTCGTCGTCACCGACACCCGCGTGCGCTACCTGCGCCCGGCGCGGCTGGACGACTGGATCGAGGTCAGCGCCACGCTCGCCGAGCGTGGCCGCGCATCGCTCGCGCTGGCGCAGCAGGCCTGGCGCGGCGAGGAACTGCTGGCCGAGGGCGAGATCCGCATCGGCTGCGTCGACGCCGCGACGCTGCGGCCGCGCCGCCTGCCCCCCGAACTGCTCGAACGCCTGCCCGCATGAACCAGGATCTGTCCATCTTCTCGCTCGTGCTGCAGGCCAGCCTGGTCGTTCAGATCGTGATGGCCGGGCTGCTCGCCGTGTCGCTGGCGAGCTGGACCGTCATCTTCGGCAAGGCCTTCGGCCTCAAGCGCGTGCGCCGCGGCAGCGACGACTTCGAGCGCGACTTCTGGTCCGGCCGCAACCTGACCGAGTTGCACCAGCAGGTCGGCACCGGCACCGACGCCGCGCCGATGGCGCGCATCTTCGCCAGCGGGATGCGCGAGTTCCTCAAGCTGCGCGAGAAGCGGCTGGACGCCGCGGTGCAGCTCGACGGCGCACGGCGCGCGATGCGCGCGAGCTTCCAGCGCGAGATCGACGCCGTCGAGACGCACCTGAGCTTCCTGGCCTCGGTCGGCTCGGTCAGCCCCTATGTCGGCCTGTTCGGCACCGTGTGGGGGATCATGCACGCCTTCGTCGGCCTGTCCAACCTGACGCAGGTGACGCTGGCGACCGTCGCGCCGGGCATCGCCGAGGCGCTGGTGGCCACCGCGCTCGGGCTGTTCGCCGCCATCCCGGCGGTGGTGGCCTACAACCGCTTCGCACGCGACATCGACCGCATCGCGATCCAGCTCGAGACCTTCATCGAGGAGTTCCTCAACATCCTGCAACGCCAAGCCGGCGCGCCGATGGCGGCCCCGGCGGCCGCGGCCGGGCCGATCGCCCCCGGGGGCGCGATCGGCAGCAGAGCGCTCCGGCGGCGCGGCCCCGGCAGGGCGTCGCCGCGAGGCGCTGAGCGCGATGCCCGGCGTCGTCCACCGCGGCCGCGGCCGCCGCGCGATGAACGAGATCAACATGGTCCCGTTCATCGACGTCATGCTGGTGCTGCTGATCATCTTCATGGTCACCGCGCCGCTGATCACTGCCGGCGTCGTCGACCTGCCCACCGTCGGCGCCGCGCGCCAGGCCGATGCGCGTGTCGTCGAGGTCATCGTCGAGCGCGACGGCCGGCTCGCGGTGCGCGTGCGCGGCGCCGAGGGCACCGAGCCGCGGCCGGTCACCCGCGGCGAGCTCGCCGCACGCGTGCGCGAGCTGCAGGGCGGTGCGGCCGACATGCCGGTCGTCATCAGCGCCGACCGCCGCGTCGAGTACGACGCCGTGATGGGTGCGATGCGCGTGCTGCAGCGCGCCGGCGTGCAGCGCGTCGGGCTGTCGGTCGCGCAGGGGCGCTGAGAGCGCGTCGCGCCAGGGATCGCACCCGCGTGCCGATGTCGACGCGCTCCGAGGCAGGGCCGCCACCGTGAGCGCCGTCACGCTGGCACGCGACCCGCTGCTGCCGCAGCCACCCGACGTGCTGGGCCGCGGCGCGGCGCTGGCGTTGGCGGTGCACGCGCTGCTCGTCGTCGCGCTGGCCGCCGGCGTGCAGTGGCGCCGCAGCGCGCCCGAGACCTTCAGCGCCGAGATCTGGGCCGCGCTGCCGCAGCAGGCGGCACCGCGGCCGTCGGCACCGCCCACGCCACCCGCGCCGACGCCATCGCGCCCCGAGCCGCCGCCGCCCCAGCCCCAACCGCAGCCACAGGCGCAGCCGGCCGCCCCCACCACGGACCCCGCCCCCGCACCGCCCGCGGTTCGCAGCGAAGCCGACATCGCGATCGAGCGCCAGCGCGAGCTCGCGCGCCAGCAGGCCGAGCGCGAGGCCGCCGAGCGCCTGCGCCGCGAGCAGGAGGCGGCCCGGCTGGCCGAGGAGAAGCGCGCCGCCGAAGTGCAACGGCGCGCCGAGGAAGCGCGTGCGGCCGAGGCGAAGCGCGTCGCCGAGGAGAAGCGTCTTGCCGAAGAGAAGCGCGTCGCCGAGGAACGGCGACGTGCGCAGGAGCAGCGGCTGGCGGAGGAAAGACGCCTCGCGCAAGAGAAGCGCCTCGCCGAGGCGAAGCGCCGTGCCGAGGAGAAGCGCCAGGCCGCCGCCCTCGAGGCACAGCGCCAGGAAAACCTGCGCCGCATGATGGGTCAGGCGGGCGCCACCGGCGCGCCGGACGCGGCCGGCAGCGCGGCACGCGACGCGGCGCCGTCGGCCGCCTACGCCGGGCGTCTCGTCGCCGCGATCAAGCCGAATATCGTCCTGGCCGACTCGCTGCCGCCGACGCTCGAGGCCGAGGTCGAGGTGCGGGCCTCGTCGACCGGGACGATCCTGTCGCGCCGGCTGCTTCGATCCAGCGGCAACCCGGTGTGGGACGAGGCGGTGCTGCGCGCGGTCGACCGCACCGCGCAGCTGCCGCGCGACACCGACGGCCGCGTGCCGCCGACCATCGTCATCCGGTTCCGCCCCGAATAGCCCGTCGGCGTCGCGACGGCGCGGGACGTGCCGGCCTTCGGGCGCCTGCGGGCAAGCGAAGCGCCGCCGGGTGGTACCGGTCTCGCCCGCGGTCTCGGCTACGGTCTCGGCTGCGGTCTCGGCTGCGGTCTCGGCTGCGGCTGCGCGCGCGCCTCGCGCGCCCGCTCACCGCGGCGACGTACCGCCGCCGTAGCGCGCGATGAAGCCGCGGTCGATGCGGTCCTTCCAGCGCCAGACCCAGTCGCCCTCGGCGGCCAGCGGGCCCCAGGAGGCGATCGCACGCCGCTCGCCGAGCGACAGCAGGTACAGCGTGCGACGCTGCGGCGTGTACGGCGCCGGCGCGCGGCCCTCGGCCCACGCGCGCAGGCTGGCCGCCAGCGGGGGCCCGGCGCGCACCGCGTAGACACCGCTCTTCGGGTGCGGCCGGTCGGCACGCGTGGCGACGTCGCCGGCGGCGAAGACCGCCGGGTGCGAGACGCTTTGCAGCGTCGCAGCGGTCAGCACGAAGCCGCGCGCGTCCAGCGCCAGGCCGCTGCCTGCCAGCCACGCGGGTGCGCTGGCGCCGGTCGCGATCACCGCGGCGTCGCAGGGCAGCGTGGTGCCGTCGGCCAGCACGACGCGGTCGATGCCGACCGCCGACGCCGCCAGCTCGTGCACCGCGATGCCGCGATCGCGCAGGGCGCGGACCGCGCGCCGCCGCACGCCGGCCGCAAACCCCGCCAGCACCGGGCCGCCGGCGACCAGCGCGACGCCCCCGCCGGGCGCACCCCCGCTGCGCTGCCGGTACGCCAGCGCCAGCGCGAGCTCGACCCCGGCGGCGCCGCCGCCGACGACGACCGTGGCCAGGGGCCGGGCGGCGGCGCGCGCGCGCCAGGCGTCGAAGCGCTCGACGAAGGTCTCGATCGGCCGCACGAACAGGCCGTGCTCGCGCGCGCCGGGCAGCGCGTCGCGGTCCATCACCGGGCCGGTGTCCAGCGAGATCGCGTCCCAGTGCCGGGCGGTGCCGCCGGCCAGCCGCGCCTCGCCGCGGTCGGCGTCCAGCCCGACCAGCGCATCCTCGACGAAGTCCACGCCTGCGGCGCGCGCCAGCGGTGCCAGCGGGATCACGCACTGCCCGACCGCGTAGTGCCCGGCGACCAGCCCCGGCACCATGCCCGAGTACATCTGGCGCGCGTACGGCGTGACGAGCGTGACGCGCACCCCCGGCAGCGGCTGCGCGGCCAGCGCGCGCAGCACGTGCACCTGCGCGTGGCCGCCACCGGCCAGCAGCAGCTGCTTCATGCGCGGCGGCCATTGCCGCGGCCACGGCGCGGCGACGGCCGGGGTCGCCGCGCAGGCCGGGCATGGTGGTCGGCGCGCGGTCTCACGGCCCCAGCGTCAAGGCGTCGACATAGCCCAGGCTGCGGCCGCCGGTGTTGTCGGCGTCCGCGCCCAACCCGATCGCCAGCAGCGGCGGCAGCGTGCGCGTCTCGTCGCCGAATGCGCGCAGGACGTCGGCGCGCAGGTCGCGCCGCTCGGCCAGCCACTGCCCGGGTGCGGACTCCGGCCCGCGCAGCACCCACCAGCGCAGCCGCGGCGAGTGCGCGTTGGGCAACACGGTATCGGGTGGCAGCCGCGGGTCCCACACATAGCAAAGCGTCGCCGCCGGAAGGTGCTGGCCACTGACCGAGCGCGCGAGCCGCATCTTCTGCCGCTCCCAGAACGGCAACGCGTCCAGCGGCAGATCCAGCAGCGCGCAGACCTTGAGTGCGGCGTCGTCGCCGGCCTTGTGGCGCAGGTCGGCCGCCTGCAGCGGCTGCTCGACGCGCCAGCGCCACGCGAGCCACAGCGGCCCGTCGGGGACAGCGGCCGCGGGCGCGGCGCGTGCGCTGCCGCCGCCACCTTCCCCGGCAGGCGCTTGCAGCGGATGGACGAGGTTGCCATACGAGGCCTCGGCGCGAACGCGCAGCACGCGCCGGCCGTCGAGCTCGACGATGTCGTAGCGCGTCGCCGGCGGCTTCTGGTCCGGAAGCCCGGCGTAGCCCCAGGGTGGATTCGGCCGCGCGCCGGCACCGGCCAGCGGCGCCAGCGCCGGAAGCGGCACCGTCCCAGGCTGGGTGGTCTGCGCCCCTGCGGCCAGTGGCGCGACGCTGCAGAGGACGAGGGCGAGGAGGCGTCTCATGCGGAAGGGCTATGGCATCGGGGACCGACGAGGGTTTGGTTTCGGTCCGTTGCGCCACTCGCCTGCCCGTGTCTTCGGTCTTCGGTGTGCGTGCGATGACCGAGCGGGCCGAGGACAGCGGGTACCCTTCCCCTCCATGTCCCCCGCCGTCGGCTGGCGCCGCCGGCTCCTCCTTTACTTACGGGGAAGGGTACCCGCTGTCCTCGGCAGGAAGCACCAGCGGTATTCGACCGTCGAATACCGGGGCGGTGGCAGGCCAAGGCCGGCGGGCACCCTCCCACGGAAGTCAAGGAGGAGGGGCGGGCGCAGCCCGGCCCGGGGGACATGGAGTGGGAGGGTGCCCGCCGGCCTTGGCGCGCGCGATCGTCGAACGCCAGACGAAGCCAAGAACTGACTTCGAAGAACGGCGGCAACGGCCCGCTTGCAAACATCCCACCCCCGCACGGATGAGTGAAGCCGCGTATCCGCCTCACCCCCGCCTCCAGGCATGGAAGCGCTCGACCCAGCGCAGCAGCGCGTGCGGCTGGTGCGCGCGCTTCCACTCGCCGGCGGCGTACTTGTTGGCCTCGGCCATCGTCGGGTAGGTGTGGATGGTGCCGAGGATCTTGTTCAGGCCCAGCCCGTGCTTCATCGCCAGCACGTACTCGGCCAGCAGGTCGCCGGCGTGCGCGCCGACGATCGTGACGCCGAGGATGCGGTCCTTGCCCGGCACCGTCAGCACCTTGACCCAGCCATGCGCCGCGCTGTCGGCGATCGCGCGGTCGAGGTCGTCGATGCCGTAACGCGTCACCTCATAGGCCACGCCCTGTGCCGTGGCCTCCTGCTCGTTGAGACCGACACGCGCCACCTCCGGGTCGACGAAGGTCGCCCAGGGGATCACGCGGTAGTCGGCCTTGAACTTCTTGAAGAGGCCGAACAGGCCGTTGACCGCCGCGTACCAGGCCTGGTGCGCCGCGGTGTGGGTGAACTGGAACGGCCCGGCGACGTCGCCCGCGGCGAGGATATTGGGGTAGATCGTCTGCAGGTAGTCGTCGACCTGCACCGTGCGCCCGGTCGGGATGCCCAGATCCTCCAGCCCGAAGCCGCTCAGGCGCGCGCTGCGCCCCACCGCCACCAGCAGGCGGTCGAAGCCGACGCGCTGCTCGCGGCCCTCGGACTCGACGACGATGAATCGCGCATCGCCCTCGCGCTCGCAGCGCAGCGCCTTGTGGCCAGTCAGCACCCGAACGCCGTCGGCCTGCAGCGCGTCGCGCACGTACGCCGAGACCTCCTCGTCCTCGCGCGCCATCAGCCGCGGCAGCATCTCGACTTGCGTCACCTCGCTGCCCAGGCGCGCGAAAGCCTGCGCCAGCTCGCAGCCGATCGGCCCGCCGCCGAGCACGACCAGCCGCTTCGGCTGCTCGCGCAGTTCCCACAGCGTGTCGCTGGTCAGGTAGCCGACCTCGTCCAGCCCGGGCAGCGGCGGCACGAACGGCGCGGCACCGGTGGCGACCACGATCGCGCGCGTCGAGAGTGTCTGCTCGCTGCCGTCGTCGCCGACGACCTTCACGTGCCAGGGATCGACGATCGTCGCCGTACCCAGGACGACATCGACCCCGAGGCCCCGGTAGCGCTCGACCGAGTCGTGCGGCTCGATGTCGCGCACGACGCGCGCGACGCGCTCCATCACCTGCGCGAAGTCGAGCTCGAACCCGGCGCGCGCGATGCCGTAGTCGGCCGCGTGGCGGATCTGGCGCGCGAGCGTGGCGGTCTTGATCAGCGCCTTGCTCGGCACGCAGCCGTAGTTCAGGCAGTCGCCGCCCATCTTGTGCTTCTCGACCAGCGTCACCCTGGCCTTGACCGCGGCGGCGATGTAGGCCGTCACCAGCCCGGCGGCGCCGGCGCCGATGACGACCAGGTTGCGGTCGAAGCGCCGCGGCTTGCGGCCTGCCCAGCGGGCATAGACCTTGCGCGCCTTGACCGCGTCGACGATCTTCTTGGCCACGAGCGGGAAGATGCCCAGCAGCACGAAGGAGCCGACGAGCGCCGGCGACAGGATGCCGGCCAGCGAGTCGATGCGCGCGAGCTGCGTCCCGGCGTTGACGTAGACCAGGGTGCCGGCGAGCATGCCGAGCTGGCTGACCCCGAAGAAGGTCCGCGCCTTCATCGCCGTCAGCCCCATCAGCAGGTTGATGACGAAGAAGGGAAAGATCGGCACCAGGCGCAGCGTGAAGAGGTAGAAGGCGCCCTCGCGCTGCACGCCCTTGTCGATCTCGGCCAGCCGGGCGCCGAAGCGCGCGCGCACGCCGTCGCGCAGCAGGTAGCGCGCCACCAGCATCGCCAGCGTCGCGCCGATCGTCGACGCGAACGAGACGACGACCGTGCCGACGACGAGGCCGAAGATCGCGCCGCCGAGCAGCGTCATGATCGCCGCGCCGGGCAGCGACAGCGCGGTGACGGCGACGTAGATCGCAAAGTAGGCGCCGATCACCTGCAGCGGGCGCTCGGCGTAGAGGGCGTCGAGTTGCGCCTGCGCGCCCTTGACGTAGTCCAGGCTCAGGAAGCGCCCGAGGTCGAGCACGAAGAAGGCCGCGACGAGCGCGGCGACGACGGCGAGCAGGACGATCTTGCGGGCGTTCACGGGCGGTCCTCGGGCATTGGCGCGTCAGTCGCCGCGAGCTGCAGAGAGGTTACACGCGCCAGCTCGCCGAGGCGCCGCACGTGTCGAGCCGGACGCCGCACCTCAGGCCGCGCCAGGCTCGCCGCAGCCCCCACCCCCCGGCGTCTCGATCACGAAGACGTCCCCCGGCGCCATCTCGACCTGCGCGATATGCGCCAGCGGCTCGACGCGGCCGTCGGCGCGATCGACGCGGTTGACGCCGACCGCGCCCGGCTTGCCGCCGGCGAGGCCGAACGACGGCACGACGCGGCCGTTGCTGAGGATCGACGCCGTCATCGGCGCCAGGAAGCGCACCCGGCGCACGCCGCCGTCGCCACCCTTCCAGCGCCCGGCGCCGCCCGAGCCGCGCCGGATCGCATAGCCGTCCAGCCGCACGGGGAAGCGGAACTCCAGCACCTCGGGGTCGGTCAGGCGCGAGTTGGTCATGTGCGTCTGCACGACCGCGGTGCCGTCGAAGCCGCCGCTGACGCGGCCCTCGGCGTCGGTGACGAGGCCGGCGCCCGAGCCGCCGGAGATCGTCTCGTAGTACTGGTGCGCCGCGTCGCCGAAGGTGAAGTTGCTCATCGTGCACGGGCCGGCCGCCATCACGCCGAGCGCGCCATAGAGCGCATTGGTCACGCACTGCGAGGTCTCGACGTTGCCCGCGACCACCGCCGCCGGCGGGTGCGGGTTGAGCATGCAGCCGTCGGGCACGATCACCTCGAGCGGCTTCAGGCAGCCGGCGTTGAGCGGGATGTCGTCGTCGACCAGGGTGCGGAAGACATACAGCACCGCGGCGATCGTCACGGCCTTGGGCGCGTTGAAGTTGTTCGGCAGCTGCGCGCTGGTCCCCGTGAAGTCGATGCGCGCCGACCGCGCCGCCGCATCGACCGTGATCGCGACACGGATCTCGGCGCCGTTGTCCAGCGCAAGGCCGAATGCGCCGTCCTTCAGGGCCGTGATCACGCGCCGCACCGACTCCTCGGCGTTGTCCTGCACATGCTGCATGTAGGCCGCGACCGTCTCGCGCCCGTACTGCGCGACCATCGCGCGCAGCTCCTGCACGCCCTTCTCGTTGGCCGCGATCTGCGCGCGCAGGTCGGCGATCGTCTGATCCGGATTGCGTGCGGGGTAGTCCCCCGAGGCCAGCTGCGCGCGCAGCGCGTCCTCGCGCAGCGCGCCGTCGCGCACGAGCAGGAAATTGTCGAACAGCACGCCTTCCTCGGCGATGGTCGTGCTGAACGGCGGCATCGACCCCGGCGTCGCGCCGCCGATGTCGGCGTGGTGGCCGCGGCTGGCGACGTAGAAGCTCGGCGCGCCATCGGCCGCATCGAGGTAGACCGGCGTCACCACCGTCACGTCCGGCAGGTGGGTGCCGCCGTGGTAGGGATCGTTGAGCACGTAGACGTCGCCCGGCCGCATGCCGGGGTTGCGCGCGATCACGGTCCTGATCGACTCGCTCATCGACCCCAGGTGCACCGGCATGTGCGGCGCATTGGCGATCAGCTCGCCGGCGGCGCTGAACAGGGCGCAGGAGAAGTCCAGCCGCTCCTTGATATTGACCGAGTAGGCGGTGTTCTGCAGCCGCAGGCCCATCTGCTCGGCGATATTCATGAACAGGTTGTTGAAGACCTCGAGCATCACCGGGTCGACCGTGGTGCCGATCGCGCGCTGCGCGGCGCGCGGCCGCACGCGCTTCAGCTCGATCGCGCCACCCGGTGCCAGCACCGCCTGCCAGCCGGGCTCGACGACGGTGGTGGCGTTCTTCTCGGCGACGATCGCCGGGCCGTCGATCGTCGCGCCGGGCGCGAGCGACTCGTGGCGGTGCAGCGCGGCGGCCAGCCAGGCGCTCGTGCCGTCGTCCTTCAGGCAGTACATCGGCACCGCCGCCGCGGGGGCCGGGCGGTGCGGCACGACCGCGGCCTCGTCGCCGCCGGCCGCGATCTCTTCCTCGCCGCCGCCCACGGCCTCGACCGACACCGCCTCGATCACGAGCGGCTTGCCGGCCATCAGGAACGCGAAGCGCTGGCGGTAGGCGGCGTCGAAGGCGGCGCGCAGCGTGGCCTCGTCGCCGTCTGGCAGCACGAGCGCGGTGTCGGTGCCCTGGTAGCGCAGGTGGACGCGCCGGCGCTGCGCGATGCGGCCCGGCGCCACACCCTGCTCGACCAGCTCGGCGGCGGCCGCTGCGGCGAGCTCGTCCAGCCGCGCCGTCGCCGCGGCGAGGCCTTCGGCGGCCAGCGGCAGCTCGATCGACGCCTCGCGCATCGCCATCGGGTCCGCCAGCCCCATGCCGTAGGCCGACAGCACGCCGGCCAGCGGATGGATGAAGACGCGCGTCATGCCCAGCGCATCGGCGACGTCGCAGGCATGCTGGCCGCCGGCACCGCCGAAGCACTGCAGCGTGTAGCCGGTGACGTCGTAGCCACGCGCCACCGAGATGCGCTTGATCGCCCCGGCCATGTTCTGCACCGCGATGCGGCGGAAACCCTCGGCCAGCGATTCGGCGCTCGTCGGCCGGCCGCTGGCGGCCTGCACCTCGGCGGCCAGCGCGGTGAAGCGCGCGGCGACGCCGTCGCGGTCCAGCGGCTGGTCGGCCTGCGGGCCGAAGACGCGCGGGAAGTGATCCGGCTGGATGCGGCCGAGCATGACGTTGGCGTCGGTCACCGCCAGCGGCCCGCCGCGCCGGTAGCTGGCCGGGCCCGGGTTGGCGCCGGCGCTGGCGGGACCGACGCGAAGCCGTGCGCCGTCGAACTGCAGCAGCGAGCCGCCGCCGGCAGCGACCGTGTGGATGCTCATCATCGGCGCGCGCATGCGCACGCCGGCCACCTGGGTCTCGAACGCGCGCTCGAACTCGCCGGCGAAGTGGCTGACGTCGGTGCTGGTGCCGCCCATGTCGAAGCCGATCACCTTGCCGTGGCCGGCCGCCTGCGCCGTGCGTACCATGCCGACGATGCCGCCCGCGGGGCCGGACAGGATCGCGTCCTTGCCCTGGAAGCGGTGCGCCTCGGCCAGGCCGCCGTTGCTCTGCATGAAGAAGAGGCGCACGCCCGGCATCTGCAGCGCGACGCGGTCGACGTAGCGGCGCAGGATCGGCGACAGGTAGGCGTCGACGACGGTGGTATCACCGCGCGAGACGAACTTCATCAGCGGGCTGGTCTGGTGCGAGACGCTGACCTGGGTGAAGCCGGTCTCGCGCGCCAGCCGCGCCGCCGCCGCCTCGTGCGCGCCGTGGCGCCAGCCGTGCAGGAAGACGATCGCGCAGGCGCGCAGCCCGGCATCGTGCGCGGCCCACAGGCGCTCGCGCAGGTGGTCCTCGTCGAGCGGCTCGATGACCTCGCCGTCCACGCCGACGCGCTCGGCGGCCTCGATCACGCGCTCGTAGAGCAGTTCGGGCAGCACGATGCGGCGGTCGAACAGCCGCGGGCGCGCCTGGTAGGCGATGCGCAGCGCGTCGCGGAAGCCGCGCGTCGTCACCAGCAGCGTGCGCTCGCCCTTGCGCTCCAGCAGCGCATTGGTCGCCACCGTGGTGCCCATCTTGACGCACTCGACCTGCTGCGGCGTGATCGGCTCGCCGGCGCGCAGTCCGAGCAGGCGGCGGATGCCCTCGACGGCGGCGTCCTCGTACTGCTCGGGGTTCTCGCTCAGCAGCTTGAGCGTATGCAGTTGCGCGTCGGGCGCACGGCCGACGACATCGGTGAAGGTGCCACCGCGGTCGATCCAGAATTGCCAGCGTGGGGTCAAGTCCTTCTCCTACTCTCCGATGGCCGCTTTCGGCCCGTTGCTGCCGCGCGCCGAGACCCATCTTCTTGGTTGGGTGCCAGGACCGCGCGTGCCGAGGACAGCGGATGCCCTTTCCCTCCATGTCCCCCGCCGTCGGCTTGCGCCGCCGGCTCCTCCTCTACTTACGGGAAAGGGCACCCGCTGTCCTCGGCGGGCAACCGCCGTGGTCTTCGACCGTCGAATACCCAGGCGGTGGCAGGCCATGGGTGGCGGGCGCCCTCCCACGGAAGTAAAGGGGGAGGGGCGGGCGCAGCCCGGCCCGGAGGACATGGAGTGGGAGGGTGCCCGCCACCCATGGCACGCTGGCACGTCGAACGCCAAGACAAGCAAAGGACTGACTTCGACGACCGTCGGCAACGGACCGCAGACGGTCACAGCGACGTCGCCGCGCGTGCGGCCTGGTCGTACATGCCGGACATCGTGCGCAGCAGGCGCGCGAGCTCGCCGATGTCGGCGTTCAACTCGGTATCCAGGCTCTTGACGAGGCAGTCCTCGCGCACCTCGCGATACCGCTGCACGAAGGCCTCGCCCTGCGGCGTGGGGCTGTAGAAGACCTCCTTGCCCTGGCGGTCGGCCCGCGCCAGGGCCGCAGCGACCAGCTTCTTGAGCGAATAGCCCACCACGTGCGTGTCCTCGTAGTTGAGGACGAAGCAGATGTCGGCCAGCTTCTTGTTGCGCGCGCGGTGGCACAGGTGGTGCAGCACCAGCACGTCGGTGATCGTCAGGTCCGGGCAGCCGGCGGCGGCCATGCAGCGTACCGCCCAGCGCGAGAAGGCGTTCCAGGCCACGATCAGCCCGAACTCGAACTCCGACAGCTCGACGCTGCGCGGCGAAACCAGGTGCGACGACGAGACGATGCCGCGCGCGCGCGGGGCGGCGGCGGGGGGCTTGCGCGGCATCGTGGTTTGTACCCGTTCGTCGAAGATTTATTGACAATTTATCGACATCCTTCCTAGACTGCAAGCCTTGCCGCGGACAGACCGCCCATCCACGAGGAGACCCGAGCGATGAAGCCCATCCGATCCCTGCTGCTGGCCGCCACCTTGGCCGCCCTGGCCGCCACCCCGGCCCAGGCGCAGACCAAGTGGGACCTGCCCGCCGCCTACCCGTCCGGCAACTTCCACACCAACAACCTGATGCTGTTCGCCGGCGAGGTCAAGGCCGCCACCGGCGGCAAGCTCGAGATCACGGTGCACCCCAACGCGTCGCTGTTCAAGGCGCCCGAGATCAAGCGCGCGGTGCAGGGCGGGCAGGCGCAGATCGGCGAGATCCTGCTCGTCGCCTACGCCAACGAGTGGCCGATCTTCGGCGCCGACGGCCTGCCCTTCCTGGCCGACAGCTACGACAGCGCGATGAAGCTGTACCGGGCACAGAAGCCGCTTCTGGACAAGAAGCTCGGCGAGCAGGGCATGATGCTGCTGTACGCGGTGCCGTGGCCGCCGCAGGGCCTCTACACCAAGAAGCCGATCGCCGCCGCCGCCGACCTCAAGGGTGTCAAGTGGCGCGCCTACAGCCCGGCCACCGCGCGCATCGCCGAGCTCGTCGGCGCGCAGCCGGTGACGGTGCAGGCGGCCGAGTTCGCACAGGCGCTGGCGACCGGCGTCGTCGAGAGCACGATGACCTCGGGCGCGACCGGCGTCGACAGCAAGCTCTACGAGCACCTGAAGTACTACTACGACACCCAGGCCTGGCTGCCGAAGAACGCCGTCATCGTCAACAAGGCCGCGTTCGCCGCGCTGGACAAGGCCTCGCAGGACGGCGTGCTCGCGGCCGCCGCGTCCGCCGAGACGCGCGGCTGGGAGGCCAGCCGCAAGGTCAACACCGACACCCTGGCCAAGCTCGCCGCCAACGGCATGCAGGTGCTGCCACCGTCGCCTCAGCTCAAGGCCGACATGGCCAAGGTCGGCGAGACCATGCTGAAGGAGTGGGCCGACAAGGCCGGTGCCGAGGGCCAGCAGCTGATCGACGCCTTCCGCAAGTAGGCGGCCGGCGCAGGCACGCTGCCCGCCGAGCCGATGCGCCGCGCGCTGGACCTGCTGTACGACGGCGCGGCCTGGCTGGCGGCGCTGGCGATGGTCGGATTGCTGGCGATGGTGCTGCTGGCCATCGCCAGCCGGCAGCTGGACTTCCACGTCGCCGGCACCGATGCCTACGCCGGCTACCTGATGGCGGCCGCGGGCTTCCTGGCGCTGGCGCACACCTTCAAGCGCGGCGAGCACATCCGCGTCACGCTCGTCCTCGGCCACGTCGGGCCGCGAGCGCGGCGCGTACTGGAGCTCTGGTCGCTCGTCGCGGGGACACTGCTGGCGGCGCTGGCGGCGTGGTACGCGGTGCGGCTGGCGTGGCAGTCGCACCTGTTCCACGACATCTCCACCGGCAACGACGCCACGCCGCTGTGGATCCCCCAGCTCGCGATGGCCGCCGGCAGCATCGTGCTGCTGGTGGCCTTCGTCGACGAGCTGGTGCTGGAGCTGCGAGGCCGGCGCGTGCACGCGTCCCCGGACGAGGCGCTGCGCAATGAGTGATGCCGCGCGCGCGGCGCCGGGCCGCACATCGAGCGCCGCGGGCGCCGGCGGCATCCCTGAGGCCGCGCGCGGCCTCAGGGATGCCGCCGGCGCAGGCACCGCCCGTCGCAGGCGGAGGGTCGGCGCTTGAGCGACTTCGCGATCACCGCGCTCCTGACCATCGCGCTGTTCGCCTTGCTGGGCAGCGGGGTGTGGATCGGTCTGACGCTGTCGGGCGTGGCCTGGATCGGGATGCAGCTGTTCAGCAGCCGCCCAGCCGGCGACGCGATGGCGATCACGATCTGGGGCTCGGCGTCGAGCTGGACGCTGACCGCGCTGCCGCTTTTCGTCTGGATGGGCGAGATCCTGTTTCGCACCCGGCTCAGCCAGGACATGTTCCGCGGGCTGGCGCCGTGGATGCAGGGGCTGCCGGGGCGGCTGCTGCATACCAACGTCGTCGGCTGCACGATCTTCGCCGCGGTCTCCGGGTCGAGTGCGGCCACCTGCGCGACGATCGGCAAGATGAGCCTGCCCGAGCTCGCGCGGCGCGGCTACCCCGACCGCATGGCGATCGGCTCGCTCGCCGGTGCCGGCACGCTCGGGCTGCTGATCCCGCCGTCGATCATCATGATCGTCTACGGCGTGACGGCCGAGGTCTCGATCGCGCAGCTGTTCATCGCCGGCGTCCTGCCGGGGATGCTGCTGGCGCTGCTGTTCTCGGGCTACATCGCCGGCTGGTCGCTGCTCAACCCGGGCCGCGTGCCGGCCGCCGACACGCGCGCGACGCTGGCCGGCAAGCTGCGCGAATCGCGCCACCTGATCCCGGTCATGCTGCTGATCGCCGCCGTGCTGGGCAGCATCTACGGCGGCATCGCGACCGCGACCGAGGCGGCCGCGCTGGGCGTCGTCGGCGCGCTGCTGATCTCGGCGGCACAGGGCTCGCTGAGCTGGGAGACGTTCAGGCAATCGCTGATGGGCGGGGTCCGGCTGTACTGCATGATCGCGCTGATCCTGGCGGGTGCGGCCTTCCTGACGCTGGCGATGGGCTACATCGGGCTGCCGCGCCACCTGGCCGAGTGGATCGGCGGCCTGGGCCTGGCGCCATGGCAGCTGCTGCTGGCGCTGGTGGGCTTCTACATCCTGCTCGGATGCTTCCTGGACGGCATCTCGATGGTCGTGCTGACCATGGGCGTGATCCTGCCGA
Source organism: Burkholderiaceae bacterium (assembly GCA_024235895.1). Classification (GTDB taxonomy): domain Bacteria; phylum Pseudomonadota; class Gammaproteobacteria; order Burkholderiales; family Burkholderiaceae_C; genus Rubrivivax. The sequence goes on along the minus strand of JACKLM010000007.1, from coordinate 206,938 downwards.
CGGTGCAGGCGGCGGGCATCGACCTGCTGTGGTTCGGCATCTTCATCGTCATCGTCGTCGAGCTGGCGCAGATCACGCCGCCGGTGGGGTTCAACCTGTTCGTGCTGCAAGGCATGACCGGGCGCGACATCGCCTGGATCGCGCGCGCGACGCTGCCGTTCTTCGTGCTGATGCTGGCCGCACTCGCGCTGATCTACACCGTCCCCGAGCTGGCGACCTGGCTGCCTGCGCAGATGCGGCGCTGACCTCCATCATGCGGGGCACCTGCTGGGTCATCGAAGGCTTCCCGATCGAGCAAGCGGCTCGCGCGCGCCGGCCCCCGTTGGGCTCACCCCGCCCGCGCCAGCGACCACACCCCGGCGGCGATCAGCGCCGCACCCGCCAGCCGCAGCCCGCGATCGGATTCGCCGAGCAGCCGACCGCCGAGCAACGCCGCGAACAGCATCGAGACCTCGCGCGCCGGCGCCACGTGCGACAACGGCGCCAGCTCGACCGCGTACAGCACCATCACGTAGGCCACCGGCGACAGCAGCGCGCCGACCAGCGCGTACTTCCACTGCGCACGCCACGCGGCCAAGAAGCCTGCGCGGTCGCGCCACTGCCCCGGCAGCAGGAACGGCGCGCGCAGGAGCTGCGACAGCCAGTCGAGCAGGATCGGCGACATCGCGACGACCTTGACCGCGTAGCCGTCGAGCACCGAGTACGCGGCGATGCAGGCCCCGGTCAGCGCGCCCCAGCGCAGCCCGGCGAGCATGCGTGCGCGCGCCGCCGCATCGCCCCCGCCTTGCCACAGACGCGGCCCGCCGGCGAGCACGAACACGCCGGTGCACACGGCCAGCGCGCCGAGCGCGCCGCCGGCCGTCAGCGGCTCGCCCAGCAGCACGATCGCGGCGACGACCGTCACCAGCGGGCCGCTTCCGCGCGCCACCGGGTAGACCACCGTCAGGTCGGCCTCGCGGTAGCCGCGCAGCAGCGTGCGGAAGTAGACGAGGTGGACGACGGCGCTCGCGATCGCGAAGCCCCACTCGCGTGCGCCCCACCCGACCAGTTCGCCGAAGCCCAGCCCGAGCGCGACCGGCGCCCAGATCACGCCGACCATCACCGAGGTCATCAGCACGAAGGCGTCGCCGCCGCCGGCCTTCTTGGCCGCGATGTTCCACGTCGCGTGCAACAGCGCGGCGGCAAGGACGAGCGCGAGGGCGACAGGCGGCATCGGGCGATTGTCGCGGGGCGATTCGGACGTGCCCGAAGCCCGGCCCCGTTTACAGTCGCGCCCGCGCCCGCCGCCGCGGGCGCCGCGCTGCCGCCGCGGCCGGCCGTGCACGCCAGCCACCTTCGCCATCGACTCCGCCCTGGGACGCGCCGCGCGCCAGGCCCCTGGGCCGCGAGAACATGAACGCCAACCCCGTCCTCGTCGAGGTGCTGCGCGGCGGCGCGATCGAGTCCTTCCACCGCGGCGCCTTCGCCGTCGTCGACGCCGACGGTGCGCTGCGCGCAGCGGCCGGCGACGTCGAGCGCCCGGTCTTTCCGCGCTCGGCGGTCAAGCTGCTGCAGGCGCTGCCGCTGGTGGCCAGCGGGGCGGCCGGCGCCTTCGGGTTGTGCGACGAGGAGCTGGCGCTGGCCTGCGCGTCGCACGGCGGCGACACGGACCACGTTCGGGCGGCGGCGGCCATGCTCGCCAAGGTCGGCCTGGACGAGTCGGTGCTGGAGTGCGGGGCGCACCGCCCCTACGACGAGGCCGCGTGCGACGCACTCGCGCGCGCCGGGGCATCGCCCGGGCCGCTGCACAACAACTGCTCGGGCAAGCACGCCGGGTTCGTCTGCCTGGGCGGCTTCATGGCCGGGCGCGACGCCGACGCGGCGGCGCGGCGCGGGTTTCTCGCCGGCTACGTGCGGCCCGAGCACCCAGTGATGCGCGAGGTCTCCGCCGCGCTGCAGGCGGCTACCGGCTGGGACCTGGCGCGCAGCCCGCGCGCGATCGACGGCTGCTCGATCCCGACCCACGCGATCCCGCTGCGCCACCTGGCGCTGGCGTTCGCGCGCGTGGCCACCGGCCAGGGGCTGACGCCGGCGCACGCGCGCGCCGCGGCTCGACTTCGCGCCGCGATCGCCGCCGCGCCGCAGATGCTGGGCGCGCGCGGGCGCGTCGACCCGCGGCTCATGGGGCGGCTCGGCGCGCGCGTGTGTTGCAAGGTCGGCGCCGAGGGCGTGTACTGCGCCGCGCTGCCCGAGCTGGGGCTGGGGCTCGCGGTCAAGATCGACGACGGCGCGACCGCCCGCGCGGCCGAGGTCGTGCTGGCCGCGCTGCTGCAGCGGCTGCTGCCGCTGGCAGGGGCCGACGCCGAGCTCGTCGACGCGCTGGCAGCGCCGCGGCTCGTCAACTGGCGTGGCATCGAGGTCGGCCGGCTGCGCGCGACCACGGCGATCCCCGACGCGCTGAGCACCCGCGGCGGCGACGTCCTCGGCCGCACCGGCTGACGCGGCTTCCGCTGCGGCTGCGGCGGGCGCCGGTCGGCGCCCTACTCGCCTGCGGGCGGCGACAGCAGCGGGATCGCGCCGCCGGCGTCGCGGCCGAGCAGCCCGGCGCGCGAGTAGACGCCGAGCTTGTCGCGCGTGTCGGCGATGTCGAGGTTGCGCATCGTGAGCTGGCCGATGCGGTCGGCCGGCGTGAAGGCGCCCGCGCCCTTTTCCATCGTCAGCCGCTCGGGGTGGTAGGTCAGGTTCGGGCTCTGGGTGTCGAGGATCGTGTAGTCGTTGCCGCGCCGCAGCTCGATCCAGACCTCGCCGGTGATCGCGCGCGCGACCCAGCGCTGCGCGGTCTCGCGCAGCATCAGCGCCTGCGGATCGAACCAGCGCCCCTGGTACAGCAGCCGCCCCAGCCGCAACCCGTTGATGCGGTACTGCTCGATCGTGTCCTCGTTGTGGATGCCGCTGACGAGGCGCTCGTACGCGATGTGCAGCAGCGCCATGCCCGGGGCCTCGTAGATGCCGCGGCTCTTGGCCTCGATGATGCGGTTCTCGATCTGGTCGCACATGCCCAGCCCATGGCGGCCGCCGATGCGGTTGGCCTCGGCCATCAGCGCCACCGCGTCGGTCAAGCTGCGGCCGTCGATCGCCACCGGCACACCCTCCTCGAAGCGCACGCTCACCGTCTGCGGCGCGACCTCGACTGCGGGCTTCCAGAACGCCACGCCCATGATGGGCTGCACGATGTTCATGCCCTTGTCGAGGAACTCCAGGTCCTTGGCCTCGTGCGTGGCGCCGAGCATGTTGCTGTCGGTGCTGTAGGCCTTCTCGACGCTCATCTTGTAGTCGAAGCCGTTGGCGATGAGGTATTCGCTCATCTCCTTGCGGCCGCCGAGCTCGTCGATGAAGCGCGGGTCGAGCCAGGGCTTGTAGATCCTCAGCGCCGGGTTGGCGAGCAGCCCGTAGCGGTAGAAGCGCTCGATGTCGTTGCCCTTGTAGGTGCTGCCGTCGCCCCAGATGTCGACCCCGTCCTCGCGCATCGCGACCACCAGCGCGGTGCCAGTGACCGCACGCCCGAGCGGCGTGGTGTTGAAGTAGGTCGCGCCGGCGCTGCGGATATGGAACGCGCCGCACTGGATCGCGGCGATGCCCTCGGCGACGAGCTGGGCACGGCAGTCGACCAGGCGGGCGATCTCGGCGCCGTAGCGCAGCGCCTGGCGCGGGATGGCGTCGTAGTCGTCCTCGTCGGGCTGGCCGAGGTGGGCGGTGTAGGCGCAGGGGATGGCGCCGCGCGCGCGCATCCAGTGCACCGCGGCGCTGGTGTCCAGGCCGCCGGAGAAAGCGATGCCGACGCGTTCGCCGACGGGCAGGGTGGGCAGGATGGTCTGGCTCATGGTGGGCTGGCAGGCAGGGAAGCCGGGATTGTCGCCCGGCGGCGCGCGGCGAGGGATGCGCACTGGCGCCACGCCAGGCCTCGCGGCCGCGCCAAGACCCTGGCGCCAGGCTCGCCCCTCGACGGGCAACGGCCCGGGCTGGCCCTCGGCGGCATGTTCTTGCACACTACGCCGATCGCTGCGCGCCGGGAGGCTCCGACATGCCGACGCACCCCGCCCGACGCCGGCCTGCGCGAACCGTCCACCGAGAAGGCACGCCCCGATGAAGACCACCTGGATCGTCCTGGCCAACGCCGCCCGCGCGCGCATCTTCGAGGCCGGCGCCGCCGGCGCTGCGCCCGCCGAGGTGCGCACGCTGGTGCACCCGGCCAGCCGCCTGAAGGGCCACGAGCTGACCGAGGACCGCCCCGGCCACGCCGAGCGTCAGACGACGTCGACCGCCCACCCAGGGGGCACTGCCTACCCGCCGCGTGCCGACCCCAGGGTCAAGGAGCAGCACGCGTTCGCGCGCGAGGTCGCTCAGCTCCTGCACGACGCGCTGGGCGACGGGCGCTGCGGTCGCATCGTGCTGGCCGCCTCCAACCCCTTCCTGGGCGAGCTGCGCGGCGCGCTGGCGCCTGCGGTGGCGGCCGCCGTCGCGCACAGCGAGCCGGCGGACCTGACCGCGCTGCCGGTGCTCGAGCTGCAGGCCAGGCTGCGCGAGCTGCTGCACCCGAAGCTGAAATGACCCCGCCGCACCCGCGGCGCGATGCCTGCGCCGCTGCCGCAGACCGCCAGGAGAGCCGATGACCACGCGCAAGACCCCACCGCCGGTGATCGACGACGAGCCCCGCGTCGACGAGACGCCGACCGCGCCGACGGAGCCCGTGGTCCGGCACCCGGACGGCTGGTACTGGATCGCCACCGGCAGCCGGCAGGAGTTCGGCCCGTTCGACACGCGCGCGGAGGCGGTCGCCGACCTGCACGCGGCCGACACCGAGGACCTCGACGTCGAGGCCGGCGATGCCTTGCGCGAGGCCGAGGACGAGCTCGGCATCGCCGACTTCCTCGACCCCGATACCGGCGAGCCCGCCGAGGGGCTGTCCAACCCTCACCTGCCGCGCGACGAGTGACGGCGCGCCCGGCGCCGGGGCTTGCGGCCACGCCGTTGCAGCAACCGCGCATCCGTGGTCTGATGATGGCATGAGGCCTTGCGGATCGACCGTTCCGCGCGCGGCGCGGCGTCGCGCCCCGTTCCCGGCGTTCGGCGCGCTGCTCGCCTGCCTGCTGGCGCTGTTGCTGCTCGCGACCCCGGCGCGTGCGAGCGTGCCGGTCACCGTGCTGGACGTGCAGGACGCGATCGGCCCGGCGAGCGCCGACTACATCGTGCGCGGGATCGACAAGGCCGCGGCCGCCGGCGCGCCGCTGGTCGTGATCCGGCTCGACACGCCGGGCGGTCTCGATACCGCGATGCGCCAGATCATCCAGGCGATCCTGAATGCGCCGCTGCCGGTGGCGGTGCACGTCGCGCCCGAGGGCGCGCGCGCGGCCAGCGCCGGCACCTACATCCTGTACGCCGCGCATGTCGCGGCGATGGCGCCGGCGACGACACTGGGCGCGGCCACGCCGGTGGCGATCGGGATCGGCGGCATGCGCCCACCGGGGCCGCCGGCGCCCGAGGGCAAGGAAGGCGATGCCGATCGGCCCGCATCGCCGACCGCGCCGACCGACGCCTCGGGTGCGAAGGCGATCCACGACGCCGCCGCCTTCATCCGCGGGCTGGCGCAGCTGCGCGGGCGCAACGCCGAGTGGGCCGAGCGCGCGGTGCGCGAGGCGGTCTCGCTGACCGCCGACGAGGCGCTCGCCGAGGGCGTGATCGACGTCGTCGCCGAGGATGTCGACGAGCTGCTCGCGCGCATCGACGGCCGCAGCGTGCGCGTGCGCGACGCCGATCGCGTGCTCGCCACCGCCGGCCTCGCGCACCAGCTGCTGCCGCCCGACGCGCGCCAGCGGCTGCTGGCGGTGATCGCCAACCCGAGCTTCGCGCTGGTGCTGATGATGATCGGCATCTACGGGCTGATCTTCGAGTTCTCGCAGCCCGGGTTCGGCGTCGCCGGCGTCACCGGCGCGATCTGCCTGCTGCTGGGGCTGTTCGCGCTGCAGATGCTGCCGGTCAACTACGCCGGGCTGGCGCTGATCGTGCTCGGGCTGGCGCTGATGGCCGCCGAGCTGGTCTCGCCCGGTTTCGGCATTTTTGGCGGCGGCGGCGTGATCGCCTTCGTCGCCGGCGCGCTGCTGCTGTTCGACCGCGACGTGCCAGGCTTCGGCGTACCGCTGGGGCTGATCGTGCTGCTGGCCGGCACGACGCTGGCGACCGTGCTCGTCGCCGGCGGCATGGCGCTGAAAGCGCGCCGGCGCCCCGTCGTCAGCGGCGCGGAGGAACTCGTCGGCGCCTGCGGGGTCGTTTCCGAGGTGGACGGCGACGACGTCTGGGTGCAGCTGCACGGCGAGCGCTGGCACGCGCGCGCCGCCGCGCCGCTGTCGATCGGCCACCCGGTGCGCGTGCGCGCGGTGCACGGCCTGGTGCTCGACGTCGAGCCCGAGGGCGCCGCGGCCGGCGCCCGCCCCGCGACTTCCTGAGGAGACCCTCGCATGCTCGACCTGCCCTTCGGCCTCGGCGGCATCGTCATCCTGCTGCTCGCGCTGCTGTTCAGCGCGCTGCGCGTCCTGCGCGAATACCAGCGCGGCGTCGTCTTCCAGCTCGGGCGCTTCTGGAAGGTCAAGGGGCCGGGGCTGGTGATGGTGATCCCCGGGCTGCAGCAGATGGTGCGCGTCGACCTGCGCGTGGTGACGATGGACGTCGCGCCGCAGGACGTGATCTCGCGCGACAACGTCTCGGTCAAGGTCAACGCGGTGGTCTTCTTCCGCGTCGTCGACCCGGCCAAGGCGATCATCCAGGTCGAGGACTACCTGATGGCCACCAGCCAGCTCGCGCAGACCACGCTGCGCGTCGTGCTGGGCAAGCACGAGCTCGACGAGATGCTGGCCGAGCGCGAGCGGCTGAACCTGGACGTGCAGAAGATCCTCGACGCCCAGACCGACGCCTGGGGCATCAAGGTCACGAATGTCGAGATCAAGCATATCGACCTCAACGAATCGATGGTGCGCGCGATCGCGCGCCAGGCCGAGGCCGAGCGCGAGCGGCGCGCCAAGGTCATCCACGCCGAGGGCGAGAAGCAGGCCGCCGCGGCCCTGATCGACGCCGCCGAGATGCTCGCCCGGCGGCCCGAGGCGATGCAGCTGCGCTACCTGCAGACGATGACCCAGGTCGCCGGCGACCGCGGCAGCACGGTCGTGCTGCCGCTGCCGATGGAGATGCTCGGGGTGATCGGCAAGGCGCTGCAGCCGCCCGCGGCGAAGACCGGCGCGCAGTGACGCCGGGCCGGCCCGCAATCCTATGGCGCACCATGAACACGACCCCCTCGACGACCCACGCCCGCGCGAAAGCGGCCCCCGCGCGCGCCCTCGCGGCCAATGCGAGCCGCCTCCTGCTGCTGGTCGCCACGCGCAAGGGTGCCTGGCTGTTCCACGGCGACGGCAGGCGCAGGTCGTGGAAGGTCGACGGCCCGCACTTCCTCGGCCATAGCGTCAGCCACCTCCAGCTCGACCCGCGCGACGGCCGCACGCTGCTGGCGGCGGTGAAGACCGGCCACCTCGGCCCGACGATCTTCCGGTCGACCAACCTCGGGCGGACCTGGAAGGAGGCCAGCCGGCCACCGGCCTTCGCGCAGCCCAGTGAAGGCGGCCTGCCGGCGCGCGCCGTCGACCACACCTTCTGGCTGACCCCGGGGCATGCGAGCGAGACCGGCAGCTGGTACGCCGGCACCTCGCCACAAGGCCTGTTCCGCTCCGACGACGGCGGCGCGAGCTGGGCGCCGCTGGCCAGCGTCAACGACGATGCGCGGTTTCGCGCCTGGATGGGTACGGTGCAGGACGGCACGCCCGACGGGCCGAAGCTGCACTCGATCATCGTCGACCCGCGCGACCCCGCGCGCCTGCTGTTCGCGATGTCCGGCGGCGGCGTGCACGAGTCGCACGACGGCGGCCGGAGCTGGTCGACGCTGGTCGACGGGCTGCACGTGGTCGAGGGCTTCGACCCCGCCAACGTGAGCTTCCACGACCCGCATTGCGTGCGGCTGTGCCCGGCCGACCCGGACCGCCTGTACCAGCAGAACCACTGTGGCATTTACCGCCTGGACCGGCCCGCCACGCGCTGGCAGCGCATCGGCCGCAAGATGCCCAGGCGCGTCGGCGACGTCGGCTTCCCCGTGGTCGTGCACCCGCGCGACCCGGACACCGCCTGGGTCTTCCCGATGAACGCGAGCGATGTCTGGCCGCGCACCAGCCCGGACGGCCGCCCGGCGGCCTATGTGACGCGCGACGCCGGCAAGTCCTGGCAGCGGCTGGACCACGGCCTGCCGCAGAGCCAGGCCTGGTGGACCGTCAAGCGCCAGGCGATGACGGTCGATGCGCTGCCGACGCCGGCGCTGTACCTGGGCACGACCAGCGGCGAGCTGTGGATCGGCCACGGCGAGGGCGCGCGCTGGGCCCTCGCCGCGCGCCACCTGCCCGAGATCTACGCCGTCGAGGTCGGCACGCCAGCACCGGGGCGGGCGTGAGGGGTCGAGTCCCGTTTCCGCGCCGACCGGCGTACGGCCGCCCGAAGCGGCCACGCCACGCGCCGCCCGCCCCGTGAAGGTACTGGTCCCGAGCGCGCTGCGGTCCTACACGCGCAAGCGGCAGGTCGAGGCCTGCGGTGCGACGCTGTCGGAGCTGTTCGGCGACCTCGACGCCCGCTACCCCGGGCTGCGCTTTCGCGTCGTCGACGAAACCGGCTGCCTGCGGCCGAACATGCGCATCTTCGTCAACGGCCTGACGGTGCGCGACCTCGCACAGGCGCTGCGTCCGGACGACGAGATCGCGATCGTCCTCGCGCTCAGCGGCGGCTGAGCGGCGATCGCTGGCGGCGGCCGCGGCCGCCGCGCGTCACTGCGCGATCGGTCGCCGCAGCAAGCCGCCCAGCCCCGCTTGCACCCGCGCCGTCGCGTGCCGCCCGAGCTGCCCCGACAGCCCGGCCGCGGCCCCGGTGTCGACCATGCGCGCAAAGTGCCCGGCCAGCGCCGCGGCGTCGACCGCCTCGGCGCGCGCGAGCCGCTCGGCGCTGCCGCGCACGCGGCCGAGCGCGAACAGGTCCAGCGCCGCCGCCTCGAGCCGGCGCGCCGGGCGCTCGTCCTGGCGCAGCCAGCGCACCGCGAGCTGGCGCCGCGCGCGCGCCAGCGCCTGCGCGTCGATGCGCTCGGCCTGCGCCTGCAGCAGCGGCGGCAGCGCGGCGAGCAGCTCGTCCAGGCGCTGCGGCGCGCACGAGGCCTCGACGACCCAGCTGCCGCTGCCGTCGAGCACGTCGGCGGCACAGGCGGCGTAGTAGACCAGGCCGCGCGTCTCGCGCAGCTCGGCCATCAGCGGCGCGCTCATGCCCTCGCCGAACAGCACCGCGGCGAGCTCGGCGGTGGGGTCGTCGGCCGCCAGCGGCGGCACCGGCCAGCCCAGCACCAGGTGCGACTGGCTGCTGCCGGCGAGCTGGCGTGTCCGCACGCCGCCGCCCCAGACCGGCGCGGCGAGCTGCGCCGGCGTCCCGGCCGGCGCGGCGCCGAAGGCGCGCTCGGCCTCGCGCAGCCAGGCGTCGGGGTTCATCGGCCCGGCGGCGGCGACGATCAGGTTGGCGCCGTTGAAGTGCGCGCCGACCCAGCGCTGCAGGTCCTCGCGCGCCAGCCGCTCGACATTCCCGCGACGCCCGATCGCCGGCTGCGCGACCGGGTGCGATCCCCAGGCGGCGTGGTCGAAGAGGCGATACGCGGTCGCCATCGGGTCGTCCTCGTCCTCGGCGAACTCCTGCAGCAGCACCTGGCGCTCGCGCTCCAGCTCGTCGGCCGGGAAGGTCGGCGCCAGCAGCAGGTCGGCCAGCAGCTGCACGAAGCGCGTCGCGTCGGCCGCCAGGCCGTGCAGGTGGAAGGCGCTGTGGTCCTTGTCGGTGTGCGCGTTGACCTCCGCGCCCAGGCTCTCGGCGTCGAGGTTGATGCGCGCGGCGTCGCGTGTGCGCGTGCCCTTGAAGACCATGTGCTCGACGACATGCCCGATGCCGTTGAGCACGCGCGGCTCGTGCTGGCTGCCGCAGCGCACGAAGACGCTGACGGCGGCGGTCTGGCGCTCGGGCATCGGCAGCACGAGCGCGCGCACGCCGTTGGGCAGCATGGTCTGGACGGGGGCGGTGGCGGCGCGGGGCATGCGTGGGTGGTTCGGCAGGCGGTCCGCGATGCTATGCGAGCGCGCGACGATCGCGATGGAGACCCCGATCGCGCACCGCGCTGTCCTTCGCCGGCCCACCGCAGCGCATCAGGGCGGCCTCGGCTAGCCCGTTCGGTGTCAAGTCCGGCTCGCCAGCGCCGATGATGAGGCATGGCCGGCACGCTGCGACGGCTGCGCGGTCGCGTGTCCGCGTCGCGCGACGAGGTCGCCGACCCCACGAGCCGCGGCCCCGTCGTGCGCGGCCCCCCCTTTCGATCCACCCACCCCTCGCAACATCCATGAACTTCCTCGACTCCCTCGGTCTGCGCCGAAAGATCGGCCTGCTCGTGGCGGCCGCCGTCATCGGTGTGGTCGCGCTCGCCACCCTCTCGTCGGTCCTGGCGCGCAAGCACATCATCGACAGTCGAAAGGCCCAGCTCGTCTCGGCCGTGCAATCCGCACACGGCATCGTCGCCGGCTACAAGGCCGATGCCGAGGCCGGCATGTTCTCGATCGAACAGGCGCAGCGCGCGGCCGCCGACGCGGTCCGGCATGCGCGCTACGGAGGCAGCGACGGCAAGTCGGACTACTTCTACATCCAGAAGCTCGACGGCACCCTCGTCATGCACGGCGCGAGGCCTGAATGGGACGGCAAGATGATGGTCGGCAAGATCACGGACGGCGATGGCAAGGACCTGATCACGACCCTGAACGAGGCGATCAAGGCCAGCGCGGATGGCACTGCCTTCGCATCGGTCAAGTTTCCCCGCCCCGGGCAGAAGGAGCCGGTGCCCAAGCTGCAATACCTGGTCAAGGTGGACGGCTGGGACTGGATCGTCGGCTCGGGCCTTTACATGGACGACGTCGACGCGCAGGTGCGCGAGGCCGTGCTCACCAACGCGCTGATCGCGCTGGCGATCCTGGTCGCGCTCGGTGGCCTGGGCACGGTGCTGGCGCGCAGCGTGCTGCGCCAGGTCGGCGGCGAGCCGTCGGATGCGATGCGTGCGATGCAGGCCGTCGCGGAAGGGGACCTCGAGCTCGAGATCCCGCAGGCCCCGGCCGGCAGCGTCCTGGGCACCTTGCACGAGATGGTCGACTCGCTGCGGCGCATGGTGGTCGAGGTCCGCCAGTCGACCGACGGCATCCAGACCGCTTCGGTCGAGATCGCCACCGGCAACACGGACTTGTCGCAGCGCACCGAGGAGACCGCGAGCAGCCTGCAGGAAACCGCCTCGTCGATGACGCAGCTGTCCGGCACGGTGCGCCAGACGGCCGACGCGGCCGTCACCGCCAACCAGCTCGCGCAGTCTGCTTCCACCCTGGCCACCAAGGGCGGCAGCGTCGTGTCCGAGGTCGTCACGACGATGGACGAGATCACGACCAGCTCGCGCCGGATCGCCGACATCATCGGTGTCATCGACGGCATCGCCTTCCAGACCAACATCCTGGCGCTCAACGCCGCGGTCGAGGCCGCGCGCGCCGGCGAGCAGGGACGCGGGTTCGCGGTGGTCGCCGGCGAGGTGCGCTCGCTGGCGCAGCGTTCGGCCGAAGCCGCCAAGGAGATCAAGGCCTTGATCGGCACCAGCGTCGACAAGGTCGAAGCCGGCGCCAGACTCGTCGCGGACGCAGGCAGCACGATGAGCGAGATCGTCGCCGGGGTCCAGCGCGTGACCGACATCATCGGCGAGATCGCCGCCGCCTCGTCCGAGCAGGGCCAGGGCATCGAGCAGGTCAACACCGCCGTCGGTCAGCTCGACCAGATGACGCAGCAGAATGCGGCGCTGGTGGAGCAGTCGGCCGCCGCCGCCGAGAGCCTGAAGGAGCAGGCGATCCGCCTGGCAGGCGTGGTCAGCCGGTTCCGCGTCGGCAACCGCAAGGCCACCCCCGCGCAAACGACGACGGCGGCCAGCGGGCCCGTGCATGCGGCGAGCGCCGTCGCCGCGGCCAGGCCACTGTCGGCCATGTCGACCCGGCCTGCCGTGGCCCGCACGCCGGCTGGCACCGGATCTCGACCGAGCGTTGCGACCGCACCGGCCCGGACCCAGGCGCTGGCAAGCACGGCCGACGACGACTGGGAAACCTTCTGAGCGACCAAGGGCTGGCCTGCGCCCAGCCCCCCTTCCCCGGGCGAGGGGCAAGGAAACTTGGGGCGGCCCGGGGTTCTTCTCGAGCGCCCGGGGCCGACCCCCGTCAGTCGCGCCGAACGCATCGTTCATACGCGTCTGCATTCGATCGACAAAGCCTTGGTTGGCGGCGATTGACCGCCGCCGGCACGTCGCGGACATCGACAGCCTGTCACCTCGCGGTCTGCTGCGATCGCGCGGGCCAAGGTCGAACGCCAGAGGAGTCGAAGGACCGACTTCGACGAGTGTGGGCAACGGGCCGGGGCGGCCGTTCGAACGCGGTCGCAAGCCGACGGCTTGAACGCGGTCCCGGATCAGATCTCTCCCGATCTCCGCTGCAGACGCGCTCGCGCATCGGATGGGAGGTTGATGTGGGCATCCCCGTCGACGACCCTTTCGCCGCCCTCACGGTCGCGACGCACGAGATCGAGACGTGGCACGTGCTTATCGGCCCGGTGATCCAGACGCGGCGCAAGCGCGTCGAGCGCGCGCGCGAGCTCCCGACGCGGCGGGACGAGGGGGGTCCCGGCCTCGACTTCGACCGCGTGAACCGGATCTGAGACCAGGACCCGATCCGGTCTCGGCTTCGGGCGTCGCGGGCCCGGCAGATCCGGGCAGCCGGCGACGCCGAGGTGGTGGACGCGGCCGGTTTCCTGTTCCTGGCCAGCCAGTTCCCCGCGCGCAACGAGGGGAGCCTGCTGCTGGCGCGGGGGTTTCGCAACGTCGACCTGGGTGGCCGTGCGATCGAGGCCTGCTGAGGCCCGCCCAGATCGCAGGCCCGGCCGGCCGTGATCCCCCGCGACGGCCCAGCGGGGGGCGATCGTCTCGAGGCGCCCGCACGGCAGGCGCGACGGCAACGGCGCCCCCGAGTGGCGGGCGCAGCCTGCCGCCGTGCCCGGTGGCGGCGTCAGTGCGTGTCGATCAGCCCCATGTCGGCGGCCGACATCAGGCCTTCGATGTCCATCAGGATCAGCATGCGCTCGCCAGCGCGGCCGTCCTCGTCCTTGCCCGGGGCCTGGCAGATGCTGCCGATGCCGGTGATGAAGCCGGAGTCGATCGCGCTGGCCAGCTCGGGGGCGGGCTTGATATGGTCGGCCGTCAGCTCGAGCACATCGGAGACGGAGTCGACCACCGCACCGACGACGCGGCCGCGCACGTTGAGCACGATGACGACGGTGAACCCGTTGTACTCGGCGCTGTCGCAGCCGAGCTTCAGGCGCAGGTCGACGATCGGCACGATCACGCCGCGCAGGTTGACGACACCCTTGATGAAGTGCGGCGCGTTGGCGATCCGGGTCGGCGGCTCGTAGGAGCGGATCTCCTGCACGCGCAGGATGTCGATGCCGTACTCCTCGGCACCGAGGCGGAAGGTCAGGTACTCACCGCTGCGGGCTGCGATCTTGCCGCCGCTGGTGGCAGCGTTGACGGCGGCGTGGGCCTGGCGAGCGGCTTCGTGCTGGGCCACGTGGGTGGCGTCGGCAATCATGTCCATGCGAACTCCTGTGCGGATGAATGCGTCTTCGACCGTTTCCGGCCGTACTTGAGGGCGTTGTCAGACCGCGACGCAGCGGGTGTCGTCGGTGCGGTAGACCGAGACCACCGCGGCGAGCCGGCGTAGCTGCTCGCGCAGGCCCGCCGCCGCGGCGCCCCCCTGCCCGACGATGCGCGGCGGCAGGTCGACGTCACAAGGGCCGTGCGGATCAGAAGGTTTCCCAGTCGTCGCCGGCGACCGCCGCCGCGACAGCTGCGGGCGGCGCTTCCTGGCGCACGGCGGCCGGCGCGGTGGCGGTCGGCCTGGAGGCCGAGGACGTCGAGCTGGTGGAGGCGGCCCGACCGGGCCTGGCCGCTGCGGGCGCGGCAGGCGGCACCGTCGGCGGCGCGCCGGCGTCGACGCGGAACACGCTGACGGCGCCAGCCAGCGAGCGTGCCTGCTCCTTCAGGCTCTCGGCGGCGGCCGCCGACTCCTCGACCAGCGCAGCGTTCTGCTGCGTCATGCGGTCGAGGTCGTTCACCGCATCGTTGACCAGCGACACGCCGCTGCGCTGCTCGCCCGCCGCGGCGGCAACCTCGCCGATGATGTCGGTCACGCGCTGCACGCTGGAGACGATCTCGGCCATCGTCCGGCCGGCATCGCCGACGAGCTTGCTGCCCGCCTCGACGCGCTCGACGCTCGAGCCGATCAGCGACTTGATCTCGCGCGCCGCCTCGGCGCTGCGCTGCGCGAGCTGGCGTACCTCGCCGGCCACGACCGCGAAGCCGCGCCCCTGCTCGCCGGCGCGTGCGGCCTCGACGGCGGCGTTGAGCGCCAGGATGTTGGTCTGGAACGCGATGGCGTCGATCGTGCCGATGATGTCCGAGATCTTGCGCGAGCTGGTGCTGATCTCCTCCATCGTGCGCACCACCTGCGTGACGACCTCGCCGCCGCGCTGCGCCACGCCCGACGCCGACGCGGCGAGCTGCGCGGCCTGCGCCGCGGCGTCGGTCGACTGGTGCACGGTGGCGGTGATCTGCTCCATCGTGCTGGCGGTCTGCTGCAGGCTGCTCGCGGTCTGCTCGGTGCGCACCGACAGGTCCTGGCTGCCGGCGGCGACCTCGCCCGATGCGGTGCCGATGCTGTCGGTGCTCTGGCGTATCTGGCGCACCATGTCGCGCAGGCCGTCCTGCATGCGCTGCAAGGCCTGCAGCAGCTGACCGATCTCGTCGTGGCGGTCGGACGCGAACTGCTGCATCAGGTCACCGGTGGCGACGGCCTCGGCGCCGTGCGTCGCCGCCCGCAGCGGCGCGCTGATCGAGCGCGTGATCGAGACCGCCAGCGCGGCGCCGCAGCCGATGGCCAGCAGCGCGAAGATCAGCAGCATCTGCATCCCGCCGGCGAGCTGGCCGTCGAACTCGGCCTCGGCCTTCTGCGAGCGCGCACCGTAATGCGCCAGCAGCGCGTCCATCGCGGCGACGTAGGCGTCGGCCGCGGGCACCATCGCCTGCGCGACCTTGGTGCGCCCGCCCTCGAGGTCGCCGTCGGCGAACTGCTTGGCGGCTTCGCTGCGCACCGCGATGTAGGCCTTGCGACGCTCGCCGATCGTCGCGAACAGGGCGCGCTCGGCGTCGTCGTCCTGCGCGGCCTCCAGCGCCTTCTGCAGCTTGCTGATGGTCGCGGTGGTGTCCTTCATCGGCGCCTTGAACGCCCCGACGACGTCGGCCTGGTAGCCCGAGTGGGCGATGCCCATCGCGCGCGCCAGGTTGGTCGCGGTCAGGCCCTTCCACTGCTCCATCGTCTTGCTGCGCTCGGCCAGCATGTCCAGCGTCTCGTTGGCGCGCGCGAGCTTGCGCAACTCCACCGCGCCGAGTGTGGCCATCGCGACGACCAGCGCAAGCACGATGCCGAAGGAAATGCCCAGCCGTTTGCCGATGCGGATGTCGTCGAGTTTCATGTTCGGTCCTCCCTGGTTGCGATGGGTGTCCGGGGGGTGGAGCCCCATCCACCGGAATTGCCCTGGCACGCGCGGCGATCGCCGGCGGCACGTGCGGCACGGTCGGCCGCACGGGCGGGTGAGCCGGGCCTGCGGGCGTCGACCACGTCGCGTCTCGCGTTCAGCCGCGCGATCGCCGCACCAGCGAGCCGATGTCCAGGATCAGCGCCACGCGGCCGTCGCCCATGATCGTGGCGCCGGAGACGTCGTCGACCTTGCGGTAGTTGGCCTCGAGGTTCTTGACGACGACCTGCTGCTGGCCGAGCAGTTCGTCGACCAGCAGCGCGACGCGTCCGCCCTCGGCCTCGACGATGACCATGATGTTGCTGACGTGCTCGAAGTCGAAGCGCGGCACGTCGAAGATCCTCTCGAGGTCGACGACCGGCATGTACTCGTCGCGCACCTGCACGACGCGGCCGCGGCCGCCGATGGTCTTGATCGTGTCGGCGCGGACCTGGAAGCTCTCGACCACCGAGCCCAGCGGCAGGATGTAGACCTCGTCGCCGACGCCCACGCTCATGCCGTCCATGATGGCCAGCGTCAGCGGCAGGCGCACGCGCACCGTCATGCCGTAGCCCTCGGCGGAGTCGATCTCCACCGTCCCGTTGAGCGCGGCGATGTTCTTCTTCACCACGTCCATCCCGACGCCGCGGCCGGAGACGTCGGTCACCTGGTCGGCAGTGCTGAAGCCTGGCGCGAAGATCAGGCCGTAGACCTCGGCGTCGGTCAGCGAATCCGGCGCATCCAGCCCGCGCTCGCGCGCCTTGGCCAGCAGCTTGGCGCGGTCGAGGCCCTTGCCGTCGTCGCGCACCTCGATGACGATGCTGCCGCCCTGGTGGCTGGCCACCAGCGTGATCGTGCCGTGCGCCGGCTTGCCCTTGGCCAGGCGCTCGTCGGGGGTCTCGATCCCGTGGTCGCAGCTGTTGCGAACCAGGTGGGTCAGCGGGTCCGTGATCTTCTCGACCAGACCCTTGTCGAGCTCGGTCGCCTCGCCCTGCGTGACCAGCTCGACCTTCTTGCCCAGCTTGCCGGCCAGATCGCGCAACATGCGGGGGAAGCGGTTGAAGACCAGCGACATCGGGATCATCCGGATCGACATCACCGCTTCCTGCAGGTCGCGCGTGTTGCGCTCCAGGTCGGCCAGGCCGGCGGTGAGATGCTGGTGCTGCGCGCTGTCGACGTCCTTGCTGTTCTGCGCCAGCATCGCCTGCGTGATCACGAGCTCGCCGACCAGGTTGATCAGCTGGTCGACCTTCTCGACCGACACGCGCAGCGTGCTCTGGTCCGGCGCCGCCGAAGGTCTGCCGGCCTCGGGCCTCGTCGCCGCCGGGCGTGACCCCGCAGCGTAGGATGCCGCCGTCGGGGTGGCCGCCACCGGCACCGCGGCGCCCGCCCGTCGGGGCGATCCGGGTGCATCGTCGAAGAATCCGTAGCCGGGGTCCGCGACGGGCGCCGGCTCGGGCTGGGGCGCACCCGGGGCGCCTTCGTGAAAGCCGTACCCGGGGCCGAAGGGCGCCAGCCGGACATGTTCGCGCGCGACGTGGAACGTGAACAAGTCCAGCAGGTCGTTGTCGCTGCTGGTGGTGCTGACCTTGAAGCGGCGGACGCCGTCCGCGGACTGGCCGGCGTCGAGCGGCTCGATCGTGCCGAGGTCGGTGATCTCCTTGAACAGGTCGAGCAGGTTGTCGGCGACCGAGGGATCCGGCAGCGGACCGACGGTGAGCTCCAACTGCCGGGCCGTGGCCGGCTGCACCGGCCCCGCGGCCCGCATGGGCGCTGCGGACTCCTGTGCCGGCGTCCCCGGCCGCGGCGCCGCCGCGTCCTGCCCGTCGACCAGGCGGCGGATCGTCGCCAGCAGCACACGGGTATCCGGCGCGACGCCGGCACCGCCTGCCTGGTGACGGGCGAGCTGCCCGCGCAGCGCGTCGCCGGCGGCGAGCAGTGCGTCGACCATCTCGGTCGCCGGTTCGAGCTCGTGGCGGCGCAGCTTGTCCAGCAGCGTCTCCATCTCGTGCGTCAATTCCGCCACGTCGGCGAACCCGAAGGTCGCCGCGCCGCCCTTGACCGAGTGTGCGCAGCGGAAGATCGCGTTCAGCGTTTCGTCGTCGGCGTTGCCGACGTCCAGCGCCAGCAGCATCTGCTCCATGTTCTCCAGGTTCTCGCCGGCTTCCTCGAAGAAGACCTGGAAGAACTGGCTCAGGTCGATGCCTGCGGCCAGGTGGCCGCCTTCCCTGCTCATGTCGCCCATGACCCCGCCCCTCAGCGGATGACCTTGCCGATGACCTCGACCAGCTTGGCCGGGTCGAAGGGCTTGACGAGCCAGCCGGTGGCCCCGGCGGCGCGGCCGGCCTGCTTCATCTGGTCGCTGCTCTCGGTGGTCAGGATCAGGATCGGCGTGCTCTTGAACTTCGGGTTCTCGCGCAGCCGCTTGGTCAGGCTGATGCCGTCCATGCGCGGCATGTTCTGGTCGGTCAGCACCAGGCTGAAGTCCCGCGCGGAGGCCTTCTCCCAGGCGTCCTGCCCGTCGACCGCCTCGACGACGTTGAAGCCGGCGTTCTTGAGCGTGAAGGACACCATCTGGCGCATCGAGGCGCTGTCGTCGACGGCAAGGATGGAATGCATGGTGGCGTTTCTCCGGGGGATCTCGGGCAGGGGGCGGGTCGTCAGAAGAGCTCGATGGAGCCGGCGTCCATCTCGTCCTGGGTGACCGGGTTCGGGCGCAGCGGCACGCTTTCGACGACCGCGGGTCCGTCCTCGTCGTCGCCCATGGCCTCGCGGGCCAGGCGATCGGCGCAGCCGCGCAGGCGGTGGCCCGTGTGCGCGATCAGCTGCGACGCCAGGTCCTGGAACTGCATCGCCGTGATCGCGCCGGCGACATGCTCCATCGTGCGGTGCAGCTGCGGCAGGTCGAGGCCGGGCCGGTCGGCGCTCAGGCGCAGCAGCTCGCGCAGCTCGCCCGCAGCGGCGGAGAAGTGTCCGATCAGCGACTCGCTGGCGTCGCCGAGAAGCCGGTGCAGCCGGTCCAGGTCGTTGCTGGCCACGAGCAGGTCGTCCTGCACCTCCGCCGCCGCCAGCAGGGGCATGCGCTCGGGCGGGGCATCGGCGGATTCGGCGCTCAGCATGGGGTCTCCGCAAGTCGACAGCGCCGCCCCTCGCCGGGCGCGCTCGTTCGTCATCCGGGAATTGTCGGCACGCGCGCAACCGGCCTTTAGCCGAACATCGGGACAAAAGCACCGCACTGCAACGGCGACCCGCCACCGCCGCGGACGCCTGCGCAGGGTCGGGGCCGGGCCGAAGCGAGGCCGCGGTGCGCCATCCAGACCACGACGCCAGGAGCGAGCGTGCCGTCGCGCCGATGCGGCCGCCCGCAGGGATGTCGCCCGCCTCGCCTCAGCCCGGATCGAGCATCGCGCGAAGCGTCGGCAGCGCGTCGGCCTCGTGCAGCGGCTTGTCGTGGCGAATGCGCAGCATGCGCGGGAAGCGCACCGCCAGCCCGCTGCGGTGCCGGGCGCTGGGCTGCACGCCCTCGAAGCCGATCTCGAACACCAGCGTCGGCCGCAGGCTTCGAACCGGGCCGAACCTGTCGAGCGTGTGGGCACGGACCTCCCGGTCGACGGTGCGGAACTCGGCGTCGGACAGCCCCGAGTAGGCCTTCGCGAACGGCACCAGCTGCAAGCCCTGCAGATCCGGCGGTGCGCGGCGCGCGATCGCGTCGACCACCGCGGCGGCCTCGGCGGCATCGCGCGGCGCGCGGCTCCACAGCGCAAAGCCGTAGTCGGTGTAGACACCGGCGCGCCGGCCATGGCCGGCCTGGGCCTGCACGAGCACGGCGTCGATGCGCAGCGGGTCGAGCTTCCACTTCCACCACACGCCGTCGGCGCGCGTTCGCCCCTGGCCGTAGCGCGCCTCGCGCTGCTTGAGCATCAACCCCTCGACGCCGCGCCGGCGCGCCTCGTCGCGCCGCGACGCCAGCGTCGCCCAGTCGGGCGCGTCGAGCACAGGGGCGAGCTGGGACGCCGGCAGCAGCGCCGCCAGCGCCGCACGCCGCTCGTGCTGAGGCCGCGCGCGCCAGTCCGCACCGTCGAGCTCGAGCAGGTCGAAGGCGAGAAAGCGCACCGGCAGCTCGGCCAGCAGCCGCCGGGTCAGCGTCTTGCGGTTGAGCCGCCGCTGCAGCAGCGCGAAGGGTGCAGGGCGGTCGTCGCCGTCGCGCCACGCCACCAACTCGCCGTCGAGGACGGTGCCGTCGGGGAGCACGCGCGCGAACGCGGCCGCCTCCGGAAAGCGCTCGGTCACGAGCTCCTCGCCGCGCGACCAGATCCAGCCCTGCCCCGCTCGGCGCACGATCTGCGCGCGCACGCCGTCATATTTCCACTCGGCGATCCAGTCGCCGACCGGGCCGAGTGCGGCCGGGTCGGCCTGCAGCGCATGCGCGAGGAAGAAGGGATAGGGCCGGCCCGCGGTCGCGGCTGGCGCGTGCGGCGCGATCAGCGCGCGCCAGCGCGCGGCGTCGGGCACGGCGCTCGCATCGTTCCATCCCATCATGCGAAGCGCGACTTCCTTGGGATCGAGGCCGGCCAGCTCGGCGATCGCACGCTGAACCATCGGCCGCCCGACGCCGACCCGGAACCCGCCGCCGATCAGCTTGACCAGCAGGAAGCGGCCGGTCGTGTCGAGCTCGTCGAAGGCCTCGCGCAGCGCCGCCGCCTGCAGATCGGACGACTGCCCGCGCAGCGGCAGCAGCCGCTGCCCGACCCAGTGCGCGAGCGTAAGGTCGCTGGCGCGCCGCGGCGGCGGCAGCACCAGCGCGATGGTCTCGGCGAGGTCGCCGGCAACCTGGTAGCTGGCGTCGAACAGCCATTCGGGCAGGCCGGCCGCCTCGCGCGCGACGCGTCGCACGAGGGCGGCCGGCACGACCTGGCGAGGCCGCCAACCGGCGAGGAAGGTCACAGCCCACGCGGCATCGGCGTCGGGGGCGGCACGCAGGTAGGCGACCAGCGCGGCGAGCTTGTCGGTCGTCGCCTGGCTGGCATCCAGGGCCTGGTAGAGGGCGGCGAAGCGGCGCACGCAGCGATGATGCCGCGACCCGCGCCAGGCGGCATCGCGCCCTGGAGCTTCGCCGGCCGATGGCACCACCGACGGGCCGATGACGGGCAAGGCCTGCGCCTTCTGCATCTCGGCGGCGATGACCGTCAGCGTGCCTGGCACGGACCGCGGCGCGCTCGAGGTGCTGGTCGCCGCCGCGCACGAGGTCTGCCCCTACTCGAATGCGACTCGAGGCAGCGTGGATGTGAGCTGCACGATCGCCTGAGACCGCGATCGGGCCGCGGCGGGGCACACCGACCTGCCGCCGGGACCGCGCGGGCGCGGGCGATCGGGATGGGAACCTGGGCTGGGGCGCCCCGGTCCCCAAGGCCTTCAGCAGCCGCGGATGCTCGCCACCACGGCGTCCTCGACCTCCACGCCGAGCCGCCTGAGCATCTCGCGCGCCACCGGGCTGCCGACCTCGGCGGCGCGCTTGAGGTGGACGATCGCGCGCTGGCGGTCCCTGGGCACCTGGGCGCCGAACAGCGTCGGGCCGTGCAGGTACATCAGGCCCGCGTACTCGGCCGACAGGTCGTCGCCGGCGTCCGACGCCTGCTCGAGCCATTGCAGCGCCTCGGCGGCGCGGCCGGCCTGGATCAGCGCCACCGCGCGCGGGTCCGGGTCGGCGGCCTGCGCCGCAGGTGCCAGCGTCAGCAGCAGCGGCACCGCCGCCAGCGTCGCGATCAAGGTCGAAGTGCGAAGAATCTTGATCTGGATCGACATGATGTTCTCCCGTCTGTGTCGAGATCGCTCGCCCCGCGCGATCGGCTGGATCTGCGGCCGGGACGGGGTCCATGCTCGGCCAGGTGCCGTGAACGAACCGTTAACCACGCCAGGCAGGCGCGACGGCCCGCCCGCCGATCCGGCGGGCAGCGGCGTGCTGCACGTCCACGGGCCGCTGCGCTGGCAGGCCCGGGCGCGCCGCGTCCCAGCGCGGACCCCGGGCGACGAGCCCGAAGTCGCCGACGCCGCGCACGCTGCCGCGGAGCCGGCCTGCGACGTCCACGAGCTGCCGGTCACGCTCGCATCGGCCCTGCTGCTGGTGCTGGCGCGCGACGGCCGCTGGCTGACGCGCAGCGAGATCGGCGCGCTGTTCTGGCCCGATGTGCCCGAGGCGGTGGCGCTGGCGAACCTGCGCGTGCACCTGCTGCGCGCGCGCCAGCTCGTCGCCACCCTGGACGCCGCGCCGCCGATGCAGGCCGAGCGCGTACGGCTGCGCTGGGCGCCGCCACGCGCCGGCAGCGCCGCCGACGGTCCGTTGGCCGAGGGCTTCGACCTGCGCGGCTTCCCCGAATTCGACGCCTGGCTGCGCGCCTGGCGTGCGCAATCGGCTGCGCCGATGCCTCACGCCGCACCGGCCGGCGACACAGAGGTCCAGCGCGCCAACGGCACGCCGGCCCCGGCCGGCGCCGACTTCGTCGGCCGCCGCGTCGAGCAGGCGCGGCTGCGCGCCAGCGCGGCGGCCGTGTTGGTCGTCGCCGGGGAGCCGGGGATCGGCAAGACGCGGCTGCTGGCCGAGACCTTCACCGACGCGCCCTGGCTGCGCGGTCAGGAGGGCTTGCAGTCGGTCTCCTTCGCCCCGTTGACCGCGCTGCTCGCGGCGCAGCCGGACTGGCTGGCCGACCTGGGCGCCTACCGGCTCGACGTCGCGCGGCTGCTGCCCGAGCTGCTCGCCCCCGGCGAGGCGCTGCCGCCGCTGGACGCGCTGACCGCCCGGGCGCGGCTGTTCGAGGGCCTGGCGCGCGCGGTCGAGGGGCATGCCGCAAGGCTGCTGGTCGACGACCTGCAGTGGGCCGACGCCGCGACCACCGACTGGCTGTTGCTGCTGGCACGGCGCGGCCGCGTCCGCTGGGCCGCCAGCGCGCGCGACGCCGAGCTGCCGCCGGCGCTGGCGAGCTCACTCGACACGCTGGCCGCCGAGGGCCGCGCGATGCGGCTGACGCTGGCGGGGCTGGACGACGAGGCGCTGGACAGCCTGCGCCGGCGCATGCGCCCTGACCTCGCGCAAGGCCACTGGGGCCAGGCGCTGCGCGCCGGCACCGGCGGCAACCCGTTCTACGCCCGCGCGTTGCTGGCGGCGCTGGCGCCGGGCGAGCGCCCCGACGCGTTGCCGCGCCAGCCGCCGACGCAGCAGGTCGCGGCCCAGCTTCGGCAGCGGCTGCATCACCTGCCGGCCGACGCCCGCGCGCTGGCCGAGGCGGCAGCGCTGGCGGTCGGCCGGCCTGCGCCCGCCGAGCTCGCCGCGATGGCGGCGGTGGCCGTCGACGCCGCGCTCCCGGCGCTCGAGCTGGCCGAGTCCGAGGGGCTGCTCGCTGGCACCCGCTGCCGCCACGACCTGGTGCGCACGGCGCTGCGGGCGGGCATCGCGCCGGCACGCGCTCGACGAGCTGGCTCAACGCTGCCCGCACCCGCTCGTGCTCGCGCGCCGCGAGCGGGCGCGCGCGGCGCGCGCGGCCGCGGCCGGCGACTTCGCTTCGGCCCGCGCAGCGGCGCATGCGCAGCTCGCGATCGCCGAGCGCGCGCAGCTCGCCGAGTGGCAGTGCGAGGCGATGTGGATGCTGGCGGCGTGGGAAGGCCGGGCGAGCGGATCGCCGCCCGCCGCCGAGGCGGCGGACCACGCCACGCACGCGAGGGCGCTGGCGCGCGAGCGCGGCTTCGGCTGGCTGGCGCCACCGCCGGGGGACGAGGCGCCGCCGGGGCCCGTCGCGCCGGCGATCCGGTAGCGAGCGCTCGGGGCCACGGCAGGACGCGTGCGGAGCCCGCAGCGGCCTGCCGGCGCCACCGCCGGCACAATCCGGACGCGTTCCCCGCGCCCGGACCATGAGCCTGATCGACCACTACCTCGCGCTGCGCCACGCGCACATCGGATTCGTCACGCTGAGCGGCAGCTACTTCGCGCTGCGCGCCTTCGCCCACCTGGCCGGCGCGCGCTGGCCGCTGTCGCTGCCGGCGCGGGCGGCGAGCTGGGTCGTCGACACCGGGCTGCTGACCGCCGGTTCGCTGCTGTGGGCGGCGCTGCAGATCCACCCGCTGGAGCAGACCTGGCTCGGCGTCAAGCTGGTGCTGCTCGTCGTCTACATCGGCCTGGGGACGATGGCGCTGCAGCGCGCGCGCACGACGCGCGCGCGAGTGGCGTGGACGCTGGCGTCGCTGGCGTGCTTCGGCTTCATGGTGTCGGTCGCGCTGGCGCACGATCCGCTCGGGGTTTTCGCCGCGCTGCGCTGAAGACGGCGCGGAGCGTACCGAGTGACGTAGCGAGGGTCAGGTCCCGAATCGCAAGGCCTTGCGATTCGGGACCTGACCCCACCCAGACCGGACCCCACCCGGACCGCCGCCGGACCGCCGGAGGGTCTCGTCGGCAGGCCTCGGCAAGGGCTTTTCCCGAGGGGGGTCTGCAGGGCCGGGGCGGCGCGAAGCGGCGATACTCGGGGCTGCGCAGGATGCGCCCGCTTGACGGGAGTCAAGGCCGCCATCCGACCCGATCCGAACGGGGCCCGATCACCCGCCATCCGGCCCCCGAAACATGGAGGAATCATGACCGTCGCGAAGGACGACCCCGCCCGCACCCCCACCCGCAAGCGCGCCGACGCGCTGCCCCCGCAGCCGATCAGCGCCGAGGTGCTGGTCGAGAAGTACGCCAAGGGCGACGAGCACCGCGCCGACGACGTGCGCCGGCGCGTCGCGCGCGCGCTCGCCGCCGCCGAGCCGGCCGAGCATCGTGCCGCCTGGGAGGCGAAGTTCCTCGCCGCGCAGCAGCACGGCTTCGTGCCCGCCGGGCGGATCGCGTCGGCGGCGGGCACCGAGTTGTCGGCCACGCTGATCAACTGCTTCGTGCAGCCGGTGGGCGACAGCATCACGGCGCCCGACGAGGACCACCCCGGCATCTACACCGCGCTGGCGCAGGCGGCCGAGACGATGCGCCGCGGCGGCGGCGTGGGCTACGACTTCAGCCGCATCCGCCCGCAGGGCGCGGCGGTGCACGCGACCGCGAGCAGCGCGTCGGGCCCGGTGAGCTACATGCGCGTGTTCGACCGCAGCTGCGAGACGGTCGAATCCGCCGGCGCGCGGCGCGGCGCGCAGATGGGGGTGCTGCGCTGCGACCACCCGGACGTCGAGGCCTTCATCCACGCCAAGGACAAGGGCGACCTGAAGAATTTCAACATCTCGGTCGGCGTCACCGACGGCTTCATGCAGGCGGTCGAGCGCGACGGCGAGGTCGAGCTGGTGCACCGCGCCGAGCCCGGCGCGGCGCAGAAAGCCGCCGGCGCGCACCCGCGCGACGACGGCCTGTGGGTCTACCGCCGCGTGCGCGCGCGCGAGCTGTGGGACCAGATCATGCGCTCCACCTACGACCACGCCGAGCCCGGCGTGCTGTTCCTGGACCGCATCAACGCCGACAACAACCTCGGCTACTGCGAGTCGATCGCGGCGACCAACCCCTGCGCCGAGCAGCCCTTGCCGCCGCACGGCTGCTGCTGCCTCGGCAGCATCGACCTGACGCGCTTCGTGCAGCGTCCGTTCGCCGACGACGCGCGCTTCGACGACGCCGGCTTCGCCGAGGTCTGCGCGACCGCGGTGCGCATGCTCGACAACGTGCTCGACGTCACCGTCTGGCCGCTTGCCGAGCAGCAGGCCGAGGCGGCGAGCAAGCGCCGCATCGGGCTCGGGTTCACCGGGCTGGGCGACGCGCTGGTGATGCTGGGGCTGCGCTACGACACCGAGCCGGCGCGCGCGATGGCGCGCCGCATCTCCGAGGTGATGCGCGACGCCGCCTACGGCGCCTCGGTCGAGCTGGCCAAGGAGCGCGGCGCGTTCCCGCTCTTCAACGCCGACCTGTACCTGAGCGGCGGGCGCTTCGCGTCGCGGCTGCCGGGGGCGCTGAAGGACCGCATCCGTGCGCACGGCATCCGCAACTCGCACCTGCTGTCGATCGCGCCGACCGGCACGATCAGCCTGGCGTTCGCCGACAACGCGAGCAACGGCATCGAGCCGGCGTTCAGCTGGACCTACACGCGCAAGAAGCGCATGCCCGACGGCACGACGCGCGAGTACGCGGTCGAGGACCACGCCTGGCGGCTGTACCGCCACCTGCAGGGCGAGGCCACCCCGCTGACGCCGGCCTTCGTCACCGCGCTCGAGATGAGTGCTGCCGACCACGCGGCGATGGTCGCCGCGGTGGCGCCCTTCATCGACACCTCGATCAGCAAGACCGTCAACGTCCCGGCCGACTACCCCTACGCCGACTTCCAGGACCTGTACCTGCAGGCCTGGAAGGCGGGCCTCAAGGGGCTGGCGACCTACCGCCCGAACGCGGTGCTGGGCGCGGTGCTGAGCACGACCGCCGAGGCCACGCCGGCGCTGACCGTCAACGCCGCCGACCAGCGGCTGCGGCTGGACAAGCTGCCCACGCCGGTGCTGGCCAGCCTGCGCTGGCCGGGGCGGCCCGAGCTGCCGGCCGGCAACCCGGCCTGGACCTACATGATCCAGCACCCGTTCGGCGACTTCGCGTTGTTCGTCGGCGAACTGCCAGCGAGCGCGCAGGAGGCCGGCGGGCGCAACAAGCCGTTCGAGGTCTGGGTCAACGGCGCCGAGCAGCCGCGCGGGCTGGGCGCGCTGGCCAAGACGCTGTCGATGGACCTGCGCGCCGACGACGCCGCCTGGCTGCAGCTCAAGCTCGACGCGCTGGCCACCGTGGCCGAGGAGCGCGCGTTCCAGATGCCCTTCCCGCCCGACGGCGTGCCGCGGCTGTTCCCGGGCGTCGTCGCCGCCACCGCCGCGGTGATCCGCTGGCGCTGCGAGCAGCTCGGCGCCCTGCCCGACCCGAAGCGCCCGGCCACCACGCCGGTGATGGACGCGATGTTCAGCCGCGACGAGCCGGCCACCAGCCCGTCGGGCACGCTGGCGTGGGCGGTCGACATCGACAACCCCGCCACCGGCGAGCGCTTCACGCTCACGCTCAAGGAGGTGCAGCTCGCGACCCCCGACGGCAGTGCCGTCACGCGCCCCTGCGCGATGGGGCTGGCGGGCAACTACCCGCGCGCGCTCGACGGGCTGGCGCGCGTGCTGTCGCTGGACATGCGCGTGATCGACCCGGCGTGGATCGGGATGAAGCTGCGCAAGCTGCTCAACTACGCCGAACCGCTGGGCCACTTCATGGCCTTCGTCCCCGGGCTGCCGCCGGGGCAGCGGCGCCAGCAGGTCTGGCCGTCGACCGTCGCCTACATGGCGCGGCTGATCATCCACCGCTACGCGATGCTGGGCGTGCTCGACGAGGAGGGCTTCCCGCTGCGCGAGATGGGCGTGCTGGCCACCCCGGCGCTGCCCGGCACGCCGGCGCCGCAGGCCGGCAGCATCTGCCCCGAGTGCGGCAACGCGACCGTGATCCACAAGGACGGCTGCGAGTTCTGCACGGCTTGCGGGTATGTGGGGCAGTGCGGGTAGGAAAGCACTGAAGCGCGCGGCTGGCGCCGACCCTTTGTGATAGCGCCAGCCGCTGCCCTCCCCGGGGGAGAAGAGCAGCGCACGCGGCCGTCACCCGCGCCGCCTCGCGGCATCCCAATGCCGCTCGAGGTTGGCGACCAACGCCGGGCTGAAGTGGCACTCGGCCTGCTCGCGCGCGTACACCGCCATGTAGCGGCGGAAGCTGTCCAGCGGCTCCTCGCCGATGCGCAGGGCGCGCCGGTTGCCCGCCGCGCTCACCACGCCCGAGCCCGTGAAGCGCTCGACGGCGCGCTCGATGGCGGCGTCCATCTCGGCGGCCGGGACGATCTCGTCGCAGATCAGCCGGCCCTCGGGCGAGTCGCCATCCAGCCGCCGCTCGGCGAGGATCGCCTGGCGCGCAATGCGCGCCCCGACGAAGCGCGCCAGCCGCAGGTTGGCCGCACCCGGAATGATGCCCTCCTTCCTCGCCGGCAGCGTCAGGTAGGCGCCCTGCGCCGCGATCACGTGGTCGACCGCGAGCAGGATCTGGCAGTGCCCACCGATCGCGAATCGCTCCACCGCCGCCAGCCAGGGCTTCTCGATGCCGTCGAGCTCGGAGTCCACGTCGGGCCGCGCGAGCCCGCGGTAGAGCTTGTTCACGAGGCCCAGGTCGCGCACCAGGTACCAGAGGTAGCGGATCGTCCCCTGGTACAGGTGCGTGAGGTTGATGCCGGCACCGAAGACGCGGCCCCCGGCGTAGCGCGGGTGCGTCACCGCGCCGCCGCGCAGCACGCAGATCTCGGACGCGGGGTCGAGCATCGCCACGTCGACCGCCGTCTCCAGGCCGCCCAGCGTCGTCTCGTCCTCGGCGTTGAGGTGGCGCGGGTTGCACATCGTGACGACCGCGGCCTTGCCCTGGCGATGCAGGCGCGCGCCCGGCAACGACAGCTCGCCCTTGGCCTCGAACTCGGCAGCGAGGCGGGCGGACTCCTCGCGCGGCAGCAGCATCGCGTGGCAGAGATGCCGGCCCGCCGCCGGGTCGCTCAACACCGCGGCGACGAATTCGCCCTGCGCCTTCTCGACGCCGAGCTTGTCCTTCAGCGCGCACCGCGCGTCGGCTGCGAGTTCGTCGGCGCCGGGAACGAGGCCGGGGAAGCGCTGCGCGGCCGCGTCGCACAGCGCGTCCACGCGCAGGAAGTGGCGGCGCCCTTCGGTCAGCGCGTCGTAGGCAGCGAGGGGATCGTGATGCATCGGGCCAGTCTACGGGCGCAGCACGACTGCGCGCGTGGTCCCTCGGCAGCAAGCGCGTCGTGGTCGGGGACTCTCGAGGCGATGCAGGAGCGGGGTCATGCCTTCCGCGATAGTCGGGCCAGAGGCCAGCCAGCTGGATGCCACCGAGATGACCGACTCCGCCCCCGTCCCCGTCCCCGCCCCCGCTCCCGTCCAGGTCGTCGTCTACGCCAAGGACGTGGAGCGCCTGGCGTCGTTCTACCAGTGCGCCCTTGCGCTGGCGATCGCCGAGCAGGCGCGGACTTTCGTCGTCCTGCACGGCCAGGGCTTCGAGGTCGCGATCGTCGCGATGCCCGAAGCGGCCGCGGCCGCGATCGAGCGGCGATCACCGCCCGTCCCGCTCGAGGACACGCCGATCAAGGCTTCGTTCCTGGTGCCGTCCATCGAAGCGCGCCGCGGCGCCGTCACGGGCGCAGGCGGCAGTCTGAAGCCCCCCGAGGCTGCGTGGACCTGGCGCGGGCAAGTGCACCTCGACGGCGTGGACCCGGAGGGCAATGTGTTCCAGCTGCGGCAGCCGCAGGCGTAGCGCAGCGTCAGCGGCAGCGGCCGGTTCATGCCCCGCACGACTCGGGAAAGGTGGCTCGACCCCACGGCCGGATCCGATGAGCGGCGCGATCGTGTCGTGACCGCCGCGCTCGGCTTCAAGGGCCACAAGGCCTCGCTGCCGCGCAAGGTCTGCGTCGCCTGCGGACGCGAGATGGTCTGGCGCCGGGCCTGGGCGAAGAACTGGGACTTGGTCAGGTACTGCAGCGACGCCTGCCGCAGGGGCAAGGGGCGCGATGGCCGCTGAAGTCCGCCAGCTCGTGCTCGTGCTCGGCGACCAGCTCGACCGCGCGTCGTCGGCGTTCGACGGCTTCGACCCCGCGCGCGACTCGGTGTGGATGGCCGAGGTCGATGCCGAGTCGACGCACGTGCCGTCGTCGAAGGCACGTACGGCGATGTTCCTGAGCGCGATGCGCCACTTCGCCGACGGGCTGCGCGCCGAGGGCTTCGTGCGCCAGATCCTCGGCTGGCGCGAGTATGTGTGCGGGATCTCCTGGACGCGCAAGCCCGGCTACCTCGACCTCGACGCGCTCGACGCGCTCGACGCGCACGAGGCGCTGCCGGCGTTCTACTGGCGCGGCGACGTACCGATGGCATGCCTGGCCGACGCGATCGGGTCCACGCTCGCGCACGGCTATGCACACCACATCCAGCGCCTGATGGTCACCGGCCTTTACGCGCTGCGGCTGGGGGTCGCGCCGCGCGAGCTGCACGCGTGGTATCTGGCCGTCTACGTCGACGCCGTCGAGTGGGTCGAGCTGCCGAATACGCTCGGCATGAGCCAGTACGCCGACGGCGGCCTGATGGCGAGCAAGCCCTACGCGATCCGCGCGGGGGGCGGGGTGCCCTGAGCGCGCCTGCTGCGCGCGGCCGGCCCTTGGGGTCGGCTGCCAGGCCCGAGCCGAACGTGGCGACGCCTCGCGCAGCGCGACTTCGGCATCGGCGGCCCAGGCCGACCCCGCGGCCGGGCGCCCCGTCGGCGATCGCCGACAGCGCGATCACCCGCACCGACAGCCCGATGGGCGGATCGGCGCCATGCCCTGTCGGGGGACGCCGACACCCAAGGCAGCACGCGCTCGCCTGCCGCGCCACGCCGCGCGAGGTCAACCGCGCCATCGGAAGCTGGCACGGCCGTTGCTGGGATCGTGCATGGTTCGCCACCGCGGGCCTGCCCGTGAATCGGAGATGTCCATGAAGGCCAACTTCCCTCTCGCCGCCACGGCCGGCAAGCTGGACCTCGACGCCTACCTCGCCCGCATCGGCGTGCGCGGCCCGCTCGCGCCGACCCTCGACACGCTCGCCGCGCTGCACCGCGCGCACTGCGCGACGATCCCGTTCGAGAACCTCGACATCCTGCTCGGCCGCCCGATCGCCCTCGACGTCGCCGCCGTCGAGGCCAAGCTCGTCGCCGCCCGGCGCGGGGGCTACTGCTTCGAGCACAACACGCTCTTCCAGGCCGCGCTCGAGGCGCTCGGCTTTCGCGTCGGGGCGCTGGCCGCCCGCGTGCGCGCGGGGACGGCCGACCTCCGCCCGCGCACCCACATGCTGCTTCGGGTCGACCTGCCGCAAGGGGCATTCGTCGCCGACGTGGGCTTCGGCGCCGACGGGCTCGTGCAGCCGGTCCCGCTCGCGCAGGACCGCGAGACCTGGGTGGAATCCGTCGGCCACCGCCTGCGACGCGAGGCCGACGTCTGGGTCCTGCAGGGGAATCTCGGCGGCGAGTGGAGCGCGCTGTATGCGTTCACGCTCGAGCCGCATCACGCGGTCGACTTCGTGATGGCCAACCACTTCACGAGCACCTACCCCGGATCGCCCTTCGTGCTGAACCTCACCGCCCAGCGCGCGCGGGCGGAAAGGCGCGTGGCCCTGCGCAACCGCGAGTTGGTCGTGCGCGAACGAGGCCTCGCGACGGTGACGACCCTGCGCGACGCGGCGCATCGGAGCGAGGTGCTCGAGGCGGAATTCGGGCTGGTCTTCCCGGCCGGCACGCCGTTTCGCGCTCCGGCGTTCTGACGAGCCCGGGGGGCACGAGCCGCGTTCGAAGCCGGGAGTGCCGCCGGCAAGACGCCGCGCCGAGCCGGGTCATCCGCGCGCGAGGCCACGGCATCGGCCCCTCGGTGCCAGCATCGGCCCGAGGCCGGCGGCTCCGTGCCGCTGCCCGCCCCCTGCACGGAGGACCCTGCCCATGCCCAGCACGAGACGCCACTGGCTCGCCCTCGCCGCGGGCACGCTCGCCGCTCCGGTGCTGCTGCGCCACGCGCGCGCCGAGCCGCCCGCGCTGCCGGCCGGCTATCGCGTCACCTGGTTCGATGCCCGGTCGCGCGCCGGCGCGGTCGGCGCGCGCGACATCACGCATGCCGGCGACGGCACATTCTGGTTCTGCGGCCAGCGTAACGGCACGCTGAACCGGCTCGATCCGCGCGACGGCTCGATCCGCGTCGTGCCGCTGGGCCCCGGCGCGCGGCCGCACGGCGTCGTGCGCGGCCCCGACGGCGCGGCCTGGGTCACCGAGGGCGGCCAGAACGCGCTGGCGCGCGTCGACCCGCGCGACCACCGCGTGACGCTTTGGCCGCTGCCGGCGCGATTCGCCGATGCCAACCTCAACACGCCGGTGTTCGACGCCGCCGGCCGCTGCTGGATGACCGGCCAGAACGGCGTCATCGCCCGCTTCACCCCGGCCAGCGAGCGCCTTGATGCCTGGGAGGCGCCGCGCGGGCGCGGCCCCTACGGCATCACGCGAACGCCGCAGGGCAGCGTCTGGTACGTCTCGCTGGCCGGCAACCACCTGGCCCGCATCGACACCGAGGCGACGACGCCGGCGGCGCTGCAGGTCCGCATCGTCGAGCCGCCGACCCCGGGCCAGGGCGCGCGCCGCGTCTGGTCCGACAGCGCCGGGCGGCTGTGGATCAGCGAGTGGCACAGCGGCCAGGTCTCGATGCACGACCCGCGCGACGGCTCGTGGCGGGCGTGGAAGCTGCCCGGCGAGCGGCCGCGCACCTACTCGGTCTGGGTCGACCCGTCGGACCAGGTCTGGCTGACCGACTTCGTCGCCAATGCGATCGTCCGCTTCGACCCGGCGACCGAGCGCTTCACCTCGTTCCCGTCCGACCGCCCCGCCGCCAACGTGCGCCAGATGGACGGCATCGCCGGCCAGGCCTGGGGCGGCGAGAGCGGGACCGACCGCATCGTTCGTATCGAGTACGGGGTGTGAGGCTGCAAGCCGGGGCAAGCCGCGCGGCGTTGGGTGCCGTTGTTCGTGCCGTTGTCGTCGGCGCCGCCGTCTTCAGCATCGCCGCGGCGGCCGCATCCGAGGCCGGCAGCGTCGCGGCTGCGGGCAGGCCTGAGCCCGCAGCCACCGAGGCCATCGCGCAGGGCCGGGTGATCTTCGACACCCAGTGCGCAGCCTGCCACGCGTTGACGCCAGGCGCGG
The DNA here is from genome assembly GCA_024235895.1 of Burkholderiaceae bacterium. Taxonomy (GTDB): domain Bacteria; phylum Pseudomonadota; class Gammaproteobacteria; order Burkholderiales; family Burkholderiaceae_C; genus Rubrivivax. The sequence continues at coordinate 174,402 of JACKLM010000007.1, read as the reverse complement.
CGGCCATGGCCGGGCCGTCGCTCGCAGGGCTGCTCGGGCGACCGACGGCCGGCGACCCGGGATTCGACGACTCGCCGGCGTTGCGAGCGGCGCGAGCGGCCGGCGAGGTGTGGACCGCGCCGCGGCTCGAGCGCTCCCTGGCCGACCCGCATACCATGTTTGCGGGCCTGGGGATGGGCGAAAGAGGCCTGCGCGACGCCGCCGGGCGCGCCGCGCTGGTGGCCCACCTCGCGGGCGACGAGTCGCCGGTGTCGACCTCGGGCGCGGCCGAGCGCTCGACGCGCGATCGGATTCACCTTCCGCCCGAGGCCTCCGGCATCGAGTGCCACCAGATCCTGCACTCGCGGCAGCGGTCGCCGTCGAAGCGCGCGTGCAGCACGCCGTCGAGCACCATGCGCGGCAGCGGGTCGCCCGGCTGGCGCGGCGGCAGCGCGGTGCCGGTCGAGCGTGCCCAGATCGCGAACAGCTCCTCGGACGCGACCTGGTAGGTGACGTGCCAGTGCGCGATGCCACGGCCGGGCTCGGAGGCGAGCAGGTCGTAGTCGACACGCACGTCCTGCTGCAGCTCGACGCGGCGCCAGTAGGCGACGAGCTCGTCGCGCCCGCGCTGCACGGCGAACGGCGTGTTGTGATACTGGCCGTCGGGGTGGAACAGCGCCGCGAAGGCCTGCGCGTCGCGCGCCTCCCAGGCCGCCTTGTAGCCTTGCATGAAGCTCTCGATGTCCATCGTCGGTCTCGCGGGTTCAGGTGGGTCGCACGGCGGGAAGCTTAGTACCCCGCTTCGCAAGTACGCACACGTAATGAAATCGATGCGTTTCGGGCCAGGGCTAGGCGCAAACCGCAGCGATGCCCTATGGCATCGCGAGGATTTGCAACGCCGCCATGGCTCGAAAGGCGCGATTTCATGTGTGCGTACTTGTGAAACGGGGTACTTGGCGCGACGCGGCCGCAAGGCAGGGCCCGGCGACGCCGGCCTCGCCGCCCGTGTCGCCGCCAGCCCTACCGGTGCTCGTGATGCCGGCCATGCGCGCCGCCGTAGCCGCGAAGCTGCACGTAGCGCTCGATCTGTGTCGGCGTCAGCAGCGCGGTCTGCTCGACGTGCGCCTGCAGGTGCACCTCGCGCGCGCGCGCCTGCAGCGCGCCGATGCGGTCGAGCGCGGCGCGCAGCGACTGCGGCGTCGCCTGCCGCGTGCGGAAAAGCGCATCGAGTTCGCGCTCGGCCTCGATCCAGCGTGCCCCGGCCTCGCGCGCCGCGGCCTGCATGCGCGCATACAGCACCTCGGTGCGCGCGCGCTGGTCGGCGCTGAGTTCCAGTGCCGCGGCCAGCTCCAGCACGTGCAGCGGGCCGGGGTAGCCGTTGAGTTCGGCCGGCCGCGCCAGCCCCATCCCACGCCCGGCGCGCAGGTCGGCGACCTCGGCCGGCGACAGCGCGCTGACCTCCCGCTGTGGCTGGCCCGCATACGGCGATGCCGAGCGCGACGGCGCGCCGCCATGCTGGGCGCAGCCGGCGAGCATCGCCAGGCCCAGCGCGAGCGTGGCCAGTCGCGCGCGCGCGCCGAAGCGGTGGCTGTGGGCGGCGCTCACGGCAAGCGCCCCTGCGCGCAGCTCACGCCGGCGAGCCGGCCGTCGGCGCCAGCGACGGTCTGGCAGGCCACCGCCTGCCGCGAACCGGGTTCGTGAAACCACACCGTGCTGCTGGCCCCGCTGGCCGAGGTGCCGATCGGCGCCCAGCTCGGCGCGGCATCGATCTGCGAGCGCGCGTACGGCGCGATCGCCAGGGCCCCGGCCAGCACGAGCGCGGCGGCCACGGTGGGGTAACGGAAGGCGCGGAGGTTCATGAAGCAACTCCTTGGCGTGGGTGAGACGCGGCACCGGTGCGAGCCCGGGCTGCGAGGCGTGCGGCGCGGATCCGCATAATGCCGCCATGACGACCTTCTACTGGGTCATGGGGGTGCTGATCGTCGGCACCTTCGTGCCGTCGGTGTTCTACCTCGTGCTCTACGCCGCCACCGGCGAGCACGGATGCATCCGCCGCGCCAAGGCGCTGTGGAACGTCAGCCGGGTGCTGACGCTGTTCGGCGTCAACCTGCTGATCTGGGGCCACGTCGTCGTCGGGCTGTGGCGGATCTGGTTCGGTTGACACGTCGCTCATGGCTGCGCGCGCGCCGGATCGCGGAAGCGCCGCTGCAGCGCCAGCGCCCACGCCAGCGTGAAGACCAGGAACACCCCCAGCCCGATGAAGAAGGGCCACGGCGCCAGCCTCGGCGCCGCCCCCTCGTCGGCATGGGCGAGCACGACGCGCCAGTGGACGAAGACCATGAAGGTCGCCAGCCCGGCCGAGAATGCGGCCGCGTGCCATGCGAGGTAGGCCAGCGTGCGCGAGCGCTGCGGCGGCGCGAGCCAGTGCGCGGCATGCGGGATGCGCACGCGGCCGCGGCGCGCGCTGCCGACCTGCAGCCACCACAGCGCCGCCGGCAGCACCGAGGCCGTCAGCGTCATCAGCGCGAGAAAGACCTCGCGCGGCATGAAGCCGTCGGCCCGGCCGCTGATGCCGAAGTGCGACGCGACGCGATCGGGCAGCTCGCCGGCGCTGCCGAGCACCGTCACCGCCGCGGCGAGCGCGACCGTCAGCACGAGCGAGCGCGGACTCATCGAGGCGCAGTGTGCCGCCACATCGCCGCGGAGGAAAGACCGCGACGCCGTAATGCGCTCGCCCGGCGCCTGGCATCGGGGCCGCGCGTCGCGCCCGGCATCGCGGTCAGTCCCGAGTGCGCAGCAGCGCCAGCACGACCAGCATCGCGAAGGCGACCAGCAGCGCCCATTTCAGCGCCGCCGTGCCCGCCGAGACCGCATACAGATGCGGGACCTCGAAGCGCGGCGCCGCGGTCAGCCAGGCGTGCAGCGCATTCTCGGCCGCGTCCGCCAGCGCCGCCGCTGGCATCAGCCAGCGCGCCGCGGCGCGCGCGCCGGCCGCCAGCGGCGCGAACAGCCGCGTTCGCGTCGCGAACAGGAAGCCGAAGGTCCCGTAGGCCAGCAGCAGCAGCATGTCCGGCGCCAGGTGCGCGCGGTAGCGTTGCAGGTCCTGCGGCGACCACAGGTGGACGATCTCGCCGAAGGCGCGCGGCGTGGCGGCGAACTGCAGCGCGACGATGCCCGGCTCGAGCGGCGCCAGATGGATCGCCAGGCCGACGAACAGCGCGAGTGCGGCCAGACCGCTGATCCAGACCGCGCGCACGGTCAGGGCTCGGCACCCGGGCGCGGCGCCGGCTGCTCCTCGGCCCCCGACCGTGCCCAGTCGAGCGCGTCGTCGAGCCGGTCGTCACCCCAGAAGACCTCGTCGCCGCAGACGAAGCTCGGCGAGCCGAACAGGCCCAGCGCGCGTGCACGGTCGGTCTGGCGCGCGTACTCGGCGCGCACCTCGTCGCCGTCGGCGGCCTCGAGGCAACGCGCGGCGTCGCGGCCCAGGCCTTCGACGATGCGGGCCAGCACCTCGGGCCGGCCCGGGTCGAGCTTGTCGACAAACCACGCGCGGTAGGCCGCGCGCGTGAACTCCGGGCACCAGCCCTGCAGCGCGGCCAGCGTCGCGACGCGGTTGGCGCGCTCGTCGGCGTCGATCGGATACGGTGCGATGCCGTCGAACGGCACGCCGAAGCGCCGCGCGCGGCGCCCGAGGTCGCGCCACATGTAGGCCATCTTGACCGGCTTGCCGGCGAACGGGACGTTGTTCTGCTCGCGCATCAGCGTTCGCACGCTGAACGGTCGCCAGACCAGCGCCACGCACGCCGCGCGGGCGACACCCTCGGCGCGCTGGACCGACAGGTACGAATAGGTGCTGCCGATGAAGAAGAAGAATTCGAGTGCCGGGACTGCCGTCATCGTCGTCGCCTCCGGGTTGGTGTCGCTGCGGCCGGCCGCGCGGCCGCCAGCCCCCCGCTCATGGCGCGAGCCTCGCCCCGCGCTCGCGCAGCAGCTCGCGCAGCAGCGAGCGGTGGCAGCGCGATTCGTCCTCGCAGTAGCAGCCGAGCGCGAAGTCGGTCTGCTGCGACAGCGCGGCCAGCAGGCCGATCGCATGCGCCGCATCGGGCGCGGCCATCTCGCGCCGGTAGCGGCGCGCGAAGTCCTGCCAGTCCTGCGGCGTTCGCGCCGCCTGCGCGAACGCGACCGTCTCGGCGCTCGGTGCCAGCAGCGGAAACCAGACGTCGTAGAAGTCGCGCGCGGCGAATTCGGCCTTCGGCACCCCGCGCGGCGGGCGGCGCACGGTGCCGATGCGCAGGCCCTCGCCGGGGGTGCGCGGGCTGCCGAGGCGGACGATGCGGACCGGCATGGAGGCGTCTGCTTCGCGCGTGGTCGATCAGCGCGGCTCGGCGCGCGGCGGCAGCGGGCTGCCCTTGTCGAAGACGATCTTCCACGCACCGTCGGCCTGGCGGCGCCAGATCGAGTCGAAGCGCGCGAACGGCTTGCCGTCGGGCGCGCGCACCGGACCCGAGCTGTGCGCCAGCGCCCCCGACGCGAGGACGACGACCTGGTCCGGCTCCCACGAGAACGGCGCCGCCGCGCCCCCGAAGTAGCGCGCCCACCAGGCGACGACGGCGTCGCGCCCGCGCAGCGGCATCGGGCCGCTGAAGAAGACCGCCTCGTCGTCGACGAAGCTGGCGAAGCCCGGCAGGTCGCGCCGCGCCATCGTGGCGGCGAAGGCGCGCTCGGTGGCCTCGACTTGCTGCTCGGGCGTCATCGCGGGCCCCTTCCCGGTGGGTGGCGACGTGCAGCCGCCGGCCAACGCGACCGCCGCAGCGACGAGGAGGCGCCCGACGATGCACGCGCCGCCGGCGCCTTGCGAGGCCGGCCGCGCGCGGCGCCCGGCTGCGGACGGGCCAACGGCAGGGTCGGACGTCGCGCGCATCGTCAGGGCAGCAGCACCGTCGAGCCGGTCGTCGACCGCGCCTCCAGCGCGCGGTGCGCGTCGGCCGCCTGCGCGAGCGGAAAACGCTGTTCGACGCGGATCTTCACCTGGCCCGACAGCACGACCTCGAACAGCTCGTCGGCCATCGCCTGCGTCGCCTCGCGCGTCGCGATATGCGTGAACAGCGTCTGCCGCGTCAGGTACAGCGATCCCTTGGCCGCCAGCAGCCCGGGCGCGAACGGCGGCACCGCCCCGCTGGCGTTGCCGAAGCTCGCCATCAGCCCGAACGGGCGCAGGCAGTCCAGGCTGCCGTCCCAGGTGTCCTTGCCGACCGAGTCGTAGACGACCTTGACGCCGCGCCCGCCGGTGATCTCGCGCACGCGCTCGACGAAGTTCTCGCGCCGGTAGTCGATCGCGTGCGCGGCGCCATGCGCCAGCGCGAGCTTGCACTTGGCCTCGCCGCCGGCGGTGGCGATCAGCTGCAAGCCTAGCGCGCGCGCCCACTGGCAGGCGATCAGCCCGACGCCGCCGGCGGCGGCGTGGAACAGCACGTGGTCGCCCGGCTGCAGCCCCTCGACCGGACGCACCTTCTTCAGCAGGTACTGCGCCGTCAGCCCCTTGAGCATCATCGCCGCGCCGGTCTCGAAACCGATGCCGTCGGGCAGCCGCACGACGGTGGTGGCCGGCATCACGCGGACCTCGCTGTAGCTGCCCGGCGGGTTGCTCGCGTAGGCGGCGCGGTCGCCGGGCTTCAGGTGCGCGACGCCGGGGCCGACCGCCTCGACGATGCCGGCGGCCTCCATGCCCATGGTCAGCGGCAGCGGGTTGGCGTACAGCCCGGTGCGCTGGTAGACGTCGATGAAGTTGAGCCCGCAGGCCTGGTGGCGGATGCGGATCTGGCCCGGGCCGGGGTCGCCGACCTCGACGTCGACGAGCCGCATCTGCTCGGGGCCGCCGTAGGCAGCGATCTGGATGGCCTTGGGCATCGTGGGGCTCCTGCCGGGATTCTCGTTCGCGGAAAGGGGTGCCGCGCGCGGCGGCGCGGCATGCAGGTTAGCGCAGACGGCGGCCGCACGCGCGCCGTGGCACCATCGGCGGCGATGAAGCGGCTCGTCCACGCCCCCAACCTCGCGCTGGCCACGCTGTGGGCCGACATGCTGCGCCACGCCGGCATCGACGCCAGCGTGCAGCGCGCCTACGCCAGCGGCATCGCGGGCGAGATCCCGCCCGACCAGGCGCTGCCCGAGGTCTGGATCGCCGACGACGCGCGGCTCGACGAGGCGCGTGGATTGCTGGATACGCTGCAGCATCCGCCGCCGCGCCACTGGCTGTGCCATGCCTGCGGCGAGGTTGTCGATGGGCCGTTCGAGCAGTGCTGGAACTGCGGCGCGCCGATGCCGGCGGCGCTGCGCGAGGCCGCCGGCGCGGAGCCGCCGGCGTGAACCCGGGCCTGACGCCGCGCGTCGCGCTGCTGCTGCTGGTGCCGCCGCTGATGTGGGCGGGCAATGCGCTGATCGGCCGCATGATGGCAGGGCAGGTGCCGCCGCTGGCGCTCAATGCGATGCGCTGGGCGGCGGCGCTCGTGCTGTTGCTGCCGCTGGGCTGGTGCGCGCTGGCGACAGCCGACCGGCGGCGCCAGATCGCCGCGCGCTGGCGCGAGCTGGCGCTGCTCGGCGGGCTGGGGGTCGGTGCCTACAACGCGCTGCAATATGTCGCGCTGACGACCTCGACCCCGGTCAACGTGACGCTGATCGCCGCCAGCGTGCCGCTGTGGATGATGCTGATCGGCGTGGCCTTGTACCGCGAGCACCCGCGGCCGCTGCAGTGGCTGGGTGCGGCGCTGTCGGCGCTCGGGGTGCTGGTCGTGCTGCTGCGCGGCGAGGCCTCGCAGCTCGCATCGCTGCGGCTGGTGCCGGGCGACCTGTGGATGCTGCTGGCGGCGCTGAGCTGGGCGCTGTACAGCTGGCAGCTCGCGCGGCCGCCGGCGTCGCTCGCGGGTGCCGCGCGGCCGCGCTGGGACTGGGCCGAGTTCCTGCTGATCCAGGTGCTGTTCGGGCTCGCGTGGGCCGGGGGCGCGGCGGGGCTGGAGGCCGCGTTTGCGACGACCGCACCTGCAGTGGCGTCCGACGCGCTGCCGGGCTGGACGATCGCGCTCGTCGTCGGCTTCCTGGCGATCGGGCCGTCGGTGCTCGCCTACCGCTGCTGGGGTCTCGGCGTGGCTGCGGTCGGGCCGGCGCTGGCCGGCTTCTTCGCCAACCTGACACCGCTGCTGGCGGCGCTGATGTCGGCGGCGTTGCTCGGCGAGCCGCCGCGGCTCTACCATGGCGCCGCCTTCGCGCTCATCGTCGGCGGCATCGTCGCGTCGTCGCGGCGCTGAGGCGCAGGCCGAGACATCGCCACCGGCCGCCATGCACACCCCTCGATCGAAGCCCGGCCCCGCCCACGCCCGTCCAGCCGCCAAGCCCCGTCACCTGCCATGCCCGAGCCCTTCGACCCGCTCGCCTTCACGCTGGAGCTGATCGCCAGCCGCCATTCGGTCTCGCCGAAGAAGCTCGTCGATCCGGGGCCGACCGAGGCGCAGCTGCGCCAGATGATCGCCGCCGCCGCCTGCGCGCCCGACCATCGCGAGCTGGCGCCGTGGCGGCTGCTGCGCATCGCGCCGGCGCAGCGCGCGCGGCTGGCCGAGCTGTTCGAGGCCGCGCTGCACGAGCGCGACCCCGACGCCGACGCCACCGCCCGCGCCGATGCGCGCGCCAAGGCCGACCGCGCGCCGACGCTGCTGCTGGCGGTGGTGCGGCTCGCGCCCGCGCACGACGATGTGGTCGACACCGAGCGCTACGTGACGTTGGGTGCGGGGCTGATGAACCTGCTGCTGGCCGCGCACGCGATGGGATTCGGCGCCATGCTGACCAGCGGGCGCGCGCTGCGCAGCGCCGCGTTCGCGCGCGACGCCGGGCTGGCTTCGGACGAGCGCCCGGTGTGCTTCGTCTCGATCGGCACCGCGACCGCGGCGCGCCGCCGCCCGCGCGCCGGCGTCGACGATCTGCTCGCCGACTGGGCGCCGCGCGAGGCGGGCTGATACCGGATCGCGTTGGCGGTCGATCGGCGAGCACCCGATCCGTGACTATCGAGCACAGGCGCGTATCAGAACGTCCCCGGATAGGCCCCGCCGTCGATCAGCAGGTTCTGCCCCGTCAGGTAGCCGGCGTGCGCGCTGCAGACGAAGGCGCACAGCGCGCCGAACTCGGCCGCGTCGCCGAATCGGCGCGCCGGGACGCCCTGGCGGCGCGCGTCGGCGATCTCGTCGACGCTGCGGCCTGCCTTGGTGGCCGCGCCCTGCAGCGTCGCGCGCAGGCGGTCGGTGTCGAACGCACCGGGCAGCAGGTTGTTGATCGTGACGTTGCGGCTGGCGAGCTGCGGCTGGCGCGCCAGCCCGGCGACGAATCCGGTCAGCCCGCTGCGCGCGCCGTTGCTCAGCCCCAGGATGTCGATCGGCGCCCTGACCGCGGCCGATGTGATGTTGACGATGCGGCCGAATCCGCGCGCCGCCATGCCGTCGACGACCGCCTTGATCAGCTCGATCGGCGTCAGCATGTTGGCCTGCAGCGCGCGCATCCAGGCGTCGCCGTCCCAGTCGCGGAAGTCGCCCGGCGGCGGCCCGCCGGCATTCGTGACCAGGATGTCGACCTGCGGGCAGGCCGCCAGCGCCGCCGCGCGGCCCTCGGGCGTCGTGATGTCGCCGGCGACCGGCCGCACCTCGGCCGCGCCGGGCAAGGCCCGCAGCGCGGCCGCGGTCGCCTCGAGCGCGTCGTGGCCGCGCGCGGTGAGGACGAGGTTGACGCCCTCGCGCGCCAGCGCCTGGGCGCAACCGCGGCCCAGCCCCTTGCTGGCCGCGCAGACCAGGGCCCAGCGGCCGGCGATGCCCATGTCCATGTCGCGATCCGGTCGGTCGTCGAGGCGGCCGTGCGCCGCCTGCGCTGAAAAGCCGACGCGGGCCGGGGCGTGTGCCGCCGGCCCGCGCCCCGGGGCGGCAGGCGCCCTACTTCATCGAGGCGAGCGCCTCGTAGGTGCTGCCCTTGACACCGAAGAAGGCGTAGGCGCCCGGCACGTCGCCGCTCTTGTCGAACTCGTGGTCGCCGGTGGCACCCTTGTAGTCGATGTCGCGGCCTTGCGCGATCGCCTGCTTGGCCTTGGCCCACTCGCCCGGCAGGATGGCCTCACCCGGCGCCGACGACACCGCCCTCAGCGACGCGGCGAGCTTGCTGCGGTCGCCACCGGCATGCTCGATCGCCAGTGCGACGAGGAACGCGGCGTCGTACGAATTGCCGGCGAAGATCGCGTCCGGCCGGCCGCCGGCGGCGCTGAAGGCCTTGTCGAAGGCCTGCTTGGACGCGCCCGCCTCGCCCACCGGCGCCGAGGTGAAGAAGGTCTTCAGGTTGTCGGCCCCCAGCGCCTTGATGACGGCGTCGGACTTCATGCCGTCGGCGCCGATGTAGTTCTTGAACATCCGGTTTTCCAGCGCCTGGCGCAGCATGGTCAGCCCGGTGCCGTCGCCGTAGTCGAAGACGACCAGCGTGTCGGCGCCGCTGCGCGCGAGCTGCGCCAGCTCGGAGCGGTACGAGGCCTTGCCCTCCTCGTGGCCCGAGTAGGCCGCGACCTTGCCACCGATGGCCTCGAACTCGGCCTTGAAGGCCTCGCCCAGGCCCTTGCCGTAGTCGTTGTTCAGGTAGGTCACGGCCACGCTGCCGATGCCGCGCGCCTTGACGGTTCGCGCCAGCGCACGCCCCTGGTAGTCGTCCGACGGCACGGTGCGGTAGACGAGGTCGCGGTCCGCCAGCGCAGTGATCGCCGGCGACGTGCCCGACGGCGTGACCAGCAGCACGCCGGCCGGGACGGCGACCGAGTTGGCCACCGCGAGCACAGCCCCCGAGCAGTGCGGGCCGACGAGCGCGATCACGCGGTCGATGTTGGCCGCCTTGGTCGCGGCGTCGGTGCCGGCCTGCGGGTTGCAGCCGCTGTCGCCGACCACGGTTTCGATCTTGCGCCCGTTCAGGATCCCGCCCCCGGCGTTGACCTGGCTGAACGCCAGCTTCGCGGCGTCGACCATCGGCGGCGCCATCGCCGCGATCGGGCCGGTGATGCCGCCGAGCAGACCGACCTTGATGTCCTGCGCCTGGGCCGGCAGGCCCGCCAGCAGCGCGGCGGCGCCGGCGGCGCCCGCGAGCTTGCCGAGGAAACGCGTCTTCATGAGCTGAGATCTCCTGAGAGGTGCCTCGCAGGGCACCGGGTGGGGAAAACCGGACTCGCCCGCGTCAGCGACCATCGGCGGCACCGGGCGGCGCCGCACCGGGGGGCGGCGACGCGCGGCCCGGCTCGTGTTCGGGCAGTATACCTTCGGGCCTGAAGCGAAGGACGAGCTGCAGCGTCAGCCCGATGACGAACACGCGCACGTACTTGGCCTGCACCGCGACCTCGGTCGGCAGGCGGTCGGTCAGCAGCTCCGACAGCGACCAGATGCCCCAGATCACGACCGCGCCCAGGATCGCGCCGCGGTTGTTGCCCGACCCGCCGAGGATCAGCATGATCCACACGAGGAAGGTCGCGAGCATCGGGTCGATCGCCTCCGGCGTGACCGAGCGGTTGAAGTGCACGAACAGCGCGCCGGCCAGCCCCATCACCGCCGAGCCGAAGACGAAGGCCTGCAGCCGGCGCGCCTCGATGTGCTTGCCCATCGCCGCAGCGGCGAGCTCGTTGTCGCGGATCGCCCGCATCATGCGCCCCCACGGCGCGCGCAGCTGGCGCTCGATCAGCGCGTAGGCCAGCGCCACCAGCACGACCACCAGCGCCAGGAAGGCGAGCTGCGACGGCATGTACGCCAGGTCGCCGAACGGCCGCGGGATCGCGATGATCCCGCGCGGGCCTCCGGTCAGCCAGTCCTCGGTGCGGATCACGAGGCGGATGATCTCGGCCACGCCGATGGTCGCGATCGCGAGGTAGTCCGAGCGGAATCGCAGGCACACGCGCCCGATCGGCCACGCGATCAGCCCGGCCATCGCCATCGCGCCGACCCAGCCGATTACGATCGGCAGGTCGAAGCCGCCGACCCGGCCCGCGACCGTCGGGCTGGTCAGGATCGCCGAGGTGTAGGCGCCGATCGCGAAGAAGCCCGCGATGCCGGCGTTGAACAGCCCGCTGAATCCCCACTGGATGTTCAGCCCGAGCGCCAGCAGCGCGTAGATGCCCATCAGGATGGCGACGAAGACGGCGTAGTTCGCCAGGCCGATCAGGTCCATCTCACAGCACCTTGCCGTTGAGCAGGCCGCGCGGGCGCAGCAGCAGGATCGCCAGCAGGATGACGAACGCGGTGGCGGACTTGTACGCCGCCGGCATCACCAGCACCGAGAGCTCCTCGGCGATGCCGACGACCAGCCCGCCGAGCACCGCGCCCCAGACCTTGCCGACCCCGCCGAGGATGGCGGCGGCGAACATCGGCAGCAGCACGAACCAGCCCATCATCGGCGTCAGCTCGGTATTGATGCCGAGGAAGAAACCGGACGCCGCGGTCAGCGCGCCGACGAGGATCCAGGTCATCGTCGTCACCTGCCGGATGTCGATCCCCGACAGCCGCGCCAGGTCCGGGTTGTCGGACATCGCCCGCATCGCCTTGCCCCAGCGCGTGCGGAACAGGAACAGCTCGAGCCCGAAGACGATGCCGACCACCGCCAGCAGCGTGTAGATCTCGCGTGGGCGCAGCCGCACGCCGAGGTACTCGTCGGCGAACACGATGCCGGTGCGGTAGCTCAGCGGGTCGACGCCCCAGACGACCTGGACCACCGAGCGCAGCATCAGCGCCACGCCGAGCGAGGCCATCACGGTCAGGATCCTGGGCCGCTCGCGCAGGTAGTCGTAGAAGGCCTTGTCCAGCAGCACCGCCAGCAGCGCCGCGATCGCCATCGCCAGCGGCAGCGCCAGCCACGGGTTCAGTCCGCCGATCGCCATCGCGCCGAGCACCAGGTAGGCGCCGAGCGTGGCCATGTCGCCGTGTGCGAGGTGGGCGAAACGCAGGATGCCGAACACCAGCGTGATGCCGATCGCGCCGACGGCGTAGATCGACCCGAGCAGGATCCCCGGCACGAGGTAGAAGTTGAGGAAGTCGACGAAGCCCATCGCGCATCGGCCGGTGTGGTCTGCGTTGCGCTTCAGCCGCCGAGAAACATCTCGGCCACCTCGCGGTCGGCCAGCAGTGCCGCGCCGCTGCCCTCGTGGCGGTTGGCGCCGGTGGCCAGCACGTAGCCGCGGTCGCAGAAGGCCAGCGCCTGCTTGGCGTGCTGCTCGACGAGCAGGATCGCCACGCCGCTGTCGCGCACATCGCGCGTGATCTGGAAGATCTGTTCCATGTACTTGGGCGACAGGCCGGCGGTCGGCTCGTCGAGCAGCAGCAGCTTGGGCTGCAGCATCAGCGCGCGGCCCATCGCGACCATCTGCCGCTGGCCGCCCGAGAGGTCGCCGGCCAGCGCCCGGCGCTTGGCGCGCAGGTCGGGGAACAGCTCGTAGACATGCTCGTAGGCGGCGCCGAGGTCGCCGCGGCGCAGGAAGGCGCCCATCTCGAGATTCTCGTGCACCGTCATCTCGCGGAAGACGTTGTCGACCTGCGGCACGTAGCAGATGCCGCGCTGGACGATGCGGTTGGGCGCCCAGCCGGTGATGTCGTCGCCGTCGAACAGCACGCGGCCGCCGCGGATCTTCAGCAGGCCGAAGATCGCCTTCATCGCGGTCGACTTGCCGGCTCCGTTCGGGCCGACGATGACGACGATCTCGCGCGGCGCCACCGTCAGGTCCACGCCGTGCAGGATGTCGGCGTCGCCGTAGCCGCCGCGCAGCGCCTGCAGGCGCAACAGCGGCTCGGGCGTCATGCAGCCGGCTCCCCGACGGTCTCGCCGAGGTAGGCCTCGAGCACGCGCGGGTCGCTGCGGACGGTGCCGAACGTTCCTTCGATCAGCACCTTGCCCTCGGCCATGCAGACCACCGGGTCGCACAGTTTCTCGATCATCTCCATGTCGTGCTCGATCAGCACGAAGGTGTAGCCGCGCTCGCGGTTCAGGCGCTGGATCTTCTCCTCCAGCTTGCGCAGCAGCGTGCGGTTGACGCCGGCGGCCGGCTCGTCGAGCAGCACCAGCCTGGCGTCGGTCATCATCGTGCGGCCGAGCTCGAGCAGCTTCTTCTGCCCGCCCGAGAGGTTGCCGGCGCGCTCCTCGGCGACGTGGGTCAGCTCGAGGAAGCGCAGCGTGTCCCAGGCGCGCTCGCGCACGCGCTCCTCCTCGGCGCGCACCCTGCGCCAGCGCGTCCAGTTGGCGAGCAGCCGCTCGCCGTGCTGCGCCGGCGGCACCATCATCAGGTTCTCCAGCACGCGCAGGCGTCCGAACTCGTGCGGGATCTGGAAGGTGCGCACCAGCCCACGGTGGAAGCGCTGGTCGGTGCGCAGCCGCGTGATGTCCTCGCCGCGAAAGCGGATCGCGCCGCGCGTGGCCGGGAAAGCGCCGGCCACCAGGTTGAACAGCGTCGTCTTGCCGGCGCCGTTGGGCCCGATCAGGCCGAGGATCTGGCCCTGCTCGACCTTGAACGAGCAGCCGTCGACGGCGTGGAATCCGCCGAAGGCCTTGACGAGGTTGTGCAGTTCGAGCATGGACGGGGTCGGCGGGCGCGCGCGGCCGGCGAGTCGCGGGTGACGCGCGAGGCGCGAGCCTAGCGCAAATCGTCGGGTCGCCCCATCGGGGCCGACCATCAGCGCCGGCTGGCGACGCCGCCGGCCGGCAGCCCGTCAGCCGCGCGGCACGCGCATCAGCAGGCCGACGCCGGCCAGCACCAGCAGCGTGCCGACGACCAACCAGGGCGTGAACGGCTCGCCGAGCAGCAGCACGCCCATCGCGATCGTCGCCAGCGGCCCGACCATGCCGACCTGCGCCGTCGCCGTGGCGCCGATGCGCTCGATCGCCATCATCACCATCAGCACCGGGGCGAAGGTGCAAAGCGTCGCGTTGAGCAGCGACAGCCCCCACACCGGCGCCGGCACCTCGCGCAGCGCGCCCAGCGGCTCGAGCAGCATGTACTGCCCGATGCACAGCACGCAGGCCACGCTGGTGGCCAGCCCGGTCAGCCTCAGCGCGCCCAGCCGTCGCACGGCCCGGCCGCTGTAGACCATGTAGACCGCGTAGCTCAGCGTGCCGCCGAGCACCAGCGCCGAGCCGAGCAGCACGTCGCGCCCCTGCAGCGTCGCCTCGCGCCCGAACACCAGCAGCACGCCGGCATAGCTGACCGCCAGCGCCGTCGCCTGCAGGCGGTGCACGCGCTGGCGGAACACGACGACCGACAAGAGCAGCACCAGCGTCGGCGTCAGGTACAGGATCAGGCGCTCGAGGCTCGCGCTGATGTAGGCCAGGCCGGCGAAGTCCAGAAAGCTCGCCAGGTAGTAGCCGCTGAACCCGAGCCCGACGACGGTCGCCCGGTCGCGCCACGACAGCGCCGGCCGGCCGCGGCCCGCCCACCACGCGAGCAGCGCGAACAGCGGCAGCGCGAGCAGCATGCGCAGCATGATCAGGGTCACCGCGTCCATGCCCTCGTAGCGGTAGGCGAGCTTGACGATGATCGCCTTGCCGGCGAACGCCACCGATCCTGCAGCGGCGAGCAGCAGCCCGGTCAGCGGACGTGCGGCGGTGCTCGCGCGCGGCTCGGACGTCGTGGACGTCGCTGCCGGTGCAGCCGCTGGCTGCTCCCGCGCGGCCTGCATCGGCTGCGGTGCAACAACCGGCGACGCGCCGGCGGCAGGGTCAGTTGGCGTCACGCGACAGCCCTGCCCGCACGGCCCGAGCGGCAGCGCGCGGCACGACGAATGCGGCGCGAGGCCCGCCGTGCAAGAACGATGATCGGCGCGACCGGGAATCCCGGCCCCGACGACCACGGGCGGTGCCGCCGGCGCTCGCGACGCTCGCTGCCTTCGTCGCCTTCGTCGCCTATTGCGCCCTTCGCTGCCTTCGCTTCACTCGCGGCATCGGCCGTGCTCACGAACCCTCCCGCAGCAATGCGGCGACATGCTCGCCGATCGCCAGCGACGCCGTCAGCCCCGGCGACTCGATACCGAACAGGTTGACCAGCCCGGTCACGCCGTGCCGCCCGGGCCCATCGATGCGGAAGTCGGCCGCCGACTCGCCCGGCCCGGCGATCTTGGGCCGGATGCCGGCGTAGGCCGGCTGCAGCGCGCCGGCCGGCAGCGCGGGCCAGTAGCGGCGCACCGAGCGCTCGAAGGCGCCCGCCAGCGCCGGGTCGACCGCATAGTCCTCGGCGCCGCGCGGTGCCACCGGCAGCCACTGCACGTCGGGGCCGAATCGCGCCTGCCCGCCGAGGTCCAGCGTCAGGTGGATGCCCAGCCCGCCGGGCTCGGGCAGCGGATAGATCAGGCGCGAAAACGGTGCGCGGCCGCTGCAGGCGAAATAATGCCCGCGCGCCCAGTGCGGCGCCGGCACATGGCGCGGGTCCAGGCCGTCGATCGCGCGCGCCAGCGCGCAGGCGTGCAGCCCGGCGGCGTTGACCAGCGCGCGCGCACCGATGCGCACCGTTTCGTCGCCGCCGACCACGACCTCGAAGCCGCCGCCGGCGATCACGCGCACGCGATCGACCGGGCTGCGCAGCGCGAGCAGCGCGCCGTGGTCCTCGGCCTCGCCGAGCAGCGCCAGCATCAGCGCGTGGCTGTCGACGATGCCGGTGGCGGGCGACCCCAGCGCGGCAGCGCAGCGCAGCGCCGGCTCCAGCGCCTGCGCGGCGCGCGCGTCGAGCAGTTCCAGCCCCTCGACGCCGCAGTCGGTGCCGCGCGCGCGGATCGCCTCCAGCGCGCCGGCCTGCCCCGCCTCGGTGGCGACGACCAGCTTGCCGCAGCGCCGGTGGCCGATGCCGCGCGCGGCGGCGTAGGCATACAGGGCCTCGCGCCCGGCGACACACAGCCGCGCCTTGAGCGACCCCGGCGCATGGTACAGCCCGGCGTGGATCACCTCGCTGCTGCGCGCGCTCGTTCCCTGGCCGAAGGCGTCGAGCGCCTCCAGCAGCAGCACCTCGCGCCCGGCACGCGCCAGCGCGCGCGCCGTGGCCAGGCCGACGACGCCGGCGCCGACGATGACGGTGTCGACCTGGTCCATGGGCGTGCCGTCCGCGACGCGCGGCCCCTACGGGTTTTCCGGCGCAGCGTCGCCGCCGCCGACGGGCGCCGCCGATCCGGGCGGCGCGTCCGGCGCGCCCAGCGCCGCGGCGACGAAGCGCTGCACGCGCGGCGGCTCGCTGCCGCGGTGCAGCGCCAGCCGCTTCGCACGCAACCCGTGGTCGGCGGCGGTGAA
The DNA here is from genome assembly GCA_024235895.1 of Burkholderiaceae bacterium. Lineage (GTDB taxonomy): Bacteria > Pseudomonadota > Gammaproteobacteria > Burkholderiales > Burkholderiaceae_C > Rubrivivax. The sequence continues at coordinate 158,124 of JACKLM010000007.1, read as the reverse complement.
GCGCTCGTGGCGCCGCAGATGCTCGACCCAGTTCTCGTCGACGAAATACTCGACGTAGCGCCCGTGCTGCGACGCATCGCGGAACAGCCCCCACGACAGCGCCCCCTGGCGCAGCCGCGCGCGCCGCGTGGCGCGCATCACGCGCGCGAAGGCGTCGGCATCGGCATCGTCGACGCGGTACTCGATCGTCACCATCACCGGACCCTCGTCGGGCCTGACGTCGAACACCACGCCCTCGAGCGAGCGCACCGGCTGCGGGCTGAAGTCCTCGTCCGCACCCCAGCCGACCGAGGCCCGGCGGGTGACGAACAGCAGCAGCACGCCGGCGAGCGACGCCGCGACGACCGCGGTCGGCACGCTGCTCAGGCTCGCGACCTGCCCCCACAGCGCCGCACCGCCGGCGGTGCCGCCCATCAGCGCCATCTGGACGATCGACATCCCGCGCGCGCGCACCCAGTTCGGCAGCGCGAGCTGCGCCGACATCATCAGCGTGTTGGCGGTCGAGATCCAGGCCACGCCCGCCAGCATCATCGCCGGCAGCGCGACCCAGGGCGTCGGCAGCGCGGCGACGACGCAGGCCATCACCGCCAGCGTCATCGTCCCGACGCGCACGAACTCGTCGCGCCCGTAGCGCGCGCGCAGCTTCGGGAACTGCAGCGCGGCGGTGATGCCGCCCAGGCCGAGGGCGGCCATCATCAGCGTGTACATGCCCGCGCCGCCGCCCTCGATGCGCCGCGCCAGCAGCGGCAGCAGCGCCAGCAGTGCGCTGGCCTGGAAGAAGAACAGCGCCACGCGCAGGATCACGATGCGCATGCGCGGCGACTGCCAGACGTGCTGCACGCCGACCCGCATCGCGCCGACGAAGCGCTCGCCCGGCAGCGTGCTGGGGCGCGGCTCGGCCTTCCAGCGCCAGATCAGCCAGAACCCGATCGCGGCCAGCAGCGCGTTGAGCGTGAAGACCGCAGCCGGCCCGCTGAAGGCCAGCAGGGCCCCGGCGACCACCGGCCCGATGACGCGCGAGAGATTGGCCGAGATCGCGCCCAGCGCCAGCGCCTCGGGCAGATGCGGCTTGGGGACCACGTCGGGCACGATGGCGGCGAAGACCGGCCAGCGCAGCGCCAGCCCGATGCCGTTGACGAAGGTCAGCACCAGCAGCAGCTGCGCCGTCAGGCCGCCGGCCAGCGCGAGCAGCGCCAGCAGCAGCGCGACCACGCTGACCCACAGCTGGGTGGCGGCGAAGAACAGCCGCCGGTCGACGATGTCGGCCAGCGCGCCGCTGGCGATGCCGAGCAGGAAGACCGGCAGCGTCGACGCCGACGACACCAGCGCGACCATCACCGCGCTGTCGGTCAGCTGCGTCATCAGCCAGGCGGCCGAGACGTCGTGCATCCACATCGTCAGGTTGGCCGCCAGCCAGGCCAGCCACAGGCCGCGGAAGACGCGCTCGCGCAGCGGCGCGAGCGCGGGGGAGCTCATCAGTCCGGCGAGCGGGTTCGGCATGGCGCGCGAAGCATACGCGCCGCGGCGCACGACGACGGCCGGGCGCACCGTGAAGCGGCAAGGGCGGCCCGGCGCCCGCACTCAGGCGCGCAGCGCGTCGCGCACCGGCGGCAGCTCGTGCACCGACTCGCCGTCGGCGACGAACAGCCGCTCCCCCGCGGCCGGCCGCACCGGATGCCCGCCGGTGAAGGCGCCGAAGGCCGGCAGCACGCCGACGCGCGCGCCGATGCGGAAGCACGGCAGCCGCAACCGGTCGTGCGCCGGGCCGGCCAGCCGCAGCACCGGGTGCAGGTGCCCGGCCAGCACGTAGGCGCCTTCCAGCGCCGCGGGCTCGTGGCGCAGCGCGATCCCGCCCAGCCGCAACAGGTCCTCGGCCACGCGTACGCCCCAGGCCGGCGGTGGGTCGCCGGCGTGGCGGTCGTGGTTGCCGCGCACCAGCTCCAGCTGCAGCCCGGGCCGCCGCGCGCGCCAGCGATCGATCGCCCGCGTCACCTCGTCGTCCAGCGCCGCGCCGCGACCCCGCGCCGCATGCAGCAGGTCGCCGAGGACGACGAGGCGCGTCGCCCCGGTCGCAGCCAGCAAGGCGTCGACGCGCGCCAGCGTCTCGCCGCTGCTGCCGCGGGGCACCGGCACGCCCAGGTGGCGGAAGGCCTGCCCCTTGCCCAGGTGCAGGTCGGCCAGCAGCAGGACCGCATGCGCCGGCAGGTACGCCGCGCGCGCGCCCAGCAGCCGCACGCGCTCGCCGCCCAGCCCCAGGTCGACCGACGCCGCCGTCATCGACGCGCGGCCGGTCCGCGGCCGCCACGGCACATGTCGTGCGTGGTGTGCGATCGCGCCGCCGCCGATGCGGCGCGCGCGCCGCCGACCGGCGTCACGGTGCGAGCCGGGTGAGCGCGAAGTCCAGGTGCTCGGTCGGCACGCGCCGGAATCCGGATCGCGCGTAGCGCTGCAACCGGCCGACGACGAGCGCGGTCAGCGCCGAGGCCAGGGCCTGTGCCTGCACCGTCGGCGTGGGCGAGCCGTCGGCGTCGGCCGCCAGCCGCAGGCTCTGGCGCAGCTGCGACTCGACGCGGTCGAAGAACTGGTTCATCCGCGCGCCCAGCCGCTCGTGCTCGAAGACCAGCGCATCGCCGACCATCACGCGCGTCATGCCGGGATTCCTCTCGCCGAACTGCAGCACGACGGCGACGATGCGCCGCGCCTGCGCTGCCCCCGAGGGCTCGCGCTCGACGATCTGGTTGACCAGGCCGAAGACGCTGTTCTCGATGAAGTCGATCAGCCCCTCGAACATCTGCGCCTTGCTCGCGAAGTGGCGGTACAGCGCCGCCTCGCTGACCTCCAGCCGCGCCGCCAGCGCCGCCGTCGTGATGCGGTCGGCGCCCGGCTGCTCGAGCATGCCGGCCAGCGTCTGCAGGATCTGCACGCGGCGCTCGCCCGGCCGCGGGCGCTTGCGCGCCGGCGTCGCCGCCTCGGTCTCGGGCAGGTCGTCGCCGCGCGGACCGGCATCCGGCTCGGCGGGCGGCGGGCCTTCGGCGGACAGGGCCGCCGAGTCGCTGGGCGGGTCGGACGTCACGAATCGTGCGCGGGTTCGTTGCGGGCGGTGGGAGAAAAACATTCTGGCACACGCGCACGGGGCGCCCCGGTGCAGGAAAACACCGACCCCGCGGCGGCGCCGCGCCGTCAGCGGGCGCGCAGGAGCTCGGCCAGTCGCCGCAGGCGGCGGTCGACGTAGGCCGGCCGACGGCGCGTCCGCGTGGCCGCGGCCACGCCCCAGCCCGCCGCGCGCGTCCAGCGCTGCATCCACGCGGTGCCGATGCCGAGCCGGCGCGCGGCCTTCTGGTGCCCCAGCGTGTCCTCCACCAGCACGCAGCGCGCCGCCGGCACGCGAAGCCGCGCCAGCAGCCGGCGCAGCATGCGGCGGTCGGGCTTGGGGCGCCACTGGCCGAACATGCGCATGTCCTCGATCGTGACGACGTCGTCGAACCAGTGCGCGATGCCCAGCGCGCCGAGCACGCGCGCGGTGTAGGCCGCCGGCGCGTTCGTCAGCAGCACGCGCCGCCCGGGCAGCCGCGCCAGCGCGGCGAAGTCGTGCCGGTGCCCGTGCACGCGCGCCTCGAGTTGCGGCAGCCGGTGCGTCGCATGCAGGAAGTGCGGGGCGTGCACGGCGTGGTGGCGCACCAGCCCGAGCAACGTGGCGCCGTAGCGCAGCCAGTAGTCGCGGCGCAGCGCGTCGGCCTCGCCCTCGGCCAGGCCCAGGTGCTCGACGATGTAGCGCGTCATGCCGGCGTTGACCTCGGCGAAGGCCGACGCCGACGCGTTGTGCAGCGTGTTGTCGAGGTCGAACAGCCACACGCGCGGCGGCGCCGCAGCCAGGCCCTCGCGCCGCGGGCGGCGCGCCGCACGCGCGGCGCCGCGGCGCGCTGCAGGGGGCATGCCGGCGGCGTGCCGGCCGCGGGCCGTCGCGTGCACGGGGGGTCAGTGCGACCGGATCATCGTGCCGTAGGCCTGATCGGTCAGGATCTCCAGCAGCATCGCGTGCGGCACCCGGCCGTCGACGATGTGCACCGCGTGCACCCCGCTCCTGGCGGCGTCGATCGCGCCGGCGATCTTGGGCAGCATGCCGCCGCTGATCGTGCCGTCGGCGATCAGTGCGTCGATCTCGCGCGTGCTCAGCTCGGCGATCAGCTCGCCGCCCTTGTCGAGCACGCCGCGGATATTCGTCAGCAGGATCAGCTTCTCGGCCGCGAGCACGGTGGCGAGCTTGCTGGCGACCAGGTCGGCGTTGATGTTGTAGCTCTCGCCGTGCTCGCCGAAGCCGATCGGGCTGATGACCGGGATGAAGCGGTCGTCCTGCAGCGCCTTGACCACGCCGGGGTCGATCGCGGTGATCTCGCCGACCTGGCCGACGTCGTGGCGCACGCTGGGGTCGTCCTTGTCGACGAGCTCGAGCTTGCGCGCGTGGATCAGGCCACCGTCGCGCCCGGTCAGCCCGACCGCCCGCCCGCCGGCGGCGTTGATCAGGCCGACGATATCCTGCTGCACCTGGCCGGCGAGCACCCACTCGACGACCTCCATCGTCTCGGCGTCGGTCACCCGCATGCCCTGCACGAAGGTCCCCTTCTTGCCGACCCGCGCCAGCGCCTCGTCGATCTGCGGACCGCCGCCGTGGACGACGATCGGGTTCATGCCGACCAGCTTGAGCAGCACGACGTCCTCGGCGAAGTCCTGCTGCAGCGCGGGGTCGGTCATCGCGTTGCCGCCGTACTTGATGACCAGCGTCTTGCCGTGGAAGCGGCGGATGTAGGGCAGCGCCTGCGCCAGGATCTCGGCCTGGTCGCGCGGCGTGATGTGGTCCAGCGTATGTTCGTGCGTCGTCATGGCGTGCTCGCGTCGGCCGGCCCGGGGCCGGGGTGGCGGTCATTGTAGGAAGCCGCCTGCGCCACCGGCCGACGGGACCGGTCGCCGCGCTCGAGCGGGCACTGCGCCGCGTAAGCACCGGTGACGCCGTCACAACTCGCCACGGCATCGGTGCGCGTGAAGTCCTGCACGCGCGGCGCGAGCCGCCGCGGCGGCTCGGCGTGAAGTCCTCACGCTGCTTTGCCCTCGCCACGGCCGACCGCGCGCGCACGAGGCGGCGCGATCGTGCCGACCGCGTCGCCCGCAAGCGTCACACCTGCTTGCGTCCGCGCCGGCACGCTCTGCCTAGATTCGACCCGGTCCGGGTTAGGCCGCCACGTCTGCCGCGTCGTGTGCCACGACCCGAAGGTCCCTTCGCCTCCTGGAGCCCTCATGCCGCTGCCCAACCGACGCCCCGGCCTTCGTCTCGTCGCCGCCGCTGCGATCGCCGCGCTCGCGCTGCCCGCACTCGCGCAACCTGCCCCGCGCGCCAAGCCGCCGTTTCCGCGTGTCGAGCTCCTGCAAGCTCGAAGCGAGGGCGCGCGCGCGATCGAGCTGCTCGGCGACCGGCTGCCCGCGGTCGCCGCGTGGTACGGCCGCACGCCGGACCAGTTCCGCGCCCTGTTGCTGCTCGACCGCCGGCTCAAGCTCGACCGCCAGGGCCGGCTGTTCGTGCAGGAGGAGCTCGACGAGCCTTTGGCGGCCGACGCGACGGCGCAGGGCAGCGAGGCCGTGCTCGCCGGCACGCTCGCCCCGCTCGAGCAGACCTTCGCGCTGCACAGCCGGCCGGGCGCGAAGCGAACCATCTACCTGAACTTCCAGGGCGCGCAGCTGTCAGGCACGGCCTGGAACGGCAGCGGCGGCACGCTCACCGCGCTACCGTTCGACCTCGATGGCGTGCCCTACAGCTTCTCGACCACCGAGCTGCAGCGCATCCAGCTCATCTGGCAGCGCGTGGCCGAGGACTATGCGTCGATGGACGTCGACGTCACGACCGAGGCGCCGCCGGCCGACGCGATCACGCGCAGCGGCAGCAGCGACGACCGCTTCGGCACCGTCGCGCTGATCACCAAGCGCGCCGGAATCTACGACTGCAGCTGCGGTGGCGTGGCCTACGTCGGCGCGTTCGACTCGACCAGCGACTACTACAAGCCGGCGCTGGTCTTCTACGATGCGCTGGGCAGCGGCCACGAGAAGTACGTCGCCGAGGCGATCTCGCACGAGGTGGGGCACAACGGCGGGCTGCTGCACGACGGCTACAGCGGCGGCGCCTATTACGGTGGCCACGGCAGCGGCGCCACCGGCTGGGCGCCGATCATGGGCGTGGGCTACAGCAAGTCGCTCGTGCAATGGAGCCGCGGCGAGTACACCACCGCGACCAACGTGCAGGACGACTACGCGGTGATGGCCACCCACGGGCTGCCCGCGCGGGCCGACGACCACGGCGGCAGCGCGTCCAGCGCCACCACGATCGCCGGCACCGCGTCCGCCGGCGTGCTGTCGCTGGCAGCGCAGGGCGTGATCGAGCGACCGGGCGACGTCGACCTGTTCACGTTCAGCGCCGGTGCCGGCAGCGCCAGCTTCGCCGCCGGGCCGTCGGCGCGGTCGCCCAATCTCGACATCGCGATCGAGCTGCGTGATGCCGCCGGCGTCGTGCTGGCCAGCGCCAACCCCGCCGACGCGCTCGCGGCGTCGCTGACCGCCACGCTGCCGGCCGCCGGCACCTACTACCTGGCGCTGCGCGGCACCGGCAAGGGCGACCCCACGGTCGACGGCTATTCCGACTACGGCAGCACCGGCTTGTACGCGATCAGCGGCGAGGTGAGCGCGGCGGCCGGCCAGCCGCCGGTGGCGTCGATCGAGGTCGCCAGCACGCACGGCACGGTGCCGCTGACGGTCGCCTTCGACGGCAGCGCGTCGAGCGACCCCGACGGCACCATCGTCGCCTGGGACTGGAGCTTCGGCGACGGCGCGACCGCCAGCGGGGCGACCGCGACCCACACCTACGACAGCGCGGGCAGCTTCACCGCCCAGCTTCGCGTGACCGACGACAGCGGGATGTCGGCCACCCGCGCGACGACGATCACGGTCGACCCGATCGTCGCCGAGCTGCCGATGCGCGTGGCGGACATCGGCATCGCGTCGAAGGCGCTGAAGAACGGACGCGCCACCGCGACCGCGAGCGTGACGATCCTGGGCGGCGACGGCCGTGCCGTGCCCGGTGCAACGGTGGCCGGCAGCTGGTCCGGGCTGGTCAAGGGCAGCGCCAGCGCGACCACCGGCAGCACCGGCGTCGCCACGCTGACCTCGCCGCAGATCCGCAGCAAGTCCGGCACCGTGACCTTCAGCGTCACCGGCGTCACCTTGGACGGCTACACCTACCGCGCCGACCTCAACACCGAGACCTCGGACTCGATCACGCGCTGATCCGCACGGGACGGTGCAGGCGGGCGCCGGCGGTGCCCGCCTTCTCGCATGCGCAGCGGAATCCCTGCGAAGCGACCACGGGCCACGGCACGCGGACCCGCGCGCAATACGGCGACCGGACCGGTCAGCCGGCGACGTCGCTGACCGCGTGGCGCGCGACCAGCGCCAGCAACTCGTCCTCGGCGAACGGCTTGCCGAGATAGTGCTCGACGCCCAGCGTGGCCGCGAGCTCACGGTGCTTGGACGCGATGCGCGACGTGATCATGATCACCGGCAGCGCCGCCAGCCGCTCGTCGGCGCGCACGTTGCGCACGAGGTCGAAGCCGTCCATGCGCGGCATCTCGATGTCGCTCAGCAGCACCGCCGGGCGCTCGCCGGCGAGCTTGTCGATCGCGTCCAGACCGTCCTTGGCGAGCACGACGCGGTAGCCCTCGCGCTGCAGCAGACGCTGCATCACGCGGCGCACCGTCAGCGAGTCGTCGACGACCATCACCAGCGGCGATCGCGGCGTCGACTCGGCGCCACCCGTAGGGGTCGCCGGCTCGACGGCATGCGCCGCCGGAACCGGCGCCGTGTCGGCATCGGCAACCGCGGCACTGGAAACCGCAGCCACCAGCCCCATGCGACGGCGCGCGTCGTCGCCGTAGACCGTCGCCAGCGCGACCGGGTTGTAGATCGTCGCCACCTGCCCCGACGGCAGCAGCGTGACGCCCGCCAACCCGGGCAGCCGCGCGAGCTGCGGCCCCAGCTTCTTGACCACGACCTCCTGCTGGCCGACGACCTCGTCGACGTGGACCGCAACGCGCTGGGCGGCGCTGCGCACGACGACGACCATGTGGCTGCGCAGCCCGGACTGCGCGCGGGCGTCGTCCTGCAGCAGCGCGCCGAGCCAGAAGAACGGCAGCGCCTGCCCGTCCTCGTCCCAGGTGCCCCTCGCGTAGGCGGCGTCGATCTGCGCCGGCGTGGCGCGACGTACGACCTCGACCAGCGTGGACGGCAGCGCGACCTGCGAGCGGCCGTAGCGCAGCATCACGACCTGCGTGACCGCGGTCGTCAGCGGCAGCAACAGCCTGAACGCCGTGCCGCGACCCGGCTCGCTGTGGGTGAGGATCCGACCGCCCACGGCCTGCACCTCGGCACGCACCACGTCCATGCCGACACCGCGACCCGCCAGCCCGCTGACCGACTCGGCGGTACTGAATCCGGGCTCGAAGATCATCGCCGCCAGCGTCTCGTCGTCGTCCGCAGCGTCGGACGCGAGCAGGCCGCGCTCGACGCCACGTGCGCGGATGCGCGCCAGATCCAGCCCGGCACCGTCGTCGCGCACCTCGACCGCAACCTCGTTGCCCTCCTGGACGACGGTCATCGTGATGCGGCCGGTGTCGGGCTTGCCGGCGGCGCGGCGCGCGTCGGCCGGCTCGATGCCGTGCGCGACGGCGTTGCGCAGCAGGTGCTCGAACGGGCCGACCATGCGCTCCAGCACGCCGCGATCGATCTCGATGCCGCCGCCGATCAGGTCCATGCGCACCGACTTGCCGGACTCGCCGGCAGCCAGCCGCACGACGCGATACAGACGGTCGGCCAGGCTCTCGAACTCGACCATGCGCGTGCGCAACAGGTCGTCCTGCAACGCGCGCGTCAGCCGCGCCTGCGCCGCCAGATCGTCCTCCGACGACTGCAGCGTGCGCTGCAGGCTGCGCTGGACGGTGGCGACGTCGGCAACCGACTCGGCCATCATGCGCGTGATCTCCTGAAAGCGCGTGAAGCGGTCGAGCTCGAGCGGGTCGAAGGCCTCGGCCGCCGCCTTGGCCGCCTCCAGCCGCGACGCCATCTGCGTCTCGGCCTGCAGTTCGAGGTCGCGCAACTGGCTGCGCAGCCGCTCCAGGTTGTCGGTCAGGTCCAGCATCGATGCCTGCAGCGCGCGCACGTCGGCCTCGAGCCGTGCACGCGTGATGCTGACCTCGCCCGCCTCGCCGACCAGCCGGTCCAGCAGCGCCGCGCGCACGCGCACGGTCGCTGCGGCCGCTCCCGCGCCGGCCGTGCTGCCGTCGGGCTCGGATGCCGGTCCGGCCGCCGGTGCAGCCTCGCCGGCATCGTTGAAGCGCGTCCAGTCGATGAAGGCGAGCGACGACGCCCCGGCCTGCACTCGCGCCGCCTGCGCGATCGTCTCGGGCTGGCGGCCCGCGGTCTTCACCGTCGCCGAGTCGGGCGAGGCGGTGCCGTCGCCCGGCGACATGCAGGACGCCTCGGTGTACTCGCCTTCGGGCACCCGGACCCCGTCTTGGCCCGCCCCGGCGTCGACGTCGAAGCCTCCGCCTCGCGCGGGCACGGATGCGGCGCGCAGCCGTTCGAAGTCGGTCGCCATCGCGTCGGCGCGGCCGAGCAACTGCGCGATCGCCGTCGGGGCCGCATCGCCCGTCCCGGCGAGCCGCTCGATGCCCGATTCGAGCCGGTGGGCCTGCTCGCCCAGGTGCATCGCGCCGGCGAGTCGCGCCCCCCCCTTGAAGGTGTGCAAGGTGCGCAGCGCCGCGGCAGGCGCACCGCGATCGGCCGGCTGACGCAGCCAGTCCGCGAGCCGCGCGTGCAATTGCGGCAGCAGTTCCTCGGCCTCTTCCTCGAAGATCGGGAACAACTCGGCGTCGATCGAGTCGACGACGTCGATCGCCTCCTCATCGACGGCGTCCTGGGGCGGTGCGGCGGCAGGGCTGTCAGCGACGACGCCGACTGCGTCACGGGGCTCGGCCATCGTCCGTGCATGGTCCTCATCGAGCGCCGCGTCGTCCGCCGCGAAGCTGTCGACGGCGGCATCGACCGGCATCGGCCAGCGCTCGTGCTCCTGCAATCGTCGGACCAATTCAGCCGATGCGGCCTTGTGGAAGCCGGCGGCGAACTGATGCAACAGGCCGCGGATCTCGTCGGCTGTCTGGACGAACAGCGCCGCCTCGTCACCGCGAGCACGGCCGACGGCACGGCTGCGCATCAGCGCATGCTCGAGCTGACGCGCCAGCGACGACAGCTCGCCATGGCCGACCGTCGCCGAGTTGCCCGCCAGCGAGTGCGCCATTGCGATCGCGACCTCACCCACCGGCCTCGCGGGCTCCAGCGCCCACTCGGCCAGTTCGGTGCCCAGCCGGCGTGACTGCTCGTCCGCTTCGGCAACGAAGATGTTGAACAGCGGAATCGGGATGCGCAGCGGCCCGACGAGCTTGACCTGCTCGTCCGTCTCGCTGCCACGGTCCGCGGCCGCGCCGGCCGGTGCCTGGGCAGGCTGATCCGCCCATCGCCCGGCCTCGTCGGGCGGCGCTTCGGGCGCCCCCTCGGCGACCACCTCGCCCGTCGATGTGCCGGCGCGTGCCCCGGCACCCGCCTCGATCTCGGTCTCGCCATCGGCCCGGCACTCTTCGACGTCCGTCGGACCGATGCCGACGATGCCGAATTCGGGCCAGTCGGTCAGCGGGATCTCCGCCACCTCGACCTCGTTTGCCAAGCTTCGCGTCGGCGTCGTCCCGTCCTCGGGGAATCCGGCTTGCGTGACCGCGAAATCGCGGACCTCTTCGTCGGCGGACCCCAGGATCCCCGCCTCGACCGCGTGCCGCTCGTCGGCGACGGGTTCGAATCGCTCCGTCACCAGCTCGGCTGGCGGGACGTCGTCCGCGCGCATCAGCGATGGCGCGAGCTCGATCGGCATCGGCTGTGTCTCGGCGTCGATCGACGGCTCGCCGTCCAGCCGCAGCACGAGGACCGCCTCGTCGCAGCGCCCGCCCGAGGGCTCGGCGAGGTCGACAGCCGGGGCTGCGGCGATGTCCGCCGGAGCGAGGCCGGGCGCCAGACCCGGTTCAGCCTGCGCCTGCTCGGCATCGAGCGCACCCAGGTCGAGCTCGATGCCCAGGCACTCGACATCCAGCCGTTGCACGCCTCCAGCCGTGACGGCGGGTTGCTCGGGCCGAGACGTGGAGACGGTCAAGTCGAGATCGGCAGCGCTGGGCAGGTCCGGAACCATCGAGGCCAGCGTCGACGGCTCGACGGGCGCCGCATCGGCCTCGACGGGCGCGCAGGATTGCGGCCGTCCGCCTGCATCCGGCGCGACCGCGTTCTCGATCGCCTCGGCCGCCACGTTCCGCGACGAGGCAGCCGGCTCGGTGACGACGCCATCGCCGACCGGCCCTGCTGCCGGACTGTCCGCCGCGCGCCCATCGCGCAGCGCATCGGCAGCGGGTGCCACGCCCAGGCTGGCCTCCGGGCGCGGCCCGCCGGCGGCAATCGCATCGACCCACTCGGCCAGACGCCGCAGCGCGTCGTCGCTGAACTGCGCCAGCGCGCCGTCCATCCTAGGAACCCCCGCCAGCCTTGCGTTGTACAGCCGCTCGCAAGCCCACGCGGTATCGCCGAAGTCGGTCAGGCCGACCATTCTCGAACTGCCCTTGAGGGTATGAAAGGCGCGCCGCACGGTGGTCAGCTCCGACACGTCGTCCGGCGCCTCGGCCAGCGCCGCCAGCGCGACACGGGCACTCTCGATGACCTCTCGCGCCTCCTCCAGGAAGACCTGACGCACTTCGGCATCCTCGTCCGTCGACGCGGTCGAATCAACCGAAGGCCCGCCGGCGGCGGTATGCGGCGTTGGCCCCATCTGGCCCCTGACCTCGGCCCGCGCAGCAGCGGTGGCGGTGGCGGCCGCGGCCTCGGCAGCGGCCACGCGCGTCGCGGCATCGGAAGGCGCAGCATCGCGAGTGGCACGCGCGGTCGCAGGCATGTCGCCCGCCGTGACGACCGCCGCGGCGCGGTCGACGACCGACTTCAGCCGGCCACTGGCCTCGTCGAAACGGAACAAGGCCTTGGCCGCGTGCGGCTGCACGCCGAGCATGTCGACCAGGAAGCCGAGCGCACCCAGGTTGTCGGCCAGGCGCTGGAAGACCGCATCGACATCGGCGACGTCGCCCGCGCCGTTGCGCACGAGCCGGTCGACCTCCTCGCGAAGGCGGACGACCGCCTGCGCCGCATGATCGATACCCAGCACCGACAGCACACCGCGCATCGACGCCAACGCTGCCGGCACCGGGATCAGCACGGCGGTCTGCGCGGGATCGCGGAAGAAGAGGTCGACCTGCTTCTCGACCTCGGCCATCGAGGCGCGAAGCTCCTGCACCACGCTGCCCATGGTCTGGCGGTCGGAGACGCGCCGGAAGAGCTCTTCCATCCAGCTCTCGAGCGCATGGGGCTCGGCGCCCCGGGCCACCGATCGAACCCGCGCGGCCAGGCGCCGGACGCGGTCGGGCAGCTCCGGCGCGTCGAGCTCGCCATCGTCGAGCACCGCCTCCAGATACAGCATGCCGGTGGCGACTTCCATCGCCAGCGCCGCCGGCAACGCCTCCCCGGGCACGCAAAGTGCAGCTGCCTCCTGCAGCGCGCTGCCGAGACCATCACCGTCGGGGAACAACCGCTGCACCGAGTCGGCCAGCAGCGTCATCGACTCCGCGACGCCGGTCCCCGGGACGGTCTCACCGCCGGCAGCGGCCGACCATGCCTCCTTGGCGGCCGTCACCCGCCGGCGCGCCTGCGCGATGCGCGCCGGATCGAACAGCCCCAGGCGCGGCTGGTCGTAGCCCGCGGCCAACTCGTCGTCGGGTGGCCACGTGCTTTGCACCGCGGCCAGCCTAGGCGTCGCCGAGGCGTCGCCGCGCAGGCGCGCGCGCAGGCAGAAGAACAGCAGCTCGCGCGCGAGTCGGTCCGGCCACTCGGGGCGGCCACGCCCGGCTGCACGGGCGAGCGCGTGCAGCCGCGACGCGATGCGCTTGACGTGGACATCGGGCTCGATCAGTCCGGCGGCCTGGCCCTCGTACAGGGCGGCAGCCAGCTGCCACAGCGTGCGCGCGCGGCCTTCGCCACCGGCGGCCAACCCGGCGCACAGGGCGCCCATGCGGACGCAGGCCTCGGGGCCCGGCTGGCGCATCAGCACGAGTACCAGCGCCTCCATCTCGGCGCGCGCGGAATCGTCGGGTTCTCGCGCCACGGCGCCCGGGTCGGGTTCCAGCGCCTGCCAATGCCAGTCGCGGCTCCAGAGCTCGCTCGGGTGGACGCGCTCGACACCGGCCAGTGCCTGCGCGGCCGCGTACTGCGGGAACATCGCCAGGGCACCGACCGGCTTGCCGGCGACACGACGCGCGACATAGTCGAGCACCGCGAACGCGGCGCGTTCGATCGTCTGCACCGCATCGGCCATGTCGCCGCGCGGTCGCGCGCCGAGCCGCTGCAGCGCCGCCTCGGCAGCGCGCAGCACCTCCGCAGCCACCGGCTGGCCGACGAGCTCGAGCGCCCCGACCGCCTGGTGCAGCGGCGCACGCGCGCTGCGCAACAGCGCCGGGTCGACGGCGTCGACGTCGGAGGCGCCGTGCTGGGACGATTCCTTGAGCCAGCGGCGCAGCGCCTTGACGCACTGATCCAGGCTGCGCCGCAGCTCGCCCTCGACCCAGGCCAGGGTGCTGAGGTCCTCGCCCGCGCGGATCTCGGCGGGGCCCTGGCCGGCACGTCGCCCCACGGGCGCGGACGGGACAGGATCGGCAAGCCCGAGCGGCATGAGAGGCCCCTTCGTGCGCAGCGGCGCTCAGCCGACCTTGAAGCGCGACACCGACTGACGCAGCTCCTCGGCGATATGCGACAGCTCGCGCACCATCTGCGCGGTCGAACGCGTGCCCTCGCCGGTCTGCTCGGTGACGGCGAAGATGTGCTGGATGTTGCCGGCGACGACGTTGGCCTCCGTGGCCTCGCTCGACGACTGCTCGGCAATGCGGGCGATCAGCGTCGACAGCTCGCGCGTGACACGGTCGATATCGGACAGCGCAGCGCCGGCGCCGTCGGACAGCCGTGCGCCCTCGACCACCCCCTGCGTGCTGCGCTCCATCGCCGCCACCGCATCCTGGGTGTCGGTCTGGATCGTCCGCACGATGGCGGCGATCTGGCGCGTCGCGTCGGCCGAGCGTTCGGCCAACCGCTGCACCTCCTCGGCCACGACCGAGAAGCCACGCCCGGCCTCGCCGGCGCTGGCAGCCTGGATCGCGGCGTTGAGCGCCAGGACGTTCGTCTGGTCGGTGATGTCGCTGATCAGCTCGGTGATCTCGCCGATCTCCTGGCTGCTCTCGCCCAGGCGCTTGATGCGCTTGGACGTCTCCTGGATCTGCTCGCGGATCGCGTTCATGCCGCCGATCGTGTCTTGCACCGCGCGCATCCCGGTCTCGGCCGCGTGCAGCGACTGGTGCGCGACCTGCACCGTCTGCTGCGCCTGCCCGGAGACCTCGTTGATGCGCCCCGCCATCTGCAGCACCGCCTCGCCGGTCTCGCGGATCTCGCGCAGCTGCTCGGTCGACGCCGCGAGCAGTTCGGTCGAGGTCTGCTCGACCTCCTGCGTCGTGTCGGTCACGCGCGCGACCGTCTGCTGCACCGCCGACACCAGCGCGCGCAGCTCCTCGACCGTGTAGTTGACCGAGTCGGCGATCGCCCCGGTGATGTCCTCGGTGACCGTCGCCTGCTGCGTCAGGTCGCCCTCGGCCACCGTCTGGAGCTCGTTCATCAGACGCAGGATCGCCGCCTGGTTGCCATCGTTGACCCGCTTGGCCTCGTGCTCCTGGCGCTCGGCCTCCTGCCGCAACGCCTCGGCGGCATGGGCGCGCGTCGTCTGGTCGATCACGAACACGCGCAGCAGCCCACCGCCGCCCAGCAGCATCGCCAGCAGCGCACCCAGCGCGCCGGCCAGGTGCGGCCAGCCCAGCCCGGCGAGGCCGGGTCGCGCTGCGGCGGCAGCGTCGGCGACCGTCCAGAGCGCCCACAGCGTTACCGCGACCAGCCCCGCCAGCCCGAGAAGGAAGACGGCGGCCAGCAGCCGCTGCTGCCGTGCCACCGGCAATTGCCCGATCAACGGCAGCGCGCCAGCGTCGTGCGGCACGGACGCATCACCGCCGGCGATCGGCTGCGACAGCGAGCCCTCGTCCAGCATCGAGCTGTCTGCCTGCGTGCCGGGCACGACGCTGGCGACACCGCCCGTCGACGGGTCCAGCCGCACGGTGCGCGACATCGGTCCCTCGGGTTGCTGCGCGTCGTCGAAGCGGGGCATCGGCAAATCGGAGTCGATGGTGCTGTCCTCGGACCGGCGGCCCTTGATCCTGTCCAAAACGTTCATCGGGTTTCTCGTCGGGAGGGGTGCGGCGGTCCGGGTTCTCAGCGCGCGACGCCGAGAAACCTCGGGTGCGCGGCGAGTGCGGTCAGGTCGATCTCCTGCCATGCGCGGCCGGCCGCGTCACGCCAGCAGGTGCCGGCGAAAGCCGGGCGCTCGCCCGCGACATCGGGCAGCGCCTGCAGCGAGCCGGCGCTCCGAAGGCCCGCCAGCCGGTCGACGAGCAGCGCGGCCTGACTGCCGTGCGCGGCGTTGAGCGCGACCAGGCGCGCCGTCTCGGGCAGCGAATCGACCGCCATTGGGACGCGCAGCCCCAGGAAGCCACCGAGCTCGACCACGCCGTGCAGCCGACCACGCAGGTTGGTGACACCCAGGAACCAAGCCTGCGTGTGCGGCACCGGCTGTATCGGCGGCAGTGCGACGATTTCGCCCGCGCTGGCGAGCGGGAACAGCAGGCCGTGTCCTGCGCATTCGACCGCCAGCCAACCCACCGCTTGCACCTGCGACGGCGCCGCCTGCAGCCGCTCGGCGAGCCGGGCCTGCAGGGCATGCAGCGCGTCGCGTCGGGCCATCGCGTCTGGACCTCAGGCGACCTGCCGGCTCAAGCCCGATCGAAAGCGCGGATCTTGGCCAGCAGCTGGTCGGCGTCGACCGGCTTGACGACGTAGTCGCGCGCGCCCTGGCGCAGACCCCAGACCTTGTCGGTCTCCTGGCCCTTGCTGCTGCACATGATGACCGGCACGCCGGCCCAGCGCGGGTCGCGCGTGATGGTGCGCGTGAGCTGGAAGCCGTTGGTGCCGGGCATGACGACATCCATCAGGATCAGATCCGGCGTTTCTTCGGCGAGCCGTCGCATCGCCTCGTCGCCGTTCTCGGCCGTGGACACGCTGTAGCCGCTACGACGAAGCAGATCCTTGAGGTGGTAAAGCTCGGTCTTCGAGTCGTCGACGACCAGGATCTTCTGGATGGGCATGGCCTCGGTCCCCGCCGGTAGTGCATTCAGGCCGCGACGCGGCGGAAGACCTCCACCGCACGCAGCAGCTGGTCCTTGGTGAAGGGCTTGGTCAGGTACTCCTCCGAGCCGACCATGCGCCCACGCGCCTTGTCGAACAACCCGTCCTTGGACGACAGCATGATCACCGGCACGCCGCTGAAGCGAGGATTGCGCTTGATGATGGCGCAGGTCTGGTAGCCATCCAGGCGCGGCATCAGGATGTCGCAGAAGATCAGGTCGGGTGCGTGGTCGCTGATCTTGGCCAGGGCGTCGAATCCGTCCTCGGCCAGCACCACCTCGTGCCCGCCCTGGCGCAGGAAGATCTCCGCGCTGCGGCGGATCGTGTTGCTGTCGTCGATCACGAGTACGCGCGCACCTGCGGCCGGCGCGGCGTCGGCCAGGCTAGGCAGATCGTTGACTGCAGACTCCACGCGGCCCCTCCTGCGGTATCGTCGGTGGCACGTTCGGGTTCGAACGCGGCCCGCCCGAGGCAGTATCGATGCGGCCACCCCCCATCGATAACCCGAGAAGCGGCGCGAACGACCACGAGACCCGGAGATCGCGACCGCTCGGCGGCGCCGCGCACGGGTGATGTCTCACACCTGGACCATCTCGAAGTCCTCCTTGCGCGCGCCGCATTCGGGACAGGTCCAGTTGATCGGGATGTCCTCCCAGCGCGTGCCGGCGGCGATGCCGTGCTCGGGGTCGCCCGCGGCCTCGTCGTAGATCCAGCCGCAGATCAGGCACATCCAGGTTCGGGCTTCGCTCACGGCTCTCGGAAGGGGTCACTACAATGGGGATCGATTGTAGCGATGCACCGATGTCGAAAACCGAGTATTTCTCGGCACCTACGCGACGATCCTCGAGTGGTGCTGTAACTGTTTGCGAGATCCGGCGGACGCCCCCACGACGCCTTGCGGGTCCGTGGGCACCCAGGCTGCCGGGTGCGGCGCGCACGCCGCGCGACGAGGAAAGACCGTGAACCCCGACGCTGCCCCGGCCCCCGAAGAAGCCGACCTCCCGGTCGAGGAGCCGCCGCCGGCGTGCGTGCTGGTCTTCAACGCCAGCGACCCGAGCGGCGCCGGCGGGCTGGCCGGCGACGTCGCGACCATCGCGGCGATGGGCGCGCACGCGCTGCCGGTGGTGGCGACCCTCGTCATGCGCGATACCGCCGAGGTCTTCGACCAGCACACGCTGGACCCGGACGCGGTGGTCGAGCAGGCGCGATCCATCCTGGAGGACGTGACGGTGGCAGGCTGGAAGGTCGGCTTCCTCGGGGACGCCGAGACCATCGGCGCGGTCGCCGAGGTACTGTCCGACTACAGCGACATCCCGCTGGTGGCCTACATGCCGGCGCTGGCGTGGCTGGACGAGGACCAGCTCCAGCCCTACCTGGACGCGTTTCGCGAGCTGATCCTGCCGGCCACCGAGGTGCTGGTGGGCAACCACCAGACACTGCAGGACTTCCTGCTGCCCGACTGGGACAGCGAGCGCCCGGCGTCGCCGCGCGAGCTCGCGGTGGCCGCGGCCGAGCACGGCACGCGCTACGTGCTGGCCACCGGCATCGCGCTGGCGTCCAAGGGCGCCGAGCAGTGGATCGACAACGTGCTGGCATCGCCGCAGGGGGCGCTGACGGGCGAGAAGTTCGAGCGCTTCGACGCCGCCTTCGTCGGCAGCGGCGACACGCTGGCCGCCGCGCTGGCGGCGCTGCTCGCCTCGGGCAGCGAGCTGCAAGCGGCGGTCGGCGAGGCGCTGACCTTCCTCGACCAGAGCCTGGACGCGGGATTCCGCCCCGGCATGGGCCATGTGGTGCCGGACCGCTTCTTCTGGGCCCTGCCGCCGCCCGAGGAGGGCGCGGACGGCACCGAGGGCCCGGCGCCCGACGACGAGCCGCCGGCGCCGGGGGCCGACAAGACGCGCGGAGCCGCACGTCGTGTCCACTGACCGCCGCAGCAGCAACGCCGGCGCGTTCGAGCGCGCGCAGGCCGTCATCCCCGGCGGCGTCAACTCGCCGGTGCGCGCCTTTCGCGCCGTCGGCGGCACGCCTCGCTTCATCCGCCGCGCGCAGGGCGCCTACCTGTGGGACGTCGAGGGCCGGCGCTACATCGACTACATCGGGTCCTGGGGGCCGATGATCCTCGGCCACGGCCACCCCGCGGTGCTCGACGCCGTCACCCGGGCGGCGCGCGAGGGCCTGAGCTTCGGGGCCCCGACCGAGGCCGAAGCGGAACTCGCGGAAACGCTGATCGAGCTCGTGCCGGCGGTCGAGCAGGTGCGGCTGGTCTCCAGCGGCACCGAGGCCGGGATGAGCGCGATCCGGCTGGCACGCGGCGCCACCGGACGCAGCCTGATCGTCAAGTTCGAGGGCTGCTACCACGGCCACGCCGACGCGCTGCTGGTCAAGGCCGGTTCGGGGCTGGCGACCTTCGGCCACCCGACCAGCGCCGGCGTGCCGGCCGAGGTCGTGCAGCACACGCTGGTGCTCGAATACAACCACGTCGAGCAGCTGGAGCAGGCCTTCGCCGCGCGCGGGCGCGAGATCGCCTGCGTGATGATCGAACCGATCGCCGGCAACATGAATTTCGTCCGCGCCAGCGTGCCGTTCATGGCGCGCCTGCGCGAGCTGTGCAGCGCCCACGGTGCGCTGCTGGTGTTCGACGAGGTGATGACGGGGTTTCGCGTCGCGCTGGGCGGCGCGCACAGCCTGTATGCGCAGGCGATCGCGGGATTTCGCGCCGACCTGTTCGTCTTCGGCAAGGTGATCGGCGGCGGCATGCCGCTGGCGGCCTTCGCCGGGCCGCGCGAGATCATGTCGCAGCTCGCGCCGCTGGGCCCGGTCTACCAGGCCGGCACGCTGTCGGGCAACCCGGTGGCCACCGCCTGCGGGCTGGCCACCCTGCGCGAGATCCGCGTGCCGGGATTCTTCGACCGCCTGACCGAGCGCACGCGGACGCTGGTGCGCGGGCTGCAGGCGGCGGCGCAATCCGCCGGCGTGCCGCTGGCGGCCGACTGCGAGGGCGGGATGTTCGGCTTCTTCTTCGCCGGGTCGCTGCCGCAGAACTACGGCCAGGTGATGGCGACCGACAAGGAGCGCTTCAACCGCTTCTTCCACGCCATGCTGGAGCGCGGCGCTTACCTCGCGCCTGCGATGTACGAGGCCGGCTTCGTCAGCGCCGCGCACTCGGCCGAGGATGTCGAGGCCACGCTCGCGGCGGCGCGCGAGGCCTTCGCGTCGATCGCGGCCTGATCCTGGCGCCGCGGGCGGCCGGCAGCAGCCGCCATCGCGCCGAGGACCGGCGCCGAGCGTGCGGGCTGCAGGCCGCGGCGCGGCTCAGGCGCGCTCGCCGCCGATCAGCTGCTGCAGTTCGCCCGACTGGTACATCTCCATCATGATGTCCGAGCCGCCGACGAACTGGCCGCCGACGTAGAGCTGCGGGATCGTCGGCCAGTCGGCGTACTGCTTGATGCCCTGGCGGATCTCCTCGTCCTCGAGCACGTTGACGGTGGTGACGCTCTCGGCCTTGCAGGCCTGCAGGATCTGGATCGCGCGGCCCGAGAAGCCGCACATCGGAAATTCCGCGGTGCCCTTCATGAAGAGGACGACGGGGTGGCCCTTGACGATCTCGTCGATGCGCTGCTGGACGTCGGACATGGTGCTGCCAGGTTCAGGAAGTCGTTGGACCCAGCACTGTACCCAAGATCGGGTGCCCGCGCGGCGGGGACGGTTTCGGGCATGCGTCGCCCGGGGCTCAGAACGCGTACGACACGCCCAGTTGCAGCACCGGGGCCAGCCGCAGCTCGTCGAGCACCCGGTCGACCGACCCGCCTCGTCCGGTCGGCGCCAGCCTGAGGCCGTCGCCCGATCGCCTGCCACCCAGGCCGAGGTCGGCCGCGAATCCCCAGCCCGATCGCGTCGACAGGCTGTAGCCTATGCCCAGATAGGGCTGCACCGTCCAGCGCACGGCGTCGACCGACGCGACCGCATCGAGCGGCATCCACCCGGACGCCGGCAGCGCGAGCCCCTCGCCCGACTGCGACGGCCGCCAGCGGCCGTCCAGTGCCAGCCCACCCGACAGACGCAGCCCGCCGCGCCAACCGGGCGCGGCCAGCCCGGGCCCGGTGAGGTAGTGGTCGCCCAGCAGCCGCAGCGGCGCCTGCGCGCCCTCCATCAGGTGCACGCGCAGCCCGATCGTCCAGCCGGCCAACGCGATGTCCATCCGGTGATCGGGCGCGGGCGAGCCCCACTGCAGCCCGTACTGGGCCTGGGCCGAGCTGCCGAGCAGGCAGATCGCGGCGACGAGAAGCGGTCTGGACATCTTGCGCTCCTGGGGCGGTGGATGGACGCGACGGCTGCCGCGAGCGCTCGAAGCCATGGTACGCCCAAGCGGCGGCCCTGCGCCGCCGAGGATCGCCCGAACAGGGGGGGCCGACCGGTCCTGTTGCACGGCCGGCGGCAGGCTCGCGGCCGCGGATCAGGGCGGGCCGCGGCCGGCGGTACAACGCAGCTGCCCGCCGAGGTCCCGACGCTGCCCGATCGCGCGCAAGCCGGCGTCGGCCAGCAGGCGGGCGACCGCATCACCCTGGTCGTGGCCATGCTCGACCAGCAGCCAGCCGCCCGAGGCCAGCCGCGCCGGCGCGCCGGCGACGATGGCGGCGATCGCCTCCAGCCCGCTCGTCCCCGGCGGCACCAGCGCGCCGCGCGGCTCGTGCCGCAGCGCGGCCAGGTGCGGGTCGCCGGCCGCGACATAGGGCGGGTTGGCCAGCGCGAGGTCGAAACGCGGCGCATCCTCAGGCAGCGCCCGCCACCAGTCGCCGCGCCACCACCGCACGGCCAGCCCGAGGCGCTCGCCGTTGGCGCGCGCCACCGCCAGCGCCTCGGCGCTGCAGTCCAGCGCGTGAACGCGAGCGTGCGGGCAGCCCTGCGCCACCGCCAGCGCGATCGCGCCGCTGCCCGTGCCCAGGTCGATCACCGCCGGTGCCGGCCGCGCCGCCAGCGGCCCGGCGAGCAGTTCCAGCGCCCAGTCGACCAGCGTCTCGGTATCCGGGCGCGGCACCAGCACCGCCGGCGTGACGCGCAGCACCAGCCGGTGAAAGGCCTTCTCGCCGGTCAGGTAGGCCAGCGGCACCCCGTCGGCACGTCGCCGCAGGTCGGCAAGCAGTGCGTCGGCGTCGGCATCCGCCAGCGGCGCCTCGGGATGGGCCAGCACCCAGCTGCGCGCGCGCCCGAGCCGGTGCGCCAGCAGCAACTGCGCATCGAGCCGGTCGACGCCCAGCGCACGTGCGGCCGCCAGCACGGCGGCGACATCGCGCAGCGACGCGGCGCCTGCGTTCACCGGACCGCCCGCAGGACGCGCTGCGGGATGAACGCCCGGCCGTGGCGCGGGACTCTCACACCGCCTCCCCTGCCTCGAGCGCCGCGAGCTGCTGTTCGGCGCGTGCCGCGGCCAGCGCGTCGATCAGCTCGTCGAGCTCGCCGTCCAGTACCGATTGGAGCTTGTACAGCGTCAGGTTGATCCGGTGGTCGGTGACACGGCCCTGCGGGAAGTTGTAGGTGCGGATGCGGTCGCTGCGGTCGCCGCTGCCGATCAGCGCGCGCCGCGTCGCCGCCTCCTTCGCCTCGCGCTGGCTGCGCTCGACCTCGCGCAGGCGCGCCGCCAGCACCGCCATCGCCTTGGCCTTGTTGCGGTGCTGCGAGCGGTCGTCCTGGCACTCGGCGACGATGCCGCTGGGCAGGTGCGTGATGCGGATCGCGCTGTCGGTCTTGTTGACGTGCTGGCCGCCGGCGCCGCTGGCGCGGAAGGTGTCGATCCGAAGCTCGGATGGGTCGATGCGGACCTCTTCGGCGGCGTCGGGCTCGGGCATCACCGCCACCGTGCAGGCGCTGGTGTGGATGCGGCCCTGGCTCTCGGTGGCGGGCACGCGCTGCACGCGGTGGCCCCCGGACTCGAAACGCAGTCGCCCGTAGGGCCCCGCGCGGCCGGCCGCATCCTCGACCCGCAGCACCAGCTCCTTGTGACCGCCCAGCTCGGCCGGGCTGTCGCTGAGCACCTCGGTGCGCCAGCCCTGCCGCTCGCAGTAGCGCAGGTACATGCGCGCCAGGTCGCCCGCGAACAGCGCCGACTCGTCGCCGCCGGTGCCGGCTCGGATCTCGACGAAGGCGGCACGTGCGTCGTCCGGGTCCTTGGGCAGCAGCGCGCGCCGCAGCTCGGACTCCAGCCGCCCGATCTCGGCGCCGGCATCGGCGATCTCGGCCGCGGCGAGCTCGGCCATCTCGGGGTCGGCGGCCAGATCGCGCGCCGCCGCCAGGTCGGCCTCACGCGCGCGGTAGCGCCGCCAGCGCTCGACGATCGCGGCCACCTCGGACTGCTCGCGTGCGCGCTGGCGCCAGCGCGCCGAGTCGGCCGCCAGCGCCGGGTCCGCCAGGCTCGCGTCGAGCTCGGCCAGCCGCATCTCGAGGCGTTCGAACTGGGCGCGCAGGCTGGGGGTCATGCAGGACGTGGCGGTTCGTGGAAGGGGGACGGCGGCACCCCCGCACGGGGCGCGTGGATTGCGGCGCGGGCGGCGGCGCCCGGCCGACGCGGTCGCCGACGGGCGCGCCCAGCCCGGCGGCGGCTACCGCGGCGCCTCGTCGGCGCCAGATTCGACGTCGCCGGAGGCGGGACCGCGCAAAAAGAGCCGCGCGACCGTGGCGGCCAGCCGCTCGCGCTCGACGGCGTCGGGCGCAGCGTGCAGCTCGGCCAGCGCCCCGTGCAGCATCTTGTGCGCCATCGCCTGCGCGAGCTGGTCCAGCACCGCATCGACGCCCTCGCCGCGCGCCAGCCGGCGCCGCGCGCGGCGCAGCTCGACCTCGCGCCAGTCGTCGGTCTGCCGGTGCAGCGCGCGGATCAGCGGCACCGCGGCGCGCTGGTCCATCCAGTGCGCGAAGCTGAGCACGCCGGCGTCGATGATCGCCTCGGCCTGCTGCACCGCCGCCTGGCGCCGCTCGCCCGCGTTCTGCACCAGCGCCGACAGGTCGTCGACCGTATACAGGTAGACGTCGCCGAGCTGCCCGACCTCGGGCTCGATGTCGCGCGGCACCGCGAGGTCGACCATGAAGATCGGGCGGTGCCGGCGCGCCCTCAGCGCGCGCTCCACCGCGCCCAGCCCGATGATCGGCAGCGTGCTGGCCGTGCAGGAGACGACGGCGTCGAACTCGTGCAGCCTGGTCGGCAGCTCGGCCAGCCGCATCGCCTCGGCGCCGAAGCGCCCGGCGAGCTTCTCGCCGCGCTCGAGCGTTCGATTGGCCAGCGCCATCGACTTCGGGCTGCGCGCCGCGAAGTGGGTCGCCACCAGCTCGATCATCTCGCCGGCGCCGACGAACAGGATCCGGATCTCGCGCAGGTCCTCGAACAGCTGTGCCGCCAGCCGCACCGCGGCAGCCGCCATGCTGACCGAGTGGGCGCCGATCTCGGTCGCGGTACGGACCTCCTTGGCGACCGCGAACGATCGCTGGAACAGCTGGTGCAGCGTGCAGCCGAGTGTGCCGGCCTCGCCCGCCTGCCGCACCGCCTGCTTCATCTGGCCGAGGATCTGCGGCTCGCCGAGGACCATCGAGTCCAGCCCGCTGGCGACGCGGAACGCGTGCCTTGCGGCCTCGCGATCCTCGCGCACGTAGCTGAAGGACTGCAGCTGCGCCGGCGCCACCCCCCCCTGCTCGGCCAGCCATTCGACCGCCGGGCGAACCAGTTCGGACGCGGCGCGCGGCTCGGCGGCGACGTACAGCTCGGTGCGGTTGCAGGTCGACACCAGCGCCGCCTCGGGCATCGCACGCTGCAGCCGCTGGCGGAACTGGCGCAGGACCGGCGCGAGCTGCTCGGGCGCGAACGCGAAGCGCCCGCGCAGGTCCAGCGGTGCGGTCGTGTGGTTGAGCCCGAGGGTGAAGACGCTCACGGCCGCGGATTGTAAGATTGTGGCGTCCTTGCCGGGCCGGGGGCCGGTTCGGCGATTGGCGACGATCTTCGGTTCACTTGATTCGCATCAAGCCAACAAGGCCCGAACGACGATGAGCGTGGCCGATGCCTTCTGGCACCTGTTGAACCTGTTCGCCACTGCGGCGATGACCGGCGCGCTGGCGGCCGCCGGGGCCAAGCTGCTGTGGCGACGCACGCTGGCGTCCGTGCCCTGGCATCGCCTGGCGCTGTGGGCGATGGCCGCGTGCTCGGTGGTCACGCTGGGCGGGCTGGTCGTCTTCGGCCAGGACGGCCGGATGGCGACCTACGGCGCGATGGCGCTGGCCTGCGCGGCCGTGCTGTGGTGGCGCGGCTTCAGCCGCCTGCGCTGACCGACTCCGCCTGACCCGCACGCGGGCCGGCCATCGCGGCCACCCGGCGCTGGTCGCGACTCATAGGCGTTTACGGTCGATCGACAAGAACTGGGTTGGCGGCGATCGACCGCCCACGGCACTGAGCGGCCGTTGGCCGCTCCGGGCCGTTCGCGGCCGGTTCGACCGCAGGCGCAAGTTGAAGGCTTGAACGCGATCCCGTGTCACCCCGCCGCCGCGGCGATGCCCGGCGCGCGGGCGGCCGACCCGGGCAGCACGCCGCGCAGCGAGTGCGGCAGGGCCGCGGTGATCTCGACATCGATCATCTGCCCGATCAGGGCGCGCGCCTCGGCGCCGCCGTCGAAGTTGACGATCCGGTTGCACGCCGTGCGCCCCATCAGCTCGCGCGGGCTCTTGCGCGACGGGCCCTCGACCAGGATGCGCTGCACCGTGCCGACGCGCGACGCGCTGATGCGCCGGACGTTGGCCTCGATCGCCGCCTGCAGCGTCTGCAGGCGCTGCAGCTTGACCTCGTGCGGCGTCGCGTCGTCCAGCTCGGCCGCCGGCGTGCCCGGGCGCGGGCTGAAGACGAAGCTGAACGACGCGTCGAAGCCGATCTCGTCCACCAGCGCCAGCAGGCGCGCGAAGTCGTCGTCGGTCTCGCCCGGGAAGCCGACGATGAAGTCCGACGAGATGCTGATGCCGGGCCGCACCGCGCGCAGCCGGCGGATCGTGCTCTTGTACTCCAGCACCGTGTAGCCGCGCTTCATCGCCGCGAGGACGCGGTCGCTGCCATGCTGCACCGGCAGGTGCAGGTGGCCGACGAGCTTGGGGATGCGGCCGTAGGCCTCGATCAGGCGCGGCCCGAACTCCCTCGGATGGCTGGTCGTGTAGCGGAGGCGCTCGAGGCCCGGGAGCTCGGCCACGAGTTCGAGCAGCAGCGCGAAGTCGGCGGTCTCGCCGCCCGCGCCCATCGCGCCGCGCCAGGCGTTGACGTTCTGCCCGAGCAGCGTCACCTCCCTGACCCCCTGGTCCGCCAGGCCGGCGACCTCGGCCAGCACATCGTCCAGCGGCCGGCTGACCTCGGCGCCGCGCGTGTAGGGCACGATGCAGTACGAGCAGTACTTGCTGCAGCCCTCCATGATCGAGACGAAGGCGGTCGCGCCGTCGACGCGTGCCGGCGGCAGGTGGTCGAACTTCTCGATCTCCGGGAAACTCACGTCGACCTGCGGCGGCTGCCCGGCTCGCCGCGCCTGGATCATCTGCGGCAGCCGGTGCAGCGTCTGCGGGCCGAAGACGAGGTCGACGTAGGGCGCGCGCTCGACGATGGCCTCGCCCTCCTGGCTCGCCACGCAGCCGCCGACGCCGATCAGCGCGCCGCGGCGCTTGTGCGGCTTGACGCGGCCGAGGTCGCTGAAGACCTTCTCCTGCGCCTTCTCGCGCACCGAGCAGGTGTTGAACAGGATCAGGTCCGCCTGCGCCGGGTCGTCGGTCTTCTCCCAGCCGCCGGCGGCGCGCAGCACGTCGGCCATGCGGTCCGAGTCGTACTCGTTCATCTGGCAGCCGAAGGTGCGGATGTAGACCTTGCGCGGTGCGTCGTCGCGTGCCACCTCGGCCGCGGCCGGGGCCTCCGCGGCGGGGCTTGGAACGCTCACGGCTTGCTCCAGCGCCGCGCGAGCGGGTCGTAGCGCCAGGCCGCGGCCTCGGCCGGCGTGCGCGGCCAGGGTTTCAGCGCGCGCTCCTCGGCGGTGAGCACCCAGACGTCCCGCAGCAACCCGTAGGTGTCGACCGTGTAGTGGACGGTCACCGGCTCCTGACCGGCGAGTGCCGCCGGCACGACGATCAGGTTGTCGGCGCCGCGGATGCGGGCGCCGGGCGCGAGGCGCGCGCTGCGGCCGTCCAGGCGAACCTGCGGCGGCAGCTCGACGGCGAACTCGGCGCGCAGCGCGGTCGCCGGGAACGGGCGCGGCTCGGCACGCACCGCGGGCGGAAGCGCCAGCGTGGCGAGCGCGCCGGCCGTCAGCAGCGCGGGCCACGCGCGACGCAGGGGGGCAAGGGCACAGCGGGGCATGGTGTGGATCCAGGGGCTGCGGAAAACAAAAGGCCCGAGGGGACACCTCGGGCCGGGATCTGGTGGCGCTTCAGGGACTCGAACCCCGGACCTGCGGATTATGATTCCGTCGCTCTAACCGACTGAGCTAAAGCGCCTGAACCGCGAAGTATAGCGTGGCAAGGGCCGACCCGGCGCAATGCGCCGTCCCTCCACGAGAGTCCATGTTCAGCTTCTTTCGCAAGAAGAAGGCGCCTGATCCCGCGCCCGAGGCCGCGGCCGCGCAGCCTGCGCCGCCGCGCGCCGGTGCGGGTCTCGACCCCGCGCGCCCGTCGCTGGCGGTCGAACCCGCCGCGCGAGCCGCCGCGCCATCGGCGAAGCCGCCGGCGGCCGACGCTGACGCGCAGCCGCAGCCGGGCGCCGCGACCCCCCCCGCGGAGGCCATCGATGCCGGGCCCGTCGATGCCGCGCCGACCGCGCCGACCGCCCCGGCCGCGTCGGGGCCGCCTGGGCGCGCCGGCTGGCTCGACCGGCTGCGCCAGGGTCTGCGCCGGACCGGTAGCGGGATCTCCCAGGTCTTCACCGGCACGCGCATCGACGACGCGCTCTACGAGGAGCTGGAGTCGGCCCTGCTGATGGCCGACGCCGGGGTCAAGCCCACCGAGGCGCTGCTGGCCGACCTGAAGCGCCGCGTCAAGGCCGCCAAGGCGACCGACCCGGCCGCGGTCAAGGTGCTGCTGGCCGATGCGATCACCGAACTGCTCGCGCCGCTGCAGAAGTCGCTCGTGATCGGCGAGGCGACGCCGACCGTGATCATGGTCGTCGGCGTCAACGGTGCAGGCAAGACGACGACGATCGGCAAGCTCACCCGGCACCTCGCCGCCGCCGACTGCAAGGTGCTGCTGGCCGCGGGCGACACCTTCCGCGCCGCAGCGCGGGAGCAGCTCGCCATCTGGGCCGACCGCAACCGGGTCGAGATCGTCGCCCAGTCCGGCGGCGATCCGGCGGCGGTGAGCTTCGATGCCGTGGCCGCAGGCCGCGCCCGCGGCTGCGACGTCGTCATCGCCGACACCGCCGGGCGGCTGCCGACCCAGCTGCACCTGATGGACGAGCTGAGGAAGGTCAAGCGCGTGATCGGCAAGGCGCAGGACGGCGCGCCGCACGAGGTGCTGCTGGTCGTCGACGGCAATACCGGCCAGAACGCGCTGGCGCAGGTCAAGGCCTTCGACGCCGCGCTCGGGCTGACCGGGCTGGTCGTCACCAAGCTCGACGGCACCGCCAAGGGCGGCGTGCTGGCGGCGATCGCAGGCTGGTGCCGCGAGACCGGCAGGCCGGTGCCGGTCTACTTCATCGGCGTCGGCGAGAAGCTGCAGGACCTGCAACCCTTCGACGCGCGCGAATTCGCGCAGGCGCTGCTCGGCTGATCGGGACCCGCGCGCGGGGCCTGCTCAGCGCGCCGGCAGCGGTTCGAGCTCTTCGAAGAACCCCGAGGGCACCGGCTCCATCGAGTGGTCCTGGGCGTCGCCGTCGGCCAGGATCTCGGCGATCTCGGCCACCGGGATCAGCGGCGTGGCACCGCTGGCGGCCGCCGCTTGCGGCGTTAGCTCGGCCTTCGCCGCCTGGGCGGTGCCGGGACGGGCCGCCAGCGAAGCGCCGAGCTCGCTGCGGACCTCGGTCACGCTGGGCAGCGAGGCATCCTGCCAGACGTGGACGCGCACGCCAGCGGCCCGCAGCACGCGCCCGAGCCGGTCGTGGCGGCGCTTGGCACGATCGGTCTCGGCGGTCGAGCGGATATCGACCACCGCCAACACGCGCGACACCCCGTCGCAGATCAGCAGGTCGGCGCTGAGCTGGCCGACGCGCTGCATCCAGTCGGCGACATCGTGGCGCGGCGGCACGCGGACGAAGCGCGACAGCGGCACCTGCGCCAGCACCGTGAACCCGGGCAGCGCGCGGCGGATCAGCTCGTAGGCCTCGCGCTCGCGCGTGGTCATCACGCGCGCCGCCTCGGGTGGCCAGGCGGCCACGGTGTCGAGCTCCTGCGGCCGTGCGCGGCCGCGCGACCCGCCACGCCGGCTCGCCGGAACCTTGACACGCGACGCCGCGGCCCGCCGGCGCTTCACGAGGAGCACGACGGCGAGCAGCAGTACGGCCGCGAGCGTGCCGACGGTGGGAAGGTCGATGAGGTCCATGGCGATCGGTCTCGGTGGCTCGAACCCTGTGAGTCGGCAATCGGCTCGCCCGGCCGCAGGTCGTGTCAGGCAACACTCGTATCGGTTCGTTACGGCCCGAGCAAGCGCAGCGCCTCGCCCGGCGCGTGACTGCGGCGTCGCCCTGCGCCGGCCCTCAGCGCGGTGGCAGCCCCGGGAAGCCGCCGAGTCCTCCCATGCGCTTCATCATCTTCATCAACCCGCCGCCCTTCATCTTCTTCATCATCCCCTGCATCTGCTCGAACTGCTTGAGCAGCCGGTTGACCTCCTGCACCGGCACGCCGGCGCCGGCGGCGATGCGTCGCTTGCGGCTGGCCTTGAGCAGTTCGGGCCTGCGCCGCTCCAGCGGCGTCATCGAATGGATGATGCCCTCCATGCGTCGCACGTCGCGCTCCGCGCGCGCCATCTCGGCGTCGCCGGCCTTGGCCGCGAGCTGGCTGGGCAGCTTGTCCATCAACCCGGACAGGCCGCCCATCTTCTTCATCTGCGAGATCTGCTGGCCGAAGTCCTCGAGGTCGAAGCCGCCGCTCTTGACCTTCTCGGCGAGCTTCTGCGCCGACGCCAGGTCGACGCCCTTTTGCACCTCCTCGACGAGCGACACGATGTCGCCCATGCCGAGCACGCGGCCGGCATGGCGCTCGGCGTCGAAGACCTCGAGGCCGTCGATCTTTTCCGACACGCCGGCGAACTTGATCGGGCTGCCGGTGATCTGCCGGACCGAAAGCGCCGCGCCGCCGCGCGCATCGCCGTCGAGCTTGGTCAGCACGATGCCGGTCAGCGGCAGCGCCTCCTTGAACGCGCGCGCGGTATTGGCTGCGTCCTGGCCCTGCATGGCGTCGACGACGAGCAGCGTCTCGACCGGCTTCAGCGCCGCGTGAAGCGCACGGATCTCGGCCATCAGCGCCTCGTCGATCGCCAGCCGGCCGGCGGTGTCGACCAGCAGCACGTCGAAGCCGTGGCGCCGCGCGTGGTCGAGCGCCGCGGTGGCGATCTGCGCCGGCGCCTGCTCGGGGCTGGACGCGAACCACTCGGCGCCGGCTTGCGCCGTGACCGTCCTGAGCTGCTCGATCGCGGCCGGCCGGTAGACGTCGGCCGAGACGGTGAGCACCTTCTTGCGCCGTCGCTGGATCAGGTGGCGCGCGAGCTTGGCGGTGGTCGTCGTCTTGCCGGCGCCCTGCAGACCGGCCATCAGGACGACCGCCGGCGGCTGCACCGCGAGGTCGATCTCCGCCGGCGGCAGCAGCTTGCCGTCGGCGCCCGTCTCGCCCATCGTGCGCGCGAGCTCCTTGTGCACGATGCCGACCAGGGCCTGCCCGGGGTTGAGCGAGCCGACGACCTCCTGCCCGAGCGCCTTGTCCTTGACGCGCTGGATGAACTCGCGCACCACCGGCAGCGCGACGTCGGCCTCGAGCAAGGCCATGCGCACCTCGCGCAGCATGTCCTGCACGTTGCTCTCGGTGATGCGCGCCTGGCCGCGCATGGTCTTGACCAGGCGCGACAGGCGCTCGGTGAGGGTGGATGCCATCGGGTACGGAATCGGGCTGGAGGACGCTCGCTGCGCGAACGCGTGCACGCTGCGGCCGCGCGTGCGGCGCTGGGTACACTGCGCGGATGAGTGTAGCGTCCGGGTCCCCCGGCTGGTCCGTCGCGTCGCCGCTGTGGCTGGCGGCGGCCGCGGTGCTCGCCTACGCGACCGCGGCGGCGGCGCCGGCTCGTGCGGCAGCCACGGCGCAGGCCGATGCGGCGCAGCCCGCGCGCTGGCCGCTCGTCGCCCTGACGATCGGCTGGGCGCTGCATCTGGTCGTGCTGCTGCTCGACATCGGCGGCTGGGGCACGGCGACACCCGGCGCGCGCTTCGGCTTCGCCCCGGTGCTGTCGATCACGGTATGGCTGGTGCTGGCGGTCTACGCCGTCGAGCACAGGCTGGCGCCGCTGCCGGCGCTGCGCCGCGTGCTGGCGATGGTCGGCGCCGCCGCCGTCGCGCTGGCCTGGCTGTTCCCCGGCGAGCCGCGTCCGGTCGTCAATGTCCTGGCGCCGCTGCACTTCGCGCTCGGCGTCGCGTCGTACGGGCTCTTCGGCGCCGCGGTGCTGCATGCGGCGCTGCTCGGCAACGCCGAGCGCCGGATTCGGCTGCCCGGCAGTGCAGGCCCCGCCACCGGCATGCCGCTGCTGCAGCTCGAGCGGCTGACCTTCCGCTTCGTCGAGGCCGGCTTCGCGGTGCTGACCGCCACCTTGCTGATCGGTGCGCTGAGCTCGGTGCACTGGGTGTGGGACCACAAGACGGTGTTTTCGCTCCTGGCCTGGATCGTCTTCGCCGCCCTGCTGGCCGGCCGCTGGCTGCGCGGCTGGCGCGGCCGGCGCGCGGCCGGCTGGCTGTATGCCGGCGCGGCACTGCTGCTGCTGGCCTACGTCGGGTCGCGCTTCGTGCTCGAAGTGCTGCTGGGGCGCGCAGCTTGAGACCCGCCCTCCGCGGCTTCGATCGCGCCCCGGGGAGCCGAGGTTGAAATACCTGCTCGTGCTGCTCGTCGTCGGCATCGGGCTGTGGATGCTGCTGCGCCCGCGCACCGGCGCGGGCGGCGGCGACGCGGCGCCGCGCCGGTCGCGACGTCGCGGCGCCGAGGCCGAGACGATGGTCGCGTGCGCGCACTGCGGTCTGCACGTGCCGCACCGCGACGCGGTCGTCGATGTCGCGGGACGGCCGTTCTGCACCGACGCGCACCGGCTGGCCGGCCCGCGCTGACGCCCCGCCCGCGACGTGAGCGCGCCGCCGTCTCGGCCACCGTCGCAGGGGACGCTGCCCGCGGTGGCGCCAGACGGTGAGAGGCGCGGTGCCGATCGCCGAAGCGCGGCCGGCGACGCTGCCGACCGCCGCGAGGGCCACGACCGGCGCCGCGGCGACCGCCGGCAGGGCGACCGCCGCCGCGGCGAGCGTCGCGCCTGGCCGTCGATAGGCCCCGACACCGAGGCCGCCGATTCGCGCTTCGCGCGCCGCGAGTCGGTCGAGGACGAGGCCAGCAGCGCCGGCGCGCTGCAGCGCGTGGCCAGGCTCTATGCCGCTGCGCGGGCCGTCGTCGGCATCGCGCTGGTGATGCTGCTCGTCGCCACCGGGCTCGCCAGCGACCGGCCCGACCCGGTCGCCCCGTCGATCGCGCTGGCCTACGCGCTGGCCGCCCTCGCCGTGTGGCTGCTGCCGCGGCCGCGCGCGCTGGTCGAGGCGATCGCGACGCCGGCCGGCAACGGCCGCAGGCGGCTTCAGTGGCTGGCGACGATCGGCATCGACCTGCTCGCCTTCGTCGCGCTGCACCTGCTCGACCGCGGCAGCGGCTTCAACTTCGCCGCGCTGCTGATGCTGCCGGTGCTGATGGCCGGCGTGCTGATGCCGCGGCTGCTCGCGCTGGGCATCGCCGCCGCGGCGACGCTGCTGCTGCTGGTGGTCGCGTGGGAGACCGAGCGCACGACGGGTGACGCCACGATCGGGCTGGGGCGCGCCGGTCTGGCGGGGATCGGCTTCTTCGCCACCGCGCTCGTCGCCGGCGAGCTCGCGCAGTGGCTGCTGCGCGGCGAGGCGGCGGCACGCGACAGCATGGAGCTGGCGCGCCGGCAGGCGCAGCTGAACCGGCTCGTGATCCAGGAGATGGGCGACGGCGTGCTCGTCGTCGACCGCGCGCTGCGCGTGCGCGCCGCCAACCCGGCGGCGCGTGCGCTGCTGGTCGGGCGCGAGCCGCAGCCCGAGGTGCCGTTCGACCTCGGCGCGCACGCGGCATGGACGGCGCTGGCGGCGGCCGCGGCGCGCGCCCTCGCCGGTGAACCCTGGCCTGCCGAGGGACGCGAGATCGGGATCGCGCTCGCCGACGGCCGCACGCGCCGGCTGCGGCTGCGGGTGCGGCTGACACGCGGCGGCGGCGACGACCCCGCGCTGCCGGCCGACCCGTACGGCGTGCTGCTGCTCGAGGACGTGCGCACGCTCGAGGCGCGCGTGCGGCAGGAGAAGCTCGCGGCGATGGGGCGCATGTCGGCCGGCATCGCGCACGAGATCCGCAACCCGCTGGCGGCGATCTCGCAGGCCAATGCGCTGCTGCTCGAGGACGCGCTGCCGCCCGCGCAGCAGCAGCTTGCACGCATCGTCGCCGACAACGTGCGCCGGCTGCAGCGCATCGCCGACGAGGTCACCGCGCTGGCCCCTGGGCACGCCGAGGCGCCGCCCGTGATCGACGCCGCGGCGATCGTCGCCGACGCGATCGTCGACTGGGCGCGCACCGCGGCGCTTTCGCTCGGGCCGGGCAGCCGGCTCGAGACCGAGCTGCCGTCGCAACCGCTGAAGCTGCGATTCGACCCCGACCACCTGCGCCGCGTGCTCGTCAACCTGCTCGACAACGCCGCGCGCCATGCGAGCGACACGCCGGGTGCGATGCGGGTGCGACTGGTCCGGCGCGACGGCCGTCGGGTCGCGTTGGAGGTGGCCAGCGACGGTGCGACGATCGCCCCCGAGGTCGAGCGCCACCTGTTCGAGCCCTTCTTCTCGACGCGAAGCCGCGGCTCGGGACTCGGCCTGTATATTTGCCGCGAGCTGTGCGAACGCTACGGGGCCCGCATCGACTACCTGCAACATCCGCCGTCCGAGCGCCTGCGCAACGAGTTCGTCGTCGTCATGAAGCAGGTCGTCTGAGAGCCCATACCGCGCCCCCGCCCTGCCGATGAGCCCGTCCGTGCCGACTCCACGATTGCTCGTCGTCGACGACGAGCCCGACCTGCGCACGCTGTACGAGCTGACGCTGGTGCGCGAAGGCTACGACGTCGACTGCGCCGGCTCGGTCACCGAGGCCTGGGCCCTGCTCGCGCTGCAGCCCTACGATCTGCTGATCACCGACATGCGGCTGCCCGACGGCAACGGCATGGACCTGCTGGCGCGACTCGAGTCGGCGGCGCGCGCCGAGCGCACCATCGTCATCACCGCGTTCGCGTCGCCCGAGAACGCGGTGGAGGCGCTCAAGGCCGGTGCCTACGACTACCTGACCAAGCCGGTCGACCTGCGCCAGTTCCGCGCCGTCGTCGCCTCGGCGCTGGGGCGCGGCACGGGCGATGCCGGGCCGTCGGCGGGCCTGCCGCGGCCCGCGCGCACGGCTGGCGGCGCGCGCCTGGACACGAGGCCCGCTGGCATCGTTCGCGGCGGCCCGGCACCGGCCGCGGGCGACGCAGCCGTGCGCGGCGAGCCGGATGCCGCGCACGCGGCGCTCGCGCGGCTGGCCGGCGCCTCGACCGCGATGGCGCAGGTGCGCGAGCTCGTCGCGAAGGTCGCGCGCAGCATGGCGCCGGTGCTGGTGCACGGCGAGTCCGGCACCGGCAAGGAGCTGGTCGCGCGCGCGATCCATGCCTGCTCGCCGCGCGCTGCCGGGCCCTTCGTCGCCGTCAACTGCGGCGCCATCCCCGAGCCGCTGCTGGAGGCCGAATTCTTCGGCTACCGAAAGGGGGCCTTCACCGGTGCGGCCGAGGATCGCGAGGGCTTCTTCCAGGCTGCCGCCGGCGGCACGCTGTTCCTCGACGAGATCGGCGAGCTGCCGCTGGCGATGCAGAGCAAGCTGCTGCGCGTGATCCAGGAGCGCGCGGTGCGCCCGGTCGGTGCGGTGCAGGAGCAGCCGACCGACGTCCGCCTCGTCAGCGCGACGCACAAGGATCTGGGCGCCGAGGCACGCGACGGCCGCTTCCGCCAGGACCTCTACTACCGGCTCAACGTGATCGGCATCGGGGTGCCGCCGCTGCGCGAGCGCGTCGACGACCTGCCGGCGATCTGCGACGCCGTGCTGGCGCGGATCGCGCGCGAGGCCGGCGTTTGGCCCCCGCCGACGCTCGCGCCCGAGGCGCTGGCGCGGCTCGCACGCCAGCGCTTCGCGGGCAACGTACGCGAGCTCGAGAACCTGCTCCACCGCGCGCTGGCGCTGACCGGCGGCGACCGCATCGACGCCCGCGACCTCGGCCTCGGCGACGGCGCCGACGACGCCTTGTCTCCCGACGCGCCGGCGGCATTCCCCGGCGCTGCCGGCAGCCCGCGCGCACCCGCGCTCACGGCGCCGGACGGGTCGCTGCCGTCCGACCTGCAGGCGCACCTCGATGCCGTCGAGCGTGACATCCTCGAGCGCGCGCTGCGGCGCCATCGCTACAACCGGACCGCCGCAGGTGCCAGCCTCGGGCTGTCGCTGAGGCAGATGCGCTACCGCATGGCGCGGCTCGGTATCGACGGCGGCCCCGGCGACGCCGTCGCGCGCGAAGGCGGCAGCGCGGCGTGAAGCGGCACCGGCCTGCGGACGCACGCGTGCCGGGTGCGCGCGGCGCCGCGGGCTGGTCCGGCGGGTGGTGGCTCGGCGCCGCGCGCCGCGCGAGCCCGCACCGCGATGCGCGTCCGCGCGGTGCCCGCCGCGGCGAGGTGACGCTGGCGGTGCTGCATTCGATCAGCCTGCCGCCGGGCGACTTCGGCGGCGATGCGGTCGAGCGTCTGTTCGCCGGCACGCTCGACTGCGACGCGCATCCCTACTTCGACCGGCTGCGCGGGCTGCGGGTCTCGGCGCATTTTTTCGTGCGCCGTGGTGGCGGCGTGCTGCAGTTCGTCTCCGTGCGCCGGCGCGCCTGGCACGCCGGCGCGTCGAGCTGGCGCGGGCGGGCGCGATGCAACGACTTCAGCGTCGGCATCGAGCTCGAAGGGCTGGAGGGCGGGCCCTTCGACGCCGCGCAGTACCGCGCGCTCGCGCGGCTGCTGCACGCGCTGGCCCGGCGCTGCCCGCGGCTGCGCGAGATCACCGGCCACGAGCACGTGGCGCCCGGACGCAAGCGCGATCCCGGCGCCGGCTTCGACTGGCGGCGGCTGGCGTCACGGCTCGCGCGCACGGCGTCCGGTGCCACGCGCCTGGCGCTGCATCCGGACGTCGCACCGAAGGCCGGTCGGGGCGCAGGCCACGGTCGCGGCCGACCACGACGGGAATCGCCCCGGATTCGGGGCAAACACTAGCGGTAGTGGGTTGAAGGGTTTGCCGACCCCAGATATAGTGTCGGCAGCCTCCTGCGGCCCCGCACGGCCCAGCGGGGCCGCGACCGCACCGCACCACCGACGACACCGACGACCACCCGATGCAGACCGCGCCGATCCCTGCCGCCCCGCGGGTCCACGCCCCCGACCCGACGCCGCGCGCCGCCGCCGCCACGCCGGCCTACGCCGGCTACCAGATCATCCGCCGCAACGGCGCGGTGGTCGGCTTCGAGCCGCACAAGATCGCGGTCGCGCTGATGAAGGCCTTCCTCGCCGTGCACGGCACCCAGGGGGCGGCGTCGGCGAGCGTGCGCGAGACGGTCGACGCGCTGACCGAGACCGTCGTGCGCGCCCTGCTGCGCTCGCGCCCGGGCGGCGGCACCTTCCACATCGAGGACGTGCAGGACCAGGTCGAGCTCGCGCTGATGCGCGGCAGCCACCACGAGGTCGCCCGCGCTTACGTGCTGTATCGCGAGCACCGTGCCCAGGAGCGCGCGCGCCAGGCGCGGGCGGTGGCCCCGCCGGTCGCCCCGGTGCTGCACGTGCTCGCCGGCGGCCAGCGCGTGCCGCTGGACCTCGACGCCCTGGGCGCGCTGGTCGAAGGCGCGTGCGCGGGGCTGGGCGACGGCGTGCGCGCCGAGCCCATCCTCGCCGAGACGCGGCGCAACCTCTACGACGGCGTGCCGCTGCAGGAGGTGCACAAGGCGGCGATCCTGGCCTCGCGCACGCTGATCGAGCAGGAGCCCGGCTACAGCCGGGCGACCGCGCGGCTGCTGCTGCACACGATTCGCGAGGAGGTGCTGGGCGAGGAGGTCGGCCAGCAGGCGATGGCCGAGCGCTACGCCGAGGCCTTCCCGCGCCTGGTGCGCCGCGGCGTGAGCGCCGAGCTGCTCGACGAGCGGCTGCTGCAGTTCGACCTCGCGCGGCTGGGCGCGGCGCTGCAGGCCTCGCGCGACCTGCAGTTCGACTACCTCGGGCTGCAGACGCTGGTGGATCGCTACTTCCTGCACGTCGACGGCCGCCGCATCGAGCTGCCGCAGACCTTTTTCATGCGCGTGGCGATGGGGCTGGCGCTGGGCGAGATCGACCGCGAGGCGCGCGCGATCGAGTTCTACGAGGTGCTGTCGCGATTCGACTTCATGTCGAGCACGCCCACGCTGTTCAACAGCGGCACGCGGCGAGCGCAGCTGTCGAGCTGCTACCTGACGACGGTGTCCGACGACCTGGAGGGCATCTACGACGCGCTGAAGGACAACGCCATGCTGTCCAAGTTCGCCGGCGGACTGGGCAACGACTGGACCCCGGTGCGCGCGCTGGGCAGCCACATCAA
This sequence comes from Burkholderiaceae bacterium, assembly GCA_024235895.1. Lineage (GTDB taxonomy): Bacteria > Pseudomonadota > Gammaproteobacteria > Burkholderiales > Burkholderiaceae_C > Rubrivivax. The sequence goes on along the minus strand of JACKLM010000007.1, from coordinate 120,742 downwards.
GGGCACGAACGGCAAGAGCCAGGGCGTGGTTCCGTTCCTGAAGGTCGTCAACGACACGGCGGTCGCGGTCAACCAGGGCGGCAAGCGCAAGGGTGCGGTGTGCGCCTACCTCGAGACATGGCACCTGGACATCGAGGAGTTCCTCGAGCTGCGCAAGAACACCGGCGACGACCGGCGGCGCACGCACGACATGAATACCGCGAACTGGGTCCCCGACCTGTTCATGAAGCGCGTGGTCGAGGGCATGCTGCATCCCGACGACCCTGCCCGCGGCCAGTGGACGCTGTTCAGCCCGAGCAGCTGCCCGGACCTGCACGATGCCTTCGGTGTCGACTTCGAGCGCCGCTACGTCGCCTACGAGGCGGCGGCCGACCGCGGCGAGATCCGGCCGTTCAAGCGCATGCCCGCGCGCGACCTGTGGCGCCGGATGCTGACGATGCTGTTCGAGACCGGGCATCCGTGGATCACGTTCAAGGACGCGTGCAACCTGCGCAGCCCGCAGCAGCATGTCGGCGTGGTGCACTCGTCGAACCTGTGCACCGAGATCACCCTCAACACCTCGGCCGACGAGATCGCGGTGTGCAACCTCGGCAGCGTCAACCTGGCGCAGCACCTCGCCGACGGCCAGATCGACCAGGCCAAGCTCAGGCGTACGGTGACGACGGCGATGCGGATGCTCGACAACGTCATCGACATCAACTACTACGCCGTCAAGAAGGCGCGCGACGCCAACCTGCGGCACCGACCCGTCGGGCTGGGGATCATGGGGTTCCAGGATGCGCTGTACCAGCTGCGGCTGCCGTACGCGAGCGACGAGGCGGTCGAGTTCGCCGACCGCTCGATGGAGGCGGTGTGCTACCACGCCTACTGGGCGAGCACCGAGCTGGCCGAGGAGCGCGGACGCTACAGCAGCTTTCGCGGCAGCCTGTGGGACCGCGGCATCCTGCCGCTGGACACGCTGGACCTGCTGGCCGCGCAGCGCGGCGGCGCGGCGGGTGACGCCGACGCGTCGGCGCCGTACGTCGAGGTCGACCGCAGCAGCACGCTGGACTGGGACGCGCTGCGCGCGCGCATCGCGCGCCACGGCATGCGCAACAGCAACTGCGTGGCGATCGCGCCGACGGCGACGATCTCCAACATCGTCGGCGTCGACGCGTCGATCGAGCCGGGCTTCGGCAACCTGTCGGTCAAGTCCAACCTGTCGGGCGAGTTCACCGTCGTCAACGACTACCTCGTTCGCGACCTGCAGGCGCTCGGGCTGTGGGACGAGGTCATGGTCATGGACCTCAAGCACTTCGAGGGCTCGCTGCGCCCGATCGACCGCGTCCCGCCCGAGCTCAAGCGGCTGTACGCGACCGCGTTCGAGGTCGAACCGCGGTGGCTGGTCGAGGCGGCTGCGCGGCGCCAGAAGTGGATCGACCAGGCGCAGTCGCTCAACCTCTACATGGCCGGCGCCTCGGGGCGCAAGCTCGACGAGACCTACCAGCTCGCTTGGCGGCGCGGCCTGAAGACGACCTACTACCTGCGCACGACGAGCGCGACCGTGGCCGAGAAGTCCACCGTCGGTGCCGGTGCGCTGAACGCGGTGCGCGGCGACGGCGGCACGAGCACGGGCGCGATCGCCGCCACCGACATCAAGGCCTGCGCGATCGACGACCCGGGTTGCGAGGCCTGCCAGTGACGGCCAGGCGTGCGCGCGGGGCACGACGCATGCCGTCGTGCATCGTGCACGCGATGCCGCGGCGCAACGCTTCGTGCGCGCTCGATGCACGACGCGCTTGGTCTTCGCGCGCGTGCCACCGATAATTCACGCGACAGGATACGCATCCATGCTGGTCTGGGAAGACGATCGCTCATCCACTGCCTCGATGCCCGCGGGCCCGATGCCCGCGCTGCAGTCCCTCCCCGTCGCCGCACGCGCCGTGGCGCGCGCCGCGAACCCGGCACCGGTCACCGGGCACGCGTCCCGCGCGTCGCAGCGACGCGTCGACGTCGCCGACAAGCGCATCATCAACGGCCGCACCGACGTCAACCAGCTCGTCCCCTTCAAGTACAAGTGGGCCTGGGAGAAATACCTCGCCACCTGCGCCAACCACTGGATGCCGCAGGAGGTCGCGATGGCGCGCGACATCGCGTTGTGGAAGGACCCGAACGGCCTGACCGAGGACGAGCGACGCATCGTCAAGCGCAACCTCGGCTTCTTCGTCACCGCCGACTCGCTGGCGGCGAACAACATCGTGCTGGGCACCTACCGCCACATCACGGCGCCCGAGTGCCGGCAGTTCCTGCTGCGCCAGGCGTTCGAGGAGGCGATCCACACCCACGCCTACCAGTACATCGTCGAGTCGCTGGGGTTGGACGAGGCCGAGATCTTCAACGCCTACCACGAGATCGAGTCGATCCGCGACAAGGACGAGTTCCTGATCCCGTTCATCGACACGATCATGGACCCGTCCTTCCGCACCGGCACCCCCGAGGCGGACTGCAAGCTGCTCGAGAGCCTGATCGTCTTCGCCTGCCTGATGGAGGGGCTGTTCTTCTACGTCGGCTTCGCGCAGATCCTCGCACTCGGTCGGCAGAACAAGATGACGGGGGCCGCCGAGCAGTACCAGTACATCCTGCGCGACGAGTCGATGCACTGCAACTTCGGCATCGACCTGATCAACGCGATCAAGCTCGAGAACCCGCACCTGTGGACGCCCGCGTTCAAGGCGCGCGTGTGCGAGCTGTTCCGCACCGCGGTCGACCTCGAGTACCGCTACGCCGAGGACACGATGCCGCGCGGCGTGCTCGGGCTGAACGCGTCGATGTTCAAGGGCTACCTGCGCTTCATCGCCAATCGCCGCGCGACGCAGATCGGGCTCGAGCCGCTGTTCCCGAACGAGGAGAACCCGTTCCCCTGGATGAGCGAGATGATCGACCTGAAGAAGGAGCGTAATTTCTTCGAGACCCGCGTCATCGACTACCAGGTCGGTGGCGCGCTGAGCTGGGACTGAGGGGCGCCACGCCGTGCGCGTCGCGCCGGATCATGAAAGCCCCGGCCTCCGGACCGGCATCGCGTGTCGACCCGCACCGCAGAGCGCGGGCGAACGCGGCGCCACCCCATTCACCGTCGCGCACGCCGCGTCGACAGGCCACGCCAAGAGCCTGCGTCGCGTCGAGCGGGCGGTGAATCACCGCGCCGGTCGCACCGGCGCGGCGCTCTTTGCAACGCGTACAAGGAGATCGTGATGGCAACTGCGAAGAAGGCCGCTGGCGCGGCGAAGAAGGCTCCGGCCAAGAAGGCCCCGGCCAAGAAGGCGGCGGCGGCGAAGAAGACCGTCGCCAAGAAGGCCACGGCCGCCAAGAAGACGGTGGCGAAGAAGGCCGCGGCGGTCAAGAAGACCGTCGTCAAGAAGGCCGCGGCGGCGAAGAAGACGGTCGCCAAGAAGGCCGCAGCGGTCAAGAAGACCGTCGTCAAGAAGGCCGCGGCGGTCAAGAAGGCGGTCGCCAAGAAGGCCCCGGCGAAGAAGGCCGCGGCGAAGAAGGCGCCGGCGAAGAAGGCGGCGGCCAAGAAGGCCGCTTCCAAGCCTGCCCCCGCGGCCAAGACCACGCTGAGCCCGGCGGCCGCCTGGCCGTTCCCGACCGGCAACAAGCCCTGAGCGAGGTCGACCCGGCGCCAGGCCGGGTCGCTCGCGCCACCGAGCCCGGCCCAGGCCGGGCTTTTTCGTCGGTCCAGCGCGTGCTCAGCCCCCGAGCCCGAGCCGCGCGCGATCGACCGCGTGGTTCTGCCCCCCCCGGCTGGCAATCTTGAGCGCGCCGAGCCGGTTGCCCAGCGCCGCGCAGCGCGCCAGCGGCCAGCCGCGCTCGAGCCCGAACAGCAGCGCGGCGCGGAAGGCATCGCCGCATCCGGTCGGGTCGACGACCTCGGCCGCCGGCACGCCCGCCACGTGCTCGCGCCGACCCTGCTGCCAGACCTCGCATCCGTCGGCACCCAGGGTGACGACGACGCCGTCGAGATGGGGCATGCGCGACAGCGTCGCCAGGTCGGTGGCCATGCGGTCGCACAGCATGCGGCCCTCGTAGTCGTTGACTGCGACCCAGCGCGCGCGCTCGACGAAGCCGCGCAGCTCGCCGCCGTCGAACATCGGCAGTCCCTGCCCGGGGTCGAAGACGAAGGGCACGCCGGCGGCGTGCAGCTGCGCCGCATGCTGCAGCATCGCGTCGCGGCCGTCGGGGGCGACGATCGCGATCGCCAGGTCGGCGCGCGCGGCGGGCACCGCGGCCTCGTGCGCGTGCTGCATCGCGCCGGGGTGGAACGCGGTGATCTGGTTGTTGTCGGTGTCGGTGATGATGATCGCCTGCGCCGTGTACTGCCCCGGCACGCTGCGCACGAGCGAAGTGTCCACGCCCCAGCCGCGCAGCCGCGCGAGGTACTCGGCACCGTCCTCGCCGAGTGCCGCCATCACCACCGGCTCGCCGCCCAGCGCGCGCAGCGTGTAGGCGATGTTGCCGGCGCAGCCACCGAACTCGCGCCGCAGCGTCGGCACCAGGAACGAGACGTTGAGGATGTGCACCTGCTCGGGCAGGATCTGCTGCGCGAAGCGGCCGTGGAAGGTCGTGATGGTGTCGAACGCGAGGGATCCGCAGATCAGGGCAGGCATCGGGTGGGTTCTCCGAAGTCGTCGGGAAGTGGCGGGGCCGGCTGCGCGCCTTCAGGGGTAGAAGATCTCGACCGCGTAGCCGACGACGGGTTCGTCGCCTGCGCGCAGCAGCGCCTCGAGCGACAGCTCGGCACCGGCGCCGATGCGGTCGCCCTGGGCGCCGAGCTCGCCGGGCTGCAGCACCCGCCGCACGAGCAGCCGACCCTGTGCGTCGGACAGCACGAGGTCGAAGGCCGGCAGCCGGACCGCGATGCGGTCACGGTTGCCCAGCGTGACGCTCAGACGGTAGCTTCCCGGCGCCGCGTCGCGCACGAGGCTGCTGCCGATCACCGCCAGCGCGTCGATGCGACGCGGCGGCTCGAGCGTGCAGCCGGCGATCGCGCACAAGCTCGCGAGCACCGGTGCCGACGCCGGCCAGCGCGCCGCGACCAGGTCGTGGTGCATCCACGCCGCCTGCGCGGCCAGCAACGCCGAGGCCAAGACCGCCAGCAGCCCCAGCCAGGCACGCATGCCCGGCGTGTGCCAGCGCGCGGCGCGGTCGGCGCGGCGGACGAAGTCGGGCAGCGGCGCCGGCCCGGCCGACCCGCCACCGGCGGCGCGCTCCGGGTCGGGCGCCGCCACGCCAGGCGGCCGCTCGTCACCTGCGGGACCGGGCGTGTCCCGCGTCTCGCGCGACGGCGGCAGCGCCACGGCCGCCGCGGCCGGATCCACGTGCCGCTCGTCGTCCGGCTCGTCGATCCGGGCGGCGACCTCGGCAGCACGCGCGGTGTCGATCTCGCGGGCCTCGTCGGTGGAGACGCCGGCGCGGGCGACCTGCGGGCCTGCCGCTTCGCCGCCCGGCTCGCCCGGCCCGCCCGATCGGGCCGGCGCGGTCGGGCCGTCACGGCCGGCGACACGACCGAGCGTATCCAGCACGCGGTCGCGGGAGATGCTGGACGTCCCCGGTGCGACCGGCGACGGCGGGGCATCGGGGCCGACGTCGACGAGCTGCTCGACGGCGTTGAAGACGGTCTGGCAGCGGCCGCAGCGGACCCAGCCGGCGGAGACGCGAAGCTGGTCCTCGACGACGCGGAAGACCGTGCCGCAGGCGGTGCAGCGGGTGGCCAGCGTCACGCCACCGCGGCCGGGCGCTGCGCCGTCATCAGCACCCAGCCGTCCTCCTCGTCGTCGACCGCCAGCGTCAGCGCGGGCGCGTAGGCGGATTCCAGCTCGCCGGCCTGGCGCGCCAGGATCCCGGCCAGGACCAGCCAGCCCCCCGGCGCGAGATGGGAGGCCAGCAGCGGCGCCAGCAGCTTCAGCGGGGTGGCCAGGATGTTGGCCAGCACCAGCGGGTACTCGCCCGCGGCGAGCCCGGGCGCGCCGGCGCGCAGCGCCACGCCGTTCGCGGCGGCATTGGCGTCGGTCGCGGCCACCGCCGTCGGGTCGATGTCGACCGCGTCGATGCCACGCGCACCGTGCAGCGCGGCCCCGATCGCGAGGATGCCCGAGCCGCAGCCGTAGTCGAGCACGCGCTCCCAGCCCGGCGCCAGCGCATCGGCGTGGCGCGCGATCCAGCGCAGGCACATGCGCGTCGTCGGATGGGTGCCGGTGCCGAAGGCCAGCCCCGGGTCGAGCCGGATCGCACGCTCGGCCTGCGCCGGCACCGCGTGCCAGCTCGGGACGACCCAGAAGCGCTCGGTGATCGCGACCGGATCGAACTGCGACTGCGTCAGCCGCACCCAGTCCTGGTCGGGCAGCTCGCGCATCGCCTGCAGCGCCAGGCCGCCGTCGGCCGCCGCCGCGCCATGCTCGGCGAGCAGCCGTGCCGCCGCCGCGTCGGCCGACGCCTCGTCGTCGAACAGCGCCACCAGCGTCGAGCGCGCCCAGCCCGGCGCCGGCGCCGGCATGCCCGGCTCGCCGAACAAGGCGTGCTCGGCACCGGTGCCGGCATCGGCATCCTCGACCGAGACCGCCAGCGCGCCGAGCTCGTCGACCAGCGCGTCCGACAGCGGCTCGACCCGCGCCTGCGGCACCCTCAGCACGAGCTCGAACATCGTCGGCGCCCCGTGCCTGGTACTCAGCGCCGGTGCTGCGCGAGCCAGCCTTCCAGGTAGTGGATGCTGGTGCCGCCCTCGACGAACTTGGCATCGACCATCAGCTCGCGGTGCAGCGCCACGTTGGTCTGGATGCCCTCGACGACCGTCTCCTGCAGCGCGGTGCGCATGCGCGCCAGCGCCTGCTCGCGCGTATCGCCGTGGACGATGATCTTGCCGATCATCGAGTCGTAGTTCGACGGCACGACGTAGTTGGTGTAGACATGCGAGTCCACGCGCACCCCGGGACCGCCCGGTGGATGCCACATCGTGACGCGCCCGGGCGAGGGCACGAAGCGGTACGGGTCCTCGGCGTTGACGCGGCACTCGATCGCGTGCCCGCGCAGCGCGATCTGGCGCTGCGTGAACGGCAGCTTCTCGCCCGCCGCGACCCGGATCTGCATCTGCACGATGTCGATCCCGGTGACCATCTCGGTCACCGGGTGCTCGACCTGCACCCGCGTGTTCATCTCGATGAAGTAGAACTCGCCGCCCTCGTACAGGAACTCGAACGTGCCCGCGCCGCGGTAGCCGATCTTCTTGCACGCCGCCGCGCAGCGGTCGCCGATGCGCTCGACGAGGCGGCGCGGGATGCCGGGCGCCGGCGCCTCCTCGATGATCTTCTGGTGCCGCCGCTGCATCGAGCAGTCGCGCTCGCCGAGCCAGACCGCGTTGCGCTGGCTGTCGGCCATCACCTGGATCTCGACGTGGCGCGGGTTCTCGAGGAAGCGCTCCAGGTAGACGGCGGGGTTGCCGAAGGCCGCGCCGGCCTCGGCGCGCGTCGTCTGCACGGCGTTGAGCAGCGCCGCCTCGGTGTGGACGACCCGCATGCCGCGCCCGCCGCCGCCGCCGGCGGCCTTGACGATGACGGGGTAGCCGACGGCGCGCGCGATGCGCAGGATCTCCTTCGGGTCCTCGGGCAGCTCGCCGTCGGATCCCGGCACGCAGGGCACGCCGGCGCGCACCATCGCCTGCTTGGCCGAGACCTTGTCGCCCATCAGCCGGATCGCCTCGGGCGTCGGCCCGATGAAGACGAAGCCGCTGCGCTCGACCCGCTCGGCGAAGTCGGCGTTCTCGCTCAGGAAGCCGTAGCCGGGGTGGATCGCCTCGGCGTCGGTGACCTCGGCGGTGGCGATGATCGCCGGCATGTTGAGGTAGCTCTGCGCCGACGGCGGCGGGCCGATGCACACCGCCTCGTCGGCGAGCTTGACGTACTTGGCCTCGCGGTCGGCCTCGGAGTAGACGACGACCGACTGGATGCCCATCTCGCGGCAGGCGCGCTGGATGCGCAGCGCGATCTCACCCCGGTTGGCGATCAGGATCTTCTTGAACATGGCGTTCGGCCCGGCCGGGCTCAGCGTGGGGCGCCCGATGCCGCCATGCGGCCGGCGCCGGGTGCCGGCGCGACGGCCAGGGCACGGCGGCGACGCCGACCGGCTGCGGCGGCCACGTGGCGGGCGCTCACTCGAGCACGAACAGCGGCTGGCCGAACTCGACCGCCTGCCCGTTCTCGCACAGGATCTCGACGACGCGCCCGGCGCAGTCGGCCTCGATCTCGTTCATGATCTTCATCGCCTCGACGATGCACACCGGGTCACCCTCCTTGACCTCGCTGCCGAGCTCGATGAAGGGTTTGGCGCCGGGGCTGGCGGCACGGTAGAAGGTGCCCACCATCGGCGACTTGATCAGCCTGCCTGCCGGTGCGGGCGCCGGGGTGGCCGCGGCCATCGCCGCCGACGGTGGTGCGACCGCGACCACGGGGGCCGCGGCAGCGGGTGCGGCTGCCGGCGCGGGCGCCGCCTTGACAATGCGGACCTTGCCTTCGGCTTCGGTGATCTCGAGCTCCGAGATGTTCGATTCCGAGACCAGGTCGACCAGGGTCTTGAGTTTGCGCAGGTCCATCGTGTCCCTCGCCCGGATGCCCGCAAGGGCCCGGCACGCGTTCGCGCGCCGGCCCGCATGGACGGCATCGCTTGCTGGATCGGGCAGCCCGCTCCCGTGGCATCATCCGGTCCGCTGCCGGATCCGCGCCAGGCTGCTCGCGGCGGTTTCAATGGGCCTGGATTCTACGCGAATCGCCGCGCGATGGGATCATTTGAAGGCAAATAGGGCCTGCTTGAGCGCATTTGAGCGATTTCCCTCATGATCGCGGCCGGCTGGGGCGCCTCGCCACCGCGCGAGGGGTCGCGCGAGAAGCCGGCCGAGCGTCCGTTCAGCCCTGACGCGCCCATTGCGCCAGCATCGCCTCGGTCAGCTCGCCCAGATGACTGCGGACGACGCGCCCGCTGCGGTCGAACAGCACCGAGTACGGCAGCCCGCCGCCGGCGTTGCCGAGATCGCGCACGATGCGCATGCCGTCGGCCCCGCCGATCGCGATCGGGTACGAGACCGGCGACCGCTGCAGGAATTCGCCGACCTGCAGCGGGCCGTCGATCGCCAGGCCCAGCACCTGCCATCCGCGCGCGCGCTGCGCCTGGTGGAAACGGTCCAGCAGCGGCATCTCGCGCACGCAGGGCGGGCACCAGGTGGCCCAGAAGTTGAGCAGCAGCATGCGCCCCCGGTGGTCGGCCAGCGCCAGTTCACCGCCCTCGGGGGTCGCGAAGCGGCGGTCCCACCAGCCTTGCTCGGGGCGGCGACGCTGGTCGTGCCACAACGCGCCGCCGACCCCGGCGAGTGCCGCGAGCCCCGCCGCCGCGCCGAACAGCCATGCCCTGCGCGTCACGGCGCCACCTCCGCGACCCCGGTCTCGGCGTCCAGCAGTCGCCGCAGCGCGGCAGCGTCGCCGCGCCAGGGGCGGCCACGCGCATCGGGCTGTAGCGCGCCGCGCTGCGCGACGGCGTCGTGCACCAGCAGGTGCAGCGTCACCGGCTCGCCCAGCGCGCGGCACGGCACGGCGGCGGACCAGACGACGAGCGGCTCGGCGCCGGGACGCGACTGGCTGGCGGGCTCGAAGCCCTCGCGCAGGTTGAGCAGCTCGATCTCGGCCATCTTCGGATCGTCGCAGTACAGGTCGATGCGCAAGGCCGAGCGCCGCGTCGCGGTGCCGCGCCAGGCCGCACCGGCGAGGTGCGGGCGCAGCGGCGCCAGGCGCTCGAGCCAGCTCAGTGCCAGCTCGCGCAGCGCGCGCAGCTCGGCCGGCTGGGTGTCGGCGTGGAAGACCGCGAGGTGCTCGCGCACGGCCTCCTCGACCGCCTCGTCGGACGGCAGCTCGATGCGGCGCGCACCGCGCCGCCCGGCCGCGCGCGCGGCCTTGCGCTTGGCCTCGGCATACTCGAGCCCCTCTTCGGCGACCAGCACGGCGGCGGCGGCGGCCAGGGCAGCGGTATCGTCGTTCATCGCGGCCCGATGATCGCATCAACGCGTCGGCGCCCAGCGCCGGACGCCGTCACGGGATGCGGACCGCGGCCATGCGTGCGCGCACGGTCGCCGCGCGATCGAGCAGGTAGGGCGAGGCGGGATGGCGCTCGAAGCGCCGCGGCGCCGGCAGCATGACCGCCAGCCGCGCCGCGGCCTGTTCGCCCAGCCGTGCCGCGTCGATGCCGAAATGCTGCCGCGCCGCCGCCTGCGCGCCGTAGACGCCGCGCCCCCACTCGACGTGGTTGAGGTAGATCTCCAGGATGCGACGCTTGTCGAGCAGCGCCTCCAGCCACAGCGCGAGCAGCGCCTCCTGCGCCTTGCGCAGCAGCGTGCGCTCGCCGGACAGCAGCAGGTTCTTGGCCAGCTGCTGCGTGATCGTCGAGCCGCCGCGCAGCCGCGGCGCGGCGTCGGGGCGCTGGCGTGCCGCGCGTCGCTGGTTGACCCGCCACGCGGACTCGAGGGCCTCGAGGTCGATGCCACGGTGCTCGACAAAGCCGCTGTCCTCGCTCGCGACGACGGCGCGCTTGAGCGCGACGGCGATCGCCTCGTAAGGCCGCCACTGCCGGCGCCAGCCGCCGAGCTCGCCCGTGCGGACGAGCTCCCACGCGGCGCTGCGCTGGAAGGTGGTCGACGCCGGGTCGACCCAGGCCATCAGCGCGATGCGGAGCGCCAACGACAATTGCACCGCCAGCGCGCCGAGCAGCAGCAGCGCCAGCGGCCGGCCGAGCGCGCGCCAGGCCCGCCGCACCGCGCCGCCGCGGCCGGCCCCCGCGATCGCGCTCAGGACGCCTCCAGCCGGGCGCGCAGCGCCTGCAGCACCGGGCGCGTATCCGGGCGCACGCCGCGCCAGTCGAAGAAGGACTCCGCCGCCTGCTCGATCAGCATCCCGAGCCCGTCGCGCGCGACCGCCCCGGCGGCGCGCGCCCATTCGAGAAAGGGCTCGGCAGCGGCACCGTACATGAGGTCGACCGCCAGCGCGCCGGGCGCGAGCACGCGTGCCTGCACCGGGCTGGCCTGGCCCTGCAGGCTGCTGGCGCTGGCATTGACGACCACGTGGCATCCCGCGGGCGCGTCGTCCAGCCCGCCGGCGGCCATCGTCACGCCGTGCGTCGCGGCCAGCGCCGCGTGTCGCGCGGCCAGCGCGCGCGCGCGGTCGGGGCTGCGGTTGACCAGCCACAGCGCCGCCGGGCGCGCCTGCAGCAGCGGACCCAGCACGCCGGCCGCGGCCCCGCCGGCGCCGACCAGCAGCACGCGACGCCCGGCCAGCGGCACGCCCGCGGTGTGCTCGATGTCGCGCACCAGGCCGACGCCGTCGGTGTTGTCGGCCCACCAACCCTCGGCATCGAAGCGCAGCACGTTGGCCGCCTCGGCCAGCGCCGCGCGCTCGCTGCGCCGCGGCGCGATCGCGCAGGCCTCGAACTTGAACGGCACGGTGACGTTGCAGCCGCGGCCGCCGGCATCGGCAAAGGCGCGCACCGCGGCCGCGAAGCCGTCCCGCGGCGCGAGCACGCGCTCGTACACGATCGCCTGCCCGGTCTGGCGCGCGAACGCGGCGTGGATGAACGGCGACTGGCTGTGCGCGACCGGGTTGCCGACGACCGCGTAGCGGTCGGGCGCAGCCTCGTGCGCACGTGGGTCGCGTGCCGGGGGCGGCGACGAGCCGGGTGCGGCCATCGTCAGCGCAGCCCCGGCGCCGCGAGGCTGGCGCCCATCGTGGTCTCGAGCCCGTCCTCGCGCGTGAAGCGAAAGCGCGAGGTGACGACGATCTGGTCCGCCTCGCGCAGCATCTCGTCGCTGAACATGCCGAACGGCGCCGCCGCGCGGACGATCGCGACCGCACGCTGGTCGAGCAGCCGCGAGTGCGAAGGCTGGACGATCTCGGCCTGCACGACGCCGCCGGCGGCATCGACGATCAGGTTCATCGTCAGTTCGCCGTAGAGCTTGCGCCCGCCGACCTCGGGGAAGTCGCGCGTGCCGCGGTCCTCGATCCGCCGGCGCAGGCGGTCGTAGTAGACCGCGTACACCGCCTCGCGCGTCGCCGGGCTGATGTAGCGGCGCCGCGGCTGGGCGTTCTCGCGGTTGATGCGGCGCTCGATCGCGGCCAGCTGCTCGAGCAGCTGGCGGTGGCGCTCCTGCAGCGCGCGCTCCTGCACAGACCCCGGATCGCGCTGCGGATCGGGCGGCGGCAGCGTCGCGATCTCGCGCCGCAGCGCGGCGAGCAGCGCCTGCTGCTCGGCCTCGAGATTCTCGACCCGGCGCCGCGAGGTCTCGGGCGCGTCGCCGAGCTCGAACGCGCGCGACGGCGGCAGCGGCGACGTGGCGCGGCCCTGCTCGGCCTCGCCGCCGCCGGCGAGGCTGGCCTGCGCGATCGCCTGCGGCTTCGCAGGCTGCTCGTCGCTGCGCGCGTTGACGAGGATGACCTCCAGCGGCGTGTCGCCGAAGACCCGGTGCACGGCCTGCGGGTCGACGAACCGCAATGTCAGCAGCGAAGCGTGCAGCGCCGCCGAGATCAGCATCGCCCAGTGCAGCCCCCCCATGCGTTCGACGAGGCCGCGCCAGTCCATGCCGCGGCGCCCCCCCCGTCCGACCGCTTGCCGCCCGTCCATGCGCCCGTACCTGCCGGCCGTCCGCGTCCCCGCTGCCGCCCGCCAGCGCCTCAGCCGACCGCGGGCTGCGTGGCCGCAGGCGCTGCGTGCGCCGGCGACTGCGCGTCGTCGTCGAGGTCGATCGCCAGCGGGACCGCGAGCGGCGCGTCGTCGGCCTCGTCGGCCTCCTCGGTCTCGGCGAGCCCCGCGGGTTCGGCCTCGAGCCGCGCGACCAGCGTGCCGTGCGCGTCCAGCGTCATCAGGTCGATCGACGCCACGCGCACGCGAACACGCGTGCCGCGCGGCATCGATTCGGTGCCCGCGACCGGGAAGACCAGCGGCAGCGACTCCGCGCGCACCAGGCCGCCGGCCATCACCGCGGCGTCGAGCTCGTCCACGCCCTGCTGCTGCAGCCAGCGCAGGGTCCAGAAGCGCTCGATCGCGCGCTGGAATCCGTTGTACGCGGCGTAGGCGGCGTCGAAGGCCGAGATGACCGCGAACAGCGCCGCGTCCTTGGGCTTGAACGGCGCCGCCAGCGCCGCCGTGCGGCCATGGCGCACGCAGGCGATGATCTGCCACTGGTTGACGAGGTCGACATAGCGTCGCAGCGGCGAGGTCGCCCAGCTGTACTGCGCCACCCCCATGCCGGCGTGCGGCAAGGGCTTGCTGCCCATGCGCACCTTGACGCCGGGCGCGAGGCTGGCCTGGCTGCGGTAGATGCCGGGCACGCCGTGCTCGGCGAGCCAGCCTCCCCAGTGGCTGTTGGCCAGGATCATCGCCTCGGCGACGATCAGGTCCAGCGGCGCGCCGCGCCGGCGTTCGGTGATCGCGACCGTCTCGCTGCCGTCGGGCTCGCGCGTGCCGTCGCCCACGAGCCGGAATGCGTAGTCGGGGCGGCCGAAGACCTCGGGCTTGCCGCGCACGCGTTCGCGCTCGCGCTTGCGCTGCTGCGCCAGCCGCCAGGCGAACGCGAGCTCGGCGGCGAACGGGTACTCGGCCACTGCCTCACCGCCGAGGCTGGCCTCGGTGATGACCTCGTCAAGCTCGTCGTGACGCAGGTTGGCCGCCACCGGCACGCGCTCGATGCGCGTCTCGGTGCCGCGGATCTCGAGCGTGGCCTCGTCGATCGTCAGGTACAGGCTGAGCGCCGGGCAGTCGCGCCCCTCGTCGAGCGTGAACGCCTGCACCACGGCCTGCGGCAGCATCGTGAGCTTCCAGCCCGGCAGGTAGACGGTGGACAGCCGCTCGCGCGCGACCTCGTCGAGCGCCGAGCCGGGCTCGATCGCCAACCCGGGCGCCGCGATGTGGATGCCCAGCACGACCGTGCCCTGGCCCAGCCCGGTGACCGAAAGCGCATCGTCGATCTCGGTCGTCAGCGAATCGTCGATCGAGAACGCGCGCACCGGCGCCAGCGGCAGGTCGGCCGGCGCCGGCGGTGTGGGCAGCGGCGGGAAGCCGGTGCCGCGCGGAAACTGCTCGAACAGGAAGCGCCGCCAGTGGAGCTGGTAGGGGCTGTCGATCGCACCGGCCGCGCGCAGCAGCTCCAGCGGAGCGCGTTGCGACTGCCGCGCCGCCTGCACGACGGCCTTGGTCTCGGGCGCGTTCTTGTCCGGCTTGAACAGGATGCGGTAGAGCTGCTCGCGCACCGGAGGCGGGCAACGACCCTCGACGAGCTCGTCGGCCCAGGCGTCGACCTGCGCCGCGAGCTGCTGCTTGCGCTCGATCGCCGCCAGCGCTGCCTTGACGGTCTCCTCCGGCGCCTTGCGGAAGCGCCCCTTGCCGGCGCGGCGGAAGTAGTGCGGGGCGTCGAACAGCCGCAGCAGCGCCGCCGCCTGCTGCGGGCCATCTGCGCTGTCGCCGAAGTAGTCGCGCGCGAGCTCGGCGAAGCCGAACTCCTCGTCGGGCGCGAACTGCCACGCCAGGTCGAGGTCGATCTCGCCGGCCATCTCCTGCGCGCGGCCCAGCAGCTCGGCCGGCGCCGGGCGGTCGAAGCGCATCAGCACGCTGGCGGCCTTGACCTTGACGCGCCGGCCCGAATCGAGCTCGACCTGCAGCGACGCGTCGGTCTCGGACATCACGCGGCCGGCGTGGAACTTGCCGGCGTCGTCGAACAGGGCGTAGCTCACCGGCGCGATTGTCCTACAGGGGTTGCGAAGCAGCCGTGCGCGGCCCCGGCCGACGCCGAGGGGAGGCGCTAAACCGTCATCCCGCCCGACGCCTTGATCACCGCGCCGTTTACATGGATCGCATCGTCGCTGGCGAAGAAGGCACAGACAGGGGCGAAGCGGCGCGCCGAGCCCTCGGCGGCAGAGCGCGCCACCGTGACGGCACCGATGCCTTGCGCGGCGCCGGTCACGATGCAGATCTTTTCCCTCGGTCGCATGTCATTCGTCCAGGCGCAGGAAATGGAGCAGGTGCGGCAGGTGCTCGTCGAAGTCCGACAGCGCATGGTCACTGCCTTCGAGCAGCCGGTTCGCCGCGCCCGGGTAGCGCGCGAGCATTTCGCGCCAGTCGAGCAGCTCGTCGCCCTTGGCGACGACGGCGAAGTAGCGCCCGGGCTTCGTGATCGCCGGCGGCGTCAGCGCGCGCAGCTCGTCGACATACTCGGGGCGGAAGAAGAAGCGCTCGGCCGGGTCGTGCCAGGCGGTCTGCTCGCCGATATGGGCCGCGAGGTCGCGCGCCGGGTCGACGGCGGGATTCATCAGCACCGCCGGGCAGCCGTGGCGCTCGGCGGCGACGGTGGCGTAGAAACCGCCGAGCGAGCTGCCGGCGACCGCGAAGCGGCCTGCGGGCCAGGACGCCAGCACCGAGTCGACCCGCGCCATCGCCGCCGCCGGCGACGGCGGCAGCTGCGGGCAGCACCAGACCAGGCCCGGGCGGTGCGCGGCCAGCCAGGACTGCAGACGCTGCGCCTTGAACGAGCGCGGCGACGAGCGGAATCCGTGCAGGTACAGCAGGTGGGTCGGCGGCCGCGCGCCGCGCCCGCCGGCCGGCTCGTGGAGGGATGCCGCCATGCGCCGAGTCTATCGACCCCGCGCCCGGGTCGGCCCGCGGACAGGGGCAGAATTCCGGGCTTCATCGCCCTGCCTGACCGAGACCCGCAGTGCCCATGGCCCAGCTACGCCCGCCCCGCCCGCTCCAGCGATCCCACCAGCCTCGCCAGCCCCGTCTGCCCCACCCTCACGATACCGAACCGTCTTCCAGCCCGGCGAGGTCGCTGGCCGCCGGCACGGCCGCGTTGCTGGCCCTGCTGCTCGCCGGCTGCGCGACCTGGCCGGGTCCGGCTGGCAAGCCGGCCGCAGCCGGGAGCCCGCCCTTGTCGGCCGCCGCGCCGGCGACCGCCACGCCGACCGCCACGGGCAGTGGCCCGGCGGCCGACGCCACCTCCGGCGGCGCGACCGACGCCGCCAAGCCGACCGCGCCGCAGCGCCCCGACCCGTCGGCACCCAAGCCCTTCGCCGAGGTGATCAAGGGCGCGACGCGCAGCGACGGCTTCCTGCCCGTCTGGCGCAAGGACGACCAGGTCTGGCTCGAGATCGCCCCCGAGCGGCTCGGGCGGTTGATGCTGATGACGGCCAACGTGACCAACTCGGTCGGCGAGCGCGGGCTTTACGCCGGGCAGATGGGTGGCAGCGCGGCGGTCGAGTTGCGCGTCGTCGGCAAGACGCTGCAGGTGCTGGCGAAGAACCTGGCTTTCCGCAGCGACGGCGACTCCGCGATGCGCCGCACCGTCGAGCAGTCATTCTCCGATAGCCTGCTGGCATCGGCGCCGGTGGCCAGCGCACCGCATCCCGACAGCAAGGCGGTGCTGATCGACGCCAGCTTCGTCAAGGGCGACCTGATCGGCCTTGGGGCCGAGATCGAGCGGGCCTTCCGGCTGCCTTACGGCCTGGACCGCAACAATTCGCACATCGAGTCCGTGCGCGCGACACCGGGCACCACCGCGCTGACGACGCGGCTGCATTTCGCACTGCCCAAGCTGCCGGCGCCCCCGGCCACGCCGCTGCCGCCTACCGCGCCGCGGCCGACGCCCCCGACCACGACGCCCGACCCGCGCAGCTTCTTCGTCGGCGTGATCGTCAACTTCAGCGCGATGCCGGCCGAGCCGATGCGGCCACGCCGCGCCGACCCGCGCGTGGGCTACTTCACCGAGGCCTTCACCGACCTCAGCAATGACCTGGATGCCAACCCGAAGGTCCACTACGTCAAGCGCTGGCGGCTCGAGAAGAAGGACCCGGCCGCGCCGCTGTCGGAGCCGGTCAAGCCGATCGTCTTCTGGCTCGACCGCAACATCCCGGCACGCTACCGCGGCGCCGTCACCGCCGGCATCCTGGAATGGAACAAGGCCTTCGAGCGGATCGGCTTCAAGGGCGCGCTGGACGCGCGCCAGCAGCCCGACGACGCCGACTGGGATACGCTGGGGACCGAGCACGCGTCGATCCGCTGGTTCGCCGCCAGCGATCGCGCGTTTGGCATCGGACCCCGCCACGCCGACCCGCGCACCGGAGAGATCCTGGACGCGGACATCGGGATGGGTTTCACTGGACGTGGCCTGCGCCGATTCATCACACAGGACGTGGGCATGACGGGCTTCGCCCAGCGTCCCGTGCTCGATGCGATCTGGAGCGCCCAGCACGGCGACGCCCGGTGCACCTACGGCCTGGAGTCGGCGCAGGAACTCGCCTTTGCGCTCGACCTCCTCGAGGCGCGCGGCGACCTCGATCCCGACAGCCCCGAGGCCGAGGCCTTCGTGCAGGCGCAGATCAAGGACACGATCATGCATGAGGTCGGCCATACGCTCGGCCTGCGGCACAACTTCCGCGCCTCGACGGTTGTCACGCGCGAGCAGCTCAAGGACAAGGCCTTCACCGACACCAACGCGATCGCGGGCTCGGTGATGGACTACAACGCCATCAACATTCCACTGGCCGGCGAGCCCAGGGCCAACCTCAGCGTCACGACGCTCGGCCCCTACGACTACTGGGCGATCGAGTACGGCTACAAGCCGGTCGACCCAGCCCGCGAGGCCGAGGAGCTGGGCCGCATCGCGGCGCGCAGCACCGAGCCGCTGCTGGCCTTCGCCGACGACGCCGATGCCGGCGGCTTCGGCGCCACCGGCCTGGACCCGCGCGACAACCGCTTCGACCTCGGCGACGACCCGCTGGCCTGGGCCCAGCGCCGCATGACGCTGTCGCGCGAGCTGTGGGACCGCATGCAGCAGCGCGGCCCGCAGCGCGGCGACGATCCGCAGAGGTTGCGCCGCAGCGTGGTGTCGGGCTTCCGCCAGCTCGGACCCGTGCCAGACATCGCCGGCAAGTACGTCGGCGGCATGTACGTCGAACGCGACCTGCCGGGCACCGGCCGGCCGACCTACCGCCCGGTCGAGCCGGCGCGCCAGCGCGAGGCGCTGCGCTTCCTGACCGAGGGGCTGTTCAGCGTCGACAGCTTCCGCTTCCGGCCGGAGCTGCTGGGCAGCCTGGGCATCGACCACCTCGAGTGGCAGCGCGCGCAGCCGCTGTCGGTGCCCGATGCCGTGCTCGGCCTGCAGCGCGAGGCACTCGACCAACTGCTCGACAGCGGCACCGCCAGGCGCCTTCTCGACCTGCCCTACTACCTGCCGGAGTCGGACCGTGCCGGCGCGATCTCGCTGTCCGAGGTCTACACCACGCTGCAGGGCGCGGTCTGGGCCGAGCTGCGAAGCGGCGCCGAGATCGACCCGCTGCGGCGCAACCTGCAGCGCGAGCACCTCAGGCGGCTGCAGGCCATGCTGACGCGGCTGCCGGCCAACCTGCCCTCCGACGCGCTCCGCCTGGCGCGCATGCAGTCCCGCGAGCTGCAGGCGCAGTTGCAGCGCGCGCTCGGCCAGGGCCGCACGCGCGGCCTGTCGCTCGAGACCCGCGCCCACCTGCAGGACAGCCTGGCGCTGCTGACCGAGGCCTTGCGCGCGACGATGCAGCGCAGCGGCTGAGGAGTCGCACTCCGGCGACCGATCGCTCGTTCAGTCTTGGCTGAGGCGGCGGCGTTCGGCGCGTTGCAGTCTTTGACGACTTCCTCGCGTGTGGCATGCGTCGACTGGCGCGAGCCGAGGCCAGCGGGTGCCCTTCCGCTCCATGTCCCCCGCCACCGGCCTTCGGCCGCTGGCTCCTCCTTTACTTCCGCGGAAGTGCACCCGCTGTCCTCGGCGGGCAACGGCCGGGGTGTTCGACCGTCGAATACCCGGGCGGTGGCAGGCCAAGGTCGGCGGGCACCCTCCCACGTAAGTAGAGGAGGAGCCGGCGGCGCAAGCCGACGGCGGGGGACATGGAGTGGGAGGGTGCCCGCCGGCCTTGGCACGCGCGCTCGTCCAACGCGGCTGGGCACGGCGGGCCCCAGCGAAAGACAGCTACGAGCCGCGAACGGGCAGCCGCCAAGCCTGCGCCGCGGCGCGCGTTCAGCCCCGGGCGAGCGCCGCCAGCAGCTTGCCGTGGATGCCGCCGAAGCCGCCGTTGCTCATGCACACGACGTGGTCGCCCGGCCGCGCGGTAGCGGCGACCGCCTGCACCAGGGCGTCGATATCGGCGCGCACGCAGGCCGCATCGCCCAGCGGCGCGAGCACGGTGGCGGCGTCCCAGCCCAGTGTCGGCGGCGCGTGGCAGAAGGACAGGTCGGCATCCTCCAGCGACCAGGGCAGCTGGGCCGCCATGTCGCCGCGCTTCATCGTGTTGCTGCGCGGCTCGAAGACCGCCAGGATGCGCGCCGCACCGACCTTGCGCCGCAGGCCGTCGAGCGTCGTGCGGATCGCCGTCGGGTGGTGCGCGAAGTCGTCGTAGACCGTGACGCCCGCGGCCTGGCCGCGCAGCTCGAGCCGGCGCCGCACGCCGGCGAAGCCCGCCAGTGCGGCGCACGCCGCCTCGGGCGCGACGCCGACGTGCTCGGCGGCGGCGATCGCGGCCAGCGCGTTGAGCTGGTTGTGCTCGCCCAGCAGCGACCAGGCGACGTGGCCGACCCGCAGGCTGCCGCGCAGCACGTCGAAGTCGTCCGGCTCGCCGCGCGCGCGCAGCACGCCGGGCTCCTCGCGCCGGGCGCCGAATCGCTGCAGCTCGCTCCAGCAGCCGCGCGCCAGCACGCGCGCGAGCGACTCCTCGCGCGCGTTGACGACCAGCCGGCCGCTGGACGGCACGGTGCGCACCAGGTGGTGGAACTGGGTCTCGATCGCCGCCAGGTCGGGGAAGATGTCGGCGTGGTCGAACTCGAGGTTGTTGAGGATCGCGGTGCGCGGGCGGTAGTGGACGAACTTGCTGCGCTTGTCGAAGAACGCGGTGTCGTACTCGTCGGCCTCGATGACGAACGGGGCACCCGGCCGCCCGAGCCGCGCCGAGACGCCGAATCCCGCCGGCACGCCGCCGACGAGGAAGCCGGGCTCGATCCCGGCCTGGTCGAGGATCCAGGCCAGCATCGCCGTCGTCGTCGTCTTGCCGTGCGTGCCCGCCACCGCCATCACATGGCGCCCCTGAAGCACCTGCTCGGCGAGCCACTGCGGCCCGCTGGTGTAGCGCGCACCGGCGTCCAGCACCGCCTCGATCAGCGGGTTGCCGCGCGTGACGACGTTGCCGACGACGAAGATGTCGGGCGCGAGGTCGAGCTGCGCCGCATCCCAGCCCTCGATCAGCTCGATGCCGAGCGCACGCAGCTGCTCGCTCATCGGCGGGTAGACGCCGGCGTCGCAGCCGGTGACGCGGTGCCCGGCCTCGCGCGCGAGCGCGGCCAGCCCGCCCATGAAGGTGCCGCAGATGCCGAGGATGTGAAGGTGCATGGCTGATGCAGTCGAAGAAGGCGTCGATGGCGTGGAGCGCGGCGGCGGATCAGGATGCGCGTGTGCGACTCAGGCGCCGGGGTCGGTCCAGGCCCATTGGCGCTGGGCGCCGAAGACCAGGCTGGGATATTCGGCCTTGCCGCGGCTGCCGTTGTAGCGGCCCAGCGCCATGAACAGGTCGCCGCGCTCGCGGTCGAGGTAGTGGCGCAGGATGACGCAGCCGAAGCGCAGGTTGGTCTGGGTGTGGAACAGCGTGCTGACGTTGCCGTCGCCGATCAGCCGTGCCCAGAACGGCATCACCTGCATGTAGCCGCGCGCGCCGACGCGGCTGATCGCGTACTTCCGGAACGCGCTTTCGACCTGGATCACGCCGAGGACGAGCGAAGCCTCGAGCCCGGCCCGCCGGCTCTCGTACCAGAGGGTCTGCAGGAACTCGACCCGCGTGTGGTGCTCGGCGATGCGCCGGCGCAGCCGGCGGCTCATCTCGCCGAGCCAACGCAGGTGGGCGAGCCGGTCCTCGAGGCGGTCGAAGCGGGGCTTGGGCGGGGCGGTCTGGACGATCGCGGCCGCCAGCGCGCCGCGCACCGAGTCCGCCAGCGGCTCCTCGAGTTGACGCCCGGCACGCGCGGCGCCCACGCATGCCAGCAGCGGCAGGGCCGCGAGCCTTCGGCGCTGCAAGTCGGTGGTCATGCCCGGTGCAGGGCGTCCGGGTCAGGGACGCCGTGCGCCCGCCCGGCCCGGCTCACACCGCGAGCCGGCGCTTCAGCCAGGCCGCGACCTCGGCCGGCGCGACCGCGGTGGCCTCGGTCTCGCGCCGGGCCTGGACTTCGACCGTGCCGGCCTTCAGGCCGCGGTCGCCGACGACGATGCGCCAGGGGATCCCGATCAGCTCCCAGTCGGCGAACATCGCCCCCGGGCGATCGCCGCGGTCGTCGAGGATGACGTCGATGCCGGCGCCCGCCAGCTCGTCGTGCAGCGCCTCGGCCGCGGCGCGCACGGCGTCGCTGCGGTCCATGCCGATCGGGCAGATCACGACCTCGAACGGCGCGATCGCCGCCGGCCAGACGATGCCGCGCTCGTCGTGCCCCTGCTCGATCGCCGCGCCGAGGATACGCGTCACGCCGATGCCGTAGCAGCCCATCTCGTAGCACCGCGGCTTGCCGGCTTCGTCGAGGTAGACCGCGTTCATCGCCGCGCTGTACTTGGTGCCGAGGTAGAAGACATGGCCGACCTCGATCCCGCGCTGGATCTCGAGCACGCCCTTGCCGTCGGGCGAGGGGTCGCCGGCGACGACGTTGCGGATGTCGGCCACCAGGTCGGGCTCGGGCAGGTCGCGCCCCCAGTTGACGCCGGTGTAGTGGAAGTCGGCGTCGTTGGCGCCGCAGATGAAGTCGCTCATCGCCGCCACGGTCCGGTCGGCGACCACCTTGATGTGCTCGCCGTGGCCGGTGCCGCCGAATACCGGACCGAGGTAGCCCGGCTCGCAGCCGAAGGCGCCCTCGATCTCGGTGCGGGTCGCGAAGCGGTAGCCCGCGCCGAGACCGGGCAGCTTGCCGGCCTTGACCTCGTTCAGGCTGTGGTCGCCGCGCACCAGCAGCAGCCAGATCGTCGTGCCGGTCACCCCGCCGGCGGCGTTCTTGTCGTCGGTGGCGAGGACGAGCGACTTGACGGTGGTCCGAAGCGGCACGCCCAGCAGCTCGGCGACCTGTTCGCAGGTGCTGCGCTCGGGGGTCGGCGTCTTGGCCATCGCGTGCCCGGGCGCGGCGCGCGGCTGCGCCGGCGCGACCGCCTCGGCCAGCTCCATGTTGGCCGCGTAGTCGCCGGTCGGGCAGTAGACGATCGCATCCTCGCCGGTGTCGGCGATGACCTGGAACTCGTGCGACAGGTCGCCGCCGATGGCGCCGGTATCGGCCGCCACCGCGCGGTACTGCAGCCCGAAGCGGTCGAAGATGCGCTGGTAGGCGTCGAACATCGCCTGATAGCTCTTCGCCGCGCCGTCCTTGTCGCGGTCGAAGGAGTAGGCATCCTTCATCGTGAACTCGCGCCCGCGCATGATGCCGAAGCGCGGCCTGCGCTCGTCGCGGAACTTGGTCTGGATGTGGTAGAAATTCTTCGGCAGCTGCTTGTAGCTGCGCAGCTCCTGGCGTGCGATATCGGTGATCACCTCCTCGCTCGTCGGCTGGACGATGAAGTCGCGGTCGTGGCGGTCCTTCACGCGCAGCAGCTCGGGGCCCATCTTGTCGAAGCGGCCGGTCTCCTGCCACAGCTCGGCCGGCTGCACCACCGGCATCAGAAGCTCGACGGCGCCGGCGCGGTCCATCTCCTGGCGGATGATGGCCTCGACCTTGCGGATCACGCGCAGCCCCATCGGCATGTAGTTGTAGATGCCGGCAGCGAGCCGCTTGATCATGCCGGCGCGCACCATCAGCCGGTGGCTGACGACCTCGGCGTCGGCGGGCGCTTCCTTCAGGGTGCTGACGAAGAAACGGGAGGCTCTCATCGGGGCTTGCGGGCTGCGGCGGCTGGACGGCAGGCGGGCCGCACGCGCTCGCGGCGCGGGCATTCCCGGTTTCCCCTCTTGCGGGCTTGCACGCTTGCGGTGCAAGATGCTGCCAATTTCAGAATCGGGGTCAGATTATGCTCGACCGGGAAGGCTTCAGGCCCAACGTCGGCATCGTCCTGCTCAACTCGCGCAATCAGGTGTTCTGGGGCAAGCGGCTGCGCACGCACTCGTGGCAGTTTCCTCAAGGCGGCATCAAGCATGGCGAGTCGCCCGAGCAGGCGATGTACCGTGAACTGCACGAGGAAGTCGGGCTCAGGCCCGAGCATGTCGAGATCGTCGCCCGCACGCGCGACTGGCTGCGCTACGAGGTGCCGCCGCACTTCATCCGCCGCGACGCACGCGGGCACTACCGCGGCCAGAAGCAGATCTGGTACCTGCTCAGGCTGGTCGGGCGCGACAGCGACATGAACCTGCGCGCGACCGACCACCCGGAGTTCGACGCCTGGCGCTGGAACGACTACTGGGTGCCGCTGGAGCTGGTGATCGAGTTCAAGCGCAACGTCTACGAGCTGGCACTGACCGAGCTGGCACGGTACCTGCCACGGCCGGCACACCACAACCGCTACCTGCGTGCCGGCATGCGCGAGCGCCGCCACCAGGGCGAGCGCCAGGGCGGCGGGGTCTGCCCGCCCACCGAGCCGTCGCCGGGCTGAGCCCTGCGGACGCCTGGGGCGCCGCCTCCTCGGGCAGCGCGGAACACCGCACTATCGCCGCACGAGGTTGGTGCGGTGGATCAGCTCGAGCTCGTAGACGTAACCCAACAGCTCGGCGATGCGTGACGAGGGCTGGCGCGCGATGCGCCTCGCCTCGCTGGCCGAGTAGTTGGCCAGGCCGCGCGCGATCTCGCTGCCGTCGGTGCTGCGCACCGCGATCACGTCGCCGCGCTCGAAGTCGCCGTGCACCGCGGTCACGCCGACCGGCAGCAGGCTCTTGCCCTCGTCGCGCACCTTGGCCGCGGCGCCGTCGTCGACCGTGACCGCGCCGCGCAGCTGCAGGTGGTCGAGCATCCACTGCTTGCGTGCCGCCTGCTTGCCCTGCGCGGCGACGAGCGCGCTGCCGATCGGTTCGCCGGCGGCCAGCCGCAGCAGCACGTCGGGCTCGCGCCCGCTGGCGATCACGGTATCGGCGCCGCTGCCGGCGGCGCGCTTGGCCGCCAACACCTTGGTCAGCATGCCGCCACGGCCGATCGCGCTGCCCGCGCCGCCGGCCATGCGCTCCAGCGTCGGGTCGCCGGCGCGCGCCTCGCGCACCAGCGTCGCGAGCGGATCCTTGCGCGGGTCGGCCGAGTAGAGCCCCGGCTGGTCAGTCAGGATGACCAGCACGTCGGCCTCGATCAGGTTGGCCACCAGCGCGCCCAAGGTGTCGTTGTCGCCGAACTTGATCTCGTCGGTGACGACGGTGTCGTTCTCGTTGATGACCGGGATCGCGTTCAACCCCAGCAGCGTCAGCAGCGTCGTGCGCGCATTGAGGTAGCGCTCGCGGTCGGCGAGGTCGGCGTGCGTCAGCAGCACCTGCGCGCTGCGCAGGCCGTGGCCGCGGAGCTGCGACTCGTACATCTGCACGAGTCCCATCTGGCCGACGGCGGCGGCGGCCTGCAGGTCGTGCAGTTCCCTCGGGCGCGTGGCCCAGCCCAGCCGCTTCATGCCCTCGGCGATCGCGCCGCTGGAGACCATCACCAGCTCGCGCCCCTGGCGCGCGAGCTCGGCGAGCTGGCGCGACCAGTTGCCGATCGCCTCGGCGTCCAGCCCGCGGCCCTCGTCGGTGACGAGGCTGGAACCGACCTTGACGACGATGCGCCGCGCGCCGGCGACGGGGGTCGCGGGGGCGCTCAAGTGCGCCCCCCCGTCGAACGGCGGACGCGCTTCGTCGTCGGCACCTCGGCCGCGCCACGCCCGACGCTCGCGGCGCCGCCCGACGTCGAGTCCGGCTCGGCGTCGAAGCGCGGGTCGGGTGGCACCGGCGCCTCGCGCCGCGCGGCCGCCAGATGCGCCCAGATCGCCTCCAGCAGCGGCGGCAGCCCCTCGCGCGCCAGCGCCGAGACCTCGAACACCGGCCCCTTCCAGCGCAGCCGGCGCACGAAGTCCTTGCTCCGCGCGTCGCGTTCGCCGGCCGGCAGCATGTCGATCTTGTTGAGCACCAGCCAGCGCGGCTTGGCGTGCAGCGCCGGGTCGTACTTCTTCAGCTCGGCGACGATCGCGCGCGCCTGCGCGACCGGGTCGACCGCGTCGTCCAGCGGCGCGATGTCGACGATGTGCAGCAGCAGCCGCGTGCGCTGCAGATGGCGCAGGAACTGGTGACCCAGGCCGGCGCCCTCGCTCGCGCCCTCGATCAGGCCCGGGATGTCGGCGACGACGAAGCTGCGCTCGGGGCCGATGCGCACCACGCCGAGGTTCGGGTGCAGCGTCGTGAACGGGTAGTCGGCGATCTTCGGCCGCGCGTTGGACACGGCGGCGATGAAGGTCGACTTGCCGGCGTTGGGCATGCCCAGCAGCCCGACATCGGCCAGCACGCGCAGCTCGAGCCTGGCGCGAAGCGCCTCGCCCGGCCAGCCCGGCGTCTTCTGGCGCGGCGCGCGGTTGGTGCTGCTCTTGAAGTGCAGGTTGCCGAATCCGCCGTCGCCGCCCTTGCACACGCGCACGCGCTCGCCCGGCACCAGCAACTCGGTCACGCGCTCGCCGGTGTCGGCGTCGCTGACGATGGTGCCCACCGGCACGCGCAGCACGATGTCGTCGCCGGCGGCGCCGAACTGGTCCGAGCCGCGCCCGGGCTCGCCATTCCTGGCCTCGAAGCGACGCTGGTAGCGGTAGTCGATCAGCGTGTTGAGGTTTTCGTCGGCGACCATCCAGACACTGCCGCCGCGCCCGCCGTCGCCGCCGTTGGGGCCGCCGAAGGGGATGAACTTCTCGCGCCGGAAGCTGACGCAGCCTGCGCCGCCGTGGCCGGCGGCGATGTCGATGGTGGCCTCGTCGACGAACTTCATGCGCGCGTACTCGCTGGGGAGTGGGTGACGGGCCAAACGACGAAGCCCCGGCGGACCGGGGCTTCGGTGTCGGGCGCGCGCCGAAGGTCGACGGGCCCGGCGTCGCGGTCTGCGGGGCCTTCAGCCGCGGCCCTCATGGCCTCGACTCGCGGCCGACACCCTCCGACGCGGCCGAGCCGCGCCGGCCCTGTCTCAGGCGGGCGTGACGGACACCGTATGCCGGCTGTTCGGGCCCTTGACCGCGAACGAAACCGTGCCGTCCACCGTCGCGAACAGCGTGTGGTCGCGGCCCATGCCGACATGGCTGCCGGGGTGGAAACGCGTGCCGCGCTGTCGCACGATGATCGCGCCGGCGGTCACGGTCTGGCCGCCGTAGACCTTGACGCCGAGCATCTTCGGCTTGGAGTCGCGGCCGTTGCGGGTCGAGCCGCCGCCCTTCTTGTGTGCCATGGTGTCCTGCCTTTGGAGAGCTGGGCCGTCAACCGTTGACGGCGCCGATCTGCAGCTCGGTGTAGTGCTGGCGGTGGCCGCCGTGCTTCTGGTAGTGCTTGCGGCGGCGCATCTTGAAGATCCGCAGCTTGTCGTGCCGGCCGTGCGAGACGACGGTGGCGCTGACCGTCGCGCCTTCCACCAACGGCGAACCCAGGCGCAGCCCGGCCCCGTCGCCGACGGCGAGCACCTGGTCGATCACGACCTCCTGGCCGACGTCGGCCGCAATCTGCTCGACCTTGATCTTCTCGCCGGCAGCGACCTTGTACTGCTTGCCGCCGGTTTTTATGACCGCGTACATGGGAACCCCTTCAGGATGGTTGACACTTCGGACTGCAGCCCGGCGCCTGTGACGTCACCCGACGCCTCGGCCGAACCGGGCTCGCGAAGCCCGACGTGCACCTTCGCCCCGGCCCACGCCTCGATGCGCGGAATACGCAGCGGCCAGGACCGGAAAAGCCCGCGAGTATAACACCGGCCGAGGATCCGACTGCGGCTGCAGGGACCCCTGCACGGGCGGGTCGGGCCGCCTCGGCATGCCGCATTTCTATAATGCACGACCTCTCGCCCCGGCACGCCGTGCTCGACGCCACCGCCCCTCCCCCCGCCGCGGACATGCTGGACGCGGACATGCGCCGGGTCGACGCGGTCATCCGCGAGCGTCTGGCGTCGGAGGTGGCGCTGATCGACCAGATCGCGCACTACATCGTCGGCGCCGGCGGCAAGCGCATCCGGCCGCGGCTGGTGCTGCTGACCTCGCAGGCGCTGGGCTTCGACGGCCCCGAGCGGCACGAGCTGGCGGCGATCGTCGAGTTCATCCACACCGCGACGCTGCTGCACGACGACGTCGTCGACGAATCCGGCATGCGGCGCGGGCGCGCGACCGCGAACGCGGTGTTCGGCAACGCGGCCAGCGTGCTGGTGGGCGACTTCCTGTACTCGCGCGCCTTCCAGATGATGGTCGCCGTCGACCGCATGCCGGTGCTCGCGGTGCTGGCCGACGCGACCAACGTGATCGCCGAGGGCGAGGTGCTCCAACTGATGAACATGCACGACCCCGATCTCGCGGTCGAGGAGTACCTGCGCGTCATCCGCTTCAAGACCGCCAAGCTGTTCGAGGCCAGCGCGCGGCTCGGGGCGGTGCTGGCCGAGTCCGACGACGCCACCGTCGAGCGCTGCGCGGCGTACGGGCGCGCGCTGGGTACCGCGTTCCAGCTCGTCGACGACCTGCTGGACTACGAGGGCAACAGCCACGAGCTGGGCAAGAACATCGGCGACGACCTGCGCGAGGGCAAGCCGACGCTGCCGCTGCTGGTCGCGATGGAGCGCGGCAGTGCCGACGATCGCGCCCTGATCCGCAGCGCGATCGAGCACGGCGAAGTGGCGCAGCTGGCGGAGATCGTCGCCATCGTCCGCCGCACCGGCGCGCTGGACGCGACGCGCGAGGCGGCCGAGCGCGAGGCGGCGCTGGCTCGCAGCAGCATCGTCGCGCTGCCGCCGTCGCCCGCGCGCGCGGCTCTGCTAGAATTATGTGTTCGGGCGGTGAACCGGTCGTCGTGAGACGCATCGCCGCCCGGCTCGCGGCAGGCGCTTTCGGATGCCCGCCGCGCCTCGGGGTGTAGCTTAGCCTGGTAGAGCGCTACGTTCGGGACGTAGAGGCCGGAGGTTCGAATCCTCTCACCCCGACCAGGTTGACCCGCCGGCGGCCGTCGACGCATGCCGGCAGGCCACGTGACCGTGGTCGCTGACCGGGCCTGCACGGGCAGTGGCACACTGCGCGCCGCAATCACCGCGCCGCACTCCCGCCGCGTGGTAACCGAGGGTAACGCGCAACAGGGTGACGCCAAGCGTGCTTATCTTCCGTTTACACCGCCCGGGCCATCGGCGATGATGGCCCGGCTTCGTCCCGCCCGCCCCGCCTCCCCCTGACCCATCCGCCATGGACACGACGGTCGCGTCCCCCACGTCGACGCTCTCCGGCGTCGCCCGCGTGCTCGTGCACGCGGGCAAGCTGCGCGCGCCGCTGGCCGAGGAGCTGACGCGCAAGGCGCGCGAACAGCGACAGAGCTTCGTCACCGCCGTCATCGCCGCCGGCGCGGTGCAGCCCGCGGACCTGGCGCACGCGCTGTCGTCGACGCTGGCACTGCCGTTGCTGGACTTGGCGACGGTCGACCTGCAGCGACTGCCGAAGAACCTGCTCGACCACAAGATCACGTCGCAGTTCCAGGTGCTCGTCCTGGGTCGGCGCGGCAGCCGGATCTTCGTCGGTGCCGCCGACCCGACCGACCAGGAGGCCGGCGAGCGCATCAAGTTCGCGACCCAGCTCACTCCCGAGTGGGTGATCGTCGAGTACGACAAGCTGATGAAGGTGCTGGAGGCGCAGAACGCCAGCGCCAACGAGACGATCGAGTCGCTGGCCGGCGAGGACTTCGACTTCGACGTCAACGACGATGCCTCGCAGGCCGAGGCAGCCGAAGTCGCCACCGAGGTCGAGGACGCGCCGGTCGTGCGCTTCCTGCAGAAGATGCTGATCGACGCCATCAACATGCGCGCGTCGGACCTGCATTTCGAGCCCTACGAGTACCACTACCGCGTGCGCTTCCGCATCGACGGCGAGTTGCGCGAGATCACGCAGCCGCCGATCGCGATCAAGGACAAGCTCGCGTCACGCATCAAGGTCATCAGCCGCATGGACATCGCCGAGAAGCGGGTCCCGCAGGATGGCCGGATGAAGCTGAAGTTCGGCGCGAAGGCGATCGACTTCCGCGTCAGCACGCTGCCGACGCTGTTCGGCGAGAAGGTCGTGATCCGGATCCTGGACCCGTCCAGCGCCAAGCTCGGCATCGAGGCGCTGGGCTACGAGAAGGTCGAGAAGGAGCGGCTGCTGCAGGCGATCGGCCGGCCCTACGGGATGATCCTGGTCACCGGGCCGACGGGGTCGGGCAAGACGGTGTCGCTGTACACCTGCCTGAACATCCTCAACGAACCGGGTGTGAACATCGCCACCGTCGAGGACCCGGCGGAGATCAACCTGCCGGGCATCAACCAGGTCAACGTCAACGACAAGGCCGGGCTGACCTTCGCCGCCGCGCTCAAGTCCTTCCTGCGCCAGGACCCGGACATCATCATGGTCGGCGAGATCCGCGACCTCGAGACCGCCGACATCGCGATCAAGGCCGCGCAGACCGGCCACCTGGTGATGTCGACGCTGCACACCAACGACGCGCCGACGACGCTGACGCGAATGCTCAACATGGGGGTGGCGCCTTTCAACATCGCCTCCAGCGTGCTGTTGATCACCGCGCAGCGGCTGGCGCGCCGGCTGTGCGAGGGCTGCAAGAAGCCGGCCGACTACCCGCGCGAGTCGCTTCTCAGGGCCGGTTTCAGGCCCGAGGAGCTCGACGGCAACTGGAAGCCCTACCGCGCGGTCGGCTGCGCCGCCTGCAACAACGGTTACAAGGGCCGGGTGGGTCTGTACCAGGTGATGCCGATCACCGAGGCCATCCAGCGCATCATCCTCGCCGAGGGTACGGCGCTGGACATCGCCGAGCAGGCGCAGAAGGACGGTGTGCGCGACCTGCGCCAGGCGGGCCTGGTCAAGGTGCGCGCAGGCGTCACCACGCTCGAAGAAGTCATCACCGTCACCAACGAGTAGGTTGTTCGACATGGCCACAGCTAGCGCCGCCGCCGCCCGCGGCACCACCGCCAAGGAGGCGGTGTTCGAGTGGGAGGGCAAGGACAGGAACGGCAAGGTCGTGCGTGGCGAGATGCGCGCCGGCGGCCAGGCCGTCGTCCATGCCAGCCTGCGCCGCCAGGGCATCCTGGTCGGCAAGGTCAGGAAGCGACGCACCAGCGGCGGGCGCGCGATCAAGCAGAAGGACATCGCGATCTTCACTCGCCAGCTGGCGACGATGATGAAGGCCGGCGTGCCGCTGCTGCAGGCCTTCGACATCGTCGCCCGCGGCAGCCCTAACCCCCGGCTGACCAAGCTGCTGACCGAGATCCGGTCGGACGTCGAGACCGGCACCAGCCTGTCGGCGGCGTTCCGCAAGCACCCGATGCACTTCGACTCGCTGTACTGCAACCTGGTCGAGGCCGGCGAGGCGGGCGGCATCCTGGAGGCGCTGCTCGACCGCCTGGCGCTGTACCAGGAAAAGACGATGGCGATCAAGTCGAAGATCAAGTCGGCGCTGATGTACCCGATCGCGGTCATCATCGTCGCCTTCGTCGTGCTGACCGTGATCATGCTGTTCGTGATCCCGGCGTTCAAGGAGGTCTTCAGCTCCTTCGGGGCCGACCTGCCGGCACCTACGCTGGCGGTGATCGCGATGTCCGAGTTCTTCGTCGAC
The DNA here is from genome assembly GCA_024235895.1 of Burkholderiaceae bacterium. Classification (GTDB taxonomy): domain Bacteria; phylum Pseudomonadota; class Gammaproteobacteria; order Burkholderiales; family Burkholderiaceae_C; genus Rubrivivax. Next base: position 89,912 of record JACKLM010000007.1, on the reverse strand, counting down.
TGGTGGTACGTGATCTTCGCCGTGCTGATCGGCGGCGGCTACTTCTTCTTGCAGGCCTGGAAGCGGTCGGAGAAGATGCAGATGTTCATGGACCGGTTGCTGCTGCGCGTGCCGGTCTTCGGTGACCTCATCAACAAGAGCGTGATCGCGCGCTGGACGCGCACGCTGTCGACGATGTTCGCCGCCGGCGTGCCGCTGGTGGAAGCGCTGGACTCGGTCGGTGGCGCCTCGGGCAACGCGGTCTACGCACTAGCCACCGAGGCGATCCAGAAGGACGTCTCCACCGGCACCGCGCTGACCACCGCGATGACGACCACCGGCGTCTTCCCGAGCATGGTGCTGCAGATGGCGGCCATCGGCGAGGAGTCCGGGTCGCTGGACCACATGCTGGCCAAGGCGGCCGAGTTCTACGAGGACGAGGTCGACGAGATGGTCAAGGGGCTGTCCAGCCTGATGGAACCCTTCATCATCGTCATCCTGGGCGTGCTGATCGGCGGCATCGTGGTGTCGATGTACCTGCCGATCTTCAAGCTGGGCGCCGTCGTTTGACTGCGCTGGTCGAGGGCTGGGGCAGCTGGCTGCAGCCATTGCTCACCCCCTGGGCGTTGGGTCTGATCGGGCTGCTGATCGGCAGCTTCCTCAACGTCGTCGCGCACCGGCTGCCGCTCATGATGGAGCGCCAGTGGTGGGCCGACGTCGTGCACCAGCTCCGCGACGCCGACTCCTACGAGCGCGTCTTCGGCCAGCCGGCGCCGGCCGCTGCCGGCTCGGTCGCGGCAACGCTGGGCGGGCAGATCGAGCGCTTGCCGCCGCTCGGGCTGGCGCGGCCGGCATCGCGATGCCCGAAGTGCGGGCACCCGATCCGCTGGTTCGAGAACGTGCCGCTGCTGTCGTGGCTCGCGCTGCGTGGTCGCTGCAGCGCCTGCCGCACCGCGATCCCCTGGCGCTATCCCTTCGTCGAGCTGCTGACCGGGGCGCTGTTCGCCGCCGTCGCCTGGCGCTTGGGGCCCCAGCCGGTGACGCTGCTGTGGTGCGCCGTCGTCGCGGTGCTGCTCGCGCTGTCGCTCGTCGACTGGGACACGACAGTGCTGCCCGACGCGATGACGCTGCCGCTGGCGTGGGCCGGGCTGCTGGCGGCTGCGCTGGGCTGGACCCTGCCCTGGCGCGAGGCGCTGTGGGGCGCGGTCGCGGGCTACCTGTCGCTGTGGTCGGTGTACTGGCTGTTCAAGCTGACGACCGGCAAGGAGGGCATGGGCCAGGGCGACTTCAAGCTGCTCGCGGCGCTGGGCGCCTGGCTGGGCTGGAAGGCGCTGCTGCCGATCGTGCTCTTCGCCTCGGTGCTGGGGGCGCTGGTCGGCATCGGCATGAAGGCCTGCGGCGCGCTGCGCGAGGGTCGCTTCGTCCCCTTCGGCCCCTTCCTGGCCGGTGGCGGCATCGCGGTGCTGCTGGTCGGGCTGCCGCGCGTGCTCGACTGGATGGGATGGGCCTGAGCGCGGAGGGCGCGAACCCGGCCTCGCGGGTGCGAAGCATCGGCCTGACCGGCGGCATCGGCAGCGGCAAGAGCACGGTGGCGCGCATGCTCGCCGCCCGGGGTGCACAGATCGTCGACACCGACGCCATCGCGCGCGCGCTGACCGCGCCGGGCGGCGCGGCCCTGCCCGCGATCGCGCGCGACTTCGGCGACGAAATCGTCGGCGCCGACGGCGCGCTCGACCGCGACGCGATGCGCGCCCGGATCTTCGCCGACCCCGACGCCAAGCGGCGGCTGGAAGCCATCCTGCACCCGATGATCGCTGCCGAGGCCGAGGCGCAGGCGGCACGGGCGCGATCGCGCCCGGTCGTCTTCGACGTCCCGCTGCTGGCCGAGTCGACGCGCTGGCGCGACCGCGTCGACCGCGTGCTCGTCGTCGACTGCCCCGAGCCGGTCCAGGTCGAACGCGTCGTGCGGCGCTCGGGATGGACGCCGCAGGCGGTCGAGCGCGTGATCGCGCAGCAGGCCACGCGCGAGGCGAGGCGCGCGATCGCCGACGCCGTGATCGACAACGGCGCAGCGACGACGCTGGCGCAGCTCGAATCGCAGGTCGACGCCGTGTGGCGGGCGTGGGTCGGCGACGCGCCGGCGGCGACGCCGCGTTCCTGAGCCGGCCAGCCCGCGGCCGCGGCCGCCGCAGGCGCCGCGGCGGCGCTGTGGAACAATCGGCGCTGGTTTCATCGGACGGGCACGGTGCGTGCCTGTGCTGCGCGTGGCCGCGGTCCTGTACGAATACCCCTTCAACGAGAGCATCCGCACGATGCTGCGGCTCGAGCACCTGTTCGGGCGGCTGGACGTGCTCGCCGCCCGCGACCTGGCGGTCGACCACCACTTCGCGATCGCGACGCTGTTCGAGATCATGGACGTCGCCGCGCGCGCCGACCTCAAGTCCGACCTGCTGAAGGATCTCGAGCGCCATCGCTCGCAGCTCGAGGCCTACCGCGGCAACCCGCAGATCTCGGAGGCCGCGCTCGACGGCATCGTCGGTCGACTGGACCAGGCGCACGAGGCGCTGAACCGGCTGCCGGGCAAGGCCGGGCAGGCGCTGACCTCCAACGAGTGGCTGATGAGCATCCGCAGCCGCATCAACATCCCCGGCGGGACCTGCGAGTTCGATCTGCCGGCGTACTACGCGTGGCAGCAGCGCGACCCCGAGCAGCGCCGCGCCGACCTCGGGCGCTGGCTGGCGACGATGCGACCGCTCGCGCACGCGATCGCCGTGCTGCTCGGCCTGCTGCGCGACAGCGCGAGCGCGCAGCGCGTGGTCGCGGCCGCAGGCCAGTACCAGCAGAGCCTGCCGCAGGGCCGCAGCTACCAGCTTCTGCGGCTGCGCCTGCCCGACGGGATCGACTGCGTCCCGGAGATCAGCGGTCACCGGCTGATGGTCTCGGTCCGTTTCATGCAGGGCGACGCCGAGGGCCGACTCAGGCCCTTCGGCGGCGACGTCGCGTTCGACCTCGCGCTGTGCAGTTGAAGCGCGGATCGCCGCGGCCGGCGGCGGCGGCCTCGCCTCGCGAAGGCGACGCGCTGACGCGCACCGTCGCCTGCCCGAGTTGCCGCCAGCCCACGCGCTTCGCGCCCGACAACCCGTTCCGCCCCTTTTGCAGCGCACGCTGCCGCGGGCTGGATCTGGGCGCCTGGTCGTCCGAGGACTATCGCGTCCCGGCGGCACCGCCGACTGACGACGGACAAACCCCTTCCGAGTGAGCCCGCCGGCGACGGGCTCTTGAAGTGCAGCGGTTCCGTCGCCATAATGCGTGCTGTTAGCACTCGCCCTTGGTGAGTGCTGATGCCGGCAAGCTCCGCTTCGGCGAAGCTGTCGTCCATTTAGTCAGCGCCCACTTACATGTGGGCATATGTCCCAGGACTCCACTGCAGTCTCGACAGGAGATGAAATGAAGCTGCGTCCTCTGCACGATCGCGTGATCGTCAAGCGTCTCGAGCAGGAAACCAAGACCGCTTCGGGCATCGTGATCCCCGACAACGCCGCCGAGAAGCCCGACCAAGGCGAGATCCTCGCCGTCGGCCCCGGCAAGCGCAACGACAAGGGCGACTTCGTCGTCCCCAACGTCAAGGTCGGTGACCGCGTGCTGTTCGGCAAGTACAGCGGCCAGACCGTCAAGGTCGATGGCGAGGAACTCCTGGTCATGCGCGAGGAAGACCTCTTCGCCGTGGTCGAGAAGTAATCCCGAGCCCGCCGCGATTCGCATTGCCGGATCGTCACCGACGATCCGCCGCGGCCGCAGGCTGCCGACCCGGCTCGGCCGGGCTCGTCGCCGCCGCGCCGGCCGGGCACCCGAGCGAATCCAAGTCCCCGCATCCCATACCCTTTCGGAGAAACCCACATGGCTGCCAAAGACGTCGTCTTCGGTTCCGACGCCCGTCACCGCATGGTCGAGGGCGTGAACATCCTGGCCAACGCGGTCAAGGTCACCCTCGGCCCCAAGGGCCGCAACGTCGTGCTCGAGCGCTCGTTCGGCGCCCCCACCGTCACCAAGGACGGGGTGTCGGTCGCCAAGGAAGTCGAGCTCAAGGACAAGTTGCAGAACATGGGCGCGCAGATGGTCAAGGAGGTCGCCTCCAAGACCAGCGACACCGCCGGTGACGGCACCACGACCGCGACCGTGCTGGCGCAGTCGATCGTGCGCGAGGGCATGAAGTACGTCGCCGCGGGCATGAACCCGATGGACCTCAAGCGCGGCATCGACAAGGCCGTCGTCGCGCTGGTCGAGGAGCTCAAGAAGCTGAGCAAGCCGACGACGACGAGCAAGGAGATCAGCCAGGTCGGCGCGATCTCGGCCAACAGCGACGAGTCGATCGGCAAGATCATCGCCGACGCGATGGACAAGGTCGGCAAGGAAGGCGTGATCACGGTCGAGGACGGCAAGAGCCTGGACAACGAGCTCGACGTCGTCGAGGGCATGCAGTTCGACCGCGGCTACCTGTCGCCCTACTTCATCAACAACCCCGAGAAGCAGGCCGCGCTGCTCGAGAACCCGTACGTGCTGCTGCACGACAAGAAGATCAGCAACATCCGCGACCTGCTGCCGGTGCTGGAGCAGGTCGCCAAGGCCGGCCGGCCGCTGCTGATCGTCGCCGAGGAGGTCGAGGGCGAGGCGCTGGCGACGCTGGTCGTCAACACCATCCGCGGCATCCTCAAGGTCGTGGCCGTCAAGGCGCCGGGCTTCGGTGACCGCCGCAAGGCCATGCTGGAGGACATCGCGATCCTGACCGGCGGCAAGGTGATCGCCGAGGAAGTCGGCCTGACGCTCGAGAAGGCCACGCTGGCCGACCTGGGCTCGGCCGCGCGGGTCGAGATCGCCAAGGAGAACACGACGATCATCGACGGTGCCGGCAAGGCCGACGACATCGAGGCGCGCGTCAAGCAGATCCGGATCCAGATCGAGGAGGCAACGAGCGACTACGACCGCGAGAAGCTGCAAGAGCGCGTGGCCAAGCTGGCCGGCGGCGTGGCGGTGATCAAGGTCGGCGCCGCCACCGAGGTCGAGATGAAGGAGAAGAAGGCGCGCGTCGAGGATGCGCTGCATGCCACGCGTGCCGCGGTCGAGGAAGGCATCGTCGCCGGTGGCGGCGTGTCGTTGCTGCGCGCGCGCGCCGGTGTCGGTTCGCTCAAGGGCGACAACCACGACCAGGACGCCGGGATCAAGATCGTCATGCGCGCGGTCGAGCAGCCGCTGCGCGAGATCGTCGCCAATGCCGGCGGCGAGCCCAGCGTGGTCATCAACAAGGTGCTCGAAGGCAAGGGCAACTTCGGCTTCAACGCCGCCAACGACACCTATGGCGACATGATCGAGATGGGGATCCTGGACCCGACCAAGGTGACCCGCACGGCGCTGCAGAACGCCGCCTCGGTCGCCGGCCTGATGCTGACCACCGAGTGCATGGTCGCCGAGGCCCCCAAGGAAGAGTCGGCCGGCGGCATGCCCGGCGGCATGGGTGGTATGGGCGGCATGGGCGGCATGGGCATGGACATGTAAGTCCCGCGCCGCGATCCGTCGCACGAGGGCCTGCACCGGGTGGTGCGGGCCCTTTTTCTTTGCCGCGACGCCGACGCCGCACCGATCGCGCTCAGGCTGCGGCCGCGCCGTGCACCCAGCCGTGCAGGTGCACCGCGACGTCGTCCAGACCCTGGCGGGTCGGCGCCGAGAACAACGCGATTCCGATGTCGGCGGCCTCGCCCGCCAGCGGTGCGAGCGCCGCCTGCGCCGCGGCCAGCGCCTGCTGCGCCTGCCGGCGTCCGAGCTTGTCGGCCTTGGTCAGCAGCACCAGCAGGCGCACCTCGCCCGTGCACACGCGCGGCGCGATCAACGCCAGCAGCTTCTCGTCGAGGTCGGTCGGGCCCAGCCTTGCATCGACGAGCTGGACCACGCCTGCGAGGTTGCGCCGGTGCTGTAGGTATTCCGCCATCACCGCCTGCCAACGCAGCTTGGCGCCGCGCTCGACCGCGGCATAGCCGTAGCCGGGCAGGTCGGCCAGCAGCGCGTCGGGTGCATCGCGCGGCCCCAGTGCGAACAGGTTGATGTGCTGCGTGCGCCCCGGTGTGCGCGACGCGAAGGCGAGCTGGCGCCGCTGTGCCAGCGCATTGATCGCACTGGACTTGCCGGCGTTGCTGCGGCCGACGAAGGCGATCTCGGGCAGCTCGCCCGCGGGCAGTTCGTCGAGCCGGCTGGCCGTGGTCAGGAAGTGCGCGCCGTGGGTCCAGGCCAGCGCACGGCGCGCGGCGGCATCGGGTGTCGCGGCATCGCGGTCGGTGGCATTCATGCGTCATTGTAAAATTCGCCGGTTTTGTGTCGACCACGCGGCCGACGACCCCTACCCCAACCCCAACGACGCCCCTCGAGGCCCGAGTCGCATGAAGACGCCCGTCCGCCCGCTGTTCGCAACGCTGCTCGCCACCGTCGCGCTCGTGTCCGCCCGCGCCGACGATGCGCCCGACCTCGCCGCCGGCGAGGAGGCCTCGGCCATGTGCCAGGCCTGCCACATGGCCGACGGATCGCGCGGACTGCCGGAAAACCCGATCCTGCAGGGCCAGATCCCCGAGTACCTCGCCAAGCAGCTGCGCGAATACCAGTCCGGCAAGCGCGTCAACGAGATCATGCAGGGCATGGCGGCGGCGGTGGACGACAAGATGATCCGCGACATCACGGCCTTCTACGGCGCCAAGCCGCCGGTCGCGGGCGAGGCGCGCAACAAGGACACGGTGCTGCTCGGCGAGGCGATCTGGCGCGGCGGCATCGCCGACCGCAAGATCCCGGCCTGCGCCGGCTGCCATGGCCCGACCGGCGCCGGGATCCCGATCCAGTACCCGCGGCTGGCCGGCCAGCACGCCGAATACACGGAGCTGCAGCTGCGCGCCTTCCGTTCCGGCGAGCGGGCCAACAATGCCCAGATGACGGGCGTGGCGGCGAAGATGAACGACCGCGAGATCCAGGCCGTCTCGGACTACATCGCCGGCCTGCGCTGAACGCGTGCCGATGCGCTGGCCGCGCGTGCGAGCGCGCGGGGGTAACCCTTCCCGAGGGCCGGTCGTCGACCGGCCCTCGTCACATCCGGGCCGTGCGCTGCCGACAATCCCCGCCAATCGGTCGATGCGGTGTAACCACGGCGCGCCCGGGATCGACTGAGCGAGGCGGGTGCACGCTGCCCCAGGGCCTGGACCAGGGTCCGACCGCGTCCGCCCCGGTACGCGCCCCTGCCTGGAACCCTCATGCCCCAGCCGAAAGATCGCGAGCTTGTGCAACCCATGCCGTCGGAGATCACGTCGCCGGCCGCCTACCACTCGCGCCGCCGCTGGCTGCAGCAGCTCGCCACCGGCGCCGCCGGCTCCGTCCTCGCGGCATGGGCCGCCCGCGACGCACGGGCGTCGATCGCGCAGCCCGGCCGTCTCGCGAGTCTGCCGGCGAACCGCTCGACGACCCCCGGCGCCGTCGTGCTGGACAAGCCGACCGCCTACGCCGACGTCACCGGCTACAACAACTTCTACGAGTTCGGCACCGACAAGGCGGATCCCGCGGCACGCGCAGGCAGCCTCAGGCCGCGCCCGTGGACGGTCGTCGTCGACGGCGAGGTGGCCCGGCCGCGTCGCTTCGACCTCGACGAGCTGCTGCGGCTGGCGCCGATGGAGGAACGCATCTACCGGCTGCGCTGCGTCGAGGGCTGGTCGATGGTCATCCCCTGGGTCGGTTACCCGATCGCCGCGCTGATCCGTCGCGTCGAGCCGACCGGCAACGCGAAGTACGTCCAGTTCGAGACCCTGGCCGATCCGGCGCAGATGCCCGGGTTGAGATCGCGCGTGCTCGACTGGCCCTACGTCGAGGCGCTGCGGCTGGACGAGGCGATGCATCCGCTGGCGCTGCTGGCCTTCGGCCTGTACGGCGAGGTGCTGCCGAACCAGAACGGCGCGCCGGTGCGGACCGTCGTGCCGTGGAAGTACGGCTTCAAGTCCGGCAAGTCGATCGTCCGCATCCGCTTCACCGAGAAGCAGCCGCCGACGAGCTGGAATCTCGCCGCGGCGAACGAGTACGGCTTCTACTCGAACGTCAACCCCGAGGTCGACCATCCCCGCTGGAGCCAGGCGACCGAGCGGCGTATCGGCGAGGACGGGCTGTTCGCGCGCAAGCGTCCGACCCTGATGTTCAACGGCTACGCGCCGCAGGTCGCCTCGCTTTACGCGGGGATGGACTTGCGGCGCCACTTCTGAGCGGCGCATGCGGGCCGCGATCCTGCGCGGGCGTGGCCGTGCGCCGACCGCAGGCCCCCGGGTGCGCGCCGGCAGCGCCGCTGGCGCCGATCGCGTCCTGAGGCATCCGGCGGCCAAGCCGGTCGTGTTCGCCCTGTGCCTGCTGCCGCTGGCGATGCTGCTGGCCGGCGCGCTCGGCGGCACGCTGGGCGCCAACCCGGCCGAGGCGCTGATCCGCTCGACCGGCGACTGGACGTTGCGCTTCCTGTGCCTCGCGCTGGCGGTCACGCCGCTGCGCCAGGCCACGGGCTGGCACGCGCTGGCGCGTTGGCGCCGCATGCTGGGGCTGTTCGTCTTCTTCTACGCCTGCCTGCACTTCCTCGCGTATGCCTGGCTCGACATGGGGCTGGTGCTGTCCGACATCGTGCGCGACGTCGGCAAGCGTCCGTTCGTCCTCGCCGGCAGCGCGGCGCTGCTGCTGCTGGCGGCGCTGGCGGCGACCTCGTTCGACGCCGCGGTGCGCGCGCTCGGCGGCCGGCGCTGGCGCGCCCTGCACCGGGCGGTCTACGCGGCGGCGCTGCTGGCGCTGCTGCACTTCTTCTGGATGCGCGCGGGCAAGAACGACTTTGCCGAGGTCGGCGTCTACGCCGCCGTCGTCGCCGTGCTGCTGGGCTGGCGAATCGGCAAAAACTTGATCCAGTCCAGGGTGGCTGCGGGAAACTGATAAGACCACGGGCCCTTACCTGTGTTTAGGATGGCCCTTGCTCGGCGCCGGCCGCGTTCGGCCCGGCGCATCCCGGTTTGTCCCAACATGCAGGAGACCGCATCACCATGGCCCCGCTCAAGACCCTCGCCGCCGCCGCGTTGCTCGGCTTCGCCGGCGCCGCCTCGGCGCAGATCACGCTCACCCTGTCCTCGTGGGTGCCGCAGGGACACCTGCTGACCAAAATGCAGCTCGACTGGTGCATGGAGGTCAGCAAGGCCGCCGAGGGCCGCATCCAGTGCAACATGCTGCCCAAGCCGGTCGCCCCGGCGCCGGCCACCTTCGACGCCGTGCGCGACGGCCTCGTCGACGTCGCCTTCAGCGTCCACGGCTACACCCCCGGGCGCTACGACCTGACCAAGATCGCGGAGATGCCCTTCCTCGGCGACTCGGCGATTCCGACCAGCGTCGCCTACCAGCGCATCTACGAGCGCCACCTGGCCAAGTTCGACGAACACAAGGGCATGAAGGTCATCACGGTCTTCACCCACGGCCCCGGCCAGATCTTCAACAACAAGCGCCCCGTGCGCTCGCTCGCCGACCTGGACGGAATCAAGTTCCGCGTCGGCGGCGGCATCGTCAACGAGGTCGGCAAGGTCATCGGCGCCAACATGACGCTCAAGCCGGCGCCGCAGTCGTACGAGTTGCTGTCCACGGGCGTCGTCGACGGCGTGTGGTTCCCGGACGAATCGGTCGTCGGCTTCCGCCTCGAGAAGCACATCAAGTACCGGACGTCGTTGCCCGGCGGGCTGTACAACACGAGCTTCGCGATGGTCATGAACCCGGCGACCTGGGCCAAGATCCCGAAGGCCGACCAGGCGATCATCGAGAAGCACTCGGGCGAGTGGGCCGCGCGCTTCATCGGCAAGTACTGGGACGACTACGACATCCGCAGCCGAGCGACACAGCAGGCTCTCGGCATCGAGTCGATCACGGCCGACGCTGCCTTCGTCGCCGACTTCAAGGCCAAGACCGCCCCGATCGAGGCGGCCTGGGCCAAGGAGGCCGAGGCCAAGGGGCTGAAGAACGCGGCCGCGATCCTGCAGGAGTTCCGCGCCGAGATCGCCAAGCTGCAGTGACGCGCGCCACCGCGCGCCGTCCGGTCGACGGCCGGGAGGCCCCGCGGGGCCTTGCCGGCCGTGTCGTTGTCTGCGCGTGCTGACCCCGCCCCCTCGTGAATCGACTGGCCACGTTCTTCGGCGCCGTCGCCGCCATCGCACTGTTCGCGATGATGGCGCTGACCTTCGCCGACGTCTTCGCCCGCAAGTTCCTCGGCAACTCGATCATCGGTGCCGTCGAGCTGACCGAGCTGTTCATGCTGACGATGATCTACTTCGCGCTGCCGCTGGCCTCGCGCGCCGGTGAGCACATCGTGTTCGACCTCCTGGACCGCGTGCTGCCGGCGGCCTTGCAGCGCTGGCAGCAAAGCCTGGCCAACCTGCTGACGGCGGTGATCTTCGGCGCCGCGGCGTCGATCGTCTGGCAGCGCGCCACCCGCTCGGCCGAGTACGGCGACATGACCTCGTCGCTCGAGATCGTGCTGTGGCCGTTCCACCGCATGGTCGCGGTGATGCTCGTCGTCACGGCGCTGGCGCACCTGTGGCTGGCCTGGCGGGCGCTGCGCGAGGAGCCGGCATGACCGAGGGACTGCTCGGCTTCGCGGCGATGTTCGTGCTGATGGCGCTGCGGGTGCCGATCGCGGTCGCGATGGGGCTGGTCGGGCTGGTCGGCGTCGCGCTGATGCGCTCCTGGCCGGCGGCGATCTCGTCCGCCGCGGGCGAGTTCGTCGACATCGGCAGCTACACGCTGTCGGTCGTGCCGCTGTTCGTGCTGATGGGCAACTTCGTCACCCGCGCCGGGATGTCGCGCGACCTGTACCGGGCCGCCTATGCGTTGATCGGCCACTACCGCGGCGGGCTGGCGAGCTCGACGATCGCGGCCTGCGCCGGATTCGGCGCGATCTGCGGCTCGTCGATCGCGACCACGGCGACGATGGCGCGCGTCGCGATGCCCGAGATGCAGCGCTTTCACTATTCGCCCCAGCTGGCGGCGGGGTCGGTGTGCGCCGGCGCGACGCTCGGGATCCTGATCCCGCCGTCGGTGATCCTCGTCATCTACGGCATCATGACCGAGCAGAGCATCGGCGCGCTGTTCGCCGCCGGCATCGTCCCGGGCCTGCTCGCCACCGCCTTCTACCTCGGGGCGGTCGCCTTCATCACGCGCCGGCACCCCGGATGGGGGCCGCCGGGCGAGCGCGCCCCCTGGTCCGAGCGGTTTGCCGCGCTGCGCCGCATCTGGGGCGTGCTGCTGCTGTTCGCGATCGTGATGGGGGGGATGTACGGCGGCTTCTTCACGCCGACCGAGGCCGCCGGCGTCGGCGCGATGGGCGGGTTCGTCTTCGCGCTCGCGCGCCGCGCGCTCGACTGGCGCGCGCTGCTGGAGGTGCTGACCGAATCGGCGCGCACCTCGGCGATGCTGTTCGCGATCATCATCGGGGCGTCGCTGTTCGCCAGCTTCCTCAACTTCACCGACCTGCCGCCGGCGCTGCGCGAGTTCGTCACCGCGTTCGACCTGCCGCCGGTCGCGGTCGTGATCGCGATCTGCCTCGTCTACGTCGTCCTCGGCATGGCGATGGAGAGCCTGTCGATGATGCTGCTGACGGTGCCGATCTTCTTCCCGCTCGTCGTCTCGCTGGGCTTCGACCCGGTCTGGTTCGGCATCATCGTCGTCTGCGTGATCGAGATCAGCCTGATCACGCCGCCGGTGGGGATGAACATCTTCGTGCTGTCCAGCGTCACGCCCGACGTCCCGACGACCGCGATCTGGCGCGGCGTGTTGCCCTTCGTCGCGGCCGACATCGTCCGCATGGCGGTCCTGATCGCCTTCCCCGCGATCAGCCTGACGATCCCGCAGCTGCTCAAGCTGTGACGGAGTCGGCGGCGCGCCTGCCGCGGCGCGCCGCCACCCCCGCGGGCAGGGGGACTGCGGGGATCGCGCGCTCGGGCGCTGGCGCCTAGGATGGCGTCCAGTCCCCGCCCGACGCCGACCGACCATGGCCCATGCCCCCGCCGATGCGAGCCTAGTCGCCTGCGCGAGCGCCACCGACCACGCCGACCCGGGAGCCTGTGTGGCGCCTGGCCCCGCCCCAGACCCGTTCGCGGCCGTGGATCCTCTCGCGGCCCTCGAGCACGCGGCCCGGATGCTCGAACAGGCGCGCGCCGCCGGCCACCCCGGCCTGATGGCCGAGGCCTGCCACCGGCTGGCAGGCTGCTGGCGTGCGCTGGGCGAGCGGCGCGCGGCCCTGGCGTCGCTGGAGCGCGCACTGCCTTGGGCGCGCTCCAGCGGCGCGTCCGACCATGCGCTCGCGCTGCAGTGCGAGACGGCCGAGCTGCTGGCCGACATGGCCGCCCGCGCCGACCGTGGCGATCGCGGCAGCGGCCGGCCCCTGCGCGAGCGCGCGCGCGATACGATCTTCGAGGTCGTACGCGCCGCGGCCGGTTGCGCCGACCCGCGCTGGGAGGTCATGCTGCTGCTGCGGCTTTCGGACGTGCTCGACCGCTTCGGCGACCACGACGATGCCACCGCGCTGCAGGTGCGGGCGCTTCGGTTGACCGCCGCCGAGTTCTACGGCGAACCAGCGCCGCGCGCCGAGGACGCGGCGCGCCTGCGCGTGCACTGACGTCGAGCGCGCCGGAGCGGGCCGTCAACGGCCGCGCACGCCCCGGGCTCGTGACGTCAGGGACGCAAGGCCCAGTCGACCTCGACGGCCTCGGCGTAACCGGGCCCCGTCGCGCCTGGACAGGACGCCGCGTTGCAGCCCGTGGCCTCGAGGCGGTAGCTCGTCGGTGTGGCGGCCCCCTCGATGTGGCTGCCGGTAACGCTGCAACGCACGGTCACGCGCCAGGCCGACAGCGTGCCGGACAGCGTCAGCGTGGTCGCGGGCTGGCACTGCGCGACCGGCGCCCTCGTCGCGCGCCACCTGCCCCAGGCCAGGCCGGCACGCGCGGCGGCGCGCGCGCGCTCGACCAACCAGAGCTGGTCCATCGCCTGGCGCTGCTGCTGCATCGACGCCACGCCGACCACCGCCATCGCCGCGAAGCCGACGGTCGCGGCCATGACGAGCACGGCAGCCACCCCGCGCTGCGCACGCGCGCGGCGACCGGGGCTCAGGGCTCGCGCAACGACCATTGCCAAAGCGACTCCATCGACTCGGCGCCGACACCCGCGCCTGCAGGGCGCTGGACCCGCATGCGCACCGAGACGCGCTGCCGCGGCGGGTGCAGCAGATCGCTGCCGACGACGAAGTCGCACGCCGCGATATCACCTGCCAGCGTCGTCGTCGTCGCCCCGGCGAATGCCGTCGGCTGCGCCGCGGCGATCGCGTAGCCACTGTGCCGCAGCAGCGTCGAGCTGCCCGGGTCGCACTGGAAGCTCACGGGCTCGGCCACGGCCCACACGCGCCGGCTCGCCGCCAATGACGGGAACGCGTGCGGTGCGATGTCGACACGCGATCCGTCGGGCAGCGCCGTGACCGCGGTGATGCGGGACTTGATCCCGCCGGCGACGACCGCACTGCCGCCGACGTAGGGATCCCAGGCCGACCCGGGCATCCGCGGGTCGACGACCAGCCAGTCCTGACCGGGCTGCACGGGGTCCCCGACCCAGGGGCCCAGGGTCGTGAAGCAGGACTCGGCACAGGACGGCTCGAGGCTGTCGTTGTTCCCGGGTGCCGCGCATGCCAGCGGGCAGACGGGCGCGGCCGCCGCGGGAGCGGCGCGCGCCCTCGTGCTGGCGCGGACGGTCAGGAATTCGAGCCAGTGCCGCGCGCCGAGTTGTCGATGGCGCACGCTGCCGGGCAGCGCACGTCGCAGCTCGTCGTCCATCCGCACGTAGGCCAGGCGCAGTTCGGCCGCGAGGTCGCGCCGCACCGCGGCCTCGCTCCAGGCGCGCACCGGCAGGTTCAGCATCGGCACGGCCATCATGGCGATCACGCCGAGCACGCTCAGCGCGACGACCATCTCGACCAGCGTCAGCCCGTGGCCACGACGCCGACGTCCGGGATCAGGTCCGGTTCGGCGCATCGCGCACCCGCACCGATTCGAGCACGATCGCGGCACGGCCCGGGCAGTCGACCGTGACCCGCACCTGAAGAACCTGGGCCTGGCCTTGGGCGTCGATCGCGGCGATCCCGGCCCAGGCCTGCGGCACGACACTTACCCGGGCCGAGCAGCCGGTCAGCGCCCCGCCGACCAGCAAGGTGCCGCTGGCGTCGCACAGTCCGGCGCATCCGGGACCCGGCATCGCGTAGCCTACCCAGTCGCTGACGTGGTCGAAGCGCTGCGGCCCGAAGCGCGACTCCCCGGCCTCGGGGCCGAGCGCATCGACGAGCGTGGCACATCCCGTGGCGAGGATGGCCGCCGCCTGCGCCGTCGCCACGTTGGCGTCGTCGGCGTCGCAGAACGTCATCGGCATCGCGGCCACCTCGGCCATCAGTCCCGACGCCAGTTGCAGCAGCTCCAGCTCGCGCGCCGTGGTGGCGGCGGCATCCGCCAGCCGTGACATCAGCAGCGTGTTGCCACCGGCCAGCACACCGACGAGCACGATCAGCACCAGCGCGTCGACCAGGGTCACGCCCCGGACCTGCCGGCGCGCCACGCGCGCCCGCGGTGGGCCGGTACGCCGGCACCCGCCGACGGACCGACCTTGCGCCGGGCGGCTAGCGCACACGGCCGGTCTCACGCGTGACGACGAGGGCAAGCGTGCCGACGACGATCGTCTGGTCGACCGCCGTGACCGGACGTCCGCGCGCATCGAAGCGGACCAGGGTCGCGCCCCCGAAGGCGATCCCGGACGGCGCGTCGACGAGCGACGCGCTGCCGTCCGGGGCCTGCAGGGCCGCCCCGCCGCAGCCGCCCGCGGCGGCGTAGCTGGACCAGGCCCGGGTGGCGTTCAGGTTGACGCACACGGCACGCCGCTGGGCGTGCGCGCTGTCGCGCGCATGCTCGAGCAGGACGCGAAGCCGATCCCGGGCCTGCCGCTGGGCCATGCCCGTGCGTTCCTCCTGGCGCGGAAGCGCGAGGACCGCGACCAGGGCGACCACCGCCATGACGACGACCATCTCGACCAGCGTAAAACCCGGCTGGCGATGGCCGGGGCGCGACCGCCTCGGCGTCCGGATCGGTCTGCTTCGCACCGAAGTGTCCCGCGATCCACGGTGCCGGACCCGCATACGGGTCCTGGCCGCGGCGATCAGCAGCCCGTCGTGGTCGGCGCCGACAGCACCGGCGCGGCACCCAGGGCAGCCGGCGACGTGTAGCTGAACTGGCAGTTCGCCACCGTCGGCCCGCCGACCACGCGCACGTTGATCGTGGCGCCGGCACCGCCGCCCCCGCCCTGGATCGCGTAGCCTTCGTTGGCGAGCTGGGCCGCCGTCGGCGTGCCGTTGGCCTGCACCAGCCCCGAGGCCGCGACGATACCGGCCGTGGCCGCCGTCGGGTACAGCGCCGTCACCTGCACGCGGCCATTCTGCGTGCAGACCTGGCCGTTGCCGTTGGCGTTGTTGATCGTCGTCGGCACGACGCCGTCGGCCGGGCACGCCGGCTGCGCCTGACCCTGACGGGCGAGCGCGGCGCCGTGGACCATTGCCATCGCCGAGGCGACGGCGCCGCGCGCCGCGTTGAGCTTGGCGATGCGCGCGTCGCGCTGCATGTTCGTGAATCGAGGCAGCGCGACCGCCGCGAGGATGCCGAGAATGACGATGACGACAATCAGCTCGATCATCGTGAAGCCGCGCTGGCCGAATCGGCGCCGCGGCGAGAAACGCACGTTCATGACGATCTCTCCAGTTCATGCGTGACGGGAAGACGGCGCCACAGCGACGACGCCTGCATGTCTATCGACATCACGGCCGTCGACTTGAGGTCGCCGCGGCGCACGAGTCGGTCGGGTGCGCGCAAGGGCGGCCGTTCGCACAGCGGGCGGAACCGTCAGCGGATCGCCGCCTTGCCCAGGTCCCACATCGGCATGAAAACCCCGAGGGCCAGCACGAGCACCATCGCGCCGAGCACGACGACGAGAATCGGCTCGATGCGCTGCGACAAGGCCTTCAGCTCCATCTCGACGTCCAG
This sequence comes from Burkholderiaceae bacterium, assembly GCA_024235895.1. Taxonomy (GTDB): domain Bacteria; phylum Pseudomonadota; class Gammaproteobacteria; order Burkholderiales; family Burkholderiaceae_C; genus Rubrivivax. Next base: position 73,791 of record JACKLM010000007.1, on the reverse strand, counting down.
CCGGTAGGTCTGGGCGATCTCGCCGAGCAGTTCGTCGACGCGCCCGGTCTCCTCGCCGATTGCGATCATCTGCAGCACGATCGGCGTGAAGATCCGCGCCTGGCTCGTCGCCACGAGCAGCGACTCACCGCGCTCGACGCCTTCGCGTACCCGGGCCAGCCGCCGCGCCAGGTGCCGGTTGTCGGCGACCTCGGACGCCAGCGTCAGGCCCTGGATGATCGGCACGCCCGAGGCGAGCGTCATCTGCAAGGCCTGGCAGATCCTGGCCAGCGCGGTGGTACGCAGGATGCGTCCGGCCAGCGGCAGGCGCAGCTGCCAGCGGTGCCACCACATCGCCCCGGAATCGGTGCGCAACCAAAGGCGCCACGCCGCCCAGCCGGCCGCCGTGGTACCCGCCATCGCGAGCCAATGGGCGACGAAGAACGCCGAGGTGGCGAGCAGCACGCGTGTCATCAGCGGCAGATCGACCCCCGCGTTGGCGAACACCTGGGCGAACGACGGGATCACGAGGACGTTGATCACCACCAGCGCGATCGCCATCGCGGCGACGACGAACTTCGGGTAGCGCAGCGCCGCCGCGACCTGATCGCGCATCAGGCGCTGGAACTCGAGGTGCCGGTACAGCGCCATGAAGACCTCGGGCAGACGGCCTGCCGTCTCGCCGACACGCACCATCGCCAGGTAGAAACCGTCGAACACGTCGCGCCGTCGGGCCAGCGCCTGCGACAACTCGTGGCCTTCTTGGAGCCCGGAGCCGACCTCGGCCAACAGGCGCTTCTGCCCCCGGTGCGTCGTCGACCGGGACAGCGCCTGCAGCGCGGCGATCACGGGCACGCCCGCGTGCAACAGGGAGTGAAGCTGGCGCGTCATCAAGGCGAGGTCGGTCGGGCTTACGGTCGTCCCGCCGAGAAGCCGCTCGCGCCATGTCGGGGGCCTGTCGTCCTCGCGCCCGATGCGCACAGGCGTCACACCGCGCGCGAGCAGCGCATCGGCGACGAGGGCGGGGCTCATCGCTTCCAGCGTCCCGTCGACGGACTGGCCGGCGGCGTCGCGGCCGTGGTAGACGAAGCGGGTCACGGCTCCCCCCGGCTCAGCACTGTGCGCTCGCCTGCATCGCCTCGGCCAGCGTCGTGCGGCCCGCGGCCACCAGTGCCAGCGCGTGCCGACGCAGTGCGTGTCCCGCGAACGCCTGCTGCGCATGGCGCATGAACTCGGCGATCTCGTCGCGGTTGGCCAGGTGGATCAGCTCGGGCGTCATCTCGACCATCTCGTAGATCGCCTCCCGGCCGGCGTAGCCGGTATGCCCGCATTGCCCGCAGCCACTCGCAGCACGTAGCCCCGACAGGTCCAGCGCACCGGCATCGTCGCCCAGCCACTCCAGCTCCTGAGGCGACGGGGTCGCCTGCCTCGCGCAGTGCTCGCAGATCCTTCGCAGCAAACGCTGGGCGAGTACCAGCCGCAGGCCGAGCGCGACCATGTAGGGCGCGACACCCATGTCGCGCAGGCGCGGCGCCGCACCGGCGGCATCCATCGTGTGCAGCGTGCTGAGAACGAGGTGGCCGGTCAGCGCGGCACGCAGCCCGATCTCGGCGGTCTCCTGGTCGCGCATCTCGCCGACCAGCACGACGTCCGGGTCCTGGCGCAGGCATGCGCGCAGCACGCGCGCGAAGTCGAGGTCGATCTTGTCGTTGACCTGCACCTGGACCAGACCGGGCAGCCGGTACTCGATCGGGTCCTCGACCGTGATGATCTTGCGCTCCGGCGTGTTCAGCTCGCGCAACGCCGCGTACAGCGTCGTCGTCTTGCCGCTACCCGTCGGCCCGGTGACGAGGACCAGTCCTCCATGCCCCGCCATCGCGGCTCGCAGACGCGACAGGATCGGTGCCGGCATGCCGAGTCGATCGAGCGCGAGCCGGCCCTCGTTCTGCACCAGCAGACGCAGCACCGCAGACTCGCCGAACTGGGTCGGCAGCGTCGACAGCCGCACGTCGACGACGCGCTCGCCGACACGCATCTGGAAGCGTCCGTCCTGGGGCAGGCGCCGTTCGGCGATGTCGAGCTGGGCCATCAGCTTCAGCCGCTGCAGCACCGCCTGGCCGACGTGCGACTCGGCCTGCGTCTGCACGTGCATCGTCCCGTCGAGCCGGTAGCGGATCACGAGCTTGTGCTCGCCGGGCTCGACGTGGATGTCCGACACGTCACGCGCCAGCGCCGCCTCGAACACGCTCTGCAGCAAGCGCATCACCGGCGCATCTTCGTTGCCGACCTTGCTGCCCAGCAGATCCAGCATGTCGCCGGCCTGCTGCATGTCGCGCGCGACCGTGCTGGCCAGCCCCTCGATCTCGGCGCGGCGCGCGTAGTGACGGTCGATCGCGGTCAGCACCGCGGACTCGGTGCTGACGAGGATGTCGACCACCCCCAGCCGACGTCCCAGTCCGTCGTAGGCCTGCAAGTCCGTCGGGTCGGCCATCGCGACTTCGTAGGCACCGTCCGGCCGCCGAGCCAGCACGATTGCGCGCAGCTTGCGCGCGTGCAGCTCGGGCAGCTTGTGCATGGCCTCGAGGTCGATCTCGCGCGTGGCGAGGTCGACGTAGGGCAGCATCATCTGGTCGGCCAGCGAGCTGGCGATCTGCTCCGCGCTGACGAGGTTCAGCTCGACCAGCACCCTGCCCAGGCGCCGCCCGCTCTGCTTCTGCGCCGCCAGCGCCTGCTCGAGCCCGTCGGCGTCGAGCAGGCCGCGCTGCACCAGCAGTTCGCCCAGCCTGAGCTTCGCGGCCGCGAAGATCTTGTCGCGTGTGCTCATCGTCCTGTCCTCCGGGCCTTCCGCCGTGCGCGGCGCACGCGTTGCCGAGCCGATCGGCTCATGGTCGTTCGCGGGCTGCCAGCCTCGGCGCGTCGTGGGCCATGCCGCCGCCCTCGTGTGCCCGCGCACGCGTCCCGAGCGCGCCGAGCTGCGTCTGCACGGCCGCCAGCACCGCGGTGTCGCGTGCGTGCCGTGCGGCCTGGTGAAGCGACTCGCCGGCGCGATCCCAGCGGCCGAGCGCCTGCTGCGCGGTAGCCAGGCCCAGCCACCAGCGCGCCTCTCGCGGCGCCGCCGCGCTGAGCCTTTCGTAGGCCGCGAGGGCATCGTCCCAGCGACCCAGCTCGACCTGGACGGCCGCGCGCACGGCCAGCAAGGTCGAATCCTCGGCCGCGTGCTCGATGTCCGCCGCACGCAGCGCCAGATCCCATTCGCGACGCCGTGCGTGCGTCATCGCCAGCACGCGACGCGCCTGCGGCGGCGCGCGCTCGACATCGCCCCACAACGCGACCGCGCGCCGCACGTGATGCAGCGCGCCCTCGGTATCGTTCTCGTGCATCAGCGCGGTCGCCAGATCGAGGTGGACCTGAGGCTGCGCGTCGTCGGACCCGAGCGACTCGCGCAGCCACGTCGCCGCCAGACGCGCGTGCCCGCTGGCGAGCGCATCCGCGCCGCGTCGCGCCAGCATCGCCGGCGCGTCGCCGCCTGTCCGCCGCCCTGCCGCCACGTCCGTCGCCGCAGCGGGCTGATTCGCCTCCACAGCACCGCTGCGGGGCGTGGCGCGTGCCGCCCCGGAAGGCCCGCTCGTCGCGACCTTCGCCGTCGTACCCGCCGACGCCGGCCGGGCGGCCGTACGCCGCGATGCCGAAGCCTGGCCGATCGGGGCCGCACGATCGCCCGTCGGCGCGGCCGACGCTTCGTCGGCAACGGCTGCCGGTGCCGTGGGTGCGGTCGCAGGCTCGGCCGGCACGACCGCCGGCCCCTCCACCTCCCCCCCCGGTTCGACCGAGGACGTCGGCACCGCGACGCCGGGCGCCACGGCGACGCGCGCGGCATCCATCGCGACGACGGACGGCGCGCTATCGACCCACGCACCTCGGCCAGGGCCCGACGCGTCCCACGCCGCGAGCGCCAGCGCGGCCAGGAGCGCAGCGGCGAGCAGGGCACGCCGCGCGCCGTGCTTGCGCGGCTCGGGCAACGCCCGCACTGCGGCGTGCAGCGCGGCACCCCCTGTCTCCGCGGCGCGCGCCTCCAGGCTCGCGAGCATGCGGTTGATCGTGCTCATCGTGCACCCCCCCATGCCAGTCGCGCCGGCCCGACCGTCGCCGCATCGTCCGCTGCGGCCCGCCGCATGGCCAGCCAGCCGATGCGCCAGCGGCCCTCGCCGTACGCGAGCATGAGTGCCTTGTGCGCGATGCGGTTGACCCGTCGCGGGACGCCGCCGCTGGCGCGGTGCAGCCACCACACCGCAGCGTCGCTCCAGGGCGACGGCGCATTCCATCCTGCCGCATGAAGTCGATGCGCCAGGTATTGCGACGTCGTCGCGCGGTCCATCGGCTGCAGCTGCTCGGCGAACGCGATCCGGCTGGCCAGCGCGCGCAGTGCGGACCCGTGCAGCCTCGCATCCAGTTCCGGCTGGCCGAGCAGCACGAGCTGGATCAGCTTGCGCTTGCTCGTTTCGAGGTTGGACAGCAGCCGCAGGTACTCCAGCGTCTCGGTCGGCAGCGCATGCGCCTCGTCGACGACGATCACGGTCGGTCGCTGCTGGCCGGCCAGCTTCAGCAAACGAGACTGCAGCGCCGCGTGCAGGCGCGCTGCTCCGGACCTCGAGGGTGCGCCGATGCCCAGCTCGGACGCGAGCGCACAGGCCATCTGGCGCGGGTCCAGCGCCGGATGCGGCACGTAAGCGGTGCTGAACCTTGCCTCCAGCAGCGCGAGCAGCTCGCGCCCGAGCATCGTCTTGCCGGTGCCGACCTCGCCCGTCACCTTGACGAAGCCCTCGCCGGTATCGACCGCCAGCAGCACCGTGTTCAACGCCGCCTGGTAGGCGCGACTGCGGAAGACGAAGCCCGCGTCGGGCGTGAGCGAGAACGGCATCTCGCGCAGTCCGAAATGGTGCAGGTACATGGCCGGCGCCTCCGAGGATCCTCAGCGCAGCAGCTGGCCGCCGAGATGCGCACCCAGCCGGGTGCGCAGCTGCGCCAGTTCGTCGCCCCAGTCGCTGGCCTGCCGAACCACGGTCGGGCGCAGCAAGAAGACGAGCTCGCGCTTCTCGAGGCGCGACGTGTCGCGCCGGAACAGACGGCCGAACGCCGGCACGTCGCCTGCGAGCGGCACCTTCGCATCGTCGACGACCTGGCGCTGCTGCATCAGGCCGCCGATGGCCACCGTGACGCCATCGCGCACGCGGACGATGGTGTCGGTCTCGTTGACCCGACTCGACGCGAGCGGCAGCTGGAACTGCCCGAGATTGCCGAGGTTGATGACGCGCGAGCGCTCGCTGACCTCGCTGACCGAAGGCCTGACGTGCAGCGTGACCATGCCGTGGTCGTCGATCTGCGGTGTCACGTCCAGCGAGATGCCGGAGAAGAAGGGCTGCAGCGTCAGCGACGGCGTCGTCACGCTGCCGCTGGCGGTGGCGGTCGTCGTCGTCTCGACGTTGGTGACGAAGAAGTCGTCGGTGCCCACGCGAAGAACCGCCTTCTGGTTGTTGACCGCGGCCACGCGAGGCGACGACAGGACGTGAACCGTCCCCTGCGTCTGCAGGAAGGACAGCAGCGCATTGAAGCCGGCCGTGGTGAACGCGAGCGCGGGCAGGGCCGCCGATGTCGCGGGCGCCGCGAGTACCTGCGCCAGCGTGGACGGCGTCACGGTCGGCGGGTCGCTGCTGGCGTCCACCCCGGTGACGATCGACGCGGGCGGTATTCCCAGCGCGCTGCCGATGCTGCCGGGCACGTTGATGCGCGACGTGTCGACCCCCATCGACAGGCGGTGGTTGCCGTTCCTGAGCGCGGCCCAGTTGATCCCGGCCTCGAAGCCTTCGTCGAGCGCGACCTCGACGATCTTGGCCTCCAGCACGACTTGCCTGTCGATCGCAAGCCGCATACGCTCGAGGACCTGCTCGATCCCGCGAAGCTCGCGCGGCAGCGCGCGCACGACGAGGGTGCCGGTCTGCGCCGACACGACGATCTGGCGCCCGGGCTCGCTGCCGACGACGGCCTTCATCGCCGCCTCCACGTCGGCCCACAGGTCGCCGTCGACCTCGGTCGAGACCTGGGCGCCCTCCCGTGCGCCGGCACCGTCGGCGCCATCGCCTTCGCGCCCGGAGCCGACGAGGGAACCCGACGAGACCCGCGTCGTGCTGCGGCCGCTGCGCCTGGCCGCCGGGAATGCCACCTGGTAGATCCGGGTGACCAGCTCCTGCGGCTGGACGTGCACGCGACGACCGTCGACGCGGTACTCGAACCCGTAGTGCTCGCGCAGCACCTCCAGCGCGTCGACCGCGTCCACCTCCTTGAGGCTGAGCGACACGCGCTGCTGGGCCAACGACGGCGGCACGACGATGCTCAGATCCGATCCCTGTGCGATCGCCTGGAAGACCTGGGCCGCCGGCACGTCGGCCAGGACGAGGTCGAAGCGCGGCGCCGGCCGCGCGAGCTGGGTCAGCGATGGCAGCAGCGCCTCGATCGGCGGGGCCACCGGCGCCACCGGCGCCACCGGCGCGGGCCGTGCCGGCGTCGCTTGCACGGCGGCTTCGATCGACCGCTGCACCGCGTCGCGCGACGCCTCGCGGCCCGGCGGCGTCGGTGTGCTGGCGCAGCCGCCGAGCGCGAGCAGCGCCGCCGTGAACAATGCATACCTCATGGCTTGTCGTCCTTCCGGGTTGGCTCGTCCGGCAGCGTCGCGGGCCAGGTCGCCCGATGCCGCCGGCCATCCGCGGCGAGCCAGACCACGCCGTCGCCGTGCACCTCGACGAGCCGATGGCCGGCGACCGCCTCGCCGGGTCGCAACCAGCGACCGTCGACCAGCGCCGCAGGCCAACGCCCGGTGCGGATCCCCTGCAGTCCGGGCGCCGATGCGGCTGTCACCTCGGCCGCGCTCGTCGCGCTCAGCGGCTCGAACGGCATCTGCGGTCCAGCCGCCAGGGCGCCGCCATGGAGCACGGCCAGGGTCGCCAGCGCCGCCGCCGCCACGAGGGGTCTCATACGCGCAGCCATGTGGCACTCGTGCTGTCGACCCCGAGGGTGCAGGTCGCGACCACCTCGCCGGTGCGGTGGCGGCGCCATTCGATGCGCAGCAGTCGCCACGGCAGCGACGCCGACTGCAGCGCGCGCGCGGCCTGCAGCACGGCCTCCGGCGGTCCGGCCACGTCGACGACGACGCGATGCGCATAGAGCGTCGCGGCCGCCGCCGTGGCGCTGCCGCCGTCGATCGCGGCACCCGACGACAGATCGCCTGGCTCGGTGGTCGAGTCCGCACGCGCCAGCGGCTGCGCGCGGACCCCGGTCTGGACGCGCAGCACCCGCACCCGCGAGGCACGAAACAGCACTGCCGTGGCATCCTCGACCGAAACGGCACGGCGGTGGACGATGCCGTTGGCCTCGATGCGCTCGCGCGCACGCGCCAGCCGCGTCTGCAAGGCCTCGCGCTCGGCATCGAACTGCGCCTCGCGCTCGAGCTGTTGCGCCTGCATATCCTGCAGTTGGGACGCCTCGGCCGCCGCCACCAGCGCGGCCTTGTCGCGCATCGGGCCGACGGCCGCGAGTTCGACGCCGACGACGATCGCCGCGCCGGCAAGCCAGATCGCGAGACGGTCGCGCGCGCTCACCGCGTGCAGCCGGCCGCACAGGGGCACCAGTCGCTGCCGCAGCGCCTCGCGCAGCCGGTATCCGCGCCCGCTCACGTCGGGCGGGTCGCCGGGACGACCGCGGTCCTGCGGCGCGCGCTTCACGGCTGCCCCTGCGCCGCCTCGGCGGCTGATTGCCCGATCACCCAGCGAAACCGCGTCGATGCCGAGATGCCGTCCTCGCCGACGTCGGCATCGACGTCACCGGCGTCGAGCGCCTGCACCGGTGCATCGCGCAGCCCCGGGATGCGGGTGATCGCCGCCGCGTAGCGTTCGATGTCCGTCGCCTGCACCGCCTCGCCCTCGACGGCGACCGCGCCCCCGGCGTCGACGACCAGGTGTCGCAGCCAGATCGTCGACGGCAACGCACCGAACAGCTCCGCCGACATCGATGGCGGGTCCCAGCGCCGCTGACCCGGGCCCTGCAGCCGTGACGAGACCGCCTCGGCGACGGCGACCTCGGCGCGCAGCGGCGGCAGATCGGCCGGCTCGTCGACCGCCGCCTGTGCGTCCAGCGGTGTCGACTGCGCGATCGCACGCTGCAGGCTCGAGCTGGCGTCGACCAGCCGCCAACCGGCGACGGCCGCCATCAGACCGAGCACGCCAAGCCAGACGGCCAACGTCGGCCGCACGGGCTTCGGCAGCAGCCCCGGCTCGTTCAAGTCGATCTGGGGCTTCACGCCTGTCGGGTCCCCTGCGAGGGGCAGGCCGATGCGCCTCGACGGCCGCGAACTGGCGTGGCGGCCGCTCATCGCAGTGCCGCCCCAGCTGCGACGAGGAAGTCCGCGCCGGTGGACTGATCGTGCAGCGGCAGGTCCGCGCACCAGTCGATCCAGCGCTGCGGCTCGAAGGGCTCGCAGCGTGCGACGAGGTGCTCGTCCAGCGTGGCCGCGGCCGCGCGTGCATCGCCGACGCTCGACACCCACAGGTGCTGGAAGTCGACGTCGCCGACCTGCCTGGCGTGAGCGTCCAGCGTACGCTGCAGATCGAGCACGACCGCCTCGAACAGCGGCGACGCCGGGTCGGCGATTGCCGTGTGGTCGTACGGCAGGCGCCTGCACGCCTCGAGGGCCCCGGCGCGCACCACGACCAGCGTGGCGGCGTCGAAACCTGCGTGGAGCATGCCGACGCAGGCCTCGCCCGAGGCCAGCGCCGCGAGGTTGCGCAGCGCCTGCTCGGGAACATCGATCGCCAGGCGATCCGCCGCCTCGGTGGGCCAGCTGCGCAGCCAGTGGCGCAGCCGCTCACGCGGCGCGGCCACCGCCACCGCGAGCCGGCGCGATGTCGCTGCGGGCGGCAGCTCGTAGCCGCTGACCGCGACGTCCTCGAGCGGCCAGTCGATCCGGTCCTTGATCGACCAGCGCAGCGCATCGGCCAGTTCGGCTGCCGGCACCGGCGGCGCATCGACCCACTCGATCGCGTAGTCGTCGGGGGGAAGCAACAGCGTCGTGGTCGAGCCGGCGAAGCTTCGGCCCTCGAGCGTGCCCGGCTCGGCCAGGAACGCCCGCACGAAGCGCGGCCGCTGGTCACCGTCCCAGCGACACTGCACCGCCAGGTGGCGCGACGCGGTGGCCTGCACGCCCCAGCGATCGCCGGGCGAACGGCCGGTTAGCTTGCGGCGCAGCCAGACGGGCAGTGGCATCGGCGGGGCATCCTCAGTGCGAAGCAATGACCGGGCCGGCGCGGGACAGTCCGGCCGACCTCGCTTCGGATCTTGGCGCGCCGAGGCTCGCGGCATTGCCCGGAATAGGGTGCGCAAGACGGGCCAGATGGCACGCGCCGGCGCCCTTCGGGCGTCCCGCTGGAGCCGGGCCGCGCCATGCGCGCCCGCGCGGGGAGGTCAGGTCGTCCTGGGGCGGTCCGCCGACGCTTCGAGCGGCAACGGGTCGCTGCCCCGCGCCAGCGGCCTTGCCAAGGCCCGCCCGGTATGCGTCCCGGAGCCGACGATCGCCTCAGGCGCCCCTTCGGCCGCGATGCGCCCGCCCGCGGCGCCGCCCTCGGGGCCGAGGTCGATCACCCAGTCGGCCTCGGCGACCAGGTCCAGGTCGTGCTCGATCACGACCACGCTGTGACCGCCGTCGACCAGCCGGTGCAGCACCCGGATCAGTCGCTCGACGTCGGCCATGTGCAGCCCGACCGTCGGCTCGTCGAGCACGTACAGGGTCCGCGGCGCCCGGTTGCCCCGGCGCCCGATCTCGTCGCGCACCTTGGCCAGCTCGGTGACGAGCTTGATCCGCTGCGCCTCGCCGCCCGACAGCGTCGGGCTCGGCTGGCCCAGCGTCAGATAGCCCAGCCCGACGTCCTGCAGCAGCTGCAGCGGGTGCGCGATCGCCGGCATGCTGGCGAAGAAGCCGACCGCCTCGTCGACCGGCATCGTCAGCACCTCGCCGACATGCCTGCCGCGCCAGGTCACGGCCAGCGTCTCGGCGTCGAAGCGCTGGCCATGGCACTGGTCGCAGGGCAGCTTGACGTCGGGCAGGAAGCTCATCTCGATCGTCCGCATGCCCTGCCCCTCGCAGGCCGGGCAGCGGCCCGGGCCGGTGTTGAAGCTGAAGCGGCTGGCGGTGTAGCCACGTGCCCGCGCCTCCAGCGTCTGGGCGAACAGCTTGCGGATCGCGTCCCAGAAGCCGATGTAGGTCGCCGGGCAGGATCGCGGCGTCTTGCCGATCGGCGTCTGGTCGACTTCCAGCACGCGGTCGATCGCCTGCCAGCCCTCGACCGCGTCGCAGCCGACCGGCGCCGCGGCACCGTCGGCGCGCAGCGCCTGCACGCTGGCCAGCAGCACGTCGCGTGCCAGCGTGCTCTTGCCGGAACCGCTGACGCCGGTCACCGCGACCAGCCGCTGCAGCGGCACGCGCACGTCGAGGCGCTGCAGGTTGTGCCGCGACGCGCCGCGCACGACGATCGCCGGCGCGTCGGGCGCGACCTCGCGCCGCGGCTGCAGCGGGTGTACGAGCGGCCGCGCGAGGAAGCGCCCGGTGACCGAGTCCGGCGCCGCCGCGAGGTCCGCCACCGTGCCCTGCGCGACCAGCGTGCCGCCGCGGCGGCCGGCGCCGGGGCCGATGTCGATCAGGTGCTCGGCGCGGCGGATCGTATCCTCGTCGTGCTCGACGACGACCAGCGTATTGCCGGCCGCGCCGAGCTTGTCCAGCGCGCCCAGCAGCACCGCGTTGTCGCGCGGGTGCAGCCCGATCGTCGGCTCGTCGAGCACGTAGCACACACCCTGCAGGTGGCTGCCGAGCTGCGCGGCGAGCCGGATCCGCTGCGCCTCGCCGCCGGACAGCGTCGGCGCCGCGCGGTCCAGCGTCAGGTAGCCCAGGCCGACATCCTGCAGGAACTGCAGCCGGCTCGCGATCTCGGCGATCAGGTCGCGCGCGATCTCGCGCTCGCGCGCGCCCAGCGCCGCGTCGCCCTGCAGCGACGCGACCCATCGCGCCACGTCGGCGACCGACCCGCGCGCGAGCTCGCCGATGCCGCGGCCGTCGAAGCACACGCCGCGCGCGAAGGCGTTGAGCCGCGTGCCGCCGCAGTCGGCACAGGGCTGGTCGGCGAGCCCCTCGACCTCGGGCTCGTCGGCCGGGAAGCGCTGCTCGCGCCCGCGCGCGTCGCGGCCCTCGTCCTCGCGCAGGCTGTCGTCGAGCGCCCGCCGCTGCTCGCGCGTCAGCGCCAGCCCGGTGCCGACGCAGCTCGGGCACCAGCCGTGGCGGCTGTTGTAGCTGAACATGCGCGGGTCCAGCTCGGGGTAGCTGGTGCCGCAGACCGGGCAGGCGCGCTTGGTCGAGAAGACCTTGACGCGGCCGATGCCGGCGCCGGCGTCGCCGGCGCCCATCGCCGCCGCGAGCCCGTCCAGCGGCGCCAGCAGGTGCAGCACGCCGCGGCCGAGGTCGAGCGCGCGCGACAAGGCCTCGCGCAGCTCGGCCTCGCGCTCGGGGGCGACGACGAGGTCGGCCACCGGCAGCTCGATCGTGTGCTCGCGGAAGCGGTCGATGCGGGGAAACGGGTCCACGCGGACGAAGACGCCGTCGATCCGCAGGTGCGTGTGGCCACGCGCGCGGGCCCACTTCGCCAGGTCCGTGTAGACCCCCTTGCGCGCGACGACCAGCGGCGCCAGCAGCCCGACATGCTCGCCGCGGTGCTCACGCAGCAGTTGCGCGGCGATGCTGTCGGCGCTCTGCGCGCGGACCGGCGCGCCGTCGTGCACGCAGTGCGGCAGGCCGAGCTTGACCCACAGCAGGCGCAGGAAGTGCCAGACCTCGGTGGTGGTCGCCACCGTGCTCTTGCGCCCGCCGCGCGACAGCCGCTGCTCGATCGCGACCGTCGGCGGGATGCCCCAGACCGCGTCGACCTCGGGCCGGCCCGCCGGCTGCACGATGCTGCGCGCGTAGGCGTTCAGGCTCTCCAGGTAGCGCCGCTGGCCCTCGGCGAACAGGATGTCGAACGCGAGCGTGCTCTTGCCCGATCCGGACACGCCGGTGACGACGTTGAACTTGCCGCGCGGGATCTCGACCGTCAGCCCCCGCAGGTTGTGCTCGTGGGCGTTGACGATGTGGATCGCCTCGGCCTGCGCGTCGGCGCGCCGGCGCAGCGCGCGCTGCAGCGGCAGGCCCTCCTCGGCGCGCGCGCCGCCCAGCCCGAGCGCGCGCTCGTAGTCGCGCAGCGCGCGGCCGGTGTGCGACTCGGGGTGCGCCCGGACATCGTCGGGCGTGCCGGTGCAGACCACGAGCCCGCCGCCCTCGCCGCCCTCGGGGCCGAGGTCGACGATCCAGTCGGCGCTGCGGATCACGTCCAGGTTGTGCTCGATCACGACCAGCGAATGCCCGGCGTCGATCAGCTTGCGCAGCGCGCGCAGCAGGCGCGCGATATCGTCGAAGTGCAGCCCGGTCGTCGGCTCGTCGAACAGGAAGAGCTGGCCCTTCTTCGCCAGCCGTTGCGCCGGCGACGCCGCCGCCTCGGCCAGGAAGCCCGCCAGCTTGAGCCGCTGCGCCTCGCCGCCGGACAGCGTCGGCACCGGCTGGCCGAGCCGCAGATAGTCCAGCCCGACGTCGACCAGCGGCTGCAGCCGGGCGACGACCTCGCGGTCGGCCTGGAACCAGTGCGCCGCCTCGGCCACCGTCAGGTCGAGCACGTCGGCGATCGAAAGCTGCATCGGCCCGCGGACGATGCGCACGTCGAGCAGTTCGGCGCGGTAGCGCCGGCCGTCGCAATCGGGGCAGCGCAGGTAGACGTCGGACAGGAACTGCATCTCGACATGCTCGAACCCCGATCCGCCGCAGGTCGGGCAGCGCCCGTCGCCGGCGTTGAAGCTGAAGCTGCCTGCCGTATAGCTGCGCTCGCGCGCCAGCGGCAGGTCGGCGAACAGCTTGCGGATCTCGTCGAAGGCGCCGACATAGCTCGCCGGGTTGGAGCGCGCGGTCTTGCCGATCGCGCTCTGGTCGACGAAGACCGCATCGGCGAGCTGCTCGGCGCCGAGCAGCGCGTCGTGCGCGCCGGGCGCATCGGTCGGCTTGCCGAAGCAGCGCGCCAGCGCCGGGTAAAGCACGTCCTGCACCAGCGTGCTCTTGCCCGATCCGCTGACCCCGGTCACGCAGACCAGCCGCTGCAGCGGCAGCTCGACCGTCACGCCGCGCAGGTTGTGCTCGCGCGCGCCTTGCAGGATCAGCCTGGGTGTGGCGCCGTCGACGAGGCGCCGAAACCCGCTGCCGACCTGCTTGCGCCCGCCGAGGTAGGCGCCGGTCAGCGTCTCGGCACGCCGCGCCTCGTCGGGCGTGCCGTCGAAGACGATGCGCCCGCCGCGCTCGCCCGGCCCCGGGCCCATGTCGATCAGGCGGTCGGCGGCCAGCATCACCGCCGGGTCGTGCTCGACGACGACCAGCGTGTTGCCGGCGTCGCGCAGCCGGTGCATCGCCTGCACGATGCGGTCCATGTCGCGCGGGTGCAGCCCGATGCTCGGCTCGTCGAGCACGAACATGGTGTTGACGAGGCTGGTGCCGAGCGCCGTCGTCAGGTTGATGCGCTGCACCTCGCCGCCCGATAGCGTGCGGCTCTGGCGGTCCAGCGTCAGGTAGCCCAGGCCGACATCGCACAGATACCGGATGCGGGTTCGGATCTCGTCCAGCAGCAGCGCCAGCGCGTCGTCGAGCATCGTCGACGGCAGGCTCAGGCGGTCGAAGAAGCGGCGCAGGCGGTCGATCGGCAGCTGCATCAGGTCGTGCAGGCAGAGCCCGGGCAGCGAATCGAGCTGCTCGCGCGTCCAGCGCGCGCCGGCCGGCATGAAGCGCGCGACGGGGCCGAGCGCCGAATCGGCATCGTCCTTGCTGCCGACGCGCCACAGCAGCGCCTCGAGCTTCAGCCGTGCGCCACCGCAGGCACTGCACGGGGTGTAGCTGCGGTACTTGGACAGCAGCACCCGGATGTGCATCTTGTACGCCTTGCTCTCCAGGTAGCCGAAGAAGCGGCGCACGCCATACCACTGCTTGTTCCAGTTGCCGGTCCAGTGCGGCGATCCCTCGACGACCCAGTCGCGCTGCGCCGGCGTGAGCTGGCTCCACGGCGTATCGCGCGGGATGCCGGCCTCGCCGGCGTACTTCAGCAGGTCGTCCTGGCAGTCCTTCCAGGCCGGCGTCTGCAGCGGCTTGACCGCGCCGCCGCGCAGCGTCTTGCGCGCGTCCGGGATGACCAGCCCCATGTCGACGCCGATCACGCGGCCAAAGCCGCGGCAGGTCTCGCACGCGCCCCAGGCCGAGTTGAAGCTGAACAGAGCCGGCTGCGGGTCGGCGTAGCGCAGCTCGCTGTCCGGGCAGTGCAGCCCGGTCGAGTATTTCCACACCGTGCCCTCGGGCACGCCGTCGCCGCTGGCGTGGACCGCGAGCCGGCCGCCACCACGGACGAGCGCCAGCTCGATCGCCTCCATCGCACGCGCGCGCTCGGTGGCGGCCAGGCGGAAGCGGTCGGCGACGACGTCGAGGATCTTGCGCCCGCCGTCGACACGCTCGCCTTGCACGCGCGTGAAGCCGCTCGCCGCCAGCCACTGCGCCTGCTGCTCGGCGGTCGTATCCGCCGGCAGCTCGACCGGGAAGGTCAGTACGAGTCGCGGGTCGCCGGCGGCGGCGGCCTTGTCGACCAGGTCGGTGAGGATGGTCTGCGGCGTATCGTGCCGCACCGGCAGCGCGGTCTCGCGGTCGAACAGTTGGCCGGCGCGCGCGAACAGCAGCTTGAGGTGGTCGTTCAGCTCGGTCATCGTCCCGACCGTGCTGCGGCTGGTACGCACCGGGTTGGTCTGGTCGATCGCGATCGCCGGCGGCACGCCTTCGACGCGGTCGACCGCCGGCCGGTCCATGCGGTCGAGAAACTGCCGCGCGTAGGCGCTGAAGGTCTCGACGTAGCGCCGCTGCCCCTCGGCGTACAAGGTGTCGAAGACCAGGCTGGACTTGCCCGACCCGCTGGGCCCGGTGACGACCGTCATCTCGCCGGTGCGGATCTCCAGGTCCAGCCCTTTCAGGTTGTGCTGGCGGGCGCCGCGGATGACGATCGAGCCGGACATGGAGGGGCTGCGGGCGGAGGGCAACAGACGATTCTAGGAGGCCGTCGGGCTCCGGGAGCCCGCCACCCATGGCAGGCTGGGACGTCGAACGCCATGTCGAGCGACGGACTGACTTCGACGACCGGCAGCCACGGGCCGAACGCGGCCGCCACGCGGGGCGCTGGGGCGCCGGGCTGTCGACCTTCTTGCCGCGTCACGCCCGTCGGCAGCCGGGCGCAGACTGCGCCGATGCCCAAGCCGGCCGGTCTGCTATCTTTGTCCAATGACTCTTGGTGCTCTCCTCCCCACCGGTTCTTCGACCCGCCCCGCCCCAGCCGGCCAATCCGGGTCTCATTCGGCCAACGTTCGGGCCACACGACGCGGTGCCCGGCTGGCTGCGGGAATGCTCGCTGGCGTGCTGCTCACGCTGACGACCGCGCATGCGGCGGCGCAGACCATGGTCAGCGTCGCGCGCGACACGGTCAACATGCGCGCCGGCCCCGGCACCGGGCACGAAGTCCTGTGGGAACTGTCGCGCGGCTACCCGCTGCAGGTCCTCGAGCGCCGCGACGGCTGGTTGCGGGTGCGCGACTTCGAGGGCGACAGCGGCTGGGTGCTGGGCAGGCTGACCGGCAGGACACCGCATGTGATCGTCAAGGTGCAGCGCGCCAACATCCGCGGCGAGCCCGGAACCGGTTCGCGCCTGGTCGGCCGGGCGACCTACGGCGAGGTGCTGCAGACGCTGGCGAGCCGGCCCGATTGGGTGCAGCTGCGACATGCCGACGGCAGGGCCGGCTGGATCGCGCGGCGGCTGGTCTGGGGCTGGTGAGGCTCCGTCAGCCTCCCGCGCACGCGCGCAGGTGCCCGGCCAGCAGCCGCGCGCTGGACGAGCACAGCGGGTCCGGACGCGAGACGACGACGAAGCGTCGCGTCGCCCAGGCCTCGTCCAGCGGCACCAGCCGCAGCCGGCCGGCGCCGGCGTGCGGCGCCGCGGCCTCGCGCGGCAGGATCGCAAGCCCCAGACCCGCGGCGACGATGCGGCACGCGGTGTCGACCCCGGAGACCTGGATGCGTTGCGCCGGCAGCCGGCCGCGCAGCGCCGCCTGGCGCCTGATCAGCGTATCGACCAGCCCGCCGGGGACGACGCCGACCGAATCGTGCTCCAGCGTCTCGTCGAAGCGCAGCTTGGGCCGGCGCGCCAGCGGGTGGCTGGGCGCGAGCGCGACGCACAGCCGGTCGCTGCCATACGGCAGCGCCTGCAGCCCGCCGAGCTCGGCCTGATCCCAGATCACACCGAGATCGGCCGCGCCGTCGCGCACGAGCCTGACCGCCTCGTTGCTCGCGCGCTCGGCCAGCGTGACACGGATCGCCGGCTGCGCCGCGAGGAACCCGGCGACGTCGTCGGGCAGCCGCTCGGCCAGCACCGACGGGCTGGCCAGCACGTGGACGCTGCCCTGCACGCCACGCCCGAAGCTGCCCATCTCGGCGCGCATGCGGTCCAGCGCCGCCAGCACCTCGCGCGCCTGGCGCAGCAGCGCCTCGCCGGCCGGCGTCGGCAGCACGCCGCGCCGCTGCCGGCGCAGCAGCGTCACGCCCGCGTCCGCCTCCAGCACCGCGATGCGCTTGCTGAGCGCCGACGGCACCAGTGCCTCGTCGGCGGCGGCGCGCGCGATGCTGCCGTGCTCGCAGACGGCGACGAACAGGCGCAGCGACGTGGAATCAAGCGGCTTCGACATCTGACGTTCCCGATTGGAACGGCAAGGGTGAGAAATCGCCATTCGTATCGGCCCGAAGGAAAGCCTAGAGTCCGCCCATGCCCGCCAACGACATGTCCACCGGGGTCGTGCTGCGCGAGGTCGGCCTGCGCGACGGCCTGCAAAGCCTTGCGCGCACCGTGCCGACGGCCGACAAGCTGGCCTGGCTGCGCGCGGCGCACGCCGCCGGGCTGCGCGAGATCGAGGTCGGCTCCTTCGTCCCGGCGCGGCTGCTGCCGCAGCTCGCCGATACCGCCGAGCTGGTCGCGGTGGCGCGCACGCTGCCCGGGCTCGCGACCTCGGTGCTGGTGCCCAACCTCAAGGGCGCGCAGGCCGCGATCGACAGCCGGGCCGATGCGATGCTGCTGCCGCTGTCGGCCAGCCACGCGCACAGCCTGGCCAATTTGCGCAGGACGCCGGACGAGGTCGTGGCCGAGATCGGCCGCATCCGCGCGCTGCGCGACGCCAGCGGGTCGCGCTGCCGGATCGAGGTCGGCATCAGCACCGCCTTCGGCTGCACGATCCAGGGCCGGGTCGACCCCGACGAGGTGCTGCGCCTCGTGCAGGCGGCGCTCGACGCCGGCGCCGAGCAGGTCGGGCTGGCCGACACCGTCGGCTTCGCCGACCCGCTGCAGGTCGCGCGGCTGTTCGAGCGCGGGCTGCGCGTCGCCGGCGATCGGCTCGCCTGCGCGCATTTCCACGATACGCGCGGCCTCGGCATGGCCAACGCCTACGCCGCCTGGCAGGCCGGGATCCGGCGCTTCGACGCCAGCCTGGGCGGCATCGGCGGCTGCCCGCACGCGCCGGGCGCGAGCGGCAACGTCGCGACCGAGGACCTGGCCTACCTGTTCATGAGCATGGGGGTGCCGACCGGGCTCGACTTCGACGCCCTGATGGCGCTGCGCGGCCGCATCGCGCAGTGGCTGGCCGGCGAGCCGCTGCACGGCAGCATCTGGCGCGCCGGGCTGCCGCGGACGCTGAAGGAGCCGGCATGAACGTGCCCCAGCCGCTCGCTGGCCTGCCGCATCAGAAGTCCGCACCCCAGCCGCTGGCTGGGCTGCGGGTCGTCGAATTCACGCACATGGTGATGGGCCCGACCTGCGGCATGGTGCTGGCCGACCTCGGCGCCGAGGTCGTCAAGGTCGAGCCGGTCGACGGTGACCGCACGCGCCACCTGATCGGCGCCGGCGCCGGCTTCTTCCCGCTGTTCAACCGCAACAAGAAGAGCATCGGGATCGACCTGAAGACCGCCGACGGCGCCGCCGCGGCGCGGCGGCTCGCGCTGTCGGCCGACGTGGTCGCCGAGAACTTCAAGCCCGGCGCGCTGGCCCGCGTCGGGCTCGACTATGCGTCGCTGGCGAAGGACAACGAGCGCCTGATCTACGTCAGCCACAAGGGCTTCCTGCCCGGCCCCTACGAGCACCGCACCGCGCTCGACGAGGTGGTGCAGATGATGGGCGGGCTGGCCTACATGACCGGCCGCCCGGGCGACCCGCTGCGCGCCGGCAGCAGCGTCAACGACATCATGGGCGGCATGTTCGGCGCCATCGGCGCGCTCGGGGCGCTGATCCAGCGCGGCATCAGCGGCCGCGGCATGGAGGTGCAGAGCGCGCTGTTCGAGAACAACGTCTTCCTCGTCGGCCAGCACATGCTGCAGTACGCGATCACCGGCCAGGCGGCGCCGCCGATGCCCGAGCGCATCTCGGCCTGGGGCATCTACGACGTCTTCACGGTCAGGGACGGCGAGCAGATCTTCCTCGCCGCGGTCAGCGACCCGCAGTGGAAGGTGTTCTGCGAGGTGCTCGGCTTCGCCGACCTGTTCGCCGAGCCGGCCTACCGCAGCAACAACGACCGCGTCCGCGCGCGGCCGGCGCTGATCCCGCTGCTGCGCGAGCGGCTGGCCGGCCGCGGCGCGGCCGAGCTGGCGGCGATCTTCGAGCGCGCCGGGCTGCCCTACGCACCGATCCGCCGCCCCGAGGAGCTGCTCGACGACCCGCACCTGCTGGCCACCGGCGACCTGGCCGATATCGTCCTGCCCGATGGCGACCGAGCCGGGCAGGCGGTCAAGACGACGCTGCTGCCGCTGGCGATGGACGGCGCGCGACTGGGCGTGCGCGCCGACCCGCCGCGCTTCGGCGCCGACACCGACGAGCTGCTCGCCGGCGTCGGCTACACCCCGGACGAGATCGCCGCGCTGCGCGCGCGGCATGTCGTGGCCTGAACGGCTTCCCCCACCCACCAGACCCCGAACGACGAGGAGACGACGATGGCATCACGCCGACAGTTCACGATCCGCCTGGCCGCGGCCGCGGCCACCCTCGGCCTGGCCGGCGCCGCCGGCGCGGCCGAGTTCACGATGCGGCTGAGCCACCAGTTCCCGCCGACGCACCATACCGCGGTCAGCCTCGAGCAGTTCGCCAAGGACGTCGCCGCCGCCACGAAGGGCCGCGCCGAGGTGCAGATCTTCGGCGCCGCGCAGCTCTTCAAGCCGGCGCAGCATCACGCCGCGGTCGCCAGCGGCAAGGTCGAGTCGGCGGTCATGCTGAGCTTCCAGTGGGGCGGCTCGATCCCCGAGATGAGCGTCACCGTCATCCCCTACCTGATGACCTCGGTGGCGAAGCAGAAGGCCTTCATGGGGTCCGAGGCGGCCAGGCTGCTCGACGCCAAGATGGCGGCCAAGGGCGTGACCAACATCGCCTGGATCGTCGACACCAACGACGGCATCTTCACCTCGGCCAAGAAACCGCTGGTCGCGCCAGCCGACTTCGCCGGGCTGAAGATCCGCGGCCTGAACAAGCTGTTCGACGCCGGGCTGGCGGCGATGGGCGCGGCGCCGTCGGCGATGCCGGGCTCCGAGGTCTACCAGGCGCTGCAGACCGGCGTGCTCGACGCCGGATTCACCGGCGTCAAGGCGGCCAACAGCCGCAAGTTCTACGAGGTGCAGAAGTACGGCGCGGCGTCGAACATCATCCTCGCGTTCGACAACCTGGTCGTCAACCCGGCGTGGTGGAACGGCCTGCCGCCGGATATCCGCGGCGCGATCCAGAAGGCGGCCGACGCCGCCGTCAGGCGATCGATCCGCACCACCGACGGCGTGCCGCCCGAGGACGTCGAGGTGCTCAACGACAAGGGCATGCAGACCGTCGCGCTGAGCAAGGCGCAGGAGAAGGCGATGGCCGACGCGATGCAGCCGGCGGTCAAGAAGGAGTTCCTCAGCGCCACCGCGCCCGACGGCGTGCGGCTGCTGGAACTGATCGACCGCCTCTGACGCGCCGGCGTCGATGGCCTCGGCGCGCGGCCCGGCGGCCGACGAGGGAGCTGCGCTGCGTGCGCTGGCCGCCGTCGTCGGCGCGCTGACCACGCTCGCGATGGCGCTCGCGGCGGCGGCACTGCTGGTGTCGCTGGCGCTGATCGGCTGGGCCGTCGTCATGCGCTACTTCTTCGCCGCCGCGCCGATCTGGGTCGACGAGGTGGTCGGCTTCGCGCTGGTCGCGATCGTGATGCTCGCCGCGGCGCAGACGCTGCGCCGCGGCGAGCACATCGCGGTCGACCTGCTGACCAGCCGGATGCCGCCGCGCTGGCGCCGCTGGACCCAGGCCTGGGGCGCGCTGGCGGCGATCGCGGTGGCGGCGATCCTGGTCGTCAACGGCTGGGAGACCGCCGCGCTGGCGCGCACGCTCGGCCTGCTGACCGAGGGCCACCTCGAGTGGCCGACCTGGTGGCTGATGCTGTTGATGCCGGCCGGGGGCGTGCTGCTGGCACTGGTGGCGGTGGAGGCGCTGTGGCGCGCGCTCGCCGGGCTGCCGCCGCGCCACGGTGACGGCGCGCACGGCGCCGGCGAGGTCGGTGACCGCGGATGACGATCGCGCTGACCTTCCTCGGCCTGCTGCTGCTGCTGTTCACCGGGCTGCCGATCTTCGCCGGGCTGGCACTGTTCGGCGCCGCGCTGCTGGTCGCGACGCAGGGGGAACTCGGATCGGTCACCGAGGTGATCTTCGGCGAGCTCAACCGCTACCTGCTGGTCGCGATCCCGTTGTTCGCCTTCATGGCGCAGGTCATGATCCGCGGCCGCATCGTCGACGACCTGTACCGCACGGCCTACACGCTGACGCGCCACCTGCCGGGCGGGCTGGGGATCGCGACGATCGCCGCCTGCACCGTCTTCGCCGCGATCTCGGGGTCGAGTGTCGCCACCGCGCTGACGATCGGTGCGGTCGCGATCCCGCAGATGATCCGCTTCGGCTACGAACCCAAGGCGGCGTACGGGCTGGTCGCCGCCGGCGGCACGCTCGGGATCCTGATCCCGCCTTCGGGGCCGATGGTGCTGTACGGCGTGACGACCGACACCTCGATCGGCGGCCTGTTCATGGCCGGCATCGTCCCGGGGCTGCTGATGGCCGGCGTCTTCGTCGCCTGGAGCATGATGCACACCGCGATCACGCACCGCCACGTCGAGCGCGAGCCGCGCGCGACGCTGCGCGAGGCGGCGGCGGCGATCCGCAAGGCCGCGTGGGCGATCTCGCTGCCGGTCTTCGTGCTGGGCGGCATGTACGCCGGCGTCTTCACCGCCACCGAGGCGGCGGCGGCGGGCGCCTGGCTGGCGCTGCTGGTCGCGATGCTGGTCTACCGCAGCATCGGGCTGCGCGCGGTCTGGGACTCGGCGCTCGACGCCAGCCGGCTGTCGGCGATGCTGTTCATGATCATGGCCGGCGCGTCGGTCTTCGGCCATATCCTGACCAAGCTGCGCGTGCCGCAGCAGATCGTCGAGGCGATCATCGGTGCCGATATCGGCGTCGCCGGCTTCCTGATCGTGATGATGGCGCTGATCTTCGTGCTCGGCATGTTCCTGGAGTCGATCGCGATCATCCTGATCACGACGCCGGTCATCCTGCCGGCGATGCAGCACCTGGGGATCGACCCGATCTGGTACGGCGTGCTGCTGGTCATCAACCTGGAACTGGCGCAGATCACGCCGCCGGTCGGGATGAACCTGTTCACGATCAAGGCCATCACCAAGGCACCGCTGGGCCCGATCGTGCGCGGATCGGCGCCCTATGTGGTGCTGATGATCGCGGTGATGGCCTTGGTCATGGCCTGGCCGCAGATCGCGCTGTGGCTGCCGGGGACGATGATGGGGCGCTGAAGCGGGCCGCCGGCGCCGCCAGGTTCGCGCGCATGCGCGCGAGCTGGCAACGGCCCGGTGACCCCGCCGCCGGCCGACGAGCCGGTCGGCCAGGGTGTGGCGCGATCCCGGTGGGTCGCGCGCCGAACGGGCTCATCGCGTCGCAGCGCTGAGCGCGAATCCCATCGCGGTGGCGGCTGCGGCGAGGCGCTGATCGTAGGTCGCCAGTTCGATCGCCGCACCCTGATGGCGCACGAAGTCCAGGGTCGCGAGATGCAGCGCGTCGAGCGTTCGCACCGGCGCGGGGAACGGCTGCAACGCACGCGCGAGCACGCGGGGTTCGAGCCCGATCAGGTTGACCCGATCGACGAGCTGGCGCGCCTGCACCGCGTGCGAGGCGGCCGCGCCGCGTGCGTGAACGCGGTTGAAGACCTCGTACTCCAGCAACCGGCTCGAGACGAAGACCTGGGACCAGAACGCCGCCGGCGGCACCCGATCCTCGGCGAACAGCCACGCGAGGACGACCGAGGTGTCGAGGTAGATCAACGCTCGCCGCGGGCTTCGTCCAGATCGCGCAGGATGTCGACGAGCGGCGCGGCCGGACGGCGGCGCGGCAGCCTCTGGCCCGGCGCGACCTTGGCCGCGGTGAGCACACCCAGGCGATCGAGTTGCGCGAGCACGCGCTGCTGAGGGCCGGCGGTCTCGCCGACGCGGGGAGCGATGATCTCGGCCACGATCTCGCCGCGGTCGGTGACGAGCACGGTCTCGCCCTGCGCCACCGTGCGGAGGTAGGCGCTCAGGCGGTTCTTGAGCTCCTTGACGCCGACGGTTTGCATGCGGGAAATGTAGCTACCTGTAGCCACATCGTCAAGACCCACGCCGACCGACGCCAGGCGAGGATACCCAGGTTCGCCGTCCCGAGTCGACTCGTCCCCCTCCGGGGCCTGACGTGCAGCGGCAGGTCTGGAGCCGCCCTCAGGCGCCGGCCAGGAAACGCTCGACCAGCGCGAACTGCGCCGGCGTGTTGAGCGCCGGCGCATGCCCGCAGCCGGGGATCGTCGCCACCACGGCGCGCGGGCCGCGCGTGCGCATCGCCTCGGCGACCTCGGGCAGCAGCAGGTCGGACTTCTCGCCGCGCAGGCACAGCACCGGGATGTCGAGCGCGTCCCAGGCCGGCCACTGGTCGTAGTCCTGCGGGTGGTGGACGAACTGCTGCACCATCGCCGGGTCGTAGTGCGGCGTCCAGCGGCCGTCGGGCAGGCGGCGCGCCGAGGTCTCGGCCAGCAGCCGCCAGTGCGCGTCGGCCAGCCAGCCGTAGGGCGCGTAGACGGTGCGGAAGTAGGCCTCGAGCTCGGCCATGGTCGCGAACGCGGGCGGGTTGCCGGCGTAGGTACGGATGCGCTCGACCGCGGCCGGCGCCAGCTCGGGCCCGATATCGTTGAGCACCAGCCGGCCGATGCGGCCGCGCAGACGCCCGGCGGCGGCCTTCAGCCCGATCGCACCGCCCATCGAGGTGCCAAGCCAGACGCAGCGCGCGATGCCGAGCTGGTCCAGCAGCGACACGGCGATCCGCTCGTAGAAGTCCAGGCAGTATTCCTGCGCCGGCAGCGGGCTCCACTGGCTGAAGCCGCGGCCGATCGTATCGGGGCAGATCACGCGCCAGCGTGGCGCCAGGTGCGCGGCGACAGGGTCCATGTCACGCCCGCTGCGCGCCAGCCCGTGCCAGGCGACGACCGCCTCGGCGTCGGGGTCGCCCCACTCGGTGAAGTGGATCTCGCGGCCTTCGCAGACCAGGTAGTTCGATCGCATGGTGGTGGTCATGGCTTGACCTTCAGCGCCCAGGCGCGCAGCCGGCCGACGATGCCGGTCGGGAAGTGGTAGACCGACAGCACGAACAGCACGCCCATCCACAGCAGCCAGCGATCGGCGCTGACGAGCTGCGCCAGCACCGGCACGCCCTCGACCGCAGCGGCGCCCAGCCGCAGCAGGTCCTGCAGGTAGTTCTGCGCCAGCACGAACAGCACCGAGCCGATGACGGCGCCGTACAGCGTGCCCATGCCGCCGATGACGACGATGAGCAGGATGTCGAGCATGATCTCGAACGACAGCGTGGTGTCCGGCCCGACGTAACGCAGCCACAGCGCGAGCAGCGCGCCGGCGAGGGTCGCGAACAGCGCCGCCAGCACGTTGGACAGGGTGCGGTAGACGACGGTGCGGTAGCCGATCGCCTCGGCGCGGAAGTCGTTCTCGCGGATCGCCTGCAGCACGCGGCCGAAGGGGCTGTTGACGATGCGCAGCATCAGCAGGAACAGCCCCAGCACGACGGCGAACATCAGCCAGTAGGTGATCGCCTTGCCGTCGATCAGCAGCCCGAGGATCTCGGCCTCGAAGGGCTCGAAGCTGGGGCTGAGCCACTCGGGGTTGCGGAAGGTCAGCCCGTCCTCGCCGCCGGTGAAGTCCGACAGCTGCGACGCCAGGGTCTGGAACGCGGTGGCGACGGCGAGCGTGATCATGGCGAAGAAGATCGCCTTGACGCGCAGGCTGAACAGGCCGATGACGAGCGACAGCGCGACCGACGCCAGGGTCGCCAGCAGCAGCCCCGCTCCGACCGCGGCCCAGCCCGCGCCCATGCGCTCGCTGGCGATCGCGATGCCGTAGGCCCCGATGCCGAAGAACATCGTGTGCGCGAAGCTGACGATGCCGGTGTAGCCGAGCAGCAGGTCGTAGCTGGCCACGAGCAGCACGAAGACGAGGATCTTGGCCACGACCGACATCGACTTCGCGCCCGGGAACAGGAACGGCGCGAGCGCCAGTGCCACCAGGATCAGCAGCAGCGCCGCGCTCAGCCAGCGGCTGCGCGGCAGGTCGTGCGACAGCAGGCGGTTCAGCATGTCACTTGGCCCGGCGAATGGGGCTTGCGCTGGTTTGCGGCTTGTCGCAGCCCCTCGCCGCCATCCGCTGTTTGCATCCCTTGGCGATCCACCGTCCCGGCATTTGACGGTCGAACACCCCATCCGTGGCCTGCCGAGGACAGTGGGTGCCCTTCCCCGGAAGTAAAGGAGGAGCCAGCGGCCGCAAGGCCGATGGCGGGGGAGCGAGCCCGGACACAAACAGTCCTGCGGACTGTTTGTGCCTGGCGAGCGCCCGGGGCACTGTCCCCGGGCATGGAGGGCAAGGGCACCCGCCGGCCTCGGCCCGCGCCATCGTCGCAGACCCCTTCGAAACGGACGCTCGACACACGCGACGGTTGGCCGACGATCAGCGCTAGCCCACGGGCCCGCGGCGAGCGCCCACTAGTGCCTGCCACTGCGGTCCGCCAATCGAGTGCCACGCTTCTCATCGGTTGGCCACCGGATACAGCCCCTGCGGCCGCCACAGCAGGATCGCGACCATCAGCGCGATGTTGGAGAACAGCGCCACCTTGGGCGCCAGGAAGCCCGTGTAGTTGGCCACCAGCCCCACCAGCAACGCACCGACCAGGCTGCCCTGCACGCTGCCCAGCCCGCCGATGATGATGACGATGAAGATCAGCACGTTGACCTGCGCGCCGATCTGCGGCACCACGCTCTGCTGGTACAGGCCCCACAGCACGCCGCCCAGCCCCGCCAGCGCCGAGCCGGCGACGAAGACGCCGACGAACAGGCGCCGGATCCGGTAGCCCAGCGCCTCGACCATGCTGCGGTCCTGCACCCCGGCGCGGATCAGCAGCCCGATCTTGGTGCGGCCCAGCGTGTACGCGAGCGCGGCGAAGACCACCAGCCCGATCGCCGCCGCCAGCACGCGGTACTTCTCGATCGCCGCGTCGCCCAGGTACCAGGCACCGCGCAGCGCGTCGGGCAGCGGCAGCGCGATCTGCAGCGGCCCCCAGATCACCTTGATGATCTCCTCGCCGACGATCATCCCGCCCATCGTGATCAGGATCTGCTTGAGGTGCAGCCCGTAGACCGGCCGCACGATCACGCGCTCGAAGGCCCACCCGACCGCCCCCGCGACCGCCATCGCGGCCAGCATCGCCGCGAAGACGCTCGCGAAGCCGCCCCAGCCCGCCGCCGCGCCCCAGCCCATCACGCTGGTGGCCATGAAGGCGCCCAGAGCGATGAAGACGCCATGGCCGAAGTTCAGCACGTCCATCAGCCCGAATACCAGCGTCAGCCCGGAGGCGATGACGAAGACGATCAGCCCCATCGCCAACCCGGCCGCGGTCAGCGTCAGCCAGGTGCTCGCGCTGCCGATGGCCGGCAGCGCGAGCAGCGCCAGCGCGACCAGCAGCGCCAGCGGCCTGAAGTCGCGCGGCGAGCGCGGGATGGCATCGCCGCCAGCGGCCGGCGCCGCCACCTTGCCTGCGACACCGTTCATGCATGCGCTCCCAGCGAAAGTCCGAGCAGCCGCTGCTGCAGCGCCTCGTCGTCGGCCAGCTCGGCCATCGCCCCGCGGTGGACGACGCGGCCGTCGTCCATCACCGCGACCGTGTCGCCCAGCGCGCTGGCCATCATGAAGTTCTGCTCGACGAGCAGGATCGTCGTGCGCTGCGACTTCAGCTCGCGCAGCGCGCCGACGAGGTTGCGCACGATCGACGGCGCCAGCCCCTTGCTCGGCTCGTCGATCAGGATCAGCGCGCGCGGCTCGACGATCGCGCGCGCGACGGCGAGCATCTGCTTCTGCCCGCCGCTGAGCTTGCCCGCCGGGTAGAGCCAGAACTTCTTCAGCGCCGGGAACAGGCCGAAGATCCAGTCCAGCCGCGCGCGATCGAGCTCGCCGGCGTGGCGCGCGGCGCGCGCCGCCAGCACCACGTTCTCCTGCACCGTCAGGTCGGCGAAGATGCCCATCGTCTCGGGCACGTAGGCGATGCCGCGCTGCGCGATGTCAGGTGTGGCCAGGCCGTGGATCGGCGCGCCGCGGAACGCGATCGTGCCGCGGCTGGCCGCGTGCAGGGCCATCACGGTGCGCAGCGTGGTCGTCTTGCCGGCGCCGTTGCGGCCCAGCAGCACCGTGACCTCGCCCTCGGGCACATCGAGGTCGACGCCGTGCAGGATGTGGTAGGCGCCGATGTGCGTGTGCACACCCTGCAGGCGCAGCACCGGCGCGGCGGCAGCGGTCATGCCGGCTCCTCCTCGACCGCCGCGCCGAGGTAGGCGTCCTGCACCACCGGCGACGCGATCACCGCGGCCGGCTCGCCGTCGGCGACCAGCCGCCCGTTGTGCAGCACGACGATGCGGTCCGACAGCTCGCGCACGACGTCCATCTTGTGCTCGACGAGAAGGATGGCGCGGTCGCGCCGCGCCTTCAGCGCGCGGATCAGGTCCAGGATCACCGGCACGTCGTCGACGCTCATGCCGGCGGTCGGCTCGTCGAACATGTAGACCTTGGGGTCCAGTGCCATCAGCAGCGCCACTTCCAGTTTGCGCTGGTCGCCGTGCGGCAGCGCGGCGGCGTGGGCGTCGAGCTTGTCGCCGAGCTGGACCTGGCGCGCCAGCTCGCGCGCCTCGTCGATCCAGGCCCGGCGATCCAGCCAGACCCGCAGCAGGTCGAGCGCGCCGGCCAGCGCGCCGGCGTGGCCGCGGCCCTGCTCGCGCGCCTGCACCGCCAGCCGGACGTTTTCCAGCACCGTCAGGTTGGGGAAGAGCTGCGTGAGCTGGAACGCGCGCCCGAGTCCGCGGCGCGTTCGCAGCGGCGCCGGCAGCGCGGTCAGGTCCTCGCCGCCGAGCAGCACGCGCCCGGCGCTGGCCGGCAGCTGGCCGCTGATCAGGTTGAAGTAGGTCGTCTTGCCGGCACCGTTGGGGCCGACGATCGCGGTCAGCGTCCCCGGCTCGAACCGGCACGACACCGCATCGACGGCCACATGGCCGCCGAAGCGGATCGTCAGATCGAGGGTCTCGAGCATGGGGCCGCCACGCCCGGCGGCAGGCCGGGCCTCGTCGAACGGACTGGCGCCTCCTCCCGCCAGCAGGCTGGGAGGAAGCGAGACGCTGGGCACGGCCGCCCGGCGCGCAGCGCCGGGCGGCAGGCGCCGATCAGAGCAAGCGCCTCAGCGCTTGTTCTGGATCGGTACCTGCATCTCCGACGCCTTGATCTCGCGCACCAGCTCCGGCACGCCCCAGGCGAAGGCCGGGTCGGCCTTGATGCGGAAGTGGTACATGTCCTGCATCGCCTGGTGATCCTCCTTGCGGAAGGTCATCGTGCCCTTGGGCGTCTCGAAGGACATGCCCTCCATCGCGGCGATCAGCTTGTTCGTGTTCGTGTCGCCGCCCGTCTTCTTCAGCGCGCTGACGACGGCGATCGCCGCGCTCATGCCGCCGGCGGTGAAGAAGTCCGGCGGGCTCTTGAACTTGCTGTAGTGGTTGGCGACCAGCCACTCGTTGACCGGGTTCTTCGGGATGCCGAAGTAGTAGTACAGCGCACCCTCCATCCCCGGGTACTGCTTGTACGCCACCATCGCCGGCAGGATGTTGCCGCCGGTGGCCATCTCGATGCCGTAGCGCTTCTGCAGTTCCAGCTCGGCGAACTTGGAGAACGGCGAGTTGCCGCCGGCCCAGATCACCCAGACGAACTTTCGCCCGGGCTGGTCCTTCATCTTGTCGACCAGGCGCTGGAAGACGGCGGTGAAGTCGGTCGTCGTCGGCGGCACGAACTCCTCGTGCACGAACTTGCCCTTCCTGATCGCCGCCTTGAAGGCCTTGACGCCGTCGCGCCCGAAGGCGTTGTCCTGCGCGAGCGTCGCGACGACATGGCCGTCCTTGTCCAGCGCCACCGCGTTGCTGATCGCGTCCTGCGACGAGTTGCGCCCGGTGCGGAAGATGTACTTGTTCCACTTCTCGCCGGTGATCGAGTCGGCCACCGCCGGCTCGACGAGCAGGATCTTCTTGTACTCCTCGGCCACCGGCAGCATCGCCAGCGCGACCGGCGACGCCGTCGGGCCGACCGCGAGGTCGACCTTGTCGTCGGCGTAGGCCGCGGCGAGCTGCGCCTTGCCCACGTCGGGCTTGCCCTGGTCGTCCTTCTCGATCACGACCAGCTTCTTGCCCGCCACCGTCATCGTGCCGCCGGTGGCGTACTCCAGCCCCATCTGGAAGCCGGTGAGGGTCTGCTTGGCGTAGGCCTCGAGCGGGCCGGTCTTGCTCGCGATCAGCGCGATCTTGACCTCGCCGGCGGCGTGCGTGGCCAGCGGCGCAGCCAGCAGCAGCGCGGCGGCGGCCGAGGCGGCGAGGGGCAGGAGTTGGCGGCGCTTCATCGGGGGTGTCTCCGTGGGGTGGGATGTGGTGCTGTACGCAACGCGCGTGCCAGGCGTCTGAGATCAGGGAAAACGCTCGGTTTTGGGGCGGATTGCTTGTTGTTCGTACCTTTTGCAGACACATGCTACTTTGGAGTCGACCGTATTTCGGGCATCTATATCGTCCTTTTTACAGACATGTGTGCGGTGCGTCGAAGCCGATCGCCCGTGCTGCTCGACGTGCGATGGCATCCGCGGCGGAGGCGGTTCGGCTGCCACCAGCAGCCACCGAAACCGGCGCGCGGAAGTCAAGAGGCGTCGTTCGGGCTTCGACGACGGCGATCTCCAATTGCTGTGGGATGCGCTGTCATCGATACTCGAGCGTGACCGCAGCGCCGCGCGCGGCCAGATGAGCACGCGCGGTCTGTACGTCTTCGAGCACGACAGCGAACTCGGCAACGCGCATGCCCACGAGCTGTTCGACCGCCTCGTCGTGCAGCGCAAAGCCGACGCCGACGGCCCGGCGCGCGACTTCGGCGCATACTCGGTCACGTTCGACGGCCGCAGCCTCGCCCTCGGCGAGCGCATCGAGGCCGCACCGGGCGTCACGCTGCATCGGAGGTGCTGAGCATGGACTGGCAGGATCGCATCGTCACCACGCCGGACACCCTCTTCGGGCGGCCGCGCATTGCGGGCACGCGCATCGGCGTGGACTTCATCCTGGATCTGCTGGCCTCGGGCTGGAGCAGCCAGCGCATCCTCGACGAGTACCCCCAGCTCACGGCGGACGACCTGCAGGCGGCCTTTGCGTTCGTCCGCGACTGCCTCAAGGAGGAAGACTTCGTCCTGAAGGCCAAGGCGGCCGAGGGCATGGCCGGCTGAAAGCCCCGGCAGGCGCCCTTGGCATCCTTGCTGCTGGACGAGAACATGCCGCGGTCGGCTGCCGCCGGGCTGGCGCGCGCCGGCCACGACGTGCTGACTGTCGCCGATGCCGAAGCCGGCGCCGACGACCGGCGCATACTTGCCCTGGCCCGCGAGAGCGGCCGGGTGCTGGTGACCTTCGACGCCGACTTCGGCACCCGGGTCTACCAGCGCGGCGAACCCGCCCCGCAGGCCATCCTGTACCTGCGCATGCATCCGATCGACGGCGCTGGCGCGGCAGCCCTCGCGCTGCAGGCGCTGGCCGAGCCGGTGCGAGGTCAGTTCGTGGTGTGCACGCGGGAGGGTCTTCGACGCCGACCGTTGCCGCCCGGCCGCTGATGCCGCCGCCATGGGCGACGACGACGTCATCGCGCTGTCGGCCCTGCAGCACTGGGCCTACTGCCCGCGCCAGTGTGGGTTGATCTACCTGGAGCAGGTCTTCGACGACAACGTCCACACCCTGCGCGGGCAGGCCGTGCACGCCCAGGCCGACCGCCCGGGGTTCGAATTCCGACGGGGCCTGCGCGTGGAGCGCGCGCTGCCGCTGTTCAGCGACCGGTTGGGCCTCGTCGGCAAGGCCGACACGGTGGAGTTCGAGCCCGACGGCACCCCCTACCCGGTCGAGTACAAGCACGGGGCGCGCGTGGATTGCAACGGCGCGAACGCGGCCGTGTCTGAGCCAGATTCCCTGCTCGCTCCTGCGAAGCACGCCGCCTGACGGGGTTCCAGTCCGCCCGCTTCAGCCTCCATCGGCCCGCAACCTCAAGTCGCCACCCCGACCTCGACGTTGTCGATCAGCCGCGTGCTGCCGATTCGCGCCGCGCCGAGCACGACCAACGCCTCGCCGTCGGCCGGGCCGCCGAGATCGGCCTGGCGCCGGATCGCGACATAGTCGACCTTCCAGCCGCGCGTGGCGAGCGCATCCATCGCCGCCGCTTCCAGCGCCGCCCAGTCGCGCCGGCCGCGTCGCAGCTCGGCGACGACGCCCTGCAGCTCGCGCGCCAGCGCGACCGCTTCGGCGCGCTGCGCGGCGTCGAGATAACCGTTGCGCGACGACAGCGCCAGACCGTCCTCGGCGCGCGAGGTCTCGCCGGCGACGATCTCGATCGGCAGCGCGAGCTGCCGCGTCATGCGCCGGATCACCATCAGCTGCTGGTAGTCCTTCTTGCCGAACACCGCCACCCGCGGCTGCACGCAGTTGAACAGCTTCGTCACCACCGTGCACACGCCGGTGAAGAAGCCGGGCCGGAAATGCCCTTCGAGGATGTCGGCGAGCTCGCCCGGCGGCTGGACCGTGAACGACTGCGGCTCGGGGTAGAGCTCGGCCTCGCTCGGGGCGAAGACCAGGTTGCAGCCCGTCGCGCGCAGCAGCTCGCAGTCGCGCTCGAGCGTGCGCGGGTAGGTGTCGAAGTCCTCGTGCGGCGCGAACTGCAGCCGGTTGACGAAGATGCTCGCCACCACCGGCCCGCCGCGCTCGCGCGCCAGCCGCACGAGCGACAGATGGCCCTCGTGCAGGTTGCCCATGGTCGGCACGAAGGCGGTGCCGGTGGCGCCGGCGAGCGCATGGCGCAGCTCGGCGAGGGTGTGGACGACGCGCATGGGCTGCTCAGTAGGTGTGGGCCGACTCGTCGGGAAAGCTGCCGTCCTTGACCGCGGCGACGTAGCGCCGCACGGCGTCCTGGACGCTGCCGCCGTCGGCGAGGAAATTGCGCACGAAGCGCGGGCCCGGCGCGGCGCCGAGGCCCAGCATATCGTGCAGCACCAGCACCTGGCCGGCGCAGCCGCTGCCGGCGCCGATGCCGATCACGGGCATCGGCAGCGCCTGCGCCAGCTCGCGCGCCAGCGCGCTGGGCATCAGCTCGAGGACGAGCATCGCCGCGCCGGCATCGACCAGCTCGCGCGCGTGGCGCTGCAGCAGCTGCGCGCCCTCGTCGTCGCGGCCCTGCACGCGCCAGCCGCCCAGCGCGTGCACCGACTGCGGCGTCAGCCCGAGGTGGGCGCAGACCGGGACGCCGCGCTCGACCAGGTAGCGGACGACCTCGGTCGTCCAGCCGCCGCCTTCGAGCTTGACCATCTGCGCGCCCGACTGCATCAGCTGCGCGGCGCTGCGCATCGCCTGGTCGGCGCCGCCGTGGTAGCTGCCGAACGGCAGGTCGGCGATGATCCACGCGTGGCGGTTGCCGCGCGCCACGCACGAGGTGTGGTAGGCCATCGCGTCGAGCGACACCGGCACCGTGCTCGGGTGCCCTTGCAGCACCATGCCGAGCGAATCGCCGACCAGCAGCACGTCGACGCCGGCGTCGTCGAGCACGCGCGCGAACGCCGCGTCGTAGCAGGTCAGCATCGCGATCTTCTCGCCCGCCGCGTGCAGCGCGCGCAGGCGGTGCAGCGTCATCGGCTTGCGCTCGGGGCTCACGACGACGCCCTCTGCAGCGCGATCGCGTCCGCAGGCTCGATCGCGCGACCCGAGGGCTCGCGGTGCGTCAGCGTGGCGCAGTGGAACCCGGACTTCAGCAACTGGCTCGGCATGGGGCGATCCGGTATCGAGGTCGATGAGAAGGTGCGCGCCCACCGTCACGGCCGGCCGCGGCGCCGGCGATCGGGGTCTTGCGCGTCCCGCGTGAGATCGACGAGGACGCGCGACAGGCCTCGCAGCCTGCCGCGTGTGCTCGGGCCGTCCCCGCGCAGCCTCCCGGTCAGGGCGCTGAGCTTGTCCCGGGAGGCCGCGACGCGCCCCATGCGCTCGGTCGCGCCGGGCCGCCGCCTGACGGAGGGGGTGGCTCATTATGCTGCATCGCAGCATGGCGGCGCCGGCCGGGTCGGGCCGGGCCGCGGCGGCCGGCGCCGCCGGCGCGGTGAGCTGCCGGGTGGCCGGCAGCGGACAGCCGAGCCTGCCATCCGCGAGTCGATATCAGGGCGCGGCCGCGGCGTTGGCACGACGCCCGGTAGCCCATCGGCCGGGAGATGCGCGGCCCCGCACGTCGACACTCGACGGCCGGGCGGCGATGCCCGCGCTCGGAATCCGCGTGGCAAGTCGCCAGGTGGCAGAACGCTGCGCAGGCCGCCCGATGGGAGCACTCCGGCAGGATCGGCTGGCCGACCCTGCGCGGCACAGAGAAGATCGACGAACGCACCTCCGATTGACGGCGGGCTCGAAGGGCCGCATATTTTTCGCCCGGTGGTCGAACTGCCTATCCTGGCGCCAAGCCGCCTTTCCCGCCAAGACCATGCCCACGCTGCGCTCAGTCCTCGCGATGTCCTGCCTCTGCTCGCTGGTCTTCGGCAACGCGCGCGCCGCCGATCCCGCGTTCGTCGCCGGCCCCTTCACGATCGAGGCCGGCAAGGCCCGCATCTCGGCCGGCGGGTTTCCGAACACCAGCGGCAATCCCTTCGCGCGCAAGACCGTGTCGAGCTATCGCGTGCGCCACCACGGGAAGCCGGTCTCCGTGGGCGAGGCCGACGCGCGGCTCGACAAGTTCTGGGACGCGAGGTCGATCGCGGGCGCGCCGCGGCCGGCGGTGCTCGTCGCGACAACGGGCTTGTGGCTCCTCACCGACGTCGACGGCGCGCTCGACGTGAAGACACTCGTCGCGCCGTCGACCGACATCGTGCGCTGGCAATGGCTGGACGGCCCCGACGGCAAACCCGGCGAGGAGCAGAACGTGACCATCCGCGATTCGAGCGCCGAGCCGCGCGAATGGTCGGGCGGGAAGCTGATGCTCGTCGGGCGGCGCACCGTGTTTTCGGTCGAGACGCTGCAGGCGTGGCCGATCGGCATCGTCGCGCACGAGGTGTTGAGGCAGATCGGCGGCTACCACGCCGGCAACGGCGATGTGAAGGCGCTGTCGCCCGGCGGCACGCAGCTCGTCTTCGTCGGCGACCGGCGCGTCGACGACTTCTACGAGTACGCGCTCACGGTGTTCGAATTCGCGACCGGCAAGGCCTACTCGGTTCCCTTCGACAGCAACGCACTGCGCTTCGAGTCGGTGTGGGACGCGACGCCGCAATGGCTCGGGCAGTATTTCGAATGGTCGCGCGACGCCTCAGGTGCGGAACGCATCCGGCTGCGCCAGCCGGTCCGCCCCCAGCCGTGGCAGGGGCGCCTCATGCACAGCTACGGCGACGTCGAGTACAGGCTCTTCCCGGCCGGCCCGGGCTTGTACGAGCCGCTGTGCGCGCTGATCGAGGCCGAGTTCGGCGCCAAGCGCGTCGCGCCGACCTACGGCGACGCGAACGACCCGGATTCGACAAGCTACGATGCGGGCGGCAGGCGCTTTCGCGTCTGGCGCGATCGCCAACGGTCGACCTTGTCCGTGTTCGGCGAGAAGATCAAGGGCTCGACGGCCGAAGGCACGCCCGCGCTGATCGAGCAGATCGGCGCGCGCTTCAATGCCATCCTCGCGGCCGGCGCGCACCAGAGTGAGTTCGTGAACTACCCCGCGCACCGTTGAGCGCGGGCGTGTCGTCATCAGCATGACGGGCGCATCGGGCATCCCGGGCAGCGACCGTGCCGCGCTCATCGGCGGCCATCCGACTCGAACGGCCGTACGCAAGGGCGCACGGACGAACAGGTCGTGGCTCGCCAGCGACGGCATCCCGGGCGGCTTGTGCAGCCCCGCCAGCCGCGCAGCGGCGCCAAGCGGCTGGCTTCCACGCGTTGGGCGCACAGCAGGAAGCCTTCCGGGCTGGGCAGCAGCTCGACGCGGTCGCCGGGATCGACGACCGGCGCGTCAAGCACCCGGGCAGGAAACGTGACCTGCCGCTTGGACCTGACGGTGACGAACATGGACAAGACCCCCCTTACTCGACCGGAGCCGCGACCGCTGCCGGATGCGAGGTCGAAGCCGAGAACCCCTGGGTCCGCCGGGCCACACCAGCTGGGCGCGACGGCTCGGGTGTGGCCTTCGCATCGAGCTGCAGAATGGCCCGAACGATGGCCGCGCAGGGACCGGGATCGTCGCCGCGATGCCGGGGTGGCCAGTGATCGAGAAGATCCTGAGATCCGCGTCCTTCTCGCGGTGCAGCGACCGCGTGTTCACCGGGCGCAGCGCGGTCACGCCGTCCGCGTCAGCGCCCCTGCCCCGCCACCTCGTGCCAGCGCCGCAGCAGCGGCCGCAGCCGCGGGTACAGCGGCCGGACCCGCTCGTGCCAGACCTCGTCGCAGACGCGCACCGCGGCCGGGTCGGGCTCGCTGACCTTGCCGGCGCGCGCCATCGCGCGCACCGCCGCCGGCACGCCGGCGTGCAGCCCGAGCCCCGCGGCAGCCAACATCGCGGCGCCGAGCGCGCTGGCGTCCTCGCACTGCGGACGTTGCGCCGGCAGGCCGAAGATATCGGCGGCGATCTGCGCGACGGCGTCGCTGCGCGCGCCGCCGCCGCTGAGGTGCAGCGCCGTCAGCCGGCGGCCGAGCCGGCGCTCGATGCGCTCGCGCCCGCCGCGCAGCGCGAACAGCACGCCCTCGACGATCGCGCGGTACAGGTGCGCGCGCCCATGCTGGTCGGTGAAGCCGACGATCGCACCGCGCGCCTCCGGCCCCGGGTCGCGCAGCCCGGGGCTCCAGTGCGGTTGCAGCACCAGCCCGTCGGACCCCGGCGGCGTGGCGGCGAGGAGCGCATCGAACAGCGACTCGGGTGCGACGCCGAGCGCGGCCGCGCGCGCGCATTCCTCGGCGCCGAACTGGTCGCGAAACCAGCTCACGAGCCAGAAGCCGCGCGGCAGGTGGACCTCGGTATTCCAGTGCCCGGGCAGCGCCGCCGGGTAGGCGGGCAGCAGCCGCTGCACCTCGAGGTAGCGCGGCTGCGTGGTGTTGATCGCCGCCGCGGTGCCGAGCGACAGGTGCGCCGCGTCAGGGGCCAGCGCACCGCAGGCGAGCACCTCGCAGGCCTTGTCGGCGGCGGCGGCGATCACCGGCAGCCCGCGCGGCAGCCCGAGTGCGGCGGCCGCTGGCGCGGTCAGCGTGCCCAGCGCCGACGCCGGCGGAACGAGCCGCGGCAATTGCCCGGCGCGCACCGCCAGCGCGCGCCAGCGCCAGCTCGCGGCACCCGCCCAGCGCAGCCGCCGGTAGTCGAACGGCAGGTAGCCGACCTGGCAGCCGATCGAGTCGACCCACTGGCCGACCAGCCGCTCGGACAGCCATGCCGACAACAAGCCGACGCGCGCCGCGCGCGCCCACAGCGCCGGCTCGTGGGCGGCGATCCAGTTGACCTCGGCCTGCGTCTGCAGCCGCCGCACCAGGCCATGCGCGCCCGCCAGCCGCAGCGCGCTGCCCCACATCGGCCCGAGCGGCGGCAGGTCGCGCGCCAGCCTCGAATCGGGCCAGACGATCGCCGGGCGCAGCGGCGCGCCGGATTCATCGGCGCAGACGACGGTGCCGCGCTGCGTCGTCAGCGCGACCGCGGCCAGCTCGCCCGGCCGCACCGCGCCGGCTCGCCACAGCCCCTGCACCGCAGCGACGAGGGCATCCCAGTAGACCTGCGGATCCTGCTCGGCCCAGCCCGGTTGCGGCGCGACGAAGGCCGGCGCCAGCGCGATGCGCGACGCCGCGCGCGGGTTGCCGCCGGCGTCGAAGACGATCGCGCGCACGCCCTGCGTGCCGGCGTCCAGCGCCAGCAGCAGCGGGTCGTGCGGGGTCGGCGGCGGCGGCATCGAGGCGGCGCACGGCAGGCGCTCGTCGCGGCCGGCATGCGGGCGGCAGCGTGT
This sequence comes from Burkholderiaceae bacterium, assembly GCA_024235895.1. Taxonomy (GTDB): domain Bacteria; phylum Pseudomonadota; class Gammaproteobacteria; order Burkholderiales; family Burkholderiaceae_C; genus Rubrivivax. The sequence goes on along the minus strand of JACKLM010000007.1, from coordinate 36,923 downwards.
CGATCGCCCGCGGCGGGCGGGGCGAATGGTAGCGGCCGCGCAAGGTCGGGCGCCTGGCCGCCCATGGTCTGGAGCACGCCCCCCGGAATCGAGAGGCTCGACGCCCGAGCCGCGAAACGGACGGCTCGGCTGTTCGGCACTTCCATCGAGCGTGAGAAGATCGCACGGCGCGCGAACGCGCTGGGAGCCCGACCATGACCACCGTGCAGATCGACCTACCCGACCAACTCGCCAAGGAGGCGCAGCGCGCGGGGCTGCTGTCGCCGACCCGACTGGAGCGCTGGCTGCGCGAGCAACTGAAGGCGCAGCGAGCCGATGAATTCTTCGCCGCGATGGACCGCATGGCCGCGGTCGACGAGCCCGCGCTGATGTCGCCCGAGGAAGTGGCACAGGAGCTGGCCGCCATGCGCGCCGAGCGGCGCACGAAGGGCGCGAGCTGAAGCGCGACGCCGTGCGGCTGGTTCTCGACACGAACGTGGTGGCTTCGGCGATGCTGTGGGGCGGCACGCCGCGTCTGCTGCTGCTGGCCGCTCGCGATTGGCGCATCGAGATCTTCACCAGCACGCCGATGCTGGCCGAGCTGGCCGACATCCTCGGCCGGAGCAAGTTCGCCAGAAAGATCGCCGCCTCCCAGCTCAGCGTCGACCAGCTCGCGCAGGGCTATGCGCAGCTCGCGTCGGTGGTTCGGCCGGCGGCCACGCCACGCATCGCGCCCGATCCGGATGACGACGTCGTCATCGGCACGGCGCTGGCGGCCAGGGCGGAGATGATCGTCACTGGCGACAAGCCGCTGCTCGGGGTCGGAGAGCATCAGGGCGTCAGGATCGTCGGGGTCACGGAGGCCGTGAAGACTTTGGCGCTGTAGCGGCGGCGCGCGGGGCATGCAGCCGGTCACGCGGCACGTGACCATCCGCTCGCCGTCCCCGGCCGCCACACCCGAGGACCGTATCAGGGCTCCGCCAACCGACAGGCCTCCTCGCTGCCCAGCCCCGCCCCTTCGGCCAGCACGGGCCCGACCGCATCGGCTCCGAGCACCTCGCGCGCCATCGCGAGCACGGTGTCGCGCGCGCGTTGCTCGTTCGGCTGGCGTCGCAGCCCCTTCGCGGCCCGCAGCGCATCGCCCCAGCCGACCAGCCGCACCGCATCCGCGGCCCGGTCGCTGCGGGCGAGGCACGACGCATAGTGGTCGGACCATCCGTGTGCGATGCCGAACTGCACGAGTTCGCCCAGCAACGGCCGCCCGAGCGCCCGGGCGTCGGCAAGCTCGCCATGTTCGACCAGCATCCCGAACAGGTTGGCGCCGGAATAGGCGCACGAGAGGCGGTCGGCGAACGGCGACTGCCGCTGCCGTTCGTGCGCGTCGCGCGTCAGTGCGATCGCCCGCTCGAGCTCGCCCTTCATCCAGTGAAGGTCGGCCAGCGACACCAGGGAGTGCAGCACGGCGCTGTCGGCACCGGCCTCGCGGTACAGCGCGAGCGCCGACTGCGTCTCGCGCATCGCCTCGTCGACCCGGCGCAGGGTGCCGAAGCGCAGCGCCATCGCGCCGTGCGCCGTCGCGCGCAGCCGTGGCCGGCCGCTCGCCTCGAGCAGCGGGCAGGCCTCGCGCAGGATGGCTTCGGCCTCGGCATCGCGCTCGGCCGCATGCGCGCGGCCGAGCACGCAAAGCGCGAAGCCCAGACGCAGGCGATCGCCGAGCTCGCGGTAGCGCGCGGCCGCCGCCCGCGCATGCCGGATCGTGGCCTGCTGGTTGCGCTGGCCCAATGCGAGCGCGGTCGCGAGCGCGAGATCGGCCTGCAGTGCGGGCGGGCAGCCCGGCCCGATCGACTCGGCCGCCTGCTGCAGCAGCGCATCGACCTCGGCATACAGCGACAGGCTCAGCCAGAGCAACACTGATGACGCGACCAGCGCGACCGCGGTCTCGCCCTCGTCGTCCGGGTCGCCGGGGCCGAGAGCCCATCGGACGGCGGCGCGCAGGTCGTCGATCGCGGGCGCGTAGCGGGCGCGGAACGCGGCGTCCGGCCGCAGCGTCCAGTCGTCGAAGCAGCGCTCGAACCGGCGCCGCATGCACCGCGCATGGCGGCGCATCACGGCCGCGGTCTCGCCGGCGGCGGCGAGGCGTTCGAGCGCGTAGGCGCGTGTCGTCTCGAGCAGCCGATAGCGGATCTGGCCGTCGCCGGGGTCGGCGGCGACGAGCGACTTGTCGCACAAGCCGGCCAGGCCCTCGATGACCGCGAACTCGTCGTCGTCATCGTCGGCGGCCACCGCCGCCGCGGCGCCGAGCTCGAACGGCGCGGCGAAGACGCCGAGCCGCCGCAGCACGCGCTGCTCGGGCGCCGACAGCAGGCCATGGCTCCAGTCCAGCGTCGCCTGCAGCGTGCGCTGCCGCGGCAACGCGGTACGCCGTCCGGCGGTGAGCAGCCGGAAGCGCTCGTCCAGCCTCGCGGCCAGCGCGTCGACGCCGAGCAGCGGCACGCGCGCGGCGGCCATCTCCAGCGCCAGCGGGATGCCGTCCAGGCGCCGGCAGATCGCCGCCACCGCCGACGCATTGCGGTCGTCGAGCACGAACCGCGGCTCGGCCGCCTGCGCGCGGGCGACGAAGAGCTGCACCGCGCCGCAGACCAGCGCCTGCTGCGCGGTCGGGTCCGGCTGCGCCGGGACGCCGAGCGACGGCAGGCGGAAGACCTGCTCGCCGGCGATGCCGATCAGCTCCTGCGAGCTGACCAGCGCGCGGACGTTCGGCGCCGCCGCCAGCACCGCCTCCAGCAGCGCGGCAACGGCGTCGACGAGGTGCTCGGCGTTGTCGAGCACGAGCAGCAGCGCCGCGCCGCCGAGCCGGTGCGTCAGCGCCGCCAGCGGCGTCTCTGCCGGCGCGACCTCGATGCCGAGCGCGGTCGTGACGGCCGACGCCAGCAGCACCTTGTCGGCCAGCGTCGCGAGTTCGAGCATCCACACGCCGTCGGCGTGGCGGCCGACGGCGGCCCAGGCGGCGTCGAGGACGAGCCGCGACTTGCCGACGCCACCCGGCCCGGTCACCGTGACGAGCCGGTGCGCTTCGAGCAGCGCCTGCAGGTTGTTCTCCTCGACGACGAGCCTCGGCCAGACGAGGTCCATCAGCTCGCGCTTGGCGACGACGCGATCGTGCCGTTCGGCGAGCGCAAGCAGCATGTCGAACGCGCGCCCGCCGAGCCTGGCCGGCACGCCGTCGGCCAGCAGCACGCGCTCGCCCGGCCGCAGCTCGTAGCGGCCGAAGCGCCAGGCCGCGGCCGGTGAAGAAGGCGTGCTCGCGGACATCGCGAAATCCTGCAGCGACGACCCGGCAAGCGTAGCGCGGCGCGCGGCCTGCGTGTTGGTGGCGGGGCGGCCGAAGTTTCAGGGGATTTCAGGCCGGCGCCAACGACCTGAATGCCGCTTCAGGACGACGATGGCCGCGCCGGCATCGAAGCCGGTTATCACCCGAGGAGTTCACCATGAACCGTCCGCCCCAACCCACCTCCCGCCTGATGCGTGCCGTCCTCGCCGCATTCGCGCTGGTCATGACCGTCGCCCTCGGCGGCTTCATCGACCTGCTGGCCGACCTGGAGTCGGCCACTGCGGTCGCCGCCGTCGCCTGATCCTGCGATCCCCGTCCAGGCAAGGCGCGATCGCGCTGCCGCTTCTCCTGCTGGCATTCGGCTCGGGCTCGACCGATGCAACGTGGCCCTTTCCGATCAGGGTTTGGCCCAGCGCCGTCCTCGTGACGTACAGGGTCGATGCCGCGATCACGGTCGATCGTGCCGCCGGCATCGCGGCTGGAAGCGCGATCGCGGCCAGGCCGCGCGCTATCGCCCCGCGTGCGCGGCCGCCGCCGGGCAGCGCTGCCCAGGCCAGATGCCGACGAAGCGCCCGACCACCAGTGTCGTTCGCGGCGGCTGGCCTTGCTCCATCGACGGGCGCAGCGCCAGCAGGCCTTCGACGCTGACGAGCAGCCTTTCACCGGGCCGGCTGCGCGCCTTCTGGTAGGCCGCTTCGAGTGCCTGGTAGTCCGCCTCCATCGCCACCGGCACCGAGCGGCCATCGGCGCAAAGCACGATATTCGCCGCATCGGCCATGTAGACGAACATGCCGCCGAGGAAGAGCCGCGGCTCGATCGGCGTGAACCCGGGCTGGCGTTGCAGCCGGTCAGGGAGGGCGGACTCGATGGGCCTGCCCTCCAGGTCGAGCTTGCGCAGCGCGGCGCCGCCCTCCACCGGCAGCAGGAAGACCGGCGCCTCGCGTCCGCCGCGCAGCACGATGCGGCCGCTGTCGGCCTCGCGCGACCAGCGGCCGATGTCGTCGAAGCGGTTCGGCTCGGGCCGGCCGACATGCGTCGTGCGCAGCTGGAAACGGCCCTCGGGGAAGAGGTCGACGTGCCAGCGGACGGGGTTGCCCGCGCCCGGCAGCTCGCCCTCGAACGACGCCGGCAACGGGCCGAGCCCGTCGGCCGGGGACGCCGCGGAAGGACCCCGCCGCGCCGACACCAGCAGCAGTTCGACCGGTTCCGCGCTGCCATCGAGCACCGGACGGATGCGGTCGGTCGTGAACAGCAGCTGCCCGCGGTGCGTGACGGTGGCGCGCACCGTGTAGCGGCCGCCCGGCCTGATCGCGGCCTCGTCGTAGGCGATCGCGAACCGGAACGGCGGCTGGCCGGCGGGGTCGAGTCGCGCACGCCCGAGCACCGTGGCCGGCGCATCGGCGCGCGCGATGTCCTGCAGCTGCGCCTCGAACACCGCATCCGGCGGCAGCATGATGCGCTCACGGTAGGCGGCACTGCCGTGCAGCGTGCCGGCCCGGGCGTCTGCGGCGCTGGCGCAGGCGAGGGCCACGAGGGCAATGAGCGTGACGAGCACCGGGCCCATCAGACGACCGAACTGACTCTTCATCGATACGCCTCGTTCCGTGGATCGACATGGCCGCGGCATGGTGCCACCACGACCCGCTCCCCGCGCAGCCGGCGGCCAGGCCGCGCTCACACCGCGCGCCGCAGCATCGCGAGCCGGATCTTCTCGATCTCGCGCGACGGCGCCAGCCCCTTGGGGCAGACCTCGGTGCAGTTCATGATCGTGCGGCAGCGGAACAGCCGGTAGGCGTCGTCCAGGTCGTCGAGCCGGGCCTCGGTCGCGTCGTCGCGGCTGTCGTGGATGAAGCGGCTGGCCTGCAGCAGCCCGGCCGGACCGACGAACTTGTCCGGGTTCCACCAGAACGACGGGCATTGCGTGCTGCAGCAGGCGCACAGGATGCATTCGTAGACGCCGTCCAGCCGCTCGCGCTCGGCCGGCGACTGCAGGCGCTCGCGCTCGGGCGGCCGCGTGTCGTTGACCAGCCACGGGCGGATCGAGTGGTACTGGCGGAAGAACGCCGTCATGTCGACGATCAGGTCGCGGATCACCGGCAACCCGGGCAACGGGCGCAGCACGACGCGCGCACCCAGCGAGCGCAGCGGCGTCATGCACGCCAGCCCGTTGCGGCCGTCGATATTCATCGCATCCGACCCGCAAACGCCCTCGCGGCACGAGCGACGGAAGCTCAGCGACGGGTCCTCGCGCTTGACCCGCTGCAGCAGGTCCAGCAGCATGCGGTCCTCGCGCGCCGGCTCGATGCGCAGCGTCTGCATGCGCGGCGGCCGGCCGTCGTCGGGGTCGTAGCGGTAGATCGAGACTTCCAAGCCGTTCTCCGTTCGTCGTCGTGCCCTCGTCGGCCCGTGCCGCCGCGCCGCTGATCGCCACCCGCCGCCGCCGCTACAGCAGCGCGCGCAGCACCGTGATCCCGCTGCCGCCGAGCAGCAGCACCAGCAGCGTCATCAGCCCGATGCGCAGCGGCAGCGGCTTGACGTAGTCCATCAGCACGTCGCGCGCGCCGACCCAGGCGTGCAGCAGCAGCGCGCCGAAGGCCAACCCCGTCGCCAGCGCGACCGCGGGGGCGTGCATCAACGCCTGCCACTGCGCGTGACCCTGCGGCGGGTCCGCGGCCAGCCGCAGCAGCGCGGCGACGAGGTAGGCGAGCATCACGAGCGCGCTCAGCCGCTGCAGCAGCCAGGCGCGCAGCCCGGTGAGCGCGCGCTTCACGCCAGCACCCCGGCGGCCAGCAGCGCGATCGCGACCGCCGCCAGGTTGACGACCCAGGCGCTGCGCCGCGCCGGCGCCAGCCGCGACCCGATGTCGACGTCCGACAGCAGGTGGCGCACGCCGGCGAGCAGGTGGTGCGCGAGCATCCAGATCCACAGCAGCGCCGCAAGCCGCAGCGGCCAGGCCTGCAGCAGGCCGGTGACCCGCGCGTAGCCCTCGGGCGACGCGAGCGATCGCGCCAGCATCCAGGCCAGCACCGGCGTGCCGGCGATCAGCCCGACGCCGCTGATGCGGTGCAGGATCGAGGTCCAGGCACCGACCGGCTGCGCGATGCGGCGCAGGTCGAGGTGCACGGGGCGCGCCGTGCGCGTGGCCCGCATCGCTTCGTCGCGGCCTGGACCCATCGATGCCCCTCCTGCGCCATTCGTTCGCGCGTCGTGCGCGGATCGTGTGCGGCTCGTGCGTGGGGTTCCCGGCCTCAGCCGCCGCGCACCACCGACCGCACGACGACGACCTCGGGGTCGTCGGCGTGCTCCAGCAGCAGCCGTCGCACGCGATCCTGCCACATCGCACCGAAGCCGGCGAGCGCTTCGGCGTCGCCCGGGTCGGCCAGAGCCCGCATCATCAGCTCGCGCATGCGCGGGTCGGCCGGCACGCGGTCCAGCCGCGCCGCGGTCTCGACCGCGCGGCCGTCGTCCAGCCGCGTGAATCGCAGCTCGCCGTCGAACGCGGCACCGAAGCGCAGCAGGCCGCGGCGCACGAAGCGCCCGGCGATGCCCTTGAAGCCCTCGTCGCCAGCGGCACCGGTCGGCAGCGCGGCGACGCGCGCGACGACGCCGGCGACACCGGCGTCGGCCGGCTCGCGCAGGTCGACGACGACGCCGCCGCGCTCGGGCAGCGTGTCCGGGTACAGCGCCGCGAGCGCGGCGCGCGTCATCAGCCACGCCGCGGCGACGGTCGGGCACGCGTGCCCGGCCAGCCGGACCGCGTCGTCGAAGCCATAGTCGAGCACACCGCCGGCCGCGGCGCCCAGAAAGGCCGCCAGCGGGTCGCGCACGCGGATGCGCGGCGCGTCGGCGAAGAAGCCCGGGAGCTGCTCGGTCGCGGTCCCGGCGGTCGGGGCGCCGCCGATCGGGGCGCCGGTGGCGGGCAGGGTGTTCATCGCGAGGGGTCTCCGTCGAGTCCAGGTGATCGGCGCCGGCTGCGGACTCGTCGCCCCGCGCCGTGCAGACGGTTCAGGCCGCGGCCGCAAGCCGCCGCGGCCGTGCCGTGGCGACGCCGCGGCCGCGCGGCGCGGCACCGACACCGGCGATCTCGGCCAGCGTCACGCCGTCCAGCGTGCCCAGGTAGGCGCGCAGCGCCTCGGCGAACAGCCGGCGCAGCCGGCAGCCCGCCGCCAGCGCGCAGCTGCCGCCGGCATCGTCGAAGCACTCGGCCATGCGGAAGTCGGTCTCGCTCAGCCGCACCACGTCGCCGACCCGGATCTGGTCGGCCGGGCGCAGCAGCCGCACGCCGCCGCCGCGGCCGCGCGCGGTCTGCAGCAGGCCGTGGCGCGCGAAGTCGGCGACGATCTTCATCACCTGGTTGCGTGGCAGCCCCTGGCGTTCGGCGAGCTCGGCCACCGTGACGCGCCGGTCCGCGTGCCGCGCGCAGTACATCAGCACGCGCAGGCTGTAGTCGGTGTACTCGGCCAGCCGCACGGCGAGCGGCCCTTCACAGTCCCAGCGCCAGCCGCGCGGTCTCGGACAGCCGGTAGCGGTCCCACGGCGGATCGAACACCAGCCGCACGTCGACGTGGCCGACCGGCGGCAGCGCGAGCACCTTGTCGGCGACCTCGTTGGCGAGCACGTCGCCCATCCCACAGCCCGGTGCGGTCAGCGTCATGTCGATGCCGATCTTGAAGCGGCCGTCGTCCATCGGCTCGACCTCGCAGTGATAGACCAACCCGAGCTCGACGATGTCGATCGGGATCTCGGGGTCGTAGCAGGTCTTGAGCGTCTCCCAGACCAGCTCGCTGACCTCGTCGGGCGAGGCGTCGGCCGACAGCGTCGGCGGGGGTGGCGGCACCTCGCGCCCGATCGCGTCGGCGTCGCGGCCGTCGAGCCGCACGAGCTGGCCGCCGGCGACGACGCTGAAGCTCGACCCCAGCGCCTGCGTGATCGTCACCTGCGTGCCGGCCGGGATCTCGATCGGGTCACCGCTGGGCACGCACCGCGCCTGCACCGTGCGCGTGGTCGTCGTCTTGTCCTGTTGCAGTCTCATCGATGGGCTCCATTCGGCGCCGGCCGGGCGGCCACGCCCGGGTCCCGGTCGACGACGATGTCCGGGTCCTCCTCGACGGCAGCGGCCCCGGCCAACGCATGCATCAGCGCGTGCCAGCCCAGCAGCGCGCACTTGATGCGCCCCGGGTAGCGCCGCACGGCAGCCAGGCTGACGAGCTTGCCGAGGTCGGCCTCCTCGGGCTCGGTCTGCCCGGTCAGCACGGCGCGGAAGCGCTGCTGCAGCGCGCGCGCGTCGGCCACCGGGTGGCCGCGGACGGCCTCGCTCATCATCGACGCCGACGCGATGCAGATCGCGCAGCCGCGGCCGTCGAAGCGGATGTCGCGCAGCGTGTCGCCGTCGACCTGCAGCTGCACGCGGATGTCGTCGCCGCACTGCGGGTTGCGCCCGCGCGCCTCGTGCGTCGGCGCGGTCAGGGTGCCGAAGCAGCGCGGCGATCGCTTGTGTTCCAGCACGAGCTGCTGGTACAGGTCCAGGTCGCCGCTCATCTCAACATCTCCAGCGCGGCGGCGACCCCTTCGACGAGTCGCTCGACCTCGGCGTGCGTGTTGTACAGCGCGAACGATGCCCGCGTCGTCGGCCCGTGGCCCAGCCGCTCGAGCAGCGGTTGCGCGCAGTGCCAGCCGGTGCGCACCGCGATGCCGCGGCTGTCGAGCACGGTGCCGATATCGTGCGGGTGGACGTCGTCGGCGACGAAGGAGACGATCGCGCTGCCGCGCGTGCGGCGCGCGAGCACGCGCACGCCACCCAGCGCCTCCAGCCCGGCCGCGGCGTGCTCGCGCAGCGCCTCGACATGCGCCGCGATGGCGTCGCGCCCGACGCCGTCGATGAAGTCCGCCGCCGCCGCCAGCCCGATCGCGCCGCCGACGTTGGGCGTGCCGCCCTCGAGCCGTTGCGGCAGGTCGGCAAAGCCGGCGTCGGTCTCGGACACCCAGTCGACCATGTCGCCGCCCATGCGCAGCGGCACCAGCGTGTCCAGCGCGGCGCGCCGGCCGACCAGCGCGCCGATGCCCATCGGGCCGTACATCTTGTGCCCCGAGAAGGCCATCAGGTCGCAGGCCAGCGTGGCCAGCACCGGCACCTCGTGCGCGACCGCCTGCGCGGCGTCGAGCACCGTCAGCGCACCGGCCTCGCGCGCCATCGCCAGCATCGCCTCGTAGGGCGGCCGCTCGCCGCTGCCGTTGGCGCAGGCGGTGACGGCGAAGACGCGCGTGCGCGGCGTCAGCAGCGGCGCCAGCGCCTCGGGCGCGAGCCGGCCGTCGGCGTCCGGGTGCAGGATGCGCAGCCGCGCCCCGCTGCGGCGCGCGGCGAGCTGCCACGGCACCAGGTTCGCGTGGTGCTCCAGCGCGCTGACGACGATCTCGTCGCCCGCGCGCAGCCACGCCGGCTGCAGCGCGCCCTCGCCGCCGCCCGAGGGCATGCCCGGCAGCGACAGCCCCTGCGCGACGAGGTTGAGCGACTCGGTCGTCCCCGAGGTGAAGACCAGCGCGTGCTCGCCGCCGGCGCCGACGAAGCGCGCGACGCGCTCGCGCGCCGCCTCGTAGGCGTCGGTCGCGCGCTGGCTGAGCGTGTGCACGCCGCGGTGGATGTTGGCGCGGTCGTGGGTGTCGAAGCGCCGCATCGCGTCCAGCACCGGCAGCGGGGTCTGGGTCGTCGCGGCGTTGTCGAGGTAGGCCAGCGGCTGGCCGCCGACCTGCTGCGCGAGCACCGGGAAGGCACTCGTCATCGCGACGCCGCTGGGCAGCCGGTCACCCATCGCGGCGGCCCCCGGTCAGCGCGGGCTGCGCCACGGCGGCTTCGCCCCCACGCGTGCCGCGCAGGTGGCGTGCCAGCGACTCGGTCAGCGCCGCCGTCGCACCGACGGTGTCGGCCAGCGCCTCGTCGCCGAGCCCGCCGGCGAGCACCGACGCCGCCATGCCGTGCAGGATCAGCGACAGCGCCGTCGCCTCGTCGAGCCCGCGCTGGCGGGCCAGGAACAGCGCCTCGTCCGGCAGCCGGCCCCAGGTCGCGCCGTGCGCCGCCTGCACCGCATCGTGCTCGATCTCGAGCTGCGGCCGCAGCACCAGCCGCGGCGCCCCGGCGGTCGGGATGCCGGCCAGGTGCTGGTGGACGTCGGCCTCGTCGGCGCCCTGGCGCACCCCGGCGTAGAGGTCGGCCACCGCGAGCGCGCGCTCGCGCGCCAGCGCCAGCACGTCGACGCGGCTCGTGCTGCGCGGCGCGGCGTGCACGACCCTCGCCTGGCGCTCGACCTTGTCGGCATCCGCGAGCAGCACGCTCGCGAGCCGCGCCTCGGCGCCCTCGGCCGCGAGCTCGACGACCGCGCGCTGCAGGTGGTAGGCGCTGCCGCCGGCGAGCATCGCCTGGCCGTAGAAGGCGTCGCGCGCCAGCCGCACGTGCAGGTGCTGCGCGACGCGGTCGCCGGGCCCGGGCTGCACCAGCCGCCAGTGCCGAAGCTGCGCGCCCGCACCCAGCCGCAGGTGGACCTGCAGGTTCTGCACGACCTCGCGCCGGCACGACGGCGCATCGGCATCGCGGACGTGGGACTCGATCAGCACGCAGCGCGCCCCCGGCTCGATGTCGAGCACGAGCAGCGGTGCCTCGACCGCCTCGCGCGGCAGGTGGCGCAGCTGCAGCAGCAGCGGTGGCGCGCCGGGGTCGGCGGGTGCGGCGACGCGCAAGCGCAGGCCCTGGCGGCACAGCGCCCGGTGCGCCCAGGCGAACGGCGCGCCGCCGGCGTCCGCGCCCGGCGCCGGCAGCCCGTCGAGCAGCTCGGCACGCTGTGCGGGGTTGCTGCCGTCGAGCCAGCGCGCGTCGACCAGCCCGGGTGACCCGACCGGGTGCAGCGTCCAGCCTGCACCCGCCAGCGGCGGCGCGTCGCAGCCGGCCGCGGTCTCGTCGCCGAGCCAGACGGCCGCCGGCGGCGGCGGCAGGAACCGGTAGGCGTCGACGCGGCGGAACTGCCAGCCGCCCTCGTCGACCAGGTGGTGACGCGCGGCGAGCGCGTCGGCGCGGGCGGCGTCCATCAGGCGCGCGCGGTCGCGCCCTCGCGCGCCCGCCCCGCCCCGTAGCCCTGCGCCGCGATCGTGCGCGCGAGCTCGATGCCGCCGGTCTCGGCGATGCAGCCGTCGGCCAGCCGCAGCACGCGGTCCGGCTCGAGCGACTCGATCAGCTGCAGGTAGTGCGAGACGACGACGAAGGCCGTGCCCTCGCGCCGCATCGACGCGACCAGCTCGACCAGCGCGCGCACGCCATCGACGTCCAGCCCGGAGTCGATCTCGTCCAGGATCGCCACGCGCGGCCTCAGCAGCGCGAGCTGCAGCAGCTCGTTGCGCTTGCGCTCGCCGCCGGAGAAGCCCTCGTTGACCGGCCGTCCGAGCATCGCGTCGGGCATCCCCAGCCGCTTGGCACCGGACTTGGCCTGGCCCAGGAAGTCGAACGCATCGATCTCGGGCTCGCCGCGCGCGCTGCGCACCGCGTTCAGCGCCGTGCGGATGAACAGGTTGTTCTTCACGCCCGGGATGTCGGGTGGCGCCTGCAGCGACAGGAACAGCCCGGCGCGCGCTCGCGCCTCGATCGGCATCGCCAGCAGGTCCTGGCCCGCCAGCTGCGCCTGCCCGGCGACCTCGTAGCGCGGGTGTCCGGCCAGCGCCAGGCCGAGCGTGCTCTTGCCGCTGCCGTTGGCGCCCATCAGCACGACGAGCTCGCCGGCGCCGACGTCGAAGCCGACCGACCGCAGCACGCGGGTGGCGCCGACCTCGACGCGAAGCTCGCGCACCGACAGCAGCGGCTCGCGGGACGGGGGGGTTGAAGTCATGGGGTCTCCTCGGGAATCCGTTGCGTGCTCAGCCGACCGCGCCCTCGAGCGACACCGCCAGCAGCGCGCGCGCCTCGAGCGCGAACTCCATCGGCAGCTCGTCGAGCACCGCCTGGCAGAAGCCGCCGACGATCAGCGCCGTCGCCTCGGCCTCGTCCAGGCCACGCTGGCGGGCGTAGAAGAGGCGCTCCTCGGAGATGCGCGTCGTCGTCGCCTCGTGCTCGACGAGGGCATCGGGGCGCGCGGCGTCGACGGTCGGGAAGGTGTGCGCGCCGCATTGCGAGCCGATCAGCAGCGAGTCGCACTGCGTGTGGTTGCGCGCGCCGGCGGCGGTCGGGGCGACACGCACCAGCCCCCGGTAGCTGTTGTGCGCGCGCCCGGCGCTGATCCCCTTGGAGACGATGCGGCTCGTCGTGTCGCGGCCGAGGTGGATCATCTTGGTGCCGGTGTCGGCCTGCTGGCGGTGGTTGGACACCGCGATCGAGTGGAACTCGCCGCTGGAGCCGTCGCCGCGCAGCACCACGCTCGGGTACTTCCACGTGATCGCCGAGCCGGTCTCGATCTGCGTCCAGGCCACGCGCGCGCGCTTGCCGGCGGCCAGCGCGCGCTTGGTGACGAAGTTGTAGATGCCGCCACGCCCGTCCTCGTCGCCCGGGTACCAGTTCTGCACCGTCGAGTACTTGATGAAGGCGTCGTCGTGCGCGACCAGCTCGACCACCGCGGCGTGCAGCTGGTTCTCGTCGCGCTGCGGCGCGGTGCAGCCCTCGAGGTAGCTGACCTCGGCGCCCGCCTCGGCAATGATCAGCGTGCGCTCGAACTGCCCGGTGTTGCGCGCGTTGATGCGGAAGTACGACGACAGCTCCATCGGGCAGCGCACGCCGGCCGGCACGTAGACGAAGCTGCCGTCGGAGAACACCGCCGAGTTGAGCGCGGCGTAGTAGTTGTCGCCCTGCGGCACGACGCTGCCGAGGTAGCGCTCGACGATCTCCGGGTGCTCGCGCACCGCGTCCGAGATCGAGCAGAAGATCACCCCGACGCCGGCGAGCTGCTCGCGAAAGCTGGTGCCCACCGACACCGAGTCGAACACCGCGTCGACCGCGACGCCGGCGAGCTTGGCGCGCTCGTGCAGCGGCACGCCGAGCTTCTCGTAGGTCTCGAGCAGCTTGGGGTCGACCTCGTCCAGGCTCTTGGGCGCATTCGCCATCGACTTCGGCGCCGAGTAGTACGACAGCGACTGCAGGTCGATCGGCGCGATCTCGAGCCGCGCCCACTCGGGCGGATCCATCTGGCGCCACTTCTCGTACGCCGCCAGGCGCCAGCGCAGCAGGAACTCGGGCTCACCCTTGCGGCGCGAGATCTCGCGTATCGTGCCCTCGTCGAGCCCAGGCGGCAGCGAGTCGGACTCGACGTCGGTGACGAAGCCGTGGCGGTAGCTGCGCTGCAGCGCCTGCTGCAGGGCCTCGTCCTGCTCGGCGGCGCTCACCGGCAGCTCCCGGCGCCGGGACGGATCGTGGGCATGGGGTGGTGCATCATCGCGTCAGCCTCGTTCAATGATGCGAAGTCTATGCATCTTTTGAGGCCACGGCAAGCAACCCGGATGGCGGCGGGGTCGCGATCCGGCGGGCCGCTGGCCCGGCCATCGGCCGGGTCCACGGCGCAGGCCGCAGGCAAAATGACACCGGACGCCGGCACTCCGGCCGCCGGCACGCACGCGAGGAGCCCCCATGGCCGCCACCACCCCCGTCTGCGACTTCGGCTGGCAAGCGCCGGACTTCGCGCTGCCCGACCTCGACGGCCGCACCGTCACGCGCGACGCGGCGCGCGGCGAGCGCGGGCTGCTCGTCGTCTTCATGTGCAACCACTGCCCGTACGTGAAGGCGATCGTCGAGCGGCTCGCCGCCGATGCGCGCGCGCTGCAGGCTTCGGGGGTGGGGGTGGTCGGCATCATGTCCAACGATTTCGACGCCTACCCCGACGATGCGCCCGCTCGCATGCGCGAATTCGCGCGCGACCACGACCTGCCCTTCCCCTACCTGCTCGACGCCGACCAGTCGGTCGCGCGCGGCTACGGCGCGGTGTGCACGCCGGACTTCTTCGGCTTCGACGCCGCGCTCGGCTTGCAGTACCGCGGCCGCATCGACAGCTCGGGACGCGAGTCCAGGCCCGACGCCCGGCGCGAACTGCTCGACGCGATGCTGCAGGTCGCGCGCACCGGCCAGGGCCCGCGCGAGCAGGTGCCGAGCATCGGCTGCTCGATCAAGTGGCGCGCAGCCGGCTGAGCCCGGCCGCCGTGCAAGCGGCGGCGCCCGGCGAGTGCCCCGTGCCCGCGGTCGAGCCGTGGCCTCAACCCGCAGCCCCGTGGCACTTCTTGTACTTCCTGCCGCTGCCGCAGGGGCAGGGGTCGTTGCGCCCGGGCGTCGGCGCGGCGCGGCGCGGCGCGGTGCGCGGGGCGTGGTCCATCCACCACAGGCGCAGCGCCTGCAGCGCGTAGCAGGCGTCGGCTTCGAGGTCCTCGCGCGTCAGCGTCGCCGGGTCCTCGCCCGGGTAGCGCATCGCGACCCAGGCTGGCAGCAGCGGCGTCGGCAGCGTCAGCGCGTGCACCGGCTGCAGCAGTCTGGCCAGGTCAGCGTGATCATCGACGGGCGCGCCGTCCCAGCCCAGGTCCGGCGACTCGACCACCGCCAGCACGCCCCGCGCCCAGTCCTCGCCTTGGCGCAGGCCGCCCTCGTCATCGTCGTCGGGCTCGTCGTCGTCCTCGAGATCCGGCGCCTCGTCGTCGCCGGCCTCGTCGGTGTCCTGGAGGTCGGCATCGGCTTCGTCGCCGGCGTGCGCCACGGCCCCGGCGCCGGGGATCGGCGGGACGACGGCCGGCCCGCTCGTGTCGGCGGGCGTCGGCCGCGCCGGCACGAGAGGCTGCTGCGAATCACCCGTGTCCAGCATCAGTGGCGCCAGGCGAAGCATCGTCGGGTCGGCGTCGATCGCGTCCGGGTCCAGCTGCACCCGCAACACCTGCCAGCGTGCGTCCAGCACCGCCAGCGCGTGCGCGACATCGTCGGGGTCGGCGAAGGTGCGTGCCCAGGTGTCGCCGAACAGCGCATCGACCGCCTCGGCGGGTGACGCCGGCACGCGCGGGCCGGCCATCAGCGCGGTCAGCGCGCCGTCGATCCACTCGGCCGAGATCGCGGGGTCGAAGCCGCCCAGGCGCTTGCCGAGCTCGAACAGCGCGTCGAGCTCGGCGTCGCTGTTGTCGCGCACCGCGCGCACGCCCGGCCCCGGGATCACAGCCGCTGCCCGATCCAGCCCGGCACCGACGCGAGCGCCGCCGGCAGCGCGGCGGCGTCGCTGCCGCCGGCCATCGCCATGTCGGGCCTGCCGCCGCCCTTGCCGCCGACCTGCTGGGCGACGAAGTTGACCAGTTCGCCGGCCTTGACCTTGCCGGTCTGGTCGGCGGTGACGCCGGCGGCGAGCTGCACCTTGCCGCCGTCGACCGCGGCCAGCACGATCGCCGCGCTCTTGAGCTTGTGGCGCAGCTGGTCCAGCGTCTCGCGCAGCGCCTTGGCATCGGCCCCCTGCAGCGTCGCCGCCAGCACCTTGATGCCCTTGACGTCGACCGCCTGCGCGACCAGGTCGTCGCCCTGCGCGCTGGCGAGCTTGCCCTTGAGCGCGACGACCTCCTTCTCCAGACCGCGCAGCTGGTCGAGCAGCGCCGCGACGCGCGCCGGCAGCTCCGCGGGTGCCGCCTTGAGCGCACCGGCCAGCGTCTCGACCGTGCCCTCCATCTGCTGCACCCAGGCCAGCGCGCCGGCGCCGGTGACGGCCTCGACGCGGCGGATGCCGGCCGCCACCCCACCCTCGGCGACGATCTTGAACAGCCCGATGTCACCCGTGCGCGCCACGTGCGTGCCGCCGCACAGCTCGCGGCTCGATCCGATATCGAGCACGCGCACCGTCTCGCCGTACTTCTCGCCGAACAGCATCATCGCGCCGAGTTTCTGCGCCTCGTCCATCGGCAGCACGCGCGCCTCGGTCGCCGCATTGGCGACGATCTCGGCGTTGACCATCGCCTCGACGCGCGCGATCTCCTGCGCCGTCATCGGGGCGTTATGCGCGAAGTCGAAGCGCGTGCGCTCAGGCGTCACCAGCGAGCCCTTTTGCTGCACATGCGCGCCCAGCACCTCGCGCAGCGCCTTGTGCATCAGGTGCGTGACGCTGTGGTTGCGCATCGTCGCCGCGCGGCGCTCGGCGTCGACGCGCGCGCTGAAGCGGTCGCCGACCTCGACCTCGCCCTCGACGATGCGGCCCTGGTGGCCGTGCACGCTGGCGGTGACCTTGACGGTGTCCTCGACGACGACGCGCGCGCGCGCATTGCGCAGCTCACCGGCATCGCCGACCTGGCCGCCGCTTTCGGCATAGAACGGCGTGTGGTCGAGCACGATCACGACATCGTCGCCGGCGCGCGCGCGCGCCACCGGCGTGCCGTCGACATAGATCGCCGTCACGTGGCTGTGCTCGCACGCCAGGTGCTCGTAGCCGTGGAAGGTGGTCGGCTCGCCGCCGTACTCCAGCCCGGCGGCCATCCTGAACTTGGCCGCGGCGCGCGCCTGCTCGCGCTGGCGGGTCATCGCCGCGTGGAAACCGGCCTCGTCGACCGCCACCCCGCGCTCGCGGCAGACATCGGCCGTCAGGTCGAGCGGGAAGCCGAAGGTGTCGTGGAGCTTGAAGGCGGTCTCGCCGTCGATCGCCCCGCTGCCGCCGGCCAAAGCGCCCTCCAGGATCTCCATCCCGTTGGCGATCGTCTGGAAGAAGCGCTCCTCCTCCTGCTTCAGCACCTCGGTCGTGCGCGCCGCGTCGCGCCGCAGCTCGGGGTAGGCGTCGCCCATCTCGGCCGCCAGTGGCGCCACCAGCGTGTGGAAGAAGGGCCGGCGCGCGCCGAGCTTGTAGCCGTGGCGGATCGCGCGCCGCGCGATGCGGCGCAGCACGTAGCCGCGGCCCTCGTTGCCGGGGATGACGCCGTCGGTGACGGTGAAGGCGCAGGCGCGGATGTGGTCGGCGACGACCTTCAGGCTCGGCGTCTGCAGGTCGTCGATCGGCGCCGCCCCGGCGGCCACCACGGCGTCGCGCGTGGCCAGCAGCAGGTTGCGGAACAGGTCGATCTCGTAGTTGCTGTGCACATGCTGCAGCACCGCGGCGAGCCGCTCCAGCCCCATGCCGGTGTCGACACTCGGCTTCGGCAGCCGGTGCATGGTGCCGTCCTCGGTGCGGTTGAACTGCATGAAGACGTTGTTCCAGATCTCGATATAGCGGTCGCCGTCCTCCTCCGGGCTGCCCGGCGGGCCGCCGGCGACCTGCGGGCCGTGGTCGTAGAAGATCTCGCTGCACGGGCCGCAGGGCCCGGTGTCGCCCATCATCCAGAAGTTGTCGGACATGTAGCGGCCGCCCTTGTTGTCGCCGATGCGCACGACGCGCCCTGGAGGCAGGCCGATGTCCCGGACCCAGATGTCGTAGGCCTCGTCGTCCTCCGCGTAGACCGTGGCCCAGAGCTTGTCGGCCGGCAGCCCGAAGTGCACCGTCAGCAGCTCCCAGGCGTAGCGAAGAGCGTCCTGCTTGAAGTAGTCGCCGAAGCTGAAATTGCCCAGCATCTCGAAGAAGGTGTGATGCCGCGCGGTGTAGCCGACGTTCTCCAGGTCGTTGTGCTTGCCGCCGGCACGGATGCACTTCTGGCTCGTCGCCGCGCGCGTGTAGGGGCGCTTGTCGAAGCCGAGGAAGACATCCTTGAACTGGTTCATCCCGGCGTTGGTGAACAGCAGCGTCGGGTCGTCGCCCGGCACCACCGGGCTGGACGCGACCACCGCGTGCCCCTTGGACTCGAAGTACTTCAGGAAGGTGGCGCGGATGTCGGAGGCTTTCATGGTCGTTCGATGCGGAGGATCAGGGGGGAACGTTGCGGTACGTCACGCCGCGCAGCGTGCGCCGGCGCGGAAGGTTCAGCTCAGCACGGCCAGTCCGGCGCGGCCGGCGGCGGCCTGCAGCGCGGCGTCGCGCGTGGCCAGCGGGCAGCGCCACAGCATCGCCAGGTCGAGGTAGGTCGCATCGTAGGGCGTCAGCTCATGCGCCAGCGCGGAGTCCAGGTAGCGCCGCGGCAGCACGTGCGGCGGCGCGACGACGTCGATCGTCAGCTCGGCCACGCGCTGGCACAGCAGGTCGATGTCGGCCGCCAGCACGCGGCCGCGCCGCAGGCTGGTGCGCAAGGCATTGGCGATCTCGAGCGGCCAGATCGTCGAGGTGCCCAGCCTTGCCGTCACGACCTCGGCCATGCTGCGGGGGCGCTCCTCGTCGGGCATCACCAGTGCCAGCGTGTAGGACGCATCGATCACGATCACCGCCGGCCCTCGCGGATCCACTCCTGGATCTCGGCGTCGGTCACCGGACCGCCGCGCGCGGCGATCTCGCGCCCGATGGCCTGCATGGCCTCGATGGCCTTCAGACGCTGGGCGACGAGCTCGGGCGACACCTCGCCGATCGGCACCAGCTTGGCCACCGGCTTGTTGTGCCGCGTGATGATGACCTCCTCGCCCTGCTCGGCGCGCGCGACGAGCTCGGACAGGTGGGTCTTGGCTTCGAACAGGCCGACGGTTTCCATGGCAGACCAGACTCTGGTTTAACCAACCAGATTCTAGTGCAGTGCTCCGCGCCAGGCATCGCTTTGCAGGCCAGCGGAATGGCCCTCGAGGCAAGGTACGAACAGCGGCGATGCTTCGTGGCTGCGACCGTCGGCCCGTTGCGGTGATCTTGTGTCTGCCTTCTCGTGGCTTGCGACGATCGCGCAGGCCGAGGACGGCGGGTACCCTTGCCCTCCATGTCCCCCGCCATCGGCCTTGCGGCCGCTGGCTCCTCCTTTACTTACGGTCAAGGGCACCCGCCGTCCTCGGCAGGCCACCGTGTTGGTTTCCGACGGTCGAATACCTTGGCGGCGGCAGGCCAAGGTCGGCGGGCACCCTCCCACGGAAGTAGAGGAGGAGCCGGCGGCGCAAGCCGACGGCGGGGGACATGGAGTGGGAGGGTGCCCGCCGGCCTTGGCACGCTGGCGGGTCGGACGCCAGGACAAGCGAAGAACTGACTTCGACGAACGACGGCAATCGGCCGGAATCTTCGGCAGCCTCGAGACACACCCCTGACGGGGCAGCCATCGCGGCTATCCAAGCCGGCCCGCACCGGCCCGCCGCAGCCTGCGGTCTAATCGCTGCTGGCTGCGGCATGCACGGCGTGTTCGGCCGCCGCCCGCACCGCACTGATCGGCCCATGACCCCCACCCCGACCCCCCGTCCAACCGACTGGCCCCGCGTGCTCGCCGCGCTCTTCATCGCCGCCGGCCTGGCCGCTGCCGGCTGGGCGATCGGCGAGGGCCTGCAGCGGCTGCGCATGGCCGACCGCGTCGTCACCGTCAAGGGGCTCGCCGAGCGCGACGTCGCGAGCGACTTCGCGGTCTGGAGCCTGCAGTTCCGCCGCGGCGGCAACGACTTCGCGCAGCTGCAGCAGCAGCTCGCGCGCGACCGCGAGCGGGTGCTGGCGTTCCTGAAGGCGCAGGGCTTCCAGCCGGCGGAGATCGAGACCCGGCCGCTCGAGGTGCAGGACCTCTACGCGCGCGAGTACGGCGGCGCGCAGCAGCCGCTGCGCTTCAACGGACGCGGCCAGGTCATCGTGCAGACCGCGCGCGTCGACGCGGTGGCCGCCGCCGCGCTCGCGGTCGACCCGCTGATCGAGTCCGGCGTCCAACTCGGCGGCGAGGGGCCTGCCGGGCCGCGCTACCAGTTGCGCGGCTTCAACGAGGTCAAGGCGCCGCTGCTGGCCGAGGCGACGCGCAACGCGCGCGAGCAGGCTGAGAAATTCGCCGCCGAGGCCGGCGCCGCCCTCGGGCCGCTGAAGAGCGCCAACCAGGGCGTGATCAGCGTCAGCGGCGCCGGCGGCCAGGACTTCGACGACGGCAGCGCGCGCGTCAAGCGGCTGCGCGTCGTCAGCACCTTCCAGTACGAGCTGCGCTGAGCGCGTCGGCGCGCCCGGCCCCCACCAGGAGTCTCCCCGCATGGACACCGCCACCAGCCCGCTGGCCACGCTCGCCGACCCCACGCTGCTCAAGACCGCCGCGCTGATCGACGGCCAGTGGGTCGACGGCAGTGCGCGCTTCGACGTCGTCGACCCCGCCACCGGCCGCAAGCTGGCCGACGTGGCGCGCCTGGGCGCGGCCGAAGCCGAGTCCGCGATCGCCGCCGCCGACCGCGCCTGGCCGGCCTGGCGCGCCAAGACCGCCAAGGAGCGCGCCGCGATCCTGATGAAATGGTTCGCGCTGCTGCACCAGCATGCCGACGACCTGGCGCGCATCATGACCGCCGAGCAGGGCAAGCCGCTGGCCGAGGCGCGCGGCGAGGTCGTCTACGGCGCCAGCTTCATCGAGTGGTTCGCCGAGGAAGCCAAGCGCGTCTACGGCGAGACCATCCCCACCACCGACGCCAACAAGCGCTACCTCGTGCTGCGCCAGCCGATCGGCGTCTGCGCCGCGATCACGCCGTGGAACTTCCCGATCGCGATGATCACGCGCAAGGTCGCCCCGGCGCTGGCCGCCGGCTGCCCGGTCGTCATCAAGCCGGCGGAGGCGACGCCGCTGTCGGCGCTCGCCGCGGCCGAGCTCGCGCAGCGCGCCGGCATGCCCGACGGCGTGCTCAACGTGATCACCTCCGACGCCGACGGCTCGGTCGCGATCGGCAAGCTGCTGTGCGCCAGCGACACCGTGCGCCACCTGTCGTTCACCGGCTCGACCGAGGTCGGTCGCATCCTGGCCGCGCAGTGCGCGCCGACGGTCAAGAAGATCAGCCTCGAGCTCGGCGGCAACGCGCCCTTCATCGTCTTCGACGACGCCGACCTCGACAGCGCGGTCGAGGGCGCGATGGTCAGCAAGTACCGCAACGCCGGCCAGACCTGCGTGTGCGCGAATCGCTTCTACGTCCAGGCCGGCGTCTACGACGCCTTCGTCGACAGGCTCGCGGCCAAGGCGCGCGGCATCAAGCTCGGCAGCGGATTCGAGCCCGGCGTCGCGCAGGGGCCGCTGATCGACGATGCGGCGGTGGCCAAGGTCGAGCAGCATGTCGCCGACGCCGTCGCCAAGGGCGCGCGCGTCGTCGTCGGCGGCACCCGAGCCAGCGGCCTGGGCGACCGCTTCTACACCCCCACCGTGCTCGCCGACGTCGCGCCCGACATGCTGTGCGCGCGCGAGGAGACCTTCGGCCCGGTGGCCCCCGTGTTCCGCTTCGAGACCGAGGCGGAGGCGATCCGGCTCGCCAACGCGACCGAGTTCGGGCTGGCGAGCTACTTCTACAGCCGCGACATCGGCCGCATCTTCCGCGTCGGCGAGGCGCTGGAGTACGGGATGGTCGGCGTCAACACCGGGCTGATCTCGACCGCCGAGGTGCCGTTCGGCGGCGTCAAGCAGTCGGGTCTCGGCCGCGAGGGCGCGCGCCAGGGCATGGACGACTACGTCGAGCTGAAATACCTCTGCCTCGGCGACATCCTGAAGTGACGCCGACCCGGCGCCGGGCGCTGGCGGTCGCGCTGCGGTCGGCCGCGGCGCTGTCGTCCGTGGCGCTGCTGCCCGGCTGCGCGGTGTCGGACACGCCGCCCCCGCCCACCCCCGAGCTGCGCGCGCCGCTGGTGCTGCTCGGCGAGGTGCACGACCATCCGGGGCAGCACGCGCTGCGGCTGCAGGCCTTCGAGGCGCTGCTGGCGCGCGGTGCGCGGCCGGCATTGCTGCTCGAACCCTTCGATCGCCAGCACCAGCCGGCCCTGGACGCCCGCCGCGCGGCGCCGCCGCCGCCCGACGCCGACGCGCTGATCGCGATCGCCGGCACCGGGGGCTGGGAGTGGCGCTTCTACCGCCCCTTCGTCGAGCTGGCGTTGCGGCACGACCTGCCGATCGTCGCCGTCAACGTCGGCCGCGCCGAGGCGCAGCGCGTGATGCGCGAGGGCCTCGCCGCGCACGGCTTCGACGCCGACGTGCCACCGGCGCTGCTGGACGCGCATGCGGCGCTGATCGGCACCAGCCACTGCGACCAGCTCGACACCGCCACCGCGCGCCGCATGGCGCTGGCGCAGATCGCGCGCGACCAGTCGATGGCGCGCGCGCTCGAGGCGCACGCCGACCGCGGCGCCGTGCTGCTGGCCGGCAACGTGCACGTGCGCACCGACATCGGCGCCCCGGTCTGGCTGGACGCCGCCACCCGCGCGCGCAGCGAATCGATCGGCTTCGTCGAGGACGCCGACGCCAGCGCGGCCTACGACCGCCGCATCGTCACCGCCCCGCACCCCCGCCCCGACCCCTGCGCGCCGCACATGCCGGCGCGCTGAGCACCCCGCCGGCCGCCTCCATCAGCCAATTCGCCGTCCGCAGCAGCCGCGCATCGTCGCCGTGGCGGCCGACGAGTTGCAGCCCCAGCGGCATGCCGTCGGCGCCGCGCAGCAGCGGCAGCCCGACCGCCGGCAACCCGGCGAAGCTCGCCAGCGTGCACATCACCGGGTCGCCCGTGCTCGCCAGCCCCTCGGGTGCGGTGCCCAGTGCCGACGGCGTGGCCCAGGCATCCAGCCCGTGGACGTCGAACCAGCGGTCGAAGCCCGCGCGCAGCGCCTGTGCGGCCTCGGTGCCGCGCCGCCAGCGCACCGCGCCGACCTGCAGCCCGCGCTCGATCTGGCCCTGCAACGGCGTCGACAGGCGCGCCGCGCCGTCGCGCCACAGCGACTCGAACGAGCCCGCGATCTCGGCCTCCATCACGACGCGGTGGTGCTCGTAGGCCTCGTCGCAGCCCGCGGGCAGCGCCAGCGGGCACCAACCCATGCGCGAGGCCAGCGCCTCGAAGGCCGCGCGGGCATCGGGGGCGACGCGGCGCCACGCCGGCTGCCCGTTCCACGCGACCACCGGCGGTCGCGGCAGCGGCGCGCCCGCCACCCGCGCCAGCCGTGGCGGCGCGCGCCCGCGCGCCAGCGGGTCGCGCCCGTCGTCGCCGGCGATCGCCTCGGCCAGGATCGCGGCATCGACCACCGTGCGCGCGAACACGCCGACGCCGTCGAACGAGGGCGACTGCACCAGCACCCCGGTGCGCGGGATCATCCCCGCACTGGGCTTGTAGCCGACCACGCCGCAGAATGCCGCCGGCCGGATCACCGAGCCGTTGGTCTGGGTCCCGATCGCCAGCGGCAGCATCCCCGCGGCCACCGCCGCCGCCGACCCGCTGCTCGACCCGCCCGGCGTGCGGCGCGGGTCGTGCGGGTTGCGCGTCGGGCCGCTCGCATAGGTCGCGAGCTCGGTCGTCACCGTCTTGCCCATCAGCACCGCGCCCGCGCGGCGCAGCCGCTGCACCAGCACCGCGTCGGCGGCAGGCCTGCGGCCGGCGTGCAGCACGCAGCCGTTCTCGGTCGGCATCGACGCCGTGTCGACCACATCCTTCAGCCCGACCGGCAAGCCGTGCAGCGCGCGCAGCGGGGCGCCGGCCGCGCGCACGGCATCGGCCGCGGCCGCCTGCGCGCGCACCAGCACCGGGTCGAGGAAGGCCCAGGCCTGAAGCTGCGGCTCCAGCGCCGCACAGCGCGCGAGCAGGGCCTCGGCGCAGGCGGTGGCGGTCAGCGTGCCGGCGGCCAGGCCGGTACGCAGCCGCGTGGCGTCGAGCGCGCACAGCGCGTCGGGATCGGCCACGCCGGCGGTACCCTGGCCGCTCGCGCCGGCAGGCGCGCGCCGCTCAGCCTCCATGCACGAGGCCCGGCCGCAAGGTGGCGCGTGGCCCCCTGCGCGCGATCACACGCCCGCCAGCCCCTGCAACCCGCCGGGGTCGAGCACGCGCACGGTGTAGCCGCTGACCGCGATCAGCCCGCGTTCGGACAGGTTGCGCATCATGCGCGACAGCGTCTCCGGCGTCATGCCGAGCTGCGACGCGATGTCGCGCTTGCGCTCGGCCAACCGCAGCACGTCCTGCGCATGGCGGCCCTGCAGCTGCGTGCACAGCCAGGCCGCCAGCCTGGCGCCGGCATCCTTGTGCATCAGCTCGTGCATCCGCTCGCCGAGCCAGCCGACCTCGCGCGCCAGCGCGTCGACGAATCGCAGCGCCAGCATCGGCCGGCGCAGCAGCAGCGCGCGCAGCGGCTCCACCGGCAGCTCGGCCAGCTGCAGCCGCGTCTGCGCGACGGCGTCGCAGCCGTGCCGGTTGTCGGCGAAGGGCCGCGCCAGCAGCAGCCAGGCCGGGCCGTGGACGATGCGCTCGGCGGCCAGCCCGCGCGCCGGCTGCGACCAGCCGCAGGCCGCCTGGCCATCGACCAGCGCGATCAGATGCTGCGAAGGCTCGCCGCGGCTGAAGACCTGCGCGCCCTCGGCGACGCTGCGCGACTGCGCCATCGCGTCCAGTGCCTGTGCGTCGTCGGAGGCCAGCGAGCCGAGCAAGGCGGGCCAGGGCAGACGGATCGCGGCACGCGAACGTGCCGGCGCAGCTTCCGTGACGGGGTCGGCGAGATTCATGGCGGATGGGTTCGGACAGCCTGGCCGCCGAATTTGGCCCCGCCACGGGGCGGACGCATTGCGCCATGTCAAGGGCGGCGCAGCGCGCGGCGCCGTCGCCGCGCGCCGACGCCGCATCCGTCACGCCGTCGGCAGCACGTGGTCCTTGAACTGCTCGCGCAGCTTGTTCTTCTGCATCTTGCCGGTCGCCCCGAGCGGGATGGCGTCGACGAAGACGACGTCGTCCGGGATCCACCACTTGGCGACCTTGCCGTCGAAGAACGCCAGCAGCGCCTCGCGCGTCAGCTCGGCGCCGGGCTTCTTCATCACCACCAGCAGCGGGCGCTCGTCCCACTTCGGGTGCTTCGCGGCGATGCACGCGGCCATCGCGACCGCCGGGTGCGCCATGGCGACGTTCTCCAGGTCGATCGAGCCGATCCACTCGCCGCCGGACTTGATGACGTCCTTGGCGCGGTCGGTGATCTGCATGTAGCCGTCGGGGTCGATCGTCGCGACGTCGCCGGTCGGGAACCAGCCGTCCTGCAGCGGGTCCCCGCCCTCGCCCTTGAAATACTGCTCGACGATCCAGGGCCCGCGCACCAGCAGCTCGCCGCTGGCCTTGCCGTCCCAGGGCAGCTCCTTGCCGTCGGCGCCGACGATCTTCATGTCGACGCCGAAGATCGCCTGCCCCTGCTTGGCCTGCAGCGCCAGCCGCTCCTCGGGCGGCAGCGCCAGGTGCTTGGTGCGGAAGCTGCACACCGTGCCCAGCGGGCTCATCTCGGTCATGCCCCAGGCGTGCAGCACGTGCACGCCGTACTTGTCCTGGAACGCGCGCGTCATCGCCGGCGGGCAGGCCGATCCGCCGATCACGGTGCGCTTCATCGTGCTGAACGTCAGCCCGGCGCCGTCGACATAGGCCAGCAGCCCCTGCCAGACGGTCGGCACGCCGGCCGACACCGTCACCTTCTCGCTCTCGAACAGCTCGTACAGGCTCTTGCCGTCCAGCCCGGCGCCGGGGAAGACGAGCTTGGCGCCGGTCATGCAGCCGACATAGGGCAGGCTCCACGCGTTGACGTGGAACATCGGCACCACCGGCAGGATGACGTCGCGGCTCGAGCAGTTGAGCGCGTCGGGCAGCGCGGCGCCGTAGGCGTGCAGCACCGAGCTGCGGTGGCTGTACAGCACGCCCTTGGGGTTGCCCGTCGTGCCGCTGGTGTAGCACAGCGAGCTGGCCTGGTTCTCGTCGAACTGCGGCCAGTCGTAGCGGTCGTCCTGCGCGTCGACCAGCTCGTCGTAGCACAGCAGGCCCGCGATCTTGCTCGCCGGCATGTGCGCGCGGTCGGTCATGGCGACGAAGTGCTTCACGGTCTTCAGCCTCGACGCCACCGCCTCGACCAGCGGCAGGAAGGTCAGGTCGAAGCACAGCACCTTGTCCTCGGCGTGGTCGGCGATGTAGACGACCTGGTCCGGGTGCAGCCGCGGGTTGAGCGTGTGCAGCACCGCGCCCGATCCGCTGACCGCGTAGTACAGCTCCATGTGGCGGTAGCCGTTCCAGGCCAGCGTCGCGACGCGGTCGCTCATGCCGACACCGAGCACGGCCAGCGCCTTGGCCAGCCGGCGCGATCGCGCCGCCAGCTCGCGGTAGCTCGTGCGGTGGATGTCGCCCTCGACGCGGCGCGAGACGATCTCCTGCGCGCCGTGGTGGCGTTCGGCGTGGACGAGCAGCGACGAGATCAGCAGCGGGTGCTGCTGCATGAGTCCGAGCATGGGGTGTCTCCTCGTGGGCCTGGGGGCATGTGGTCGGGACGGGTCCGTGACGCGGCCCCGCCGGACCGGCCGACGATTGTGCCGCCTGCCGCGTGGCCGCGCCGCGCGCGGGGTGTCGGCGGCGCTGCCCAATCCAGGGCTCGACCAAGGCGCAGCGCGCCGCCTGGTCCTTGGCAGCAGCGGCCGTTCGTTCAGTGACCGATCACCCGTTCGAATCAGCCCTGCGGGCCCAGTCGCGTGGTCATTCGGCTCACCGCGTCGGCCAGCGCCGGCAAGTCCTGTTCGACGACCAGCCAGACGGCCCCGAGGTCGACGCCCAGGTAGCCATGCACGATGACGTTGCGAAACCCGGCGAGTTCGCGCCACGGGATCTGCGGCTCGGTGCCCTTGATCGCGCTCGACAAGCGCTGGCTCGATTCGGTCAGGGTCTGCAGGTTTCGGATCACGGCGTCCTGCACCAGACGCGACGCGTCGAAACGGGAGCGTTCGCCCCGGGTGTACTCGCGGATCCGGTCCAGGCAGTCGCGCATGTGCGCGAGCAGCACCCGATCCGCATCGAGGCCCGGGTTCACAGCGGCACGGCGCTTGCCACCACCTGCTCGCGCAGCGCCGGGTGCAAGCTCGCTTCGGTCACCACATCCACACGGCGGCCCAGCAATTCCTGCGCATCCAGCAACAGGCCGCCCAGGGCGAGGGCGCTGGTCCCGGGCGTCAAGGTCACCAGCAGATCGACGTCGCTGTCGTCGCTGGCGTCGCCACGGCTCATCGAGCCAAAGACCCGGACACCGGTGACGCCGCGCCTGCTGGCCAGGGCCAGCAGTTCGGTGCGATGGGCTTCGATGAGCGGGTGCACGGGCACAGTTTAGCCATCCCGTGCGGACATGCGGCCGGCCCCCGTCGCCGATCCCGAGACACGGCGAAGACCTCGAGTCGCCCGAAGTGCCGCAGCCTCGCTCTGGCCGCGCTGTGCGAGCGAGGCGACGTGTGGTCCGTGCCTTTCACGCCTTCGGGTCACGCCAGGACTGGTCGCTGGCAGGAAGCGGTCCGGGACCGTCGCGCGAGGATCCCCGTCGTCACCGACGCCTACAGCGGCAGCCGCAGCTCCGACTTCACCTCGCGCAGCACGATGCTCGATCGCACGTGCGTGACCCCGGGCAGCCGGAACAGCGTGTCGTGCAGGAAGCGCTCGTAGGCGCGGATGTCGGGCACCAGCACGGTCAGGATGTAGTCGGCCTGCCCGGTCGTGCTCAGGCATTGCACGATCGGCGGGCTGGCGGCCACCGCCTGCTCGAAGCGCTGCACCTCCTCCTCGCCGTGGTGCAGCAGGTTGGCCTCGACCACCACGCGCAGGCCCAGGCCTACCTTCTCGCGGTCGACCAGCGCGGTGTAGCCGCGGATCACCCCAGCGGCCTCCATCGCCTTGATCCGCTTCCAGCACGGCGTGGCCGACAGCCCGGCCGCCTCGGCGAGCTGCTGCACCGTCTGGCGGGCGTCGCGCTGCAGCTCGGCGAGGATGCGTCGGCTCGCGCGGTCGAGAACAATTTCCTCGCTCATGGTGGATTCCAGGAACAGAACGGTCGAATTCTGTCGTATCCGACCCACGAAGAGAACGATTTTCCCCGTCACCCCCCCTACGCTGGACAGTCCCCGCAAGACCGCCACCGGCCCAGGAGACGCCGCGATGACGACCACGATCCAGCGCCCCGACTACCGCCTCGCCGACAACCTGTGGGCCGAGCACGGCGGCGTCTTCCTCACCGGCACGCAGGCGCTGGTGCGGCTGCCGCTGATGCAGCGCGCGCTGGACCGCGCGCGCGGGCTGGCCAGCGCCGGCTTCGTCAGCGGCTACCGCGGCAGCCCGCTGGGCGGGCTGGACCAGGCGATCTGGCGCGCCGGGCCGAAGTTCACCGAGGCCGGCATCCGCTTCGTCCCCGCGGTCAACGAGGAGCTCGGCGCGACCCAGGTGCTGGGCACGCAGCGCGTCGAGGACGACCCCGACCGCACCGTCGACGGCGTGTTCGCGCTGTGGTACGGCAAGGGCCCCGGGGTGGACCGCGCCGGCGACGCGATCAAGCACGGCAACGCCTACGGCGCATCGCCGCGCGGCGGCGTGCTGGTGGTGGCCGGCGACGACCACGGCTGCGTCAGCTCGTCGATGCCGCACCAGAGCGAGCCGCTGTTCCAGGCCTTCCACATGCCGGCGTTGGCACCGGCCGATGTCGGCGAGATCCTCGAGTTCGGCCTGTACGGCTGGGCGCTGTCGCGCTACAGCGGCGGCTGGGTCGGGCTCGCGACACCGTCCGAGGTCGTCGAGAGCGGCTGCACGGTCGACCTGGACCGCATCCACGCGCGCGTCGCCACCTGGGCCGACGCCGACACCGTGCGCGCCGCCACCGGCCACCGGCCGCCGGCCGACGGGCTGCACACCCGCTGGCCCGACCTGCCGAGCCCGCGCATCGAGACGCGGCTGAAGGACAAGCTCGCCGCCGTCGCCGCCTTCGCCCGCGTCAACTCGATCGACCGCATGGTGATCGAGTCGCCGCGCGCGCGCTTCGGCATCGTCACCGCCGGCAAGGCGCACCACGACCTGATGGAGGTGCTGCGCCGGCTCGAGATCACGCCGGCGATGCTGGCCGAGGCCGGCGTGCGGCTGTACAAGGTCGGGCTGACCTTCCCCGTCGAGACCACGCGCATGCAGGCCTTCGCGCACGGGCTGCAGGAGATCCTCGTCGTCGAGGAGAAGGGCCCGGTGGTCGAGACCCAGCTGCGCGACCTGTTCTACAACGCCCCGGCCGGCGCGCGGCCGGTCATCGTCGGCAAGCGCGACCGCGCCGGCCGGCCTCTCGTCAGCGACGTCGGCGAGCTGCGCCCGTCGCGGCTGATCGAGATCGTCGCGCACTGGATCGCCGAGCACTTCCCGGCCAACGCGACGCTGGGCGACCACCTGCAGCATGTGCGCGACTTCACGCTGCCCGAGCTGCTCGCCAACGAGGGCGACCGCGTCGTGCGCGTGCCCTACTTCTGCGCTGGCTGCCCGCACAACACCAGCACCCGCGTCCCCGAGGGCTCGCGGGCCGGCGCCGGCATCGGCTGCCATGTGATGGCGACCTGGATGGACCGCGACACCGCCGGCCTGATCCAGATGGGCGGCGAGGGCGTCGACTGGGTCAGCCACGCGATGTTCACCCAGCGCGAGCATGTGTTCCAGAACCTCGGCGACGGCACCTACTACCACTCGGGCTACCTCGCGATCCGGCAGGCGGTCGCCGCCGGCGCGACGATCACCTACAAGATCCTGTTCAACGACGCGGTCGCGATGACCGGCGGCCAGCCGGTCGACGGCCGGCTCAGCGTCGACGCGATCGCGCGCCAGGTCGAGAGCGAGGGCGTGCGCGAGGTCGCCGTCGTCAGCGACGACATCGCCAAGTACGACGCCATCAAGTCGCGCTTCCCCGCCGGCACGAGCTTCCACCACCGCGACGAGCTCGACGCCGTGCAGCGCCGGCTGCGCACGCTGGCCGGTGTCACGGTGCTGATCTACGAGCAGACCTGCGCCGCCGAGAAGCGCCGCCGGCGCAAGAAGGGCCAGCTCGACGACCCGGCGCTGCGCCTCTTCATCAACGAGCATGTCTGCGAGGGCTGCGGCGACTGCGGCGTGCAGAGCAACTGTGTCGCCGTGCTGCCGCACGAGACGCCGCTCGGGCGCAAGCGCCGCATCGACCAGAGTGCGTGCAACAAGGACTACAGCTGCGCCAAGGGCTTCTGCCCGAGCTTCGTCGGCGTCACCGGCGGCACGCTGCGGCGCAAGCCGGGCGTGCTCGGCCGCGGCGAGGAGGACTTCCTGCGCCATGTCGCCGCGCTTCCGCGGCCGGCCGATCACGTCTGGACCGGCCCCTACGACCTGCTCGTGACCGGCGTCGGCGGCACCGGCGTCGTGACGGTCGGCGCGCTGATCGCGATGGCCGCCCACCTCGAGGGCAAGGCCGCCAGCGTGCTCGACTTCATGGGCTTCGCGCAAAAGGGCGGCTCGGTGCTGAGCTTCGTGCGCTGGGCGGACCGGCCCGAGCGGCTCAACCAGGTCCGCATCGACACCCAGCAGGCCGACGCCGTGCTCGCCTGCGACCTCGTCGTCGGCGCCAGCGCCGACGCGCTGGGCACGGTGCGCCGCGGCCGCACGCGGATCCTGGCCAACGTGCACGAGGTGCCGGTGGCCGAATCGCTGAAGAACCCCGACGCCAGCCTGAAGGTCCCGGCGCTGCTGGCCAAGCTGCGCTTCGCCGCCGGCGCCGACGCCGACCCGCAGGCGCTGCGCACCTTCGACGCCCAGACGCTGGCCGAGGAGTTCCTCGGCGACACGATCACGGCCAACGTGCTGGCGCTGGGCCATGCGTGGCAGCTCGGCCTGGTGCCGGTCGGGCTGGAGGCGCTCGAGCGTGCGATCGAGCTCAACGGGGTCGCGGTCGAGGCCAACCGGCGCGCGTTCTCGCTCGGGCGCCTGGCCGCCGGCGACCCGCAGGCGATCGCCGCGCTGCGCGCCGGGGCGCCGGCCCCGGCCGCCGCGGCGGCCGACGAGCCGCTGGAGGCGCTGCTGCAGCGCGCGCGCGCCGAGCTCGCGGCCTGGCAGGACGAGGCCTGGGCCGCGCGCTTCGCCGCCACCGTCGAGCGCGCGCGCGCCGCCGAGTCGGCGCTGGGGCGCGACGCCACGCTGCCGTTCACGCGCAGCGTCGCGCGCAGCCTGCTCAAGCTGATGAGCTACAAGGACGAGTACGAGGTCGCGCGGCTGTTCACGGACGGCCGCTTCGAGCGCGACCTGCGCGCGCAGTTCGACGGCGACATCGGGCTCGAATTCCACATGGCGCCGCCGCTGGTCTCGCGCGCGAAGGACGGCGCGCCGCCGCGCAAGATCCGCCTGGGGCCGTGGATGATGCCGGCGCTGCGCGTGCTGGCGCGTGGCAAGCGGCTGCGCGGCACGCGCTGGGACCTGTTCGGCCGCAGCGACGAGCGGCGCATGGAGCGCGCGCTGATCGAGCAGTACGAATCGCGCGTGGCCGAGCTGCTGCCGCGGCTGTCACCGGCCACACTCGCCACCGCGACCGCGATCGCCGCGCTGCCGCTGTCGATGCGCGGCTTCGGCCACGTCAAGATCGGCAACGTCGCGCTGGCGCGCGCACGCGAGGCCGAGCTGCTGCACCGTCTGGATGCTGCTCGCTGGCCGCGCCCGGCGGCCACCGCGCAGGCCGGGCAGATCCGCGGTATCGAGGTCGTCGCCGGGTAGCACCGCGGCGCGCTGCAACGGCCGCCGTCCGGGGCGACGGGAGTGCCCTCAATCGGGATCGCGTTCGAGCCCTCGACTGGCGCCCGCGGTCGAACGGCCGTGGACGACACGTTGCAGACAGTCGTCGGGGCCTGTCTTTCGTTTGCGTGCCATGACCGAGCGGGCCGAGGCCAGCGGGTGCCCTTTCCCTCCATGTCCCCCGCCGTCGGCTTGCGCCGCCGGCTCCTCCTCTACTTACGGGAAAGGGCACCCGCTGTCCTCGGCGGGCAACTGCGGTGGTGTTCGCCCGTCGAAGTCCAAGGCGGTGGCAGGCCAAGGTCGGCGGGCACCCTTCCACGGAAGTAAAGGGGGAGGGTCGGGCGCAGCCCGGCCCGGAGGAGCGAGCCCGGACACAAACAGTCCTGCGGACTGTTTGTGCCTGGCGAGCGCCCGGGGCACTGTCGCCGGGCATGGAGGGCAAGGGTACCCGCCGCCCTCGGCTCGCGCACTCGTGGCACGTCAGACCAGAGGGGCAACGGAGTCCAATTGGCGGCTACGTGCCAACCGCGGTCAATCGCCGCCAACCCGGTCCTTGTCGATCGAACGCAAACGCGTATCAGGCCTCCCGAGGGCCCGGGCCAAGGAAGGCCTGTGCCCCTCCCGGGGCTTCGAACGCAGTCAGCGTGGGGGCTTCGCTTCAATGCGGCGGCATGCCGCACGCCCCCGGCCCGTCCGGGTGGCCGCAGGAGCCGCAGGGCCCGGCGAACGCCGGCGCGCGCTCCGGGGCGACGCTGGCGGTGGCGAAGACCGACAGCTGCTTGTCCAGCGCCTGCGACCCGCAACCGGGGCAGGCCGGCTCGCTGCCGCTGCGCACCAGGGTCTCGAAGCGGCGGCCGCATTCGCGGCAGGCGTATTCGTAAATCGGCATGGAGGGCTCCGTCTGAGACAGGCCGTGGCACGCGGCACCGCAGCCGCTGTGCAGGCCCCGGTGCGGTCGCGCGCCCGGGGCCGCTGCGCAGCGGCGGGCCGGCGCCGCTCAGCCCTGGTGGGGGCGCTTGCCGGCGTTCTTCTTGCTGCGGTGGTTGGGCCCGCGCTCCAGGCTCACGCGCTGGCCATGGCCGGCGCTGAAGGTGACGCCCTTGGGCGGTGCCGGGCGGGGGGTGGCCTTGCGGTCGGCTTCGGTGAAGATCTTGCGCGCCATGATGCGTGGGTCCCGTGGTCGAGGGTGAATCGGCAAACCCGCGATTAGGCCACAAGCCGGGGCGATCGTCAGCGCCCGCGCGCGATGGCGACCTTGTGAATCCCGTGGCCCGCTGCTCAGCGGGATCGCTTGAATCCGGATTCGCGCTGGCTTCGAATGGCCAGGACGAACACCGTATCGACGTCGGGCACGTAGCGGTACAGCGCCACGTAGCCGCGCTGCGCCTGCCCGATCACCAGCTCCCGCTTGCCGCCCCTGGCCTTGCGCCCGATCAGCGGGCTGTGCGCCAGCACGTCGATCGCTTCGATGATCTCGGCAAAACGCTGCGGCGTGTCCTCGATACCGTGGCCTGCCTGGTGGTCGAAGAAGCGGTCGAAGTCGTCCAGAACCTGCGGCGCCAATTCGATGCGCGGCATGCGGCCTCTCAACGCCTCGGCCGGTGCGCCGTGGGTCTGCGAGCCTTGTCGCCCCGTAGCCGCGCCTCGAGATACGCCTTGGCGTCATCCCACGCGACGGTCCTCCCCGCGGCCAGCACCTCGACCCAGCGCTCGTCGGCCAGGCGATCGAACTGCGCATCGATCTCGGCCTGTTCGACCGTCTGTTCGATGGCCTCGAGCATGAATGCGTGCGCCGTCTTGCCTGCAAGGCGGGCGGCGGTGGCGACCCGCTCCTTGAGATCTTCGTCGATGCGGATGGTGGTGGTGGACATAGGCTCGCTCCGACTCATGGCGAATGTAGCACATACGTGCTAAATCGAGCCGGCGACGGATGCCGTCAGCGTCTGGATCCCGGCCGGGACCCTCCGTCGCGGCGTCCCGGGTCAGGCTTCGGCAGGCACGAGGATCGAGGCATCGGAAAGCCCGATCCGCACGGCGGCACGGCACGGCCGCCCGCGTGCGCGCCCATCTCCCTTCTCACTTGCCTCGATGCAAGTGCTCGTCAGCGCCACAACCCGCCGCCGCCCGCCATCAGCAGCGGCACCAGCAGCACCAGCGCCACGTTGCGTGCCATCACCGGCGGCAGCGCGCGCGGCGCGTCGGCGTGACGGACCGCGCCGCGAGCGACCGACACCGCCAGCGGCAGTGCGGCCAGCGCCAGCAGGCTGCCGCGCGGCAGCACCCCCGCGGCGACCGCGGCGACCAGGGCGGCGAACGCCGCCGCGAGCAGCCCCACCAGCAGCCGCGCCGCCCACGCCCGCCCGCGCAGCGCCGGCAGGTGGCGGCGGCCGGCGGCGCGGTCGGCGTCGACGTCCGGGAACTGGTTCAGCAGCAGCAGGCCGCTGACCAGCGCCAGCGGCACCAGCGATGCCGCCCACGCCGGCGCCAGATGCCGCCCCGTCAACGCCACCGCGGTGCCCGCCACCATCAGCGGCCCGAAACCCAGCCCCGGCGCCAGCAGGCAGACCCAGGGACGGCGCGTGATCCACGGCGTGTAGGCCAGCACCAGTGCCAGCCCGGCGGCGCCGATCGGCAACAGCGCGGGGCCATGGCGCCCCATCAGCCACAGCCCGATCGCGGCGGCCAGCACCAGCAGCGCCAGCACCGCGGCCAGTATCAGTGGGGCCGCCGCCGGCTGCGCCGGCAGCGCCCCGCTGCCGCCGGAGAACCGGGTGCGCTGCGTCGTCGCGTCCAGCCCGCTGCGGAAGTCGTGCCACTCGTTGAGCAGGTTGACCGCCGCATGCGCCGCCAGCGCCCCCGCCAGCACCGGCAAGGCCTGCTCGACGCCGGCCGCGTGCCCGGCCCAGCCGGCTGCGGCCCATCCCAGCAGCACGCTGGCCGGCGTCAGCGCCAGGAACGGCGGCCGCATCGCCGCCGCGAGCGCGCGCAGCGGGCTGCGCCCGGCGGGCAGCGCCGGCGCACCCGCCGCAGGGTGTCTCACGCCAGCGCCTGCACCTGCGCCAGACGCCAGTGCGGATCGGCGTCGGCCCCCAGCCGCGCCAGCAGCCACAGCTCGCGGAAGCGCTCGGCGCCGGCGCCGGGCCGCTCGCGCACCAGGCCGCTGAACTCGACGCTGGCCACCAGCGCGTCGCCGACCGGCTCGAACGCCAGCAGCCTGGCGTGCAGCGCGACCACCTCGGTGCGGTCGACGCGTCCGTCGCGCACGTCGATCTGCGCGCGCAGGTCGGCCAGCAGCGGGCCGGTGGCCAGCTGCGCCAGCCGCGGGCCGTCGCCCGCATCCCACGCCGACTGCAGCTGCACGAAGTGCTCGCGCGCCGCAGCCAGGAAGCCCTCGACGTCCAGCCCCGCCGGCAGCGCGTGCGGCGCAGCACGGCGAACCCGCCGCGTCGCGCCGCGCCGCGCCAGCCGCGCGCGACCCAGCCGCCCGAGCAGCGGCGCGGCCAGGCTCAGCACTTGATCCCCACGTGCAGCGCGACAATGCCGCCGGCCATGTCGTGCACGTCGACATGCCCGAAGCCCGCGCCCTTCATCATCGCCTTCAGCGTCGCCTGGTCCGGGTGCATGCGGATCGACTCGGCCAGGTAGCGGTAGCTCGCCTCGTCCCGCGCCACCCACTTGCCGATCAGCGGCATGACCTTGAACGAGTAGAAATCGTAGGGCTTGCGCAGCGGCTCGGCCGGGCGCGAGAACTCCAGCACCAGCAGCCGCCCGCCGGGGCGCAGCACGCGCGCCATCTCGGCCAGCGCGCGCTCCTTGTGCGTCATGTTGCGCAGCCCGAAGGCCACGCTGACGAGGTCGAAGCCGGCGTCGGCGAACGGCAGCCGCTCGGCGTCGCAGACCGCCGTCGGCAGCGCCAGCCCCGCGTCGAGCAGGCGGTCGCGGCCGACGCGCAGCATCGCCTCGTTGATGTCGGTCAGCACCACCATGCCCCGCGCGCCGACGCGCGGCGCGAACGCACGCGCCAGGTCGCCGGTGCCGCCGGCGATGTCCAGCACCCGGTCGCCCGGGCGCAGGTCGGCCACCTGCACCGTGTACGCCTTCCAGATGCGGTGCAGCCCGCCGGACAGCAGGTCGTTCATCAGGTCGTACTTGCCCGCCACCGAGTCGAAGACACCGCGCACGCGGCGTGCCTTCTCGGCGGCGTCGACGGTCTCGAAGCCGAAGTGGGTCGTGGCCATGGCGTGCGGTGCTCGTGGGCTGGGCGTGAGGGACGCCTCAGTGGCTGCCGCAGGCGCTGCCGGCCTTGGCCTGCATCGGCGCGTCGCGGTCCAGCCCGGCCTCGGCCAGGCGCTGCTCGTAGCGCGCCCACAGCGCCTCCTGCTCGGCGCCCAGCCGGTACAGGTACTGCCAGGTGAAGATGCCGCTGTCGTGGCCGTCGCTGAAGTGCGGCTGCACCGCGTAGTGGCCGATCGGGTCCATGGTCTCGATCGTCACGTCGCGCTTGCCGGTCTGCAGCACCTCCTGCCCCGGGCCGTGGCCCTGCACCTCGGCCGACGGCGAGTACACGCGCATCAGCTCGAACGGGATCCGAAAGCTCGCGCCGTCGTCGAAGGCAACCTCGAGCTGGCGCGAGGACTGGTGCACCGTCAGCGCGGTCGGCTGCGGCGTGTGGGCGGGGGAGGCGGACATGGCGGACGCGCGTCGGCGCTGGAAATTCGTTGGCCGACGAGTGTAGCCAAGGCGCCGCGCCGCGCCGGGCGCAGGCGCACTCGCCGCGTGGGCATTGGGGCTTGCCGCAAGAGAACTCGATGGGGGCCGACCCCATCGCGCGGTGCGCGCGCTCTTCAGGCCTTCACGCTCAGCGATCCGCCGAACCTCACGGGCAGTGTCGTCTTGTCCTCCGGCGGCCCGGCCACGAACGGCGGACGCGCCGTCCTGAGCTCCTGGATGGCGGCCGGCATGATCTGCCTGGCCTCGCCGACATTGCCTCGGCCGAGTGCCTCGCCCAGCGTCGCCACCGCGCTGCCAGGGCCCCTCGACACGCCCTGCGGCGCATTGCGCACCAGTTGGTCGTAGGCCGTCACGGCCGCCGGAAGGTTCGCCAGGCGCAAGGACTTTGCCAGGTCCCTGGCCGCGTGGCCGCCAGCCGATGCGTCGGACCTCGTC
>JACKLM010000006.1 GCA_024235895.1 Burkholderiaceae bacterium | reverse complement strand
CCGGTTGCCGCCGCATCAACCGTAGCGGCCGGTCACGTAATCCTCGGTCCGGCGCTCCTTGGGATTCATGAAGATCTGCGTCGTGGGCCCGAGCTCGATGAGATTACCGAGATGGAAGAACGCGGTGCGATCGGCGACGCGGCCGGCCTGCTGCATGTTGTGCGTGACGATGACGATCGTGAAGTTGCGCTTGAGCTCGGTGATCAGGTCCTCTATGATGCCGGTGGCAATCGGGTCCAGCGCCGAGCAGGGTTCGTCCATCAGGATCACGTCGGGGCTGACCGCGATCGCGCGCGCGATGCACAGCCGCTGCTGCTGCCCCCCGGACAGGCCCGTGCCCGGAGCGTCGAGCCGGTCCTTGACCTCGTCCCACAGTCCTGCCTTGCGCAGGCTCGTCTCGACGATATGCCCGAGCTCGCTGCGATTGCTGGCCAGGCCGTGCAGGCGAGGCCCGTAGGCGACATTCTCGAAGATGGACTTCGGGAACGGGTTGGGTTTCTGGAACACCATGCCCACCTGCGCACGCAGCAGCACCACGTCCAGGCCCGGCTCGTAGATGTCGCGCCCGTCCAGCGTGATGCGCCCGGTGACCCTGGCCGACGGCACGGTATCGTTCATGCGGTTGAAGCAACGCAGGAACGTGGACTTGCCGCAACCCGAGGGGCCGATGAAGGCGATCACCTCGTTGCTCAGGATGTCCATCGTCACGCCGTGCAGCGCCTCGTTCGTGCCATAGAAGACGCGCACCTCCTCGGCCTTGATCTTCACGCTGCCTGCCGAGGCCGCCGCCTCGCTGCGCACCGAAGGAATGACTGCCTGCATGGTCCCTGCCGTCGTCGCCGCGGCCCCGACTGTACTCATCACCACCTCACCTCGAAACGTCTGCGCAGCCAGATGGCCAGCGAGTTGAGCGACAGCAGCAGCGCCAGCAGCACGATGATCGCCGCCGACGTGCGCGCCTCGAAGAAGTTGCGCAGTTCGTTGCCCTGCCACAGGAAGATCTGCACCGGCAGCGCCGTCGACTGGTCGAACGCAGTCGCCGGCACGCTGGCCACGAAGGCGCTCATCCCGATCAACAACAGCGGTGCCGTCTCGCCCAGCGCCTGCGCCACGCCGAGGATGGTGGCGGTCAGGATGCCCGGCAGCGCCAGCGGCAGGACGTGGTCGGTGATCGCCTGCACCTTGGACGCGCCCACACCCAGCGCCGCCTCGCGGATCGACGGCGGGATGGCCTTGAGCGTGGCGCGCGTGGCGATGATGACGGTGGGCAGCGTCATCAGCGTCAGCACCAGGCCACCGACGATCGGCGCCGACAGCGGCAGCTTCATCCACAGGATGAACACCGCCGCGCCCAGCAGGCCGAACACGATGGACGGCACCGCCGCCAGGTTGTTGATGTTGACCTCGATCAGGTCGGTCAGCTTGTTCTGCGGGGCGAATTCCTCGAGGTAGATCGCCGAGGCGACGCCGATCGGCACCGCCAGCAGGATGACGATGATCATCATCATCAGCGAGCCCATGAAGGCACCGGCCAAGCCGGCCGAGGCCAGCGAGCTGCGCGAGTCCACGTTCATGAAGATCGCGGTGCTGAACTTGTTCTGGATCACGCCCTGGGCGTAGAGCTGGTCGGCCCAGGCGCGGGTGCGGGCGCTGATCTGCTGCTGGGCGTCGGGCAGGCTGCGGTCGATGTTGCCCTTGAGCCAGACGTCGACGTTGGCGTCGGCCAGCAGGGGCAGCCGCAGCGTCTTGCCGACGATGGACGGGTCGGCCTCGACGAGATCCCGCAGCGCGAAGCGCTCGCCGCTGGTGACCAGGCGCAGTGCGTCGCGCGGGTAGTCCGCGGTCTCCGGCAGCACCTTGGCGAGCGCGTTCAGGATCAGCTGGTTGAAGTCGACGAAGCCCAGCTCGGTCTGCCAGGCCTGGAGCCGCTGCTGATAGGCCGCCGGGGTCTCGCCGGGCTCGGCCACGGGCTTGGGCACGATGGTCACGACCTCGGGCGAGAACTCGACGTCCATCACGAAGGTCGCCTGCCAGAACGCCGGGAAGCCCTTGCCCAGGATCGTGACGAACAGCAGCGCCACCAGCGCCAGCGACGCCGCCACCGCAGCCATGCCGATGAGCCGGAAGCGCACCTCTGTCCGCTTGCGCTTGCCCAGCGACCGGACGACGCGCTGCTGGACGGCCGAGTAGGCGGAGGTCCGCGGGGGGGTGAGAGCCTCACTCATACTGTTCCCGGTACTTGCGGACCACGACCAGGGCCACGACGTTCAGCACCAGCGTCATCACGAACAGGGTCAGGCCCAGCGCGAACGCGACCAGCGACTGCGCGCTCGCGAAGTCCTGGTCGCCGGTGAGTTGGTTGACGATGGACACGGTGACCGTGGAGACGGCCTCGAAAGGATTGCCGGTGAGCACCGGGGCGTTGCCAGCCGCCAGCACGACGATCATTGTCTCGCCGATCGCACGGCTGACGGCCAGCAGGATCGCCCCCACGATGCCGGGCAACGCTGCCGGCAGGATGACCTTGACCACCGTCTCCGAGCGCGTGCCGCCCAGCGCCAGCGAGCCGTCGCGCATCGCCTTGGGCACCTGGGTGATGATGTCGTCCGACAGCGACGAGATGAAGGGGATGATCATGATCCCCATCACGATGCCGGCCGTCAGCGCCGAGGTGGCGCGGATCTGCAGGCCGAGCATCGCGCCCACCGCCGTCAGGAAGGGCCCCACGGTGACGAGCGCAAAGAACCCGTAGACGATGGTCGGGATGCCTGCCAGCACCTCGATCACCGGCTTGGCCCAGGCGCGCGTGGCGTGCGACGCATATTCGGCCAGGTAGATCGCCGTCATCAGCCCCAGCGGCACCGCCACCAGCATCGCGATCGCCGCGATCATCAAGGTGCCGGCCATCAACGGCAGCATGCCGAAGCCGCTCTGGCCTTCGGCGCCGACGGTCTCGAAGCGCGGGTTCCAGACCGTGCCGAAGAAGAAGTCCGCCGGTCTGATGAACTGGAAGAAGCGGATCGCCTCGCCCAGCATCGATAGCACGATGCCGACCGTGGTCAGGATGGCCACCGTCGAGCAGACGATGAGGGCCACCTGCACGGCACGCTCGACCTCGTTGCGGGCCCGGGTGGCCGGGGTCGTCGTGCGCCAGGTCCAGGCCAGCCCGGCGGCGGCCGCGGTGGCCATCGCGGCGGCGACGATGACCTGGCCCGTGCCCTGCAGGCGCGCCATGGTCGCGGCGGCGGCCTGCTCGAAGGGCTGGGCCTCGCCCATGAGGCCGAAGCCCGAGGCGAGGTTGGCGATGCGCTGCAGCAGCGCATGGCGCTGGAAGTCGTCCGCCGGCAGGTGCTCGGGCGGCAGGCTGCCCAGCACCATGCCGTCGATCATCGGCCCGCCCGCCAGACGCCACAGGACGTAGACGAACGCGGCAGGCAATGCGGCGCGCAGCACCGCGAGCAGCCCATGGTAGCCCGGGCGTGAGTGCAGGCGCTGCTGGGGGGCGCCGCCCGCGATGCGCCGGCTGCGCACGAGGCCGATCTGATAGGCCAGCGCCACCAGCACCAGCAGCACGATGGCGACCGACAGACTGTTCATGAGGGCGGCGCTTCGGATCGATTCGGCAACGCGACGAGGGCAGGACCTCGCGGCCCTGCCCTGTCGCCGGTCATGGACGGCTCGGCGTCACAGGCTGGCGCGCGCCTTCACCCGGCCGACGATCTCCGCGCGCTCCTTGTTGTTGAGCGGGATCAGGCCGGCCTTCTCCAGCGGGCTTCCCATGCCGGAGACCTGGGCCGACAGGAAGTACTGGGCGTACTCGAGCAGGCCAGGGATCACACCGATGTGGGCGTCCTTGATGTAGAAGAAAAGCGGGCGCGACACCGGATACTGGCCCGACTCGATCGTCTCCAGGCTCGGCATGACGCCGCTCATCGTCGCCACCTGGAGACGGTCGCGGTTCTGGTCGTAGAAGCTCAGACCGAAGACGCCGACCGCGGTCTTCTGGGCATCCAGGCGCGCCAGGGTCTCGGTGTAGTCACCGGCCACCTCGATCACGCGGCCGTCGGTGCGCATGGCCTTGCAAAAGCCCTCCGCCTTCTTCTTGTCGGCCTTCACCATCGCCTTGACCTCGTCGAAGGTCTCGCAGCCCGGGATGACCGTCTTCTCCTCGTAGACCTCGCGCGTGCCGTGATTCGATCCCGGGATCACCAGCACGATCTCCTGGTCAGGCAGCTTGCCGTCGATCTGGGACCACTTGGTGTAGGGGTTGGCGACCATCTTGCCGCCCTGCGGCACCTCCTTGGCCTGGGCCAGGAACACGTGGCGCGGCTCGAGCGCGAACTTGCCGCTGTCGCTGCGCGATGCGAAGACGATGCCGTCGAACCCGAACTTGACCTCGACGATCTTGGTCACGCCATTCTTGGCGCAGGCCTCGATCTCCGACTTCTTGATCGGGCGGGACGAGTTCGCGATGTCGATCGTGTTGGCGCCGACGCCCTGGCAGAACTGGCGCAGTCCGCCGGACGATCCGCCCGAGCCGACCACAGGCACCTTGAACTGGCTGAAGGAGCGGCCGAACTCCTCGGCCACGATCGACGCGAAGGGCAGCACGGTCGACGAACCCGCGATCTGGATGGTGTCGCGGGCGACGGCGGGGGCGCTGAAGGCCACGGTCGCGGCCGCGGCAGCGACTGCCAGCGAGGGGAAACGCACTTTCATGGACGACCTCACGTAGGTTGGTTGGAACCCGCGGGATTCCGCACGCGCCCGGGTCGGGCGTCCCGAAAGGGTCTCGCCCGCGCCGTCTGGCGTGATGGATCACCGACTCCGTGCAGTTTCGCGACTGTTCGTGACAAGCTCGTGACGGTTCGGCGTCGCTCGAATGACACCGGCACACTCCGCGCAGCGCGCGCAAGACGGGTCGCCGGCCACGCGGCGACGGGTCACGAAGAAGATCTGCCCGTCACGGCCTTCGCGCCGTGCCGTGCGCCGGCGCGGCTGGCTGGCTCAGGCCGACGCGGCCGGGCCGGCCTGGGCCGCGCGGGCCAGCCGCTGTGCAGCGGCACGCGCGACCGACGCATCGCGCGCCTCGACCATCACGCGCAAGACCGGCTCGGTGCCGGACGCACGGATCAGCGTGCGGCCGCCCTCACCCATCTCCGCCTCGACCGAGCAAAGCTCGGACGCCAGGGTCGGGTTGTCCTGCCAGCCCGCGAGCGACGCCAGCCGCACGTTGACCAGCGCCTGCGGGAAAAGCTCGACACCGTGCAGCAGCCCGGCCAGGGTGTTGCCGCCACGCCGCACCGCCATCAGCACCTGCAGCGCGCTGACGATGCCGTCGCCGGTCGTGTGGCGGTCCAGCGCCAGCAGGTGGCCCGATCCCTCGCCGCCGAGCTGCCAGCCGCGCGCGACGAGCTCCTCCAGCACATAGCGGTCGCCGACCTTGGCGCGCACCAGCGGGATGCCGCGCGCGCGCAGCGCGAGCTCGACTGCCATGTTCGTCATCAGCGTGCCGACGACACCCGGCACCGGCCTGCCCTGCGCCAGGCGATCGGCGGCGATCACGTACAGCAGCTCGTCGCCGTTGAACAACCTGCCACCGGCGTCGACGAGCTGCAGCCGGTCGGCGTCGCCGTCGAGCGCGATGCCGTAGTCGGCACGGTGCTCGGCGACCGCCGCCACCAGCGCCTGCGGCGCGGTGGCGCCGACGCCGTCGTTGATATTGATCCCGTCCGGGCTGCAGCCGATCGTGACGACCTCGGCGCCGAGCTCGTGGAAGACGTCCGGCGCGACGTGGTAGGCGGCGCCGTGCGCGGCGTCGACGACGATCTTCATCCCGCGCAGCGACAAGGTGTGCGGGACCGTGCTCTTGCAGAACTCGATATAGCGCCCGCGCGCATCCTCCAGCCGTTGGGCACGCCCGAGCGCGGCGGCATCGACCCACTGCGCTGGCTCGTCCAGCGCCGCCTCGACCGCTTGCTCCCAGTCGTCGGGAAGCTTCTCGCCGCGCGGCGAGAAGAACTTGACCCCGTTGTCGGGGTAGGCGTTATGCGAGGCGCTGATGACGATGCCCAGGTCCAGCCGCAGCGCGCGCGTCAGGTAGGCGACCCCCGGCGTCGGCAGCGGGCCGGTCAGCAGCACGCCGACGCCCGCCGACGCGAACCCGGCCTCCAGCGCCGACTCGATCATGTAGCCCGAGATCCGCGTGTCCTTGCCGATCAGCACCGTCGGCTGCGCCGTCTGCTGCCGCAGGACACGGCCGACCGCGTGTCCCAGCCGAAGCATGAAGTCGGGCGTGATCGGCCCGCTGCCGACCGTGCCGCGGATGCCGTCGGTGCCGAAGTAACGTCTGCTCATCGCTTGCTCGCCTCTCTCGTCGGCGGTCTTGCTGCGGCGCGCGGCGGCACGCCCTCAGGCCTCGTCGACCGCGCGCCAGACCTTCAGCGCGTCGACCGTGGCGGCCACATCGTGGACGCGCACGATGCGCGCGCCGCGCTCGACCGCCATCAGCGCTGCCGCGACGCTGGCCGCCACCCGATCGCCGACCGGCCTGCCGGTCAGCGCGCCCAGCGTCGACTTGCGCGACCAGCCCGCCAGCAGCGGCCGGCCCAGCGCCCGCAGCGCATCCTGGTGCTTCATCAGTGCGAGGTTGTGCGCCACCGTCTTGCCGAAGCCGATGCCCGGGTCCAGCACGATACGCTCGTCGGCGATGCCGGCGGCGGCCAGCGCCTGCCAACGCGCGCGCAGGAAGTCACGCACCTCGACGACGACATCGGTGTAGACCGGGTCCTGCTGCATCTCCCCCGGCTCGCCGCGCATGTGCATCAGGCACACGCCGGCGGCCGGGTGCGCCGCCAGCACCTCGACCGCTCCCGGTCGCTGCAGCGCGCGCACGTCG
The DNA here is from genome assembly GCA_024235895.1 of Burkholderiaceae bacterium. GTDB lineage: Bacteria > Pseudomonadota > Gammaproteobacteria > Burkholderiales > Burkholderiaceae_C > Rubrivivax. The sequence goes on along the minus strand of JACKLM010000006.1, from coordinate 303,238 downwards.
TTGACGATGTCGACGCCGAGGTCGATCGCGGCGCGCATCACGGCCGGATCGCTGGTGTCGACCGACACCGGCAGCCCCAGCGTCAGCGCGTGCGCGAGCACCGGCCGCACGCGCGCGAGCTCCTCGGCGGTGTCCGGCGCGCGTGCGCCGGGGCGGGTCGACTCGCCGCCGATGTCCAGGATGTCCGCGCCTTCGGCGACGAGCCGCTCGCAGTGCGCCAGCGCGTCGGCAGGCCGCGCGTACAGCCCGCCGTCGGAGAACGAATCCGGCGTGACGTTGACGATGCCCATCACCCGCGGGCGCGACAGGTCGATGCGATAGCGCGAGGTCTGCCAGGACATGGGCGGTCCGGAAAGCGCGACGACGGGGTATGGGCCCCGTCGTCGTCGAAGGTCTGCGGATCAGCCGCCGTGCGCGGCGCCGGAGTTCAGGCCGCGGCCGGCGCCTCGTCCGGCTTGACCGGCGGCTTCGGCTCGCTGGGCCTGCTGCTGCTCGGCGCCCAGTCCTTGGGCGGGCGTGGCGGCTTGCCGGCCATGATGTCGTCGATCTGCTCGCTGTCGATCGTCTCCCAGTCGAGCAGCGCCTTGGCCATCGCGTGCATCTTGTCCTGGTTGTCCTCGATCAGCCGGCGCGCAGTCGCGTACTGCTCGTCGATGATGCGGCGGACCTCCTTGTCCACCTTGACCATCGTCGCCTCGGACATGTTGACCTGCTTGGTGATGCTGCGGCCGAGGAAGACCTCGCCCTCGTTCTCGGCGTAGACCATGGGCCCGAGCTCGTCGCTCATGCCGTAGCGCATCACCATGTCGCGCGCCAGCGCGGTCGCGCGCTCGAAGTCGTTGCTGGCGCCGGTCGTCATCTGGTGCATGAAGACCTCCTCCGCGATGCGGCCGCCGAACAGCACCGAGATCGTCGACAGCATGCGCTCCTTGTCCATGCTGTAGCGGTCGCCCTCGGGCAGCTGCATCGTCACGCCGAGCGCGCGCCCGCGCGGGATCACCGTGACCTTGTGCACCGGGTCGGTCTTGGGCATCAGGCGCGCCACGAGCGCGTGGCCGGCCTCGTGGTACGCGGTGTTGCGGCGCTCCTCCTCAGGCATGACCATGGACTTGCGCTCGGGGCCCATCATGATCTTGTCCTTGGCCTTCTCGAAGTCGACCATCTCGACCACGCGCGCATTGCGCCGCGCAGCGAACAGGGCCGCCTCGTTGACCAGGTTCGCCAGATCGGCGCCGCTGAATCCCGGCGTGCCGCGCGCCAGGATGTCGGCGCGGATGTCGGGGCCGACCGGCACCTTGCGCATGTGCACGCCCAGGATCTGCTCGCGCCCGCGCACGTCGGGCAGCGTGACGTAGACCTGGCGGTCGAAGCGGCCCGGGCGCAGCAGAGCCGGGTCGAGGATGTCGGGCCGGTTGGTCGCCGCCATCACGATCACGCCGAGATTGGTCTCGAAGCCGTCCATCTCGACCAGCATCTGGTTGAGCGTCTGCTCGCGCTCGTCGTTGCCGCCGCCCAGACCCGCGCCGCGATGCCGGCCAACCGCGTCGATCTCGTCGATGAAGATGATGCACGGCGCGCTCTTCTTGGCCTGCTCGAACATGTCGCGCACGCGCGCCGCGCCGACGCCGACGAACATCTCGACGAAGTCCGAGCCCGAGATGCTGAAGAACGGCACCTTGGCCTCGCCGGCGATCGCCTTGGCCAGCAGCGTCTTGCCGGTGCCGGGCGGGCCCACGAGCAGCACGCCGCGCGGGATGCGGCCGCCGAGCTTCTGGAACTTCTGCGGGTCCTTCAGGAAGTCGACCAGCTCCTTGACCTCCTCCTTGGCCTCGTCGCAGCCGGCGACGTCGGCGAAGGTGGTCGAGTTGTTGGCCTCGTCGAGCATGCGCGCCTTGCTCTTGCCGAAGCTGAACGCGCCGCCCTTGCCGCCGCCCTGCATCTGGCGCATGAAATAGATCCAGACACCGATCAGCAGCAGCATCGGGCCCCAGCTGACGAGGATGCTGGTCAGCAGCGAGGGCTCCTCGCGCGGGCGGACGTCGAACTGGACCCCGGCGTCGATCAGGTCGCCGACCAAGCCGCGGTCGAGGTAGGTCGCGTTGCTGCGAAGCCGCCTGTCATCGCTGGTGATGGCGATGATCTCGGTCGACCCGGTACCGGTCTCCTGCAGCGTCACCGCCTTGATGCGGCCGGCGCGCACCTCGTCCAGGAAATCCGAATAGGCGATCTGGTTGCCCACCGCCGCCGTCCGGTCGAACTGCTTGAAGACGGTGAACAGCACGAGGGCGATCACCATCCAGACAGCGACTTTGGAGAACCATTGATTGTTCACCGAGACTCCTCTTGCACCGCGTGGCCGGAAAAAGAGCCAGCCACGCGCAACTGCGGACGATTCTATGCGGTTCAAGGTGCGGGCCAGCCGGCCAATCACCCTGATAAGCACATTCAATTGCCGACGTCAAGCCCCTCTTGCGCCGGGCCGGCGCCGTCTCGCGCACTCGGCTTGAGACCGCGCCCGACGAGAAAGGTTTCCGCCGACTTCGCGCGCGAGGCCTTGGGCTTGATCGGCTTGACGACGCGAAAGACGCGCTTGAAGCGCTCGACGAGTTGGCTGTAGCCGCTGCCGTGGAAGCACTTGACGACCAGCGTGCCGTCGGGCCGCAGGTGGCGGGTGGCGAAATCCAGCGCCAGCTCGACCAGGTCGGCGATGCGCGCGGCGTCCGAGGCCGCGACCCCGGAGAGGTTGGGCGCCATGTCGGAGACGACGAGGTCGACCCTCCTGCCCCCAAGCCGCTCCTCGAGCCGGGCGAGCACGGCTTCGTCGCGGAAGTCGCCCAGGACGAACTGCACGTCTTCGAGCGGCTCCATCTCCAGCAGGTCCAGCGCGACGATCGTGCCGTGCAGCGCGCCTGCGGCCGCGCCCTGCGGCGCCATGCGCCGGCGCAGGTACTGGCTCCAGGCGCCGGGCGCGGCGCCGAGGTCCACCACGAGCTGCCCGGGGCGGATCAGCGACAGCGCCTCGTCGATCTCCTGCAGCTTGTAGGCTGCGCGCGAGCGATAGCCCTCCTGCTGCGCGCGCTTGACGAAGGGGTCGGTCAGGTGCTCGTGCAGCCAGGCGCGGTTGACCTTGGCGGACTTGCGTTTCATCGTGGCTGCGCCGGCTGGCCGGATAATCGCGCCATGCCCGCGCTGAACCTCACCCCCGCCGAGCGCAAGCGCCACCGCGCCGACGCCCACCACCTCGAACCGGTCGTGATGATCGGCGCCGCCGGCCTGACCGACGCCGTGCTGAAGGAGGCCGACCGCGCCCTGGCCAGCCACGGGCTGATCAAGCTGCGCGTGCTGGGCGACGACCGTGCCGAGCGCGAGGCGATGCTCGCCCAGCTGGCCGAGCGCCTGGACGCCGCGCCGGTGCAGCATATCGGCAAGCTGCTCGTGCTCTGGCGGCCGATCCCGCCGCACGCCGCGCTGGACGATGCGCAAGGCGGCGAGCCGCGCATCGTCAAGATCGTCAAGTTCTCCAAGAGCGGCAACCACCGGCCGGTGGTCAAGAAGCTTCGCGTCCTGGGCAACGAACGCGTCACCGCGGGTGGCCTCGTCAAGCGCGTGCGCAAGCGCAGTGCCAGCACGAAGAAGAAGTCGCTCGGATGAGGGGCCGAAGCGGCGCGCACGCTCATGCCTCCGGTCCTGAAGGTGCCGCCGTCGGCGCCGCCGCCCGCCAGGCGAGCACGAGCACGAGCAGCATCTTGACGGCGTAGAAGCCGACGCTGATCGCGTGCAGCTGCGCGAAGCTCAGGCGGCCCTGACCGGCGCGTGCGAGCTCGATCAGCGGATGGATCACGTGATACCCGGCCACCGTGCACGCCAGCGCACCCAGCGCGAGCGCCATGCCCAGGCTGAACTGGGACCCCTGCCCCGCGGCCGCGAGCCGTCGCGCGCGCAGCCGCTCGAGCACCAGCACGACCGCCCCCAGCACCAGGCTGGTGGAGGCCTCCAGCGCCAGCATGCGTGCCGCGACCAGTCCGGCCAGCGAGCGCTCCAGCACCGCGAAGGCCGAAGGCGTGGCCAGGGCCGCAACACAGATCAGCCAGCCCGCCCACAGCCCGGGCAGTAATCGCCGCGCGCGTTCGGTCAGATCGGCCCCCCGCATCGCAACGCTCAGCCGGCGATGGCCATGCAGGCCCGCCGTGGCTCTCGGGGCATCGCAGGCACCGCTCAGCCGTAGCGGACCTCGAGGATCTCCCAGTGCCGCACGCCCCCCGGTGCCTGCACCTCGGCGACGTCGCCGGCCTCCTTGCCGATCAGCGCGCGCGCGATCGGGCTGCTGATCGAGATCAGGCCGAGCTTGAGGTCGGCCTCGTCGTCGCCGACGATCTGGTAGGTCACGCGGGTGCCGCCGTCCTCGTCCTCGAGTTCGACGGTGGCGCCGAAGACGACCTTGCCGCCGGCGTCCAGCGACGACGGGTCGATGATCTGCGCTGCCGCGAGCTTGCCCTCGATCTCCTGGATGCGGCCCTCGATGAAGCCCTGCTTGTCCTTGGCGGCGTCGTACTCGGCGTTCTCCGACAGGTCGCCCTGCGCGCGCGCGTCGGCAATGGCACGGATGACGGCCTGGCGCTCGACCGTCTTCAGGCGGTGCAGCTCCGTCTTGAGCAGGTCGGCACCGCGGCGGGTCAGTGGAATCGTCGGCATGGGCCATCCTCGGGGGCAAAAGCAAAGCCGCCGCAGGCGGCCCGTTCAGGGGCCCGGCCGGCGGCGGGTGATGGACGGGATTCTAGGCCAGGTCGGCGTGCAACTCCTGCAAGGGCCTGACCTCGAGGTCCGCCTCGTGCTTGAGCGCCTCGGTCACCGCCTCGCAGCCGGCCATCGTGGTGTAGTAGCTGACCCGGTGCGCCAGCGCCGCGGTGCGGATGTAGCGCGAATCGGCGATCGCCGTGCGGGTCTCGTCGACGGTCGTGAAGACGAGCTGCACCTCGCCGGCCTTGACCAGGTCGGCGATATGCGGCCGGCCGTCCTTGACCTTGTTGACCCCCTTGACCGGCACGCCGGCATCGGCGATCGCCGCCGCGGTGCCCCGCGTGGCGGCCACCGAGAACCCGAGGTCGACCAGATCGGACGCCACCTTGACGGCGCGCGCCTTGTCGGCATCCTTGACCGTCAGGACGACCGTGCCCTGCTCCGGCAGCTTGCTGCCGGCACCGAGCTGGCTCTTGAGCATCGCCTCGCCGAAGGTCCGCCCGACCCCCATCACCTCGCCGGTGGACCGCATCTCGGGGCCGAGGATGGGGTCGACGCCAGGAAACTTGTTGAACGGGAAGACCGCCTCCTTGATGCTGAAGTAGGGCGGGATCACCTCGCGCGGTGCGCGCCCGGCTGCGTCGCGCTGCTCGGCGAGCCGGGTGCCGGCCATGCAGCGCGCGGCGATCTTGGCCAGCGGCTGGCCGGTGGCCTTGCTGACGAAGGGCACGGTGCGGCTGGCACGCGGGTTGACCTCGAGCACGAAGACCTCGGCCGCGTCGCCGCCGTCGGTCTCGGTGCCCTGGATCGCGAACTGCACGTTCATCAGCCCGACGACGCCCAGCGCCCTGGCCATCAGCGTGGTCTGGCGTCGCAGCTCGTCCTGCAGTGCCGGCGACAGCGAGTACGGCGGCAGCGAGCAGGCCGAGTCGCCGCTGTGCACCCCCGCCTGCTCGACGTGCTCCATGATGCCGCCGATCATCACGTCGCTGCCGTCGGCGATGCAGTCGACGTCGACCTCGATCGCGTCGTCGAGGAAGCGGTCCAGCAGGACCGGCGACTTCTCCGACACGCGCACCGCCTCGCGCATGTAGCGCTCCAGGTCCTTGTCGCCGTGCACGATCTCCATCGCCCGCCCGCCCAGCACGTAGCTCGGGCGCACGACCAGCGGGTAGCCGATCTCGCGCGCCAGCACCAGCGCCGCCTCCTCGGTGCGCGCGGTGCGGTTGGGGGGCTGCTTCAGGCCCAGCTTGTGCAGCAGCTGCTGGAAGCGCTCGCGGTCCTCGGCGACGTCGATGCTGTCGGGGCTGGTGCCGATGATCGGCACGCCGGCGCGCTCGAGGTCCAGCGCCAGCTTCAGCGGCGTCTGGCCACCGTACTGGACGATGACGCCGGTGGGTCGCTCCTTGTCGACGATCTCGAGCACGTCCTCCAGCGTCACCGGCTCGAAGTACAGGCGGTCGCTGGTGTCGTAGTCGGTGGAGACGGTCTCCGGGTTGCAGTTGACCATGATGGTCTCGTAGCCGTCCTCGCGCATCGCCAGCGCCGCGTGCACGCAGCAGTAGTCGAACTCGATGCCCTGGCCGATGCGGTTGGGGCCGCCGCCCAGGACCATGATCTTCCTGCGGCTGGACGGCTCGGCCTCGCACGCCTCCTCGTAGGTCGAGTACATGTAGGCGGTCTGGGTCGCGAACTCGGCCGCGCAGGTGTCCACGCGCTTGTAGACCGGGCGCACCCCGGCGGCGTGGCGCGCCGCGCGCACCGCATGCTGGTGCGTCGACAGCAGCGCCGCCAGCCGCTTGTCCGAGAAGCCCATGCGCTTGAGGTGGCGCAGCTCGGCCGCGGTCAGGCTCGCCAGCGTGCGGCCGCGCAGCTGCTGCTCGGCGGCGACGATGTCCTCGATCTGCGCCAGGAACCACGGGTCGATCGCGGTCTCGTCGAACACCTCGTCCAGCGTCATGCCGATGCGCAGCGCGTCGGCGACGTACAGGATGCGCTCGGGGCCGGGCTCGCCGATCTCCTCGACGATCTCCTCGCGGTCGTCGCTGCGCTCGTCCAGCCCGCTGATGCCGGTCTCCAGCCCGCGCAGCGCCTTCTGCAGGCTCTCCTGGAAGCTGCGGCCGATCGCCATCACCTCGCCGACCGACTTCATCTGCGTCGTCAGGTGCGGATCGGCCTCGCGGAACTTCTCGAACGCGAAGCGCGGGATCTTGGTGACGACGTAGTCGATGCTGGGCTCGAAGCTCGCCGGCGTCGCGCCGCCGGTGATGTCGTTGCGCAGCTCGTCCAGCGTATAGCCGACCGCCAGCTTGGCCGCGATCTTGGCGATCGGGAACCCGGTGGCCTTGGACGCCAGCGCCGAGCTGCGGCTGACGCGCGGGTTCATCTCGATCACGATCATGCGGCCGGTCTTCGGGTCGATCGCGAACTGCACGTTGGAGCCGCCGGTGTCGACGCCGATCTCGCGCAGGATCGCGATCGACGCGTTGCGCATCAGCTGGTATTCCTTGTCGGTCAGTGTCTGCGCCGGCGCCACCGTGATCGAATCGCCGGTGTGGACGCCCATCGGGTCGAGGTTCTCGATCGAGCACACGATGATGCAGTTGTCCGCGCGGTCGCGGACCACCTCCATCTCGAACTCCTTCCAGCCGATCAGGCTCTCCTCGATCAGCAGTTCGTTCGTGGGCGACAGGTCCAGCCCGCGCTTGCAGATCTCCTCGAACTCGTCGGGGTTGTAGGCGATGCCGCCGCCGGTGCCGCCGAGGGTGAAGCTCGGCCGGATGACGGCCGGGAAGCCGGTGCCCCCGGTGTGCCCGGCGATGCGCCGCTGCACCGCCCAGGCCTCGTCCATCGAGTGCGCGATGCCGCTCTTGGCCGAGTCCAGCCCGATCGAGGTCATCGCGTCCTTGAACTTGAGCCGGTCCTCGGCCTTCTCGATCGCGTGCTCGTTGGCGCCGATCATCTCGACGCCGAAGCGGGCGAGCACGCCGTGGCGGTGCAGGTCCAGCGCGCAATTCAGCGCTGTCTGCCCGCCCATGGTCGGCAGGATCGCCATGCGGTCGCCAGGCCGCTCGGCGCGCTCCTTGGCGATGATGCGCTCGACCACCGGCCAGGTGATCGGCTCGATGTAGGTCGCGTCGGCCATGCCCGGGTCGGTCATGATCGTCGCCGGGTTGCTGTTGACGAGCACGACGCGGTAGCCCTCTTCGCGCAGCGCCTTGCACGCCTGCGCGCCCGAGTAGTCGAACTCGCAGGCCTGGCCGATGACGATCGGGCCGGCGCCGATGATGAGGATGGTCTGGAGATCGGAGCGCTTAGGCATGGGGGGTCTCGGCGCGCTCGGCCATCAGCGCGGTGAACCGGTCGAAGAGGTCGTCGATGTCGTGCGGTCCCGGGCTCGCCTCCGGGTGGCCCTGGAAGCCGAAGGCTGGGCGGTCGGTGCGCGCCAGCCCCTGCAGCGTGCCGTCGAACAGGCTGACGTGGGTGGCGCGGACCTTGGCCGGCAGCGTGTCGGCGTCGACCGCGAAGCCGTGGTTCTGGCTCGTGATGCTGACGCGCCCGCTGTGCAGATCCTTCACCGGGTGGTTGGCGCCGTGGTGGCCGAACTTCATCTTGAAGGTTCGTGCGCCGCAGGCCAGCGCCAGGATCTGGTGCCCCAGGCAGATGCCGAAGGTCGGCAGGCCGGCGTCGATGAACTCGCGCACGGCGGCGATCGCATAGCCGCAGGGTTCGGGGTCGCCCGGGCCGTTGGAAAGGAAGATCCCGTCCGGCCGCAGCGCGCGCGCCTCGGCCGCCGGGGTCGTCGCCGGCACGACGGTGACGCGGCAGCCGCGCTCGGCGAGCATGCGCAGGATGTTGCGCTTGATGCCGAAGTCGTAGGCGACGACATGCCACCGCGCCCGCGCCGTGTCGCCGAGCCGGCCGAAGCCGCGGCCGAGCCGCCATTCGGTCTGGTCCCACTCGTAGCGGCGGTCGGTGCTGACCACGCGCGCCAGGTCCAGCCCGAGCATCGACGGCGCCTCGCGCGCGGCGGCGACCGCGGCGGCCAGCTCGTCCGGCCCGACCACCGTCCCCGGCTCGAAGGTCTGGACACAGCCGTTCTGCGCCCCGTCGCTGCGCAGCACGCGCGTCAGGCGCCGGGTGTCGATGCCGGCGATCGCGACCGTCCCTTCGCGCGCGAGATAGGCCGAAAGCCCACCGGCGGCGCGGAAGTTGGAGTGCCGCCGCGGCAGGTCGCGCACGACCAGCCCCGCGGCGTGAACCCGGGCCGACTCGACGTCCTCGTCGTTGACCCCCGTGTTGCCGATGTGCGGGTAGGTCAGCGTGACGATCTGGCGCGCATAGCTGGGGTCGGTCAGGATCTCCTGGTAGCCGGTCAGCGCGGTGTTGAAGACCACCTCCCCGGTCGTGCGGCCGGCGGCACCGATCGAGTGGCCCAGGAAGGTCGAGCCGTCGGCGAGCGCCAGGACGGCAGGGGGCAGGTCAGGCAGCAACGCGATGGCTCCGGCTGGCCGCGCACCCGGCATCGCCGGTCGCCCGGCCGCGGCGCGTGGGCAGGATCGGCGGTTTCGATCCGGCCAGCGGGGCCGCGGCGGGCTGCCGTGCGTCGTCCAGGGGGAAACCAGGTCCGGGTTTCGCCGGGCTGCGGTGTGGGCAGATAAACCCGCGAAGTATAGCCGAGCCCCGGGTCAACCCTGAGTCAGCGCCGCGATGCCGGCACCCACGACCTCGGCATCCTCGGTCGACCCGATCCCGCCGACGCCGGGTCGCCGTGAAAGACCGAGCGCGAAGGCGCCGAGGGAACTAAACTCGGCGCGGACGGTCCATCCCGCCGCCTTTGATCATCCACCTGGAGGTTCTTCGATGTCCCAGAACGTGCAAACCTACACTGGCTATGCCGGCGCAGGCGCACTGTCCGCGCAGCGCCAACGCGTCCTGCGCAACACCTACTGGCTGCTGGCGCTGTCGATGGTGCCCACCGTCCTGGGGGCATGGGTCGGCGTGGCGACCGGCATCACCAGTGCGATGAGCCCGGGCATCGGCCTGATCGTCTTCCTCGCGGGCGCCTTCGGCTTCATGTTCGCGATCGAGCGCACGAAGAACTCGGCCGCCGGCGTGCCCGTCCTGCTGGCCTTCACCTTCTTCATGGGGCTGATGCTGTCGCGGCTGATCGGGGTCGTGCTCGGCATGGGCAACGGTGCCAGCCTGATCATGACGGCGTTTGCCGGCACCGGCGCGATCTTCTTCGCGATGGCGTCGCTGTCGACGATGATCAAGCGCGACCTGAGCGCGATGGGCAAGTGGCTGATGATCGGCGCGGTGATGGTGCTCGTGGCCGGCATCGCCAACTTCTTCATCCAGTCCGCGCCGCTGATGATCACGCTCTCGGTGCTCGTGATCGGCATCTTCACCGCCTTCATCCTGCACGACCTCAAGCGCGTGCGAGACGGGCTGGAGACCAACTACATCACCGCAACGCTGGGTGTGTACCTGAGCATCTACAACGTCTTCCAGAGCCTGCTGATGCTGCTGGGCATCTTCGGCGGCGAGGAGTGACGCCGGCGGCCGGGCCGGGCGCCCGGTGACTGCAGGACGGGGGCCAGGCGGCCCCCGTTCTCCTTTCGGGGCGGTGCGACGTGGTCGTGGCCCTGCGTGGCGGCAGCGGTCTCAGCCTGAATCGGCACCAGGCCCCGCCGCACGGCGGCGCGCGGTGACCTCGATCTCGATCTTCATGCGGGGGTCTGCGAGCCCGACCGCCATCATCGTCGCCGCCGGGCGGGTCTCGCCGAAAGCCTCACGCAGCACCGGCCAGCAGCGCGGGAAGTCGGCCGCGTCCGGCAGCAGGTAGCGCACCCGCACGACGTCGGCCAGGCTTGCGCCGGCCTGCGCGAGCGCCGATTCGACATTGCGCAGCGTCTGCGCGGCCTGCTCGACGACATCGTCGGCGATCGTCATCGCGGCATAGTCGAAGCCGGTCGTGCCGGCGACGAAGATCCAGTCGCCGTCGACGACCGCGCGCGAGTAGCCGATCTCGGCCTCGAAGCGCGAGCCTGAGCTGATCAGGTGTCGGGTCATGAGCCCCTCCCTTGCATGCGCGATTGTCACCTTCCGTGGCGCCGGCATCGCCGCGCCCAGCCCGCGGGCCGAGGGCACGCCGGGCTGCCGACGCGCCGCGCGATGCGGCGCGACTCGATTCACCTGAAATTCCTGCTGCGCGCCTCCAGCCCCGCCAGCAGCGGCGTGTGGTCGACGAGCTGGCGCGCGACCAGGTGGCGGATCTCGTGCCCGGGCCCGCCCTGGCACTGCCAGATGCCGTACACCGTCAGCAGCGTGCTGGCCAGCAGCGCGCGGCGCTGCCGCTCGACCAGCTGCGGCCAGACGATGACGTTGACGGCGCCGGTCTCGTCCTCCAGCGTGACGAAGACGACACCGCGCGCGGTCTCGGGCCGCTGGCGGTGCGTGACCAGCCCGCTGGCGCGCGCCAGCCGGCCGTGCGGGAAGCCCGCCAGCTCCGCCGCCGGCAGCACCTTGTAGCGCGCGAGCTGCGCGCGCAGCAGCGCCACCGGGTGCGTCCCCAGCGTCAGCCCGGTGGCGCGGTAGTCGGCCAGCGTCTCGGCGGCCACGCCGGGGGCGGCCAGCGTGGCCGCGGGCTCGTGCGTGCGGGTTCGCGCCAGCAGCGGCGTGGCGCGGGTGTCGACGCCGGCCACCGCCCACGCGGCAGCATGGCGGTGGCCGGCCAGCGCGCGCAGCGCGCCGGCACGCGCCAGCAGTTGCAGCGCGTATGCGTCCAGCCGCGCGCGGCGCGCCAGGTCCTCCGCGCTGTCGAACGGACGCTCGCCGCGCGCGGCGACGATGCGCTCGGCGGCATCCTCGGCCAGACCGGCGACGCGGTTCAGGCCCAGCCGCACCGGGCGCAGGCCGGATGCCGCGGCGGCACCGCCCCCCGCCTCCAGCGCCGTCTCCCACCCGCTCAGCGTCACGTCCACCGGACGCAGCGTCACGCCGTGCGCGCGCGCGTCGCGCACGAGCTGCGCCGGGGCGTAGAAGCCCATCGGCTGGCTGTTCAGCAGCGCCGCGAGGAAGGCGTCCGGGTGGTGGCACTTGAGCCAGGCGCTGACGTAGACCAGCAGCGCGAAGCTCGCCGCGTGGCTCTCCGGGAAGCCGTATTCGCCGAAGCCCTCGATCTGGCGGAAGATCGCCTCGGCGTAGTCGCGCGCGTAGCCCTTGGCGACCATGCGCCCGACCAGCCGCTCGTGGAACGGGCCCAGCCCGCCCTTGCGCTTCCAGGCCGCCATCGCGCGGCGCAGCTGGTCGGCCTCGCCGGGCGTGAAGTCGGCTGCCAGGATCGCGAGCTGCATCACCTGCTCCTGGAAGATCGGCACCCCCAGCGTGCGCTGCAGCGCCTGCTCGACTTCGTCGCTGGGGTAGCTGACCGGCTCCTCGCCACTGCGCCGGCGCAGGTAGGGGTGCACCATGCCGCCCTGGATCGGCCCCGGGCGCACGATCGCGACCTCGATCACCAGGTCGTAGAAGCAGCGCGGCTGCAGCCGCGGCAGCATGCTCATCTGCGCGCGGCTCTCGACCTGGAAGACGCCGACGCTGTCGCCGCGGCACAGCATCGCGTAGCTGGCCGGGTCCTCGGGCGGCACGTCCTGCATGCGGAACTCGCGGCCGAGCTTGGCGCCGACCAGCCCCAGCGCGCGCCGGATCGCGCTGAGCATGCCCAGCGCGAGCAGGTCGACCTTGAGCAGCCCGAGCGCGTCCAGGTCGTCCTTGTCCCACTGGATGACGCTGCGGCCCTCCATCGCGGCGTTCTCCACCGGCACCAGCTGCGCGAGCTGGTCGCGCGCGATGACGAAGCCGCCCGGGTGCTGGCTCAGGTGGCGCGGGAAGCCGACCAGCATGCCGGTCAGCTCGGCCCACAGCCGGCAGACCGGCGCGTCGGGGTCGAAGCCGTTCTCGCGCAGCCGCTCGGGGGTGATCTTTCGACCATCGAACCAGTGCTGCGACTTGCTGACGGCGTCGATGCGGTCCAGGTCGATGCCTAGTGCGCGGCCGACGTCGCGCAGCGCGCTGCGCGGCCGGTAGCTGATGACCACCCCCGTCAGCGCCGCGCGGTGCCGGCCGTACTTGCGGTAGACATGCTGGATCACCTCCTCGCGCCGCTGGTGCTCGAAGTCGATATCGATATCCGGCGGCTCGCCGCGCTCGGCGCTGATAAAGCGCTCGAACAGCAGGCTCGTGCGCGCCGGGTCGACCTCGGTCACGCCCAGGCAGTAGCACACCGCCGAATTGGCCGCGCTGCCGCGCCCCTGGCACAGGATGCCTTGCGCGCGCGCCCACTGCACCAGCTCGGCCACGGTCAGGAAGTAGGGCTCGTAGCGCAGCTGCGCGATCAGCGCCAGTTCGTGCTCGATCGTCGCCCGCACCGCCGGCGGCACGCCGGCCGGGAAGCGGCGCCGCGCGCCCTCCTCGGTGAGCTGGCGCAGCCAGGTGGTGGGATCGTGGCCGTCGGGGACGATCTCGCGCGGGTATTCGTAGCGCAGCTCGTCGAGCGAGAACGCGCAGCGGCCGGCGAGCTGCAAGGTGGCGGCCAGCCACTCCGGCCGGCACAGCGAGCCCAGCCGCGCGCGCGGGCGCAGGTGCGCCTCGGCGTTGGGCTCGAGCGCCAGCCCGGCGGCGGCGACCGTCGTGCGCAGACGGGTCGCGGCCAGCACATCCTGCAAGGGCTTGCGCGACCGGGCATGCATCAGCGCGCTGCCGACGGCGGCGATCGGCAGCCCGGTGAGCGCGGCCACGCGCTGGGCCAGGTCGACCAGCACGCCGTCGTGCGCATGGTGCAGCCGCGGCAGCGCGATCGCGGCGCGATCGCCGAACCAGGTGCGCAGCCACAGCGCCTGCGCGAACAAGGCCTCGAACGGCTGCGGCGCCGCCAGCGCGGTCGACGCCAGCAGCAGCGCGAGGCAGTCGGGCAGGCCGGCCAGCGTCGGCGCGGCGGGTACCTTGCCCTCCAGGTCGGCCCGCAGCGCCAGGTAGGCGCCCTTGGGCGCGCGCCGGCGCGCCACCGTGATCCACTGCGCCAGGTTGCCGTAGCCGCGCCGCGACATCGCCAGCAGCACGAGCTGCATCGGCACCGGGGTGCCCGGGGCTGGCGGCAGGCCGCGCGCCAGGGCGTCGAAGCCGGCGGCCGCGGGGGTGACGGCGAAGGCGGTGGCGGCGGACGTGGCGGCGGCGCCGGCTGCGACCGACGACCCGGCCGCGGCCCCCGCGAAGCCCGCCGCGGCGGCGTCCTCGGCGCTTCGCCACAGCGTCATCTCGGCGCCGACGATCAGCGGCAGCCCCAGCTCCCGGGCCTGCACATGCGCGCGCACGACGCCGGCCAGCGAGCACTCGTCGGTGATCGCCAGCGCCGCATACCCCAGCGCATGCGCGCGCCCGACCAACTCCTCGGGGTGCGAGGCGCCGCGCAGAAAGCTGAAGTTGCTGCGGCAGTGCAGCTCGGCGTAGCCGGGGAGCATGGCGGAGTGGGCGCGAAGGGGCAGACAGGATACTGTATGAACGTACAGTCTCGTATCGGCCTGGATCCGGCGGCTGAACCGGCGCGGCACAGGTCGCGGGCAAGCTGGCACCAGCCGACCCGTTGCCGCCCCATTGCCCGCTGGCCGCGCCGGAACCTACACTGCCCATCGCACCGGCCGCACGGCGTTTCGGTTCGACAGGGTCCGATCCGGCGTGGCCGGCTTCGGTGGCGGCACTGCAGCCCAGGCAGCGCCCCGCGCAGACGCCATGCGTACCGCGCCGTACAGCCGCAACGACGGAGTCCTTCATGCCCGAGAGCCCGAAACCGGAGGAGGTCGCTGCGTGGCAGCGCAGGCTGGCGAGCCAGGCGAACAATCGCGCCTGGTCGCTCACGGAAAATCCGGGTCGGACGCCCGAGGAAGACGAAGAGATGCTGCATGCCGCGCACGCGGCCATGTACTTCTGGAACATCGTCGGCGACCGGAACAACAAGGCGCACGCGGCCCAGCTCGTCGCGCATGTCTATGCGCGGCTCGGCTTGCCCGGCCCGGCGTCGCACTACTTCGCGAAGTCCGAGCCCGTGTTCTTCGCCGACTCGGCCGAGCCCTGGGAGAAGGCCTTGGCGCATGCGGTCGCCGCCGGCGTGGCAGCCGCCAGGCAGGATTCGCCGGCGCACCAGGCGCACTACCGCAAGGCCGTCGAACGGGTCGCGGCGCTGCCCGATCCCGAGGAGCGGTCGATCCTGGAGGCGACGCTTCGTGTCCTCCCTGTTCCGGGGACCCACGGCGCCCGTGACGATTCGGGCCCGGGGACGCACGGATAGCGTTTGGGGTCCCGGGCGTCCGCCGAGGCTTGTGGGTTCACGGGGTTCGCCGGGAACGCGCAGCGAGCCGCTGGCCCGTCGGAGCACGCCGCGGCGTCAGTCCCCCAGCAGGTGCAGCACCACCTCGCGCAAATGGCCGCGGCGGCGGTGCTCGTACAGGTAGATCCCCTGCCAGGTGCCGAGCATCGGCCGCCCGTCGGCCACCGGGATCGACAGCTGCGTGGCCGTCAGCGCGCTGCGCACATGCGCCGGCATGTCGTCCGCGCCCTCGCTGCGGTGCTCGAACAGCGCGTCGCCGTCGGGAACGAGGCGGGCGAGGAAGCGCTCGAGGTCGGCCTGCACCGTCGGGTCGGCGTTTTCCTGGATCAGCAGGCTGGCCGAGGTGTGGCGCACGAAGACGGTCAGCAGCCCGTCGCCGATGCCGCTGGCGGCGACCCAGCGCGCGACCTGCGGCGTCAGCTCGGTCAGGCCGCGGCCGGGAGTGCGGATCTCGAGCGTGCTGCGGGCTTGTCGCATCGAGCCGTGACTTTACGGTGTGGCGGCGTGGCGGCGCGGCACCGCGATCAGCCGAAGCGCCCCTGCAGGAACCAGCCGGCGCCGTCGGCCGCCCGCAGGCCGTCGGCTGCATCCGGGCGCAGCGGCAGCCGCGCGCGGTAGATCCACACCAGCGCGCCGTCGGCGGCGCGGGCGATGAAATAGTCGCGCGCTGCCAGGCCCGAGGTCGCGGTGCCGCCGCCGTCGTCCCACCAGCCGGCCTCGATGCGCTCGGGGCCGGCCAGCAGTTGCAGCGGCCGGCCCTCCCACAGCGGCCCCTGGCCGCGCGCGCCCGACGGCAGCGGCAGCGGCTCGGGCAGCAGCCAGGCCGGTCGGTGCAGCGGCAGCGGCGCGGGCCCGGCCGCCCAGCCGGGTGCAAGGCCGCGCGCCGCTCTGCGCAGCGCGGCCAGCGGCACGGTGCGGCTGGCATGCTCGGGCCGGTGGTCGGCCACCGGCTGCAACGCCTGCACGCCGTCGTCGCCCAGGCGCGCGCGCAGCCGCTCCAGCAGCCGCGCCAGGCCCTCGTGCGCGCTGCCGGCGGTCGGGAAGAGTTCGCCGTTGGGCGCCGGCGCCCGCACCCAGTCGCGGCAGTGCAGCCGCAGGTCCAGCGTCGGCGCCGGCAGCACGAGGCGCGCCAGCCGCTCCTTCAGCAAGGCATGCAGGTGCGCGGCGTCGGCGGCCGGCTCGGCCAGCTCGACGCGCAGCGTCGTGCGCGCCGGCAGCTCCCCCGCGGCGCCGGCGTCGCCGGCATCGGCGCGGCGCCGGTGGCGTTCGTGCGCCATCTGCAGCGCGAAGGCGGCGATGCGCGCGTGCCGCGCCCGCGCCCAGGCCACCAGCCGCGCCAGCAGCACCGCGGCGCCGTGCAGCAGCTGCTCGGCGCTGTCGGCGCGGGCGTGCAGCTCGAGCCGGGCGTCGAAGACCTCCGGCAGCATGGCCGGCTCGCGCGGGTCGGCCCGCTCGCCGCGCGCGCGGTCGATCTCGTCCAGCAGCGCCGGCCCGAAGCGCCGCGCCAGCGCACTGCGCGGCAGCGCGCGCAGTTGCGAGATCCGCTGCAACCCCATGCCCTGCAGCGCCTCCCAGTGCTCGCGCCCGGGGCCGAGCAGCCAGACCGGGGCCTCGTCCAGCAACGCCTGCAGCGCGGGCAGTTCGGTGGCGTGCGCACCGCAGGCCAGATCACCGTGGCTGGCGCCGCCCCAGCGCGCCAGCAGCGCGGCGCCGGCGGCGGTCGGTGCGGCGGCCCATTGCAGCCGGTGCCCCAGCGGCGCCAGCGCGTCGTGCAGCCGCGCGCGCAGCCGTGCCGCACCGCCGAACAGGCGCAGGCAAGGCTGCACCTCGAGCAGCACGGTGGCGTGCGGGGCGTCGAGGCAGGCCATCGGGGTGAAGCCCAGCGCCGTGTGCAGCACCGCCTGCAACGCCTGCGCGTCGCGCGCCGGGTCGGCCTGGCCCAGGCGCAGCGCGGGCGCCAGCGCGAGCGCGGTGGCGCGCTTCAACCCCGGGCGCACGCCGCAGGCCGCCGCGGCGGCATCGACGGCCGTGATGCGGTGCTGCGCCAGCAGCGCCAGCGGCACACCGGCGGCGTCGGCCGGCAGCGTGGCGGCCAGCGCCTCCAGCGACAGCCGCGGCAGGTGCAGCGCGAGCCAGAGCATCGGGGCACGTCGGTGGTTCGGGCTGGGGCGCTGCCGCGCGGTGACGGGCGGCCGTGCTCAAGCCGCCGCCGGCGCCGGCTGCGCACCTGGCGCGGCGCGCAGCCCTGCCGGTGCCTGGGCCAGCGCCCGCGCGCGCGTCAGCGCCGACAGCACCGGCGGCAAGGCCAGCGCCAGCAGGGTGTCCAGCGGCGGGCCGCGGCGCTTGACGATGCGCAGCAGCAGCTCGTCCGGCGCACCGGGGGCCAGTTGCAGGCGCAGCGGCGCGGCGCTGGGCCTGCTGCGGGCCTCGACCTCGCGAAACAGGAAGACCGGCCCCGGGTGCGACTGCGCCGCCAGCTGCAGCCGGCGCAGCGCGTCGGCCGGCAGCCGCGGCGGCAGCCAGGCCAGCGCGGCGCCGACCTGGCCGCTGGCCAGCGCCTGCTCCAGCGCCCACAGCAGGTCCTGCGCCGCCAGCGGCAGCGCGACCCGCACGCCGCGGCCGCGTGGCTGGCCGCGCCCCTGGACGATGACGAGCCGCCCCAGGTCGAGCCCGAGCGCAGGCAGCGTCCAGGCGCAGGGGCGGCCGGGCGGGCCGAACAGCATCACCGGGCGCGCGACGCCGTCGCCGGTGGATGCCGCGCCCGATGTTGCCCCCGATGCTGCACCCGATGCTGTCCCCGATGCTGTCCCCGATGCCGCACCCGATGCCGCACCCACGCCGCGACCCGCTGCGCGGCGTGCCGTGCCACCCGCGGGACACTCCGTGCCGCGCCCCGAACCACCGCGCTGCACCGCCGCCAGCACGGGGGCGAGCAACCGCCATTCGCCGACGCCGGGGTGCGGCAGCAGCAGCTCGGTCAGCGCGCCGGCGGGCCAGCCGCCGCCGGGCAGCATGGCATCCAGCGCGGCGAAGCCGGTGGCCCAGGCGATCTCGCGGCCGGGGCGGCCGAGCTGGCTCGCGCGCCACAGCGCGGGGTGCAGCGCGACGGGGTCGGCCGCGGCGGGCGGCAGGGCCGGCGCCGCCGGATGCACCGGAACCGCGACGGATACGGGGGAAACGTCCACCCGGATACTGTACGTTCATACAGTATCCAAGGCAAGTCGATCACGTCACGGATCCGGGGTAGGCCGCGCCGGCTGCCCGATCGCCCGCCGCAGCGCCGTCGCGCAGAGATCCAGCGCGGTATTCGCCTCGTCGATCACGCGGCCCATGGTGACGAAACCGTGGATCTGGCGCTCGAAGCAGATGTACTGGCACGCCACGCCGGCGCCCGACAACGCGTCCGCATACTGCCGCCCCTCGTCGCGCAGCGGGTCGAAGCCGGCGGTCAGCACCAGCGCCGGCGGCAGGTGCGCGTGGTCGGCGGCCAGCAGCGGCGACGCGCGCCAGTCGGCCCACTCGGCGGCGTCCGGCATGTAGTGCTCTCGGTAGTAGGCGATCGAGTCGGCGGTCAGCATGTAGCCCTGGCCGTTGGCGGTGTGCGACGGCGCCACGGCGCGCATGTCGGTGGCCGGGTAGATCAGCAGCTGGAATGCGGGCACCGGCTCGCCGGCGTCGCGCAGCGCCAGGCAGGCGACCGCGGCGAGGTTGCCGCCGGCGCTGTCGCCGCCGACCGCGATGCGCGCCGCATCCGCACCCAGCGCCGCGGCCTCGGCACGCGCGAAGCGCACCGCCGCGATGCAGTCGTCGACCGCGGCCGGGAAGCGGTGCTCGGGGGCGAGCCGGTAGTCGACCGCGAGCACCGCGATGCCGGCACCGGCGGCCAGCGTGCGGCAGGCGACGTCGTGCGTGTCCAGGTCGCCGATCACCCAGCCGCCGCCGTGGAAGTAGACCAGCAGCGGCAGCGCGACGGCATCGGCCACGCCGGCCGGGCGGACCAGCCGCAGCGGGATCGGGCCGTGCGGGCCGGGGGCGGCGAGATCGCGCACGCTGCCGATGGGCGGCGGCACGGGCTGGGTAAAGCCGCGGCGCTCGAGGAACATGCGCCGCCCCTCGTCGGGCGACAGTGTGTGGATCGGCGGGACGCCGCGCTCGCTCATCAGGTCGAGCAGGGCACGGGATTGCGGGTCGAGCATCGGGGGCCTCGGTCGGGAGTGTCGTGGGCAGTGTATCGGTGCGATGCCGGGCTGGCGCGCCGCACGCGGGCTGCCGCGCCGGCGACAGCCTCGGGCATGATGCGCGACCATGCCCGAGGCCACGCCGACCCTCGACGACCCCTGCCCCTGCGGCAGCGCCCTGCCCTACGCCGGCTGCTGCGGCCGCTGGCACGCGGGCCCGCAGCCCGCGCCCGATGCCGAGGCGCTGATGCGGTCGCGCTACAGCGCCTACGTGCGCGGGCTGCACGGCTACCTGCTCGCGACCTGGGCCGCCGAGACCCGCCCGGCCGCGATCGACCCCGACCCGCCGGGGCTGAAGTGGCTGGGGCTCGAGGTCCGCCGCCGGCGCACGATCGACGCCGACCACGCCGAGGTCGAATTCGTCGCCCGCAGCAAGCTCGGCGGGCGCGCGCAGCGGCTGCACGAGACGAGCCGCTTCGAGCGCCGCGACGGGAGGTGGGTGTACGTGGACGGCACGTTGCGCTGAGCCGGGACCGGCGCACGCCGGGTTGCTGCGATTTCGCGCTGGCGCACACCTACAACGACTTACCTGGTAAGTCATGGTAAGCTGCGTGATCTCGATGGGAGATCCTGCCATGCCCACCGTCGTGGTTTCGTCCAAGGGCCAGATCGTGCTGCCTGCCGCGATCCGGCGTCGGCTCGGGCTGGCCGCCGGTGCGCGGGTCGAACTGGTCGAGGGCGCGGGCGAGCTGAGACTGCGCGTCGTGCGTCCTGTGCCGAGCACGGATGTCGCCGCCGTCGCCGGAATGCTGAAGGCGCCATCGCGCGGCAAGCCGCGGCGGCTGGAGGACTTCGACCCCGCGGCACTCGTCGCGCGTGGCACCGCGGGGCTGCGGTGAGATCGCTCGACACCAACATCCTGGCGCGCTTGCTGGTCGACGATCCAGACGACGCGCAGGCCGCCGCACAACGCCCGGCGGCGATCGCAGCGTTGTCGACGCGCGCCTTCGTGACGGTCACGGTGCTGCTCGAGCTCGAATGGGTGCTGCGCGGCTTCTACGGCCTGCCGCGCGCCGAGATCGTGCGCGGTCTGCGTGCGCTCGCCGGCATCCCGCAGCTCACGATCGAGGACCGCGACGCCGTGCTGACGGCGCTCGAGGCCTGTGCCGGCGGGATGGATTTCGCCGACGCGCTGCACGTCGCCCGCAGCGGTGGTGCCAGCGGCTTCGCGACCTTCGACCGCGCCCTGGCGACGAAGGCAGGCCGTGCGAAGCTGCCGGTCGCGGTCGAGCTGTTGCGCTGAAGCGGCCAGCCCTCGGCGCGGGTCCGCCGCGGGTGCCGCGCGTCGGGCGGCCACGCGCAGCCGCCTGACCCTGCAGGCTTCGGCCGACAATGCGCGGCCGCACCGGTCCGCGCCGCGGCAGCCGATCCTTCCGCCACCCCATGCCCACCGGCCCCCTCGCCGCCGCCGCCGCCTACGTGCTGTGGGGCGTCTTCCCGCTCTACATCAAGCAGGTCGCGCATGTGCCGGCGCTGCAGGTCGTCGCGCACCGGTCGTGGTGGTCGGTGGTCTTCGTCTTCGCGCTGCTGGCGGTGCTCGGCCGGCTGGGCTGGCTGCGCGCGGCGCTCGCCGACTGGCGCACGCTGCGCGTCTTCGCGGCCAGCGCGCTGCTGCTGAGCGCCAACTGGCTGATCTACGTCTGGGCGGTGAGCGCCGGCCGCATCGTCGACACCAGCCTGGGCTACTTCATCAACCCGCTGGTCAACGTGCTGCTGGGCGTGTGGCTGCTCGGCGAGCGGCCGCGGCCGCTGCAGTGGGTCGCGGTGGGCATCGCCGCCACCGGGGTGGCGTGGCTCGTGCTCGGTGCCGGCGAGTGGCCCTGGATCGCGCTCGCGCTGGCCGGCTCCTTCGGCCTGTATGGCCTGCTGCGCAAGACCGCGCCGCTGGGCGCGGCCGAGGGGCTGGCGCTGGAGACGCTGATGCAGGCGCCGATCGCGCTGGCGCTGATCGCGTGGTGGGCCTGGGCCGGCGCCAGCGCGATGCGCACCGACGACCCGGTGACGATGGCCTGGCTGCTCGCCGCCGGGCCTTTCACCGCGATCCCGCTGCTGCTGTTCGCCGCCGGCGCGCGCCGCGTCACGCTCGCCACGCTCGGGCTGCTGCAATACCTGGGGCCGACGCTGCAGTTCCTGATCGGCGTCTTCGTCTACGGCGAGCCGTTCAGCGCCAACCGGGCGGTGGGCTTCGTGCTGATCTGGGCCGCGCTGGCGCTGTATACCGGCGAGTCGATCTGGGTCTGGCGCAGGGCGGCGCAGGCCGGCAGCGGCGCCGCGCGCTGATCGGCACCGCGATCGCGGCGCCGTAGGATGGTCGACCGCGCCCGTCCCGGCCGCGCGAGGAGAACGCCGCATGACGAAGCCGCATCCGCCCCTCGGGACCGCCCCATCGGGCTCAGCCAGGGCCGTGCGCACGAGCCGCGGCCTGGCATGGCGCGCCGCCGCGACCACCTGGGCCGCCGCGGCGCTGCTGGCGTCAGTCCCGCCTGCGGCCGCGGCCGACGCCCCGCCGCTGCAGCGCGGCAGCGTGCGCGCACCCGCGGGCCACGAGGTGCCGATCGAGATCGCGCGCCCGACGGGGCCCGGGCCGTTCCCGCCGCTGCTGTACGTCCACGCCCGGCGCGGCTTCGAGGACGAGGACCGCGCGCACCTGCGCGAGCTCGCCGCGCAGGGCTTCCTGGTGCTGGCGCCGGACTGGCAGGCCGGCCACATGATCGAGCGCTGGCCCAAGGCGCACGATCCGGCGACCGAGGCCGACGTCGCCGCCGCGCTGGACGCGCTGCGTGCGCACCCCGACGCCTGCCGCATCCCGGTGGGCATCGTCGGCGTGTCGCGCGGGCCCTACTACGCGATCCGGCTGGCCGCGGCGCGGCCGCAGGATGTCGGCGCGATCGTCGCCTACTACGGCCACTTCCAGGACCCGAACGAGCCCGAGCCGCAGCAGCTGTTCGCCGTCGCGCCCGAGGTCCAGCGCCTGCGCGCGCCGGTGCTGATGCTGATCGGCGACGCCGACTTCGAGCTGCGCCGGATCGTCAACGGGCGCGCGTTCTACGCGCTGTGGGAGCGCGGCGTGCCGGTGGCGCTGCAGATGTACCCGATGGCGCGGCGCGCGTTCGACTTCCGGCGCGATGCGACGCCGGAGGAGAAGATCGCCACCCGCCACGCGCGCCAGACCGCACGCGCCTGGCTCGTCCAGCACCTGGGGCTGGACGCGCAAGCGCGCTGCCCGGGCGCGCGCTGATCGCTCACTGGACGACCCTCCGCGCTGCGCGCTGCGGGATGAGCGCTTGGGAGCGGCCCGGCGCGCTCATGCAGCTGCGCCGACCGCGCCGCGCGCTCAGCGCGCCAGCAGCGTGCGCAGCTCGCCGCTGTCGATCAGCCGCTGCAGGTCCTCGGCACCGCCGACGAGCTGGCCCTTGACGAAGACCATCGGGAAGGTCGGCCAGCCGGTCCACATCTTCAGCGCATTGCGCCGCCGCCACGAGCCGAAGTAGTTGCCGTAGTCGATGTCGTGGTGCGCGACGCCGGCGCCGTCGAGCGCCTTGCGCGCGCGGCGCACGAAGGGGTTGTGCGCCATGCCGACGACGACCACTGGATGGGCATCGACCGCCGCCTGCACCTCGCGGACGATGTCGGCGTGCAGCTGCTCGATCTGGCCACGGATCGCGGGGTGCAGGCGGGATGGGTCGAGGATGGCGCGCGGCATGGGTTTGGCTCCGACGGCGCCGCGAGTGTAGACGGCCGTCGTCACGGACCCCGAACATCGGCCTGCGCGGCGGGCCCCGCTGTCGGTCAGTGCCCAGCTGCACCGGGCCGGCAAAGGCCACCGATTAGAAATCCTCAATCAACGTCATTCGCGCAATTCAACCACGCAATGCTGCTGCGCACACACAATAGCTTTCGTCGAGTTCATAGCTTCCTTCTTTACCCTAACCAGGAGCCCGCGATGTCCATCATCAACACCCAAGTCCAGCCCTTCAAGGCCCAGGCCTTCCACAACGGCAAGTTCATCGAGATCACCGATCACGACCTGAAGAACAAGTGGTCGGTCGTGATCTTCATGCCGGCCGCGTTCACCTTCAACTGCCCGACCGAGGTCGAGGACGCGGCCGACCACTACGAGGCCTTCCGCAAGCTCGAGTCCGAGGTCTACATCGTCACCACCGACACGCATTTCTCGCACAAGGTCTGGCACGAGACCTCGCAGGCCGTCGGCAAGGCGCGCTTCCCGCTGGTCGGCGACCCGACGCACACGCTGACGCGCATGTTCGGCGTCCACATCGAGGCCGAAGGCCTGGCGCTGCGCGGCACCTTCATCATCGACCCGCAGGGCGTCGTCAAGACCGCCGAGGTGCACGACAACAGCATCGCGCGCGATGTCAAGGAGACGCTGCGCAAGCTCAAGGCGGCGCAGTATGTCGCCAAGCACCCGGGTGAGGTCTGCCCGGCGAAGTGGAACGAAGGCGCCAAGACGCTGACGCCGTCGCTGGATCTGGTCGGCAAGATCTGATCCCGGATCCGCGCGCCCGTGGCCGCTGCGGCGGTTGCGGGCGCGCCGCAGCGGGCCGGGTAACCGGTCCCGACGGTTTCCGCAGGGCGCATCCCGCCCTGCCGGCCGAATTCCCCCCGGACCCGGCCGCCAGCGCCGCACCGCATGGAAGCGCGACGAGCGCAGGCCGCGGCACGCGACGCTGGCGACCGGGCCCCGAGCCCACCGCTTTGTTCACCCTCCAGGAGCCCCGACCATGTTGGACGCGAATATCCAGGCCCAGCTCGCCGCCTACCTCGGCCGCATCACGCAGCCGGTCGAGCTGATCGCCTCGCTCGACGAGTCGCGCGACGCCGAGACCTCGGCGCAGATGCGCGAGCTGCTGGCGCAGATCGCGGCGCTGAGCGACAAGGTCAGCGCGCGCTTCGACGGCGCCGCCGCGCGCCGGCCGTCGTTCCAGATCACGCGTGCCGGCGCCGACATGGGGGTCGAGTTCGCCGCCATCCCGATGGGGCACGAGTTCACGTCGCTCGTGCTCGCGCTGCTGCAAGCCGGCGGCCACCCGCCCAAGGTCGAGGCCGACGTCGTCGAGCAGATCCGCTCGCTGCAGGCCGACGGCAGCGGCGACCTGGTGTTCGAGACCTGGATGAGCCTGAGCTGCCACAACTGCCCGGACGTCGTGCAGGCGCTCAACCTGATGGCGGTGCTCAACCCGCGCATCCGCCATGTCGCGATCGACGGCGGGCTGTTCCAGGCCGAGGTCGAGCAGCGCGGCATCATGGCGGTGCCGGCGGTCTTCCTCAACGGCCAGCCCTTCGGCTCCGGCCGCATGGAGCTGGCCGAGATCCTGGCCAAGGTCGACACCGGCGCCGCGGCGCGCGACGCCGCGCGGCTGGCGACGAAGCAGCGCTTCGACGTCCTCGTCGTCGGCGGCGGCCCGGCCGGCGCCGCGGCGGCCGTCTACGCCGCGCGCAAGGGGATCCGCACCGGCGTCGTCGCCGAGCGCTTCGGCGGCCAGACACTGGATACGCTGGGGATCGAGAACTACATCTCGGTGCTGCACACCGAGGGGCCGAAGTTCGCCGCCGCGCTGGAAGCGCAGGTGCGCGCCAACGAGGTCGACATCATGAACGGCCAGCGCGTCGCCGCGATCGAGCCCGCGGCCAGGCCCGGCGCGCCTATCACGGTGCGGCTGGAGAACGGCGCCGAGCTCAGCGCGCGCAGCGTCGTGCTCGCCACCGGCGCGCGCTGGCGCAAGGTCGGCGTGCCCGGCGAGGCCGAGTATGCGAACAAGGGGGTCGCCTACTGCCCGCACTGCGACGGGCCGCTGTTCAAGGGCAAGAAGGTCGCGGTGATCGGCGGGGGCAATTCCGGCGTCGAGGCAGCGATCGACCTGGCCGGCGTGGTGCAGCACGTCACGCTGGTCGAGTTCGCCGACCAGCTCAAGGCCGACGCGGTGCTGGTGAAGAAGCTGCAAAGCCTGCCGAACGTGACGATCCACGTCAACGCGCAGACGACCGAGATCCGCGGCGACGGCAGCAAGGTCACCGGGCTGACGTACAAGGATCGCGCCAGCGGCACCGAGCACCAGGTCGAGCTCGCCGGCGTCTTCGTGCAGATCGGCCTCGTGCCGAACACCGACTTCCTGAAGGGCACGCTGGAGCTGAGCCGCTACGGCGAGGTCATCGTCGACGAGCGCTGCGCGACCAGCGTGCCGGGCATCTTCGCCGCCGGCGACGCGACGACCGTGCCCTACAAGCAGATCGTCATCGCCGCCGGCGAGGGGGCGAAGGCGGCGCTGAGTGCGTTCGACTATCTGATCCGGCACGCGGAGGGATGACCCTCCAGGGGCCTCGGCGCGGAGTGCGGCTGAGCGCGCCGCAGCCGCGCCGAACTATCGCAGGTCGCCCGCCAGGCTGGCCAGCGTCTCCGGCGCGATCGCCACATGCGCCGGGTAGTTGCGGTGGTCGCAGCCGAGCTTGACCGCGGCGCCGGCGCGGATCGCGGCCTTCATCGGTGTCGTGAACTCGAAGCGCAGGAAGTGCACCGACGAGGTCTTCTCGTCGGTCTCGCGCTCCAGGTCCTCGTCGGCGATCGCATAGACGCGCGCGTGGCCCTCGACCTCGACGAACATGCGGTCCTCGACCCCGATCAGCCGCGCCAGCTCGCGCCGGCGCTCGTTGACCTCGGGGTACTCGATCAGCATCGTCGCCTTCCAGTTGCTGCCGTCGGGCACCAGCGGCGCGTAGGCCTCGATCTCCGAGCGCACACCCTCGTCGTCGAAGATCTTCTCGATATGCAGCATCTCCTGGATCTGGCGCCGGATCGTCTGCTCGTCCTCGAACTGCAGCGTCACATGCTCGCCCAGCACGACGCTGCGCAGCCGGCGGTGCGCGATCGCCTCGGCGCGGCTCGTCTTGCGGATGCGGGAATAGGCCTCCAGGGTCAGGAGGCTGTCGCGGGTGATCGTCATCTCGGGGATCTCCTGAGGGGGAATCCATCCTGCCGCGCCGCCTGGGCGCCGCGTGGCGAGCGTTGGCGACGCGTACGGTTCACGCCAGCCCGTAGGCCATGCGCACCAGGCTCAGCGGATGCTGCAGCGCCTTGGCCGGCGTGCCGGCCTGCGCCATGCCCTGCGCGATGTGGTGGCCGGCCAGCGCGCAGTCGCTGGCGATGACGTCGGGCTCGTTCTTCGCCATCGCCTTGAACACCGCGCGGCCGATCTTCATCGCCACCGGGTGCGTCGGCGTCTTGACGCCGTAGGTGCCGGCATGGCCCGAGCAGCGCTCGACCGTATTGAGCTGCAGCTCGACCTTGCCGGCGACCAGCTTGAACATCTCCTCGGTCTTGCGGCCGATGTTCTGCACCCGGCCGTGGCAGGGGATGTGGTAGCTGACGCGGCCGAGTGCGGTCTTGAAGTCGGTCTTCAGCAGCCCGTCCTTGTGGCGCGCGACGAGGTACTCGAAGGGGTCGAACATCGCCTCCTTGACGATCTGCGTCTCGGCGCAGTCCGGGAACATCAGCGGCAGCTCCTGCTTGAACATCAGCGTGCAGCTCGGGATCGCGCTGAGGATCGCGTAGCCCTCGCGCGCGTAGCGCGCCAGCACCGGGATGTTGGCCTGCTTGTGGCGCTCGACCGCGTCCAGGTCGCCGAGCTCGAGCTTGGGCATGCCGCAGCATTTCTCCTTGTCGACGACGACATAGGGGATCTCGTTGTGCTCGAGGATCTTCAGCAGGTCGTGGCCGATGCCGGGCTCGTTGTAGTTGACGTAGCAGGTCGAGAAGATCGCGACCTTGCCCGGCGTGCGCTCGCCGTTCGTGACCACGGTCGCGCGCGCCTTCGCCGCGCTCCAGCGGAAGCGCTTGGCCGCCAGCTCGGGCATCCAGGCGTCGGGGTGCACGCCCAGCAGGCCGTCCATCTGCTTGCGCGCGAACTTGGTGCGGTTGACCGCATTGACCGCCTGCACGACGACCGGGATGCCGGCGAAGCTGCCGTGCACGTCGGTCGACGCGAGAAATTTCTCGCCCGCCTTGACGCCGCCCTTGCGGAACTTGATCGCCTTGGCGCGCAGCATCAGGTGCGGGAAGTCCAGGTTCCACTCGTGCGGTGGCACGTAGGGGCACTTGGTCATGTAGCACAGGTCGCACAGGTAGCACTGGTCGACGACCTTCCAATAGTCGTCCTTGGCGACCCCGTGCAGCTCGCCATCGTCGGTCGCGTCGACGAGGTCGAACAGGTTCGGGAAGCTCTGACACAGGCTGACACAGCGGCGGCAGCCGTGGCAGATGTCGAAGACGCGCTCCATCTCGGCGAAGCACTTGGCCTCGTCGTAGAAGTCCGGGTCCTTCCAGGCGATCGGGTGCCGGGTCGGGGCCTCGAGGTTGCCTTCGCGCATCGTGCGTGCCTCGTCGTCGTGGGGTTCGGGTGGGCGATGGTGCGTGAAGGACGAGGGGCACGTGGCCCCTCGTCGGCTGGCGCGCTATCTCGCTGGCGCGGCAGCATACCGCCCCGCCTGCGGCCAGCCGTCGTGCAGCGCCCGTCCCTGCGCCGCGCTGCAGCGCCGGGCGGGCCGCGGACTCAGTCGACCAGCTGGTCCAGCGCCTTCTGGTAGCGGTTGGCGTGCGAGCGCTCGGCCTTGGCCAGCGTCTCGAACCAGTCGGCGATCTCGTCGAAGCCCTCGTCGCGCGCCGTCTTGGCCATGCCCGGGTACATGTCGGTGTACTCGTGCGTCTCGCCGGCGACGGCGGCCTTGAGGTTGTCGCGCGTGGCGCCGATCGGCAGCCCGGTGGCCGGGTCGCCGACCTCCTCGAGGAACTCGAGGTGGCCGTGCGCGTGGCCCGTCTCGCCCTCGGCGGTCGAGCGGAACAGCGCCGCGACGTCGTTCTGGCCCTCGACGTCGGCCTTGTTCGCGAAGTACAGGTAGCGCCGGTTGGCCTGCGACTCGCCCGCGAAGGCGTCCTTCAGGTTTTGCTCGGTCTTGGAACCCTTGAGACCCATGGCTTGCTCCTTTGTCCGTCGGTGGTGACTCGGCGGCGCCGCGTGCGCCGACCGCAACGCAAGGTATCAAACCCCGGGGGCGCTGCCAATTCAATGATTCAATGCGCGGGATAGGCTGAGGCAATGGCGAGGCTGGCGCAAAAGGTCTGGAGACAGGCTGGGCAGCCGGTCGCGATGGCTGCAAGGCGCCGCGCCTGGCGCGCCGGCGACGCCTCGGCCGGTGCGGCCCGGCGGGCTTTCGAACAGCGCCGTGCTGCTATACTTCCGGGCTCTGTGGGGGGGTAGCTCAGCTGGGAGAGCGCCGCGTTCGCAATGCGGAGGTCGGGAGTTCGATCCTCCTCCTCTCCACCACCGTTTTGGAAGCCAGGCCTCTCGCCTGGCTTTTTTCTTGCCCGAAGCGCGCGTGTGCGCGGGCTTCTGCGGCGTGATCCGGTGCCCTGCGTCGGCGTGACGCTGCTGCTTCTACGCCGTTTCCCGCCGATCGGCCTCTCTTTCCTCCATCCGACCGATAGCTGGCCGCATCACGCCGTGTACCGAGAACGGGAAGACTGGCTTCGTCCAATTCCTCGAAGATGAAGGCGAAGAAGGCCATCGCCGACTACAAGAAGGCCATAGGCCAACCAGAAGGCCTGGCAGAGCTGGCGGTGTTCTTCTGCGAGCGCGCGGTGGGCTTCAGCAGCGACGTCGGTCTGCAGGCCGAGGGCTACTTCGACGCCCTGGTGCGGATGTTCGCGCAGGCGTTGAAAGCTATCGATGCCTTGCCTGCGGAACACAGACCAGCCTTGCTGGGCCGACTGGATGCCGTGCGGCGCCTCGGCCACAACCTGGGCTACGGTGTCGGTGACGACATGGACGACCTGCTGGCCGAGCACCGATTCGATGGCGGATCGCGATGAACTGAGCGCGCTGCGCGCGGAGAACAGTCGGCTGATCGCACTGCTCGAATCGCACGGCATTGAATGGCGTGCCAAGCCGCAGCCGTCCCCACCGCCCGTCGAGCCATCAAGGCTGTCTACCGACGAGAAGGTCGCGCTCTACCGGCGCCTGTTCCGCGGCCGCACCGACGTGTTCCCCGTTCGATGGGAGAGCAAGACCACAGGCAAGTCGGGCTACGCACCAGCCTGCGCGAATGAGTGGCGGGCCGGCGTATGCGAGAAGCCGCGCATCAAGTGCGGCGACTGCGCCAATCGCCTGATCGTCCCGCTGTCGGACGCCGTGATCTACAAGCACCTGGCCGGCGATCACACGGTCGGGGTGTATCCGCTGATGGAGGACGACAGCTGCTACTTCCTGGCCGTCGACTTCGACGAGGCCGAGTGGCGGGACGATGCGCAGGCATTCATGCAGTCGTGCGCGGAGCTGGGCGTGCCCGCGGCGCTGGAGATTTCGCGCTCCGGTCAGGGGGCTCACGCCTGGGTGTTCTTCGCCGGTCGGGTGTCGGCACGTGATGCCCGCCGCCTGGGCACGGCCATCATCAGCCACACCTGCGCGCGCACGCGGCAGCTCCGGCTCACGTGCTACGACCGGCTGTTCCCGAACCAGGACACGATGCCCAAAGGTGGGTTCGGTAACCTGATTGCCTTGCCTTTGCAGAAGGGGCCCAGAGAGCAGGGATTCAGCGTCTTCGTCGACGCTGATATGCGCCCCTACCCGGACCACTGGGCACTCCTGGCCTCCATTCAGCCGATGGCCGCGCCCGACATCGAGCCGACCATCCTGCGGGCGACGGGTGGCGTCCATCCGCTGGACGTCACCTTCATCGACGACGAAGACCTTGCAACGCCGTGGAAGCGCGAGAGCACTTCGACCAAGAAGCTGCCCGGGCCTATGCCGAAGTCACTGAGCGTGACGCTGGCCAACTTGATCTATTTCGAGAAGGCCCAACTGCCGCAGGCGCTGGCCAACCGCCTGATCCGGCTGGCAGCGTTCCAGAACCCCGAGTTCTACAAGGCGCAGGCGATGCGGATGTCGGTATGGGACAAGCCGCGTGTCATCGGCTGCGCCGAGAACTACCCGCAGCACATCGCGTTGCCCCGAGGGTGCCTGGATGCTGCCCTGTCGCTGGTGCGCGAGAACGGCATCGCCTGCGACCTGCGGGACGAACACGTTGGCGGCCAGCCGCTGGACGTGTCGTTCGTCGGCAGTCTGCGTCCCGACCAGGAGGTTGCCATCGCGGCGATGCTGCCCTTTGATGCCGGGGTGCTATGTGCACCGACCGCCTTCGGCAAGACCGTGACGGCGGCGGCGATGATCGCGCACCGGGGTGTCAACACCCTGGTGCTGGTGCATCGCACGGAGCTGCTCAAGCAGTGGCAGGAGCGGCTGCAGGCGTTTCTGGCTGTCGGCAAGGGTGTGGTCGGCACCATCGGCGGCGGCAAGGCCAAACCCACCGGGCGGATCGACATCGCCGTGATGCAGTCCTTGTCCCGCCAGGGCGAGGTGAACCCGCTGGTCGAGGACTACGGCCACGTGATCGTCGACGAGTGCCATCACGTCGGCGCCGTCTCGTTCGACGCGATCCTCAAGCGAACCAAGGCGAAGTACGTGCTGGGCCTGACGGCGACTCCGATCCGACGCGACGGGCAGCAGCCGATCATCTTCATGCAGTGCGGACCGATCCGCCACACGGCGGCCACGCCGGCCGGGGCACCGCACGACCTTGAGGTGGTGCCGCGCGCCCGCCATGCACCGGCGCCTTTCGTGCTGCATGGCCGGATGCCGAGAAAGCAGCGTGCGACGCTGGTTACGGACCTCGATGCCCTGCTGCCCGACGCGCCGCACGTGCTCCTGTCGACCGGCAAGCTGGTTGGCGAGGGCTTCGATCACCCGCCGCTCGACACCCTGGTCCTCGCGATGCCGGTGTCCTGGAAGGGCACGTTGCAGCAGTACGCTGGGCGCCTGCACCACGAGCACGCCAGCAAGACCGACGTGCGGATCATCGACTTCGTGGACACCGGCCATCCCGCGCTGCTGCGGATGTGGGACAAGCGCCAGCGCGGCGACCGGGCGATGGGGTATCGGATCGAGGCCAAGGCTGCATCTTATGAAAGTCTACTTTGATACAGGCGGCTCAAAGTAAAGCATGCTTTAATTGAGTGCGAGAGATCAAAGCACGCTTTCAATGCCCCGAACCACCGGCACCTACGCCACCACGACCACGCTGGGTGAGTCGGTCCGCGCCTTCGTGCCTCAGCCACTGCCCCCGGCTGATCCGCCGCTGGCGCCGACCTGCTTCGTCGACCTGAACCGGCAGGCCGAACTGGCGCTGGCGCGCCTTGCCGGGGTGTCGGGCCTGGTCCCGTCGGTGGAATGGCTGCTTTACAGCGCCATCCGCAAGGAGGCGCTGCTCACCTCGCAGATCGAGGGCACCCAGGCCACGTTGACCGACCTGTTCGACGAGGAAGCGGGCCTCAAGGTCAGCAACACCGACGATGTCGAAGAGGTCACCAACTACCTGCGTGCCTTCCACTGGGTGCAGGGGCAGCTGCGCGACCCGCAGGGCTTGCCGATCAGCGTTCGCCTGCTTTGCGAGGCGCATCGGCTGCTGCTCGATGGGGCGCGCGGCGCTGGCAAGCAGCCCGGCGAACTGCGCCGCTCGCAGAACTGGATCGGTGGCACGCGACCGGGCAACGCCGCCTTCGTGCCGCCCCCACCACAGCAAGTGGCTGATCTGCTGACGGACCTGGAGCGCTTCATCCACATCACTGACTCCGACTTGCCACCGCTGGTCCGGGTCGCACTGATCCATGCCCAGTTCGAAACCGTCCACCCCTTCCTGGATGGCAACGGGCGCATCGGGCGGCTGCTGATCGCCGCACTCATGGAGCAGTGGGGGCTGTTGCGGGAGCCGCTGATGTGCCTGAGTGGTTACCTCAAGCAGCACCAGGCCGAGTACTACCGGCGCCTGTCGTCCATCCGCGGCGACGGCGACTGGGAGGGCTGGGTGTCCTTCTTCCTGGAGGGCGTGGCTGCGGCGTCCGCGGAGGCCGAACGCAGCATCATCGACGTGGCCAGCCTGATCACGGTCGACCGCAAGCGACTGCTGGAGTCTCGCAAGGCTGGGCCGATCAGCTACCGCCTGTTCGAGCTGCTGCCGATGATGCCGCGCTTCAGCGTCGAGCACGTTCGCCAGCGGCTGGACACGACGTTCCCGACCGCCAGCGCCGCCGTCAAGCTGCTGGACGATCTCGGCATCCTGGCCGAACTCACCGGGCAGAAGAAGAACCGCGTCTACAGCTACCAGACGTATGTGGAACTGCTGTCTCGCTGACGGGCCGCCGCACCGCAGATTGCGGCAAGACCTTTAAAGGTCTATATTCGGTTCTTGACTATCACAACACCACGGCCATGCGCTACTCATCGCAAGTCAAGCCCATCAGCTACGTGAAGGCCAATGCCGCCGAGGTGCTGACCCACCTTGCTGAGAACCGGGAACCCTTGGTCATCACGCAGAACGGCGAAGCCAAGGCCGTGCTGCAGGACGTGGCCTCCTTCGAGGAAACGCAGGAGACCTTGGCCCTGTTGAAGATCCTCGCACTCGGCCAGCAGGACGTCGAGGAAGGCCGGATCAAACCTGTCGCCGATGTCGTGGCACGCCTGCGCGCGAAGCGAGCCGCGGCCTGATGGCCGGCAAGCCGACGCGCTACGAGGTCCTGCTGACCGCAGGTGCCGAACAAGACCTGGAGTCGATCCACGACTACATCGCCGAATTCGACAGTGTGGCCAACGCGGACCACGTGCTCGATCGCTTGATGGACGTCGTGGACGGGCTGGCCCAGTTCCCAGAGCGCGGCAGCTACCCCAAAGAACTCGTCGCGCTGGGTATGAAGGCGTACCGGCAGACGGCGTTCAAGCCGTACCGAGTGATCTATCGCATCCTCGGCAGCCGGGTCGTGATCTACCTGATCGTCGACGGCCGCCGTGACATGCAGTCCGTGCTGGCGCGCAGGCTTCTGGGCGCTTGACCCGCAGCAACCCGCTCTGCTACTCGTAAGCTCAACAGGTCGTCTTTGCAGCAGGCAACCGCCCGCCACCACCCACGCAAGGGCTCGGATGACCTCCGGGCCCTTTTTCCTTGCCGCTTTCCTTGGGCGGCGCGGGGTTCCGGACGCCTGTGCCGCGGGCGCGGGCGGGCGGT
Organism: Burkholderiaceae bacterium; assembly: GCA_024235895.1. Taxonomy (GTDB): domain Bacteria; phylum Pseudomonadota; class Gammaproteobacteria; order Burkholderiales; family Burkholderiaceae_C; genus Rubrivivax. Next base: position 269,761 of record JACKLM010000006.1, on the reverse strand, counting down.
GACGGCAGGATTCGGCCACTTCGCGGGCCAGAGCCATCTCGTTGCTGTGCGCAGCCCGCGGGTACGCGCAGCCCCTGCCCTCGCAGTGTCGATCGCTGACGCGCGGCGGCACATCGTCAACCACGTGACCTGCCGAGATTCCAACGTCGAATGCGGACCCGAGGAATCTTGCTCTATCATGAAACGTCAAGATCGATCATGATGGAGCTGGCCATGACGACCGCCGTGCGCGAGAAGTTCTCCTCCCAGGCCGCGCCCGAGGTGCTGGCAGCGCTGCGCCAGATCGCCGAGAGCCAGGGGCGCCAGTTTCAGGCGGTGCTCGACGAGGCGCTGCGCGACTACATCGACCGGCAGCAGAAGGTGCGCCCTCGCCGCCATGTGATGGCTTCGTTCGCGTCGAGCCTCGACGAGTTCGACAGTCTCTACCGCGAGCTGGCCAGGTAGGCCGTGCCGCGCGACTATCCGACCGTGGCCGACGTGCTCGGCATGCATACGGTCCTGATGCAGCGCTACGGTGGCGCGCCGGGGTTGCGCGATCCCGGGGCACTGGAGGCCGCGCTGTTCCGCCCGCAGACGGGTTACTACGAGGACATCGTGGCCGAAGCCGCGGCACTGATGGAAAGCCTGGCGATCAACCATCCGTTCGTGGACGGCAACAAGCGCATCGCCTTTGCGGCTGCCGACGTGTTCCTGCGGATCAACGGCTGGCGCCTGAAGCGAGCGCCGATGCTGATCCACGCAGAGATGAAGCAGATGTTCGAGTCGGGCACGTTCGACATCGCCCACCTCGATCCCTGGCTGCGTGGATTCACCATCGTCGCGGAGTGAATCCATGAGCAGAGACACCGGCAGCGCGCGATCCCGGCCCGACTCGACAGAAGCCCGTGCGACGGCCAAGACCCGTGACTTCGAGGAAGCCGTGGCCGCGCGTACAAAGACCGACCCGGCCTTCGCCCGAGCCCTGCGGGATGAGGCCATCACGCTGTTCGTCAACGGCGAGCCGGAATCCGCCAAGTCGATCCTGCGCGATCTGGTGAATGCAACCGTGGGCTTCGAGGCCTTGGCCATCGAAATCCACAGACCCGCGAAGAGCCTGCACCGGATGCTGTCGAGATCGGGCAACCCGCCCCTGAGCAATGCGTCCGCGATCTTCGCCGCCATCAAGCGCGCGCTCGAGGTCGAGTTGCGTGCCCGTGTCATGTTGGCCTGAGCGGATTCCAGGCATCACCGGCGCGCCGATCTCGCGCACCTCGCAAGCCCGGGCAAGCCGTGTTCGCCGTGAGGCTCGACGCCGAATCCTCAGCCCGCCCGGGCCACGCATGACGCCTGACCCCCCGCCGTCGCCCACGCCGCTGGCACTCTCGCTCACGCCCGCCGGCCATCTGCTGTGCCTGCCGGACGCCGGGGCGCCGGCGCTGCCCGCGCCGCAGCACGATGCGATCGCCGCCGCCTTCGCGGTCGATGCCGGCCAGGGCCTGTTGCACCTGGGCGCAGCGCTCGCCGGCGCGGCGCTGCCGCCGGCATGGGCGTGGTGGCGCGACTTCGCGGCGCGCTACGTCACCGCGCGCTGCACCACGCTGGAAGGCGAGCCGGTGCCTCCGCCCGACGATCTGACGCTGGCGCTGCTGATCGCCGACGCGCCGCCGATGCCCGGCGCGGAGTACCTCGCGCCGGACCGGCTCGTCGCGATGTGGTCGGCCATCGACGCCGCGCTCGCGCGCGCGCTGAAGGCTTCGGGCGAGTCGCTGCAGGACTTCCTCAAGGCGCGCCATCCGGCCTGGAACCTCGTCGGCCGGGTTCACTTCAACCTGGCCGAGAACCGCAAGGATCCCGACGCGCCCTTCGCCTTCATGGCCACCTACACCACGCGGCTGTCGGCGCACGGCAAGGCGCAGCACCTGCCGCTGTCGCAGGCGCTGTCCGAATTCTCCGGCGGCCGCAAGAAGGCGCAGCTGCTGTCGCTGCTGATGCCGGTGCAGCGCGCGGCCGAGCAATGCGCGTGGATCGCCGCGATGGTCGATTCCGGCGAGCTCTACCACCCCTTGCGCTGGCAGGTGGGCGACGCGGTGCAGTTCCTCGCCGACCTGCCCGGGATCGAGTCCGCCGGCATCGTCGTTCGCATGCCGGCGCAGTGGCAGACCGGCCGCCCGGCACGGCCGAAGGTGAAGGCCACCGTCGGCACGGCGATGCCGTCGAAGCTGGGGCTCGACGCCCTGCTCGACTTCGACATGGAGGTCACGCTCGACGGCGAGCCGCTGACGGCGAAGGAGATCCGCGCGCTTCTGGCCGGCAGCGACGGCCTGCAGTGGATGCGCGGCCGCTGGATCGAGGTCGACCGCGCGCGCCTGTCGCGCCTGCTCGACCGCTTCCGCGCCATCGAGGAGGCCGCGCGCGACGGGCTGCCGCTGGCGCAAGCCATGCGCCTGCTCGCCGGCGCCACGCTGGACGAAGCCGCGCCCGACGCCGACTGGTCCGAGATCGGCGCCGGCCCATGGCTGGCCGAGACCCTGCGCGGCCTGCGCGCGCCCGATCGGCTGGCCGCCATCGACCCCGGCCCCCGGCTCGCCGCGACCCTGCGCCCTTACCAGCAGGACGGGCTGCGCTGGCTGTCGCTGCTCACCGGCCTCGGCCTGGGGGCGTGCCTGGCCGACGACATGGGGCTGGGCAAGACGATCCAGGTGCTGGCGCTGCTGCTGTCGTTGCAGCCGCAGGGCGAGGGCCGCGAAAGTCGCCCCAGCCTGCTCGTCGCCCCGGCCTCGCTGCTGGCCAACTGGATGCAGGAGGCAGCCCGCTTCGCGCCCGGGCTGAAGTGCCTGCTCGCGCATCCGTCCGGGATGCCGCGCGAGGACTTGCAGGCGCTCGACGCGGCGCGGCTGGCCGGGGTCGATCTCGTCGTCACCAGCTACGGCACCTTGCCGCGCCTGCCCAGGCTGACGGAGGTGCGGTGGCGGCTGGCGATCGTCGACGAGGCGCAGGCGATCAAGAACCCGGGCGCCAGGCAGACCCAGCAGGTGAAGAGGCTGCAGGCCGACGCGCGCATCGCGCTGACCGGTACCCCGGTCGAGAACCGCCTGTCCGACCTGTGGTCGATCTTCGACTTCACCCATCCGGGGCTGCTGGGATCGGAGCGCGTCTTCGCCGGCTTCGCCAGGCGTCTCGCCGAGTCGGGCCACTACGGCCCGCTGCGGACGCTCGTGGCGCCTTACATCCTGCGGCGGCTGAAGTCCGACAAGCGCATCATCGCCGACCTGCCGGACAAGACCGAGCTGACCGCCTGGTGCGCGCTGGCCGCCAGCCAGGCGGCGCATTACCAGAAGGCGGTCACGGCACTGACCGAGGCGCTGGACGGTGCCGAGGGCATCGAGCGCAGGGGCCTGGTGCTGGCCTACCTGATGCGGTTCAAGCAGATCTGCAACCACCCCTCGCAATGGCTGGGCGATGGCGGCTGGCAGCCGCAGGACAGCGGCAAGTTCGCGCGCCTGCGCGAGATCGCCGACACCGTCGCCGCGCGGCAGGAGAAGATGCTGGTCTTCACGCAGTTCCAGCAGGCCACGGCGCCGCTGGCCGCCTTTCTCGGCGGCCTCTTCGGCCGCGAGGGGCTGGTGCTGCACGGCGGCACGCCGGTGGCCACGCGGCGCGAGCTCGTGCAGCGCTTCCAGGACGACGAGCGAACGCCCTTCTTCGTCCTGTCGATCAAGGCCGGCGGGTCGGGGCTCAACCTCACCGCGGCCTCGCACGTCGTGCACTTCGACCGCTGGTGGAACCCCGCGGTGGAGAATCAGGCGACGGATCGTGCCTACCGCATCGGCCAGCACCGCAACGTGCTGGTGCACAAGTTCGTCTGCCGCGGCACGGTCGAGGAACGCATCGACGCGCTGATCCGTGCCAAGCAGGCACTGGTGACCGAGGTCGTCGAAGGCGGCGGCGAGATCAACCTCACCGAGTTGAGCGACCGCGAGCTGCTCGATCTGGTGAAGCTGGACATCCATGCCGTGGAGGAGTCGTGATGTACGGGGGGTGGAAGCCATATGTGCCGGTCGCAAAGCGGCAAGCCGCGGCCAGGCAGGCGCTAGAGAAGGCGAAGAAGGCCGGGAGCGCCTGCGAGCCGGTCGCGCTGAAGTCGAGCAAGATCGCGCGGACCTTCTGGGGCAAGGCCTGGTGCGACAACCTCGAGGCCTACAGCGACTTCGCCAACCGCCTGCCGCGCGGCCGCAGCTATGTCCGCAACGGCTCGGTCATCGACCTGAGGATCGAGCCGGGCAAGGTGATCGCGCAGGTGATGGGGTCGAGCCTGTACCGGATCGAGATCGCGATCGCCCCGGTACCCGCGGCGCAATGGAGCCGGCTGGTCGACGAATGCACCGGATCGATCGCCTCGCTGGTCGAGCTGCTGCAGGGGCGTTTGTCGAAGCCGGTCATGGAGCGCATCTGCGCGCCGGGGACCGGGCTCTTCCCGGCGCCGAAGGAGATCCGCCTCGGCTGCTCGTGCCCGGACTGGGCGAGCATGTGCAAGCATGTCGCCGCCGCGCTGTACGGCGTCGGCGCGCGGCTGGACGAGAAGCCCGAGCTGCTGTTCGTCCTGCGCCAGGTCGATGCCGGCGATCTGCTCGCGACCCAGGCCGCGGCCTTGCCGGCGAAGGCGAAGAAGGCGGCGACGAGCCGGGTGCTCGACGATGCCGCGCTGGCGGATGTGTTCGGCCTCGACATGGCCAGCGCGATGGTGGCTGCCGACGGCGCAGCTGGGAAGAAGGTCACCGGCCGACCCGCGAAGGCCGAGAAGGCCGCGAAGGTCGCAAACGCCGCAAAGGTCGCGAAAGCCGCGAAAGCGGAGAAAGCCGCAGGACCCGCAAGAGCCGCGGACAAGCCGACCGCGCCCCGCGCCGAGGCGAAGCCGGCGAAGACGGCCGCCGCGAAGGCGGCGCGGGCGACCGCGGCGAAGAAGAAGCCTGTCGCGACGAAGGCCGCTGCGCGCAAGACTTCGGCCCGACGCGGTCCGAAGGCGTAGCGGCCGACGCGCGTGCTACAGGGGCAATCGGGGCGCGGGATCGAGAACCCGTGTGGAGATTGACTGTATCGCATGCGAGATACATAATTCGTTCAAACACCCAACCCGACCATGGCCCAATCGACGATGCTGCACGTCCGCGTGGACGAGGAAGTCAAGACCCAGGCCAGCGAGGCTCTGGCGGCCATGGGCCTGTCGGTGTCCGACGCGGTGCGCATCCTGCTCAAGCGCGTCGTCGACGACCAGGCCTTTCCGCTGGAGCTGAAGGTACCCAACGCCCGGACCCGTGCGGCAGCGCAGGAGGCACGCGCGATGGCGAAGTCGCGTGCCGTCCGTTTCGGCTCCGCGCGTGCCTTGATCGATGAGCTCGAAAAGGCCGGCCAGCAGTAAGCGGGCCGCGCCGCCCCGAGCGTGTGACTACACCAGGGCCTTCCTCGCGGACTGGGAGCGCCTGTCCCGCTCGGGCCGCTACGACCTGAAGCGCCTGAAAGAGGCGATGCTGCTGCTGGTCGCCAACGACGCGCCACTCGGCCCCGAGTGGCGGGACCATTCCCTGCGGGGCGATTGGTCCGATCATCGCGAGTGTCATGTCGGTGGCGACTTCCTGCTGATCTATCGAGCGGAGGGCAACTCGATCGTGTTCGTTCGCGCGGGAACGCACTCCGACCTGTTCGAGGAATGACCCGGTGATGCACTGCGCCGCACCCGCGGCGCACCCGAACAACCCGCATGGACCACCTCACCCTCGCCACCCTGCGCGACAAGCACCCCGCCTGGCGGCTGCTCGCGTCGCCGCACGCGCCGCTGGTGGCCGCCTTCCTGCACCGCGTCTTCGTCGCGCCGAACGTGCGCACGATGAGCGAGGCCGACCTGGCCGAGGCGCTGGACGACGAGCTGTTCGCGCTGCACGAGCAGCTCGGCGCCGGCGCCTACCCGAAGCGCGCGCAGGAGTATCTCGACGACTGGGCCGCGCCCGACAAGGGCTGGCTGCGCAAGTTCTACAAGCCCGGCACCGACGAGGCGCAGTTCGACCTCACCCCGGCGACCGAGAAGGCCATCGCCTGGCTCGCGTCGCTGACCGAGCGCCCCTTCGTCGGCACCGAGTCGCGGCTGCTGACGCTGTTCGCCCTGCTCGAGCAGATCAGCGCCGGCACCGAGGCCGACCCCGCGCTGCGCCTGGCCGAGCTGCAGCGCCGGCGCGACGAGATCGACGCCGAGATCGCGCGCGTGCTCGCCGGGGACCTGCCGCTGCTCGACGACACCGCGGTCAAGGAGCGCTTCCTGCAGTTCCAGCAGCTCGCGCGCGAGCTGCTGGCCGACTTCCGCGAGGTCGAGCACAACTTCCGCAGCCTCGACCGCAAGGTGCGCGAGAAGATCGCGCTGTGGGAGGGCTCCAAGGGCGCGCTGCTCGACCAGATCATGGGCGAGCGCGATGCGATCGCCGACTCCGACCAGGGCCGCAGCTTCCGCGCCTTCTGGGACTTCCTGATGTCCAGCCGCCGGCAGGAGGCGCTGTCGGCGCACCTGGAGCGGGCGCTGGCGCTGCCGGCGGTGGCGGCGCTGAACCCCGAGCCGCGGACGCGCCGCGTGCACCACGACTGGCTGGAGGCCGGCGAGCACACCCAGCGCACGGTGGCGCGGCTGTCGCAGCAGCTGCGCCGCTTCCTCGACGACCGCGCCTTCCTGGAAAACCGCCGCATCCTCGACCTGCTGCGCGGCATCGAGGCCAAGGCGCTGGCGCTGCGCGCCGCGCCGCCGGCCGGCAACGTGACCGCGATCGACGCGATGGGCGCGTCGGTCGAGCTGCCGCTGGAGCGCCCGCTGTTCACGCCGGCCGCCAGGCCGAAGTTGGCCGACCTCGTGCTCGACGCCGGCGAGGCGGATATCGATACCGCGCGCCTGTTCGACCAGATCGTGGTCGACAAAGCGCGGCTGCGCACCAACGTCCAGCAAGCGCTGCGCCGCAGCGCGCAGGTCACGCTGCGCGAGCTGCTCGACGCCGCCCCTCTGCAGCAGGGCCTTGCCGAGCTGGTCGCCTACCTCGAGCTGGCGCATGCCGGCCACGGCGCGCCCGCCGCCGACGGATTGCGCGCCGTCGTCGACGAGACGGTCGACGAGCCGGTCCACTGGCAGGCCTGCGACGCCGCGGGCGACCCCGTCGAGCGCCGCGCGCGGCTGCCCAGGGTGATCTTCACGCGCTAGCCAGCACATGGCAGCGCCTCGAACCGCACGATGACGAGAGACGAACCCGCGCAAGAAACCGCGCCCGACGACGCCCTTCTCGGCGCGCCGGCCGCCGCGCCGCCCGTGCCCGAGCTGTCCAGGTTGCTCGTCCAGCTGCTCAAGGGCGTTCTGTACCGCGACGACGACGAGCCGCTGTGGGCCAACCTGCTGCGCCTGCAGGCGCGTGTGCGCGAGCAGGCCGCGGTGCTGCTGCTGGACCTGGTGCTCGACGAGGCCGAGGGTTATGCCTTCCTGAAGAGCCGGCCGGATGCGGACGAGTCCGACGGCGCGCCGCGGCTGCCGCGGCTGGTCGCGCGGCGCCCGCTGTCCTACCCGGTCAGCCTGATGCTGGCGCTGCTGCGCAAGCGGCTGGCAGAGTTCGACGCCGGCGGCGGCGAGACCCGGCTCGTGCTGTCGCGCGACGAGATCGCCGAGCTGATGCGCGTCTTCCTGCCCGACGGCACGAACGAGGCGCGACTCGTCGACCAGGTCGACGCGACGATCGCCAAGGTGGCCGACCTGGGGTTCCTGCGCCGGTTGAAGCCCGCGGCCGGCAGCGGCGCCGCCCGTGGCGCCGATGACGGACGCTACGAGCTGCGGCGCATCCTCAAGGCCTTCGTCGATGCGCAGTGGCTGGCCGACTTCGACGCCCGGCTCGAGGTCTACCGCACGGCGCTCAGCGGCGCGGCGCAGGCCAGCGGGGCCGGCGATGCTTGAGGCCCCGACGCTGGAGCTGGACTTCGTCGCCGACGACAGCCGGGTGGGCTTCAGGCTGCAGCGGCTGGAGGTGCTCAACTGGGGCACCTTCGACAAGCGAGTCTGGCGGATCGAGCCCGACGGCCGCAACGCGCTGCTGACCGGCGATATCGGCTCCGGCAAGTCGACGCTCGTCGATGCGCTGACGACGCTGCTGGTGCCGGCGCAGCGCGTGGCCTACAACAAGGCCGCCGGCGCCGAGGCGCGCGAGCGCACGCTGCGATCCTACGTGCTAGGGCACTACAAGAGCGAGCGCAACGAGGTCACCGGCAGCGCGCGGCCGGTGGCGCTGCGCGACGCGTCGAGCTATTCGGTCGTGCTCGCGGTCTTCCGCAACGAAGGCTACGACCAGTCGGTGACGCTGGCGCAGGTCTTCTGGCTCAGGGACCCGCAGGGGCAGCCGGCGCGGCTTTTCGTCGCCGCGCCGCGGGCGATGACGATCGGCGCCGACTTCGCCGGCTTCGGCGCCGACATCGCGGCCTTGCGCAAGCGGCTGCGCGCCTCGGGCTGCGAGCTGTTCGACAGCTTCCCGCCCTACGGCGCCTGGTTCAGGCGCCGTTTCGGCATCGAGCACGAGCAGGCGCTGGAGCTGTTCCACCAGACGGTGTCGATGAAGTCGGTCGGCAACCTGACCGACTTCGTCCGCGGCCATATGCTCGAGCCCTTCGACGTCGGCAGCCGCATCGACGCGCTGATCCACCACTTCGACGACCTGGACCGCGCGCACCAGGCGGTGCTGAAGGCCAAGCGCCAGGTCGAGCTGCTGGCGCCGCTGGTCGCCGACGGCGAGCGCCACGCCGCCATCCTGGCCGAGACCCAGCGCCTGCGCGACGACCGCGATGTGCTGCGGCCTTTCTTCGCCCGCCTCAAGGGCGATCTGCTCGACAAGCGGCTCGCGCTGCTGGCGCAGGATGCGGCGCGGCTGGACGCGCAGATCGAGCGCCTGGGCACACAGCGCGATGCCGACCGCGCCGAGACCGGCAACCTCGAGCGTGCGTTGCGCGAGCATGGCGGCGACCGCATCGAGCAGCTCACGGCCGAGATCGGGCGCCGGCAGGCCGAGCGCGACCAGTGCCAGCAGCGCGCGCAGCGCTACGAGGCGCTGCTGGCGCGCATCGACGAGCCGCCGCCGGCCGACGAGGCGGCCTTCGTCGCGCAGCAGCGGTCGATCGGCGAGCGCGCCGAATCGCTGCGCGCGCGCATCGCCGATCTCGGCAACCGTGAACGCGAGGAGGACTTCGCCTTCCGCCAGGGCCGCGACGAGCACGCCGCGCTGTCCGACGAGATCGACAGCCTCGAGCGCCGCAGGAGCAATATCGACGCCGCGCAGGTGCGCATCCGCGATGCGCTGTGCGCCGCGCTGGCGATCGCCGCCGACGAGCTGCCGTTCGCCGGCGAGCTGATCCAGGTGCGCGAGGACGAGCGCGACTGGGAGGGTGCGGCCGAGCGGCTGCTGCGCGGATTCGGGCTCGCGCTGCTGGTGCCCGATGCGCATTACAAGGCGGTCGCCGACTGGGTCGACCGCCAGCACCTCAACGCGCGCCTGGTCTACTTCCACGTCCGGCCGCGCAAGCCCGCGCCTGGCGGCTCGCTGCATCCGCAGTCGCTGGTGCGCAAGCTCGCGATCAAGCCCGATACGCCGCACTACGAGTGGTTGGAGCAGGAGCTGCGCGCACGCTTCGACGTCGCCTGCTGCGACAGCGCCGAGCAGTTCCGCCGCGAGCTGCGCGCGGTCACGCGCGCCGGCCAGATCAAGGACCCGAGCGGGCGCCACGAGAAGGACGACCGCAGCCGCATCGACGACCGCAGCCGCTATGTGCTCGGCTGGAGCAACGCCGACAAGCTGCGAACGCTGCGCGACCGGCGCGAGCGGCTGCAGGCCAGGCTTGCCGATCTGGGCCAGCGCCTCGCCGAAATCCAGCAGTCGCGCCAGCAGCTCCAGGGCCGGCTGGAGGCCCTCGCCGGGCTGGAGACCTTCGCGCGCTTCGGCGAGATCGACTGGCAGTCCCCGGCGCGCGAGATCGCGCGGCTGGCCGACGAGCGCGCGCGGCTGCAATCGGCCAGCGATACCTTGCAGGAGCTGGGGCGGCAGTTGCAGGCGGTGCGCGACCGGCTGGCCGAGGCCGAGGCCAGGCTGGCCGAGGCGCTCGGCAAGCGCGGCGAGGTCCGCAGCAAGGTCGAGGCCGCCGAGGCGCTGCGCCAGCAGGAGCGCGCGACCTGCGACGCCACCCCGCTCGACGAGGCGCGGCGCGTGCGGCTGGAGCAGTGGCGGCGCGAAGGGCTGGGGGAGCACCAGCTGACGGTCGAGTCCTGCGACCACCGCGAGCAGGAGCTGCGCAACTGGCTGCAGGCCCGCATCGACGCCGAGGACAAGCGGCTGGCGCGGCTGGCCGAGCGCATCGTCAATGCGATGCGCGGCTTCAGGGACGAGTTCAAGGCCGAGTCGGTCGAGATGGACTCGACCCTGGCCTCGCTCGCCGACTACGCGCGCATGCTCGACGGGCTGCAGCGCGACGACCTGCCGCGCTTCGAGGCTCGCTTCAAGGAGCTGCTCAACGTCAATACGATCAACGAGATCGCCAACTTCAACGCCCAGCTCGCGCGCGAGCGCGAGACGATCCGGGAGCGCGTCGCCCGCATCAACCAGTCGCTGCGCGAGATCGACTACAACCCCGGCCGCTATATCGAGCTGGTCGCGCAGCCCAGCCCCGACGCCGAGATCCGCGACTTCCAGCAGGACCTGCGCGCGTGCACCGAGGGCGCGCTGACCGGGTCCGCCGACGAGCAGTACTCGGAGGCCAAGTTCCTGCAGGTCAAGGCCATCATCGACCGCTTCCGCGGCCGCGAGGGGCTGGCCGATGCCGACCGGCGCTGGACCGCCAAGGTCACCGACGTTCGCAACGGCTTCCTGTTCTCGGCCAGCGAGCGCTGGCGCGCCGACGGCGCCGAGCACGAGCATTACTCCGACTCCGGCGGCAAGTCCGGCGGGCAGAAGGAAAAGCTCGCCTACACCGTGCTCGCCGCCAGCCTGGCCTACCAGTTCGGGCTGGAATGGGGCGCGGTGCGGTCGCGGACCTTCCGCTTCGTCGTCATCGACGAGGCCTTCGGGCGCGGGTCGGACGAGTCGGCGCAATACGGTCTGACGCTCTTCCAGCGCCTGAACCTGCAGCTGCTGATCGTCACGCCGCTGCAGAAGATCCACGTCATCGAGCCCTTCGTCGCCAGCGTCGGATTCGTCCACAACGAGGACGGGCGCGACTCGCGGCTGCGCTGCCTGACGATCGAGGAGTACCGCGCGCAGAAAGCCGGCAGCGACGGGGCCGCGGCGTGAGCTGGACGACGCCGGCCGACCTGCGCGCGCAGGTTCAGCGGCTGTGGGACCGAGGCGAGCTGCTGCGCGCCGCCGTCGCGGACGCGATCGACTGGCCGCTGCGGCTGAGCCTGAAGGTGCCCGCGCCGGCCGACCTCAGCGAGCGCTTCGACGCCGTGCGCGACTGGGTGCGCGAGATCGGCGCGGCGCGCCATGTCCGCCTCGAATGGCGCGAGTGGACGCACCGCGTGCAGGGCCGACAGCGGCTGCCTTTGGCGGCCTGGGTCGATTCGCTCGACGACGCGCTGGCCCTCGTCGGCAAGAAACGGCAGGCCGAGCGCTTCCGGGCGCTGTGGCAGCAGACGGCCAGCGCGCAGCCGGTGCTGCAGCCGTGGATGACGAAGCGGCCGTTGCAGGTGCTGGAGCTGGCCGACCGCTGGGATCGGCTGCTCGCCATCGTCGGCTGGCTGCAGTCGCACCCGCGACCGGGGCTGTATCTGCGCCAGGTCGACCTGCCGGGGGTCGACAGCAAGTTCATCGAGGCGCATCGCGGCGTGCTCGCCGAATGGCTGGACCTGGCGCTGCCGCCGGGCGCGATCGATACCGCGGCCGCCGGCGCGGCGCAGTTCGCGCGCCGCTACGGATTTCTCGACAAGCCGCTGCGGATTCGCTTTCGGCTGCTCGACCCGGCGCTGCCCACGCTGCCCGGCTGCAAGGGCCTCGCGGACATCACGCTCGATGCGGCGAGCTTCGCCACGCTCGCGCTGCCGCTGCGGCGCGTCGTCGTGACCGAGAACGAGACCAACTTCCTGGCCCTGCCCGCCTTGCCGCAGGCGATCGTGATCTTCGGCGCCGGCTACGGCTGGGACGCGCTGGCGCGCGCCGGCTGGCTGCAGCGTTGCGAGCTGCACTACTGGGGCGATATCGACACCCACGGTTTCGCGATCCTCGACCAGCTGCGCGGCCACTTCCCGCACGCGGCGTCGCTGCTGATGGACCGCGAGACGCTGCTGGCGCACCGCGCGCTCTGGGGCGAGGAGCCGCAGCCCATCCGCCACGATCTGCCGCGACTGACGGTGGACGAGTCGGCGGTCTACGACGACCTGAGGTTCGATCGGCTGCAGCCCGGGCTGCGGCTCGAGCAGGAGCGGGTGGGGTTCGGCTGGGTGCGCGAGCGGCTCGGGCGGGCGATCGGCTGAACCGTCGACTGGGCCTCGCCCGCGCCCGCATCGTCCCGCACATCGTGGCCGCGGACCGCTACTTCAGCCAGGCGAGGCGCCGCAGCCGGGGCGGCACACGATCGGCCGCACCGCGGCAGCAGCCGCCGAGGTGGCTCACTCTTTGAGCCACCCAGCCCCTATCGTGGCCAGGCGGACGGGCAAGGTGCCCGCCCGATCCGACCGGAGCCACGCCATGACCCTCGCCACCACCCCCTGCCCCTCCCCGCTGCCGGCAACCTGGAGCGTGGCCGACCGCACCGCGTTCGAGATCGGCTGGGACCATGCCCGCCATCGCCTGCTGCCGCCGGCCGACCACCTGCACGCCGGCAACCCGGTTCGCCAGGGCTGGGAGGCCGGTCAAGCGGTCTTCGGCACGCGCACGCGCCAGCCGACGCCGCAGCTGCGCAAGTGGCTGCAGCTGCGGCTCGGCGCCTGGGTGCGCGGCAAGGCCTTCGACCTCGTCGGCGTCACGCCGGCCTTCCTGCGCCGTATCGAGGTGCCGCTGTGCCCGATCACCGGCGAGGCGCTGACCCACGGCACGGGCGGCGGCAACGATGCCTCGATCGACCGCGTCAACAACCTCGCCGGCTACGCGGTCGGCAACCTGGCGGTGATGAGCGCGCGCGCCAACCGCGCCAAGTCGGACTGCGACTGGCGCGACGCCGTCGGCTTCGCGCGCCAGATCGAGCAGGGGCGGCTCGGCAGCATCGACGGCCTGAACGCGCGCCAGTGGGCACGGCTGGCGGTGCTGACCAGCTACTGCACCCCGCTGCCGCACGCCGAGGCCGCGGCGCTGCCGCTGCTGGTGCTGCCGCCGCCGCGGCTGCGCGTGCTCAACCCGGTGCAGGTGCTGCAGCTGATGCTGACGCTGCGCTTCATGCGCCAGGGCCAGCCGGCGCGCGTCGACCGGGTCGCCGCGCTGTTCCCGCCGGCGCTGCGCACGCCGGTGCTGGTGCTGATGACGAGCCTGCTGGCGCGCCGCATCGCCGCCGGGCCGAGCTGGTCGCCGGCGCTGGTGCAACGCGCGATGGAGGACGCCTGGGCCGAGCCCGCGATCCTGCGCCGCTGGCAGGCGGTGGCCGGCGCGCTGAGCGGCGCGCAGTGCGAGCGCCTCGTCGAGCGCCTGCACGCGCACCGGCTGGCGCATCCCGGCTGGCGCTGCCTGCCGCCGGACGCCGCGACCGAAGCTTGGGCACTGCAGACCGGCGGGCTGGCGCCGAAGTCCGACGAGGCGGATGTGCGGACCTGGCCCTCCGGCCTGCCGATCAGCGCGGGCACGCAACCCGCCCTCGGCCTGGCGACAGGTCGGAGCGCGGGCGCCGCGGTCGCGCTGGCGGCCTGATCCGCGCAGCCCTTGCGGGGGCGCCCGTTCGGCGCAGCCTGCGCGCGCGTGGCACCAGGATCTCGATCGCCGTCATGCGCCGCCGCATCGCGGTGTGGAGGGTGGCCCTGCCGTGGCCGGGGCGGTGGCCGGCACGCTCCCCGGCCTTGACGTGCTTTACGCGAGCGCGCCGCCGTGGTCGCGGCCTTGGGTCGAGTAGTGGATGCGCAGGCCCAGGCGCGTGCCATCGCGCAGTCCGGGCTCGAACTGCTCTGCCAGCCGCGCGGTGTTGACGACAACCCGGCGCACGCCTGCGGCCGCCTGCGCCGTCAGGTGCCACCCGATCAGCCGCTCGCCGAACACGCGCAGCAGTGGATCGGCGTGCAATCGGAGTGCGGACGTGGTCGGAGTGCGGACGTGGCCGCTCGCTGCGGCCGGCGGCCATGACGAAGCTGCTGCGGACCGGCGAGCGCATCAGGTAGCCGTCTCCACCGGCGCCGCCTCGGCCACGCGGTGGCGGCCGGCCTGCTTGGCCAGGTACAGCGCGGCGTCGGCGCGCCGCAGCATCTCGCGCGCGTCGCACGCACGCTCGCCCGGCTCCGCCACCGCGACACCAATGCTCAGGGTCACGTGCTGGGCCACCGGGGAAGCGCCGTGCGGCAGGGCCGCGCCATCCACCGCGGCAAGACAACGGCGGGCCAGCACCGCAGCGCCTGCGCGGTCGGTGTGTGGCAGCAGCAGCACGAACTCCTCGCCCCCGTAGCGGGCGACGCAATCGGACGGGCGCCGCGCGGTGTCCTGCAGCAGCGCCGCGATGCGGCGCAGGCACGCATCGCCCGCCGGGTGCCCGTGGCGGTCGTTGTAGGGCTTGAAGTGATCGACGTCGACCATCAGCAGCGCCACCGGCTGTCGGTCGCGCTGCGCGCGCGCCCACTCATCGCCCAGCCGGCGGTCGAAGTGACGCCGATTGGCAATGCCGGTCAGCGCGTCGGTATCGGAGATCTCCGCCAGGCGTGCATTGGTGGCGTCGAGTTCCGCGTTGACCCGCTGCAGTTCCTGTTCGCGTCTGACCAGTTCGGTGACCTCGGTGCGCACGCCCGCGATGCCGCCATCGCGCGTCACCCGCTCGTCGATCCGCAGCCAGCGGTTACCGGGCAACTCCTGCAGCGCGGGTGGGCCGGGGTGGCGGTGGAGATGCAGCCGCTCGGCCAGCCACGCCTCCTCGCGGCCGGCCGCCTGCGGGTACTGGCCATATGCCAGGCCGTGCCGCAGGATCTCCTCGAACGACGCCCCGACGCGGATCGCGGGCGCCGACGCAGCGTAGATTTCACGGTAGCGTGCGTTGAACACGACCAGCCGATCCTGTTTATCGTACAGCGCGAAGCCCTCGGTCAGCGCGTCGATCGCGTCCTGCAGCCGGGCCGAGGCCTGCTCGGCCGCCCGGCGCTGCTGCTCCAGCTCGGTGACGTCGATGCTGTAGGACAGCATCCGACCGTCGGCCAGACGACGTTCGGAGATCCGGCGCCAGCGGCCATCGGGCAGCGCGCGCAGCAGCGTGCCGCTGGCGCGCCGGTGGGCGGCGAGCCGCTCCGAGAGCCAGGCGCCCTCGCGGCCGCGTGCCTCCGGTACCAGGTCGCGTGCCAGCGCGGCCCGCAGCAGCTCCTCGAAGGTCCGACCCGGCTGCAGCTCGTTAGCCAGCGGTCCGTACAGCCGCGCGAAGTCCTGGTTCCACAACACGAGGCGGTCGGCCTGGTCGTAGACGACCAAGCCGATATCGAGCGCGTCGACCAAGGCGTGCAGGCGTCGACCGGCCTCGGCGCCTGCGTCCAGCGCTGCACGCAGGCGCCGACGGTCGCGCACCCACAGCCCCAACAGCACGGCGCCGAGCAGTGCCCCGGCGGCCACCGCCACCCACCAGGGGGCTTGCATGGCGACCTCCGTGGCCGGCAGGGCCGACGCGCGCGCGACCATGCCAGCGGCAGCCAGCGCGACCAGCGCCCTCGCGGCGTTACGGCACCGGCCGCGGGCCAGCGCGACGCGCGACGGCAGCATCCGCCGGATCAGCACCCGGGCGCTGAGGAGGGACTCATCGATGAACATTCTAGGCAAGGCCCGCCCACGGCCTTCGTCGGCCTCGAGCTGGTCGCCCGCCAGCAGATGGCGCGTGGGCCCATGCTGCATCACCGGCGGCAACTGCGCGACCAACTCGGCTGGGACAGCGATCCGCACGCGCGGCGGGATCGGAGGCGACAACGCCCATTGCGGCATCGCGAGGCGGCGAATGACAGGGTCGACCAACTGCGCCGAGGGCGCATCCAACGCGCCGCAGCCGCGCGCCACGTGTCGGATGGCCGTGCGCCGGCGAGGCATTCGCCGGGTGCGCACAATCGGACCCAATGGATTCGGTCTCGCAGGCGGCGCTCGGCGCCGGGATCTCGATCGCCGTCATGAGCCGTCGCACCGCGGTGTGGAAGGCGGCGGTCGCCGGCGCGGTGGCCGGCACACTGCCCGACCTGGACGTGCTGATCGACTTCGGCGACCCGATCCGCAACATGGTGCTGCACCGCGCCGAGTCGCACGCCCTGTTCTGGCTGGCGCTGTTCTCGCTGCCGCTGGCGCTGCTCGTCGCGCGGCTGACGGTCGGGCGCGCCGGGTCGCAGGCCGCAGGCGGCATCACCCGGGCCGCGCCGGACTGGCGCCGCTGGTGGCTCGCGATGGCGCTGGTGCTGCTGACCCACCCTCTGCTCGACGCGATGACGGTCTACGGCACGCGGCTCGCGCTGCCGTTCAGCGACCATCCGTTCGGCGTCGGCAGCATCTTCATCATCGACCCGCTGTACACGCTGCCGCTGCTCGTCGGTGTGTTCTGGGCGCTCGCCGGCCGCGCCGGCGGCGCCGGGCACAAGGCCAATCTCGCCGGGCTCGCGCTCAGCACGGCCTACCTGGCGTGGAGCTTCGCCGCGCAGCAGCATGTCACCGCCGTCGCGCGCGCGTCGCTCGCCGCGCAAGGCATCGCCGCCGAGCGGCTGCTGGTCACGCCGACGGCCTTCAACACCTTGCTGTGGCGCATCGTCGCCGTCGACGGCGACCGCTACCACGAGGGCTTCCGCTCGCTGCTCGACGAGGCGCCGCGGATCGGCTTCGACAGCTTCCCGCGCGGCACGGCGCTGGCGGCCGAGTTGGGCGGCCACGATGGGCTGCGCAGGCTCGCCTTCTTCAGCAAGGGCTTCTACAAGCTCGACGAGCGCGACGGGCAGATCCGCGTCAGCGACCTGCGCATGGGGCAGGAGCCGTTCTACTTCTTCACGTTCGCGCTGGCCGAGCGCGCCAGCCCGCCGGTGCCGCTGGCCGAGCCGATCCGCATCGGCACCCGACCCGACATCGACAGCGGCCTGCCCTGGCTGTGGCGGCGCGCGCTGGGCGAGCCGCTGCCGCCTCCGCGCTGATCAGGCTGGCGCGTCGGCGGCCCACGGCGATACGTTCGCCGGGTCGCCCGGCGGCGCCGCGATACTCGCGGCATGAGCCCGCCGTGCCGCCCCAAGGGCGAATACCGGAGGGCGCCGCCCGAAGGTACCCCAGTGAGCACAGACTGCACGAGCCAGCCGGCCGCCGCATCCGAGGCCTGGCACGGCCTGGAAACCCACGAGGCCGCGCGCCAGCTCGGCACCGACCTGCAGCAGGGCCTGAGCGCCGGCGAGGCCTCCGGGCGTCTCGCCACCGGCGGCCCGAACCGCCTGCCCGAGGCGCGCGGCCGCCACCCGCTGTGGATGCTGGCGGCGCAGTTCACCGACTTCATGATCGTCGTGCTGATCGCCGCCGCGGTCGTCGCCGGCATCGTCGGCGAGCCGCAGGATGCGGTCGCGATCGTCGTCATCGTCGTCCTCAACGGCATCATCGGCTTCGTGCAGGAGTGGCGCGCCGAGCGCGCGATGGCGGCGCTGAAGAAGATGGCCAGCCCGCAGGCGCGCGTCATCCGCGACGGCCAGCCGCGCATCGTCGACGCTGCCGAGCTGGTGCCGGGCGACCTGGTCGAGGTCGAGGCCGGCAACGTGCTGCCGGCGGACCTGCGGCTGACCGAGCTGGCGGCCTTCCGCGTCGACGAATCGGCGCTGACCGGCGAGTCGCAGCCGGTCGAGAAGCGGCTCGGCGCGATCGACGCGCCCGACCTCGCGCTCGGCGACCGCGTCAACCTGGCCTACAAGGGCACGGTCGCGACCTACGGCCGCGCGCGCGGCATCGTCGTCGCCACCGGGCTGCGCACCGAGCTCGGCCGCATCGCGACGCTGCTGTCCGGCGACGCCGGCAAGACCCCGCTGCAAAAACGCCTGGCGCGGTTCGGCCGCCACCTGGCGGTGGTGGTGCTCGTGATCTGCGCGCTGATCTTCGTCGCCGGCTGGCTGCGCGGCGAGCCGCCGCTGCTGATGCTGCTGACCGCGGTCAGCCTCGCGGTGGCGGCGATCCCGGAGGCGCTGCCGGCGGTGGTCACGGTGTCGCTGGCGCTGGGCGCGGCGCGCATGGTGCGCCAGCAGGCGCTGATCCGCCGCCTGCCGGCGGTCGAGACGCTGGGCTCGGTCACCGTCGTCTGCTCGGACAAGACCGGCACGCTGACGCTCAACCGCATGCAGCTCGACCGCGTGATCGCCGCCGGCGAAGCGCGCGCCGCGCTGCCGGCGGCCGACGACGCCGCGGCGCAGGCCACGCCCTGGCGCGAGCTGGCGCTCGCGATGGTGCTGTGCAACGACGCCGCCGCCGATGCCGACGGCGGCTATGCCGGCGACCCGACCGAGACCGCGCTGCTGGCCGCGGCGCAGGCCGCCGGGCTCGACGCCGCAGCGCTGCGCGCGCAGTGGCCGCGCGCGGCCGAGCTGCCGTTCGACTCGTCGCGCGCGCGCATGAGCACGCTGCACCCCGACCCCGCGGGTGGCGTGCTGATGCTGGTCAAGGGCGCGCCCGAGCGCCTGATCGAGCGCTGCACCGAGAGGCTGGGCCCGGGCGGCGCCGAGCCGCTGGACGATGCGGCGCGGCACGCGCTGCAGGACGAGGCCGAGTCGCTCGCCGCACAAGGCCTGCGCATGCTCGCCTTCGCGCTGCGCCGGCTGCCGCAGGCACCGGCCAGCTGCCAGCCCGCAGACGCCGACGCGCTCGAATGCGAGCTGTGCTTCGTCGGGCTGGCAGGGCTGATCGACCCGCCGCGCCCCGAGGCCGCCGACGCGGTCGCCGCCTGCCGCAGCGCCGGCATCCGGCCGGTGATGATCACCGGCGACCACCCGGCCACCGCGCTGGCGATCGCGCGCCGGCTCGCCATCGCAGGCGCCGACGCGCGCGCGCTGACCGGCGCCGAGCTGGCGCGCATGGCGCAGCCCGAGTTCGAGCGCGTGGTCGGGGACGTCGGCGTCTACGCGCGCATCGACCCCGAGCAGAAGATCCGCATCGTCGAGGCGCTGCAGCGCAAGGGCGAGTTCGTCGCCATGACCGGCGACGGCGTCAACGACGCGCCGGCGCTCAAGCGCGCCGATATCGGCGTGGCGATGGGCAAGGGCGGCACCGACGTCGCGCGCGAGGCGGCGGCGATGACGCTGCTGGACGACAACTTCGCCACCATCGTCCACGCGGTGCGCGAGGGGCGGCGCATCTTCGACAACATCCGCAAGTTCGTGAAGTACACGATGACGAGCAACGCGGGCGAGATCTGGACCATCTTCCTGGCCCCCTTCGTCGGCCTGCCGATCCCGCTGCTGCCGATCCACATCCTGTGGATCAACCTCGTCACCGACGGCCTGCCCGGGCTGGCGCTGGCGGTCGAGCGCGCCGAGCGCGACGTCATGCAGCGCCCGCCGCGCCCGCCGCAGGAGAGCATCTTCGCCCACGGCATGTGGCAGCACATGCTGTGGGTCGGGCTGCTGATGGGCGGCGTGTGCCTGCTGACGCAGGCCTGGGCGATGCATGTGGGGTCGCCGAACTGGCAGAGCATGGTCTTCACGGTGCTGACGCTGTCGCAGCTCGGCCACGTGCTGGCGATCCGCTCCGAGCGCGAATCGCTGTGGCGCATCGGCCTGGCCTCCAACCCGATGCTGCTGGGCGCGGTGGCGCTGACCTTCGCGCTGCAGATGGCGGTGCTTTACGTGCCGTGGCTGCAGCCGATCTTCGAGACCGCGGCGCTGGGCGCGGGCGAGCTGGCGGCGTGCATCGCGCTGTCGGCGGTCGTCTTTCTCGGTGTCGAGGTCGAGAAGGCGCTGGTGCGGCGGGGGTGGCTGTATGCGTCGCGCTGACCGCGGCGGCCGTTGTCCAGGCTGCGGCGCAGGCCGCGCGCCGGGCAGCGGCCGAACAGCGGTCGAAGAGCCGCCGAACAGCCGCCGTCGCCGCCGCCTCGTCCGCCGATCGTCGCCGGTTGGCCGCACTACGATGACGCGGCAACTGCCAGGAACGCCCATGACCCGCATCGCCTGCCTCGCCCTCACCCTGCTGCTCGGCGCCTGCGGCGCCGAGGTCGCCGGTACCGCCGCCACCGTCGGCAAGCTGCAGGCCACACAGGCCGAGCAGGCGCGCGACGCGCAGCGCAAGATCCAGGCCGACCTCGGTGCGGCGCTGGAGGCCGGCAAGGCGCGCACCGACGCCGCGGCCGGGCAGTAGCGGCCCGGCCGCGCCCGCCAGGCTGACGGCTGGACAGACCACGCATGACGAGCCCCCGGTGCGGCGGATGCGGCCGCACGCCACGAGCGCGATCTCCATCCCCCTGCGAGCTGTGCGGTTCCGACCGATTTCGGCCTGCAGGACGGGGACGGCCAGCTCCCTACAATGCCGATCCCGTCAGGGACCGACCGTATCCGTCGCCGGACCGAGCGCATGCCGATCGACGCCCTCGTCAATGAGTTCATCGTCGGCCTGTACCGTTTCGGCCGCGAGGTCTCCGTCGACGCGTTCCAGCCCTGGGCGTTGGCCCGTCTGCGTCAGCTCATCGACTTCGACGCCGCGATGTGGCGTGCCGGCGGCAACGGCCCGCCGCCGCTCGAGTCGATCCACCTGGACGGCCAGCCTGCGGCGCTGATGGACGAGTACGTGCGCGACGGCTGGTTTGCACACGACTTCCTGCGTGCGCGTTGCGCCGCCGAGCCGGGCACCACGTTCAGCCTCGGCGACCTGATGACCGCGCAGGACTGGCACCGCACGCCGATGTACCGCGACTTCGCGTGCCGCTACGGCATCGAGTGGGCGCTGTGCACGCACCACGTCGAGCCGAACCTGGCCGTCAAGTCGATCGTGACGCTGTGGCGCACCGATCCCGGCCACCTGTTCACCGAGGCCGACCGTGTGCGCATGCAGGTGGTGATGCCGCATCTGGTCGAGTCGATGCACGCCAACCGCATGTGGTTCTTTGCCAATGCCGGCCGAGCCCAGGGCAACGGCGGCCGGCCGGCGATGGGGCTGTGCGACCGAGACGGCCGGCTGCACGACTGCAGCAGTCGCTTCACGCAGCTGCTTCGCACCGAGTGGCCCCAGTGGGCCGGCGCGATGCTGCCGGCGCCCCTGGTGGCGCAGCTCGGCAAGGGCGGCTTCCGCGGCCAGCTGATCGATGTCGATATCGAGCCTCTGGGCGGCATGTGGGTGCTCGGCCTGCACGCCGCCAGCGTCACCCGCCGCCTGGGCGCGCGCGAGCTGCAGGCGGCCCGCCTGTACGTCAAGGGCCTGTCCTACCGGGAGATCGCCGCGACGGTGGGCGTCGCACCCGCGACGGTGCGCAACCAGTTGCGCAGCAGCTTCACCAAGCTCGGCGTGAAGTCCAAGCTCGAGCTGGCACGCCGGCTGGGCCCGCACGGCGACGGCATCGGCTGAGCGCACCGCGCGGCCGCGACCGCGGCGCGGATCCGCCGCACGCGAGCACCGCCGGACCGCGGCGCTCGCCGTGCGTGGCCGACGCAGCCTGCCAGATGGCACATTTGCACTAGCCGCGGCGCTTACAGACCGCCGGACGGCGAACGCCGCGGCGATGATGCAGATGCACCATCGTCGGCTTGCGGAAGATCCGCGAGACGGCGTCTGGGGTCGGTGCCGCGGCGGTCCGCGTCCGAGCGATCGGTCGTTCAGTCGCTTGGCACAACGGCGCCCGGCCCCGCGGCGCCGCGCAGCCTCCGCATCCCCGTCGACCTGGCCGCCCCTGATGGCCACGCCACGCCGTCGCCAGCACGATCGCCGGCCCGGCAAGGATCTTGCATGGGTGACCGCAAGGCGGCCTTGGGGCCGCGCAATCAAACGTGCGGAGGGGCACCACATGGCCAACGGGTGGCATCTCTTCGAGCGCAGCGCAGCGCAGCCGCAACGGGCGCTGCAATTCGGGGGCGGGTGCAGCGGTGGGGCCGGCGCTCGCGTCGTCAATCGATAGGGCTAAGGAGTCGACGATGAAGCGGACTACCGCGATGCTCGCCGCCACGGCGATGCTGCTGCCGTCCATGGCGCAGGCCGGGTACAACGACCCGATTGTGTTCGGCAGTGCCGGCACGGTGACCCTCACCCTCGATGCGACGGGTGGGGCGTATGACCACGTACTCGAACTGGCGGCGTCTCCTGGGCCCATCGGATCGCCGCCACTGATGTCGATGTCGAGCAACGGCACTCCGGTGGTGGGCGGCATCGCGCCGACGCCCGTTACCGGCACCATCGGGCTGGGCGGCTTCGCCGCCAGCGCCGAGATCGTCTTTCGGCTGACGAATATCGGCACCGGGACGTTCGGCGATGCAGGCGAGGCCTACGAGCAGGTCTTCACAGGCACATCAGTCGCCTTCAACGCGGAGCCTTCGAAGTACTACAGCTTCGTCGAGTTCGCCGATTCCACGACGATCCACGTCTGGATGGAGGATCTGTTTCCTGCGGATCCCGCCGCCGGCCTCATCGACCTCGACGAGTTCAAGGGCGGAGCCGACGCGGCTTTCACGTTGACGCTGACGCCGGTTCCCGAGCCCGGCGGCGCCGCCCTGTTGCTCGCCGGCCTGGCGACGGTCGGCTGGCGCGCACGTCGACGCGGCCGATAGAACCTTCTCGCGGGTCGACGCTGGACGGGTCTTCAGCTCCGCGTTGGACCGCAACACGGTCTTGCCGGCCGCGGCCATCGCGGAAGCGGAGGCACCGCGGCAGGCCGGTTCGCGGCGCGAGCCGCCTCGCCTCAGCCTATCGACTCCACCTGCCGCAGCGCCTGGTAGGCGCGCCCGAATCGGTTGGCCAGGAACTCCGGCAGCGTGATCTGCTCCTGGCGCACGAAGCCGGCGCGCGGCAGCCGGCCCTCGCGGAACAGGTCGACTGCGGCGCACAGCCCGGCCGCGGTCGTGATCTGGATCGCCGATTGCGGCTGTCCCACGTCGCGGTCGGCGAAGACCTTGCGCGCGAAGACCTCCTCGACGAATTCGCCGCGCCGCACGCCGCTGACGGTGACGAAGACCAGCACCACATCCTGCATCGTCGTCGGCACCGCGCGCCGCAGGATGGTCTTGAGGGTTTCCTGGTCGTGCTTGAGCTGCAGCTCCTCGAGCAGGACCCGAATCAGCGCCAGGTGGCCGGGGTAGCGCACGCTCTTGTAGTCCAGCGTGCGCGCGCGGCCTTCGAGCGTCTCGGCCAGCGTGCCCAGGCCGCCACTGGTGTTGAAGGCCTCGTACTCGGTGCCGTCGAGGCTGAAGTGCTCCAGCCCCTCCAGCGGCAGCACGTCGATGCGGCGGCCGTCGCGGATCGCCTCGCAGGGGTGGCAGTACTCGTTGATCAGGCCGTCGACGCTCCAGGTCAGGTTGTACTTGAGCGAGTTGGTCGGGAACGCCGGCAGCGCGCCGACGCGCATCTTGACGTCCAGCAGCGTCTCGAACGGCTGGGCCAGATGATGCGCGACGATGCCGATGAAGCCCGGCGCCAGCCCGCACTGCGGCATGAACGCGGTATGCGCGCCGTCGGCCAGGCGGCGGATCGCGCGTGTGGCGGCGACGTCCTCGGTGAGGTCGAAGTAGTGGCAGCCGGCCTCGCGCGCCGCGGTCGCGGCGGTCACCGTCAGGTGGTGCGGCAGCGCGTTGACGACGGCGTCGTGCCCGCGCAGCGCGGCGGCCAGCGCCGCGCCGTCGGCGACGTCGGCCTCGTGCGGCCGCACGCCGACGGCCGCCGCATGCTCCAGCGCCTCGGGGCTGCGGTCGAGGACGTCGACCTCGTAGTCGCCGGTGGCGGCGAGCTGGCGGGCGATGGTGCGGCCGATGTGGCCGGCACCGAGCAGGGCGATCTTCATGGTGCGACGGGGCCGACGCCGAGGCGCGGCGTGGGGTGTGGGTTCGTGCCGGCAGTCTAGGCAGCGCCGTTGTCGATCTCAAGCACGATCCCGACGAAAGCGGCTAGGATGCCGACGTTTTGTATGCCATGGATGACGTTTCGTCGTGAATGCCTCCGACCGCCGCCCGACCGTCGCGCGCACGCCCGCGCGCTCGCGCGCCACGGCCTGCCTGCCGCCGCGCGCGTAGCGACCTGGCGCCGTGCGCGCCGGCGCGCGCGACGCGCTCGACCGCGAGCTGATCGCGCTGCTGCAGGCCAATGCGCGCGAGAGCGCGGCGCAGCTCGCGCGCCGGCTCGGCGTGGCGCGAACGACGGTGCTGGCGCGCATCGCGCGGCTCGAGCGCGATGGTGTCGTCGTCGGCTACACGGTCTGCCTCGGGCAGGACGAGCACGATGCGTCGCTGCAGGCCTATGTCGGCATCACCGTGTCGCCGAAGTCCGGGCGTGCGGTCGAGCAGCGGCTGGCGCGCATGCCCGAGCTGCGCCAGCTCAGCACCGTCAGCGGCGAGTTCGACTTCGTCGCGCTGCTGCGCGCCGACTCGCCGCTGCGGCTGGACGCGCTGCTCGACGAGATCGGCGGCATCGACGGCGTCGCGCGCACGACGACCTCGATCGTGCTGGCGCGGCGCATCGACCGGCTCGGGGCCTGACGGGGCTGCGGCGGGCGTGCCCGCCCTGCACCGGCCTGCGCAAGCGGCTCGCCCGGTCTGCGAGACGCCAGGCGGCCCCGCAAGCAAGCGTGCGACCATGGCGCCACGCGTCCGGGCGACCGTCAGGCAGACGGCACATGGCAATCCGATATGTACAATATCACGTACAAAGGAGCCGGCTCCATGAATGCCATCACCTACAGCGCTGCCCGGGCGAACCTGGCCCGGACCATGGACCGGGTCTGCGAGGACCACGAGCCGGTCATCATCACCCGCAATGGCGAGCCCTCGGTGGTGATGGTCTCGCTCGACGACTACAAGGCGCTGGAAGAGACCGCGTACCTGCTGCGCAGCCCGGCGAACGCCCGGCGCTTGCTGTCTGCCGTCGCCCAGCTTGCCGAAGGCAAGGGCGAGGTCCGCGAGCTGGCCAAGTGAAGCTCGTCTTCGCCGACGAGGCGTGGGAGGACTATCTCTACTGGCAGAAGCAGGACCGCAAGATGGTCGAGCGGATCCACAAGCTCATCCAGGAGGTCAGGCGCGATCCGTTCTCGGGCGTCGGCAAACCGGAGCCGCTGAAGCATGCACTCGCGGGTTTCTGGTCGCGCCGGATCACCGATGAACATCGGATGGTCTACCGGGTGGAAGGTGATTCCCTGCTGATCGCACAGCTGCGCTATCACTACTAGCGCCGATCCGACTCGCTCGAAGCCGCAGCGCCCGGCCGCCGATGCTCCACCTTCACCTGTCGAACCGCTTCGAGCGCCTCGAAGCGCTGCTGCTGGAGAGGCTGGCGGCGCACGGCGACGACCCGTTCGAGCCCGACACCGTCGTCGTCCCCAGCGCCGCGGTGCAGCGCCGGCTGACGCTGGCGATCGCGCGCGCGCACGGGGTCTGCGCCGGGGTCGAGTTCGGCTTCCTCGCGCAGTGGCTGTGGCGCCAGATGCGGCGCGTGCTGCCTCGGATCCACGAGACCTCGCCGCTCGCGCCCGCGGTGCTGGCCTGGCGCATCTACGCGGCGCTCGGCGACGCCGGCTTCGTCGCCGGCCAGCCGCGGCTGCAGCGCTACCTGGACGGCGCCGACGAGCTGATGCGGCTGGAGTTGTCGCAGCGCATCGCCACCCTGCTCGACCAGTACGCCACCTACCGCCCGGGCTGGCTCGGCCGCTGGCAGCAAGGCGAGCGTGTCATCGACCCGGCTGGCATGGGTGCCGCGGGCGCCGCCGACGAGGCCTGGCAAGCGGCGCTGTGGCAGCGGCTGGCAGCCGACCTGGGGCTGGCGGCCACGCACCCGGCGGCGCGCTTCGTCGCCGCGCTCGAGTCCGGCGGCGAGGCGCTCGCGCGCGGTACCGGCCTGCCCCGGTGCGCGCATCTGTTCGCCCTGCCGACGCTGCCACCGCTGCACGCCGAGCTGCTGGCGCAACTCGGCCGCTGGACCGAGCTGCATGTGTACCTGCTGAACCCCTGCCAGGAATACTGGTACGAGGCGGTCGACCGCAGGCGACTGGCGTGGCTCGCCGCGCGCGGCCGCGCCGAGGGCCACGAGGTCGGCAACCGGCTGCTCACGGCCTGGGGCCGGCAGACGCAGGCGCTGGTCGATACGCTGCTGGATCGCAGCGGCGATGCGGCGATCGACGACCACCGCTTCGAGCCCGCCCCCGGTGCCTCGCTGCTGGCACGCTGGCAGAACGCGGTGCTCGCGATGGAGGATCTCGCGCGCGGGAGCGTCGATCTCGCCGCGGACGACCGCAGCGTCGAGCTGCACGTGGGCCACTCGCTGACGCGCGAGCTCGAGGTGCTGCACGACCGGCTGCTGGCGATGTTCGCCGCCGACCCCACGCTGCAGCCGGGCGACGTGCTGGTCGTGACCCCCGACCTCGAGGCCGCGGCGCCGCTGATCGACGCCGTCTTCGGCACCGCCCCGCCGGGCCGCCACCTGCCGTACACGATCACCGGGCGCGCGCGCAGCCGCGTCAACGCGCCGGCGCGCGCGCTGCTGGCCTTGCTCGACCTGGCGGCCTCGCGCTGCGGCGCGAGCGAGCTCTTCGCCCTATTACAGCAGCCGATCGTCGCGCGCCGCTTCGGCCTCGACGACGCCGCGCTGGCCGACGTGCACGCCGCGCTGCTGGCCAGCGGCCTGCGCTGGGGGCTGGATGCGCAGCATCGCGCCGCCGCCGGGCTGCCGGCCGACGCGCGCCACACGCTGGCCGACGCGCTCGATCGCCTGTTCCTCGGCCACGCGATGCCGCCGCCGCGCGATACCCCTTCCGACCCCATCGCCGGGCTGCTGCCCGCTGGCGACCTGGAAGGGTCCGACGCGCGTGTGCTCGGTGCGCTGCACCGCTTCGCCGAGGCGCTGGGCGCGCTGCGCACCGACGTCCAGCAGCCGCTGGCGCCGGCGCGCTGGGTCGCGCTGCTGCACGAGTTGCTGGCGCGATTCACCGCCCCCGCCGCCGACGAGCTCGACGACCTGGCCGAGTTGCACGACGGACTGCGAACGCTCGCCGACACGCTCGCGCGCGCCGAACTCGACACCCCGCTGCCGCTGGCCGTGCTGCGCCACGCGCTGGAGCAGGCGCTCGACGACCCCGCACGCGGCGGCGTGCCGAGCGGGCATATCAGCTTCTCGGCGATGAGCCCGCTGCGCGGCCTGCCGTACGAGGTCGTCTGCATCATCGGGCTGAACGGCGACGCCTTCCCCGGCAGCGAGCGCGCCGGCGAATTCGACCTCATGGCCGCACGGATGCAGCGCGGCGACCGCCAGCGCCGGCAGGACGACCGCAACCTGTTCCTCGATCTGCTGCTCGCCGCGCGGCGCGCGGTGCACCTCAGCCACACCGGCCGCAGCGTGCGCGACCACACCGCGCTGCCGCCGTCGGTGCTGGTCGACGAATGGCTCGACGTGCTGGTGCCGGCGATTGCCGCCGACCCCGACGACCCCGCCTCGATCGCCGCCGCGCGCGCCAGGCTGGTCGTCGAGCACCCGTTGCAGCCCTTTGCCCTGCAAGCCTTCCGCAGCGACGCCGACCCGCGCGTGCGCAGCCACCGCGCCGAGCTGTGCGAGGCGCTGCAGCAGGCACTGGCCGCCCAGGCGCAGGATCCGGTCGACGACGGCTGGCCCGACGACGAGGCAGCCGAGGCCGATGCCGAAGACGGCCCCGCCGACGAGGCCGACGAGGGCTTCTTGGCCGGCTCTGGCGAGGCCTTGACCGAGGTGTCCTGGGCCCCGCCGATGCCCTTCTTCACCGCCTCGCTGCCGCCGCCCGGGCCCGAGTGGCGCTCGGTCACGCTGGCGCAGCTGGTCGAGTTCTTCCGCCAGCCCGCGCGCTTCCTGCTGCGCCGGCGGCTCGCGCTCGCACTGCCGCGCGACGCCGACGAGCTGCGCGACGACGAGCCTTTCGTCCCCGAGCGCGAGCCGGGCTGGGCGCTGGCCGACCGCCTGCTTCCCGCCGCGCTCGCCGGCGCCGACGAGGCACGGCTGCTGCGCCTGGCCGAGGCCGGCACCGAGTGGCCCGCCGGCGCCGTCGCACGCCAGCCGCTGCGGCGGCTGCTGGCCGAGCTGATTCCCTTCGCCGAGCGCGTTCGCGCCGTCAGCGCGGGGCCCACACTGCCGCCGCATACGGGCGCGCTGGACTTCGACCTCGACGGCGAGGCCTGGCAGCTCGGCGCCAGCCACGCCGACCTGCGGCCGGGGGGCCTGGTGCGCTGGCGCGCGACCACGCTGCAGCCGCGCGACCGGCTCGAGGCCTGGCTGCACCACCTGTGGCTGCACGCCTGCCCGCCGCTCATCGCGGCGGATGCGCGGCGGGCCGTCGATGCGACGGATGCGACGAGCGAGCCCGATGCATCCGCATCGCCCGGCGCCCGCTGCGGCCCCGGCCCCACGCGCTGGCTGGCGCTCGACGCCACGCTGCTGCTGCGCGCGCCGGCCGGCTCCGAGGCCGCGCGCGAGCTTCTCGCGTCGCTGCTGCGGATCTACCGCCGCGGGCTGATCGAGCCGCTGCCGTTCTTCCCGAAGGCGTCCTGGGCCTTCGTCGATGCCGATGGCAGCTTCCAGGCCGCGCGCAAGGCCTTCGAGCCGACGCGCCACCACGCGCACGCCGAGGGCGCCGACGCCGCGATCCGCCTCGTCTGGCGCGGCCGCGGCGACGTGCTGGGCGACGACTTCGCTGCGCTCGCGCAAGTCGTCTACCGTCCGCTGCGCGAGCATATCGAGGCGGAGGGCTGACGTGCCGGCGCCGCAGGAACTCGATGTCTTCGGCTGCGAGCTCGCCGGCACGCAGCTGGTCGAGGCCTCGGCCGGTACCGGCAAGACCTGGAACCTGTGCGCGCTGGTGCTGCGGCTGCTGCTGGAGCGCGGACTGGCGCTGCCGCAGATCCTGGTCGTGACTTTCACCAACGCCGCTACCGCGGAGCTGCGCGAGCGCATCCGCGGCCGGCTGCGCGAGACGCTGGAGGCACTGAGCGGCCGCGGCACGGCCGATGCGGACGGCGATCCCTTCGTCCCCGCCCTGCTGCGCACGATGCGCGCACGCGGGCTGGACGACGCCACGATGGCGGCGGGGCTGGACCAGGCGCTGCAGTCCTTCGATGAGGCCGCAATCCACACCATCCACGGCCTGTGCCAGCGCGTGCTGGCCGACAACGCTTTCGGCGCCGGCGTGCCGCTGGCGCAGGAGCTGCTGGCCGACGACGGCGAGCTGCGGCTGCAGGCGGTGCAGGACTTCTGGCGCCGCCGCGTCGCCGACCCGGCCGCCGCCGGCGCGCCGCCGCCGGCGCTGCTGGCCTGGCTGATGCAGCGCGGCGACTCGCCCCAGGCCTGGGTCGACCTGCTGCGCCGCCGGCTGGCGCAGCCGATGGCCGAGTTGCGCTGGCCGGCGGACATCGACTCGCCGCTGGACGATGGCGCGGCGCTGGACCATGCCTTCGCGCAGGCGCAGGCGATCTGGCAGGCCGGGCGCGACGACATCGTCGAGATCCTCTGGGAAGCCAGGCCGCGGCTGAACGGCAACGTCTACCGCGAGCCGAGCCTGATCGCAGCGATCGACGGCTGGGACGCTTTGTTCGCCTTGGACGACCCGATGGCCGACGCCGACGACAAGCGACTCGCGCTGCTGGGTGCATCCAGGCTGGTGCCGAAGAAGGGCCAGCAGGCCCCGGCCCCGCACCCGTTCTTCGACGTCGCCGACGAGCTGCTGAGACTGCGCAACGAACGCGAACATGCGCTCGCCCTGGCCCGCATGCGGCTGTTGCGCGCCCTGCTGGCCGAGGCCCCCGCCGCGCTGCGCCAGGCCAAGCAGGCGCGCCGGGTGCTGGCCTTCGACGACCTGCTGCAGCAGTTGCACGACCGGCTGCACGGCCGCGGCGGCGACGCGCTGGCCGCTGCGCTGCGCACGCGCTACCCGGCGGCGCTGATCGATGAATTCCAGGATACCGACCCGCTGCAGTTCGCGATCTTCCAGCGCATCTACGGCGGCAGCGACGCCCCGCTGCTGCTGATGGGCGACCCCAAGCAGGCGATCTACAGCTTCCGCGGCGCCGACCTGCACACCTACCTGGCGGCGCGCCGCCACGCGCGCGCCGAGCACACGCTGGCCGAGAACCAGCGCAGCAGCGCCGAGCTGCTGCACGGCCTGAATGCGCTCTTCGGCCGCCACCCGCGCGCCTTCCTGCAACCGGGGCTGGACTACCACCGCGTGCGCCGCGGCGGCAAGCCGCTGCCGGCGCTGCACGACGCCGGCGTGGCAATGCAGGGTGAGTCCGCCGCCGCGCTGCAACTGTGGCGGTTGCCCGCGGATGCGGACGGCCAACCCCTGGCCAAGCCCGCAGCGCGCCACGCCGCCGCCAGCGCCACCGCCGGCGAGATTGCACGGCTGCTCGCCGCCGCTCGCCGCGGCGAGCTGACGCTGGGCGGCCGCCCCGCCGCCGCTGGCGACTTCGCCGTGCTGGTTCGCAGCCACACGCAGGGCAGCCTGATGCGCCGCGCGCTGGCCGCGGTCGGTGTCGGCGCGGTCGAGTTGTCGCAGGCCAGCGTCTTCCACAGCGCCGAGGCCGAGGAGCTGGACCGCATCCTCGCCGCGGTGCTGGAACCCACGCGCGAGCCGCTGCTGCGCGCCGCGCTGGCCACCGAGCTGATGGGCGTAGCCGCTGCGGCGCTGGACGCGCTCGCCGCCGACGAATCGGGCTGGCTCGCGGTGCTGGCGGCCTTCGCCGAGGACCGCCAGACCTGGCGCACGCGCGGCGTCGCGGTGATGCTGCGCCGCTGGATGGATCGCGCCGGCGCGGCCGCGCGGCTGCTGGCGCGGCCCGACGGCGAGCGCCGCATGACCAACCTGCTGCACCTCGCGGACCTGCTGCAGCAGGCCGCCGCCGATCACCCCGGGCCCGAGGCGCTGCACCGCTGGCTGCAGTCGCGCCGGCGCGAGCCGCATGGCGACGAGGCGATGCAGCTGCGGCTGGAGTCGGACCGCGACCTGGTCCGCATCGTCACGATCCACAAGAGCAAGGGGCTGGAATACCCCTTCGTCTACTGCCCCTTTCTGTGGGACGGCCGGCCCGGCGCGCCCGCCGGCCGCGACGACGCGCTGGCCTACCACGACGACGACGGCCGGCAGGTGCTCAACTTCGAGGCACCGCTGCTCGCCGACGACAGCGCCGCCGCGGTGAAGGCGCGCGTCGAGCAGGAGGAGGCGGCCGAGCAGCTTCGTCTGGCCTATGTCGCGCTGACGCGCGCGGTGCACCGCTGCAGCGTCGTCGTCGGCGGCTACCGGTCGGGCAGGTCGCTGAAGCAGTCCGGCCGCAGCGCGCTGGCCTGGCTGGTGGCCGGCAGCGAGAACGCCGCCGCCGGCTGGCCGAGCACTGGGCTCGACCCTGGGGCAGTCGACGCGGCCTGGATCGACTTCGCCACGTCGCATTCGCCGCAGGTGCGGCTGGCCGACCTGCCGACCGCCGCAGCGGCGCCGCTGCCACGCGAACTGCCCGACGCCGCGACGCTGGCCGCACTGCCGCCACCGGCAAGGGTTGCGGCGCCGTGGTGGATCGCGAGCTACAGCGCGCTGGTGGCCGGGCGCGCCATCGCCGCCGAGTCCGCGTCGGGCCTCGCTGGCGCGGCGGTCGACCCGGCGCCCGACCACGCGGTGGCCGACCGCGACCGGACGATCGCGCCGGGTCTGGCACCCGATGGGGCGATCGATCCCGGCGCCGACTTCGCACGCGATCCGGCAGCCGAAGCGGGGTGCGCCGTGCTCGGGGACCTGACCCCGGCGGCCGACGACATCTTGCGCTTCCCGCGCGGCCCGCTGGCCGGCGAATGCCTGCATGCGGTCTTCGAGCACGCCGACTTCGCCGACCCCGCGACCTGGCCCGACGCCATCGCCGCCGCGCTGCAGGCGCGGCCGCAGCCGGTAGCCGACCCGGCCGACGCGGCGCGCCAGGGCGCGATGCTGCAGCGCATGCTGGCCGATGTGATGGCGACGCCTCTGCCACTTCCGATCCCGATGCCGCCAACTCCGACCTCGACACCGATCGGCACGGTTCAAGGGCACGCAGACCCCTCGACGTGCGATGGCGCGCCCATCGTCCTGTCCGACATCCCCGCCGCGCGCCGCAGGGCCGAGCTGGAATTCACCCTGCCCGTCGCGCGCCTGACCGCGAACGATCTGGACTTGGCGCTGCGCAGCCTGGGCTGGCCGGCACCGGCACTCGGCTTCGGCCCGCTGCAAGGTTATCTGCGCGGCTTCATCGACCTGGTCTTCGAGCACCGCGGGCGCTGGGGGCTGCTCGACTGGAAGAGCAACCACCTGGGCCCGCGCCGCGCCGACTACACCGCCGGCCGCGTCGCGCAGGCCGTGCACGACCACGGCTACCAGCTGCAGGCGCTGCTGTACCTGCTGGCGCTGCACCGCTGGCTGCGCCACCGCCTGCCCGGCTACGACTACGACCGCCATGTCGCCGGCGCCTGGGTGCTGTTCGTGCGCGGCGTGCGGCCGGGCTGGACCGACGACGCCGGCCGCCCGACCGGCATCTGGTCGGCGCGCCCGCCGCGCGAGGTGATCGAGACCCTTTCGGCGCGGCTGGA
This sequence comes from Burkholderiaceae bacterium, assembly GCA_024235895.1. Taxonomy (GTDB): domain Bacteria; phylum Pseudomonadota; class Gammaproteobacteria; order Burkholderiales; family Burkholderiaceae_C; genus Rubrivivax. The sequence goes on along the minus strand of JACKLM010000006.1, from coordinate 236,912 downwards.
CGGGGGTGCCGCATGATCGCGCCCGCCCGCCTGGCCCTGGCCGAAGGCCTGGCCGTGCGCATCGCGCGCTGGGCGCGCGCGCTGGGCGCCGACGATGCCGCGGCCGCCGCGTTGCAGCGCGCCACGCTGGCGCTCGGGCTGGCGAACGCCGACGGCCATGTCTGCCTGCCGCTGGCCGAGCTGCTGCCCGACACGACCGACCCTCGCGACCAGGACACCGCGCTGGACGCGCTGCGTCGCGCCTTGCGCGCCAGCCCGCTGGTCGGCGACGCGGACGCGATCGAGCGCGCCGACGCCGGCACACCGCTGACCACGCCGCTCGTGCTCGACGACGGCGACCGCCTGTACCTGGCGCGCGACTTCGACCACGAACGCCGCCTCGCCGCGCGGCTGGCACGCGCCGCCGCCGCGCCGCCGGCACCGATCGCGCCCGCCACCGCCGCGCTGCTGCACGAGCTCTTCGACGGCCCGCGCGACGGCGAGCCGGACTGGCAGCAGGTCGCCGCCGCCCTGGCGCTGCGCCGGCGCCTGGTCGTCATCAGCGGCGGCCCGGGCACCGGCAAGACGACCACCGTCGTCAAGCTGCTGGCTTGCCTGCTGGCGGCCGAGCCGGATTGCCGCATCGCGCTGGCCGCGCCGACCGGCAAGGCCGCCGCGCGCATGAGCCAGGCGCTGCGCGAGCGCGCCGCCGCGCTGCCGCCCGCGCTGCGCGCGTGGCTGCCGGCCGAGGCCTCGACCGTGCATCGCCTGCTCGGCGTGCGGCCCGGGCCGGATCGCTTCGCGCACCATGCCGGCCAGCCGCTGGCACTGGACGCGCTGGTCGTCGACGAGGCCTCGATGCTGGACCTGGCGCTGGCGCGCCGCCTGCTGGAGGCGGTGCCGGAGCATGCGCGAATCGTGTTGCTGGGCGACAAGGACCAGCTCGCGGCGGTGGAGTCGGGCGCGGTGTTCGCCGAGCTGAGCGCCGACCCGACGCTGAGCGCGGCGACGCGCGAGGCACTGGCCGCGGTTTGTGGCGTGACGCCCGCGGCGCTGCGCGTTCGCTCGCCGGCGGCGATGCGCGTCGTCACGCCCGAGTCACTTGCCACGCCCGGGACTGCGCGCACCGAGGCCCGCGCGAGCCCGCTGCAAGATTGCGCCGTGTGGTTCGCGCGCACACATCGCTTCCAGCCCGGCAGCGGCATCGCGCGCCTGGCCGCTGCGATCAACGCCGGCCGCGCGCCGGAGACGCTGGCCACGCTGCGCGACGCCGCCGCGGGCGGCGATCTGCAATGGCTGGACGATGCCGGTGAGCCGCCGTCGTCCGCACCCGGCCCTCGGGTCTGGCAAACGATGACGGAAGGCATCGCGCCCTACCTGGATGCGGTGCTCCGCCACCCGCAGGACCCGGCCGCGGTCGCGCGCGCCTGGGGCGGCTTCGTCGTGCTGACCGCGCTGCGCGGCGGAGCGCGCGGGCAGCAGGCGATCAACGAGCGGCTCGAGCGCCACGCGCGCCGGCATCTCGGCACCCTGCCCGCCGCCGACGGCCGCGCGCCGTGGTGGCCGGGCCGGCCGGTGATGGTGCTGCACAACGACCCGGTGCTGCGGCTCTTCAACGGCGACATCGGCTTTGTGCTGCCGGATTCGCGCGGGGTGTTGCAGGCGTGGTTTCCGGTGGCATCGGGCGAGTCGGCGGCGCCGGCCGCATCGGCTGAGGAAGACGAGGCTGGCGCGGAAGGCCGCTGGCGCGCCGTGCCGCCGCTGCGTCTGCCGCCGCACCAGACCGCGTTCGCGATGACGGTGCACAAGGCGCAGGGGTCGGAGTTCGACCGCGTGCTGCTGCTGCTGCCGGCGCAGGCCGGGCGCGTGCTGACGCGGGAGTTGCTCTACACCGGCGTCACGCGGGCGCGCGAGGCCGTCGTCGTCTGCGGTTCGGAGGACGTCGTCGCCGACGCCGTGGCGGCGCCGACGCGCAGGCGATCGGGGCTGCTCGCGCGCTTGCACGGGATGGTCGTCGTCCGGTAGACGCAGTCGGGGACATGCCTGCGACGACCCGTTCGTGCGCGAGTCCGAATCGATCCGCGGGCGTTCTAGAATGCACACGATTCTGCAACCTTCGGCAAGGAGCCCGCGATGGGCATTTCGGTCCGCGACGTCGTCCCCTTCACCCAGGCGCGCGCCAGGCTGTCCGAGCTCGCCGACGAGGCCAGGGCGGGCGCCGAGAAGATCATCACCAAGAACGGCGAGAGCTACGTCGCACTGATCGACGCCGACCGCCTCGACTACTACCACCGGCTCGAGCGCGAGCGCGTCCATCTCTTGTTGATCGAGGACGCGCGGCGCGGCGTGGCCGATATGCTGGCCGGCCGCACGGTCGAAGCGGGCGGTGCCATCGCCCGCCTGCAACGGCGCCGTGCCGCGCGCAGCCCGGCCGCGAAGTCACGCGACAAGCCGGTCCCCGGGCGTGGCTGAGCGGCTGTTCCGTGTCGAGCTGGCGGCCAGCTTCCTGGAGCGGCTCGACGCGATCGAGGACTTCCTCGTCGACGCACAGGCCGGCTCCGCCTTCGACCGCTTGCTCGCCGATCTGCGCGGCACCGTCATCCCCAACCTGCGTCGCTTTCCACGCATAGGCCGGCGCTACCTCGAACACCCGCCCCAGTCGGCCGAGGCGCTCGCCCAGCTGGCCACGCTGCCGGCAGGCGCCGCGGACGCCCTTCGCGTCTACCTGCATGGCGACTATCTGATCCTCTACACCGTGGCGGATGCCCGGCGCGCGATCTACCTGCTTTCGATCCGGCATCACCGACAGCTCTCGTTCGACTTTGCGCGACTGTGGCCCGGTGGGCTCGGCCCGCGCGAACGCTGACGCCCGCGAAGCCTTCGCCTGCGACACCATGCACATCGTCGAGGCCACTTCTGCCGACACCCCCGCCGCGCTGGACGTCGAGCGCCATGCCTTCGGCCGCGACGACGAGGCAACCCTGGTCGCGGCGCTATTGCGCGACCCGACCGCGCGGCCCTGCCTGTCGTTGCTGGCCTGGGACGGTGGCCAGGCCGTCGGCCACGCACTGTTCACGCACGCGTCGCTGACCGGCGCCGATCCCGGCCGCGGCGGCGCGCGCGGCGCGCACCAGGTGCGCGCCGCCATCCTCGCCCCGCTGGCCGTGGTCCCGGCCGCGCAGCGCCGCGGCGTCGGCCGCGCGCTGATCGAGGCGGGCGCGGCCCGGCTCGCGGCCGCCGGCGTGCAGCTGCTTTTCGTGCTCGGGGACCCCGCCTACTACACGCGCTGCGGATTCGGCCCGGCGCTGCCGCACGGGCTGCACGCGCCCTACCCCATCGAGCCCGCCGCCGCGTGGAGGGTGCGCGCGCTGGCGCCAGGCGTGTTGGACGCGGTCCAAGGCAGCGTCGCCTGCGCCGAGAGCATGGCGGCACCCGAATACTGGCGCGAGTAGCAGCGCGCTGCCGCGGCTTACGATCGCCCGTGTGTTCGAAGCATGCCGACCGGGCCGCCGGTCTCGGGTCGCCTGCGACACCCCCCCCCGGCACCCAGGAGCCTTTCGCCATGATGCGACCTGCCCTCGATCGTCGCAGTCTGCTTCGCGCGGGTCTCGCCGCCATGCTCGCCTTGCTGCCGCTGGCCACAGCCGGCGCCGCACCACGCGTCGACTGGCTGAGCCTGGCCCGCGGCGCGGTGCCGGTCGCGCTCGGCGGCGCCGCCCAGGCGCTGGGCCTGGGCATGAGCCAGGCCTTGGCGGCGATCGACGAGGCGCCGCAGGGTTTCGTCCTCACGCTGAAACCCGGCCCGGCGGACACTTCGTTCGTGATCGTCGTCGAGCTGCCGGCGGCGACGACCTTCGATTCGTTCGCGATCCCGAACGTGCTGGAAACGCCGAGCCCGTCGCAGACCTTTGTCAAGGACGTCGTCATCGCCGGTTCGGCCGCGGGCCGCGACGGTCCGTTCGACGAGCTGGCGCGGGTGACCCTGGCCACGCACCCGAGCAAGGGCGAGGCGACCGAATTCGCCGCCGCCGTCCGCAAGCCCGTGCGTTGGCTGCGCCTCACCCTTGCCGGCGGCATCCGGGTCGAGCGCGACAAGACCTTCCTCGAATTCAGCGAGATCGCCGGCTACGGCACGCAGGAGCCCGTGCCGATGTCGACCGCCTTCAGCGGCAAGTGGCAGGCGCGCGGCGTCAAGCTGGCGCTGCAGCAGGACGGGGTGCGCGTCAGCGGCTGCTACGACGACGACGGCGAGCTCCAAGGCACCGTCGGCGGCCCGCTGTTGCTGGCCACCGGCAAGTCCCGCAAGAGCGGCGTGCCCAGCGCCTTCGTGCTTTCGGTGGACAGCCGCGGCGCGATCTTCGGTGTGCGCTCGACCAACGGCGCACCGTTCAAGCTCTACGGCGGCGACTCGGCATCCGCGCTGAAGATGGCCTGCGCGGGTCAGGCGGTGGCGCCGCTGGGCTGCGGCGCGGTCGTCCACGGCATCCAGTTCGACTTCGACTCGGCCGCCATCCGCCCGGCGTCCAAGCCCCACCTGGACGCGCTGCACGACGGCCTGCGCGCCGCGCCGGCGACGTCGATCACGGTCGTCGGGCATACCTCCAGCGAGGGTGCGCAGGCCTACAACGACGAGCTCTCGCAGCGCCGCGCCGAGGCTGTCGTCGCCGCACTGCGCGAGCGCGGCATCGCCGCCGGGCGCCTCGCGGCACAGGGCCGGGGCGAGCAGCAGCCGATCGCCGACAACGCGACCGAGGCCGGGCGGGCGCTGAACCGGCGGGTCGAGATCGCGTGCCGCTGAGAGCGGCCCCCAGACCTGCCGCGGCGCATCGGGCCCCCGAGGCAGACGCGTCTTCAGGGCCAGGGTGCGTCCAGTCCGTACCCGGGGAGGTCAGGACGACTCGGCGCGGCACGGCACCATTTCTCGAATTCGCGCCGGCCGCGCCCGGCGTCCCCGCGCCCCTGGCTCTCCTCAGCCCGGGTCCTGCGCGCCGACCGCACCGATGAACGCCCTTACCTCGTCGATGACCGCATCCGGCTGATCCCGGTGCGGCGAGTGCGCGCAGTCGGGCAGCTCGACGAGCTGCGTCTGCGGCACGCGGCGCGCGATGCCGCGGATCTGCGCCATCGTCCCGTACTCGTCGTCGACGCCCTGGATCGCGAGCACCGGGCAGCGGATGGTCGCGATCTCCTGCTCGATCGACCATTCGCGGAACGGCGGGTGCAGCCAGATGTCGTTCCAGCGCCAGAAGGCACGGTCGGGGTCGTCGTGGTACTTCGCCAGCCGCTCGCGCAGGTCGGTCTCGAGGTAGGCGCGGCGCGCGGCCGAGATGCTCGCCACCGACAAGTCCTCGACCACGATATGCGGCGCCATCACGACCAGCCCGGCGACGCGGCGCGGGTAGCGCGCTGCGTACAGCAGCGCGATCGACCCGCCGTCGCTGTGGCCGATCAGCCAGGGCGGCTGCACGTCGGGGTCGATGCCGAGCGCGTCCAGCAGCGCCGGCAGCACCTCGTGCGCCTGCCGGTGCATGAAGTCCAGCCCCCAGGCCTGCTCGGGCGTGTAGAGCCTGGAGCCGCCGTAGCCGACGCGCGAGTAGACCAGCCCGCGCCAGCCCAGCGCATCGCACAACCGCGCGGGGAAGTCCTTCCACATCCGCACCGACCCCAGCCCCTCGTGCAGGAAGATCACGAGCGGGGCGCCGAAGCGGTCGCGGTGGATCCACTGGTGCTCGATGCCGACGCGCTGGCCGGCCCAGTCGATGTCGACATGCTCGATCGGGCCGGCGCCGGCCGTGCCGGCGTCGGTGCCTTGCTGCGCGCCGCCCTCGGCGCCTTGCGGCCGCATCGGGCTCAAGCCTTGTGCGCCTCGCGCTCGCGCAGCCGGAAGCGCTGGATCTTGCCGGTGGCCGTCTTCGGCAGCTCGGGGACGAATTCGATCACGCGCGGGTACTTGTACGGGGCGAGCTTGTCCTTGACGAAGGCCTTGAGCTCGTCGTCGGTCGCCGCCGCGCCGTCCTTCAGCACGACGAAGGCCTTGGTCTTGGTCAGGCCGTCGGTGTCGGTGATGCCGATCACGGCCGCCTCGAGCACCGCCGGGTGCTGCACCAGCGTCGCCTCGACCTCGAACGGGCTGACGTAGATGCCGCTGACCTTGAGCATGTCGTCGCTGCGGCCGCTGTAGGTGTAGGTCCCGTCGGCGTTGCGCACGTACTTGTCGCCGCTCTTGGTCCAGCCGCCCTGGAAGGTCTCGCGCGTCTTGGCGCGGTTGCCCCAGTACATCATCGCCGCCGACGGGCCGTGGATGTAGAGGTCGCCGGGTTCGCCGTCGGGCACCGGGCCGCCGCCCTCGCCGCGCAGCTCGATCTCGTAGCCTGGCACCGGCCAGCCGGTGGTGCCGTAGCGCACGTCGCCGGGGCGGTTGGACAGGAAGATGTGCAGCATCTCGGTCGAGCCGATGCCGTCGACGATGTCGACCCCGAAGTGCGCCTTGAAGCGCTGCCCGATCTCCGCCGGCAGCGCCTCGCCGGCCGACGAGGCCATGCGCAGCGCGACCTCGCCGCGCGCCGGCAGCCCCGGGTGCGCCAGCATGCCGGCGTAGCCCGTTGGCGCGCCGAAAAAGATCGTTGGCTTGAGATTGCCGACCCCGCCGCGCCAGCGCCTGAAGATCGCCTCCGGCGTCGGCCGCTCGGCCATCAACAGCGTCGTCGCGCCGACCGTCAGCGGGAAGGTCAGCCCGTTGCCCAGCCCGTAGGCGAAGAACAGCTTGGCAGCCGAGAAGCAGACATCGTCGGCGCGCAGGCCGAGCAGCCTGCGGCCGTACAGCTCGGAGCTCCAGTACGGGTTGGCCTGCGAGTGCACCGTGCCCTTGGGGCGGCCGGTCGACCCCGACGAGTAGAGCCAGAACCCCGGGTCGTCGCCCGCAGTCGGCGCCGGCCTGGTCATCGGCTTGACGTCGCGCAGGAAGTCCTCGAAGCCGAGCTCGCGGGTCGTCAGCGGCGACCCCGGCTCGGGCAGCGCGCGCAGCGGCGCCGCCGGCTGCGAGACGACGACCAGCTCGACCTCGTGGTCGGCCTTGACCATCGCGTTGTTGACCACCGGCAGCACCGCGCCCGACGCGATCACCGCCTGCGCACGCGAGTGCTCCAGCATGTAGGCAATATCGTCCGCCGTCAGCAGCGTGTTGACCGCCACCGGCACCACGCCGGCGTACATCGCGCCGAGGAAGGCGACCGGCCAGTCGTTGCCGTCGACCATCATCAGCAGCACGCGCTCCTCGCGCCGCAGGCCGGCACCGCGCAGCGCCGCGGCCATGCGGCGCACGCGCTCGTCGAGCTCGCCGTAGGTCAGCCCGCTGCGGTCGTCGACGAAGGCCACGCGCTCGGGATGGCCGGTGTTCAGCGCCAGCAAGTGGGCTGCGAAGTTGAAGCGCTCGGGCGGCGGCGCGACGTCGGGGGTGCTCATGGTCGTCTCCTTCCAGGTTGTCTCGTCGGTCGCGTCAGGCCGCGCGCGTGAAGTCGATCCGCCCCTCGGGCAGCAGGTACAGCACCAGCGCGCGACCGCCGCTGACGGTCGGGCGGTGCGCGCTGGCGGGCGGCATCACCAGCCAGCCGGCAGGTGCGCCGTCGAAGCGGGCACCGTCGTCGATCGGCATGATGAGGTCGATCTCGCCCAGCGGGTGCACGTGGTGCGGGCCGGCGATGTCGGCCATGTCGACGACGTCGACCGAGAAGCCGCCGAGCTCGGGCCCGGGCTTGAAGATGCGGCCCCAGCGTAGGCCGCCGCCCTCGCGCTGGCACAGCCAGCCCTCGGCGACGCCGGCCTCGCAGGCGGCCTTCAGCCCCTGCCAGGCTTCGGTCGCGGGGCCGAATTCGGCGTTGAGGAAGGCGCCGAGCGCGGCGTCCAGCGGCCGGCCGGCGATGCGGTCGGTGACGGCGGCGATGCGGGTGTGCAAATCGGCTGGGGTCATGACGCGAAAGTCTCCAGGAGTCTGCGAGACGTCGAGGATATGCGCGGCCGCCGCCATGCCGGTACGTCCTGGCTGCCGCTCGACCGGTTCACGCCCTCTTGTGCCCGGCCTCGACATGAACTATGGTGCATGCCGTGACGGTATCGACCCCTGCGAATCATGTCAAGCACCGACGAGTCACCTTCCCCTGACGAGACGAACGCACCCGCCGCCCGCCACCCGCTGCTGGTCGCGCTCGGTGAACGCGTGCGCGCGATCCGCGCCCGCCGCGGCATGACGCGCCGCGCGCTGGCGCATGCCGCCGACGTCTCCGAGCGCCACCTCGCGAACCTGGAACTCGGCACCGGCAATGCGTCGATCCTGGTCCTGCACCAGGTCGCCGGGGCGCTGCAGGCCCCGCTGGCCGAGCTGCTCGGCGATGTCACGACCTCCAACCCCGAGTGGCTGCTGCTGCGCGAGCTGCTCGAGCAGCGCGACGAGGCCACGCTGCGCCGCGTGCGCGTCGCGGTCGGCGCGATGATCGGCACCGGCGGCGGGAGCGCGGTGCGCAGCCACCGCGTCGCGCTGATCGGGCTGCGCGGCGCCGGCAAGACCACGCTCGGGCGCATGCTGGCCGAGGACCTGGGGTTCCCGTTCGTCGAGCTCAGCCGCGAGATCGAGCAGTTCGCCGGCTGCAGCATCGCCGAAATCCAGGGCCTGTACGGGGTTGCCGCCTACCGGCGCTACGAGCGGCGCGCGGTCGAGGAGGCGATCCAGATCCACCCCGAGGCGGTCATCGCGACGCCGGGCGGCGTCGTCTCGGACGCCGCCACCTTCAACCTGCTGCTGACCCACTGCACCACCGTGTGGCTGCAGGCGCGCCCCGAGGACCACATGGCGCGGGTGCGCGCGCAGGGCGACCTGCGTCCGATGGCCGCCAGCGCCGAGGCGATGGACGACCTGCGCGGCATCCTCGCGACCCGTGCGGCTTTCTACGGCAAGGCAGAGTTCAGGCTCGACACCAGCGCGCAGCCGCTGCCGCAGACCTTCGACGCGCTGCGGCTGCTGGTGCGCCGCGCGCTGGACCTGCCGATGTCGGCGCCGGAATACGCCACTGTTTGACTCGGGATTGACAATGCAATATCGTGCACAACATCAAATGCATTAAAGTGCATTTCGACGACCCAACCGGAGACTGCCGATGACCGCCACCCCGTCCACCGACCGCGTCGACTACCAGACCGACCCCAGCCGCTACCGCCACTGGAAGCTGAGCTTCGAGGGCCCGGTGGCGACGCTGGCCGCCGACTTCGACGAGAACGGCGGCCTGCGCCCGGGCTACAAGCTCAAGCTCAACAGCTACGACCTGGGGGTCGACATCGAGCTGCACGACGCCGTCAACCGGATCCGCTTCGAGCACCCCGAGGTGCGCACGGTGGTCGTCACCAGCGCCAAGGACAAGGTCTTCTGCTCGGGCGCCAACATCTTCATGCTCGGCGTCAGCAGCCACGCTTGGAAGGTCAACTTCTGCAAGTTCACCAACGAGACGCGCAACGGGCTGGAGGATTCCAGCGCGCACTCGGGGCTGAAGTTTCTCGCCGCGGTCAACGGCGCCTGCGCCGGCGGCGGCTACGAGCTGGCGCTGGCCTGCGACGAGATCGTCCTCGTCGACGACCGCAGCAGCGCGGTCAGCCTGCCCGAGGTGCCGCTGCTGGGCGTGCTGCCCGGCACCGGCGGGCTGACGCGCGTGACCGACAAGCGCAAGGTCCGCCACGACCTGGCCGACATCTTCTGCACCACGACCGAGGGCGTGCGCGGGCAGAAGGCCAAGGACTGGCGGCTGGTCGACGAGATCGCCAAGCCCGCGCAGTTCGCGGCCAAGGTGCAGGAGCGCGCGCAGCAGCTCGCCGCCGCCAGCGACCGCCCGGCCGGCGCGCGCGGCGTCGCGCTGCCGGCGCTGGCCAAGGCGATCGAGGCCGACGCGCTGCGCTACAGCCACGTCACGGTCACGATCGACCGCGCCCGGCGCGTCGCGACCTGGGTCGTGCAGGCGCCGCAGGGTGGGCTTGCGGGCGACATCGCCGCGATCGAAGCCGCAGGCAGCGCCTGGCAGCCGCTGGTGATCGCGCGCGAGCTCGACGATGCGATCCTCGAGATGCGCACCAACGAGCCCGAGATCGGCACCTGGCTGATCCGCACCGAGGGCGACGCCGCGGCGGTGCAGGCGATGGACGCCGCGCTGCAGGCGCACGCCGCCCACTGGTTCGTGCGCGAGGTCACCGGCCTGTGGCGGCGCACGCTGAGCCGGCTCGACGTCTCGAGCCGCAGCCTGTTCGCGCTGATCGACGAGGGCTCGTGCTTCGCCGGCACCTACCTGGAACTGGCGCTGGCCTGCGACCGCAGCTACATGCTCGCGCTGCCCGACGAGCCGGCCCGCGCACCGGCGATCACGGTCGGCACGATCAACTTCGGCCCCTACACGATGGCCACCGGGCAGACCCGGCTGGCGCGCCGCTTCTACGACGAGGCGGCGCCGCTGGCGGCAGTCGAGGCCAGGGCCGGCGAGGCGCTCGACGGCGAGGCCGCGCTCGCACTCGGCCTGGTCACGAGTGCCCCGGACGATATCGACTGGGCCGACGAGACCCGGATCGCGATCGAGGAGCGCGCGTCGATGAGCCCCGACGCGCTGACCGGCATGGAGGCCAACCTGCGCTTCAACGGCCCGGAGACGATGACGACGCGCGTCTTCGGCCGCCTGACCGCGTGGCAGAACTGGATCTTCCAGCGCCCGAATGCGGTCGGCGACAAGGGCGCGCTCAAGGTCTACGGCAGCGGCCAGAAGGCCGGCTTCGACTGGCGCCGCGTGTAGGCCGCCCCACCCCCTCTCGTTGTGCGGCGCGGACCGGGTGGCGCGCCGCAACCGAAACCTCTCCACCGCGAACCTCGGAGACCACGATGTCGAGCATCAACTACAGCGAGAAGATCCCCAACAACGTCAACCTGAGCGAGGACCGCACGCTGCAGCGCGCGCTGGAGCACTGGCAGCCGAACTACCTGAGCTGGTGGCAGGACATGGGCCCCGAGGGCAGCCAGGACTTCGACGTCTACCTGCGCACCGCGGTCAGCGTCGACCCGCAGGGCTGGGCGCAGTTCGGCCACGTCAAGATGCCCGACTACCGCTGGGGCATCTTCCTGAACCCGGCCGAGGCCGACCGCAAGATCCACTTCGGCGACCACCTGGGCGAGCCGGCGTGGCAGGAGGTGCCGGGCGAGCACCGCGCCAACCTGCGCCGCATCATCGTCACGCAGGGCGACACCGAGCCCGCCAGCGTCGAGCAGCAGCGCCACCTGGGGCTGACCTGCCCGAGCCAGTACGACCTGCGCAACCTGTTCCAGGTCAACGTCGAGGAAGGCCGCCACCTGTGGGCGATGGTCTACCTGCTGCACAAGTATTTCGGCCGCGACGGCCGCGAGGAAGGCGACGCGCTGCTGGCACGCCGCAGCGGCGACCAGGACAACCCGCGCATCCTGGGGGCGTTCAACGAGAAGACGCCCGACTGGCTCTCCTTCTTCATGTTCACCTACTTCACCGACCGCGACGGCAAGTTCCAGCTCTGCGCGCTGGCCGAGAGCAGCTTCGACCCGCTGGCGCGCACGACCAAGTTCATGCTGACCGAGGAAGCGCACCACATGTTCGTCGGCGAGTCCGGCGTCAGCCGCATCGTCCAGCGCACCTGCCAGGTGATGAACGAGCTGAAGACCGACGACCCGAGGAAGCTGCGCGAAGCCGGCGTGATCGACCTGCCGACGATCCAGCGCTACCTCAACTTCCACTTCAGCGTCACGATCGACCTGTTCGGCGCCGACCAGAGCAGCAATGCCGCGATCTTCTACAGCTCGGGGCTGAAGGGCCGTTTCGAGGAGGGCAAGCGCAGCGACGACCATGTGCTCAAGGGCGAGCACTACAAGGTGCTCGACGTCCAGGACGGGCGCCTGGTGGAGAAGGACGTGCCGATGCTCAACGCGCTGAACGAAGTGCTGCGCGACGACTACATCAAGGACAGCGTCGGCGGTGTCGGCCGCTGGAACAAGGTGATCGAGAAGGCCGGCATCCCGTTCCGCCTCACGGTGCCGCACAAGGCCTTCCACCGCCAGATCGGCACGCTGGCCGGCGTCAAGGTCAGCCCCGACGGCCGCCACATCAGCGACCACGAGTGGAACCAGCGCGTCGAGGAATGGCTGCCGACCGACGAGGACCGCGCCTTCGTCGCCAGCCTGATGGGCCGCGTCGTCGAGCCGGGCCGGTTCGCCAACTGGATCGCGCCGCCGATGATGGGCATCAACCGGCAGCCGGTGGACTTCGAGTACGTCAGGTTCAACTGACGATATGGCTGCGCCCTTCGGCGCCGCCCTATCTCGGCGGGTTGGAGCGGACCGGCGCGGGCGCCTGCCGCTCAACCCGCCGCACAACTCGCCGCGAATGTCCGCCGCGGCGGCCCGGATGAACTGCCCGCTACGCGACGCCATCCGGACCGGAAGACTTGTGGCAAGCTGAGTTGTCTGCGGGGCACCGGCCCCATTGCCCGGAGAACGAGATGTCCATCCCCCTGGAAGCTCTGGCGTCCGAGGTGCTGCGCCTGCCGACCGAGCAGCGTCGTCGCCTGCTCGACCGCGTGGTGGCCAGCCTCGACGCCGACGCCGCCCAGGACGCGGCGTGGGACGCGGTCGCGGCCGAACGCGAAGCGCTGGTCCAGAAGGATCCAGCGTCGATGGTTCCACTCGCCGAGGCCCTGGACCGGATCCGCGCCGAGCTGAAGTGAAGCCGTCGATCCATCGCCTGGCCGAGCAGGACCTGCGCGACGCCGCCGGGTTCTATCGGCGCGAGGCGGGTGCGGGCGTGGCACTGCGATTCCTTGCCGAGTTCGAGCGCATCGTCGACTTGCTCGTGTCCGAGCCCGGGATCGGCACACCCACTGCAGGCGGGCGCCAGGCCTTCCCGCTGGCCGGCTTTCCGTACTCCGTCATCTACCGCCAGCTGGGCGACGAGATCCGCGTCCTCGTCGTTCGCCACCAGCGCCGCGACCCGGGCTTCGGCGACTCGCGCAGCTGACACGCCCGCCTGCACGCATCGACACAGGATCGCCCGCGCCCGCCGCAGCACCACAAAGAAGCACAGGACCCGCCATGAACGCCCCCACCGAAGCCGCCCTGCTCAAGCAGCACCTGATCGACCCCGAGATCTGCATCCGCTGCAACACCTGCGAGGCCACCTGCCCGATCGGCGCGATCTCGCACGACGACCGCAACTACGTCGTCGACGCGGCCAAGTGCAAGTTCTGCCTGGACTGCATCTCGCCCTGCCCGACCGGGGCGATCGACAACTGGCGCATGGTGCCGCGCGCCAAGGCCTACAGCGTCGCCGAGCAGTTCTCGTGGGACGAGCTGCCGCAGGAGCTGACCCCCGACCAGCTCGCGGCCGCCGGCATCGCCGCCGAGGCGCTCGCCGACGCCGAGGCGCAGGCCGCCGCCGCGCCGGCGCCGTCACCGACCGGCGAGGAGGCCTTCGTCGCCTCGCGCTACGGCTCGACCACGCCGCCCTGGTCCGCCGCCCACCCCTACACCAACCTGTACGGGCCGAAGTCGGCGGCCAAGTCCGTCACCGCCACCGTGGTCGGCAACGTGCGCGTGACCGAGGTCGGCAAGGACTACGACACGCATCACGTGATGCTCGACTTCGGGGCCATGCCGTTCCCGGTGCTGGAGGGCCAGAGCATCGGCATCGTCCCGCCCGGCGTCGACGCCCACGGCAAGCCGCACCACGCACGCCAGTACAGCATCGCCAGCCCACGCAACGGCGAGCGCCCGGGCTACAACAACCTGTCGCTGACGGTCAAGCGCGTGCTCGAGGACCATCAGGGCCGCCCGGTGCGCGGGGTGGCGAGCAACTACGTCTGCGACCTGAAGCTCGGCGACAAGGTCGAGGTCATCGGCCCCTTCGGCGCCAGCTTCCTGATGCCCAACCACCCGAAGAGCGCCATCGTGATGATCTGCACCGGCACCGGCAGCGCGCCGATGCGCGCGATGACCGAGTGGCGGCGCCGGCTGCGCAAGTCGGGCAAGTTCGACGGCGGCAAGCTGCTGCTGTTCTTCGGCGCCCGCACCCGCGCCGAGCTGCCCTACTTCGGCCCGCTGCAGAACCTGCCGAAGGACTTCATCGACATCCGCTTCGCGTTCTCGCGCGAGGCCGGGCAGCCGAAGACCTACGTGCAGGACGCGATGCGCGAGGCCGCGGCCGACCTGGCGCCGCTGCTGGCGGACCCGAACGCGTACTTCTACGTCTGCGGGCTGAAGGCGATGGAAGACGGCGTGGTGCTGGCGCTGCGCGATATCGCGCGCGCGGCGGGGATGGATTGGGAGGCGGTGGGGGCGGGGATGAAATCGCAGGGGCGGTTGCAGTTGGAGACCTACTGACGCCCCCGGCCGCCCACTTGGCGACGCGACGCAGCATCAAGCCGCCTTGCGGGCGCCCTGGACGCGCATGTCGATCCGCCGGGCAGCCCGTGCAGCGCCTGCTTCAGCCACCCGACACCTTGCGCGCCGCCGCCCCCATCGCCAACCTCCCCCAGGGCATCATCGCCGCAGGCGACTCCAGCGCCTGCGCCGGCGTGCGCCAGAAGTTCATCGTCGTCTTCCTGCCCCTGGACTCGACGACGAAGGGCTCGCTGCCGGCGGCCTGGAAACGCGCGGCGGTCGCCGCGTCGGCCTTCAGGTACAGCATCTCGCCGACGACGATGGCGACGAAGAGCTCGTCAACGTAGATCCCGTGACCGCCGAACATCGCCCGCGTCCGCACCGCACCCAGTGGCGCGAGCAGCTCGGCGTACCAGCGCACGAGGTCCTCGCCGCGCGCGACGCGGTGTCCGACGACGAGGCCGTCGCCCGGCAGCCCTTCGCGTGTCGGCCCCGGCCTGCGCGCCACGACCCGCCCCCTTGGTACGGCGGCGGGTCCGTTCAGCGCCAGACCTGCGCGTTCTCGCGCACGAAGTCCTCGAGGCTTCGCGGCGCGCGCCCGGTCAGCCGCTGCACGTCGCCGGTCGGCTCGTGGCCGAGCCCGCTGCGCACCAGCGGCCCCAGCGCCACCATCCACGACAACAGCGGCTCGGGCATGCCCATGCCCTGCAGCGCGGCGCGCGCGGCGTCGTCGTCGATCGGCACATAGGCCACCGGGCGGCCGATCGCCTGCCCGATCAACGCCATCGCCTGCGCGTGCGTCCACGCGCGTGCGCCGGTCGGCGTATAGACCGCGCCGGCGTGCGCCGCGGGGTCGGTCAGCACCGCGGCGGCGCAGGCGGCGATGTCGTCGGCGTCGACCATCGCCTGCGCCGCGTCGGCGTGGGCGGCGAAGTAGCAGCCGGCGCGGATCATCGCCGCGCCGTAGGTCGCGTAGTTCTGCATGAAGCCCGCCGGGCGCAGCAGCGTCCACGCGATGCCGCTGGCGGCCACCGCGTCGTCGATGCCGCCTTGCACGCGCGCGAAGACGTTGTCGCTGGCCGCATCGGCACCGATCGCGGACAGCCTCAGCACGTGCCGCACGCCTGCCGCTTGCGCGGCCTGCAGCGCGGTCCGCGCCAGCGCCGGCTTGTCGGGCACCAGTGGCAGCAGCAGGAAGACCGCGTCGGCGCCGTCGAACGCGCGCCTCAGCGCCGCCGGGTCGCGCAGGTCGGCCTGCTGCACGCGCGCCGCCGGCGTGCCCGGGACCTGCGCATCGGGCCGCGACGACAGCGCCAGCACGTCGGCGCCCTGTGCCAGAAGCCGCGCGCTGACGCGCCGGCCGACGGTGCCGGTGGCGCCGGTGACGACGATTCGACGGCCCATGTCCGACCTCCGCTGAAAGGGCGCGGCCAGCATACGCCAGCGGTGCCGCCGCGGCATCCAGCACGAACCCGCGGCCAGCGCCGCGCCGTCGTGCACGCGGCGCGCCGCGGGCCTGGTCTACCAGGACAGACGCGCGACCGACCCCGCGTCGCTGGCGGTCAGCTCCAGCCGGAACCCCGCCGCCTCGAGCAGCTCGCGCCGGTGCACCCAGGCGCGGCTGGCGGGCGGCTCCGGGTCCTGCAGATGGCAGCTCAGCTGCGACGCCTCGGCCGCCCTGCGCACCACCAGCATCGCCCGCTCGACCCACAGCCGCGGCGCGCGCGCCTGCGCGGACATCGCGTGCGCGTCGGCCGCGGCGACGATGCGCAGCACCGGCGCCCCGCCGCGCATCGGCAGCGAGCCGTCGATCGACCAGTCCAGCAGCAGCGCGTCCAGCGTACGCCCGGCACCCGTGGTGCCCCAGCGCGGGCGCACCGCATAGCCCGCACGCTCGAACTCGCGCAGGCACTCCAACCCGATCGGCTCGCCCGCCTCGCGCAGCAGCGTGGTCAGGAAGTCCGGCGCGTCGACCGGCGCGCCCGCGGGCACGGGAACCGGTGCCGGCAGCGGGGCGAGCGCGGTGAACTCGCCGCGCCCGGCCGCGTCGACGATCGCCTGCTTGGCGCGGAACAGTATGCCGAGCAGGTCGGACGACCTGCCGGCCAGGGCGCGGGCGGCGGCGGCGTCGAAGCTCATCGCGGGGTGATCGTGTGGCGGGGCACGGGGCTGCGGCTCAACGGCGCGCGTCGCGCTCGGCACGAGCCTGCGCGATCTGGGCGTCGAAATCGGCCTCGCTCAGCCGCTTGAGGGCGCAGAAGTTGGGCTTGGCCAGCGGGCTGGACTCCCAGGCCCGCAGCAGCAGCGCACGCTCGCGCTGCGCGTCGTCGGCCGGCCATGCGGGATCGGCAGGCGTCGCCGCCGGGCGACTGGCGATAGGCGGGGGGCGGGTGTCGATCCGCTTGACACTTCCATGCCCGATCGGGGGCCTGCGCGGGCGGCGGTCGCTCCGTCCGCGGCGGTCGTTCCCGGACTCGCCCGTCGTCGGGCGCGCGGCGGGGCGGTCCGGGCGCCGGGCGGGCGGGCGGGCCGCCGCCCGGCGTTCGGTGCCTGGGCCTGGGTCCGGCCCTGCTTCGCGTGGGCGAACGGCCCCTGGGTCCGTCGGCGAGGCGCCCTGCGGCTTCTCGGCCGCGTCGGGCCGCCTGCCGCGGCCGGCCCCGGGCCCGGCAGCCTGACGCCGGGCCTGCACCATCGCGCGCCGTCGCGCCAGCTCGGCGACGGCGGCCTCGCGGTGCTCGGGCGCGATCTCGCCGGCAGGCGCGCCGTCGAGGTCGAATCGCGTCTCGGCGGCCACGAGCGCCTTCAGGTACACGTTGCGGGTCGTATACCGGTGCAGAAACATCGACAGCGCCTTGCGCGTGAACGCGCCCGGCGCACGCTGCTGGATGTCGGCCTGGATGCGCAGCTTCAGAGGCTTGGGAGTACCGGAGGAAAACAGCGAGGGATAGAGTGTCTCGAGTCGCGCCAGGACCTCGGGCCAGTGCGCGACGGATTGCGCGGGCGGCGGCTTCGCGCCCCCACGACCCCCATCGTCCGCCTCGGCGGCGGCCTCGGAACCTGAACCGGCAGCCAGCGGCGGCGGCCCGGCCGGCGTCGCGGCCCACGCTGATGCCGTCGCCACGGGTCCATCGCCCGCCGATGCGCTCACCTCCGGATCCGCGGCTGCCGCGCAGGATGGCGGCGCTGGCGTTGCGGTGTCGAGTCGTTCGTGGTTCATGCTGGCGTCATCGCCTGGGCCGGGAGGCGGAGATTCTCCATGATCACCGACCACGACAGCGCCCGGGCCGCCCTTGCCGGGACAAGCGTCGACGTTGATGCCTCGTCCAGTCGCGACCTCGAGGACCAATGCCGGCATCGAACTGTCGACTGCACTCGGCCGAGCGGCGCCTTGGCCCCCCACCCAGCGCCGTGGCGGGCGTGTCAAGTTTTCTTACATGAACGTTGCCGATCGGTACCGGCTTTGCATCAAGTCCATGAATTTCAAAGGGATTTGAGACGCGGCTCGGTTTTTGCTTCGCAACCTTCAAGGCTGGGGCACGCGAATGCTCTGCGGGCGTGCATCAGCCCCGTACGAAGGGGAGGACCTCGTCGCCGGCGGTCGCCAGCGCGCAGCGGTCGCTCCGGTGCAGGGCTTTCGCACCCCCACGAAGCCCATCATTTCTTGGAGAACACTCGATGAAGCGCGAGGTTTGCAAGGCGGTACTCGCCGCCGCACTGGCCGCGTCCGCGGCGGGCGCCCAGGCGGACTACGCCGCCTTCAAGGCCGACGTCAACGCGGCGATCGACGCCGGGCTCGCGTATTCGCGGGCCAACAACTATTTCACGGCGATAGCGCCTGGTTCGAACGGCCCTGGCAACGGGCTCGCGCTGCTGACGCTGCTCGAGAAGGAGAGCATCCCGGCCGGATATGCCGGTCTCGACGCGGCCGACCAGCTGCTCGCGCAGAACGCCGCGTGCATCCTGATCGACAGTGGCAGCTTCGGCGACCGGGGCGGCTTCTATTCGTACTACGACGGCCAGGTCCTCATGGGCTTGGCCGTCTATCTGGATACGGGCGGGCCGGACGAGCCCGCGGCGTCGGCTGGATTCAACTGCACCGGTCGATCGGCACGCCAGACGATCGACAAGGTCGTCGATCGCACCCTCGCGGCGCAGTCGCCGGAAGCGCCGGCCTTTGGCGGACGTGGCGGCTACTGGGATTACACCGGCTTCGGGTACGACTCGTCGACGACGCAATTCACGGTCGCGGGCCTTGCGGCGGCCAAGGGGTTCTATGCGTCGCAGGGCGAGTCCCTCGACAAGAACCGCCTGCCGCTGATCACGGCCGCGCTGGACAAGACCTCGCTGGCGTATTCGCTGAATGGGAAGGCCAACGCCGGAGGCCAGTTCGACACCTGCGGCGCGGGCTGCTTCGGGCACGGCTACCAGTCGTATTACGGCGCCGGAAACAACAGTTCGCAACAGACCGCCTCCGGAACCTGGAACCAGCTTGTCGGGACGGGCAAGAACGTCAATGACGGATCGATCCAAGGCTATCTGCGCTGGCTGCAGAACGCCTACAGCTACACGACGAATATCCGGCCCGACTCCTGGCCCGCCGCCTATTTCTATTACCTCTGGTCCTCGTCCAAGGCCTACAACATCATCCAGGGATCCGGCGTCCCGTTGGCCGGTGGGAGCGTAGGCCCGGACAGCATGGGCACGCTGCCTGCCGTCGCCGGTCGCGAGGTCAACCGTGACCCGGCGCTCGACGGCCGCCCACCGGCCCGAGGCGCGGGCGCTGCCGGCTTCTACGCGGGTACGCCCAAAGGTTGGTATTACGACTATGCGTACCGGTTGATGTCGCTGCAGAATGCATCGACGGGTCAGTTCCCGAACCCGAACGGCACGTGGTCGATCTCGGCCGATCACTCCTACGCCATCCTGGTCCTGCAGCGCTCGATCGGTGGAGCCTGTACCGACAACGACCAGGACGGGGTTTGCGACAACGTGGACAACTGCCCGGCCAACCCGAACCCCGGCCAGGAAGACGCTGACGGTGACGGGGTCGGCGACGCCTGCGACAACTGCCCCGACGTCGCGAACGCGGACCAGGCCGACAGCGACGGCGACGGCATCGGCGACGCCTGCGAGCAGGCCCCGATCCCGCGCTGCGACGTCGACGGCGACGGCGACATCGACAAGATCGACCTGTCGACGATCAGCCGCGCACGCAACAAGCCCGCCGACGGCCCGGACGACCCGCGCGACAGCGACGGCAACGGCACCATCACGCCGAACGACGTGAAGACCTGCATCCCGCAGTGCACGCGTCCGAACTGCGCCACCCAGTGACCCTTCGCCCCCGCGGGCCCGACCGGCCCGCGGGGGATCAGGATCCCAGTCTCTCGACCTGCAGGAGAACCCGAATGAAGTCCATGATCAAAGCCCTGGGCGGGCTGGTGGCCGCAATCACGTTGACGGTTCCGAGCCTTGCCGCGACGCTGACGCTGGAACAACTGCTGGACCCGGGCGCCAGCATCACCGCCGGTGACAAGCTTTTCGATAGCTGGGAAGTGACGTTCACGGACGCATCCGCCGAGGGGGCCACCTGGGACTTCGGCGACATCGATATCACGGCGCTCGATGATGGCGGGGACGATCCGGGCCCCGGCCTGATGATCGACATGGGTGGTCAGATGACGGTCACGGGCGATGGCATCTACGCCTATCGCGACATCGCCATCAGCTTCCACGTGTCGACGATCGGCGACAAGAAGATCAAGGACAACTTGCTGAACTTCGGCAACCCCGCCAGCTTCTTGTCCTTCCTCGCCGACGACCTCAACGATCTCGGCATGGCCGTGGTGGAGAAGGTCTACGACGCGGCTGGAAACATGTTGGCCGACAAGTACATCGAGTTCAGCCTCCTGGACGGCGTCGAGACCCGGGACTTTCCGGATAGCGCAGCTTTCGCCCCCCAAGACGAGATCTGGGTCACCAAGAACTTCCTGGTATGGGCCGTGGACGATTCGGATACAGCAAGCTTGGGAGGGGTCGAGCAGCGCTTCTCACAGCAGTCCGTCCCCGAGCCCGGCTCGCTCGCCCTGGTTGCGCTCGCGCTCGCCGGCTTGGGCGCGGCGGCTCGCCGCCGCGGCTGAGGCGCACCCTGATCGCGCCCCCCCCGGCCGGGGGGCGCCTTCTTCTGCGACGGCGGCCCGCGTGGCCGCCGTTGCCCCATATGCCGTCGGCTCGCAGACGACATGTCCGCCGCCGCCGCATCGCGCTCGGCCTGGGTCGGCCCAAGCCCGCGCGAGGAAGTCGGCTAGCGCCCGCATCACGCCTCCGCGGTGTGCAGGGTAGTGTCACCTTTTTTTACACTGCCTCGTCCCGCCATTCCGTCGCTCAGGACAAGTCGTTGTCCTGAAATCATATTTCGGGCACGGTGCGTTTCTTGCATGCGCTGAAGTCCGAGGCCTCGAACCGCCAACGAGTTGGTCGTGACCGGCCTCGCCGCTCTACCGCCCATCTTCCACGCCCCGACGCACCAAAGGAAATGCTCATGAGCAAGTCACCTCGACGACTGCGGCTGACGGCTCGCGGGATCGCAGCGATCGGTGTGCTGGCCATCGCGGCCGGCACCGCACATGCCGTCACGCCGTTCGAGCAGGACGTGACGACGTCGATCGACGACGGCATCGCATGGCTCGATTCCACGGGTGCCTTCAACAACCCCAGTTCGGCGGGCGACGCGGTCGGTCTGACCACGCTTGCGCTGCTCGAGAAACGTGCCAGCGGCGACCCGGATGATCCGCCGCAGGGCTACTCCGGCGCCAGTGCGGCCGACCAGGCACGTCTGCGACGCACGGTGCGCTACATGATCAACCAGATCAACGCCCAAGGCGCAGGCTTCTACGCCTACCGCGACGGGGCGTACATGATGGCGCTGTCGCTTTACATGCGCACCGGTGGACCCGACAAGGACTCTGCCGCCGGCTCGCCCGAACTCGACGGCGCGCCGCTGACCCTGGTCGAGGCGATGAACCGTGTGGTCGACCGGACGCTTGCCAACCAGCGCGTCGGCATCGCCGACGGTGCGGCCCCCTACCCTGACAACAACGGCTACTGGTGCTACACGAACAACGGCTGCCGGGATTCCTCGACGACGCAGCTCGTCGTCGCCGGTCTGTCGGCTGCGCTCGGGCTTTATTCCGATCCGGCTTTCCTCGACAACGCGCGCTTCTCCGCGGTCCAAGCTGCCGCCGCGCGCTCCCGCCAAGCCTACGCGCGCAACGGCGTATCCGGGCCGGTTTGCGGCAACCTCCCCGGCGAGAAGGGTCACGGGTACAACACCGGGAACCAGAACAGCATCCAGCAGACGGCGTCCGGAACGTGGATCCAGCTTGTCGGCGGCGCCACCGTCAACGACCCGGATGTCCAGGCCTATCTGCGCTGGCTGTACAACCGCTATCGCCATACGCTGGACGGTCAGCTGTTGGCCGGCTGGGGGGCCAGCCACTGGTATTACATGTGGTCGTTCTCCAAGGCCCTGGAGTTCATCACCAAGTCGGGCGTTTCGCCCAACCCGGGCAACATCGGTCCGGCCGACATCGGCACGCTGCCGGCCGCAAACGCGCCCGCGTGCGCGAACCGGCAGGAGCATCGCGACCCGGCGGTGGATATCCGCGTCCCGCGGTTCGGGGCCGGGGGCGCCGGTCACTACAGCGAGGAGCCGAAGCGGGTCTACTACGATCTCTCTTACAACATCCTGGCCTGGCAGTGTGCCAACGGTGCCTACCAATGCAACGCGGAGGCCGGAACCAATGTCCCCGGGGTGCCGGGTGCATGGAACAACTACTCCCGCCAGGCCTACGCGTTGCTGATCCTTCAACGCTCGACGGGCGGCGGTTGCATCGACTCCGACGGCGACGGCATCTGTGACGACGTCGACAACTGCCCGACGACGCCGAACCCGAACCAGGAAGACGCCGACGGTGACGGCGTCGGCGACGCCTGCGACAACTGCCCCGACGTCGCGAACGCGGACCAGGCCGACAGCGACGGCGACGGCATCGGCGACGCCTGCGAGCAGGCCCCGATCCCGCGCTGCGACGTCGACGGCGACGGCGACATCGACAAGATCGACCTGTCGACGATCAGCCGCGCACGCAACAAGCCCGCCGACGGCCCGGACGACCCGCGCGACAGCGACGGCAGCGGCACCATCACGCCGAACGACGTCAAGACCTGCATCCCGCAGTGCACGCGTCCGAACTGCGCCACCCAGTGACCCTTCGCCCCCGCGGGCCCGACCGGCCCGCGGGGGATCAGGATCCCAGCCTCTTGGCTTGCAGGAGAACCCGAATGAAGACCCTGACCCGAACCCTGGGCTCGCTGGCCGCCGCGATCGCGCTGGCGCTGCCGGTGCAGGCTGCGACCCTTTCCCTGACCGACCTGCTCGAAGGCGGCAGCATCACCG
This sequence comes from Burkholderiaceae bacterium, assembly GCA_024235895.1. Taxonomy (GTDB): domain Bacteria; phylum Pseudomonadota; class Gammaproteobacteria; order Burkholderiales; family Burkholderiaceae_C; genus Rubrivivax. Next base: position 214,059 of record JACKLM010000006.1, on the reverse strand, counting down.
CCGGCGACAAGCTGTTCGACAACTGGTCCATCGACTTCTACGACAGCAGCGACCCGGAGCGCAGTTTCGATTCCGACAACATCGACGTCACGTCGCTCGACGACGGCGGCGACGAGCCCGGGCCGGGACTGCAGTTCGACATCAGCAACGGCGAATTGACCGTCGATGGCGACGATATCTATGCCTATGTCGACCTGACCTTCGGGTTCCGCGTCTCGGTGCTGCCTGGCGCGGGCAAGCTGATCAAGGACAACTCGCTCGCGATCACGGACTGGCTCCAGGCCTGGACGGCTGACGGCTTCAGCGATCTCGGCATGACGATCGTCGAGACGATCGGCACGGCACCTGGCCTGGACGACCTTGGCGACAAGGCCGTCGAGAGGAGCGTTCTCGACGACGTCGTTTCGGATGACGCATTGCTCACCGATTCCGCCGCATTCGCACCGCAGGGCGAGATCTGGGTCACCAAGAACATCCTGGTGTGGGCGACGGATGCCGGCGACCAGGCGAACCTGTACCAGTTCACGCAGCGCTTCTCGCAGCAGTCGGTCCCCGAGCCCGGCTCGCTGGCGCTGGTCGCGCTCGCGCTCGCCGGCCTCGGCGTGGCCGCGCGACGCCGCGGCTGAGGCCCTCGCCACAGGGCCCACAACTCGGCGCAGCGGGCCGGGCACTTGGTGTCGTGCCTGCCCGCAACGCGTGCCGGCGGGCGAGTGATCGCCTTCGCGGCGGCCCGCGCGAGCCGGGCTCGGCCTGCCTGCACGGCCGTGCGGCGTACGGCGTACGGCGTACGGCGTGGGGCGTGGGGCGTGGGGCGTTAGGTGTCAGACTTCTTTACAAAAAGGCGCCCGGCCGCCGGGCCCTGACTCGCAAGTCAACGTCGCCAAAGAGGAATTGGCCTCTGGCATGCCAGTTGCATGCATTCGAACCGCGAGGCGGCTGGGTTGTCACTGCGCATGAGTGGGCGATCTGGGTGAACCGCTTTTCCCTCTGGCCTTGTCGTACCGAAAGAGGAACCTCATGAACAAATTCCCTCGCCTCCTGCCTCTCGCGGCTCGCGGGATCGCCGCAGCCGGCGCGCTGGCCTGCGCCGCCGGCACCGCGCAGGCCATCACGGTCTTCGAGCAGGACGTCACCACCGCGATCGACCGCGGCATCGAGTGGCTCGCCAACAACGGCGCGTTCAACAACCCGAGCAGCGCGGGCGATGCCCACGGCCTGCCGATGCTCGCGCTGCTGGAAAAGCGCGCCAGCGGTGACCCCAACGACCCGCCGCAGGGCTACGACGGCGCCAGCGCGACCGACCAGGGCAGGCTGCGCACTGCCGCAGCCTACATCCTCGACCGCGTCAACGAGACCAGCTTCTACGCCTACCGCGACGGCAACTTCATGTTCGCGCTGTCGGAGTACGCACGCACGAACGGCCCCGACAAGAGCGTGCTGGCCCCCGCCAATGCGGACTACCAGACGATCAAGGAAGCGATGGACGCTCTCGTCGACCGCACCGTGGCGGCCCAGCGCCAGGCGCCGGGGTACCCGAATGCGATCGATCAGGGCTACTGGTGCTACAACAACGCGGGCTGCGAGGATTCCTCGACGACCCAGTTTGCCGCCGCGGGATTGGCGGCGGCCAAGGCTTTCTACACCTCCGGCAAGAGCGGCGACGGGGGCGCCTGGGCCGATGCGGGGCGCGTGGCCGCGATCGACGCCGCGCTCGCCCGCGCGAGGACGGCCTACGAGCTCAACGCGGTGCAGGGGTCGGACTACGGCGTCGACGCCGGCCAGAACTGCGAGCTGATGTCCGCCAGCGAGCGCGGGCACGGCTACCGCACCGGCTACCGGCCGTCGCTGCAGCAGACGGCTTCCGGCGTCTACATCCAGCTGTTCGGCGGCGCCAACGTCAATACGCCCAACGTCCAGGCCTACATGGAGTGGCTGCGCAACCGCTACCGCTGGCAGAACCTGGACTCGATGGGCAACTCCTGGCCCAACGACTCCTACTGGTACTACCTGTGGAGCTCGTTCAAGGGCATGGAGCTGATGCGCAACGCAGGTATCGCGCCCGACCCCGGCAACATCGGCCCGGACGAGCTCGGGACGCTGCCCGCGGCCGGTGCACCGGCGTGCAACCAGCGCCAGGACCGCAAGCTGCCTGCCTCCTACGCGCAGGTCGCGGCCTTCGGTGCCGGCGGCGTCGGCACCTACGGCGACTACCCGGCGGGTCAGTACTTCGACTATGCGCACCAGATCATCGGCCACCAATGCTGGGACGGCAGCCTGCCCGTAACCGGCAACGACGGCCGATTCAACTGCAACAGTGCGCCGGGAGACTGGAACGCGTATTCGCACCAGGCCTACGCCCTGCTGGTGCTCCAGCGCGCCACCGGCGGCGCCTGTGTCGATTCCGACGGCGATGGTGTCTGCGACGAGGACGACAACTGCCCGACGACGCCGAACCCGAACCAGGAAGACGCCGACGGTGACGGCGTCGGCGACGCCTGCGACAACTGCCCGCAGGTGCCCAACCCGGACCAGGCCGACAGTGACCAGGACGGCATCGGCGACGCCTGCGAGCAGGCCCCGATCCCGCGCTGCGACGTCGACGGCGACGGCGACATCGACAAGATCGACCTGTCGACGATCAGCCGCGCACGCAACAAGCCCGCCGACGGCCCGGACGACCCGCGCGACAGCGACGGCAGCGGCACCATCACGCCGAACGACGTCAAGACCTGCATCCCGCAGTGCACGCGTCCGAACTGCGCCACCCAGTGACCCTTCGCCCCCGCGGGCCCGACCGGCCCGCGGGGGATCAGGATCCCAGCCTCTTGACTTGCAGGAGAACCCGCATGAAGACCATGACCAAAGCCCTGGGCTCACTGGTGGCCGCGATCGCGCTGGCGCTGCCCGCGCAGGCCGCGACCGTCAGCCTGGCCGAGTTGCTGAACGGCGGCAGCATCACCGCCGGTGACAAGCTTTTCGACCAGTGGAGCAATCCCTTCTACGACAGCAGCGACGGGCGCCTCTTCGACCCCACGAACATCACCGTCACCTCGCTCGACGACGGCGGCGACGACCCGGGCCCGGGGCTTCGCTTCGATGTCCTGGACGGCGAGCTGACCATCGGCGGCGATGGCCTGTACGCCTACATCGACCTCACGTTCGGCTTCCGGGTCACGCCCGCGCCGGGCAAGGCGATCAAGGATGTCTCGATGGACGGCTTTGGAGCCTTCTACGGCTGGGAGGGTGCCGCCGACGGGCCCGAGGACGCCGGAAGCTACATCCACGAGTCGGTCGGCACCGCAGCGCTTCTGGACGACCTCGCGGAGCTCAGCGTGGAGTTCAGCTACTGCCTCGATCCCGTCTTGTGTTTTGCACCGGGGCAGACTGCCGTTGTATCCGATTCGGGCGACTTCGCGCCGCAGGGGTCGGTCTACGTGACCAAGAATATCCTGGTCTGGGCGACGGCCGAGACGGAGAACGCCGGCGTCGGCAGTTTTGTTCAGCGCTTCTCCCAGCAGTCCGTCCCCGAGCCCGGCTCGCTGGCGCTGGTGGCACTCGCGCTCGCCGGCCTCGGTGCCGCCGCGCGCCGCCGCCACTGAGGCAAACCCTGGCGCGCCCGGTCGAGGGTGCGCCGAGTTCCCCGGACGGCGGCCCGCGTGGCCGCCGTCTTGCCTTCGCGAATGCACCCTGGGCCTGACCCACACGGCGGCCGCGAGAGCCGCGGCCCGATCCGGCCCGGCCCCTTCGGCCCCTCCCCCGGAGACCTGACCATGAGCAACGGCGTCCTTCCCCTCCTCGCCCGCGCCGCCCGCGCGATGCGGTGGCTCGTCGCCGGCGGGCTGCTCGCCGCATTCGGCGCCCACGCCAACCAGGTCTTCACGACGGACTGTGCCTTCGACATCAAGGAGGACTTCGGCGTCGACGAGATCGTCTGCGCGTCGGGCGACGTCGATACCAAGCCGCCGGGCTTCATCGTCGTCTTTCCCGAGGGCAATGTCTGCGTCGTTCGCGCCGGCACGCTGACCGCGGGTGGTGGCATCGGCGACGTCACCGCGGGCGGCTGCAACACGGTGGTGGGCACCGGGCTGGGCGGTGGCTTCTTCGACGAGCCGATCTGGCTGCCGCCGCTGCAGCGTGGGCTGTTCCAGGTGGTGCTGGACGAGGACCAGGACGGCGTCTTCGGCGGGCTCGACTTCGCCGGCAACTTCTTCCGCGTCGGCGACCCGGTCGGCGCCAACGTCGACGTCGCCGCGATCAAGGGGGCGGCCGCCGCGCAGTTCGACCATTGGGACGGCTTGGCGCAGCACTGGCACTGGGTGTCGGATGCCAGCACCGCGATCAGCATCGCCTGGGCCGCCAGTTCCGGCGACTGGGTCTCGGTCGGCGTCAGTGTGTTCGGGGCGATCACCGGCATCCCGACCGACTACAACGGCGCCGTGCTCAACCTCGGCGGCAAGGTGATCGAGGGGCTCGCGGCCCAGCAGGCCCGTCGCTACAAGGGGCTGCGCGACGACCCGCCCGACCCGGCCTTCGACCAGTTCGCCGCCCTGGACATGGCGCAGGTCAATGCCGAACTTGCGGCCGACGCCGCGCTCTTCCCCGGGGTGCCGCTGGCCTTCCCCTTCACGCCGCGCGGAAGCTCGGCGTTCGAGCAGGCCCAGCTGGCGGTGGCCAACCATGCCGCGCTGCAGTCCGGGCTGGTCGGCGCGCTGACGACGACGATCGAGAAGCTCCAGGGTGCCCAGGCCGCCGGCAACGACGAGTACATCGCCCAGCAGGCGCGCGCGCTGCAGGGCTACGCGGACGAGCTGGTCGCCAACCTCGGCGACACCAAGCAGGCACTGCAGGACTACCAGGCGGCCCAGACCGCCAGCGGGCTGGCCGCGACGACCTACTCCGCCGCCGAGATCGGCGCGCTGGTCGCGCGCATCAACGCCACCGGGCTGACGGCCGCCGAGGTCGACAGCCTGGCCGCGGCGGGTTTCCGCGCCGCGGACATCGATTTCCTGCGCGCGCGGGTCGCGGCACTCGCCGCCGAGGTGCCGGCAGCCGACTACACCCGCGGCCAGACGGTGGCCGATCTGATCACCGCGGCCGACGCCGGGATCGCCGCGTTCCAGGCACTGTCAGCCGAGGCGGCGGCGGTCGTGGCCGACCGCGAGCCCTTCGTGATCCTGAGCTTCCCGACCGCCCGCGCCGGAGGCCCGTACGCGGGCGTGCAAGGCGCAGCGATCGCGCTCAGTGGTGCGGCGTCGACCGACCCGAACGGCGATGCGCTGACCCACGCGTGGGACTTCGACCTCGACGGCAGCTTCGACGACGCCGTCGGTGTGGCCGTCAACTACGTGCCGAGCGCGGTCGGCAGCACGAGGGTCGGCTTGCGCGTCACCGATCCGTCAGGCCGCTCCGACGTCGCCTACGCGGTGGTCGACGTCGCTGCCGCGAACCGGCCACCGGTGATCGACAGTTTCGCGCCGGCGAGCCTGGCGCCAGTGGCATCGCCGTCGTCGCCGCTGGCCTTCAGCGTCGCGGCCAGCGATCCCGACGGGGATCCGCTGGGCTATGCGTGGACGGTCGAAGGAGTTGCGGTCGGGGCCGGCGCGGCCTACGTCTACACGCCCGCGCCCGGCGAGACGGGTACGCGCATCGTGCGCGTGACCGTCAGCGACGGCAATCCGCTGAGTCCGGATGCCGCCGAACAGCGTGTCGTGCGCATCGAGGAAGACGGGCCGGTGCTGATCCCGGTGCCCAATGTCGTCGGCCTCGCGCAGGCTGCGGCCGAGTCCGCGATCAGCGCCGCCGGCCTGGTCGTCGGCAGCGTGACGACCGCCTACGATGCCGTCGTGCCTGCTGGCAGCGTGATCAGCCAGCTGCCGCCCGCCGGCACCGAGGTGGCCGCCGGGACCGCGGTGGCGATCGTGGTCTCGCTCGGCCCCGAGCCGGTGCTGATCCCGGTGCCCAACGTCGTCGGCCTCGCGCAGGCCGCGGCCGAGTCCGCGATCGACGCCGCCGGCCTGGTCGTCGGCAGCGTGACGACCGCCTACGATGCCGTCGTGCCTGCTGGCAGCGTGATCAGCCAGCTGCCGCCCGCCGGCACCGAGGTGGCCGCCGGGACCGCGGTGGCGATCGTGGTCTCGCTCGGCCCCGAGCCGGTGCTGATCCCGGTGCCCAACGTCGTCGGCCTCGCGCAGGCCGCGGCCGAGTCCGCGATCGACGCCGCCGGCCTGGTCGTCGGCAGCGTGACGACCGCCTACGATGCCGTCGTGCCTGCTGGCAGCGTGATCAGCCAGCTGCCGCCCGCCGGCACCGAGGTGGCCGCCGGGACCGAAGTGGCGATCGTGGTCTCGCTCGGCCCCGAGCCCGCGCCTGTGCGCTGCGATGTGGACGGTGACGGGGACATCGACAAGGTCGACCTGTCGCGTATCAGCCGGGCGCGAGGCCAGGCCGCGACGGGACCGCAGGACCCGCGCGACGGCAACGGCGACGGGCAGATCACGGTGGCGGACGTCCAGGCCTGCATCAAGCAGTGCACGCGTCCGAACTGCGCCACCGAGTAGTGCGATGATCTCGTCCGAACGGCGGGCCCGTGATGGCCCGCCGTTCGGCCTTGTCAGGCCTCGGGGCCGTCGGCGCCGCACTCGGCGGCGCGTCGACGTGATCAGTTCCCAACGGGTCGGGAGATCATCGGGGCCCGAGTCCGCTGCGGATGGCGGGCTTCCAACAGAACCCACAGCGCGAGCGCGGTGGTGTGCGGATGACTGGCGTCGCGGTCGACGGCCAGCGCCCACCCTCCGTCGTCGCGTTGCACGTCCAGCAAGGCCGCCACATGCCGCGCACCGGCGAGCGCGGGCTGGCCGGCGTAGTTGAGCATCGCCAGCGCCTCGGCACGCAGGTCGGTCGGCGCAGTCGCGCCATCGAGCAGCTCGACGAGCTTGCGCACGGCCTCGTCGCGCGACACCGCGAGGCGCCGCGCGTCGACCTCGCAGCCGTTCTCCTGGAGCCAGACGCTTGCGAGCACGGCATGGGTCGAGGCATAGCCCCCGCCCGAGGCAAGACGCTGCAGCGCGGGCCAGAAGTCTGGCGCCAGCGGCAGCCGATCGCAATGCAGCGCCTGCGCCGTGACGGAACCGGTCAGCCCCACGACGCCGCGGACCTCGTCGGCGGAGGCGCGCGCGCCCGGATCGATCAGGCGGTAAAACGGCCGCGTCAGCCCCTGCCGGGCTGCCACGGCGGCATCTGCACGCGCCAGCGCGCTTTGCGCCAGCGCCCGCAGCCGCGGCTCGTCGAAGACCCGCGCGAGGTAGGCGATCAGCGCGGCGGCGTCCGCCGCCCATGCATCCTCCATCGCACGCTCTAGCCAGCCGACGGCGCCGTCGATTGCCGCGTCGAGCGCCGTGTCGAGCGGCCTCGACGATCGGGCGTCGACGCCGGGGCGACTTCGGTCCCCCCGCGCCGGCTCCGGCAACGGCGCGGTGATAGGCGACGCAGACGCGGCTTGCAGCAGCGCGAGCGCGGCGCCAGCGACCAAGACCACCACGACAGAATGCCGCGCCAAGCGGCGGGCGTCGAGCCGCGCCATCGGCCCATCCCGGGTTAGCTCGCCGTCCACCCCGAGATCGCGACCACGGGGACGATCGTCGTCTCGGCGTAGGGCTCGAACGGCGCCTGCAGGCGCAGCACCGTGTCGAGGTCTGGCGCCTCCATCAGCGTGTAGTTGTGCGACTGGTCGATCGCGGCCCATTCACCCAGCAGCTTGACGCCGGGCGGAACGGCGGCGTAGAAGGCCTTGGCCAGCGTCGCCATTTCGGCGAACTGCGCGGCGCTCAGGCCGCTGCGGGTTCGGTTGGTCAGCACGAAGAGCATCGCATCGTCCTCTCGGTCCATGGGGTGGCGGGTGGTCGGGCGCCATGATGGCGCGCCCGACTCACGGCGGCGCCGTCGCGCCCGCCGCACACGCGCCGCAGCGGCACTATTCAACACGGCGCGCGGACGTTGCCATGGCATCATGTCCGCCCAGGCGCGACGCGACCGCAGGCTGCGTGCGCCGTGACGGCGTCAGCACCGCGCCCGGTGAATCCGCGGCGCTGCCCGCCAGCCAAGGAGAGGCTGCGATGACTTCCCTGACCGGCTCGCCGGCGCTCAAGGTCCAGGTGATGTGCGAGGGCATCCGTTATACGCCGGCGCTGGCGGCAGCGGCGGCGCACTCGATGCCGAACTACTACCCCTACCGCTTCAAGGAGGGCGAGCCCGACCCGACCGGGCGCGGCATCGCCACCATCCCCTACCTGATCAACCTCGGTGACGGCACCGAGATCCGCATCCTCGGCAACGGCGACTCGCCCTGGCATGTCGAGGGCAGCCGCGACGCCGGCTACCGTCTGGTCGACGACCGCGACGGGCGCAGCGTGCCGGTCGCGTTCGAGCCGCTGCGGCCCTGGCAGTCGGGCCAGACCCGCGACGGCATGCCCTACGCGCAGGCCGGGGTGTCGACGCACGGCGACATGCTGGTCGTCAACGTCGCCCCGGGCTGCGAATATTTCCTGCACAAGCACGACGGCCGGTCGATGCGCTGCAGCTTCTGCGCCTACGGGGCGCCCGACGAGCGCACGAAGCACCTCGGTCAGGTGACCGGGCAGGTGACGATCCCGCAGGCCACGCTGGAGCGCATGGGCGAGGCGATGGACGCGGTGATCGAGCAGGCCGGCGTGCGGCACATCTATCTCGTCGGCGGTTCGCTGACCGACTGGCGCGCCGAGGGCGAGCGCTTCCTGCAGCTCGCGCGCTTCGTCAGGCAGGCGAACCGTCACCGCATCCCCGTCACGCTCGGATCGGGCGCGCTGCCCGACGACCAGCTGGCGCAGTTCCACGCCGAGGGGCTGGTCGAGCATGTCTGCTTCAACCTCGAGATGTGGTCCGAGCCGCTGTTCAGCCGCATCTGCCCGGGCAAGGCGCGCTACGTCGGCTACGAGCGCTGGATCGCCTCGCTGGAGACCGCGGTGCGCCTGTGGGGGCGCGGCCATGTCTACTCGGCGATGGTCGCAGGGATCGAGCTGGACCCCGAGCACGGACTCGAGTGGCAGGACGCCGCGCGGATCGCGCTGGAGGGTGCCGAGGACCTGAGCCGACGCGGCATCGTGCCGATCTACTCGCTGGTCTGGCCGTCGGGCGGGCGCCAGCGGCCCGATTACCACGAACGCATCCGGGCCTATTTCGAAACCCTGACCGAAGGCTACGCCGCGATCCGCCGCCGCCACGGTCTGGCGGTGGCCGACAGCTTCATGTGCCACCGCTGCGCCTACATGCAGCTCGAATGCGACGTCGACCGCGTCGCCGAGGCGGCAGCGGCATGAGCCTGAACCGGACCTCCACGTTGAAGGTACGCTCGCGGGCGATGTGGCCCACGACAGACGAGGCGCGAGCATGAACGTACCGGCCGGCCGGCCCGACCCGGGCGCGATCATGCGGCTGAGCACCGCCTTCTGGGACAGCCAGGCGCTGCTGACCGCGGCCCGCCTGAAGCTGTTCGACGCCCTGGCCGACGGCGCGCGCGGTGCGGACGAGGTGGCGGCGACGCTCGGTCTCGATGCGCGCGCAACGTCGCTGCTGATGCGGGCGCTGGCCGGACTCGGCCTGCTGCGGCCCGAGGGCGACCGCTTCGCCAACACGCCCGAAGCGGCCACCTTTCTCGTCAGCCGCAGCCCGGTCTACATGGGCAACGTGATCCGCTACAGCGATCAGCTCTACGCCACCTGGGGCGAGCTGGAACAGTCGGTGCGCAGCGGCCGCCCGGCGCTGGCGGCGCAGACCTATCTCGGCGACGACCCGGCGCGCACGCGCGCCTTCGTCGTCGCGATGCACGAGCGCGCGCAGGGGATCGCGCGCGCGCTGGTCGGCGTGCTCGACCTCGCGGGGCGGCGGTCGATGCTGGATGTCGGAGGCGGCCCCGGCACCTATTCGGTGCTGCTGACCGCGCGTTTCCCCGGGCTGCGCGCCGAGGTCGTCGAGCTGCCCGGCGTGGCCGCGGTGGCGCGCGAGCTCGTCGCCGAGGCCGGCGCCGCCGACCGCGTCGCGGTGCGCGACGGCGACTACCGCAGCGCCGACTTCGGCCACGGCCACGACGTGGTGCTGATGTCGGGCATGTTCCACCGCGAGACCCCTGCGGCCTGCCGCGACCTGATCGCGCGCGCCACGGCCTGCCTGGCGCCGGGCGGCATGCTCGTCGTCAGCGACGTCTTCACCGACGAGGGCGGCGCCACGCCGGCCTTCGCGGCGCTGTTCGGGCTGAACATGATGCTGACCGCACCCGACGGCGGGGTCCACGCCGACGCCGACGTGCGGCGCTGGATGGAGGACGCCGGGCTGCGCGGCACGCAGGTGCAGCCGCTGCCGCCGCCGATGCCGCATCGGGTCGTCACGGGGGTACGGGCATCATGAAGCGCACCCGGCTGGCGATCGGCGCGGTCGCGTTCGCCTTCGCCCTCGCTGCCTCGGCACAGACCCCGGCGGCACCCGCGGCGCAGGCGCCGGCAGCCGGGGCAGCGCCGGCGCTGGAGATGAAACCTCTGGGCGGCGACCGATTCCAGATCGGCCGCATCGTCGTCGACAAGGCGGCGCGCCGCTTCACCGTACCCGGGCGGGTGCACGCATTGGGCGAGCCGCTCGAGTACCTCGCCACCGCACCCGAGGGCATGAAGGCCTACGAGGCGCTGTTCGAACTCGACGTGCGCGGGACCGCGTTCAACCTCGCGTGCATCCTGATCGGGCTCGAGCGACCTTCCTTTGCGGACCCCTGGATGGGCCGCGAGCGCGGGCGGCGCCTCGAGGGTCCGCGCGTGCGCGTCTCGATCGCCTGGGGCGACGGAGCCAGCCGACGCGAGGTCGCTGCGGCACAGGCACTGCTCAACGACGACGCTGGCGTCGCCGCGGACAAGATCGAGTGGGTCTACATCGGCGCCCCGGCGTCCGATCAGGCCGGCCGCTTCACGACCGAAGAGACCGGCACGCTGATCGGCTTCATCCACGACAGCAACAGCGTGATCGAGTCCGCCACGCCGATCGGCATCGGCGCCTACGGTTCGGTGCGCGGTCACGCGATGCTGCCGCCCAAAGGGTCGCCGATCGAGCTCATCGTGCAGGCGCTGCCGGCCGCTGCGCCCGCACCGCGTTGACGATGCTGCTGCGCGGGATGCTGCTGGCGCTGGCCTGCGCGCTGGCCGGATGGGCGGTGGTGGCGCGCGCGGGCGGGATCATGGTGCCGTCCGCCTGGCCGGTGCTGGTCGCCGCGCTGGCGGCGCTGCTGGCACCGCTGTTGTGGCCAGGCACCGCGTCCTCGAGCGCGGGCAGCGTGCGGCGTGTGCTGGCATGGTCGGCGGGCTGCGCAGCGGCGGTGGCTGGCGTGCTGTTGCTCGCGGCGCCGGCGGCGCTGCCGGCCCCACGTTCCCTGGCCGTGGCCGGGATGCTCGGCGCGATGCTGGTCGCCACCCATGCGGCGGCGGCGCTGCTGGAACGGGTCTTCGGTGGCACGCCGACGGCCCGCACGGCGATCGCCGGCGGCGCGGTCACGCTCATGCTGGCCTTGGTGGCCGCCCTGCCCTTGTGGCTCGGCCCCTTCGCCCAGCTCGCGTCGGCGCAGCATCCCTGGGCCGACGACGCGGCCGTCGCGATCAGCCCGCTGATGCACCTGGCCGCGGCGGCCGGCAACGACCTGCCGCGCAACGACTGGTTTTACGCGCACAGTGCGCTTGCGTCGATGCAGTTCGACGACCTCGACCCGGCGTGGCTGGCTGCCGCCTGGCTCGCCGTCGCCGTCGTGCTGCTGGCGTTCGTCGCGCGGCCGCGGCGCGACACTTCCCCATTCGTCCTACCCGAAGAGGAGCCCCGACGATGACGACCCGCCGCCATGTCCTGTCCCTGTCCGCGATGCCGGCACTTGCCGGCGTAGCCGCTTCGCCGCTGGCGCTGCTGGCCTCGCCTGCGCACGCCGCCGAGCCGCGCCTGGACCCCAAGCTCGCGTTCCCGACCAAGCGCGCGATCGCCGGCGGGCTGCACTACCTGCGCGGCAAGCAGGCCCCGGACGGCTCGCTGCTGGGCTCGGTCGGCGTCACCGCGCTGGCCCTGCGCGCCTTCCTGGAGAGCCCCGAGGCGTACAACGAGACCGACGGCCCGTTCATCACGCGCCAGGTCGAGTTCATCCTCTCGAAGGTCCGGCCCGACGGCGGGATCAGCGCGTCGCTGCAGGGGACGGCGTACAACACCGCGGTCGCGATCACGGCGCTGGCGGCGACCCGAAACCCGAAGTACGACGAGGTCATCGCCAACGCGCGCCGCTTCCTGATCGGCCACCAGGTCGACGAGGACGAGGGCTACAAGCCCGACCACCACTTCTTCGGCGGCATCGGCTACGGCGGCGGCGAGCGGCCGGACCTGTCCAACCTGTACATGTCGCTGGAGGGGCTCAAGGCCACCGCGACCGACCCCAAGGATCCGGTCTGGCAGAAGGCGCTGACCTTCATCAGCCGCTCGCAGAACCGGAGCGAAAGCAACGACCAGCCCTGGGCCGGCAACGACGGTGGCTTCGCCTACCGCCCCGGCTACAACCCGCCCGAGTACGAGAACGGCACCCAGTCCTATGGCGGGATGACCGCCGCCGGGCTGCTGAGCCTGCTGTTCGCCGGCGCCGACCGGAACGACCCGCGCGTGCAGGCTGCGTTCAAGTGGATGACGGCCAACTTCACGCTCGACACCAACCCCGGCACCGGCAAGAAGCACGGCCTGTTCTACTACTACAACGCGCTGGCCAAGGTGCTCTACGCGATGGGCGAGGACAGCTTCGTCGACGGCCAGGGCCAGCGCCGCAACTGGCGCAACGAGATGGCGGCCAAGCTGATCTCGCTGCAGGCGCCCGACGGCAGCTGGCGCAACACCGAGTCCGGCGCCTGGATGGAGAGCCGGCCCGAGCTGGTGACGGCGTGGTCGGCGATCGCGCTGGAACACGTGATCCGGTGACCGCGACCCGGCCGCGCCGACGCGCCGCGGGCGCACGCGGCGCCGGCACGGGGCATGCGGTCGCGGCCGCGCTGGTACTAGCCGCGGCGTTCGCGCTGCAGCCTGCTGCGGTGCGCGCCGAGACGGCAGCCATGTCGCTGGCCGCCGATCCGGCGTGGAAGGGCTGGTCGCGGCCCGGCCGCACGACCGAAGTCGATCTGCGCATCGTCGGCGGCAGCGCGAAGGGTGCGACGCTGGAGCTCGTTGCCGGCGCCCAGACCCTGCGCGCCGCAGTCGACCTCATGCCGGGCGAGCCGCTGAGGCTGCGGCTGCCGGTGCCGGCGGCGCGGCAGATCGTGGTCGGGCTGCGCATGCCGGGCAGCGAGCCGCTGCGACGCGAGCTGGCTGTATCCTGGTCGGAGTCGCCGCTGCTCGCGGTCGCGCTGGCGGCGACCGGCCGCGACGAGGGCGGCCTCGGCACCGTAAGCACGCCAGGAGGCGACTCGGCCGACGGCCCGTCCGCCACGCCGGCCTTGCCGGGTTTCCACACGATCGCGGTCGGCGCTGCCGACCTGCCGCAGCACGCGAAGGCCTTCGGCAGCGTCGATGCCCTGCTCGTCGATGCGACGACGCTGGCCGCGCTGCGGCCGGCACAGCTCGAGGCCCTTCTCGGCCACGCCGCCGGATGCGGCCGCATCGGCTTCGTCGGCGCCGACGAAACCCTGCGACGGATGCTGCGCGATGCCGCGGGATGCGACGGCGCGTCGCTGGTCTTCGGGAAGTCGGTGGCCGAGGCCGGCGCCGCCCTCGACGCGGCACTCGGCACGAAGCTGCCGGCGGCACTGCCGGCGACGACGCTGGAAGCCCTCGCGCCGGCAGACCCGACGCGCTGGCAGGGACTCGCCGCCGCGCTCGCGGTCGCCGCGGCCGCACTGGCGCTGGCCGCGGTCTTCGCACCCGCGCTGCCGGTGGTCCTGACGGTCGCCGCCGCCTCCGCCGGCGCCTTGCTGGGGCTGCCGCGCGCGCTGCCACCGCTGTCGCAGCTCGTCGTCTGGGGCGAGGCCGATGCCGGGTCCGGGGTCGCGCGCTACCAGGCCTGGCAGCGCGTCGCCGGCAGTGCGCGCGGACCGCTGCAGGTGCCGCTGCCGCGCCAGCTCGCGCCGTCGGTGCGCGGCTGCGACGCCGGGACCCCGCTCCGATTGGTGCTGGGCGCGGCGCGCGCGGACACGGGCGTCGCAACGGTCGGGGACCCCGGCGCGCCGGTGCCGATCGGCGTCGGCACCGGTGCGATGGCGACCGCGGCAAGCTTCGACACCCGGCTCTTCCACCGCACGGCGCTTTGCTACGAAGGCCGATTCCCGCTGGCACGTGCGCTCGCGGTCGATCCCGGTCGCGACGGCGGGCCGCGGGTGCGCAACACCGGTGCGCGCGGGCTGCCGCCGGGGCGTGTCGTCGCCGCCGGGCAGGTCCATGAGATGCCGGCGCTTGCGGCCGACGCGGCCACGACGCTCGCGCCGGGGCGCGCGCCGCGCGACGCCGTCGAACGTCTCGCGCTGGCCCGCATCGCCCCCGGCGGGGCGGCGGCGCTGTGGGCGCTCGAGCTCGGCGGCGTCGACGGCTTGCCCGCCGATGCCAGCGGCTGGCTGCTCGTCCAGGCGGACGCGCGATGAGACCGGCCGCGCATGCCGCCCCGCCGGGCGGCGCGTCGCTGAGCCGCACCGGGCTGCGCCTGGCAATCGCCGCCGGGATGATCGCCACGCTGCCGGTCGCGCTGTGGTGGCTGGGCGGCACGCGGCTGGCGCTGGCGCAGGGGGCCGATACGGCGCAGCTTTCGGCGGTGGCGCTGCAGGTCCTGTGGCTGCTGCGTACGCTCGGGCTCGCGCTGCTGGCGCCGCGCGTCGGGGCATTCTGCGGCTGGCGGCCCGGTGCCGCAGCCGGGCTCGCCGCGCTGGCGCCGGCATGGCCGCTGGCAGCGCTCGCGTGGTCGGCCAGCAGCGTGCCGGCGTCGACGCTGCTTCGCGCCGAAGGCCTGCTGGTCGGCGCCGCGATCGCCCTGCCGCTGGCCGGCGCCGGCCTGCGCCGCGCGCTGCCCCGCCCCGCACACGCCGACGCCGGTTCGACACTGATCGCGATCGCGTTGGCGGCCGCGCTATGGACCGGCGGTACGGGTCTCGGCCCCTGGCCGCGTTGACCCATGCGGATGCGACATGCCGCAGCGCGCGGCGCGGCCAGTCCCGTGAGCACGCCCGAGCTCGACACGCTGATCGCCGCCGTACGTCGGCGCCTGCGCCGCGAGCGCTTGCGCGATGCGATCCGCCGCGGTTGCTGGGTGACGGCGCTGCTGCTGACGCTGGCCGCCGCCGTGCATCTGGCGCTGTACCCGCTGCCTGTCGCCGGCGTCGCGGCGGCGGTCGCGATCGGGTGGACGCTGTGGGCGGGCACCGCGCTGCTGCGTCACGACCGGGACGCCGAATGCGCGCGCTGGGCCGACCGCCGGCTGGACGGCGCCTCGGCCTACGAGACGCTGCTCGAGCAGCGCGTGTCCGCAAGGGTCACGCCGGCCTGCACGCGGTTGCAGGGCTGGGCCGCGGCCCGTGTGCCGCACAGCCTGCAACGCCTGGCCGGCCTGCCGGCGCAGGTGCCACTGGCACGTCCTCTGGCGACGCTGGGCGTCGCGGGCTTGCTGGCGGCGGTGCTGCTGGCCTTGCCGGGGCGAATGACGAGCCCGGCTCCCGCTGCCGCGTCGGCCGAGCCCGGGCGTAGGGTCCAGCTGCCAGAGTCCCCCGACCGCGACGCGGCGTCACCGCTGGTGACTTTGCGGCCGGACCGGTCGCTCGACGAGATCACGCGCGCCGCGCGCGGGCTCGCCCGCAGCGGACCGCCCGGTGACAATCCCACCGCGTCCCGCACCGGGCCCGGCGCCGCGTCATCCCAAGATCCGCCACGCGCCGATCGCGCCGCGGACGCCACGGCGCCGTCGCGGCCCGGCGATCCGGCGCAGGCCGCCGCGCAAAGGGCGCGCGGCCTGCCCGCGGCGACCGATCTCGCATCGACGCCCCCACCTGCTGCATCGGGCCTGCCAGGCGCGGCGGGCGTGGAGGCTGGCCGCAGCGCCGACGACCGTGCCGTCGTTGGCGTTTCCCGCGCGCTGCCGGGGCCGCTGGTCGTGCAAAGATCGCGCCTTGGGCCGCGGGCCACCGAGGCCGGCGGCATGCAGGCGTCCGACGAGGCTGGCGAGCATCTGGACACGTCGGCGTCCCCGATGTCGGCGCCGGCCGCCGCGCCGGCCGCACCGCCTGCCGCGGCCCCACCCGCCTTCGCCGAGAACCGCATGACACCTGCCGAAACGCACTATGTCCGTGCCTGGGCGCGCGCCCTGGGGTTGGCGCGATGAACGCGCCGCCCGCCCAAGCGACGGCCTCGGCGGCGTTCCCGACACCGGCCGACGCCGACTTCGATCGCGCGCAGCACACGCTCGCTACGTTGCAGTCGCTGCTCGCGCGCATCGTCGTCGGCCAAGACGAGCTGGTCGCGCAGCTCGTCACCGCGGTCTTCGCCGGCGGCCACGTGCTGATCGAGGGCTTGCCGGGACTGGGCAAGACGCACCTGGTCAAGGCGCTGGCCGGTGCGCTCGGACTGCGCTGGGCGCGCGTGCAGTGCACCCCGGACCTGATGCCGGCCGATGTCACCGGCGCCGAGATCCTGCTCAGTGCCCCCGGCGGCGCGTCGGGCTTCGAGTTCCGCCGCGGGCCGGTCTTCGCCGAGCTGGTGCTGGTCGACGAGGTCAACCGCGCCACGCCGCGCACGCAGGCGGCGCTGCTGGAGGCGATGCAGGAGCGCCAGGTGACGCACGCCGGCGTGGCCCATCCCTTGCCCAGCCCGTTCACGGTGATCGCGACGCAGAATCCGATCGAGCTCGAGGGCACCTACCCCTTGCCCGAGGCGCAGCTCGACCGCTTCATGTTCAAGCTGCTGATGCCCTTCCCGGCACGCGATGCGCTGCGCGCGGTGCTCGAGGTCTCGCTCGACGAGGAGCCGGCCGACACCGTCGCGCCGCTGACCGACGCCGCCGGGGTGCAGCGGATCGCCGCGCTGGCGCGCCAGGTGCTGCTCGCGCAACGGTGCAAGGATGCGGCGGTGGACCTGGTCGTCGCGACCCAGCCTGTCGATGCCGCCGCGGCCGACGACCCGCGCCGGCACATCCGCTACGGTGCCAGCCCGCGCGCGCTGCAGTCGCTGGTGCGGGCGGCGCGCGTACGCGCGCTGATGGCCGGGCGCGTGCACGTCGACATCGACGACCTGGCCGCGGTGGCGCCGCCGGTGCTGCGCCACCGCGTGCTGCTGCGGCTGGAAAGCGAACTCGACGGCATGTCCGTCGACGCCCTGCTCGCCGAGGTGCTGCGCGCATGGCGCTCGCGAACCTGAGGCCGCGACGCGCCCGCGGGCTGCCGGTGCCGGCGACGCACGACCGTGCCGGCGACGCGGCTGCGGTGATATTCCCCGCCGAAGCCG
Source organism: Burkholderiaceae bacterium (assembly GCA_024235895.1). Lineage (GTDB taxonomy): Bacteria > Pseudomonadota > Gammaproteobacteria > Burkholderiales > Burkholderiaceae_C > Rubrivivax. The sequence goes on along the minus strand of JACKLM010000006.1, from coordinate 196,563 downwards.
AGCTGCGCGCCTTCGCGCACGCCGCCGCGCACCTGCTCGTCGAGCGCGTGCCGCGGCTGCAGGGCGCGCGCGCGATCTCGCGCCGACCCGGCGTCGGCTTGCAGACGCTGGACCACCGCGACTACGTCCCCGGCGACGAGGTCCGCCACATCGACTGGCGCCTGAGCGCGCGCGCCCGCAAGCCGATCGTGCGCCGCCACGAGTCCGAGTCGGTCGGCGACTGGACCTTGCTGGTCGACGCCAGCTCGTCGATGGCGGTCGGCGACGGCAGCGCGTGGCGTGCGGCGGCGCGGCTGACGGCAGCGATGGCCTACGCGCTGCTGCATCTCGGCCATCGCATCGGCTTGGTGGTCTTCGGCGCGCGCGTGCTTGCCCGCGTGCCGGGTGGCCGCGGCGCGCCGCACTACGCGGCGATCGCGCGCACGCTGGCAGCGCTGCGGCCGGCGCCGCACGGCGAGCGCTCCGAGCTCGCGGCCTGCGCGGCGCTGCTGCCGGGTGGCGGGTCGGTGCTCGTCATCAGCGATTTCCTCGCTGCCGACGAGATGCGCGCGGCGCTGGCGGCGCTGCGCCCGCGCTGCCGCACGCTGCACGCGCTGCAGTTGCGCGACGCAGCCGCGGTCACGCTGCCCACGACGCATACCGCCGGCACCGTCGAGTTGGTCGACGCCGAGACCGGTCAGCGGCGCGCGGCCGAGCCCGGCGCGGCAGCGCAGGAGGCGGCCGTGCGCGCGCAGGTCGCGACGACGGCCCGCCTGCGCGCCTTCGCCGCACGATGCGGCGTGGCCTTCAGCGACTGTGACACTTCCGATCCCTGGCAGCAGGCGCTGCTGGCGCATCTGCTGCGCGCCGGCGTGCAGCGTCGAGGCGACGCGTCGCGATGACGCCGGGGCGGCGCCGGTCGGCGGGCGGGCCTTGACGATGGCCGCGCCGTGGTGGCTGCTCGGCCTGCTGCTGCTGCCGCTGATCCGCTGGCTGCACCGCGGCGGCACACCGCCGCAGGCGATTCCGGTCGCGCACCTGGGGCTGTGGCCGGCCGCCCCGCCGCCCGCCGGGCAAGGCGCACGCGTGCCACCCGACCCCGCCTGGCGGCGGCGCGCCCTGCTGCTGGCGCTGCTGCTGCTGGCACTGGCCGGCCCGCGCTGGCCGGACACGCGCACGCGGGTGACGCTGTGGGTCGACGACGCGCCCGCGATGCTGCTGCGCGAAGCCGGGGGCACACGACTCGAGGCGGCCCTCGCTCGCACCCGCGAGATGCTGGCGGCTCGGGGCGACGCCGAGGTCGAGTTGCGCACGCTGTCGAACCCCTGGCGGCCCCAGCCCTGGCCCGGCATCCTGCCCGCCGGGGGCGGCACACGCAACGCCGCAGCGGAGGAGGCCACCGGGGATGCCGCCGAAGCGTCCGGGACTCTGGCGGCCGCGATCAGGCGCCGGCTGCGGGCCGATGAGACGGAGACGCCCGACTCGGTGGCCGCTGCGATGCCGCGGCCGCCTCCCGCGGCGCTGCTCGTGCCAGACCGTGCGCACTGGCTGCTGACGGCGGGTACTCGACCCGCCCACGAGATCTGGGCCGGCGATCGCGGCCCCGACCGGGTCGTCTCGGTCGCGGCCCCGGCACGCAACGTCGGGCTGGTTCGCCTGGCCGCGCGCCGCGCCGCCGAGGATCCGTCCCGTATCGAGCTGCTGGCGGTGCTGGCCAACGGCGGCGATGCCGACGAGATGCGCGGCCTGACGATCCGGGCCGATGGGTCGCCGCCGAGGCGCATCGAGCGGCAGCTCGCGCCGGGTCGCGTCGCCACGGTCACGATCGACCTGCCGGCCTCGACCGCGCGCGTTCGCGCGAGCCTGGACCCTGCCGATGCATTGCCCGAGGACGATACGCTCGAGCTCGACCTGGCAGCCCTGGGCCCCAAGCGGATCGCTGCGGATGCCGGCTGCGCCGCGCCACTGCGCGTCGCGCTGGCGGTGCACCCCATGCTGCGGCTGGGCGACCCGGCGCCACGGCCGGCCGCGGCCGGCGACCAGGAGACCACGCCGCAGGGCCCGCCGGAAGCGGTCGTGGACTGCGGTGGCGCTGGGCACCCCGCGGGGCTGCCGACGCTACGGCTGCGCGCCCAGACGCTGCCGGCGCTGCGGCGCGGGGTGCCGCGCTGGTCGGCGTCGGTTCCGGCTTCCCGGCGGCCCCGCCTGGACCCCGCCACGCTGCCGCTCGGCGCCCGGCTGCAGGCTGGGCCCTCGGACCGCGTGCTGCTCGCCTTCGGCGACGAGCCCGTGATCGTCCGGCGTGCGGGCGAACCCCGGCTGGTGGAGACCTCGATCGACTTCGCCGCCGCGCGCGACGCCGGCGAGGCGGTGCCATGGCTGGTCGCGACGATGGCCGACGAGCTGTTCGGCGCACGCCTGCTGGATCGGGCCGCCGTCGTCGATCGCGGGCGCGACGCGGTGCGCGTGCTGCCGCAGGCGTCGGTCACCGCGGCCGCCGATGCACCGGCATCGGGCCCGATCGCTGCGGGTGCTGCCCGGGCCGTGTCGCCCCCGGTGCGCGAGCTCGGTGCCTGGCTGGCCGGCGCCACGGCGATCGTGCTGGCGTGGGAGCTCGTGCTGCTGGCGCGCCGCCTTCGCACCGCGACCGTCGCCAACCAGGACTGAACGTGGCACGGCGACGCACCATGATCGCACTGGCGCTGCTCGCGCTGGCGCTGCTCGCGCTGCTGCTCGCGCTGGCCGGCGCGGTCGTTCCTGGTTGGCGCGGCGAGGCGCAGTGGCTGCTGCTCGTCGACCGCTCCGACAGCATGCCGCGCGACGCGACCGATCGCGCGCTGGCACAGGCCGTGCAGCGCCTGCACGACGGCGGCGCCGCCCGCGTGCGGTCGATCGACTTCGCGGGCCGTCCGGCGTCGGGCGTGGGCCGCGACGCCGGCCGCCCCCGTCTCCCGCCCGACCCGGCGGACCCGCGGGTCGCGGCCCCGGGTGACGGCGACCTCGGCACGATCGAACCGTCCGCCACGGATATCGAGTCGGCGGTCGACGCCGCGCTGGCGCTGCACGCGAGGCAGCCGCTCGCGGGGCTGGTCGTGGTCTCCGATGGCTTCGCGACCCGCGGCGATACGCAGCGCGCCTTGCGTGCCGCCGCGGCAGCCGGCGTGTCGGTGAGCTGGATCGAGGTCGGGCGCCCGCCGCCGGCGCTGCATCTGGACGAGTTGCTCGTCCCCGACCGCGCGGTCGCCGGCGCGCCGGTCGCACTCGGCCTGCGCTGGCAAGGGCAGCATGCGCCGCCGATGCGCGTACGCGCGACGGCACGCCAGGCCGACGGCGAGGTCCTGCGCGCCGAGGCCGACGTCCCCGCCGGCGCCGCCTCCGCGACGCTGGTACTGGCCCCGCGCGTACCGGGGCCTGTCGTCGTCGACCTCGAGGCGGTCGATGCCGGAAGCGGCCGCACGCTCGACGCCTGGCCCAGCGCCGGATTGATCGAGGTCGCCACGCCGGCGCCGGTGCTGCTGCTGCGTGGCGGCGACGGACCGCTGGCGGCCAGCCTGCGCGCCGGCGGGTGGCCGGTCGACGTCGTGCCGGCAGCGCGTGCCGCAGCCTACCGCGACGCGCTGGCCAGCTACCGCGCGATCGTCCTCGACGATGTCGCGATCGCGGATGCGCCCGCTGGCTTCTGGGACGCGCTGGCGGAGGCGGTCCGCGATCACGGCGCGGGTCTGTTGGTGCTCGCGGGCGAGCGATCGCTGGCGGCCGGGGGTCTCCTCGGCTCGACACTCGAGTCACTGCTGCCGGTGCGCGCCGAGCCTCCGGCTCTCGACGACACGACCTTCGTCGTGTTCGCGGTCGATAAATCGGGCAGCATGGGGCTGGGCCGCGCCGGCGTCGACCGTTTCCGGCTCGCCCAGCGCGCGGTGGTCGAGACCGCAGGCGCGCTGCACGCGGGTGACGGCGCCGCGCTGCTGGTTTTCGACGCTGGCGCGCGCGTGCTGCTGCCACCGACGCCCGCGCCGCAGGCCGCAACGGCTCTTGCGCGCGACTGGCCCGCAACCCCCGGCGGCGGCACACGGATCTCGCCTGCGCTGCGGGCGGCGGCCCAACTGTTCGAGTCGGCAGCACCCGCGCGCCGGCTGCTGGTCGTCGTCAGCGACGGTCGCGCCGACGATGTGCCATCACCGAGCCTTCTCGCGCGGCTGGCGCGCGAGCGCGTCGAGACGGTCTGGCTCGCGGTCGGGCCGGACGCCGACGTGGCGGCGGTCGAGCGCATGCTGGAGCCCGGCGGCGCCAGCGTCCTGCGCGTGGCCGAGGCCGCCGAGCTGCCGCAGGCGATGCGCAGCGGGGTCGAGCGCCGGCGCGCGCGCGTCGAGCGCGGCGGCTTCGCGGTGCGCCAGCGCGCGCCGCTGCCTTTCGAGCCGCGCACTCTGGCCGACTGGCCGCCGGTGCAGGCCTACGCGACGGTGCGCGCGCGCGAGGGGGCGCGGGTCGCCCTGGCGAGCGAACGAGGCGACCCGTTGATCGTCTTCGGTGGCGCCGGCGCGGGCCGCAGTGCGTTCGTCGCCACCGGCCTGGGCGCGTGGACGCCGCGCTGGACCCCGTGGAACGGCTGGCCGGCGCTGGCCGGCGGGCTGACGGCCTGGGCGGCCGCGTCGCCGCCGGCAGCGACGCTGAGCGTGGACGACGATCCCGCGGGGCTGCGGATCGACCTGGACCTCGTCGCCGATGCAGCCCTGGTCGAACCGGCAACGCTTGACGTCGAGCTGACCTCGCCCGACGGGCGGCGCCGATCGGTCGAGGCCGAACCGGTCGCGCCCGGACGCTGGCGGGCGCTGCTGACCGACGCCGAGGCCGGCGTCCACGCGGTCCGCTGGACCTCGCATGCCGGCACGCTGCAACGCTGGCACCTCAGGACCGGTCGCAGCGAGTCGCGGACCTGGGGCGTCGAACCCGCGATCGGGCGTTGGCGTGCCTCGGGGTTGCTGGCGGCGGCCGATGCGCGGCCCGATCGAGCGAGTCCGCCGCCGCCGGGTCCCGCCGCCGAGCTGGCGCCCGACACGCGGCTGCTCCTGCTGGCGCTGGCGCTGGCGCTCGCGGGCATCGTCGTCGATCGCTGGCGGCCGACGCTCGTGGCCCGCTGGCGTCGCGGGGCCGAGCCTGCCTGAGCCGCACCGGGCGCCGCCGGCCGCCGTGCCGCCAGCCTCAACCGCCGCCGGCGAGGAAGGTTCGCGCCCAGTCGCCTTGCGCGCCGCTGCGGATCGCATCGTGCGTCGAGTCGGCGACCAGCCGACCTTCGCGCATCAGCAGCACACGTGCGCCGAGGTCCTCGACGTCGGCAGGGTCGTGGGTGACGACGATCGCGCCGCGACCTTGCGCGAAGACCGCGCGCAGACGCTGGACCAGGTCGCTGCGCGTCAGGCGGTCGACGTTGCCGAAGGGCTCGTCGAGCAGCAGCAGTGGCGCGTCGGTCGCCAGCGCGCGCGCCAGCGACACGCGTTGCGCCTCGCCGCCGGACAAGGTCGCGACATCGCGGCCGTCGATGCCGGCGAGCCCCATCTCGCCGAGCGCACGCCGGGCCCGCGCCCGCCGCTCGGTGCGCGCCAGCCCGCGGATCCCGAAGGCCGCGTTGTCGACCGCGTCGAGGTGCGGGAACAGCGTCGCGTCCTGGAACGCCAACGCGAGGCCTCGCCGCTCGGGCGGCACGCGGACGCAGCCGGGCTCCGAGACACATGCGCCGCGCAGCTCGATGCGCCCGGCGGTCGGCACATCGAATCCGGCGATCATCCGCAGCAGCGAGGTCTTGCCGCTGCCCGAGGGACCGAGCACCGCGAGCACCTCGCCCGGCGCCATCGAGAACGACAGTTCGCGTACGACCGAGCGGCCGCCGATGCTCCGCGTCAGGCCTTGCACGCCGAGCATGCGGTCACCCCCTTCGATCGGCACTGCCGCGCCTCGGCGTCGACGACACGCTCGGGTCGAGCCGCCGCATGCGCCATGCCAGCAGCACCAGCGGCGCCAGCATCAGCAGCTGCGACGCCAGCACCCAGGGCGCGGCGCGGTCCATGACCTGGAAACGCCCCAGCCCGTAGGGCTTGAGCGCGAGCGAGGAGTAGCCGAAGGGCTGCAGCATCAGGCTGAGGTCCAGCGCCTTGACCGACTCCATGAAGACCAGCGCCGCACCGAGCACGAGCGCCGGCACGACGTGACCCGCGTAGGCGACCGCGCGTGCACGCAGCGGCCCGGCACCGTGGGCGCGCGCGGCCTCGATCATCGCCGGTGGCGTGCGGCGCAGCGCGTCGAGCATCGGCAGCAATGCCAGCGGCATGAAGCGCAGCGCCTCCGCGACGACGACGAGCCCGCGCGTGTCGCGCAGCGGGCCGAGCCACTGCGCGGCGAGCGACCCGTCGCGCGTCATCGCGACGAAGGCCAGCGCGAGCACCATCGACGGCAGGAACCAGTTGACGAGGAAGAGCCAGGGCAGCCGCTCGGCGTGGCGCGTCGCCCCCCCGGCGCGCAGCACGACGGCGATCAGCAGGCAAAGCAGGGTCACCGTCGCCGCGCTCGCCGCCGCGGTCGCGATGCTGTGGCCGACGTCCGCTGGCAGGCTCGCCATCCTCGACGGATCCCAGCGCGACCAGGCCCAGCGCAGCGTCAGCAGTTCCGGGACGACGAAGCCCGGCAGTGACCAGCCGATGCTCCACGCGAGCAGCGCCGCGGCGGCCGGCCGCGACAGCGGCCGGCGCGACACCGCGGCCGCGGCAGGCGGCACCGGGTTGCGGCTCATCAGCGAGGTCGAGGCCCAGGCCGCGGCTGCCACCAGCAGCAGCGCCGGCACGATCAGCAAGGTCGAGCCGATCGCCGCGACGTCCCAGCGCTGACTCGCGAGCCAGAGGTTGCCCAGCCCGAGGCTCAGCGTCTGGACGCCCAGCAGCGAGGAGGCGGCATAGTCGCCGACGCTTTGCGCGAAGACGATCATCAGCCCCGCTGCGATCGGCACGGCGTACAGCGGCAGGTGCACGCGCAGCAGCCGCGACCCGGCATCGTGGCCGAGCGCGGCAGCCGCCTCGCCGAAGGCCCGCGGGACGCGCGACGCCGCGATGCGGAAGACGACGAAGAGATACGGCGCGGTCGCCAGCCCGTGCTGGATCGACAACGCGAGCCGGCTGGAAAAGAAGTCCGCCGAGAACGCCACCGTCCAGGTGCTGGCGGTGACCCACGGCGCGAACAGCAGCGGCAGCAGAGCGAGCACCGAGACCAGCCCACGGCCCGGGAAGTCGAAGCGGGCGACGACGATCGCGGGCAGCGCGCCGACGGCGAAGGCGACGAGCGAGGCCTCGATCGCGATGCGCAGGCTGTTGGCGGCCTGCCGGGGCAGCGTCGTCGACGCCAGGTGCGCGAGCCAGCCGCCTTCGCCCAGCACTGGGAGCGCGCTGGCCAGCAGGTAGCCCGCGGGCAGTGCGGCGAGGGCCGCCAGCGCGGCGGCGAGCGCCAGCCTCGGGGCCGCAGCCCCGGTGAAGGCCGGCATCGTGGGGGCTGCCCGGACCGTCACGCGGCCTATTGCCGATCGTCGAAGCCGATCTCGTTGACGACTCGCAGCGCCTGCTCGCGAACACCGGCCATCGCCGCCAGCGGGACGAAGTCGATCTTGAACTTGCCGTCGCGCAGGCCTTGTGCGTCACCGAGCCGCACCATCAGCGGGTGCGGCGGCACGTCGTTGCGGACCGAGTACTGACGGGTCGCCTTGACCATCGTCTCCTGCCCCTCGCGCGATGCGATGTACTCGAGCAGGCCGATCGCCAGGTCACGGTTGTCCCGCGCCTTGGTCAGCCCCACCGCCGATCGCATGACGAACGCGCCCTTGCCCTGCTGCGACGGGAAGAAGACGCCGGCCGCATCGGCCCACGCCTTCTGCTCGGGGTTGGCCGCCATCATCGGATGGTAGTAGGTGTTCATGATGGCGAGGTCGCACTTGCCCTCGAACATCGCCTGCGCCTGCGCGCGGTCGTTGCCCTTGGGCGCGCGCGCGAGGTTGTCGGCCAGCCCGGCGATCAGGACACGCCCGCGCTCGGGACCGTAGGACGCCAGGAACTGGCCGAACAGCGCCAGGTTGTAGTCGTGGCTGCCCGAGCGGATGCAGATGCGCCCCTTCCACTTCGGCAACGCGAGATCCTCGTAGCTCGACAGCTCGGACGGCTCGACCCGCGCCTTGGCGTAGAAGATCACGCGCCCGCGGAAGGCATCGACGAAGTAGCGGCCCTCGGAATCCATGAACTCGGGCGGGATCGCGGCCTTGATCGCCGGCGATTCGATCTTGTCGAGCAAGCCGCGCTGGGCCGCGATCTCGAGCAGTTCGGCATCCTTGGTGATGACGACGTCGGCCTCGGTCGGTCGCGCCTCGAGCCTGTTGACCAGCCCCTGGTCCATGAAGACGCCCTCGACCTTGGCACCCGAGCGCGCCTCGAAGGCCTGCAGGATCGGCCGCAGCACGCCCTGGTCGGTACGGTCCGAGATGACACGCAGCACGCGTTGCTGCGCCAGGGCGCCGCCGGCGAGCGCCAGTGCGGTCAATGCGATCGCCGCCTGGCCCAGCCGGCGGCGGATACGCAGGTTGCGGGTTGGCTCGACGCGTGGGCGTGACAGCGTGGGCATGGGTTTGTCCTTCATCGGTGAACGAGCGCTGGATCGCCGGCGTCCGCAAAGCCAGGCCTACAGCCCGACTGTCCGCGTGCACCGTCGACGCACGGGTTTGGACATGGCGCCGAGGGGAGACTCGCGGCGCTGCCGGCAGCCGAGCCCTCGACCGTGCGAAACGACTCTAGCAGCCGGGCCCCGAGCCGGGTGTGACGAACGCCACACGAACGCGTCGCATTTTCAACAACCCCCCCCAATCGCGGGGGTTCCGGCTCGCGTCACGGACGCGCCGCCCCGCCGGCACCGCCGTTCATGAACCGGCGCGACAGCAGCACCAGCAACACCGGCAGCGCCATCGCGGCGATCGAGACCCCTGCGAAGGTCTGCTGCGATGCCGACGCCGCACCGATGCCGGCGTACAGCGCGGCGACGACGAGGTTGCCGACCGACACCAGCACGGCGAACCGCGCCACCGGCATGCGGGCGGTACCCGCCAGCAGCACCGTGGCCTCGGCGAGCACCGGCACGGCGCGCAAGGCGACAATCAGCAGGTCACCGTGCGTCCGGGCCCATGCACGCAGCCGATCGAGCTCGGGCGCGCCGACGATGCGCCGCGCCGCCACCTCCCCTGCCAGCCTGCCCAAGGCGTAGCCTGCAGCCGACGCGCAGCTCAGGCCGACGAAGCATGCCAGCGCGCCGAAACCGGCTCCGAGGAGGTAGCCCGCCGTGGCGAGGACGAAGCTCGACGGGATCGGCAGCACGATGTCGACGAGCAGGAGGCCGACCACGACCAGCGTGACGTACCCGGCAGACCGGCCCGCGTGCAGTGCCCCCTCGGCAAGCGCCGCCATGCGGGCGTCCAGCAGCACGAACGGCAGCAGCACGAAGCCGGCCAGCAGCAGCGCGAACAAGGTCCAGCGCGCCACGCGGGTCGCCCTGCGCGCCAGTCGGGGCGCCGTCCCGGCGTCCGGCGACGCTGCGACCGTCATCGCACGGGGTGGCGAACTCGGCTTCGAACGCGGTAGGCTCATTCTTGCAGGCTAGGTGACGCCGGCCCGGGACGTCAAGACCCGAGACCGAAGCGCCGCAATGGATGCGCGCGCACCATGCGATGCGCCACGGATGCGCGTTGTCCGGGTCCTGGGCGTGCCGGACGCGGCTGGCGCGCCGGCACTCGCCTGACCGTGCGCAGCGTCACACGACGGACCGATAACCCCCGGATTCGAAGGGGCCGCGCTGCGCGGCCGGCCGCTACACTGGCTTGTCCAAGAAACGAGAACGTTTTCGAGTGCTGCGGAGGTGGTGCGTTGATGGCTTGCGGTGCAAGCGCCGATGGGGTCGTCCGGCGACACGCCGCGACGGCGCGATCGCGCCCGCCGGGCACGGGTTCATCGCCGATGACGCGACCGGGGCCTGGACATGACGCCGACACTCGTTCTCGACGTCGTCGGCCTTACGCCGAGCCTGCTCGCGCACGCACCCCATCTCGCCGCGCTGGCGCGCACGGGCGCGATGCGGCCGCTGCAGACCGTGCTGCCCGCCGTCACGACGACGGTCCAGTCCACGCTGCTGACCGGGCTGCCGCCCGCGGGTCACGGCATCGTCGGCAACGGCTGGTACTTCCGCGACCTGTCGGAAGTCTGGCTGTGGCGACAGTCGAACCGACTGGTCGGTGGCGACAAGATATGGGACGCAGCCCGTCGGCGCGACCCGACGTTCAGCTGTGCCCAGTTGTTCTGGTGGTACAACATGTACGCGGACGTCGACGTCGCGGTGACGCCGCGGCCGATGTACCTGGCCGACGGGCGCAAGTTGCCCGACATCCACACGCACCCCGCCGAGCTGCGCGACCGGCTGCAGCAGCGGCTCGGCACCTTCCCGCTGTTCCGCTTCTGGGGGCCGGCGGCGGACATCGTCGCGTCGCGCTGGATCGCCGACTGCGCGCTGCAGGTTTTCGCGGAGCAGCGACCGACGTTGACGCTGGTCTACCTGCCGCACCTGGACTACGACCTGCAGCGGCTGGGGCCGAACCACCCCGGCATCCCGGCGCAGGTGGCGGCGGTCGATGCGCTGTGCGCGCCGCTGATCGACGCGGCGCGGCGGGCGGGCGCGCATGTGGTGGCGTTGTCGGAGTACGGCATCACCGAGGTCTCGCGCCCGGTGCACGTCAACCGCGCGCTGCGCGAGGCTGGATGGCTGAAGGTTCGCGTCGAGCGCGGGCGCGAACAGCTCGATGCCGGCGCATCCGATGCGTTCGCAGTCGCCGACCACCAGATCGCGCATGTCTACGTCAGGCAGCCGGAGCTGATCGCGCCGGTCGCGCGGATGCTGGCGACGCTGCCGGGCGTCGAGGCGGTACTGGACGAGGCCGGCAAGTACGCCGCCGGGCTGGCGCACGAGCGCGCCGGCGAGCTGGTCGCGGTCTCGGCCGCCGACAGCTGGTTCACCTACTACTACTGGCTCGACGATGCACGCGCACCGGACTTCGCGCGCACGGTCGACATCCACCGCAAGCCGGGCTACGACCCGGTCGAGCTCTTTCTCGACCCGCAGATCCGCCTCCCGCGACTGGCGGTGGCGTCGCGGCTGGCGCGCAAGGCGATGGGCTTTCGCACGCTGATGGACGTGATCGGGCTGGACGCCGGCATCGTGCGCGGCTCGCACGGCCGGCCGACCGACCGCCCCGAGGACGGCCCGCTGATCATCAGCAGCGCGCCCGGGTTGCTGCCCGAGTCGGCGGTGCAGGCGACCGCGGTCAAGCAGATCCTGCTCGACCACCTCTTCCCGCCCGGCGCGCGGCGGCTGTCGGCGTGAGGCGATGACCGTGCCGACCCCTCCCGTCCCGGCGGCCTTGCTGGATCGCTGGCTCGAGCGGCGGCTCGATGGCCTGGGCACGCTCTGGCTGCGCGACGCCGTCGCGACGCTGGCCGGCGGTGGCAGCGACCGCGACCTGTTCCGCAGCGTCAGCCTGGTCGCGCGCAAGCTCGGCAAGATGCCGCTCGATCTCGATGCCGCCGAACGCGCCGACGCCGGCCGCGCCCGCGCCGGCTGGGACCCTTCGACGTGGACGGTCGATCAGGCCGCGCGCATCCGACTGCTGTTGGCCACAGGCGGCCAGGCCGACCTCTTCGTTCGCCGGCTCGACCAGCTTTGTGCGACCGCCGACGTCGACGAGCTCGTGGCCTTCTACCGAGGCCTGCCGCTGTACCCTGAGCCGCCGTGCCACCGGCAGCGCGCAGCGGAGGGTCTGCGCTCGAATATGAAGGTGGTGTTCGAGGCGGTCGCGCACCGCAACCCCTACCCGTCCGAGCAGCTCGCCGAGGCGGCCTGGAACCAGATGGTGCTCAAGGCCTTGTTCGTCGGCAGCCCGCTGGACCCCATCGTCGGCCTCGATCGACGCGCCAACCCGAGGCTGGCGCGCATGCTGGCCGACTACGCGCGCGAGCGCTGGGCCGCACGGCGCCCCGTCAGCCCCGAGCTCTGGCGCTGCGTCGGCCCCTTTGCGAGCGGCCAGCTCGTCGACGACATCGCGCGTGCGATCGACAGCGGTACCGCCGCCGAACGCGACGCCGCGTTGCGCGCGCTCGAACACGCCAGCGACCCCGCTGCACGCGCGCTGTGGCAGCGCCACGCCGGTTGCAGCCCGGCCTCGGCCGCCCCAGCCGAATCCACGGAGACCCGACCATGAAGCTGATCGACCCGCACATCCACATGTCGGCGCGAACGACCGACGACTACGAGCGCATGCGCGCTGCCGGCATCGTCGCCGTCATCGAACCTGCGTTCTGGCTCGGCCAGCCTCGCACGGCGGTCGGGAGTTTCGTCGACTACTTCTCCTGCCTGGTCGGATGGGAGCGCTTCCGCGCGTCACAGTTCGGGATCCGCCACTACTGCACGATCGGGCTGAACAGCAAGGAAGCGAACAACGAAGCGCTTGCCGAGGCGGTGATCGACATCCTGCCGCGCTACCTGGCCAAGGAAGGCGTGGTCGCGGTCGGCGAGATCGGCTACGACGACCAGACCGAGCTCGAGGATCGCTACTACCGTGCCCAGCTCGCCTTGGCGCGCGAGCACGAGCTGCCCGTGATGGTGCACACGCCGCACCGCGACAAGAAGACCGGCACGCTGCGCAGCATGGAGGTTGCGCTCGAGATGGGCCTGGCGCCCCACCAGGTCGTGATCGACCACAACAACGAGGAGACCGTGCGCGACGTGCTCGACCGCGGCTTCTGGGCCGCGTTCACGCTGTACCCGCAGACCAAGATGGGCAACGAGCGCATGGTCGAGGTCGTACGGCGGTTCGGCAGCGAACGCATCTTCATCGACTCGAGCGCCGACTGGGGGGTGTCGGATCCTCTGGCGGTGCCCAAGACGGCGCGACTGATGCTCGAGCGCGGCATCGCGCAGGCCGACGTCGAGGCCGTGTGCTACCGCAACGCGCTGCTGGCCTACGGGCAGAGCGGGCAGTTCAGCGAGTCCGACTGGGCGGGCCCCGCCCCGGTCGACCAGCGCAACCTGTTCGAGGGCAACTCGGTGCTGCGCGGACAGGAGCCGCGCGTCGAGGCGCTGCCGGAGATCCCGGCGCCGGCAGACTCCATCGTCATCGAATGACGCGGCCACGGCACGAAAGGATGCCCGCACGATGAGCGCCGAGATCGCCCGCCTGTCGCCGCGCCGCGAACGTGCGCCGCGCAATGCCACGGACCTCGGCGCGGCCGGCAGCCACGACGCAGCGCCGCCACCAGGGGCGCCGCACGCGGTCTACCTGCAGTCGTTCGCCGTGCACTACGAATACCCGGTGTGCTTCACGGAGCATCTGTTCGCGCCCGGCAATCCGGTCTTCCGCGACACGCTGCGCCGGCGCGAGCCCGGGCGCCGGCACCGCTTCGTCGTCTTCGTCGACGGCAGCGTGGCGGCGTCGTTCCCCTCGCTCGCGCACGATATCGCCGGCTATGCGAGCTGCCACGCCGATGCGATCGAGCTGGCCGCTCCGCCCGAGGTGCTGCCCGGCGGCGAATCGGTCAAGAACGACCCGGCGCTGGTCACGCGGCTGCAGCACTGGCTGGTCGAGCACGGGATCGACCGTCACGCCTTCGTCGTCGGCATCGGCGGCGGCGCCATGCTCGACTTGGTCGGTTTCGTCGCGGCGTCGACGCATCGCGGCATCCGCCACGTGCGCGTGCCGACCACGGTGCTGGCGCAGAACGATTCCGGCGTCGGGGTCAAGAACGGGGTGAATGCCTTCGGCGTCAAGAACCTGCTCGGCGCCTTCGCGCCACCGTTCGCGGTGCTCAACGACGCCGACTTCCTGCGCACGCTGCAGCCGCGCGACAAGATCGCCGGCATGGCCGAGGCGGTCAAGGTGGCGCTGATCCGCGACCGCGGCTTCTTCGAGTGGCTGGAGGCGAGCGCCGAGGCGCTGCGCGCTTGCGAGCCGGCGGCGATGAACCGCATGATCCGCCGCTGCGCCGAGCTGCACATGCGCCAGATCGCGCACGGTGGCGACCCGTTCGAGTCCGGCAGTGCGCGGCCGCTGGACTACGGGCACTGGTCGGCGCACAAGCTCGAGGCGCTCACCGCGCACGAGCTGCGTCACGGCGAGGCGGTCGCGATCGGGCTGGCGCTCGACACCCGCTACGCGGTGCAGGTCGGGATGCTGGCCGCCGGCGGCGAGGAGCGCGTCTGCGCGCTGCTCGAGCGCCTGGGCTTCGACCTGTGGCACCCGATGCTCGAGGCGCGCGACGCCACGGGCCAGTTGCTGCTGCTGCGCGGGTTGCAGGACTTCCGCGAGCACCTCGGCGGCGAGCTGACGATCACGCTGCTGCGCGACATCGGCGTCGGCGAGGAGGTGCACCAGATGGACGGCGCCGAGATCCTGCGCGCGCTGGCCTGGCTGCACGGCAGGGAGCGAGGCGCGTGAAGCTGGACGACGGCGTCCACCTCACCTACTGCACCAACGTCCATCCCGGGGAATCCTGGGCCGAGGTGCGCGCGACGCTTGCCACGCATGTTCGCGATGTGCGCGAGCGCGTCGGGGTGGACGGCGACTTCGGGGTCGGGCTGCGGCTTTCGGCACGCGCAGCCGACGAGCTGGCGCAGCCCGCGGCGCTCGAGGACCTGCGGGACCTGCTGCGCCGGCAGCGCATGTACGTCTTCACGGTCAACGGCTTCCCGCACGGCAGCTTCCACGCCAGCGCGGTCAAGGATGCGGTCTACCGGCCGGACTGGCGCGATCCCGAGCGGTTGCGCTACACCGATCGCCTGGCCGATCTTCTGGCTGCGCTGCTACCCGCGGACGAGACGGTCGAAGGCAGCATCAGCACCGTGCCGGGCGCGTTCAAGCCGGCGCTGCGCGGCGCTGCCGACACGGCACGAATCGTCGAGCTGCTGCTGCGCCAGGTCGCCTGCCTCGTCGCGTTGCGCGAACGCTGCGGCCGGCGCATCGCGCTCGCGCTCGAGCCCGAACCCTGCTGCATGCTCGAGACTGCCGACGAGGCCGTCGACTTCTTCGGCCGCGAGCTGCATGGCCGCTCGGCGGTGAGTCGCCTGGCCGAGATGACCGGTCTCGCCCCGGCACAGGCCGAGCAGGCGCTGCACGATCACCTCGGTGTCTGCTGGGACCTGTGCCACGCGGCGGTCGAGTTCGAGGAGCCGCTCGCCAGCCTCGACCGCCTGCAGCGGGCCGGCATCCGCATCGTCAAGATGCAGCTGAGCGCCGGGCTGCGCATGCCGGCAGCCGACGCCGGCGCGCGCGCCGCGCTGGCGCGCTTCGTCGATCCGATCTACCTGCACCAGGTCGTGCAGCGCCGCGCTGACGCGCCGGGCATGCTGCGGCGATTCGCCGACCTGCCCGAGGCGCTCGCGGCCGCGCGGCCTGAAGCCGCTGGCACGCCGCCCGAGGAGTGGCGCGTGCACTTCCACGTCCCGCTCTACCTCGGCCACGCCGACCCGCTGGCGACGACGCAGCCCTTCGTGCGCG
Organism: Burkholderiaceae bacterium; assembly: GCA_024235895.1. Lineage (GTDB taxonomy): Bacteria > Pseudomonadota > Gammaproteobacteria > Burkholderiales > Burkholderiaceae_C > Rubrivivax. The sequence continues at coordinate 180,977 of JACKLM010000006.1, read as the reverse complement.
AAGTCCTCGCACGTCAGCGCAGGCAGGCGGTTTCGCGCCATCTGGAGGTCGAGACCTATACCTGGGACGTGCTGCCCGAGCCGCTGCGGCGCGAGCCGGTCACCGCCGCGGTGGCGCGCGAGATCGAGTGGGTGCTCGCGGAGCTGCAAGCGGGCCGGGGCGAGCGGTGCCGGCCAGGCGGCCGGGCGGATGGCGCCACCGACCGAGCCGCGTCCACGGACCCGCCCGCTGCGAGGACCGCGTGAAGCTCGCCGTCGCGCTGCAGCTCGGCCGCATCTCCAACCTGCCGACGGTATGGACCAATGTCATGGTCGGCGCGCTTCTGGCCGGCGCATCGCTGGCCGAGGCGCGGCTGCCGCTGCTGATGCTCGCCATGTCGCTCTTCTACCTCGGCGGCATGTTCCTCAACGATGCCTTCGACCGCGGCTTCGACGCCCGGCATCGGCCCGAGCGCCCGATCCCGTCCGGCCAGGCTGGCGCGCGCGAAGTCTTCAGTGCCGGATTCGGCCTGCTCGCGGCCGGCCTGATCGGCCTGGCCCTGGCCGCCACGTTCGCGGTGCCCGCCGGCGGCACGTCGGGTCTGGCGCCGACGCTGGCGGCCGGCGCGGCGCTGGCCGGCGCCATCGTGCTGTACGACGCGCACCACAAGGCCAATCCGCTGAGCCCGCTGATCATGGGCATGTGCCGTGTCCTCGTCGTCGTGACCGCGGCGTTGGCGGTCGCCGGATCACTGCCGCAGGTCGTGCTGCTTGCCGCCGCTGCGCTGCTGTGCCATCTGATCGGCCTGACCTACATCGCCAAGCAGGAACACCTAGGGCGGCTGGGCAGCCTGTGGCCGCTCGGTTTCCTCGCCGTGCCGCTGGCCTATGGGGCGACGCTGGCGGCCAGTACGCCCGCAGCATGGCCGCCGCTGGCGATCTATGCGGGAGTGCTGGTGGCGGCACTGGCCTTGCTGCGCCGGCGTGCGCCGGGCGACGTGCCGCGCGCGGTCGTCACGCTGATCGCCGGCATGTCGGTCCTGGACGCGGTGATGCTGGCCGGAGCCGGGCTGGTGCTGCCGGCGGCGCTGGCCGTCGCCGCGTTCGCGCTGACGCTGGCGCTGCAGCGTTGGGTCTCGGGAACCTGAGCAAATCGGCACGAACCTTGTTCACGCCAGGACGGAACGCCCGTTGCCGCATCCCGGTTGCATGTTCCGCCAGGACCTATGCCCCGAAACGACCGCGGCGCCGTCAGGCGCCGCCAAGTCTTTGCTTTACCGTGCGTTCTGGTGGGCGGTGCAGGTTTCGAACCTGCGACCCCTGCCGTGTGAAGACAGTGCTCTACCACTGAGCTAACCGCCCGGGATCCCGGCGCCGGCTGCTGCCGGCGAGCCCGCGATTATGCCAGAGCCGGCCGCCACACCACGCGCCCCTGGCTCGCCTTGTCCAGGTCGTCGAGCACCGCCTCGTGCGCGGCGAGCTCCTCGGCACTGGCGCGCAGCACCGGCAGCTCGAGGCAGCCGAAGTCCACCGCCTCGGCCGACATCGCGCCGGCGCCGCGCTCGTCGCGGACGTCGATGACGAGCGAGTCCTGACCGCGCGTGAGCCGGATGTAGACCTGCGCCAGCAGCCCCGCATCCAGCAGCGCGCCGTGGACGGTGCGCGCGCTGGCGTCGACCTCGAGCCGCCGGCACAGCGCGTCCAGGTTGTTGGACTTGCCGGGGAACAGCTCGCGCGCCATCGCCAGCGTGTCGACGATCCCCGTGACCAGCTCGGCGCTGCGCCCACGTCCCAGCCGCTGCAGCTCGGCGTCGAGAAAGCCGAGGTCGAACGCCGCGTTGTGGATGACCAGCTCGGCGCCGGCGATGTACGCGAGCAGTTCGTCGGCGATCTGCGCGAAGCGCGGCTTGTCGGCCAGGAAGTCCGCGCTCAGCCCGTGCACGCGCTCGGCCTCGGGGCTGCTCGCACGCTCGGGGTTGAGGTACCAGTGGCGGTCGTTGCCCGTCAGCCTGCGGCCGACCATCTCGACCAGGCCGATCTCGACGATGCGGTCGCCGTCGTCGGCCGACAGGCCGGTCGTCTCGGTGTCGAAGAAGAGCTGTCGCATGGCGTCATGCTACTCGGCGCGTCGACCACACCCACAGTGCGACGCCGGCCAGCACCATCGGCAGGCTCAGCCACTGACCCATGCTGAAGCCCAGCGCGAGCAGCCCGAGGAAGCCGTCGGGCTCGCGGAACTGCTCGGCGACGAAACGCATCACGCCGTAGCCGATCAGGAACGCCGCCGACACCTGCCCGAGCGGCCGCCGCCGGCGCGCGAACCACCACAGCAGCACGAACAGCAGCAGTCCCTCGAGCGCGAACTGGTACAGCTGCGACGGGTGGCGCGGGAGGTCGCTGCCGCTTTGCGGGAAGACCATCGCCCACGGCAGCGACGGGTCGGCCGCGCGCCCCCACAGCTCGCCGTTGATGAAGTTGCCGATGCGCCCGCTCGCCAGCCCGGTCGGCACGCAGGGCGCCACCAGGTCGGTCACCTGCAGCCAGGGCCGGCCGCGCGCACGCGCATAGAGCATCAGCGCCGCGATCACCCCCAGCATCCCGCCGTGGAACGACATCCCGCCCTGCCACAGCATCGGGATCTCCAGCGGGTGGGCGAGGAAGTGCGCCGGCTTGTAGAACAGCACGTAGCCCAGCCGCCCGCCGACGATCACGCCGAGCACGCCCCAGAACAGCAGGTCCTCGGCCTCGCGCCGGCTCCAGCCGGCCTCGGCGAACTGCGGCTTGCGTGCACGCTGCAGTGCCAGCCCGTAGAACAGTGCGAACGCGACCAGGTAGGTCAGCCCGTACCAGTGGATGCGCAGCGGGCCGAGCGCGATCGCCACCGGGTCGAACTGGGGGTGCACGAGCATCGGGGCGCTTTCTCGGGGCGGGGCAGCCAGTGCGGCGAACAGGCCGCGATTGTCGCCGCAACGCGCGCGCGGCCAGCCGCGGGCCAGCGCGCCTTGCCCGGCGGCCATAATCGACCCGAGCCCCTTCGTCGCCGCGGCACGTCGCCGCGCCGCACCGCAATCAGGAGACCCGACCGATGCCCGGCTACAACCGCCGCTCGAAGAACATCACCGAAGGCGTCGCGCGCGCGCCCAACCGCTCCATGTACTACGGCATGGGCTATACCGAGGCCGACTTCGGCAAGCCGATGATCGGGGTGGCCAACGCGCACTCGACGATCACGCCGTGCAACTCGGGGCTGCAAAAGCTCGCCGACGCCGCAGTCGAGGCGCTGAAGGCGTGCGGCGCCAACCCGCAGACCTTCGGCACGCCGACGATCAGCGACGGCATGGCGATGGGCACCGAGGGCATGAAGTACTCGCTGGTGTCGCGCGAGGTGATCGCCGACTGCATCGAGACCTGCGTCGGCGGCCAGTGGATGGACGGCGTGATCGCGATCGGCGGCTGCGACAAGAATATGCCAGGCGCGATGATGGGCATGCTGCGCGCCAACGTGCCGGGCATCTTCGTCTACGGCGGCACCATCCTGCCCGGCCGCTACAAGGGGCAGGACCTCAACATCGTCAGCGTCTTCGAGGCCGTCGGCCAGTACAGCGCCGGCAAGATGAGCGACGAGGACTTCCGCGAGATCGAGCGCCGCGCGATCCCCGGCAGCGGCTCCTGCGGCGGCATGTACACCGCCAACACGATGAGCTCGGCGTTCGAGGCGCTGGGCATGAGCCTGTCGGCCTCCTCGACCCTGGCCAACGTCGAGGAGCCGATCGTCGAGTACACGCGGCAGGCCGCGCGCGTGCTCGTCGAGGCGGTCAAGGCGGACCTGAAGCCGCGCGACATCGTGACCCGCGAGTCGATCGAGAATGCGGTCGCGGTCATCATGGCGATCGGCGGGTCGACCAACGCGGTGCTGCACTTCCTCGCCATCGCGCATGCCGCCGGCGTCGACTGGACGATCGACGACTTCGAGCGCGTTCGCCAGCGCGTGCCGGTGCTGTGCGACCTCAAGCCCAGCGGCCGCTTCCTGGCGGTCGACCTGCACCGCGCCGGCGGCATCCCGGTGGTGATGAAGATGCTGCTCGACGCCGGGCTGCTGCACGGCCAGTGCATGACGATCAACGGCCGCACGGTGGCCGAGAACCTGAAGGACGTGGCGCCGCCGCGCGCCGACCAGGAGGTCATCCGCCCGTTCGACCGCCCGATGTACGCGCACGGCCACCTCGCGATCCTGAAGGGCAACCTCGCCCCCGAAGGCAGCGTGGCCAAGATCACCGGGTTGAAGAACCCCGTCATCAGCGGCCCGGCGCGCGTCTTCGACGACGAGCAGAGCGCGCTGGCGGCGATCCTGCACGGCCGCATCGCGGCCGGCGACGTCATGGTGCTGCGCTACCTCGGCCCGCGCGGCGGCCCCGGCATGCCGGAGATGCTCGCCCCGACCGGCGCGCTGATCGGCCAGGGTCTGGGCGAGAGCGTCGGGCTGATCACCGATGGCCGCTTCTCGGGCGGCACCTGGGGCATGGTCGTCGGCCACGTCGCGCCCGAGGCGTACGCCGGCGGCACGATCGCGTTCGTGCAGGAGGGCGACCGCATCACGATCGACGCCCACCAGCGGCTGCTGCAGCTCGACGTCGACGACGCCGAGCTCGCGCGCCGCCGCGCCGCCTGGACGCCGCCGCCGCCGCGCTACACGCGTGGGGTGCTCGGCAAGTTCTGGCACAACGCCGCCAGCGCGAGTCACGGCGCGGTGCTGGATCGCTACGCGGCGGACTGATGCGGGGTTGAGGGCCGGCCCGGCCAGACGGGTCGGGATCCGCTCACCCGCGGCCGGCTCCGCGGGCGGGCGGGCGGCGGCGCGAAGGCCAAGAGGCGGTCGGCGCGCGCTCAGCGATGCGTATCGGCCGCCTCGCGCATGTCGTGTCGCGAGTCGCGTCCGGACTTGGCCGCATCGGGGCGACCAGGGCGGCCGACGAGGCCGAGAGCCTCCATGTCGCGCTTGCGCCGCGCGGCCTTGCGCTGGTCGAACTTGTCGGCCGCGCGCTTCTTGGTCAGCCCGGACGCATCGGCAAAGGCCCACCATGCCGCCGCGAGCGCAAACGGCGCCAACACCGCCCACCACGACCATTCGGCGACGGGACCGATGGCCGCGAGCTTCATCGCCAGCAGGGCCAAGCCCAGGATCAGGAATGCCATGCGCGCAATGTAGCCCGGCGCGGCGGACGGGGGAAGCGGAAATGACGGGTGGCGGGCGTGCAATTGCGCGCTGGCGCCGCGGCCGCCCGCGCCGTCCGCGCTTCCCGCGGCCCGATCAGTTGGCCTCGGCCAACTGATCCAGGATCGCCGGGTTCTGGTGCTCGCTCACATCGCTGCGCGATATGAGCGAGCCCCGAATCCCGCGACTCGGCGCTCGCGCGCCGTCCGCGCTTCGCGCGGCCCGGATCAGTTGGCCTCGGCCAACTGATCCAGGATCGCCGGGTTCTCCAACGTGCTGGTGTCCTGGGTGATGGCTTCACCCTTGGCGATCGAGCGCAGCAGGCGGCGCATGATCTTGCCGGAGCGGGTCTTGGGCAGGTTCTCGCCGAAGCGGATGTCCTTGGGCTTGGCGATCGGGCCGATCTCCTTGCCCACCCAGTCGCGCAGCTGCTTGGCGATCGCCTTGGCCTCGTCGCCGGTCGGGCGCGGGCGCTTCAGGACCACGAAGGCGCAGATCGCCTCGCCGGTGGTGTCGTCCGGGCGGCCGACGACCGCGGCTTCGGCGACGAGCTCGGTGCAGCTGACCAGCGCGGACTCGATCTCCATCGTCCCCATGCGGTGGCCGGAGACGTTGAGCACGTCGTCGATGCGGCCGGTGATCGTGAAGTAGCCGGTGGTCGCGTCGCGCGTCGCACCATCGCCCGCGAGGTAGAACCGGCCCTTGAAATCCTCCGGCCAGTAGCTCTTGCGGTAGCGGTCGGGGTCGCCCCAGATCGTGCGGATCATCCCCGGCCACGGCTTGCGGACGACCAGGATGCCGCCCTGCCCGTTCGGCACCTCCTTGCCGGTCTCGTCGACCACCGCGGCGTCGATGCCCGGGAACGGCAGCGTGCACGACCCCGGCACCAGCGGCGTGGCGCCCGGCAGCGGCGTGATCATGTGGCCGCCGGTCTCGGTCTGCCACCACGTGTCGACGATCGGGCAGCGCCCGCCGCCGACGTTGGCGTGGTACCACTCCCAGGCGGCCGGGTTGATCGGCTCGCCGACGCTGCCCAGGATGCGCAGGCTCGACAGGTCGTAGCGCTTCGGGTGCACCGCCTCGTTGCTCTCGGCGGCCTTGATCAGGCTGCGGATCGCCGTCGGCGCGGTGTAGAACACCGTCACCTTGTGGCGCTCGATCATCTTCCAGAAACGCCCGGCGTCGGGGTAGGTCGGCACGCCCTCGAACACGATCTCGGTGCCGCCCAGCGCCAGCGGGCCGTAGCTGATGTAGGTGTGGCCGGTGACCCAGCCGATGTCGGCCGTGCACCAGAAGAGGTCGTCGTCCTTGAGGTCGAAGGTCCACTTGGTCGTCAGCGCCGCATGCAGCAGGTAGCCGCCGGTGCTGTGCTGGACCCCCTTGGGCTTGCCGGTCGACCCGCTGGTGTAGAGCAGGAACAGCGGGTGCTCGGCGCCGACCCACTCGGGCTCGCACTGCTCGCCCTGGCCCTGCACGACGTCGTGCAGCCACTGGTCGCGGCCTTCCTTCCAGTCGACCTTGCCGCCGGTGCGCCGGTAGACGATGACGTCCTTGATGCTGCCGGTGCCGGGCATCGCCAGCGCCTCGTCGACGATCGCCTTCAGCGGCAGGTGCTTGCCGCCGCGCGCCTGCTCGTCGGCGGTGATGACCATCACCGCGCCGGCGTCCTCGATGCGGTCGCGCAGGCTCTGCGCCGAGAAGCCGCCGAAGACCACCGAGTGCGTCGCGCCGATGCGCGCGCAGGCCTGCATCGCGACCACGCCCTCGACGCTCATCGGCATGTAGACGACGACGCGGTCGCCCTTCTTGACGCCGCGCGCCTTCAGCGCATTGGCCAGCTTGCAGGTGCGCTCCAGCAGTTCACGGTAGCTGACCTTGGTGACCGCGCCGTCGTCGGCCTCGAAGACGATCGCGGTCTTGTCGCCCAGCCCGCGCTCGACGTTGCGGTCCAGGCAGTTGTACGAGACATTCAGCGTGCCGTCGGCGAACCACTTGAAGAACGGCGCGTCGTTCGTGTCCAGCACCTGCGTGAACGGCGTCTTCCAGCTGAGCAGCTCGCGCGCGTGGCGGGCCCAGAAGCCCTCGTAATCGGCCTCGGTCTGGGCGACCAGCGCCCGGTAGGCGTCCATGCCGGACACGTAGGCGTTCTTCGCCAGCGCCGCCGGCGGTTCGTAGATCCTGGTCTGGGCGTTGTCGGACATCGTGTCTCCTTTCGGGTTCCGTGCGACCGGCGCGGCCCGGCATGCGGCCGCTGCCAGGCCCGAGCATAGGCGCTGCGCGCCTTTGCGGCACGCCAGCGGCTCGCCGCCGACTGTCGCCGCCGGCGCTGACGAAGCCCTTACTCTGCACCGCACGACCGTGCGCGGCACGCCCCGGCAGGCCTGCCGCCGGGCCCGCCAACCCGGGCGCCGGCCCCGCATCCAGGCCACATCGGCGCCATGCCACGACCGAATGGGCAGAATCCGCGCCGCGCCCGCCGCGGCCTTCGCCCGGCGGCCGTGCCCTCCGGAGACCACTCTTGCCGACCGCCCAGCCGCCTGCCCCCACCCCGTCCGCCCGCTCGCGCCTGCAGGCGTGGCTGGTCCGCGCCCCGGTGCAGAACACGATCCTGGCGCTGATCCTGGTCAACGCGGTGGTGCTGGGCCTGGAGACCTCCGCCAGCGTGATGCAGGCCTGGGGCCCGGCGCTGCGTGCGCTGGACCAGGCGATCCTGGCGGTCTTCGTCGTCGAGATCGCTCTGCGCATCGTCGCCTGGCGCGGCGCCTTCTTCCGCGACCCCTGGAGCCTGTTCGACCTCGCGGTGGTGGCGATCGCGCTGGTGCCCGCCAGCGGCCCGTTCGCGGTGCTGCGCGCGTTGCGCGTGCTGCGGGTGCTTCGCATCCTGACCATCGTGCCGTCGATGCGGCGCGTCGTCGGCGGGCTGCTGGCGGCGATCCCGGGGCTGTCGTCGATCGCCGCCGTGCTGGGGCTGCTCTTCTACGTCTTCGCCGTCATCGCGACCAAGCTGTTCGGTGCCGACTTCCCGGACTGGTTCGGCACCCTCGGCCGCTCGCTGTACACGCTGTTCCAGGTCATGACGCTGGAGAGCTGGTCGATGGGCATCGTGCGGCCGGTGATGGAGGTCTATGCTTATGCGTGGGCCTTCTTCGTGCCCTTCATCCTGATGGCCACGTTCACGATGCTCAACCTCTTCATCGGCGTCATCGTCTCGGCGATGCAGAGCTTCACCGAGGCGGAGAAGGACGAGACGATCGCCGCCGTCGGCGACGCGCGCGACCACATCGAGGCCGACCTGCACGCGGAGCTGCGCGCGCTGCGCGGCGAGATCGCGGCGCTGCGGGCGCAGATGGCCCAGCGCGGCACGTCGTGACGACCCAGCTGCTGCTCTTCGTGGCCGGCCTCGTGGGGCTGGTCGCCGGCGCCGAGCTGCTGGTGCGGGGGGCGTCGCGGCTGGCGCTGTCCTTCGGCATTTCGCCGCTGGTCGTCGGGCTGACGGTGGTCGCCTTCGGCACCAGTGCCCCGGAGATGACGGTCTCGGTGGCTGCCGTGCTCGACGGCCAGACCGGGATGGCGATCGGCAACGTCGTCGGCAGCAACGTCTTCAACGTGCTGGGCATCCTCGGGCTGGCGGCGCTGATCGCGCCGCTGGTGGTCCACGTGCAGGTCATCCGCCAGGAGGTGCCGATCATGATCGGCGCCTCGCTGCTGGTGATGCTGCTCGGGCTGGACGGGCGCATCGGGCTCGTCGACGCCGCGATGCTGACGGCGCTGCTGGTGGCGTACACGGTTTTCCTGATCGTGCAGTCGCGCGCCCAGTCGGCCGACGCGCCCGGGGAGTTCGCGGCCGAGCTGCCGCCGCCGGCCGCCGGCCGCTGGGACGGCCACTGGGCGGTGCAGCTGCTGCTGGTCGTCGCGGGCCTTGGGCTGCTGGTGGTCGGCTCGGACACGATGGTCGGCGCCGCGGTCGACGTAGCGCGCGCGCTCGGGATCGGCGAGGTCGTCATCGGGCTGACCATCCTCGCCGTCGGCACCTCGCTGCCCGAGGTCGCGGCCTCGGTGATGGCGGCGTTCAAGGGCGAGCGCGACATCGCGGTCGGCAACGTCGTCGGCAGCTGCGTCTTCAACCTGCTGGGCGTGCTCGGCCTGGCCGGGCTGGCCACCGGCAGCGCCGGGCTACCGATGCCCGATTCGGTGCTGCGATTCGACCTCTGGGTGATGCTGGCCGCCGCGGTCGCCTGCCTGCCGATCTTCGTCACCGGGCGCGAGGTCGCGCGCTGGGAGGGGGCGATCTTCGTCGCCTACTACGCCGCCTACACCGCCTACCTGATCCTGCGTGCGCAGCAGCACGAGGCGCTGCCGGCGTTCTCGAGCCTGATGATGGGTTTCGTCGGCCCGCTGACGCTGGTCACGCTCGTCGTCATGCTGATCCCGCGCGGGCGCAGCGGCTGATTCCCAGGATCCGGGCGCTGTCCCGGATCCTGGGAGACTTTCACGTCGGCAGCCGCATCAGGCGATATCGCCGCGGGCCAGCGCCGGCTCGGGATCCTGCCGCCGCGGCGCGTGCCGCAGCCGGGCCGCCTTGGCCGCCTGCTCGATGGCGCGGCGCAGCGCGCTGTGGCGGCGCAGCGCCAGCTCCATCGGCGCCATGTGCAACATGCCGGTGGCCCCGGCGTCGAGCAGCGCCGCCTTCAGCGCCTGGTAGGCGTCCAGCGCCTGCGCCACCGCCGCGTCGAGCGCCGCCGGGTCGGCCGCCGCACCGGCCTCGGGCAGCGGGTCGGCCAGCGCCAGCACCGTCGCCGCGGCCTGCACGAAGGCCTGCTCGGGCTGCGCCAGCAGTGCCTGCGGCTCGGGCGGAGGGCGCAGCCGCGCCGCCTCGGCCGCCTCCTCGGCGACCGTCTGCTGGTAGCGCTGCACGCGCAGCGCGCGCGCCAGGCGCTCGGCGCTGCGCCTGGGCATCTGCGCCCGGCTGACGCGCTCGACGAAGGCGTCGACCGCGGTGTCGAGCTGCGCGACGATGCGCGCCTCGCGCCCGACCGCGGCCGCGTCGGCGCCGGCCAGCGCGGCGCGCGCCGCGCGCACCGCGACATGGCCGGCGCGTTCGATCTCGCGCTCCAGCGCATCGAGCGCCAGCGTCGGCACCGCGAGCACGGTGTCGTCCAGGTGCTGCGGCTGCGCCTCGTCCTCCTCGGCGGCGCGGAAGCGCTGCTGCAGCCAGCGCGTCAGCGCGCCGGCCAACGGCCACATCAGCAGCACGCCCAGGACGTTGAAGATGGTGTGGAACAGCGCCAGCCTGATTGCCGGGTCGCTCGCCAGCCCGAGCGCCGCGCGGCCGGCGGCGATCGCCCCCACCAGCCAGGGCAGCAGTGCCAGCGCCACCAGCCCGGTCAGGACGTTGAAGATCACGTGCGCGGCGGCCGCGCGGCGCGCGTTGGGGGTGGCGCCGATCGCCGCCAGCATCGCCTTGAACGTGGTGCCGATGTTGGCGCCGATCACCATCGCCGCCGCACCCTCGGGCGTCATCAGCCCACCCTGCGCCGCCGTCAGCGCCACCGTCATCGACGCGCTGGAGGACTGCATCAGCACCGTCAGCAGCGCGCCGACGCCGACCTGCGCCACCGTGCCCAGCACGCCGCGCCCGTCCGGCAGCTCGACGCTGGCGGCCACGCCGACGAAAGCCTCCTGCAGCATCGCGATGCCGAGGAACAGCAGCCCCAACCCCGCCACCGCGCTGCCCAGCGCACCGCGCCGCTCGCCGGCGCCGGTCAGCCGCGCGACCACGCCGACGCCGATCAGCGGCAGCGCCAGCGCCTCGATCTTGAACTTCAGCCCGACCAGGGCGACGATCCAGCCCGTCATCGTGGTGCCGACGTTGGCGCCGAACAGCACCCACAGCGCCGGCGCCAGCGTCATCAGCCCGGCGTTGACGAAACCGATCGCCGCCACCGTGACGGCGCTCGAGGACTGCACCACCGCCGTCATCAGCGCACCCGAGGTCAGCGCGTGCCAGCGCGTCCGCGTCGCGCGCGTCAGCACGCGCTCCAGCGCCGGGCCCGCGGCCAGCTTCAGGCCGTCGGTCATCATCGTCATACCGAGCAGGAACAGCCCCAGCCCGCCGGCCAGCGTCGCGACCATGGTCCAGGCGTTCACCGGCATGGCCTGGACGTTTCGCGCATCGGGATGAACGCTCGGGAGCGGCCCGTCGCGCTCATAAGGCAACCTCTAGGCCCATGAGGGCCGCTCGAGTACCGCAGCGCAGGGTTGTCCACGACTGCGGTCGGTCGGCGCTCATGCCCACAGCCAGCCTGCCAGGACGGTGATCGCTCCGATGCAGGCCAGGTTCAGCCACAGCCCGCACCGCATCATCTCGCGTTGGGGCACCTGGTCGGTGCCGAAGACGATCGCGTTCGGCGGCGTCGCCACCGGCAGCATGAAGGCGCACGAGGCCGCGATCGCGATCGTCGCCGCCGCAGCCGGCGCCGGCAGCCCCAGCAGCTCGGCCATCGGCAGGAAGATCGGTAGCAGCAACGCGGCGCTGGCCGTGTTGCTGACGAGCTCGGTCAGGAAGACGACGAAGGCGACGACCCCGGCCAGCACCAGCCAGGCCGGCGCGCCCTGCACCAGTCCGATCACGCCCTCGGCCAGGAATCGGCTCGCGCCGCTGGCCTGCATCAGCGCCGACAGCGCCAGCCCGCCGCCGAACAGCAGCAGCACGCCCCATTGCGCGCGCCGCTCCAGCTCGGGCCAGCCGAGCGCGCCGCTGCCCACCAACAGCGCGATCGCCGCCAGCGCGACGATGCCATCCGTATCGCCCGCGATCCCGAGCGCGCGTGCCAACGGCGCACCGCCGATCCACGCCGCCACCGTGGCGCCGAAGATCGCCACCGTCAGCATGCGCGGGCGCGTCCACTCGATCCGCACGGGTGCGAGCTCGACGCGGCCGCCGAGCCGCGGCCGCAGCAGCAGCCCTAGCAGACCGAGCATCAGCGGCCACAGCAGCGCCACCGCCGGCAGCCCGAAGCCCAGCCATTGCGCAAAGCCTATGCCGGCCTGCGCCGCCGCGATCGCATTCGGCGGGCTGCCCACCGGCGTGGCGATGCCGCCGATGCTGCAGCTGTAGGCCAGCACCAGCAGCACGAAGATGCGCTCGCGCGCGCCGATCGCATCGCCCGTGCCGCCCGCGGCGGCCGTGCTGCCGGGCTGCGCCGTGGTGCCGTCGTCAGGCTCGTCGTCGCCGCGCAGCAGCCCCAGCGCCAGCGGCAGCATCATCGCCGCGGTCGCGGTGTTGCTGATCCACATCGACAGCAGCGCCGCCATCGCCGCCAGCAGCAGCACCGCGCCCAGCCGCCGGCCGCCGGCCAGCCGCATCACGCCGCTGGCCAGCGCGCGGTCGAGCCCGTGTCGCTGCAGTGCCGCGGCGAGCGCGAAGCCGCCGAGAAACAGGAAGATGACCGGGTTGGCGAACGGCGCCAGCGCGGCGGCCGGCGCGGCCAGCCCAAGCGCCACCGCCCCCACCGGGACCAGCAGCGCGGTGACCGCCAGCGGCAGCGCCTGCGTCAGCCACAGCCCGCCGATGAGGGCGAACAGCGCCAGCGCCCCCGCGTACACCGGCGGCGCCAGCGCATGCACCGCCAGCGCCCCCGCGGCGCAGCCCAGCAAGGCCGTCGCACGCGCGGAAATGCCTGTCATTCACCCGACCTCGAACCCGCCGAGAGGGCCCCGACTGCTGGCATCATTGCCGGATGCGGCAATGGTTCCGGCGCATCACGCCCACCGAGGAGACCCTGCGCGCCCACCCGTCGCTGCGATGGATGGGCCCGCTGCTGCGCCGGCCCTGGCTGTGGCACCTGAACCGCCGCCGCGTCGCCCTGGGCGCCGGCATCGGGGTGTTCTTCGGTTTCCTGATCCCGGTGGCGCAGATCGCCGGCGCCGCGGTCTTCGCGCTGCTGCTGCGCGCCAACCTGCCAGTGGCCGCGGTGTCGACCCTGGTGTCCAACCCGCTGACCTACGCGCCGATCTTCCTGCTCGCCTACCAGACCGGAGCCGCCGTGCTCGGGGTGGAGGTCCAGGAAGCCAAGGCCGAGGCGCTCGTCACCGCGGTCCAGCAGCCCGGGCAGGACGAGCGCGGCTGGGTCAAGCGCGCGAAGGCGATCGGCAAGCCGCTGTTCCTCGGGCTGGCGATCTTCGCCGCCGTCGGCGGCATGCTGGCCTGGGCGCTGGTGCACGTGTTGTGGACGGTGGGCGTCTGGCTCAAGCGTCGCCGGCGCCGGCGACGCGAGGTCAGGCCGGCCTGAGCCCCGGCGGCGCCGTCGGCGTCAGGCTCGACGGATGGTGTCGCGGCCGTGCGCGTCGCGCACCCGGCCCAGCGCGCTGTCGAGCGCGCGCGCCAGCTTGTCGGCCGCACCGTGCAGCGCGTCGGCGACCTTGCCCGCATCGTGATGCACCGCCACCGGCTGGCGTCCGGCCAGACGCGCCTCGAGCTTGCAGCGCTTGTCGTGCTCGCCGGCGCGGGCGCCATTGATGTCGCTCAGATGCACCTCGATGCGGGTGACGTGGTCGACGAAGCGCTGCAGCCGGTCGCGCAGCTCGCGCTCGGCCCAGTCGGCCAGCGAGGCCTCGCCGTGAACGTGGTTGTCGGTATTCAACTGGATCTGCATCGTTCGTCCTCGATCGGCATGGGTCGGCCGCCGTCCTGCGCCAAGAGGGCCGTGCCGTCCACAGGGTGTGGACCGTGCACGGCGGCCCGGGTTCCGGCGCGGCGCCTGCGGGGCCGGGCACGGTCAGGGCGACATTGTCGCCGGTGACCGCAGGCTGCTTCCCCCAGGCAGGCACGAGGCTGTCGGCCCGGCTCACCCTGGGACGCTTCCCGCGCGCGGCAGCGTCGCCACCAGCACGTCGGACTGGCCCTCGGCCAGCACATGCTTGGTCACGCTGCCCAGCAGCAGGTCCTCGGCCGCGCTCTGGCCGTGCTTGCCGATCACGACGAGGTCGCAGTCGAGCACCTGCTCCTGCTCGACCAGGCGCAGCGAGGCCTCGCCTTCGACGATGCACGGGTCCCAGTGGCCGGGAGCGAGCCCGGCGCGCTCGGCGATCGCGTAAAGCTGCTGGGTGGCGGCGGCGCGCGCCTGCTGGCGGTAATGCTCGACCGTCGCCGCATCGACGCCGGCAAAGCGCAGCTTCTCCTCGAACGGCACCTGGAATGCGGTGAACAGCACCGGCCGCGCATGCGGCGCGACGCGCCTTGCCGCCTCCAGCACCGCGGCCGACCAGGGCGAGAAGTCCAGTGCCAGCAGCGCGCGCCGGTAGCGCTCGTGCGGCGCCTGGCGCACCACCAGCAGCGGGCGCTGGGTGCGCCGCATCAGCCGCTCGGCCGTGGTGCCGACCACGAGCCGGCGCAGGAAGCTCGCGCCGCGCGCGCCGACGACGACGACCGCGGCGTCGACCTCGTCGGCCGCGCCGCCGAGCGCGTCCAGCACCGGCCCCTCGCGCAGCAGCGGATGCACCGGCACGCGATGGGCGGCGTGCAGCTCGGCGGCGAGCGCGGCCAGCTCGCGCCCGGCCGCAGCCTCGAGCTGCGCCTGCGCTTCTGCGCCCAGCCACTGCCGCAGGTCGTCCAGCGCGCGCCGCGGCAGCGCGTGCACCAGGGTCAGCGCAGCGCCGGTCTCGCGTGCCAGGCGCGCGGCGCGGTCGGCGGCGTGGCGCGCCGGGGCCGACAGGTCGGTGGCGGCCAGGATGTGCGCGGGTTTCGGGTCCGGGTCCCGGGCTGGTTCTTGGGCCGGTGCGTTCATCGGCTCGTCTCCTTGTCGCCGTCGGGCGCGCGCAATGCGTCGGCGAGTCGCCGCGCGGCGTGGTCGGCGGCGTCCTCGAAGGGATTGAGGATCAGCGGCACGCCGGCGCTCGCCAGCGCGCGGCCGTGCGCCGGGTCGCGCACCGCGGCGGCCAACGCACCGCGATAGTGCACCGCCTTCAGCGCGTGCAGCAGCGCGCGGTTGCTCTCGAGCTGCGGGAAGGTCGTCACCACCCAGCGCGCGCCCGCCAGCGGCAGCGACTCGAGGAAGTCCGGGTCCTCGCCGTCGCCGAAGTGCACCGGCAGCCCGCGCGATTGCAGCGCCCGGACCTGCTCGGGGTCGAAGTCGACGCCGATCGCCGCCACGCCGCCCGCGCGCAGCTGCTCCAGCAGCCGGCTGCCATAGCGGCCGAGGCCGAAGACCACCGCCTGCACCGCTGCGCCGTCCTGCGCCCGCTGCTCGACCGCCAGCTCGCGAAAGGGCTGGCGCCGCTCGAAGCGGCCCAGCCAGGGCGCCAGCCGCTCGTACAGCGGCTGCGAGTACAGGATCATGTAAGTCGACACCGTGATCGTCACCAGCCCGACCAGCGTCGTCAGCCCGAGCGCCCCGACGCCGACATGGCCGAGCGTGATCCCCATGGCGACGAAGACGATCGAAAACTCGCTGATCTGCGCCACCGTCAGCCCGGCCAGGAAGCCGGTGCGCTTGCGGTAGCCCATCCAGCCCATGATCGCCATCACGATCAGCGGGTTGCCGATCAGCACGAACAGCGCGAGCACGAGGGCCGGGACGACCTCGGCGCCGAGCGTCGACAGCTCGAGCTTGGCGCCCAGGTCGATGAAGAAGAACAGCAGCAGGAAGTCGCGGATGCTCGTCAGCCGCGCGTTCATCGCCTCGCGGTAGGGCGTGGACGCGAGCGAGAAGCCGGCCAGGAAGGCGCCCGCCTCCTTGCTGAAGCCGGCCCATTCGCCCAGGGCCGCCAGCGCCACGCCCCAGGCGATGGCGAACACCAGCAGCAGCTCCTGCGAGCGCGCCATCGCCGCGACGACCGCCGGCAGCACCCAGCGCATCAGCAGAAACAGCAGCAACGCCGCCACCGCCAGCCGCCAGCCCAGCGACAGCAGGACCTCGGCCCACCCTGTCGCTTCGCCGCCTGAGCCGCGCAAGGCGCTCATCGTCATCATCGCGACGACCACCGCCAGGTCCTGCACGATCAGGAAGCCGACCGCGATACGCCCGTGCAGGCTGTCGAGCTCGCGCTTGTCGGACAGCAGCTTGACGATGATGATGGTGCTGGAGAAGGTCAGCGCCACCGCGACGTACAAGGCCTCCATCGGCTCCTTGCCGAGCGCCAGGATGATCAGGAAGCCGAAGGCGATCGTGAACGCGAGCTGCCCCAGCCCCGTGGCCAGCGCCACCGGGCCGATGTGGCGCACGTGGTGCAGGTCGAGCTTGAGGCCGACGACGAACAGCAGCACCGCCACGCCGACCTGCGCCAGCAGGTCGATCTGCTCGTGCGCCTGCACCAGGCCCAGCACCGCCGGGCCGACCACGATGCCGACCACGATATACGCGATCAGCACCGGCTGGCGCAGCCGCACGAACAACGCGCCGGCCAGCGCGCAGATCAGCAGCAGCAACGCGAACTCGGCAAAGGGTTCGTGGCCGATCATCGATGCCCCCCGCCGTTCATCGCCGTGCCGCCCGCGGCGCCATGCTCACGACACCCCCACGCCGATGCGCCGCAGCACGAGCTTCTCCAGCTCCAGCACCACCAGCACCGCCACGCCGACGGCGACGGTCGCGATGCCCGTCGTCAGCGGCAGCGCGGTGCTGGCGAACAAGGTCTGCATGAAGGGCGCGTAGGTGAAGACCAGCTGCAGCACGAAGACCGCCGCCACCGCCAGCAGGACCAGCGGCGTGCCCTTGATGCCCTCCAGCGTGAACGACGCCGCCTTCAGGTAGCGCACGCTGAAGAGATAGAAGACCTCCATCGCCACCAGCGTGTTGACGGCCACCGTGCGCGCGGTGTCGACCGACGCGCCGTGCCACAGCGCCCACTCGAACATGCCGAAGATGCCGGCCATGAACAGCGCCGACACGAAGCCGATGCGCCACAGCACGAAGCGCGACAGCATCGGCTCGTCGGGCCGGCGCGGCGGGCGCTTCATGACGTCGTCCTCGGTCGGCTCGAACGCCAGCACCAGCGCCAGCGCGATCGAGCTGACCATGTTGACCCACAGGATCTGCACCGGCGCGATCGGCAGCGCCACGCCGAGGATCACCGCCAGCAGCAGCGACAGCGACTCGCCGCCGTTGATCGGCAGCAGGAAGGTCACGGTCTTCCTCAGGTTGTCGTAGACGGTGCGCCCCTCCTCCACCGCGTGCGCGATGGAGGCGAAGTTGTCGTCCGCGAGCACGATGGAGCCGGCCTGCTTGGCCGCCTCGGTCCCCTTGCGCCCCATCGCGACGCCGACGTCGGCCTGCTTGAGCGCCGGCGCGTCGTTGACGCCGTCGCCGGTCATCGCGACGATCTCGCCGTTGTCCCTCAGCGCCCGCACCAGGCGCAGCTTGTGCTCGGGGCTGGCACGCGCGAAGACGCGCGCCTCGCGCACCGCGTCGCGCAGCGCGGCATCGTCCATCGCCTCGACCTCGGGGCCGGTGACGGCGCGCAGCGACTCGCCCATGCCGAGCTGGCCGGCGATCGCGCTGGCGGTCACGCCGTGGTCGCCGGTGATCATGACGACGCGGATGCCGGCCGCGCTGCACTGCGCCACCGCCTCGATGGCCTCGGTGCGCGGCGGGTCGATGATGCCGACCAGCCCGAGCAGCGTCAGCCCCTGCTCGACGTCGGCGTGGTCCAGGTCCTCGGTGCCCGCGGGCAGCGCGCGCCGCGCCAGCGCCAGCACGCGCCGGCCGGCGCGCGCCTGCGCCTCGACGGCGGCGTGCCAATGCGCCGCGTCCAGCGGCTCGCGGCTGGCGTCGGCCCCGAGCTGGTCGGCGCACATCGCCAGCACGCGCTCGGGCGCGCCCTTGACCAGCGCGACCGGGGCCTGCTCGCCGTCGTCGTCGCCGCGGTGCAGGCTGGCCATGTAGCGGTGCTCGGACTCGAACGGGATCAGGTCCAGCCGCGGCCGCTCGATCCTCAGCTCGGCCGGCTCCAGCCCGGCCTTGCACGCCAGCGTCAGCAGCGCGCCCTCGGTCGGGTCGCCGGCGAGCTGCCACTGGCCGTCGCGCTCGTGCAGCGCGGCGTCGTTGCACAGCGCGGCGACCTCGGCCAGCGCACGCGCGGCCGGCACGCGGTCGCGCAGCGCCGCGGCGTCGAGCCGCTCGTCGCCGACCCGCAGCGCGCCTTCGGGCGCGTAGCCGGCGCCCTCGACCTCGACGACCGCGCCGGCGCAGACGATCTGCTGCACCGTCATCTCGTTGCGCGTCAGGGTGCCGGTCTTGTCCGAGCAGATCACCGTCACCGAGCCCAATGTCTCGACCGCCGGCAGGCGGCGGATCACCGCGTGGCGCTGCGCCATGCGCTGCACGCCGATCGCCAGCGCGATCGTCATGATCGCCGGCAGCCCCTCGGGGATCGCCGCCACCGCCAGGCCGACCGCGGCCATGAAGACCTCGCCCGCGCCCATGCCGCGCACGAACACCCCGAAGACGAACAGCAGCCCCGCCAGGGCGAGGATGACGAAGGTCAGCGTGCGGCCGAAGCCCTCCATCTTGCGCAGCAGCGGCGTCGTGCCGGCCTCGACCGATTCCAGCATGCGGCCGATGCGCCCGATCTCGGTCGCCGACCCGGTGGCGACGACTAGCGCGCGCGCCTGCCCCTGCGTGACCAGGGTGCCGGCGTAGCCCATGCTGCGGCGGTCGCCGATCGCGGCATCCTCGGCCACCGGCTCGACGCGCTTTTCCACCGGCACCGACTCGCCGGTCAGCGCCGCCTCGTCGACGCGCAGGTTGCGCGACTGCAGCAGCCGCACGTCGGCCGGCAGGCTGTCGCCCGAGGCCAGCAGCACGATGTCGCCCGGCACCAGGTCGGCCGCGTCGACCTCGTGCGGGTGCCCGTCGCGCAGCACCACCGCGTGCGGCGCCAGCAGGTGGCGGATCGCCTGCAGCGCCTTCTCGGCCTTGCCTTCCTGGATGAAGCCGATCAGCGCGTTGAGGACGACGACGGCGGCGATCACCGCGGTGTCGACCCAGTGCCCCATCAGCGCCGTGACCACCGCCGCGGCCATCAGCACGTAGAGCAGCAGGTTGGCGAACTGCCGCAGCAGCCGCTCCAGCATACCCGGCGGCTTCGCCTCGGCGAGCCGGTTCGGCCCGTGCTCGGCCAAGCGGCGCGCGGCCTCGTCGGCGGCCAGGCCGTGGCGGCTGCTGTCCAGCGTCTGCAAGGCCTCGTCGGCCGGCCGCGCGTGCCAGGGCGGCGCCGCCGCGGGCCCGTGTTTCGGGCGGGGCGGAATGTCGCTCATCGAGCCGATGGTAGCCAAGCCCGCCTCGACGCCGGTCATCCCGCCCCGCCGGCGCGCCTTCTCATCCCGCGCCCAGCGCGACCAGGACGACGTTGACGAGCCAGGCCGCCAGCAGCCCGACGCTGATCCAGCTCACCAGCCGCAGCACCCGCCCCTGCGGCCGCATCACGAGCCCGATCATCACCAGCCCCGTCATCACCATCGCCGTCAGCGCGGTGCCGGCGTGCACCGGCGCGGCGATCGCCAGCAGCGGGCCGCGCACGTAGAACACATCGTCGATCGCGAGGATCGTGACGTTGAACAGGTTGCTGCCCAGCAGGTTGCCGATCGCCATGTCGAGTGCCCCGATGCGCAGCGCGCCCAGCGTCACCGCCATCTCGGGCAGCGTCGTGACGACCGACATGAAGACGGTGCCGACGAAGCTGCGCGACCAGCCCATCGCGACGGCGAGTCGGTCGCCCGCCTCGGGCAGCCAGCTGCCGGCGGCCAGCACCACCAGCGCGGCGAGCGCGAAACGCTGCCACAGCCGGCGTCGCTCGGCAGCGGCGACCGGCTGCGCCGGCGCCGCCGCGGCGGCCGCGGCGGCGCGCTCGTGCCCCTGCACGCTGCGCAAGGCCAGCAGGTACACCCCGAGCAGCAGCGGCGTGGCCGGCCCCTGGTTGAGCACCGCCGGCACGCGCGTGCCCGCGACCAGTCCGAGCGCGACCAGCCCGAGCATGACGACGCCAAAGGCAGCCGACAGCAGGTGCGTCGCCGAGGCGTGCCGGTACAGCGGCTGGCGCCGCTGCAGCGCATCGACGACACCCAGGAACAGCAGGTTGACGACGCAGGCACCGAGCGCGTGACCGACCGCCAGGTTGGGCGCGTCGACCAGCGTCACCGCGCTGACCCCCGAGGCGAGCTCGGGCAGCGAGGTCACGGTCGCCAGCAGCGCCAGCCCGACCCAGCCGCGGCCCCAGCCATGGGCCTGCGCCAGCCGGTCGGCGGTCGCACTGAGGACGAGGCCCGCGCGCGCGATCAGCACCGCGCAGAGCAGGAACTGCAGCCAGAGCCAGACCATGGCGCGCATCGTAAGGGGCCGCCTCGCGCCGGCGGACGGAACCCGGGCGCCGGGCCCGGATCGGACGCGACGCGTGCGGCCATGCTGGCCCGCCGACGGCGCCGCGGGACGGCCCGCGGTAGATTCCAAGAACTCGAACCTCTGCCGGCCTGCCGATGCCGCCCTGCCCGACCTCGCCCGACCGCCCGCTGCCGCGCATGCAGCCGGGCTGCTGAGCCGTGGCCGCGCACGCCGGCGGGCAGGCGAACGGACCGGCCATGGGGCCGGGCGAGCGCGCCCTGTTCACGCTGCTGCCGGCGGCTGCGCTGGCGATCGTGGCCTGGGTGCTGCTGACGCAGGAGCTGCCGGTCGCACGGAGCTGGGCCTGGGCGCCGGCGCTGGGCGTCGAGCTGGCCTTGCGCATCGACGGCCTGTCGGCGCTGATGCTGCTGATGATCACCGGCGTCGGCACCGCGGTCTTCGTCTATGCCGGCGGCTACCTGCACGGCCACCCGGCGCAGCGGCGGCTGTACGTGCTGCTGTCCCTGTTCATGATCGCGATGGTCGGTTGCGTCACCGCCGACCACCTGCTGGTGCTGTTCCTGTTCTGGGAGGCGACCAGCCTGCTGTCCTTCCTGCTCGTCGGCTTCGACCACGAGCGGCCCGAGAGCCGCAAGTCGGCGCAGCAGGCGCTGATGGTCACCGGCACCGGCGGGCTGGCACTGCTGGCCGGGTTCATCCTGCTGGCGCAGGCGATGGGCACCGGGTCGATCAGCGCCATCGTCGCCGCGCTGCCCGCCGCCGAGGCCTCGCCGACGCTGCGGGCGGCGATGGCGCTGATCCTGGTCGGCGCCTTCACCAAGAGCGCGCAGTTCCCGTTCCACTTCTGGCTGCCGGGCGCGATGGCGGCGCCGACGCCGGTGTCGGCCTACCTGCACTCGGCGACCATGGTCAAGCTCGGCGTCTACCTGCTCGCGCGGCTGGACCCGGGCTTCGGCGACTGGGACGCGTGGGAGTGGACGCTCAAGGGCGTGGGCTCGGTCACCGCCGCCTGGGGCATGGTGCTGGCGCTGCGCGAGCGCGACCTCAAGCGCATCCTGGCCTGGTCGACGGTGGCCACGCTCGGCACCCTGGTGACGCTGGTCGGCCTGAAGGGCGACGGCGCGTCGGTGGCGGTCGGTGCGCTGCTGCTGGCGCACGCGCTGTACAAGGCGCCGCTGTTCTTCGTCGCCGGCAATATCGACCACGGCACCGGCACGCGCGTGATCGACAGGCTGGGCAACCTGCGCCACGCGATGCCTTGGACCGCCGCCGCGGCACTGCTCGCCGGGGCGTCGATGGCCGGCATGCCGCTGTCCTTCGGCTATGTCGTCAAGGACGTGATCGCCGAGGTCAAGAGCGCCGACGACGTCTTCGCCTTCGCGCGCGCGGCCAATACCGTGTTCGGCGCGATCGCGGTCGCGGTCGCCGGCGTGGCGGCGATCCGCGTCTTCTGGCGCCACCCGGGGGCCAGCGAGACGCCCGACGCCCACGAGGGCGGGCCGGCGCTGGTCGCGCCGCCGCTGGCGCTGGCGCTGACCGGGATCGCGCTCGGCCTGTTCCCCTTCTTCGCGCAGGACCTGATCACGGCGGCGTCGGACGCAATGACGCCCGCCACGGCGTCGGTCGCGATCAGCCTCGAGCTCGCATTCGGCCCGACCCTCGGGTCGCTCGCGGTCACGCTGGCGATCGGGGCCGCGGTCTACGCCGCGTGGGACCCGCTGCACCGTCTGCTCGAGGCCGCGGCGCAGCGTATCGGCCGCATCGGCATGGCGTCGCAGTTCGAGCGCTCGCTGGCGGCGATCCCGCGCCTGGCCGCCGCCGCGACGCGCGCGTTGCAGACCGGCCGCCTGCCGGCCTATGTCGCGCTCGCCGTCGGCACGCTGGGCGCGGCGATGGCGGCGGCCTTCGGGGCTGGCGCCGCCGACCTGGCCTGGCCGGCCTGGGAGACCCCATCCATCGGCGTCGTCGGCGCGGCGCTGCTGATCGCGGCCGGCGCGCTGGCGGCCTGCCTGCTGCGCGACCGGCTGGTGCTGCTGCTGGCCGCCGGCCTCGTGGGCTACGGCAGCGCGCTGCTGTTCCTGTTCACCGGCGCGCCCGACGTCGCCTACACCCAGTTCACGGTCGAGACGGTGTTCGTCATCGTCGTCGCGGCGGTGCTGCTCGAGCTCAGGCGCCTGGGGCTGGCCGCCAGCCTGCCCGAGCCAGTGCCGCGGCCGCTGGCGGCCGCGCTGGCGGCGCTGCTGGCCAGCGTGATCGCCGCGCTGCTGCTGGTGGCCACTTCGGGCGCCTTCGACCCGGCGCTGTCGACCTTCTTCGGCGAGAGGAGCGTGACCGAGGCCTATGGGCGCAACGTCGTCAACGTGATCCTGGTCGACTACCGGGCGCTCGACACCCTGGGCGAGATCACGGTCGTGATGCTGTCGCTGCTGGCGGCGCTGCCGCTGCTGCAGGCGCTGCGGCTGGGCGCAGCCCCGGCGCCGGGTGCCGCCCGACCCGACGGGCGCGGTCGGCCGGAGGGCGGGCGGTGAAGGGCCGCATCGTCATCCTCGAGGTCGTGGCGCGGCCGCTGTACGTGCTCATCCTCGCCGCCTCGGTGTGGGTGCTGCTGCGCGGGCACAACGAGCCCGGCGGCGGATTCATCGGCGGGCTGCTGGCGGTGACCGCCAGCGTGCTGTGGGCAGTGGCCCACGGCAGCGCGGCGGCCGCACGCCGCCTGCCGCTCGGCGACCCCGTCCTGCTCGCCGCCGCCGGGGTGCTGATCGGCGCCACCGCCGGCGTGCCGTCGCTGCTCGTCGGCGACGCCTACCTGACGCACTGGTGGGGCACGCTGCCGCTGGGATTCACGTCGGTCAAGGTCTCGACGGTGCTCGTGTTCGACCTCGGCGTCTACCTGTGCGTGTGGGGCGCGCTGGCGGGTTACGCGCTGGCGCTGCTGGCGGTCGACGAGGGCGCCGGCGCTGCCGAGGCGCGCGAGCACGAGCCGGTATCGACGGAGGGCCGGCGATGATCTGGGTCCTCGCCGCCACGGTCTGGGTCACGGTGGCCGCCGGCGTCTATCTGACGCTGTCGCGCGACGCCTTCCGCATCGTCATCGGGCTGGCGGTGCTCGGCGCGGCGGCCAACCTGGTGCTGTTCGGCGCCGGCCGCCTGGGCTCGTCGCTGCCGGCGGTCGTGCCGCCGGGGCAGACGCTGCTGGGCGAGGGGGCCAACCCGCTGCCGCAGGCCTTGGTGCTGACCGCCATCGTGATCGGCTTCGCGCTGGTGTGCATCTCGCTCGTGCTGATGCTGCGGCTGATCCGCGATGCCGGCAGCGACGATGCGCTGGCCCTGCGCCACGCCGAGCCTGTGGTCGACGACCCGGTCAAGCCGCCGCTGCCGCGCGCCGGCTGCGACCCGGCCCGGCCGCCGCAGGAGGGCGGGCGATGACCGCGCTGGTCGTCGCCCCGGTGCTGGTGCCGCTGGCCACCGCCGCGCTGGCCACGCTGGCCAGCCGCCGGCCGGCGCTGCAGACGCTCGTCAGCGCCGCGGGCAGCATCGCCTTCCTCGCCTGCGCGATCGCGCTGGTGGCGCTGGCCGCTGGCGACCAGCCGGCGCAGGCGGCCTTCGGCGGCTGGGCCGCGCCGTTCGGCATCGAATTCCGACTCGACCGCACCGGCAGCGCGCTGGTGCTGATCACGGCGCTGATGGGCGCGGCGTCGCTGCTGTTCCTGGCCAGCGACGCCGACCCCGGCAACCGCCACCCGATGCTGCTGCCGCTGCTGCACGGCGTGCTGGCCGGCGTCGGCGGCGCCTTCGCCACGGCGGACCTGTTCAACCTCTACGTCTGGTTCGAGGTCATGCTGATCTGCGCGATCGGCCTGTTCGCGATCGGTGGCCGCGTCGACCAGCTCGACGCCAGCTTCAAGTACCTGGTGCTCAACCTGCTGGGCACGCTGCTGCTGCTGATCGCCGTCGGCGCCGTCTACGCCGTCACCGGGCACCTCAACTACGGCGCCCTGGCGCAGGCCGCGCCGGCGCTGCCGCCGGGGCTGGCCACGGTGGTGCTGGCCGCGCTGCTGCTGGCCTTCCTCGTCAAGGCCGGCGCCTTCCCGCTCTACGCCTGGCTGCCGGCGAGCTACCACACGCTGCCGGCGCCGGTGCTGGCGCTGTTCGCCGGGCTCTTGACCAAGGTCGGCGTCTACGCGGTGCTGCGCACCGTGGGCGACGTCTTCGCGCCGGCGCCGGCGCTGCTGCTGGAGGCGCTGGGCTGGGTCGCGGCCGCGACCATGCTGCTGGGCGTGCTCGGCGCGGCCTACCACTGGGACATGCGGCGCATCCTGGCCTTCCACATCGTCAGCCAGATCGGCTACATCCTGCTCGCGATCGCGCTCGGCGGCGAGGCCGGCAACGCCGCCACCCTCTTTTACACGGTGCACCACATCGTCGTGAAGGCCAACCTGTTCCTGATCGCGGCCATCGTCTGGCGTCTGACGGGCAGCTACGACCTGCGCCGCATCGGTGGCCTGTACCACACCAGGCCGCTGCTGGGCGTGCTGTTCCTGGTGCCGGCGCTGTCGCTGGTCGGCATCCCGCCGCTGTCGGGGTTCTGGGCCAAGCTGCTGGTGCTGCAGGAGGCGCTGGCGCAGGGCCGCTGGGTCTGGACGGCGGTGGCGCTGGCGGTCAGCGTGCTGACGCTGTACTCGATGATGAAGATCTGGATGGAGGCGTTCTGGAAGAAGCATCCCGACGAGCACTGGGCCCCGCCGCGCGACGCCCGGCTCGCGCCGGCCTGGCTCGCGACCGGCGCCCTGGCGGCGGTGACGCTGGCGATCGGGCTCGCCCCGCAGCCGCTGGCGGCCTACGCGCAGGCGGCGGCGCGCTCGCTGGGGGGAGGCTGAGGCGATGAAGCTGCTGGCCGCCGCCACGCTGCTGCTGCGCTTCGTGCGCGCGATCGTCGTCTCCGGGCTGCAGACGGTGGCGGTGATCCTGCGCGCCGGGCGCCCGGGCGGCACGCCGCCGCCGCTGGCGCTGCTGCGCGTGCGCTTTGCACCGATGAGCGAGCAGGGCGCGGCGCTGCTCGGGGCGATGGTGTCGCTGACCCCGGGCACGACGACGATCGACATCGACATGGACGAGCGCGAGCTGCTGCTGCACGTGCTCGACGCGTCCGACACCGACGCGCTGGTGGCCGGGATCCGGCGCGACTTCGAGCCCGGGCTGGTGGCGCTGTTCGGGAGGCCGCAATGACACATCGCTCCCCTGGGGCCCTCGGCATGCGCAGGACCGCCGCATGAGCGGGGTCGCGATCACGCTGCTCGTCGTCGGCGCGCTGCTGGCCGCGGGGCTGGCGGTCTGGCGCATCGTCGGCGGGCCGACGAACGCCGACCGCATCGTCGCGCTCGACATCTTCCTCGCCGCCGGAATCGCGCTGGCGATCGCGGCGTCGCTCGCCACCGCGCGCACGGTCTTCCTCGATGTCGCGATCGGGCTGGCGCTGGTCGGCTTCGTCGCGACGATCGGCTGGGCACGGCTGATCGAGCGCGCGCCGCGGCGCGACGCCGTCCGCCGCGGCGCCACGGCCGACGCGGCGACGACGCGGCGCGGCGGCCGCGAAGGACCGCGATGACGCTCGCCGGCGACCTGCTGCTCGTGGCCGGCGCGCTGCTGCTGGTCGTCGCCGCCTGGGGCGTGATCACGCTGCCGGACGCCCTGGCGCGCCAGCATGCGGCGACCAAGGCGGGCACGCTGGCGCTGGCGCTGGTCGGCGTCGGCGCGGCGCTGCGCATGCCCGAGGTCGAGTGGCTGTGGCGGCTGGCGCTGATCCTCGGCTTCCTGGCCGCGACGCTGCCGGTCGCCTCGCACCTGCTGGCACGCGCCGCCGTGCGCGAGGCCGGGCTCGAGGACGCGATCCGCGACGCGCCGCGCGTCGGCGACCAGCAGGATCGGCGCTGAGCGCCCTCAGGGATGCGGATGCCCGGGCGGCGGCGCCGCCTTGGACTTCGCGCGCAGGTGCAGCGCGGCCTTGGCCAGCAGGTTGGCCGATACCGGCGCGGTGATGAACAGGAACAGCGTGATCAGCAGCTCGTGCACGCCGTAGTTGCCCTGCCCCCAGTTGGCCGCCATGCTGGCGATCAGCACCCCGCCGACGCCCAGCGTCGTCGCCTTGGTCGGCGCGTGCAGCCGCATGTAGAAGTCGCGAAAGCGCAGCATGCCGATCGCGCCGACGAGCGCGAAGACACCGCCGACGACGAGCATCGCCGCGATCACCGCCTGCCATGCCCCGTGAAGCTGGTCGAGCGCCATCGCGCGGCCCTATTCGATGACGTCGCCGCGCGACAGGAAGCGCGCCAGCGCCACCGTCGAGACGAAACCCAGCAGCGCGATCAGCAGCGCCGCCTCGAAGAACAGCTCGGTGCCGAAGCGGATCCCGAGCAGGATCACGAGCGCGACGACGTTGATGTACATCGTGTCGAGCGCCAGCGCGCGGTCGGCGGCCTCCGGGCCGCGCAGCAGCCGCCACGCGCACAGCACCAGCGCCGCCCCGACGGCGACGAACGCGAAGTTCAGGGCCCACTCGACCATCATGCGCCGACTCCTTCGAAGATGCGCCGCAGCGGCGCCTCGTAGCGCTGCTTGATCTGCGCCGCCAGCGCCGGCGGGTCGTCGCAGTCCAGCGCGTGCACCAGGATGTGGTGCTCGGACTCGTCGACGACGCACGAGACCGTGCCCGGGGTCATCGTGATGATCGTCGCCAGCAGCGTCGCCACGTTCGGGTGGGTGCCGTCCAGCGGCACCGGCACCCAGGCCGGCTGCGGGTCCGAGGCCGGGTTCAGCACGATGCGCGCCACCGTCAGGTTGGACACGACGATGTCCCACAACACGACGACGAACAGCCGCACCATCGTCCAAGGCGCATGAAGCCGCACCGCCGGCCCGATGAAGCCGTGCACCAGCCGCGGCACGACGAGGCCGAACACCGCGGCGGCGACGAGCTGCGCCGGCGCCAGGCTCTGCTGCAGCAGCAGCCAGACCGCCGCCAGCAGCACCGACAACGCCGGGTGCGCGAGCCAGCCGGGGCGGCCCTGGCCGCGATCACGCGTTGCGGGCGCGCTCACCGAGATCCTCCGCGCCGCGTCGGACCCGCGCGATGCCCGCGCCCCGGTCGCATGGCTTTCACCGCCCGCCCTCCTGCATCGCCGCCGGCGGCGGCGCGAAACGGTAGGGGCGGGTGGTGTCGATCGCCTCGCCCGCCTCGCCGAGCACCGCGCGCGCATAGGCCGCGCGGTCGCCGAGCTGCGCCGCGGCGGCCGCGGTGTAGCGCTGGATCGGCGCGGCCAGCGCGCTCATCGCCACCGTCGCGGCCAGCAGCAGCAGCGTCGCGCCGACGAGCTGCGGGCTGGCCCCGGAGGCGCCCATCGGCGGCAGGTCGTCGCGCACGTGCCAGAACAGCACGCTGCCCGCGCGCGCGAGCCCGATCAGCGTCAGGAAGCCGACCCCCAGCACCACCGTCCACACCGCGACCTGCGCCGCGTGCGCGCTCGCCGCCTCGAGCAGCATCAGCTTGCCGATGAACCCGGGCAGCGGGGGCAGCCCGGCGGCCGACGCCGCCGCCAGCAGCAGCATCAGTCCCAGCAGCACCGGCTGCGCGACCGGCGACGCCGGCGCCAGCCGGTCGGCGGCGTCGCCGCGCTGCGCCGCGACCAGTTCGGTGAGCAGGAACAGCCCCGCGATGACGAGCGTGCTGTTGGCCATGTAGTACATCGCCGCCGACCAGGCGGCCGCGCTGAACAGCCCGATCGCCGCCAGGATCGTCCCGACCGACGCCACCGTCAGCCAGGCGACCAGCCGCGCCATCGTGCGCGCCGCGAGCATGCCCAGCACGCCCGCCACGCTGGTCGCCAGCGCCATCGGCAGCAGCAGCGGCTCGGCGGTCAGCGCGGCGTCGCCGGCGTCGGCCCCGAAGACCACCCCGTGCACGCGCCAGATCGCGTAGACGCCGACCTTGGTCATGATCGCGAACAGCGCCGCCACCGGCGGCGAGGCCGCGGCGTAGGTCGCCGGCAGCCACATCGACAGCGGCAGCAGCGCCGCCTTGAAGCCGAAGACGACCAGCAACAGCAGTGCCGCGGACTGCACGACGACCGACTCGGGTGCTGTCACCTCGGGCACGCGCAGCGCCAGGTCGGCCAGGTTGAGCGTGCCGGTCTTGGCGTACAGCAGCGCCACCCCGATCAGGAACAGCGCCGAGGCCGCCAGATTGAGCACGACGTAGTGCAGGCCGACGCGGAATCGCTCGCGTCCGTGGCCGTGTGCCATCAGCACGTAGCTGGCGATCAGCAGCACCTCGAAGAAGACGAACAGGTTGAACAGGTCGCCGGTGACGAAGGCCCCGTGCAGCCCCATCAGCTGGAACTGGAAGATCGCGTGGAAGTGCCGCCCGTGCGCGTCCCAGCCGCCGCAGGCGTACCAAAGCACCGGCAGCGCGACGAGCGAACTGAGCAGCAGCATCAGCGCGCCCAGGCGGTCGATGACGACGACGATGCCGAACGGCGCCGGCCAGTCCCCGACGCGGTAGACGAGCAGCTCGCCGGCGGCCGCCTGCGCGACCAGCCAGGCGGCAACGGCCAGGCCCAGCAGCCCCGACCCGAGCGCGATGCGTCGCGCCCAGGCGAGCTTCTCGTGCGAGTGCCCGCCATGCTCGTCGCCGCCGTGGTCGCCGATCAGCAGCAGCACGATCGCCGTCAGCGACGGCAGCAGCACCGGCACGATCGGCAGCTGCGCCGCCAGGGCGTTCACCGGCCAGCCTCCTGCGGCGCGCCGCGGCCGACGCCGGCAGCGGCCCGCGGATCGGGCGGGTTGTCACTCGCCAGAGCGGCCGAGTGGCCGGCCGCGGCCACCCCGGGCGGCGTCGCCGACGCATCCGGCCGGCCGTCGACATGGTCGCTGCCGCCCTCGTGGCGGCTGCGCAGCGCCATCTCGATCACGAAGCCGGTGGTCGCGAAGCCGATCACGATCGCGGTCAGCACCAGCGCCTGCGGCAGCGGGTCGGCCACCGCGCCGTCGCCGGTCAGGATCGGCGGCGCGCCGCTCCACAGCCGCCCCATCGAGAAGATGAAGACGTTGACCGCATAGCCGATCAGCGTCAGCCCGAGCACGACCGGGAAGCTGCGCCCGCGCAACATCAGGTAGATGCCGACCGCGACCACCCAGCCGATGCCGGTGGCCACCAGCAGCTCCATGCTCGGCGCCGTCATGCCGCCATCCCCCGCCGCGCGCCCGGCTCCTTGCTCGCCGCGCCGAGCACCGACAGCATCAGCATCGTCGCGCCGACGACGGTGACGTACACGCCGAGGTCGAACAGCGCCGCGGTCGCCAGCGGCAACTCGCCCAGCAGCGGCACGGTCGGATGACCGTGTGCGCTGGTCAGGAAGGGCTTGCCGAGGAGGAACGCCCCCGTGCCGGTCAGCCAGGCGATGCCCAGGCCGATGCCGATCCAGCGCGTGAAGCGCCGTCCCGCCGCGCCGTGCACGACGGCCTCGGCGCGCGCCTGCCCCATCGCCATGTACTGCAGCACCAGCGCCACCGCCGTCACCAGCCCGGCGATGAAGCCGCCACCGGGCAGGTTGTGGCCGCGCCAGAAGATGAACGCGGTGACGACCAGCGCCATCGGCAGCACGACGCGCGCTGCCATGCGCAGCAGCAGCGGCTCGGCCCCGTAGCTCCAGGTGCGGCCCTCGGGGTCGGCCGCGGGCCGGCGCACGCGCAGGCCGTCCAGCAGCGCCAGCACGCCGACCGCGGCGATCCCCAGCACCGTGATCTCGCCAAAGGTGTCGTAGCCGCGGAAGTCGACCAGGATCACGTTGACCGCGTTCGTCCCGCCGCCCTTCGGCAGCGATTGCTCGAGGAAGTACCAGGAGATCGACTCGTGGTCGCGCGTCAGCATCAGCCACGCGACCCAGGCCACGCCGCCGCCGCCGGCCAGCGCGAGCAGCGCGTCGCGTCCGCGCCGCGCGGCACTGCTCTCGCGCGGGCTGAAGGCCGGCAGCAGCGCCAGCCCCATCATCAGCAGCACGGTCGACACGACATCGACCGACAGCTGCGTCATCGCCAGGTCGGGCGCCGACAAAGCGACGAAGGCCAGCGACGCCACCAGCCCGACGGCACCGGTCAGGATCACGGCGACGAAGCGCTGGCGGTGCATCACCAGCAGCGCGGCGCCGACGAGCAGCAGCATCAGCCACACGCCGATCGCCACCGGCGGCGCCGGCAGCAGCGCGCGCCTGTCGGCCCCCAGACCCTCGCCCGGCCCGGTCAGGAAGGGCAGCGCACCCAGCACGACGGCGCTGGCGACCATCCACGCCGCATAGCGCTGCAGCGAGCCGTTCTCGACCAGCGCCGTGAAGCGCCCCGCGCCGCCGAACAGCCCGTCGGTCAGGCTCCAGAACGCCGCCTTGCCGCCGCGCCCGCTGGGCAGGTAGCGGTGCAGGCGGCCGCCGCGCCTGAGCATCGCGTACAGCAGCGCGCCGCCGGCCACCGCGACCGCCGACATCGCCAGCGGCACGTTCAGCCCGTGCCACAGCGCGAGCTGGAACTCGGGCGCCGGCGCGCCGAGCACGGATGCGGCGACCACCGCCACCAGCGGCCCGGCGACCAGCATCGGCAGCAGCCCGACCAGGATGCACACCGCCACCAGCAGCAGCGCCGGCGCCTTCATCCCCAGCGGCGGCTCGTGCGGGTGCGCGTTCGGCAGGTCGCGCGGCGGGCCGCCGAAGAAGCTGTCGTGCACCAGCCGCACCGAGTAGGCCATCGAGAACAGCCCGCCCAGCGTCGCCAGCACCGGCACCGCCCAGCCGAAGTCGCCCCACATGCGGTGGCCGGCGTGCAGCGCCTCGTCGAGCATCATCTCCTTGCTGATGAAGCCGTTGAACGGCGGCAGCCCGGCCATCGCGGCCGAGGCGATCAGCACGATCCAGCCCATCACCGGCATCAGCGCGAACAGGCCGCCGAGCCTGCGAATGTCGCGCGTGTGCGTCTCGTGGTCGACGATGCCGGCACTCATGAACAG
Source organism: Burkholderiaceae bacterium (assembly GCA_024235895.1). Lineage (GTDB taxonomy): Bacteria > Pseudomonadota > Gammaproteobacteria > Burkholderiales > Burkholderiaceae_C > Rubrivivax. The sequence continues at coordinate 149,408 of JACKLM010000006.1, read as the reverse complement.
CGCCGCCTTGAAGCTCGCGTGGTTGAGGACGTGGAACACCGCCACCACCGCCGACATCGGCGACGCCAGCCCGATCAGGAAGGTGATCAGCCCCAGGTGGCTGACGGTCGAATACGCCAGCAGCCCCTTCAGGTCGTGCTTGAAGATGGCGACGAAGGCGGCGAAGACCATCGTTGCCAGCCCGACGCTGGCGACCACGCCCTCGAACAGCGCCGTGCCCCCGAGCACCGGGTACAGGCGCATCATCATGAACAGCCCGGCCTTGACCATCGTCGCCGAGTGCAGGTAGGCCGACACCGGCGTCGGCGCCGCCATCGCCTCGGGCAGCCAGAAGTGGAACGGCAGCTGCGCGCTCTTGGTGAAGCAGCCGACCAGGATCAGCCCCAGCGCCACCGGGTACAGCGGGTGCGCCTGCACCTCGGCGCCCTTGGCCAGCAGCACCGACAGGTCGAAGCTGCCGCCGATCTGCCCCAGCACGACGATACCGGCCAGCATCACGAGGCCGCCGCCACCGGTGACCGCCAGCGCCATGCGCGCACCCTGGCGCGACTCCTCCTTGCCGCCCCAGTAGCCGATGAGCAGGAACGACGAGATGCTGGTCAGCTCCCAGAACACCAGCAGCAGCAGCAGGTTGTCCGAGAGGACGATGCCCAGCATCGCCGCCATGAACAGCATCAGCTGGCTGAAGAACTTGCCCGCCGGGTCACCGTCCGGCCCCGGGTGCAGGTAGTAGGCCGCGTAGACGACGATCAGCAGCCCGATGCCGCTGATCAGCGACGCGAACATCCACGCCAGCGCGTCGAGCCGGAAGTTCGCGTTCAGCCCGATCGCCGGCACCCACTCGGCGTGTCGCAGCAGCGTCTGGCCGTCGAACACCGCCGGCGCCTGCGACATCAGCAGCGCGAACGAACTGGCGGCGACCGCACCCGCGATCCAGGCCGTCAGCCGCCGCCGCGCCGGCGACTCGACGCGGCCCGCCGCCAGGCACAGCGTGGTGCCGGCCACCAGCGGCAACAGGACGATCAGGGCGAGGAGATTCATCGTGGGCGGGCGCGGCACGCGTCACGGTGCCGCGCGCGCGGCCTCCGTCCGACGGACCGGGCGCGATTGTAGGCAGCGGCCGCGCCGCGAACGGGAAGGCGGCGCCGGGGCGGAGGGGAATGGGAGTCGAACCCACCCGGCGACGCATGGCGTCACCCACCGGGTTTGAAGCCCGGCCGGCCCACCGGGGCCGTTTCCCCTCCTTCGCGGCCCCAGCGGGCCGTCGTCGGTCATCGCGCGGCGACCGGCAGCCGCCGCGGCGGTCACGGCGGCCGAGCGTCGTGATCGTCGCGATCGTCGAACAAGCTGCAGTCGGCGCGCAGCGCGTGCAGGTCGCCGACGCGGCGCAGCAGCCCGACGCGGTCGAAGTATTCCAGGATCTCGATCGCGCGCCGCCGGCCGAGCCCGGTCGCGTCACGGAAGGCTGCTGCGCGCACCGCACCACCCTGCCCCGCAGCGAGCGCGCGCACGACCGCCGCCATGCGCGCCAGCGCCTCGGGCGCGACGAACAGGTCACGCGCGACCTGGTGCAACTCGCCGCGCTGCGCCAGCCGCGCCAGCGTCGCGCGCGTCGCCGCTTCCGGCTCGCCGATTTCGTGCGCCAGGTCGCGCACCCAGGCCCCCTGCGCCCCGGCCGCCTGTAGCGGCGCGGCGATGCGCGCGGCGATGCGCTCGTCGGCGGCCGACATCGCCAGCGCGTGCTGCGGCAGGTGGACGAAGCTGCCGCGCAGGCGCAGCGCGCCGCGGCGCTGCAGCCGCGCGAGCAGCGCCTGCCACAGCGGCAGCGGCAGCCGCGGCAACGCGAGCCGACGCAGCCGCGCGCTGTCGGGGCCGAGCTCGTCGGCGTGCTCGCGGTGAAAGCGTCCGAGCAGGTCCAGCACCCGCGCGCCCGCCGCCTCGGCGTGCGTGGCGTGCAGCGCGTGGTCGCTCTGCGCATCGTGCGCGTGCAGCGGCTGCGGCGCGGGCGCGCCGGGCGGCTCGTCGGCTCGCTCGTCGCTGCGCGGGCCGAGCACGGCTCGCAGCGCCTCGTCGAGCCCCTGTCCCTGGGCCGCCTCGAAGCGCCGCAGGTCCAGCCCCTGCGGCGAGGCCTCGAGGCACGCGGCCAGCCGCGCCGGCAGCGTCGGCAGCGCCAGCGCGTCGAGCTCGCGCAAGCGCTGCGGCGTGCGCCGGTAGCGCGCCGGCGCCAGCGGGTCCAGCACGCGGCCACCGCCGATCGTGCGGCGGGCGGCGGCATCGCGCAGCACGACGCGGTCGTCGTGCCAGGCACCCACCGGCTCGCGCAGCAACAGCTGCACGCGGGCGCGGCAACCGGGATCGACCTGCGCGGCGTCGAGCACCGCGACCGTCCCCGTGACGCCGGCCGCCCCCAGGTGCACGTGCACCGGCGTGCCCGATCGCAGCGCGCGCGGCTCGGCGTGCCACAGCTCGATCTCGGCGTCCAGCCGATCGGTCGCGATCGCGATCCGCGGCGCCGCCAGCCACTGCCCGCGTGCGACCTCGTCGCGCGCCAACGCCGCCAGCGCGACCGCGCAGCGCTGGCCGGCGACGGCCTGCCCGACCGGCCGGTCCTGCGCGTGCAGCCCGCGAACGCGCACGCGCCGCGTGCCGGGCACGACCTGCAGCTCGTCGCCGACCGCGACCGTTCCGGCGTGGACGGTGCCGGTGACGACGGTGCCGGTGCCGGCGATCGTGAAGACGCGGTCGACCGCGAGCCTGAATCCGTGGTCGCGGCGAGGGTGGGCGTGCTCGCGGCGCGCGGCCTCGAGCAGCCGCTCGCGCAGCGCCGCCATGCCTTCCCCGGTCAGCGTCGAGACCGCGAGCACCGGCGCATCCGCCAGCGCGGTGGCCGGCAGCAGCGCGCGCATCGCCGCGTCGACCTCGCGCACGCGATCGGGTGAGGCGCGGTCGCACTTGGTCAGCACCACCGTGCCGCGGCGCAGCCCGAGCAGCGACAACACCGCCAGGTGCTCCAGCGTCTGCGGCATCGGGCCGTCGTCGGCGGCGACCAGCAGCAGCGCGTGGTCGATGCCGGTCGCGCCGGCGATCATCGTGTGCAGCAGCCGCTCGTGCCCGGGGGCGTCGACGAAGCCGATGCGCTCGCCGCCCGGCCCGTCCATGAAGGCGTAGCCGAGCTCGATCGAGACCCCGCGGCGCTTCTCCTCCGGCAACCGGTCGGTGTCGACGCCGGTCAGCGCGCGCACCAGCGCGGTCTTGCCGTGGTCGATGTGGCCGGCGGTGCCGACGATCATCCTGCCAGTGCCACGGCCAGCGCGCCGAGCTGCGCCCGGAAGGCCGCCTCGTCCGCTTGCTCCAGCGCACGCAGGTCGAGCAGCAGCCGGTCGTCGGCGATGCGGCCGATCACCGGCCGCGGCAGCGCGCGCAGCGCCTCGGCGAGCGCCTCCAGCGCGCGCCCGGCGCCCTTCCTCGCCGCCGGTGCGATCGCCAGCCCGGCCGACGGCAGCCGCTCGACCGGCAGCGACCCGGACCCGATCTGCCCCAGCAGCTCGACCCCCTCGACCGTGAAGCGCGGCGCCAGCGCCGCCTGCAACGCCGGCTGCAGCGCCTGCGCCTGCGCGCGGATGGCGTCCAGCGGCCGCGTCAGCAGCCGCAGCGTCGGCAACTCCTGCACCAGCCGCTCGGGGCGCAGGTACAGCCGCAGCGTGGCCTCGAGCGCGGCCAGCGGCAGCTTGCCCATGCGCAGCGCGCGCTTGAGCGGGAAGCGCCGGATGCGCTCGATCGCGTCGCGCCGGCCGACGATCAGCCCAGCCTGCGGCCCGCCGAGCAGCTTGTCGCCGCTGAAGGTGACGACGTCGCAGCCGGCGGCGATCTTGTCCTGCGGCGTCGGCTCGCGCGGCAGGCCCCAGGCCGCCATGTCGACCAGCGCCCCGCTGCCCAGGTCGGTCGCCACCGGCAGCGCGTGCGCGTGGGCGATGCGCGCCAGCTCGGCCTCGTCGACCGCGGCGGTGAAGCCCTGCACCGCGTAGTTGCTCGTGTGCACCTTCATCAGCAACGCGGTGTTCGGGCCGATCGCGCGCTCGTAGTCGTGCGCATGGGTGCGGTTGGTCGTGCCGACCTCGACCATCGTCGCGCCCGCGCTGGCCATCACGTCGGGCATGCGGAAGCTGCCGCCGATCTCGACCAGCTCGCCGCGCGAGACGATCACCTCCCGCCCCGCCGCGAGCGCCGCGATCGTCAGCAGCACCGCGGCGGCGTTGTTGTTGACGACGGTGGCGGCCTCGGCGCCGGTCAGCTCGCACAGCAGGCCCTCGACCAGGCTGTCGCGGTCGCCGCGGCCGCCGCCGGCGAGGTCGTATTCAAGGTTGTTCGGGCCGGCCATCGTCGCCAGCAGATGCCCGAGCGCCGCGTCGGCCAGCACCGCCCGGCCGAGGTTGGTGTGCAGCACGGTGCCGGTCAGGTTGATCACCGCGCGCATGCGCGGCGCGAGCCGGGCGTCGATCCGCGCCGCCAGCGCGCGTGCGAGCGCGTCGGCGCCGACCTCGGCCGCCGGCAGCTCGCCGCGGCGCGCCTGCGCGCGCAGCGCCTCCAGCAGCGCGCGCGCCTCGCCGGCGACCAGGGTGTGGCCGTGCTCGGCGACGAGCCTGGCGACGTCGGCCTGTCGCAGCAGCCGGTCGACGGCGGGCAGGTCCTTCGGGGTCGCGCGGGCGTCGGCGGGCGTGGGCGGCGGCATGGGACCGCATTCTGGCGGACGGGACGCATCGCAGGCATGACCACGATGGCGCGATGCGGCGCCAGGCCTGGTCGAGCCGGCCGCCGCAGGCGAATCAATTGTCCATGGCGCGACCACGCCACCCGCGCCGCTTGAAACCAGCCCAGCCAAGCCCTTGCGCGGATCCGGCTTCGCCGGTCCGCAGCAAGCGCCCCCTCGGGGGGCAGCGAACGCAGTGAGCGTGGGGGCCTTATCTCAGGCTGCGCGCCGCGACGACGACGAATCCGCCCGCGCCGCGACCCGGGCGCACCGGCTCGATTTCGGGCGCATCGCCGACCGGACGCGTCAGCGTCTGCGCCCAGGTGTCGATCGCGAAGCCGCTGGCCGCGAGCAGCCGCTCGACCCCGTCGGCGGCGTGGAATGTGGCGTCCCGATAGAAGACGCTGCCGGCCTGGTGCGCCTGATAGTGGCGGCCGAGCGCACTGTCGCGGTCGATGAATCCGATCACCAGCGTCCCGCCCGGGCGCAGCACGCGGCGCGCCTCGGCCAGCATCGCCGCGGGGTCGTCGACGAAGCACAGCGTGGTGACGACCAGGGCGTGGTCGAAGCGGTCGTCCGCGTAGGGCAGCGCCTCGGCCACCGCCTGCACCACCTCGATGCCGCGCCGGCGCGCAATCGCGAGCATCGCGGGCGAGGGGTCGATCCCCGCGCCGACCCCGAGTGGCGCCGCGAAGCGCCCGCTGCCGACGCCGATCTCGAGCCCCTGCCCGGCCATCGGCACGAAAGGCCGCAGCGCCAGCAGCTCGGACACATAGGCCGCCTCGTTGTCGGCGAACCATTCCTCGTAGCGGTCGACGTGGCTCTCGAAGGCAGCGGATCGGGCCATGGCAGCAATCTCCGTCGGTGCGCCGACCGGGCGCGGGGCGCGGGTCGCGCCGTCGGCTCGCCACGCGCCGCTGGCCGCGCTGGCGCGAGCATACGGCGTGGCGGCGACCGCGCACGCCCGGCGAGGCGCGGCGCCGTCAGCCGCACGCCACCGTCGATCGATAAACTCGACCCATCGCCGCCCCGCCCCCGCCGCACCATGAGCACCACGATCCGCCACGCCGACCTCGTCGAGACCGTCGCTGCCGCGCTGCAGTACATCAGCTACTACCACCCGGCCGACTACATCGCGCACCTGGCGCGCGCCTACGAGCGCGAGCAGAGCCCGGCGGCCAAGGATGCGATCGCGCAGATCCTGACCAACTCGCGCATGAGCGCCGAGGGCCGGCGCCCGATCTGCCAGGACACCGGCATCGTCAACGTCTTCCTCGAGGTCGGCATGGACCTGCGCTGGGACCTGCCCGGCACGCTGCAGGACAGCGTCGACGAAGGCGTGCGGCGCGGCTACCTGAACCCGGACAACGTGCTGCGCGCGTCGGTGCTCGACGACCCGATCTTCGGGCGCAGGAATACGCGCGACAACACGCCGGCGGTGCTGCACACGACGCTGGTGCCGGGCGACAAGCTCGGCGTCACCGTCGCGGCGAAGGGCGGCGGCAGCGAGAACAAGAGCAAGTTCAAGATGATGAACCCGAGCGACGACCTCGTCGCCTGGGTGCTGGAGACGGTGCCGACGATGGGCGCCGGCTGGTGCCCGCCGGGGATGCTCGGCATCGGCGTCGGCGGCACGGCGGAGAAGGCCATGCTGCTGGCCAAGCAGTCGCTGATGGACCCGATCGACATGCACGAGCTGCTGCAGCGCGGGCCGGCGAACAAGCTCGAGGAGCTGCGCGTCGAGCTGTACGAGAAGGTCAACGCGCTGGGCATCGGCGCCCAGGGCCTGGGCGGGCTGACGACCGTGCTCGACATCAAGATCGCGACCTTCCCGACCCACGCCGCGAGCAAGCCGGTGGCGATGATCCCGAACTGCGCCGCCACGCGCCACGCGCATGTCGTGATGGACGGCAGCGGGCCGGCCTACCTGGAGCCGCCGAGCCTGGACCTGTGGCCCGACGTGCACTGGGCGCCGGACGCCAACAAGAGCACGCGCGTCGACCTCGATGCGCTGACGCCTGAGCAGGTCGCGTCGTGGAAGCCGGGGCAGACGCTGCTGCTGTCGGGCCGCATGCTGACCGGGCGGGATGCCGCGCACAAGCGGATCCAGGAGATGCTCGCCCGCGGCGAGAAGCTGCCGGTGGACTTTACGAATCGCGTCATCTACTACGTCGGCCCGGTCGATCCGGTGCGCGACGAGGTCGTCGGGCCGGCCGGGCCGACCACCGCGACGCGGATGGACAAGTTCACCGAGATGATGCTGGCGCAGACCGGGCTGATCGCGATGATCGGCAAGGCCGAGCGCGGGCCGGTCGCGATCGAGGCGATCAAGCGCCACAAGAGCGCCTACCTGATGGCGGTCGGCGGCGCGGCGTATCTGGTCGCCAAGGCGATCAAGTCGGCGCGGGTCGTCGGCTTCGCCGACCTCGGGATGGAGGCGATCTACGAGTTCGACGTCCGCGACATGCCGGTCACGGTCGCGGTCGACGCCGGCGGCACCAGCGTGCACCAGACCGGCCCGCGCGAGTGGCAGGCGCGGATCGGCGAGATCCCGGTCGTCGTCGCCTGATCGCGTCCGCGCGGGGGCCGGCCGGATTCGGTCGGCGGGGCCGCCCCGCACCGGCCGCCCGGCCCCGGCCCGTTGGCTCAGCTCCTGTCGCGCGAACCGGACTTTGCCTCGACCTTGCGCACCTGCGCCGTGACGGGGTCGATGTCGAGCTCGACGCGCCGGCCCTGCGCATCGATCGCCTCGGCCTCGACGCAATCAGGCTCGCGCTCGATCTTGGCGATGGCCCGGTAGCCAGCCGCCTGCAGCTGGTCGTGAACCTGCGCGAGGTTCAGCGGCGCTGCGGCGGCTGACGCAGCCGGGTCGACGCGGCGCTTGTCGCGCTTTTCCTCGGTGGCGCGGACTTCGGCCGTCGCCGGGTCGACCTGCAGCTCGACGCGACGGCCGTCGGCGTTCAACGCCTTGACCTCGTAGTGGTCGCGCTTGCGCTCGATCTCGTCGATCTCGCGGTAGCCGGCCGCCTCCAGCCGCGCATGGACCTGCGCGATATCCAGCGCCGGCGCCGGCGCGGCGGCCTGCGTCTGGGCGAATCCCGGCGCCATGGCGGCAACGGCGGCGAGCGCCCCGGTACCGATGACGAGCGAAGCGATGAGGGTTCGGGTAGGCATGAGGACTCCTTGTCGGGGTGGACGCAGTCCTTGCTCGACTGCATGGCCAGTGTGCGCGGCCACTGCTGAATGCGGCATGAACGGCGTTGCGACGGCCTGCCCCGGCACCATGCCGCATCGCACCCTGCAGGCACGTCGACGCGTCCTGAGTCGCGCTGCGGCCCGCGGAGGCGCACTGCAGCGCACGACGGCCCACTGCGCGGTGCATGGGGGCTCAGCGCGCGGCGTCGCGCTCCGCCGGCGCAGCGGGCAGCGTGAGCACGGCGCGCAGCCCGCCGGACGCCGCCTCGCCGAGGTCGAGCGTGCCGCCGTACAGCGCAGCGATCTCCTGCACGATCGCCAGCCCCAGCCCGCTGCCCTGGACAGCCTCGTCGAGCCGCGCGCCGCGCTGCAGCGCGTGCGCGCGCTGGGGCTCGGCGATGCCCGGGCCGTCGTCCTCGACCGTCAGCCGCAGCCGCGGCGGCGCCGCCCCGGCGACCGCCTCCGCGCTTACGCGGACGTCGCCGCGTGCCCACTTGCAGGCGTTGTCCAGCAGGTTGCCGAGCATCTCCTGCAGGTCCTGCGCCTCGCCGGCGAAGTCCGGCGCCGATTCGAGCCCGTCGCTCTCGATGCGCAGCCCGCGCTCGGCGTGGATGCGCGTCATGACGCGAACCAGCCCGCCGACGACGTCGGCGATCCCGGCCCGCGCGCCGGGAAGACCCTGCGCGGCGGCGGCACGCGCGCGTGCCAGGTGCCAGTCGACATGGCGCCGCGCCACCGCGACCTGTTCCTCGACCAGCGCCGCCAGCGCCACTGGCGCAGCACCCGGCACCGGCCGCGCGGACGACGCCGGCTCCGCCCGTGCGGCGCCGGCGGCCTGCGCCATCACCGCCAGCGGCGTCTTGAGCGCATGCGCCAGGTTGCCGGCCTGGGTGCGCGATCGCTCGACGATCTCGGCGTTGCGCGCGAGGACGGCGTTGAAGTCGTCGACCAGCGGCTGCACCTCGGCCGGGAAGCGGCCCTGCAGCCGCTGCGCGCGCCCCGCGTGCAGCGCCGCCAGCGCGCGCTGCAGCGCACGCAACGGCGCCAGACCGACCAGCACCTGCGCCACCGCCGCCGCGAGCAGCAACGTCAGCAGCACCGCCAGCGACGCACCCAGCACGCCGTCGAAGCGCGCCACCGCGGCATCGATCTCGCGCCGGTCGCCGGCGACGATGACGCGCCAGACCGGGGCCTCGCCAGCGCCGACGCGCACCGTGCGTTCGACCAGCAGCAGCGTCGCACCGCCCGCGCCGCCGGGGCCGGCGAGCGTGTGGATGTGCACCTCGCCGTCGCCGAGCGTGTCGGACGGGGCCTCGAGTTGCGCATCCCACAACGATCGCGACCGCAGCACGCCGGCGCGCACGCCATCGGCGCCGGGCTCGTCGACCTGCCAGTACAGCCCCGAATACGGCCGCGACCAGCGCGGGTCGCTGAGCGTGCCGGGATCCAGCGTCGGGCGCCCCTGGGCATCGACGGCCAGCCGCGCGGTGACCTGGTCGAGCTGCACGACCAGCGCCGCCGCGAACTGGCGCGTCACGTGGTCGCGGAACAGCCCCGCGAGCACCCAGCCGGCCAGCCCGACCGCGACCGCGGCTGCCAGCGCGGTGGCCCCCAGCAGTCGCCAGCGCAGCGACCATGGCGCCGCCGCACGTGGCTCACCGTCGGGGCGGCGCGCTGGCATGCGGCCTTAATCGGCCGTCAGGCGGTAGCCCAGGCCACGCACGGTCTCGATCGTCTGCGGCGGCAGCTTGCGCCGTAGCCGGGCGACGAAGACCTCGATGGTGTTCGAGTCGCGGTCGAAATCCTGCGCATACAGGTGTTCGGTCAGCTCGCTGCGCGAGACCACCCGCCCCGGGCGGTGCATCAGGTAGGCGAGCAGCCGGTACTCGTGCGAGGTCAGCGCGACGACCTGCCCGGCCACGGTGACGCGGCCGCTGCGCGTATCCAGCGTCAGCTCGCCGCATTGCAGCAGCGGCGAGGCCAGCCCCTGCGCGCGCCGGGTCAGCGCGCGTAGCCGGGCCAGCAGCTCCTCGGTGTGGAAGGGTTTGGCCAGGTAGTCGTCGGCGCCGGTGTCGATGCCGGTGACCTTCTCGTGCCAGCTGTCGCGCGCGGTCAGGATCAGCACCGGCATCGTGCGGCCGGCGCCGCGCCAGCGCTGCAGCACGGTCAACCCGTCCAGCCGCGGCAGGCCGAGGTCGAGCACGACGGCGTCGTAGGGCTCGGTCGCGCCCAGGTGCTGCGCGTCGACGCCGTTGTCGGCCTCGTCGACGGCATAGCCCGCCTCGATGAGCGCCGCACGCAGCTGGCGACGCAGCAGGGCTTCGTCCTCGACGAGCAGGATCCTCATCGCCGCCCAGGCGCCCCGCGCCCTCAGCGCCCGCCGGGCTCGGGCGGGTGCCGGTCGCGGCTGCGCTGCTTCAGCAGCTCGGCGCTGCGGGCGTCGACCTCGAGGGCGACGATCCGGCCGCCGGGCTGCAGCAGCTTGACCTCGTAGATCCAGCGCCCGTCCTCGCGCTCGAGTTCGAGCTCGAGCACCTGGCCCGGGTGGGTTCGCGCGACGCGCTCGAGCAGCTCGGGCAGCGGCATCGCCTCCCCTGCCAGCACGGCCTCGCGCGCGCGGCGGTGGTCGTCGCGCTCGCCAGCCACGGCGACGAGGCTGGGCAGCGCCACGACCATCGCCAGCGCGATCCACGCGGCCATCCGGCCGCGCAGCCGTCGCCCGGCCCCATGCGGCGCGGCCACGTTCGGGGCAGGTCGATGCGTCGTCGTCATGCGTGCATTGTGCGAGACACGGCTGAACGGCAGATGAACGCGGCATTCAGGCGACCTTCAAGCGCGCGGCCGAAAGATGCCGGCATCGCCCTCCTGGCGCACACGCCCGATCGAACCATGTCCTGCTCGCCTCCCTCTGCCACAGCCCGCTCGTCGGCAGCCATCGCCGGCCCTGCGCCGAGCGCCGCACGCGGCCGCCGCGTGGTCGACGCACCGACGCGCGTGATCCACGGTCTGCTCGCGCTCGGCTTCACGGGGGCCTGGCTGACCGCCGAGTCCGATGCCTTGCACGCGCTGCACGTCACGCTGGGCTACACGGTCGCCTTGCTGCTCGGCCTGCGCCTCGTCTACGGACTCGTCGGGCCCCGACACGCGCGCCTGTCGCAGTGGTGGCGCCGCCTCGCCGGCGCGCCGTCGTGGCTGCGCGGCGTCGTCGCGACGCCGGCGGCATCCGGCGCGCGCCCGTGGCGGCAAGGGCCGAACCTGCTGATGGCGACGGCCGTGGTCGCGATGCTGGCGATGGTCGCGCCGCTGGCGCTCAGCGGCTACGCGACCCATGCCCGGTTGGGGGGCGACGCGCTCGAGGACGTGCACGAGTTCTTCGCCCACGCCATGCTGGCGATGGTGCTGCTGCACCTGTCGCTGCTCGCGCTGCTGAGCGTGATGCGGCGCCAGAACCCGGTGCGGCCGATGCTGACCGGCCGCATCCCGGGTCCCGGCCCGGACCTCGTACGTGCCGACCGCCGCCCGCTGGCCGTGCTGCTGCTGGCCGCCGTGCTCGGAATCGCGGCGTGGCAATGGCAGTGGCAGCAGACGGCAACCCAGCACGGCGGCGCGCCGGCCGGCCACGCGGCACGCTGGCACGACGACGACGACTGAACAGGGCTGCCACCGACAGGCGCCAGCGGCGCAGCCAGCCGCTCCCAGGCCGCCGCGCTCAGACCCCCGCCAGCACCCGCACGTGCGCGGCGACGCTGCGCGCCAGCGCGCTCAGGCTGTAGCCGCCTTCCAGGCAGGAGACGATGCGGCCCTTGGCATGGCGCTCGGCCACCGCGACCAGCCGCTGCGTGATCCACTCGTAGTCGGCCTCGACGAGGCCGAGCTGGCCGAGGTCGTCCTCGCGATGGGCGTCGAAGCCGGCGGAGACGAAGACCATCTCCGGCCGGAAGGCCTCGAGCCGCGGCATCCACATCGCCTCGATCGCGTCGCGCACCTCCGGCCCGCGGGTATACGGCGGGATCGGCACGTTGACCATGTTGGTGCCCTTGGGCACCGCGCCGCTGTAGGGGTACAGCGGGTGCTGGAAGAAGCTGCACATCAGGATGCGCTCGTCGCCGGCGACGATATCCTCGGTGCCGTTGCCGTGGTGGACGTCGAAGTCGACGATCGCGACCCGCTGCAGCCCGTGCACGTCCAGCGCGTGGCGCGCCGCCACCGCGACGTTGTTGAAGAAGCAGAAACCCATCGTCTCGTCGCGCGTCGCGTGGTGCCCCGGCGGGCGCACGGCGCAAAAGGCATTGACCGCCTCGCCGGCGATCACGGCGTCGGTGGCCGCGACGGCGGCGCCGGCGGCACGCAGCGCGGCGCGCCAGGTGCCCGGGCAGGCGAGGGTGTCCGGGTCGAGCGCGCGCGGCCTGCCCTCGGCCTCGACCTGCCGCAGCAGGTCGCCGAGCTGCAGCACGTAGCCCGCGGTGTGCGCGCGCTCGATCTGCTCCAGCGTCGCCTCGGGCGCATCGTGGAAGACCAGCGCCATGTCCAGCCCGGTGGCGCGCAGGTGGTCGCTGATCGCGTCCAGCCGCTGCGGGCACTCCGGGTGCTCCGATCCCATATCGTGCAAACGGCACTGGGGGTGGGTGTAGAAGGCGGTCGTCATGCGCGGCTGCGGCCTCTTTTGGGTATCGTCCGGCGCATGAATGCCTCCAACGAGGGCCACCTCGCGCGCCAGCTCGCCCGGCTCGTGGACCAGGTCGGCACGATTATCGTCGGCAAGCGGGCCCAGATCGTCGACGCCGTCGCCTGCCTGCTGGCCGGCGGCCACCTGCTGATCGAGGACGTCCCCGGCGTCGGCAAGACGACGCTGGCGCATGCGCTGGCCGGGTCGCTCGGGCTGGACTTCCGGCGCGTCCAGTTCACCGCCGACCTGATGCCCAGCGACCTGGTCGGCGTCAGCGTCTTCGAGCGCAGCAAGGAGGCCTTCGTCTTCCACCCCGGCCCGGTCTTTGCGCAGGTGCTGCTGGCCGACGAGATCAACCGCGCCGGCCCGAAGACGCAGAGCGCGCTGCTCGAGGCGATGGAGGAGCAGCAGGTCACGGTCGACAACGAGACGCGCAAGCTGCCGCGACCGTTCTTCGTCATCGCGACGCAGAATCCGAGCGACCAGCTCGGCACCTACCCGCTGCCCGAGAGCCAGCTCGACCGCTTCCTGCTGCGCATCACGCTCGGCTATCCGGACCGCGCGAGCGAGCGCGCGCTGCTCGCCGGCGAGGACCGACGCCACATGACGACGCGGCTCGAGCCGGTGATGACGCCGGCCGAGCTGATCGCGACGCAGCAGGCGGTGCTGAAGATCGGCGCCTCGGACGCGCTGCTGGACTACCTGCAGTCGCTGATCGCGGCCACGCGCGACGGCCGCTGGTTCGTCGACGGGCTGTCGCCGCGCGCCGGCATCGCGGTGCTGCGGGTGGCGCGCGCACGGGCGCTGCTGGCTCAGCGCACCTATGTCGCGCCGGACGATATCCAGGCCATCCTGCCGCAGGCCATCGCGCACCGCCTGGCCCCCGTCCCCGGCGCCGGCCGCGGGGCGATCGAGCAGGTGCGCGCGATGGTCGAGGCCACGCCGGTACCGTGAACCCGTCCTCGGCCGTGGCCGGGCAGCGCCCTGCCCCCCGCGCCCCGCGCGCAGGCCGGACGCGCCAGCGTGGCCCTGCGGCGTCGGCGCCGCCGGCATCGGGTGCGGCCGATCCCGTCCGCAGGGCCGGGCCCCTGACGCGCTGGTGGCTCGCGCGCCTGCCGGCGAGCGACACCTGGACACTGGGCCAGCGCAACGTCTACATCCTGCCGTCGCGCAGCGGCATGGCCTTCGCCGGCCTGCTGCTGGTCATGCTGCTGGCGTCGATCAACTACCAGCTCAACCTCGGCTACGTGCTGACCTTCCTGGTCGCCGGTGCGGCCGGGGTGTCGATGCACATGACGCACGCCACGCTGCGCGGGCTCACCCTGCGCGTCAGGCCGCCCGCGCCGGGCTTCGCCGGAGATCCGGCGCGCATCGAGATCGTCGTCACCAGCCCCGGCCGTGCGCGCCACGCGGTCGTCGTGCGGCTGCACGACCGCGCCGGCGGCGTCGATGGCGCCGCCGCCATCGACGTCCCGGCCCAGGGCCAGGCCAGCGCGACGCTCGCGCTGCTGCCGGCGCGACGCGGCTGGCACGCAGTGCCGCCGGTCGTCGTCGAGACGGCCTTCCCCTTCGGGCTGTTCCGCGCCTGGTCGGTCTGGCGCCCGGCGGCGCGCGTCCTCGCCTGGCCGCGGCCCGAGCAGCCGGCGCCGCCGCTGCCGGCGGCGCAGCCGCTGACTGGCGAGCACCAGGCGGCGCGGCTGGCCGGTGGCAGCGAGCTCGAAGGCGTGCGCGCATGGCGGCGCGGCGACACGCTGCGCCAGATCGTGTGGAAGAAGGTCGCTCGCAGCGGCGAGCTCGTCAGCCGCGAGACCGCGTCCAGCGGCGGACGCGAGCTGTGGCTGGAGTGGTCCGCCGCCCAGGGCGCCGATGCCGAAGCACGGCTGGCGCGGCTGGCGGCCTGGGTCGAGTCGGCCGAGCGCGCCGGGCTGCGCTACGGGCTGAGGTTGCCGGGGCAGGAGCTGCCGCCCGCCCACGGTGACGCCCAGCGGCGCGAGGCGCTGGAGCGGCTGGCCCTGTTCGCAGGCTGACGGCGGCCTTCCCGGACGTCTGTGCACGACAGTCGCACCCCGATGTTCGCCTCGCTGCGCCACCTGCCGCGCGACGCACGCGACACGCTGTTCGTGCTCGCGGTCATCGCCTGGACGATCCTGCCGCACGCCGCGCACCTGGCGCCCTGGTGCATCGCGCTGGCCGGCATCATCCTCGTCGTCCGTGCGCGGCTCGCGGTGGTCGGCGGCGCGCTGCCCAGCCGCTGGACGCTGGCGGCGGTGCTGGCACTGGCCGTGGGGCTGACGCTGGCTAGCGAGAGCACGCTGCTGGGCAAGGAAGCCGGCGTCACGATGCTCGTCGTGCTGATGGCGCTGAAGACGCTCGAGCTGCGCGCGCGGCGCGATGCGATGGTCGTCTTCCTGCTCGGCTTCTTCATCGTGCTGACCCACTTCCTGTATTCCCAGTCGGCGCTGACGGCGCTGGCGATGCTGGTCGCGGTGTGGGGGCTGCTGACGGCGCTGGCGCTGGCGCACATGCCGGTCGGCCAGCCGTCGCTGGCCGCCGCGGCGCGGGTGGCGGCGCGCGCGGCGCTGCTGGGGGCGCCGGTGATGGTCGCGCTGTTCGTGCTGTTTCCGCGCATCGCGCCGCTGTGGGGGCTGCCGCAGGATGCCGGTGGGCGCACCGGGCTGTCGGGGACGCTGAGCCTGGGCGGCGTGGCCCAGCTTGCGAACGACGACTCGATCGCGCTGAGGGTGCGTTTCGACGGCCGCACGCCCGAACCCGAGTCGCTGTACTTTCGGGGCCCGGTACTGACGGAGTTCGACGGCCGCGAGTGGCGCGAGCGGCGGGCCGGCTTCGGCGATGCGCCCGGGCGCGCGCCGGTCTTGCACGGTGCGGCACTGCGCTACGAGATGACGATCGAGCCGAGCCGGCTGGCGATGCTGCCGACGCTGGAACTGACCCCGGACCGACCCGACGCCGCGCCGCGGCTGGACGGCTTCGGCGTGCGTGCGCGCGCCGACGGAAGCTGGACACTGGACCGGCCGCTGGCCGAGCGCGTTCGCGTGCAGGCCAGCGCCTGGACCCGCCATGGCCTGGGTGCGGACATGCCCACGTCGCTTTGGGTGCACGACACCGAACTGCCGCAGGGGTTCAACCCGCGCACGCTGGCCTGGGCGATCGAGCTGCGCGATCGGCCAGCGCTGCGCCATGCCGGGCCGGCCGCCCTGGTCGACGCCGTGCTCGCGCACATCCGCGAGGGCGGCTACGAGTACACGCTGGCGCCCGGCAACTACGGTCGCGACGCCATCGACGAATTCTGGCTCGATCGCAAGCAGGGCTTCTGCGAGCACTTCGCCGCGTCCTTCGTCGTCGTCATGCGCGCGCTGGACGTGCCGGCACGCATCGTCACCGGCTACCAGGGTGCGGACAAGGCGCCGGCCGACGGCTGGTATGTCGTGCGCAACAGCAACGCACACGCCTGGGCCGAGGTGTGGATCGCCGGCCGCGGCTGGCTCCGCGTCGACCCGACGGCCGCCGTCGCCCCCGACCGCATCCGCCGCGGCGAAAGCCTTCCGCCCCGACCCGGGCTGGTCGCCGGCGCGCTCAGCAACGTCGACCCGGCACTCGCGGCGCAGCTGCGCGGGCTGTGGGAGCGCATGGACAACCGCTGGAACCAGTGGGTGCTCAACTATTCGCGCCGCCAGCAGTTCGACCTGCTCGAGAAGCTCGGCGTCGCCACGCCCGACTGGCGAGACCTGGGCATCGCACTCGGCGCGCTGATCAGCGCCGCCGCGCTCGCCGGTGCCGGCTGGGCATTGTGGGACCGCCAGCGCCAGGACCCGTGGCAGCGGCTGCAGCAGCGCATCGCCGCGCGACTCGCGCAGCTCGGCGTGCCGGTGGCGCCCCACGAGCCGCCGCGAACCCGCGCCGCGCGCGTGCGCGCGACGCTCGGGGCGGCGGGCGATCCGGTCGCGCGCGCGCTCGAGCGGCTGGACCACCTGCGCTACGGCCCGCGCGCGCTCGCCCGCCCGGACCGCCGCTGGTGGCGCCAGTTCGACGCCGAGGCGACGCGGCTGCAGGCCGAGCGCGTCCCGCCGATCGCGGGTTGAGTCCGCACCCGTTGCCGCCAAGCGCCGGGCCCGGCACCGGCCGAACAGCTATCAGCGGCAGGCCAGCCGCACCTGCCCCCCTATCATTCGGGCATGCAACGTCGCGCTGCCGCCCGGGCCCTGGCTGCCACGCTGCTGTGGCCGGCCGCCGGCCGCACCGACGCCCCGCTGCCCTACGACGAGCGCCCGGACGTTCGCGACTTCGCCGAAGGCGTGGCCGCGCGACGCGGCTGGGAGACCAGCTGGGTGCTCGCGCAGCTGGGCCAGGCACGCAGGCTCCCGGTGGTGCAGCGGCTGATGATGCCGGCGCCGGTGGACCGGCGGCCGAACTGGCAGGCCTACCACGACCGCTTCGTCGAGCCGGTCCGCATCGCCGCCGGCAGCGCCTTCTGGCGTGCCAACGAGGCCGCGCTGGCGCGCGCCGAGGCACGCTTCGGCGTGCCGCCGGCGATCGTCGTCGGCATCGTCGGCGTCGAGACCTTCTACGGTCGCATCACCGGCCGCTACCGCGTGCTCGACGCGCTGGCGACGCTGGCCTTCGACTTCCCCGCCGGCCGCAGCGACCGCAGCGCCTACTTCCGCGATGAGCTGGAGGAGTTCCTGGTCCTGGCGCGGCGCGAGCGGCTCGCGCCGGCCTCGGTGATGGGGTCCTTCGCCGGCGCGATCGGGCTGCCGCAGTTCATGCCTGGCAGCGTCAACCGCTACGCGGTCGACTTCGACGACGACGGCCGCATCGACCTGATGGGCAGTGCCGCCGATGCGATCGGCAGCATCGCACATTTCCTAGCCGAGCACGGCTGGCAGCGCGGCATGGCGACGCACCATGCGGTGCAGCCGCCGGCCGACGAGGCGGCGCGCGCACGGCTGCTGGCGCCCGATATCGTCCCCAGCTTCAGCGCCGCCGAGATGACCGCAGCCGGCGCCAGGCTCGACGACGCCGGCCGCCGCCACGACGGCCCGCTGGCGCTGGTGAGGGTCGAGAACGGCAACGATGCCCCGCCCAGCCACTTCGCCGGCAGCGCCAACTTCTTCAGCCTGACGCGCTACAACCGATCGAGCTACTACGCGCTGGCGGTGATCCATCTCGGGCAGGCGGTGCAGGCGCGGCGCTGAGGGAGGCCGCATGCGCCGGCAGACCGCGGCGCGACCGGCAGCCTCAGGCACCGGGCGCCAGACGCGACGCGATCCAGCCTTGGGCCAGCGCGAGCGCGCGCGCCAGCCGCGACCGTGCAGCGTCGCCCAGCCCCTCGCCGAGGTCGAAGCGCTCACCCTCGATCGCGAGCTGCCAGGCCGGCGGCGGCGCGGCGCCGAGCTGGACGGCCACGCGCAGGACCGCCGACGGCGCCAGGGCGTGGCTGAGCGCCGGCAGCGCCTCGGCTGCCGCCAGCGGCGCGAGGGCGACGCCGCCAGCGCCGACCGTCCCCGGCCGCGCGGCATCGACGAACAGCACGGCGCGCCGGCCCTGCAAGTCCAGCGCGTGCTCGACCTGGAGCTGGAAGTCGACCATCAGCTCGACCTCGCCGCTGCGATCGACGTCGGCGGCGCGCAGCGCATCGAGCAGCGCCGGACCCAGCGCATCGTCGCCACGGCTCGGGTTGCCGATCGCCAGCACGAGCAGCGGTGCGACCCTGGTGGCCGCGGGCGGCATGGGGATACCCTCCGCCCGTGCGCCCGGCGCCGGATGTCGGCCCGGGTCGGCGACGGCGACCGCGACGGATGGCGAGTCGATCCGGGCGCCGACGAGCGGCGCCGCGGCGGCCACCGCGGTTCGGCTCACGCCAGCTCGCGCCCGACGCGCCCGTCGGCGTCGCGCCGCAGCACGTCCAGCAGATCGCCGCCGGCGTCGAGGAGCGACAACTCCAGCGGCATGCGCCCGAGCGCATGGGTCGCGCAGCTCAGGCAGGGGTCGTAGGCGCGCACCGCGATCTCGATGCGCGACAGCAGCGGCTCGGTCAGCTCGCGGCCGTCCAGGTGCTCGCGCGCGACGCTGCGCACCGCCTCGTTCATCGCCTCGTTGTTGTGCGTCGTGCTGACGATCAGGTCGCACTCGGTGACGAGGTCGTCGGCGCCGATCGCATAGCGGTGGATCAGCGTGCCGCGCGGCGCCTCGATCACGCCGACCCCTTCGCGGCGCTGCGCCTGCGCCCCCGGCAGCGGCGCGACGCGCTCGCCCTGCACCACCTCGTCGCCCGCCAGCAGCGCGCCGATCACCTCGGCCGCGTGCAGCATCTCGATCATGCGCGCGGCGTGGTAGGCGAGCGTGCCGTGCACCATGCCGCCGGCGACGAAGGCCTGCCGGCGCGCCTCGGCGCGCGCGGTCGGGATCGCGTCGACGTTCTGCACCCGCGCCAGCGGCCCGACGCGGTACCAGCCGCGCTCGCGCCCGAGGCTGCGCAGGTACGGAAACTTCATGTAGGTCCAGGGCTCGACCGCTTCCTCGATGTGATCGGCGTAGCGCTGGACGTCGACGCCGTCGAGCAGCAGCGCGCCGTCGGCATCGCGCCAGCGCAGCGCGCCGTCGTACAAGTCCATCGCGCCGGCCGGCACGCCCGGCGTGCGGCCGTCGCCGACCAGCGACAGCCAGCTCGAGCGCATCGCGCCGAAGCCTTCGTAGAGCGCCGGCTGGCGCGCGTGCAGCGCATCGACGAGATCGACCGCACGCTCGCACCAGTCGATCACCTGCGGCAGCCCGGCCGCCAGCGCGTCGCGCTCCTCGGGCGTCAGCTGGCGGTTGACGCCCCCCGGCACCGACCCGGTGCCGTGCACGCGCTTGCCGGCGGTCAGCCGGATCACCTCCTGGCCGAACTTGCGCAGCAGCACGCCCTGGCGCGCGATCTCGGGGTGCGCCTCGGCCACCGCCATGATGCTGCGCCGGTCACGCTCGCTGTCGAAGCCGAACAGCAGGTCGGGCGACGCCAGGTGGAAGAAGTGCAGCGCGTGCGACTGCAGGATCTGCCCGTGGTGCATCAGCCGGCGCAGCGCCTGCGCCGACGGCGGCACCGCGTCGGCGACGCCGAGCGCGACGTCGATCGCCTTGCTCGCCGCCAGGTGGTGCGACACCGGGCAGATGCCGCACAGCCGCTGCACCATCACCGGCACTTCCCAGTACGGGCGGCCGACGATGAAGCGCTCGAAGCCGCGGAACTCGACGATGTGCAGCCGCGCCTGCCGGACATGCCCTGCCTCGTCCAGCAGCAGCGTGACCTTGCCATGGCCCTCGACGCGCGAAACCGGGTCGATGGCGACGCGGCGCAGGCCGGCGGCGGCAAGGGTCGCGGGGTTGACGGCGGGGTCCATGGCGGCGGGTCGGGGCTCGGGGGCTTGGTCGCGCGGATCGTCGGGCGGATCGTGTAGCGGGCGGTCGTGGGGCGTCAGGTCGTGGGGCGCGGGTGGGCAGGGTGTCGGGTCGGCCCGGTGAGCGTCAGTCGTAATGCAGCGGCGGCAGCCGCGGCGGGCGGCCGTCGAGCAGCGCGAACAGCAGCTCGCCGATCGTCTCGGCGCTGGGCGGGCAGCCGGGCAGGAAGTGGTCGACGTGGACGACCTCGTGGATCGGGTGCACGCGCGCCAGCGGCAGCGGCAGCTCGGGGTCGCTCGGCACCTCGCTGCCCGGCGCCAGCCCGGGGCGGTCGCGGTAGACCTCGATCAGCATCCGGCCGACATCGAGCGCATTGCGCTGCGCCGGCAGCCCGCCGTTGATCGAGCAGGCGCCGACCGCGACCAGAAGCTTGCAGCGGGCACGGAACTCGCGCAGCATGTGCACGTTCTCGGCGTTGCACAGCCCGCCCTCGACGAGGCCGATGTCGCAGGGTTGCAGCGTCTTGACGTCGTTCAGCGGCGTGCGGT
Organism: Burkholderiaceae bacterium; assembly: GCA_024235895.1. Lineage (GTDB taxonomy): Bacteria > Pseudomonadota > Gammaproteobacteria > Burkholderiales > Burkholderiaceae_C > Rubrivivax. The sequence continues at coordinate 128,857 of JACKLM010000006.1, read as the reverse complement.
CGAAGTCGACGCGCTCGAACAGCTCGAACAAGCGCTCGTCGAGGTCGAGGAAGGACATGTGGCAGCCGAAGCAGCCGGCCAGCGAGACGGTGGCGACGCGCGGCTTGCGCGCTGGCACGGGCGCCGCGGGCGCCGAGGTCGGGGCGCGGTCAGTCATCGGCTTCGGGGCCTTGGGTCGCCGCGCCGCAGGCGGCGGGCGTGGCGGGCAGCGCGGGCGCGGATGGCGCCGGCGCGGCTGGCGCGGGCGCGGCCGCGGCGTGCACGGCGACGCGGGGGTCGCGCGGATCGCGCAGGTCGGCCGGCCGCGCGCCGATCGGCACCGCATAGCCGCGCCGCTTGGGCAGGATCGCGCCGACCGGGCAGATGTGCGCGGCCAGGTCGTCGGCCGCGAGCCGGCTGTCGCCGAGCAGGCCGCTGGCCGAATCGACGACGATATGCGTGCCGACGCCGTGGCCGCTGATCGCGAACACGCCCTTGCCGTCGACCTCGCGGCTGGCGCGCAGGCACAGCTTGCACAGGATGCAGCGGTTCAGGTCCAGCCAGACATCGGGGTGGCTGGCGTCGACCGGGCGGCGCGGGTAGAACTCCTCGAAGCCGGGGCCGGTGACGCCGAAGGCATAGCCGGCATCCTGCAGCCGGCAGTCGCCGCTCTTCTCGCAGCCGGGGCAGAAGTGGTTGCCCTCGACGAACAGCAGCTGCACCAGCAGCCGCCGGCGCTCGTCGAGGTCGCCGCTGCGGCACTCGACGACCTGGCCGTCGGCCGCACGCGTCGTGCACGCCGCCGCCAGCCGCCCGTCGACGCGCACCGTGCACAGCCGGCAGGCGCCGCTCTGGCCCAGCGCCGGGTGCCAGCACAGGTGCGGGATCTCGTGCCCGGCGCGCGCCGCCGCCGCGATCACCGTGTCGCCGTCGTCGAACGGGACGCGGACGCCGTCGAGCTCGAAGGCCCCGCTCATGCCAGCCCCCTGGCGCCTGCGGCGCCGCCCCCCGAGGGGGTGAGCGCGCTTGGGGCGGCCCGGCGCGCGCTCATCCCTTCTGCTCCAGATGCGCGCCGGCATCGTCGCGCCCGGTGACGCGGCGCGCCGGCGCGAGCTCGGCGTCGAGGTCGAATCCGGGGACGAAGCGCGGCGACGCGAGCCGGCGCTCGTAGGCCGGGCGGAATCGCGCCAGCGTATCGCGCAGCGGGTTGGTCGCCGTCGCGCCCAGCCCGCAGTGCGTCGTGCCGTGCAGCAGCGACTCCAGCGCGCGCAGCTCGGCCTCGTCGAACATCGAGCCGTGGCCCTGCGCCAGCTTGTCGAAGCGCCGCCGCACCAGCTCGGTGCCGACCCGGCACGGGGTGCAGAAGCCGCAGCTCTCGTGGGCGAAGAACTGCGCGAAGCCGTGCGCGACCTCGAACATGTCGCGCGTGGCGTCGAAGACCATGAACGCACCCGCGGTCGGCACGTCGTCGAAGGCGATGCGGCGGCCGAACTCGTGCGCCGCCAGGCACAGCCCCGACGGGCCGCCGACCTGCACCGCCTGGGTGTGGGCGGCGCCGGCCTCGGCCAGGATCTCGCCCACCGTGACGCCGAACGGCAGCTCGTAGATGCCGGGCCGCGCGACATCGCCGCTGACCGAATGCAGCTTGGTGCCGGTGCTTCCGGGCACGCCGATCGCGGCCCACCAGGCACCGCCGCGCTCGGCGATGCGCGCCGCGGCGGCGAAGGTCTCGACGTTGTTGACCACCGTCGGCTGCCCCAGGTAGCCCGACTCGACCGGGAACGGCGGCCGGATGCGCGGCTGGCCGCGCTTGCCCTCGAGCGACTCGATCAGCGCGCTCTCCTCGCCGCAGACATAGGCGCCGGCGCCGAGGTGAATCGCGATGTCGAAGTCGAACCCCGGCGTGCCGAGGATCGACCCGCCCAGCAGCCCGGCGGCGCGCCGCCGCGCCAGCACCGCCTGCAGCGCGGGCAGCATGAAGCGGTATTCGCCGCGCAGGTAGACGAAGCCCTGGCGCGCGCCGAGCACGCGCGCGGCCACCGTCATGCCCTCGAAGACGGTGTCGGCCTGCTCGGTGAGCAGCACGCGGTCCTTGAAGGTGCCGGGCTCGCCCTCGTCGGCGTTGCAGACGACGACGCGCGTGCCGCCCTCGGGCACCGCCGCGGCGCGGCACAGCGACCACTTGCGCGCGGTGTCGAAGCCGGCGCCGCCGCGCCCGCGCAGCCCCGAGGCGGCCAGCTCGGCCAGCATCGCGTCGGCGCCGCGCACCAGCAGCGCGCGCAAGGCCGGCCCGGCCAGCGGCGCCGCGCCGAGCAGCACGCCGGCGCGGCGGATGCCGGGATCGACGCGCTGCCAGTCGGCCGGCCAGTTCGTGGGCGGCACGCCGGCGCGGACCAGCCGCGCCAGCTCGGCCACGCGCGCGGCGTCCATCCGCGTCAGCACCTGGTGCTGGTCGACCAGCAGCGCCGGCCCCTGGTCCCCCAGCCCCGTGCACGAGGTGAAGCCGACCGAGACCGAGCCGTCGGCCGCGACCTGCCCCGGCTCGATGCCCAGGCGCGCGCACAGGTCGGCGGCCAGCGCGCGGCTGCCGAGCATGCGGTCGGTGACGTTGTCGCTGAACAGCAGGTGCACACGGCCGACCGGCTGCAGGTGGAAGAAGCGGTAGAACCCGGCCACACCCTCGACGATCGCCGGCGTCAGCCCGACGCCGTCGGCGATGCGGCGCAGGACCTCGCGCGGCAGCCAGCGGGTGCGGGACTGGACGTCGCGCAGGATCTGGACCAGGGCCGTGCGCTGGTGGTCGTGGCGGCTCAAGGCCTCGTCGACGGCGGCTGCGGGGTCGGTCGGCGCGGGCATCGCGGGGGGCAGGATAGCCGATCGCGCTCTGAAAAGTTGGGGGCGGACAGCGAGCGCCTGACGTCGCCTTGTACGCCTTGTACATCGGTGCCGTGCAGAGCAATGTGACAGGGACCCCGGTCCGGCTTGGTCGCGCCATGCACAACGACCGCCAAGGCCCGGCTCCCGGGCTCGCGGGCTCGTCCGGTCCTGGCGTTTCGTGGATCGGCTCCGGACCCCAGAGCATTCCTGCGGGCGGAGATACTCGTCCAGTGTCCCGCGCCATTCGCCGACGGATACGCCCAAATTGCCTGGAGCCCCGCGATGCCCCTGATCCCACCGCTCGACGAGCACGAACTCGACCCCGGTCTGCGCGAGCGGGTGCAGTTCTTCAAGGGGCCGCTCGGCGTCGTGCCCAACAGCGTGCGAACGATGGCGCGGCGCCCGCGCATCGCCGCGGCCTTCACCGAGCTCAACCAGGCGGTGATGGAGTGCGGCGGCGCGGTCACGCCCGAGTTCAAGCGGCTGCTCGGCTACGTCACGAGCTTCGTCTCGGGCTGCCGCTACTGCCAGGCGCACACGATCCTGGCCTCCGAGCGCTTCGGCGCGTCCGAGGCGCGCCTGGCGGACGCGTGGAACGACGCCGAGAGCCCGCACTTCACGGCCGCCGAGAAGGCGGCGCTGGCCTTCGCGCACGCGGCGGCGGCGGTGCCCAACGCGGTGACCGACGAAATCGGCGCCGAGTTGCGCCGGCACTGGAGCGACGACGACATCGTCGAGATCATGGCCGTCGTCGCGCTGTTCGGCTACCTGAACCGCTGGAACGACTCGATGGGCACCGCGCTCGAGGACCTGCCCACCGAGGTGGCCGCGCGCCGCGTGGCACACACCGGCTGGACGCCGGGCAAGCATGGCGGGTGAAACCGGCGCAACGTCTTGCAATGGCCGCCACCGCGCCTCCTTCCACGACGCCGCAAGCCTGACCTCGCCCTTGCTTCGACCATGCCGACCGACCGCAGCCTGCGCTTCTTCGACGACCAGTTCCGCCGGCAGGTCCGGGCGCAGGACTTCGCGCTCAATCCTTTCGAGCAGCTGGCCCTGCCCCACCTGCGCGGGCATGTCCTCGACTACGGCTGCGGCCTGGGCAACCTCGCCTTGGCCGCGGCGCGTGCCGGCTGTCGCGTGGTCGCCCTCGATGCGAGCGCGACCGCCATCGAGCATATCCGCCGGGTGGCTACCAGCGAGGGGCTGCCGGTCGCCGCGGAGCTCGCCGACCTGCGTTCCTACCCGCTGGCCGGCGAGTTCGACGCGGTGGTCTCGATCGGCCTGTTGATGTTCTTCGACTGCCCCGCGGCGTGGAGGCAGCTCGATGCCCTGCTCGGTTCGGTTCGCCCCGGCGGCATCGTCGTCGTCAACGTCCTGATCGAAGGCACGACCTTCATGGACATGTTCGCGCCCGAGGGGCATTGCCTCTTAAGGGGTGACGATCTACTGGCGCGTCTGGCGGCCTGGGAGCTGCTGGAGGACCTGACGCAGCGCTTCGACGCGCCAGGAGGCACGCAGAAGGTCTTTTCCACCCTCGTCGCGCGCCGACCGGCGTGAGTGCCGCCAGCAACTTGAACAACTCGGCAAATGGCTTGGGGTCTGGCTTGGGGTCAGGTCACCCGTTTCACGGCGTGAAACGGGTGACCTGACCCCATCCGTCAAGCCGCCACCGGCACCAGGAAGTCCTGCCCGATCCGCGCGCCCAGGTCGGCGACGCGGTCGAGGAAGCGCGACAGCCAGGCGTGCAGCCCTCCGGCCAGGATCTCGTCGATGCGCCCGTACTGCAGCTCGGCGCGCAGGCGGCCGGCGCGGCGCTGCGTCTCGCCGCTGCGCGCATTGGCCACGCGCCCGAGGTTGGCGACGACCTCGTCCATGCACGCCGCCAGCGAGCGCGGCATGTCGCTGCGCAGGATCAGCAGCTCGGCCACCTTCTCCGGCAGGATCACGTTGCGATAGACCTTGCGGTAGATGACGAAGGCCGAGACCGACCGCAGCACCGCGCTCCAGTGGTAGAAGTTGCCCTCCTCGCTCTCTTGCGAGCTGCCGCCGAACCAGTCCTGGCCCTCGATCAGCTCGTGGAACTTGACGTCGAGCAGCCGCGCGGTGTTGTCGGCGCGCTCCAGGAAGGTGCCCAGGCGGATGAACTCCAGCGCCTCGTCCTGCTGCATCGTGCCGACCGTGACGCCGCGCGACAGGTGCGAGCGGAACTTGACCCACTCCAGGAATTCCGACGGGTCGCGCTCGAAGGCGCCGTCGCGCAGCAGGCGGTTGAATTCCAGCCAGGTCTGGTTCTGCGTCTCCCAGACCTCGGTCGTCAGCGCGCCGCGCACCGCGCGCGCGTTCTCGCGCGCGGCGCGCAGGCAGCAGTAGATGCTCGACAGGTTGCCCTCGTCGCGCACCATGAAGTGCATGACGTCGCGCGCGTCGACGCCGTCGCCGTGCCGCTGGCGGAAGAACGGCGTCAGCTCGCTGATCGACAGCATCGCGCGCCAGCCCTGCTCGGCGCGGTCGGTCGATTGCGGCAGCAGCGAGGTCTGGTAGTTGACGTCGAGCATCCGCGCCGTATTCTCGGCCCGCTCCATGTAGCGAGCCATCCAGAACAGGTGGTCGGCAGTTCGCGACAGCATGGTCAGTCCTCCAGCACCCAGGTGTCCTTGGTCCCGCCGCCCTGCGACGAGTTGACGACCAGCGAGCCGTCCTTCAGCGCCACGCGCGTCAGCCCGCCGGGCACCATCTGCACGCTCTTGCCCGACAGCACGAAGGGCCGCAGGTCGATGTGGCGCGGCGCGATGCCGGCGTCGACATAGGTCGGGCAGGTCGACAGCGCCAGCGTCGGCTGCGCGATGTAGTTGGCCGGGTCGGCCACCAGCGCGGCGCGGAAGGCCTCGATCTCGGCCCTCGTCGCCGCCGGCCCGACGAGCATGCCGTAGCCACCGGCGCCGTGCACCTCCTTGACGACGAGCTCCGCGAGATGGTCGAGCACGTAGGCGAGCGACCCGGGGTCGCGGCACTGCCAGGTCGGCACGTTGGCCAGGATCGGCTTCTCGCCGAGGTAGAACTCGATCATCGCCGGCACGTAGGGGTAGAGGCTCTTGTCGTCGGCGATGCCGGTGCCGATCGCGTTGCACAGCGTGACGTTGCCGCGCCGGTAGGCGTCGAGCAGCCCGGCACAGCCGAGCGTCGAGTCGCGCCGGAACGCGAGCGGGTCGAGGAAGTCGTCGTCGATGCGGCGGTAGATGACGTCGACCCGTTGCGGCCCCTGCGTCGTGCGCATGTAGACGAAGCCGCCGTCGACGAACAAATCCTGCCCCTCGACCAGCTCGACCCCCATCTGCTGCGCCAGGAAGGCGTGCTCGAAGTAGGCGCTGTTGTACATGCCGGGGGTCAGCACGACGACCGTCGGGTCGTCGGCCGCCGGCGGTGCGACCTCGCGCAGCGTCTCCAGCAGCAGGTCCGGGTAATGCGCCACCGGGGCGATGCGGTGCAGCCGGAACAGCTCGGGGAACAGCCGCATCGTCATCTTGCGGTTTTCCAGCATGTAGCTGACGCCGCTGGGCACGCGCAGGTTGTCCTCCAGCACGTAGGTGACGGCGCTGCCATCGGTCTGCGGCGCGCGCACGATGTCGATGCCGGCGATGTGCGAGTAGACGCCGCCGGCGACGTCGACGCCGACCATCTCCGGTCGGAATTGCACGTTGCCGAGCACCTGCTCGCGCGGGACGATGCCGGCCTTCAGGATCTCCTGCCCGTGGTAGACATCGTGCACGAAGCGGTTCAGCGCGTTGACGCGCTGGCGCAGCCCGGCCTTCATCCGCTGCCACTCGTCGCGCGGGAAGATGCGCGGGATGAGGTCGAACGGGATCAGCCGCTCGGTGCCGGCGCCGTCGGCGTCCTTGGCGCCGTAGACCGCAAAGGTGATGCCGACGCGGCGGAAGACGAGCTCGGCCTCCTGCCGCTGGCGGCCCATGACCTCGGCCGGCTGGCGCGCGAGCCAGTCGGCGTAGGCGCGGTAGTGCGCGCGCACCGAGCCGTCGGCGGTGTGCATTTCGTCGAATCCGTTCATCGTCGCTCCTGTCGCTGTCACGTCGGCGCGCGGTGACGCGGCCGATACGCCGCGGCGCGTGGAACTCACATCCGATGATGCCAGTAGCGCCGGCCGCGCTCGCGCTCACAGACCCCGTCGCCCTCGCTGCGCCAGGTCCAGGCGCCGCAGCGATCGCTGCGCACGACGCGGATGCCGCGTGCCTCGTAGCGCGCGAGCACCTCGGGCGCCGGGTGGCCGAAGCGGCTGCGGTAGGCGGCCTGGACGAAGGCGATGCGCGGCGCGACGGCGTCCAGGAGGATGGCGCTCGACGAGGTGCGCGACCCGTGATGCGGCACCATCATCGCGCTGGCGACGACCGCCTGCGGCGCCGACAGCACCAGCGCCACCTCCTGCGCCGCCTCGACGTCGCCGGTCAGCAGCACCGACGCGCCGCGCGCGTCCTGCACCCGCAGCACGCAGCTCAGCCCGTTCGGCGGCGTGGCCGGCGGCGCCGGCAGCGCGCCGGGCGGCGGGTGCAACACCTCGAAGCGCACGCCGTCCCAGTCCCAGCGCTGGCCGGCGACGCAGTCCGCATGCGGCATGGGCCAGCCACGCAGCGGATGCGCCGGCGGCAGCGAGCTCGTCACCGCGGCCACCGGCAGCCCCGCGCGCAGCGACACCGCACCGCCGACATGGTCGGTGTCGCCGTGGCTGAGCACGAGCATGTCGATCGCGCGCTCGCCGCGCGCGCGCAGCAGCGGCAGCAACAGCCGCTCGCCGGCATCGCTGTCGGGTCCCCACGACGGGCCGGCGTCGTAGACCAGCAGATGCCCGCGCGTTCGCACCAGCACCGCCGTGCCCTGACCCACGTCCACGGCCACCAGCTCGAAGCGGCCTGGCGCCGGCAGCGAGGGCGCCGGCCAGACCATCGGCAGCAGCAGCACCGCCCCCAGCGCGCGCACCCGCCACGGCAGCGCCAGCACCACCAGCGTGCCGCCGAGCAGGCCCGCGGCCGCGGCCCAGCCCGGCGCCGCCGCGGCCCACCACAAGGCACCGGGCCACGAGGCGAACCACGCCAGCACCGCCGCCAGGCCCTGAACCACGGCAGCCGCCGCGGTCCACAGCGCAGGCCATGCCGCACCCGCCAGCGCCAGCGGCGTCGCGACCAGCGTGACCACGGGGATCGCGACCAGGTTGGCCGCGAAACCGACAACCGAGATCTGCTGGAAGAACAGCAGCGTCAGCGGCGCCAGCCCGAGTGTCGCGACCACCTGGGTGCGCACACCGGCGCGCAGGGCGGCGACCACGCGCGCGGCCGGGCCGGCCGCGGCACGCACGTCGTCGCCGGGCTGCGACACCATCAGCAACGCGACGGCGACGAACGACAGCCAGAACCCGGGTTGCAACAGCGCCCACGGATCCCCCAGCGTCACCGCGACCGCGGCCGCCAGCAGCACCCAGGGCGCCGGCCAGCGCAGCCCGAGCGCGCGCAGGCCGACGACGACCGCGAGCATCAGCACCGTGCGCTGCGCGGGTACGCCCCAGCCGGCGAGCACTGCGTAGCCGGCCGCCAGCGCGAGGCCTCCCCAGCGCGACGCCTGCGGCGCCGGCAGCGCGCGCATCAGCGCCGCCGAGCGACGCCACGCGAAGCCGGCCGCGGCCGCCGCCAGCCAGGCGAACATCGTCACGTGAAGCCCGCTGACGACCATCAGGTGGATGACGCCGGTGCGTCGGAACAGCGCCCAGTCGGCGCGGTCGACCGCGCCCTGATCGCCGATCGCCAGCGCGGCGACGACGCCGGCGATGCGCGCATCGCCGACCTGCGCGGCGATGCGATCGCGCAGCCGCTGGCGCATCCGCGCGACGCGGTATCCCGCCGCCTCGCCGAGCCGGGCGGGGTCGTCGTGCCGGGCGAGCGCGTCGCGGGCAGCGCCCGGCCGGAGCGCCTCGCCGCGCCCGTGGGGATCGCGGACGTAGCCGCTGGCGCGCAGCCCGCGCTCCCACATCCACAGCTCGAGGTCGAAGCCGTGCGGGTTCATCGCGCCGTGCGGGCGCTTGAGCCGCACCGGCAGCCGCCAGCGCTCGCCGGCGCGCGGCTCGATGCGGGGATCCTCGGCGGACGCGTCGCGTCCAGCCGCTTCGGCCGCTCCCCGGTACCAGGCCAGCGCGATGCGCCCCGGCACCGCCACCGGCGTGCCGTCCAGCGTGGCCCGCTCGACCGCGAACTCGAATCGAACCCCCTGCGGTACGTGCCTGGGTAGTGTCGCGACGACGCCGGTCAGGACGAGGTCGCGCCCCTCCAGCGCCACCGGCAGGATGTCGGCCAGACGCCACAGGGCCCGCACGCCGGTGCTGGAGAAGGCCAGCAGCGCGAGCGCCATTGCGACCACCCAGGTCGCCACGCGCGGCCGGCATCGTGCAAGCCACGGCCGCGACGCCGACCGGGGCCGCTCCGACACCCCTGCCCGTGCCGGCGATGGAGCCCGCGCCCATGCGGGCGCCAAGACAGGCGCCCGGGCGAGCGCCAGGGCCAACACCCCGGCCGCAGCCATCGACGCATAGGCGCCGGCCCTCCAGACCTCGGGCTGCTGCAGTTGCAGCGCGACGCCGGTGATCCACGCGACGCCCCACAGCGCCAGCGCCCAGCCACTGCCTTCGTCGTCCCGGCCATGGCCTTGCACCATGGCGGGCCAGTGTAGGATCGGTGCGCCGCGGCGCCGATCCCTCCGACGGTGTCCCCCTTGCACCCCCCGGTGCGACCACCCGGGGATCTCGTCCAGTCGCACCGCCCCGACGCGCATACGGCGCGCCGCCGACCGAACCCCGCCATGTCCATCCAAGCCCGACTGCAGTCCCTCGGCATCACGCTGCCTCCCGTGGCCGTCCCGGCCGCCGCGTACGTGCCCTTCGCGCGAAGCGGCAATCTGGTCTTCCTGTCGGGCCACATCGCCCGCAAGGACGGCAAGCCCTGGGTCGGCCAGCTCGGCGCCAGCATGAACACGGCCGAGGGCCAGGCCGCAGCGCGCGCGGTGGCGATCGATCTGCTCGGCACGCTGGACGCCGCCGCCGGCGGCCTGGACCGGGTCGCGCGCGTCGTCAAGGTGATGAGCCTGGTCAACAGCACCCCGGCCTTCACCGAGCAGCACCTGGTGACCAACGGCTGCTCCGAGCTGCTGGTCGAGGTCCTGGGCCAGCAGGTCGGCGCACACGCGCGCAGCGCGTTCGGCGTGGCGCAGTTGCCGCTCGGGTCCTGCGTCGAGATCGAACTGATCGCAGAACTCGGGTGAGTTCGACCCGACGTCCATCGCGCCGCACCTGGCTGGCGGCGGTGGCGGTCTTCGCGCTGGCCGTCGTCGGCGCCGCGCTCTACACCCAGCATGCCTGGGACATGCTGCCCTGCCCCTGGTGCGTGCTGCAGCGGCTGATCTTCCTCGCCATCGCCGCGGCCGCGCTGCTCGGAATGCTGTGGCCGCTTGCGGGTGCGGCCAGCGTGCTGGCGCTGGGTGCCTGCGGCGTCGCGGCAGCGTTGTGGCAGCACTTCGTCGCCGTCAGCAGCGAGAGCTGCGACCTGACGCTGGCCGACCGGATCGTCGCCGCCACCGGGCTGGACGGCCGCTTTCCCGAGATCTTCATGGCGATGACGACCTGCGCCGACGCGGCGGTCGACCTCGCTGGCGTGCCCTACGAGCTGTGGAGCCTGGCGGCGTTCGTGCTGTGCATGCTCGGTGCGGGGCTGGCCTGGCGACGCCGCACCTGAACGCTCACCGGCTTCTGGCTCGGACGCGACGCCTGCCTCCACCGGCGACGATCGCCAGGGCCAGTCCCGCCAAGGCCAGGCTTCCGGGCTCGGGGACGCTTGCGGCATCCAGCCAGATCAGCTGGTCCTGGCGAGTCGTCGACACGAGCACGTACACGTCCTTGCTGATCGCCTGGCCAGTCGAGGCTGCGAGCAGGCCATCGGCCATCGCACGCCGGCCACCGCCAGCTGCGTGCGTATCGTGGAAGCCGGACCCCGCCACTGCGGCCAGTGTTCCATCGGCGTCGTAGACGATATTCCAGATCGCCAGCTGCAGCGCCGCCGACGAGGCCGTGTCATCCACCCCCGCGGCGTCCGAATCGGCGAAGCTCACCAGGCGGCCGAGCCGCTGCGCGACCTCTGCGTCGAAGACCTCCTCGATCGGCGTCAACATGAAGGTCGAAACCGCTTCGTCGCCCGCCATGCCCAGCGAGAACGCGTTGCCGGCGCGGATGTCGATCGTCTGCCCGAGGTCGACGCAGTACATCGGCAGCGGACCGACGTTGAAGCGTTCGTCGGCCATGCCGCTGAGCGTGCCGCTGAATCCTCCGGCTGGCCCGCTGTAGGCCGGCGCAGCCACCTTGACCGCTTCCCCGGCGCCGAACAGCCAGCCATTCGTGGTCAGCGTGCCAGCCTGGGCGACGGCGGCAGTGGCCAGCGCGACGGCGGCGGTCGCGGCACGGCGAAGGATCGAATGGCTCATGACACGTCTCTTACGTTTCGTAGCAATGATTTCGACTGTAGAGCCATGCCCCCGTCCGCCCACCCCCTCGAACGAGGTGGGTGCGCGATGGGCGACGTCCTCGCGTGAACACGGTCACGCCAGACCTGCCCCGGCGGGCGGCGGCGACCGGCTGCGATCGGCTCAAGCGTCCCGTGCAGCCAGCGTCTGAACCTGTTTCAGGCCTTCGACCGCCCTGCCACGGCGCGCACGCCGCCCGAGATGGGCGGCCAGCGCCGCACCCCTGAGGAGGATCTCCTTGGCCTTGCCGCCGCGCGCGCTGCCTGCCACCTGGAGTGCGCCGGCGAAGACCGCGACACCGCGCAGCGCCTCGCCCGCGTCCAGCGCCATCAGCGTCAGCCCGCGCCCGCCCTTGGGCTGGTGCTTGAGCTCGTCGGCGGCGAAGACCAGCAGCCGCCCGCCGCCGGACAGGCAGGCGAGCTGCGCGCCGCCGGCGCCGCCGGCGAGGTCGGCGGCGGGCAGCGGTGCCGGCGCCAGCGGCGTCTCGCCCGGCTCCAGCGCCAGAAAGGTCTTGCCGCCGCGCTGGCGGCTGACCAGGTCGGCGACCTGGGCGACGAGCCCGAAGCCGCCGCTGCCGGCCAGCACGACGCGCGCGTCGGACGGCGCGGCCAGGTAGTGCTGCGGCTGGGTGCCGGATTCGAGCTCGATCAGCGTCGTGATCGGCGCGCCGTCACCGCGGCCGCCGGGCAGCGCCGCGACCGCGACGCTGTAGACACGGCCGTTGCTGCCGAAGACGATCAGCGGGTCGACGCTGCGACAGCGGAAGACGCCGTACAGCGCGTCGCCGGGCTTGAACTGCAGTGTCGCGGCGTCGACCTCGTGGCCCTTGAGCGCGCGCACCCAGCCCTTGGCGCTGACGACGACGCTGACCGGCTCGTCGACGACGCGGATCTCGGCCACCGCCTTCTTCTCGGCCTGGATCAGCGTGCGGCGCTCGTCGCCGTGCGCCTTGGCGTCGGCCTCGATCTCGCGCATCAGCGTGCGCTCGAGCGCCTTCGGGCTGCCCAGGATCTCGTCCAGCCGGCGTTGCTCGTCGCGCAGCTGCGCCAGCTCCTGCTCGATGCGGATCGCCTCCAGCCGCGCGAGCTGGCGCAGCCGGATCTCGAGGATGTCGTCGGCCTGCCGCTCGGACAGCGCGAAGCGCGCGATCAGCGCCGGCCTGGGCTCGTCGCTGGCGCGGATGATGCGGATCACCTCGTCGATCTCGAGCAGCACCAGCTGGCGCCCCTCCAGCACGTGGATGCGGTCGAGCACCCTGGCCAGCCGGTGGCGCGTGCGGCGCTCGACCGTCGCGCGGCGGAACGCGATCCACTCGGCGAGCATCTGGCGCAGGCTCTGCGGTCGCGGGCGGCCGTCCAGCCCGACCACCGTCAGGTTCAGCGGCACGCTGGTCTCGAGGCTGGTATGCGCCAGCAGCGTCGTGACCAGCTCCTGCTGCGCGATGCTGCGGCTCTTCGGCTCGAACACCAGCCGCACCGCGGCCTCCTTGCCCGACTCGTCGCGCACCGCGTCCAGCACCGCCAGCACGCTGGCCTTGAGCTGCAGCTGCTCGGCGCCGAGCGCCTTCTTGCCGGGCCTGACCTTGGGATTGGTCAGCTCCTCGATCTCCTCGAGCACCTTCTGCGCGCTGGTGCCCGGCGGCAGCTCGGTGACGACGAGCTGCCACTGGCCGCGCGCCAGGTCCTCGATCTTCCAGCGCGCGCGCAGCTTGAGGCTGCCGCGGCCACCGGCGTAGGCGGCGCGGATATCGGGCTCGGGGCTGATGAGCTGGCCGCCGCCGGGGAAGTCCGGCCCCGGGACGAGCGCGTACAGCGCCTCATCGGCCAGCCGCGCATCGCGGATCAGCGCCACCGCGGCGGCGGCGATCTCGCGCAGGTTGTGGCTCGGGATCTCGGTGGCCAGCCCGACCGCGATGCCCGACGCGCCGTTGAGCAGCACGAAGGGCAGCCGCGCCGGCAGCCGGCGCGGCTCCTCGGTGCTGCCGTCGTAGTTGGGCTGGAAGTCGACCGTGCCCTCGTCGATCTCGTCGAGCAGCAGCCGTGCGATCGGCGTCAGGCGCGCCTCGGTGTAGCGCATCGCCGCCGCGGCGTCGCCGTCGCGGCTGCCGAAATTGCCCTGCCCGTCGATCAGCGGGTAGCGCTGGCTGAAACCCTGCGCCATGCGCACCAGCGCGTCGTAGGCGGCCTGGTCGCCGTGCGGGTGGAAGCGCCCGAGCACGTCGCCGACCACACGCGCGCTCTTGACCGGCTTGGGCGCCGCGCCGGCGCCGTGGCCCAGCCCCATGCGCTGCATCGCGTACAGGATGCGCCGCTGCACCGGCTTGCAGCCGTCGGCGACATCGGGCAGCGCGCGCCCCTTCACGACCGACAGCGCGTACTCGAGGTAGGCCCGCTCGGCGTAGTCGGCCAGCGTCGGGGTGTCGTCGGGGTCGGCCGTGTCGCGGGCGGGAGGATCGAACAGGTCGGGCATCGCAGCAGGGCCTGGCGCGGGCTGGCGCGCGCGGACGAAGCGGCGGATTGTGGCTCAGCGCGACGGCGGCTCGGCCGCGTCCTGGTCGGGCCGGTCGCGCGCCGCGACGTCGCGCGCGCGCAGCGCGGCGAGCCGCTCGCCGATGCGCTGCTCCAGCCCCTGCGGCCGCGGCCGGTACCAGCGCTGCGGTGCCATCGCGTCGGGCCAGTACGACTCGCGGGCCGCGTAGCCGCCCTCCTCGTCGTGCGCGTAGCGGTAGCCGGCGCCGTGGCCGAGCGACTTCATCAGCTTCGTCGGCGCGTTGCGCAGGTGCATCGGCACCGGGCGCGAGCCATCGGCGGCGACGAAGCCGCGCGCGGCGTTCCAGGCCTCGTAGACCGCGTTGGACTTCGGGGCCACGGCGAGGAAGACGACCGCCTCGGCCAGCGCGAGCTCGCCTTCGGGCGATCCGAGCCGCTCGTAGGTCTCGGCCGCCGCCAGCGCGACCTGCAACGCGCGCGGGTCGGCCAGCCCGATGTCCTCGCTCGCCATGCGCAGCACGCGCCGCGCGACGTAGCGCGGGTCGGTGCCGCCGTCCAGCATGCGCGCCAGCCAGTACAGCGCGGCGTCGGGGTCGGAGCCGCGCACCGACTTGTGCAGCGCCGAGATCGCGTCGTAGAACGCGTCTCCGCCCTTGTCATAGCGGCGCAGCATCGCGCCGAGCGCCGATTCGAGCATCGACTCGTCGAGTTCGGCCGGTGCCCCGACCCCCTGCGGCACCATGGCCACGAGGTTCTCGTAGGCGTTGAGCAGCCGGCGCGCGTCGCCGTCGGCGTGCGCGACCAGCCTGCGGCGCGCGGACTCGGCCAGCGGCGGCGCGCCGAGCTCGGCCTGCGCGCGCGCCAGCAGCGTCGCCAGGTCCTCGTCCGCGAGCGGCTCCAGCACGTGCACGGTGGCGCGCGACAGCAGCGCCGCATTGACCTCGAACGAGGGGTTCTCGGTCGTCGCGCCGACGAAGGTCAGCAGCCCCGACTCGACATGCGGCAGGAAGGCATCCTGCTGCGCCTTGTTGAAGCGGTGCACCTCGTCGACCAGGACCACGGTGCGCCGGCCGCGCGCGCGCGCCGCCTCGGCGTGGTCGACGGCGTCGCGGATATCCTTGACGCCGGCCAGCACCGCCGACAGCGCGATGAATTCGGCATCGCAGGCGCCGGCCAGCAGCCGCGCCAGCGTCGTCTTGCCGACCCCCGGCGGGCCCCACAGGATCATCGAGTGCAGGCGCCCGCCCTCGAGCATCGCGCGCAGAGGCCGCCCCGGGCCGAGCAGCGCGCGCTGGCCGACGACCTCGTCGACCGCGTGCGGGCGCAGCCGCTCGGCCAGCGGGGTGGCGGCGTCCGGCGCGTCGCACCCCAGGTCGGCCCCGGCACCGCTGGCGCGCCGGCGAGACGGCGGCGCCTCCCGGGCGTCGAACAGTGCCTCCTGCGCCGGCACGGACTCGGCCCCGCCCTTCACTGCTCGACCACGTCGGTGCCGGCGGGCGGCGTGAAGACGAACCGACCGCGCTCGACCGGCACGTCGGGCTCGAAGTCCACGAACCGCAGCATCGTGCGCTGGCCGAAGCGGTCGAGGATCTCGATCCGCTCGGGCAGCGCGCCGCGCAGGCCGACCGCGATCCACGCGAAGCCGCTGTCCTCCGCGCGAGGCGTCGCGCGCACCCACGCGAGCTGCTCGTCGCGGCCGTCGCGCGGCGGGTCGGGTGCGAGCACGAAGTCGCGCTCCAGGCTGCCGCCGGCCAGCAGCGCCGCGGGGCTGGCGCCCAGCGCGTCGTCGACCCGGCGCACGCTGGCCTGCTGCAGGTCGGGGTCGTGCAGCCACACGCGTGCGCCGTCGCTGACGACGAGCTGCGGGTAGGGGCGCTCGTAGTCGAAGCGAAAGCGGCCCGGGCGCAGGAACTCGAAGTGCCCGGACGAGGCCTTGCGGCTGGCGCCGTCGGCCGCGGTCACGGTCTGCTCGAAACGCGCGCGACCGCTGCCCACCCCGTCGACGAAGGCACGCAGCCGCTCGGTCGCCTGATCGTCCTTCGCGCGCGACGGTTGGGACACGAACCCGCCCAGCGCGGGAAGGACCACGGCCGGCAAGGCGCGCAGCAGCCGTCGGCGCAAGGTATCGAAGTTCATGCTCATGAGCGTTGGAGTGCGTCACCGGCCGCGGGTTCAGCGCCGTCGTCGTCAGGCACCGCGGTCGCGCGGCGGCACCGAGGTTGCCGGCCACCGTGCGCAGCCATCGGCCCGCCAGCGCCTGCGAGCCCCGCCGCGCAAGCCCGCCCGCCTAGTCGTCGCGCTGCGGCACGAGCAGGTCGCGGTTGCCATTGCTCGCCATCGCGCTGACCAGCCCCGCTCGCTCCATCTGCTCGAGCAGCCGCGCCGCGCGGTTGTAGCCGATGCGCAGGTGGCGCTGGACGAAGGAGATCGACGCCCGCCGGTGCTGCAGCACGATCGCGACCGCCTGGTCGTACAGCGGATCGGCCTCGCCGTCGGCGCCGCCGGCGTCGCCCGGGCTGCCATCGCCGTCGCCGCCGTCGACGCCGCCTTCGAGGATGCCCTCGACATAGTCGGGCTCGCCCTGCGTCTTCAGGTACTCGACGACGCGGTGCACCTCGTCGTCGCTGACGAAGGCACCGTGCACGCGCACCGGCAGGCTGGTGCCGCCGGCCAGGTACAGCATGTCGCCCTGGCCGAGCAGCGCCTCGGCCCCCATCTGATCGAGGATGGTGCGGCTGTCGATCTTGCTCGCGACCTGAAACGCGATGCGGGTCGGGATGTTGGCCTTGATCAGCCCGGTGATGACGTCCACGCTCGGCCGCTGGGTGGCGAGGACCAGGTGGATGCCGGCGGCACGCGCCTTCTGCGCCAGGCGCGCGATCAGCTCCTCGATCTTCTTGCCGACCACCATCATCAGGTCGGCCAGCTCGTCGATGACGACGACGACATGCGGCAGCCGCTGCAGCGGCTCGGGGGCGTCGGGTGTCAGGCTGAACGGGTTGCCGATCGGCTCGCCGCGTTCGCGCGCCTCGTCGATCCGGCGGTTGTAGCCCGAGAGCTGGCGCACGCCGAGCTTGCTCATCACCTTGTAGCGCCGCTCCATCTCGGCCACGCACCAGGTGAGCGCGTGCGCCGCCTGCTTCATGTCGGTGACGACCGGCGCCAGCAGGTGCGGGATGCCCTCGTAGACGCTGAGCTCGAGCATCTTGGGGTCGATCAGGATCAGCCGCACGTCGCGCGCCTCGGCCTTGTACAGCAGGCTGAGGATCATCGCGTTGATGCCGACCGACTTGCCGGCCCCCGTGGTGCCCGCGACCAGGCAGTGCGGCATCTTCGCCAGGTCGGCGACGACCGGGTTGCCGACGATATCCTTGCCCAGCCCGAGCGTCAGCATCGACGCGGCGTCGTTGTAGACCTTGGAGCCCAGGATCTCGGCCAGCCGGATGGCCTGCCGGCGCGCGTTGGGCAGCTCCAGCGCCATCGTCGTCCTGCCCGGGACGTTCTCGACCACGCGGATGCTGACCAGCGACAGCGAGCGCGCGAGATCCTTGGCCAGGTTGACGATCTGCGCGCCCTTGACGCCGGTGGCCGGCTCGATCTCGTAGCGCGTGATCACCGGGCCCGGCAGCGCGGCGACGACCTGCACCTCGACGCCGAAGTCCTGCAGCTTCTTCTCGATCAGCCGGCTCGTCATCTCGAGCGACTCCGGCGCCATGCTGTCCTGCGCCGGCGGCGCGGCGTCGAGCAGGTGCACCTGCGGCAGCCGGGTGTCGGCCAGCTCGACGAACAGCGGCGCCTGCTGCTCCCGGGCCAGCCGCTTGGTCGCCTTGGGCACCTCCAGCACCGGTGGCTCGATGACGATCGGCGCGTGCTCGACCGCGGCCGCCTGCACGGCCTGCGCCTGCACGTCGCGCTCGCGCTGGGCCTGCTCGCCGAGGCGACGGTCCTGCGCGCGCTCGGCGCGCGTGCGCCAGCGCTCGCGCCAGCCGTCGATCCACGCGCCGACGACGTCGGCCGTGCGCAGCCACGAGAAGCGCAGCGCCAGCGCGCTGCCCATGACCAGCAGCGCGATCCACAGCACGCCCGAGCCGGCGAAGCCGAGCCAGGTCACCGAGGCCTGCCCGAGCGCGTGGCCGAGGACGCCGCCAGCGTGGCCGGGCAGCGCGGTCTCCCACTGGTACAGGCGCGACCACTCCAGCGCCGTGCTCGACGTCATCAGCATCGCCAGGCCGACGGCGACGCTGCCGGGCGCCGGCGCCGCATTGCCCGGCTCGCCCCGCAGGTGGCGCGCCAGCGAAGCCATCCACGCGCGCGCGGCCACCGGCAGCAGCCACCAGGCCGAGAAGCCGAACAGGAAGTACGCGAGGTCGGCCGCCCAGGCGCCGAGCCGGCCGACCTTGTTGTGGACCGCGGTGTCCACGCCCGAGGTCGTGAAGGCCGCGTCCGCCGGGTCGTAGGTTGCCAGCGCGATCAGCGCCAGCAGCCAGGCGACCCCGCCCAGCACCAGCCCCATGCGCTCACGCCACGGCGGAGCGCTAAGACCGGCGTCGGCCGCGACGCCGGTCTCGGCACCCTGGCCACGCAGCAGCGAGGCAAGCGGAAAACTCATGCGCGCGATTGTGGCCGAATCGGCCGCCAGCGCAGGGGCACCCTGCAGCCGACCGGCATGCGGCCCTTCAGTCGTTCTGCAGCCGCTGCTTGATGACGACGAAGCCGTTGTCCTGCGTCTCGATCATGCCGCGCTCCTCGAGATCCTTCATCACCCGGCTGACCATCTCGCGCGACGCGCCGACGACCTTGGCCATGTCCTGGCGCGAGACCTTGTGGCGGATGACCTGCTCGCCCTCGGCGCCGGTCTCCGCCATCTCGAGCAGCGTGCGGGCGACGCGTCCGTAGACGTCCAGCAGCGCCAGCGACTCGATCTGGCGGTCGGCGTGACGCAGCCGGCGCACCAGCCCGCGCAGGATCGCGTACGACAGCGACGAGTGCTCGGGCAGGCAGCGCTGGAAGTCGGCGCGCTGCAGCACCAGCATGTCGGTCTGGACCTCGGCGCGCACCGTCGCCGAGTGCGGCTCGTTGTCGATCAGGCTCATCTCGCCGACGTAGTCGCCCGCTTCCAGCACCGCGAGGATGACTTCCCGGCCCCGTGCGTCGGACGTCAGCACGCGCGCACGCCCGTTGAGCAGGATGAACAGCGCATTGCTCTTGCGCCCCTGCTCGACGACGAGCTCGCCGCGGCGAAAGCGCCGCTTGCTGACGCTGTCGGCGATGGCCTGCGCCTGGTCCGCCGTCAGCATCGAGAACAGCGGCACGCGCCGGATCAGGTCCAGGTTGGACAGCATCGACATGCTCGGGGTCCCCTCTCGGTTGTCGTGGCCGGCGCGCTCGGCAGCCGCCGCCTAGAATTCGCCTATTGTGCCCACAGCCGGCGCGCCCCGGCCCCATGGCAAGCCCGGGGGGCACGACAGCGCCTGCGGGCGGCGACCGCGCACGGCGGCAGCCGTACCTGCATTCGCGTCAGCCTGCGCCGGCCTTCGAACAGGATTTCCCGCGAATGAACACCCCCGCCCCGACACACGCCCGCGTGCTGATCCTCGGCTCCGGACCCGCCGGCTGGACCGCCGCCATCTACGCCGCCCGCGCCAACCTGCAGCCGCTGCTGATCACCGGCATCGACCAGGGCGGTCAGCTGATGACGACGACCGAGGTCGACAACTGGCCCGCCGACGCCGACGGCGTCTTGGGCCCGGACCTGATGCAGCGCTTCCAGAAGCACGCCGAGCGATTCGACACCCGGATCGTGTTCGACCATGTCGGCAAGGTCGACCTGTCGGCGCGGCCGTTCAGGCTCGACGGCGACAGCGGCAGCTACCGCTGCGACGCGCTGATCGTCGCCACCGGCGCCAGCGCCAAGTACCTGGGGCTGCCCAGCGAGCAGGCTTTCATGGGCAAGGGGGTCAGCGGCTGCGCGACTTGCGACGGGTTCTTCTACCGTGACCAGGAGGTCTGCGTCGTCGGCGGTGGCAACACCGCGGTCGAGGAGGCGCTGTACCTGGCCAACATCGCCAGCACGGTGCACCTGATCCACCGGCGCGACAAGTTCCGCGCCGAGCCGATCATGGTCGACAAGCTGATGGCCAAGGTGCGGGCCGGCAAGGTCGAGCTGCACCTGCACCAGGTGCTCGACGAGGTGCTGGGCGACGACTCGGGCGTCACCGGCGTGCGGCTGAAGTCCACTGCCGACGGCAGCACGCGCGAGCTCGCGCTGCAGGGCTGCTTCATCGCCATCGGCCACGCCCCGAATACCGGCATCTTCGAGGGCCAGCTCGCCATGAAGGACGGCTACATCGTCACCCGGGCCGGGCTCGAGGGTTTCGCGACGATGACCAGCGTGCCGGGTGTCTTCGCCGCCGGCGACGTGCAGGATCACGTCTACCGCCAGGCGATCACGAGCGCGGGCACCGGATGCATGGCGGCGCTGGACGCGCAGCGCTTCCTCGAGCAGGAAGCCTGAGGCGGATCCGCGGCTCGGGGTATACTCGCGAGCTTTGTCGGCAGCGACACCCCGGCACCGGGCGGCTTCGGCCGCCGCGACCGGCCCGGGTGCGAAGCCAGGTCAGATCGATCAATCGGATCGGCGCGGCAGCATCCCGCGAGGGAGCGCCGCGGCGCCGGGTCCAAGCCGGAGAGTGCGTCATGGCACGCGTGTGTCAGGTCACGGGCAAGCGCCCGATGGTGGGCAACAACGTTTCCCACGCCAACAACAAGACCAAGCGTCGGTTCCTGCCCAACCTGCAGGTCCGCCGTTTCTGGGTCGACAGCGAGAACCGCTGGGTGCGCCTGCGCGTCACCAATGCGGCGCTGCGCCTGATCGACAAGAAGGGCATCGACGTCGTGCTGGCCGACCTGCGCGCGCGCGGCGAACTCTGAAGGAGGGCTGAACCATGGCTGCCAAGGGCGGACGCGAGAAGATCAAGCTGGAGTCCACGGCGGGCACCGGCCACTTCTACACGACGAGCAAGAACAAGAAGACGACGCCGGAGAAGCTCGAATTCCTGAAATTCGACCCGAAGGCGCGCAAGCACGTCCTGTACAAGGAAACCAAGCTGAAGTGAGGCCCCTGGCGACGCGCGGGACGCGCGTCCGCCCGACCGGATCCACGGCCCGCCTGGCGCAGTGCGCCAGGCGGGCTCTTTCACTTTGCCCCGCCAGGCACGATGCGCTCAGCCCCGCGCCTCCTGCCCGAGCGAGATGCCGATCGCGCGTGCCGCGCGCAGCAGCTCGTCGTCCGGCGGCACCGTGCGATTGCGGTTGGCGACGTCGGCGATCGGCACGCTGGTGCACACACCGCCCTGCAGCGCGACCATGCGTCCGAACCGACGCGCCTCGACGAGCTTGGCCGCGTGCACGCCGAAGCGCGTCGCCAGCACGCGGTCGTAGGGCGTCGGCGTGCCGCCGCGCTGGACATGGCCGAGCAGCGTCGTGCGCACCTCGCTGCGCACACGCGGCTGCAGCGCCTGCTGCAGCCAGTGGCCGACGCCGCCGAGGCGGATCGGGTCCGGGCTGTCGGCCACGTGCGCGCGCACCGTCATCGCGCCGCCGCGCGCGTGCGCGCCCTCGGCGATGCACACCAGCGTGCAGCCGCCGGCGTCCTCGTTCGCGCGGCAGCGTGCGGCGACCGCGTCGACGTCGAACGGCTGCTCGGGGATCAGGATGACGTCGGCGCCGCCGGCCAGCCCGCCCTCGAGCGCGATCCAGCCCGCGTAACGCCCCATCGTCTCGGCGATCATCACGCGGCCGTGGCTGCGCGCGGTCGTCGCCAGCCGGTCCAGCGCCTCGGCAACCACCGCCACCGCGCTGTCGAAGCCGAAGCTGCGCTCGTTGAGCGCGATGTCGTTGTCGATCGTCTTCGGCACCCCGACCACCGGCAGTCCGAGCGCGCAGAAGCGCTGCGCGATCGACATCGTGCCGTCGCCGCCGATCGCCACCAGCGCGTCCAGGCCGAGCGCGCGCACATAGGCCATGACCTCGCCCGAGACGTCGGCGCCCCCGGCGCCGAACCACTCGAAGGGGTTGGCCTTGTTGTGCGTGCCCAGGATCGTCCCGCCTTCGGCCAGGATGCCGGCCACGGCCGCGGCGTCCAGCGGCCGCACGCGGTGCTCGACGAGGCCGAGGAAGCCGCGCTCGATGCCGGTGACGCGCGCGCCGTCGGCGAGCAGCGCCAGCGTGACGGCGCGGATGACCGCGTTCAGGCCCGGGCAGTCGCCGCCGCCGGTGAGGATGCCGATGTGCATGGTCGGGGTCCTTGTCTGGTCGTCGTGCGCAAGGGCTGTTCGGCCGGCCGGTGCCGGAACGTCGCGCCGCGGCGGGCGGCCGCGGCTGCGGCCCGTCAGCCCGCCACCCAGGCCATCAGGTCGGCCTTCAGCCGGCGCAGCTCGTCGCTGTGCGTGTACATCATGTGCCCGGCATCGTAGTAGCAGTGGGTCACGCGCGCGCGGACCTCGGGCGGCACGTCGAGCTGCGCCAGCGACCAGTCGCTGGCGCTGAACGGCGTGCCCAGGTCGTAGCGGCCGCTGGCCACCAGCACCTTCAGGTGCGGGCTGCGGCGCAGCGCGCGCGCCAGGTCGGGGCGCGTGCAGGCGTAGGCGTTGCCGCGCGCCTCGCCGCGGTTCCAGTTCCAGCCCTTGTGGGTCTCGTGCGACAGCGTCTCGTAGCGCGCCTCGGGCGCCATGCCGAGCGCCTCGGCGTAGTAGGCCAGCCCGGCCATCGTGTAGGCGGGCGCGATCGCCTCGATGCCGGGGTCGAACTCCCAGTCGCGCGTGCGGCTGGCGGCCATCGGCGCCGTGCAGCGCGAGTCCAGCCGCCCGACGATGCGCCCGCGACCGCGCAGCGCGTCGAAGAAGAAGGTCGCATCGTCGATGCGCAGGTTCTTCTCCTCGACCAGCGCGCGCGGCAGCCCGGTCAGCTCGGCGAGGCGGCGCGCGATGCGGCGGCGCGCGCGCTCCGACAGCCTCGATCCGGCGTGCAGCGCGGCGACATAGTCGGCGGCGACGAAGTCCTCGGCGGCGCGGCGCGCCGCGTCGGGCGACGCGGCCAGCGGCCCGGCGAGCAGGCCGTGGTACTGCGCCGTCTGCGCGAAGCCGGGCAGGAACAGCGCATGCGGCAGGTCGTTGCCGGGGTCGAACGACAGGCCTTGCAGGTCGATCGCGCACGACACCAGCACCAGCCCGGCCAGCGCGACCCCCTGCCCGAGCAGCGTATCGGCCAGCGCGGCGACGCGCGTCGTGCCGTAGCTCTCGCCGGCCAGCAGGACCGGCGATCCCCAGCGCCGATGCCGCGTCAGCCACTGGCGGATCACCTCGGCGAGCGCGGCGACGTCGCCGTCGACCGACCACAGCCGCTTGCGCGCGTCGTCGCCGGCAGCGACCGACCAGCCGGTGTGCGGCGGGTCGACGAAGACGAGGTCGAAGGCCTCGAACCAGGTCTCGGGGTTGTCGACGACCGCGTGCGGCGGCGCGGCGGCCGAGCCGTCGTCGGGGACGACGACTCGGCGCGGCCCGAGCGCGCCCAGGTGCAGCCAGATCGACGCCGACCCCGGCCCGCCGTTGAACGCGAAGCACACCGGCCGCGCCGCCGGCACCACGCCCGGCATCACGTAGTGCGTCGTCATCACCGCGGCGTCGGGTTCGGCGGCTTCCAGCGCCTTGCCCGGCACCGGCAGGAAGGCCGCACCCAGCGTGTAGTCCAGCACCCGGCCGTCGGCCAGGGTGACATGGCCGCTGGCGCGCGCCTCGGGTTGCGCGAGCAGGCGCTCGACGCGCTCGCGCTGGCGCCGCGCGGCATCCTTGTCGGCATCCTTGCTCTTGCTCGTCTCGGCGGCCATGGCCGCCTCGGCCGTCTCGGGCATCGCATCCCCTGGGTCGTGTCGAAGACGGCGCCGACGATAGCGGATCGGCGTCGCGGCGCGGCCGGGATAATGCCCGGCATGAGCCGCAAGTCGGGTCACCTGCTGCGCATCTTCGTCACCGGGCTGCTGGCGGCGTTGCCGCTGGCCGCCACCTTGCTGATCTTCTGGTGGGCGGCGACCATGCTGCTGCAGTGGGTCGGGCCGCAGAGCGCGGTCGGCCGGCTGCTCGGCCGCATCGGGCTTGGCGTCACGGGCTCGGAGATCGCAGGCTATGCGATCGGCGTCGCGGCGGTGGCAGCGGCGATCTTCGCGCTCGGCTTGCTGGTCGAGGCCGGGCTGCAGCGCGGGCTGCAGCGCATCGTCGACGGCGTGCTGCGCCGCATCCCGCTCGTGCGCACGGTCTACGACCTGGCGCAGAAGATGGTCGGCCTGTTCGCCCAGCGCGACACCGAGGGCCTGAAGTCGATGAGCGCGGTGTGGTGCCACTTCGGCGGCCCGCCGGCCGACGCCGCCGACCCCTCGCGCGCCGCGGTGCTGGCGCTGCTGTCGACGCCGCAGCCGGTGTGGATCGGCGGGCGTCCTTATGTCGGCGTGATCGTCCCGACGGCACCGGTGCCGGTCGGCGGCGGGTTGCTGTTCCTGCCGCAGGCGTGGGTGACGCCGGCTGCGGTCGGCATCGAGGCGCTGACGAGCATCTACGTCTCGATGGGGATCACGGCCGGGCAGCACCTGCCCGCGGCAGGGCCGCAGGCCGTGACCGACCCGCCGGCGCAGCAGCAGGCGGCTCGCGCCACCTCCACCGCGTCGCCCGCGCAGGACGACTCCGGCGCCACCAAGGCCCCGGAACGGCCGCCCGCGCCTCCACCCGGCCGCAACGCGTAGCGCGCCAAGGTCCCCCCCCGACGGGCGCGGCGCCGCGAGGCGCGCGGTCGTGCGGACTTCAGACGCCGCGAACGAGGACGACGCGCATCCCCAGGCGGCGGCCGCCCTCGCGCGCGGCGACGCGCACGGTCAGCTGCGCCGGCACGAAGCCGGGCGGCAGCACGGCCTCGCCGCGCTCGACGTGGCGCGCGGCAATCCGACGCTGCACCGCTGGCAGATCGACCCGCTGCACCCGGCCGTCGGCCGACCGCCCTTCGGCCGCCAGCGTCAGCACGCCGTCGATCGGTCGCCCGTCGTGCGACAGCGCCAGCGCGTAGTGCAGCACGCTGCCGCGCACGACCGCGCGCACGGCACGCACCGCGACCTCGCCCTCGCGCGGGTCCGGTGGCAGCGCGTCGACGAGGAAGGCCAGATCCTCGTCCCAGCCCGCGGCGCGGGCGGCCAGGGCGTCGTGCGCGCGCTGCAGGGTCTGCCCGTCCGTACGCGCGGCGTCGCGCTCGCCGGCTGCGGCCTGCAGTTCGCCCTGCAGGCGATCGCGGTCGGCCTGCACGTCCTGCAGCGAGGTGCGCAGCCGCGCGCTGTCGGCCGCCGACAGGCGCTCGGGCAGCCATCGCTGCTGCGCGACGACCGTGCCGACAGCGCCCGCGACCAGACCGAGAAGCAGCGTCCACAGCCAGACGGGCAGGCGCCGGCGGCGGCGCTGGTGGCGGTAGGGGTCGAAGACGACGGGTCGGGAACGGCCGAACATGCGATGTGGCGGCCCTCGCGGCCGCGGTGGAAGGTCGGGGAGAGCGAAGGTACCGAGCTTAGACCGTCGAGCCGTTGCCGCCGCAACACGATGTTGCACGCGGACGATCGGTGGCTCGGGCGGCTGCGTCCGTGGGTTGCTCGGGTGCCGCCGCACGGCTTGCGCCCGTCGACCTGGGCGACTGCGGCCGCGCAGCTTGCCCACGCAGCGGTGCAGGCCGAACCCCGGCACGGTCGCCCCCGCGACAGCACCGACATCCGCGTGCCGTGACAATCCCTGCATGGGAGCCCTCTACCTCGTTCGCCACGGCCAGGCCTCGTTCGGTGCCGCCGACTACGACCAGCTCAGCGAGCTCGGCGCCCGCCAGTGCCGCAGGCTCGGCGAGCACTGGCAGCGCCGCGGGATGCGGTTCGACGCCGCGTTCAGCGGCACGCTGCGGCGCCAGCGACAGTCGCTGGCGGCGATCGGCGAAGCGCTGGGCGGCTTGCCCGAGCCGGAGCAGCTCGCGGGGCTCGACGAGTACGACCCCGAGGCCGTGGTGCGCGCGCTGTACCCCGACCCGCCGCCCCCTCCGCCCGAACCGGCGCAGGCCTGGCGCCACCACTTCCGCCTCGTGCGCGAAGGCCTGCACGCCTGGATGGCGGGCCGAACGGCCCCGGCCGGCATGCCCGCGCATGCCGATTTCGTCGCCGGCGTGGCGGCCGCCCTGGAGCGCGCGCGGACCCATGAGGGCGACGTGCTGGTGGTCAGCAGCGGCGGCCCGATCGCGACCGCGGTCGGCATCGTGCTCGGCCTCGCACCAGCCGCGGTGGTCGAGCTCAACATGCGGATCCGCAACAGCGCGGTGACCGAGCTGGTGCGCACGCGCGGCGGCCACGCACTCGTCGGCTTCAACGCGATCCCGCACCTGGAAAGCGCCGACGGCGCGCACTGGGTCACCTACGCCTGAGCGACCCGCCGGGTCGCCGAGCGGGCGCCCCGGCGCACGCGACGGCGCAGGCCGGCGCTACGACGATGCCGCGCGCTCGGCCTCCTGCAGCGCCCGCCACATGATCTTGCCCGACGCGGTCTTCGGCAGCGCGTCGACAAACTGCACGATGCGCGGAACCTTGTACGCGGCCATGTGCTCGCGCGCCCAGCCGACGATATCCTGCTCGCGCGTGTCGCCGCGCGCCTCGGTCCGCAGGACGACGAAGGCCTTGACGGTCTCGCCCCGGTAGGCGTCGGCCACGCCGACGACGCAGGCCTCGTGGATCGCGGGACATTTGTACAGCAGCAGCTCGACCTCGCTCGGCCAGACCTTGTAGCCGCTGGCGTTGATCATGCGCTTGAGACGGTCGGTGAGGAAGAAGTAGCCGTCCGCGTCGACGCGACCGAGGTCGCCAGTGCGGAAGAAGCGCAGGCCGTCGATCTCGACGAAGGCGGCGACGCTGGCCTCGGGCTGGCCCCAGTAGCCGAGGAAGACCATCGGGCCCCGGATGACGATCTCGCCGGCCTCCCCGGGCGGCAGCTCGCGCAAGGTATCGGGGTCGACGATGCGCGAGTCGACGCCGAAGATCGGCATGCCCAGGCACTGCAGCTTCGCGCGCTCGGGTGGGTTGAGATGCGACGGCGCGGCCGTCTCGGTCAGCCCGTAGCCCTCGGCGAAGGCGAGGCCGAACTCGCGCTGCAGCCGCTCGGCCACCGCCTCGGGCATCGCCGCGCCTCCCCCGGAGAGGTTGCGCAGACTGGTCAGGTCGAACGACCCCAGGTTCGGGCTGCCCAGCAGGTCGACGATCATGGTGGGGATGCAGGTCCAATGCGAGACACGGTGGTGCGCGATCAGCCGCGCCGCCAGCTCGCGGTCCCATCGCGGCAACAGCACGACGGTGGCCGCCTGGTAGACATTGGCGAGGACGAGGAAGACCAGCCCGGTGATGTGGAACATCGGCACCACGCCCAAGGCCACCGTCTCCGGCCCGGCGTGGGTCCACTGCCCCGCCACCGCATTGGCCATCAGCGTGCGGTGGCTGTGCATGCAGCCCTTGGGCAGCCCGGTCGTGCCCGAGGTATAGGCCAGCAGCGCGAGGTCGTCCGGCTTGCCGGTGGCGGGTGCCGGTCGATGCCCCGCGGCCAGCGCATCGGCCCAGACCGTCGCGAACGGCGGCAGCGGGTAGGTGGCCTGCAACCACTCGAGCACGGCCGCGGCCGGCGCCTCGGCCGGGTCGATCACGCCTGGCAGCGCGTCGGCAAGGCGAGCCACCAGCATGTGCCGAAGCCGCTGCGACGGGTCGAGCCGTGCGTCGGCCTCGGCCAGCGTGCCCGCGAGGTCGGCGCTGGTGATCGCCAGCCGCGCGCCGGCATCGACGATGCAGTGGCCGAGCTCGTCGGCGCGGTTCATCGGGTTGATCGGCACGACGACGCCGCCGGCGCGCAGCACGGCGTAGAAGGCCGCGACCCACTGCGGGCAGTTCTGCATGAACAGCAGCACGCGGCCGCCCGGCTCGAGCCCGCTGGCCTGCAGCCAGCCGGCGAGCGACTCGACCTGCGCCAGCAAGGTCGCGTAGTCCAGCGCGCGACCGAAGAAGACATAAGCCGACTTGCGCGGGAATCGCGCCGCGGCGACTTCGAGGTTGAAGCCCAGCGTCGTCTGTGGCACGTCGACCGTGCGCGGCAGCCGCGCCGGCCAGTGCGCCAGATGCAAGGCGCCTGGGGAGGCGCCCCAGGCCGGCGCGGCGCCCGGGGCCCGTCCCTCGGGAGCCTGAGTGCGAGTCGTCACGGGAGCGGGCATCGGGCTTGGCATGCAGACTGCCTCGTCGGTCGTGGCCAGGACGTGGCCGACTCTACGCGTGCCGCGGCGGTCCACCCACCGGGAAATCCGCGACCCTTGCGCGACGAAGCGGTCCGCCGCCACACCCGCACGCGGGCGCTGGGCTTCGCCACCCGACACCCTCCTAGAATGCGCGACCGCCCTGCCGGGGATCCGCCGACCGCCGCCGCCCATGTCCGACGACGCCACCGTCCGCATCCCCCCGCACCCGCGCAGCGGTGGCGGTCTGGCCGTGATCGGTCTCGTGCTGTTGCTGGTGGCCGCCGTGGTCGCCGGGCTGCAGTGGCGCCAGCTCGTCGTCGCCCAGCAGGCCGTGCGCGACGGCAACGCCTACGCGGCGCTCGGCGTCTACCAGATCGAGATCGAGTACCTGCGGCTTGCCGTCTGCTGGCGCGCTGCCGCCGCCGGCGATCCCGCGGCGACCGCCGAGCTGCCGCTGCGCTTCGAGCTGTTCGCCAGCCGCGTCGCCGCGGCCCGCACCGGCGGGGCGCGCACGATGATCGGCGAGGCGGCGGACGCCGAGGTGGCGCACGCACGGCTGGAGACGTTCGTCTCGCAGGCCGACGCGCTGTTCGACAGCGGGCAGCCCCCACCCGCCGCCGAGCTGGCCGCGTGGGCCGACGACCTTGCCGCGCTCGACGCGCCGGCGCGCGCGCTGACGCTGGCGGCCGCGCACCGCGGCGCCGAGCGCGGCGATGCGCTGGTCCAGACCCTGAGGCGCCACGGCGCCATCGGCGTCGCGCTCGGCGCCGCCCTGATGCTGCTCTGCGCGGCCTTCGGGTTGCTGGCCTGGCGTCAGCGCCGGCTCGTGCGCGAGCGCCAGCGAGCGCTCGAGACCCTGGCCGACCGGCTGGCCGCTGCACGACGCGAGGCCGAAGTGGCCGACGAGGCCAAGACCGCCCTTCTCGCCGAGGCCAGCCACGCGATGCGCACGCCGGTGCAAAGCCTGCTGGGCATGCTGAGCTTGATGGACGCGCAGCGCGCCAGCCTGCTGCCGCGTCAGGCCGAGCAACTGCGCCTCGCACTGCAGGCCGGGCAGCACCTGCTGCGGATCCTCGACGACCTGCTCGACCTCTCGCAGCTGCAATCGGGCCGGCTCGCGCTGCGACCGACACCGCTGGACCTCCCGGCCCTGGTCGACGAGGTGGTTGCGCTGATCCGCCCGCAGGCCACGGCCAAGGGTCTGATCCTGCAGTCGGACCTCGAACCCGGGGTCCCGCCGCGCATCGTCGCCGACGGCACGCGTGTGCGTCAGGTGCTGCTCAACCTGCTTGCCAATGCCATCACCTACTGCGATCGCGGCAGTGTGACGCTGGATCTGCGGCGCGTGCCGGGCGAGCCGCCGCGGCTGCGATTCATCGTCACCGACACCGGCATCGGCATCGGCCGCGACGATGCCGAGCGGCTGCTCGACCGCGACGCGGCCGGGGCCGAACCCCGGGGGCTGGGCATCGACATCTCGCACCGGCTCGCGCGGCTGATGGGCGGCACGCTGACGCTGCACAGCGTGCCCGGCGAGGGAAGCCGGTTCTGCCTCGACTTGCCGCTGCAGGAGGCTGAGGTCGCGCCGCCGGCGGCGGCCGCGCCGCGCCTCGCAGGCGACGCGACGCAGCCGCTGGGTTCGCTGCAGGTGCTGGTGGCCGAGGATCATCCGGTCAACCGCCAGTACCTCGCCGCGCTGCTGGAGTCCCTCGGGCACCACGCACACTTCGTCGGCGACGGCCGCGCGGCGGTGCGGGCGGCAGCCGAGCGGCGTTTCGATCTCGTCCTGATGGACCTGCACATGCCGGAGATGGACGGCATTGCCGCGACGCGCGCGATCCGTGCGATGCCCGATCAGGCTGCGGCCACGATGCCGATCGTCGCGCTGACCGCGGACGCCTTCCAGGCCACGCGTCAACGCTGCCTCGACGCCGGGATGAACGATTTCCTGACCAAGCCGGTCAGCCCGCAGGACCTGGCGACGGCGCTGCGCCGCCTGTTCGGCCACGACAGCGCCCAGGCTGCGCCACCCACCGTCGAGGCGCCGGCAACCCTGCCGCCGGCGCTGGTCGACGAGGCGGCACTCGGCAAGCTGCTTCAGGGTCTGCCGGCCGAGCGCGTCGCCGGGCTGGTGGAGGCCTACCTGCAGCAGGCCGGCGACACCGCCGAGCGCATGCGCCAGGCGGTGCGCGAGGGCCGGCCGCTCGAGCTGCGTGCACTCGCCCACGCGACGCGCGGTGCCGCGCTCAACCTGGGGTTGGCGGCGCTGGCGCAGACTGCGCAGGCGCTGCACGAAGGCGCGGCCCACCTGCCGGCGCACGAGGTCGCGCACCTGGTGCAGCGGTTCGAGCAGCTGGTCGCGCGCACCCGCGATGCGGCGCAGAAGGCGGGGCTGCCGGCCTGAGCGCCAGCGTCATGGATCGCACCTGCGTGCGATGCCCTTCGTCGCAAGCGCTCAGCGCCGGTGATCAGACGATCGTCGGCTCGGGCTCCAGACGAATCCCGAAACGTCCGTAGACGCTCTCCTGGATCGCGCGTGCCAGCGTCAGCACCTCGGCCCCGGTGGCGCCGCCGCGGTTGACGAGCACCAGCGCCTGCTTTTCGTAGACGCCGGCATGGCCGACCGTCTTGCCCTTCCAGCCGCAGGCGTCGATCAGCCATCCGGCGGCGAGCTTGAAGCGGCCATCGGGCAGCGGGTAGTGGACGAGGCTCGGGTCGCGGCCGATGATGTCGTGACACTGTTCGGCGCTGACGACCGGATTCTTGAAGAAGCTGCCGGCGTTGCCCAGGCGCGCCGGGTCCGGCAGCTTGGCGCGCCGGATCTCGCACACCCAGTCGAAGATCGTCCTCGCGTCCGGCGCCTCGTCGCCGCCCTCGGCGACGCGCCGCGCCAGGTCGAGGTAGCCGAGCACCGGCCGCCACGGCCGCGGCAGCCGCAGCCGGACCCTCGTGATCAGCGACTTGCCGGCCAGCGCCTGCTTGAAGACGCTGTCGCGGTAACCGAAACGGCAGACCGATGCGCCCAGCGTCACGCTGCGCCCGGTCACCAGGTCGACCGCGTCGAGCGACTCGAAACGATCGGCCAGCTCGACCCCGTAGGCGCCGATGTTCTGGACCGGCGCGGCGCCAACGGTGCCCGGGATCAGCGCCAGGTTCTCGAGCCCCGGCCAGCCCTGGGCCAGGGTCCAGTCGACCAGGTCGTGCCAGCTCTCGCCCGCGCCGGCCTCGACGATCCAGGCGTCGGGCTGCGACTCGACCAGCCTGCGCCCCGACACCTCGACCTTGAGCACCACCCCAGCCGGATCGCGGCCGAGCACGAGGTTGCTGCCACCGCCGAGGACGAACTTGGGCAGCCGCCCGAGTTCGGGGTCGTCGAGCACCGCACGGACGTCGGCGTCGGCGCGGATGCGCACGAGCCGCCGCGCCACTGCCGGCAAGCCGAAACTGTTGAGCGCCCGCAGGCTCGCCTGACGCTCGACGACGGGGCGCAGGGCGGTGAGGTTCATGCGGCGATTCTGGCCCATCCCCCGCAAGAGGGGCTGCCGATGACGCGATCGCGGTCCAGGTTCCGCCTTCGGCAGGATGTCGCGGCCAGCGCACCCGCCGGACAATGCGGCCTCATGCCCCCGGAGCTGCTGCCGTCGAGCCCGCAACGCCGCCTGCTGCTCGCCGGCGCAGCGATGGCGCTCGTCACCGGCGCCGCCGGCGCGGCCACGCGGGCTTCCGAGGGCATTGTGCTGACGGTCATCGTGCCGGCAGGCCAGGGCACGCTGGCGCGCGTGCAGCGCGACTTCGACCTCGCCGCGCTCGCCGCGCTGCCGCAGCACACGATCCGTACCAAGCTGCCGTGGTATGCCCAAGCGCGCCACTTCACCGGCCCGATGCTGCGCGACATCGTCGCAGCGGTAGGCGGTGCGGGCGAACGGCTGGTCGTGCAGGCCTTGCTGGGCGGTTACCGGGCCGAGATCCCGCTGAACGACCTGCGGCGCTGGCCGGTGATCGTCGCCTACCAGGTCGACGGCCGCGCGGTCGGGGTGCGCGACAAGGGGCCGCTGATGATCGTCTACCCCTTCGACGACGACCCCGAGCTGCGCCAGACCCGCTACCTGGGCCGCGCCGTGTGGAACTTGCGCACGATCGAGCTGCGCTGACGCCCACCGGCCGGCGCCGGCGGACTGGCAGAATGGGTCGGTCTTTCCCACCCCGTATCCGCGAGCCGCCATGCCCAGCTTCGACACCGTCCTCGAACCCGACCTGGTCGAGGTCCGCAACGCCGTCGACCAGGCCAGCCGCGAGATCGGCACCCGGTTCGACTTCAAGGGCAGCGGCGCCAAGGTCGAGCTCGTCGACCAGGGCGGCGGCAAGCGCCAGCTCGTGCTGTGGGGCGACAGCGACTTCCAGCTCGGCCAGGTCAAGGACCTGTTGCTGGGGCGCATGGCCAAGCGCGGCGTCGACGTGCGCTTCCTCGACTTCTCGGCCAAGCCGCAGAAGATGGGGGGCGACCGCCTGCGCCACGAGGTGCCGGTCGTCGCCGGCATCGACGCCGCGACCGCCAAGCGGATCCAGTCCGCGGTCAAGGGCAGCAAGCTCAAGGTCCAGGCGGCGATCCAGGGCGAGACGGTGCGCATCAGCGGCACCAAGCGCGACGACCTGCAGGCAGCGATCGCGCTGCTGCGCAAGGAGGTCGCCGAGCTGCCGCTGGGTTTCGAGAATTTCCGCGACTGAGGCGTCCCCGATGCCGACCCGCCGCAGCTTTGCAGGCCTCGGCCCTGCCGCGGTGATCGCGTGGGCCTTCGCGCCGGCGCTGCGATTGCCGACCGCACACGCGGCCGCACCGGGGATCGCGATGGCAGGCCAGATCGGTCGCAGCAAGGCGCTGCTGATGATCGACGGCCAGCCGGTCACGCTCGCGGTCGGGCAGACCCGACACGGGGTGACGCTGCGCGCGCTGCGCGACGGCGAGGCCGAGGTCGAGCGCGACGGCCGCACGGCCCTCGTCCGCCAGGGCCAGGCCCCGCTTCGGCTCGATGCCGCGGGCAGCACGGGCGACACCGGCAGCACCCGCGAGATCGTGCTGCCGATGGGCGCGGGCGGACATTTCGTCACCAGCGGCGCCATCAACGGCCGCGCCGTGCGGTTCATGGTCGACACCGGCGCCACCGTCGTCGCGCTGTCGGCCGCCGAGGCCGCGCGCATCGGGCTGGACCTGACCCGTTCTCCCACGGTCGCGATCGGCACCGCCAATGGCAGCGTCGAGGCCCGGCGCGTGACGCTGTCGGCGGTGACGCTGGGCGGCGTCACGGTGGCCAACGTCGCCGCAGTCGTGCTGCCCGCGCCGATGGCGCACGTGCTGCTGGGCAACAGCTTCCTGCAACGCTTCCAGCTGCGGCGCGACAACGACGTCATGCGGCTGCAGCTGCGCTGACCCGCCCCTGCATCGCGCCTTCCCGGGCGACCAGGCCGTCGCCGGGGCCGTGCCCCGTGCGCTGGCGCGCAAAACTGGACCCGATCACCAGCGCTGTTGGGATCGACACATGGTGCGCCCCCGCGCCAAACTTCGGGCTCGATCAACCCGACATGCGGAGGCACCCATGGCACGATGCCTGCCCGCACCGATCATCCCCGACCGCGCCGAGTTCGTCGACGCCCTGCAGCTGCTGTCGCGCGGGAGGGTCCTGGTGCAACTCGGCGACAGCGAGCTGGGCTGGGCGCTGGACGGCGCGCCCGTTCGCTACAGCGCACCGACACTGACCGGCTACGGGCTGGTCGACGAGTTCGACAACCCGCAGGGCTTTCCCGGCGTGCGCTACTTCCGGCTCACCGAGCGAGGTCGGCACTTTGCCGAGGAGGCCGGGCGCGCGTGGCGCCGGCGCAGCCTGCTGGAGCGCGCGCTGGTGCGCCTCGTCGGCTGACCACCCCCGGCTCGACGGCCAGCGCCGGCGCGCCGGCGCGCCGGCCACCGTCGCGACGCACGCGCACGGGCCGCCGATCGGCCCTGTCGCCCCGACGACAACGACGACCGAACGGTCGTGCTAAAACGTCGACTCGCCACCGGAGAGCCGACGCATGGACCTGAATTTCACGCCGCAGGAGCAGGCGTTCCGCGAGGAGATCCGCGCCTGGGTGCGGGCGAACCTGCCCGCCGACATCAGCCACAAGGTTCACAACGCCCTGCGCCTGACCCGCGACGACATGCAGCGCTGGGCCAGGATCCTGGGCAAGAAGGGGTGGCTGGCCTGGGGCTGGCCCGAGAAGTTCGGTGGCCCGGGCTGGAACGCGGTGCAAAAGCACCTGTTCGAGGAGGAGTGCGCGCTCGCGGGCGCGCCGCGCGTCGTGCCCTTCGGTCCGGTCATGGTCGCGCCCGTCATCATGGCCTTCGGCAGCCCCGAGCAGCAGCAGCGCTTCCTGCCCGGCATCGCCAGCGGCGAGGTCTGGTGGAGCCAGGGCTACAGCGAACCCGGCAGCGGATCCGACCTGGCGAGCCTGAAGACGCGCGCCGAGCGCCGGGGCGACACCTACATCGTCAACGGCCAGAAGACCTGGACCACCCTGGGCCAGTACGGCGAGTGGATCTTCTGCCTGGTGCGCACCAGCACCGAGGGCAAGCCGCAGACCGGGATCAGCTTCCTGCTGATCGACATGAAGAGCCCCGGCATCACCGTCAAGCCGATCGTGCTGCTCGACGGCGAGCCCGAGGTCAACGAGGTCTTCTTCGACGACGTCGAGGTGCCGGCCGAGAACCTCATCGGCGAGGAGAACAAGGGCTGGACCTACGCCAAGCACCTGCTCGCGCACGAGCGCACCAACATCGCCGACGTCAACCGCGCCAAGCGCGAGCTCGAGCGCCTCAAGCGCATCGCCAAGGCCGAGGGCGTGTGGGACGACCGGCGCCTGCGCGACCAGATCGCACTGCTCGAGGTGGACATCGTCGCGCTCGAGATGCTGGTGCTGCGCGTGCTGTCGGCCGAGAAGAGCGGCAAGCAGAGTCTGGACATCGCCGGGCTGCTGAAGATCCGCGGCAGCGAGATCCAGCAGCGCTACACCGAGCTGATGATGCTGGCCGCGGGCCCCTACAGCCTGCCCTTCGTCCGCGAGGCGATGGACGCCGGCTGGCAGGGCGACCAGGCCCTGGGCGGCCTGTGGCCGGGCGGCGCCGCGCACTGCGCTCCGCTGGCGGCGACCTACTTCAACTACCGCAAGACGACGATCTATGGCGGCTCCAACGAGGTCCAGCGCAACATCGTCGCGCAGACCGTGCTCGGAAGCTGAAGGCACGCGAGGAGACGGACGATGGACTTCGATTTCACCGACGACCAGAATGCGCTGCGCGACGCCGTGCGCCGCTGGGTCGACAAGGATTTCGGCTTCGAGCGCCGGCACGCGATCGCCAGGGCCGGCGGCGCGACGCGCGAGGTCTGGGGCGAGCTCGCCGCGCTGGGCCTCGCGGGGCTCGCGGTGCCCGAGTCGCGGGGCGGCATGGGCTTCGGCGCCGTCGAGGCGATGGTCGTGATGGAGGAGCTCGGCCGCGGGCTCGTCAACGCCCCTTATGCGCAGGGTGCGCTGATCGCGCCGGCACTGCTCGCGCAGGCCGACGACGCCGTCCAGGCCGCGTGGCTGCCCAGGATCGCCGACGGCTCGGCCCTGGTCGTGCTGGCGCACCAGGAGCGCGCGGCGCGCTACCGGCTCGACCAGGTTGCCACCTGCGCCGGCCGGTCCGGGGACGGCTGGACCGTCTCGGGGACCAAGAGCATCGTGCCCGCGGGCGACGAGGCCGACGCCTTCGTCGTGCCGGCACACAGCAAGGACGGCATCCACCTGTTCCTCGTCGAGCGCGGCGCCGCCGGGGCCACGCTGCGCGGCTACCCGACGCAGGATGGCGCGCGCGCCGCCGAGCTGACGCTGGCGGACACGCCGGCGACGCTGGCCGCGCGCGACGGGCTCGCGGTGCTCGAGCATGGGGTCGACATCGGCCTCGCCGCCGCCTGCGCCGAGGCGGTCGGGCTGATGGAGCAGCTGACCGCGATCACGGTCGAGTACATGAATACGCGCAAGCAATTCGGCGTCGCGATCGCCAGCTTCCAGGCGCTGCGGCATCGCATCGCGGACGTCAAGATGGCGCTCGAGCTCGGACGCTCGATGAGCTACTACGCCACGCTCAAGCTCGGCGAGCCACCCGACGCGCGCCGGCGCGCGCTGTCGCAGGCCAAGGTCCAGCTCGGCCAGAGCATGCGCTTCGTCGGCCAGCAGTGCGTGCAGCTGCACGGCGGCATCGGCGTCACCGACGAGTACCTCGGCAGCCACTATTTCAAGCGGCTGACGATGCTCGAGACGAGCTTCGGCGACACGCTGCACCACCTGGGCGAGGTGTCCGAGCGCATGCAGGACAGCGCCGGCGTCTTCGCCTGAACGACGGCCTGCGGGTCGACTGGCCGCCGGCCGCCACCGAGATGCCGGGCGCGCTCACCGACGTCACCGGGCTGCGCGTCGGCCACCACACGCTGGCTGCCCGGGCCACCGGCTGCACCGTCGTCCTGTGTCCCGAAGGCGCGGTCGCCGGCGTCGACGTGCGCGGCGGCGCACCGGGCACGCGCGAGACCGACCTGCTGCGCCCCGAGAACGTCGTCCCGGTCGTGCACGGCGTGCTGCTGACCGGCGGCAGTGCCTTCGGGCTGGCCGCTGCCGACGGCGTCGTGCGCTGGCTCGAGTCGCGCGGGCACGGGCTGGAAGTCGGCCCCGTGCGGGTGCCGATCGTCCCGGCGGCGGTGATCTTCGACCTCTGGGAGGGCGACCCCGCCGTTCGCCCCGACGCCGCCGCCGGCAGCGCCGCGTGCGACGCCGCATCGACCGCGGCGCCTGCGGTGGGCGCGGTCGGCGCCGGTGCCGGTGCGACCGTCGGCAAGCTGTGGGGGCCGGCGTCGTGCATGCGCGGCGGCCTGGGCACGGCGTCGATCTCGGTCCACGGCGTCACCGTCGGCGCGCTGATGGTGGTCAACGCGGTCGGCGACGTCCTCGACACCGACGGCCGCGTCATCGCCGGTGCCCGCGGCGCCGACGGCCGCGCGCGGCGCAGCACCGACGCACTGGCTGCCGGCGAGCTGCCGCAGCGTCTCGTCCCGGGCACCGCGACGACGATCGGCGTCGTCGCCACCGACGCCGTGCTCGACAAGGCGCAGGCGACCAAGCTCGCGGCGCTCGGCCACGCCGGGCTGGCGCGGTCGATCGACCCGTTGACGATGCACGACGGCGACACGCTGTTCGCGCTCGCCACCGGTCGCGCCGGTCGCAGTGCCGACCTGTCGCTGCTCGGCGCGCTGGCCGCGCGCGTCGTCGCCGAGGCGATCCGCGGCGGGTGCGGCGGCGCAGGCGCGCGCCTGACCGCGGCGCGCGCTCAGCCGCCGCTCAGCCGCCGCTCAGCCGTCGTGCAGCGCCAGCGTGCTGCGCGCGAAGCCCGCGGAGTCACCGTGGCAGGATCCGCAGCGCCCGTCCCAGAAGGCGTGCAGGTCGGCCGCCGCCGCGCCACCTGCGACCAGCACGAGCACCAGCGCCGCGATCCGGTTCACCGCAAGCCCCCCAGCAGCGGCTGCGGGCTCAGCCGCGACGGCCCGGCCGCGAGCGTGCGCGCCAGCAGCGCAGTGGCCGCGTGCACCGCCTCGATCGTCGGCGTAGGCACGCCGACGACCTGGCCGAGCTCGATCACCGCACCGACGAGTGCGGCCAGCTCGGGCGCGCGACCGGCCTGCACGTCCTGCAGCATCGAGGTCTTGTGCGCGCCGACCGCCTCGGCGCCGGCGATGCGCTGCTCGAGCGTGATGCGGATCCGCACCCCGAGCGCCTCGGCGACCGCGCGCGCCTCGGTCATCATGCGCGCGGCGAGCTCGCGCGTCGGCGGGAAGCGGCAGATCTCCTGCAGCGTCGCCTGCGTCAGCGCGCTGATCGGGTTGAAGCTCAGGTTGCCCCACAGCTTGAGCCAGATCTCGCTGCGGATGTCGCGGCTGACCGGGGCCTTGAAGCCGGCCGCCATGAACGCCTGCGACAGCGCCTCGATGCGCTCGCTGCGGCTGCCGTCGGGCTCGCCGAGCGTGAAGCGGTTGCCCTCGACGACGCGGACGACGCCCGGCGCGACCAGTTCGGCCGCCGGGTAGACGACGCCGCCGACGATGCGTTCGGGCTCGATCGCGTCGGCCAGCACGCCGCCGGGGTCGACGCTGTCCAGCCGCCGGCCCTCCCACGGCCCGCCCAGGCGCTGGAAGTACCACCACGGCACGCCGTTGATCATCGTCACCAGCATCGTCTGCGGGCCGAACAGCGCACGCAGGTCGGGCAGCAGCTCGTGCACCTGGTGCGCCTTGACCGTCAGCAGCACGGCGTCCTGCGGCCCGGCGTCGGCCATGCGCGGCTCGGCGCGCACCGCGCGCGCGACGCGCTCGCGGCCATCCTCCTCGATCAGCTTGAACCCGCCGGCGCGGATCGCCTCGAGGTTGCGGTTTCGCGCGATGAGGACCACCTCGTGTCCGGCCAGCGCCAGCCGCGCACCGAGGTAGCCGCCGATGGCGCCGGCGCCGACGACCGCGAACCTCATCGCGCTCAGCCCAGGCCCAGCCGCGCCGCCAACCCGATGCGCTGCAGCTTGCCGGTCGCGCCCTTGGGGATCTCGTCCATGAAGAGGATCCTGGCTGGCACCTTGTAGTCCGCCACCCGGCCGGCGACGAACTGCTGCAGTTCGCGCTCGGTCGCCGCCTGGCCCTCGCGCAGCACGACGACCGCCGCCACCTCCTCGCCGAGCTTGGCGTGCGGCATGCCGAAGCACACGACCTGCGCCACCGCCGGATGGTCCATCAGGACCTCGTCGACCTCGCGCGGGCTGATCTTCTCGCCGCCGCGGTTGATGATCTCCTTGAGCCGGCCGGTGATGCTGACGTAGCCATCCTCGTCCATCACGCCCTGGTCGCCGGTGCGGAACCAGCCCGCGACGAAGGCCTCGGCGTTGGCCTTGGGGTTGGACTCGTAACCGGCGGTGACGTTGGGGCCGCGGATCACGATCTCGCCGGTCGCCCCGGGCGGCAGCAGCGACCCGTCCTCGGCCATGATCGCGATCTCCGGCCCGGCGGCGCGGCCGACCGTGCCCGGCTTGCGCAGCGCCGGCGGCAGCGGGTTGGACGCCATCTGGTGCGTCGCCTCGGTCATGCCGTAGGCCTCGATCAGCGGCGCACCGAAGACCTCCTCGAGCTCGCGGATCACCTGCGGCGGGATCGACGAACTCGACGAGCGCATGAAGCGCAGCGGGTGGCGCGCGATCACGTCGCGGTTCTTGCCTGCGCGCGCGAGGATCGCCTGGTGCATGGTCGGCACCGCCGTGACCCAGGTCGGCGCCGCCTCGTCCATCCAGCCGAAGAACTTCAGCGCGTTGAAGCCGGGGGTGCAGAAGACGCGGCTGCCTGCCGCGAGCGGCGCCAGCACGCCGGCGATCAGCCCGTGGATGTGGAACAGCGGCATGATGTTCAGCCCGCAGTCCGCCGGCCCGAAGGCCAGCGTGCGCGCGATATGCTGTGCCGACGCCGCCAGGTTGCGCTGCGACAGCGGCACGATCTTCGGCCGCGAGGTCGTGCCCGAGGTGTGCAGCAGCATCGAGACGTCGTCCGGCTCGGCGTAGGTCGCCGCCGCCGGCGGCGCGGCACCGTCGGTGCCCAGCGTGAAGGCGCCGGCGGCCTCGCCCGGGTGCAGCTCGACGAGGCGCACGCCCATGTGGCGCGCGACCTCGACCGCCGGCGAGCTGCTGCCGGCTTCGACGACGAGTGCCTTGGCGCGCAGGTCGGACAGGTAGAACTCGAACTCGTCGGCGCGGTAGGCCGGGTTCAGCGGCGCGCTCGCGACGCCGCTGGCGCAGGCCAGGAAGCAGCTCGCCATCTCCGGCCCGTTGGGCAGCACGATGGCGACGCGGTCACCGCGCCCTATCCCCTGGCCCGCGAACCACGCCAGGGTCTCGGCGATCAGCCGGCGCAGCGCGCCGTGCGTCAGCGGCGGCCGGCCGGGGGCGGCGAGCGCGACGGCATCGGCGGCGGCGGCAGCGAGCAGAGGCTGCAGCCGGTCGTGCAGGCTGCCCGGTGGCGGCGTGGCGTGAGCGGTCATCGGGAGGGGGGCGTCCAGGCGAGCCCCCAGTGTAGAGGCCACGCTGCGCCCGACGCGAAGCGGCGGCTGGGGATCCCGAGGAGGCGAACCGCCTCCCGGCTTCTCTCGGCCCCGACGGGGTCGGCCCGGGCAGAACCCCAGGCTTCGGCAACCTCAGGTGCGCTCGAGCTGCTGCACCCCGGCGATCGCCCAGCCGCGGCCACCGTCCACAGGCCGCACAAGATGCCAGACCTCGTCGAAGGGCTCGGCCGGCGCGCCGGTTTCCTCGGCCACGCGGCCGTGGTAGCGCACGCTGACGATCTGCCGGCCGTCGTCCTCGGCGACCTCGATCACCTCGGCACGCACCTCGGCGACATCGGTGTGCTGCGCGACATTGCCGCGCTCCTGCAGTTGCAGCCGCAGTTCGGCGAAGACTTCGGGCGTCGTGAACTGGCGCAGGTCGTCCAGGTCGCCTGCGTCATAGGCGGTCTGCATGCGGATGAAGATCGCGCGCGCGACGCGCTCGAACTCCGCGGCGTCGAAGCCCGGGGGCAGCTCGCGCGGCGCCGCGCCTGTGGGGGCTGCGTCCTCGGCCTCGACCCCCGCGACCGCCAGCCGCGGCCGCAGCGCGGAGCCGACCGCCGGGGTGGCCACCCCGGCGAGACCGCCGCCCTGCTCCGCGCGCTGCCCGGGCCCCTGCGCCGCCGCCTCGCGCCAGGACGGTGCCGGGCCCGCGGCCGACGCCAGGGCCGGGCGCGACGGTGCAGCGCCGCGCCGCATCAGCAAGCGCACGACGACGACCGCAACCATCGCCAGCAGCGCCAGCAGGACGAAGCTGGCCAGTTCCTCGCCCAGCCCCAGGTGGCTCATCAGCGCCACCAGCCCCAGCCCTGCGGCCAGCCCCGCCACCGGCCCCAGCCAGGAGCGGGAACCCGCGGCGGCGGCGCCCGCCGCCCCCGCGGCGGGGGCCGCGGCATTGGCGGGTTGCGCCGGGTTGGTCGCCGGAGGCTGCGCGGGTCGCGGCGCCTCGGGTGCGCGTTGCGGCGGCACCGTGCTGCGCTGCATGCCGAACGACTTGCCGCCGCCGAAGCGCTTGGCTTCGGCCAGCGTCGGCATCAGCGTCAGCGGCACGGACGCGATCAGGAGGGCGATCAACCAGGACTTCATCGGAGGCTTCCTCTTCGCGGATCTCGCGGTCTTCGCAAACGTGGATGGTCAGCAGGCGACGATCGTACCGGGCCGTCGAGCCCGCAGCGTCGACGCCTCATCCGACCCCCGCCGCTCGCGCGGGTTCCGTGGCCGGCGCGGACGCGGCCTCGTCCAGCCCGGCGGCGATCGCGGCGGCCTCGAACTCGCGCGCCAGCAGCGCGTTGGCATGCTCGAGGACGAAGTAGCGCAGCGCCTCGGCCGCCGGCGACAGCGTGCGCCCCGCCAGGTGGACGACATTCCAGGTCCGCACCACCGGCGCCCCGTCGACTGGAAGGATGCGGATCAGCCCGCCGGCCAGCTCGAGCCCGATCGTGTGCAGCGACAGGAAGCTCAGCCCCATGCCAGCCATCACCGCCTGCTTGATGCTCTCGTTGCTCGGCATCTCCATCGCGACATGCGGGTGGACGTGGTGGCGGTCGAGAAAATCCTCCATCGCCCGGCGCGTGCCGGAGCCGATCTCGCGCACGATCAGCGGCTCGGACTCGAGCCAGGCCGGCGGCACCGGCGCGCGCTGCAGCAGAGGATGCCCGGGCGGGGCGACGAAGACCTGCGGGTGCGGCGCGAAGGGCTCGGCGCGCGCGCCCAGCTCGCGCGGTGGCCGCCCCATCACCGCCAGGTCGATCTCGCCGCCGCGCAGC
This sequence comes from Burkholderiaceae bacterium, assembly GCA_024235895.1. Classification (GTDB taxonomy): domain Bacteria; phylum Pseudomonadota; class Gammaproteobacteria; order Burkholderiales; family Burkholderiaceae_C; genus Rubrivivax. Next base: position 86,667 of record JACKLM010000006.1, on the reverse strand, counting down.
AGCGCGAGCAGCTGCTCGCGGTTCTGCGACACCTGCATCCGCAGCTCGATGCCCGGGTGCTCCTCGCGGAATCGCGCCAGCAGCCGCGGCACGAAATACTTGGCCGTGCTGACCAGCCCGACGTCCAGCGCCCCGGCCTCGACGTGCTTGAGCCGCGCCATCGCGTCACCGGCCTCTTTCAATGCCGCCAGCACGCGGCGTGCGTGCAGCAGCATGTACTCGCCCGCGGTGGTCAGCGAGACCTTGCGCCCCTCGCGGTCGAACAGCGGCAGCCCGACTTGGGCTTCCAGCTCCTTGACCTGCATCGTCACCGCCGGCGGCGTCAGGTGCAAGGCTTCGGCGGCGCGAACGAAGCTCAGCCGCCTCGCAACCTCGGCAAAGACGCGAAGCTGGCGCAGAGTCACATTGTTCATTCAGCGTTGCTTAAGCATCGATAAACGATTTGTGAATTTACCTTATTTCCGTCGCTGCTTACATTGACCGCGACCCCACCCGCCGTCGGAGAACCCCGATGCCACTGTCCAAGAAGCGCACGCTGACCCAGTACCTGATCGAGCAGCGCCGGCGTTTTCCGCAGGCCAGCGGCGAGCTCAATGCGCTGATCCTCGACGTCTCGATCGCCTGCAAGGCGATCGCGCGCCAGGTCGCGCTCGGGTCGCTCGCGCGGGTGCCGGAGTCGGCCGCCGCCGGCGCGACCAACGTCCAGGGCGAGGAGCAGAAGCCGCTGGACGTCATCAGCAACGAGATGCTGATCCGCCAGAGCGAGTGGTCGGGCCACGTGGCCGGGATGGCGTCGGAGGAGATGGAGCAGCCGTACCAGATCCCGCGGCCCTACGCGCGCGGCAAGTACCTGCTCGTCTTCGACCCGCTGGACGGCAGCAGCAATATCGACGTCAACGTCTCGGTCGGGACGATCTTCTCGATCCTGCGCGCGCCCGACGAGCTCGTCGACACCGGCCGCGACGCCGTCGAGGCCGACTTCCTGCAGCCCGGCGCGACCCAGGTGGCCGCCGGCTATGCGATCTATGGCCCGGTGACGATGCTGGTGCTGACGGTCGGCGACGGCGTGGCCGGCTTCACGCTGGACCCGGACCTCGGCGAGTTCAAGCTCACCCACCCCGACATCCGCATCCCGGCCGACACGCGCGAGTTCGCCATCAACACCAGCAACAGCCGCTTCTGGGAGCCTCCGGTCAAGCGCTATGTCGACGAGTGCCTGGCGGGCGCGAGCGGTCCGCGCGGCAAGGACTTCAACATGCGCTGGATCGCGTCGATGGTCGCCGAGGCGCACCGCATCCTGATGCGTGGCGGCGTCTTCCTGTACCCACGCGACAGCCGCATGACCGCGCCTCCGGCACCGCCTGCTGCAGGCTCCAGCGCGCCGCGCAGCGGCAACGGCCACGCCGCGGCGGAGACGCTCAACGCCGGCCGGCTGCGGCTGCTGTACGAGGCCAACCCGATCGGATTCGTCGTCGAGCAGGCCGGCGGACGCGCGAGCACCGGGCGCCAGCCGGTGCTGGGCGTCAAGCCGACCGCGCTGCACCAGCGCATCGGGCTGGTCCTGGGCTCGCGCCACGAGGTCGAGCGCATCGAGCGCTACCACGCCGAGCCCTCCGCCCGCGAGGCGCCGGCACCGCTGTTCGCCGAGCGCAGCCTGTTCCGCGACTGACCGCCCCCTGCCGACGAGGACCCGCCGCCATGTCCGAACGCCACCCCATCATCGCCATCACCGGATCGTCCGGCGCCGGCACCTCGTCGGTGACGCGCACCTTCGAGCAGATCTTCCGCCGCGAGGGTGTCACCGCCGCCGTCATCGAGGGCGACAGCTTCCATCGCTACGACCGCAAGGAGATGCGCGAGCGCCAGGCCGAGGCCGAGAAGGCCGGCGACAAGCACTTCAGCCACTTCGGCCCCGACAACAACCTGTTCCCGGAGCTGGAGACCCTGTTCCGCGACTACAGCGAGACCGGGACCGGCAAGCGCCGCAAGTACCTGCACGACCCGGTCGAGGCCGCGCCCTACGGCCAGGATCCCGGCACCTTCACGCCCTGGGAGGAACTGCCCGAGGGCACGGACATGCTGTTCTACGAGGGGCTGCACGGCGCCGTCGTCACGCCGCAGGTCGATATCGCGCGCTACCCGGACCTGCTGATCGGCGTCGTGCCGGTGATCAACCTCGAGTGGATCCAGAAGCTGTGGCGCGACAAGAACGTGCGCGGCTACAGCACCGAGGCGGTGACCGACACCATCCTGCGCCGCATGCCCGACTACGTGAACTACATCGTTCCGCAGTTCGGGCGCACGCACGTCAACTTCCAGCGCGTGCCGGCCGTCGACACCTCCAACCCTTTCATCGCGCGCGACATCCCGTCGTCGTCGGAGAGCATCTGCGTGATCCGATTCTCCAACCCCAAGGGGATCGACTTCCCCTACCTGCTGGGCATGATCGACCGCTCGTGGATGAGCCGTGCCAACACCATCGTCGTCCCTGGCGGCAAGATGGAGCTGGCGATGCAGCTGATCTTCACGCCCTTCATCTGGCGCATGATGGAGCGGCGCCGGCGCGCGCTGGGGGCGCTGTGAGCGCGGCCGGCACGAAGGCGGCCGACACCCGCCGCATGGCCGATGCAGTCCGCATCCTGGCCGCCGACGCCGTCGAGCACGCCCGATCGGGCCACCCCGGCGCGCCGATGGGCATGGCCGAGATGGCGGTCGCGCTGTGGGGACGGCACCTGAAGCACGACCCGGCCGACCCGCACTGGGCCGACCGCGACCGCTTCGTGCTGTCCAACGGCCACGCGTCGATGCTGCTGTACGCGCTGCTGCACCTGAGTGGCTACGAGCTGCCGACGAGCGAGCTGCGCGCCTTCCGCCAGCTGCACAGCAAGACCCCGGGCCACCCCGAGGTCGGCGTCACCCCCGGGGTCGAGACCACCACCGGCCCGCTCGGCCAGGGGCTGGCGAATGCGGTCGGCATGGCGCTGGCCGAGCGGCTGCTGGCGGCCGAGTTCAACCGCGACGGCCACGCGATCGTCGACCACTTCACCTACGCCTTCGTCGGCGACGGCTGCCTGATGGAGGGCATCAGCCACGAGGTCGTCTCGCTCGCCGGCACGCTGCGGCTGGCGCGGCTGATCGTGCTGTACGACGACAACGGGATCTCGATCGACGGCCATGTGCAGGGCTGGTTCGCCGACGACACGCCGGCGCGCTTCGAGGCCTGCGGCTGGCGCGTCGTGCGCGCGGTCGACGGCCACGATGTCGACGCCGTCGACGCCGCGATCGCCGCCGCGCGCGCGCAGGCGCTGCGCCCTGACGGCCGGCCGACGCTGATCGCCTGCAAGACCGAGATCGGCCGCGGCGCACCGACCAAGGCCGGAACGCACGACGTGCACGGCGCGCCGCTGGGCGCGGCCGAGATCGCCGCCACGCGCGAGGCGCTGGGCTGGACCGCCGCACCGTTCGAGGTCCCGGCCGAGGTCGCCGCCGCGTGGGACGCGCGCGGCAGCGGCGAGCGCGCGCGCAGCGATTGGCGCCGCCGCTTCGACGCCTACCGCACCGCCCACCCCGCGGCGGCGGCCGAGTTCGAGCGCCGCGTCGCCGGCGCGCTGCCGGCGGACTGGGATGCGAAGCTCCCGCGCGTCTTCGCCGCCGCCGCCGACCGCGCCGAGCCGGTCGCGACGCGCAAGGCGAGCCAGCTCGCGCTCGACGCGCTGGCGCCGCTGCTGCCCGAGTTCTTCGGCGGCAGCGCCGACCTCACCGGATCGAACCTGACCAACTTCAAGGGCTGCACCCGCGCCGGGCGCGACCAGGCCGGCAACCACCTGAGCTACGGCGTGCGCGAGTTCGGCATGGCCGCGATGATGAACGGCATGGCGCTGCACGGCGGGCTGCTGCCCTACGGCGGCACCTTCCTGACCTTCAGCGACTACAGCCGCAATGCGGTCCGCATGGCCGCGCTGATGAAGCAGCGCGTCGTCCATGTCTTCACCCACGACTCGATCGGGCTCGGCGAGGACGGGCCGACGCACCAGTCGATCGAGCATGTGCCCAGCTTGCGCCTGATCCCGAACCTCGACCTCTGGCGCCCGGCCGATGCGCTGGAGACCGCGGTCGCCTGGGCCTGCGCGGTCGAGCGCCGCGACGGCCCGACGGCGCTCGCGCTGTCGCGCCAGAACCTGCCGCGCGTCGTCGCCGACGCGGCGCGCGCGACCGAGATCCGGCGCGGCGGCTACGTGCTGGCCGATGCCGACGGCGCGCGCGCGCTGATCGTCGCCACCGGCAGCGAGGTCGAGATCGCGCTCGCGGCGCGCGACAGGCTGGCTGCGGACGGCATCGCGGTGCGCGTCGTCTCGATGCCGAGCACGACCGTCTTCGACCGCCAGGATGCGGCGTGGCGCGACGCCGTGCTGCCGCTGGCGCTGCCGGCGGTCGCGGTCGAGGCCGCGCACCCTGACTTCTGGCGCAAGTATGTCGGCCGCCGCGGCGCCGTCGTCGGCGTGGCGACCTTCGGCGAATCGGCGCCGGCCAAGGATCTGTACGCGCATTTCGGATTGACCGCGGCGCATGTCGCCGACGCCGTGCGCGGCGTGCTCGCGGCGTGAGACCGGGCGGCTTCCCCGGCCACGCCGGCGCGGCACCGGGCCGCGCCTTCGACCTCGTCCTGTTCGACCTCGACGGCACCCTGGTCGAGACCGCGCCCGAGATCGCCGACGCCGTCGGCGACACGCTGCGCCACTTCGGCTGGCCGCCGGTCGACGAGGATCAGGTCGCGCGCTGGATCGGCCACGGCACCGGCGCGCTGCTCGTGCACGCGGTCGCGCGCGCCAGCGGGACGAGCGTCGACGAGGTTCGCGCCAGCCCGCGGCTGGCGGTCATCGGAGGCGTCTACGACCGCTTCTACGCCGAGCGCTGCGGCACCCGCAGCCGCGTCTACCCGGCGGTGCGCGAGACGCTGGCGGCGCTGCGTGCGGGCGGCGTGCGGCTGGCGATCGTGACCAACAAGGAGCACCGCTACACCGACCGCGTGCTCGCCGCGCACGGCCTGGCCGAAGCCTTCGACCGCATCGTCTGCGGCGATACCCAGCCCACGCGCAAGCCCGACCCCGCGGGCGTCCTGGGCTGCCTGCGCGCCTTTGGCATCACGCCCGAGCGGGCGCTGTTCGTCGGCGATTCGGCCATCGACGTCGCCACCGCGCGCGCCGCCGGCGTGCCGGTGTGGCTGCTGCCGTACGGCTACAACATGGGCCAGCCGCTGCAGGACTGCGCGCCGGACCGCATCGTCGACGACCTGTCGGCGCTGCTCGCCCCGCAGGCGGAGGCCGCCGCGTGACCGCCCCGACCCCGCGCCAGACACCCCCCGCGGACGATGCGTACGCCGCGCGGGCGCGGCGCCCGCTGATCCGCCTGCCCCACCCGCCCGGCCCGCGCACCGGCCGCACGGCCGAACGCGGTGCCCTGCGCCGCACTAGAGGAATCCCGATGACGCGACTGCTAGCCCTGCTGTGGGACGTCGACGGCACGCTGGCCGAGACCGAGCGCGACGGCCACCGCGTCGCCTTCAACCAGGCCTTCGAGTCACTCGGCCTGCCCTGGCGCTGGGACGAGGCGCGCTACGGCGAGCTGCTGGCGGTCACCGGCGGGCGCGAGCGGCTGATGGCCGACCTCGCCACGCGCGCCGATGCCCCGCCCACCGCCGACGAGCGCGACGCACTGGCACGCGAGCTGCACGCGCTGAAGAACGGCTTCTACGCCGAACTAGTTCGCAGCGCGCGGCTGCCGCTGCGCGCCGGCGTGGCCGAGCTGATGCGCGAGTGCCGCGCCGCCGGCGTGCGGCTGGCGATCACGACGACGACCAGCCGCAGCAATGTCGACGCGCTGCTTCGCGTGCACCTGGGTGCCGACTGGCGAGCCGGGTTCGCCGCCGTCGTCTGCGGCGAGGACGTGCAGCGCAAGAAGCCCGACCCCGAGGTCTTCCAGCGCGCGCTGGCACAGCTCGGGCTGCAGCCGCTGCAGGCGCTGGCGCTGGAGGACTCACCCGGCGGCGTGGCTGCCGCGCGCGCCGCCGAGGTGCCGGTCGTCGTCACCCGCAGCGCCTACTTCGCCGAGGCCAGCGTCGACGGTGCGATCGCGATCGGCCCCGGGCTGCACACGCGCGCAGGCTGGCACCCGGCGCTGCGCGGCGACGACGGCCGCGTCGGGCTGGACGACCTCGTCGGCTGGCACGACGCGATGGAGATCGTCTCGCAGTTCGGTTGACGCGCGACACGACACCCGTCGCACCCGACCACGCTACCACCCCCAACCCCGAGGAACACCCGATGGCCTTCATCGCCCTGCGCCAGCTGCTGGATCACGCCGCCGAACATGGCTACGGCGTGCCGGCGTTCAACGTCAACAACCTCGAGCAGATCCAGGCCATCATGGAGGCCGCGCAGGCGACCGACAGCCCGGTCATCCTGCAGGCCTCGGCGGGCGCGCGCAAGTACGCCGGCGAGCCCTACCTGCGCCACATGGTGCTGGCCGCGGTCGAGTCACACCCTGGGATCCCGGTCGTGCTGCACCAGGACCACGGCGCTTCGCCGGCGGTGTGCGTGCAGGCGATCCGCTCGGGGTTCACCAGCGTGATGATGGATGGCTCGCTGCTCGAGGACGCGAAGACGCCGGCCGGCTACGACTACAACGTCGAGGTCACGCGCCGGGTGTGCGAGATCGCGCATGCGGTCGGCGTCTCGGTCGAGGGCGAGCTCGGCTGCCTGGGCTCGCTGGAGACCGGCGAGGCGGGCGAGGAGGACGGCGTCGGTGCCGAGGGCAAGCTCGGCCACGACCAGCTGCTGACCGACCCCGACGAGGCGCGCGCCTTCGTCGCCGCCACCGGCGTCGACGCGCTTGCCATCGCGATCGGCACCAGCCACGGCGCCTACAAGTTCACCCGCGAGCCCACCGGCGACATCCTCGCCATCGACCGCATCGCCGCGATCCACGCCGCGGTGCCCGACATCCACCTCGTGATGCACGGCTCGTCGAGCGTGCCGCAGGAGTGGCTGACGATCATCCGGCAGTACGGCGGCGACATCAAGCCGACCTACGGCGTGCCGGTCGAGGAGATCCGCCGCGGCATCGCCAGCGGCGTGCGCAAGGTCAATATCGATACCGACATCCGGCTCGCGATGACGGGCGCGATGCGCAAGCTCTTCGCCGAGCAGCCGTCGGAGTTCGACCCGCGCAAGGCGCTGGCGGCCGCGCGCAAGGCCGCGCGCGGCATCTGCGAGCAGCGCTTCGACGCCTTCGGCTGCGCCGGCATGGCCTCGCGCATCGCGCCTCTCCCACTGGAGGCGATGCTGCCTCGCTACCGCTGACGCCGGCCACCGCCGGCCGGCGCGGGCAAAGGGCCGCGTTGTAGCGGACAATATGGTTCTTGCAGACAGCAGCCGTCGTCCCGACGCCCCACGAACGACCCATGGCCACCCGTCGCAGCAGCACCGCCCCCGCCGACCCGACCACGCCCAAGCTCCGCCAGACCCAGGCCGAGTACAGCGCCGCGCGTCCGAATGCCGAGCCCGGCGTCAAGCCGATGATGTCGAGCTCGAAGATGTACGTGTGCATCAAGTGCCACGCCAACTTCAAGACCGGCGAGGGCAAGCCCGACCCTAGGCTGCGCGGGCTGGGGCGCTGCAACAACTGCCTGGGCATCACCGCCGAGGCAGGCTGACAACCGCCATCCCGCCTGCGTCGTCCTGTCGCAGCTTGCAGCCCGGCCACCGCCGGGCCCGCAACCTTGACCGATCAGCGCAGCCGTACCGGCACGCTGCGCCAACCTCCCAGCGGGTAGGTCTCGCGCACCGGCGCGGCGTCAGCGGCCGGCTCGAGGCAAGACGTCGCCTGGAGCAACACCTGCGTCGCGACGACGAGCTCCATCGTCGCCAGCGGCCGCCCCGGGCAGGCGTGGATGCCGATGCCGTAGACCAGGTTGTGCGCCGCGTTGCGCTCGGGCCGGTAGGCGTCCGGGTCCCCGAAGACGGACTCGTCGCGGTTGGCCGAGGTCCAGTTGAGATACACACGGGTGCCGGCCTCGAGCTCGTGCTCGCCGATCCGAAGCGCCGTGGTCGTCAGGCGCCGGTTGACGAGGAACGGGTCGTCGATGCGCAGCATCTCGTCGATCGCCGCCGCCAGCCCGGCCGGGCGGGCGCGCAGATCCTGCTGCACCTCGGGGTGGGTGGCGAGAAAGCGAACGACGACACCCAGCGCCGCCGCCATCGACGCCAGGTCGCCGGCGGTCCAGTTGCGCAGCACGGAGACGATGTCGGCCTCGTCCAGCGGCCGGCCGTCCATCGTCGCGCGCATCAGCTCGGTCGTCGGATCCTCGGGCGCGGCAGCGCCCATCCCGCGGCGGCGCCGCAGCTGCACGCGGACGATCTCGTCGAAGGCCGCGGCGACCTCGGCGGTGCGCGCGCGGTCGCCGCTGCGGGTGGCGTCGTGGTTGTCGGCCATCCACGCCAGCAAGCTGTCCTCGATGCCGTGCCAGCCCAGCCACTCGGTCTGCGCGCGCACCGCCAGCGGGGCGCCGATCACGGCCACGGCGTCGAGGTCGACGCCGCGTGGCAGCGCCGAGACGATGGCCTCGGCGATCGCGCGCACGCGTGGCTCGAGCGCGGCGATGCGCGCCGGAGCGAAGAAGGGGTCGGTCAGCGTGCGCCAGGCCGCATGCTCGGGCGGGTCGATCGCATTGGGCACCGCGCGCCGAGCGGTCGCGGCCGACGAGAAGCGCGCGGGGTCGGTCGCCGCGGCGACGACGTCGGCATGCCGGAACAGCGTCACGCCGCGCGGCGATTCGGCCAGCGGGCAGGTGGCGCGCATGCGGTCGTAGGCGCCGAGCTGATCGGCGAGCACCTCGGGCGACAAGGGCTCCCAGGTCGGTATCGGTCGGCTCATGCCCGAATCTTCGCATGGCACGCGCTCCGGCCGGCCGCGACGTCGTCACGACGCCACGCGCGGCGCCGCGCCGGGTCAGCGTCAGCGTTCGGGGCGCGCGGCTACCATGCCCGGTGACGCAGACGCCGGCCGTGCCAGGGTTCGCATGAATTGCTGCGGTGCAGCAGTCAGCTCGGTGACGGGTGGGCGGCCTAGACTGCGGCCGATCCGATTCTTCCCTCATCCGGAGACAGCATGGATTTCAAGGACAAGGTGGCGCTGGTGACCGGCGGCGCCAGCGGCATCGGCCGCGCGGTGGCGGCAGCGATGGCGCGCCGGGGTGTCGCCGCGGTGGCGCTGGTGGACATGAGCGACGCGGTCGACGAGGTCGCCGCACAGGTCAACGCCGAGGCCGGTCGCGAGGTCGCGCTGGCGTTCCGGGGCGACACGACGGACGCGGGCTTTCGCAGCGAGGTCCACGACGAGGTCGCCCGCCGCCACGGGAGGGTGACGCTGTGCGTGCCGGCCGCAGGCATCACGCGCGACGAGCTCGCGGTGCGCATCGACAAGGCCACCGGCAAGGCGCGCATCTATCCGCTGGAGAAGTTCAAGCAGGTCGTCGACGTCAACCTGATCGCCCCGGTCTACTGGGTGCTGGAGATGGTCGGCCGCATCGCCGAGGACCGCGCGGCGCGCGGGCTTAAGCGCTGGAGCCCCGACGAAGGCATCCAGGGCGCGGTCGTCTTCATCGGATCGGTCTCGTCGCAGGGCAACCGCGGCCAGATCTCGTACGCCAGCACCAAGGCGGGGCTGGAGGGCGCGGCGGCGACGATCATGAAGGAGGCGATGTTCCACGGCGTGCGCTGCAGCGTGATCCACCCCGGCTTCACCGACACGCCGATGGTGCGCGCGATGGGGAGCGACTACGTGGCGAAGAACATCCTGCCCTACACCCAGCTCGGGCGGCTGATCCGGCCCGACGAGATCGCCGACGCGATCTGCTTCATGCTGGCGAACTCGGCCGTCAGCGGCGAGCTGTGGGTCGATGCCGGCTGGCACGCTCCGGCCTGAGATCGCCCGAGGACCCGACCATGAGCAAGCGACGCGACCCCGCACCGACGCAGCGCGACTTCGACCATGAGTTCCGTGCCCAGCTGGCGCAGATGACCGCCGGGCTGGCACCGACGGCCTTCACCACCGCCTGGGCCGACTGGGCGATGCACCTGGCGCAGTCGCCGACGAAGGTCGCCGCGCTGCAGCAGGAGGCCGCGGCGCGCGCCAGCGACACCTGGGGCTTCGCGCTGCGCGCGCTCGCCGGCGCGCCGCTGCCGCCAGCCGAGGGCTTCGAAGGCGACGCCGACCGGCGCTTCGCCGACGCGGCCTGGTCGCAGTTTCCGTTCAACGTCTATGCGCGCGCCTACCAGAACGCTGCCGCGCTGATGAAGGATACGGTGCACGACGTCGGCGGCGTCACCGACTACCACGCGCAGCTGCTGGAGTTCGCCGTGCGCATGCTGCTGGACGCCAGCTCGCCGGCCAACTACCTGGCGTCCAACCCCGAGCTGCTGGCGCTGACGCGCGCCGAAGGCGGCCAGAACCTGGCGCGCGGGATCCGGAACTGGCTCGAAGACCTCAGGCGCACGGTCGACAAGGCCGCCCCGCCGGGTGGCGAGGCGTTCGAGGTCGGCCAGAGCGTCGCCGTGACGCCGGGCAAGGTGGTGCTGCGCAACGAGCTGATCGAGCTGATCCAGTACCAGCCGACGACCCGGCAGGTGCACGCCGAGCCGGTGCTGATCGTGCCGGCGTGGATCATGAAGTACTACATCCTCGACCTGAGCGCGCGCAACTCGCTCGTCAAGTACCTGGTCGACCAGGGTCACACGGTCTTCATGATCTCGTGGAAGAACCCCGACGAGGGCGACCGCGAGCTCGGCATGGACGACTATGTCGCCAAGGGGCTGTTCGCGGCGCTGGACGCGGTGACGACGATCGTGCCGCGGCAGAAGGTGCACGCGGTGGGCTACTGCATCGGCGGCACGCTGCTCGCGATCGGCGCCGCGGCGCGGGCGCGCGACGGCGACGAGCGGCTGGCGTCGGTGTCGATGTTCGCCGCCCAGACCGACTTCTCCGAGCCGGGCGAGCTCGCCTTCTTCATCAACCCGAGCCAGCTCGCGCTGCTCGAGGCGACCATGCACAAGAAAGGCGTGCTGGAGAGCCGCCAGATGGCGGGCGCCTTCGCGCTGCTGCGCGCGCAGGATCTGGTCTGGCAGCCGATGGTCGACAACTACCTCAAGGGCCAGCGTGCCCCGCTGATCGACCTGATGGCCTGGAATGCCGACGGCACGCGCATGCCCTGGCGCATGCACTCGGAGTACCTGTACCGGCTGTACCTGGACAACGAGCTGGCGACGAACCGCTTCCCGGTCAATGGCCGGCTGGTGCGGCTGTCCGATATCCGGGTGCCGATGTTCGTCGTCGGCACCGAGACCGACCACGTGGCGCCGTGGAAGTCGGTCTACAAGGTCGACAACCTGGTGCGGTCGGACGACTTCACCTTCCTGCTGACCTCGGGCGGGCACAACGCCGGCATCGTCGCCGGCCCGGTGCATCCGAAGCGCCACTACCGCATCAAGACACGCCGTCTCGCCGACCCGCACCTGCCGCCCGAGGAGTGGATGGATGTTGCCACGAAGCACGCGGGCTCGTGGTGGCCGGCGTGGCAGTCGTGGCTCGCAGCCCATTCCGGCCCGCCCGTGAAGCCGCCGGCGATCGGTGCCGCGGGCAAGGGCTACCGCGTGCTGGAGGATGCGCCCGGGAGCTACGTGCGGCAGCGCTGAGCGTTTGCCTGTTGGGCGGGTGCCAACGCGTTTGGCTTTCTCACGCCGCAGCGCCCGACCGTCGTTGGTCGATGTCCGCGAACCGTGCGCCGGGCCTTCACCAGGTTTGCGCTGCTCGCACTGTCAGGCGAGCTGTTTCCGCTGGCACTCGTTCGATGGCCGCTTCGAGCCGAGGGCGGCAGGTGCCCTTGCCCTCCATGTCCCCCGCCACCGGCCTTCGGCCGCTGGCTCCTCCTTTACTTCCGGGCAAGGGCACCCGCCGCCCTCGGCAAGCCACCGAGTCTGTTTTCGGCGGTCGAATACTACCGTCGGATCCGCGAAGTCGGCAGCGGGCCGGCCGGGGCGCGCGTGGGAGGCGCCGAGAAGCGCAGCCCTCCTGGCCGCGCGCGAAGCGCGCTTCGTAGACTGACTCGCCGCCCCTGTTTGAGCGGAGCGACCGAAGGGAGCGCAGCGAGTTGGGCGGCGGGCCAGGAGGGTGAGCATCGCAGGGGAGTCGGCGCGAAGCGCCGACCGCCTCCGCCGCGCGCACCGGCCGGCCCGCTGCCGGCTTCGGCGCGCGGCACATCGAACACAAGGCGCGGTTCACCGAAACGACCCAGGCAGATTGCAGCCATCGCGAACTCGAAGCGGGCCGGGCTCGATCTCAGCCGACAAAGCAGCAGCGCAGCTCAACCCCCTCGCCGCCCCGACACCCGCAGCACCAGCGCCATCCCCGAGTCACCCGCCGCACAGCCGGTGAACAGGCCCACCCCGCCGCCGCGCAAGACCAGCTCCTCGATCAACTCCATCGTCGAGCGCAGCCCCGTCGGCCCCTGCGGGTGGCCCCAGATCAGCGAGCAGCCGTAGTTGTTCATCTTCGCCAGCGGGAAGCCGGTCTCGCGCGCGAAGGCGATATCGTTGGCGGCGAACGGGTTGTGGCTCTTGACGGCGTCGACCTTGTCGATCGCCAGGCCCGCCTGCTTCAGCGCCGCCTGCGCGGCCGGCACCGGCGCCAGCGGCATGTAGCCCTTTTCGACCCGCGCCTGGCCGAAGCCGAGCAGCTCGATCTCGATCGCCGCGTCGGTCGCGAGCTCGCGCGCCTGCTCGCGCGTGGTCACGATCATGCCGGCATTGCCGTCGGCCGGGTGCGTCTGGGTGCCGAAGCTGTGCGTGCCGCCGGGCTTGACCGGCTTGAGCTTGGCCAGCCCCTCGGCGGTGGTCGCGAAGATGCCCTCGTCGGCCGCGAGCGACCCGGTCTGCTTGCGAAAGCCCGAGTCGAACACCGGCACCTCGACCATGTAGCGGCGCTGGAACGCGCGGTCGTCGGCCAAGGCAGCCTGGTACTGCGCGTAGCGCGCCAGCGTGACCTCGTTGAGCTCGGCGGTCGTGATGCCCAGGCGCGCCGAGGCGTTCTCGGCCGTGTCGATCATCGCGTTGCGCGCGAACGGGTCGTTGGCGAAGTTGTCCAGCGTCCACGACTCGGTGATGCCACGCCCGCCTGGCGCGGTGGCGTCGGGGTAGTAGACGATCGGACCGTTGGACATGCGGTCGGCGCAGACGACCAGCGCGCAGCCCGCGCTGCCGAGCGCGACCTCGGCGGCCGCCATCTGCAGCGCGCGCGCGCTGGTGGCGCAGGCCTGCTGGACGGTCGGGCCGGGGACGGTCTCCAGCCCGAGCATGCCGGTCAGCCAGGGCAGGCCGTAGAAGCTGCCCGGCTGCGGGTTGGTGATGCCGAGGATGCCGAGGTCGATGCGCTCGCGCGGGATGCGCCTGGCATCGAGGAAGCGGCGGCCGACCTCGGCCGCCAGGCGGATGCTGTTCAGGTTCGCCAGCGGCCCCTGCCACTTGGCGAACGGGGTGCTCCAGTAGGCGCCGTAGGGGATGAATGCGTGGCTCATGGGCTCAGGCCTTGTTCGAGGAAGCGGTTGCTGCGGATTGCCATTGCGCGAAGCTCGATCCCTCGCGGGCGAGCTTCTCGAGCAGCGGCGCGGGCTGCCAGTACTGCGGGTCGAGCGTCTTCTGGAATTCGAGGATCTTGTCCAGCACGGCCTTCAGCCCGACCGTGTCGGCGTAGAACATCGGGCCGCCGCGGTAGCTCGGGAATCCGTAGCCGGCGGTGTAGACGATGTCGATGTCGGAGGCACGAATCGCGACGCCCTCCTCCAGGATGCGCGCGCCCTCGTTGATCATCGCGTACAGGCAGCGCTCCTGGATCTCCTGCTTCGAGGGCTTGCGCTGCGGCACGCCCAGGCGCGCGGCCTCGGCGGCGAACATCGCGATCGCCTCGGGGTCGGGGGTGCGCTTGCGGTCGGGGCTGTCGTAGCGGTAGTAGCCGCGCCCGGTCTTCTGGCCCAGCCAGCCGCGCTCGACGAGCAGCGCGGTGGCGCGGTAGAAGGTCGGGTCCTCGGGCAGCAGGTGGGCACGCTCGACGCGGGTCAGGTGGCCGATGTCGATGCCGGCCATGTCGTACACGGCCAGGATCCCCATCGCCATGCCGAAGTCCTCCAGCGCACCGTCGACCTCGGCCGGCGTGGCGCCCTCGAGCACGCAGCGCTCGGCCTCGCGGCCGTAGGGGTCCATCATGCGGTTGCCGATGAAGCCATAGCAGACCTTGGCAACGACGCCGACCTTCTTGATCGTGCGTGCGACGTCGAGCGCCGTCATCACGACGTCGGGCGCGGTCCTGGCGCACTGGACGATCTCGAGCAGCCGCATCACGTTGGCCGGGCTGAAGAAGTGCAGCCCGATCACGTCCTGCGGCCGCTTCGTCACGGCGGCGATCTCGTCGATGTCCAGCGTCGAGGTGTTGGTGCCCAGGATCGCACCCGGCTTGGCGACCGCATCGAGCTTGCCGAAGATGTCCTTCTTCAGCGCCATGTTCTCGAACACCGCCTCGATGATCAGGTCGGCGTCGCCGAGTGCCGCATAGTCCAGCGTCGGGGTGATCAGCGCGACACGGCGCTCCATCGTCGGCGCATCCAGGCTGCCGCGCGTCACCGAGCGCTCGTAGTTCTTGCGGATCGTCGCCAGCCCGCGGTCCAGCGCCTCGGGCTTGGCGTCGACCAGCGTCACCGGGATGCCGGCATTGGCGAAGCACATCGAGATCCCGCCGCCCATGGTGCCGGCGCCGACGACGCCGACGCGGGCGATCTTGCGCGACGCGACGTCGGCCGTCAGCCCGGGGATCTTGCGCAACTCGCGCTCGGCGAAGAACAGGTGCCGGTAGGCACGGCCCTCGACCGCGCGCTCGACCTGGCTGGACAGCTCGCGCTCGCGTGCGATGCCCTGGTCGAACGGCAGCTCGGCGGCGGCCAGCACGGCGTCGAGCAGCACGTTGTACGAGTTGCGGTTCTTGAACCCCTTGGCCGCGGCGGCGCGGCGCGCGGCGATGACCTCGGCCGCGCGCTCGGCGCCGGCGACCGTCATCTCGCGCGTACGGCGCGGGCCCTTGCCCGCGGCGACCAGCTCGCGCGCCCAGGCGACGGCGGCGGCGGTGACGTCGTCGTCGACCGACTTGTCGACCAGGCCGACCTTCTGCGCGTCGGCGACCGAAAGCGGCTTGCCCGACAGCGCCATGTCGAGCGTGGGTTCCAGCCCGATCAGGCGCGGCATGCGCTGCGTGCCACCGGCGCCCGGGATGATCCCGAGCGTGATCTCGGGCAGGCCGAGCCGGGTGCCCTTGTGCGCGATGCGGTAGTGGCAGGCGATCGCGGTCTCCAGCCCGCCGCCCATCACGCTGCCGTACAGCGCCGCGACCACCGGCACCGCGCTGTCCTCGATCAGGCGCAGCACCTCGTGGTAGCCGGGCTCGAGGATGCCGGTCTCGAACTCGCGCATGTCGCCGCCGGACAGGAAGGTGCGGCCGGCGCAGGCCAGCACGATCGCCTTGACGGCCGGGTCGCCGCGCAGCGCCTCGAAGCTCGTCTTCAGGCCTGCGCGTACCTCGCGCGCGAGGGTGTTCACCGGCGGGCTGTCGACAGTGACGACGGCGATCTCGCCGTTCATGGCATGGGTTACGGGTTCACTCATTCAAGGCTCCTGGGTCGTCGTGCAATCGGTGGGTCGGTGGAGTTTCAGGCGGGGCGGGATCGAGGCACCGGCCTGCCGCTTCGGGCTTCGGATGCGGCAAGCACGTCGGGCGCCGCGCGTCGCGCCCCGCGTCACGCCGCGTCGACCTGCACGCGATGCGCGTGCAAGGCCTCGAAGATCGGCGCGTCGCCGAAGCGGAACAGGTCCAGCGCGGCGTCGCCGTCGGCCTGCGCCGAGAACGGCTGCCACGACGGCACGACGAACATGTCGCCGCGCGAGACGCTCCAGCTGCGCTCGCCGACACGCACCGTGCCGCGGCCGTCGAAGACCTGGTAGACCGAGGAGCCGACCTCGCGCCAGCTACGCGTGCGCGCGCCGGCGCGCAGCCGGTGCATCTCGGTCCGAATCGTCGGCAGCACGTCGCGGCCGTTCGTCGGGTTGGTGAATCGCACCGCGGCGTGGCCGGGGCCGAGCGTCACCGCATGCCCTTCCTGCTCCAGCGCGAGCTGCTCCGCGAGCGCGCGGTCGGTATCGGCCCAGCGGTAGGCCAGCAGCGGCGTGGCCGGCAGCGCGTCGGGCTGCGACGCCGGGCGCAGGCCCGGGTAGCCCCACAGCCGCTCGGAGCGCGAGCGCTCGGGGGTGCTCATCTCGGCCGGCGCGAGCTTGTCGCGGCCGAACTCGAAGAACTGCGACTCGGTGACGTACGAGAACGGGATGTCCAGCCCGTCGATCCACGCCATCGGCCGCGTCGCCGCGTTGTGGTGGGCGTGCCAGTTCCAGCCCGACTGCGGCAGGAAGTCGCCGCGCGACATGCGGACCGGGTCGCCGCCGACCACCGTCCACACGCCCTCGCCTTCGACGACGAAGCGGAAGGCATGCTGCGTGTGGCGGTGCTCGGGCGCGTCCTCGCCCGGCATCAGGTACTGGATCGCGGCCCACAATGTCGGCGTCGCGTAGGGCTTGCCGCCCAGCGACGGATTGGCCAGCGCGATCGCGCGGCGCTCGCCACCGCGGCCGACCGGCACCAGTTGCCCGGCCTGGTCGGCGAGCCCGACCAGCCGCTCCCAGCGCCACAGGTGCGGCGAGGCCTTGCTGCGCGGGTGCGGCGGCATGAGGTCGCCGATCTCGGTCCACAACGGCACCAGCAGCTCCTGCTCGAAGCCGCGGTACAGCTGCTCGAGCGCCGGCGAGGGCTCGGGCTGGCCGGGGCCCGAGCGCATCGTCAGCCGCACCGGCGACAGTGTCTTGTCGGCACTCATCGTCGTCCCTCCCGCCTCGTTCACTCGGCCGCACCGATCTGCAGCGCGACGCGGCCGATGCCCTCGACGCGGCCTTCGAGCCGCTGCCCGGGCTGCACCGGCCCCACGCCCTCGGGCGTGCCGGTGTAGATCAGGTCACCCGGCTGCAGGTGGTAGTAGGTCGACAGGTCGGCGATCAGCTCTCGGATATTCCAGATCAGCTTGTCGATGTCGGATCGCTGGCGGGTCTGGCCGTCGACCTCCAGAGCGATCTCGCCACGCTCGACGACGACACCGGGCATGGGGACGATCTCCGAGATCACCGACCCGTTCTCGATATCCTTGCCCAGGTCCCAGGGCCGGCCCTTGTCGCGCGCGACGAGTTGCAGGTCGCGCCGCGTCATGTCCAGCCCGCAGGCGTAGCCGTAGATCAGCTCGTGCGCGTCGGCCTCGGCGACGCGGAAGCCCGGCTTGCCGACGACGACCACCAGCTCCATCTCGTAGTGGTAGTTCTGCGTGCGCGGCGGATACGGCACCGTGGCGCCCGACTCGACCAGGGTCGATGGCGACTTGGTGAAGTAGAACGGCAGCTCGGCCGACTTGTCGACCGGGCGGCCCATCTCGACCGCGTGCGCGTGGTAGTTGCGGCCGACGAAGAACAGGCGGGCGACGGGTGCGCGCTCGCGCAGACCGCGCACGGCCACGGAGGCGACGGGTGGCGGGGTCCAGAGGGTGGCGGGCGGGTTCATGGTTGACTCCTCGGGTCTCGAACTCGATGTGTCGCCTTGCGGCAGCGTGCGGCAGGCCGATCGGGCATTCAGATGGCCAGGCAGTTCTCGACCTTCCAGCCGTACAGCCACTCGACCGCGTCGTAGAAGCGCTCGGGCGTGCGCCCCTTCCAGAGCTCGTTGCGCACCAGGCGCTCGACGCCCTTGGCGTGGTACAGGCGCCCCATCTCGCGCGAGCTCAGCACGATGCGCGCGGTGCGCGCGATGCGCGAGCGTTGGTACAGGTCCAGCGCCCGGCCCCAGTCGTTGCCGTGCACCCGCAGCGCCTCGCCGAGCGTGACCGCATCCTCCATCGCCATGCACGCACCCTGCGCCATGTACTGCGTCGTCGGGTGCGCGGCGTCGCCCAGCAGCGTCGCGCGGCCGTAGGTCCACTGCCCGATCGGGTCGCGGTCGGCGGTGGCCCAGCGCTTCCAGCTGCGGGGCAGCTCGATGAGCTGGCGCGCCTTCGGGCAGATGCCCTGGAAGTAGCTCTGCACCTCGTCCTTGCTGCCTTCGCGAACGCCCCACTCCTCCTGCTCGCGGCTGTGGAAGGTGACGACGACGTTGTACTGCTCGCCACCGCGCAGCGGGTAGTGAACGAGGTGGCAGTTGGGGCCGGCCCACAGGCTGGCGGCGTTCCACTGCAGGTCGACCGGGAAGTCCGCCTTGTCGACGACGGCACGGTAGACCACGTGACCGGTCACGCGCGCCGGGTCGCCGACATGCTGCTGGCGCACCACCGACTTGACGCCGTCGGCGCCGATCAGCGCGACACCGCGGTGCGCCTTGCCGTGCTGGTCGTGGACGGTCACGGCGTCGCCACCCTGCTCGACCCGCTCGACCCGGGTCGAGGTGTGGAAGGCGACGCGCCCGGTCTCCTCGGCGCCTTCGAGCAGCGAGCGGTGGACGTCGACGCGATGGATCACCGCGTAGGGGTTGCCGAAGCGCGCGCGGAAGGCCTCGCCGGTCGGGATGCGACCGACCAGCGACTCGTCGACCGCGTCGTGCATCACCATGCAGTCGGTGTAGACCGCACGGCCGCGCGCCTTCTCGCCGACGCCGAGCGCGTCGAAGGCGGCAAAGGCGTTCGGCCCGAGCTGGATGCCGGCCCCGATCTCGCCGATCTCGGCGGCCTGCTCCAGCACCTCGACGTCGAAACCCCGGCGCACCAGCGCCAGCGCCGCCGCCAGACCGCCGATGCCGCCGCCGGCGACGAGGACGGGAAGGGGTCGATTCGATTCACTCATCCGTGACTCCTGGAATGCCTGCCTGCCGGCCGCCCATGTCCGGCCGCGTGGGGCGGGTGGAAGGCCCAGCATCGAGGCCGCCGGCCCGACGCCGACCTCGCACGGACCCTTGGCGCCATCGCTCATCTCGAGGATCCAAGTTGCTCACGCTGCCTCCGGCGCGAGCGGCATGCCCTCGCACACACGCCGCCAATGCACGTCGGCCTGCGGCAGCAGCCAGGCCGTGCCATGCTCGGCGACCGCCTCACGCTCGGCCAGCCAGGCCTTGTCGTCGCCATTGCAGCGCCGCGCGGCGCGTGCCATCTCCTGCCAGGCCCAGACCAGCAGCAGGTGCGCGACCCCGGCCAGGAAGTCGTCGGCGACCTGCAGCGGCGCAGACGGGTCGGCCTCGGCGCGGCTGCGAACCGCCGCCCATGCGGCCCGCGCCGCCGCCACCTGGCCGGCCAGCGCCGCGCCAGCGTCGCGTTCGAGATCCTGCAGCAGCGCCTCGAACGCCGCCGCGTCGCGCCCCAGCACCTTGCGCTGCAGCAGGTCGATCGCCTGGATCTCGTTCGTCCCCTCGTAGATCATCGCGATGCGGGCGTCGCGCAGGGTCTGCTCGATGCCGTAGTCGGCGATGTAGCCGTAGCCGCCCCAGACTTGCAGCGCCGCGCTGGCGCGCGCGAATCCCTGCGCGGTGCCGAACGCCTTCAGCACCGGCGTCAGCAGCGAGGCCTCGGCCGCCGCGGCCGCGCGACGCGCGGCGTCCGGAAGATGCTCGGCCTCGTCCAGCCGCATCGCGGCGCGGTACATCAGCACGCGCAAGCCTTCGACCATGGCCTGGCCATCGAGCAGCGTGCGCCGCATCGCCGGATGGCGGTCGATCGCGCCGCCGAACTGCACGCGCTCGGCCGCGTAGCGCCGCGCATTCTGGGTCGCGATCTCCGCGTGCCCCAGCCCCTGCAGCGCGACATGCAGCCGCGCTGCGTTCATCATCAGGAACATCGCCGACAGACCGCGGTGCGGCTGGCCGACCAGCCAGCCGGTGGCGCCGTCGTAGCGCATCGCGCAGGTCGCGCTGCCGTGGATGCCCATCTTGTGCTCGAGGCCGTCGGCACCCAGCGTGTTGCGCGTGCCGTCCGGCAGCACCGTCGGCACGAGGACGAGCGACAGTCCCTTGGTGCCGGCCGGTGCTTCGCCCTGCGCCGGGTCGTTCAGCCGGCACAGCACCAGATGGACGATGTTGTCGCTCAGGTCGTGGTCGCCGCCGGAGATGAAGATCTTGCTGCCGCTGACGGCCAGCGTGCCGTCGGCGCGCGGCTCGGCGCGCGTGCGCACCAGGGCGAGGTCGCTACCGGCCTGCGGCTCGGTCAGCGCCATCGCCGCCAGCCACTCGCCGCTGACGAGCTTGTGCAGGTAGCGCGCCTTGAGCTCGTCGCTCGCGTGCGCGGCGATCGTCTCGTAGGCGCCGTGCAGCAGCCCCGGGTACATGGTCCAGGCGTGATTCGCCGCCACCAGCATCTCGAACAGCGCGGCGTTGAGCAGCTGCGGCAGCCCCTGCCCGCCCCACTCGGGATCGCAGGCCAGCGCCGGCCAGCCGCCCTCGACGAAGGCGCGCCACGCGGCGGGGAAGCCGTCCGGCGTCCTCACCCGCCCACCCTCGAGGCGGCAGCCCTGGCGGTCGCCGACGGCGTTCAGCGGCAGCAGCACCTGGGAGGCGAAGCGCCCGGCCTGGATCAGCACTTCGGCAGCGGTCTCGGCGTCGAGATCCGCGAAGGAAGGGATCGCCTCCCATTGCCGCGGCGCCGCCAGCACCTCCTCGATGACGAAGCGCATCGTGCGCAGCGGGGCTTCGTAGCCGTAGGCACTCATGACTTCTGGCTTCCCAGGTAGGTTTCGACGACGCGCGGGTCGGCCGCGAGCTGCGCAGCCGGGCCTTGCAGTGCGATGGCGCCGGTCTCGAGCACGTAGCCGTAGTCGGAGACGGCGAGCGCGGCGCGCGCGTTCTGCTCGATCAGCAGGATGCTGGTGCCCTGTTCGCGCAGCTGTTCGATGGTGGCGAAGATGTCGCGCACGACGAGCGGCGCAAGCCCCAGGCTGGGCTCGTCGAGCATCAGCAGCCGAGGCGAGGACATCAGCGCACGGCCGACGGCGAGCATCTGCCGCTCGCCGCCGGACAGGGTGCCAGCGAGCTGGGTGCGGCGCTCGTGCAGACGCGGGAACAGCGCGTACACGCGCTCCAGCCCTCGCTTCCAGTCGGGCACGCGCTGCTTCATCGCCCGGTAGCCGCCGAGGATCAGGTTGTCCTGCACCGGCATGCTGCCGAACAGCTCGCGCTTCTCGGGAACCAGTGCGAGCCCCATCATCACGCGATCCTCGAGCGTGCTGCCGGCCAGATCCTGGCCGTCGAACACGACCCGGCCGCGGTACGGCAGGATGCCCATCAGCGCCGCCAGCGTGGTGGACTTGCCGGCGCCGTTGGGGCCGATGACGCTGACGACCTGGCGCTCCTGCAGGCCGAAGTTCAACCCCGTGAGGACCTCGGCGCGCCCATAGCCGGCGTGCAGGTCGGTGACGCTCAGCAGCATGTGGGTTGCCCTCCCCTCAAACCGAACACGGGCCGGCACCTGGCGGTCTGGCAGAGGATGTCGGCTCGCGCCGAGTTGCCGACGTTCGCGGAAGTCCCTCCGTCATCTTTTCTTGGTGTTCGACGCGCCAACGTGCCAAGGCCGGCGGGTGCCCTTCCGCGGAAGTAAAGGAGGAGCCAGCGGCCGAAGGCCGATGGCGGGGGACATGGAGCGGAAGGGCTCCCGCTGGCCTCGGCTCGCGCTGGGCGACGCCCGCAAGTGCTGAACAGAACGACAAAGACTGCAACGAACCGTCAGCGGACCCCGACGCACGCTGCCCCTCCTGGGCAGCGCCCGGTCGTCCGAGGACATGGGCCGCCGGCTCGGGAGGCCAAGAGCGCGAGCGCGCGAGGACGAGCCGCTTCACGTCAGTGCTCCGTCCCGAGGTAGGCCGCACGCACCGCCGGGCTGGCCTGGACCTCGGCCGGCGTGCCCTCCATCAGGCGGGTGCCGAACTCCATCACCACCACGCGGTCGGCCAGCCCCATCACGAAGTCCATGTCGTGCTCGACCAGCAGCAGGCTCATGCCTTCGCCCTTGAGCTGGCGCAGCACGGTGGCCAGCGCCTGCTTCTCATGGTGACGCAGCCCCGCGGCCGGCTCGTCGAGCAGCAGCAGCGCCGGATCGCTGGCCAGCGCCCGCGCGATCTCCATCAACCGCTGCGAGCCGAGAGGCAGGTTGCCCGCCAGCTCGTGCACCTGTTCGGCCATGCCGACTCGCGCCAGTTGGGCCTCGGCCTCGGCGAACAGCCGCCGCTCCTCGGCGCGGTCCAGCCGCAGCACGGCCTGCGCGACGCCGGCACGGGTGCGGCCGTAGCCACCCAGCGCGACGTTCTCCAGCACCGTCATCTCCGGGATCATCTTGACGTGCTGGAAGGTGCGCGAGATGCCCAGGCGCGCGATCGCGCGCGACGGCAGGCCACCGATCGACTGCCCGCGCCAGCGCACCGCACCGGCGGTCAGCGGCAGCACGCCCGTGACGAGGTTGAAGGTGGTCGACTTGCCGGCGCCGTTCGGGCCGATCAGCGCGACGATCTGCGCGGCATCGACCGCGAAGCTGACATCGTTGACCGCCACCAGGCCACCGAACTGCTTGCGCACCGCGTCGACCTCGAGCAGTCGCTGACCGCCGGCGGGCTTGTCGCGTCGCGCCAGTGGGGTCACGCCCTCCCAGTCGCGCACGCGGCGCGAAGTCGGGCGCCAGCGGCCGACGAAGCTCCACAGCCCCTCGGGCGCGTACTTCAGCACCGCCACCAGCACGATGCCGAAGACGATGGTCTCGAAATTGCCGCTGGTGCCGATCAGGCGCGGTAGCAGCACCTGCAGCTGGTCCTCGACGACGCGCACGACCCCGGCGCCGAGAAACGCGCCCCAGACATGCCCGATGCCGCCCAGCACCGCCATGAAGAGGTATTCGATCCCCTTGCCGATCGCGAACGGCGCCGGGCTGACGCTGCGCTGGAAATGCGCGAACAGCCAGCCCGACAGCGCCGCCAGCAGCGCCGCGAGCACGAAGGCAGTGAGCTTGTAGCGGAAGGTCGAGATGCCCATCGCCTCGGCCATCGTCGATCCGCTCTTGAGCGCACGGATCGCCCGCCCGGGACGCGAGTCCAGCAGCCGGATCAGCGCCAGCGCGGCCAGCAACGCGATCGCCCACACCAGGGGGTGCAGGCCCCGCCCCGTGCCCAGGTCGACCCCGAACAGGCTCATCGCCGGGATCCCCAGGATGCCGTCGTACTTGCCCAGCCACTCCAGGTTGGCCATCGTGTAGTTGAGCGCCAGCCCCCAGGCGATGGTCGCCAGCGGCAGGTAGTGCCCGGACATGCGCAGCGTGATCGCGCCCAGGACGAATGCCGCCCCGGCCGCGAGCCCCAGCCCGATGGCCAGCGTCGCCAGAGGAGGCAGCGCGGTCTGCGTGGCCAGATAGGCCGCCGTGTAGGCGCCGATACCGACGAACGCCGCCTGGCCGAACGAGATCAGCCCCGCCACCCCGGTCAGCAGCACCAGCCCCAGCACCACCAGCGTGTACAGCCCGATGTAGATGCTCTGCGTGATCCAGAAGTCGGGCACCGGCAGCAGCGGCAACCCCATCATCAGCACCGCGAAGGCGGCGAAGACCCGGCGCGCCACCTCAGTGCTCCTCGTGGTGCGGGTCGCGCAGGCTGCGCCACAGCAGCACCGGCAGGATCGCGGCGAAGACGATCACCTCCTTGTAGGCGCTGGCCCAGAAGCTGCCGAAGGCCTCGAGCAGCCCCACCCCCAGCGCGCCGACCAGCGCCAGCGGGTAGCTCGCCAGCCCCGCGAAGACGGCGGCGACGAAACCCTTCAGCCCGATCAGGAAGCCGGTGTCGTAGAAGACCGTGGTCGACGGCCCGATCAGAAGCCCGGACAGCGCGCCGATGAACGCGGCCATCGTGAACGACAGCCGCCCGGCGCTGGCGCTGGAGATGCCCATCAGGCGCGCCCCGAGCCGGTTGACCGCGGTGGCGCGCAGCGCCTTGCCGGCCAGGCTCTTGTCGAAGAACAGCCACAGCCCGACGATCAGGCCGATCGACACCGCGAAGATGATGAGGGTCTGCCCCGACAGCATCAGCGGCCCGAGCTCGAAGCGCGCATCCCAGAAGCTCGGGTTGCGGAAACCCTCGGCGCCGAAGAAGAACAGCCCCAGGCCCACGAGCGCGAAGTGCACGCCGACCGAGACGATCAGCAGCACCAGCACGCTGGCATCCGCCAGCGACTCGTACGCCAGCCGGTACAGCAGCGGGCCGAACGGCGTCACCAGTGCCACCGTCAGCGCCGCCTGCGCCAGCAGCGGCAGCTGCATCGGGGCGACCCAGATCGCCAGCGCTGCCACGAGCACCGGATAGGCCAGCGTTCGCGCCGCCTGACGGGCCAGCGTGGCCGCCGACCTGCGCTCACGCCAGCCGGCGAACAGGTCCTGCACGACGACGGCCGCGGCCAGCGCCAGCAGGAACCACACCGTGCCCGGTACCTTCCCCATCTGCAGCAGCGCCAGGGTGAGCGCCCCGAAGGCGACGAACTCGCCTTGCGGGATGAAGATCACCCTGGTGACGGCGAAGATCAGTACCGTGGCCAGCGCGAGCAGCGCGTAGACGGCACCGTTGGTCAGCCCGTCCAGCGCCAGGATGCCGGCGATCGTCAGGTCCATGGCTAGGCCTCGGTCACGCGGCAGGCCCGCTCGGCGCCCGACGCGGGCTGGCCGGGTCGGGCGCCGTCGAGTGGGTTGCGGCTGGCCAGATCACTTCTCGACCACGAACTTGCCACCCTCCACGCGGAGCATGACGCCGGTCTCGTTCGTATAGCCCCAGTGGTCGTCCGCGGTCCAGTTCATCACGCCGTGGGCGAGGATGGTGCGGCCCATGGTCTCGATCGCATCGCGCAGCGCGGCGCGGAACTCGGGCGTGCCGGGCCTGGCCTTCTGCAGCGCGACCGGCAGGACCTTCTCCATCACGATCTGGGTGTCGTAGGCGTGGCCGGCGAACTGGTTGCGCTGGCCGGGGCCGACCGCGGCCTCGAACTTGGTGACGAAGTCGATCGCCACCGCCTTGGACGGGTGGTTGTCGGGCAATTGCTCGGCGATCACGGCCGGACCGCTGACGACGTAGCTGCCCTCGACGTCCTTGCCGCCGATGCGCACCAGGTCGGGCGTGGCCGCCGCGTGCGTCTGGTAGATCTTGCCCTTGAAGCCGCGCTCGACCAGCGCCTTGTGCGGCATCGCCGCGCCCGACCCCGAGGCGACGACCAACATCGCGTCGGGGCGCGCCGTGACCAGCTTGAGCGCCTGCGGCGTCGCGCTGGTATCGGTGCGCGCGAAGCGCTCGACCGCCGCGACCTTGATGCCCGCCGCCTCGCCCTGCTTGGTGAACTCCTTCAGCCAGAGTTCGCCGTAGGCGTCGGTGTAGCCGAGGAAACCCACCGTCTTGACGCCATGCTTCTTCATGTGCTGGACGATCGGGTGGGCCATCACCGCGAAGCCCTGCGGCAAGCGGAACATCCAGCGCTCCTGGTCCGGCGGCACCCCCACCGGCGCGATCGACAGCTGCGGCGTCTTGCTCTCGAGCGCGATCGGTGCGATCGCGGCCGACACGACGGTGATCGAGCCGCCGAACAGGATGTCGACCTTGTCCTCGGTCACGAAGCGGCGCGCGTTGGTGACCCCCTTGCCAGGATCGGAGGCGTCGTCGAGCACGATCAGGTTGATCTTCTCGCCCGCGATCTGCTTGGGAAAGAGCTTGAACTGGTTGCCCGCGGGGATCCCCAGGCCCGAGGCCGGGCCGGTCAGCGAGAGGGTGACGCCGATGTTGACATCGGCGTACGCCGTCGTCGCCAGCAGCGCCGCGGCAGCGGCCAGGGTCTTGCGCAGAAGCTTCATGTTGGGTTCCTCGTGGTTGCTCTTGGGGGACGGGGTCGCGGCCAGGGCCGCGGGATGACGGAATTCGTGCCGGCGCGCACGCGCACCAGCGGGGTCGCGCTCACAGACACACCGCCTTGATGTCCTCGGGGATCGCGATCGCGCGCAGGCGATCGGGCTCGGCAGGGTCGCGCCGCACGAAGGCGCGCACCTCGATGCCCTCGCAGATCAGCGTCTCGCCGCGGCGCACGACGTGGCGGTGCTTGAAGACCTTGGCCTGCCACTCCTCGATCGAGGTGTGGATCTCGATCGTCTCGCCGTAGGTCGCGCTGCGAAAGAACTTGGTGTGGACCTCCAGCAGCGGCGTGCCGACGATGCCGCGCGTCTTGACCAGCTCGCGCCACGGCGGCACGCCGCAGGCCATGAAGAACGCGAGCGACGACTCGTCCATCCAGCGCAGGAAGTTCGGGAAGAAGACGATCCCCGCCGGGTCGCAGTCCCCGAACTGGATGTCGACGCGATGGATGTGGATCTTGCTCACGGCGTGCCGGCATCCTGGCGGACGACGACACCGTCTGCCCCCGCGTACAGCCGCTCGACCTCGGCCGCCCGCCGCGCCAGCACCGCACGCTGGTTGATGTAGCCCTTGTCGGTGATCTCGCCGGCGTCTGCGTTCGGCGGCTCGGCCAGCACCAGCGCCCGCGTGGGAAGCTGCGACGAGCCACCGCCCTCGGCCGCCAGCGCGCGCAGCGCGGTCGCGACGTGGCCAGCGAGCACGTCGGCAGGCTGCGCCAGTGCCGCCGGGGTCGGGAAGATCAGCACCCCGATCTGGTCCCGGTCGTGCCCGGTGACGACCACGTCCTGCACCCAGGGCGCCAGCGCCGAGACCACGCGCACACGCAGCATGCCGACGTTGACCCAGGTGCCGGTGGTGAGCTTGAAGTCCTCGGCGACGCGGCCGTCGAAGACGACGCCGCGCTCGGGGTGTGCGTCGTCGACCAGCCGCCCGGCGTCGCCGATCCGGTAGTAGCCCTCTTCGTCGAAAGCCTGGGCGGTCAGCTCGGGCGCGTCGCGATAGCCGGGGAAGATGTTGACGCCGCGCACACGCATCTCGAGCTTGCCGCCCGGGTCGCCGGGCACGGGGACGAACTTCAGCTCGGTGCCTGGCATCGGCAGCCCGATGACGCCGGCACGGTCCAGCCACCAGTGCGCGCTCGTGATCGCCGGCGAGGTCTCGGTCGACCCCCAGGAGGTGGTCAGCCACAGCTCGCTGCCGCGCACCCGGCGCGCCAGCACCTGCAGCCGGTCCCAGGTCGCCTGCGGCAGCGCCGCCCCGGCGTAGAAGATCGTGCGCAGCCGCTCGAAGAAGCGGCGCGCCATCGCGTCGTCGGCCTCGAGGATGGGAAGCAGCAGGTCCAGCCCGCGCGGCACGTTGAAGTGGATCGTCGGCCGCACCTCGGCCAGGTTGCGCGCGGTGCGCTCGATCAAGCCTGGCGCCGGGCGGCCTTCGTCGACGACGAGCTCCCCGCCGTGGCACAGCACCATGTTCAGGTTGTGGTTGCCGCCGAAGGTGTGGCTCCAGGGCAGCCAGTCGACGATGACGGGCGTCTCGTGCGCGAGGAAGCGCCAGACCTGCGCGATCATCTGCTGGTTCGCGCACAGCATGCGATGCGTGTTGATGACGACCTTGGGGTGGCCGGTGGAGCCCGAGGTCAGCAGGTACTTGGCGTGGGTGTCCGGGCCGATGGCGTCGAAGGCCTCGCGCACG
This sequence comes from Burkholderiaceae bacterium, assembly GCA_024235895.1. GTDB lineage: Bacteria > Pseudomonadota > Gammaproteobacteria > Burkholderiales > Burkholderiaceae_C > Rubrivivax. Next base: position 58,912 of record JACKLM010000006.1, on the reverse strand, counting down.
GCGGGCGTCTCGTCGGCGCGCAGCAGCTCGTCGAACGCGACCGCCCCGGCAAAGTCCGCCGCGCCGCGGCTGAACACGACCGGGACATCGAGCGCGGCGCTGGCGATCGCCGGGCCGTAGACCTCGGCGTCGCTCGCGTAGACCAGCGCCGGGCCCAGCGTGGCGAGGATGCCCTGGATCTTGCTGTAGTCCTTGGTCAGCCGGCAGTAGGCGCTGGAGACGGTGCACGCGGCGCGGCCGATGTGCATCGTCGCGAGCATCAGCAGCAGGTGGTCGATCGCGTTGTCCGACAGCACGACCACCGGCGCCTGCGGCTTGAGGCCCAGCCCGAGCAGGCCTTGCGCGACGCGGCCGACCTGCTCGCGCGTCTGGCGCCAGCTCAGGCGACGCCAGCTGCCGTCCGCGCGGCGCTCGGCAAAGGCCGGCGCATCGGGGGTGGCGGCCGCCCAATGATCGAGCCAGTCGCCGATGCGGCGCGCATAGGGCTGGAGCGGCTCGGGCGAGCGCAGCACGAAGCTGCCGTCGTCGAGCGCGATGCGCACCGTCCGCGGCGGCGCGAGATCCCGCGGATCACTGCCAAGAGCGTCGGTCATCGCAACCTCCGTACAGTTGTGTATGGTGCACGGCGCGAATCGTACCGCTGCGGATGCTGGTCATTTACAGGGTTTGCCCCAGTATCCGTACACATGCGTATGGTCATGATCGCCCCTGCGCCATGGACCACCCCGTCACCCCCCCGCGCCAGACGCTGACCCCGGAGCGCTGGATCGACGCCGCCACCGAGCTGTTGGTGGACCACGGGATCGACCAGGTCCGCGTCGACGTGCTCGCGCGCATGCTTCAGGTCACGCGCGGCAGCTTCTACTGGCATTTCCGGGACCGTGAGGACCTGTTGCGCGGTGTGCTGCAGGCCTGGCGCGCGCACGCCACGGAGCAGCTCACGCGCCGGCTCGAAAGCGCGCATGAAGACCCGCGCGAGCAGCTGCGTGACCTGCTGACGCTGCCGCGGCGCGGCCGCGCCGCCACGCGTGCGGCACGCATCGAGCTGGCCATCCGCGCCTGGGCTCGACGCGACACGATGGCGCGCGCGGCGGTCGACGAGGCCGACTCGACCCGTATCGGCTACATCGCGCAGGTGTTCTCGGCGCTCGGCTTCGGGATCGCCGAGGCCCGGCAGCGCGCGTTCATGCTCTACGCCCAGCTGATCGCCGAGTCGCTGCTGGCCGATCATGGCAGCCCGACGCAGCGGCAGGATCGGGCCAGGTTTGCCGAGCGCCTGTTTCAGCAGCCACTGTCCTGACCACCCACCTCGACCCTGGGCGATCGGCCTGCGACGCCTAGACCGCGCCCAGCGCCTGGTCCAGGTCGGCACGCAGGTCGTCGATGTGCTCGATGCCCACGCACAGCCGCACCGTCTCCTCGGTCACACCGGCGGCGGCCAGCTCCTGCGGCGACAGCTGGCGGTGCGTCGTCGACGCCGGGTGCGTGGCCAGCGAGCGTACGTCGCCGATGTTGACCAGCCGCGTGAACAGCTTCAACGCGTCGAGGAAGCGCTCGCCGGCGGCACGCCCGCCCTCGACGCCGAAGGTCAGCAGCCCGGAGGCCCGCCCGCCCATCAGCCGGCGCACCAGCGCGTGGTCGGGGTGGTCGCCCAGGCCCGCGTAGTTGACCCACTCGACCTTCGGGTGGCCGCGCAGGTGCTGCGCCACGGCCAGCGTGTTGTCGCAGATGCGGTCCATGCGCAGCGCCAGCGTCTCGATGCCCTGCAGGATCAGGAAGGCGTTGAACGGCGAGATCGCGGCACCCATGTTGCGCAGCGGCACGACGCGCGCGCGCCCGATGTAGGCCGCCGCGCCCAGCGCCTCGGTGTAGACGACGCCGTGGTAGCTGACGTCGGGCTCGTTCAGGCGCCGGAAGCGCGCCTTGTGCTCGGCCCAGGGGAAACGGCCCGAGTCGACGATGGCGCCGCCGACGCTGGTGCCGTGGCCGCCGAGGTACTTGGTCAGCGAGTGCACGACGATGTCGGCGCCGTGCTCGAACGGCCGGCACAGGTAGGGGCTGGGCACTGTGTTGTCGACGATCAGCGGCACGCCGTGGCGGTGCGCGATGCGCGCCAGCGCCTCGATGTCGGTGACGTTGCCGCGCGGGTTGCCCAGCGACTCGGCGTACAGCGCCTTGGTGCGCGCGTCGATCAGGGGCTCGAAGCTCTCGGGCCGGGCCGAGTCGGCGAACCGCGTCTCGATGCCGTACTGCGGCAGCGTGTGCGCGAGCAGGTTGTAGGTGCCGCCGTACAGCGCGGTCGACGAGACGATGTTGTCGCCCGCCTCGGCGATGGTCTGGATCGCGTAGGTGATCGCCGCCTGCCCCGACGCCAGCGCCAACGCGCCGACGCCGCCCTCGAGCGCGGCCAGCCGCGCCTCGAGCACCGCCTGCGTCGGGTTCATGATGCGTGTGTAGATGTTGCCCGGCACCTTCAGGTCGAACAGGTCGGCGCCGTGCTGCGCGCTGTCGAAGGCGTAGGCGACGGTCTGGAAGATCGGCGGCACGACCGCGCGGGTCGTCGGATCGGGCGTGTAGCCCGCGTGCACGGACAGGGTCTCGAAACGCTGCTGGTTGTCGCTCATGGCATGGACGGAGGTGTTGGCAGACGGCGAAGGCTAGCGCGTGCGCGCGGCCAGGGGAACGACGCGTTCGGCATGACCTTATGCCGCAGCGGGCAGGACGCCGCCGCGGCGGGGGTCGGTGGCGGTCACGGTGCCCCCGCACCGTCGCAGGGCTGTCGAAGGGCCGGGACGCGCCGGCGACCCCGCGTATCGAAGGCCGCGAGGATGCAAGAATGCCCGCCGGACCCGAACCCCGTTTTTGCGATGACGCGGCAACTGCAGTCACTGGCCAGGCCATCGATCCTCGCGATGGCCTGCGCCGCGGTGCAGGTTTCGGCCGCCGCCGAGGCCCCGGCCGCGCCGCGACCCCAGGCCCAGGCCGCTGCGGCACGCGAGCCCGCGCCGGTGGCGGGCAGCCTCGAGTCGACGCGGCACGCGGTGCGATCGTCGGCACTGTGGCTGGCACGCCACCTGGACAGCTGGTTCGGCGACACGCCCTTCGAGGAGGGTGGCAGCGTCCGCGACGGCCGCCTCAGCCTCGACCTGCTGCACCGCCAGGACGAGGGCAGCAAGGTCACGCTTCGCTTCAATGCGCGCTGGCGGCTGCCCAACATCGAGCGCAACGCCTACCTCCTGGTCGGGCGCGACAACGAGCGCGAGGTCGTCACCGACAGTCCCGGTGCGCTGTCGACCCAGCAGCGTCTGGTCATCGGGCGCGCGGACGAGCAGAAGTTCTTCGCCGGCGTCGGTGTGCTGCTCGACGCCTTCGACCTGCGCCTGGGCCTGCGCGGCGGACCGAAGCTTTATGCCCAGGCGCGCTACCGCAAGGCGTGGGAGCTCAGCGACGCCGACCGCCTCGACTTCCGCGAGACGGTCTTCTGGACCCAGGACGATCGCGTGGGGTCGACCACCGCGCTGTCGTACGAGCACGCGTGGTCGTCGACCTGGGCCATGCGCTGGCTCAATGCCGCCACGATCACGCAACGCACGGGCAAGTTCGAGTGGTCCAGTGTGCTCGGCGCCTACAAGCTGATGGGCACGGACCGCGTGCTGTCGCTGGAGGCGCTCGCCCTGGGCCAGCAGGACAGCGGCGTCGACCTGACCGACTACGGCCTTCGCCTCCGCTGGCAGCAGCCGGTGTACAAGGACTGGCTCGTCGGCGACGTCATCGTCGGCCACTTCTGGCCGCGCCCCGATGCGGCCAGCATCCGCACAAGTGCCTGGGCCGTCGGCGCAGGCCTGATGATGAAATTCTGAGCGCGCCAGGAGAACCCCGTCCCGTGCACGGCCCGGCATCGTCGCCCCCCTGGTTCCGGCTCCAGACCGACGGTGCGCGCGCGACGCTGCGCCTCACCGGGTCGTGGCGCATCGCGAGCCTGGCCGAGATCGACGCCGCGCTCGGGCGCGTCGCCTGGCCGTCCGAGGTCGAGGTCGACGGCAGCGGGCTGCGGGACCTGGACTCGGCCTGCGCACGCGTGCTGCTGCGCCACCTCGAGGCGGACGGGGGCGCGCCGCGCGCGCTGTCGTGGACGGGCTGGCGCGACGTCGACGCGCGCATCCGCGAGCGCGTGCAGGCGCTGGCCGACGGCCCGCCGCCGCCTGCAGCGCCCCGGCGGCCGGGCGTGGTCGCGCAGGTCGGCTGGCACGCCAGCGCGCTCGCACGCTTGCTGGCCGGCCACCTGAACTTCTTCGGCGCCACCTGCGCCGCACTCGCCGCGGTGCTCGTGCGGCCGACGCGGCTGCGACCGCGCGAGCTCAGCGCGCAGATCGAGCGCGCGGGGCTGGCCGCGATCCCGGTCGTGGCGCTGGTCACGTCGCTGATCGGCGTCGTGCTGGCCTACCTGCTCGCGTTGCAGGCGGCGAAGTACGGCGCCAGCATCTTCGTCGTCGACGGTGTCGCCATCGGCGCGACGCGCGAGTTCGCGCCGGTCATCGTGGCCGTGATCGTCGCCGGGCGGTCGGGGGCGGCCTTCACCGCGCAGCTCGGCTCGATGCGGCTGACCGAGGAGATCGACGCCATCCGCACGCTGGGCCTCGACCCGTGGCAGGTGCTCGTCGTGCCACGTGTGCTGGCGCTGGTCCTGGCGCTGCCGCTGCTGGTCTTCGTCGGCGATGTCGCCAGCCTGCTCGGCGCGATGCTGATCACCGCCTCGATGCTCGACATCGGCCCCGGCGCCTTCGTCGAGCGGCTGCAGTCCGCCCTGGACCTGCGCCACGTGATCGTCGGCCTCGTCAAGGCGCCGGTCTTCGCCTTCGTCATCGCCGTGATCGGCACCCGCATGGGGATGACCGCCGAGCGCGACAGCCGCGCGGTCGGCGCGGCGACGACCTCGACCGTCGTGCAGAGCATCGTCGCCGTGATCCTGCTCGACGCCGCGTTCGCCGTCGTGCTGCAGGCGATGGGCTGGTGAGGCCGTCGATGCCCGGGGCCAGCGCTGCGGGACCGTGCGCGGACGGCACGCAAGCCGCACCTGCCGACGCGCCGGTCATCGAGGTGCGCGAGATCGTGACGCGCTTCGGCACGCAGACGGTTCACGACGGCGTGTCCTTCGCGATCGACCGCGGCACGCTGGTGGCGCTGATCGGCGGCAGCGGCACCGGCAAGTCGGTGCTGCTGCGCGAGATCATCGGCCTGCAACGGCCGACCTCGGGCCGCATCGCGCTGCTCGGCACCGACATCGGAACCGCCGGCGCCGCGGCGCTGGCTGCCGTGCGGCGCCGCTTCGGCGTGACCTTCCAGGACGGGGCGCTGTTCTCGTCGCTGACGGTGGCGCAGAACGTCGCCGTCCCGCTGCGCGAGCACACGTCGCTCGCCCCGGCGACGGTCGACGCGCTGGTGGCGATGCGGCTGCGCCAGGCCGGCCTGCCGCCCGAGGCCGGGGCCAAGCTGCCCAGCGAGCTGTCCGGCGGCATGCGCAAGCGCGCGGCGATCGCGCGCGCGATCGCACTCGAGCCCGAGGTGCTGTTCCTCGACGAGCCGACCTCGGGGCTGGACCCAATCACCGCGCGTGCCTTCGACCGCATGCTGCGCGCACTCGTCGACGACCTGGGGATCACCGTGCTCGTCGTCACGCACGACCTGGACACGCTGCTGACCGTGGCGGACCGCGTGATCGTGCTGGCGCACGGCAAGGTGCTGGCCGACGGCACGGCGGCCGAGGTCATGGCGGTCGACGACGAATGGATCCGACGCTACTTCGCCCTCCGTAGAATGACCGGCGGGAACACTGCCGATGGAAGCTGAAGCTCGCTACACCTATGTCGGCGCGGGGGTGCTGGCGCTCGTCGCCGCGCTCGTGGCGGGCATGCTGTGGCTCGCGCGGATCGGCGACGACGCCGCCTACGCGACCTACGCGATCCACTTCGAGCGGCAGTCGCTGAGCGGACTGCAGATCGGTGCCCAGGTCACGCTGCGCGGCATCAGGATCGGAAGCGTCGCGGACTACTCGCTCGCGACGGAGCAGACCAACCGGGTACGCGTGGTGGTGCGGATCGATCGCCGCGTGCCGGTGCACACCACGACCGCAGCGATCGTGACCCGCAACCTGGTCACGGGCATCGCCGACATCGCGCTCGTGCAGCCGGATCCACCCGGCCCGCCGCTGACGAAGGCCGAGCCTGGCGAGCCCTACCCGGTGATCGCCGAGGGTCGCTCGGACCTCGACGAGCTCGCGGGCCGCGTCAACCAGGTGGGCGAGCTGGCCTACGACGTGCTGGCGAGCCTCGACCAGCTGCTCAGGCCCGAGAACCGCAAGGCGGTGATGGACACCGTGCAAAGCCTGCGCGTCCTGTCCACGGGGCTGAACCAGCGACTCGAGACCCTGGACCGCACGCTCGAGCTCGGCGGCCGGGCCGCCGCATCGATCGCGGCCGCCGCCGACCGTCTCGGCGCGACGGCCGACGTCGCGACCCGCGTCACCGGGCGTGCCGGCGAGCAGGTCGAGCACGCCGTCGCGCAGGCCGAACGCACGCTCGAGGAGGCGCGGGTCGCGCTGACCCGCGTGGCGGCCACGGCCGAGGCCGTCGGGCAGCAGGCCCATGCGGCCGCCGGCCGTATCGAATCGACCGCCGCCGGTGTCGAGGATCAGCTCGCCGCCGCGCTGGCCGAGCTGCGGCTGACGATGGAGGCGACGACGCGCGTGATCGACCGCCTGCGCGAGCCGCGTACGGCGCTGTTCGGCCCGGCGCCGGCGCAGCTCGGGCCCGGGGAGACGGAGCCATGACCGCCTGGCTCGCCTGGACGGTGCGCGGCGCTGCGGCGTTGGTGCTGGCCATGTCGGGCGGCTGCGTCTCGCTGGGCGTCGGCGACAACGCCGCCGCGCACGCGCAGCTCGCGCTGCACGACGCGTCGACCGTCCCGGTGGACCGGCTTCCGGCGCCGCTCGTCCCCGCGCTGATCATTCAGCCGCAGCCCGCGGGGGCGCTTGCCGACACACAGGCCATCGCCTACTCGCGACGCCCGCACGCGTTCGCGTACTACCAGCTCGCGTCGTGGACCGAGCGGCCGGTGCGCCAGTTGCCGCGGCTGCTGCAGCGGCGGCTGGAGGCGCGCGGCCTTGCCGGCGCGGTCGGTCTCCTCGGCGAGCCGCTGCGCGCGGACTGGCTGGTTTCGCTCGGCATCGACACCTTGCACCACGACGTCGCGACTCCCCCGGGCAGCGGCCGCGTCGCGATCACCGTCGACCTGTTCGACCGCCGCACGCGAACCCGCGTCGCGCGCCGCAGCTTCGAGGCGAGCCTTCCCGCCGCGGACGCCAACTCCGCGGCCGCGGCGCAGGCGATGTCGCAGGCTGTTGCACGCGTGTTCGACGATCTGCTGCCGTGGCTCGAGACCGAGTTGCGAAGGGCGGCGCGAGCGCCGGACTGACGGGCATCTGGGCGTTGCTCCGGCACGCCCCATCGGGCGTCACGGCGGCGCGTCCAAAAGGCAGAGGGAACCGGATCCATCCCGTTCACCGTCGCGGCGCCTCGAGGCTCGCTTGGCTTCAGCAGTGGCCGCAAGCTCGCGATCGACCCATGTCCATCGCGGTGCTCCGGGCACGAGAGCCAGTGCGTGATGATCGCCCTGGCCGGCGTCGGCACGTCACGGTGCCGGCCGACCCTCTGCGAGCGCCAGGGTGCGCCGCGCCGCGTCGCGCCAGCGCGGCTCGGCTGATTCGGCGCGGGCGACTGCGCGGTGCGCCGCGGCCAGCGCCGCCTCGACGCGGCCGCGGCGCAGTTCGACCCGGGCCAGGTTGTTCCACGCCGCGGCACTGTCGAAGCGGACCGCGGCGCGCTCGAATGCCGCTGCCGCGGCGTCGAGCGCTCCGGCGGCGAGCCAGGCGTTGCCTTCGCCGATCGCAGGCGTCAGCAGGCCCGGCCAGCGGCGCGCCGCCGCGGACCACCCCGGCCCTGCGTCGGCCGGCGCAGCGACGCGGTCGAGCGCGAGCAGCGCCTCGGTCACGCGGGCGGCGTCGGCGTCGACCGGCAGCGCGCCCGGCGCCAGCACGACGAAGGCCCAGTGACCACTGCGCGCCCAGGTCGACTCGAAGGTGGCCAGGGTCCAGGCCTGGTGGGCGAACAGGCCGCTGTGCAGGCGCAGCGTTTCGCCGGGCATGTCGTAGCCGGTCAGCACCGCGTAGTGCCAGCGCGGCCAGCGCGCGAGCGCCAGGTTGACCAGGACGCCGACCGGCCGGCCCGCCGCCACCTCGCGCAGCAGCCCGGTCAGCCCGCCGTCCAGCTCGACCGCCAGCCGTCCGTGGCGCCTGGCGCCGGCGAGCATCTCCAGCTGCAGGCTGCCACCGCGGCCAGGCAGGTAGACCTGGGGCGCCAGCAAGGCCGGGTCGATCGGCCTGCCGGCCGCAGCCAGCAGCGACGCCAGCACCGCCGGCCCGCACAGCGTGCCGCCGTCGGGGAAGAAGGGCGTCGCTTCCAGCCAGGCCCGAGGCGGCAGGTCGCCCGGCGGCGTGCGCCGCAATGCCGCGGCCATCGGCGGCACCGCGCACCCGCTGGTGAGCCCGGAGGCCGCAGAGGCCGCCGCCATCGCTGCGACGAGCCGGCGCCGCCCCGGCGTCAACGTACCGATCGCGTGAACGGAAAGACCTTGGTGAAACCGAGGATGTCGGTCACCAGCAGCAGCACGAACAGGAAGACGATCGTGCCGAGCACGCCGTCGGCGCCGGCCGGTGCCGTCTCGATCCGCTGTGCAAGCGCAAGCGCCTCGGCGTCACTCAGCGCCTCGACGCGCGCCCGCGCCGCCGCCGGATCGACCCCCTGGGCGCGCAGCGCATCGACGACGTCGGCGCGCGTCAGCGTGTCGCTCAGCAACACGCGCGCGCCCAGCGCGTCGTGCGCCGCCATGCCCTCGGCGCGCGCGACCTCGTCGGTCGAGATGGTGTCGGCCAGCGCCAGCCGGGGCAGGCTGACCATCGTCATCGAGGCGGCGACGGCCCAGACCAGGGCGGGTTTGACGAGCCTCATGCGCATGTCTCCGGTGCGTGGTGGAGGAACATGGATGCATGTTAGCCAAGGCCGCCGCTGCGAAGACGGGGCGGTGCGGGTCGTTTGTGACAGGCTGTGGCCGGCCCGGGCGTCGAGCGGGCGGCGGCTGGCGGTCGGTGCAAGCTGGCGTCAAGCGCCGCAACGCGGGCGCTTGCACGGCATGCCGCTGAGCATGGGCGGAACAGACATGGGCGCGAACACGCCTTTCGTTCCCCGGTCTTGCCCCCACGTCCGCTGCGCGGCGACAGGGCCGCAACAGATTCCCGGATTCGAGCGGCCGGCCAACTCGTCGAGGTAGCGGCAGGTCTGCCTCGACCGGGGACCTGCTGGGGTGGGTGGCTGATGGGACTCGAAATGACGACCTAAGTTCTTGATCTCACTGGGCGTTTCGCGTTCGGGAACCTGATCGTTACCCCGCTTGTTCCCCCACACTGCACACGCAGCAATGAGACTTCGAACCCACGACATTCCGCATCGTCCCAAGCCATGCGGCAACGTCTCATCCAGTACCGCCTTGCGCGAAAGACAGTGTGCCTTCGTCATGCTAAGCTGACCATATTGACCATTACGGTCATGGGAGCTCAGCATGATCACCGAGACCAGCGCCGTCGCCTTCCGTCAGAACCTGGGCGAAATGCTCAATATCGTCCAGTACCGCAACGACAGCGTCCTGATCAAGAAGGATGGCAAGCCCGTTGCGGCCCTCATCGACGCCCGTCTGTTCGAACGCATACGACGGATGCAGGAGCGCTTTGACGCGTTGTGCGACCGCCTCGAGCTGACCTACACCGGTGTGCCCGAAGCACAGGCACTGGCCGAGATCGAGCGCGCAACCGCCCGCGCGCGCACTGAGACTGCCGACGCTTGGCGTGTCGCCGGCCGACTGCCCGCCCTCCCCGCCCGGCGCACGAGAGGTATGGCGAAATCGGCGATGCCAGCCACGAAGGCCGCCCCTGCCAAGCGCCGAAAGGCTGCGGCAAAGACCAAGACGGCGCGCTGAGCACCGGCATGCGGCTTGTGCTCGACACCAACGTGCTGGTTTCGGGCCTGCTGTTTCCGGCCGGCCCGCCGTCGCGCCTGGTCAAGGCGTGGCGCTCCGGAGCCTTCGACCTGGTGATCTCCGACTTCGTGATCGACGAACTGACGCGAACCTGGGCGCACCTGGCACCCAGGCTGAACGCATCGCCCGACGATCTGGCCGACTTCATTGACACGATCGGCGTGCGGGCCGAGTTGCTGCGTATCGATGCGGCCATGCTCGCACAGGCCACCTCGGCCGGCTTGCGTGACCCGAACGACTTGCCCGTCCTTGCCCTGCTCATCGGCTCGGGCGCCGACCACTTGGTCACTGGTGACAAGGACTTGCTGGTCCTGGCCGATACCTATCCCATCCTGTCGCCCGCAGAATTCGTGGACCGATTCGTGCCATGAGCGGTCACGCAAGCTCAGTCAGCTGTCCCAAAGCCGCTGCGAACCAGATCCGCGATCCGAACCGCCATGCTGCGCGCAGGATCGAACGGAAGGTCCTCGAATCCGAAGGCCGCATAGCGCGCCCGCACATCGTCGTCCAACGGATGGGTCAGCACGCAGAAGCAGCCGACCTGGACGGACAGGCGCGCCGCCGTTGTGAGCGCGTCGTGCACGCGGGGTCGACCCGCGACGCAACTCGCGTTCTTGCACTGCTTGTCGGTGAGCATAGGGCAACAGAACTCCAAATGGCATGACGAACGCCATCTGTTCCCCTACATGTTCCCCTACTTGCGCTGCGCTGCCGTCGGACGGCAGGAACCTTCCTGACTCAAGCGACTGGCTAAGTCTTTGATTTAGCAGGAAGTCCGGTCCGGCATGGGACCTGATGAAACGCTGGGATGGGGTGGCTGATGGGAACCGAAACGGCGACCTAAGCTGTTGATCTCATTGGGAAAACTTCCGAGAGAATCTGTGCTGTTCCCCTGTCTGTTCCCCCAGTCCGCGCGGGACGTCTTGAGACCACCAACAACGCTCATTCTGGTGCGATCCCGCGGCCGTCGCAATGGCTCCTGCCCAACATGACGACGTCAGTGAGACCTGGTAGATGCAAGCTCAGTCAGCTGCCCCGAAACCGCTGCGAACCAGATCCGCGATCCGAACTGCCATGCTGCGTCCAGGATCGAACGGAAGGTCCTCGAATCCGAAGGCTGCATAGAGCGCCCGCACACCCTCGTCCAGCGGATGGGTCAGCACGCAAAAGCAGCCGACCTGGTCGGACAGGCGCACCGCCGTTGTGAGCGCATAGAACATCAGTGATCGCGCAATGCCCTGCCCCTGCCACCGCAAGTCGACCGCCAACTGGCCTAGCAGGATGGCGGGCAAGGGGTCAGGGCGGTTGCGCTGCTGCGCCTTGGGCAACCAGGCTCGCTCGATCTGCGCCGTCGACAGGCTTACGTAGCCGACGATGCCGCCAGTTTCCGCATAGCAGATCACGGTCGTCCGCGAGACACCCAATTCCTGGTTGCGCCAGGCGTGGCGGCGGAACCAGTGGTTCAGCGCGTCGCGCCCGCAATCGAACGCCGCCGTGTCGTCATCGGCCGTCAGGGGTCGCGGCGGTGTGAAGGCGGCCGTTGTGTCTGAGGTCACTTCTGCCAGACGGGGCGAGTCTTGGACAGCTTTCGAAGCGCCGGTACTTCCCGTGCTGGCGAACTGGCCCACGCCTCGAACCGGGCCCAGTCCTTCGCTGGAATCGTCACGATGCGGCGATTGAGCAAGTCGGACTCGGCGGCTTCGAGCGCACGCCGCCTCACGAAATCACTGAGATTGGTGCTGGCCTGTTCGGCAGCCGCCTCCAGCAAGGCACGTTCGCTGGCACTGACGCGAACACTCAGAACAGCGGCGGAAGCGGTTGGCATGAGGACTCTCCCACGGAATGTATGACAATAGCATACAAGACCACGAAGCACCATGCTGCTGCCATGTCCCTTGCCTACGACGAGCCCATTGCCGTGACGTCGTTCGGCAGCAGCTCGACCCGTTTCACCCACCGCACCCACCGCACCCAGTTTCAACCATGAACATTCACCCCCTGCGCCCGCGCGATCACGAAGACGCGGCCCGCGTCGCCATCTCGTGGCTGGCCGAGCGCCATCGCAAGGGTTGGCGCAATGCCTTCGAGGAGCTGCTGGACCTCTGGCGGCCCGAAGGCCCACGTGACGGCTGGCAGCTGGACGAAGATGGCATGACCATGGTGTCGATCAACGCCGGCGAGTGGTTGATCGCCCGCGGGGAGATCCACGCCCGTGGTGGCCCGCGCGAGATCAACGCCTACCTGCTGGGACGTGATGGCCCATTTCTGACGCCCGGCCAGCGCGACTGGATCGCTCAACTGCGCGCACGGCCCCTGCGCCTATACCGGGTCACCGATGTGCAGCCCGGCGCCGGCATGACCCTGATCGACGAGTTCAACCCGCAGGCCGATCCGCAATCGGTGCGCGAGATCAGCGGCAGCCGCACCGCGAAGCCGGGCATGCTTATGGGCGCTCGCATCATGGAGGTCGCTGCCGGCGAGGGCATAGCCGGGCACCTTGAGCTCTCGGGGGCCATCTATCCCTTCTCCAAGCTGGCCGAGGCGCCCGTGCTGGCGCAGGCCCGTCAGGTGCTGGCCGGCTCTGCCGAGTTGAAGCTTCACGTCGACAACCAACGCGATCTGTTCGAGCTGGAGATCGCCCGCGCCTGGCTGGACCAGTGGCTCGCGCCCGCGCCGCTGCCGCAGATCCAGGATGCATCGACCGGCGATCTCCTGCTCCTGGTGACCGACCACTACCGCGTGGTCGATGCGGCGGCGCTCGCCGGCGCCTTGGCCGTGCAGCCCGATGTCAGCGGCGATTCACGGCAGGGATGGTGTCGAATGATCGAAGGCGCCGACGGCGCGCATCGCAGCCTGTCGGCCATCAACCCAGGACGCAGTACTGACCGCATCGAACTTTTCCACCGCACCCAACGTCTGGCCGACGAAGGTCGCGCCTGGTTCGAAAGGGTGGCCGGCGCGGCGGTGCAGCACCTGACGCGCGAGATCACCGATCCGGCTGGCCATCTCGCCCGGGCGGGCGGCGGCCAGGGTGGCACCAACACGGGCCGCACGCCGCGATCCGCCTCCGCAAGCACACCGGACCTGCCGCCCGAGGTCATCGCACAGGCCATCGAGCAGGTGCTGCATCGCCACTACGCCAACTGGGCTGACGAGGCAATTCCGGCATTGGGCGGACGAACTCCGCTCCAGGCCATCAGCACCCCGGCGGGCCTGGAGCGCGTGAAGGGCCTGCTGCGCGAGTACGAAGAAGGCGAACGGCAGCAGTCCGCCGCCCAAGGGCGGCCCGCCGTGTCCTACCAGTTCTTGTGGGATGCATTGGGGATCTCGAGATGAGCATGGAAGACACCCCGCCCGGCCACGGTAGCCATGAAGCACGGGTCTTGACCATCGACCTCGAGGAGCTGACCTGGGCATTGAACTCGCGCGACCCTCTCGGGGAGAGCAGCCACTGGCTGAACCTCGAGTCCGGGTCGATCCTGTCCCTGATCGGACCCGATGTCGACAACGAGACCGACGCGGATCCACGGGACGACGACTGTTGGCTATTCATCGAACCCATCGAGTCGTCCGAGGCCTTCCGGGTCATGGAGGACTTGGTCGATCAGTGTGGCGATGAGCGACTCGCCCGGGCGCTCGGGCAGTCGCTGCAACAGCGCAAGCCCTTTCGTCGCTTCAAGGACGCGCTGGCTGCGCACCCGGCGCAACGCGAGGCCTGGTTCGCCTTCGAGCGGCAGGCCATGGAGGCGATCGCACAGCGGTGGTGCGAAGAGCATGACATCTCGCCCCGGTGGGCCGTCCGGCCGAACAGGCCTACGCCTTGAGCCGCGTCAGATCGTCGAGATCCGCCCGTCGCTGCGCGACCCTGCGCTCGTAGCTCGCCTGGTTCTTGGTGCACACCAGCACATGCGGACTGCCCTTGCGCTCGGTGCTGATGTCGACGTCGTGCCGGCCCTGACGGATCGAGTCCTCGACGTGACGGCGATCGGCCTCGCGCGCCTTGAAGCGCCAGACCTCCAGGTCGGCACACTGCAGGAATCGACCGAGTGCCAGGCAGTGCTCGCAACGGCAGCTCATGCGGGCCTCGCGCCGCCAGTCGGCGGGCGGTGCCAGGTCCAGTGAGCAGCGTGCGCGCAGGTGGTCCAGCGCAGCGGCCCGCAACCGCAGGCAGGCCGGCCGGTTCAGCAGCGCGGGCCGCTCGGCGACACGGCGCAAGGCCGGAACGATGACGGCATCCATGCCATACGTCCTGGGCCAGGCCAGCCAGTGCGTCACGGCCTGAACGGCCAGCGCAGACAGGCCCGCGTGCCCGGTGGACGCCAGGGCGCGCAGCGTGTCGTGGAGCACACCCGCGTCGGCGCGGTCGCGACGCCACCCGTCGGCCGGGGACTGGGGTCGCGCCGGATCGCCCGGCATGGCATCGAGCAGCGCCTGGGCTGCGCCCAGCAGTTGTCCCCACCAGGCTGAAACGGCAACAGCACGTGCCAGCAGGTCAGCGCAGCCGGCGATGTGGAGGTCAGCATTGCCCTGCACGACGGCCAGCAACAGCGCGCCGACGCGCGAGGCCGGCAGCAGCTTCAGCGCCTGCATCAGGGCCGCGTTGTCGCCGGCTGCATAGGCACCAGCCGCGATGACCTTGGTCAGCATCGATTCGATGTGCTCTCGATCCTGCAGGCGTACCAGTTGCGACAGCATCACGCTCTCCGCGCTCGGGCCATCGTTCGCCCGACGAGCAGCTTGCACGGGCCAGCAGGCCAACATCTCTGCGGCCAAGGCGTGGGCCTCTTGCCAGTGCGCATGACCCGGTTCGGCTCCGTCGTCGATCCAAGCCCTGACCATCCCGCCCAGCGCGGGCAACGAGGCCGCAAGACCAGCCCGCGCGATCAATCGCAGCCTTTGCGCATGCGGCCACAACACCAGGGCCGCCCGCTGGTAGCTGCGCTCGAACGAGGCGCCTTCATTGCCGGTGGCCTCGTGGAAGTGCTGTTCGTCCGGCTCCATGTCGGCCAGTGCGTCCGGCGGGCAGACCTCGCCATCGCTGAACGGCAAAGTGCCCAAGGGCATCACGCCGCCGGCAGACCGTCTCCAGTCCGACAGAGTCAATGAGCGATCGAAGACCTCGGCGACCCTGAACTCGTCATCGTTCTCGTCATCGCCGTCATCCTCGTCATCGTCGTGGTAACGGCCGCGCCAGCGTCGACCAGCGTAGCCGTTGTACTCCGCCGCACCACTCTCTTCGATGCGCAGAAGCGCCAGGTGCAGTTCGCAGGCGGCATCGCCCGCAGCCGTGGTCAGCACGGTGGCAGCCGCGGCATCTGCGCCCTTGAGCGCAGCAAACGACAGCTCGGCTGGCGTGTAGGCATGCGCCAGCGGGTAGACCAGCTTGAGCGGCTGGTCTTCGTCGGGCTTCACTGTTTCGCTGCACCACGTGCGCAGCAAGCGTTCCAGCGCAACCGCCTCTTTGTCGTAAGACGGCGGCCGGGGCAAACGCCCGCGGCTTTTGCGCCGCAGGTTGTAGACGAGCACCAGCCGACACCCCGAGGTGATGGGCAGCACCTCGTGCACGCAATCCGCATAGAACGCGGCCCAGGCGAGTTCGGACACATCGCCGCAGCGCAGATCGAGTCGCGCTTCGCGCTCGCGATGACGGATCACCAGTTCACCGCCAGTGTGCAGCGATGGCAGCGCAACAATCAGCGTGGCGAACATGCCGGGCGACTTCTCGGTGTCGCGATGTTCGACGAAGAAGCTGCCTTCGTCATAGACCAGCAGCTTGTACAACTCGGCCTCCACCCCGGCGCCGGCACCGAGACCTGTGGACGCGATCTCGACGACGCCCTCCAGCATCGCGTTCCAGTGTCTGCCCTTGATGTGGACGCGATCGGCGCCGATCTGCCAGGTGCGGCGCACGGCGGTGTCGACCAGCGTGTCCGCCCCGCGGCCGTAGGGGGCACGCTCGGCCACCGCAATGAGCTGGGCGGCCTGCGCAGGCAGCACCGGCAGGGCGATCGGGCCAACGCTGTCGACCTCGATCAGCGGAACATGCAAGGCGCACTCGCCGGCGGCAAAGAAGTCACCCGGCGTCTGCACGGTTTGCAGGATGGAGGCCAAGTCGGCGTTGATCGAATCCATGATCGTTCCCTCAAGGCCGACAGTGTGCCCGGTGTCGCACGAGTCGCAACCGGTCGGCGCTGCCGCATCAGGTGATCGGATGCACCTGAACCGTTGGCAGCTACGGCACTTCGTTGAGCCGCACGCGCTTGCCGCGCCCTATGCCACCAGCTTCAATCGAACCGACATCAGCACAGCAGAGGAGGAACGTATGGGCAGGAAAGGCACTGGCGTCGAGGTTCGCGGCAAGGCCATCCGCATCCAGTTCAGCCTGAACGGCGAAGTCGTGCGCCGAACGCTCAGGCGTGACGGCATGGCGATCCCGCCGTCAGCAGAGAACCTCGGTGAGGCCACACGACTCGCCGCTGAGATCCGCAGCCGAATCGCCGACGGCACCTTCTGCCACTCCGAATACTTCCCCGCGACTCGCAACGACGGAAGGCCGCTCACCGTCGGCGAACACCTCGACGTATGGCTGGCGGTCCAGCGCATTGAACCGTCCACCGCCGCGGCCTACGCGTCGGCCGTTCGCTTCTGGAAGTCCGCGCCTTGCGACGACAAGGGCGCACTGCTTGGTGAACGGGCCTTACATCGACTGAAGGCCAGTCACGTCATGCGTGCGTTGACCTTTCGCCCCGGCCTCAACGCGAAGACCGTCAACAACTACGTGACCGTTCTTCGCCGCGCCATGGACATGGCCGTCGCGGACCATGCTCTCGAAGACAACCTGGTCAGGCACGTCCGCTATCAGCGGCAGCAGACACCGTTTCCCGATCCCTTCACCCGCGACGAGGTGGAGGCCATCATCGAGTACATGACCGAGCGATACCCCGACGGCGTCGCGAACTACGTGGAGTTCAAGTTCTTCAGCGGCTTGCGCCCATCGGAGACCACAGCGCTGCGCTGGGCCGATGTGGATCTGGAGCGCGGCCGCGTCCATGTGCACCGCGCCATCGTTCGTGGACTCGAGAAGAACACGACCAAGACCAGCACGGCGCGCCACGTGCTGCTCAACAGCCGCGCACGCGCTGCGCTGCTCCGGCAGCGCGCGCTGACGCAACTGGCGGGCGACTTCGTCTTCCTCGACCCACGTTACGGCAAACCGTGGACGGAAGAACGCGCCTTCAGGCGCAGCTACTGGGCACCGACCTTGAAAGCGCTGGGGCTGCGCTACCGGCGGCCCTACAACACCCGCCACAGCTACGCGACGATGATGCTGATGTCCGGCATGACGCCGGCGTTCTGCGCGTCACAACTGGGGCACTCCGTCGGCATGCTGCTGAGCACCTACGCCCGCTGGCTGGACGGGGAGCACAACGCGATGGAGATGGGCCGACTGGAGGTGTCGCTTCGACGCGTTTCATCCCCGGATTTATCCCAGAGCCGGCACCGCCGGCGGGCTATGTAACGCTGACTGCAGAGGGAGCCCGAGGCATGCCGCCTTGCTACCGCTTTCGATACGCGCTGCTGTTTTATCCCAGGGACTGCGTGCCGACGCGCAAGCTATTGATTTCGCTGCAGTTTTTCGGGATGGCGGATGGGGTGGCTGTACAAAACGGCGACCTAAGCTGTTGATCTCCTTGGGAAAAGCGCCGAGGAAAACTGACTTGTTCCCCCGTCTGTTCCCCTTGTCCGCATGGGACGTCTTGAGACCGTCAGCAGCGACATTCTCGCGGTCTTGCTCGTCAATCGCAATGACGCTCTCACGGCCTGGCGCTGGCCCTTCGACCATGGCGGGCAGCCCTGACCTAGCAACAAGCTACGGCCGTTCCGAAGGTGCGCCGATGGCGCTCCGCAGGCCTGCGACCAAACGGCCAATGCCTGCGACGATGCCGTCGACCTCCGACGTTGAGACTGTGATGCGCTGTCCGACCTTGTACGTCATGTCGCTCGACTCGTTGACGTAGCGCTGGTCGACGATGCCATCGCTGTGAGCCAGCAGGTGCCGCTTCTGGAATAGTCGCCTGAGACGCTCCAGCTCCGCCGCGCCAAGGATGTCTGCGTACGTGATGCCGACCCTCGCCGCCCAAAGCTCGCTGCCTTGCGCGAGTCGCTGGAAGGCATTCATCGGCGCAGGCGTCGCCGGTCCGGTCGAGGCATACAGGCCCTCGCAGCACCGCTGAAAGGCAGTCACTCCGTCCTGAAGGCATGACTCAATCAGCGATCGACACATCAGTTCGGCCTCATCGCGTCCAGCCGACGCCGCGATGGCGTCGCGCACAACGTCCACGTTGTCCTTCTTGGCCCTGATCTTGCGCAGCGAGTCGTCGAACATGCGATCCACCGAACTGTGGCCGCAGGCGGGACAGATGTACGCCGAGCCGATGACTGCGAATCGGCAGGTGCACTTCTCGCATGCGATCTCGAGCTCCATTGCTGCCGACGCAGCCGCTGGAACCCTGTGCGGCGTGAAGTGCGGTGCGCCGCCTATCTTCATCGACATCGAGATCAGCGAGTTCCTTGGCTGCCGACCGTTGAAGGCCCTCGCATCCGCGCGCATCGCGCCGTCGATCGTCGACTCGATCACCCTGTGGGCGTGCCGCTCGGCATGTCGAACCTGGGCCTTGGTGAACCAGCTCTTGGCTGGCGCCGCGTGACCGCACATCGGACACCAGACGCCTTCGTCGCGGCAGATGTTCTTCCAGTCTTCGTCCTTGATCTTGAACTGGAACTCGCAGTTGGTCGACGGGCACTCCTTGTCGATGTAGCCCTTCTCGTCACTGTCGATGGGGACGGTAATCGAGCGGCGCTCGAGCGCGCGCAGTTCTCGCAAAAGGTTGTCGAACATAGGACCTCTACGCGGCACCAAGACAAAGAGGGGCACCGGTTCCCGGTGCCCCTCGACCTTGCGGTTACTTCTTCTTCGGCGGCTGAGGTGCCGGCGTCCGCTCCTTGACAGTCGTGTCAGGGTGCGTCTTGCCGTAGTGCTCCTTGACGTACCTGCCGGTCACAGCGCTGCGATAGCTCTCTTGGGTCTTCTTCGTCATGTCGATCACCTTTCTGTTCGATCAACATGAGCCCGATGCCTACGAGGCTCGCTAGAATCCGACGTTCCGATCGGGGGTCCCAGCGGCCTCCCTTCCCCTGGGCTCGAACCAGTTCAGGGCGTACAAAGCCAGGTTGCCGCCTGGCTTTGTTCGTTGCAGGCCCTGTGATTGTATCCAGGCCTCGCCGAGCGGTAGTGGAAACCCTTGTGGATTTCCTGTGCCCAAGTCCGTGGTGCTCTGTCGCCTACCGCGTCGCCATGTCGCCTTGGTGCAACCGGGTCATCGGTCCCCCAGCGCGGCCAGGTAGGCTGTGGCCACGGCAATGCAGTGCTCCAGACTCGGCCGATAACCGGTCGCGGCGATCGCCTCGAAAGTCGCAACGAATCCTGCCCCGGGTTGCCTGATCTGCTCCAGGAACCTGTCCCGGTGGCGCACGAGGAAAGGCGCGGCTGCCTGCAGCGCATCCGGCTCCCGCTCGACCACCATGGCGAGGTCGAACAGATCGCGCGCCGTCGCACGGTCCCCGCGGTGGAACATCTTCTTGGCGATCACCTCCGCGGCCGTCTCGACGCGCACTGGCCGACCCTGGATGTCCCACTGCTCCCAGGCCCCGTCGGTGAGGTTCGGTGCGGCCACGAAGTCGATCTCGCCTTCCTCGAACTGCAGCTTGACGAACGAGCCCGGCATCTCCGTGTACTCCTCGGTCAGTGATGCAGCCGTGTCGCTGAGTCGGGGCGTCACATAGCCGAGGTATTGCGGGTCCGGCACGAAGATGTCGATGTCCTTGCTGAGGCGGTGTCCGTACCTGAACATCAGGACGGTTCCGCCTCCGAAGGTCCAGAACGGGTCCGCAAGCCCGCCATGGCGCTGGATGTCGTCGACCAGCCGCAGCGCTCGCTGGAACAGCACTTCCCAGGGGCCGGACGGCAGCGACTTCATCACGCTCTCATCACGCCCACAGGCCCTGCCGGTGCACCGCCAGTGACCTGGCGAGCTTCGCGACGTTGCGCCACACAGCCTTGGGGGCCACGCCCTCGTTCGCGGCGGCTTCCTCCACGGCCATCACCACCAAGGGCACCGGCGCCTCGTCGAGCAGGTGCGTCAGGTGGGCCGCGTAGCCCTTCGGTACGCTGCCGCTGACCAGCGCGTGACCGAGCGTGTCAGGCGGCACCTCCTGGACGTAGCTCACGCTGGCGTTCTTCGCCGCCATCCACAGGCCCCGCTTCCGGGCGCGCGCTGCCTGGCTGGGCGGATCGAGGTCCAGCCCCAGCACGGCCAGCACCTGGGCCACCCGGTTGAATCCCAGATCGCTCAGGGCGCCCGCTTCCAGGCCGACCAGCGTCTGCCGCGAAAGCCCGCTCAGTTGCGCAAGCCGGGACTGCGTCAGTCCCAGCGCCTCGCGCCGCTCGCGGATGATGGTGCCCAGGTTGGAGAGGTCCACAGCTTGGCCTGAAGAATTGTCGAATATTTTGGACATTCTAGCGCCTCCGGACCACACCCGCCAGGCGCTCGCCAGCGGCGCCGCAGACCTCTCGCTGCCCACAGCCGTGACATATGCGCTCGCTGTCGGGCCACTGCGGGCGATCGAGTCCATCGATCAGTCGACGGTGTCTCGCTGCAACGGCTTCGACTTGCTCCCGCGACATCAAGCGGACCACTCGTGCGGCCGGCGGCGCTGAGTGCCGGCCGGGGAAGATGACGAACGCCTCGTCAGACACACAAACACGGAGTTCGTCCTCCACGGCCACCCGCTGCGCCGAGAGCTGGATGACATCCGACGTCTTCACCGCTGGGGCCGACCGCGTCTTCAGTTCGACCAGCACGACCAGACCGGTCGGCAGCCGATAAGCCCTGTCTACCCTCGCCACGATGGGCCAGCGGCTCGTCGACCTGAACTGCGCCTCCACGCAGATCAATTCGGCATCCCGCAGAGCGGCCGGTCGGTCCCTCCACTCTGCAACGCGTGCGTGGTGACGCCGAAACAGATGCCACACGACTGCCAAGGCGACAGCCAGGAGCAGCACCCACGGCCACATCGGCTCGAACCTCATGGTCGACGCCTTGCCGACCATCGCCGCCAGCCATGCGCCACGAAACCCAGGATCCACCTGGTCAACCCTCGCAGTGGCGGACAGTGCTGCAGAACTGTGCAAAGGCGGGGCCCGGCCGCATAGTAGGCCGCCACCAGGCGGCGCCCCCAAGGCCGCGGCCGCAGGACCGTGTCCCTGAAGTCGCGCAGCGCATCGGTCTGCCATGCGTACCCGAAGACCATCGTTGCGATGAAGCACCGCTCCCCTGATCGTCGAGCCGAACCGCCACCTGGCGCTGAGGCGCGCCGCCCCTGCACTTCGAAACGCGCATGGGCAGCGATACCCCTGCGGCGGGCCTCTTCCTGCGATGGGCTTCGACGCGGCCCGTGGGCGGATTCGAGAACCACCAGGCGTTCACACCGTCCCATCTTCGCCAGCTCGGACGCCCCAACAGCGCCGTCACCGCGCCGTGCCTTCCCGGTCTTCATTCCGGGATGGCGGGCTGGAACAGTCCGTTCGTCACCGCAGCGGCCTGCTGCACGTCAGGCTCCTTCGGGACCTTGATCGTGTCGGGCGTCTTCAGGCTGGCCATCGCGAACACGCCGTGCTGCGCCAGCAGACCGTCGTAGGCCAGCAGTCGCAGACGGTTGACCCGCTTGCGCCCCTGCCGAAACTGGCTCAGTTCATCGAACAGGCGCGGGTTCTCCTCGCGCGAGAGCTCGAACACCAGCCGGATCGGTCGAAGGGCTCCGCGTTCCTGCGCGCTCATGCACCACCCCCTGGTGCACGATCCGAAGGCGCCGGCATCGCGAGCGACGTCATCGCGTAGTTCTGCCCGGCCAGCTGGAAGCCCCTCACGTTCGCGTACAGGGGCTCCTTCACCTCGTGGATCCGGTGCTTGGGGAAGGCTGCCTTGACGGCCTTCTTGAAGAGGAACGCGCCGCCGCCGACGAGGATGATGTTCTGCAGGCTCTCGGGCGTCTCGATCCACTGGCGCATCGTCGACACGGCCTGCTGGGCCACGCTCTCGGCGATGGGCAGGTGCCGCTTCATGTCGTAGGGCTTCTGGAAGATGACCGGCGCCTTGCCGGTCCGCAGGGCGAGGTCGATGGCGTCGTAGTCGCGGTAGGGTGTCCCGATGTCCTTCGAGATCTCGGCCGCCATCAGGCGCAGCACATCGGACATTCCCCGGTTGATCGAGTGCGACTGCTTCTGGACCAGCCGCATGCCGCGGCAGACCAGCCAGTCGAAGGTCCTCGATCCCGGGTCGATGACCAGGCTCTGCTCCGTGCCGATCGAGGCCATCTTCTCGTGCTCGGCCGCGTAGTGGACGAGCGCACCCTGCGGCTGCGCCACCGCCAGTGCCTTGCGGACCGTGATGGTCCGTCCCGCCCCAATCTCGTGGCTGCCCGTCATCGCCTTCTCGAGTGCCGCCTTCTTCAGTGCCAGCAGCGCGACGGGCAGCCCGACGACGAGCAGGTCGATGTGCGGCACCTTCATCATCGACAGCGCCCCGCGCAGCAGCGCCATGTACTCCGGCGACTCGGTGTACTCGTCGTGCAGCTGCTTCGCGCGGAACGTGTCCGCGGCCAGGTGAATGTCCGGACCCACCTCATAGAACAGGGAGCCGACAGGGATGCAGACCGTCTTGCGCTTCTCCGCTGCAGGCATGGCCGACGTGTCGGCGCTCGAGGGATAAGCGACCGATGGGAAGCTGGCACATCGGATCTCGGCTCCCGAGATACCGGTGACGAATTTCGTGTTGCCCGATCCGACATCCACGGCTCTGACGATGATTTCCATGCAGTTGCTCCTTGGCGCAGTTGACTGCCTTGAAAGGCTGATCAGCGTCGCCGCACCGGTCCGCGTTCTCCACGCTCAATGGCCTCGAATCGGCGCGTCTTTCGACTTCAGTGCCAATGCAGGATCAGCGGGACTGCATTGCAGCGACAGAAGGCGCCCCGCGGCTCGCCATGAGCCCGCTCGAAGGGCGCACTTCTGTCACCACGGTCTCACCTCGCGCGGGCCTTTCAACCCCTGTCCAGTTCGGCGCGCGCGGACAGGCTGCGGACGTGCCAGCCAGACCGACGGCCGCGCGAGGTACCTGAGGCGGCAGCCTTGTCTGTCAACCCCGCGCCGTTGCTGGCGATCCGGGCCACTGCGACGCTAGATGGGCCCTGCCGCCGAATCGCACGCCGTCAACTGCCTGCCCCAAGGGCCGCCCGATCAGGGGCCTTGCGGCGGGCGCTGCGCCTGCGGCCTTGACCGTGGATGGCGTCGCGGTTTCCACTGTGGGCTCCCGAGGGCTCCTGGCCCGCTCCCCGTGGAGCATTGCAGGCGTCGCAGTCGTTACCTGCCTCGTGCCTTCAACCGAAGTTCCCGTCCCGAACGGGTGGCGCGACCGGCCTCGACCTCCAGAAGGATCGACGCCGCGAGCGTGCCGAGTCATCCACCACCGCAGTGATCTGCCCGGTCCTTGCCAGCCGCATCCCCGCGATGACGGCTGGGCGCTCCAGAAGCGCACCGGCGCAGCAGAACCCCGTGGCGGCACCTGATGCCGCGCACCGTTCCCGCCAGCCCTTGAGCACGCGCGCATGACGCGCATCGCGCGGCGTGATGGCCTCCATGAGGCTCCCCGCACGACCCTCGCTCATCAACTCGACACCGCCCTGGACTCTCGGTCAGGGGTGGACCCATGCGAGTGGCCGGCGCTGCACACCAGGCCTGATCCACCGAATGACCCAGGGCTCGACCCTGGCGTCGATGTCGCACCCAGCCCCGAGCGGGGTGGACATCACCCTTGTCGTCGCGTCGCAGAAATGCGCAGACGGCCTGGATCAACGTGTTCCATTTTTAAGTCTGACCGAGCTGACCAGGCCCCTCGCCGAAGACCATGAGGAGCCCGGACAGCAAAGCCATGGGTGGGTGTGGCGCTGCAGAGATCGACCGCCGCACCGACGTTGCACACGATCTCCATCGCCGTGGGCTTGCCAGGAATCGGCCCCGGGGATGTCCAGATGGATTCCTCCAACTCCGGTCCCCCGGACCATTCATCCACCGGCGTGCTGTTCGGGCAGTCCGCCACCTTGCAGAAAGCCCACCATGTCCCGTATCCGCCGTGCAGAACCCTCGCGCCGCCGCCGGCAGGCACCGCTCTCCCTCAACGACCGCCGCAACGACCCGCGCAATGGCTCCACCCTGCCCCCCTCATCCACGCGCCCTCCCAGGAACACCTCGATGACCTCGGCCAGCCCAGGCCGCTTGCATGGCCAGGACTCGCCACGCCGCCAGAACTGGGCCGGCAAGTCGCCCCAGCAGGTGCTGGACATGTACCCGCCGGGCAGGACGCCCGTGAACCGGGTGGTGGACGTGCTGATCGAGCTGTTCAACCCGCTGCACACCGCGCTGGAGAAGACCGTGTCGCACAAGACGCGCTACGAGCGCGCCCACTTCCTGCGACGCTTCTTCCGCGAGCTGCACACCGACGCCGGCTTCAAGCTGGCGCCCGATCCCCGCAACCTGGGCCAGCGGCATGTCCAGGCGATGGTGAAGGTCTGGCAGCGCCGGAAGCTTTCGCCGGGGACGATCCAGACCTACCTGAGCTTTCTGCGTGGCCTGGCGATGTGGCTCAACAAGCCGGGCTTCATCCGCAGGCCCGAGCACTACGGCCTGACGCCTGACGAGTACGAGCGCCACGAGAACGCCCAGCGCGACAAGAGCTGGAGCGGCAACGGCATCGACGTGGAGGCCTTGCTGGCCCAGGTCTCTGCCTACGATGCCCGCATCGGCGCGTCGATGCGCCTGATGGTGAAGGTCGGCCTGCGGCGCAAGGAGTCGGTGATGTGCCGCCCCTACGCCCACGTGCATCCGTTCGAAGAGACAGGCCTGCCCGACGAACAACGGGAGGCGGATCGGTATCTGTGGACGAAGGGCAAGGGAGGCCGCGCACGCTGGCTTCCGCTGGCCACCGAGGAGCAGCAGTCGGCCATCGCGCATGCCCGCAGCGTGGTCAGCGGCCATGACGCACACATGGGGGCGCCGGATCGGGACCTGAAGTCCAACCTCCGTCGCCTGGACTATGCGCTGCGCAAGTTCGGCCTCACGAAGCGCGAGAGCGGCACCACCGGGCACGGGGCGCGGCACGACCACCTTCAAGGCCAGTACCAGGACACGACGGGCACGCCCGCGCCGGTGCGTGGCGGTGGGCCTGTCGATCGGGACCTCGACCGCCAGGCGCGGCTGCGTGTGGCCCATATCGCGGGCCATGCCCGCCTGCGCTCGGCCGGCGCCTACATCGGTGCGATCCGGCGCTCGCCTGCAGGGAGCCGCGACCCGGCCCAGGGCGAGACCGGCAAGCCCGGGCCGCGGAGCATCGGGGACGACGGCGACACGGCTGCCCCGGTCACCTGAGCCGGCCCGGTCCGGGCCGGCCCCCCGTTCAGTCGCAGGCGGGCGCCTCGGTCCGTGCTGGATCGGTGGCGTCGACCTCCTCTCCACCCGTCGCCGGGGCATCGGCGTGCGGCTGCACGCGCAGGCAGTCGGGCAACCAGCCACGCCCGGCGAGCAGTTGTTCGGCCTGCGCCACCGCGGCATCCTTCTTCAGCGCCGCGAGCGTACCTGCCGCCTTGGCGCCGGCCACGGTGTGCACCACCTCGACCACCCTCGCCTTGGACACGTGCTGAAGGTAGGCCTCCCCCGTCGCCGACCACCATCGCGTCATGTCCAGGCCGAGGGCGCGGGCCAGACCGTCATTGACCGGTCGGCCGGTGTCGGTGCCGGTGATGCCGTTCACGGTGGACGCTACCAGGAAGGTCAGCAGCCGCTGCACCGTCTGCGGCGGCTGCCGCAGCATCCAGTCGAACACCGCGTCGGGTTCCTTGGGCAGGCGCTCGATCCAGGCGATGCGGTCGGCTTCGATGCGCTGGGCCGCCTGGCATGCCTCGATGTCCTCGGCCGCTCCCCGCAGTTCGTGCTGGTTGCCGGTCGCGCTGATCGCCAGCAGGTTGGGCAGTCGGTAGGCGCCATGGAGCGGGTCGGCCAGCAGCTTCAGTGTCAGGTGGGTCGTCAGTGCCGCCAGCGCAATCTCGGGGCGGTCCAGCAGCTCGGCCTGGATCGCGGCGACACGGTGGGCCGTGAGACGGCGCATGAGCTTCTCGGAGTGCACGGGCCGTGCCGTGGCGCCAGCTGCCGATGGAAGCGACTGCAGGGCCGGGAGCCCCGAGCCGCGCGCAGCATCCGCGTCGCCTTCCGAGCCGCCTCCACCAGCCGACTTCTCTTCGGCAGCCTTGGTGATGGCCTGCGCCAGATCGGCCCGATCCTCGGGACGGATGAGCCCTGCCCTGATCGCGGCACGGCCGTCCGCGCCCACATGCAGCACGCACCCGGCGAGCGCCATCCAGGCCACGGGCCATTCGGTCAATGCCTCGAGCCTGGCCTTGCGCTCTTCCTCCAGCCCATCGGCCTCGGACTCCAGGGCGAGGAAGGCACGGTCGCGCGACGCGTCGTCCTCGTCGGCGGCGTCGTTCGCGTCGTCGGCGTCGCTGACGTCCTCGCTGGCATCGCCATCGCCGTTGCGATCCACCAGCGCGTCCATCTGCTCGTGCAGGGCAGCGATGCGCGTGTCCAGCGCCTTCAGCGCCTCGGCTTCCTCGGGCGTCGGTGCGCGGCGGGGCTTGCGCAGCTCGCCGTGCTTGACGTACTCGTCGTAGGCGAAGCGCGGACGGATGTCGACCCACTTCCAGCCTTCAGACAGCAGTTGCTTCGCGCGCTTGCCCAGCTTGTCGGCGGCGAGGCGCTCCAGCAGGGCCGGGTCCAGCAGGTAGGCCTTGCGGTCGTCGTCGCTGAACAGGTCGCGGCGCAGGGGTCCGCCGGCCTTCTCGTAGGCCTTGACGGTGACGAACCGGGCCAGCGGGTCGGCGTCCGATTCGATCTCGCCCCGGGTCAGCAGCTGCCGCAGGTGCTCCGGGCGCTGGTTCCAGCTCGGCAGAGCAGACCAGGCCTGCTCCTGGCGCTGGTGATCGTCGACCGAGGCCAGCACCATGAGGCAGTCCAGGCCGATGCCGCCTTCGCGGTACAGGGCCATCAGCCGGGGCGAGACGGTGGCGAGCTTCATGCGCCGCTTGACGATGAGCGGCGTCACGCCGAAGGCTGCGGCCACGTCCTCGACGGACTTGCCCTGCGCGAGCAGTCTGGCGAAGGCGGCGAACTCGTCGGCCGGGTGCAACGGCACGTGGAAGCAGTTCTCGGCAAGGCTCGCGATGAGCGCCTTGTCGGCCGGCACGACGAGCACCGGCACGGGGTAGTTGTCGGCGATGTCGCCCTGCTGCACGAGCAGCGTGAGCGCGGCGAGCCGCCGTCCGCCGGCGCAGACCTCGTAGCGCCCGCGCGCCGCCTGGACCACGACGAGGTTCTGCAGCACGCCGCTGTCCTTGATCGACGCGGCCAGTTCCGGCAGCGACATCGCGGGCGTCGTGGCACTGCGGGCCTGGTGGTCCTCGGACAGCACCAGCTTGTTGAAGGGAACGAAGGTGCGAGGGGACGCCTCGATGATGGCGTCGACCTCGGCTTTGGAGAATTTCATGAGGGACTCCTGATCGGTTGCATGGCAGGCCGGCGGCCCACCATGCAGTCAGGATCCCATTGAGCCCGTGCACTTCAAGGGTGGCGAGGAGCGCTCGCCGGTGGTTCGGTCAGGACGCCGGACCGCGCGTCGGCTCGCCTACGACTGCTCGCCCGACTTCAGGGCTGCCAAGCGCTCCACCACCTCGCGCTTGCCAACCCCGCGCAAGGCAGCGATGGCCGCGAGGTTCCTGCCCCTGGGGCGCGCCTTGCCCTGTTCCCAGGCGTACACGCTTTGTCCCGATGCGCCGACCAGCAGCCCGAAATCCGCAGCCGACAGGCCCAGGCGCTTGCGATTGCTGGCCATGCCGGAGGCGCGGAACCGGAAATTGTCGGCCCCGTCCCCTTCCTCGACCGCAGGTGGCGATGGCAGCCGAGCGGGGGCGGCGCGCGCGGACTGCCGCACGGACCGCTCCAGTTCGCTGACCCTGCGCTTCAACGCGGCGCTTTCCGCGCGCGAAGCCGCGAGCGCCTTCCTGATCGAATCGACCTCGCTGCGCAACTCCTTGCGAGCCAGACGAACGATCTCGGCCTTGAGCACGGATGCAATGTTGGGCATACAAGGATTGTGCCAAGAGCTCGAGGAAGGGCGGGGGTCGTGTCTACGGGTGGAAGCCGTCAGGAGCAATGTCGCACTTCAAGAAGCGACCGCTTTCCGGCGTTCAAATCAGCGACGCCGCTGTCCCTGGACGACCCTACCCAGTCATTCGTCGCGATGATGTGAGCGACGCAGACGCGGCGCAATGCAGCCGTCCGCTACTTGGACACGTCGACGCACTCGGGCGCCGTTTCAGGGCGCCCGAGCGCGCGTGTCCTTCTGATCGGATTAGCGCGCCGGGCCGCGGGCGCGGTTCAGATTCACATGCAGGAAGTGCTCGATGTCGTCCCAGCTCGGGCCCATGCCTTCGACGACAGTTTCCTGCCCACCGCGGTTCGTGGTCCAAGTAGTGGCTGCTGGGGCATTGATGATGTCGTTCACCGAGTGCCCGGCGCTGGGCACGATAGTGATCCTCGCCTCATTGCCTTGGCTGACCGTGGTCTCGTAGACAAGCAAGCTCTGATTGAACGGCAGCAGCGGATCCTGCAGGCCGTGCAATACCCACATCGGCACTTCCTCGCCCTCGATGTACGTGGACGGATCGGCGGCCTCAGTCTCGTCAGGGCATGCCTGGATGCTTACCAGTCCGGGATTGACCGCCGGGATCGGCGGGAACACCGGTGCCGGCTCGCCTGGGCACTGGATCAGGAAGCCCTCGGGTGACGTGGGAGCGCTGTGCGGGTAGGCAAAGCCCTGTGGAAGGCCGTTGGCTGCCGCGAAGTCGTCCATCGAAAGGAAGTCGGTGGGCGGGAAGAAGGGCACCGCGACATGCACGGCACTGGACACACCGTTGACGCCTTGCTCACCCGGCAATTCGAGGATGTCACTGGTCGTGGCGGCAAACGCCGTGGCCCATCCACCCGACGAGTTGCCCATGAAGGCAAACCGCCCGGCGTCGATGCCGTACTGGTCGGCGTTCGTCCGCAGCCATCGCACCGCCGCGCGCACGTCGTGTCCTTGCGCGGGGAAGCGGGCGTCCAGGCTTGAGCGGATGCTGATGGTCGCCACCGCGTAGCCGCGGGCCGTGAACTCGGCGGCAACCGCCCGTGCGCCCGCGTCGTTCTTGGCGCTGTTGCTGAACCAGGCTGAACCGGAGTGCCAGATCACGAGAGGCAGCTTGGCCTTTCCAGGCACGTCCGGCAGATACAGATCTAGAAGGTTGCCGGGCGTCGCAGGTCCGTAGGCCAGGTTCTCGATCTTCGTGACCTCATATGTCGGAGTCGCGTGTGCGGTGGCACTGAAGGCCAAGGCACCCGCGACCGACAACGCGACGCCGGCAAGCCGGCCGGCCCATCGAGTCATTCCACGCTGAATCATCGTTGTCATGGGTTTCTCTCGCTCCACTGTTGAAGGGGATTGCCCGCTGTTGCGCTCCCGAACATGGCGGGCGCTCGGGGAAGCGCTGAGCACTGTCATCGCCCTCTCGCCTCCAACCTGAGGCCACTAGGGCACAAAGGCGCCAGAAAGCGGTCGTGTCTAACCGCTCTCGACCCGCCGGGCCAGAGCGAACAGATCAGGTCTCTACGCCACGGCCCCGAGCGAAGTGTCCGAACCGCGGCCCGTGGTGGCAAGCAGCGTGATTCGATAACGATTATTTGCGCAGCCGATAGTGTGGCTCGAACGGGGTTCAAGGCGGAGCTGGACCAGCAGGCGCCCAGGGTTCCTCCTACCACTCATCCGTGGTGGGATTGAAGACATCCGCGACGAGAGCGCGCAACCACATGTTCCGTGAGTCCTTCTGCATCCGCCGGTGCCAGTGCTGAAACAGGTCGATGCGCGGCGACCGAAACGGCAGTTCAATCGACCTAAGGCCATGCTCAGGCCGCCCGTAGGCGATTCCAACCGCATGCGGCACTGCGGCGACGAGATCGGAGCGGGCGATCAGCCTGGGAAGACTGAGGAAGTGAGGCGTGGTCAGCGCAATGCGGCGCTGCACACCCTGTGCCTCGAGCTGTGCCTCCAGGATCTCCTGCGTGCGACCTTCGGATTGCACGACGACATGCTGAAGCGACAAGAACTCACCCATCGTCAACCGGCGCCCCTGCACAGGATGGTCGGCACGCAACAGGCAGACGAAGTGGTGGGTAAACAGCAGTTGTCGGTGGTAGCGCGGCGGCTCTAGGTCTGGAAAGTGGCCAATCGCCAGGTCCACGTCGCCTCCGTCCAGAGCCTCATCCAGTGCGTCAGGCCGCAGGCTGACCGAGCGTACCGGCGTATTGGGTGCGCGCTGCGCGAGTGCGCGCGTCAGCCGCGGTAGAAACACCATCTCGCCTACATCCGACAGTGCGAAACTGAACGGGCGGTGGCGGAGTGCCGGGTCGAAACTCACGGCCGAGTGAAGCGTCTGGTCGACCTTGCGCAGAACATCGCGCGCGGCGTCGACGATCTCGGCGCCCCTGGGTGTCGGCGCCATGCCACCGGGCGCGCGGACGAACAGTCGATCACCGAAATGGGCGCGCAGGCGCCCGAGGGCGGCGCTGACGGTCGGCTGGCTCACGCCAAGTCGTACTGCCGCCCGGCTGACGCTACCAGCATCACCGAGTGCGACCAGCACATGAAGCAAGTTCAGATCTAGTCGCGCTGCTGGATCCATTCGAGAATGATAGGCAGGCCTGGGGTCCGCCGGTCGGTGTGGCTGGCGAAGTGCATTCGGGTCCCGCTCGCCGGGGTCACACGCGCGAGCAAGATTGACCAGCCCCTGGTCGTACGCGGACGAGACATCGCACAGTTTGCGCGCCGAACGTCCGCTCTCGATCTCGATGCGGTCGTAGTTACCGCGGGTCTGAGCGGCCGCACCTGGCCGAGTCCGGGTACTTGTGTAGGGCCGCTGTGTAGACACTCATCGCCACGTCGCTGGCCAACTCGAGCAGCGCAACTGCCGTAGTCGCCGGGGTCCGACCAGCGCTCTCGCATAGACGTTCCAGTCTGCCTTCGCCACCTCGCGTGTTTCACCCAGGATGGGTTTCGCCGGTCCCCGGTGGATCAGCGGCGGCGACAACCGGCCCGACACAGCCCGCATCCAGCAGGCGCTCCCAATCGGCCAGGGTCAGATCGAGCTCGCGGCCACCCAGGCGCACGCGGAACACCAGCGATCGCCGCTCGACATGGTGAACGCCAGCGTGAATGCGCAGCGGCACGCCTGCCGCCGTGGAGGCTTCGCAGTCATGGAAGGCATAGCGCTCGACGGTCATGGACAGGGCGGAACCGGTCTGCAGGAGATGTTGATCCGCCCACTATACGAACCGTCAGCCTACCCGCACGCCCAGCAACTGGGCAGCGCCGCGTTCCGGGCCCCCGACGTGGAGGACTCGGAATCGATTGCCCGCCCAAGCGTCGGCCGAGCCGGTCGCTTGGGCGGGCATTGCCGCGATGAGACCTCGGGTCCGTTGCCGACCTAGGGACCCCGTCCGATACTGACGTGGCTACCTGCGGACATCGCGTCTGCTCAGCCTTCATCGGTGGCTCCGGTCGCCCTGAAGTCCAGCCCAGCTGGCGTCGCAGTCGTTACCTGCCTTGTGTCCCGTCCGGCACCTCCGTGTGCCGGGCCGATTCAGATCCATCCGGATCCGAAACCAGGAGCCGGCCATGACCCTGTGTCGTGGCCCCTCCTCGCATGCGCTGACCACGACCTCTGCGTCGTGACGCGCCCTGCGCTCACCAGCCCGGCCTGATCTCGATCAGAAGCCTGGCCTGACGCACGCATCTGCCCTGGCCCCGCCCTCTCGGACGCGGACCTCTGCAACTCGCGCACGCACCTGTGCGCGACGACGCGCCTTGCCTTCCCGGCAAGGCATCCCAGACGGGGAACCCCAGTTCCCCGCCAGGGATGGGCGTTCCCCTTCACCCCTGAAGGAGAACCCCCATGAGTCCCGTTCCGTGGAACCGCGCCCTTCCACCGAGGAATGCGCCGGTGTGTGCACTGCTGGGTGGTACCGGGCATGCCCGTGTGCCCGCCCGGCGGCCTGTCACCCTTCCGGCGCTGCTCCGGCCCCGGCCCTGCACGCCCCATGCGTCCATGCGCGTGGTGTGCGAGGCCGCGGACCCGCTGGCGTCCGAGCGCTGCACGACGGTGTGCTGACCATGACGGTCGACACCTACCGCAGGCGCATCGCCTCGACGGCCATCGTGCTGGCCCGGGAGGATCCCCTCCTCGTCAAGGAAGTCATCGCCCGGCTCCGCGCCTCGGGCGAGATCGCGGCCGACGACCTGGTCTATCTGGACCGGATCGCCGACCGCTGGATCGGCATTGCCGAGGGCCTGCACCGAGGCGCCGCTCGCGTGCTCACGACCTGATGGTCGCGGGCTCGAGTCGTCCGTCGCGGCACCGCCGTCGGCTCAAACTCTTGCCGACCGAGTCCTCGGGTCTCGGGGATGGTGAACCGACCGCCAGCGATGGCATCGGGACGCCATCACCCGACACCCCGTTTCCTGCGGCTTTCTGCCGTCCTCGCCATCCACCCTCCGGGAGTCACCGTCTCCCGTCGGGGTCGGGGTTCCCTCGCCTTCTTGGAGAACCCCATGAGTCATGCTTTCCCAGACAGATCCTTCCACAGCCCGTCACCGCGACGCAGCACCATCGACATCGAGGAGCAGCGCGCCTGGGTCGGCTTCTACAGACGCGTCGGCCGTGACGTCGCCCTCGCCGCCGAGGTGATGGCGCAGCTCGACGGCGACGCCGAGATGAAGCGTCGCCACCTGGCGCTGTACCTGTCCTGCAAGCAGTCGCTGCGCGTCCACAAGGCGCGCCAGGCCCGCGACAAGCGCATCGGGCAGTGGCTGCGCCTGCTGGTCCAGTGGACGCTGCAGCGACCCGCAGCCTTCGTCGGCGGCGTCACGCAGAAGGCGTACCACCGCACTGCGGACGTCCTGGACGAGGCCATTGCCGCTGCACCGCCAGCCTCGCCAGCAACATCGAAGCGGGGCGCGCGCCCAACCGCGGCCAGTGACGCCGACAGCAGGCCCGAACCGGCCGCCGCGCAGGTTCGTCAGCTGCTGGGCGATGCCGAGTTCGCCGACGCGCACGCCCGCTTCCAGCACCAGGCCGGCATGTCCCCGGCGTCGCCGGTCAGTGGCTCCGAAGGCGGCTCCGAGCGTGCCCCGGAACCTCCCGTCGACGGCCCCGCACCCGCCGTCCAGATCAGCCGGCGCTGATCCGAAGAACGAGCCCCGGCGCAGCCCCATCGGCTGCACCGGGTTCGATCGCTGACGTGCCTCGGCCATGGACTGACGTCCAGCGGCCTGGCGCGACCAGCACCCCATCCAACCGCCCGCGGGCCCGTCCCGCCAGGGCCGGTGTCCGCCCTCCCAACTTCGAGAGTTCCCCATGCGAGACATCACCCTGAATCCCGAGCAACGCCTGTATGTGATCGCCACCGAAGGTGGCGTGACCTGCTTCGGCTTCGACAACGCACGTGACCATGCCCGGCAGATCGCGCAGCGCCTCGATCGTCCCGACCTGATGCCCACCGCCGATGACGCGGCCAGCCTCACCGGCTACGAGAAGTACCTCGCTTCGGTGCGTGCCTGGGGCGAGTCCGCCCAGGGCCACCGCACCTACTTCGATCCCGGCACGGACCCTCGCCTGGCGAGGGTGCTGGAGACCTGCCGCCGGGACGGCCGCAAGGTGCGGCTGGTGCTGGGCGACACCCGCACCGGCGCGAGCTGGCTCGACGAGTTCGACGTGGTAGGCACGGTCGGCCGCTCGACCGGCCTGCTGAAGATGCCCCTGCTCGTCGAGCCGGGCGAGGCAGCCGGCACGGCCATCCTCTGTGCGCATGTGCTGGCACTGATGGACTGGGACACCGGCCTGCCCCTGTACCGCCACCCGCGCTGGCAGCCACCGGAACTGCGCATCCGCGCCAGTGATGACGATAACCGTCCCTGGGCCGTGGTGCTGCACGAGCAGCCCGTGGCGACCTTCGACGACATCGGCAAGGCCGGTGCGTACCTCGCGTTCATGCGCGGGGCAAGCGTCGAGCCGCGCGTGTTCCGCTAAGCCGTCCGGTCGAACGTTCGAGACCCTTCAGACGGCGCGATCCAGATCCACTCCAGGCCCTCACCCAGCACGCCCCCGGTCCAGCACCGGGGGCGTTGCTGTTTCCGAGACTGCGAACGGGGTGACGGGCGCTCAGCGTCCGGTCAAGGACTGCACTTCACGCTCGATCAGCCAGTGCAGGAAGCGGGTGTCATCGGAGTGGCCCCAGTAATGGGCCTTGCATCGGCGGACGTAGGCCTGCAGGTCCGCGACGCTTCGGATGGACCCCGGCTCTATGGCGGTGATGCGGGCCAGCCGCGTCCGTTCGGGTCGGGTCAGTCGAAGCTGGTTTCCGGATCGCAGCATGTCGGGTCGGCCTTGTCGAGAAGCCGCCCATCTTCGCGTGCCGGCGCAGGTCTGTGCACATCCGCTGCTGCCCGCAGCGAAGAAATTTCTGCAGTGACAGCCGAGTGTCTTTGCGGTGTCACCTTTGCGGTCTGCCCGCTAGGACATCCGGGCAGGCCGTGGCCCAGCCACAACGGCCCGGCCACGCACAGTGCGGTCATGCGAACCGTGCCACCTCCCCGCGCACCGATGCCCGACCAAGGCACGGAGCCTGGCGCCCTTTGCGCGGGCAAGCGCGGCAAAGGCGCGGTCGCTGGCGCCATCGCGGTTGAATCCCCGGCGCCGATGGCGCAGACTTGACGGGCTCACACCCACTCCCGACAGGAGTGTTTCCGATGCCGACCGAACCGGCGGCAGCGGCGTCGCAGTCGTTACCTGCCTCGGATGACCATCTGAGCCACCGTGCCGGCCACGTTCCGTCGTGTGCCTGCACATCCTTCCCTTGCGGGGACGCCAGTCCCCACCCGGGAACGGCGTTCCCGTCTTCCTTTTCGCCACAAGAGGAGAACGCCATGAGCTTCCACCCCTTCCAGGGTCTTCAGGAACTGCCAGACCTGCCCGATGCCGCCCATGCGTCGCGGGAGGACCTGGTGGCAGAGATGCTGGGCCTGCGGGCCCACCCATTGCCTGGCCCCACGCCGGCAGCGCTGCGCATCAGCGACCGGGAGACGCCCCACGAGGACCCGGCCACGCAGCAGCTCCTGACGCGCCGACTCGGTGTCGCCCGCGAGCTGCTGATGCGCGAGCTGCGTGACCGGATGGCGCAGGGGCCGGTGATGTCGTCGCCCCAGGTCCTTCGGGACTGGCTGCGACTGCGCTGCGCAGGCCTGCAGCACGAGGTCTTCCTCGCGCTCTACCTGGATGCCAACCACCGGCTGATCGCCCACGAGGAGGTGTTCCGCGGCACGCTCACCCAGACCTCGGTGTACCCGCGGGAACTGGTCAAGAGTGCCCTGGCCCGCAACGCCGCCGCGATCGCGGTGGCCCACAACCACCCGAGCGGCCAGGCCGAGCCGAGCCGCGCGGACGAGTTCCTGACGCAGACGCTGAAGTCGGCGCTGGCGCTGGTGGACATCCGCCTGATCGACCACTTCGTCGTCGCCGGCGACCAGTGCGTCAGCTTCGCGGAGCGCGGACTGCTCTGACGCCATGTGCGGCAGTCACGCCCTGCACGACCCAGCCGCGAGAAGGGCGCCGCCGAGGCGGTGCCCCTCCCGCCGATCCCACCCCAACCAAGGATGCCCATGTCGGAGAGAAGACCCCCGACCTGCCCCTGCTGTGCCGGCCACGGCGTGCCCCTGGGCGCGCTCGGTCGCCTGCACTGGTTCCGCTGCCGCGACTGCGGCATGACGTTCGCCCGCGCCGGAGGATCGAAGCGCACGCCCCGTGCGCCCTCGACCGTGACGCGGGCGACCGAATCCCCCACATCTCCCAGTTCATCCCGAGGAGGAAGCCACGATGCATACCCTGCCCGCCACCGGCCTGCGACAGCAGGCCGAGATGCTGGCCAGCCTGTCCCTGAAGCATCTGAGTTCGGCGACGCGCAACAAGCTCGCCGATGACGATCTGTCCGTGAACGCCTACCCGACCGACTGCGGCGGGTTCGTCTATGTCGGGGCACCGAAGTACCGGGTGCCGTCGGAACCCGATCTGGCCATGCTCTTCGAGGTGGCCGAATCCGCCGGCGTGGCCTGGCTGATGTTCGACCGCGAGGCCGCCGTCATCGACGGGCTGCCCGTGTTCGACAGCGCGGAGCCCGGGCCATGAGCCAGCACCTTGCGACGGCGACGCTCGACGGACGCCTCGTCGAGATCGTGGCCGGCTTCGATCGACGCCTGGGGGACTACTTTCTCCAGGTCATCGACGAGCGCAACGACATGCTCTACACCAGCCTGCAGGAGCCCCTGCTGGACTGGACCGACATCGCGACCTTGCGCGTCAAGGTCGCCGATCTCGGCCTTCAGCTGCCAACGCAGTTGCTCGACGAAGTCGAAGCCGACGGCCTGCGGCGCGCGGGAAACCGCATCGTGCGCCACATCGCCAATGGGCAACCCATGACGCTGGTGGCCGGCTGAAGCAGTTCACTGCCCAATCACGGCGCCGTGCTCCCATCCCGTCAGGGAAGGGGCCGGCGCCGCTTCCTTTCATGGACTGAGCCTAGGTTCGCTAAGGCCGCCCAGGCTGGCGATGCCCGTGCACTGGTGTCGTCGGAGGAGGCGGGCCAGGCGTCCAACTCTGGCGACCATTCGGCGCCAAGCCGCAAAGCACATTCGCGGTCACGAACGGCGTTCGCGACTTTCGACCACATCCTCGTCATTTAAGCTCCTGGCGTACGTCCGCTCGCGTGCCCAAGCTTCCGCCAGTGCGTTCACACTGGCCGTCGGTGTTCCAGCCTTCAATGCCACAGCCACGTTCCTGCCTCCAAGGGCCCCGTGATCGCGCAGCCAGAACATCACCCTCTTGGTGTCGTGGAAGTTCCGGAGAGCGCGGCAGATCGCGCCTGCGGTCAAGCGATCGATGCTCAGCAATGCCGCGGGGTAGTACTGGCAGTTGTCGATGTGGATGCTGACCACCTCGCCGCTTGCCGAGGTCGTCGCCAATGCCTCCTGGGGAATCCCCCACGCTTGCGCCAGTTGCGGACCGAGGACTACCAGCCCTGCCCTGATCCACTGAGCTCGCGCAGATGCACCGCGAACCTCAGCAGCCGCCAAGCCGCCTCGTGCCGAAGTCGGATGCTTGTTTCCTCCACGAATCATGGCGCGCAAACCTCCCGCAGGAGACCTCACCAAGCGAACAACTTCCCGTCATTCATCGCTGTCGCGGAGCGCTGGAACGGACATGACGTCCCGCGCGAGAGCGATCGGCGGCGCGCTCGCGCTCGGCCGCGCCGATCTCGGCGTCCAGGGCGACCATGACCTCGTCCGGACGCGGATCGTCCAGCGCGTCCTGGATCTCGGCTGCGAGCCATCGGTTGTGAGCAGCGGTCTGATGGCCGGTTCGCATCAGTTCGGCTTGGCTGGCGTCGCGAGGGTCCATGTCGTTCACGGTGGTGGTCAAGTCTTGGCGACGGTTCCATCGCACTCAAGACGGAAGCATCATGCGCATTTGACTGACCCGGCGCAACGGTCGTGTCCGGCGGGGGCGCGATTCAGTAAGAATGTCGGCTCGGATCGCCAGTCGTCCAAGACGGCCACGGAACTCGTGGCCCTACGATTCGACGCCTCCGCCAGAGAGGCGGCGCGGCCCACGACAGCGGTGGCGTTGACGTCTTTGGCCAGAGAGAGCCGAGGACGCAACCGCCACTTTGCGTCACCTCGGCGCAACGGTCGCAAGCAGGCTGAATGAGCGACTTTGATGTCAACTTTGGTTGGCGAGTGTAGATTCGCCCGCCGTGGCTCGCGTATCGCTTGTAGCGACTGTTCCCGAGCCACAGCTAGTTTCAGAGCTGGGAGCGGCACCGCTCACAAAGCCCGCGCGTCCGCACTACAGTTTCTTGCTCGATCGATCGCCGACTCGATCATCCACGGCGCTTCCCCGCTTGCGTGGTTTGCACTGCCCGAAGGTACAGTGCGTCGAGCCGCCCGGACTCGCCGCTTACAGCCGCACTTGCCTCGAGCGCGCTGAGAACACCTTCGACAACGCTGGGCAGGTGAAGTTGCATCGCGCATTCCAGCGCAGATCCGAGGAGGCGATCAAGTCGCGCAGTCGAATACCTGCCGCGAAACCGTTGACGAGAGCGCATTGCTGCAAGGTACACCTTGCCCCCGTGACAAGGTCAAGGCCAGTGCCCTCCCGCGCCCTGCTCAGGGGGCGACCGGGTTCATTGACACAAACAGAGAGAACCAGATCGACCACAGGCCGAGCACCACGAGCAGCCCACCCGTCCAGCGCGGGATTCGCCGCGACAGCGCGGAGATTCGGTCGAGCAGCGCCCGCGCCGGAGCAAACAACACCGCCACCACCAACGGCAACGACAGGGCGAGCCCGAAGACCGCCAAGGAAACGAATCCTCCGCCGAGATCCGCTGCGGTAGCGCCACTGGCCGCGGCAAGACCCAGCAGCGCCACGATGAGGGGAGCCGCACATGCGGGAATATTCAGCCCGAAGAGCAGCCCCAGCGCGAACGCTCCACGCGTGCCCCGCAGGCGGTCGAGCCGAGTGCCGAATGAACGCATCAGGCGGCCGGCCTGCCCACTCAAGTAGGCTGCACCCAGGGTGACGTAGAACACACCCAGGACGAACCATGCCGCCCTTTGAAAGCCCAGAAAGGCCGATCCCGCCAGGGCTGCTGCGAGGCCAAGGACTCCAATCAGCAGCGCCCGCGTGGCGGCAAAGACCAACATCTGCACAATGCGACGGCGCGCGAGCCGACCCTCGATCTGCTTGACCATCAGCATCGTCGTGCCGATCGAGCAGGGTTCAAAGAACCCGAAGATCCCGAGAAGCAGCGGCAAGGCGAACAGATGCACGAATGGGATTTCACTCATTTGACGGTCGCATCAGAATCGAAAGCGCTGCACGTGACCTCCGGCTCATCCCGCACAACAAGAGAGCTGCGACACGTCCTTGGTGAAGGCCTGTGCCGCAAGCTTCAGGCCCTCGACCATCGTCAGGTAGGGGAACAACTGGTCTGAAAGGTCCTGCACAGTCATCCGGGCGCGAATGGCGAGCGCCGCCGTCTGGATCAGTTCGCCAGCCTGGGGCGCCACCGCTTGCACGCCCAGCAGTCGGCCGCTCGAGGCCTCGGCGACCAGCTTGATGAGGCCCCGTGTATCGAAGTTGGCCATCGCGCGAGGCACGTGCTCCAGCGCCAGTGTCCGGCCACGTACGTCAATGCCGCGGCGCTTCGCTTCGGCCTCGTCCA
This sequence comes from Burkholderiaceae bacterium, assembly GCA_024235895.1. Taxonomy (GTDB): domain Bacteria; phylum Pseudomonadota; class Gammaproteobacteria; order Burkholderiales; family Burkholderiaceae_C; genus Rubrivivax. The sequence continues at coordinate 19,182 of JACKLM010000006.1, read as the reverse complement.
GACCCACCGTGGCGACTTGCGGATCGGTGAAGACCACCATCGGCATGGTCGACAGATCGAGGGTCGCCGCACCGCCCATCATGTTGATCGCCGCCTTGGTGCCAGCAGCCGCAGCCACGTAGACAAACTGCGGCTGGTCGGTGCAGTCGCCGGCGGCGTAGATGTGCCCGGCACTGGTGCGCATGCCGCTGTCAATCACAACGCGTTGCCGCGAATCCACGTTCACGCCAGCGGCCCCCAGGTTCAGCTCGGCGGTGTTCGGCGCGCGCCCGGTGGCGACAAGCAGGGCATCCGCCAAGCGATCGCCCTGCGCCAGACTCAGCCTGAACTCGCGCTTCGTGAACTGCAACGCGCCGGCCTGCACGTGCTCAAGCACCTCGATCCCTTCGGCGCGGAATGCACCTGCCAACGCTTTGCCGATCGCCGGATCTTCGGCGGACATCAGACCGTGGCGCGAGAGGACCGTCACGCGGCTGCCCAATCGTGCAAAGGCCTGGGCCAGTTCCAGCGCCACCGCCGAAGATCCGATGACGGCCAGGCGATCCGGCATCGTGTCGCAGGCCAGTGCCTCGGTCGAGGTCCAGAACGGCGTCTGGGCCAACCCGTCAATTGCCGGTATGGCCGCGCGGGCGCCGGTGGCGATCAGGCAGCGGTCGAACGACACCTGCCGCGTCTCCATTTCCCCGTCGTCGACCGCGATCCGCCTCGCATCGACGAACCGGGCCCTCCCTCGGAGAACCTCGATCCCAGCTGCTCGGCGCAGAATGCCCTCGTACTTGGCCTCGCGCAGTTCGTTCACACGGTGCTGCTGCTGCGCCAGCAACTGCCCCCGGTCGATCGTCGGCGACGCCGCGCCCAGGCCCACCTCGAAGGGACTGTGGCGACGCAGGTGGGCCACATGCGCGGCCTGGATGAAGATTTTCGAAGGCACGCACCCGACATTGACGCAGGTACCCCCGATGACGCCGCGCTCGATCAAGGTCACCGCCGCGCCCTGCTCGGACGCCTTCAGTGCCGCCGCCATTGCGGCACCGCCGCTGCCGATGATGGCCACCCGCAGCCGGGCCGATTGCGCGACAAGCGCACCCTCGCTGTTCGGAGAGTCCGGCATGTCCCTGCTGCGGTCGTTCATCAACTACCGGACGACCGTCGACGGATAGCCGGCGTCGGTGGTTGCCTTGATCAGCGCGTCGGTGCTGGTCTGCGCATCGTCGAAGCTGACCACAGCCTGGCGCCTATCGAAATTCACTTCCGCCTTGCTGACCCCGGGCACCCGCGTCAACGCCTTCTTCACAGTGATCGGACACACCGGGCAGTCCATGGTCGGCAAGGACAGGGTCACGGTGCGTGTGGCGGCCCACGCCGGAGTGGCCAGAACCAGCGCCGCCACGGCGGCCATCAATGACTTGTGCATGTGGACTTCCTTTCAGTAGAACCAGGGGGCGATCCATGGGAAGACCAGCCCGACGCTCACCAGTGCCGCGACAAGCCAGAACGCGATCTTGCGGGCTGTGCGTACCTGCGCAGCGGCGCAGACCTCGCCCGGCGTGCATTCGGCCGCGGGTCTGAAGATGCGGCGACCCGCAATGAAGAGCGCCATGAGTGCCACGCCGACGAAGGCCGGTCGATAGGGTTCAAGTGCCGTCAGGTTGGCGATCCAGGCGCCGCTGAAACCCAGCGACAGCAGCACCAGTGGCCCGAGGCAGCAGGTCGAGGCCAGAATCGCGGCGAGGCCTCCCGCGGCCAGTGCGCCACGGCTGTTGCGCGCCTCGTCATTCGATGACTCCGTCCGGGGAGCATTCATGGCGGTTAAGCTTAGAACCGTACCGTGGTACGGAGTCAAGGGCATGGACAAGCGAACAGAGCACCTCACGATCGGCGCCTTGGCGGCCTCGGCAGACGTCGGGGTCGAAACGATCCGCTTCTACCAGCGCAAGGGTCTGTTGGCCGAACCCGATCGGCCGTCGGGTGGCGTACGGCGCTATGGCGTGGACGACGCGGCTCGCGTGCGCTTCATCAAGTCGTCGCAGCGCCTGGGCTTCAGCCTCGAGGAAGTGGCCGCCTTGCTTGTGCTCGAGGACGGCACGCACTGCCAAGAAGCGCGCGGGCTCGCGCAAGACAAGCTCGCCGATGTGCGCGACAAGCTCCGCAACCTGCGTCGCATCGAACGCGCCTTGAAGGGTCTGATCGATCGCTGCGGCAAGCACCGGGGCAACATCTGCTGTCCGATCATCGCGGCGCTGCAGAAGGGCCAGAATCCCTGACCGCTCGAGCTCCATCCGGTAGTCCGATCGATCATCCAGGGTTCGCCTTCTCCCCGGCGGACAAACCACGGCGCCTTATCTCGTCGATCATCGGCACGAGCTTGCTGCGCACAAAGTCCTCTGTCATCGGGCCGATGTGCTTGTAGGCGATGCGCCCCTGCGGATCGATGACGAAGGTCTCCGGAACACCGTAGACGCCCCAGTCGATGCCGACCCGCCCGTCGATGTCCGCACCGGTGCGTGTGTAAGGATCGCCCCAGCGGTCCAGCCAGGCCGCCGCGTCATCGGGCTTGTCCTTGTAGTTCAGACCGTGGATCGGAACGAGATTGCGGCGCGCCAGCGCGACCAGCACCGGGTGCTCCTCCCGACAGGCCACGCACCATGAAGCGAAGACATTGACCAGCGAGACTTCGCCCCTCAGGTTGCGCGTCGCGAGACCTTGCGCTCGGCCCTTGACTGCCGGCAACTCGAAATGCGGCGCAGGTTTGCCGATCAGCGGCGAGGGCACCTCGCGCGGATCGCGCGATAGGCCGACGCCCAGCACCAGCGCGAGCACGCCGAAAGCCAGCAGCGGGACGAGAAACGCCCAGCGAATCCGTCGCAGCTTTCCAGGCGCTCGATCGCTGTCCGACTGCACGTGGCGAGCTTCGGCGGGGGATGGCGGCTTTTTCATGAGATTCCGTTCACCAGGGGTGCGGCAGCGCGTCCGATGCCGACAACCAAACCGCCAGCAGGACCATGGTGGCTCTGACCGCCAGCGGGACGATGGCCGATCGGCCACGCGGCCAGCCAATCCTGTCCCGCAACTGGCCTGCCATGGGCGACGGCGGGCCCCGGCACAGCCAACAGCAGCGGCGCCAAGCTCGATGCCGCGGCCAGCCGCGGTGCCGTGCAGCAGGACTTCAGTTGCGGCTCCCCACGCGAGCTGGCCGGCGTTGCCGGAGCAGCCACAGGTAGGTCGCCGCCAACGCCAGATAGTTCAGCGTCATGAAGAGCGGCGTGTTCCAGGCCACGCCGTCGAAGCCCTGGCGCGTGATCGGCCAGAGCACCGGCGACGGGTAGTAGTCGACCGAATGCGTGAAAACATCGATGACAACGTGTGACCACCAGCCGAGCAACGGAACCCACAACGACCGCAGCCAGATCCAGAGCAGCAAGGTGGCCACTGCCGCCACGATGGCGCTGTGCGTGACGCAGTGCAGGTTGTGCGAGAGCCAATCGACCCCGGGTGGGACCGCGGGCTCTTGTCCCGGCACGGCGATCGCATAACCCTTGACAGTCGCCGCGTTGCCCGCGCCGAACACCGACCAGCCCAGGATGGGCAGCAGGTGCGGGATGTCCGGCGCCACCGCGAGCGCGACGGTTGCCGCCGCGGTTCGCGGCGTGATGGCCCAGCGGCGTCGTGCGAGCAACATGCCGGCGCCGGCCCACAGGGCATGAGCCAAGACATCCATCCCGGATTCCTTCTAGTAGGGCGCCGCTCGCGGGGGGTCGGCGCGATCGAGCGAGGCGAGGAACTGTTCGGGCGGCTGGAACCCGATCACCCGGAATGCCACCTCGCGGCCACCGCGGTCGAAGAACACGATGCCCGGCGGGCCGAAGAGGCCGAAACGGCGCAACAGCGCCTGGTCGTCGGCGTTGTTGGCCGTGACATCGGCGCGCAACAGGAGCGACTCCTTCAACCGCGACTGGACGCGCGTGTCGCTGAAGGTGAACTGGTCCATTTCCTTGCACGACACGCACCACTCGGCCCAGAAGTCCAGCATCACGGGGCGACCGCGGGCGGCCCGAAGGCGCGCGTCCAGATCGGCGACGCTGGTGACGGGCTGGAAGGCCAGTTCGCGCCGCTCGGTCCGTTCGCCTCCTCGCAGCCCCGCCAGCGGCTGCAGGATCTCGCGATGCCCCGACAGGGCTCCCAGCAGCATGGCCGCGCCGACCAGTAAGGACAGCACGCCGACTCCCTTGAACAGACGCCGGTGGCCGGGCGCGTCGGCCGGCAGGGGATCGAGCGCGTGCAGGTAGATGGCGGGAACGATCAGCAGCGCCGCCCAGAGCAGTTGCTGGGCAACCACCGGAATCACCGGCGACACGGTGTAGACCGCCATCGCGAGCATGGTCACGCCGAAGACGCGCTTGATCGCCTCGGTCCAGGGCCCAGCCTTGGGCAGCAGGGACCCCGCCGTCGCGCCGACGACCAGCAGGGGCACACCCATGCCGATCGCCATCGCAAACAGCGCCGTGCCACCGAGCACGACGTCGTGCGTCTGCCCGATGTAGAGCAAGGCCCCCGCCAACGGCGCGGCGACACAGGGTCCGACGATGAGCGCGGACAGCACGCCCATCAGGAAGGCGCCGATCGCCTTGCCGCCCCGGATCCGTCCGCTCGCGGCAGCAAGCCGGCTCTGGAGCGTTGCCGGCAATTGCAGCTCGTACAGCCCGAACATCGACAGCGCCAACAAGACGAAGATCGCTGCAAAGCTGCCGAGCACCCACGGGTTCTGCAGGTAGGCCGACAGCAGCGTGCCGGCGAGCCCGGCTGCCACGCCGGCCAGCGCGTAGGTGACGGCCATCGCCAGCACGTAGACGGCCGACAGGCCAATCGCATGGCGTCGGGTTAGGCGCTGCCCGTGGCCCACGATGATGCCGGACAGGATGGGGATCATCGGCAGCATGCAGGGCGTGAAGGCCAGCAGCAGTCCGAAGCCGAAGAACGCCGCCACCACCGCCCAGCGGCCGCCGTGCGCGAACAGTTGCCGAACGGCGTGGGCGTCCGAGCCGTCGGTGGCGGGGGCAGCGGCAGACTGCGCAGCGGCTGTCGACGGCGACGCAGTGGCGCCGACGGTGCTGGACATGGCCACCGTGACCGTCTTCTCGATCGGCGGGTAGCAGACCCCCAAGGGCTCGTTGCAGCCCTGGTAACTTGCGCGCAGTTCGATCCGGTCGGCGGGGTCCGCAGTTTGATGAAGGGTGACGGTGGCCTCGAACGGCCGGTGATAGACCTGAACCGTACCGAACGTCGGGTCGGCCTTGGGCTCGCCCGGCGGCAGCGCCACCCCGGCCACTGAAACGCCCGCCGGTGCAACGACGCTGAAGCTGATGCGGTCGCGGTACAGGTAGTAGTCGCGGGCCGGCGTCAACTCGACGCTCAGCGAGGTCGCGTCCTTTGCCCGCGCCGCGATCTGAAAGGCCTGGTCCGGCGGCAACAGTTCAGGCTGGCCGGTGTCGCCCTTAAGCCAGCTGCGCACCCTCTCCAGCGCGCCGGTTGCCGCTGGCACGGCCGTGGCCTGTGGCACCGGGCTCCGGCCCGCCGCGCCGGGCTGCGCGAGCACGCCGGTCGACGCCGCCAGGCACAGCCAGACCAGCCGGCGCCAGGCGATCCACGCGCTCATCGGTTCGGCCCCCAATGCACGTCGACGGCGGCCTGGATCTGCGCCGCATCGGTGATGCCCTTGCTCGTCATGTCGTAGGCAATCTCGGCGGTACCCAGGCAGACCTCGCAGTCCTCGGCCATCCCGTCCTCGAAGCACTGCAGGTTCGATCGGTGCACGCCGCGGTTCTCGCAGCCGCACCAGCAGTAGAGCTTGTTCAGTACGGCCGGGATCTGCGCGGCGACCCAGTAGCCGTGCCGGACGTCGGACCTGGAGAACTGCTCGGCGTCGAGCACCTTCGATGCGTCGTCGCTTCCGGTCACGATGATGCGCAGGCCGTCCGGCCGCAGCATGCCCACCTTCCAGGCCGACCCCTCCGCCGGCGCAGCGCTGCGCGCCGCTGCGTCCGCGCGCGCGGCCTTCGGGACCGGAGCGAGCCAGATCGCCGACACGACGGCGCAAGCCAGGGTCAACGCGCCAATCAGAAGGGCCGTCGTGAGCGGCCGCTTCGTCGGCCCGACCGCCCCGGTCTTGGCGGCGCCAACGCGGTGCCCGGTCCGTTGCTTCTTCATCGCCCTGCTCCTTTCGTGCCTGCACCCACCGGCCGCACCGATCGCCGCAGTTCCTTCTCCAGCGCCGCGAGCGGCAAGGCCCCGACCAGACGGCGCCCGTCGGCCAGCACGATGGTCGGTGTGCCGTTGATCCGGTGCTGCCTGGCGAACACCGCGATGTCGTCGATCGGGTTGGCACAGTCAGCCGGCCCCGTGGGCACCGCCCCGCTGTGCATGATCTCGCCCCATGCCTTGGCCCGGTCGGGGGCACACCAGACCGCGCGCGACTTGGCGGCGGCCTGCGGATGCAACTGGTCGATCGGGAACAGGAAGACGTGAATGGTCAGGTTGTCGACCTCCTGCAGGGTCTTCTCGAGCGCCTTGCAGTAGGGGCAATCCGGGTCCTCGAAGATCGCGATGCGGCGCTCGCCCCTACCCTTTGACCAGCTTGATCGACCAGTCCAGCGTGAGCTTGTCGAAGGGTATGGCGTTGACCTGTGCGAGCCGATCCTCGGTGAGGTTGCGGTTCGCCGTGACGTCGACCAGGGGACCGCCCAGGATGTAGCGTCCGTCCTCGCTGACGTAGAACACCTGACCGTCGATCGCGGCCTCGACCAGGCCCCCGACGGGTGCCTTGCGCAGTTCAGGAACTGCGTTCGGGAACGTGCGCTGCAGCGTCGCGCGCACGGCCGCTTCGTCGGCATGCGCCGCGGTTGCGACGAGCATCGCGGCGGCCCAGCACTGGAATGCGGCTTTCATGGCTAGGCCAGCACGCGGTAGTTGCGCATCAGGCCGGAGTCTTCATGCTCCAGCATGTGGCAGTGGTAGAGGAAGAGGCCGGGGTAGTCGGCGAAGCGCAGCAGGATGCGCACACGCTCGCCCGGCATCACCAGCACGGTGTCCTTCCAGCCCTCGTCGAGGAGGCCGGCCTTGATGCTCTCGTAGTCGTCGGCGAACTTGCGCGATACCGAACGCTCGATGACGCGAAACTGCAGGCCGTGCACATGCATCGAGTGCGGCATGACCATGCCCATCATTGATCCGCGCCCGTCGTTGCGGAACTCCCAGACCTCTTGCGTGCCGAGTTTGACGGTCTCGAGTTCGGTCGCGCCGAGCATGTCGAAGCCCGCGCCGTTGATTCCCCAGACCATCATGCCCATGGTCAGTTCGAAGACCTTGGGGCGGGCAAAGTTGACTGCCAGCCGCGGTTCGGCGGACGGGATAGCTGTCAAGCGCGCTGGCAAGGTCGACGCCTGCGCAGCGTCCTCGCCGATCCTGAAGCGGTACACGACGAACGCCGCCCCGTCGGCCAGCGCCGTGCCGCCGCCCATCATCCCGCCCATGTCGATGCCGCCTTCGAAGCCCAGGCTGCGCAGCGCCAGCTCGGACCCGGCCGCCCAGCGGCCGAAGTCGACCCACAGATCGACGCGCTCGGCCGGCGCCAGCATCACGTAGTCGCGCTGCAGCGGCGCGGCCAGCAGACCGCCATCCGTGCCGATCACGGTCAGCGGCGTTCCATCGTGCCAGGCCAGCTTGTAGCTGCGCGTGTTCGATGCGTTGAGCAGACGCAGGCGGTAGGCGCGGCGCTCGACGGTTCGGCCAGCCTGCAGGCTGCCGTTGATCAACATCCTGTCGCCGAGCACGCCCATCATGGCGGCCATCATCGAGCCCATACCGCCACCCATCATCCGGCCGCCCATCATGCCGCCGCCCATGCGGCCACCCATCATTCCCCCGCCCATCATCCCGCGACCTGGGCGCTGAGGCTCGGCCGCGTCGCCCGCGCCGATCGCGCCGTCCAGGTAGACGAACTGGTTGTCGGCATCGAGATTGCGATCCTGGATCACGAGCGGGAGGTCCTGCGCGCCGCTGGGCAGGCCGAGCGCGCCCTCCTCGTCGTCGCTGACCAGGAACAGGCCGGCGAGTCCCGCGTACACCTGCTTGCCAGTGCGGCCATGCGGATGCGGGTGGAACCAGTAGCTGCCGGCGCGGTTGACGACCACGAAGTCGTAGACGTAGCGCTCGCCGGGCGCGACCGCGAAGCGCGGGTGACCGTCCATGGCCTCGGGCACATGCAGGCCATGCCAATGGATGATGGTCGACTCGGGCAGGCCGTTGATCAGGTCGATGCGGACGCGCTGGCCGCGACGCACGCGGATGACGGGCGCCAGCATCGACGTATCCAGCACGCCGGCGTTGCCGCGCAGCAAGCGTGACTTGTAGCGCCAGACGCGAGTCGGCGCGCCGGCACGCAGCTCGATCCGGTCGGGAGCGGCGTGCAGTTCAATGTGAATGTCGGCTTCGTCTTGGACGGTCGCAGCGAAAGTGGGCACTGCGAGCGCGACCGCTGCGCCGGCAGTGCCGATCACGAGCTGGCGTCGATCGATGTTCATGGGTTTCTCCTTGCGCGCGGGCACCCGCTCACTCGAGGGCCGCCCCGTCCCGGGCGATGGCGGTCCAGTTGCGGCCGCCATCCTTGCTGACGAAGACGCTGCGCTTGAAGGTGGCGATGGCCAGTTCACTGCGCCGCGCCGGGTTCTGCGCGATGTAGGCCACGGCGTCCTCGGTCAGTGCGGGGATCGAGACCGTCTCGGGTGTCGCGCCCAGATCGAGGGCGATGCGCATCAGCGACGCCTTGCCGGCATAGGCGCTGAACCACAGGTGCCGGCCGTCGAGGTCGAAGGTCTCGGCCAGCACTTGCGCACCACTGTAGATCCGCTCGAACTGCCCGGCTGCGTCTCGCGACAAATACAAGCCGTCATCGGTGCCGGCGGCGACCAGCTTGGCATCGTTCGGATGCACTGCCAGGCTCTTCAACGCAGCGCTCAGGCCGCGCGCGGCCGCTCGCGTCCAGCGCAGGCCGTCGTTCATCGTCGAGTAGATGCCGGGCTGGCTCATGCGCGAGTTCGCGCCATGGTTGACGACGTAGACGGCGTTCGTGCCGTAGCTCGTCGCCAAAAGGTGAAAGTCGGACTCGCCGTCGAGGCCGAGTTTCTTCCAGCTCTGGCCGCCATCGGTGCTCTTGATCAGGCCGAAGGGATTGGTCAGGCCCGAACCCGGCGCCGGGTGGCCGCTGCTGTACAGCGCGTCGCGCGTGCCCGAATAGCCCATGTAGTCGTGCTGCGGCCCTGCGGCCTTGGACCATTTGCCGCCGCCGTAGACGGCCAGGCCGTCGTGGCTCGGGATCATCAAGCGGGCGCCGTCGGAGCTGTACGACAGGCCGTGCACATGGGTCAACGTGACAGCCCGTGCCGCGCCGGCCGAAGTCGCCGCCACGAGGGCGCTGAGTCCTGCGATCAGCAGCGTGCGTGCGAAGTGTTTCCTGGATTTCATCTTGGTCCTTCGGGTTGGAAAATGGGGGGCGTTCTGTGCTTCGGTCACGAGCCGAGCAAACGTTTGACGTTGGCAGCCATCTCGTCGACGGTGGACCCCGGGCGCAGCATGAGCCGCAGCCGACCCTGCGCATCGAAGACGAACACGCCGCCGCTGTGGTCGACGGTGTAGTGGCCCTGCGGGTCCGGCTTCTGCGGGCTGAAGAAGATCTTGAAGTCGCGTGCGACCTCAGCCGTCGTCTTCTCGTCGGCGTACAGACCGAGGAAACTGGCGTCGAACGCGGGCACGTATTGCGTGAGCACGGCCGGCGTGTCGCGCTTCGGATCGAGCGTGACGAACAGACCCTGTACGCGCGGGGCATCCTGACCCAGCTTGGCGCGCAACTGTGCCATCTGCGCCAGGGTGGTCGGGCACATGTCGGGGCAATGGGTATAGCCGAAGAAGATCATCACCACCTGGCCTTTGAAGTCGGCCAGGCTGCGCGGCCGGCCGAGGTGGTCGGTGAGGTGAAAGTCGTGTCCCCAGGCTGCCCCGGTGATGTCGATCGCGTGGAAGGGGGACACCGGCGGCGCACTCGCGTTGCGCTCGCCACAGGCGGCCAGGGCCGCACACATCGCCGCGAGCACGAGACATCGGATGGTCGAGGTCGACTTCACGGCGAAGGCCCCGCGCGCACTGGCGCCACCGTGTGAACGGTCCGCGATCGGCCGGCTTTGTCGACCAGCGTGAGGTCGAGCGTGATGCTGTCGCCGCTGCGAAGCGGCGCTTTCAGGCCGAGCAGCATCAAATGCGTGCCCGACGGCGCCAGTCGCACGGTCTGCCCTGCGGGCAGCTCCAGCCGCTTGAGCTCGCGCATGCGCATCACGCCGCCGTCATCACGCATCGAGTGCACCTGCACCGCACCAGCCGCATCGCTGCGCACGGCGATGAGCGTTGCGCCTTGCCTGCTCGAGATGTCGAGGTAGGCCGCCGCCACCGGCTGCCCCGGCACCGTGGCGCGAGCCCAGGCGCCGCTGACGGCGACGTCTTCGGTTCCTGCGGCCAGCGCCCCGCGGCTGAGCAGGAAGATGCCCAGAAGCGCGATGCGGCACAGACGCAGAGTCTGTCTGGTCATGGTTGCTGGGTCCGTCGCTGCGCCTGCTCAGGAAGCAGGCCACGTATCAGCTCGACGACCGTCGCGTCGTCCCACTTGGCCGGTCCAAGCTTGCGGCCGAGCTCATGGCCCTGGCCGTCGATCAGCAAGGTTAGAGGAATTCCGTTGCCGCCAAGGGTCATTGCATCGTGTTCCGCGTCGAGGTAGGGGTGCAGATGGCGAATGCCGATCTGCTTGAAGAAGGTCTGCACGACCGCAAGCCCGCCGCTGTCGACGGACAACGCGACCACCTCGAAAGCCGGGCCGCCGAGTGCGGCCTGCAGGCGGTCCAGCGTGGGCATTTCCTCGCGGCACGGGCCGCACCAGGTGGCCCAGATGTTGAGAAGCACAACCCGGCCGCCGAAGTCTGCGAGGCCGGTGAGGCGGCCTTGCTCATTGCTGAAGGCCAGCGCCGGCATCGCCTGCGGCTGCGCGTGCAGTGTGATGCCGGCCTCGAGGCGATCGCCTGCCGTCCAGCGGCGATAGAAGCCGGCGCCGGCGAACAGTGAGGCAACGCCGGCACTGGCTACCAGGGCCCTGCGCCTGGGCTGTGCCGGCTCGCGTGGCGGTCGATCGTTGGCGGCATGGCTCATTCGCATGCCCGCTTCACGAAGGCCGAGATGTCTTCGGGCCGCGAGAACACGATGGCCCCGCGGTCGCCCTGCATGCCGTTTCCCACGAGGACCGGCTTGCCTGCGGCCGGTCCATGGGCGCCGCCATCGGTCTTGAACCGAAGGTTGAACTCCCACCACAGGTGGGTGCGGCCATCTCCGGTGGTGACTCGGTAGGTGTCCCCGCAGTAGCGCACCGCCGTCACCACGCTTGCCACTGCGGCCTGCTTGAGGTCGGGCAGCTTGAGGCCCGGTGCGGCGACCCGCCCGGCGGACACCGCTTGCAGGTAGGCCAGCAGGTCGGCGCGCGTGCCGGCGTCGGCGATGCCGCCGAATGGCATCGTGTTGCCGGGCACGAGCGCCGCCGGGTTGCGCAGCCAGGCGTCCAGCGATCGCTCGTCCCAGACGATCCCGGATTTCTTCAGGGCTTCCGAGTACCGCGCGAAGCCCGCCGCCGCTCCGGCGCGCCGGCCCCAGAGACCTCCCAGACTCGGGCCGGTCATGTGCTGGCCCGGCGCGAAGGAATGGCAGGCCAGGCAGTTGCGGGAAGCGGCGGCGCCACGCTCGATCTCTCCCGCCGCATGTGCCATCGAGCCGAGTGCCACCCACGCCACCATGCCCAGAAGCACGCGGCAGCGGCGTTTGACCGCGACTGTGCTAGGGCTTCGCAGGGGCGGCATCGCGAGCCTCGGCAGGCATTTCGGCTTCGCTCGGCTTCGTGCCTCGATCGCCGACAACGCTGGTGTTGCCACGCATCGTGAACATCATGACGAGCATCATCACGGGGCAGATGAGCGACAGCAGGATCGGCGCGCTGGCCAGGACAAACGCCTGGGCAGCGGGCACTGCGAAATACACGACCGTGAGCATCGCGCCGAGCCCGGCTGCAAGCTTGACCATGGTCTTGAGACTGCAGTTCATGTTGTGGGTCCTTGGGAAGGTGAATGGCTGAAAGTGCCGACCTTGCAGGTCTGCCGATGAATCGAACTAGATGGAAGATTTGGAAGGTTGGGTCACTGCGTCGGAGCCGGCATGCAGGTGATGAAAGCTCTCGACCGGCAACACGGCGACCACGCCCGGCGCCGCTGCGTTCGTGACGTCCCGCAGCACGTCGAGCAGCGCGCCGACGCGTGCATCTTCGACGAACAGTTCCGCCTTGGCGTGATCGGTGAGCCAGTCCCTGGAGAAGAAGTTCTTGTAGTCGCCGAAGCCCTTGACACGGGTCAGCGTGATGCCGCCGACACCGATCCGGGACAACTGCGCCTCCAGCGCCTGAATGACCTCGGGCTGGAGGATGGCGATGACGTACTTGAATGCCATGGAAGCCTCTCGAACGTGCAGCAGCCCGTTGGGTGGGCCATCCGGGGCGGCCCGCGCTCGCGGACGGGCGAGCGCAGGCCATCCCGCCGGGTGCTGGCCCGCCCTTCGCTCAGGCGGTCAGCACGCGACGCAGCGAGAGGTCAAATGCGGAAGCAGCAGTGCAGGATCGCCAGCGGCGGACTCGCCGCCCGCGGCGAATCGTCGACCGCGGCCCGCGCCAGCGTGGGGCGGTCACGCGGCGTCGAGGGCACGACTGGGTAGAGGCTCGCGAGCAGCGCCGGCGGTACCGTCGGCGCCGGCTTGCCGTCGGCGTTCTGCTGGCCGCTCTGGCAATGCGCGGCACAGAGATTCGGCAGGGATGGATCGACGTGCGAACCGCTCGGCATGCCGTCGACGCGCATTGCCGAGGTCATGCTCTGACCCACCTGTGGGGCAGGCCCGGAGAGCCCGCTGACCGAACCGGTGGACATCACCGGGCAAGCGTAGGCGGCCACGGCCACTTGCGCGAACACCAGCACGCCGATCAGCAGGCGCGCGATGAATCGGTTGAGGTTGCGCAAAGTCGACACCGTGGTTGGTGGCCGGGCTTCCAGAAAAGGTTCCGGCGCTGCTCGTCAGGATAGCTCAGGTTGCCGGTCCGGCCCAGGATTGCTCGGCCATCACGGCTGCGACTGCTCGTTCATGAGGTCGTGCTGCGCCCGGATCCTCGGAGGCCACTGCGACTTGATCCAGGAGAGGGCGGCGATGATTTCCTGGTCGCTCAACTGGCCCTCGAACGCGGGCATCGCCGACGGGTGGTCCTTCAGGTTGGCCGCCTTGGCAACGCCAAACTTGGTGATCCTGAAGAGCAGGTCGTCGGCGTGGTGCCAGGTGTGGCCACTGGCGTCGTGCGGCGGCGCGGGAAAGCGTCCGTCCGGCCCCGGGCTGCGCCAGTTCGGCTGGCCTTCCAGGCGCTGGCCATGGCAAGCGGCGCAGCGCGCGGCGTAAACCTGCCGGCCCAGCGCCACCAGCTGGGCGTCGTCCGGTCGCAGCAGGCGGCTCGAGCCTCGGTCGAAGCCCGGCCTCAGCACGGCCAGCGCGATGAGCACGCCCACGACGGCGATGCCGACGATTGCCGATGCCTTGCGCCACTTCATTTCGTTGCTCCTTTCGCGCTGCCCGGCCGCGGCAGCCGTGCACGCTCAGCGGCGTCCATCGGCATTCATCAACCCGGTCGCCAGGTCGTGCGACAGGCGCCAGCCTTCCCACACGAGCCATAGCGCGGCCCCCGCGGCGAATACGCACGCCGCAAAGGGCAGTCCATGATCTGCCGCGACCCATGCCGTGGCGGCGGCAAAAGACGCCGTTGCACCCGCGCGCCATTGCCCGTCGCCCTGCAGCCGTTCGAGCCTGAACAGCACGAGCAGCGCGGCGATCGCCAGCAACAGCCAGCCGGCGCCGCCCGTGTGCGCCCTGCCGGGCGGCCACCAGCCGACGACGCCGCCGACGACATTGAGCACCAGCCCGAGCGCGGCCAGCATCATCGCCATGCCGGCGGTGATGCAGCGCAGTGCGGCCCGCCAGCCCTGCCACGGCGCATGTCGCTGCATGCCCTGCCGGAAGGCGAACACTGCCAGCAGGCCCGCGCCGGCGAGCAGCACGCAGTCGCGCCATGCGAGACCAGCGGCCATTGCCGCCACGGCTGGCAACCACGTGGCCGACCCGAACATCACCTCACGCGACTCAGGCCACCGCATGGTTTCGCCTCCACCAAACCGCCCTCGCCGGCTTCGGCTGGCGGCGCCGCCGCATCAACAGGTAAGCCGCCGGGATCACGAACATCGACAGCAGCGGCGCGGTGATCATGCCGCCGACCATCGGTGCGGCAATGCGCTGCATCACCTCCGAACCCGTCCCGGTGCCCCACATGATCGGGAACAGGCCGGCCAGGATCACCGCCACCGTCATCGCCTTCGGCCGCACGCGCAGCACCGCACCTTCGCGGATCGCGTCGAGCAGATCCTCGTTCGAGGTCGTCCCCGCGGCGATGCGCTCGTCCCAGGCCTGCTTCAGGTACAGCAGCATGATGACGCCGAATTCGGCCGCCACGCCGGCCAGCGCGATGAAGCCGACCGCACCGGCCACCGACAGGTTGTAGCTCAGCATCCAGAGCAGCCAGATGCCACCCACCAAGGCAAAGGGCAGCGTCGCCATGATCAGCAAGGCCTCATCGAAGCGGCGGAAGGTCAGGTACAGCAGCACGAAGATGATCAGCAGCGTGAACGGCACCACCACCTTGAGTTTGGCAGTCGCGCGCTCGAGGAACTCGAATTGTCCGGACCAGGAGATTGAGTAACCGGGCGGCAGTGCCACCTTGTCGGCGACGACGCGCTGCATGTCCAGTACCGCGCTGCGCAGGTCGCGCCCACGGATGTCCACATAGACCCAACCGGACAGGCGCGCGTTCTCGCTGCGAAGCATCGGCGGCCCATCCGTGATTCGGATGTCGGCCACGTCGGACAGCACCAAGCGTGCGCCGCGCTCGGTGACGATGGGCAGCTTGCGCAGCTTCTCCAGCGAGTCGCGGATCTCGCGCGGGTAGCGCAGATTGATCGGGAAGCGCTGCAGCCCCTCGACCGTCTCGCCAATGGTGTCACCGCCCACGGCCGAAGCAATCACCGACTGCGCGTCGGCGATGTTCATGCCGAAGCGTGCCGCCGCGTCACGATCGATCGTCACGTCGACGTAGCGTCCGCCGGTGAGCCGCTCGGCCAGTGCGCTGCTGACCCCCGGGACGTCCTTGAGCACCTTCTCGATCTCGCCGCTGATCCGATCGATCGTCGCCAGGTCGGTTCCTGCGACCTTGACCCCCACCGGGCTCTTGATGCCGGTGGCCAGCATGTCGATGCGGTTGCGGATCGGCGGCACCCAGATGTTGGCCAGGCCGGGCACCTTGACGATGCGGTCGAGTTCCTCGACGAGCTTGTCCTGCGTCATGCCAGGGCGCCACTGTTCGCGCGGCTTGAACTGGATCGTCGTCTCGAACATCTCCAGCGGCGCCGGGTCGGTCGCCGTCTCGGCGCGCCCGGCCTTGCCGTAGACACTCGCAACCTCGGGCACGGTGCGGATGAGCCGGTCGGTCTGCTGCAGCAGCTCGCCCGCCTTGCCGGCCGACAGGCCGGGCAGCGCCGACGGCATGTAGAGCAGATCGCCTTCATCGAGTCGCGGCATGAACTCGCCGCCAATGTGCTGAAGCGGCCACAGACTGGCCACCAACGCGACCGCGGCCACGCCCAGCGTCAGCTTCGGGACCCTCAGCACGACGTTCAGCAGCGGCCGGTACAGCGCGATCAGCAAACGGTTGAGCGGGTTGGTCTTCTCGTCCGGAATGCGACCGCGGATCAGGTAGCCCATCAGCACCGGGATCAGCGTGGCCGACAGCCCGGCCGCCGCCGCCATCGCGTAGGTCTTGGTGAAGGCCAGCGGCGAGAAGAGCCGCCCCTCCTGCGCCTCGAGCGTGAAGACCGGGATGAAGCTCAGCGTGATGATCAGCAGCGAGAAGAAGAGCGCAGGCCCGACCTCCGCCGCTGCGTCGCCGATCACGCGCCACCGCGCCTCACCCTGCAGCGTCTCGCCCGGGTGCTCGTGCCCCCAGCGTTCGAGGTGCTTGTGGGCGTTCTCGATCATCACCACCGCCGCGTCGACCATGGCGCCGATCGCGATCGCGATGCCGCCCAGCGACATGATGTTGGCGTTGACCCCCTGGTAGCGCATCACGATAAAGGCCACCAGGATGCCCAGCGGCAGCGAGACGATTGCGACGAAGGCCGAGCGAAGGTGGAACAGGAAGATGAAGCACACCACCGCGACGACCAGGAACTCCTCGAGCAGCTTGTGGCCGAGGTTCTCGACCGCGCGCTCGATCAGGCCCGATCGGTCGTAGACCGGCACGATCTCCACACCCTTGGGCAGACTGCCTTGCAGGTTCTCGAGCTTGGCCTTGACCGCGGCGATCGCCTCGAGCGCATTCTTGCCCGAACGCATCACGATGACGCCGCCGGCGGCTTCGCCCTCACCGTCGAACTCGCCGATGCCGCGGCGCATCTCCGGGCCGACCTGGATGCGCGCCACGTCGCCCAGGCGCACCGACACGCCGGCATCGGTGCTCAGCAGCGGCACCTTGCGGAAATCCTCCAGCGTCTGCAGGTAGCCCGAGGCACGCACCATGTACTCGGCCTCGCCGAGCTCGAGCACCGAACCCCCGCTCTCCTGGTTGGCACGGCGGATCGCGTCGACCACGCGGGTGTGCGGGATCCGGTAGGCCGCCAGCTTGTCGGGGTCGAGCAGCACCTGGTACTGGCGCACCATGCCGCCGACCGAGGCGACCTCGGCGATGTTGGGCACCGACTTCAGCTCGAACTTGAGGAACCAGTCCTGCAGCGCGCGCAGCTGTGACACGTCGAGCGAGCCGCTGCGGTCGATCAGCGCGTACTGGTAGATCCAGCCCACGCCGGTGGCGTCGGGCCCGAGCTGTGCCTTCGCGTTGGCCGGCAGGCGCGCCTGCACCTGGTTCAGGTACTCGAGCACGCGCGAGCGGGCCCAGTAGAGATCCGTGCCGTCTTCGAACAGCACGTAGACGAAGCTGTCGCCGAAGAACGAATAACCGCGCACCGTCTTCGCGCCGGGGACCGACAGCATCGTCGTCGTCAGCGGGTAGGTGATCTGGTTCTCGACGATGCGCGGTGCCTGGCCGGGGTAGGTCGTGCGGATGATCACCTGCACGTCCGACAGGTCGGGCAACGCGTCCAGCGGCGTCTTCAAGACCGAGATCACGCCCCAGGCGCTGATCATCAGCGTGGCCAGCAGCACGAGGTAGCGGTTGGTAATCGACCAGCGGATCAGCCGGGCAATCATGGCTTGCTCCCGGAGGCCCTGCCGGCCGCCGCGCCGGGCGGCGGCGCGACCAGCGCCATCCGCGTGATCTGCGGCAGGCCCTCCGCGTCCATGGAAAACTCGAAATCGACCCTGTCGCCGGCTGCCAGGCCGCGCGGCACCCCGGTCTTCGGTGGCTTGAAGTCCATCGTCATCGGACCCCACTTCAACGACGGGATCGGACCATGGGACAGGGTGATGGCGTCGCGCCCGACCGACTCGACCCTGGCCTCGCCGGTGTGGCGCTCGGCCGGGGGCGGCGGGGCCTCGTTGTTCAAGCGCGCTTCCACGCCCTTCAGGCTGGCTTCCGAATCGATCAGGAACTGCGACGAGACGACAACCCGCTGCCCCGCCCGCAAGCCCCGCCGGACCTCGGTCTGGCCACCGGTCTCGATGCCGGACTCGACATCGACGGGGCGGAAGCGCCCGTTGTCTTCGGCGAGCATCACGACGGTTCGTGTGCCGGTCTGGATCACGGCCTCGGTCGGCACGACCAGCGAGCGGGCCGCGCGCATGTCCATGAACTGCATCTGCACGAACATCCCGGGCACCAGCCTGCCTCCAGGGTTGGCCAGTTCAAGCCGCGCCTTCAGCGTGCGTGTGGTCGCGTCGACTTCGGGCAGCAGGGCCTGCACCTTGCCATTGAAGGTGGTACCGGGGACGGCCGGCGAGCGGGCCTGCACCTTCGTGCCCGGCCGCAGCAGCGCCGCCTGGCTCTCGGGCACCTCGGCCTGGGCCCAGACGGTGCGCGTGCCGTTGATGCGGAACAGCGTGGCGCCGGCCATCACGGTCGTTCCCTCGCGCACCATCAGTTCGGTGACGACGCCGCCGATGGGGGCGGTCAGCGTGAGGCGTGGCTGCGTCTGGCCATGGCTTTCGACCTGTGCGATCTGGGCGTCGCTCATGCCGGCCTGGCGCATGCGCTGGCGTGCGCCGTCGACCAGCGGCGCCAAGTCGCTGCCTTGCATGCGCCGAACGGACAGGAATTCCTCCTGCGCGGCGATCCAGTCGGGCACGTAGATCTCGGCCAAGGCCTGGCCCTCGGCAACGCGATCCAGGCTGGCGCGCACATGGAGCTTCTCGACAAAGCCCGTGGCCCGAGCCTGAACGACCGCCTGGTCGCGTTCGTTCCACGCCACGCTGCCCACCGCGGCAACCTGCGGCGTGAGCATCGTCTCGACGACCTCGGCCGTGCGCACGCCCAGGTTCTGCTGGATGCGCGGGCTCACCGTGACCTTGCTGCCGTCGGCGCCCTCGCTGTCGGCGTAGACCGGCACCAGCATCATGTCCATGAACGGCGACTTGGCCGGCTTGTCGAACTTGTTGCCGGGCACCATCGGGTCGTGGTAGTAGAGCACCGCCTTGCCCGTGACCGGGTCGACGTCGCCGGCCTTGATGCCCGACTTGATGTGCCTGCGTGTGGCCTCTTCGCCTGCGGCGATTCCTTGCGGGACGGGTTCCAGAGCGGCCACCGTCGGCGTCGGCGCAGCGCTCGCCGCCGGGACGGCAACGGCTGACATGCCGCGCCGCATGCCGCCGGCATACAACGCATATCCCGCCAGGGCGAGAAGGGGTCGATTTGTTTTCGTTGTCAAAAGTGACGGTAGGAGATCGAGCACTGGCGTAGGGGTGGCCTGCCAAGCCATTGATTTCATTGGGTTTCCTGTTGATTTTTTTGATCGCCGTTTGAGG
>JACKLM010000005.1 GCA_024235895.1 Burkholderiaceae bacterium | reverse complement strand
CCAACGCTCGAACGCTTGCTGGAACCGCATCATGACCAGCTCCAGCTCGGTAAGCAGAACATCGCCCTGGCTGCGGCCCAGGTGCCAGTTCGCGTAAACCGTTTCCGTCGGCGTCTTGGTGCCGGTTGTCTTGGCTGTCTTGTTCATCGGCGTTCATGTTACCGGATGGAGTCGTTCGGGCCCCCGAGGACGGTATTTTGGAAAGATGAAATACGGCGCGCCCTGGCGCAGCTGCTGCCGCGCAACGAATAGCGTTTAGCTGACGCGCTACGGCGGCAGCGACGAGCGCACCGGCGGTGCCCGCGTCAGCTAAACCCTGTTGAACTGAACCGCCGCGCCGGCGGCGGCATGGGCAGTGTAAGTTTCAGGCGCGTCGGGCGGCAACGGCTCGTCGTGCGAGGCGTTGTGCGAGCCCCAGGCGGGGCGGGCTGCCGGTGCCTTGCCGGGCCCCTTGGCCTCGAAGTCGTCGCTTCGGGCGAGCCGTTCGGCCGGTTCGACGTGCTTGGGCACAGCGGCATTCATGCCGTGCTGCACGCGGCGTCGTGGCCGTGAGGGTGGCGTCGGCCTTCATGGCTGCGGCGGCCCTCGGCAGGCCGCAGCGATCGTCCGCAGCACAGCCGGGTCGGCCGGCAGCGCTTCCACACAGCGCCAACGTCCGCTGCGGCAGTACGGGCAGCGGTCGATGTCGATGGCGGCCACGCGTTGCATGAACGCGCGCGTGTCCTCGGCCGCGCGCGGGTTCGGTGGCGGCATCGCCAGCAGCCGGCGCGCCAGCGCCAGCCGCCTGGCCTTGGCCGCCGGCGCCAGCCAGCCGTAGTGGCGGATGCGCTTGAACCCGGCGGGCAGCACATGCTGCAGGAAGCGGCCGACGAACTGCCGGCCGTCGATGGCGACGACGCGCTTGCCACCGCGGTCGTCGGCCCGCACCCGCAGCAGCACCTGCTCGCCGCGGATGGCCACGAGCCGCTCCGCGCCGATGGCGGTGCGGTGCGTATAGCGGCTCAGGTAGTCCAGCACCGCCGCCGGTCCGGCCAGCGGCGACTTGGCGTACACGACCCAGTCGCGCCGCAGCAGCGCCCGGCGCCGCTGCGCTCGCCCGGCACCGCCGGCGGCCGGGTCGCGCGCGAGCGTGCCGTCGGCCTCGGCCCGCTGCAGCGCGGCGAGGAACTTGCCTCTGAACACACGCGACAGCGCGTGCACCGGGAACAGGAAGCGCCTGGAGCGCTTCGGCTCGACCCAGCGCGGCGCCCGCTCGGCGTCGCCGGCCAGCGCGCCGCAGGCCATCAACGCGTGCACGTGCAGGTGGCGCCGCAGGTCCTGCGTCCAGGTGTGCAGCACGAGCGTGAAGCCGCCGATGCCGCCCAGCCAGCGTTCGTCGGCGGCGAACGCGGTCAAGGTGGCGGCGGTGCACTGCAGCAGCGTCTCGCACACCCAGCGCGCGTGCACGGCCGCCAGGGCGTTCAGTTCGTGCGGCAGCGTGAACACGAGGTGGGCGTACGGGACGTCGAGCAGTTCGGTCATCCGCGCGGCGCGCCAGGCCTGGCGCTGGCGGCTGCCGCAGCGCGGGCAGTGGCGGTTGCGGCACGAGTGCCAGCGCCAGCCCTCGGCGCCGCAGCGCTCGCAGCACAGGCGCTGGCCGCCCAGCGCCGGCGTGCGGCATCCGACGATCGCGCGCCAGGCGCGGGCCTGCGTTGTGTTCAGGCCGTGCCGGGCGAGCCAGCCCGCGCCGAAGTGCCGCAGCACCTCGGCCAGCTCGACGGCCATGGCCGCTTCAGTGCACGGTCGGCGGCGGCAAGGCGCCGAGCAGGTTCAGCGGCTCGCGCCGAACGCCGTCGGGTGCGTCCGGCCGCGCCAGGTGCAGGTAGCGCGTGGTGGTGCCGATGTGGCCGTGGCCGAGCCACTGCTGCAGGCTGTACAGGTCCACGCCCGCTTCCAGCAGGTGCGTGGCCCAGGCGTGGCGCAGGCCGTGGATGCCGCCTCGCTTGGTGATGCCGGCGCGCGCGGCGGCGCCGCGGTACCAGCGTTGCGGGGTCTTGGGGTCGAGCTGACGGCCGCTGTCGCGTGCGGCAGCGAACAGCCACGGCGCCGGGCGTGCCGTGCGCCACCAGCGGCGCAGCAGCGCGAGCACGTCGGGGGCCAATGGCACGTAGCGGTCCTTCGCACCCTTGCCCTGCACGACACGGATGCACATGCGGTCGGCCGCGCTGTCGATGTCGGCCACCCGCAGCGCGCACAGCTCCGACAGCCGCAGCCCGGTGCCGTAGGCCAGCATCAGGAAGCTGCGTGCCTTGTCGTGGCACGCGGCGGCGAACAGCCGCGCGATCTCCTGGCGCGAGAGGATCTCGGGCAGCCGCTGCGGCGCCGGCGCCAGCGGGATCTGGAAGCGCTCGCCGTCCAGCCCGAGCACGCTGCCGTACAGGAAGCGGTACGCGCAGCCGTACTGGTTGACGCTCGAGCGGGCGAGATGCCGCTCGCGCAGCAGGTGCAGCAGGTACTGCCGCACTTCCGTGGCGCTCAGCACGTCCGGACTGCGCCCGTAGTGGCGGGCCAGCCGTGCGACGGCGTCGATGTAGGCCTCGCGGGTGCGCGCGGCCATGCCGCGCAACTCGAGCGCGTCGAGCATGCGTTGACGAAGCGGTGTCATGTGCGTCCTCCGGTTCGATCGCGGGCACCTGCCCGCAGGATCGAGAGTGGAGGACGTCGCGGCGTCTGTCTCGCAACCGTTCGCCGGCGTGAACCGCTACCGCGTCAGCGGTTTAGTTCAACGTGTTCTCGGGCGCAATTCCGCGCCCCTATCCGGATCGTGGCGCGATTCTGCGCCCGTATCCGGATAGGGGCGCAGCGTTCCCCCGAAGGAGGGACTGTCGCGCGCTTGCCTCCGCGGGGCTCGCGTCGTATGCTGTATGGGCATACAGCTTCGGGCTGCCATGATCACCCCTCCCGCCGCTCGCGCCCCCGTCGCACCGCGCCTGCTGGACCAGGTGCGCGAGCGCATCCGCTACCTCCATTACAGCTTACGCACGGAGCAGGCCTACGTCCACTGGATCCGCGCGTTCGTGCGCTTCCACGGCCGGCGGCATCCGCGCGAGATGGGCGGGCCGCAGGTGGAGGCCTTTCTGTCCTGGCTGTCCGGCGAGCGCGGGGTGTCGGTGTCGACGCACCGGCAGGCGCTGTCGGCGCTGCTGTTTCTCTACCAGCAGGTGCTCGGCCAGCATCTGCCGTGGATGGACGCCATCGGCCGCCCGCAGCGCAAGCCGCGGTTGCCGGTGGTGCTGACGCCGGCCGAGGTGGCGGCCGTGCTGGCGCTGCTCGAGGGCACGGACGGCGTGCTGGCGCAGCTGCTTTACGGCACCGGCATGCGCATCGCCGAGGCGCTGCAGCTGCGCGTCAAGGATGTCGAGTTCGACCGCCGCGTCGTCATCGTGCGCAGCGGCAAGGGCGGCAAGGACCGCGTCGTGATGCTGCCGGCCACGCTCGCGCCCGGCCTGCGCCAGCAGATGCAGCGCGCGCGCGTGCTGTGGGAGGCCGACGCCCGCGCCGGCCGCGGCGGCGTGCAGATGCCCGATGCGCTGGAGCGCAAATACCCGCGCGCCGGCGCGTCGTGGGCGTGGTTCTGGGTCTTCCCGCAGGCCGGGCACTCGGTATGCCCGCGCACCGGCGTCGTGCGCCGGCACCACCTGTTCGACCAGACCTTCCAGCGCGCCTTCAAACGCGCCGTGCTGGCCGCCGGCATCGACCGCCCGGCCACGCCGCACACGCTTCGCCACGCCTTCGCGACCCACCTGCTGCAGTCCGGCACCGACATCCGCACCGTGCAGGAGCTGCTCGGCCACAGCGACGTCAGCACGACGATGATCTACACGCACGTCCTGAAGGTCGCGGCCGGCGGCACGCGCAGCCCGCTGGATAGCCTGATGCCCTGCCTGGCGGGGTACGATGCGCCGAAGGTCTTCGACGCGATGCGCGCGATACCCGCCGCGTGAGCGCCCGCCGGGCCGTCACGTTGGCCGCGGCCGGCGCCGGATGTCGCCGCTGGTCGGTGCCTGGCGCCACCTCTTCGGCGGTAGAGCGCGAACGCGGCAGCGGCCAGCGAGGCACAGGCCCATGGCAATGGCGTGCGCGAGGTCTCGTACACGTCCAGCATTGCGTCCAGGTCCCGGACGCTCGGTCCCGGAACGAGCAGTTCCGTGAAGACGACGATATTGACGTGAAGCGGCGAGCGCTCGCTGCAGAGCTGCAGCTGCTCGATGGCCCATTCATGCCATGGGCTCGCCTCGTCGATGCAGTCGGCCCAGACGTTGGTGTCGACGAGGGTGCCGGCACTGCCGTCGTAGCTCGAGAGGCTAACGACGGCCACGGCGCAGGCCTGGGGTGCTGGCGGCTTGGTCGCCGCGAAGGAAGTCCATGATCTCATCGGCGCCGAGTTGCTGGAACTCGGGGCTCATGCTGCGACGAACCCGGGCCGCGGCCGCGCGCAGCCTGGCGCGCCGGTCGCCCTTCACGCCCATGGCGACCGGCGTGATGACGATCTTGCTGCCCTCCAGGCTGAACGACACCTCGCTGCCGGGCGCGACGCCAGCAGCATCCCGGATGTGCTTGGGGATGGTGACTTGGCCCTTCCCGGTCACGAGCATGACGCGCCTCGCGGCAGGAATGACGAGCAGGAATCTTACCTGCAGGGCGCCGCAATGACGCCCGGGCAGACCCGCGGCGTTCGGTGGCCGCGGGGGCGATCATGGGCCCGCGCTCACCCTGCCGCCTCCACCACCATCTGGACCCGCTGCTGCCCCTGCCACTCGTCCAGCGCCAGCCGGTAGGCCAGCCGCGCGCGCGCCGGCAGCGGGTCGGCATGGCCGAACCAGATCGCGTCGCGCAGCTGGCCGGCGTGGCGAACGCGCAGCTTCAGGTGCTTGTCGCCGACCAGCCGCTGCGCCAGCACCTCGACCTCGTCGCAGAACACCGGCGGCTCGAAGCCCGGGCCCCAGACCTGGGCGTCGAGCAGCGCCGCCGTCTCGGCGTTGAACCACTGCAGCGCCAGCGGCCCGTCGGTCGGCAGCGTGCGCGTCAGCGTCGCGGCGTCCAGCCACTCGGCGGCCACCGCCTGCAGCGCGGCGTCGAAGGTCGCGAACGCGGCCTCGTCGATCGTGCACCCGGCCGCCATCGCGTGGCCGCCGAAGCGCAGCAGCACGCCGGGGTGGCGCTTGGCCACCAGGTCGAGCGCGTCGCGCAGATGGAAGCCCGGGATCGACCGCCCGGATCCCTTGAGCCGGCCGTCGGCACCGCGCGCGAAGACGAAGGTCGGCCGGTGCAGCCTGTCCTTCAGCCGCCCGGCGACGATGCCGACCACACCCTCGTGGAAGCCGGGGTCGTACAGCGCGACCGCGGCGCCCGCCTCGCCGCGGCCCGCCAGCGCCTGCAGCCGCTCGACCAGCGCCTCGGCCTGCGCGCGCATGCCGGCCTCGACCTCGCGCCGCTCGCGGTTGATGGCGTCGAGCTGCTGCGCCAGCTCGGCGGCGCGCGCCGGGTCGTCGGCGAGCAGGCACTCGATGCCCAGCGTCATGTCCGCCAGCCGCCCGGCGGCATTGATGCGCGGGCCGAGCGCGAACCCGAGGTCGAAGCCGGCCGCGCGCCGCGGGTCGCGCCCGGCGGCGGCGAACAGCGCCGCCACCCCCGGCTGCATGCGCCCGGCTCGGATGCGACGCAGCCCCTGCGCGACCAGGCGCCGGTTGTTGGCGTCCAGCCGCACGACGTCGGCCACGGTGCCGAGTGCGACCAGGTCCAGCAGCGCGTCCAGCCGCGGCTGCGCGCCGGCGTCGAAGGCGCCGCGCGCGCGCAGCTCGGCGCGCGCGGCCAGCAGCACGTAGAACATGACGCCGACGCCGGCGATCGCCTTGCTCGCGAATCCGCATCCCGGCTGGCTCGGGTCGACGACGGCGTCGGCCGGCGGCAGCAGCGCCACGCCGGCGGCGTCGACCGCCGGCAGGTGGTGGTCGGTCACGATCACGCGCATGCCCAGCGCCCGGGCATGGGCGACGCCGTCGACGCTGGCGATGCCGTTGTCCACCGTCACCAGCAGCGCCGGGCGCTGCGCCTGCGCCAGCTCGACGATCGCCGGCGTCAGCCCGTAGCCGTGGCGCGCGCGGTCGGGCACGACATAGCCCAGCGTGCCGGGCGCGGCGCCGAGCATCGCCAGCCCGCGCAGTGCGACCGCGCACGCGGTGGCGCCGTCGCAGTCGTAGTCGGCGACGATGCAGATGCGCTCGCCCGCGGCGACCGCGTCGGCCAGCAGCCGGCCGGCGTCGGCGGCGCCGGCGAGCGTCTCGGGCGGCAGCAGCCGCGCCAGCGCATCGTCGAGCTCGTCGGCCGACCGCACGCCGCGCGCCGCCAGCAGCCGCGCCAGCAGCGGGTGCACGCCGGCCTGTTCCAGCGCGAACGCGGTGCGCGGCGGGACGTCGCGCTGCTGCAGCCTCGTCATGGCGTCCGCGCCACGGCCCCGCCGCGGCATGTCGGTTCGTTCACAGCGTCTCCAGCAGCGCGCGCGGGTCGGCGCGGCGCCAGTGCGCGCGCAGCCGCTGCCAGGCCGTCCCGCCGCCGCCGCGCAACGTCAGCGCGGCGCGCTCGCCGCACAGCGTGAGCGTGGCGCCCTCGCCGGCGCCGCGCAGCCGCGCCACCGCGTCGGCGTCCAGCGCCTGCCAGGCGGCGACCCAGGCGTCCCAGTCCTCGCCCAGCGCAGGGCGGCGCAGCCGGTCGTCGACGACCAGCCCCGCGGGCCAGCGCGTGGCCTGCGCCGCGCCGCAGCCGCTGATCCAGACCGAGTTGACGGCGGGCAGCCCCTGCGCCTCGCGCGCGGCGTTCAGCGGGTGCTCGTGCAGCCGCATCTGGACCTCGTTTTGCAGCCGGCGCAGCCGCCGCGCCTCGGGCCCCGGGGGCAGCCAGGGGTCGACATTGCGGCCGATGACGCGGTCGGGCGATGCGCTGCGCAGGTCGGCCAGCGATCCGTGCGCCAGGTACCAGCGCGTCGGCGCGCCCCAGGCGACGGCGTAGCCCTCGGTCTCGAACAGGTCGCGCACGGCGTCCAGCAGCGCGCGCGATCCGGGCTCGTCGAGCTGCAGGTCCAGCGGGTCGCGCATCGTCAGCTGGTCGGTGCCCAGGTGCCAGTGCGCCGGCGTCAGCAGCGCCCAGGCATGGTCGGCCGCGTCGACGCCGTCGCGCGCGGCCTGCCACGCGGCCCAGGGCAGCGCGCCGTCGCCGCCGGCCAGCCCGACCAGGCGCGCGAGCGCGCGCTCGTGCGGCGGGCTCAGGCTCAGCGCGTCGGCCTCGTCGCGCGCGTCTTCGTCGGCCGGCGCCGCCCCGGCGAGCCAGGCCGCGAGCTGCGGCAGCGCCAGTACGCCCAAGGCCTGCCGCCCGGCGTCGGACAGCGGCGCGGCGAACGGGATCAGCAGGTGCATCGGACCGATTATCCCGGCCGCACCCGGCGCGACGGCCGACGGGGTCGACGCCAGGGCGTCGGGCACAAGGCAGACACCGCCACGCGACGCGCGCGCCGCGGCGCGTGCGACGCCGCTGGCCGGCGCAGCCGTTAGCATCGCCGGCCATGGACTGGCCCTACGAATGGCAGGTCGGCTGGCGCTACACGCGCGCCGGCCGCTCCGGGCGGCGCAACGGCTTCATCTCCTTCATCTCCGGGGTGTCGATGCTCGGCATCGCGCTCGGGGTGGCGGCGCTGATCATCGTGCTGTCGGTGATGAACGGCTTCCAGAAGGAGGTGCGCGACCGCATGCTCAGCGTCGTCGCGCATGTCGAGATCCTCGGCCCCTGGGGCGAGGCGCTGCCCGACTGGCAGGCCACCGCCGAGGCCGCACGCCGCAACCCGCAGGTGCGCGGCGCCGCGCCCTTCGTCGCCGCGCAGGCCCTGCTCGGGCGCGGCGACGCCGTGCGCGGCGTCGTCGTGCGCGGCATCGACCCGGCGCGCGAGGCCGAGGTCACGCCGCTGGCGGCCACCGAGGGCGCGCTGCTCGGCCGGCTGCAGCCCGGCGCCTGGCAAGTCGTGCTCGGCAGCGAGCTGGCGCGCCAGCTCGGCGTGGCCGCGGGCGACGCGGTGACCGTCTACGCGCCCGGCGGCCAGATGACGCCGGCCGGGATGGTGCCGCGGCTGAAGACCTTCACGGTCGCCGGGACCTTCGACTCCGGCCACTACGAGTACGACAGCTCGCTCGCCCTCGTCGCGCTGGACGACGCGGCGCGCCTCTTTCGCACCGGCGGCGCCACCGGGGTGCAGCTGCGGCTGGCGGACGTGCACGCGGCGCGCGCGGTCGCCGGCGAGCTCGCCGCCGCGCTGCCGGCGGAGCTGACGGTGCGCGACTGGACGCGCACCAACCGCCAGTGGTTCGACGCCGTGCAGGTCGAGAAGCGGCTGATGTTCATCATCCTGACGCTGATCATCGCGGTGGCGGCGTTCAACCTCGTCTCGACGCTGGTGATGACGGTGACCGACAAGCGCGCCGATATCGCGATCCTGCGCACGCTGGGCGCCAGCCCGCGGTCGATCATGGGCATCTTCATGGTCCAGGGCGCGGCCGCCGGCATCATCGGCACCTTCGGCGGGCTGGCGCTGGGGCTGCTGGTGGCGTTCAACATCGACGTCATCGTGCCGGCGATCGAGCGCGCGCTGGGCGTGGCCTTCCTGCCCGGGAGCATCTACCTGATCACGCAGATGCCCAGCGAGCCGATGGCCGGCGACATCGCGCCGGTGGTCGTCGTCGCGCTGCTGCTGGCCTTCGTCGCGACGATCTACCCGAGCTGGCGCGCCAGCCGCGTCGACCCGGCGCAGGCGCTGCGCTATGAGTGAGACCGCCGCCCCGGTGCTCGACGCCGAGGACCTGCACAAGCGATTCCGCGAGGGCAGCGGCGCCGGCGCGATCGACGTCACCGTGCTGCGCGGGCTGAGCCTCAGCGTGGCCGCGGGGGAGACGCTGGCGGTGGTCGGCGCGTCCGGGTCGGGCAAGAGCACGCTGCTGCACCTGCTCGGCGGGCTGGACGCGCCGACGCGGGGCCGGGTGCGGCTGATGGGGCGCGACTTCGCCGCCATGGGCGCCGCCGAGCAGGGCGCGTGGCGCAACCTGCACCTGGGCTTCGTCTACCAGTTCCACCACCTGCTGCCCGAGTTCAGCGCGCTGGACAACGTCGCGATGCCGCTGCGCATCCGCCGCCAGCCGCTGGCCGCGGCGCGCGCCACGGCCGTCGACGCGCTGGCGCAGGTCGGGCTGGCGGCGCGCACGGCGCACCACCCGGCGCAGCTGTCGGGCGGCGAGCGCCAGCGGGTGGCGATCGCGCGCGCGCTCGTCACGCGCCCGGCCTGCGTGCTGGCCGACGAGCCGACCGGCAACCTCGACCGCGCGACCGCGCACCAGGTCTTCGAGCTGATGCTGGCGCTGGCGCGCGAGCGCGGCACCGCGTTCGTCGTCGTCACGCACGACGAGTCGCTGGCCGCGCGCTGCGCGCGCACATTGCGGCTGGCGGGCTGAGCGATGCGATGGCCGAATCCGCGACCGTGATCGTCCAGCTCTCGGACCCGCACCTGGTCGCCCCGGGCCGGATGCTGATGGGCCGGATCGACACCGCGGCGCTGCTCGCGCAGGCGGTGGCCGCGGTCGGCCGGCTGCGGCCGGCGCCGGCGGCGGTGCTGCTGACCGGCGACCTGGTCGACGCCGGCCGCGCCGACGAGTACGCCCACCTGCGCACGCTGCTGGCGCCGCTGCGCTGCCCGCTGCTGCCGATGCCGGGCAACCACGATGCGACGCCGGCGCTGCGCGCGGCCTTCGCCGACCTGCCCTGGCTGCAGCCCGTGGCCGGCGACCCGGCGCTGGCACCCTACGTGCTGTATGCGCGCGAGATCGGCGTGCTGCGCGTCGTCGCCCTCGATACCGTCGTCGCCGGCGCGCCGCACGGCGCCCTGTGCGACGCGCGGCTGGCGTGGCTGGACGCGACGCTGGCCGCCGCGCCGGCACAGCCGACGATCCTCGCGCTGCACCATCCGCCGTTCGCGACCGGCATCGCGCACATGGACGCGATGGGGCTGCTGCACGGTGCCGAGGCGCTGGCGGCGCTGCTGCGCCGCCACCCGCAGGTCGAGCGCGTCGCCTGCGGCCACCTGCACCGCACGATCGTGCGCCGCTTCGGCGGCACGTTGGCGATGACGGCGCCGTCGACCGCGCACCAGATCGCGTTCGACCTCGCCGCCGACGCCCCGGCGGCCTGGCGCGCCGAGCCGCCGGGATTCGTCGTCCACGCCTGGCACGGCGGCGCGCTGGTGTCGCACGTCGTGGCCAGCGGCGATCACCGGCCGGACCGGCCGTTCGACGACTGAGCAACCTCACGGCCCGGCTCGCGGGCGACCGGCGCCAGCCCTGCCGTGCGAACTGGCGCCCCAAGGCCGGGCTGTTCCTGCCCTGGAGCCAGCCTGGCGCCGCCTAGCATGGGGGAGACCGGCCGAGCCTGCGCCGGCGGATCGCATTCGACCCCCCAGCGAAGCGCACGACGATGTCCGATCTCTCGCAGCCGCCGATCGAGGCCCCGCCGCCATCCGCCGCCGACATGGCGATGCCGCGCCGGGCGCCCTTCACCTGGCCGGTTCCGCGCGTGCACGGCTACCCGCCCGCCTCGGCGGTCGAACCGGCACGGCAGTGCCAGGTCGAGGGGCTGAGAGGTCACCAGATCCGTGGCGAACTGCTCGGCTTCGACGCCAAGCGGTTGCGGCTGTGGCTGCGCACGCCAGCAGGGGGGGCGCCGATGGCGCTGATGTTCCATCAGTTCCGCCGCATCACCTTGGGTGCGTTGCTGCACCCGCTGGCCGACGCCGGCTCCCCGAAGCGCCGGCGCGACGCCGATGGCGATCGCGCGCTGCCCTTTGCATGGACCGACACCGAGGGGCGCCGGCTGGAGGGGTGCACGCTCGCGCCGGTCCGCAAGTCCTATGGCGTCTTCCTTTTCGAGCCGGTCGGTGGCGACGGTGCGCTGCGGCGCAGCTTCGTGCCGCAGGCGGCGATCGGGTCGATCGAGTTCGGCGAGCCCGACTGGGGCGAGCTGACGCCGACCGAGCCCATGGGCCTGGACCCGCTGCCCACGGCACCGAGTGCCGATGCGGGATCGTCGGGCCCGGCATCGTCCGGCTTCGACAGCGCCACGGCGCGCCCGACGCCTCCGCCGACCGTGGCCCAGGACGCGTCCGGGCTCGCCGCGTTCTCGATGAAGCCCGTGACGACGCTGGAGCAGCTCGACCTGGCGCTGGCCGCGCAGTCCCGCATGCCCATCGTGCGCATCGGTGAAGCGCTGCTGGCGATGGGCAGCATCACGCGCAAGCAGTTCGAAGAGGCACTGGCCGCACAGCGCCAGGACCACAGCGCGCCGCTGGGCGAGTTGCTGGTCCAGCGCGGCGTGCTGTCGCGCGAGGACTTGCGCGTGGCGCTCGCCCGCAAGATGGGCTACCCGGTGGTCGACGTCGAGAGTTTCCCGGTCGACACGAGCGCGCTCGTGCGCGTGCCGCATTCGTTGGCCAAGCGGCTGCGGGTGCTGCCTCTTGCGCTGCGCGAGGGGCGGCTGGTCGTCGCGATGGACGACCCCTCGCAGCGGGCGGCGCTGGAGGAGCTGGAATTCGTCACCCAGGCCAGCGCGACCCCGGTGCTGGCGCAGTCGATCGACCTGGCGTCGACGATCTCGCGCGCCTACGAGCGCATCGGCAGCACCGGCGCGCTCGACCCGCGCGCGCGCGCGCGCCGCGGGCTGGACCCCACCGCAGCGATCGATGCCAGCGAGTTGCTCGCCTCGCTCGAGCAGCACAGCTCGGACGGCGACCGCGGCGACGAGCCGACGATCGAGCAGTCCGACAACTCGCTCGTGCGGCTGATCAACCAGATGATCCTGGAGGCGCAGTCGCAGGGCGTCTCGGACATCCACGTCGAGTGCGCGCCCGGGCGCGAGAAGGTCCACATCCGCTTTCGCAAGGACGGCCAGCTGAGGCTGTACCTCGAGCTGCCGCACACCTACCGCGCGGCGGTGATCGCGCGGCTGAAGATCATGTGCGACCTCGACATCTCCGAGCGCCGCAAGCCGCAGGACGGCAAGATCTCGTTCGGCAAGTTCCACCCCGGCTCGCGGCTCGAGCTGCGGCTGGCGACGATCCCGACCTACGGCGGGCTCGAAGACGCGGTGCTGCGCCTGCTGACCAGCGCCAAGCTCGTGCCGCTGGACAAGCTGGGGCTCAGCCCCGCGAACCTCGAGGGGCTGAAGTCGGCGATCGCGAGACCCTACGGCATGGTGCTGTGCGTCGGCCCCACCGGCTCCGGCAAGACGACGACGCTGCACTCGGCACTGGGCATGATCAACAAGCCCGACCGCAAGATCTGGACCGCCGAGGATCCGATCGAGATCACCCAGGCCGGGCTGCGCCAGGTCCAGGTCAACCCGAAGATCGACTGGACCTTCGCCAAGGCGCTGCGCGCCTTCTTGCGCGCCGACCCGGACGTCGTGATGGTCGGCGAGATCCGCGACGAGGAGACCGCGCAGGTCGCGATCGAGGCCTCGCTGACCGGCCACCTGGTGTTGTCCACGCTGCACACGAACAGCGCCGCCGAGACCGTCACCCGGCTTCTCGACATGGGGATGGACCCGTTCAACTTCGGCGACTCGCTGCTCGCGGTGCTGGCGCAGCGGCTGCTGCGGCGGCTGTGTCCGAAGTGCGTCACCAAGCGCGAGGCGACCGACGCCGAGGTCGACGAGTGGCTCGACGACTACCTGCATTCGTTCGCCGACCCCGACGTCGCGCCGACGCGCGACGCGCTGCGGGCCGACTGGGTGCAGCGCCTGGGCGACGATGGGCGGCTGCTGCACCACCACGCGCCCGGCTGCCCGGCCTGCGATGGCAGCGGGCTCAAGGGGCGTGCGGCGATCCACGAGCTGCTGCTGGTCTCGCGCGACCTGCGCCGGCTGATCCAGACCGGTGGCCGCGCCGAGCAGATCCTGGCCCAGGCGCAACGCGAGGGCATGCGCACGCTGCGCCAGGACGGGATCGAGAAGGTCATCGCCGGGATGACCGCGATCGAGGAAGTGCGCGCGAGCAGCAACGTGTGACCAGGAGGCCGCCGCCCCCGCCGTGCGCGGCCCGCGGCGGCTCAGCGCCGCTGCGGGCCGACCTCAGACCAGCCCGTCGAACGGCCAGACCTCGACCAGCTCGCCGGCCTCGACGCTGCCGCGGTCGTGCGGCAGCACCAGCAGGGCGTTGGCCTCGGTCATGCTGCGCAGCACGCCCGCGCCCTGCGACCCGCTGCTGCGCACCTGCAGGGCCCCGCCGGCGCCGCGCTCGACGATCGCGCGCTGGTATTCGGTGCGCCCCGGGCGCTTGCGGATCGCCACCGCGCTGCGCGCGAGCAGCCGCGTCGGCGGCGCGTCGGTCGCACCCGCCAGCCGCAGCAGCCCCTCGCGCGCGAAGACGTAGAAGGTCACGAGGGCGGCCACCGGGTTGCCCGGCAGCGCGAACAGCCACGCCGCGCGCCCGCCTGCGCCCTGCAACGGGCCGAAGGCGAACGGCCGCCCTGGCCGCATCGCGACCTTCCAGAACCCGATCTCGCCGCGCTCGGCGAGCAGCTCGCGCGTGTAGTCCGCGTCGCCCATGCTGACGCCGCCGCTGGTGACGACGGCATCGGCCTCGGCCGTCGCCCGGTCCACCGCCGCACGCAGCGCCGCCGGGTCGTCGCGCACCAGGCCGAGGTCGATCACCTCGGCGCCCAGCCGCTGCAGCGCGCCCATCAGCGCGAAACGGTTGCTGTCGTAGACCTGCCCGGGGGCCTGCGGCTGCCCGGGCACGGCGATCTCGTCGCCGGTCGAGAACAGCGCCACCCGCAGCCGGCGCATCACCGGCAGCTGCTCCAGCCCGAGCGACGCCGCGAGCCCGAGGTCGGCCGGCCGCAGCACGCGCCCGGCGGGCAGGGCGACACCCCCGCGCGCGAGGTCCTCGCCGCGACGGCGGCGGTTCTCGCCGGCACGCAGCGCGCCGGCGGCGATCGTCACGCGGCCGCCTTCGACCTGGCACAGCTCGATCGGCGCGACGGTGTCCAGCCCCGCAGGCATGACGGCACCGGTCATGATGCGCACGCAGCGGCCACGCGCGACCTCGCCGTCGAACGGGGCGCCGGCGTAGACGGTCGCGTCGAGCGGTTCCAGCGAGGTCGGCCCACCGGCCTGCAGGTCCGCGCCGTGAAACGCGTAGCCGTCCATCGCCGAGTTGTCGTGCGCCGGGACGTCGATCGGCGACGTGATCGACGCCGCCAGCACCCGGCCCAGCGCCTGCGCCAGGGGCAGCACGAGAACGTTGTCGGGCGTCGGGGGCAGCGGCTGCAGCGCTCGCGCGATCGCATCGCGCGCCGCGTCGACCGGCAGTTCGCGGCCGGAGACGAGCGGGGAAGGTCCGAGTTCGGCCATGGGCGAGGCAGGTCTTGCGGGCGATGGGCCCGATTGTCGCCGCGTCGCCTAGCCCATGGGCCCGACCGGGTGCGGACGTTGGCGCCCATGCCCACATAGGAACGGGACGACATATCGCCAGCCCCGGGTACGGCGGCCAGAATCGCGCCCGCCATGGACACGATTGCCGACAGCCTGCACCTGGCGCTGGCGCTGATCGCCGACGCCGACGAGCGGCTGCTCGCGATCGTCGGCCTGTCGTTGCGCGTCAGCGCCACCGCGTGCGCGCTCGGCGCCGCGGTCGGGCTGCTCGGCGGTGCCTGGCTGGCGGTGGCGCGCGTTCCCGGCCACCGGCTGCTCGTCTGGGCGAGCAACACGCTGCTGGCGCTGCCGGCGGTCGTCGTCGGCCTGCTGGTCTACCTGATGCTGTCGCGCGCCGGCCCGCTGGGCGACGCCGGCCTGCTTTTCACGCCGACGGCGATGGTGATCGCGCAGGCCGTGCTCGTCGTGCCCCTGATCGCGGCGCTGGCGCGCCGGCTCGTCGCCGATGCGATGACCGAGGGCGGCGAACAGCTGCGTTCGCTCGGTGCGGCGCCGATGACGGCGGCGATGCTGATGCTGCTGCACACGCGCTTCGGCGTCGCCACCGTGCTGCTGACGGCGTTCGGCCGCGCGATCTCCGAGGTCGGCGCGGTGATGATCGTCGGCGGCAACATCGACGGCGTCACGCGCGTGATGACGACCGCGATCGCGCTGGAGACCAGCAAGGGCGACCTGCCGCTGGCGCTCGCGCTGGGGATCGTGCTGCTGGGGGTGGTCGGGCTGATCTACGGGCTGATCGCCGTCGTGCAGGCCTTGTCCAGCCCACGCGCGGCCGCGACGAGGCAGGCCTGGGCATGAGACGCGACGAGCTGGCGCTGCCGATCGCACCCCCGTCGGCCGGTCCGGCGCACCAGGTCGCGCACCGCCCGGTGCCTGCCGGCGGCGTCGGCGCGCCGCTGATCACGCTGCGCGACGCCGGGGTGCGCTTCGGCGACGTGGCGGCGCTGGCCGGCGTCTCGCTCACGCTGCAGCGCGGCGAACAGATCGCGCTCGTCGGCGCCAACGGCGCCGGCAAGACGACGCTGCTGCGGCTGCTGCACGGCACGCTGCCGTCCAGCGCCGGGCCCGGCAGCCGGATCGAGCACCAGCCGGACGGCCGCGCGCCGGTGGCGGCGATGATGTTCCAGCGCCCTTTCCTGCTGCACCTGTCGGCCGCGCGCAACGTGCGGCTGGCGCTGTGGCTGCACGGCGTGCCGCGTGCCGAGCGCGCGGCCCGCACGATGCGGGCGCTCGAACGGGTCGGCCTGGCCGGGCTGGCCGCGCGACCGGCGCGCACCCTGTCCGGTGGCGAGCAGCAGCGGCTCGCGCTGGCGCGCGCGTGGGCGCTCGAACCCGACATCCTCTTCCTCGACGAGCCGACCGCGAGCCTGGACCCGAGCGCGAGGCGCGAGGTCGAGCAGCTCGTCGCCGCGCTGGCGGCCGACGGCGTGACGACGGTGATGACCACGCACAACCTCGGCCAGGCCAAGCGGCTGGCGCGCCGGGTGCTCTACCTCGACCACGGCCGGCTGCGGCTGGACCTGCCGACCGAACGCTTCTTCGACCCCCAACGGCCTCCGCCGGAGGCCGCCGAATTCCTCAGAGGAGAACTGCCATGGAACTGATCGATGCACGCCAGGCCGCACGCGCGGCCACGCGCCGGCTCATGCTGGGCCTCGGGCTGGCGCTGGCGCTGAGCGCTGGCGGCGCGCGCGCCCAGGACCAGACGCTGATGATGGCGTCGACGACCTCGACCGAGCAGTCGGGGCTGTTCGGCCACCTGCTGCCGCGCTTCCAGCAGGCCACCGGGATCGAGGTGCGCGTGGTCGCGGTGGGCACCGGGCAGGCGCTGGACATCGGCCGCCGCGGCGACGCCGACATCGTCTTCGTCCACAACAAGGCCGCGGAGGAGAAATTCGTCGCCGACGGCTTCTCGACCGCACGCAAGGACGTCATGTACAACGACTTCGTCCTCGTCGGGCCGAAATCCGACCCGGCCGGCGTCGCCGGCAAGGACGTCGCCGCGGCACTGAACAAGATCGCCACCCGCGGCGCGCCGTTCGTCTCGCGCGGCGACAAGAGCGGCACCCACGCGGCCGAACTGCGGCTGTGGAAGGGTGCGGGGGTCGACATCGCCGCCGCCAAGCCGGCCGGCTACCGCGAGTGCGGCTGCGGCATGGGCCCGGCGCTGAACATGGCCTCGTCGACGGGCGCCTACCTGCTGACCGACCGCGGCACCTGGATCTCGTTCAAGAACCGCGGTGACCTCGCGATCCTCGTCGAGGGCGACACGAAGCTGTTCAACCAGTACGGCGTCATGGTCGTCAACCCGGCCCGGCACCCGCACGTCAAGGCCGCGGCGGCGCAGCGCTTCGCCGACTGGATCACCTCGGCGGCCGGCCAGCAGGCGATCGCCGACTACAAGATCGGCGGCGAGCAGTTGTTCTTCCCGAACGCGAACGCGGGGAACTGATCGCCCGCGGGGACGCGCCCCGCGCACGGGGCGCGCGGTCGCCGCGGGTCGGCCGGTACGCGTCTGTCGACGCGCCGGCCCACGCTTATATATTTGTCCGCATATAATCACATCCTTTGACCGCGGCGCGCGCGGGTTCGCCACGCATGCGCCGTCGTGCGGCCGGCCGCCCGCAGCGCCGCCGCCCACCGGCACGACGCCGGGAAAGGATGCCCGCGGATGTGCGGTTTTGCAGGAGAGATCCGTTTCGACGGCGCCGCCGCCGACGTCGCCGGCGTCGCCCGCATGGCCGAGGTGCTGGCCCCGCGCGGCCCCGACTCGCAGGGGCTGGTGCAGCACGGCGCCTGCGCGGTGGCGCACCGGCGGCTCGAGATCCTCGACCTGAGCGCGCACGCGCAGCAGCCGATGGTCGACCGCGAGCTCGGCCTGACGCTGGTCTTCAACGGCTGCGTGTACAACTTCCGCGCGCTGCGCGGCGAGCTCGAGTCGATGGGCTACCGCTTCGTCTCCAGCGGCGACTCGGAGGTCGTGCTCAAGGCCTTCCACGCCTGGGGCGAATCCTGCGTCGACCGGTTGCAGGGCATGTTCGCGTTCGCTGTCCACGAGCGCGACAGCGGCCGGCTCACGCTGGTGCGCGACCGTTTCGGCATCAAGCCGCTGTACCTGGCCGAGGTGGCGGGCGGGCTGCGCTTCGCGTCGACGCTGCCGGCGCTGCTGGCCGGCGCCGACGGCGCGATCGACACCTCGATCGACGTCGACGCCCTGAACCACTACATGTCCTGGCACGCGGTCGTGCCGGCGCCGCGCACGATCCTGCGCGGCGTGCGCAAGCTGCCGGCGGCCAGCCTGATGCGCGTGTCGCCCGACGGCCGCCGCGAGACCCACCGCTGGTGGTCGCTCGAGGTCGCCGAGGATGCGGCGCTCGCGCGACAGGGCGAGCGCGAGCGCGAGGACCTCGTCGAGGCCGCGCTGCGCACCGCGGTCGAGCGCCGCATGGTGGCCGACGTGCCGGTCGGCGTGCTGCTGTCCGGCGGCGTCGACTCGAGCCTGATCGTCGCGCTGCTCGCCGAGGCCGGCCAGCAGGGGCTGGCGACCTTCTCGATCGGCTTCGACGCCGCCGGCGGCGAGGCCGGCGACGAGTTCGCCTACTCGGACCTCGTCGCCTCGCGCTTCGCGACCGACCACCACCGCATCCACGTCCCGACCGCCGAGCTGATGGACGCGCTGCCCGGCACCATCGGCGCGATGCACGAGCCGATGGTCAGCTAC
The DNA here is from genome assembly GCA_024235895.1 of Burkholderiaceae bacterium. Classification (GTDB taxonomy): domain Bacteria; phylum Pseudomonadota; class Gammaproteobacteria; order Burkholderiales; family Burkholderiaceae_C; genus Rubrivivax. Next base: position 311,619 of record JACKLM010000005.1, on the reverse strand, counting down.
GACAACGTCGCCTTCTACCTGCTGTCGCGCGAGGTCGCGCGGCACACCAAGGTCGTGCAGAGCGGCCAGGGCGCCGACGAGGTCTTCGCCGGCTACCACTGGTACGACAAGCTCGCCGCGACGCCGCCGGCGCAGGCCGTGCAGGCCTACCGCGCGGCCTTCTTCGACCGCACGCCGGCGCAGATGGAGGCCATCCTCGCCCCCGGTGCGCGCGGCACCGGCGACGCCAGCCAGGACTTCGTCGAGCGCCACTTCGCCGCGCTCGCGCGCAGCACGCCGGTGGAGAAGGCGCTGCACCTGGACACCACCGTGATGCTGGTCGACGACCCGGTCAAGCGCGTCGACGCGATGACGATGGCCTGGGGCCTGGAGGCGCGCGTGCCCTTCCTCGACCACGAGCTGGTCGAGCTCGCCGGCCGGCTGCCGGCCGCCGACAAGCTGCGCGACGGCGGCAAGGGCGTGCTGAAGGCGATCGCGCGCCGGCTGCTGCCGCGCGCGGTGGTCGACCGCCCCAAGGGCTACTTCCCGGTGCCGATCCTCAAGTACATCGACGGCCCGGTGCTGGCGATGATCCGCGAGACGCTGGCCACGCGCGCGGCGCGCGAGCGCGGGCTGTTCGACCGCGCCGAGGTCGACCGGCTGCTCGCCGAGCCGGCGTCGCACCTGACCCCGCTGCGCGGATCGATGCTGTGGCAGGTCGCGCTGCTCGAGCTGTGGCTGCAACACCATGGGATCTGACGCCAGCACGCCAGGGCGGCCGGGCCGCGCCCCGCGCGCTGCAGCCGGTGGCGCACCGGCGGCCGGCGGCATGACGGTGCGGGCCGGGTCACCCGCTGCCAACCCGCTGGACCCGCAGGCGATGGCGACGCTGCGCCCCTGGCACGCCGCCGAGCGGCCGGTGGGCGGGCCGGCGATCGTCGACTGCGGGTGGGGCCGCTTGCTGCTCGGGCAGACCTTCGCCGACCCCGACGCGCTGGTCGGCGCGCTGGCCGGCGAGCTGCCGCAGGCGCGCGATGTCGCGATCTACGTGCGCGACCCGCACGTCGTCGTCGCGCGCTCGCCGCAGCAGCTCTTCCTCGACCCGTCGCACGCCTACCGGCTGCCGCTGCAGCGGGTCGCGCTGCCGGCCCCGCCGCGCCACGGCTGGACGGTGCGCGACGCACGCGCCGACGACGAGACGGCGATCAACCGCATGCTGCGCGCGCGCCGCATGGTGCCGGTGGCGCCGGGGTTCGTCGCCCGTGCGCTCGCCGACGAGCGGCTGCTGCTGCTCGTCGCGCAGGACGACGACGGTGCGCTGCTGGGCGTCGTCACCGGCGTCGACCATGTCCGCGCCTGCGCCGACCCGGAGGGCGGATCGAGCCTGTGGTCGCTCGCGGTCGACCCGCAGTGCACGCAGCACGGCGTCGGGCTGGCGCTGGTGGCCGTGCTCGCGCAGCGGCTGCGCGACGCCGGGCGGTGCTACATGGACCTGTCGGTCATGCACGACAACGCCGAGGCGATCCGGCTGTACGAGGGGCTGGGCTTCGAGCGCGTGCCGGTGTACTGCGTCAAGAACCGCAACCCGATCAACGAGAAGCTCTACGTCGGCCCCGAGGTCGACGACGGGCTGAACGTCTACGCACAGCTGATCGTCGACGAGGCGCGACGGCGCGGCATCCACGCCGAGGTGCTCGACGCCGAGTTCGGCTATTTCAGGCTGAGCTTCGGCGGGCGCGGCATCAGCTGCCGCGAGTCGCTGTCCGAGCTCACCAGCGCGGTGGCGATGAGCCGCTGCGACGACAAGCGCGTCACGCGCCGCGTGCTCGCCGCCGGCGGCGTGCGCACGCCGGCGCAGCTGACCGTGCGCGACGGCGACGACGCGGCGCTGGCGGCGTTCGTCGACACCCACCGGCGCGTCGTCGTCAAGCCCGCGCGCGGCGAGCAGGGGCGCGGCATCACGGTCGACGTGCGGACGCTGCCCGCGGTGCGCGCCGCAGTCGAGACCGCGCGCCGCGTGTGCGACGACGTCGTCGTCGAAGAGCGGGTGCCGGGGCAGGACCTGCGCATCGTCGTCATCGACCACCAGGTCGTCGCCGCGGCGACGCGCCGGCCGGCTCAGGTCGTCGGCGACGGCCGCAGCGACCTGCGCACGCTGATCGACCGCCAGAGCCGGCGCCGCGCCGCCGCCACCCGGGGCGAGAGCCGCATCCCGCTGGACGCCGAGACCGAGCGCTGCGTGCGCGCCGCCGGGCACACCCTGGACAGCGTGCTGCCCGCCGGCGAGGTGCTGGAGGTTCGCAAGACCGCCAACCTGCACACCGGCGGCACGATCCACGACGTCACCGCGCAGCTGCACCCGGCGCTGCGCGAGGTGGCGCAGAAGGCCTCGCGCCTGCTCGACATCCCGGTCGTCGGGCTGGACTTGATGGTGCCCGCGGTCGACGCGCCTGTGTACGCCGTCATCGAGGCCAACGAGCGCCCCGGGCTGGCGAACCACGAGCCGCAGCCGACGGTCGAGCGCTTCGTCGACCTGCTGTTTCCGCAGACACGCGAGGCTGCGGCGGCCCGGCCCGGCGGCGCGCGCAGCGCGGGCGGCAGCACCCCCGCCCCCACCGCCACGCATCCCGACGCCGCATGATCGACAAGCCCTTCCTGCTGGCCACGCTCGGCCGGCTTCTCGCCACGCCCAGCCCTTCGGGCATGACCGATGCCATCGTCCACCTCGTGTGCGACATCCTCGGCGAGCTCGGGATCGAGACCCAGCTGACCCGCCGCGGCGCCATCCGGGCCCGGCTGCCAGGCCGCGTGCGCAGCCCCAAGCGCGCGATCGCGGCGCACCTGGACACGCTGGGTGCGATGGTCAAGTCGCTCAAGCCCAGCGGCCGGTTGGAGCTGCTGCCGATCGGATTCTGGTCGAGCCGCTTCGCCGAGGGCGCACGCGCGACCGTTTACGCCGACCACGGCCCGCACCGCGGCACGATCCTGCCGCTGAAGGCGTCGGGCCACACCTACGACCGCGAGATCGACACCCAGCCGGTCGACTGGCAGCATGTCGAGCTCCGGCTCGACGACCGCGTCGGCAGCCTTGAGGCGCTGCAGCGGCTGGGCGTGGCCGTCGGCGATACGGTGGCGATCGACCCGGGGACCGAGTTCGGCCCCAACGGCTTCGTCACCAGCCGGCACCTGGACGACAAGGCCGGCGTGGCCAGCCTGCTGGCCGCCGCGGAGGCGGTCGTTCGCCGCGGCGGCGAGCTGCCGCTGGACGTGCTGCTGCTGTTCACGATCAGCGAAGAGGTCGGCGTCGGCGCCAGCCACGTCCTGCACGGCGGCGACGTTGCCGAGATGATCTCGGTCGACAACGGCACCCTGGCCGAGGGCCAGTCGACAAGCGAGTACGGCGTGACGATCGCGATGATGGACAGCGCCGGCCCCTTCGACTGGCACCTGACGCGTCACCTGCTGGCACTGTGCCGCGAGCACGGCATCGAGCACGCGCGCGACGTCTTCCGCCACTACCGCAGCGACGCCGCGTCGGCGCTGGAGGCCGGCAACGATATCCGCACCGCGCTCGTGTGCTTCGCCTGCGACGCCAGCCATGGCTGGGAGCGAACGCACGAGGATTCGCTGGTCGCGCTGGCCCGGCTCCTGGCGGCGCAGATGCAGTCGCCGCCGCTGTTCCAGCGCGACCGCTCGGCGCTCGGCCCGATGGCCGACTTCCCGCCGGCGGATGCGCAGACGGCGCCCGACGTGGTGCCGTGACGACGCGTCGCCCGGTTGGCGCCCGGGCCGATCCGCGCCTCGTGTCTTCGGCGACGGCCCGCCTCGCCGTCTTGAGCCGCGTCAAGTCACCGCCTGGGGCGCCCGCCTACAGTGCGCCCCAGGCATCGAGGAGGGGCGCATGTTCAGGAATTTGCTGGTCCCGGTGGACGGCAGCGAGATCGCCGAGCGCGCGATCGAGCAGGCGGTCGGGCTCGCGCGCCAGCTCGGCGCCTCGATCACGGGTTTTGTCGTCATGCCCCAGCCGGCGCTGCCGACGATGGGCACGCACCTGGCGAGCTACCGCCAGGAGGCCAAGGCGCACGAGGAGCGCACCGAGGCGCACGCGCGCAAGGTGCTGGCGCATTTCGGCGAGATCGCGCAGGCCGCAGGGGTGGGCTTCGACGCCCAGGTCGAACGCAACGACGATGTCGCCAGCGCGATCGCGCAGGCTGCCACGCGGCTGGGCTGCGACATGATCGTGATGGCCACGCACGGCCGCGGCGCCTTCGGCCAGTTGCTGTTCGGCTCGCAGACCAAGCGCGTGATGGCGCAGACGCACACGCCTCTTCTCGTGCTGCAGTAGGCACGGCGGCGCCGGCGGCGCGCAACCGCTCAGCGGCGGTGCAGCGGCTCCACGGCAGCGCGCACCGCCTCCGGCACCGGCACCGGGCGGTTGCTCGCGCGATCGACCCAGACGTGGACGAAGTGGCCCTCGGCGGCCGCCTCGTCGTCGTCGTCGCGGAACACCGCCAGCTCGTAGCGCAGGCTGCTGGTGCCCAGGTGCGCCAGCCGCAGCCCGACCGTGACGCGGTCCGGGAAGCTGACCGGGGCAAAGTAGCGGCACTGCGTCTCGACCACCAGCCCGACGCTTTCGGCATGCTCGAGGTCGAGCGCACCGGCGGCGATCAGGTGCTGGTTGACCGCGGTGTCGAAGAAGCCGTAGTAGACGACGTTGTTGACGTGCCGGTAGGCGTCGTTGTCCGCCCAGCGGGTCGTGATCGACGTGAAGTGCGCGTAGTCGGCGCGGCGGGACGGGGCGGGACGCGCAGGCATGGTCCAGGAGGCTGCAGGGCCGCGCGCGGCATCGAGTCGCGGCGTGGGACGCGGGTCGGTGCCGGCTTCGGCGCGTGGATCGGGGTCGGAGGTGGCCGTGTGGCCGGTCCTGGATGATGCCAAATCGCCGCCGCCCGGCGCCCAAGTCACCCCTTGGGTGCCCGGGCCCGAGGGTATCGGCGCGTGCACACCGCACGACTGCCCGGCCAGACCCGGGTCAGGGGGGTGACGGCCCGGCCGGTCCGGGCTAAATTCGGCCTCATGCCACGCACGACCGCCCTGCCCGCCGTGCTTCGCAGACCTCGTCTGGCCTGCGGCGCGGCGCTGGCCGCCGTCGCGCTGGGCGTGCAGGCCGCGCCGGTCGACCTGGACAGTGCGCTCGCCGCACCCGACCCCTACGAGCTGGCCGCGCGCTGGACCGTCGCCAGCCTGTCGTCGGCCGGTGTCGGCGCGCCACTCTCCGCGCTGCAGCCGCTGGCTGCACCCGGAGCGCCGGCGGCCCCCGACCGGGCCTCACTGCCGGCGGCGCTTCGCCATACCGGCTTGCCGCTGGCCAGCGGCGACGCGAAGGCCCCGGACCCTGCCGCCTACGCGCTGATGGGACTGGCGCTTCTGGTGGCCGGGCTGCTCGTGCAGCGGCTGCGCCGGCGGCACGACGCGCACGCGACACGTGCTCGACCGACACGCCTGTAACGCCCGCCTGATCGCGGACGGCACCGGCCGCGGTGCGCTACTTGGTGCCGAAGATCTTGTCCCCGGCGTCGCCCAGCCCGGGGATGATGTAGCCATTGGCGTCCAGGTGACTGTCCACCGCCGCCGTCCAGCAGCGCATGTCGGGGTGGGCAGCGTCCAGCGCGCGCACGCCCTCGGGCGCGGCCACCAGCACCAGCGCGCGGATGTCGCGGCAGCCCTTGCGCTTGAGCATGTCGGCAGTGGCGATCATCGAGCCGGCGGTCGCCAGCATCGGATCCAGGATGATCGCGGTGCGCTCGTCGAGGTGGCCGACGAAGCGTTCGAAATACTGCACCGGTTGCAGCGTCTCGTGGTCGCGCGCCAGCCCGACCACACTGACCTTGGCGTTCGGGATCATGTCGAGCACGCCGTCGAGCATCCCGAGCCCTGCGCGCAGGATCGGCACGACGGTGACCTTGCGGCCGGCGATCTGGTCGACCTCGGCCGGGCCGCTCCAGCAGGGGATGGTCGCGCGCTGCAGCGGGAAGTCCGCCGTCGCCTCGTAGGCCAGCAGCCGCGCGAGCTCGCCGGTCAGCTCGCGGAACTTCTTGGTCGAGATCTCGTGCTCGCGCAGCAGGCCGACCTTGTGGCGCACCAGGGGGTGGCGGATTTCGATGACGGGCATGGTGCCCGCAGTCTACCGACACCGCGCACCATGGCGGCGACAGGCGCCCTTGGACTGGCGCCACGGCAGGCCAGAAGCCGCCTGGCGCGATGCGGGAGTGCGCCCGCGCTATATTGAAGCGATCGGTGCACCGAGCACAAGGCTGCAGACCCCATCGTGTCGACCGACGACCCGCACCTCGATCGTGCGCGCCCGGGCATTCCGACGGCAGCCTGGATCGCATTGATCGGCGTCGTCGCGTGCGGCCTGCTGGTCACCAGCATCCTGCTTCGGATGCTCGGCGACGCCGAGCGACGGCGACAGGTCTCTGCGCTGGCCGAAGAGGCCGAACAGGTGATCGGCGGGTTGCAGGCGCGATTCAAGCGGCATGAAGTCCAGCTGGTCGCGGCCAAGGCGTTGTTCGAGAGCTCGGACGGTGTCACGCGCGACGAATGGCGCCGGTTCGCCCGCACCTTCGCACCCCTGGAGAACGGCGCCGGCTTCTCCGAGCTGGCCTGGGTCCCGCGCGTCACCGCGGCGGCGCTCGCGTCGCTGCACGCACAGGCGCACGCCGACGGCTTGAGCGGCTTCGCCGTCCGCTCGTCGCACGAGCGGGAATTCCAGTGCCCGATCTTCTACAACGAGCCGCAGGAGCGATACCTGACATCGCTGGGTCGGGACGTCTGTGACAGCCCGACCGCCTATCCGGCCATGCAGCGTGCGCGCTCGGTCGACCGCGTCGCGATGTCCCACCCGCTCCAGCTCGAGACGGCCGACGGCTCGTTGCAGCCTGGCTACGCGTTGTTCGTGTGGGTCGATGCCGGACCGGGCCGGCATGAGGGCTGGGCCGCCGGGACGTTGACGATGAGCCAGCTGTTCGCATTCACGCGGCCCGGCCAGGCCTCGATCGGCGTGCGCGTGGTCGATGTCTCGACGCCCGGCGGTGCGCGGTCGGTGTTCGACGGCAAGCCGGCGCAGCCCGCACCCGCCGAACGTCTCGAGATCGATCGGGAGCTGGCCCTGGCCGGCCGCGACCTGCGGCTGCAATTCACGCGTGCCCTGCAGCCGAGTCTGTCGCAGGCCCTGGTGCTCGGGACCGGCTCGCTGATCTCCCTGCTGCTGGGCGGCTTCATGTTCACCCTGCTGTGCACCCGCGCACGGGCGCTGCGGGTGGCCGACCAGATGACGCGTGCCTGGCGTCGCAGCGAGGACATGCTGTCCTCGATCGCCGGCAATGTGCACGAGGGGATTTACCGCCTGACACCGGACGACGGCCTCGTCTATGTCAACCGGGCGCTGGCCGAGATCTTCGGATTCGACACACCGCGCGAGATGATCGCGCACCCGGACCCGATGCGCCTCGAGCCCCCGGACCAACGCGATCGGCTGATCGAGCGCCTCGACAAGGAGGGCCAGTATCGCGGGCAGGAGGTGACATTCGTCCGCCGCGACGGCACGCAGTTCGTCGCCGTCGACAGCGCCGTGGCGACCCGTGACGATCACGGCTGTATCCAGTTCGTCGACGGCGTGATCATGGACATCACCGAACGCAAGCGGGCGGCGGACAAGGTCTACAGGCTGGCGCACTACGACACTCTGACCGATCTGCCCAACCGCACGCTGTTCGATGCGAGGATCCGCGAGGTGCTCAGCCAGGCGCAGCGCGGCCATCGGTCGGTCGCCGTGATGTTCATCGACCTGGATCGCTTCAAGATCGTCAACGACTCGCTCGGACACCGGATCGGCGACCGGCTCCTGGTCGCCGTCGCGCAGCGGCTGAGGAAGCGCACACGCGACTACGACATCGTCAGCCGTCAGGGCGGCGACGAATTCATCATCGTCCTGCCCGACACCGACGCCCACGGTGCGGCCCGAAAGGCCGAGGAGCTGCTCGCCGACCTCGCCGGTCTGCCGTTCCAGATCGACGGCCACGAACTGACGATCACGCCGTCGATCGGCGTGGCGATGTACCCGGACGATGCGCGCGACGCCGAGAGCCTGCTGAGCCATGCGGATGCGGCGATGTATCACGCCAAGGAGCGCGGCCGCTCGACCTACCAGTTCTTCACCGAGGCCCTCAACGAACGCGTGACCCAGCGGCTGACGATGGAGAACCACCTTCGGGGTGCCCTGGCACGGGGCGAACTGTCGCTGGTGTACCAGCCGCTGGTCGACCTCACCGCATCGCGGATCACCGGCACCGAGGCCTTGCTGCGCTGGCGAAGCCCTGCGCTGGGATCCGTGCCGCCCGGCGACTTCATCCCCGTTGCCGAGCAATGCGGGCTGATCGGCGAGATCGGCGACTGGGTCATCGACGCGGCCTGCCGTCAGATCGCGTGCTGGCGCGATCAGGGCATCGAGGGCTTGTCGGTCGCCGTCAACGTGTCGGCCGTCCAGTTCTGGCGCAGCCGCCTCGACCAGACCATCAGGCAGGCGCTGACGCGCTGGCGGATCGACCCCGCCAACCTGGTCGTCGAACTGACCGAGAGCACCGTCATGGACAACGCCGAGGTCGCCCGCAGGACCCTCGACGAGCTGAAGAAGCTCGGAATCCGGCTCGCGATCGACGACTTCGGGACCGGCTATTCGAGCCTGGGATATCTCAAGACCTTCCCGATCGACCTGTTGAAGATCGATCGCTCCTTCGTCCAGGGCGTGGTCACCGACGCCAGCGATGCCGCCATCGTCGCCGCCGTGCTCAGCATGGCCCACGACCTGCGCATGCAGGTCGTCGCCGAAGGCATCGAGGACCATGCGCAGCTCGAGTACATCCGCTCGCGCAAGGGTCGCTACGCGCAGGGCTACCTGTTCAGCCCTCCGGTGCCGCCGGAGGCAATCCCGCCCCTTCTCGCGCGACCGCTCTCGCTGACGCCGGACGCCTGCGAAACCGCCGCCCCGCCCTGAGGAGCGCCTGATCGGAAAACGGCGCCTCGCGCGATCCCGCTGCCCGGCCAGGGTCGCGGGTGGCCGCGCCGACTCGACGCCAGGCGCAGCGGCTCACGCCGCCAGCAGCAACGGCAGCAAGACCGCCGCCGTGCCGCGCAGCACCGCGTGCGCAGCCGCGTCGATCTCGCTGGCCTGCGGGTTGACGATCAGCACCCGCGCGCCGGCGTCGCGGGCGATCGAGGCCAGACCGGCAGCCGGCCAGACCGCGCCCGAGGTGCCGACGACGAGCATCAGCTCGCACGCCGCGGCCGCGCGCTCGGCCGTGTCGAGCGCCCCGGCGGGCAGCATCTCGCCGAACCAGACCACCCCCGGGCGCACCAGGTTGCCGCACTCGGCGCAGCGCGGCGGTCGGCCGGGCACGGCGCGCGAAGGGTCGCAAGGCTCGCGGCGCGGGCAGCGGTCCAGCCAGCGGTCGGTGCCGATGTCGCCGTGCAGCCGGATCGCATCGATCTGGCCGGCGCGCTGGTGCAAGTCGTCGACGTTCTGCGTCACCAGCGTCAGCACGCCGGGGCGGCGCGCGGCGAAGCCCGCCAACGCCAGATGGCCGGCATTCGGCTGCGCCCGCCGCACGCCCGCGCGGCGCTCGGCGTACCAGTCCCACACGCGCGCCGGGTCGGCGCGATAGCCCGGCTCGCTGGCGAGCTCGGCCGGGTCGAAGCGCGACCACAGCCCGCTCATCGCATCGCGGAAGGTCGGGATGCCGCTCTCAGCCGACATCCCGGCGCCGGTCAGCACGCACACGCGCGCGGCGCGCGCGAGCTCGACGCGCCAGCGCGCGATCGTCGCCGCGTCGGGCGCGCCGGTCGCCGACACGGCCGACCCGTCCATCGCCGCCGCCTCGCTGCGTCAGCGCTTGGCCGCGGCCCGCCGCTGCCGCAGCGCCTCGTACAGGCAGACGGCCGACGCGACCGAGACGTTGAGGCTCTCGACCGCGCCGGCCATCGGAATGCGCACGAGCCGGTCGCAGGTCTTGCGCGTGAGCTGGCGCATGCCCGCGCCCTCGGCACCGAGCACCAGCGCGACCGGGCCGCTGAGGTCCAGCTCGTACAGCGTGAGCTCGGCATCGTCGCTCGTGCCGACGACGACGATGTCGCGCTCCTTGAGCTCGCCGAGCGTGCGCGCGAGGTTGGTCACCATCAGGTAGGGCACGGTCTCGGCCGCGCCGCTGGCGACCTTGGCCACGGTGGCGTTCAGGCCCACCGCATGGTCGCGCGGCGCGATCACCGCGTGCGCGCCGGCACCGTCGGCCACGCGCAGGCAGGCGCCGAGGTTGTGCGGGTCGGTCACGCCGTCGAGCACCAGCACCAGCGGCGGCCCCTTGCCGGCGGCGGCGACCTCGTCGAGCACGTCGTCCAGCGAATGCCGAGGCGCGAGCGGCTTGACGCGCGCGACCACGCCCTGGTGACGCGGCCCGCCGGACATCCGCGTCAGCCGCGCGTCGTCGCTGTCGACCAGCTCGACGCCGCTGTCCCGCACGCGCTGCACGAACTGGCGCATGCGGGCGTCGCGTCGCGTGGCGTCGACGTGGACCTGCTCGACCGACTCGGGTGCGGTCTTCAGCCGCACCGTGACGGCGTGGAATCCGTACAGGATGCCGGGCTTCATCGCGCGATTGTCGTCCACGCCATGATGGCGCCGATCAGCAGCGGCTGGTGCAGCATGTAGAAGCTCAGCGGCCAGCGCCCGAGTGCCGCCAGCGGCGCGAGAGGCCGCGCCACGCCGCCGGCGAGCCAGCTGCGCCGGTGCGCGAGCAGCCACTGGCCGGCTGCCGCGCCCCACACCATCACGCCGAGCCACGGCAGCAGCGGCACGAAGTCCTCGGTCACCGGCTTGTGCGTGACCAGCCCGACCCAGTTGGTCCAGCGGCTGTCGAAGAACGGATGCGCGACCCACTGCGGCAGCAGGATCGCCACCAGCCCGAGCGGCCAGCGCCAGGCCCCCCAGCCGGCGGTCATCCGCACGACGACGAGCATCAGCGCGATGCCGTGCAGCACGCCGAAGGAGATCCAGCTGCGCGGGAACATCCACGCCGAGCCGATGCTGACGAGCAGCGCGCAGCCCGCGATCTGCAACCAGCGGCGCCCGAAGCGCGCCCAGCCCTGCCCCGCCTGCGCCGCCACCGCCTGGCCGATGCCGGCGCTGAGCAGGAACAGGCTGACGATCGCGGTGCGCTGCAGCGTCCACAGCGGGTCGCGGTAGAAATCCTGGCGCGGGTCGAGCAGCCCGTAGTGATTGAGGTCGAACGCGAAGTGGAACAGCGCCATCCACACCATCGCGGTGCCGCGCAGCGCATCGAGCCGGTCGAAGCGTGCCGCCGGGTTCATCGCCAGCCCCTTCGCAGGTGCACCACGGTCGTGGTCGCGCAAGGCCGCCGTGTCACGCCAGCTTCTCGTAGATGTCGCCGAAGCGCGCGCCATCCCAGGCGTAGAGCAGGATCGCGGCGTGCACGCAGCCGCTGGCGCCACGCGGGCGAAACAGGCCGACGCACTGCCCGCCGGCGTGGCGCACGCTGCGGTAGGCGACGCCGGCCGACCCCGCGCTGCGCAGCCGGGCACCGAGCGAGCGCGCGGCCGCGTAGTCCGCCGGGTCGTGCTCGGCGTCGAAGCCGTGCCGCAGGTCGTGCAGCCGGGCGTCGACGCCGACCTGGTACAGCCGCATCGGCAGGTGCATCGGCGGCTCGGCAGTGGCGGCGAGGAAGCGCGCGTGGTGGTAGGCGGTCTCGGCGATGGCGGTGGCACGGTCGCGCGCGGCGTAGAAGACGCCGTAGGCGCCGTCCGAGAAGCGGCTGCCCAGAGGGTTCACATGCGTGAACGCGGCCATGATCGGCCCGCTGCCGGGGCCGTAGACCCGGTCGGCGCTCGGCACGCGCTGGATCTGCCCGGTCTCGTCGCGCAGCCGCTCGTTGCTCATCGCCTCGAGCGCATAGAGGGCGTCGAAGTCCTCGGCATCGGCGACGCGGTCGAACAGGTAGACGGAGGGGTGGCGCGTCGGCACGATGCGGCAGGCACGCTCCCAGCGCACGCGGCGCAGCGGCGGGTCGGCCGGCGAGGCTGCGTCGGCGTCGTCCGGCACGTCGGGCACCTTCGCCCCGGATACCGCGCTCACGACCAGCCGCCGCCCCTGACGCCGTCGAGGTAGCGGCGCACGACGTAGAGGTCGGCGACGTTGCCGCCCAGCATGTGCGCCAGCGCGCTTCGGCCGCCGAAGGGGGCGGCGGTGTTGGGCTTGCGCACCCAGGCGTCGGCGGCAGTTGGGTCGGGCAGCAGGATCTGCAGCGCCTTGTAGATACCCAGCAAGCAGGACAGGCGCTCCAGCGTGTCGCGCGGCAGTTGCGCGCGATCCGGGTGCTTGCGCCAGGCGAAGAAGGTCGACCTCGGCGGCTGCCCCAGGAGACTGAGCTGCTCGTCGACGCTGAGCTGCCAGGCCTGCGCGATCCGCACGAAGGCGCGCAGCCCGGCAGCGGCCATGCGCTGGGGGTCTATGGTGGCCGCGGCGAAGGCCGGGATGGGTTCTCGTGCGGTCAGCATAAATCCCATTATGGACGTACAGTTTCGCTATGTCCAATTTTGGATTATTGGTCGCTGCGACGCTCTGCGCAGCGAAGCCGGCAGCGGACCGACCGCCTCCGCTGCGTGCACCGGTCGGCCCGCTGCCGGCTTCGCGATACGACTGTGGTACTCGATCCCTCGAAAACCACTGCGGTAGCCTGCCGAGGACGGCGGGTGCCCTTGCCCGTAAGTAAAGGGGGAGCCGGCGGCGCAGCCGACGGCGGAGGACATGGAGGGCAAGGGTACCCGCCGTCCTCGGCTCGCGTACGGGTGGCACGGCGAAGAACCGCAGACGTTCGATCGCTCCGAAGCTACCGAGGCAATCCGCAGGAAGCCCCCCACCGGCCGCCGTCCGAGCGTGACGGCGATCCCCTCACTTACCGATCAAGAACTTCAGCATCATCTCCGCGAAACGCCCATACGGCGGGCCGATGAGTTGAAGCGCCGACCAGCGCGCCTGGTGGAAGACCGGGCGCATCTTGGAGAAGGTCTCGAAACCCTCGCGGCCGTGGTAGTGGCCCATGCCCGAGCTGCCGACACCACCGAACGGCAGGTCGTGCTGCGCGACGTGGAACAGCGCGTCGTTGACCGACACCCCGCCCGACATCACGTGGTTCAGGATGTGATCGACGCGCCGGCGGTCGTGGCTGAAGGGGTAGACCGCCAGCGGCCGGTCGCCGGCGTTGATGGCGTCGATCACCTCGCCGATCTCGTCGTAGCCGTGCACCGGCAGGATGGGGCCGAAGATCTCGCGCTTCATCAGCGCCGAATCCATCGGTGCATCGAGCACCAGGTGCGGCGCGATCCGGTGCCGCGCCTCGTCCACCGCCGGCCCGGGCAGCAGCGGGATCACGGTGGCGCCGCGCTCGCGCGCCTCGTCCAGCGCCGCCATGAGGCGGTCGTAGGCACGGCGGTCGATGACCGAGGTGTAGTCGGCCGAATCGAGCGCGCGGTAGCGCGCCGGCACGATCTGCTTGGCCAGCCGCACGAACTCGTCGACCTTGGCGCGCGGGATCCACGCGTGGTCGACGGTGGTGCAGATCTGCCCGGCGTTCAGGCACTTGACGAACAGGATGCGCTCGGCCGCGGTCTTCAGCGGGAAGTCGTCGAACACGATCGCCGGCGACTTGCCGCCCAGCTCCAGCGTCACCGGGCACAGGTTGTCGGCGGCCGCGGCCATCACCTTGCGCCCGGTCGCGCCCGAACCGGTGAACAGCAGGTGGTCGAACGGCAGCTTCGAGAACTCGACCCCGACGCCGCCGGTCTCGTCGAAGAACTGCAGCTTCTCGGGCGGGAAGTAGGCCGGGATCTTGTCGATCAGCAGCGCCGCGAGGTGGCGCGAGTTCTCGCTCATCTTCACCATCGCGCGGTTGCCGGCGGCGAAGATGTAGGTCAGCGGCACGAAGCTCAGGTTGACCGGGAAGTTCCACGGCACGATCGCACCGACGACCCCGAGCGGCTGCGGGATCAGCCGGTTGCTCGCGCCGGGGAAGCTCAGCCAGTCGACGCTGCGCCGCTGCGGGCTCATCCAGTCCTTCAGATGCCCGAGCACATGGGCGATGCCGTCGATCGCCGGCGCGATCTCGGTCAGCCGGGTCTCGACCTGCGAGCGATGCCCGTAGTCGGCATTCACCGCGTCGCACAGCGCGCGCTCGTGGTCGCGCAGGAAGGCGCGCAGCTGCTTCAGGTCCTCGCGCCGCTCGGCATGGCTCGGCACCGGATGCGCGCGATACGAGGCACGCTGCTGCGCGAGCGCGGCGTGCAGCCGCTCGGCCAGCGGCAGGTCGGTCATCTTCATCGTCGGGCTCCGGTCGTGGGTTCGGGGGCCGCGGGGTGGGACGCGCCCGGCTCCTTTTTAGCTGCGGCCGGCGCGAACAACTTAAACATGATGCCAGCTCCGGGCAACCCGGATTAGGGCGTGGAGTCGAGCGTGTCCCACACCACGTGCCGCCCCTGCTCGGCCCAGGCGGCATAGCGGGCGCCGAAGCGCGCCTCGATGCGGTCGCGGCGCACCTTCATCGTCGGCGTGACGATGCCGCTGTCGACCGTCCACGGCGCCGTCGTCAGCACCAGGCAGGCCAGCCGCTCGTGCGGCTCCAGGGCCGCATTGACGGCCTCCAGCCGCGCCTGCATCGCGTCCTCGATGGTGCGTCGGCCGGCCGCATCTGCGGCGCGCGCGGCGACCTCGGGTTGCAGCAGCACCACCGCCAGCGGCTGCGGCAGGCTGGCCCCGGCCACGCAGCAGGCCTCGACCATCGGGTCGGCCAGCAGCGCATCCTCGATCGCTGCCGGCGCGACATACTTGCCCTTGCTCGACTTGAAGATATCCTTGATCCGCCCGGTGATGCGCAGGTTGGCCTCGGCGTCGAGTTCGCCGCAGTCACCGGTTCGCAGCCAGCCGTCGTCGGTGAAGCTCGCGCGCGTGGCGGCGTCGGCGCGGTAGTAGCCGAGCATCATCGCGCCGCTGCGCATCTGCACCTCGCCCGTGGCCGGGTCGACGCGCGCCTCGACCCCGTCGTAGGGCTGGCCGACGGTGCCGGGCCGCCGCACGCCGGGCACGGTCGAGTGCGAGATCGCGCAGTTCTCGCTCATCCCGTAGACCTCGACGATCGGCAGCCCCAGCCGCTCGTACCAGGCCAGCAGCGCCAGCGGCATCGGCGACGCACCGCCGACGGCGTAGCGGCAGGCGTCCAGCCCCATGCCCTGCAGGATCTTGCGCGCCAGCAGCCGGCCGACCAGCGGCAGCCGCAGCAGAAGGTCCAGCCGCTGCGGCGGGATCCGCGCGTGCACGCCCTGCTGGAACTTGAGCCACAGCCGCGGCACCGAGAAGAAGACCGTCGGCCGCGCCCGCCGCAGGTCCTGCGCGAAGGTGTCGAGCGACTCGGCGAAGAAGACCCGCGCGCCGGCGTACAGCATGCCGTGCTCGACCAGCACGCGCTCGGCCACATGCGCCAGCGGCAGGTAGCTCAGCATGCGGTCCTCGGCCCCGAAGTCGATCCGCCGCATGCCCCAGCCGATCGCCCAGGCGAAGTTGGCGAAGCTGTGCATCACGCCCTTGGGCTCGCCGGTGGTCCCCGAGGTGTAGATGATCGTGGCCAGCTCGTCGCCGCGGCGCAGCGGCGCGCCGGCCAGCGGCTCGCAGCGCGCGACGATCTCGTCCCAGCCCGGCAGCCCGGGCGTGCTGTCGTAGGGAAAGCCGATGCACGGCAGCCCTTCCGGCACGCCGGGGCGCTGCGCCGCCCAGTCGTCGAGCTTGCCGGCGAACAGCAGCCGCGCGTCGCAGTGGTCCAGGATCGAGCGCACCGACGCCGCGGTCAGCGTCGGGTACAGCGGCACCGAGACATGGCCGGCCATCCAGATCGCGAGGTCGGCCATGATCCAGTGGGCGCAGTTCTTCGACACGATCGCGATCGCCGAGCCCGGCGGCAGGTCCAGCGACCTCAGGTGCGAAGCCATGCGGCGCACCTCGCCGGCCATCTGCGCCCAGCTCAGTTCGCGCACCGGCGCACGCCCCGCGGCCGCGCCCGGGTAGGGCTGCACCATGCACACGCGGTCGCCCGACTCGCGCTCGTGCTGGTACAGGCGCTGAAGGGCCAGCGTCGAGTCGGGCATAGGGGCGCGGGGGTCCGTGGTCATGCGGTCGATCATGGGGACGTTGTGTGGATTGAAGCGCCGCGATTTGGGAGGGCCCGCTGTGAGGCGCCCTGGCCCCACTTCGAAGCGCAGCTCGGCGAAGCCGGGACCGGGCCGACCGGTGCGCGCGGCGGAGGCGGTCGTCGCTTCGCGCCGACTGCCCTGCGATGCTCGCCCTCCTGGCCCGCCGCCGAACTCGCTGCGCTCCCTTCGGTCGCTCCGCTCAAACAGTGGCGGCGAGTCAGTTCACGATGCGCGCTTCGCGCGCGGCCAGGAGGGCTGCGCTTCTCGGCGCCTCCCACGCACGCCCCGGCCGTCCCGGTCCCGGCTTCGTGCCGGCGCAAGTGGTTTTCGGCCGTCGAATACCACTTCGGCGGCCTGCTGAGGGCGGCGGGTGCCCTTGCCCGCAAGTAAAGGGGGAGCCGGCGGCGCAAGCCGACGGCGGAGGACATGGAGGGCAAGGGCACCCGCCGCCGCCCTGCGCGCGCGCTGGCTGGCAGCACTCCACCAAAGCGTCAGCTTGCGAAGCACGAGAACGGCACCCGCCCCTGTTTGCTTTCAGGCAATCGGAAGCAACTCAGCGTCAATCCGCGAACACCCGCCCCGCCGTCGCCAACTCGACGATGCACGCCGCCGGCTCGAAGCGCGCCCCGTAGGCTGCCGCCAGCTCGCGCGCGCGCTCGACGAAACGCTTCGGGCCGACCGCGTTGACGAACTGCAGCGCACCGCCGTGAAACGGTGCGAAGCCCCAGCCGAAGATCGATCCGATGTTGCCGTCGGCCACCGAGCGCAGCACGCCCTCCTGCAGGCAGCGTGCGGCCTCGTTCGCCTGCGCGAACATCATGCGATCGATCAGCTCGCGCTGCGGCGGCTGCGCAGTTGCCGGCGGAACCATCTCGGCCAGCCCGGCCACAACCGACGGCCGTCGTCGCCCCAGTCGTAGAAACCGCGCCCGGCCTTCTTGCCGACGCGGCCGATCTCGCACAGCTGGCGGATCACGCGCTCGGCCGGATGCTCGGGATAGGGCTTGCCCTCGGCCGCCAGATCCTTGCGCGTCTGCTCGGACACATGCAGCGCCAGGCTCAGGCTCACTTCGTCCTGCAGCGCCAGCGGCGGCATCGGCATCCCGGCCTGCAGACCGGCCTGCTCGATATGACGCGGGTACACGCCCTCGGCCAGCATCGCGATGCCCTCCAGGACGTAGGTCGCGAACACGCGCGAGGTGTAGAAGCCGCGGCTGTCGTTGACGACGATCGGCGTCTTGCCGATCTGCTGCACGAAGTCGAACGCGCGCGCCAGCGTCGCGTCGGCGGTCTGTGCGCCGACGATGATCTCCACCAGCGGCATCTTGTCCACCGGGCTGAAGAAGTGCAGCCCGATGAATCCCGCCGGCCGGCCGCTGGCCTGCGCCAGCCCCGTGATCGGCAGCGTCGAGGTGTTGCTCGCGAAGACGGCGCCGGCGCCGACCACCGCCTCGGCCTTCTTCGTCACCTCGGCCTTGATCGCGCGGTCCTCGAACACCGCCTCGACCACCAGCTCGCAGCCGGCCAGGTCGTCGAACGAGGTCGTCGGCCGGATGCGCGCGAGCACCGCGTCGCGCTGCTCGGCCGTCGTGCGGCCGCGCTTGACCGCCTTGTCGAGCAGCCCCTGCGCATGCGCCTTGCCGCGCTCGGCCTGCTCCTGCGTGGTGTCGAGCAACACCACCTCGATGCCCGCACGCGCCGCCACGTAGGCGATGCCCGCGCCCATCATGCCGGCGCCGAGCACGCCGAGCCGCCCGACCTTCGACGCCGGCAGCTTGGCCGGCCGCGACGCGCCCTTCTTGATCGCATTGAGCTGGTACCACAGCGTGCCGATCATGTTGCGGCTTTCCTGCGAGGTCGCGCAGGCCGCGAAGTAGCGGCTCTCGACCGCGCTGGCGGCGTCGAAGCCGAGCAGCCCGCCCTCGAACACGCTGGACATGATGTGCGTCAGCGCCGGGTAGTTGCCGTAGCTCTTGGCCGCGGCGACCGACGGCGCGATCGACAGCACCTGCACGACGCCGGGCGATCGCGAATCGCCGCCCGGGAAGCGGAATTTGGCCTGGTCCCAGGGCTGCTTGGCCCTGGGGTTGGCCAGGCACCAGGCGCGCGCCGCGGCCAGCAGCGCGTCGCGGTCGGGCGCGAGCTCGGTCACCAGCCCCATCGAATGCGCCTTGGCCGGCGCGATGTCCGCGCCCTCGCCCATGATCTGCAGCGCGGCCTGGATCCCCACCAGCCGCGGCAGCCGCACCGTGCCGCCGCCGCCGGGCAGCAGCCCGAGCTTGACCTCGGGCTGGCCGAGCTTGACCCGTGCGTCGTCGAGCACGAAGCGCGCGTGGCAGGCCAGCGCGATCTCCAGCCCGCCGCCCAGCGCGTGGCCGGCGATCGCCGCCGCCACCGGCTTGCCGCAGGTCTCCAGGCGGCGCAGCACCGCCTTCATCGCCATCGTGGCGTCGAAGGCCTGCTGCGCGTCCTCCAGCGCCGCGATGCGGTCGATATCGCCGCCGGCGCAGAAGTCGGCCTTGCCCGAGGCCAGCACCAGGCCCTTGATCGCGGCGTCGGACTCGACGCGCTCGACGACCGCGGCCAGCGCAGTCATCAGCGCCTCGCCGACGACATTCATCGGCCGCCCGGGCAGGTCCATCGTCGCCACGGCGATGCCGTCGGCGCCGACTTCGAGGTGGATCGTCTCGCTCATGGCGTTCATGCCAGCCTCCTCAGACGCGCTCGATGATGGTGGCGATGCCCATGCCGCCGCCGACGCACAGCGTCGCGCAGCCGGTCGCCAGGTCGCGCCGCTCGAGCTCGTCGAGCAGCGTGCCCAGGATCACGCAGCCGGTGGCCCCCAGCGGGTGGCCCATCGCGATCGCGCCGCCGTTGACGTTGACGCGGTCCATGTCCAGCCCGAGGTCGCGCGCGGTCTTCATCGGCACGACGGCAAAGGCCTCGTTGATCTCCCACAGGTCGATGTCGCCGGGCTGCATCCCGGCCTTGGCCAGCGCCTTGCGGCAGGCCGGTGTCGGCCCGGTCAGCATGATCGTCGGCTCGGAGCCGACGACCGCCGCGGCGCGGACGCGCGCGCGCGGCGCGAGGCCCGCCTTGGCGCCGCCCGCGCGCGAGCCGACCAGCATCAGCGCCGCGCCGTCGACGATGCCCGACGAGTTGCCGGCGTGGTGGACATGCTCGATGCGCTCGACCGTCGTGTACTTGCGCAGCGCGGTGGCGTCGAACCCCATCTGCCCCATCATCGCGAAGCTGGGATCGAGCTTGGCCATCGCCTCGATCGTCGCCTGCGGGCGGATCGTCTCGTCCTCGGCCAGCAGCAACAGGCCGGCGATATCGTGCACCGGGACGATCGAGCGCGCGAAGCGCCCCTCGGCGCGCGCCGCCGCCGCGCGCTGGTGCGATCGCAGCGCGAACGCATCGACGTCGGCGCGGCCCCAGCCCTCCAGTGTGGCGATCAGGTCCGCACCCACGCCCTGCGGCACGAAGCCGAGCTTGTGGTTGACGCGCGGGTCCATCAACCAGGCCCCGCCGTCGCTGCCCATCGCCCAGCGGCTCATGCTCTCGACGCCGCCGGCGACGACCAGGTCCTCCCAGCCGCTCATCACCTTGGCGGCGGCGAGGTTGACCGACTCGAGCCCCGACGCGCAGAAGCGCGACTGCGTCACGCCGGCCACCGTCTGCGCCCAGTCGGCGTCGAGCACCGCGGTGCGCGCGATGTCCGCACCCTGCTCGCCCACCGGCGTCACGCAGCCGAGCACGACATCGTCGACGAGCGCGGTGTCGAGCTCGTGGCGCGACTGCAGCGCGCGCAGCAGCGTGCGCAGCAGCCACACCGGGCTGGCCTGGTGCAGTCCGCCGTCCTTCTTGCCGCGGCCGCGCGGCGTGCGCACGTGGTCGTAGAGATAGGCCTCGCTCATCGTCCTGCTCCCGTTTCAGGTCCGTCGACCATCCTGCCGAGCACGGCCGCAACCTGCGGCGTCTCGATGGGGTAGTCCTCCATGATCCCGGGCCTGTGCCCCGAATCACACAGGTTGCCGCACGCGCGCGAGCTGCTCGCGCACCGCCTCGTTGATCACGCGCAGCTCGGCCAGCGTGGCGTCGATGTGCGCGCGTTTCTGCCCGAGCTCGGCGATCGCCTCGTCGGTGCGCCGCAGCACGTAGCGCAGCTGCTGCACCCGCCCCTCGCCGTGCGTGCCGTACAGGTCGAGAAAGCGCTTGATCTCGGCCAGCGACGCGCCGATCGCCTTGCTGCGCAGGATCAGCGCCAGCCGGGCGCGGTCGCGCCGCGTGTAGACGCGGGTGCCGCCGACGCGCCGCGGCGCGAGCAGCCCCTTGTCCTCGTAGAAGCGGATCGCGCGCGCCGAGATGCCGAACTCGGCGCACAGCTCGGTGATGCCGAACAGATCGCCGCCGGATTCGTCGCGATGCGCCGCGACCGCCTCGCGCGCGCTCGGTGCGGCCGCCGCGCGCCGTGGCGCGACCACCTCCGCGCGCGCCGGGGCCCCGCCGACCGAGCCGCGCGTCGCCATGCTCAGACGATGCGCTGCAGCTTCATCGCCACACTCATGTCGCCGCTGACGGTGAAGCGGCCGGTCATGAATCCGGTCACCGGGTCGAGCGCGCCCTGCAGCATCGCGGCCAGGTTGTCGGTCGTGATCGCGACCGTGCAGTCGGTCTCGCGGTCGGCGTTGTCGACGGTGTTCGGCACCGCGCGGCCGTCGACGACGACGACGCCGTCGGCGCCGCAGTCGAACTTCAGCGTCGCATTCAGGCCGCTGGCGTCGCCGACCTTGGTGCGCAGGGATTCGGTGCAGGCTTGCAGGTCCATTCGGCAGGCTCCGGGAACGGGGTCGAGACTGGCGCCGCATCGTAGAGGAGCCTGATTCCGCAGGTGCTAGGCAGTTTCCCTATGATGCATTGACTTGACGTATACGTAAGCCTTCGGCCTAATCCGCTGCACCGCGCCCTCGCCCGACCGAGCCCCCGCCGATGACCGACCCGACCGCTCTCGCCCCCGGCAGCTACCGCAGCGTCTTCCGCCCCGGCCTGTTCGACGGCCGCGTCGCCTGGGTCACCGGCGGCGGCAGCGGCATCGGGCGCTGCGTCGCGCACGAGCTGGCGTCGCTCGGCGCCAGCGTGATCGTCAGCGGCCGCACCGCGGCCAAGCTGGAGGCGGTCGCCGCCGAGATCGCCGCCGACGGCGGGCGCTGCGACTGGGCCGCGTTCGACATCCGCGACGAGGACGCGGTCAAGGCCGAGGTCGCGCGCCTGGCGGCCGAGCACGGCCGCATCGACGCCCTGGTCAACAACGCCGGCGGCCAGTTCCCGGCGCCGCTGGCGGCGATCAGCAAGCGCGGCTTCGAGTCGGTCGTCGCCGCCAACCTGACCGGCGGCTTCCTGATGATGCGCGAGGTCTACGCGCGCAGCATGCAACGCCACGGCGGCGCGATCGTCAACATGACGGCCGATTTCCGCAACGGCATGCCCGGCATGGCGCACTCGGGCGCGGCGCGTGCCGGCATGGCCAACCTGACGCTGAGCGCGGCCTTCGAGTGGGCCTCCTCGGGCGTGCGCGTCAACGCCGTCGCGCCGGGCTGGGTCGCGTCGTCGGGCATGGACACCTACGAGGGCGCGGCGCGCGCGCTGATCCCGCGCCTGCGCCAGCATGTGCCGCTGCGCCGGCTGGCGAGCGAGGCCGAGGTCAGCGCCGCGATCGTCTTCCTGCTGTCGCCGGCGGCGGCCTTCGTCACCGGCGTGACGCTGCGCATCGACGGCGGTGCGCCGCTGGGCAACGCGGTCTTCCCGAGCGTCGACCACGACCGTTCGCGGCCTTTCGAGGGCTTCCACCGCGCGGTCGTGCCGAAGGTGCTGCAGCCGTGACGGTGCTGGCGTCCCGCCTGGACACCCAGGGCGCAGCCTTCCGCGCCAACGCCGGGCGCATGGCCGAGCGGCTGGCCGAGGTGCGCGCGCTGGAAGCGCGGGTCGTCGCCGAGTCCGAGTCCCGGCGTGCGCGCTTCGACGAGCGCGGCCAGCTGCTGCCGCGCGAGCGCGTGGCGCGGCTGCTCGACCGCGGCAGCGGCTTTCTCGAGCTGTCGTCGCTCGCCGGGCTGGGCATGCACGACGACGACGGCAGGAAGAGCGTGCAAGGCGGCGGCTCGATCGTCGGCATCGGCACCGTGGCCGGCAAGCGCGTGCTGGTCTCGGCCAGCGACAGCGCGGTCAAGGGCGGGACGGTGCCGCCGATGGGGTTGAAGAAGGCGCTGCGCGCGCAGCAGCTGGCGCTGGAGAACAAGCTGCCGGTGCTGACGCTGGTCGAGTCCGGTGGTGCCAACCTGATGTATCAGGCCGAGATCTTCGTCGACGGCGGGCGGACCTTCGCCAACCAGGCGCGGCTGTCGGCGGCCGGCATCCCGCAGATCGCGGTCGTGCACGGATCGTCGACCGCCGGCGGCGCCTACCTGCCGGGGCTGTCGGACTATGTCGTGCTGGTCAAGGGCCGCTCGTCGATCTACCTGGCCGGCCCGCCGCTGGTCAAGGCCGCGATCGGCGAGGACGCGACCGACGACGAGCTCGGCGGCGCCGAGCTGCACGCGCGCGTCACGGGGTTGGGCGAATACCTGGCCGAGGACGATGCGCACGCGATCGCGATCGCGCGCGAGCTGCTCGCCGCGCTGCCCTGGGACGAGCCGCCCGCGCGCGCCCCGGCGCTGCCACCGCGCCACGATGCCGAGGAGCTGATGGGCATCGTGCCGGCCGACGATCGCGAGCCCTACGACGTGCGCGAGATCGTCGGGCGCATCGTCGACAACTCGGACTTCACCGAGTTCAAGGCCGCCTACGGCAGCGACACGATCTGCGGCCATGCGCGAATCGACGGCCACCGCGTCGGCCTCCTCGGCAACAACGGCCCGATCCAGCCGAACGGCTCGGTCAAGGCCGCGCAGTTCATCCAGCTCGCCGACCAGGCCGCCCTGCCGCTCGTCTTCCTGCAGAACACGACCGGCTACATGGTCGGCAAGGCCGCCGAGGCCGCCGGCGCGATCAAGCACGGCAGCAAGATGATCCAGGCGGTGGCGAACGCGCGCGTGCCCAAGTTCACCATCGTCGTCGGCGGCAGCTTCGGCGCCGGCAACTACGGCATGTGCGGGCGCGGCTTCGACCCGCGATTCATTTTCTCGTGGCCGAGCGCGCGCACCGCGGTGATGGGCGGCGCGCAGGCGGCGATGGTGATGGAGATGGTCGGCCGCGGCAAGCTCGGCCGCCAGGGCGTGGCGCTGGACGACAAGGCCGAGGCCGGGCTGAAGGCGATGAGCGACCAGCTGCGGCGTCGGCTCGACGCCGAGTCGCACGTCCTGTTCGGCAGCGCGCGGCTGTGGGACGACGGCATCATCGACCCGCGCGATACGCGCCAGGTCCTCGCCACCTGCCTGGCGCTGGCCGAGGAGGCCGCGCGCCGCGTGCTGCGCCCCAACACCTTCGGCATTGCGCGCATGTAGCCGCCGCGCGCGGCCCGACCCGACCGCCCCGAACCGACCCGTTCCAGGAGAACCGACGATGCAGTTCACCGACCAGCACCGCGCGCTCGACGAGACCGTCACCCGCTTCGTGCGGCAGGAGATCGACCCCCATGTCGAGGCCTGGGAGCGTGCCGAGCAGTTCCCGTCGCGCGAGATCTTCAAGAAGCTCGGCGACCTGGGGCTGCTGGGCATCAAGTACCCCGAGGCCTACGGCGGGCTGGGGCTGGACTTCAGCTACTCGATGGTGATGGCCGAGGCGATCGGCGCCGCGCGCTGCGGCGGCGTGCCGATGGCCATCGGCGTGCACACCGACATGTGCACGCCGGCGCTGGCGCGCTTCGGCAGCGACGAGCTGCGGCGCGAGTTTCTCGCGCCGTCGATCGCCGGCGACCTGATCGGCTGCATCGGCGTCAGCGAGCCCGGCGGCGGCTCCGACGTCGCCGCCGTGCGCACCAGCGCGCGCAAGGACGGCGACGACTATCTCATCGACGGCTCCAAGATGTGGATCACCAACGGCATGCAGGCCGACTGGTGCTGCCTGCTGGTCAATACCAGCGACGGCCCGGTGCACAAGAACAAGAGCCTGATCGTCGTGCCGCTGAATGCCAAGGGCGTCACGCGGCAGAAGATCCACAAGATCGGCATGCACAGCTCGGACACCGCGCAGCTGTTCTTCGACGGCGTGCGCGTGCCGCGGCGCCACCTGATCGGGCAGGAGGGCATGGGCTTCATGTTCCAGATGCTGCAGTTCCAGGAGGAGCGGCTGTGGGGCGCGGCCAGCTCGCTGCGCGGCATGGACCAGCTGATCGACAAGACGATCGCGTACACGCGCGAGCGCAAGGCCTTCGGCAAGAGCATCCTGGACAACCAGGTCGTGCACTTCCGGCTCGCCGAGCTGCGCACCGAGGTCGCCGCGCTGCGCGCGCTGACCTACCAGGCGGTCGAGCAGTACGTGTCGGGCAAGGACGTGACCAAGCTGGCGTCGATGGCCAAGCTCAAGTGCGGCCGGCTGTCGCGCGAGGTGGCCGACGCCTGCCTGCAGTACTGGGGCGGCATGGGCTACACGATCGACAACGATGTCTCGCGTGCCTACCGCGACAGCCGGCTGGTGTCGATCGGCGGCGGCGCCGACGAGGTCATGCTGGGCATCATCGCCAAGCTCGAGGGCACGCTGCCCAAGGGCGCGCACTGAGCCTCCGACGCCATGACCGCGCCGACGACCCTACGGCTGCACCGCGACGGGCCGGTGCTGCGGATCGAGCTCGCGCGCCCCGAGGTGCGCAACGCGATGTCGCTGGCGATGGTGCACGAGCTGCGCACCGCGCTGCACGACGCCGAGCACGACGCCAGCACGCGCGTCGTCGTGCTGCGCGGCGCCGGCGGCCACTTCTGCGCCGGCGGCGATATCCGCGACATGGCCGCGGCGCGCGCCCGGCTCGCGGACGACCCCGAGGCGCTGGCCAAGGTGAGTGCCGCCTTCGGCGAGCTGTGCGTCGCCTGGGCCAGCACCGGGCTGGCGGTGGTCGTCGTCGCCGAGGGTACGGTGATGGGCGGCGGCTTCGGGCTGGCCTGCGTGGCCGACGTGACGATCGCGGTCGAGGGTGCGCAGTTCCGGCTGCCGGAAACCTCGCTCGGCGTCGTGCCGGCGCAGATCGCGCCCTTCCTCGTCGAGCGCGTCGGCTATGCCGAGGCCAAGCGGCTCGCCGTCACCGGCGCGCGGCTGGACGCGGCCAGCGCGCACGCGCTGCGGCTGGCGCACGAGCACTGCCGGCCCGAGGCGGTCGACACCGTGCTGGCGCGCGTGCTGCGCGAGATCCTGCAGTGCGCGCCGGCCGCGCTGGCGGCGACCAAGGCGCTGCTCGCCGAATGCCGCTGGACACGCGCCGCCGGCCTGGTCGGCGAGGCGGCGCAGGTGTTCTCGCGCGCCGCGCTCGGCGCCGAGGGGCAGGAGGGCACCGCCGCATTCCTCAGCAAGCGTCCGCCGAGCTGGGCGCCGCAATGAAGCCCCGCGCATGACGAAGATGCAGTCGCGCCGCGATCGAGCCGCTGAGCCCTGATGTTCTCGAAGATCCTGATCGCCAATCGCGGCGAGATCGCCTGCCGCGTCATCCGCACCGCGCGTGCGCTCGGCTACCGCAGCGTCGCGGTGTTCAGCGATGCCGATGCCGACGCGCCGCATGTGCGGCTGGCCGACGAGGCGGTCGCGATCGGCGGCGCGGCGCCGGCGGACAGCTACCTGCGCATCGACGCGCTGCTCGACGCCGCGCGCCGAAGCGGCGCCGATGCGGTCCACCCCGGCTACGGCTTTCTCGCCGAGCGCGCCGACTTCGCCGAGGCCTGCGCCGCGGCCGGGCTGGTCTTCATCGGCCCGCCACCGGCGGCGATCCGCGCGATGGGCAACAAGGCGCTGGCCAAGCGGCGCATGCGCGAGGCCGGCGTACCCTGCGCGCCCGGCTACCTCGGCGACGAGCAGGACGACGCCCGGCTCGCCGCGGAGGCCGCGGCGCTCGGCCTGCCGCTGCTCGTCAAGGCGGTGGCCGGCGGTGGCGGGCGCGGCATGCGACTGGTGAGCGACCTGGCCGAGCTGCCGGCGGCGCTGGCCGGCGCGCGGCGCGAGGCGTTGGCGGCCTTCGGCGACGGCACGCTGATGCTGGAGCGGCTGATCGAGCGCGGGCGCCACATCGAGGTGCAGGTCTTCGCCGATGCGCATGGCGGCTGCATCCACCTCGGCGAGCGCGACTGCACCGCGCAGCGCCGGCGCCAGAAGGTCGTCGAGGAGGCGCCGTCGCCGATCGTCGACGCCGCGCTGCGCGAGCGCATGGGCGCCGACGCCGTCGCCGCGGCGCGCGCGGTCGGCTATGTCGGCGCCGGCACGGTCGAGTTCATCGTCGATGCCGACGGCCGGCACCACTTCCTCGAGATGAATACGCGGCTGCAGGTCGAGCACCCGGTGACGGAGTGCATCACCGGGCTGGACCTCGTCGAGTGGCAGCTGCGCGTGGCCGCTGGCGAGCCGCTGCCGCTGCGGCAGCAGGACGTGCGATTCGCCGGCCACGCGATCGAGGTCAGGCTCTACGCGGAGGACCCCTACACCGGCTTCGCACCGCAGACCGGCGGCGTGCTGCACTGGCGTCCGACGCAGGCGCTGGCCGGGCGCGGTGCGGGCGACGCGTCGTTCGGCGGCGCGCGCATCGACGCCGGCATCGCCGAGGGCGGCCGCGTGACGCCGCACTACGACGCGATGGTCGCCAAGCTGATCGCGCACGGGCGCGACCGCGGCGACGCGATCCGGCGCCTCGAGGCGCTGCTGGCCGACGCGCCGCTGCTGGGCCTGCGCCACAACGGGCGATTCCTGCGCGACCTGCTGCGCCACCCGGATTTCACCGGCGCGCGCATGCACACGACGCTGATCGACGAATGGACCGCCGCCGGCGATCCGCTGCTGGCGGAGCCCGCGGTGCCCGATGCGATCTGGACGCTGGCCGCCACGCTCCGCGCGCGGCCCGACGCCGCCGCAGCGCCGCAGCGCGACGGCGCGCGCGCGCGCCGCCCGGCTGGCGTCGCCGCCTGGGACCTGACGCTGCAGAGACCGCAAGCGAGCAGCGCACGCTACGCGACGCAGGCGCACGCGGCAAAGCCAGGTTCGCGTCCGAACGTGCAAGACGCGAGTACGGCACGTGCAGTGCGGCACGCACACGCACGAGGCCGAGCTGCACCGCGTGCACGACCACGAGGTCGAGTTCACGCTCGACGGCGTGCGCAGGCGCTGCGTCGCCGTCGTCGACGGCGATGCGGTGCACATCGCGCACGACGCCGCGGTCTTCGTGCTGCGCGAGGCCTCGCCCTACCCCGCCGGCGACGACGCGCCCGACCCGCGGCGCGCACGCGCCCCGGTCGCCGGGCGCGTGGCCGCGGTCGCGGTCGCGCCGGGCGATGCCGTCGCCGCCGGGCAGCCGCTGCTGTGCGTCGAGGCGATGAAGATGGAGATGTGGCTGCACGCCGGCACCGCCGGCCGCGTCGTCGCGCTGCACGCGGCGGTCGGCGACAGCGTCGAGTCCGGCACGCTGCTGGCCGAGATCGACCCCGGGGAGGCAAGCTGATGGACAAGGCGATCCTGACCTGCGCGCTGACCGGCGTGCTGACCGACCCGCGCCAGCACCCGGTACCGGTGACGCCGGCGCAGATGGCGGCCGAGGCGCGCGCCGCGTTCGGCGCCGGCGCCAGCGTCATGCACGTCCACCTGCGCCAGCAGCAGGACGGCATGGGCCACCTGCCGAGCTGGGACCCGGATATCGCGCAGGCGGTGTGCGACGCGATCCGCGCGGCCTGCCCGGGTGTGATCGTCAACCTGACGACCGGCGTCATCGGCAAGGACATCTCGGGTCCGGCGGCGTGCATCCGCCGCGTGCGCCCGGAGATCGCCGCCTGCAACGCCGGCACGCTCAACTACCTGAAGCTGCGCGCCGACGGCCGCTGGGCCTGGCCGCCGATGGTGTTCGACAACCCGCCGGACAAGATCGCGCAGTTCCTGCAGGTGATGGCCGAGTGCGGCACGCACCCCGAGTTCGAGTGCTTCGACGTCGGCATCGTGCGCAGCGTCGAGATGTACGTGCGCAGCGGCATGCTCGGTGCCGCGGCCGCGGGACTGGTGCCCGAGTACAACTTCGTCATGGGCGTGGCCAGCGGCATGCCCTGCGACGCCGACCTGCTGGCGCTGCTGCCGCGCTGGACGGTGCCCGGCGCCGTCTGGCAGACGACGCTGATCGGGCGCGCCGAGGTCTGGCCGGTGCACCAGCGCGCGGCCGAGCTCGGCGGCATGCTGCGCACCGGGCTCGAGGACACCTTCTACCTGCCGGGCGGCGAGCGTGCAGGCGGAAACGGCGCGCTGATCGACGCGCTGGCGGCCTGCGCGAGGCGCGCGGGGCGCGAGGTGGCGTCGCCGGCCGAGGCGCGGGTGATGCTGGGGTTGGGTCGCGCGGGCTGAGCGCGACTTCCGGCCCATCGCGCTCGACCCGATCCGGCACCTCGTCGACCGTCGGCACCACCGCCTCGCGCAAGGCACGCAGGTCGGCCGGCGCGGGCGTCGTTCGCCTGGGCCGCAAGCGCGGGCTCGCCCGACTCGACAGGCAGCGCGTGCTAGCATGATTCATGGCCGAGGACTTCGTACTGCAAGGGCATGCCGGCACGATCCGCGCCCGGCGCTGGGCCATCGCGCGGCCCTCCTGGGTCGCGCTGCTATGTCACGGCTACGGCGAGCACATCGGTCGCTACGAGCATGTCGCGGCGCGGCTGAATGCGGCCGGCGCGGTGGTGTTCGGGCAGGACCACCTCGGGCATGGCCGCTCCGACGGCGAGCGTGTGCTGTGCACCGACTTCGAGCCCGTGGTCGACGACATGCACCGGCTCGCCGAGCGCGCGCGCGGCGAATACCCCGCGCTGCCGCAGGTGCTGATCGGCCACTCGATGGGCGGGATGCTCGCGGCCCGCTACCTGCAGCGCTTCGGTGCGGAGCTGGCCTGCGCGGTGCTGTCGGCGCCGCTGCTCACCGGCGGCCTGGTCGACGCGCTGCTGGCGATGGAGGAGATCCCCGACGCGCCTCTGGACCCGAA
Organism: Burkholderiaceae bacterium; assembly: GCA_024235895.1. Classification (GTDB taxonomy): domain Bacteria; phylum Pseudomonadota; class Gammaproteobacteria; order Burkholderiales; family Burkholderiaceae_C; genus Rubrivivax. The sequence continues at coordinate 282,210 of JACKLM010000005.1, read as the reverse complement.
CACGCTGTCGCGCGACCCGGCGGTCGGCGCGGCCTACGCCGCCGACCCGCTCGTCTACCATGGCGCCTTCAAGCGGCCGACGCTCGAAGCCTTTGCGGCGATGCTCGGCACGATCCGCGAGTCCGGGCGGCTGCCCGTGCCGGTGCTGTGGATGCACGGCACCGAGGACCCGCTCGTCAGCTATGACGCGGTCCGTCAGGCCTGGCCCGGCCTGCGCGGCGACGGCGCGGCCGAGAAGGCCTACGCCGGCGCCAAGCACGAGATCTTCAACGAGACGAACCGCGACGAGGTCCTCGACGATCTCGTCGGCTGGGTGAGCGCGCAGGTCTGAGAGCGCGGCTGTCGCGGGTCATCGATCCCGAACCGCGACGCGCCGCCGTCGGCCAGCGTCGTCTCGTGCATCGTGACACGCGCAGCGGCGTTGCCGCGAAGCGCCGCGTGCATGACCGCCTCGCACGCTCATCGGCCCTTGGCCGCGGCGTGTGCGCGCGCCAGGCGGCTGCGCGCCTTCCACTGCTGCACCTGCGCGCGATGCTCGAGCGCGCGCACCGAGGAACCTTCGGGCTCCGCCCTCCGGTATTCGCCCTTGGGGCGGCCCGGCGGTCTCATGCCGTCGCGGCGCACCTCGCGCAGCAGCTTGTGGTACTGCGCGAGTCGATCGGGCGGCCACGCCGCGCGCACCGCGCAGCCGGGCTCTTGCTGGTGGCGGCAGTCGCGGAAGCGGCAGCCGGCGGCCAGGACCTCGACGTCGTCGAACGCGCTGCGCAGCGCGTCCTCGCCGCCGCCGAGGCGCAGCGTGCGCAGCCCCGGCGTGTCGATCAGGCACGCGCCCGACGGCGTGCCGTGCAGCGACCGCGCGGTGGTGGTGTGGCGGCCCCGGCCGTCGTCGGCGCGCACCGGCGCGGTGGCCTGCGCGTCGGCGCCGTCGCCGAGCCCGGCGAGCGCGTTGGTCAGCGTGCTCTTGCCCACACCGCTCGACCCGAGCAGCACCCAGGTCTGCCCGGCGCCGAGCCGGCTGTGCAGCGCAGCGACCGACGCGGCGTCGAGCGCATTGAGCGCGACGGCGTCTTCGCCGGGCCGCAGGCGCTGGCGTACCGCCGCGACGCGTGCGTCGACGTCGGCGGCGAGGTCGGCCTTGGTCAGCACGACCAGCGCCCCGACGCCGGCCATGCGGACGAAAGCCAGGTAGCGGTCGAGCCGGCGCAGGTTGAAGTCGTGGTCCAGCCCGCAGACGAGCATCGCGGCGTCGACGTTGGCCACGATCACCTGCCGCCCGTGACCCAGGGCGTCGCGGCGCTCGAGCCGGTTGATCGGCGGCACGCGGTCGACGACCCAGGCGTCGCGGTGGGCGTCGTCGGCGACGAGCACCCAGTCGCCGACGGCGAGCGCATCGCCGTCGGCCTGCAGCGCCTGCTGCAGACGCGGCGCGACGCGTGCGCCGAACGCCGCGCGGCCGTCGTGCAGCCGCGCGCCGCTGCGTTGCACCTCGACGACACGCGCCGGCCGCGCCGCCGGGTGGGCCTGGGCGAGCGCGTCGACGGCGCGCGCGACCGCCGGTGTCAGGCCGATCGACTGCAGCGCGCTGTGGCGGTCCGGCTCGCCGCTCATGGCCGGTCCTCCCACGACGGCGCCAGCGCCGCGAGCCGCGACATGCCGGCATCGCGCGCCTGCGCCTCGGCGACGACAGCGCGCAGGCAGCTGCGACGCGCCTCGCGCGCTGCATGCGCATGGCAGGTGGCGACGGCGGCGCGCGCCTGCGGCGTGTCGCGCAGCCAGGGCTGGCGCGACGCGTCGTCGAACAGCGCGCCGAGCACGACCATCATGGTCGACGTGGTGAAGAAGGACGCCAGGACCAGCGCGGCGCGCATCAGGCCCAGTCGCAGGTGACGGTCGAATGCATGGTGGAGGGTTCCTCGAAGACGGGTGGATCGGGCGGCGTGGCCGCGCGTTCGGGATCGGTGGATCGGTTCGGATTCATGTCGTGGGCAGAGGGGGTCGTCGAACGGCACGCGCCGGCCGCTGCGCACAGCGCAGGACGCGGGCGTGGCTCCGCACGGACGCGGGGCACGAGGGATGCGGGACCTGTCGACCCGCGCTTCAGGCGGGCGTGCGGCGGCGCGCGGAGCTCAGCCGCGGCGCGGTGTCGGGCGGGAGGGCAGCGACACGGCCGGCGCGCGAAGCGCCTCGCGCCGGCCGCGCGGAGTCGTCAGGAAGCGACGGCCGACAGGAGGATGGAGAAGCGGGGCTTCGTCATGACGTCCTCCTGTGGATGTGGGGGTGGTTCGGAAGGTGAGCGGATGCGGGTCGCATCGCGCGGGCCGAAATGTGCGCGCATCTCGCGCGCGCGTCAATCCCAGCCCTTCCCCGTGCTTTCCCCAACCCTGTCGACGCCGTGGCGGCTTGACCCACGCGTGCTTCGGCCCTCGTGCTGTGCGGGACCCGCAGTTCCTCGACCGCGCGACCGGGGTGCGCGCACGTCCCCAGCGCCAGCGGGCGATCGACACCCGGAACCCGCATGAAGCCACTGCCCGACACGTCGGTCGTGCTCCGGCGACGAGGGTCGGTGCCGAGCCGCAGCGAACGTCGTCAGCTTGCGAGCATCTCCGGTGCCCTTGCGGCCTCTTCGGCGCGCAGCGTCGCGCCGAAGCCCGTGCGCGCACCCTCGACGAAGGCCTCCGGCGCGAGCGGCCTGGCGTAGCGGTAACCCTGCACCTCGTCGCAGCCCAGCGCGAGCAGGCGCTGCTCCTGCGCCTGCGTTTCCACCCCTTCCGCGACCACACGCATGTCCAGGTCGCGCGCCAGCGCGATCACCGAGCGGACGACCGCGTCGGCTGCAGTACCCTGGCCCAGGTCGATCACGAAGCTGCGATCGATCTTCATCACGTCGACCGGCAGGCGCGCCAGCGCCCCCAGTGACGAGAACCCGGTGCCGAAGTCGTCGAGCGCGATGACGACACCGCGCGCGCGCAACGGCGCCAGGGCACGCGTCACGGCGGTCGGGTCGCCGGCGAACAGGCTCTCGGTGATCTCGATCTCGAGGTCCTGCGGGCGCAGACCGTGGCGGGCCAGCAGCGACAGCGTCTCGTCGGCGAACTGCGACTCGAGCAGCTGCCGCGCCGATACGTTGACCGCCACCCGCCCGACGCGCAGCCCCTCGGCACGCCAGCGCCGGAACTGCGCCAGCGCCAGCGCCATCACCTGCCTGCCGAGCTCGAGGATGAGATCGGACTCCTCGGCCAGCGGCACGAAGCGCAGCGGCGGGATCCAGCCGCGTTGCGGGTGGCACCAGCGCACCAGGGCCTCGGCGCTGCAGATGCGGCCGCTGCCCAGCTCCAGCCGCGGCTGGAAGTGCACCTCCAGCGCCCCGTCGTCGACCGCGGCGCGCAGGTCGCGAAGCATCCAGGCGCGCTCGCTGGCCTCGCGGTCCAGCGTGCCGGCGTAGCGGCGCCAGCGGCCACGGCCCTCGGCCTTGGCCGCGTACATCGCCAGGTCGGCCCTGCGCAGCAGCTCCTCGCGGTCGGTGCCGTCCTGCGGGCAGGCGGCCAGCCCGACACTGGCGCCGATGTGCTGCAGCTGGCCACAGACGACGAAGGGCTGCGCGAGCCGTCGACAGATGGTCTGCGCCAGCGCCTCGGCAGTGCCGTCCTCCCCGGCGGCACGGCTGTCCTCGGGCAGCAGGGCGACGAACTCGTCGCCACCGGGCCGGGCCAGCAGCGCACCTGCGGGCAGCAGCGCCCGAAGGCGCTCGGTGACCGCGCGCAGCAGCATGTCGCCGGCCGTATGACCCAGCGAGTCGTTGACTTCCTTGAAGCCGTCGAGATCGATGAACAACAGGTCGAAGGCCCGCGGGCCGTCCGGACCCGCCAGCCACTCGTCGCAGGCATCGTGCAAGCCGTGGCGGTTGAGCAGCCCGGTCAGCTCGTCGCGCAACGCGCGCTCGAGCAAGCGGTGCTCGCGCCGCGCGGTGGCCACCGCCAATGCGCAGCGGTCGCGCAGCTGGGCGACCTCCCGGCGGGCGCCCGCCTCGAGCATCGTCCGACAGTCGTTGCACTGCAGCAGCACCGCCACGGTCTCGCCCTGCCAGCGCGCCGGAACCGCGCAGACCGCGGCCGGCGCCGACGGCGGCAGGCCCAGCGCCAGGCGTACCCAGTCAGGCGGTGCCTCGGCCTGCCCGCAACGTGGCGTCATCCGGGCATCGGCCTCGGGCTCGCGCTGCAGTGTCTCGGGAGGCCGTTCGCACGCCGTGGCAGGCAGCCCGGGCCGGTGCAACTGCCAGTCCCTGCCGTCCACCGACTGCGCCACCACCGCCACGCCGGCGCCCGGCGCCAACGCCTGCAGGCGGCTCACCACCTGCTGCATCACGCGCGGCAGGTCCACCTCGCCCAGCAGCTCGCGATCGATCGCGGCCTGCACGGTCATCGCCTCGAGCTGTCGATGCTGGCCCTCCACCATGGCGTTGAACTGACGGGCGAGCTGGCCGAACTCGTCGCCGCGCGCGTCGTCCACGCGCACGCTCCAGTCGCCGCCGGCCAGACGACGCGTACCGGCCGTCAGTTGCTCCAGCGGCACCATGGTGCGCCGCACCAGGATCAGCCCCAGGGAGGTGATCAGCAGCAGCGTGGCACCGCCAGCCAGCAGCAACAGCTCCAGCACATCGTCCTGGGTGGCGATGCCGGCATCGGCACGTCGGCCCGCGACGAGCCAGTCCGGGCTGTCGAACGCGCCGCGCATGAAGAGCCGCCACTCGGGCGCGCCGGCTTCGGCCGGCCGCGCGCAACGCAGCGGGTTGCGCCCGGCATCTTGCAGGCAAAGGGCCGCGGCCGGGCCATCGGGCTCGAAGTCGGCCCACAGGAACTCCGGCGCCACCTCGGCCAGCCACAGCCCGCGGCCCCGCGTGTCGTGCCACTCCAGGATCACCCGGGCCGGCTGCCCGTCGCGCAGCGGCAGCCACCACAGCTCGCGCGTGCCGTCGAGGCCGTCGCCCCCGGCGCGTCGCCAGTCGGCGGCCAGCGCCGCGTCGCCGTGCGAACGGTCGCCCGTCAACGTAGCCAGGCGCGCCAGTACGCGGTGGCCGGAGGCCCCGGGCAACGACGGGGCGTCGAAGCGCCCGTCGGCGGCGTGCGCGGCCAGCGTGGCGCGTGCGGCCACCAGGCGGTCGAAGGCACGCAGGCCGATATGCTTGAGGTACTCGGTCTCGTCGCGATGCTGCCGCGCGTCGCGCTCGGCCAGGTAGGCCTGGCCCGCCACCAGCGCGAACAGCGCCAGCGGCAGCAGCGCCGCGGCCAGCAGGACCCAGAAGGTGCGCCTGGCAACCCGGCTGCGCAGGAAGAAGCCGCGGATGCGCATGGCCGCGCCGTCAGTAGCTCGACGCCGGACCGATGAAGCGCCCGTTGTTGGCGCGCAGGATGTCGTCGTGGCTGGCGGCGGCCGTCAGCGGCGCCACGCTGGCGCCGTCAGGACCCTTGCTGTAGAGGTCGTAGTCGCTGTTCAGCGGCACCAGCGAATGGTCCTTGCGTGCCGCGCCCGTGCCCCCGGCCGTCGTCAGGTTCAGGTAGACGTAGTCGTTGCCCCAGGGGTCCTTCATGCCGCCGCGGCCGATGTCGGCCAGGCTGCCGGGCAGTGCCCCCGTGTCGGTGTGAGTCTGGTCGATCACCACCGACATCGCGGTGATCTCGTCGACCGCGACCTTCGTACGCACCCGGTCGCGCCAGCCGCCCCAGGCGTTGACCGAGAGCATGCCCAGCACGGCCACCAGCGTGGTCACGAGCATCAGCTCGACCAGCGTCAGTCCGCGGTCGGCGCGACGGCGGCACATCGTGGCGTCGTGGTCCATTGTCATGAGGCTCCAGCCCGGACGTATCGGCCGCAGCGGGCGCGACTTGAGTCACGGGTGCAGGCCGCCACCGGGACCCAGCCAGGGCGTGACGGTTCACACGCTGCTTGCGTCCGCAGACACTCGCCGCGGGCGACCGGAGCCCGGCGAATCGACCACCATGTGGATCGTGACGCTCATGGACGTCTTCGTGCCATACTTTTCGGCGTGAACACTGCCATCCCGATCGACCGCGCCGGGGGGATCGCGCTGCCGCGCGAAGTGCGCCGCCGCCTCGAGTTGCAGCCGGACTCGATCCTGGTGTTGTCGGTGGTCGCGCAGCGGTTCGACGCGGCGGCCGCGACGCGCGACGAACGCACCGCCCATTCGCACCGGCGCACGCATCGGTGAGGTCGGACGCGGCACCGCGCGCCCGGGGTGCGGGGACGTGCCCACCGCTGGCGGGCGATCGACACCCGGAACCCGCATGATTCCGCTGCCCGACACGTCGGTCGTGCTCCGGGGACGAGGGTCGGGGCCGTGCTGCAGCAAGCCCTCTCGCGCGCTGCGGCCGATGCCAGGAGCCCGATCGCGATGAACCACATCCCGCCGATCCAGTGCCTGGTGACCTTCGAGGCCGTGGCCCGGCTGCGCAGCGCCAGCCGCGCCGCCGACGAACTGTGCGTCACGGTCAGCGCGATCAGCCACCGCATACGGCAGCTGGAGTCGCACCTCGGGCTGAAGCTGTTCTCGCGCGGCGACTTCACGCTCACCAGCGACGGCGCGGCCTACCTGCAAAGCGTGCGCGCCGGGCTGGCCGCGCTGCAGGCGCTGCCCTCGCGTCGCACACCCAAGTCGGCACCGCGCCTGCGCGTGGCCGTCACGCCGACCTTCTGCCGCCAGTTCGTGATGCCGCGGTTGGAGCTGTTCCGCAACGCCTACCCCGACGTGGAGCTGACCATCCAGGTCAATATCCCGCTGATGAACGTGACCGCCGAAGAGGCCGACCTCGTGGTCCGCTTCGGGACCGGCGGCTATACCGACCTGGAGCACCGGCTCATCGTCACCGACGAGGTCACGCCGGTATGCAGCCCGGCGTACCTGCGCGAGTACGGCCCCTTCGAGGGTTTCGACACCGAGGCCGAGTGGTCGCAGGTGCGGCTGATGAAGAGCCTGCTGGAGCCCTGGTCGCCTTGGTTCGCCGCCTGCGGCGTGACGCGCGGCGAGCCCGAGGGTGGTGCGCAGTTCAACGACCTGGGACTCGTCTACGATGCCGCGGCCAGCGGCTTCGGCGTCGCGCTGCTGCGCCTGAAGCTTGGCGCGAGCTGGCTGGACAGCGGCCGCCTCGTGCGGCTGTCGCCGCGCACCGTGCCGTCGCCGCACCGGCACTATATCTGCTGGATACCCGGTGCGATGGAACGCTGGGAGTGCGCGGCCTTCGTCGACTGGCTGCAGCAGGTCTTGCCCTGATCCGCGGGACCAGGCGCCGACACGCACGTCGAGGTCGCCCGGCAGCCATGCGGGAGGTCGTCTCGCACTCCGGGTCAACCCTGTGTCGGCGGCTGCGCGAAGATTTCTCAACCGCGGCGCCAAGAAGCTTCAAACCGCGCCGGGCCGTGCGCCCCTAGATTCCGCTCCCACGCCAGACCCCGACCGCGGGCCGGCGTGTGGGGCCCACGGGCCACCCGCGCTGGAAACGAACCCGACCCTGCACGCAGCCGCGGGGAAAGGCGTTCGCTACGTTGGCACGACCGCTTCAACCCACCCGGAGACGATCCATGCAAGTCAAGTTCAAGAAGTCCCTGCTCACCCTGGCCCTGGCCGGCGCCGCGCTGGGCGGCGCTCCCGCCCTGGCCCAGGAAACCGTGCGCTGGGGCATCCCGATGGCCTTCGGCTCCAACCTCACCGCGCTGGGCGACACCATGCCCTGGGTGTCCGAGCAGCTGAAGAAGATCAGCGGCGGCAGCGTCAACCTGCAGGTCTTCGAGCCGGGCAAGCTGGTTCCGGCGCTGGGCATCTTCGACGCCGTGTCGTCGGGCAAGGTCGAGGCCGGCTACAGCTTCATGGGCTACGAGCTCGGCAAGGTCCCGGTCTCGGCCATCTACGGCGCCCTGCCCTTCGGCATGGAAACGCCGATGTTCGCGGCTTGGATGTATTTCGGCGGCGGCGATGCGCTGCTCAAGGAGGCCTTCAAGCCGCACAACGTCTACCCGATCTTCTGCGGCTCGATCAGCCCCGAGGCCGCCGGCTGGTTCCGCAAGGAGATCAAGACCCCGGACGACCTGAAGGGCCTGAAGTTCCGCGCCGCCGCGCTGGGCGGCAAGATCTATCAGAAGCTCGGCGCCTCGGTCACGATGCTGCCCGGCGGTGAACTGTTCCAGGCGCTGGAAAAGGGCGTGCTCGACGCCACCGAGTTCTCGCTGCCCACGGTGGACGACCAGCTCGGCTTCTACAAGGTGGCCAAGAACTACTACCTGCCCGGCTGGCACCAGCCCTCCACCAACCAGTTCCTGTACGTCAACATCGCCGCCTGGAACAAGCTCAAGCCGCAGACCCAGGCCCAGATCGAGACCACCTGCACCGCGGGCGTGACCATGGCCATGGCCAAGGCCGAGGCGCTGCAGGGCGAGATGCTGGCCAAGTTCGAGAAGGAGGGCGTGACGCTGCGGGTGTTCGACAAGACGATGCTCGACGCCTTCGCCAAGGCCTCGAAGGAGGTGCTGGCCGAGGAGTCCGCCAAGGACCCGATGTTCAAGAAGACCTACGACAGCATGGCGGCCTTCCAGGAGAAGAACCGCAAGTGGCACGCTCTGGGCTACCTGCCGCGCGACCACAAGTGACGACGCGACCGGCCGGCGCGCGTCCCGCGCGCGCGGCCCGCCGCGGCCCACGATCGCCGCCGGGCCGCGGCGATCGTTCCCGGCCGTCGACAACAACAGGGCCGCTGCCCGCGCGCGGCCAGCAGGAGACCCGACCGTGGACAAGCCTCTCGCGCCGCCCGAGGCGGCGCACGACCTGCACCATCTGCCCGTGACCGCACTGTCGCGCGCGGTCGATCGCCTCGTCGGCTGGATCGGCGAGATCGCCTCGGTGCTGTGGACGCTCTTGGTGCTGGTGATCGTCGTCCAGGTCGTCGCGCGCTACGCATTCGGCAGGGGCTCGATCGCGATGGAAGAGTTGCAGTGGCACCTGTACGCGATCGGCTTCATGCTCGGCCTGAGCTTCACCGAGGCGCGGGAGCGCAACGTGCGCATCGACGTGCTGGCGGAGAAGCTCAGCCCGCGCACCCGGCTGTGGATCGAGGCGGTCGGCATCGCCGGGCTGCTGCTGCCGTTCACGCTGGTGGTGCTGTGGTTCTCGCTGCCGTTCTTCTGGTCGTCCTTCACGCTGAGCGAGGTGTCGGCCGCGCCGGGCGGTCTGCCCTACCGCTGGTTCCTCAAGTCCTTCATCGTCAGCGCCTTCGCGCTGCTGGCACTCGTGGCCCTGGGCCGGTTGACGCGCGTGTGGGTGGCCCTGTCGCGCCCCGCCCGCGTTGCGTCCTGAAGCCGGGGGGCTGACATGCTGCCGTTCTACGAATACCTGGCCATCGCGCTGATGGCCTGCTTCATCCTGGCGCTGTTCTCCGGCTTCCCGGTGGCCTGGCTGCTGGCCGGCCTGTCGCTGGTCTTCGCCGCTCTCGGCATCTTCCTGGGCGACCAGTTCGGCCTGGACACCTTCCTGATGACGAGCTGGGTCAAGTTCAGCGGCGTCGTCGACCGCTTCGACGCCATCATGAGCAACTGGGTGCTGGTGAGCCTGCCGATGTTCGTCTACATGGGGCTGATGCTGGACAAGTCCGGCGTCGCCGAGACCATGATGCGCAACTTCGTCAAGGTCTTCGGCGGCATCCGCGGCGGGCTGGGTCTGACGGTGGTGGTGATCGGCATCCTGCTGGCCGCCAGCACCGGCATCGTCGGCGCGTCGGTCGTGCTGCTGGCCATGCTGAGCATGCCCATCATGCTGCAGCACCACTACAGCAAGGCCATCGCGTCGGGCGTGGTGGCGGCCTCGGGCACGTTGGGCATCCTGATCCCGCCGTCCATCATGCTGGTGCTGATGGCCGACCAGGTGTCGATGTCGGTGGGCGACCTGTTCATGGGCGCGCTGATCCCGGGCGTGTTGCTGGGCCTGCTGTACATGGTGTTCCTGGTCGTGGTGGGCTTCGCCCGCCCCGACCTGGTGCCGCCGCGACCGGCGGACGCCGAGCAGCTCACGCTGCGGCAGCTGGGCATGGCCTTGCTGTCCGCGCTGCCCACCTTCGGGCTGATCCTGGTGGTGCTGGGCAGCATCTTCTTTCGGCATCGCCACGCCCACCGAGGCCTCGGGGCTCGGCGCCCTGGGCGCGATGCTGCTGGCCGCCGCCAACGGCCGGTTGAACCTGAAGGTGATACGCGAGGTGGGCATCGAGACCACGCTGACGACCTGCTTCATCTTCGCGATCTTCATCGGCGCCACGGTCTTCGCCTACGTGCTGCGGCTGATCGGCGGCGACGAGCTGATCGCCGAGTTCTTCAAGGGACTGGGCCTGGGGCCCGTGGGCCTGGTGCTGGTGGTGCTGGCGGTGGTGTTCGTGGCCGGGTTCTTCCTCGACTGGTTCGAGATCGTGCTGATCGTCCTGCCGCTGCTGGCCCCGGTCATCAAGCTCGCGGGCGTGGACATGACCTGGTTCCTGATCCTCATCGCGCTGATGCTGCAGACCTCGTTCCTGACGCCCCCGGTAGGCTTCTCGCTGTTCTACCTGAAGGGCGTCGCGCCCAAGGGCGTGACGATCCAGGACATCTACGTCGGCGTCGTGCCCCTTCGTGCTGCTGCAGATGGCGATGGTGGCGCTGTGCTTCGCCTTCCCGGCCCTCATCACCTGGCTGCCGCAGCAGATGTACGGTGGGGCTGATGCCGTGATCGTCGACGCCTTGACCGATACCCGCGCAGACAACCGCGCCGACGCCGCGCAGCGGCGCGCCGAGGTGGTGGGCGCGCTGGCCCGCGTCCTGCCGGCCCACTGCATCCTGCACCGCGGCGAGGACACCAAGCCCTACGAGTGCGACGGCCTGACCGCCTACCGCGCGCGGCCGCTGGTGGTGGTGCTGCCCGAGACCGAGTCGCAGGTGGCCGAGGTGCTGCGCTGCTGCCATGCTGCAGGTGCCGGTGGTGGCGCGTGGTGCGGGCACCGGGCTGTCGGGCGGCGCGCTGCCGCACGAGCAGGGCGTGACACTGTCGCTGGCCAAGTTCAACCGCATCGTCCAGGTCTGCCCGCAGTCGTGCACGGCCACCGTGCAGGCAGGCGTGCGCAACCTGGCCATCAGCGAGGCGGCGGCCCCCTTCGGCCTGTACTACGCGCCCGACCCCAGCAGCCAGATCGCCTGCACCATCGGCGGCAACGTGGCCGAGAACAGCGGCGGCGTGCACTGCCTGAAGTACGGCCTGACGCTGCACAACGTGCTGCAGGTACGCGGCTACACGGTGCAGGGCGAGCCCGTCGGCTTCGGCAGCACGGCGCTGGACGCGCCGGGGCTGGACCTGCTGCCGCTGCTGGTCGGCAGCGAGGGCATGCTGGCGGTGGTCCTGGAGGTCACCGTCAAGCTGACGCCCAGGCCCCCGCTGGCGCGCTGCATCATGGCCAGCTTCGCCGATATCGAATCGGCCGGCCGCGCGGTGGCCGCCGTCATCGCGGCCGGCATCATCCCCGCCGGCCTGGAGCTGATGGACCGCCGCATGACCGCGGCGGTGGAGGACTTCGTCCACGCCGGTTACGACCTCGACGCCGCCGCGCTGCTGCTGTGCGAGAGCGACGGCACGGCCGAGGAGGTGGCCGAGGAGATCGAGCGCATGAGCGTCGTGCTGCGCCAGGCCGGCGCCACGCGGCTGCAGGTCAGCCGCGACGAGGCACAGCGGCTGAAGTTCTGGAGCGGGCGCAAGAATGCGTTTCCGGCCAGCGGCCGCATCAGCCCCGACTACATGTGCATGGACAGCACCATCCCGCGCAAGCGGCTGGCGGAGATCCTGCGCGCCATCGAGGCGATGGAACAGAAGTACGGGCTGCGCTGCGCGAACGTCTTCCACGCCGGGGACGGCAACCTGCACCCGTTGATCCTGTTCGACGCCAACGACCCCGACCAGCTCGCGCGCTGCGAGCGCTTCGGCGCCGAGATCCTCGAGACCAGCGTTCACCTCGGCGGCACCATCACCGGCGAGCACGGCGTCGGCGTCGAGAAGCTCGATTCGATGTGCGTGCAGTTCAGCGCCGAGGAACTCGCGCAGATGGAGGCCGTCAAGCGCGCCTTCGACCCGCCGGCGCTGCTCAACCCGGGCAAGGTCATCCCGACCCTGCAGCGCTGCGCCGAGTACGGCAAGCTGAAGGTGCTGCGCGGCCTGCTGCCCTTCCCCGAACTGCCGAGGTTCTGATGGACGACCCCGCTGCGCAGGACCCGGCGCTGCGCCGGCTCGTCGACCAGGTCAACGACGCGCGCGGCCGGCGCGCCGCGCTCGACATCCGTGGCGCCGGCACCAAGCCCTTCGGGTCGCGGCGGGCCGGCGACGAGCCGCTGGACCTGCAGCCGCTGGCCGGCATCAGCAGCCACGAGCCCAGCGAACTGGTGGTGACGGTGCGCGCGGGAACGCCGCTGCTGGAACTGGAAGCGGCGCTGGCCGAGCACGGCCAGTGCCTGCCGTTCGAGCCGCCGCGCTTCGACGCCCCCGCCGGCCCTGGTGCATCGGACACCACCGGCAGCCCGGCCGAAGACGACCCGCCCGAGCCGCACGGGGACGCAGGCGACCGTGCGGCGGGCGGGACCGTGGGCGGCATGGTGGCCGCCGGCCTGTCCGGGCCGGCGCGCCCGGCCGTCGGCAGCGTGCGCGACCACTTGCTCGGCGCCACCATGCTGAACGGCCGCGGCGAGGTGCTGCGCTTCGGCGGCCAGGTGATGAAGAACGTCGCCGGCTACGACGTGGCACGCGTGCTCGCCGGCTCGATGGGGGTGCTGGGCGTGATCCTCGAGGTCTCGCTGAAAGTGCTGCCGCGCCCGCCGGCGCAGACCACGCTGGCCTTCGACGTCGGGCAGGAGCAGGCCCTGGCGCTGCTGACCGCCTGGCGGCGCCAGCCGCTGCCGGTCCACGCCAGCAGCTGGCACGAGGGGCAGCTGCGCCTGCGGCTTGCAGGCGCGCGTGCCGCCGTGCTGGCCGCGGCCGGCAGGCTGTGCAGCGCCCACGGCGGGCGCGCGCTGGACGCCAACGAGGCCACCGCCTGGTGGCAGGCCGTGCGCGACCAGCGGCTGGCCTTCTTCCGGCCGACGGCGGCCGATGCGGCGGCCGGACAGTCGCTGTGGCGGCTGTCGGTCCCGCCCACCGCGCCGGTGCTGGGCACGCCGGGCCCGGTCTTCATCGAGTGGGGGGGCGCGCAGCGCTGGCTGCGCACGGCCGCGCCGGCGGCCCAGGTGCAGGCGCTGGCCGCGGCGGTGGGCGGCCACGCCAGCTGCATCCGTCCGGCCCCCGGGTCCGCGGCCGCCTTGGCCGGCCCGCTGCCCGAGGTCCTGATGCGGCTGCACCGCAGCCTGAAGCAGGCCTTCGACCCCGACCGCATCTTCAACCCCGGTCGGCTGTACCCCGACCTGTGAGAGCGCCGGCATGCAAACCGAGTTGAGCGCCGAGTTCAAAGGCACGCGCGACGGCGATGCGGCCGAGGCCATCCTGCGCAAGTGCGTGCACTGCGGCTTCTGCACCGCGACCTGCCCGACCTACCAGCTGCTCGGCGACGAGCTCGACGGCCCGCGCGGGCGCATCTACCTGATCAAGCAGGTGCTGGAAGGCGCGACGCCGACCCGGTCGACGCAGCTGCACCTCGACCGCTGCCTGACCTGCCGCAACTGCGAGACCACCTGCCCGAGCGGCGTCGAGTACGGCCATCTGGTGGACATCGGTCGCAAGCTCGTCGACCAGCGCGTCGCGCGCCCGCCGGCCGAAAGGGCCGTGCGCTGGCTGCTCAAGGAGGGCCTGACTTCGCCGCTGTTCGCGCCGGCCATGAAGATGGGGCAGATGGTGCGGCCGCTGCTGCCGCCGGCGCTGAAGGACAAGGTGCCCGCGCCTGGCGGGGCGCGCAGCAAGGTGTGGCCGACCCGCGCGCATGCGCGCAAGGTGTTGATGCTGGCGGGCTGCGTGCAGCCGGCGATGATGCCGAATGTCAACAGCGCCACCGCCCGCGTGCTCGACGCCGCCGGCATCCAGACGCTGGTCGCCCCCGAGGCCGGCTGCTGCGGCGCGCTGCGCACGCACCTGGGCGACCACGAAGGCGGGCTGGCCGACATGCGCCGCAACATCGACGCCTGGTGGCCGCATGTCGAGGCCGGCGGCGTCGAGGCGATCGTGATGAACGCGTCGGGCTGCGGGGTGATGGTCAAGGAATACGGCCATGCCCTGGCCGCCGACCCGGCCTATGCCGACAAGGCGGCGCGCATCGGCGCACTGACCCGCGACATCAGCGAATGGCTGCCCGAGCTGCTGCCGCGCCTGCGGCCGCTGGTCAAGCCCGGCGCGGTGCGGCGGCTGGCGTTCCACCCGCCGTGCACGCTGCAGCACGGCCAGCAGTTGCGCGGCGGTGTCGAGACGAACCTGAGCGAACTCGGGTTCAAGGTCGAGCTGGCTGCCTCCGAAAGCCACCTGTGCTGCGGCTCCGCCGGCACCTACTCGGTGCTGCAGCCCGAGCTGTCCACGCAGCTTCGCGACCGCAAGCTGTCGCACCTGCAATCGCTGGAGCCGCATTGCATCGTCTCGGCCAACATCGGGTGCATCCAGCACCTGCAGAGCGGCACCGCGACGCCGGTGCGGCACTGGATCGAGGTGCTCGACGACGCGCTGTCGCCGGCATAGACCGGCCAGCGGGTCCGGCTGTGCAAGGCGGCGGCGGCGCCGCCGCGGCGCGCGGATCGTTCAACGCACCGTCTCCAGCCGCAGCCGCTGCTCGAGCAGCGTGCGCAGCATCGCCACCGTCTCCAGCGCCACCTTCAGCCGCATGCGCTCGATCGAGTCGAGCCGGTCGACGTCGAGCTCGTTGACCGGCTTGCCGCCGGCCTCGATCGCCTGCACCTGCGCGCGCAGGCGCAGCTCGGCCAGCCAGTCGAATGCGGCCTCGATGTCGCCGGCCTCGGCCGGACGCAGCACGCCGCCCGTGGCCAGCGCGTGGATGCGCTCGCGCGTGCCGCCGTCGACATGCCCGGCCTGCTGCGCGAGCACCTTGACCCCCTCGGTGATCAGGAACAGCCCGGCCTTCTTGATGTCCATCGTCCGGCGGCCGTTCTTGCGCTCGGTCTTCAGGCGGCCGAACAGCCCGAGCGGCGGCGCGAACTTGACGACGTTGGCCCCGGCATGCACCAGGAAGCGCGCGTTGTCGTGCAGCACTGCCGCGACATGCTGCTTCAGCTCGCGCTCGAAGCCGGCGTCACCGTAGACGGTGCGCAGGTCGAAGAACATCGCGCCGGCCAGCACGTGCTCGGGCGTGGGCGTGCCATACCAGCGCTCCAGCGTGTGCTTCCACTGCGCCAGGCTGCGCCGCCACTCGGGGTTGCGCGCCATGATGCCGCCCTTGCACTCGGGCACGCCGATGCCGATCAGGGCGTCGATCACCGCATGCGAGAAGCGCTCCAGTTCGGTGAGCTCGTCGCCGCCGAGGTCGTCGGCGTGGACGATCGCGTTGTCCTGGTCGGTCGCCAGCGTCTGCTCGCGCCGCGCCTCGCTGCCCAGCACGAGAAAGGCGAAGCGCGTCGTGAGCGCGGGGAAGTCGCGCGCGCGCACCAGCTCGATCAGCCGCACCAGCACGCGGTCGTTGAGCTGCGCGACGGTGCGCACCAGCTCCGGCGTCGGCACCCCGGTGCGCACCAGCCGCACGACCAGCCGCTCGATGCGCCGGTGCGCGGCGCCCAACGCCTCGACGTCGGCCGCCTGCTCGATCTCGTGCACCAGCGCCAGCGCCGAGCGCGCCTGCAGCCGCAGCACGTCGGTCGCGGTGACCAGGCCGACCAGCGCACCTGCATCGTCGACGACGCCGACACGGTGGATGCGCTCGCGGCTCATGCGGTACAGCGCCTCGTGCACCGGCGCGCGCTCGCCGACGCTGAGCAGCGGCGCGCTCATCACCTCGGCCGCGGTCAGCGCGCGCGGGTCGCAGCCGGCAGCGACGACCTTGTTGCGCAGGTCGCGGTCGGTGACGATGCCGGCCGCGGCGACGCCATCGAGGACGACGACGCTGGACACACCCTGCTCGCGCATCGTCGTGGCGACGGCGTCGACGCGGTCGCCCGGCGCGCAGCTCACGACGCGGCGGCTGCAGACCTCGGCCACCGGCAGGAAGAACAGCCGCGGGTCGCCCGCGCCCGCGTCGTCGCCAGTCGCGGCGGCGGGATCGACATCCTGGTCCGGCATCGGGCGTCCTCGGTGGTTGCGCGGCCGCCGATGATAGGGGCGACGCCACCCGGCGCGGCACGTGCCGTGGGGCCTACAGTGGCCAGACGACCAGCAGCAGCGGCACCGCCACCGCGATCACCAGCAGCTCCAGCGGCAGCCCGAGCCGCCAGTAGTCGCCGAAGCGGAATCCGCCCGGCCCGAGGATGAGCGTATTGTTCTGGTGCCCGATCGGCGTCAGGAAGGCGCACGAGGCGCCGATCGCCACCGCCATCAGGAAGGCGTCGGCGCTCGCGCCGAGCGCCGACGCGGTGCCGATCGCGATCGGGCACATGACCGCGGCGGTGGCGGCGTTGTTCATCACGTCCGACAGGAACATCGTCACGACCAGGATCAGCACCAGCGCGCCGACCGCGTGGCCTTGCGCGACGCCCTCGAGCAGCACGCGCGCGACGAGGTCGGCCGCGCCGCTGGACTCCATCGCGCCGGCCACCGGGATCAGCGCCGCCAGCAGCACGATCACCGGCCAGTCGACGGCGTCGTAGACCGCGCGCGGCGGCACCGTGCGCAAGGCCATCGACGCCAGCACGCCGGCGAGGAAGGCCGTGGCCGCCGGGAGCAGCCCGAATGCGGCCACGCCCACCGATGCCAGCATCACCAGCGCCGCCGTGATCGCCTTGCGCCGGTCCGGGATGCGCAGCTCGCGCTCGGCCAGCGGCACGCAGCCGTTGTCGGACGCGAATTCGGCGATCGACTCCTGTGCCCCTGCATCAGCAGCAGGTCGCCGGCGCGCAGCGCCAGCGACCGCAGGCGCACCATCGATCGCTGCCCCTGGCGCGACACCGCCAGCAGGTTCAGCCCGTAGCGCGTGCGCAGCAGGATGTCGCTCGCCGAGCGGCCGACCAGCACCGAGGCGGGCAGGACCGCGAGCTCGACCAGCACGAGGTCGCCGGCATCGGCGGCCTTCTCGTCCTTCTCCGGCTTCGCCTCCTCGTCATCGCTCCCGTCGTCGCTCCTGCCCTGCTTGCCCTTGGCGTCCTTCTCGCCCTTGTCGTCCTTCTTCGCCGGCTCGCCCTTCTTCGCCTGCTCGCCCCTCTCCGCCTGCTCGCCCTTCTCCGCCTGCTCGTCGCTTTCGGCCTTCCCGACCTTCTGACCCGTCGCGCCCGTATCGCCCTCCTCGCCCTTGCTGCCGTCGTCCCGCGCGCCGCCTTCGTCGGCACCGGGTTCGGCTTGCTCGTCGCCGTCGGTCCTCTTCGGCTCGACCGCCTCCTCGAGCTTCAGGCCGAGCTCGGACAGCATCTTGGCCAGCGCCTCGGCCTCCGCCTCGACGACCAGGATGTCGCCCTCGCGAAGCTTGCGTCGCGGGTGCGGCGCGACGATGCGGGTGGCGTTGCGAACCAGCCCGATCACCTGCGCGCCGATCTCGTCCAGCGAGGCCTCGACCTCGCGCAGGCTGCGCCCGGCGGACTTGCTGCCCTCGGCGACGCGCGCCTCGGTGATGTAGGCGCCGGTCTCGAAGCCCTCGGCGCCCGATTGTTTGCGCGCCGGCACGATCCGCCAGCCGACCAGCACGATGAACAGCGCGCCCAGCAGCGCCACCGGCGCACCGACCGCGGTGTAGTCGAACATCCCGAAGCCTTCGCGCCCCGGCAGCTGCTGGCGGAAGCCCGCCACGATCAGGTTCGGCGGCGTGCCGATCAGCGTCGTCATGCCGCCCAGGATCGACCCGAAGGCCAGCGGCATCAGCACCTTGCCCGGCGGCAGCTCCAGCCGCGCGGCGAGCTGGATCGCCACCGGCATCAGAAGCGCCAGCGCGCCGACGTTGTTCATGAAGCCCGACAGCAGCGCCGCCAGCACGACCAGCGCGCCGATGCCCAGCGTCGGCCCGGCACGTGCCGGCAGCACGGTGCGCGCCAGCACGTCGACCGCGCCCGAGGTCTGCAGCCCGCGGCTGAGCACGAGCACGCAGGCGACCGTGATCACCGCCGGGTGGCCGAAGCCGGCGAAGGCGTCCGCCGGCGCGACCAGCCCCGTGATCACACAGGCCAGCAGCGCGCCGGCGGCGACCATGTCGTGCCGCCAGCGGCCCCACAGGAACATCGCCACCGTGGCCGCGAGGATGGTCAGGACGAGGATCTGGTCGGTCGACATGGGTCTGGCACGGGTCTGGCGGCTGGCGCGGTCCGCGACGCATTGTGGCGCCGCCTGTGCGCGCCGCCGCCACGCGCCACGCGGCGACGACGGTGGGGCACGGCCATCCTGGGTTAGAGGCTCCTCTCGGATCGCCTTCTGCGCGAGCGCGGCACCCGAGAATCCTCCCAGGTCGCGGCCCGTGAGGCTGCGCCATCCGATTCCACCACCGTCCCGAAGGAAATCTGCCATGGCCCGCACCCGCAACGCCTCCACGACCCGCAACGCGCCGCGCCGCAGCACGCGCAAGCCCTCCACGCTGACGAAGGTCGCCGACCACGTCCTGGTCGCCGCCGCACGCGTGCAGCGCGCCGTGTCCGACCGTGCGTCGCGCCTGGCCGACGCCGCCAGCGCGGCGCTGGGCAACGCACGCGCCACCGTCGAGCGTGCCGCCGGCCGCGCGCAGTCGGCGGCCGAGGACCTCGTCGCCGACGCGCGCCGCACCGTGCGCGGCGCGCAGCGCAGCGTCGAGCAGCAGGCCGCCAGCGCGCGCCGCCGCACGACGCGCGCCGTGCGTCAGGTCGAGCGCCGTGCCGAGGCCGTCGTCGACGAGGCGACGCAGACCGCCGTCGAGGCGACCCGCAACGTCAGGCGCAAGGCTGCGCAGGCGGCGCGCTCGGCCGAGAAGGCCGCCACCAGCGCCAAGCGCAGCGCCGCCGCGCGCAAGGCCGCGGCCACCCGCGCCGCGAACCGGCGCGCCGCCGAGCAGTCCGCGCAGGCCTGAACGCCTCGAGCCGGTCGTCCGCCTGGCGACGCCAGGACGCGGACGACCTGCGCGCAGGCCCCGTGCCTCGCTGCCATGCGGGGCATGGGGTCTGCTTTCATGGTCGCTCGTCGAATGCGCCGGGGCGGCGGGCTGACGCTGCGGCATCATCGTCATGCTGCACCCGGTCGCCCGCATCGACCGCCAGGGACCCCCGACGATGGAAACCACCCTCGAGCTGCTGCGCCACGCGCGCGAACTGATGGCGCTGCCGCTGGTGAAGACGGCCGACGGCGCGATCACGCTGGGGTCGGTCACCTACCTGGTCGTGGCGGTGCTGCTGCTGATGTGGCTGGCACGCCGGCTGCAGCGCTGGCTGGCCGACGGGCCGTTGCTGCGGCATCGGCTGGACACCAGCGCGCGCCTGGCCGCGGCGACGCTGGTGCGCTACGCGGTGCTGCTGGTCGGGCTGCTGGTGATCGTGCAGACCGCCGGCATCGACCTGACGACCTTCAACGTGCTGGCCGGCGCGATCGGCATCGGCATCGGCTTCGGGCTGCAGAACGTCGTCAGCAATTTCATCGCGGGGCTGATCATCATGTTCGAGCGGCCGATCAAGATCGGCGACCGCATCGTCGTCGGCGGCACCGACGGCAGCGTGATCGAGATCGGCGCGCGCGCGACGACGGTGCTGAACAACGACAACATCGCGGTCATCGTCCCCAACTCCAAGTTCATCACCGACGAGGTCGTCAACTGGCAGTACAACGACAACCAGGTGCGCTTCCGCATCCCGGTGGCCGTCGCCTACGGCAGCGATGCGCGCCATGTCGAGCGCGTGCTGCTGGAGGTCGCCGCGGCCGACCCGGACGTCCTCGAGCAGCCCCCGCCGGCGGTGCGGCTGATGCAGTTCGGCGACGATGGGCTGCTGTTCGAGCTGCGCGCCTGGTCGGCCAGCCTCGTCGACCGCAAGGGCCGGCTCGCGAGCCAGCTCAATTTCGCGATCTACGACCGCTTCCGCGCCGAGGGGATCGAATTCCCGTTCCCGCAGCGGGACCTGCACATCCGCAGCGGCGTGCCGAGCTGCGCCGCGCCGCGGCACGCGACGCCGGCTGACGCCGCCCGCGCGGGCGCCGCGGCGCGGCGGCTTTCGTTCCGGGCGCTTGCCCCGCCCTGCGCCGCGATAATGCGCCGCATGAAGGATCCACGCCCCGCCGACCGCGCCCCCGAGCCTGCTGCGCGCCGCAGCGCCGACGACCAGGCCCGCTTCGAGGCCGGCCTGGCGCACATGTTCGAGCAGCGGATCACCTTCAACGCCGTGCTCGGGCTGAAGGTCGAGTCGCTGGTGCCGGGCGACGTGAGGCTGCGCCTGCCGATGAAGCCCGACCTGGTCGGCCACTTCGCCTTCGGTCGCCTGCACGGCGGCGCGATCTCGGCCACGCTCGATGCGCTGGGCGGGCTGGCGCTGATGGTCGAGCTGGCCGAGCGGCATCCGGCCGAGACCCCCGAGCAGGTGATGCACCGATTCAGCCGCTTCGGCACCATCGACCTGCGCGTCGACTACCTGCGCCCTGGGCTGGGCACACACTTCGTGGCCCGCGCCGAGGTCACCCGGCTGGGCGGTCGCGTCGGCTCGGTGCAGACGCGCATGGTCAACCAGGACGGCACGCTGATCGCGACCGGGTCGGCGGCCTACGTCGTCGCTTGAATGTGTGAATGTGGGGTCAGGTCACCCCTTCCACATGGTGGAAGGGGTGACCTGACCCCCACCGCGCTAGACTCCACCGCGCTACGCCGCCCGCGCCAGCCGCGGCACCGCCGCCAGCAGCGTGCGCGTGTACGCGTGCTGCGGCTGCGCCAGCACCTGCTCGGCGGGGCCGGCCTCGACGATCCGGCCCGACTGCATGACCGCGATCTCGTGCGCCAGGTATTCGACGACGCCGAAGTTGTGCGTGATGAAGAGGTAGGCCACGCCCAGCTCGCGCTGCAGCTGCGCCAGCAGGTTGAGGATCTGCGCCTGCACCGAGACGTCCAGCGCCGAGGTCGGCTCGTCGCAGATGATCAGCTCGGGCTCGACTGCCAGCGCGCGCGCGATCGCGATGCGCTGGCGCTGGCCGCCGGAGAACTCGTGCGGGTAGCGGGTGGCGGCGTCGGCATGCAGGCCGACCTTGCGCAGCAGCTCGACGACGCGGTCGCGCCGATCGCCGGCGCCGATCTCCGGCCGCAGCGACGCCACGCCCTCCTCCATGATCTCGGCCACGCGCATGCGCGGGTTGAGCGACGCGAACGGATCCTGGAAGATGATCTGCATCCGGCGCCGCGCCTGGCGCAACGAGTCGCCCTGCAGCGCGTCGAGCGGCTCGCCCGCCAGCGTCGCGCGACCCTCGATGCGCGCGACGCCGCGCAGCAGCTGCATGATGCTCTTGCCGATCGTCGTCTTGCCGCAGCCCGATTCGCCGACCAGCGCCAGCGATCGCCCCGGCGCGATCGAGAACGACACGCCGTCGACCGCCTTGACGTGCCCGACCGTGCGCTTGAGCAGCCCCTTGCGGATCGGAAACCAGACCCTGTAGTCGCGCACGTCGAGCAGCGGGACGCCGGCCGCGGATGCGCGGGCATCGCCAGCCGAGGCGGATGCGACAACCGGCTGCGCCGCCGCCGCAGCGCCCGCGTCGTCCGCGTGCGCGACGACGACCTCGGCCGCCGCCCCGTCGCGGTGCAGCAGGCAGCGCACCTGGTGCCCCGCGCTAGTCTCGACGAGCGCGGGCCGTGTGCCGCGGCAGGCGTCGAAGACGCTTGGGCAGCGGTCGGCGAAGCGGCAGCCGGCGAACTCGCGGTCCAGACGCGGCACGGTGCCGGCGATCGCCGCCAGCGGCTGGCCGCGCTTGGCCGTGTCGGGCAGCGCGGCGAACAGCATCTGCGCATACGGGTGCAGCGGCCGGGCGAAGAAGGCCTCGGCGCGCGCGGTCTCGACGATCTGCCCCGCGTACATCAGCGCCACCGTGTGCGCCATCTGCGCGACGATGCCCAGGTCGTGCGTGATCAGCAGCATCGCCATGCCGCGCTCGGCCTGCAGGCTGCGCAGCAGGTCGAGGATCTGCTTCTGGATCGTCACGTCCAGCGCCGTCGTCGGCTCGTCGGCGATGACCAGGTCCGGCTCGGCGGCCAGCGCGATCGCGATCATCACGCGCTGCTTCTGCCCGCCCGAGAGCTGGAACGGGTAGTCGTCGATGCGCCGCGCCGGGTCCGGGATGCCGACCCGCGCGAGCCAGTCGAGCGAGCGCGCGCGCGCCGCCTGGCCCTTCAGCGCGGTGTGGCGCTCGATCACCTCGACGATCTGGTCGCCCACGCGCATCACCGGGTTCAGGCTGGTGGCCGGCTCCTGGAAGATGATGCTGACGCGCCGACCGCGCACGTCGCGCATGCGCGCCTCGGGCAGCTGGACGATGTCGGTGTCGCCGACGCGGATCGCGCCGTCGACGACGCGGCCGTTGTCCGGCAGCAGGCGCAGGATCGACAGCGCCGTCATCGACTTGCCGCAGCCCGACTCGCCGACCAGCGCGAAGGTCTCGCCGCGCTCGATCGCCAGGCTCATGGCCTCGACCGCGCGCACCAGCCCGTGATCGGTGTCGAGCACCGTGCTCAGGCGGTCGATGCGCAGCATCAGCGACCCCCCGCGGTCTTCGCCGCTTCGGCCGCCGGCGCGACCGGCGCCCCGGCCTTCGCCGCCGCAGCGCCGGCCGCCGCGCCGCGCACCAGCCGCGGCCGGAAGGCCCGCGCGCGCGGGTCGAAGGCCTCGCGCACCGCGCCGGCGAACAGGTTGGCCGACAGCACCAGCGCAAGCAGGAAGACGAACGCCGCCAGCAGGTTCCACCACACCGCCGGGTCGCGGCTCATCTCGGTGCGCGCGAGGTTGAACATCGAGCCGAAGCTCGGCGTCGTCGGGTCGACGCCGACACCGACGTAGGACAGCACCGCCTCGTACAGCACCAGCGCCGAGAAGTCGAGCACGGCGACGATCAGCACGATGTGCATCAGGTTCGGGAAGATGTGCCGGCGCATGATGCGCAGGTGCGCGACGCCGAAGGCGCGCGCCGCCTGCACGTAGTCGAGCTCGGAGAGCTTGAGCGTCTCGGCGCGCAGCAGCCGGCACAGCGTCGCCCAGCCCGTCACGCCCAGGATCACGCACAGCAGCAGCAGCCGCACGTCGGCGCGCTCCAGCCCGGTCTCGTAGAGCTGCGGGTTCTTGTCGATCCAGACCTGGATCATCAGCACGAAGGCCGCGATCAGCAGCACGCCGGGGATCGACGACAGCACCGTGTACAGATACTGGATCGCATCGTCGACCCAGCCCTTGAAGTAGCCGGCGAGGATGCCCAGCGCGATCGCGAACGGCAGCGTCGCCAGCGTCGCCAGCGAGCCGATGACGACCGCGGTGCGGATCGACTTCAGAGCCTGGTAGAGCACGTCGTTGCCGGTGCGGTCGGTGCCGAGGACGTGGTAGGCGCCCCAGATCGCCGCCACCCAGCCCACCAGCAGCAGCAGCGCGCCGGCGGTCAGCAGCACCGCGCGCAGCGGGACCTCGGTCTCGCGGCGCCAGATCGCGCGCCAGGATGCGCCGGCCGAGCCGCCGGCCGCGCGCGCGTGCAGCGCCGCGACGACGAACGCCAGCATCAGCGCCGCGACCGCGCCGCCGGCCAGCCCGGCGGCCGAGCGCCTCAGCAGGTCGGGCAGCCACTGCGTGGCCGGGTCGCCGAGGTGCGCGCCGCCGTGCACCAGGCGCGGGAAGTCGCGCACCGGCTTGCCGTCGACCTCCATCGACTCCTTGCTGTACGACCGGTAGGCCAGCGGCGCCGAGTAGGTCTTCTCGGTCCCCTCGAGCTGGCGCAGCAGCATCTGGTCGAGCACCGAGTAGGTGCGCGTCGAGTACGCCGGCTGGGCATCGGCCGCCGCGCCCGGCGCCGGCGGCAGCAGCGGCCGGAAGTGCAGCGAGTCCAGCGCCGCGACGAGGATGAACGCGCCGAGCACGACCAGCGCGCTCATCGCCGCTGCATCGCGGAAGACCGAGCGCCAGGTCGCGCGCAGGTCGGGCGAGCGCCGCACATGCCAGACGTAGCCGGCCAGCGCCGCCAGCAGCATCAGCAGCGCGATATCGGTGGCGAGGAAGACGAACTTGGGCACCTGTGCGTCCTCAGCCGAGCCGGATGCGGGGATCCGCGAGCGTGTAGGAGATGTCGGTCAGGATCAGGCCGACGATGTACAGCACCGAGCCGAGGAAGACCATCGCGCGCACGACGGCGAAGTCCTGCGCGTTGATGGCGTCGATCGTGTAGCTGCCCAGCCCCGGGATGCCGAAGAAGCTCTCCATGATCAGGCTGCCGAGGAACAGCAGCGGCAGCACGGCGACGGTCGAGGTCAGGATCGGCAGCGAGGCATTGCGCAGCACGTGGCGGAACAGCACCGCCGCCTCCGACAGGCCCTTGGCGCGCGCGGTGCGCACGTAGTCCTTGCCGACCTCCTCGAGGAACATCGTGCGGTACAGCAGGCTGTCGGCGCCGAGCCGCGCGACCACGCCGATGACGATCGGCAGCGCGATGAAGACCACCAGGTTCCAGCCGCCGGCGAAGCCCGAGATCGGCACCAGCTTGAGCAGCGTCGAGAAGAACCACTGGCCGATGATGATGTAGAACAGCGCCGAGATCGACATCAGCACGACCGCCGCCGTGACACCCCAGAAGTCGAGGTAGGTGGCGCGGAAGAAGACCATCAGCAGCGCGACGCAGACGGTCGCCAGCACGCCGAGCAGGAAGGTCGGCACCGCCACCGCCAGCGACGGGGCGATGCGCTGGCGGATCTCGTAGCCGATATCGCGGCCCGAGTCCGACGCGCCGAAGTCGAGCGCGAACAGCTGCACCGAGCGCTCGAAGAAGATCGTGTTCGTCAGCTTGCGCGTGCCGGGCTCGGCGCTGTTGACCAGCAGCGGCTTGTCGTAGCCGCGCTCGACCTTCCACTTCTCGATCGCCTCCTGCGTCACGCGCTTGCCGCCGATATTCAGCCGCGCCATGTCGTCGGGCGTGTTGACGGTGAAGAACAGGACGAAGGTGAACAGGTTGACGCCGACGAGGATCAGCACGCCGTAGCCGATGCGGCGCAGGATGTAGTTCAGCATCCGGCCGCCCCCGCGTCCGTGCCGGGCCGGCCCGCCTTGCGGTGTGTCGCGCGCATCACGACGCCGCCCCCGCGGCGGGCTCGCGCGCCAGCGTGCGCGCGGCGTTCTCGCGCTCGCGCTTGCGGTAGGCGCGCAGCGCCGGCAGCACGGCGGCCACCAGCGCGATCGCGATCAGCA
Organism: Burkholderiaceae bacterium; assembly: GCA_024235895.1. Lineage (GTDB taxonomy): Bacteria > Pseudomonadota > Gammaproteobacteria > Burkholderiales > Burkholderiaceae_C > Rubrivivax. The sequence continues at coordinate 256,734 of JACKLM010000005.1, read as the reverse complement.
CCACCGGCCACCAGACCGGCCGGTTCCACTCGGCGATCTTCTGGACGCGAAGCGCCGGGTCGACGCGCAGGTACTGGATGTGGTTGCGGATGATCTGCGTCGGCTTGCCGTTGTGGACCCACTGGTGGAACGCCGCCGCCGCGGTCGGGAAGTAGCCGAAGCTCCACACCGCGTCGTCCTGCACGATGCGGACCATCTCGTCGATCAGCTGCGCCTTGACCGGCCCGTCGTCCTCGTACTTCATGCGCTCGAACAGGCGGTCGAAGGCCGGATTCTGGTAGTTGGCGTTGTTCTCGCCGTTGCCGTTCGTCAGCGCCTTGGCGTTCGGGCCGTAGAGCATGAACAGGAAGTTCTCGGCGTCCGGGTAGTCGGCCAGCCAGCCCCAGAAGAAGATCTGGTGGCTGCCCTTGTTCATCTTGTCCTGGAAGCGGTTGTAGTCGGTGGCGCGGATCTCGAGCTGCACGCCGATCTTGGCGAACTGCTTCTGGTACCAGCTCATCAGCGGCCGCACCGCCGGCGACAGCGCGCGCTGGTAGTCCAGGTTGAGCACCAGCGGCTGGCCGGACTTGGCGTCGCGGCCGTCCGGGTAGCCGGCCTCGGCGAGCAGACGCTTCGCATCCTCGATCGGGCGGCGTTCGACGCGGTCGCCGTCCTTGCGGTAGACGACCGGGTTGAACGCCGCCGGCGCGTCGTCGCGGTAGCCGAACAGCCCGGGCGGCAGCGGCCCGTGCGCGGCCATGCCCTGCCCCTTCTCGAAGATCGCGACGTGCTCCTCCCAGTCGATCGCGATCGACAGCGCCTGGCGCAGCTTGCGGTTGCGCTCGCGCTGCTCGGGTGTCGCGCCCCAGCCGACCACCGGGTCGAGCATGTTGAAGCCGATATACCAGTTGTTGGCCTCGATCGTCGTCGGCAGCTTGACCCCCTTGCTGCGGTACTCGGCGTCCTTGTCCTCGGAGTCGGCCATCTCGACCAGGAAGTCGGTACCCTGGTCGAGGCGCTCGATCTGCGGCGCGTCGTAATAGCCCTGGAAGAACTTGGTCTTCAGCGGGATCGCTTCCTTCTCGATCGAGAAGACCACCTTGTCGACGAAGGGCGTCGTCTTGCCGCAGTCGGCCAGCATGCCCTCGGCCTGGTCCCTGGGCTCGCCCTCGCAGGGGTAGGGCTGGCCGCGGAAATTCGGGTTGCGCTCGAGCACGTGGCGCCGGTTCTCCAGGAACTCGGTCAGCATGAACGGGCCGGTGCCGACCGGCCAGTAGTTCAGCGTCAGGTTCTTCTCGGCCATGCCGGGCTGGGCGTAGAAGGCCTCGGCCTCCCACGGGATCGGCGCGAAGAAGGTCATCGCCAGCCAGTACTTGAACTGCGGGTACTTGCCCTTGATGCGGATGCGCAGCGTGTGGTCGTCGACCGCCTCGGCGCCGGGGAAGCCGTGGCGGCGGAAGTCGAGCATCGGCAGGTCGCGGTCGGTCGGCGCGAGGTCGCGGCGCAGCTCGCGGTCGACCTCGGCGATGCGGTCGCCGTACTCCTTCAGCCCGACGATGTACTCGCTCATCAGCGAGAACGACGGCGACTTGATGCGCGGCGTGGCCAGGCGGCGGATCGCATAGACATAGTCGTGCGCCGTCAGCTCGCGCGTGCCGGTCAGCGCGAAGTCGCTGATCCTGTACTTGTCGGCCACGTCCTCGCGCTGCAGCGCGTGGTAGACGTGGCGGCCGGCGGCATCCCTGGCGAAGGCCGGATGCGGCGCGAACAGGATGCCCTTGCGCAGGCGGATCTCGTAGACGCTTTGCGCGATCGACTCGCCAGGCGCGTCGGCGGGCAGCTCGCGGCCGTCGGCGTCGAGGTAGCGCGGCCGCGCGACCGCCTCGGCCGCGCGCGGCGCCAGCTCGTACGGCCGCTTCAGGAAATGGTAGCCGTACAGCGGCTCGTAGACCTGGTAGGTGTAGGGCGTCTCGTCGTTCGAGTACGAGCTGGTCGGATCCAGGTACTTGGGCGAGCGCTCGGTGAACGCCGTGAACAGCGTGTTCGTCGACTCGGCGCCGCGCGGGTGCGGGCTGTTGGTGACGCGGCCGCAGCCGGCCAGCCCGACGACAGCGACGAGGGCGACGAGGGCGAACCGCACGATGCCGGCATGACGCCCCGAGAACCGCTTCACCATCCCTTGTCGCCCCACGGCGCCGATAAGCGCCTGTTGTGCCCGCCGGCGCCGATAGGCCCCTGGCATGAATGGGGCGCGATTGTAGTCAGGCCCGTGCACCGCCGGTCGCGGCGCCTGCGTCGCGTTGCAGGACGCGCTCCGCGCGCGCCTGGCACTGCGTTGCGCCGGGCATGCGCGCTGCGCGTGCCCGGCGCGGTGCGTCAGGCGAGGTCGAAGCGGTCCAGGTTCATCACCTTGGACCAGGCGGCGACGAAGTCCTGCGCGAACTTGCCCTGCGCGTCGGCGCTGGCGTAGACCTCGGCCAGCGCGCGCAGTTGCGAGTTGGAGCCGAAGACCAGGTCGGCCACCGTGCCCGTCCACTTGCGCGCGCCGGTCTTGCGGTCGCGCCCCTCGAGCACGCCGTCGGTGGGCGACTGCTGCCACGCCGTGCCCATGTCGAGCAGGTTGACGAAGAAATCGTTCGTCAGCACGCCGGGCCGGCTGGTGAACACGCCGTGCGCGCTGCCGCCCGGCATTGGCGCCGAGCACGCGCATCCCGCCGACCAGCACCGTCATCTCGGGCGCGGTCAGCGTCAGCAGCTGCGCCTTGTCGACCAGCAGTTCGGCTGCGCGGCCCTCCAGGCCCTGGCGCGCGAAATTGCGGAAGCCATCGGCCAGCGGCTCGAGGACGGCGAAGGACTCGACATCGGTCTGCGCCTGCGACGCATCGGTGCGCCCCGGCACGAAGGGCACCGTCACCTCATGCCCGGCCTGCTTCGCCGCCGCCTCGATGGCCGCACCCCCGGCCAGCACGATCAGGTCCGCCAGCGAGATTCTCCTGCCGCCGGCGGCGCCGGCGTCGAAGTCCTTGCGCACGCGCTCCAGCACCTCGATCACCCGCGCCAGCTCGGCCGGATCGTTGACCGCCCAGTCCTTCTGCGGCGCCAGGCGGATGCGCGCGCCGTTCGCGCCGCCGCGCTTGTCGCTGCCGCGGAAGGTGGCCGCCGACGCCCAGGCCGTCCGGACGAGCTGCGCCGTCGACAGGCCCGAGGCCAGCACCGCGGCCTTCAGCGCCGCGATGTCCTCGTCGCCGACCAGCGGGTGGTCGACCGCGGGCACCGGGTCCTGCCAGATCATCGGCTCCGCGGGCACGAGCTTGCCCAGGTAGCGCGAGCGCGGCCCCATGTCGCGGTGCGTCAGCTTGAACCAGGCGCGCGCAAAGGCGTCGGCGAAGGCCTGCGGGTCGGCGTGGAAACGGCGCGAGATCTTCTCGTACGCGGGGTCGAAGCGCAGCGACAGGTCGGCCGTCGTCATCATCGGCGGGTGCCTCTTCGACGGGTCGTGCGCGTCGGGGATCATGTGCTCGGGCTTGCAGTCCCGGGCCACCCACTGGTGCGCGCCGGCCGGGCTCTTGACCAGATCCCACTCGTAGCCGAACAGCATGTCGAAGTAGCCCATGTCCCAGGTCGTCGGGTTGGGCTTCCACGCGCCCTCGATGCCGCTGGTGGTCGTGTGCACGCCCTTGCCGCTGCCGAAGGCGTTGCGCCAGCCCAGGCCTTGCTCCTCGATCGGCGCGCCCTCGGGCTCGGGGCCGACCAGCGCCGGGTCACCCGCGCCGTGCGCCTTGCCGAAGGTATGGCCGCCGGCGACCAGCGCCACCGTCTCCTCGTCGTTCATCGCCATGCGGGCGAAGGTCTCGCGCACGTCGCGGCCCGAGGCCACCGGATCGGGGTTGCCGTCCGGGCCCTCGGGGTTCACGTAGATCAGGCCCATCTGCACCGCGGCCAGCGGGTTGGCCAGCTCGCGCTCGCCGGCGTAGCGGCTGTGGGGCTCCTTGCTGGTGGCCAGCCACTTCATCTCGGTGCCCCAGTTGATGTCCTCCTGTGGCTCCCAGATGTCGGGCCGGCCGCCGGCGAAGCCGAAGGTCTTGAAGCCCATCGACTCGAGCGCGACGTTGCCGGCCAGGATCATCAGGTCGGCCCAGGACAGCTTGCGGCCGTACTTCTGCTTGACCGGCCAAAGCAGGCGGCGCGCCTTGTCGAGGTTGCCGTTGTCGGGCCAGCTGTTCAGCGGCGCGAAGCGCTGGTTGCCGTGGCCGGCGCCGCCGCGCCCATCGGCGATGCGGTAGGTGCCGGCGCTGTGCCAGGCCATGCGGATCATCAGCCCGCCGTAGTGGCCCCAGTCGGCCGGCCACCAGTCCTGCGAATCCGTCATCAGCGCGCGCAGGTCGGCGACGACGGCGTCGAGGTCCAGCGTCCGAACGCCTTCGCGTAGTCGAAGCCCGCGCCCATCGGGTCCGACTTCGACGAATGCTGGTGCAGGATCGCCAGGTTGAGCTGCTCGGGCCACCAGTCGCGGTTGCTGCGGCCGCCGGCGGTGACGTTGCCCATCGGGGCGGCTGCGTACGGGCACTTGGATTCGGTCGACATGCTCATCTCCTCGGTCTCGTCGTGGGGAAAGAATGACCGCAGTCTAGGAGCCGTGCGACGGCGGATCAACGCAAGCGGGGCTATGTCGGCGATAGGGGGGTCCGATAGGGGGGTCAGGTACCACGTTCCACGATGCGGAACGCGGTACCTGACCCCCTCCCCGGCGATGCGGAACGAAGGTACCTGACCCCCGCCCGTCATGCCGCTGTCACGACGCGACCCGACAGTACGCGGTCCCGTCACGCACTCGATTTCCACGATGACCGAATCCACCGCCTTGCGTCGCGCGCTCGCCGGCGCGCTGCTCGCCGTCACCGCCTGTGCCGCACCCGCGGCGTGGGCCGCCCCTCAGGCCTCGCCGCAGGCCTTGCGGCTGACCCCGATCGGCAGCCACGTCACCGGCCAGTTCGACCAGGCCGCCGCCGAGATCGTCGCGCACGACCCGCGCAGCCAGCGCCTGTTCGTCGTCAATGCCGACAGCGGTCGCATCGACGTGCTCGACGCGCGCGTGCCGACGCAGCCGACCAAGTTGTTCGAGATCGACCTGTCCGACTACGGCGCCACCGTCAACAGCGTCGCCGTCCACCGCGGCCTGGTCGCCGCGGCGGTCGAGCATCCTGTCAAGACCTCCCCCGGCCAGGCCGTCTTCCTCGACGTCGACGGCCAGGTGCTGGCTGCGGTGCCGGTCGGCGCACTGCCCGACATGATCACCTTCACGCCCGACGGCCGCCACGCGCTGGTGGCCAACGAGGGCGAGCCGAGCGACGACTATTCGATCGACCCCGAGGGCAGCGTCAGCATCATCGACCTGCCGGCGCGGATCCGCTCGCTGGACGCGTCGCACGTCCGCACGGCCGACTTCCGCGGCTTCGACAAGGCCACGCTCGAGCCCGGCATCCGCATCACGGGCCCGAACGCCAGCGTCGCGCAGGACCTGGAGCCCGAGACCATCGCGGTGGCCGGGGACTCGCGAACCGCCTGGGTCGCGCTGCAGGAGGCCAACGCGATCGCGGTGCTCGACATCGACGCCGGCCGCTTCACCGCGCTGCGCAGCGCCGGCGCCAAGGACCACCTGCTGCCGGGCAACGAGCTCGACGTCAGCAACGACGACGATGCGATCCGGATCGCCAACTGGCCCGTCTACGGCCTGCCGATGCCGGACGCGATCGCCAGCTACGAGGTCGGCGGCCGCAGCTACCTCGTCACTGCCAACGAGGGCGACGCGCGCGAGTACGAGGACGAAGCCACGGGCTTCGAATACGCCGACGTGCGCCGCTTCCGCTCGCTGTCGGAGGACGTCCCGCCGTGCGACAACGCGCGGCTTCGGTCCTTCCTCGCCGACAACACGCTGGGCATCACCACGGTCGAGCAGTTGCGCGACAACGCCAACCTCGGGCGCCTGAACCTCGTCAGCACCGAGGGCCTGAGCGCCGATGGCAGCTGCCACGAGGCGCTGTTCGCCTTCGGCACGCGCTCGTTCTCGATCTACGACGCGAAGCTCGACCTCGTCTTCGACAGCGGCGCCGACTTCGAGCGCATCACCGCCGACGCCGACCCGGCGAACTTCAACGCCAACAACGACGACAACGACAGCTTCGACGCCCGCAGCGACGACAAGGGCCCCGAGCCCGAGGGCGTCGCGGTGGCCAAGCTGTGGGGCCGCCACTTCGCGTTCATCGGCCTGGAGCGCGTCGGCGGCGTGATGGTCTACGACGTCAGCAACCCCCACGCACCGCGCTTCGTGCAGTACCTGAACCACCGCGACTTCTCGGCCGACGCCGAGTCGCCGCAAGCGCTGGACCTGGCGCCCGAGGGCCTGATCGTGATCGAGGCCGCGCGCAGCCCGATCCCCGGCGTGCCGCTGCTGGTGGTGGCCAACGAGGTCAGCGGCACGACGACGATCTACCGCATCGACCGCGAGCGCCGCGTCGGCCGCTGAGCGCGGCGCGGCGCCCGCAGGTCCGGCGGCCGGCACGGCCGCCGCCGCCGGCGCGGCGGCCGCCCTACCGGCCGGGCAGCGCCACTTCGACCCCCTTGCCGCCCCAGCCGTGGCGCTGGTCGCGCGCCTGCACGACGACGCGCTTCACGCCGGCCGGGATCTTCACGCCGTGAAGGTCGCGCGTGAAAGGCTGCTCGCCGGCGTGGTCGTGCCAGAGGATGCGTTCGCCGAAGACCGCGCCGTCCGGCCCCACGACGCGAAATGCATCGGCATAGCGCTGCGGCGTGTCGTAGGGCGAGGACACCGTCACGTCGAAGTCGTAGGTGCCGGCCCCGGCGGCGCGCACGTTCACCTCCAGCACGTCGGGGTAATTTCTGCGCTTCATGGCCGCGGCGCGTGGCCGCCTGCCCGAGCGCGAGGCTCCGGCACCAGGCCGGCGACGAGCGTCGCGCCGAGCATCGCGACGCCGCGGCGGCGGGCAGGATGCGGGTGCCTGGGCATTCGGGCCTCCTCGATCGCGGGCTTGCCCTTATCGCATGACGGGCCGGGCCGCCTCGTGACGTGGTCATCGCGCCGCGGCCTTGCGTTGCGCCCGCGCCTCGCGCGTTCATCGGTTCACGTCGAAGGTGTGTCGTCCACCTTCCCGAAGCAGGGTGCCGCTGCGTGGTGGGCCGCCGCGCGCGAGGCGGCAGAGGACTTCCACTCGTCCCGCGTGAGCCGATAGAGGCAGTGCGGGCGCAGCTCGTGCCCTGGCGGCAGCGCGGGGTGCTCGAAGTCCTGCCCGGTATCGCGCAAGCCGATGCGCTCCATGACCGCGCGCGAGCGGCGGTTCGGCAGCGAGGTGAAGGAAACGACCTCGTCCAGCGCCAGCTGCTCGAACGCGACCGCCAGGCATGCGCGCGCCCCTTCGGTGGCGAACCCCCTGCCCCAGAAGGCTCGCGCCAGCCGCCAGCCGATCTCCACGCAGGGCGAAAACGGAAGCTGCCGGCGCGGCACCGACAGCCCGATGAAGCCGATGAACTCGCCGCTCGACTTCAGCTCGACCGCCCAGTTGCTCCAGCCCTGCTCGGCGAACTGGGCCTTCCACGCCAGCACGCTGGCGCGCGACTGTTCGGCGCTCTGCGGCGCCAGGAAGTAGCGCATGACCTGCGGATCGACATTCATCGCGGCGAACGGCGCGAGGTGGCGATCGTCCCACGCGAGCAAGCGCAGGCGGTCGGTCTCGTGTTCGATGAGCGCGTTCATGGGCGACCCAGCCGTGTTGGCCAGTCGGTGAGTTTGCACCGCATCCGTTGCTGGGGATCCGTCGCTGGGGTGTCAGGTCACGCGTCGCTGGGGGTCAGGTCACGCGTTTCGCATCACGAAACGCGTGACCTGACCCCCAGTGCAGCGTGAAGGCGTGGTCCGCATCGAGTGCAGCCTGCAATTGCTGCGCGAACAGACGCTCGATACGCCGCCCGAGCACCGGGACCGGCGAGCTGACGCGCCATCGCACCGTCATCACTGCATGCGCCGGCGCGACCTCGTCGATGCGGCCGGTGCCCTCGGCGCGCACGGGCTGCCCGACGGGCGCGATCTCCAGCGTCGCGACCACGCGCGACGGCGATACGCGCTTCCAGGACGAGCGATGGCGAAGCGTCTGCACCGCCGCCACTGCAGGCCGGCTCCAGCGCGGCCACTGCCGACGATCGACGCGCACCTGGCGCTCGAGTTCGACCTCGATCCCGGTGGCGGAGACGTCGAAGCGCGGGATCTTCACTTCGCGCGAACCGAGCGCGAGGTACTTCTGCCGCGCGTAGGCGGGGTCGCCGAACGTCGCCCACAGGCGGTCCAGACCGGCAGGCAACTCGTCACGGCGGGTGAACTCGAGCACGATGGTTTCGCGGTGCGGCCGTTTGTTGCCGGGGGTCAGGTCCTCGGTTCCGCATCGCGAAACGTGTGACCTGACCCCCAGCTTAGACGAAGCCGAGTCGGAACAGATGGGCTGGCGCCTCGCCAGCAGGTGACTCGTGCCAAGATGCGGGCAGACGGAACACGAGGCGCGAGCCTGGGCCGACCGGGAGGCAACGGGCCTGGCTGCGGAATGCGTCGACCCGATCCGGCCTGACCCATCCCCGACTGCCCGAACCGCCCGCACATCATGCGCCCCCGCGCCGAGCACGCATGCCCATGACGGCCGACGAATGCTGCCGCAGGCGCCGCCGCCGCCAGCCGAGCACCGGCTCTTCCTGGCGCAGGCACGCCACCGCGCAGAACCCGCCCGACCGGGTCGCTTCATGGCACACCCTAGCGCCGGGCAGCGCCTGACGAGCGCCCTGCATGGCGCGCTGCACCGCCACACCGCGCACCTGCCGCCAGCCGTGCGCGGGCTGCTGTGGAGCATTGCCGCCGGCCTGATCTTCACCGTGCTGAACGCGCTGCTGCGCCTGCTCGCGCAGCAGACCGACCCGCTGCAGGCGCAGTTCCTGCGCTATGCCTTCGGGCCGCCTTGCTGCCGATGATCGGGCACCACGGCGTGGCCGGCTTCCGGCCGCACAACGTCGTCGGCCACTGGCTGCGCGGCGCGCTGCACACCGTCGGGCTGGTGCTGTGGTTCGTCGCGCTGCCGAAGATCGCGCTGGCGGACACGACGGCGATCGGCTTCACGACGCCGCTGTTCATCATGGTCGGCGCCTGGTGGGTGTTCAAGGAGCCGATGCGCTGGGAGCGCTGGCTGGCCACCGGGCTGGGCTTCGTCGGCGTGCTGGTCGTCGTCGGGCCCAAGCTGTCGCTGGTGGACGGCGGCGCCGGCGGCTACCAGCTGCTGATGCTGGCGTCGGCTCCGGTGTTCGCCGCCTCCTTCCTGCTGACCAAGGCGCTGACCCGCTACGAGACCACCGGCACCATCCTGGTGTGGCAGAACGTGACGATCACGCTGCTGAGCCTGCCGCTGGCACTGATGGTATGGCGCTGGCCCGGGGTGGGAGTGGGCCGGCTTCGCGCTCGGCGGCGCGCTGGGCAGCGCCGGCCACTACTGCCTGACGCGTTCGTTCGCCGCCGCCGACATCTCGGCCACGCAGTCGGCCAAGTTCCTCGAGCTGGTCTGGGCCGCGCTGCTGGGCTGGGCCGTCTTCGGCGACCTGCCGACCCCCAGCACGATGGCCGGCGGTCTGCTGATCGCCGCCGCGACGCTGTGGGTGGCGCGGCGCGAGTCGCGCGGCGCGCCGCGGCGGGCGGGGGCGCGGCCGCGGGGCTGAACCGGTCGCGGGTCTGCTCGAAAAACTCAGAACGAGAAGCGCACGCCCACGGTCCAGAGGGTGATCTTGCCGTACTCGTAGCCACCGACCAACGCGATGTCAGGCCGGAAGGTCCAGCGGCCGTTCAGGCCGACGAGGATGTCGGCGTCGAAGGCATCGGAGCCCTTGGTAGCGACCTCGCCGACCGGGGTGTAGCGCACGTGGGCCTGCAGCTGGATCGCCGGCGTCGCCGCCCAGATCATGCCCACCTCGCCGCCGACACCGTTTCCGTCGGCGTCGACGTCGAGATCGAAGCCGGCGACCCGCGCGTCCTTGAACTCGGTGTTGTCGAAGCTGAGCCTGCCGTAGAGGCCCAGCGTGCGCGAGAGCGGGTACGCATAGCCGACCCCGACGCGCCAGCGCACCAGGTCGAAATCACCGCTGACGGTGTCGATGCCGTCGCTGACCTCGAGGTCCTGGCTGGTCGCCGCATACTCGCCGAACAGGTGCATGTTCCCCCAGAACTGCCACGCGCCGGCGATGAAGCCGCCGCCGCCGGAATCGGTCTCGAGCGCCAACGTGCGGCCGTTGTCCGTGAACGTCCCGGACGCCTCGACGTCGTTGACGAAGCCGGCGACGATGCCGCCCTCGAGGTAGTTGAAGCCGAGATCCTGCGCGCCCGCAGCCACCGGCGCGCCCAGCGCGGCCGCCACGGCAAGCGAGATCATCGTGTGACGAGTGGACATGCAATCGTTCCTGTTCGGGAGCTGGCAAATGCTGACGGCCATCACGGCCGGGACGGTGTGAGACGACCTGTCGGCGAGCTACCACCGACAAGGATGCTAACCAGGCCTAATCGGGCCCGCTCACCCCCGGGCATGAAAGCCCTGATCGGGTCCGCCGTCCGAGGTGGCACGCTGGCGCGAAGAGGTCGCGATACGAATGAAGGCGCGGCCCCGGCGCCTCACCGGAACTGCACCGAGCTGGTTCGTACCCCCGGGCGAGAGCCCGTCGGCGTCTCGCAGTCTGCTGCGACCTGCTCAGGCGGCGGTGGAACAGCCGCGACCGGTGCGGTTGCGAGGGCGACCGCCGGCACCAGAGCGTCGAGCAAGGACATCGGCGGTGGCTCGGTGGCCGGGGAACGCAGGGATCCCGGGTGCTGGTCAATCCATCAGGACGATGACGTACGTGGCACCGTCGCCGGCGGCGGCGCGCCGCCCGGCGACGAGCAGCCCCGACATCGCGGCGCCATCACCGATGTTGAAGACCCGCAGCTCCTTCACGGCCGGGTCGTCGAAGGCAACGGCCAGGGCGGCACGCGCTTCGGCTGCGTTCTCCATGGCGTCGAGGAGCAGGTCCACCGACCTCTTCGCCTCGGCATCCTCGATGGCACGCAGCTCGGCCACGATGTCACGGCCTGCGCCGGACGGACGCGCGTACACCTCGCGCCAAGGCCCCATCCATGCCTGCTCGCCGAAGCGGCTCCACAGCGGCCCGACGAAGTGACGGTACTTCGCCAGCGCAGCGGTCGCCAGATCGTCAGCCGGCTGCAGCACCTCGTGAAACACGGCCCCCCCGAACCCCTTCTGGCTCGGCGGGCCGTACGCTGCCTCGAGCTTCTCCACGTATCCCATCGGCTGACTCCCCTCACTCGCCCACGCCAATCCTGCAACAAGCACGATCAGGACGACGAGCACCGCGGATCGCGCGATGCGTCGGCTACGCTGCGTACTCCATAGCATACTGCCATCAGTTGGTGACTCGGGACGCAAGTTGGGAATCAGGTCTTGAAATCTAAATTGCTGCAGATCCGCCCGAGTGCGCCGCGGGTCATAGTCCACCGGCGTGCCTGCCACATTCGACTGAAGACCTGACCCTCAAGTTCGGCTGCACGTGCGGTACCGTCAAGTCGCGCATGATAACGCAAGCCGCCTGATCGTTGGTCATCATGATCGCCTCAGCAGTGCCGCATACTCGTCGTGCGGGCCCACCCAAAACCAGACAGCCGTATCTCCATCGAGAACCCCTAGTGCTCGCCAGTCAAGATCGACGCGAGCGGAATAGATCGGCTCACCGGAGTTCGACACCAAACTGCGCAAGTGTTTGATTTGATTGGATTCCGGTTTTATTTTTGGCACTACACGGCGGTCTCCAGGCGATGCCGGGAGGGTGCGTCGAGCCCGAGGGTCTCGAAGATCTCGCGCTGGATGGGGTCGAGTTCGCCCACGCCCACAGCCCGCTCCTGGTTGGGCAGGGTCACCTGATGCAACTGGATACGCCTGACGATCTCCAGCACCCGCTGCGGCGAGTGCGGGCTGCGCGCGTCCTTGAGCTGCATGCGCATCACCCGGTGCAGCACCAGCGCCAGGAAGCAGATCAGCGCGTGCGCCTTGATCCTCTCGGGAAGACGGTGGAAGACCGGCGCAATCTCGATGTCGGACTTCAGCACCTTGAAGCCCCGCTCGATGTCAGCCAGGCTCTTGTAGCGCTCCACCACTTGGGCCGGCATCAGGTCGGGCACGTTGGTCACCAGCAGCAGCTTGCCGTCGTGCAGCCTTGCGCGCCGCAGCGCACGCTCGTCCACGTCGTAGGTGAAGGCCTCGCCGGTGAGGTCGACCTTGATGATCGCGCCCAGGTGAGCCTCGCTGACCTCGCGGAACATCCACGCCTTGGCACCCGAGTCACTCAGCCGCCGGCCGCGGAAGACTTCTCCGTCGTCCTGGGCGTCGAGCTTGCCTGCCCGGGCCTGGGCGCTGGCGACGATCTCGTCGATGCGCCTCTGGCGGGCCTGGGTCTGCTCGGCCGCCCGTTCGGGGTCGTGCGCCCAGATCAGGCGCAGGCCCTGCCAGGCTGCCTCGCCGAAGAGTTCAGCCGTGGCGCCTTCGCACTTCGCACGCAGGGGCTCGAGCAGTTCGTCGAACTCCACGTAGCGGCGCCCAGGCACGGCCAGCACGAACTCCAGCGGCTGCCCGCCCTTGACCTCGAGCGCCTGCAACTGCTCCAGGTTGTCCAGGCTCAGCAGGCCCCGGTCGGCCACGAGCACCACGCGCTTGACCGGGAACTGCGAGAGCACCTCCTGGATGACCGGCTGCAGCGTGGTGGCCTCCCCGGTGTTGCCCTCCCAGACGCGGTGCGCGATGGGCAGGCCTTCGGCGGTCTGCACCACGCCGAGCATGAACTGCCGGGCGATGCCGCCGTCCTTGGACTTGCCCAAGGCACGCACGTCGTCGGGCAGTTCGGTGCGGCCTTCCACGCCGACGGTGGTCAGGTCATAGAAGACCACCGACAGCTCCTGGTCGATGAGCGGGCGCAGCAGCGTGGCCAGGCTGCGCTGCATGGCCTCGGCCCGCTCGGCCAGAGTGTCCATGGCACGCAGCAGGCGTTGGTGGGTCACCGAGGAGGCCTCCACGGCGGGCACCCGCGTCCCTTCGAGCCAGCGCATGACGCCCAGCTTGGAGGTGGGGTCGCACAGGCGGTTGAAGACCATCACGCGCAGCAGCCGCTCGCAGTCGAAGGAGGAGCGGCCGTTGCGCAGCACGCGGCGGAAGGACTCCCCGAAGCCCAGGCGGTGCCACAGCGCGGTCAGCAGCCAGGTGTCACCCACGCTCAACGCGGGATCAAAGCGCACGGCCGAGAGATCGACGCCTTCGGCAGCGGGCGTGCCGCTGACGCGCATCAGGCCGCGCACGAGGGCATCGGCGCCCCCGGCGCGCACGTGCTCGAGGCGGCCGAGGGTGGCGATGACGCGCTGGCGGGTGGCGCCCCTGTCATCACGGAAGGCTTCCACGATCTTCACGTAGGAGCGGCCTTCAGCGCGTGTGATGCGAACGAACATGGGACCAACTATAGGTCCGGCGCAAGAGGGGTGGAAGGGGTGAACGAAAATATCGTGTCACTACAAAATTTCCGCTGCCTCGCATCTAAGTGTTTGATCCCTAAGGCTCAAGCGACGCTATGGGGCGCTTGAAGTGTCGAACTTCGGGGCTCCGTGTCGTGCACTTTCTTGAACCGCAGTGAAGGATGAGCCGGGTTCTCGAGCCACAGCTTGTAGGCCCGATTGATCTTGTCTTGGCGCCGCAGGCCTGCTGCCGCGTACAGGCGGCGAAACTGCTCGGTAGTTACCGACTTCAAAGCGAATCAATGAGCGGTTTGGTCTTCCCCGCACGGTGCTCCGCAAGCGCTTCGTCAGCCAGTTCCTTCAGCGTGTTCTGACTGGCGGCGAAGGACCCACTCCAACGCCCCTCGGACCGCATCTCCTCGAGCAGAAGCGCCCCGAGAGCATCCTGCTCTCCGGGCGGGAGCTTGGCGACCTCGGCGAGGGCTACCTCCAGGACGCGACTCATATCGTGCTCCTCGGGTGACAGAAGGGCTCCATTCTAGCGGCCACTCAGACTTCGGTGTCTAGTATTGAATCAGACGCGCCCAAGATGTGTGCGAGTGCGGCACGGGCGACGGTCCAAAGGTTGGCCTCCCGCTTTCGATTTACGGGTTATGGGGTCAGGTCTTAAATCTGAAGTGCTTCAGCCCGTGCGAGTGAGCCATGGGTCAAAGTTAAGAGTCACGCTTCCCACTTTCGACCCAAAGCCTGACCCTCAAGCCATTCTGAAGTCACACTCAACTCAAGGTCACATCCGCTGGTTATTTCATATTGAACCGGGAGTTGGAAAATCGTCCCGCCGCCTTCCCAGTTTGCCAGTGAAGGATGTTCAAACTAACACATTTCCCGGTCGCACCCGTCATAAGAAAGCAGTTGACGTTATCAGCGAAGCTCTCTTTGGCGTCGATAGGCATTCGAAAAAACGTCGGTCCGACGACGACCTTCGGTTCTTCGGGAAGTTTCCAGTCGAGGTCATAGAGGACTTCAAGCCTTTGGGTTTGGATCAGCTTTTGCCGACAAGTCTCGAATCGGCTATCCGACGCAGCGTCCGCCCAAACAGACGCGGAGAGGCACAGGCCGAGCGGCAGAGCATGCCAACTTATCGCGTTCCTCCTTGAGACCGGCCGTGTTGGCGGGCACACCTCCGCTCCCCTATCCGGATAGTGGCGCGGTTCTGCGCTCGTATCCGCCACATCGCATCGGCAGACCATCGTCCGATCCCTCACCCCACCCCCACCAACGACGGAGCACCAACCGGTCATCGAACTGTATAAACCTAAATCCGGCAGTTACCCCATCGCCGGCAGCCGCGGCGGCGGTCTCGGCGGCCCGATGACGGGCGCGATGCGGTCGCTGATGTAGCGCAGCAGGCAGCCCCAGCGGTCCAGGTCCTTGAACTGCTCCGCAGCAGCCTTGACGTGACGTAAGGCCGCGCCGATGTTGACGATCAGCCGCTTGAGCACGTCCGCCCGCCCGTGCAGCGGCGTCAGGTACAGCGTGGTCTGGTTGGCGTGGCTGACGGCCTTGCCCACCGCTGCCAGCAGCAGCGGGCGGCTCGTGATGGCTTCCAGCCGGCCCGTCGGGTGCGCGGCCCGGCAGTACCAGCTCCACCAGTTGTAGACCAGTGCGCAGGCACGGGCCACGGTCTGGCTGCGGTTGAGGTCCTGGGTGGTGAAGCCCCCCAGCCCCCATTGGTTCTTCAGCTCGTCGAAGGCGTTCTCGGCATCGGCGCGGTCGCGGTACAGCTGAGCGATCGCCTCCAGCGGGTAGGCCACGTCGGTGACGAACACCGCGTACTCCCACAGCAGCTCGCCCTCGTGCACGCTCGGGCCGGCCAGGTCCAGCCGCAACTGCTTGCCGTCCACGCGCCGCTCGCGCGCGATGCCGCCGCGGATGCGCTGGCGCACGATGACGACGCGGCGCCTGGCGCTCCAGCCGTGCAGTTGCAGCTGGGCCTCGACCATCTGGCAGCCCTGGCTGTCGGCGCGGCTCCAGTCGTCCCGGGCGAACTGCTGCGCCACCAGCCGCTGCACGTTCTTGGTCTGCCGCAGCCGCAGCAGGTAGGGCTGCTGGCGCTGTTCCAGCGTCAGCAGGATGCCTTCGTTGCCGTAGCCGGAGTCACCCCGCACCAGCGCGGGCCGGCGCTCGCCGAGTTCGTCCAGCAGCCGCCCCAGCGCCGCCTTGGCATGCACGCTCGTGTGCTGCTTGCCCGAGCTGACCTGCACGTCCAGCACCAGGCGCAGGTTGCTCACCAAGAAGGTGTGCAGCACGTGGCTGGGCCGCTTCGGCTTGGTCGGGTTGTAGCCGATCTCGGCGCCCTCCTGGCGCCCGTACAGCGGCTTGACGCTGGCGTCGATGTCCAGCACCCAGGGACGGTCCAGCGCCTCGCGCACGGAGTGCATCAGGCTCGGGCGCATCCACGCCGCACTGGCCGCTTCGTCGATGCGCTCCAGCGCCCGGCGCAGCGCGTCTTCGCTGACGACCAGTCTCTGGCGAGCATGCATCGACCGCCACACCCCGCGCGGCCACGGCGTCGCCGCGCAGCGCGGTGATGTGCGCGTAGCGCCGGTGGCCGGCCAGCAGCCCCAGCAGCAGCGTGCCCAGCACGTCGCGCTTGTCCGGGGCGTTGCCGCTGCGGTAGGCCAGCGGGCAGCCTTCAACCCAGCGCTCGAACACGCCGGCGGCCGCCAGGAACTCGGCAAAGAACACCAGCTGGCCGTGCGGCGTGGCCGCCGCACCCTCGTCCCAGCGCACGTGCATGCGCCCGCCCAGCGTGTCGACCACCTGCGGCTCGGCCGGCTCCGAGCCAGCCCCTCGGCGCGCCGCCAGCGCCTTGCGTCTTGCTTCACCCATTGGGTGAGTGTGCCAATTCTCGGCAAGCCCGCGCCAGTGCTGGCTCAGCGACCAATCATGAGGTCGCAACTGCCGGATTTAGGATAAAGCTTCGGCGCATCCGCCTCCGGGATCTTCACACCCGACGCCTGCGACAGCGCGATCACGAAGTTGAGGAAGTCCATCGAGTCCAGGTCCAGCGCCTCGCGCAGGTCCTCGTCGTCGCCGACGCTGGCCAGGTCGGCCTCGGGGGCGATGCCGGCCAGCGCGTCGGCGGCCAGGGCGCGGATCTCGGATTCGGTCATGGGCTGCTTCTCCGTGGGCGATGGCGCCGCGGCGCCGGTCGAAGGTCTCGTCAGAGGGTCTCGGGCGACTGCAGCGCGCGGTCGATCGCGGCCAGCAGCTGGCCGCCCAGGTGGCCGTCGCTGGCGCGGTGGTCGGCCGCCAGGCTGACGGCGACGACCGGGCGCGGCACGACGCGGCCGTCCACCACCCACGGCCGCTCGACGACGCGGCCGAAGCCGACGATGGCGACCTGCGGCGGGTAGATCACGCCCAGCACGCTCTCGGCGCCGCGCTCGCCCAGGCTGGTGACGGTGATGGTGGGGTCGGTCAGCTCGCTGCTGCGCAGGCCGCCGGCGCGCGCGCGCTGCACCAGGTCGCGCAGCGCGGCCATCAGCTCGGGCAGGGTCTTGCGGTCGGCGTCGTGGATGGCCGGCGCCACCAGCCCGCCGCCGCGCAGCGCGATCGCCCAGCCGATGTGCACCGCCGCACCGGCGCGATAGCCGCCCGCCTCCCAGAAGCCGTTGAGCGCCGGCACCTCGACCAGCGCCTTGGCGGTGGCCTTGAGCAGCAGCGTGGCCGGCAGCAGCCGCTCGGCGGGGTCGTGGGCGTCGTTCCAGGCCTGCAGCCAGGCCTGGGCGGCGGCGAAGTCGATGCTGGCCGTCAGGTAGTAGTGCGGGATCTCGCGCTTGGAGCGCGCCATCGCGGTGGCGATGGCCTGGCGCATCTGCGCCGGGTCGAAGCCGCCGCGCACGCTGCGCCAGTCGCCGCGCCGGCGGCCGGCGCTGCGGCGGGCGCGGTGCGGCGGCGCGCTCGCGCGCAGGCCAGGTCGACGTCGGCCAGCGTCACCGCGCCGTCCACACGCCGGTGCCGCGCAGCGCGCATCGATGTCGATGCCCTGTCGCGCCATGCGCGCGGCGCGCGGCAGGATCTGGACCTGGCGCGGCCTTGTCGGCGGCAAGCAGCAGCCCGGGTGCGGCAGCGCTTGGACTTGCGTTGCGGCTGCCGCTGGGGCGGCGTGGAGCCGCTGCCGGCGCAGCTACCGGTGCGGCTGCTGGCGCCGCCGCTGGCCAGGAGCCGGCGCCGGCGCCGCAACGGCCGGCTTCGCGGCTTCCGGCGCGGCCGCCCGCGCCGCCTCGGCCGGCGCCGCCGCCTCGCCCTCGACGGCGACCCGCGCCAGCACCGCACCCACCGGCAGCTCGGTATCCAGCGCCGCCAGGTCGCCGATCACGCCGTCCAGAAAGCACTCGACGTCGATCGCGCCCTTGTGCGTCTCGACGACCGCGACGACGTCGCCCGGCTTCACGCGGTCGCCCGCCTTGACCAGCCACTCGACGACCTTGCCGGTCTCCATGTCGGCGCCCAGCGCCGGCATCGTGAAGTCGGCCATGCCCTGCCCTTCAGCCTTGCACCACGTCAGCGCCGCGGCGGCACGATGGCGCGCACCGCCGCGACGATGCCGTCGACGCCCGGCAGTGCGGCCTCTTCCAGGTGCACCGCATACGGCACCGGCACCTCGCGGCTGCAGACGCGGCGGATCGGCGCGTCGAGCTCGTACAGCGCCTCCTCGGCCAGCCGGGCCGCGATCTCGGCGGAGATCGACCCGCTCTTCCAGCCCTCGTCGACGATCACCACGCGCCGCGTGCGCGCGACCGACTCCGCGACGGTGGGCATGTCCAGCGGGCGCAGCATGCGCAGGTCGATCACCTCGGCGTCGATGCCGTCGCCGGCCAGCGCGTCGGCCGCGGCCAGGCACTTGGGCAGGCCGTTGCCGTAGGTGACGAGCGTGACGTCGCGCCCCGCGCGGCGGACCTTGGCGTGTTCCAGGTCGACCGCGGTCAGCGCCGGGTCCAGCTCGCCCTCGGCGTTGTAGAGCACGATGTGCTCGAAGATCAGCACCGGGTTCGGGTCCGCGAGTGCGGCGGCCAGCATGTGGCGCGCGTCGTCCACCGTGGCCGGCACCGCCACCTTCAGCCCCGGGATGTGCGCGAACCAGCCCTCCAGGCTGTGCGAGTGCTGCGCCGCCAGCTGCCGCCCGCCGCCGGTGGCCATGCGCAAGACCAGCGGCACCGCGAACTGGCCGCCGGTCATGTGCGGCAGCGTCGCGGCGTTGTTCATGATCTGGTCCAGCGCCAGCAGGCTGAAGTTGCAGGTCATGATCTCGACGATCGGCCGCAGCCCCGCGATCGCGGCACCGATGCCGATGCCGGTGAAGCCGTTCTCCGCCAGCGGCGTGTCGACGATGCGCGTGGGGCCGAACTCCTCCAGCAACCCCTTGGTGACGGCGTAGCAGCCGCCGTACTTGCCGACGTCCTCGCCCATCACGAAGCTGCGCGGGTCGGCGATCAGCGCGGCGCGGATCGCCTGCCGGCAGGCCTCGCGGTAGGTGATGCGAGTGCTGGCGGGCGCCGTGCCGCCCGCGTCGCCGGTCGGCGGCGCGCTCATCGTGCCGCCTCCGCGCCCGGGCGCAGCACCGGGGCGCCGGCCATCGCCAGTGGCGGCGCGGCGCCGGCGCTGCCCGGTGCGACGCGGTCGTCGGCGTCGTCCTGGACCACGCGGTCCATCAGCACGAAGCGCTCGAGGTCGGCCAGCGGCTCGAGCGTGCCGGCCTCGGCGAAGGCCACCGCGTCGGCGATCTCGGCCGCGACCTCGGACTCGATCGCCTGCGCCTCGGCGTCGGTGATCTGGTGGTTGGCGGCCATCCAGGCGCGCAGCCGCTCGATCGGGTCGATGTGCCGCCAGCCCTCGATCTCGCCGCGCGTGCGGTAGGCCTGGGTGTCGAACATCGAGTGTGCGCGGAAGCGGTAGGTGCGCGCCTCGATGAACTGCGGGCCCTCGCCGGCGCGGATGCGCGCCACCGCGCGCCGCGCGGCCGCCTCCATCTGCACCGGGTCCATGCCGTCGACCTGCTCGGCCGGCATGCGGTAGGCCTGCGCCTTGCGCCAGATGTCGGTCTCGACCTCGCTGTCAGCGAGCGGCACGCCCATCGCGTAGAGGTTGTTCTCGCACACGAACAGCACCGGCAGCGCCCAAAGCTCGGCCAGGTTCAACGTCTCGTGGAACACGCCCTCGCCGACCGCGCCTTCGCCGAAGAAGCAGGCGCTGACGGCGCCCGGGCGCAATGCCTTGTCGGCCAGCGCGATGCCGGCGGCCAGCGGCAGCCCGCCGCCGACGATGGCGTTGCCGCCGTAGAAGCGCTGCGCGCGGCTGAAGATGTGCATCGACCCGCCGCGGCCTCGGCAGCAGCCCTCGGCACGGCCGAGCATCTCGGCCATGATCGTGCGCATCGGCACGTCGTGCGCCAGCGCCTGCCCGTGCTCGCGGTAGGTGGCGACGATGGCGTCGCGCGGCTCGAGCGCCGCGCCGACGCCGACGGCGACCGCCTCCTCGCCGTCGTACAGGTGCAGGAAGCCGCGGATCTTCTGCGCCTGGTACAGCTCGACGCACTTGGCCTCGAAGCGCCGGATGCGCAGCATCTGCCGCCACAGGTGGTGCAGGTGGGCGCGGTCGAGGTGGATCTTGTCGGTCACGTCGACGCCCTCACTTCTTCTCGTCGCTTTCCAGCGTCGACAGATCCCCCTCCGGCAGCCCCAGCTCGCGCGCCTTCAACAGGCGCCGCATGATCTTGCCGCTGCGCGTCTTGGGCAGGTTGGCGCGGAACTCGATGCTCTTGGGCGCGACCGCCGCCCCCAGCCGCTTGCGCGCGTGGCCCAGCAGCTCGCGCTGCAGCGCCTCGCCGGGCTCGAAGCCGGGCTTGAGCGCGACAAAGGCCTTGACGACCTCGCCCACCGTCGGGTCCGGGATGCCGATGACGCCGGCCTCGGCCACCGCCGGGTGCTCCATCAGCGCGCTCTCGACCTCGAACGGGCCGATCAGGTGGCCGGCGGACTTGATGACGTCGTCGGCGCGGCCGACGAACCAGTAGTAGCCGTCGGCGTCGCGCTTGGCCAGGTCGCCGGTCAGGTACCAGCCGTCGGCGAAGCACTTGTCGTAGCGCGCCTGCTCGTTCAGGTAGCCGCGCATCATCGACGGCCAGGGTGGCGCCAGCGCGAGCTCGCCCTCGACGCCGGGCTCGTCGACGACGACGACATGGCCGTCGTCGCCACGGCGAACGATGGCGGCGTGGATGCCGGGCAGCGGCTTGCCCATCGAGCCGGGCTTGATGTCCATCGCCGCGACGTTGGCGATCATGATGCCGCCGGTCTCGGTCTGCCACCAGTTGTCGTGGAACGGCAGCCCGAAGGCCTGCTGGCCCCAGACCACCGCCTCCGGGTTGAGCGGCTCGCCGACGCTGGCCATGAAGCGCAGCGCCGACAGGTCGCGCCCGGCGAGCAGCCCGGCGCCGAGCTTCATCATCATGCGGATCGCGGTCGGCGCGGTGTACCAGACGGTCACGCGCTCGCGCTCGAGCACCTCGTACCAGACCTGGGCGTCGAACTCGGCCTCGACGACGACGTTGGTGACGCCGCACACCAGCGGCGCGATGATCCCGTAGCTGGTGCCGGTGACCCAGCCCGGGTCGGCGGTGCACCAGAAGATATCGTCGTCGTGCAGGTCCAGCGCGTAGCGCCCGGTGGCCCAGTGCGCGAGCACCGCGCCGTGGACGTGGATCGCGCCCTTGGGCCGGCCGGTGGTGCCGCTGGTGAAGTGCAGCAGGCTCATCGACTCGGCGTCGGTGGCGGCGGTGGCGGCGTCGGCCACCGCGTTGTCGACGACATCGGCCCAGCGCTGCACGCCCGGGCCCCCGGCATCGCCGTCGCCGACGACGAGGACATGCTTCAGCCCCGGCAGCCGCTCGCGCAGGCCGGCGATCTTGCGCCGGTACAGCTCGGGGGTCGTCACCAGCAGCCGGGCGTCGCCCATCTCGCAGCGGGTGGCGATCGGCTCCGGGCCGAAGGCGGAGAACAGCGGCGTGACGACGCAGCCGGCCTTCAGCGCGCCGAGCACGGCGACGTAGAGCTCGGGCAGCCGCCCCATCAGCACGAAGACGCGGTCGCCCGGCGCCAGCCCCAGGCCGCGCAGCGCGCGCGCGAAGCGGCCGATCGCCTGCGCCAGGTCGGCGTAGCTCAGGTCGCGCCGGTCGCCGCCCTTGCCGATCCAGCGGATCGCGATGTGCGCGCCGCGGCCGTCGGCGACATGGCGGTCGACCGCCTCGTGCGCGATATTCAGCCCGCCGCCGGGCAGGCCGGCCAGCGCCTCGCGCGCCTGCGCCCAGTCGAAGCTGGCGCAGAAAGCGCCCGGGTCGGGCATGTTGGGCGCCACGCGCCCGCCGCCTTGCGGCTTGGCGATGCGCGCCGGGATGCGTGCCGCTGCGGCGGCGCCAGCCTCGCGCTGCCCGGCCGCCTGCGGGTCCTTGCCTTCGTCCATGCCGATGCCCTTTCCGGCGCAAGCCTTCGACGGGGAGGATGGCCGCGTGGCGGCCAGGGGCATCATCGCCGGCCCGCGCTCGGGCATCTTGAGATCGATCAAGTCATCGCGCGAGGCGCCGCAATCGGCGCGCCGGCGGCCGGCGACCGACCTCAGTGATGCGGATGCCGCTCCAGCCAGTCGCGCACCGCCGCGACATGCTCGCCGACCGCCTCGACCGCCTTGCGCAGCCGTGCCGGCGTGCAGCCGAGCTCGCGGGCCCAGTAGTCCAGCTCGACCGGGTCCATCGTGTTGATGCGGCCGGGGTCGAGCGGGTGGAAGTGCTTGTCGGGCTGGGTCATGCGGCTCCCCGTGGCGTGGCGGCGGCGAATCGGGGCCGACGCGGCGCTTGAGATCCCGGCCGCGGGCCCGAACTACCATGCTTGCCTCACCCGCCCCGACTGTCAAGCCGATGAACCGAGTCGCCCCCCGATCGTTGCCGCGCCCGCGGCCGGCCTGGATCCTCGCCATGGCGGCCGCGCTGCTGGCCGCCGCGGCGTCGCTGCTGACGCTGCCCGCGCAGGGCCGCGGCGCCCCGCCGGGGCGCGAGGTCGCGCCGCGCGGGCCGCTGCTGGCCGACGAGCAGGCGACGATCGACCTGTTCCGCCGCACCTCGCCGTCGGTCGTCCACATCACGACGTTGGCGGCGCAGCGCGACTTCTTCTCGCTCAACGTCGAGCAGGTGCCGCGCGGCACCGGCACAGGGTTCGTCTGGGACCGGCAGGGGCATGTCGTCACCAACTTCCACGTCATCCAGGGCGGCAGCGGCGCGCGCGTGACGCTGGCCGACCAGAGCAGCTTCGACGCCCGGCTGGTCGGCGTCTTCCCCGACCGCGACCTGGCGGTGCTTCGCATCGACGCACCGGCCGACAAGCTGCCGCCGATCCCGCTCGGCAGCAGCCGCGACCTGCAGGTCGGCCAGCGCGTGTACGCGATCGGCAACCCGTTCGGGCTGGACCAGACGCTGACGACGGGCATCGTCAGTGCGCTGAACCGCGAGATCGAATCGTTCAACAGCCGCACGATCCGCGGCGTGGTGCAGACCGACGCCGCCATCAACCCGGGCAACTCGGGCGGGCCGCTGCTCGACTCGGCCGGGCGGCTGGTCGGCGTCAACACCCAGATCGCCAGCCCCAGCGGCGCCAGCGCCGGCATCGGCTTCGCGATCCCGGTCGACGAGGTCAACCGCATCGTGCCGCGGCTGATCCGCGACGGCCGCGTCGTGCGCCCGGCGCTGGGCGTGACCGCCGCGCCGGCGGGGTTCGCGCAGGCGCTGCGGCTGCCGGACGGTGTGGCGATCGTCCAGCTCGCCCCGGGCGGGCCGGCGGCACGCGCCGGGCTGCAGCCCTTCCGCCGCGCGCGTGACGGCGGCGTGCAGATGGGCGACGTCGTCACCGCGATCGACGGCGAGCCGGTCAAGACGCTGGACGACATCCTGACGCTGCTCGAGCAGCGCCAGCCGGGCGACAAGGTGACGCTGACGCTGTGGCGCGCCGGGCGCGCGCGGCAGGAGCAGGTGACGCTGGGAACGTCGGAGTGAAATCCGTGCCGGCGCTGGAGACCACTCAGCGCCGCAGCAGGTTGACCAGCGGCCGCCCGGCGCGGTCGCGGTAGACGTCGAAGTCGGCGTCGATCGACAGCAGGTGGCGCAGCTTCAGCCGGGCCGCCGCCTCGGCGATCGAGGCATCAGCGAGGTCGAACGGCAGGCTCGCGAAACGCTCGCTCAGCCGCAGGATCTCGGTCAGCGATCCGTCGGCGGCCGCGGTGATGGCGACGCCGCCGCGCTGCGCCCAGCGAAGAAAGTCCAGCGCGCAGTCGTTGCCCAGGCGCCGGGCCAGCAGCGCGCAGACCTCGGTCGCCACCGGCCAGGTCGTCAGCAGGCGCGCGGCGGGATTCGCGCGCAGCCAGTCCAGGACCGGCGCGTGCCAGCGGTCGCCACGGTTGAACAAGGCGATCAGCGGGCCACTGTCGACCAGCACCATTCCCGCGTACGCCGCCCCGTAGCGCGCGGAGGGCTCCGCGGCGCTCGGCGCGGCCGCCCGGCGCGTCATGCCCCGCGCCGCGCTTGGCGTTCGGCCTGGATCTCCGCGAGCACTTGCTTGCGATCCTGCGCCAGGTCGGCCGGGCCGCGGTGGCGGCCGAACAGGTCCGCGCCGAGTTCGTAGGCACTGCGCGGTGGCTGCGGATCGGGCTGGTCCAGGTAGGCCTGCAGCGCCGCGCGAACGACCTCGCTGGTGCTGCGACCGCTGGACGCGGCACGCCGGCGCAAGCGCTCCTCGAGCGCCGGGTCGAGCTTGATGGCGACGGTCATGGACCTGCGGTCCGGTACGAGATGAGTCCAGTAATACGCATGGTATGACGCAGGCGTGCGCGCGGTCAAGGCCTGGACTGGCTGGATCGAACGCAGGGGCGCGCGCGGGCACGGCGGGATCGACCGCGGGCCCGGGCGCTGCCTGGCCTGCCGGCGCCCCGGTTAGCATCGCCGCCCATGCAAATCGTCTGCCTCGACCTCGAAGGGGTGCTCGTCCCCGAGATCTGGATCGCCTTCTCGCGCGCCACCGGCATCGAGGGCTTCATGCGCACGACGCGCGACGAGCCCGACTACGACAAGCTGATGCGCTACCGGCTGGCGCTGCTGCGCGAGCACGGGCTGAAGCTGCCCGACATCCAGGCCGTGATCGCCGGCATGGCGCCGCTGCCCGGGGCGCGCGAGTTCCTCGACGCGCTGCGCGAGCGCTATCAGGTCGTGATCCTGTCGGACACCTTCTACCAGTTCGCCGATCCGCTGATGGCGCAGCTCGGCCGGCCGACGCTGCTGTGCCACCGGCTCGTCGTCGACGCCGACGGCACGGTGGCCGACTACCGGCTGCGCATGCCGGACCAGAAGCGCTGCGCGGTCGAGGCATTCAAGGCGCTGAATTTCCGCGTGCTGGCCGCCGGCGACTCGTACAACGACACCGCGATGCTGGCCGCCGCCGACGCCGGCTTCTTCATCCACCCCCCGCCGGCGATCGCGGCGCAGTTCCCGCAGTTCCCGGTGCACGCCGACCTGCCCTCGCTGCGGGCCTCGATCGACGCGGCGGCCGCGCGGCTGTAGGCACGGCTCGCGGCCCGCAGCGGCGGCGCCGCGGGATCGGCAGTCCGAAGCGGACACGCCTGCTCCCGGGCGGCGCCCAGGAGCGGTCATCCTCTGGCCCGGGCAAACCCTGTGACACCTGCGGGATGGTCGCATGCCCGCACCGTGTAACACGCGGTAAGCTTCGCCGCCCAGACGCGCGCGGGCCCCACACAAGGCGCGCGCCCCGGTCCGAAGGACGCCTGCGACAACCCCGAGACAGGACGACGAGCACCATGGCCGACACCAAACCGCTGATCCTCGACCACGTGCTGCGCCACGCCGCCAGTCACCCCGACCGTGTCTACCTGACGCAGCCGATCGGCGGCGGCCAGGTCGTCGACACCACCTGGGCCCAGGTGGTCGACCAGGCGCGGCGCATGGCCGCGCACCTGCAGGCGCAGGGCCTGCCGCGCGGCGCGCGGGTGGCGATGCTGTCGAAGAACTGCGCCCACTTCGTCATCGCCGAGCTGGCGATCTGGATGGGCGGCTGCACGACGGTGGCGATCTTCCCGACCGAGAAGGCCGACACCGTGCGTTACGTGCTCGAACACTCCGAAGCGAGCCTGCTGTTCGTCGGCAAGCTCGATACCTGGGACGAGCAGCGCGCCGGCGTGCCGGTGGGGCTGCCGTGCATCGCGCTGCCGCTGGCGCCGGCGTCGGCGCTGGCCTCCGGCATGCCGAAGTGGGACGACATCATCGCCAGGACCGACCCGCTGGCCGGTACGCCCGACCGCAAGGGCGACGAGCTGGCGATGCTGCTCTACACCTCGGGGTCGACCGGGACGCCCAAGGGCGTGATGAGCAGCTTCCGCGCCTTCTCGGCCGCGGCCGAGGGCTTCGCCCGCTTCTCGCGCGACCGCATCGGCCAGCAGATCGACGGCCGGCTGCTGTCCTACCTGCCACTGGCGCACAGCTTCGAGCGCTCGTGCGTCGAGGGCGCATCGCTGGTCGACGGCCGCACGCAGGTGTTCTTCGCCGAGTCGCTCGACACCTTCGTGCAGGACATCAAGCGCGCGCAGCCGACGCTGTTCATCTCGGTGCCGCGGCTGTGGCTGAAGTTCCAGCAGGGTGTCTTCCACAAGATGCCGCCGAAGAAGCTCGACCGGCTGCTGTCGATCCCCATCCTCGGGCGCATCGTCGCGAAGAAGGTGCTCACCGGGCTGGGGCTGGACAAGACCATCGCGGCCTTCAGCGGCTCGGCACCGATCCCGGCCGAGCTGATCGCCTGGTACCGCAAGCTCGGGCTGCAACTGCTCGAGGGCTACGGCATGAGCGAGGACAACTCGTTCTCGCACAGCTCGACCGAGCGCTTCAGCGAGCCCGGCTATGTCGGCGTGCCGATGGTCGGCGTGCAGGTGCGGATCAGCGACGACGGCGAGATCCTGATCAAGTCGCCGGCCCAGTTCAGCGGCTACTACAAGCAGCCCGAGCTGACCGCGCAGTCGTTCACCGAGGACGGCTTCTTCCGCACCGGCGACCTCGGCGAGCGGCGCGCCGACGGCATGCTCAAGATCACCGGCCGCAGCAAGGAGCTGTTCAAGACCAGCAAGGGCAAGTACGTCTCGCCGGCGCCGATCGAGAACGAGCTCAACACGCACCCGATGGTCGAGATGTCGCTCGTCTCCGGATCGGGCCACCCGGAGCCGTTCGCAGTCGTCGTGCTGGGCGAGGAGATCCGCCCGCGCCTGAACGACCCGGCGCTGCGCAAGGAGGTCGAGTCCGAGATGGCCGCGCTGCTGAAGGACCTCAACGCGAAGCTGCCCGACTACGAGCAGTTGCACTGCATCGTCGTCGCGCACGAGCCCTGGAGCATCGACAACGGCCTGCTGACGCCGACGATGAAGCTCAAGCGCGCACGCATCGAGCAGGCGATCGGCCCCGAGGTCGACGGCTGGTACCGCAAGCGCGGTGTGGTGTGGGCTTGAGCGCGGCGGGCCGCTCCCGCGCGTTTATCGCGCAGCGCGCAGCGCGCAGGGCTTTGCGGTGAGCGCCGCCACCCGTCACGGCGGCGACCGCATCGCCGAGGCGCTGCAGGCGCATGGCGTGGAGGCGATCTTCACGCTGTGCGGCGGCCACATCTCGCCGATCCTCGCCGCCGCCAAGGCGCGCGGCATCCGCATCGTCGACACGCGCGACGAGGCGACCGCGGTCTTCGCCGCCGACGCCCACGCGCGGCTCGCCGGCCGCCCCGGGGTAGCGGCAGTCACCGCCGGGCCGGGCATCACGAACACGATCACGGCGCTGAAGAACGCGCAGCTCGCGCAGTCGCCGCTGCTGCTGCTCGGCGGCGCGGCGCCGACCGCGCTGCAGGGGCGCGGCGCGCTGCAGGATATCGACCAGCGGCCGCTCGTGACGCCGCACGTCAAGCGCTTCTTCCGCCTGCGGCGCGTGCGTGACCTGGCGCCGGCGGTGGCCGAGGGCATGGCGCTGGCGGCCTCGGGCGTGCCGGGGCCGGTGTTCCTGGAGTGCCCGGTCGACCTGCTGTACGACGAGGCGTCGATCCGCCAGTGGTATGCCGAGGCGGCCGGCAAGGGGAGCGCGCTGGCCGACCGCGCGCTGCGCTGGTATTTGAACCGGCATGCGGCGCGCATGTTCGCCGGCAGCGCGGTCCGGGCCGCGCCGGCCCCGCTGGCCGTGGCCACGCCGCGCGCAGGCGATGGCGCGCTACGCGCTGCCGCCGCGGCACTGCAACGCGCCGAGCGCCCGCTGATCGTCATCGGCAGCCAGGCGCTGGTGCAGTCGCAGCAGGCCGACGCACTCGCGCGCGCGGTCGACCGGCTGGGGATCCCGGTCTACCTGTCGGGCATGGCGCGCGGGCTGCTCGGGCGCGAGCACCCGCTGCAGATGCGCCACGCGCGCCGCCAGGCGCTGCGCGAGTCCGACGCCGTGCTGCTGGCCGGCGTGCCGTGCGACTTCCGGCTCGACTACGGCCGCCATGTGCGGCGCAGCGCGAAGCTGATCGCGGCCAACCGCAGCGCGCGCGATGCGCGGCTGAACCGGCGCCCCGATGTCGCCGCGATCGGCGACGCCGGCCGCTTTCTCGAGGCGCTGGCCGGCGCGCTGACGCCGGCGCCCGGATGGGCCGGCTGGCGCGACGCGCTGCGCGCGCGCGACGCCGCGCGCGAGGCCGAGATCGACGCCCAGGCGGCGGCGCGCGGCACGCATGTCAACCCGCTGGCCTTCTTCCGCGCGCTCGACGCCGAGGCCGCGGGCGATGCGATCTTCGTCGCCGACGGCGGCGACTTCGTCGCCACCGCGAGCTACGTGCTGCGCCCGCGCGGGCCGCTGGCCTGGCTGGACCCGGGCGCCTTCGGGACGCTCGGCGTGGGCGCGGGCTTCGCGCTCGGCGCGGCGCAGGCGCGGCCGGGGCGCGAGGTCTGGATCGTCTTCGGCGACGGCGCCTGCGGCTGGGGCCTGGCCGAGTTCGACAGCTTCGTGCGCCTAGGGATCCCGGTGGTCGCGGTCGTCGGCAACGACGCCGGCTGGACGCAGATCGCGCGCGAGCAGGTCAAGATGCTGGGCGACGACGTCGGCACCGTGCTGGCGCGCAGCGACTACCACCGCGTCGTCGAGGGCTTCGGCGCGGCGGGGTTGCTGGTGCGCAGCGACGACGAGGTCGTGCCGGTGCTGCGCGAGGCGCGCGCGATCGCGCGCAGCGGGCGGCCGGTGCTGGTCAACGTCTGGCTGGACCGCACCGCTTTCCGCGAGGGATCGTTGTCGATGTAGGCGGCAAGGTGCCATTGCCGCGACAAGGCATGATGCGCGCTGCGCCAACGCTCCGCCTCCCGCGATGACTGCTCCGACCGCCCCCACCGAGACCCCTCCCGCCCCCGCGGACGGCGCCAGAGAGCGCGCCCAGTCCTTCGACGGCCTGCTGCACGCCCAGGTCGCGCCCTGGCTGTCGGGGCTGTCGCCGGTCTCGCTGGCGCTGGCGACGGCCGACTGGGCGCTGCACCTGGCGACGCAGCCTGCGCAGGCGACGCGACTGGCAGCCGAGGCCCTGCAACTGGCCGCGCAGGCGGTCGCCGATGCGACGACCCAGGCGCGGCTGCCGCGTGACGCCAGCGTGCGCCCCGACGACCTGCGCTTCGCCGCCGACGCCTGGCAGCGCTGGCCCTACCCGTGGATCGTGCGCAACTACCTCGCCGCCGAGCGCTGGTGGCGCGAAGCCACCGAGCTGCGCGGAATGGAGCCGCACAACCGAGAAATCGTCGGCTTCTTCGCGCGCCAGTGGCTGGACCTGATGTCGCCGGCCAACACGGGGCTGGCCAACCCCGAGGTCTTCGACCGCACGTTCGAGCAGCGCGGCGACAACCTGCGCCTGGGCGCGGCGATCGCGCTGGACCACTGGCGCATGCGTCACGGCCTGCCGCCGCTGCTCGACCACGGGCAGGGCTTCCAGCCCGGCGTCGACGTCGCCGTGACACCGGGCGAGGTCGTGCACCGCAACCACCTGGTCGAGCTGATCCAGTACCGGCCCACCACGCCGACGGTGCACGCCGAGCCGGTCTTCATCGTCCCGAGCTGGATCATGAAGTACTACATCCTCGACCTGTCGCCGCACAACTCGATGGTGCGCTGGCTGGTGTCGCAGGGGCATACGGTCTTCATCCTGTCGTGGCGTAACCCGGACGAGGGCGATGCGCTGCTCGACATGGACGACTACCTGAACCTGGGCGTCTTCGACGCATTGGCCGCGGTCGGCCGGCGCGTGCCGGGGCAGCGCGTGCACGCGGTCGGCTACTGCCTGGGCGGCACGCTGCTGGCGATCGCCGCCGCGGCGCTCGCGCGACCGGGCAAGGTGCAGGGTGCCGGGTCGCTGCCCGAGCTCGCCAGCCTGAGCTTCCTGGCCGCCGAGACCGATTTCACCGAGCCCGGCGAGATGGGGGTTCTGATCGACGAGAGCCAGGTCACGCTGCTGGAGGACATGATGGCCGAGCGCGGCTTCCTGACCGGGCGCCAGATGGCCGGCAGCTTCCAGTTCCTGCACTCGCGCGAGCTGGTCTGGTCGGCCACGTTGCGCGAGCTGTGGATGGGCGAGCGGCTGCGGCCGAATGACCTGATGGCCTGGAACGCCGACACCACGCGCATGCCGGCGGCGATGCACAGCCAGTACCTGCGCCGGCTTTACCTGAAGAACGAGCTGGCCGAGGCGCGCTACGGCGTCGAGGGCAGGCCGGTGTCGCTCAACGACGTGACGCTGCCGGTCTTCCTCGTCGGCACCGAGAAGGACCACGTCGCGCCGTGGCACTCGGTCTACAAGCTGCACCGGCTGACCGACGCCGAGATCACCTTCGTGCTGACCAGCGGCGGCCACAACGCCGGCATCGTCAGCGAGCCCGGCCACCCGGGCCGGCGCTGGCGCCAGCGCACGCGGCCGCGCGGCGGCGCCTGGGTATCGCCGCAGGAGTGGGAGGCCGATGCCGCCTCGCACGAGGGATCGTGGTGGACCGCCTGGGACGCCTGGCTGCGCGCGAAGGGGTCGGGCCAGGATGTACCGGCGCGGCGCATCCGTGGCGCCGACGCGCTGGCGCCGGCGCCGGGCCGGTACGTGCAGCAGCGCTACGACGACTGACGCACTGGCGCCCGATACGCCCATGACACCGGACGATCGTCGCGCCAGCCCCCCGGCGCGCAGGTCCGCGCCCGAACGGCCCACGGTGAACACCGCGGCGGGCGCCGACGCGCTGCGCCAGCGGTTGCTGCACGCCCTGGCGGCGATCGCGCCCGAGTCGGCGATCGTGCCGCTCGACCCCGACCGCCCGCTGCGCGACCAGGTCGAGCTCGACTCGCTGGACTGGGTCAACCTGCTGGCGGCGCTACCGCCCGGCGCGCGCGACGTCGACAAGGCCGACGGCGCACCGCCGCCCGGCCCGCGCGCGTCGCTGGACGAGATCGTCGCCTGGGCCGGCGGCGCGCCGCGCGCCGCTCGCGTTGCCGCTGCCGCCGACGACCCGAGGCTGCGCCCGCTCGGCGCCGCGGACGCGCCGCTGGAGGCCGCCTTCGTGCGCGCGCTTTCGGACGAATCGCGCTACATGCGTTTCATGGGGTCGATGGACGAGTTGCCGGCGGCCAAGCTCGCCGCGCTGACCGACGTCGACCAACGCCGCCACGTCGCGATCGCGGCCGTCGTGCCGGTGGCGGCGAGTGCGCCGGCCGAGGCCGGCGCGCCGCGTGGCGACGGCGCCGGCAGGGCTGCGGACCCGACCGAGCGCATCGTCGGTGTGGCGCGCTACGTCGTCGACGAGGTCGCAACCGGCTGCGAGTTCGCCGTCACCGTCGCCGACGACTGGCAGCGAAGCGGGCTGGCCGGCCGCCTGATGCGCGCGCTCGTCGACCGCGCGCGCGCCGCCGGCCTGGCGCACATGGAGGGGATCGTCCTGTCGACCAACCGGCCGATGCTGCAGCTCGCCCACGCGCTCGGCTTCACGTTGCAGCACGACGCCGACGATCCGCGAACCGTCCGCGCGCGGCTGGCCCTGGGGCCCCGGTAGTCCGGGACGACGCACGGCCGCCGCGGGTCGCGTCCTGCACGGCCGCGGACGCCTCGCGGCTCAAGTCCTGCCGCGCGGCGGCCGAAGAAGCGGTGTGGCACGCCGCCTGCCGCGCGCCACACCGATGCCTTCCCGTCCATTCGACCAGCCCCCCCTGTCGAGCCGCCCCGGGCCGCGCCGAGGAGCACGCCGCGATGAAGAACCCGCTGCGCCGCACGCTGCGCAAGGCCGCGCACGAGGGCTTGCGCCGCGCGCTGGCCTTCCTGCCGCGCGAGGCGCGCTTCGAGCTGTACCGCAGGATGGTCGACTGCGACCCGCAGCCCGATCCGCGGCTGCGGCTGAAGATCGCCGAGACGCAGGACGAGCTCGAGGCCTGCTTCCGGCTGCTCCACGACGCCTACGTCGCCAGCGGCTTCATGAAGCCCGACCCGTCGGGGCTGCGCGTGACGCCCTACCACGCGCTGCCGACGACGACGACGTTGTGCGCGAGCTTCGACGGCGAGGTCGTCGGCACGATGTCGCTGATCCGCGAGGGCATGTTCGGCTTCCCGCTGCAGTCGGCGTTCGACCTGGGCGCGGTGCGCGCACGCCAGGGCCGCATCGCCGAGATCTCGGCGCTGGCGGTGCACCCGCGCTTTCGGCGCACCGGCGGCGCGATCCTGTTCCCGCTGATGAAGTTCATGTACGAGTACTGCACGCGCTTCTTCGACACGCGGCACCTCGTGATCGCCGTGCACCCGCACAAGGCCGAGCTGTACGAGTCGCTGCTGCTGTTCGAGCGGCTGCAGCAGCACGTGGTCGGTTGCTACGACTTCGCCGGCGGTGCGCCGGCGGTCGGCGCGACGCTCGACCTGGACCACGCGCGGGTCGCCTTCGAGTCGCTGTACGGACGGCGAAGCCCGCGCAGGAACCTGCACCGCTACTTCGTGCTCGAGCGACTGCCCCATATCGAGTGGCCCGAGCGCCCGCTGCACACGACCAACGACCCGGTGATGACGCCGGCCCTGCTGGACTGGTTCTTCAACCAGCGCACGAAGGTATTCGAGTCGCTGGACCTGCGGCGCCGCCTTCTGCTGCACGCTGCCTACCGGGAGGCCGACTACGCCTCGGTGTTGCCACCGCTGCCCGGCGGCAGGCAGCCGCAGCCGGCGCTGCGCCGTCACCCTCGCTTCTCGCTCGCCTGCCCCGCACGGGTCCTGACGGACGGCAGCGAGCCGGACGATGCGGTTTCGGTCCAGGTGGTCGATGTTTCGGCAGGCGGCTTCCGTGCGATCGCACCGCGACCGCTACCGCTGGATACGCCGGCCTGGGCCTGGGTCGACCTCGGCCCTGGGCTGCGGGCGCGAATGCGCGTGACGCCGGTCCATGCCGCGCGGCCGGATACACCTCGAAGTGTCGGCTTCCGGATCGACGAGGCCGACGCCGTGTGGCGCGGTGCGGTCGCCGCACTGCAGGCCGGCCGCACGCATCGCGAACTGGTGCAGGCCTGCCAGGGCTCCGTGCCACCCGCGCGGTGTCGGCCCGTGCATGCGAGCGTCGGCGGGGCGGGGACGACTCAGCCCGTGGTCCGCACGCTGGCGGGATGATCGCGGACCGCGCCGGTCCAGAGGTCGTTCGAGCGCAGGGCCAGTGCGATCTGGTAGCCGGGCGCCAGCACCGGCGCCAGCCCGCCTGGCGCGTAGAACGCCATGGCCCTCAGATCGGCCTCGCGCGACGGGCTGTCGATGGCGACGACGAGCCGTTCGCCCTCCATCATCAGCGGCAGGATCCGATAGCGCTCGGCGACCTGCCACGGCAGCCGCGCCGCGGCCGCAGGGTCGACGACGAAGCGCATCAGGTCGACCATCGGGTAACCCATCTTGTAGGCCAGCGCGGCCTGCAATTCGGTCGCCGAGATTAGGCCCATCGACACCAACGATTGCCCGAGCGGCTTTTCGTCCCCGGCCGCGGCGAGCGCCCGCTCGAGTTGCGAGGGTGTCAGCAGGCCGAGCGCGAGCAAGGCCTGGCCGAGCGGCTTGACGGGCATCTGCCGCTGGCGCGCGAGCGCCTGCTCGAGAGCGGCGCGGTCGCTGATCCACAGCTGGGCCGCAGTCTCGCGCGCGGTCGGGCCGAAGTCGGCGCGAGCGTAGGCCGACCGCGGTACGAAGCTGCGCTGCAACCCGGCCTCCTCGTCCACGGCCTCGAAGAGGTAGAGGCCCGCCTCGGCCTCGACACGACCGACCGTTCGTCCCGACAACGCGGCACGCCCCGGTGTCGCGGCGTGAAGCGTGAACTCGCGCTCGTGGGCCGCCACTGGAACACGCCCGGGCCTGGCGCCCGGCACTGGCGGCAGACCCGTCAGCGGCCTCGTCAACGTCAGGCGCCGCAGGCCGGAAAACCGCAACCTGACCGTGGGACGGTCGGCAGCGGTGCGGAAGTCCAGGTGGCCGGCGACCGGGTCGAAGTCGAGCAGTTCGCCCTCGACTGCCGCCCCGGAGGACGACTCGACGCGCGCAGGCTGGGCAACGCCGTTGGCCGGCGCAGGCTCATGCTTCCACGGGAACGGCGGCGCCGGCCACTGCCACCGATCCTGGGCGTCCAGGCACAAGGGCGGGAACGGCATAGAGTTAGCGTTTCTGCTGACGAAAGGCACGATTGTTGTGGCAGCGCGAGCAAGTCGCACCGCGCGCGGATGAGACGTGGACACAACGATACATCCCGATACAAAGCTTGCGCCGCTTGGACCCTGTATCGGTGTGCACTAGTTGCATGTTCCCCGCATCCCGAGGATGTTCCCGGAATCGGCCTGGTTCGAGACCGGCGCTTCTCGACCACGACCGGCTGCTTGTCATCCTTGCCCGGAACGGTGCATCGGGGCACCGAGCTGCCGATTGCCGCTATCGTTCGCGGTCCCCTTGCAGGCTGCGATGCCGGCGCCCCAGGAGAGTCCGATGCGAATGACTGACGGCATACGCGAGCGGGGCTTCCGGCGCTGGCACGAGCGAACGCTGCTGGCCAGCCACGGATGGCTGGCGGGGGCGATCGTGGCGGCATTCGCCGCCTTCGGCTCGCTCGAGGCGGTGCTCGGCAGCGACGGCTGGGTCGACCACGCCGGGTTCACGCTCGCGGCCTTCTTCTGCGGCGCAGTGACCCTGTTCGCGCTGCGGCGCTTCCTGCTCGCGCTCGTGCGCGCGCAGAAGGCCGCGGCTCAAGCCGAGTGCAGCGGCTGCCACAGCTTCGGCCGCCTCGAGGTCATCGACGCCGCGGCCGGCAGCCAGTGCGTCAGGGTGCGCTGCCGCGCCTGCGGGAAGGCCTGGACGATGGACGACGGTTGAGCCGGCGCCGCAGGTCTGCGTCCCAACCTCTCCGCCCGCCCGACCCGCTCGGGCCTTTCAACCCACCCAGCGCCGCGCGTTGCGGAACATCCGTAGCCAGGGGCTGGGCGCCGAGACCTCGCCGCCGGCCCAGCTCATCTGGACGTTGCGGAAGACACGCTCCGGGTGCGGCATCAGCGCGGTGAAGCGGCCGTCGGGCGTCGTCACCGCGGTCAGGCCGCCGGGGCTGCCGTTCGGGTTGAAGGGATAGGCCTCGGTCGGCCGGCCGTGGTGGTCGACGAAGCGCATCGCGGCGAGCACGCGCTGCGGGTCGCCGCGTTGCGAGAAGTCGGCCCGGCCCTCGCCGTGCGCGACCGCGATCGGGATTCGGCTGCCGGCCATGCCGGCGAAGAACAGGCTCGGGCTTTCCAGCACCTCGACCAGCGACAGCCGGCCCTCGAACTGCTCGCTTGCGTTGCGCGTGAACTTCGGCCAGGCCTCGGCGCCGGGGATCATCGACGCGAGTGCGGCCATCATCTGGCAGCCGTTGCACACCCCGAGCGCGAAGCGGTCGCCGCGGGCGAAGAAGTCGGCGAACGGGTCGGCGAGCGCGGCGTTGAACAGGATCGATCGCGCCCAGCCCTCGCCCGCGCCCAGCGTGTCGCCGTAGCTGAAGCCGCCGCAGGCGACGAAGCCCTGGAAGTCGGCGAGCCGTGCGCGGCCGGACTGCAGGTCCGTCATGTGGACGTCCCAGGTCTCGAAGCCGGCCAGCGCCATGGCCCGGCTCATCTCGACCTGCGAGTTGACGCCCTGCTCGCGCAGGATCGCGAGGCGCGGCGGCGCGCCGCGGGCGACGAAGGGCGCGGCGATGTCGTCGAGCGGATCGAAGCTCAGCTGCAGCTGCAGCCCCGGGTCGTCGGCGGCACCGGCGGCGGCGTGCTCGCTGTCGGCGGCCTCGGGGTTGTCGCGCTCGCGCGCGATGCGCCAGCTCACCTCGTCCCAGGCCTGGTGCAGGTCGCGCAGGCTGGCCGAGAACTGCAGCCTGGCATCGCGCCAGACCTCGACCACGCCGCGGTCGTTGGTCTTGCCGACGAAGTGGCTGTGGCGGCTCAGCCCGTGCGCGCGCAGCACCTGCATGACCGCGTCGCGCTCGGCGGTGCGGACCTGCAGCAGCACGCCGAGCTCCTCGGCGAACAGCGCCGCCAGCGTCAGCTCGTTGCGCCGCTCGCCGACCTGGCTGGCCCAGTTCTTGGAGTCGCCGTACTCGGCGCGGCTGTCGGCGATGCCGTCGCCCTCGGTGACGAGGATGTCGACGTTCAGGCTGACGCCCAGGTGGCCGGCGAAGCCCATCTCGCACGCCGACGCCCACAGCCCGCCGTCGCTGCGGTCGTGGTAGGCGAGGATGCGGCCCTGCGCGCGCAGCTCCCCGATCGCGGCGGCGAGCGACTTCAGCCGCGCCGGGTCGTCGAGGTCGGGCACCTCGTCGCCGAAGCGGCCGAGCACCTGCGCCAGCACCGACCCCGCGAGGCGCTTCCTGCCCCACCCCAGGTCGACCAGCAGCAGCGTGGTGTCCCCGCAGGCCTGGCCGCCCGCGGCCGGCTCGATGCGCTGCAGCTGCGGCGTCAGCGTGCCGCGCACGTCGTCCAAGGTCGCGAAGGCGCTGACGACGAGCGACACCGGTGCGACGACCTTCCTCGCCTCGGCACCCTCGCTCCACTGGCTGCGCATCGACAGGCTGTCCTTGCCGACCGGGATGCCGATGCCCAGCGCCGGGCACAGCTCCATCGCGACCGCGCGCACGGTGTCGTAGAGCGCCGCATCCTCGCCCGGCTCGCCGCAGGCGGCCATCCAGTTGGCGCTGAGCTTGACGCGCGCGAGCTCCACCGGTGCGGCCAGCAGGTTGGTGATCGCCTCGCCGACCGCCATCCGGCCCGAGGCCGGCGCGTCGAGTGCGGCCAGCGGGGCGCGCTCGGCCATGCAGAAGGCCTCGCCGCGAAAGCCGGTGAAGTCGGCCAGCGTCACCGCGCAGTCGGCCACCGGCACCTGCCATGGACCGACCATCGGGTCGCGGTGGCTGAGGCCGCCGACGGTGCGGTCGCCGATCGTGACCAGGAAGCGCTTGCTCGCGACCGTCGGGTGGCGCAGCACGGTGAAGGCGAGCTCGTCGAGCTTCGCGCCGGTGAGGTCCAGCGGCGGCTCGCGGCGCGCGACGCGCTGCACCTCGCGCTGCATCTTCGGCGGCTTGCCGAGCAGCACCTCCATCGGCATGTCGATCACGCGCTCGCCGCCCTCGCCATCCTGGACGACGAGATCGGCCGCCTCGGTCGCCACGCCGACGACCGCGAACGGGCAGCGCTCGCGCGCGGCCATCTGCTCGAAGCGCGGCAGCCCGGCCGGGTCGAGCGCGAGCACATAACGCTCCTGGCTCTCGTTGCACCAGACTTCCTTAGGCGCCAGCCCCGATTCCTCGAGCGGCACGCGCCGCAGGTCGAAGCGTGCACCGCGGCCGGCGCCGTCGGCCAGCTCCGGGAAGGCGTTGGACAGGCCGCCGGCGCCGACATCGTGGATCGCGAGAATCGGGTTGGCGTCGCCCGGCTGCTCCGAAGCCGCGCCGCCCTCCTCGGGGGGCATGGGGGCGCCGAGACTCCAGCAGTGGTTGATGACCTCCTGCGCGCGGCGCTGGATCTCGGGGTTGCCGCGCTGCACGCTGTCGAAGTCCAGCGCCGCGGCGTTGCTGCCGGCGGCCATCGAGCTGGCGGCGCCGCCACCCATGCCGATCCGCATGCCCGGGCCGCCGAGCTGGACCAACAGCGTGCCGGCGGGGAAGACCCGCTTGTGCGTCTGCGTCGCATCGATCGCGCCGACGCCGCCGGCGATCATGATCGGCTTGTGGTAGCCGCGCCGCACGCCGGCGACCTGCTGCTCGAAGACGCGGAAGGTGCCGCCGAGGTTGGGGCGGCCGAACTCGTTGTTGAACGCGGCGCCGCCCAGCGGCCCCTCGGTCATGATCTGCAAGGGGCTGGCGACATGCCCGGGCCGGCCGACGGGGTCGCGCTCCCAGGGTTCGGCCAGCCCCGGCAGATGCAGGTTGGACACCGAGAATCCCGTCAGCCCCGCCTTCGGCCGCGCGCCGCGGCCGGTCGCGCCCTCGTCGCGGATCTCGCCGCCGGCGCCGGTGGCCGCACCCGGGAACGGGCTGATCGCGGTCGGGTGGTTGTGCGTCTCGACCTTCATCAGCACGTGCGAGACCGCCTGCCGGGCGGCATAGGGCGCGGGCCCGTCGAAGGTCTCGGGCATCCAGCGCTCGACGGGGCCGCCCTCCATCACCGCGGCGTTGTCGCTGTAGGCGACGATCGTGTGCTGCGGGCTCGCCCGCTCGGTGTGGCGGATCATGCCGAACATCGACATCGGCTGCGGCTGGCCGTCGATCGTGAACGCGGCGTTGAAGATCTTGTGCCGGCAGTGCTCGGAGTTGGCCTGCGCGAACATCATCAGCTCGACGTCGCTCGGGTTGCGGCCCAGCCTGCCGAAGGCGTCCGCGAGGTAGTCGATCTCGTCGGCCGACAGCGCCAGGCCCCACTCGGCATCGGCGCGTTGCAGCGCCGCGCGCCCTTCGCCGAGGACGTCGACATGCGCCAGCGGCGGCGCCGGCTGCGGCTCGAACAGCCGCGCCGCGGCGGCGCGGTCGAAGGCGACCGACTCGGTCATGCGGTCGTGCAGCGCCGCCGCGAGTGCGCGCAGCTCCTCGTCGGCCAGCGGCTTGCTGCGGCCGAGCATCCCGCGCTCCAGCGTCAGCCGGAATTCGACGAAGCGCTCGATGCGGTGCAGCACGCCGGCGCCGATGCCGCAGTTGCGCGCGATGTCGGTCGCCTTGCTCGCCCAGGGCGAGACGGTGCCCAGGCGCGGCATGACGACGACGAGCGCGCCCTCGGTCGGCCCGCGGTAGGGGTCGCCATAGTCGAGCAGCGCCGCCAGCCGCTCGCGCAGCGCCGGTGTCGGCGGCGCGTCCAGCGCCACCGCGTGCACGTGGCGCGCGGCCACCGACGCGATGCGCGGCACGACCTGCTGCAGCCGCGCGCCCAGGGCGCGGGCGCGGAAGTCCGACAGCGCGCTGCCCCCCTCGATGAACAGCGTGGGGGTCGAAGGGTCGGTCATGATCGGGGGCATCGCGCGGGTAAGCCGGTCATTCTAGGAGGGCGATGGAATAATCCCGCCCGATGACGATCGCGATCAAGTCCAGCGGCGATATCGTGTCGATGCGCGTGGCCGGCCGGCTGGCCGCCGAGGTGCTGGACATGCTGGCCGCCCACATCCGCCCCGGGGTGACGACGCAGCAGCTCGACCGGCTGGCGCACGACCACATCGTCCACGTCCAGGGGGCGACACCGGCACCGCTGAACTATGCGCCGCCGGGCTACGTGCCCTACCCGGCGTCGGTCTGCACGTCGATCAACCACCAGGTCTGTCACGGGATCCCGAACGACCGCCCGCTCAAGCTCGGTGACATCCTCAACATCGACGTCACCGTGATCAAGGACGGCTGGCACGGCGACACCAGCCGCATGTTCATCGTCGGCGAGGGGTCGATCCAGGCGCGCCGGCTGTGCCGCATCACCTACGAGGCGATGTGGAAGGGCATCGTCCAGGTCCGTCCGGGCGCGCGCCTGGGGGACATCGGGCACGCGATCCAGACCTTCGCCGAGGCGGCGGGCTACTCGGTCGTGCGCGAGTTCTGCGGCCACGGCATCGGGCGCAAGTTCCACGAGGAGCCGCAGGTGCTGCACTACGGCCGCCCGGGCACGCTGGACGAGCTGCAGCCGGGGATGATCTTCACGATCGAGCCGATGATCAACGCCGGCCGGCGCGAGATCCGCGAGCTCGGCGACGGCTGGACCATCGTCACCAAGGACCGCTCGCTGTCGGCGCAGTGGGAGCACACCGTGCTCGTCACCGACACCGGCTACGAGGTGCTGACGCTGTCGGCCGGCACGCCGCCAGCGCCCGAGTTCGTCGGCCAGCCCCGCGCCGCGGTCGCGGCGTCCTGACCGGCCGCCGGCTGGGCGCAGCGTGTCCGTGCCGACAGCGGCGCCCACCCGGGCGGATCCCGCAGCCGTCGTCGGCACCAGGCGCGACCGCAAGACGGGCCCGGCGCACCCGGCAGCCGCCGCCAGGCTGACGCGCGAGCGTCTGGCCGCCGCGACCACCCTGGCCGAGCTCGGCGACGGCGTCCGCTCCGGCAAGGAGGCCTTGCTCGCGCGATTCCGGGAGGACCGCGCGTCGACCGCCGCCGCGAGCCGGCTGGTGCGTGCGCTCGCGCGCCACGCCGACGCCGCGCTGGCGGCGCTGTGGCATCGCTGCGAGCTGCCGCCCGGCGCGACGCTGGTCGCGGTCGGCGGCTACGGGCGCGGCGAGCTCTACCCGGCGTCCGACGTCGACGTGCTGGTGCTGCTGCCCGGCGGCGACCCGCTCGGCCAGCCGCGCTGGCGCGCCGGCATCGAGCGCTTCATTGCCGGATGCTGGGACCTGGGGCTGGAGATCGGCTCGGCGGTGCGCAGCGTCGACGAGTGCCTGGCGGAGTCGGCGCGCGACCTCACCGTGCAGACCGCGCTGCTGGAGTCGCGCCGGGTCTGCGGCGCGCGCCGCACCTTCGAAGACTTCCGCCGCGCGCGCGATGCCGCGACCGATGCGGCGGCCTTCCTGCGCGCCAAGACCGCCGAGATGCGCCAGCGTCACCTCAAGTACGAGGGCACGCCCTACGCGCTGGAGCCCAACTGCAAGGAAAGCCCGGGCGGGCTGCGCGACCTGCAGGTCCTGATCTGGGTCGCGCGCGCGGCCGGGCTGGGGCACAGCTGGAGCGAGCTTGCCGCGCGCGGGCTGGCCACGCCCTACGAGCTCGAGCAGCTGCGCCACAACGAGGGCATCCTGCGCCTGATCCGCGCCCGGCTGCACCTGGTCGCCGGACGGCGCGAGGACCGGCTGCTGTTCGACCTGCAGACGGCGGTGGCCGAGAGCTTCGGCCTGAAGCCCCAGCGCGGGCAGCGCAACTCCGAGGCGCTGATGCACCGCTACTACTGGGCGGCCAAGGCGGTCACGCAGCTCAACCAGATCCTGCTGCTGGGCATCGAGGAACGCATCCTCGGCTCGGAGCATCAGCCGATGCGCCCGATCGACGCCGACTTCCTCGACCGCGGCGGGCTGCTCGAGGTCGCGCGCGACTCGCTGTACGAGGAGGACCCGCACGCGATCCTGCGCACCTTCCTCGTCTTCGAGCAGGAGGCGTCGATCCACGGCCTGTCGGCGCGCACGCTGCGTGCGCTGTACAACGCGCGCGACCTGATGGACACGCGCTTCCGGCACGACCCGGCCAACCGCGCGGCCTTCATGGCGATCCTGCGCCAGCCGCAGGGCATCACGCACGCGTTCCGGCTGATGAACCAGACCTCGGTGCTGGGACGCTACCTGTGGGTCTTCCGCCGCATCGTCGGGCGCATGCAGCACGACCTGTTCCACGTCTACACGGTGGACCAGCACATCCTGATGGTGCTGCGCAACATGCGGCGCTTCTTCATCCCCGAGCATGCGCACGAATACCCGCTGTGCTCGCAGCTCGCGGTCGACTTCGACCGCCCGTGGGTGCTGTACGTCGCGGCGCTGTTCCACGATGTCGCCAAGGGCCGCGGTGGCGACCACAGCGAGCTCGGCGCGCGCGACGTGCGCCGCTTCTGCCGCGAACACGGCGTCGCCGGCCCGGACGCCGAGCTGGCCGAGTTCCTCGTGCGGCATCACCTGACGATGAGCCGCGTGGCGCAGAAGGAGGACCTGTCGGACCCCGAGGTCGTCGCCCGCTTCGCGCGCCTGGTGGGCAGCACGCGGCGGCTGGACGCGCTGTACCTGCTGACGGTGGCCGATATCCGCGGCACCAGCCCCAAGGTCTGGAATGCGTGGAAGGCCAAGCTGCTGCACGACCTGTACCACACGACGCTGCGCGCGCTCGGCGGGGCGCAGCCCAACCTGCAGGCCGACATCGAGGCGCGCAAGCTCGAGGCGCGCCAGCGCCTGGCGCTGGCCTCCGCCCTGCCCGGGACCGAGGGCCCGCTGTGGGCGACGCTGGATTCGCGCTACTTCCTGCGCCACGACCCGGCCGACATCGCCTGGCACGCGCGCGCGCTGTGGCGCCACGTCGACAGCACGCGACCGATCGTCAGCGCGCGCCCGTCGCCGATCGGCGAGGGCCTGCAGGTCGTCGTCTACGCCCCCGACCGCGCCGACCTGTTCGCGCGCATCTGCGGCTACTTCGACGGCGCCGGCTTCTCGATCCTGGATGCACGCATCCACACGACGGCCAAGGGCTACGCGCTGGACACCTTCCAGGTCGTGCGCGCCTTCGGCGACGACCACGGCCCCGCGGCCTACCGCGACCTGATCGCGCTGGTCGAGAGCCGGCTGCTGCAGGCCCTGCTCGACGAGGGCCCGCTGCCCGAGCCGACGCGCGGGCGCGTCTCGCGCCGCGTGCGGTCGTTCCCGGTCACGCCGCGCGTCGAGCTGGCGCCCGACGAACGCGGCCAGCGCTGGCTGCTGACGGTCAGCACCAGCGACCGCTCGGGGCTGCTGTACGGCATCGCGCGCGTGCTGGCGCGCCACCGCATCAACCTGCAGCTGGCCAAGATCACGACCCTGGGCGAGCGCGTCGAGGACACCTTCCTCGTCGATGGTGCGGCGCTGGGCGACGCCCGCGAGCAGCTTCGCATCGAGGCCGAGCTGCTGGACGCGATCGGGCCGCAGCGATGACGCCGGCGTGCAACGCCCCGAGGACCCGCGCATGAGCCTCGAGACCGTCGACGCCGCCGCCTTCGCAGCCGACCCGGCGCGCTTCGATGCCGTGATCGACGCCAGGTCGCCGGCCGAGTATGCCGAGGACCGGCTGCCCGGCGCCGTCAACTGGCCGACCCTGGACGACGACGAGCGCCGCCGCGTCGGCACGCTGTACGTGCAGACCTCGGCGCTGCAAGCGCGCAAGCTCGGCGCGGTGCTCGCGGCGCGCCGCATCGCCGGCCACCTCGAGGCGCATCTGGACGGCAAGCCGCGCAACTGGCGGCCGCTGGTCTACTGCTGGCGCGGCGGTCAGCGATCGGGGACGCTGGCGTGGTTTCTGTCCGAGATCGGGTTTCGCGCCACACGGCTGCAAGGCGGCTACAAGGCCTTTCGCGCGCTCGTGCGCCAGCAGCTCGACACCCTGCCGGCCACGCTGGCGCTGGTCGTCGTCGCCGGGCGAACCGGCAGCGGCAAGACGCGGCTGCTGCAGCGACTGGCCGCGCACGGCGAGCAGGTGCTCGACCTCGAGGCGCTGGCCTGCCATCGCGGGTCGGTGCTCGGCGCCCTGCCCGGCACGCCGCAGCCGTCGCAGAAACGCTTCGACACCCTGGTGTGGCGGGCACTGCGGGCGCTGGACCCGGCGCGCCCGGTCCATGTCGAAAGCGAGAGCGCGCGCATCGGCACGCTGCGCGTGCCCGAGGCATTGCTGGCGCGCATGCGCGCCCACGCGCGCTGCGTGCGCCTGACGATGCCGGACGACGCGCGCGTGGCACTGCTGCTGCAGGACTATGCCTTCTTCGCGCGCGGCCCGGAGGGCTTCTGCCGCATGCTGGAGCCGCTGGTCGAGCTGCAGGGTCGCGCGCGCGTCGAGGCCTGGCAGGCGCTGGCGCGTGCGGGGCACTGGGCCGAGCTCTTCGCCGCGCTGATGGCCGAGCACTACGACCCGCTCTACGAGCGATCGATGCGGCGCAATTTCGCGACGCTGACCGAC
This sequence comes from Burkholderiaceae bacterium, assembly GCA_024235895.1. GTDB lineage: Bacteria > Pseudomonadota > Gammaproteobacteria > Burkholderiales > Burkholderiaceae_C > Rubrivivax. The sequence continues at coordinate 212,912 of JACKLM010000005.1, read as the reverse complement.
GCGACGACGATCACGCTGCGCGACGGCAGCGACGAAGCGCTCGACGAGGCGGTGGCGGCACTGCAGCGCCTGCACGCCGCCGCTTGACGCCCCGCAACCGACAACCCGCCGTCCACCGGCAGCATCGCCGCATGCCCGATCCGTCCCCGCCCGGCCCCCGGCCCCGCATCGTCACGCGCAGCGTGCCGGTCGGCAGCCCGTGGCGCTGGCTCGCGCGGGGCGCCGAGGACCTGCGGCGCGCGCCGCTGCCCGGGCTGCTGCACGGACTGGCGTGCGCGCTGTTCGGGCTCGCGCTGTTCGGGCTCGCCGGGCCGCGCTTCTGGCTGCTGGCCGGCGCCTTCAGCGGGTTCCTGATCGTCGCACCGATCGTCGCCACCGGGCTGTACGCGGTCAGCCGCGCACTCGAGCGCGGCGAGGCCGCCGGTCTCGGGACCGCGCTGGCGGCGTGGAACCCCAACCACCGCCGGCTGGTCGTCTTCGGCCTGCTGCTCGCGCTGGCCGGCACCGGCTGGGTGCTGACCTCCGCCGGGCTGATCACGAGCTTTGCCCCCGAGCCGGTGCGCGACCCGACGGACTTCGTGCGGGTCGTCGTCCTCGGCCCGTCGCCCTGGCTGTTCGTCGCCTGGCTGCTGCTGGGCGGGGTGCTGGCGGCACCGATCTTCGCCTCCAGCGTGGTCGCGATCCCGCTGCTGCTGGACCGCCGCGTCGGCGTCGCCGAGGCGGTCTACCTGAGCTCGCGCGTGGTCGTCGACAACCCGGTGGCGATGGCGCTGTGGGCCTTCGTCATCATGACGCTGAGCGCGCTGGCGATCGCGCTGGCGCTGGTCGGGCTGGTCGTCGTCGTGCCGCTGCTCGCTCACGCGAGCTGGCACGCGTACCGCGATCTCGTCGAGCCGCAGCAGCCCGCCTGAGCGATGTTCGGCTACAGCGAGGAGCAGATCGCTTGGTTCGGGCTGACCTTCGGGGTCGGCGCGTTCATGCTGTACATGTTGTTCATCGTCCTGCAGCTGGCGCGCGAGTCCAAGGCCGGGCGCTTCGGCACCTTCGTGCTGCTGCTGGTGCTGGGGTTCGGGATGCTGGGCTTCGTCGCCAAGGGGATCGTCAAGCTGTTCATCGGCGGCGAGTGAGGCTCCCCTCACCTGCCGGGGCCAGCGAAAGCCGGCATCGACACCCTGAGTCGCTACGGACTTGCGTTCGAGTGCACAGGGTTGCGCTGCGATCGAAGGGCTGGATTCGGTCCGTTGCAGTCTTTGACGGCCTGCTCGCATGTGGCATTCGACGACCAGCGCGAGCCGAGGCCAGCGGGGACCCTCCCACGTAAGTAGAGGAGGAGCCGACGGCGGGGGAGCGAGCCCGGGCACAAACAGTCCTGCGGACTGTTTGTGCCTGGCGAGCGCCCGGGGCACTGTCCCCGGGCATGGAGCGGGAGGGTGCCCGCCGGCCTTGGCACGCGCGCAGGTCGAACGCCAGAAGAAGCGAAGAACCGACTTCGGCGCCCGGCAGCTACGTCGCAAAAACGACCGAACGCAAGAAGGCATTCCTGGAGCCGCGGTACGCAAGCGGCTCTGGGAGAGGCGGGCGTCCACCTGCAGGCGAGCAAGGGCCCGGACGAGCCCTTGCCCGTCCCGCGTCAACCCATGTGCAGACCGCCGTTGCAGCTGAAGTCCGCCCCGGTCGTGAAGCCCGAATCGGGCCCCGCCAGCCAGGCGACGATGGAGCCGATCTCCTCGGGCGTGCCCAGGCGCTTGACCGGGATCGTGGCGACGATCTTCTCGAGGATCTCGGGCTTGATCGCGCGCACCATGTCGGTGCCAATGTAGCCGGGGCTGACGGTGTTGACGGTCACGCCCTTGGACGCCACCTCCTGCGCCAGCGCCATCGTGAAGCCGTGCATGCCGGCCTTGGCGGCCGAGTAGTTGGTCTGGCCGGCCTGGCCCTTCTCGCCGTTGACCGACGAGATCTGGATGATGCGGCCCCAGCCCCGCTCGACCATGTCCGGCACCACCTGCTTGGTGACGTTGAACATGCTGTTGAGGTTGGTGTCGATCACCGCGCGCCAGTCATCGGGCGTCATCTTCAGGAACATGCGGTCACGCGTGATGCCGGCGTTGTTGACCAGCACGTCGATCGGGCCGTGCTCCTCCCTGGCCTTGGTGAAGGCGGCGACGGTGCTGTCCCAGTCGGCGACGTTGCCGACGCTGGCATGGAAGGCGTAGCCGAGTTCCTTCTGGGCATCGAGCCACTTCTGGAAGTCGCGCGTCGGCCCACAGCCGGCGATGACCTTGAAACCTTCCTTGGCCAGCCGCTGGCAGATCGCGGTGCCGATGCCGCCCATGCCGCCGGTGACGTAGGCGATCTTCTGACTCATGGCATTTCCTCCGGGTTGCGATGAAGTGAATGTAGCGTCCCGCATCCGGCTGCGCACCCATGCTTGACCCGATTGCCGGGATGCATGGGCGGGCACGCGGCCCGACGAGGGCGGTCGGGAATCAGGCCTTGGCCTTGACGTAGCGCCCGGGCGCGGGCTCGATGGGCTTGTGACGCCGGCTGCCGGGGGACTTGGGCGCCGGCACCACCTTGCCGCCGTGCGTCGCCAGCCAGTCCGACCAGACCGTCCACCAGCTCCCCGGATGCTCGGTGGCACCGTCGAACCAGGCCTGCGGGTCCGCCGGCAGATCGGGGTTGGTCCAGTGGCTGCGCTTGCGCTTGGCCGGCGGGTTGACGACGCCCGCGATGTGGCCGCTGGCGCCGAGCACGAAACGGCGGTCGCCGCGGAAGATCTGCGTCGACGCGTAGGCCGAGGTCCACGGCACGATGTGGTCCTCGCGCGACGCGTAGACGAAGACCGGCGCGCGCACTGCCGCCAGGTCGACCTTCTCGCCGCACACCGTCAGCCGGCCCGGCCGCTTCAGCTCGTCCTGCAGGTAGGTGTGGCGCAAGTACCAGCAGTACATCGGGCCCGGCAGGTTGGTCGAGTCGCCGTTCCAGTACAGCAGGTCGAACGCGGGCGGCGACTCGCCCTTGAGGTAGTTGCCGACCACGTAGTTCCACACCAGCTCGTTCGGGCGCAGGAAGCTGAATGTCGTTGCCAGCTCCTGCCCGCCGAGCAGCCCCGGGCCGCCGGGCGCATCCGCGCCTATCGTCATCTCGCGCAACTGCACCGCGGCCTCGTCGACGAAGATGTCGAGGATGCCGGTGTCGGCGAAGTCCAGCAGCGTCGTCAGCAGCGTCAGCGAGTGCACCGGGTGGAAATCGCTGGCGCGTGGCTTGCCCAGGCGCGCACCGCGCGCCGCCAGCACCGCCAGCGCGGTGCTCAGGATCGTGCCGCCGACGCAGAAACCGAGCGCGTTGATCGTCTCGGCGCCGGTGATCTCGCGCACGACGCGGATCGCCTCGATCGGGCCGCGTTCGATGTAGTCGTCCCAGCCCAGGTGCGCGAGCGACGCATCCGGGTTGACCCAGCTGACGACGAAGACGCGGTGCCCCTGCTCGACCGTATACCGGATGACGGAGTTGTCGGGCTGCAGGTCGAGGATGTAGTACTTGTTGATGCACGGCGGCACGAACAGCATTGGCCGCTCGTGCACCTTGGCCGTCAGCGGCGCGTACTCGATGAGCTGGAACAGCTCGTTCTCGAACACGACGCTGCCCTCGCTCGTCGCGACGTTGCGCCCGACCTCGAACACGCTCTCGTCGGTCTGCGACAGGTGGCCCTTGCGCAGGTCCTCGAGCAGGTTGCGCACCCCCTGCGCGAGGCTGGCGCCCTGCGTCTGCACCGCCTTGGCGATGGCATCGGGGTTGAGCGCCAGGACGTTGCTCGGGCTGGCGGCATCGACCCACTGCTGGACCGCGAAGCGCAGCCGCGCACGCGTCTTGTCGTCGCCCTCGACCGCCTCGGCCAGCTGCATCATCGTGCGTGCGTTGAGCAGGTACATCCGCGCCGTGTACGCGGCCAGCGGGTTGTCGTGCCAAGGCTCGGCCGCGAAGCGCCGATCGGGCATCGGCGCACGCGGGCCAGACGCGCCTTGCGCCGACGCGCCGAGCGCCTGGTTCCAGATCTCGCTGGCCTGCCTGACATATTCGGCCCGCACGGCGTCCAGCGCCTGCGCCGGCAGGTTCAGGCTGCCCAGGGACTTCCAGATGTCCCCGACCGCGACCCCGAGAGCCGCGGCCTGCGGCGCCGTCGCGGCGGGTTCGCGTTTAAGCTCGTCGCCCAAGGTCGTCTCCTCGTTGCCTCGATCCCGCCGGCTCGTTCTCGTTCATCGCGGGTTTTACGCCAGACGGCTTACCCGCGTTTGACAATCGTTGCACGCCGCGGGACCTGTTTTCACTTTCCGGGAAAGCCTTGCATCTGCATCTCGTCGCCGTGGCCTGGGCCTACGTCGTGCTGATGATGGCACTGGCCGAGGCCATGTCGCCTCAGGGAACGATCGTCGGCGCGCTGATCACGCTCGCGTTGTACGGGGTGCTGCCGCTGGGCCTCGTGCTGTACATCCTCGGCACCCCGCAGCGCCGGCGCGCGCGGCGCGCGGCCGAGGCGGCCGAATCGCCAGAGCGCGCCGACGCGCCCCCGACCGAACCGCCGTCCGCGCCACCCCTGGTCGCAGTCGTCGGGCCCCCGACGCCGGATCGGCCCGGCGCGACATCGTCGCCGTGGCCGGCGGGCCCGTCAGCGACGCCAGACGGCCGCGGCCATGCGCCCGGTGACGCCGTCGCGCCGGTACGAAAAGAAACGTGAGCCGTCGTCGGCGGTGCACCACGCGCCGCCGGCGATCGAGCGCGCACCGGCCGCCTGCAATCGGGCCCGGGCCAGTGCAGGCAGGTCGGCCAGCCAGCGCGGGCTGCCATCGGGCCGCGGGCGCGACAGGAACGCCGACCGAGTGCCGGACGGCGCGTGCTCGCCAAGGGCCGCGAGCACGTCGGGCCCGACCTCGAACCGCCGTGGCCCGATGCAAGGTCCGATCCAGGCATCGACCTGGGACGGCGGCACGCCGGCGCCTTCCCGCAAGGCGGCCAGCGTCGACTCCAGCACGCCGGCGGCCAGCCCGCGCCAGCCGGCATGCGCCGCCGCGACCGCGCGGCCGTCGGCCGCGGCCAGCAGCACCGGCATGCAATCGGCGACCTGCACGACGCAGGCCAGCCCGCGCGCGTCGGTCCAGGCGGCGTCGGCCTCGGGCGGCTCGGCGTCCAGGTCGTGCGGCTCGGACGGCGTCAGATGCAGTACGCGCGTGCCGTGGACCTGGCGCATCCAGACCGGGCGCGCCCCCTCGAGCCACGACGCGAAGCGGCGGCGGTTCTCGGCCACCGCGGCCGGGTCGTCGCCGACCGCGTCGCCCAGGTTCAGACCGGCCCAGGGCGCGGTGCTGACGCCGCCGGCGCGCGTGCTGCACAGCGCGCCAACTGGCGCCGACCAGTCCGGGCGCAGCACGGGCGGAGAAGACGCGTTCGTCACCTGGCGTCGGGGCAGCGCTCGGGGCGCGTCTGCTCGAACGCCGGCAGCGCCATGCAGGTGTCGAAGACGCGCATCACGTTCGGCACGTGGTCGAGCCGGCAGTCGTAGCGCCTGGCGTTGAAGATCTGCGGCACCAGGCAGCAGTCGGCCATCGTCGGCGCGTCGCCATCGCAGAAGCGCCCGGGACGCGCGGCAAGCTGGCGCTCGACGACCTCCAGCCCGGTCTCGACCCAGTGCCGGTACCAGCGGTTGCGCGCGTCCTCGCCGAGCTGCATCGGCCCGGCCAGGTAGTGCAGCACGCGCAGGTTGTTCAGCGGGTGGATCTCGCACGCGATGTCCATCGCGATCGCGCGCACGCGGGCGCGCTGCAGCGGGTCGGCCGGCAGCAGCGGCGGTTCGGGATGCGTCTCGTCGAGGTACTCGATGATGGCCAGCGACTGCGTCAGCACGGCGTCGCCGTCGACCAGCAGTGGCACCAGCCGCGACGCCGACACCGCGCCGTAGTCCTCGCCGAGATGCGCCTTGCCGGGCAGGTCGACGCCGCGGTAGTCCCAGGCCAGCCCCTTGAGCGCGAGCGCGATGCGCACCCGGTACGAGGCCGACGACCGAAAGAAGCTGTACAGGGCAAGCGCCATCAGGAGATCTCCTCACACGTACGAGCACGCGACCACCCGAGCCGCACGACCGCATCGCGCCCGACCCCGGCAAAGGCCGGGGCGCTCGCCGGCGTGGGTGGGACAACCCAACCCGTGCAAGCGCCGGCGCGCGGCAGGCCGCTCGGTCGATCATGCCATGCGCGCCGCTACACTGCCGGCATGCTCGTCGCCCGCCGGATCAAGCACTGCCGCCTGTGCGGCGCCGCCGCCGAATACCGGGTCCCTGCCGACGACAACCGCGAGCGCGCCGTGTGCATCGCCTGCGGCGAGATCCACTACGAGAACCCGATCAACGTCGTCGGCACGGTGCCGGTGTGGGAGCAGCGCGTGCTGCTGTGCCGGCGCGCGATCGAGCCGCGGCGCGGGCTTTGGACGCTACCGGCGGGGTTTCTCGAACTCGGCGAGACGACCGCGGAGGGCGCGCGCCGCGAGACCGACGAGGAGGCCGGTGCGCGGATCGAGCTCGAAGCGCTCTTTACCGTGCTCAACGTCGTGCCGGTCGGGCAGGTGCATTTCTTCTACCGCGCGCGGCTGCTCGACGACCGCTTCGCCCCCGGGCCGGAGACGATCGAGGCGCGGCTGTTCGCCGAGCATGAGGTGCCCTGGGACGAGATCGCGTTCCGCACCGTGCGCGAGACGCTGCGACACTTCTTCGCCGACCGCGCGCAGGGGCGCTTCGAGCTGCACGCGGGCGATATCCGCTGACTTGGGAGCCGATCATGGGGACGACCCGCCGCCGCTTCATCCGCATCGTGCCGGTGGCCGGCGCCGCCCTGCTGGCCGGGGGCGTCGCAAACGCGTCGATGGTCGACGAGACGAGCCAGCAGGCCAGGGCGCTGGGCTATGTCGCCGACGCCGCGCGCGCCGACCGGTCCCGCTTCAAGCAGTACGCCGCCGGCCAGCGCTGCGGTGCCTGCGCGCTGTGGCAGGGCAAGCCCGGCGACGCCGTCGGCGGCTGCCCGCTGTTCCCGGGCTCCCAGGTCGACGAACGCGGCTGGTGCAGCGCGTTCGCGAAACGGCCGAAGTCCTAGACCTGCACAGCGGCCTGCCGAGGGCCGCAGGTGCCGTTGACCGCCGGCATGCGAAGGGCGTTCGAGGCGGAGCGACAACGCGCGCCACCGCCGTCGTGCCCGGACCGTCCAAGTCCGGTCGGGCCTCGGGTCGACTCATGCGCGTTTGCGTTCGATCGACAAGGACTTGGTTGGCGGCGATTGACCGCCGTGGGTAAGTTGCCACCACTCACACCGTCCCCCTCGCTGGTCTGACGTGCCACGACCGCGCGAGCCGAGGACGGCGGGTGCCCTTGCCCTCCATGTCCCCCGCCGTCGGCTGCGCCGCCGGCTCCTCCTTTACTTACGGTCAAGGTCACCCGCCGCCCTCGGCAGGCCACCGTGTTGGTGTTCGACGGTCGAAAACCCGGGCGGTGGCAGGCCAAGGTCGGCGGGCACCCTCCCACGGAAGTAAAGGAGGAGGGGCGGGCGCAGCCCGGCCCGGGGGACATGGAGTGGGAGGGTGCCCGCCGGCCTTGGCACGCTGGCACATCGAACGCCAGGAGAAGCGAAGGACTGACTTCGGCGAGTGACGGCAACGTGCCGTTCGCGGCCGCTCGACCGCGAGCGCAAGTTGAAGGCTTGAACGCGATCCCGTCTCAGCGCCGCGCCGGCGGCATGTCGGTGCACGAGCCGTGCGCCACCTCGGCCGCCATCCCGATGCTCTCGCCCAGCGTCGGGTGCGGGTGGATGGTCTTGCCGATGTCGATCGCGTCGGCGCCCATCTCGATCGCCAGCGCGACCTCGCCGATCATGTCGCCGGCGTGCGTGCCGACGATGCCGCCGCCGACGATGCGGTGCGTCTCGTCGTCGAACAGCAGCTTGGTGAAGCCCTCGTCGCGGCCGTTGGCGATCGCGCGCCCGCTGGCGGTCCACGGGAACAGGCCCTTCGTGACCTTGACCCCCTTGGCCTTGGCCTCGTCCTCGGTCAGCCCGACCCAGGCGACCTCGGGGTCGGTGTAGGCCACGCTCGGGATCACGCGCGCGTCGAACGCGCTCTTGTGCCCGGCGGCGACCTCGGCCGCGACATGCGCCTCGTGCACCGCCTTGTGCGCCAGCATCGGCTGGCCGACGATGTCGCCGATGGCGAAGATATGCGCGACGTTGGTCCGCATCTGCGCGTCCACGGGCACGAATCCGCGCCCGTCGACGACCAGGCCGGCCTTGTCGGCGCCGATCTTGCGCCCGTTCGGGCTGCGTCCCACCGCCTGCAGCACGAGGTCGTACATCCCGTCGCTCGTCTTGCCGTCCAGCCCCTCGAAGCGGACCCGGATGCCCTCGGGGGTCGCCTCCGCGCCCACCGTCTTGGTCTTCAGCATGATCTGGTCGAAGCGGCGCGCGTTCGTCTTCTGCCAGACCTTGACCAGGTCGCGGTCGGCGCCCTGCATCAGGCCGTCGAGCATCTCGACCACGTCCAGCCGCGCGCCCAGCGTCGAGTAGACGGTGCCCATCTCCAGGCCGATGATGCCGCCGCCGATGACGAGCATCTTCTTCGGCACCTGCCGCAGCTGCAGCGCGCCGGTCGAGTCGACGATGCGCGGGTCGTCGGGCAGGAACGGCAGCCGCACCGCCTGCGACCCGGCGGCGACGATGCACTGGCCGAACTTGACGGTCTTGGTCGTGCCGGTCTTGGCCTGGCCGTCGCCGGTCGTCTCCTCGACGACGACATGGTGCGGGTCGGCGAAGACGCCGTAGCCGCGCACGATCGTGACCTTGCGCATCTTGGCCATCGCCGCGAGGCCACCGGTCAGCTTGCCGACGACCTTGTTCTTGTGCGCGAGCAGCTTGGCCGGGTCGATCTGTGGTGCACCGAAGTCCACACCGAGGGCGCCGAAATGCGCGACCTCGTCGATCACCGCGGCGACGTGCAGCAGCGCCTTGCTCGGGATGCAGCCGACGTTCAGGCACACGCCGCCGAGCGTCGGGTAGCGCTCGACGAGCACGACCTTCATCCCGAGGTCGGCGGCGCGGAACGCGGCCGAGTAGCCCCCCGGGCCGGCGCCGAGCACGAGCAGGTCGCACTCCAGGTCGGCGCCGCCGGTGTGGACGGCGGCGGCAGGCGCCGGCGCGGCGGCCGCCGGCGCCGCTTGCGGGGCCGCGGGCGACGGCGCTGCGGGCGCTGGCGCCGCTGCCACGCTCGCCGGCGCCGCCGCGGCCGCGCCCTCGACGCGCAGCGTCAGGATCGCCGAGCCCTCGCTGACCTTGTCGCCCAGCGCCACGCGCATCGACTCGACGACGCCGGCGTGCGACGACGGGATCTCCATCGACGCCTTGTCGCTCTCGACGGTGATCAGGCTCTGCTCGACGGCGACCGCATCGCCGGGCGCGACCAGCAGCTCGATGACGGCAACCTCCTTGAAGTCGCCGATATCCGGGACCTTGACTTCGACCGTGGCCATCGTCATGCCTCCCGCTTCACAGCGCGATGCGGCGGAAGTCCGCCAGCAGCGACGCGAAATAGACGTTGAAGCGCGCCGCCGCCGCACCGTCGATGACGCGGTGGTCCCACGACAGCGACAGCGGCAGGATCAGCCGCGGTTGGAAGGCCTTGCCGTCCCAGCGCGGCTCGGTCGTGCTGCGGCAAACACCCATGATCGCGACCTCGGGCGCGTTGATGATCGGCGTGAAGTAGCGCCCGCCGATCCCGCCCAGGCTGCTGATGCTGAAGCAGCCGCCGCTCATGTCCGCCGGCGAGAGCTTGCCGTCGCGCGCCTTCTTCGCCAGCTCGTTCATCTCCTGGCTGATCTGCAGGATGCCCTTGCGGTCGGCCTCCTTGATCACGGGCACCACGAGGCCGTTCGGCGTATCGGCGGCGAAGCCGATGTGGAAGTAGTTCTTCAGCACCAGCTCGTCGCCGTCGAGCGAGGCGTTGAACTCGGGGAACTTCTTCAGCGCCGCGACCGCGGCCTTGATCATGAAGGCCAGCATCGTGACCTTGATGCCGCTCTTCTCGTGCTCCTTGTTGAGCTGGACGCGGAAGGCCTCGAGATCGGTGATATCGGCGTCGTCGTGGTTCGTGACATGCGGGATCACGACCCAGTTGCGGTGCAGGTTGGCGCCGCTGATCTTCTTGATGCGCGACAGCGGCTTGCGCTCGACGGCGCCGAACTTGGCGAAGTCGACCTGCGGCCAGGGCAGCAGCCCGGGGAAGGCGCCAGCGGCCGCGGCGGCCGGCGCGGCCGCCGGGGCGCGCGACTTCTGCTGCGCGGTCTGCACGTCGCCGGCCATGACGCCCTTGACGAAGCGCTGCACGTCCTCGTGCGTGATGCGGCCCTTGGCACCGCTGCCGGGGACCTCGGCCAGCGGGACGCCGAGCTCGCGCGCCAGCCGCCGCACCGACGGCGAGGCGTGCGGCAGCCGGCCTGCGGGGGTCGCGGCCGCAGGCGCCGTCGCGGGCGCCAGGGCGGGCGGCGCAGCGGAGTCGCCGCAGGCTGCGCGGCCGGCGCAGCGGCCTGGCGCCGGCGCGGCGGGAACGACAGCGGTCGGGGCGGCAGCCTCCGCAGCCGGGGCCGCGGCCGCCGGCCCGCCCTCGGTCTGCAGGGTCAGCACGAGGCTGCCCTCGCTGACCTTGTCGCCGAGCGCGAGCTTCAGCTCCTGCACCACGCCGGCGTGCGACGACGGGATCTCCATCGACGCCTTGTCGCTCTCGACCGTGATCAGGCTCTGCTCGGCAGCAACGGTATCGCCCGGCGCGACCAGCAGCTCGATGACCGCGACATCCTTGAAGTCGCCGATGTCGGGGACCTTGACTTCCACCAATGCCATGCTTCGTCTCCTCGCTGGGGCGGACCCGCCGTCCCCGTTGCGTCGCGGCTGCGCGCGCGGTACCGGGTTGCGGCGATCGACCCCGTCGTGCGCTTATGCGTACAGGGGGTTGATCTTCTCGGTGTCGAGCGCGTAGCGGGCGATCGCCTCGGCCACCTTGGCCGCCGGGACCGTGCCCTCGTCGGCGAGCGCCTTCAGCGCCGCCACGACGATGTAGCGGCGGTCGACCTCGAAGTGCTCGCGCAGCCTGCTGCGGAAGTCGCTGCGTCCGAAGCCGTCGGTGCCCAGCACCTTGAACGCGCGGCCGCGCGGGACGAAGGCGCGGATCTGCTCGGCGTAGTTCTTGACGTAGTCGGTGCTCGCGACCACCGGCCCGGCATGCGCGGCGAGCTGCTGCGTGACGAAGGGCACCCTCGGCTCGGCAGTGGGATGCAGCAGGTTCCAGCGCTCGCAGTCCTGGCCGTCGCGCGCCAGTTCGTTGAAGCTCGGGCAGCTCCACACGTTGGCCGACACGCCCCAGTCCTGCTCGAGCAGCGCCTGCGCCGCCATGCTCTCGCGCAGGATGGTGCCGCTGCCCAGCAGGTTGACGCGCGGCGTGCGCGCCGGGCCCTCCTGCAGCAGGTACATGCCCTTGACGATCTGCGCCTCGGTGCCGGGCTTCAGCCCCGGCATCGGGTAGTTCTCGTTCAGCAGCGTGACGTAGAAGAAGACGTTGTCCTGCTGCTCGACCATGCGCACGAGGCCATGGTGCAGGATCACGCCGACCTCGTGCGCGAAGCTCGGGTCGTAGGTGACGCAGTTCGGGATCAGCCCGGCCTGCACGTGGCTGTGGCCGTCCTCGTGCTGCAGCCCCTCGCCGTTGAGCGTCGTGCGGCCGCTGGTGCCGCCGAGGATGAAGCCGCGCGCCTGCATGTCGCCGGCGGCCCAGGCCAGGTCGCCGAAGCGCTGGAAGCCGAACATCGAGTAGTAGATGTAGAACGGCAGCATGATGCGGTTGTTGGTCGAGTACGACGTCGCCGCCGCGATCCAGCTCGCCATGCCGCCGGCCTCGTTGATCCCCTCCTGCAGGATCTGCCCGGCCTTGTCCTCCTTGTAGTACATGACCTGGTCCTTGTCGACCGGCGTGTACTTCTGCCCTTCGGGGTTGTAGATGCCGATCTGGCGGAACAGCCCTTCCATGCCGAAGGTGCGTGCCTCGTCGACGAGGATCGGCACCACGCGCGGGCCTAGCGCCTTGTCGCGCAGCAGCTGCGTCAGGAAGCGCACGTAGGCCTGCGTGGTCGAGATCTCGCGCCCTTCGGCCGTGGGCTCGAGCACCGCCTTGAAGGTCTCCAGCGGCGGGATCTCGAACTGCTCGCCCGACCGCGTCCGGCGCCGCGGCAGGTAGCCGCCCAGCGCCTTGCGACGCTCCTGCAGGTACTTCATCTCCGGCGTGTCGTCGGCCGGCCGGTAGAAGGGGATCTTCGGCAGCTCGCTGTCGGGGATCGGGATGTTGAAGCGGTCGCGGAAGTAGCGGATGTCCTCGTCCGAGAGCTTCTTCGTCTGGTGCGCCGTGTTCTTGCCCTCGCCAGCGCGGCCCATGCCGTAGCCCTTGATGGTCTTGACCAGGATGACCGTCGGCTGGCCCCGGTGCGCGTTGGCGGCATGGAAGGCGGCGTAGACCTTGCGCGCGTCGTGACCGCCGCGACGCAGGTTCCAGATCTCGTCGTCGCTCATGGGGGCGACCAGTTCCAGGGCCCGCGGGTCGCGGCCGAAGAAGTGCTTGCGCACGAAGGCGCCGTCGTTGGCCTTGAACGCCTGGTAGTCGCCGTCCAGCGTCTCCATCATGATCTTGCGCAGCGCGCCGGACTTGTCGGCCGCCAGCAGCCGGTCCCAGTTGCTGCCCCACAGCAGCTTGAGCACGTTCCAGCCCGAGCCGCGGAATTCGCCCTCGAGCTCCTGGATGATCTTGCCGTTGCCGCGCACCGGGCCGTCCAGGCGCTGCAGGTTGCAGTTGATGACGAAGATCAGGTTGTCGAGCTTCTCGCGCGCGGCCATCCCGATCGCGCCCAGGCTCTCGGGCTCGTCCATCTCGCCGTCGCCGCAGAAGACCCAGACCTTGCGCTGGCTGGTGTCGGCGATGCCGCGCGCGTGCAGGTACTTGAGGAACCTGGCCTGGTAGATCGCCATCAGGGGGCCCAGCCCCATGCTGACGGTCGGAAACTGCCAGAACTCGGGCATCAGCTTCGGGTGCGGGTAGCTCGACAGCCCCTTGCCGCCGACCTCCTGGCGGAAGGCGAGCAGTTGCTCCTCGCTCAGCCGCCCCTCCATGAAAGCGCGCGCGTACATGCCCGGCGCGCTGTGGCCCTGCAGGTACAGCAGGTCGCCACCGTGGCTGCCTCCGGCGTCGGTGTCGTCCGCGTGCCAGAAGTGGTTGAAGCCGGCCGCCAGCATATGCGCCAGCGACTGGAAGCTGCTGATGTGGCCGCCCAGGTCACCGCCGTCGGCGGGGTCGAGCCGGTTCGCCTTGACGACCATCGCCATCGCGTTCCAGCGCATGTAGGCGCGCAGCCTCCCCTCGAGCTCGAGGTTGCCGGGGCTGGGTTGCTCGTCGAAGGGCTCGATCGTGTTGACGTAGCCCGTGGTGGCCGAGAACGGCAGGTCGATGCCGTTCTGGCGCGCCTCCTCGAGCAGTTGCTCGAGCATGAAGTGGCCGCGCTCGCGACCCTCGGCCTGGATCAGCGCATCCAGCGCATCCAGCCATTCACGGGTTTCCTGTTCGTCGGGGTCGTCGACGGCGCGGCGATGGTCGGTCGGCACGGCGGACATGGGCGGGTCTCCTCGGCGTGGGGGTTGCGTGTGCGTTCGCAAGTGTGACACAAGTCTGGCGATTTTCAAATAGTGCCTTTGTTTCTCATAATGCGACATGCAATTCAGAGACTGCCGATGACCCTGGTCCGATAATTCGCCCATGGTGCCCCGTACCGCCCCGCGCGCGCCGACCGTCGGCCGGCTTCAGCGCCTGGCCGGCCGTTGGTGGCGACGGCAGTCGCCGGCGCGGCAGGACCGCTTCGTCACGGTGGCCCCGCTAGCCTCGGTGCTGCTGTTCCTCGCGGCGATCATCGCGGCCTTCTGGTACCTGCGCAACGAGGAATTCGAGCGCGAGACCGAGTCCGTCAAGCGCGACGTCGAGGTCATGCAGCAGCAGCTCGGGCTGCGGCTGATCCACAGCCAGGAGCAGCTGGTACGGATCGCGGCCGAGATCTCGGCGTACCCCGAGCCCGCGTTCTTCCTGCCGCTGGCCGCCTCGTTCGCGCGCGAACGGCCGGAGGTCACGCACCTGGCCTGGTACGACGCCGAACGCCGGCGAGTCGCGATTCATTGGGCGGCGCTGTATCACGGGACGGTCGACGCCGGGGTCGGGGACGTCAGCGCGTCGGCGCCGCGGGACGGCAGCCCCGGCGAGCCGGAGCTCGGCTTCCTGGCCGCACGCACGAGGCTGCAGCCGGTGTACACGCGCGCCTTCGCCGGCCCGACCCGGCAGCCTGTCTTTCAGCTCCAGCTGCCGCTGATCCAGGGCGCCGGATTCGCAGGCACGCTGGTCGCGGAGTACGCGATCGACACCCTCGTGCGCCACGAGCTGCCCGAGGACATCGTCGCCCGTCACCGCATCAGCGTGCTCGACGGCGCCGGACGGGTGCTGGCGGGAACGGTCACGCCGATGCCGGGGCAGGACCCGCGCCCGGCGGCGATCACGCACGACCTGCCGCTGGTGCCGGCGGCGAACGGGCTGCTGCTGCGCGGCCAGGGCTACCGGACCTCGATCGGGCTGATCGGCAGCACGCTGTTCTGGATGGTCGCCGCGCTGTCGGTGCTGACGGTGTGGATGCTGCTCGGAAGCTGGCGCCACATGCGCCGGCGCGCGCAGATCCAGGATGCGCTGGTCGAGGAGACCAACTTCCGCCGCGCGATGGAGAACTCGATGCCCACCGGCATGCGCGCGCTCGACCTCGAGGGCCGCATCACCTACGTCAACGCCGCCTTCTGCAACCTGGTCGGATTCGGCGAGGCCGACCTCGTCGGCCGCCTGCCGCCGTTCCCGTACTGGCCGCCGGACCGCATCGAGGAAAACCTCCGCCTGCTGCAGCAGGAGCTGCTCGGACGCAGCCCGCCCGGCGGCATCGAGGTGCGGCTGATGCGCAAGGACGGGTCGATGTTCGATGCCCGGATGTACATCTCGCCGCTGATCGACGCGCGTGGCCAGCAGGCCGGGTGGATGACCAGCGTGACCAACATCACCGAGGCCAAGCGCATCCGAGACCAGCTCTCGGCCAGCCACGAGCGATTCACGACCGTGCTCGAGGGGCTCGACGCTTCGGTGTCGGTGCTGTCGGTGCAGCTCGGCGAGCTGCTGTTCGCCAACCGCAGCTACCGTCTGTGGTTCGGCAACGACGCGCGCGGGCACGCGCGGCTGGCCGGCGGCGCCGGGGCCGATACGCAGCCCGCCGACCTCGGCAGCGACGAGGGCGACGATGTCGACAACCTCGCCGGGCTGCCGGCGCGCGACCTGACCGACTCGGGGATCGATCCGCGCGAGGTCTGGATCGAGTCGCTGGGCAAGTGGTTCGACGTCCGCGCGCGCTACGTGCAGTGGACCGACGGCCGGCTGGCGCAGATGCTGATCGCGACCGACATCACCGCGCGCGTGCGCGCCGAGGAGCTCGCCGCCGCGCAGGCCGAGAAGGCGCAGGTCACGAGCCGGCTGATGACGATGGGCGAGATGGCCTCCTCGGTCGCGCACGAGCTCAACCAGCCGCTGACGGCGATCTCCAACTACTGCCACGGGATGATCTCGCGGCTGAAGACCGGCGGCATCAGCGAGCCGGACCTGATCGCCGCGCTCGAGAAGACCGCGCGCCAGGCGCAGCGTGCGGGACAGGTGATCCACCGCATCCGCGCCTTCGTCAAGCGCAGCGAGCCGCAGCGGTTGCGGGTACGCCCGGGCAAGATCGTCGACGATGCGGTCGAGCTCGCCGGCATCGAGCTGCGACGGCGCAACGTCGGCATTCGTGTCTACGTCGCGCAGCGGCTGCCCGAGCTGCGCGCCGACCCGATCCTGATCGAGCAGGTGCTGCTGAACCTGCTGAAGAACGCGGCCGAGGCGATCGACGGCGCGCGGCTGCCGCCGGCGCGCCGCCACATCGAGCTGCGCGTCGTGCCGCGCCACCTCGAGGGCGAAGGCGGCGTGATCGAGTTCAGCGTCACCGACAGCGGGCCGGGGCTCGACGAGGAAGTCGGCCGGCGCCTGTACGAGGCCTTCTTCTCGACCAAGCCCGACGGCCTGGGGATCGGGCTCGGCCTGTGCCGCACGATCGTCGAGTCGCACCGGGGGCGGATGCGGGCGGAGAACCTCTACAATGGCACGCAGGTGACGGGCTGCCGTTTCGCGTTCACCATCCCCGTGGAACCCGCCGGGCGCCCTACCGCCGCCGCGGTGCAAGGCGCAGCAGACGCCGACGCCTCGACCACCATCACCACCGCCTCCTGAATGAGCCTGATCCCGAAGAAAGGCACGGTCTACGTCGTCGACGACGACGAGGCGGTGCGCGATTCGCTCCAGTGGCTGCTCGAGGGCAAGGACTACCGTGTCAAGTGCTTCGAATCGGCCGAGGGCTTCCTGGCGCGCTTCGACCCGCGCGAGGTGGCCTGCCTGATCGCCGACATCCGCATGGACGGCATGACCGGGCTGGACCTCCAGGACCGCCTCGTCGAACGCAAGAGCCCGCTGCCGATCGTCTTCATCACCGGCCACGGCGACGTGCCGATGGCGGTGACGACGATGAAGAAGGGCGCGATGGACTTCATCGAGAAGCCGTTCAAGGAGGACGAGCTCGTCGCGCTGGTCGAGAACATGCTCGACCAGGCGCGGGTCGCGTTCAGCCAGCACCAGGAGCAGGCCAGCCGCGAGGCGCTGCTGTCGCGGTTGACGACGCGCGAGAGCCAGGTGCTGGAGCGCATCGTCGCCGGGCGGCTGAACAAGCAGATCGCCGACGACCTGGGCATCAGCATCAAGACGGTCGAGGCGCACCGCGCCAACATCATGGAAAAGCTCAGCGCCAACACGGTGGCCGACCTGCTCAAGATCGCGCTGGGGGCACCGGCGCGCGTCTGAGAGCGCCCGTCGATACCCCCCCACCGCGGGTGCCCCGCCGCGGCGCCATCCGCCCCATCGCCTCGAACCATGACGGCTCAGCTCATCGACGGCAACGCCCTGGCCCGCCGCACGCGCGACGAGGTCGCGGGGCAGGTGCGCACGCTGCTCGCCCGCGGCACGATACCCGGCCTGGCGGTGCTGCTGGTCGGCGACGACCCGGCGTCGCAGGTCTACGTCAGGCACAAGGTGGCCGACTGCGAGAGCGTGGGCATGCGCTCGATGCTGGCCCGCCTGCCGGCCACCCTGGGCGAGGCCGAACTGCTCGCGCGCATCCGCGCGCTCAACGACGACAGCACGGTGCACGGCATCCTGGTGCAGCTGCCGCTGCCACGGCATCTGGACGCGCAGCGCGTGATCGAGACCATCGACCCAGCCAAGGACGTCGACGGCTTTCACGTCGCCAACGCCGGCGCGCTGATGGTCGGCCGCGCGGGATTTCGCCCGTGCACGCCTTGGGGCTGCATGAGGATGCTGGAGGCCATCGGCTGCGACCCGCGCGGCAAGCACGCGGTGGTCGTCGGCCGCAGCAACATCGTCGGCAAGCCGATGGCGATGCTGCTGCTGCAGGCCCACGCGACCGTCACCGTCTGCCACAGCGCGACGCCGGACCTGGGCGCCTTCACGCGCCAGGCCGACATCGTCGTCGCCGCGGTCGGCCGGCGCGGGCTGATCGCGGCCGACATGGTCAAGCCCGGCGCCGTCGTCATCGACGTCGGGATGAACCGCGACGACGCCGGCAAGCTTTGCGGCGACGTCGACTTCGCCGGCGTGCGCGAGGCCCTGGGCCCCGACGGATGGATCACCCCGGTGCCCGGCGGCGTCGGCCCGATGACGCGCGCGATGCTGCTCGTCAATACGGTCCAGGCCGCCCAGGCCGCGGCCGCCGTGGCCTGAAGCGGACGCTGCGGGCCGCAGGGCGTGGCGCCACCGCACGTCGGCCGCCGGAACCCCGGCTCCCCGCGGACGGTGTAGATTGCGCATCATGCAAGGACATCGCCCTCCGCACCGCCCAGCCGCGGCGTGGCTCATCGCGCTGCTGGCGCTGGCCGCGGCCGCTGCGCACGCGCAGTACAAGATCGTCGACCCGGACGGACGCGTGACCTACACCGACCGCGCGCCGACCCAGGCCCAGGGCAGGGTCGTCGAACTCGGACGCCGCAGCGCCCAGGCCGAGCCGGCCGTCCCCGCGTTGCCCGCCGACCTGCAGCGTATCGCCCAGCGTCATCCGGTCACGCTGTTCAGCGGCGAACGTTGCCCACCGTGCGAGAGCGGGCGCGAACTGCTGCAGCGACGCGGCGTGCCCTACACCGAGCGCAGCGTCGTCAGTGCCGCCGATATCGACGCCCTGCAGGCCCGTACCGGCGCGCGCACGCTGCCGGCACTGGCGATCGGCGGCCACGTGCTGCGCGGCTGGATCGAGTCCGAGTGGCAGGCCTACCTCGACGCCGCCGGCTACCCCGCGAGTTCCCGGCTTCCCCCGGGCTGGTCGCCGCCGCCGGTGCGGCCTCTGGTGCCGCGCGAGCCTGCCGCCGAGGCGGCGGCCGTCCCGCCTGCACGCGCAGCCGCCCCTGTGGCGACGTCGTCGCCCGCGCTGCCTGCGGCGCCCGCGCCGGGCGGCATCCGCTTCTGAGCGTTCGCACGGCGCGCGCGGGCGATCCGCCGTCGAGCGCCCGCGCACCCGCGCCGCGCAGGATCAGGGCACGGCCTCGTCGGCGTCACCCGGCGGCGCCAGCAGCTGCGCCGCGCGCGTCTCGGGCAGCGCCTCGACACTGCGCAGCTGGCGCGCCATCGCGCGCGTCCGCACCTCGGCCTGGCCGATCGTGTTCTGCGCCTCCTCGAGCTTCTTCTTGGTCCGCGCGAGCACCTCGCCGAAGCGGCCGAACTCGGTCTTGACCGCGCCCAGCACGTCCCACACCTCCGCCGAGCGCTTCTCCAGCGCCAGCGTGCGGAATCCCATCTGCAGGCTGGTCAGTGTCGCCAGCAGCGTGGTCGGGCCGGCGAGCATGACCTTGTGCTCGCGCTGCAGCGCCTCGACCAGCCCCGGGCGGCGCAGCGCCTCGGCGTACAGCCCCTCGGTCGGCACGAACAGGATGCCGAAATCGGTCGTGTGCGGCGGCGCCACGTACTTGTCGCGGATGCGTCGCGCCTCCAGCCTCAGCCGCACCTCGATCGCCTTGGCCGCCGCCTCGAGCCCCGCCGCGTCGGCGCGCTCGTGCGCGTCGAGCAGCCGCTCGTAATCCTCGCGCGGGAACTTGGCGTCGATCGGCAACCACAGCGGGCGGTCGTCGTCGCCGCCGCCGCGCTGCCCGGGCAGGCGGATCGCGAACTCGACGCGCTCGTTGCTGCCGGGCACGGTGGCGACATGGGTGGCGTACTGCTCGGGCGTGAAGACCTGCTCGAGCAGCGCGGCGAGCTGCACCTCGCCGAAGATGCCGCGCGTCTTCACGTTGGTCAGCACGCGGTTGAGCGCGCCGACGTCGCGCGCCAGCGACTGCATCTCGCCCAGGCCTCGGTGCACCTGCTCGAGCCGCTCGGCGACCTGCTTGAAGCTCTCGCCCAGACGCTGCTCGAGCGTGGCGTGCAGCTTCTCGTCGACGGTCGCGCGCATCTGTTCGAGCCTGGCCTCGTTGCCCTGCTGCAGCGCCGCCAGCCGCAGCTCGACCTGCTCGGCCATGCGCCGCAGCGCCGCGTCCTGCGCGTCGCGAGCCTGCTGCGCGAGCTGCGTCAGCGTCGTCTGCAGGCTCTGCGCCTGCTGCGCCAGCGCCGCCTGCTGCGCGTGCGCCTGCTCGGCCGAAGCGGACTGCGAGGCCGCGAGCTGAACACGGAACGAATCGATCTGCTCGTTCTGCGTCCGCGCGACGTCGCCCGACTGCGCCAGCAGCATCTGCTGGAAGGTCGCCAGGTCGGCGCGCGTGGCCTGCGACTGGCGGCCGAGCTCGTCGCGCAGATCGCGCTCGAGGCGCTCGATCGGGCCGGGGTCGGGCCTGCGCCACAGCAAGGCCAGCAGCAGCACCAGCGCCAGCGTGCCCAGCACCAGCGGGGCCCACGCCAGAAGCGTTTCGTTCATCGGCGCATTGTCTTATGCCCGGGGCCTGGTCCAGGCCCGAGACCCGGGCCGGCGCGCGACGCGCCGGAGGGCGCACGCCCGCGTCCGCGACCGCCGTCTCGGCGCTGCGCGCGCCCGCGGCGGGTCAGGACCCCGCGACGGCGGCCGTCCCGGCGTCCGTCTTGCCGCCGACGACGTGCACCGTGCGCTGCGGGAACGGGATCTCGACGCCGGCCTTGTCGAACGCGTACTTCAGCCGTCGCAGCAGCTCGCGCCGCACCGCCCACTGGTCGCCAGGCCGGGTGCGGATGCGCCCTCGCACCGTCACCGCCGAGTCGCCCCAGCTCTCGACGCCGGCGAGCTCGAACTCGCCCTCGATGCGCGGCGCCCAGGCCGGGTCTCGGCGCATTTCGTCGGCGACCTCGCGCATCAGCGCCATCACCTGGTCGACATCGGCGCCGTAGCCGATGCCGGCATCGATCACCGCGTGCGCGAAGCCGCGCGACATGTTGACCACGGTCGTGATCTCGCCGTTCGGCACGAAGTAGACGATCCCGCCGTAGTCGCGCAGCTGCACGAATCGCAGCGTGATCTTCTCGACCACGCCGGTGCGCCCGGCGATCTCGACCACGTCGCCCTGTCGGATCTGGTTCTCCAGCAGCAGCACGAACCCGGTGAAGAAGTCCTTGACCAGGCTTTGGGCACCGAAGCCGACCGCCAGACCGACGACCCCGGCGGCGCCGAGGATCGGCGCGATCGAGATCCCGAGCTCCGACAGCACCAGGATGACCGCGATCAGCGAGACGACGACGGTGGCGATGTAATGAAAGATCCGCCCCAGCGTCAGCGCCCGCTTCGCGGCCTCGGCATCGTCGATGTGCGCCGCCATGCGCGCCTTCAACGCCTTCAGCGCGCGGTCGACGATTCTGAGCACGATCCAGGCGACGACCAGGATCCCGACGATGCGGATCGCCGTGCCGGCCGGGCCCTGCAAGCCGCGGCTCGAATCCCAGAATGACTGCAGTGTCTCGAGCATGATGGTTCCCGTCCCCGAAATTCAAACCCGCAATTATATTTGTCGGAATCTTTTTACGCGGTCGGCGGTGGCGATGGCCCCTGCCCGGGATCGGTCGGCGGATCGACCACCGGGCCGCCGGCCGGGCCGGGGGCTGCAGGTGCCGGCGCGGCGACGGAGGGCGACGCGGCTGCCAGCCCCGCCATCACGAGTTGCGCCTGCGCAGCGTAAAGCGGCGTGCTGACCAGCCGCGAGACCACGCTGGCGACCATCGCGCAGGCCATCAGGCTGAGCACCATCGGCTGACCGGCGACCATCTCCATGACGATGATGAAGGCCGTCAGCGGCGCCTGCGTCACGGCCGCGAGGAAGCCCGCCATGCCGAGCGCGATCAGCGCCGCCCGATGCTCGTAGCCGGTCCAGGCGGCGACATCGGCGCCGATCCCCGCCCCGACCGCGAGCGACGGCGCGAAGACCCCGGCGGGCACCCCGCTCCAGGCCGTCAACCAGGTCGCCAGTGCCTTCAGCGGCGTGTAGACGGGATTGAGCTCGCCCCCCTCGAGCAGCACCCGCGTCTGGGCCGCCCCGCTGCCGAAGACCGCGCCGCCCGTGGCCAGCCCGATGACGGCGACCGCCAGCGCGCAGCCGGCGGCGAAGCGAACCGGGTAGGCGGCCCGCCAGCGCGAGAGCCGGTCGGCCGAGCCCGCGGCCGAGACGACCAGCACACGCGCGAACAGCCCGCCGCCCAGCCCGCTGAGCAGCGCGACGATCAGCCCCGGGCCGAGCAGCGCGAGGTCCAGCGCCGGCACTTCGATGCGGCCGAAGTAGCTGACGTTGCCGTAGATCGACACCGCCATCACCCCGGCCAGCACGATGGCGCCGATCAGCAGCCCGCTGCTGCGCGACTCGGGCCGCCGCGCGAGCGTCTCGATCGCGAACATCACGCCGCCCAGCGGCGTGTTGAACGCGGCGGCGATCCCGGCCGCGCCGCCGGCGGCGATCAGGCCATGCTCGTTGACCGCGCTGCGCGCCGGCAGCCACCGGCGCGCGTGGTGCAGGATGCCGGCGGCGACCTGCACCGACGGTCCCTCGCGCCCGAGCGACAGCCCGCCCAGCATCCCGGCCGAGGTCAGCACCAGTTTGGCCAGGCTCGTCCGCAGCGAGACGAAGGGCGCGCGCTGCGCCCTCGTCGTACGAACGTCCATCGCCGCCATCACCTGCGGAATGCCCGAGCCTGCCGTGCCCGGGAACCCACGACGGACGACCCAGACGATGGCCGCGGCCACCAGCGGCATCCACAGCAGCGGTGCCCACGGCAGCTGCGCGCGGCCGGACTCGAACGCCGCGTAGGCCGACTCGGCCAGCCAGGTGAAGCCGGCGACCACCAGCCCGGCCGCGGCGGCAAATGCGAGCACGACGACCCGAGTGACCCAGGGCCTCCAGGCGGTCAACTCGGCGCGCAGCCGCGAGCGCCAGTCGGGCTGGTCCAGATGCCTGGGCTTCATCGCGCACGGGCGGCTGCCGCGGCGGCCTCTATCATCGATGCATGGACAGCGCCCCCCGAGCTTCGCGCCCCCCGGCCCACGGCAAGGCCCGTGCCGCGAGCATCGGCGCGCCTGCGCCGGCAGCCCCGTCGGACGCCGCGCCGCCAGGCACACCGCCGCGCGTGCTGCGCCGCTTCCGGCAGGTCTTCACCGCGGTGCGCGCGCACTTCCAGCAGGTCGAGAAGCAGGTCGGCATCGGCGGCGCACAGGTCTGGGCGCTCGGCGTCATAGCCGAGCACCCGGGCATCGGCGTCGGCAGCCTCGCACGCGCGATGCACATCCACCAGTCGACGGCGAGCAACCTGGTGCGCGGCCTGGTCGAGCGCGGGCTGGTGCGGACCGAGCGTGGCCAGGCCGACCGTCGCACCGTCTACCTGCAGCTGCAGCCGGAAGGTGCTGCGCTGCTGGCGCGCGCGCCGGGGCCGCACGCGGGCGTCCTGCTGCAGGCGCTGCGCGACCTGGACCCGGCGACGCTCGCACGGCTGGATGCCGATCTCGCGCGCCTGCTGCGCCAGATGAACGTTCCCGACGACGCGCCGGCCTCGCCGATCGGCTAGGCCACGGCAGGCGCGACCGGGGGCGTCGAAGCGCCCTGTCAAGACAGCACCTGCGGGTTGACCGGCGTCGGCGGCACAGCGCCGGTCAGCGCGGCGATCAGGTTGTCGACCGCGCAGCCGACCATCGCGCGGCGCGTCGCCTCGGTCGCGCTGCCGATGTGCGGCAGCAGCACGACGTTGGGCAGCGTCAGCAGCTCGGGATGCACCGCCGGCTCGTTCTCGTACACGTCCAGCCCGGCGGCGAACAGGCGCCCCGCGCGCAGCGCCGCCGCCAGCGCGGCGTCGTCGACGATGCCACCGCGCGCGATATTGGTCAGCGTCGCCGTCGGCTTCATCCGCGACAGCTCGGCAGCGCCGATCGCGTGACGGTTGGCCGGCGTGTACGGCAGCACCAGCACGAGGTGGTCCGACTCGGCCAGCAGCGTCGCCTTGTCGACCCAGCGTGCCGCGAGCGGGGCCTCGGCAGCGGCCGGCAGACGCGACCGGTTGTGGTAGATCACCTTCATGCCGAATCCCAGCGCGCCGCGGCGCGCGATCGCCTGCCCGATGCGCCCCATGCCGAGGATGCCCAGCGTCGCGCCGTGCACGTCGCGACCGGCGAGCAGGTCGACGCGCCACTCGTTCCACGCGCCGCTGCGCAGGAAGCGCTCCGCCTCCGAGAAGCGGCGCGCCGCCGCCATCATCAGCGCGAAGCCGAGGTCGGCCGTGGTCTCGGTCAGCACGCCCGGCGCATTCGTCACCAGCACGCCGCGCGCGGTGCAGGCGTCGACGTCGACGTTGTTGTAGCCCACCGTCATCAGGCACACCGCGCGCAGCTGCGGGTGGGCGTCCAGCAGCGCGACGTCGATCGGCTCGCCGGCGGTGGCCAGCAGGCCTTGCATGCCCTGCAGCCGGCCCGACAGCTCGTCGCGCGACCACTCGCGGTCGTCGGGGTTGGGTACGACGTCGAAGTGCTCGCGCAGGCGCGCGACCGCCTCCGGGAAGACGGCCCGGGCGACGAGGACGGAAGGCCGGGGGGTCATCGACGGGATCTCCTCGGGAAGCGGCCGGCACCCGGCACGCGCCGGACGCGGCCGTGCGGCCTCACTCGTGAAAGCGCGCGAAGGCCTCGACCGGCTCGCGCTCGGTGACGAGGCGATTCACCGCCGCGCCGGGGTCTGCCCAGCCGAGCGACATGCCGCACACGACCATCTGCGAGTCGGGCAGCGCGAGCCGGCGCTCGATGATGCGGTGGAAGTGCGTGAACGATTGCTGCGGGCAGGTGTCCAGCCCGCGCGCGCGGGCGGCGAGCATGACGTTCTGCAAGAAGGTGCCGTAGTCCAGCCAGCTGCCCTGCTCGAGCGCACGGTCGATCGTGAAGATCAGCCCCACCGGGGCGTCGAAGAAGCGGAAGTTGCGCCCCAGCTGCGCGTGCATGCGCGCCTTGTCGCCCTTGGCGATGCCCGCCAGCGCATACAGGTCCCAGCCGAGCTTGCGCCGCCGCTCGACATAGGGCGAGAACCAGGCCTTGGGGTAGTAGTCGTATTCCTCGGCGTGCTGCGCGAGCTGCGCCGGGTCGTCGTACGCCGCGAGGATCTCGCGCGTCATCGCCTCGCGCGCCGCGCCCGTCAGCACGTGCACCTGCCAGGGCTGGATGTTGCTGCCCGAGGGCGCACGCGAGGCCACGCGCAGGATTGCCTCGACGGTCTCGCGCGCCACCGGTATCGGCAGGAAAGCGCGCACGGCGCGGCGCGAGGCGATCGCGGCGTCGACCGCGGCCGTGGCTTCGGGGGAGGGGATCGTGCTCATCGCACCGATTGTTTCACCGGCGCGACGCCGCGCGGCATGTCGGGCGCGGGTGGAGGCGCCGGCAGGCCCTGCCATCGATGCCAGCTCGCCAGCGCCTGCGCCAGCGTGCGCGCGTGGATCGCCACCGTCGTCGCGACCTCGCGCCCGTAGCCGCCGGCCATGCTGACGGCCACCGGGATGCCGCGATCGCGCAACGCGCCGAAGACCCGACGGTCGCGCTCGACCAACCCGGCCGCGCTCAGCTTCAGTCGGCCGAGCCGGTCGTCCTCGTGCGGGTCGGCACCGGCGAGGTAGAACGCGAGGCCCGGCGGCGCCGCGGCGTGGCGCGACCACAGCCGCCCCAGCGCGTCGTCGAGCGCGGCCAGGTAGGCTTCGTCGCCGCAGCCGTCGGGCAGCGCGACGTCGAGGTCGCCCGCCTCCTTGCGCACCGGGTAGTTGCGTTCGCCGTGCAGCGACAGAGTGAAGACCGTCGGGTCGTCGGCGAAGATCGCCGCCGTGCCGTTGCCCTGGTGCACGTCCAGGTCGATCACGACCACGCGCAGCAGGCTGTGCCTGCGGCGGTGCCACTCGGCCTGCATCAGGCGCGCCGCGACCGCGGTGTCGTTGAAGACGCACCAGCCGGCACCATGGTCGGCGTAGGCGTGGTGGGTGCCGCCGGCCAGATTGGCCGCCACCCCTTCGGCGAGCGCCGCGCGCGCCGCCGCGATCGTCGCGCCGACCGAGCGCCGTGCGCGCTCGGCCATCCGGGGCGACCACGGGAAGCCGATCTCGCGCTGCTGCGCCGGCGTCAGCAGGCCCTCGGCGACCGCCTGGATCCAGCCCGGCGTGTGCGCCAGCGCGAGCTCGCCGTCGCTGGCCGCTGGCGCCTCGCACACGCGCAGCTGCGGCAATTCGCGCGCCACCGCGTCGCGCAGCAAGCGGTACTTGGGCATCGGGAAGCGATGCCCCGCCGGCAGCGGGAGCACGAAGTGATCGCTGTGGAAGGCCTGCATCGGACGCGATTGTCGGCGCGGCACCCGATGCGCGGGTATGGCCGCCGTCGCAACCCCTTGCTGAGGCGACGCGCTCCAGGGTCCGCGTCTCGCGCACCGTCGCGCACCGTCGCGCGAGGCCGGCGTCGTCGCGGCGCTGTCTGCCGGGACCCAGGGACCGTGACCCCTCGATGACGCTCTCTAATTTGTTGCGCCGCAGCAAAAAGGGCTTGCAAGCCGATCCGGGAGCCCTATACTTCGAACCATGTTGCAGTGCAGCAAACGCTGTGGCAGCCAAGATCGAATCCATCCCCTTCCCCCGACCGAAACGGAGCCTCCCATGACCCCCTTCACCCAAGAGCAAGTGATCGCCGCCCAGCGCGCCAACGTCGAAACCCTGTTCGGCATGACGAACAAGGTGTTCGAAGGCGTCGAGAAGCTGGTCGAGCTGAACATGCAGGCCGCCCGCACCATGCTGAGCGAAGCCGCCGACAACACCCAGGCCGCGCTGCAGGCCAAGGACGCGCAGGAACTGCTGGCGCTGCAGGCCTCGCTGCTGCAACCGGCGGCCGACAAGGCGATGGCCTACAGCCGCCACGTCTACGAGATCACCGCCGGCACCAACGCCGAGCTGGCCAAACTGACGGAAGCGCAGTTCGCCGACCTTCAAGGCAAGGCCTACGCCGTGGTCGACACCGCGGTGAAGAATGCGCCGGCCGGCACCGAGAATGCCGTCGCGCTGGTCAAGTCGGCGATGGCCGCGGCCAACAACGCCTTCGAGAGCGTGCAGAAGGCGACCAAGCAGGCTGCCGAGGTTGCCGAGGCCAACTTCCAGGCCGTGACCAGCAACGCGGTCAAGGCCGTCCAGCCGACGGCGAAGTCGCGTCGCGCGGCCTGATCGGCGCGATGCGGGAGGCGGAGCCGCCGCGCGCGGCGCCCGCTGCGCCGACTCGCTCGACTGGCTAGCGGGCGAGGTGTCGGGACCAGACCGGACCGACGCCGCTTGGCGCCCGCCACGACCCCTCGATCGATCGCTTCGGCCCGGCTCTGCCGGGCCGAAGCCATTCTGGCGTTCGCCAGCCACGCATATGCAATTTCGACATATGCGAGTAAGAAATCAGTCGTTCACATTGTCAAGTGCGCTGTCTAGAGTGCGTCCCATCGCCCGCGCTGCCGGGCCCGAGATGCCGGACAACGCCCCATGGCCCCCCGAGACGAGTTCGACTGCGATCTGCTGCACCGCCGCGCCGCGCAGTTTCGCGACCAGCTCGAGCGCTGGCAGCGCGGCGAGCTGAGCGACGACCAGTTCCGACCGCTGCGCCTGCAGAACGGCTGGTACATCCAGCGCCACGCGCCGATGCTGCGCGTGGCCGTGCCCTACGGCGTGATCACGAGCGCGCAGCTGCGCGCGCTGGCCGGCATCGCGCGCGACTTCGACCGCCAGGAAGCCGGCCTGCCGACCGAGCGCGGCGGCTTCGGCCATTTCACGACCCGGCACAACCTGCAGTTCAACTGGATCCCGCTCGCGCGCGCGGCCGACGTGATGGACCGGCTGGCCGACGCCGGGCTGCATGGCATCCAGACCAGCGGCAACTGCATCCGCAACATCACGACCGATGCGCTGGCCGGGATCGCACCCGACCAGATCGCCGACCCGCGCCCGTACTGCGAGCTCATCAGGCGCTGGAGCACGCTGCATCCCGAGTTCGCCTTCCTGCCGCGCAAGTTCAAGATCGCCATCAGCGGCGCGCGCGAGGACCGCGCCGCCACCGCCTGGCACGATGTCGGGCTGCAACTGCGGCGCGACGCCTCGGGCGCGGTCGGCTTCCGCGTCCTCGTCGGCGGCGGCATGGGGCGCACGCCGATGGTCGCGGTCGAGATCGCGGACTTCGTCCCCTGGGCGCGGATCCTGGTCTTCGTCGAGGCGATCGTCCGCATCTACAACCTGCACGGCCGGCGCGACCACGCGTTCAAGTCGCGCATCAAGATCCTGGTCAAGGCCGAGGGCGAGCGCTTCGCCGCCGCGGTGCGGGAGGAGTACGAACGCCTCGTCGCCGAAGGCGCCCCCGAGCTGCCCGCAGGCGAGCTGGAGCGCTTGCAGACCGGCTTCGGGCCGCCGCCCGGGGTGGCGGCCGCGGCGCATGCCGCGCCGCCGGCGAGTGCCGAAACGGCCGCCACGGCCGCGGCCGGCCCGCATCCCGCCGCCGCCGACCCGGCTCTTGCCGCTTCGCTGCGCGACGATCTGCCACCGGCCTACCTGCGTTGGCTCGAGCGCAACGTGCATCCGCACCGGCTCGCCGGCTACCGCGCGGCGACGCTGTCGCTCAAGCGGGCGGGGCAGGCGCCAGGCGACGTCACCGCGGCGCAGATGGAGGCGGCGGCGGACCTGGCCGACCACTTCAGCCACGGCGAGCTGCGTGTGTCGCACACGCAGAACCTGCTGCTGCCCTGGGTACGCCAGCAGGACCTTCCCGGGCTCTGGGCAGCGGCACGCGCCGCCGGATTCGCCACCCCCAACGTCGGGCTGCTGACCGACATGATCGTCTGCCCCGGCGGCGACCTGTGCGCGCTGGCCAACGCGCGGACGACCGGCATCGCGGCGGCGGTGCGCGACCGCTTCGACGACCTCGACGAGCTGTTCGACCTCGGCGACGTCGACCTGCACTTCAGCGGCTGCATGAACAGCTGCGGCCACCACCACAGCGGCCACATCGGCATCCTCGGCGTCGACAAGGACGGCCGCGAGTGTTACCAGGTCACGCTCGGTGGCGCCGACGGCAGCGCGCGCGGCGCCGCCGCGCGGCCGGGGCGCGTGATCGGCCCGGCGTTCGCGGCCGAGGAGCTGCCCGACGTCGTCGAGGCACTGGTCGCCGTCTACCGGCGGGAGCGCCACGACGGCGAGCGATTCGCCCAGACGGTCGACCGAATCGGCCCGGCCCCCTGGCGCGCCGCGACCGATGCCGTCCGGCGGCACGCCGCCACGCTGCCCGCCGAAGCCGGCTGACACCTCCTGCGACGCCCGCCACGACCGGGCATGCATCCGCAGCATCACCCGCACCCGCCACCGCTCACCGCTGCCCGCACAGCCTCTGCCCCGCCCCGGAGCCCACGATGCGACTGATCGCCCCCGACGACGCGCTTCCCGCCGGCACCCTGGTGCTGCCCAACGACATCGACCTCGCGCAGCAGCACGACGCGCTGCGCGACGCCGCCGCGGTCGCCCTCGCCTTCCCCAGGTGCAGCGACGGCCGCGCCTATTCGCAGGCGGTCGTGCTGCGCGGGCGCTTGCGCTACGCCGGCTGGATCGTCGCCACCGGCGAGGTCATCGTCGACATGCTGCCGCTGCTACGCCGCTGCGGTTTCGACGCCGCGCAGTTGCTGCCCGGGCAGACCGCCGAGGCCGCCGAGCGCGCGCTCGGCTACTTCCCGTGGCCCGAGACCCGCGGCCCCAGCGCCGACCGGAGGCCCCATGCCTGAGGCCACGCTGGAGTCCCCCGCGCGGGCCGCCGCAGCGGCGGCCGCGCAGACCGCCATGCAGCGGCTGGCGCGCCGCACGCGCGGCTTCGACGCCCGCGTCGCGCACGCGGAGGCCCTGCTGCGCGAGGCGGCCGATGACCACGCCGGCCGCATCGTCCAGGTCACGAGCCTGGGCGTCGAGGGCATGGTGCTGACCGACATGCTCGCGCGGCTGCAGCTTCCGGTCGCGGTGGCGACGATCGACACCGGGGCGCTGCACGCCGAGACGCTGGCGCTGATCGACCGAATTCCCGCGCGCTACGGGATCGAGGTCGAGGTCTTTCGTCCGCAGGCCGAGGCGGTGTTGCAGTTCCTCGGCCGCCACGGCGCACACGCGATGCGCACGAGCGTCGAGCTGCGCCGCGCCTGCTGCGCGCTGCGCAAGCTCGAGCCGATGCAGCGCCTGCTCGCCGGCCGCAGCGCCTGGGTCAGCGGGCTGCGGCGCGAACAGGGGGCGACGCGCAGCGAGGTGCCGTTCTTCGCGCTGCAGGACGACGGCCGCGAGAAATTCTGCCCGCTGGCCGACTGGAGCGAGGCGGACGTCTGGGAATACGTGCGCCGCCACGACCCGCCGACCAACCCGCTGCACGACCACGGCTACCCGAGCATCGGCTGCGCGCCGTGCACGCGCGCGGTGGCCGCCGGCGAAGACGCGCGCGCCGGGCGCTGGTGGTGGGAGCAGGGCGAGGCCAAGGAGTGCGGGCTGCACCTGCGAGCGGCCTGGACGACGGCATGAGTCCGCGCCGGGACCCGCGCGATGACGCCGGTGCGGACGGCCGGCACGAGCGAGAGGCCGCGCATCGGGCGCCCCCTCCCGGCGACCGCAGCCCGGCGTGCAGCGGTCGTGTCGTCTTCGTCGGCGCCGGTCCCGGCAGCGCGGACCTGATCACCTTGCGCGGCGCGCGCTGGCTCGCGCGCGCCGAGGTCGTGCTCGTCGACGCGCTGGCCGACCCGGCGCTGCTCGCGCTGGCCCCGCAGGCGCGCTGGATCGACGTCGGCAAGCGCGGCTACGGTCGCGCGACCGCGCAGGCGACGATCGATGCGCTGCTGGTGCACTTTGCGCGGCGGCATCGCGTCGTCGTTCGGCTCAAGGGCGGCGACCCGAGCCTCTTCGGCCGCCTGGAGGAGGAACTCGCCGCGGTCGCCGCACACGGCATCGAGACCGAGGTCGTCCCCGGCGTCACCGCCGCGTGCGCCGCCGCCGCCGAGGCCCGCCGCCCGCTGACGCGGCGCGGCCGCGGGCGTAGCGTCGCGCTGGTGACGGCGGTCGGCGCCGAAGGCATGCTGCCGGCCGGGCGACGCGCCGACACCGAGGTCTGCTACATGGCCGGGCGCCGGCTCGCCCAGCTCGGCGGACGGCTGCGTGCCGCCGGCTGGCCGGCGCAGTCCCCGGTGGTGGTCGTCTCGAACGCGGGCAGCGCCGACGCGCGCACGAGCGTGCACCGGCTGGACGCGCTGGCCGACGCCGCCGAGCTGCACGGCGGACGGCCGACGGTGGTCACCGTGGGCGCCGGCGCGGCCCCGGTCGCGCCGCAGCCCGTGCTGCAGGCGGCCGCGCTGTCACGGCCGCGCATGCCCGCGCTGGCGCCGTTGGCTCGCGGCGAGGCGCCGGTAGCCCCCGCGTAGAATCCCTGGCGCTTTCGGCCGCCGCAGGCGGCGCGAGCCGGCGCCGCCCACGATCGTGAACGCGCCGATCCCCCCGTCATCCGCAGCCTCCCATGACCCACGTCGTCCTCGAATCCTGCATCCGCTGCAAGTACACCGACTGCGTCGACGTCTGCCCGGTGGACTGCTTCCGCGAGGGGCCGAACTTCCTCGTCATCGACCCCGACGAGTGCATCGACTGCGCGGTGTGCATCCCCGAGTGCCCGGTCAACGCGATCCTGCCCGAGGAGGACGTGCCGGCCGAGCAGCTCGCCTTCATCAAGCTCAACGCCGAGCTGGCGCGCAAGTGGCCGAGCATCACCAAGCGCAAGGGGGCGCTGGCCGACGCCGACGACTGGAAGGACCGCAAGGGCAAGCTCGGCGAGCTGATCCGCTGAGCCATCGACGGCAGGCCGCGGCGCGGCCGCCGCGAACGACATCACGATGGAACCGCAACCCACCCCCGCGATCGCCGAGGCCGCGCGCCGCCACGACGGGCCGATCGAGACCGACGCCGTCATCGTCGGCGCCGGCCCGGTCGGGCTGTTCCAGGTCTTCGAGCTCGGGCTGCTCGAGATCAAGGCCCACGTCATCGACTCGCTCGCCTACCCGGGCGGGCAGTGCATCGAGCTGTACCCGGACAAGCCGATCTACGACATCCCGGCGGTGCCGATGTGCACCGGCAAGGAACTGACCGACAACCTGCTCAAGCAGATCGAGCCCTTCGGCGCGAGCTTCCACTTCGGGCAGGAGGTCAGCGTCGTCGCCCGGCGCGACGACGGCCGCTTCGACGTCCAGACCACGCGCGGCACGCGCTTCGTCGCGCGAACGATCTTCATCGCCGGCGGCGTCGGCTCGTTTCAGCCGCGCACGCTCAAGGTCGACGGCATCGAGCGCCACGAGGGCACGCAGGTCTTCTACCGGGTGAAGAACCCGGCGCAGTTCGCGGGCAAGGAACTCGTCATCGTCGGCGGCGGCGACTCGGCGCTGGACTGGACGCTCAACTTCGTCCAGGAGGGCCCGAACAAGGCCGCCAGCGTCATCCTCGTGCACCGGCGCGACGGCTTCAAGGCCGCGCCGGCGAGTGTCGCGAAGATGAAGGAGCTGTGCGATGCCTACGAGATGCAGTTCATGGTCGGCCAGGTGACGGCGATCCAGGAGTCGGCCGACGGCCGGCTGCAGGCGGTCAAGGTCACCGGTGGCGACGGCGTGACGCGCGTCGTCCCGCTGGACATGCTGCTGGTCTTCTTCGGCCTCAGCCCCAAGCTCGGGCCGATCGCCGACTGGGGGCTGGCGCTGGAGCGCAAGCAGATCGTCGTCGACACCGAGAAGTTCGAGACCAGCATCCCGGGCATCTTCGCCGTCGGCGACATCAACACCTACCCGGGCAAGAAGAAGCTGATCCTGTCGGGCTTCCACGAGGCGGCGCTCGCCGCCTTCGGCGCCAGCCGCCACGTCTTCCCCGACAAGCGCGTGCTGCTGCAGTACACGACGACCAGCCCGAAGCTGCACAAGGTGCTCGGCGTCGAGACGCCGGTCTTCGACTGACGGCGCGCTGCGGCCCGATCGGGGCCGCGGCACGATCGGACCAGTAGGGCCGTCGCGGCGCCGATGAGCCGCCGCCGCGGGCCGGCGACCGCGCCGATCAGCCCGCCACCACCCGCACCGGCGCTCGCTGCTGCTCGGGCTCGGCGTCGAAACGGTCCATCCCGCAGTAGCAGAGGAAATGCCGGTTCGCGGCGCGACCGAACAGCGCCATGCCGAGTTTCTCCGCCAGCTCGTGCCCCATCGCCGTGACGCCGTTGCGCGAGACGACGATCGGCACCCCCATCTGCGCCGCCTTCAGCACCATCTCGCTGGTCAGCCGGCCGGTCGTGTAGAAAGCCTTGTCACCGCCCTCGACGCCGTGCATCGCCATCCAGCCGGCGATGGTGTCGATCGCGTTGTGGCGGCCGACATCCTCGACCGCCATCAGCATCTCGCCGCCCTGGAACAGCGCGCAGCCGTGCACCGAGCCGGCCTTGCGGTGGATGCTGTCGCGCTGGCGCATGGCCTCGAGCATGCGCTGCAGCGTGCCCTGGCGCAGCCGCGCCTGCGACGCATCGGGCAAGCGGATGCCGTCCAGGCCGTCCATGATCTCGCCGAAGACGGTCCCTTGCCCGCAACCCGTCGTCACGACCCGGCGCGCGGTGCGCGCCTGCAGCTCGGGCAGGCCGGCGCGGGTCTTCACGGCCGCGGCGGCGACGTCCCAGTCGACGGTGACCGACTCGACCTCGTCGGCGCGCTCGATCAGCCGCTGGTTGCGCAGGTAGCCCAGCACCAGCAGCTCGGGCAGCTCGCCCAGCGTCATCAGCGTGACGAGCTCCTGGCGATCGACGAAGACCGTCAGCGGCCGCTCGGCCGGGATGAAGATCGGGCGCCGCGCGCCGTACTCGTCGAGGATCGTGATTTCGCGCAGCAGCGTCCCGCGTGCCGCGGTCAGCCGCGGCGCACCGGGCACAGGCTGCCAGACGGAACCGGCGCGCGGCGCCGCGTCGGGCATGCCTGCAGCGGGCGCGCCGGCGGCCTCGGGATGTGCCGCGGGCGGCGTCACCGTCGCCTCCGGATGCGGATCAGGTCGTTCGCGGCTGTGCCGCGGGCGTCGCATCCGACGAACGCTTCGCCGGAACGTGGTGCGTCTTGACGTCGTCGTACCACAGCGCGTGGTGCTCCTTGGCCCATCCCTCGTCGACCCATCCGTGCCGCATCGCGGCGTAGGCGCCGCGCATGCCGATCGTGCCCATGTAGATGTGGCCGAGGAACATCGCCATCATCAGCATCGCCGCCGCCGCGTGCAGCATGTGCGCGACCTGCATCTGCCCGCGCGTATTCGCGATCCCGGGCGCGATCTGGTTCAGCACGATGCCGGAGACCGCGACCAGCACGCCCAGCAGCAGCACGCCAACCCAGAATATCAGCTTCTCGCCGGCGTTGAAGCGGTGCGACGGCACCTCCTGCCCGCCGAACATCCCGCCGAAGCGCACCAGCCACTTCCAGTCGCCGTCGCGCGGGAGGTTGTCGCGCGCGAAGGTGAGGATGACGATCAGCAGCGTCACCGCGAACAGCGGGCCGACGAAGTTGTGCATCGTCTTGAGCACGTAGGTGAGCCAGCCGAAAAGCGAGGACCCGAGCACCGGCAGCAGGAAGTACTTGCCGAATGCCATCACGATGCCCGAGACGGCGAGCACGACGAAGGCGGCGGCGTTGAGCCAGTGCGCCGCGCGCTCGAAGACGGTGAAGCGCTCGATCCTGCGGCCTGTATCCGGGACATGGCCGCCGAGCGGCCCCTTGCCGACGTAGAACAGGGCCAGCGCGACCACCGCGACCAGCATCAGCGAGCCACCGTACGGGATGATCCAGTCGTTGCGGACCTGGCGCCAGGCCTCGCCGGCGGTCGTGACACGCGAGCCGGGATACTGGACGAATCCCTGGATCAGTTGCCCCATCTCCGGCCCGGGCAGGCTGGTGTAGCCCGGCTGGTTGCCCGAATCCCGCACGTCGCGCCAGAACGGGGCGTTGTTGCCCGGCTGCGACCTGGCGCGTTCGGCGTTGGTCTCGCCCGGCTGCGGCAGCGCAGGCCCGGCGCTGGCGGCAGGCGATGGCGCAGGGGCGGCCGCCTGCTGCGCCGCGGCCACGCCGGCCAGCGCCAGCGCGACGGTGGCCACGAGCACCGCGGTGCCTTGCCTGAGGAAGTGGTGCATCGTCGCTGCCTCCTCAGCCCTGGCCGCCGCGCAGGTATTCGTTCTGCCCCTGCTGCGTGCGGACCCGCAAATGCTCTTCCCAGGCCTTGCGGTCGCCTGCCTTCCAGCCCGGCGCGACGTAGGAATTGCCCGTGCCCTGCCAGTTCGGCGTATCCGGCGCCGCGCCGCTGCCGAGATCCTGCGGCT
This sequence comes from Burkholderiaceae bacterium, assembly GCA_024235895.1. Lineage (GTDB taxonomy): Bacteria > Pseudomonadota > Gammaproteobacteria > Burkholderiales > Burkholderiaceae_C > Rubrivivax. Next base: position 177,790 of record JACKLM010000005.1, on the reverse strand, counting down.
TCTCGGCGCACGCGGCGAGCACCAGCGCCAACCCACCTATGACGACGAGGCGCATCATGACTTCCTGCCCTCCGTCGGCTTGCCGTAGGCGGTGCCCCAGCCCCAGATCTCGCTGCCCTTGCCGCGCGCGAGCACCCGGGTGCGGAAGATGTCGGCCACCACGTCGCCGTCGCCGCCGAGCAAGGCCTTGGTCGCGCACATCTCGGCACAGATCGGCAGCTTGCCCTCGGCCAGGCGGTTGCGGCCGTACTTCTCGTGCTCGGCCGCGCTGCCGTTGTCCTCCGGCCCGCCGGCGCAGAAGGTGCACTTGTCCATCTTGCCGCGCATGCCGAACTGGCCGCTGGACGGGAACTGCGGTGCGCCGAACGGGCAGGCATACGAGCAGTAGCCGCAGCCGATGCAGACGTCCTTGTCGTGCAGCACGACGCCGTCGTCGGTGCGGTAGAAGCAGTCGACCGGGCACACCGCCATGCACGGTGCGTCCGAGCAGTGCATGCAGGCGACCGAGATCGACCGCTCGCCGGGCAGGCCGTCGTTGAGCGTCACGACCCGTCGGCGGTTGACGCCCCAGGGCACCTCGTGCTCGGCCTTGCAGGCCGTGACGCAGCCGTTGCACTCGATGCAGCGCTCGGCGTCGCAGATGAACTTCATTCGTGCCATCGCCGCCGCTCCTTAGGCCGCCCGCTCGATCTGGCAGACCGAGGTCTTGGTCTCCTGCATCATCGTCACCGAGTCGTAGCCGTAGGTCGTCGCCGTATTGGCCGCCTCGCCACGCACGATCGGCGCCGCCCCGTCCGGGTAGTGGCGCAGAAGATCCTCACCCTGCCAGCGACCGGCGAAGTGGTAGGGCATGAACGCCGTCCCGCGATCGACGCGCTCGGTCACCAGCGCCCGCACCTTCAGCCGCGCCCCGCTGGGGGTCGTGACCCAGACGTTGTCGCCGTTGCGGATGCCGCGGTCGTTGGCCGCCGCCGGGTTGAGCTCGATGAACATCTCTTGCTGCAGTTCGGCCAGGTAGCGGTTCGACCGCGTCTCGTCGCCGCCGCCCTCGTACTCGACCAGCCGCCCGGTCGTCAGGATGAGCGGGAACTGCTTGCCGACATCCCTGTTCTTCTGCTGCACCGTCTTGTACAGCGTCGGCAGGCGCCAGAACTTGGCCTTGTCGTCGTGCGTCGGGTACTTGTCGACCAGCTCGGGACGCGGCGAATAGATCGGCTCGCGGTGCTTGGGGATCGGGTCCGGGAAGTTCCAGACCACCGCGCGAGCCCTGGCATTGCCGAACGGGTGGCAGCCGTGCTTCATCGCCACGCGCTGGATGCCGCCGGACAGGTCGGTCTTCCAGTTCTTGCCCTCGGCCTTGGCCTTCTCGGCGTCGGTCAGGTCGTCCCACCATCCCAGCTTCTTCAGCATCTCGTGGTCGAACTCGGGGTAGCCGGTGGTGATCTCGGCGCCCTTGGAGTGCGATCCGTCGCCGGCGAGCAGCGACTGGCCGTCGCGCTCGACGCCGAAGTTGGCGCGGAAGTTGCCCCCGCCATCCATCACGTGCAGCGCGTTGCTGTACAGGAGGTGGGTGCCGGGGTGCTTGATCTCCGCCGTGCCGAAGCATGGCCAGGGCAGCCCGAAGTAGTCGCCGTCGAGCTTGTAGCCGGTCTCCTTGTCGATGCCCCCCTTGGCGCGCAAGGTGGTCGGGTCGAACACGTGCATGTTGCGCATGTGCGCCTTCAGCCGCTCGGGGCTCTGGCCCGTGTAGCCGATGGTCCAGACGCCGCGGTTGATCTCGCGCAGGATCTCCTCGGGCTGGGGCTCGTCCATGCCCTTGACCTTGTGCAGCTTGATGTTCTTCACCAGCTGCTCGGCGAAGCCCAGCTTCTGCGCGAGCTGGTACATGATCATGTGGTCGCTGCGCGATTCGTACAGCGGCTCCATGACCTTCTCGCGCCACTGCAGCGAACGGTTGGACGCGGTGACCGAGCCGCTGGTCTCGAACTGCGTGCACGCCGGCAGCAGGTAGACGGCGCGGTTCGGATTCGCGTCCTCGGGTTTGCCGGGCATCGCCGCCATCGCCGCGGTGGCCGACGGGAACGGATCGACGACGACCAGCAGGTCGACCTTGTCCAGCCCGCGCTTGAGGTCCAGCCCGCGCGACTGCGAGTTCGGCGCGTGGCCCCAGTAGATCATGCCGCGCAGGTTGCTGGGCTGGTCGATATTCGCCTTGTCCTCGAGCACGCCGTCGAACCAGCGCGACACCGTCACGCCAGGCTTGGACATCATGCCGGGCGCGAAACGCCCCTTGATCCATTCGAAGTCCACGCCCCAGACGGCGGCGTAGTGCTTGAACGACCCCTCGGCGATGCCGTAGTAGCCGGGCAGCGAATCGGGGTTGCAGCCGATGTCGGTGACGCCCTGGACGTTGTCGTGGCCGCGGAAGATGTTCGCCCCGCCGCCGCTGACGCCGACGTTGCCCAGCGTGAGCTGCAGCAGGCAGGACGCGCGAACGATCGCATTGCCGATGCTGTGCTGCGCCTGCCCCATGCACCACACCAGCGTGCCCGGGCGGTTCTCGGCCAGCGTCTTGGCGACCTGCAGGCAGGTCTGCTCGTCGACACCGCAGACCTCCTCGACCTTGTCCGGCGTCCACTCCGCCAGCACCGTCTCGCGGACCTTGTCCATGCCCCAGACGCGGTCCTCGATGTACTTCTTGTCTTCCCAGCCGTTCTTGAAGATGTGGTGCATCACGCCGAACAGGAACGCGATGTCGGTCCCCGAACGCAGCCTGACATACTGGTCCGCCTTGGCCGCCGTGCGCGTGAACCGCGGGTCCACGACGATCATCTTGCAGCCGTTTTCCTTCGCATGCAGCATGTGCACGAGCGAAACCGGGTGCGCCTCCGCGGCATTGCTGCCGAGGTAGATCGCCGACTTCGCGTTGCGCATGTCGTTGTACGAATTCGTCATCGCACCGTAGCCCCACGTATTCGCCACACCGGCGACAGTCGTGGAGTGGCATATTCGTGCCTGGTTGTCGCAGTTGTTGGTCCCCCACAGGGTCATCCACTTGCGCAGCAGGTAGCCCTGCTCGTTGTTGCTCTTGCACGAGGCGACGAGGAAGATGCTGTCGGGGCCGCTTTCCTCGCGCAGCTTCAGCATCTTGGCGCTGATCTCGTCCAGCGCCTGGTCCCACGAAATCCGCTGGTACTTGCCGTCGACCAGCTTCATCGGGTACTTGAGCCGGAACTCGCCGTGCGCGTTCTCGCGCAGCGCCCCGCCCTTGGCGCAATGCCCGCCGAGGCTGATCGGCGAGTCGAACACTGGCTCCTGGCGCACCCAGACGCCGTTCTCGACCACCGCGTCGACGGCACAGCCGACCGAGCAGTGGGTGCACACCGTGCGCCGGACCTCGAGCTTGCCGCCCTCGGCCGCGGCCGCGGTCGAGACGGCCTCGGCCTTGCGAACGAGGGTGAGCTGGGTCGCGGCGATGCCGGCCCCCAGACCCAGGCCGGACCGGCGCAGGAACTTGCGCCGGTCCATCGTGGGGACGGCGCGGGACAAGCCCCGTGCCAGACTGTCGACGAGCGTGCGGGACGACGATGTCGCCCCGTCACCCGCCGACTTGCGTGTCAACAGCATGCTGCCTCCTGTTGGACGATCGGATATTCGCGACGGATCGCAGGCGCTGCCCGGCGATCAGCCCCGCGCCTTGGCGTAGTACTGCTTCACATGGTCGGTGAGTCGGTAGCCGCCGTCCTGCGCCCCCGGCTTGGCCCGGGCGACCGTTGCCGGCGACGCCGCGGGCGCACCCGGCAACACGGCGGCGGCCGCGGCCAGCGCACCGGCGGCGCCAGCCCCGGCGAAGACCGTGCGGCGGTTCAGGATCCTCGTGCTCGACTTGCTCATCGATGAAATCTCCATGGACGCGACCTTTGCACCGGCCGACATAAGTGGTCACGATTTCGCTCCAAGCGCGATCCCCGTTCAACAGGGAAGACCCTAGCCAAGGGTTATTCGGACGCCGCGGTCGGCGAACGACCCGTCCGTGCGCATGCCAACGCGTGCCGGGCCGACAATAGTGGGCCCCGTATCCCTTCCCCCGTGACGACGTGATCATCGGAACCGCAGGACATATCGACCACGGCAAGACCGCGCTGGTCAAGGCCTTGACCGGCACCGATACCGATCGGCTGAAGGAGGAGAAGGCACGCGGCATCACCGTCGACCTGGGATTCGCCTACGCGCCACAGCCCGATGGCAGGGTGCTGGGCTTCGTCGACGTGCCAGGCCACGAGAAGCTGGTGCGCAACATGCTCGCCGGCGCGACCGGGATCGACCATGTGCTGCTGGTCGTCGCCGCCGACGACGGCCCGATGCCGCAGACGCGCGAGCACCTGGCGATCGTCGACCTGCTCGGCCTGTCCCGCGGCGTGGTCGCGCTCAGCAAGTGCGACCTGGTCGCGCCGGCACGGCTGGCCAGCGCCGAAGCCGAGGTCCGCGCGCTGCTGGCCGGAAGCCGGCTGGCGGATGCGCCGATCCTGCCCGTCTCCTCGGTCACGGGCCAGGGTCTCGCCGAGTTGCAGGCGCACCTGCAGCGGGCCGGCGCCGCCGCACCGGCGACCAATCGCGAGGGCCAGTTCCGTCTCGCGGTCGACCGGGCGTTCACGCTCGCGGGCATCGGCACCGTCGTGACCGGCACCGCGGTCTGCGGCCGGGTCGCGATCGGCGACAAGCTGACCGTCTCGCCGCGCGGGCTCGTGGTGCGCGTGCGCGGCATCCACGCGCAGAACCGCCAGGCCGCCGAAGGGCTGGCCGGGCAGCGTCTGGCGCTCGCACTGGCCGGCGTCGACAAGGCCGACGTGCGGCGCGGCGACTGGATCGTCGCCGAGGCGCTGCACGCGCCGACGCAGCGGCTGGACGTGCGGCTGCGCGTGCTGGCCGGCGAGGCGCGGCCGCTGGCGCACTGGACGCCGGTGCACCTGCACCTCGGTGCCGAGGACGTCGGCGCCCGCGTCGTCGTGCTGGAGGGCGAGGCGATCGCGCCGGGGCGCGACGCGCGCGCGCAGCTGCACCTGGAGCGACCGATCGGCGCGCTGCGCGGCGACCGCTTCATCCTGCGTGACCAGTCGGCGCTGCGCACGCTGGGCGGGGGCGCGGTGATCGACCCCTTCCCGCCCGAATCGCGCCGGCGCCGCGACCGGCGGCTCGCCGCGCTGGCGGCGCTCGAGCTGGCGACACCGGCCGAGGCGCTGGCGGCCTCGCTCGCGCTGGACCCGCCCGCCGGCGTCGATGCGCGCCGCTTCGCGACCATGTGGAACCTGCCGCCGGACGAACGGCAGGCGGTGCTCGCCGCCGTGCCGCACCGCGTCGTCGCCGACGGCGCGCGCGAGCTGCTGTTCTCGCCGGCCCAGATCGACCGCTACGCGGCCGCCGTCGTCGGCCAGCTCCGCGCGCACCACGGCCGCAAGCCCGACAGCCCCGGGCTGACGCAGGAGCAGCTGCAGCGCGCGATCCGCGACAAGCCGGCGGGCAGCGTCTTCGCGTCGCTGCTGCAGCAGCTTCTTCGCGCCGGCACGCTCGCGCGCAAGGGCCCGAACCTGTCGCTGGCCGGCCACACGGTGGCGCTGCAAGGCGTCGAGAAGCAGCTCTGGGAGCGGATCAAGCCCTGGCTCGACGAAGGCGGCACGCACCCGCCGCGCTTCAGCGAGATGCTGCTGCGCGACCGCAGCCTGCGCCGCGACCAGTTGCTGCGCCTGATGGAGCGGCTGCAGCGCATGGGCGAGATCCATCCGGTCGGCGCGGAATATTTCATCCAGACCCGGCACCTGCTGGCGCTGGCCACGCAGGCCTGGGAGCTCGCCCAGGCCGACCCCCACAAACGGCTCAACGTCAAGGAACTGCGCGAGCGCACCGGCATCAGCCGCCACCTGTCGGTGCCGCTGGTAGAGTACTTCGACCAGATCGGCCTGACCCGGCGCGACGAGGTCGGGCGGCATTTCCGCCGCGACCCGCGCCAGGTCTTCGCGGCCTGATCGATCGCACGCGCACCATGGAAGAGGATCGTCCCCCGGTGGGGCGTCCGGTCTGCAAAACCGGGTGGGGTTGCCCTGCAGTCCCAGGTGGGTTCGACTCCCACCCCCTTCCGCCAACCAGGCCTTCGGCGACGCGCAGCCTGTCGTCGTGATCGCGTCCGGCCGAGGGCCGGCACGCGATCAGCCGCCGCGTCGCGCAGGCGGCGGGTCGGCCGGCGGCAGTTCCTGCTCCAGCAACTCGTCGTCGAGCAGGCCGAGCGTGCGCGCCAGCAGGATCTTGCGCTGACGGCCGACGGCAGAGCCCTCGACCTCGTGCACCTCGTCGTCCGCGACGTCCAGGCCGTCGGACTGCCGGAAGTGCGGGTCGGAGTGGAACATCTCGCGCAGCGCCGCGTTGCGCGCCCGCTGGCCGGCCTCGCCATCGGCTTCGGCCTTGTCTGCGGCACGAGCCTGCACCGGCGCGGGCGCAGGCGGCTCGCTGGCCGCCGCCGGCGCGAGCGTGGCCAAATGGCGCTCACGCTCCTCCGGGCTGAGGAACGACATCGCGCGTACCTTGCGCCGCGTCTCGGGGCGGTAGTGCGCATTCGTGAACAGGCGCAGCCATTCGCACAGCTCGGACGCGAGCGGGACGGTCTCGACATGCTCCTCGGACGCCATGCGCCGGTCGGCCTCGACGTAGGAGACGCCGACGCCGGTGAGCGTCGGGAGCGTCGGGTCGGTCTCCTCGACCACCCAGGAGACGAACCACGACGGCCGCCCCGAGGTGAGGTTGAGGTAGTAGCCCTTGCACTCGTCGGGGTAGAGCGCGATGGCAAAACCCGGGAACAGCCAGCGCGACACCTTGCCGTCGTCGACCAGCCGGCGCGGCGCGGTGCCGAAGACGCCCTCGTCGGGAACGACGTCGACGAGCCGGAACTTCCAGGCTTCCCAGCGGTTGGGGGCGGCGATGCGTTCCATCACCGCGGCGACCCGGATCTCTTGGCGCGATGTCATCGATGTCGGCAAGGTGGTCCGCACAGTCTAGCGCCACGGCCACGGCTTGACGGCGCCTGGGCAGCGACCCTGCCGCCATGCGGGCCGCGGACACCGGCCCGACAGGCCCGTGCCTAGAATCCTTCGTGGCTGTCGACTTCACCCTTTCGACCGACGCGCGGGAAGCGATCGCGATCCAGCGGCCCGTCGAGGCCGATTCGGCCCGGTTTCGCCAACCCGTCCGCACCGTCGCCGCCGGCGGTCCCGGGCCATGAGCGCCGAAGACGAATCGGGCTTCCTGAGCCGCTGGGCGCGACGCAAGGCGGACGCGCGGCGCGGCGTCGAGCCGCAGGCGCCGCCGGCCCCGGTGGCCGCCCGCACGATGCCGCCGGCCGGCCACGGCCAGGCCGTTGCGCCGGCCGCCGCCGTCGCCGAGACCCGCCAGGCGTCGGCCGTCGAACCCGGCGCCACGCCCGACCCGGCCAGCCCGCGCCCGCCCCCGCCGACCCTCGACGACGTGGCGAGGCTGACGCGCGAATCGGACTACTCGCGCTTCGTCGTCGGCGACGTCGACCCCGGCGTGCGCAATGCGGCGATGAAGAAGCTCTTCAGCGACCCGCGCTTCAACCTGATGGACGGGCTGGACGTCTACATCGACGACTACGGCAAGCCCGACCCGCTGCCGCCCGGCATGCTGCGCCGCCTGGCGCAGTCCAAGAGCCTCGGCCTGTTCGACGACGAGGAAAGCGTCGAACCCGTGTCGACGCGCCACGCCGATACCCCCGCCGACACCCTCGCTACGATCCCTGCCGCCGCGGCACCCGCCGCGCCAACCGCCCTGCCCGATGAAGACCCTGATCTGCGACTGCAACCGGACGATGCCACTGGAGCCGGGCGTCACGAGCCGGATCGCGCAGGCGCTGGCGAAGACCCCGCTGGCCAGCGCTGACGGCGTCGAGTCCGTCCACACCCTGCTGTGCCGGCGCGAGGCCGGCGCCTTCCAGCGCGCGGCCAAGTCCACCAGTGCCGCCGGCGAGGAACTGCTCGTCGCCTGCACGCAGGAGCAGCGGCTGTTTCTCGAGCTCAACGAGCAGACCGAGGGCGCGGCCAGCGTCCAGGAGCGGCCGATCCGCTTCGTCAACATCCGCGAGACCGCAGGCTGGTCGCGCGACGCGCGCGACGCCGCGCCCAAGATGGCCGCGCTGATCGCCGCCGCGCAGCTGCCGGCGCCGGAACCGGTCGCCACCGTCACCTATCGCTCGGGCGGGCGCTGCCTGGTGATCGGCGGCGCCGACGCCGCGACGCGTGCCGCCGGCATGCTGCGCGACCGGCTGGAGGTGACGCTGCTCGTCGACCGCCCGGGCGGCGCGCTGGCGCAGGCGCACGACCTGGCCGTGCACCATGGCCGGCAGCCGCAGCTCAGCGGCTGGCTCGGCGCCTTCGAGGCGAAGTGGATCGACGACCAGCCGATCGACCTCGACCTGTGCACGCGCTGCAACGCCTGCATCGAGGTCTGCCCCGAAGGCGCGATCGGCTTCGACTACCGGGTCGACCTCGCGGCCTGCAAGAGCCACCGCGACTGCGTGCGCGCCTGCGACGCCGCCGGCGCGATCGACTTCGCGCGCACGCCGCAGACGGTCGAGGAGACCTTCGACCTCGTGCTCGACCTGCGCGAACAGCCCGCGTTCTCGATGCACCAGCTGCCGCAGGGCTACCGCCACGCGGGCAGCGACGAGCGCGCGCTCGTCGACGCGGTGCTCGCGCTGCGCGAGCTGACGGGCGAGTTCGACAAGCCGCGCTTCTTCCGCTACCAGGACAAGCTCTGCGCGCACAGCCGCAACGAGCGCATCGGCTGCAGCGCCTGCATCGAGGTCTGCTCGGCACGCGCGATCCGCAGCGATGCCTCGCGCAAGGGCAAGACCAGCGGCCAGCCGCTGCGGCGCCCGGTGCCGGCGGCCGGCGCGGCGTCCGCGCTGCCCGTCGCCCAGGGCGGTGGCGTCGTCGTCGAGCCCTTCCTGTGCGTCGGCTGCGGCGCCTGCTCGACGGTCTGCCCGAGCGGCGCGATGAGCTTTGCCTACCCCGGCGCGGCCGCGCAGGGATTGCGGCTGCGGACGATGCTCGCCGCCTACGCGCACGCCGGCGGCCGCGACGCCGCGCTGCTGCTGCACAGCCAGGGTGCGGGCGCGAGGCTGGTCGACGAGCTCGGCCGCGCCGCGCGCACCGACCGCGCGATCCACGGCGTGCCGGCGCGCGTGCTGCCGGTGCCCGTGTGGCACACCGCCAGCGTCGGGCTGGACCTGTGGCTGGCCGCGATCGCGCATGGCGCGAACCAGGTCTGGGTGCTGCTGACCGCCGAGGAAGCGCCGGAGTACCGCCAGGCGCTGGCCGAGCAGATGGCGCTGGCGCAGGCGATCCTGAGCGGTCTGGGCTACGAGGGCACGCACCTGGCGCTGATCGAGGCGCGCGACGCGCGCGACCTCGCCACGCTCGACGCCGCGCTGCGCGCGCCGCCGGCCGCCGGTGTGCGCACGCCGGCCACGTTTGCCGTCCAGGCCGCCAAGCGCGATACGCTGGACCTGGCGCTGGAGCACCTGCTGGCGCAGGCGCCGCAGCCGCGCGACGAGATCGCGCTGCCCGCCGCCGGCGCGCCCTTCGGCAGCCTGAAGGTCGACACCGACAAGTGCACGCTGTGCCTGAGCTGCGTCGGCGCCTGCCCCGAGCGCGCGCTGGCCGACAACCCCGACAAGCCGCAGCTGCGCTTCGTCGAGTCGCAGTGCGTGCAATGCGGCCTGTGCGCCGCGACCTGCCCCGAGCGCGCGATCACGCTGCAGCCGCGGCTGTGGCTGGCCGACGGCGGCCGCGCGCGCAAGACCGCGCGCGTGCTCGCCGAGACCGTGCCCTACTCATGCATCCGCTGCGGCAAGCCCTTCGGCACGCTGCAGGCGATCGAGGCGATGATCGGCAAGCTCGCCGGCCACCCGGCGTTCCAGGGCCAGGCGGCCGACCGGCTGAAGATGTGCACCGACTGCCGCGTGATCGACATCCACACGAAGCGCGACGAAGTGCGCATCACCGATCTCTGAGGCGCACCCGGCGCGCCACCCCGTCATGAACGACAAGACCTCCAGCGAACCGATCCGCATCGCGCCGCCCGACGACGCCGACGAACTGGCGCGCGCCGAGCTCTACGGCCTGCTCGCGCGGCTGTGGCTGGCACCGCCGGACGACGCGCTGCTGGCGCAGTTCCGCGTCGCCGTCACCGAGGCGCCCGAGCGCGGCGGTCACCTCGAGGCGCCGTGGCAGGACCTCGTCGCCGCGCTGCGTGCGACCCGCGTCGCCGAGGCCGCCGACGAGTTCGCCGCGCTGTTCCAGGCCGTCGGCAAGCCGGAGGTCATCGTCTTCGGGTCCTACTACCTCAGCGGATCGCTCAACGACCGGCCGCTGGCCCAGCTGCGCAGCGACCTCGCCGCGCTCGGCCTGGGCCGCGACCCGGCCCGCATGGAGACCGAGGACCATGTCGCGTACGTGTTCGAGGTCATGCGCTACCTGATCGCCGGCGACGACCCCAGCGTGTGCAGGCTAGCCGAACAGCGCCGCTTCTTCCGCACCCATGTGCAGACCTGGGTCGACCGCCTGTGCGACGCCGTGCAGGCGCAGCCGCGCGCGCGCACCTGGGCCGCGATCGCGGCCTTCACGCGCGCCTTCGTCGAGGTCGAGGCCCAGGGCTTCGACCTGCTGGAAGCCTGATGGCCGCGATCGCGCGCGACGACATCACCGGGCTGATCCTGGCCGGCGGTCGCGCCACGCGCATGGGCGGCGTCGACAAGGGGCTGCAGAACCACCTCGGCATGCCGCTGGCGCTGCACGCGCTGCTGCGGCTGCAGCCGCAGGTCGGCGAAGCGATGATCGTCGCCAACCGCAACCTCGGCGCCTACGAGGCGATGGGGGTGCCGGTGTGGCCGGACGCCCTGCCCGACTACCCGGGCCCGCTGGCCGGGCTGCTGACCGGGCTCGAGCACTGCCAGACGCCCTACCTCGTCAGCGTGCCCTGCGACACGCCGGACTTCCCGACCGACCTCGTCGCGCGGCTGGCGCAGGCACTGACGGATGCCAACGCGCGCGTCGCGATCGCCGCCACGCGCGAGGACGGCGTGCTGCGCGCGCAGCCCGTGTTCTGTCTGCTGGAGGCGTCGCTGCTGGAGGATCTCTCGGCCTACCTCGACGCCGGCGAGCGCAAGATCGACCGCTGGACCGCGCGTCACGCCTGCACGACGGTCGAGTTCGACGACGCGCGGGCCTTCTTCAACGCCAACACGCCCGACGAGCTCCAGCGTCTGCAGCGGGACCGCCACGCGCGCTGAAGGCGCGCCTCGGGCCCGGGAACGGCCGCGGCGCGGCAGCACTGGCGTCGCCGCCAGCGCCGATGCGTTCAGCTCGACTTCGAGATCGTGATGGTCGGGAACTTGGTCGAGTAGTCCTTGGCCTTGACCGCGATCTTGACCGCGACCTGGCGCGCGACCGCCTTGTAGATCGAGGCGATCTCGCCGTCCGGGTCGGCGACCACGGTCGGTCGGCCGCTGTCGGCCTGCTCGCGGATCGCGAGGTTCAGCGGCAGCGCACCGAGGTAGTCGACGCCGTACTCGGCCGCCATGCGCTTGCCGCCCTCGGCGCCGAAGATGTGCTCGACGTGGCCGCAGTTGGCGCACACGTGCACCGCCATGTTCTCGACGATGCCCAGGATCGGCACGCCGACCTTCTCGAACATCTTCAGCCCCTTGCGCGCGTCGAGCAGCGCGATGTCCTGCGGCGTCGTGACGATCACCGCGCCGGTCAGTGGCACGCGCTGGCTCAACGTGAGCTGGATGTCGCCGGTGCCCGGGGGCATGTCGACCAGCAGGTAGTCGAGCTCGCGCCAGTTGGTCTGCCGCAGCAACTGCTCGAGCGCCTGCGTGGCCATCGGGCCGCGCCAGATCATCGGGCTGTCGGCGTCGACCAGGAAGCCGATCGACATCACCTGCACGCCGTAGTTCTCCAGCGGCTCCATCGTCTGGCCGTCGCTGCTCTCGGGGTGGCCGGCGATGCCCATCATCATCGGCTGGCTCGGGCCGTAGATGTCGGCGTCGAGGATGCCGACGCTCGCGCCCTCGGCGGCCAGCGCCAGCGCCAGGTTGACGGTGGTCGTGCTCTTGCCGACGCCGCCCTTGCCGGAGGCGACGGCAACCACGTTCTTCACCTTCGGCAGCAGCTGCACGCCGCGCTGCACCGCATGCGAGACGATCCTGGTGCTCAGGTTGGCGCTGACGTTGACCACGCCGGGCACCTGCCGCGCAGCGGCGACGAGCGCGCTGCGCAGCGCTGCGACCTGGCTCTTCGCAGGGTAGCCCAGCTCGACGTCGAACGCGACGTCGCCGCCCTCGACCTGGAGGTTGCGCAGCTGGCGCGTGGAGACGAAGTCCTTGCCGGTGTTGGGATCGACGACGGTCTTCAGCGCCTCGAGCAGCGCCGCTTCGGTGGGTGCGGTCATGGTCGGTCGGGAGGTTGGTTCGGATCGGGAGTCTAGCGGCTGCGCCGATACCCCGGCCGGTGCAGGCGCATCGCGCGCCGGGCGGCGGGATCGTGCGCGGCCGGTCCGGCATCGACGTCGTCGACGGCCGTGCGCGGCCGGTGCTCGTCGGGCTCGATGCGCACGAGGCGCCGCGAGTGCCGGCCTGACGACGCGCCGGTGCCGGGCAAGCAAAAAGCCGTTGCGAATCGTCGACTCGCAACGGCCTTTCGTGTCGGTGGCGGAGCGGACGGGGCTCGAACCCGCGACCCCCGGCGTGACAGGCCGGTATTCTAACCAACTGAACTACCGCTCCGCGCGGTGGCGGCTTCGCAGCTCGCGCTGCCAGCGCCGCCTGACTGGCGTCCCCTAGGGGATTCGAACCCCTGTACTCACCGTGAAAGGGTGATGTCCTAGGCCTCTAGACGAAGGGGACGAATCCTTCGCCTCGCAACGGACGGCGCTGCGGTGGTGGAGGTAAGCGGGATCGAACCGCTGACCTCTTGCATGCCATGCAAGCGCTCTCCCAGCTGAGCTATACCCCCGTGCTGCCTCGGGCAACGACCGGCCGGCTCCGTCCAAGCGAGTCTGCGACTATAGCCGATTTTTCAGACCCGCCTCAAGCGCGCGAGCACGGTCGTGCGGTCGAACAGCGCCAGCACGGCGTCGATCGACGGCGTCGCCGCGCGCCCGCACACCAGCACCCGCACCGCCGGCGCGAGCTGCGGCATCTTCAGCGCATGAGCCGACAGCACCTGCTTGAACGCAGCCCCGATCGCGCCGGCCGTCCACTCGACCTCGGTCAGCCGGTCGCGCAAGTCCTCCAGCGCCGGGCGCAGCGTCGGCGGCACATGCCGCTGCAGATCGTCCTGGCTCGGCGCGACACCCGCGAAATACATGCCCAGCCAGTCGGCGAGCTCGACCAGCGTCGCGCAGCGGTCCTTGAACAGCGCGCACATCGCCGCCAGCCGCGCCGGATCCGCGCCCTGTGCCTGCCCGCGGGCTCGAAGCTGCTCGGCCACGAGCGCCGCCAGCCTCGTATCGTCGGCGTGCTTGAGGTGGTGCGCGTTGACCCAGCCGAGCTTGGCGGCGTCCCACTGCGCGGCGCTGCGGCTCAGGTGCGTGCCGTCGAACCAGGCGACGATCTGCGCCGCGTCGAACAGCTCGTCGTCGCCATGGCTCCAGCCCAGCCGCGCGAGGTAGTTGAGCATCGCCTCGGGCAGGTAGCCGTCGTCGCGGTATTGCAGCGCGCTGACCGCGCCGTGGCGCTTGCTGAGCTTGTCGCCGTCGGGGCCCAGGATCATCGGCACGTGACCGTAGACCGGCAGCGCGCCATCCGGCCCGACCAGCGCGCGCAGGATGTTGATCTGGCGCGGCGTGTTGTTGACATGGTCGTCGCCGCGGATCACATGCGTGATCCCCATGTCGAGGTCGTCGACGACGACGCAGAAGTTGTAGGTCGGCGTGCCGATGCCGTCGGGGGCGTCGGCGTCGGCGCGCGCGATCACGAGGTCGTCGAGCTCGTCGTTGGCGAACGCGATCGGCCCCTTGACCATGTCGTCCCAGCGCACGCTGCCGCCGATCGGGTTGGCGAAGCGGATCACCGGCGCGTGCGCCGGCGGCGGCGGCAGCGTCTTGCCCGCCGCCGGGCGCCAGCGGCCGTCGTAGCGCGGCTTGTCGCCGCGCGCGCGCTGCGCCTCGCGCATCGCGTCGAGCTCCTGGGGCGTCGCCCAGCAGCGGTAGGCGCGGCCGTCGGCGAGCATGCGCCGGATCACCTCGCGGTAGCGTGCCATGCGCGCGGTCTGGAAGATCGGCCCCTCGTCCCAGTCCAGCCCCAGCCAGCGCAGCGAGGCAACGATCTGCTCGACGGCTTCCTGCGTGCTGCGCTGCAGGTCGGTATCCTCGATGCGCAGCACGAACTGCCCGCCATGGTGGCGCGCATACGCCCAGGCGAACAGCGCGGTGCGCGCGGTGCCCAGGTGCAGGAACCCGGTCGGCGACGGCGCGATGCGCGTGCGCACGGTCGATGGCTTGGTCTGGGTCATGGGATCGATGGCGCCGGTGCGGCCGGCGCATTCTCTACAACCGCGCCAGCCCGCGCGCGAGGTCGTCCTTCAGGTCCTCGACATCCTCGAGCCCGACCGCGAGCCGGACCAGCCCCGGCACGATGCCCGCAGCGAGCCGCTGCGCCTCGGTCAGCCGCCCGTGCGAGGTCGTCCCCGGGTGCGTGATCGTCGTCTTGGTGTCGCCGAGGTTGGCCGTGATCGAGCAGATGCGCGTGGCGTCGATGACGCCGAAGGCGCCGGCGCGCCCGCCGCGGGCGACGAAGCTCAGCACCGCGCCGCCGCAGCCCGACTGCTGCGCCATCGCCAGCGCGTGCTGCGGGTGGCTCGCCAGGCCCGGGTGGAAGACGCGCTCGACCTGCGGCTGCGCCTCCAGCCAGCGCGCGATCGCCAGCGCACGCTGGCTCTGCGCCTGCATACGGATCGCCAGTGTCTCCAGCCCCTTGGCGACGACCCAGGCGTTGAACGGCGACAGGCTCATGCCGGCGCTTCGCATCAGCGGCACGAGCTTGCCCTCGACCAGCTCGGCGGGGGCGCACACCGCGCCGGCGACGACGCGACCCTGGCCGTCCAGGTACTTGGTGCCCGAGTGCACGACGAGGTCGGCGCCCAGCGCCGCCGGGCGCTGCAGCGCCGGCGTGCAGAAGCAGTTGTCGACCGCGAGCCAGGCACCGGCGTCGCGCGCGATCTGCGCCAGCGCGGCGATGTCGCAGACCTCGGTCAGCGGGTTGCTCGGCGTCTCGGCCAGCAGCAGCCGCGTCGTCGGCCGCAGCGCGGCACGCCATTCGTCGGCGTCGGTCTGCGACACGAAGCTCGTCTCGACGCCGAAGCGCGCCAGCTCGCCGCCGAGCAGCTTGATCGTCGAGCCGAAGACGCTGCGCGAGCACACGACGTGGTCGCCTGCCTTCAGCAGCGCCATCGCCGTCAGCAGGATCGCCGCCATCCCGCTGGCGGTGCCGATGCAGGCCTCGGTGCCTTCCAGCGCCGCGAGCCGGCGCTCCATCGTCGCCACCGTCGGGTTGCCGAAGCGGCTGTAGATGAAGGCCTCCTCCTCGTCGGCGAATCGGCGCGCCGCGGTCTCGGCGTCAGGGTGGACGAAGGAGCTGGTCAGGAACAGCGCCTCGGCGTGCTCACCCCACTGCGACGCTGGAAGGCCCTCGCGCACCGCGAGCGTGTCGCGCCGAACGCCGGCGGGCAGCCGCGATCCGATCCTGCTCACGAGCCCCCCGCGCGACCCAGCGCCAGCTGCGACCGCGCCGCGTCCTCGTCCTCGTCGGACTGCGCGCGTCGCTGCTCGCCCAGCGCGTGCAGCTCGCCGTCGCCGATGTCGCCGGTGACGTAGCAGCCGTCGAAGCACGAGGACTCGAAGCCATCCAGGCGCGGATTGAGCGCGGCGACGGTGCGCTTCATCGCCTCGACGTCCTGGTAGATCAGCGCGTCGGCACCGATATAGCGGCGGATCTCCTCGACCGTGCGGCCGTGCGCGATCAGCTCCTCGGGTGTGGGCATGTCGATGCCGTAGACGTTCGGGAAGCGAACTGGCGGCGCCGCCGACGCCATGTAGACCTTGGCCGCGCCGGCCTCGCGCGCCATCTGCACGATCTCCTTGCTCGTCGTGCCGCGCACGATCGAGTCGTCGACCAGCAGCACCTTGCGCCCTTTGAACTCGACGCCGATCGCGTTGAGCTTCTGGCGCACGCTCTTCTTGCGCACCGACTGCCCCGGCATGATGAAGGTCCGGCCGACATAGCGGTTCTTGACGAAGCCCTCGCGGTAGGGCTTGCCGATGCGCGCGGCGAGCTGCATCGCGCTCGGGCGGCTCGACTCGGGAATCGGGATCACGACGTCGATCGCCGACGGCGGCATCGCCGAGACCACGCGCTGTGCCAGCGTCTCGCCCAGGTTCAGCCGCGCCTGGTAGACCGAGATGCCGTCGAGCACCGAATCCGGTCGCGCCAGGTAGACATACTCGAACATGCACGGATAGTGGCGCGGGTCGTCCGCGCACTGGCGCGCGTGCACGCGCCCGGCCAGGTCGACGAAGACCGCCTCGCCAGGCGCGACGTCGCGCGCGACGCGGTGGCCGGTGCCCTCGATGGCCACGGTCTCGCTGGCGACCATGACCTCCTGCGCACCGTCTTCACCCACGCTGACACTGACGCACAGCGGCCGGATGCCGAACGGGTCGCGGAACGCGAGCAGCCCGTGGCCGGCGATCAGCGCGACGACGGCGTAGGAGCCGCGGACGCGCCGGTGCACGCCGGCCACCGCGCGAAAGACCTCCTCGGTCGTCAGCGGCAGGTCGCGCGCGGCGAGCTCGAGCTCGTGCGCGAGCACATTGATCAGCACCTCGGTGTCGCTGTCGGTGTTGATGTGGCGGCGGTCGATCTGGAACAGCTGCTGCTTGAGCGCCGCGGCGTTCGTCAGGTTGCCGTTGTGCACCAGCACGATGCCGAACGGCGCGTTGACGTAGAAGGGCTGCGCCTCCTCCTCGCTGTAGGCATTGCCGGCGGTCGGGTAGCGGACCTGGCCGAGCCCCACGTTGCCCGGCAGCGCGCGCATGTTGCGCGTGCGGAAGACGTCGCGCACCATGCCGCGCGCCTTGTGCATGTGGCAGCGCGTGCCCTGCATCGTGACGATGCCGGCTGCATCCTGGCCGCGATGCTGCAGCAGCAGCAGCGCATCGTAGATCAGCTGGTTGACGGGTTCGCTGGAAATGACGCCGACGATGCCGCACATGTCTTCAAGAACTCCCGTCTCGAAGGACGGCCGGAAGCCAGGGACCGACCTCGCCGGGCAGCCAGGCCTCGAGTCGCGAGACGACGGCATCGAGCCACGCCGCGCCGACCGACGTCGTCCACAGCAGCGATTGTGAGGCCGGCGTGTAACGAACGACCGTCGCCAGCACCAGCAACAGCACGACCCCGCGCAGCACGCCGAACGCGCCGCCGCCGATGCGGTCGATCAGCGACAGCGGCGTGGCGCGCACCAGCATGCGCAACAGCCTCGCCGCCAGCGTCCAGGCGACGAGCACCGCGACGAACAGCAGCGCCAAGGCGATCGCGTGGCGCAGCACGGGCTCGAATCGCTGCAGCATCGGCAGCCAGGCCTGGGCGTCGGCGGCGAACCAGCTCGCGACGAGGTAGGCGACGACCCAGCCCGCGAGCGAGAGCACCTCGAAGATCAGCCCGCGCACCAGTCCGACGACGACCGACAGCAGGATCACGGCCAGCATCGCGAGGTCGACCAGGCCGACGCCGGCGAACGCGGTGCTCATGCCCGGTCGCAGGGGTCGCGCCGCGACCCGGTTCCAAGGCGTGTGTGCGCGGTGGCCCCGGGCCCCCGGAGGGTCCAGCTCATAGCCGCAGGACAGCCGACGGCAGTCCGGCGGCCTTCAGCCGCGCAGCGACCTTGTCGGCCTCGCCACGGTCGTCGAAGGGGCCGACGCGGACCCGCGTGCGCTCGCCGGCCTCGACCTTGACGATCTGGGTGTAGGTGCGCAGCCCGAGCCGCTCGACGCGGGCACGCACGGCACGCACCGCACCGTCGTCGGCATACGCACCGACCTGGACGACAAAGCGTGGCGCGGTCGCGGCAGCAGGATCGTCGGGTGCGGAAGCCGGCTTCGCCGCGACCGCGGTCTTGGCCGCGGGCACCGGGCCGGGCGCGTCCGGGATCGTGCGCCCTTCCAGCAGAGCGCGTGCGCGCGCGCCCTCGTTCACGGCCGCGGATACCCGCGACGCTGGCGCGGAAGCCTCGGACCGTGCAGGCGGCGACGCCGCGGCCCCGGCCGTCCCCGAGGCCGCAGGCCTGGCCGCCTCGCTCGCGGTGCTCGCCGGCGCGGGCGCGGCGGGGTGCGGCGAGACCGCGGCCGGTGCGGAGGCTGCACCATCCACCGGCGTTTCCGCTTTCGCCTCGGCGGGCGGGGCGTCGGCGACACGGCCCGACGCGACGCCAGGGTTCGTGGACGGCGGCGACGGCGCCGCGGCGGGCAGCGGCGGCGCATCGCGGCGCGGGATTTCGATTGGCAGGTCGACCGGGATCGGTCGCGGCTCGGTCTCGAAAAGCAGCGGGAAGGCGATGATCCCGACGCCGAGCAGCACCGTGGCACCGATCAGGCGCCGGCGCGCGCGTGCGCGAGCCTGGTCGACATCGGCCGCCTCGGCCTCGGCCGATGCCCGCCTGCGCGCACCCGTTCGGGCACCGTTCGCGGCGGGCGCCTCGGTCGCCGGTTTGCGACGAAAAAACGACAGCCAGGCCATTCGACGGACGACGGTGCGATGCGGTGGTGACGGGTTCGGCGTTGCAGGCCGCGCGGCCTGCGAGCGGGTCGGCGTCGCGCGCCGGGTGCCATCCCTCGCGACGCGGCGTTCAGCGCCCCGAGGACAGGTGCGGCCCCCCGAGCCGTGGCAGCCCGGCCGCGAGAACGCCACCGACGGTGAAGAACGACCCGAAGACGACGATTCTATCCGCCGGTTCGGCGCCGGCGACCGCGGCGGCCAGCGCCTCGGACGGGCCCGCGTGCACCTCGGCCGGCGCGATCGCCCGTCCCGGACCGGGTGGACGCGGCAGCGCGGCGAGCTCGGCGGCGCGCGCCGCGCGCGGGGTCGGCAGGTCGCAGAAGTGCCAGCCGTCGACGAGCGGTGCGACGACGGCGATCATCTCCGCCAGCGCCTTGTCGCGCATCGCGCCGCAGACCGCGAAGGTCCGCGGGTGGAATCCCATCGCATCGAGGTTGCGCGCCAGCACCGCGACCGCATGCGGGTTGTGCGCGACGTCGAGCACCAGCGTCGGCTGCCCCGGCACGATCTGGAAGCGCCCGGGCAGCTCGACCCGCGCCAGTCCACCGCGGACCGCCTGCGCGCTGATCGGCAGCCGCGTGCGCAAGGCCTCGAGGGCGGCGATCGCGCCCGCAGCGTTGAGCAGCTGGTTGCTGCCGCGCAGCGCCGGGTAGGCCAGTGCGTGGTAGCGCCGGCCGCGGCCGCTCCACGACCACTGCTGACGGTCGCCGCGATGCGCGAAGTCGCGCCCGGCCAGCCACAGGTCGGCACCGATCGCCAGCGCGTGGGCGACGACGCTGGCCGGCGGGTCGGGGTCGGCGACGATCGCCGGCCGGCCGGGGCGCATCACGTGCGCCTTCTCGCGCCCGATCGACTCGCGGTCCGGGCCGAGGTAGTCCATGTGGTCGAGCGCGACGCTGGTGACGACGGCGACGTCGGCGTCGACGAGATTGACCGCGTCCAGCCGCCCGCCCAGGCCAACCTCGAGGACGACGAGGTCCAGCGGCGCGCGCGCGAGCAGGCGCAGGATCGCCAGAGTCGTGAACTCGAACCAGGTCAGCGTGGTGTCGCCGCGCGCGGCCTCGACCGCCTCGAAGTGCTCGACGAGCGATCCGGCCGCCACCGGCGCGCCGCCGATGCGGCAGCGCTCCTCGAAGCGCACCAGGTGCGGGCTGGTGTAGACGCCGACGCGCCAGCCGGCGGCCAGCGCGATCGATTCGATCAGGGCGCAGGTCGATCCCTTGCCATTGGTGCCGGCCACCGTGATCACCGCCGCCTCGATGCGCAATCCCATGCGCTGCGCGACCGCGCGCACGCGGTCCAGCGACAGGTCGATGGCTTTCGGGTGCAGCGCCTCGGCGTGCGCGAGCCACTGCGCCAGCGTTCGTGGCGTCGTCATCGTGGGGTCGGGGTTCGGGAGGATCGGAGCGGGACCGACGCCCTCTGGCCGCATCCGCGCGCGGGCGTGGCGTCGTGGCGGCCGGGGACGCGGCTGCCGCTTACGCCGCCAGGGCGTCGGCGTTCAGGCGCTGCAACTTCGCCAACAGGCGGGCGACGGTCTCGCGCATCTGGCGACGGTCGACGATCATGTCCAGCGCCCCCTTGGCCTGCAGGAACTCGGCACGCTGGAATCCCTCGGGCAGCTTCTCGCGCACGGTGTTCTCGATCACGCGCGGGCCGGCGAATCCGATCAGCGCGCGCGGCTCGGCGATGACGACGTCGCCCATGAAGGCGAATCCGGCCGACACGCCGCCCATCGTCGGGTCGGTCAGCACGCTGACGTAGGGCAGCCTCGCCTTGGCGAGCCGTGTCAGCGCGGCATTCGTCTTGGCCATCTGCATCAGGCTGAGCAGCCCCTCCTGCATGCGCGCGCCGCCGGTGGCGGCGAAGCTGACGAAGGGGATCTTCTGCGCCACCGCGGCCTCGACCCCGCGCACGAAGCGCTCGCCGACGACCGAACCCATCGACCCGCCCATGAACTCGAACTCGAAGCAGGCGACGACCAGCGGCACGCTCATCACCGCGCCGCCCATCACCACCAGGGCATCGGTCTCGCCAGTGGCCTCCAGCGCCGCCTTCAGCCGCTCGGGGTATTTCTTGCTGTCCTTGAACTTCAGCGCGTCGACCGGCAGCACCTCCTGGCCGATCTCCCAGCGCCCCTCGGCGTCGAGGAAGGCGTCGATGCGCGCGCGCGCGCCGATGCGGTGGTGGTGGCCGCACTTCGGGCAGACCTCGAGGTTGCCCTCGAGGTCGGTCTTGTACAGCACCGTCTCGCACGCCGGGCACTTGCTCCAAAGCCCTTCGGGAATCGCGCGGCGCGACGCGGCGCCGCTGTTCTGGATCTTCGGCGGCAGCAGTTTCTCGAACCAGCTCATGTCCTCGCTCCTCGTCGGCGGCCCGGCGCGACGGCGCGTCGCCACGCGGGCCTGCGGGGCGCCGTCATCGCGCCGGCAGGGCGTCCAGCGCCTGGCGGATCTGCGCCATGAAACCTCGCGCCGCAGCGGCCGCCCCTTCGCGCGGCTGCTCTTGCAGGATCTGCACCAGCCGGGTGCCGATGACGACGGCGTCGGCGACCGCGCCGACCGCCTGCGCGCTGGAGGCGTCGCGGATGCCGAAACCAACGCCGACCGGCAACGGCACCCCGGCACGGATGCGCGGCAGCATCGCCGCCACCGCGGCCGTGTCCAGGTTCCCGGCACCGGTCACGCCCTTCAGCGATACATAGTACACGTAGCCGCTGGCCAGACGTCCGACCTGCGCGATGCGCGCGTCGGTCGAGGTCGGCGCGAGCAGGAAGATCAGGTCGAGCCCGGCCGCCTTCAGCGTGGCGGCGAAATCCTCGCACTCCTCCGGCGGGTAGTCGACGACGAGCACGCCGTCGACCCCGGCGGCGGCGGCATCGCGAACGAAGCTGCCGGCGCCGTGGCGCTGCTCGTAGCGCTCGATCGGATTCGCATAGCCCATCAGCACGACCGGCGTGGCGTCGTCGTCGCGCCGGAACTCGCGCACCATCGCCAGCACCTGCGCCAGACCGATGCCGCGCGCCAGCGCGCGCTCGCCGGCCTGCTGGATCACCGGGCCGTCGGCCATCGGGTCGGAGAACGGCACGCCGACCTCGATCACGTCGGCGCCGCCGGCGACCAGCGCGTGCATGATCTCGGGCGTCGCATCGGCATACGGGTCGCCGGCGGTGACGAAGGGGATCAGCGCCTTGCGCCCGCGCGCGCCGAGGGCGGAGAACGTCGTGGCGATTCGGCTCATCGCCCGGCCTCCCGCACCGACTCGCTTTGCGCCCGGCACGACGGCCGGCAGAAGAAGTCGGCGTGCGACAGGTCGGCGACGGTGCCGATATCCTTGTCCCCGCGCCCCGAGAGGTTGACCAGGATATGCTGGTCCGGCCGCATCGTCGGCGCGAGCTTCATCGCGTGCGCGAAGGCGTGGCTGGATTCCAGCGCCGGGATGATGCCCTCGGTGCGGCACAGGTGGTGGAAGGCCGCGAGCGCCTCGTCGTCGGTGACGGCGACATAGTCGGCGCGGCCGATATCCTTGAGGTAGGCATGCTCGGGGCCGACGCCGGGGTAGTCGAGCCCGGCCGAGACCGAGTGCGTCTCGCGGATCTGGCCGTCGTCGTCCTGCAGCAGGTAGGTGCGGTTGCCGTGCAGCACGCCGGGGCTGCCGGCCAGCAGCGACGCCGCGTGCCGGCCCGTCGCCAGGCCGTGCCCGGCGGCCTCGACGCCGATCAGCCGGACCTGCTCGTGGGCGATATAGGGGTAGAAGATCCCCATCGCGTTGCTGCCGCCGCCGACGCAGGCCAGCACCGCGTCGGGCTGGCGCCCGATCTGCTCGGGCATCTGCTGCAGGCACTCGTCGCCGATCACGCGCTGGAAGTCGCGCACCATCGTCGGGTAGGGGTGCGGGCCGGCGACGGTGCCGATGATGTAGAAGGTATCCTCGACATTCGTCACCCAGTCGCGCAGCGCCTCGTTGAGCGCGTCCTTCAGCGTCCGCGATCCGGACTCGACCGGCACCACGGTGGCACCCAGGAGGTGCATGCGGTAGACGTTGGGGCTCTGGCGCGCGACATCCTCGCTGCCCATGTAGACGATGCAGCGCATGCCGTAGCGCGCGCAGACGGTCGCGGTGGCGACGCCGTGCTGGCCGGCGCCGGTCTCGGCGATCACACGCGGCTTGCCCATGCGCCGCGCCAGCAGCGCCTGCCCGATGGTGTTGTTGACCTTGTGCGCGCCGGTGTGGTTCAGGTCCTCGCGCTTGAGCCAGATCTGCGCGCCGCCGAGTTCGCGGCTGGTGCGCGCGGCGTGGTAGACCGGGCTCGGGCGGCCGACGAAGTGGCGCAGCTCGTGGTGGTATTCGGCCATGAAGGCCGGGTCGCGGCGCGCCGCGTCGTAGGCGGCGACGAGTTCATCGAGCGCGTGGACCAGGGTCTCGGCGACGAAGCTGCCGCCGTAGGGGCCGAAGTGCCCGCGCGCGTCGGGCTGGTGGTAGTCGAACATCGGGGATCCGCGATTCAGGGGGCGGCCAGCGCGGCGTCGGCATCGCGTACCGCCTGGCAGAACCGGCGCATCAGCGCGGCATCCTTGATGCCTTTCGCGCTCTCCACGCCGGAACTCACGTCAACGGCCCAGGGCCGCACGCGAGCGATGCCGTCGCCGACATTGGCGGGATTCAACCCACCAGACAAAACGACCGGACAGGGCGGGCCGGGAGGGATCACGGACCAATCGAAGACCTTTCCGCCACCGCCGAAGCCTTCGACCCAGGCGTCCAGCAGCAGCGCCACCGCCCGGGGATGGGCGCGGGCACAGTCTAGCAAATCGACCTGTGGCGCCGGCGCCGCGCCGGCGCTGGCGGGGCGGATCCGCAGCGCGCGCAGGTAGGCGCGGCCGGCGGCCTCGCACTGCGCCGGCGTCTCGTCGCCGTGAAACTGCGGCAGCGCGTGCGGCAGCGCCGCCAGCGCGGCAGCGACCTGCGCCGGCGCGGCGTCGACGAACAGCAGCACCGGCGTCACGAACGGCGGCAGCCGCCTCGCCAGCGCCGCCGCGCGCGCGGCGTCGACCGCGCGCGGGCTGTTGGGGTAGAGCACGAAGCCCACCGCATCGGCGCCGGCGTCGGCCGCCGCATCGACATCGGCCTCGCGCGTCAGGCCGCAGATCTTGATGCGGGTGCGGTGCGTGGCGCCCGGGCGCGGCGGCGCGCCGGGGTCGTCCGGCGCCCACAACGCCGACACCGGCGCCGCGCCGGCCGGATTTCCAGGGGGTGCGGGGGGATTCAGGGCAGCCAGTCCATCGCCGGCACATGCTCCGGCAGCGCGAGGTCGGCATCGTAGTACGGGCCGACGAAGTACAGGCCTTCGGCGCCGAAGGTCGGTGCCGCGGCGTCGCGACGTCGCGCGGCCAGCACCTCGGCGATCCACGCCGGGCGCTGCCGCCCGCTGCCGACGGCGACCAGGCAGCCCATGATGTTGCGGACCATGTGGTGCAGGAAGGCGCTGGCGTCGAAGTCGAAGCACCAGCAGGCGCCGCGGCGGCGCAGCTCGATCGCGCGCATCGTCTTGACGGGGCTGGCGGCCTGGCACTCGGCGGCGCGGAAGCTGCTGAAATCGTGGCAGCCGATCAGGTGAGCGGCCGCGGCGCGCATCGCATCGCCGTCCAGCGGCTGGAAGACCCAGCCGACCAGGCCGGACGCCAGCGCCGGGCGCGCGGGCGACTCGATCAGCAGGTAGCGGTAGCGCCGCCCGCGCGCGCTGTGGCGCGCGTGAAAGCCCGGCGGCACCGGCCGGCACCACTGGATGGCGATATCGGGGGGCAGGAAACGGTTGGTCCCGCGCACCCACGAGAATGGCTCGCGCGCGACCGGTGCGTCGAGGTGCACGACCTGGTTGATCGCGTGCACGCCGGCGTCGGTGCGGCCTGCGCAGACGGTATGCAACGGCACGGTCGCGAAGCGCGCCAACGCCTCCTCGAGCCGGTCCTGCACCGTGCATCCGTCGGGCTGGCTCTGCCAACCGTGGTAGGCCAAGCCGCGGTAGCCCAGACCCAAGGCCATGCGGCCCGGCGAGTCGCTCGCCGGGCCGCGGGTGCCGTCTCGGTCGTCGTCGAGGCCCGGCGGCGCCGCGGCGGCCGCGCGCGCGCCTGGGCCCGTGGCCTCAGGCAAGGCGGTCGAGCATGCTCTGCGCCTTCGTCTTCAGCGCACCGTCGGCCTTGGAGACGACCTCCTCCAGCAGGTCGCGCGCACCCTCGACGTCCCCGATCTGGCGGAATTCCTCGGCCAGATCGAGCTTGCGCGACAGGCTCTCGGCATCGCTCAGCCCCCCGAGCTCGCTGGGCGTCGCCTCAGGCACCGAAGGCCCGAAGTCGAGGTCGGGCGGCAATGGGGCCTGCGTCGACTCGAGTCCGCTTGGCCGTGTCGCCGGGATCGTCGCATCGAGTTCGAAGTCGAGGCTGCCGAAATCCGACCCCGAAGCCGCCTGGGTGGAGGCAGGCGGGGCTGCCCCGAGGTCCAGGTCGAGATCCGCTCCGCTTCCCCGGCGCGAGCCCGTCACGCCCAGCGGCTGCGTGATGTCCAGCGGCGACGGTGACGTATCGACCAGCATCCCCTGGATACCTTCCCGTCCGCCGCTCGCCGTCGCCGGACGGGTGGGCTCTTCGCCCAAATCCAGGTCAAGATCCATCAGCGACGGCATGCCGCCAGTCTCGGACGACATCGACGACTCGGGCTTCTGCGTCGCCGGCAGCGTGCTGGCACCCAGCGGCTCGACCATCTGTCCGCCTTCCATCATGGCGGCCGTCGGTTGTCCGCCAGGTTGGTACAGTGGGTTGTCGGCATCGATGCCGCGGCCGAGTTCCTGCGCCTTGAGCCAGTCCTCGCCCTGGCCGCCGCTCATCGAGTAGAGCTGCGTGGCAAGCAGTTCGAAGCCCTTGGTGTCGCGTCGCTTGGCGTAGACCTCGAGCAGCTTGACGCGGATCGCCTGCCGATCGGGTGTGGCCCGCAGCGCCTCCTTGAGGATCTCCTCGGCCTGCAGGTCGCGCCCGTAGGCGAGGTAGACATCGGCCTCGGCGACCGGATCGACATCGCCGATCGCATCGAGCTGGCTGAGCGAGTAGCTCATCGACGAGTTCGCGCTCGACGGCTGGGCCTCGCGGGTGTCGATGTGCTGACCGCCGCTGGCACCGAAGAACGAGTCGGGCTGCGCGCGGCTCTCCAGGAACGAAGTCTCGCCCGAAGCCTCGCCGCGCTTCTTGCGGCCGCGCAGGCGGTAGACGCCGAGCCCGGCAAGCAGCAGGACCAGAACGCCGGCGAACGCCGGCACCAGCGGGCTGTCCATCAACGTCGCCAGGAAGCCGCCGCCCGACTCGGGCGCGATGGCAGCGGGTGCCGCCGGGGCCGGGGCGGCTGGCTTGGCCGCCGGGGGTTCGGACGCGGTGGGTGTCGCCGTGGCGGCCGGCGCCGGCGCTGGTGTCTCGCGCACCGGCGCGGCCACCGGTGGCGCCGCGGGAACCGGCGCCTGCGCCACCACCGCCGGCGCAGCGCCGGCCGGGCCGACCGCGTCGGGGGCCGTCGCGCCGGGGGCGGCACCGGCAGCCGGCGCAGCGCCTGCCGCCGCAGCGCCGACTGCCGAGGTCTCGGCGGCGGCCTGCAGCCGGCGCAGTTCCTCGACGTTGCGCGCCAGCTCGGCCACGCGCGCGGCAGCGGCACGCGCCTCGGCCTCGCGCGAGGCCTGCGAAGCCTGGTTGTCGGCCTGTGCGGCCGCTGCGGTGGAGTCAGGCTGCGCCAGCGTCAGCCGATCCGGCGCCTCGGCCGTCGGACGGCTGCGGTCCTCGACGCGCGCCTGGACGGTCCCGCGGTCCTGACGCGCGGCTGCCGACGGTGTCTCGGCGCGGCCCACCCCCGACGCGAGGCGCCTGCGGTAGGCGTCGAAGTCCGCGCTCTGGGCGACGATGACCTCCCGCGCCTGGCCTGGCGCGACCTTCTGCGCCTCCTGCGCCGGCGGCACGTCCAGCACGACACCGGCCTTGAGCCGGTTCATGTTCTCGCCCATGAAGGCATCAGGGTTGGCACGGAAAAGCGCCACCAGCATCTGCTCCAGCGATACGCTTCCCGCGCGCGTGCGTTCGGCAATGCGGCTGAGCGTGTCGCCACGGTTGACGCGGACCTGGCGTGGCGCGGCTTCGACCGCCGGCGCAGGTACCGCCACGCGCGCCGACTCGGCGCGCGTGGCGGGGGCGGCCGCGGGTGCAGGGCGGACCGGGGCGGTCGCCGCGCGCGGCGCCGCTGGCGCCACGGGCGCCGGCGGCGGTGCCGGAGGCGTCGAGACGACTGCCGGCGTCGTCGCCGCCATGACGGGCGGCGCCTGCTGCGGCAGCACCGGTGGGTCGAGCAACAGGGTGTAGGCGCGCACCAGCCTGCCGGAGGCCCAGGTCGCCTCGAGGATGACGTCGAGGAAGGGTTCGACGACGGCACGGTCGCTGGTCAGCCTGAGCACGCTGCGGCCATCCGGGCGACGCTGGAGCGTGACGCGGGTCGATCCGAGCACCGCGTTGTAGTCGACCCCTGCGGCCTGGTAGACGTCCGGGCCGGCGACCCGCAGTTGCAGGGTCGCGGCCTCCTCAGGCGCGAGGCTGGTGACGTCGATCTCCGCGCGCAGCCCTTCACCAAGGGCGGACTGCACCGCCAGGCGCCCCAAGCCCAGGGACCAGGACGGCGTCGCCACCAGACAGCAAGCCGCGAAGGCGACCCCAGTCAGCGCGAATCGGCCAGCGTCGTTCAAGGTGCGGTAGTTCAAGGCGTCTCCCCGTGCAGACCGATGGCAGCGAAGCGCCGTTGGCGCCGCGTTGCCCCGCAACGACCCACGTCAAACCCTCAGCAGCGCCGGCCGGCGCGCCGTGGGCACAGTCGAAATCACAATAACATCAAGCATATAGGCTGCCAAGCTCGAGCAAAGCCTGATGTCCGGGGCAGAAATGGATTGTTTCTGCCCCAGCGCGGCGGTTGTTGTCGCACTGCAACGACCGGCCGAGTCGCGCCTCGCGCGATAGGCCGGCGGTGACGCCCTCGGGCAGGGCCGGCCCGTCGAACCCCGCAGCCCGTCAGCCCTCCAGCAGCAGCCGCAGCATGCGCCGCAGCGGCTCGGCCGCGCCCCACAGGAGCTGGTCGCCGACCGTGAAGGCGCCCAGATACTCCGGCCCCATCGCGAGCCTGCGGATGCGGCCGACCGGGATCGCGAGCGTCCCCGTCACTGCCACCGGCGTCAGCTGCGCCAGCGTCGCCTCGCGCTGGTTGGGCACGACCTTCACCCACTCGTTGTCGGCCGCGATCATCGCCTCGATGTCGGCCAGCGGAACGTCCTTCTTCAGCTTGAAGCTCAGCGCCTGGCTGTGGCAACGCATCGCGCCGATGCGGACGCAGAAGCCGTCGACCGGCACCGGCGCGCTGCCGAAGCCCTCGCCGCGGCCGAGGATCTTGTTCGTCTCGGCCATGCCCTTCCACTCCTCGCGCGACACGCCCCAGCCATCGTCGCCGCGCTGCTTGCCGGCGCCGAGGTCCTTGTCGATCCACGGGATCAGCGATCCGCCGAGCGGGACGCCGAACTGCGCCGTCTCGTCGCCGCCCATCGCGCGCTGGCGCTCGACGACGCGGCGGTCGATCTCGAGGATCGCGCTCTTCGGGTCATCCAGCAGCGACCGAACCTCGGCGTGCAGCGTGCCGAATTGCGTCAGCAGCTCGCGCATATGCTGCGCGCCGCCGCCGCTGGCGGCCTGATAGGTCATCGTGCTCATCCACTCGACGAGCCCGGCCTTGTACAGCGCGCCAACGCCCATCAGCATGCAGCTGACGGTGCAGTTGCCGCCGATCCAGTTGCGCCCGCCCCTGGCCAGCGCGTCCCTGATGACATTCAGGTTGACCGGGTCGAGGACGATGACCGCATCGTCCTTCATCCGCAGCGTGCTCGCGGCGTCGATCCAGTGGCCCTTCCAGCCGGCGGCGCGCAGCTTCGGGAAGACCTCGGTCGTGTAGTCGCCACCCTGGCAGGTGAGGACGATTTCGCAGCGCTTCAGCGCCTCGAGATCGTGCGCGTCGAGCAGCCGGGACTCGTTCTTCGCCATCGCCGGCGCGCTTCCGCCGGCGTTCGAGGTCGAGAAGAACAGCGGCTCGATGAGCGCGAAGTCGCCTTCGGCCTGCATGCGGTCCATCAGGACCGAGCCGACCATGCCACGCCAGCCGACGAGGCCGACGACCGGGTTCGAGGACATTGCCATGGTGTGATGCCTTTCTTGCGCAGATCCGGACCCCTGGGTTTCCCGGCTCGATTCGCCGGGGTCCTTCGGGGGTGGGGCGAAACGATCCGAGACCTAGGAGGTCTTCGTAATGGTCTTGCCGGTGATCGCGGCCACGACCGCGTCACCCATCTCGCGCGTGCCGACCTTGCGCGTGCCCTCGCTCCAGATGTCGGCCGTGCGCAGCCCGGCGGCGAGCACGGCCTGCACCGCGCGCTCGATACGGTCGGCTGCTTCGGCTTGCTGGAGGGTGTAGCGCAGCATCATGGCAGCGCTGAGGATTGTAGCCAGCGGGTTGGCGACACCCTTGCCGGCGATATCCGGCGCGCTGCCGTGGCTGGGCTCGTACAGGCCCTTGCTGTCCTTGTCCAGGCTCGCGCTGGGCAGCATGCCGATCGAGCCGGTCAGCATCGCCGCCTCGTCGGACAGGATGTCGCCGAACATGTTGCCGGTGACGACGACGTCGAAGGCCTTGGGCGCCTTGACGAGCTGCATCGCGGCGTTGTCGACATACATGTGGTCGAGCTGGACGTCCGGATACTGCGCATGGACCTCGCCGACGACATCCTTCCAGAGCTGGAAGGTCTCGAGCACATTGGCCTTGTCGACGCTGGTGAGCTTGCCGCGGCGCTTGCGCGCGGCCTGGAACGCCACGTGCGCGATGCGCTCGATCTCCGGGCGGCTGTAGCGCATGGTATCGAAGGCTTCCTCGGCGCCGGGGAAATGGCCGTCGACGGCGGTGCGGCGGCCGCGCGGCTGGCCGAAGTAGATATCACCGGTCAGTTCGCGGATGATCAGGATGTCCAGCCCCGCGACCAGCTCGGGCTTGAGCGACGACGCGTGCGTGAGCTGCTCGTAGCAGATCGCCGGGCGCAGGTTGGCGAACAGGCCGAGCTGCTTGCGCAGCCCGAGGATCGCCTGCTCGGGGCGCAGCGCGCGCTCCAGCTTGTCGTATTTCCAGTCGCCGACAGCGCCGAACAGCACCGCGTCGGCGGCCCTGGCCAGCGCCAGCGTCACCTCGGGCAGCGGGTGGCCGCTGGCTTCGAAGGCGGCGCCGCCGACGGCGGCGGTCTCGAGCTCCAGCGGCAGCTCGAGCGCGCGCAGCACCCGGACCGCCTCGGCGACGATCTCGGGGCCGATGCCGTCGCCGGGCAGGATCGCGATCTTGTGCGTCATGCGTGCATCCCCTGTCGCGCCCTCAGGCGGGTTCGCGGTGCGCGAGCCAGGGCATGCGCGCCAGCCGCTCGGCTTCGAAGGCGCGGATCGCGTCGGCGTGGCGCAACGTCAACCCGATATCGTCCCAGCCCTCGAGCAGGCATTGCTTGCGGAAGGGCTCGATCTCGAAGCGCAGCTCGTTGCCGCCGGGCTCGACGACGACCTGGCGCGGCAGGTCGATCGTCAGCTGGTAACCGGGGAAGGCCGCGACCTCGTCGAAAAGTCGCGCCACCTGCGACTCGGGCAGCACCACGGGCAACAGCCCGTTCTTGAAGCAGTTGCTGAAGAAGATGTCGGCGAAGCTGGGTGCGATCAGCGCGCGGAATCCGTACTGCTGCAGCGCCCAGGGCGCGTGCTCGCGGCTGGAACCGCAGCCGAAGTTGCGCCGCGCCAGCAGGATCGACGCCCCCTGGTAGCGCGGCTGGTTGAGCACGAAGTCCGGGTTGGGCTTGCGGCTGGCCGGGTCCTGCCCCGGCTCGCCCTTGTCGAGGTAGCGCCACTCGTCGAACAGGTTGGGCCCGAAGCCGGTGCGCAGGATGGACTTGAGGAACTGCTTGGGGATGATGGCGTCGGTGTCGACGTTGTCGCGGTCCATCGGGGCCACGATCCCCTGGTGCACGGTGAAGGCTTGCATGGCGGCGGCCGGGCTCACTTGTTCTTCTTCGCGGTCTCTTCGATCTTGTCGCCGGCCTTGGAGATATCCTTGCCCAGCCCCTCGAAGGTATTGCACGCCGACAGCACCAGCGTGGCGGCCAGCGTGGCCAAGGCGATCAGCAGCTTGTTCATCGTTGCCAGCTCCTTCAGGCGATGCGGCGCACGTCGACGAAATGCCCCGCCAGCGCCGCGGCGGCGGCCATTGCCGGGCTGACGAGGTGGGTGCGGCCGCCCGCGCCCTGGCGGCCCTCGAAGTTGCGGTTGCTGGTGCTGGCGCAGCGCTCGCCGGGTTCGAGCCGGTCGGCGTTCATCGCCAGGCACATGCTGCAGCCGGGCTCGCGCCACTCGAAGCCGGCGGCGCGGAAGACCGCGTCCAGCCCCTCGCGCTCCGCCTGCGCCTTGACCTGGCCCGAGCCCGGCACGACCATCGCCAGCTTGACGTTGCCGGCCACGCGCTGGCCGAGCTTGCGCACGACCGCGGCGGCCTCGCGCAGGTCCTCGATCCGGCTGTTGGTGCACGAGCCGATGAAGACCTTGTCGATGCGGATGTCGGCCAGCGGCTTGTTCGGCTCCAGCCCCATGTAGGCCAGGGCGCGCTCGGTCGCGCCGCGCTTGACCGGGTCCTTCTCCCGGTCGGGGTCGGGGACGCGGTCGTCGATGCCCAGCACCATCTCCGGGCTCGTGCCCCAGCTGACCTGCGGCGCGATGCGCGCGGCGTCGAGCTCGACCACGACGTCGAAGCGCGCATCCGGGTCGGAGTGCAGCGTGCGCCAGTGCGCGACCGCGGCATCCCACTCGGGCCCGCCGACGAATCGCCCGGTCTTCGGGTCGGTCCCGGGGGCGAAGGGGCGGCCCTTGACGTAGTCGATCGTCTTGTCGTCGACCGCGACCAGCCCGGCGCGCGCGCCGGCCTCGATCGCCATGTTGCACACCGTCATGCGGCCTTCCATGCTGAGCGCGCGGATCGCGCTGCCGCCGAACTCGATCGTGCAACCGGTGCCGCCGGCGGTGCCGATGCGGCCGATGATCGCCAGCACGATATCCTTGGCCGAGCAGCCCGGGGCGAGCCGGCCCTCGACCCGGACCAGCATGTTCTTCGCCTTCCTGGCCAGCAGGGTCTGTGTGGCCAGCACATGCTCGACCTCGCTCGTGCCGATGCCGTGCGCGAGCGCGCCGAAGGCGCCGTGGGTGCTGGTGTGGCTGTCGCCGCAGACCACCGTCATGCCGGGCAGCGTGGCGCCGTTCTCCGGGCCGATGACGTGGACGATCCCCTGGCGCCGGTCGAGGAAGGGGAAGTAGGCCGCGGCGCCGAACTCGCGGATGTTGGCGTCCAGCGTCACGATCTGCTGCTTGCTGATCGGGTCCGCGATGCCGTCGTAACCGCGCTCCCAGCCGCGGGTCGGCGTATTGTGGTCGGCGGTGGCGACGATCGAGCTGACGCGCCAGGGCTTGCGCCCGGCCAGCCGCAGGCCCTCGAAGGCCTGCGGGCTGGTCACCTCGTGCACCAGGTGGCGGTCGATATAGAGGATGGCGGTGCCGTCGTCCTCGGTGCGGACGACATGGTCGTCCCAGAGCTTGTCGTACAGGGTGCGGGGGCTCATGACAGGATCCGCATTCAACGGATCCGATATTGTCCCCGATCCTCGCCGCCGCTGGCCCGTGGCGACCGGCTTGCCCCCGGGGTCGGTCAGTAGGTCAAGGCGACCGGTGGGCTACGCTTCGCGACCGAGCAAGCGCCGCGTCGACGGCTCGGCCGCCGCAGGCCGGGCAGTGCCCGGTGGCGCCAGGTTGTGTCATCCGGCTCGAGGCGCCGGGCGACGGCGGAACCCGTGCCGTTCCCGCGGTGCTACCGTTGCTGGCTCGCTTTGGCCAGGATCGCGGTGCCGACAAAGTCCACGATCATCGGCAGCATGCGCTCGCCGGCATGCTGCTCGATCGACGCGATCGGGTGCTGGGCGTCGTGCACGATGACATATTGCTGCTGGTTCGCGCAGTCCGCCCAGCGCGTCGAGGCCGCATCCGCCACTCGGTCCTCCAGCATCGGCTCTGCACCGCAGACCGTCGCGCTGCGGTCGCGGTGGCGGCCCCACTCGGAAAGCAGGACCTCGTCGGTCAGACCGGCCTCGACCTGCTCCGCGGTAGGTTCGACCAACCCCGGCGCGAACTGCGCCAGCCTGTCGTCCTGGTCGCCGACGATCATCGCGTAGGGCACTGGCGCCAGCGGGATGCAGGTGGGTGCCGGCTGGGGAAAGGTCGACGACGGCATCGGCCCCGCGATCGAGAAATAGGCGTCGAAGGCCGGGGTGGCCTCGCACCAAACCCGCGCCGTCATCGCGCCACCGTTCGAGTGGCCGGCCAAGGCGACCTGCCCGACGCCGTACTGGGTGCGCACTTGCGCCGCCAGCGCGCTCAGAAATGCGACATCGTCCTGGCTGGAGTCGGTGATGTAGTTGCTCCATACCGGCAACGTCGAGCCGGGCGGGATCTGACCCTGCGGCACCACGGCGACGATGCCGTTGGCGGCCAGCCAATCCCAGTTTACGTTTCGCGCCAGTTGCGGCGCCAGCTTGCGGTTGAAGCCGAGGTCGTAGGCCAGCTGCCAATTTCGGCCGCCATGGCCATGCAGGAGGACCACCGCCCGCGTCGCCCCGGCAGTCCGATAGACATCGACCTTGTGCGGGTATCCGGGCACCGTGACGCCGAGGTAGAGCGCGTGCTGCGCCGGCGCCGCGACTCGATGCCATGCAAGAGCCGATCGAGCCTCGTCAGGCCCGGGATCACCACCGCCGCAGGCGGTCAGGCCCAAGACGGAGACGGCGAGCGCAGCGCCAATGCGCGCGGCGCGGCGCGAGACAGGAGCAGTGATCATGGTGCGGGGCGGACACGGTGCTTCCCGCCTCGGGACGAAGCGGGTTCGTCCTGGTCTTCGGCCTCCATCGGGCCCGACGCGAGCTCGTGTCGGTAAGTGCCCGGCACCATCTGCAACATGCGGCAACCGCGCAGGCCGAGGTCGGCCCGGACTTGCGCCGGGCCCGGCACGCCCCTGCGCGCGCGAGGCCTTGCGACCCCTGTGCCGACCCGGGTGGCGACCCGCCCTCGCCGGGTGGCGGCGGCGGCGC
Source organism: Burkholderiaceae bacterium (assembly GCA_024235895.1). Lineage (GTDB taxonomy): Bacteria > Pseudomonadota > Gammaproteobacteria > Burkholderiales > Burkholderiaceae_C > Rubrivivax. The sequence continues at coordinate 143,633 of JACKLM010000005.1, read as the reverse complement.
TTTCAGCGATCCTCGCGAGCCCGCGCGTCGAGCTCGGACCTGAGCTCGGGCGGCAGCTTTAGCGCCGCGGCCAGCGCGTCGAGGTAGGCGCGCTCCATCGTCGTCGTCTCGTCGGCGACGAGCACGCTGGCCAGGTAGATCTCGGCCGCCATCTCCGGGCCGGTGGCCGCGGCGGCCACCTCGGCCGGCTCGACCGGGCGCCGCAGCTCGGCATCGACCCAGCCGCGCAGCGCCGGGTCGGCCTCGAGGCGGTGCAGCTCGGACTGCACCAGCTCGCGCTCGCGATCGTCCATGTGGCCGTCGGCCTTGGCGGCCGCGATCATCGCCTTCAGCATCGCCTGGCTGTGCGCCTCGACCTGCGGCGCCGGCAGCAGCGCGAAGCCACCCTGGGCGGGCGGCGTGGCCGCGGAGGCGGGCTGCGCCGCAGCCGAACCCGCCATGCCGGCCCCGGCGCCAGCCGTTCCTCCCGCCTGCCGCGCCTGCCAGTCCTGGTACGCGCGCCAGGCGACCGCACCCAGCGCCGCCACGGTGCCGTACTTGAGCGCCTTGCCGCCGAGCTTGCGCCCGCGCTTGCTGCCGATCAGCAGCGCCAGCGCACCACCGGCAGCCGCGCCGGTGGCGTACTTGCCCCAGTCGCTGCCGGCCTGGGCACCCGCTGCATCGTTCCGAGATGCCGGCTGGCGCGTCGCTCCGCCAGCGAGTCCACCAACCCCGGATCCGAGCAGTTGGTCCAACAGTGTCTGCAAGCTCATCCTCATCTCCCTTGGGCCAGCCCGGCGCCGTTCAGGCCCCCCGGTGCCTCGATGCGTAGCCTACGACACCCTTCCCGGGACCAAAGTTTCACGACGGGCCGAGCTTGACATTGATCCCCGTGAACAGACCCGTATCGGTCGACGACCGGCCAGCCGGCGGGGCGGTGTTGGTGTCGCTGATCAGGCCCACCGTCAGGCTCATCGTGCGGTTCAGCGCCACGCCGAGGTCGGCGCGCAACCGCGCGCGGTGTCCCTCGTCGCCGGCGATCGCCGGCAGCAGCTCGAGCCGCTGCTTGAAGGTCGTCGTCTCGCCCAGCGCATGCTCGGACTCCTCGGCCAGCAGCAGCGTCGTGCGGCGGAAGCTGCGGCCGACCTCACCGTCGATGGTCTGCGGCGCGCCATAGCGGTCCTCGGTCAACCCCAGGCCGGCGAAGACCGTGAAGCGCAGCGGCCTGGTCTGCACCAGCTTCCAGCCGACACCGGCGTTGGCCGCGGTACGCAGGTCCAGGTCGACGATCTGGTCGCGGTCCAGCGCCAGCCGGCCGAAGGCGAACAGGCGCGGGCCGAGGTTGCGGTCGTACTGGCCGAAGACGCCGATCTGGTGGGCGGTCGTCTCCTTGCGGCCGTCGACCTCGCTGCGCGCGTACTGGATGTTGCCGCCCAGGCCGATCTTGTCGGCCTCGGTCAGGCGCGCCAGGTCGGCGCTCAGCAGCAGCGAGCTGCTGCGGGTGTTGCCCGAGCTGGCCGACAAGGCCGCACCGGCGCTGCCGCGCCACTGGCCGTCGGCGATGGGTTCGTCGGCGGCGTGCGACGGGGACGCGGCGGCGATCGCGGCGGCCAGCGCGAGTCCGCGAGCTTGCGGCCCTCGGCGCCTCGCGCGCGAGGTCGAGGCGGTGGTGGCGGGGGCGTTGGAGGTCATGGTCTTCCTTCGGTTCCTGGAGCGTGGGGGGCAGGCCGGCCGCACGCGATGGCGGCAATGCCACGGCAGCGCCGGCCGCAGTGAACGCGACCGCAATGCGGCGTCGCGGGCCAGCAGGCGACCCGGCACGAGGGGGACAGCCGCAGCATCGGCGCCGCGCGGTTTCGGGCCGGTTCCCGCACGGCCGGCCAGCCTTCGGCGAGGTCGAGGCCATGCCCGCACGCCGCGGGCGCATGGCAACGCCGAAACGGACCCTCCGCGCCACCCGCACCGACCCGACGAAGGTAACCCATCGGGCATGACCCGGGCGCTTGACAGGGTCGCCGCCACGCGGGCCTGCCGCGCGCCGATCCGCCACGCGCCACGCGGCCCGGTGAGTCCGGCGCGCGAGCGCGCGAGCCGGCCGAGCCGTTCAGCCCAGCGCCGCGACCACCTCCGGCGGCGCCTGCACCAGCTCGATCAGCACCCCCTCGCCGGCGATCGGAAACTCGTCGCTCGCCTTCGGGTGGATGAAGCAGATGTCGTGGCCCGACGCCCCCTTGCGGATGCCGCCGGGCGCGAAGCGAACGCCGTGCGCCGTCATCCACGCCACCGCCGCCGGCAGGTCGTCGACCCACAGCCCGACGTGGTTCAGCGGCGTGGCGTGCACCGCCGGCTTCTTGTCCGCATCCAGCGGCTGCATCAGGTCGACCTCGACCGCGTGCGGCCCGCGGCCGAGCGCACAGACGTCCTCGTCGACGTTCTCGCGCTCGCTGACGAAGGTCGACTTGATCTGCAGGTCGAGGACGTCGACCCACAGCCTGCGCAGCCGCGCCTTGTCGGGCCCGCCGATCGCGATCTGCTGGATGCCGAGGATGCGAAACGGCTTGCGCGGCGCCTCGCCGCCGGCGGCGCCGGCGGTGGTCGCGGCATCGTGGCTCGGGTTCATCGCCGCGGCCCTCACTCGAAGCTCAGGATCGGCTGGTCGACCGCCAGGCTCTCGCCCTTGCTCGCCAGCAGTTCGGCGACCACGCCGTCGCGCGCGGCGACGAGGATGTTCTCCATCTTCATCGCCTCGATGACGGCGAGCTTCTCGCCCGCCTGCACCGCCTTGCCCGGCGCGACCACGATGTCGACCAGCAGCCCCGGCATCGGCGACAGCAGGAACTTGCTCATATCGGCCGGCGGCTTGTACGGCATCGCACGCAGCAGCTCGGCGGCGCGCGCGCTCATCACCATCGCGTCGATGCGCCGGCCGTTGTGCTGGACGACGGTCCACAGCCCGTCGCGTTCGATCTGCGCCGTGAACGGCTTGCCGTTGCAGCGGCCGGTCGCGCGGATGCCGCCCATGCGCCAGTCGATCTCGATGGCATAGGGCTTGTCGCCGACCGCGACGCGCAGGCCGTCGCCGGCATCGACGGTCACCGGATGGTGCGTCTGCGCGCCGGCCTCGCCGCGGACGACGACGGTGAAGTCGCGCCCGATCTTGACGCCATGGCCGGCGAGCTGGCCGCTGATGCCTGCGGCGCGCTCGCGGTAGCGGCGGTTGGCGGCCGCCGCCAGCGCGACCAGGAACTCCGGGTCGTCGTGCGGAACGTCCTCGGCGCGGAAGCCCTGGCCGTAGTGCGCGGCGATGAAGCCGGTATCGAAATCACCGGCGACGAAGGCCGGGTGCGCGAGCAGCGCGGCCTGGAACGGGATGTTGCTCGCGACGCCGCGGATGACGAAGCCGTTGAGCGCCTCGCGCATGCGCGCGATCGCGTCGTTGCGGTCCAGCCCGTGCACGATCAGCTTGGCGATCATCGAGTCGTAGAACATCGGGATCTCGCCGCCCTCGGCGACCCCGGTGTCGACGCGAACGCCGCCGCCCTCGGGCACCGGCAGCGCGGCCTCCATCGTCGTCGGCGGCGGCAGGTAGCGCACCAGCCGCCCGGTCGACGGCAGGAAGCCGCGGAACGGGTCCTCGGCGTTGATGCGGCACTCGATCGCCCAGCCGCGGCGCGGGATGTCGGCCTGGGTGAACGGCAGCCGCTCGCCGGCGGCGACGCGGATCATCTGCTCGACGAGGTCGACGCCGGTGATCGACTCGGTGACCGGGTGCTCGACCTGCAGCCGGGTATTCATCTCGAGAAAGTAGAAGCCCTGGTCGCGGCCGACGACGAACTCGACCGTGCCCGCGCTCTGGTACTGCACCGCCTTGGCCAGCGCGACCGCCTGCTCGCCCATCGCGCGCCGCGTCGCCTCGCTGATGAACGGCGACGGCGCCTCCTCGATCACCTTCTGGTGCCGGCGCTGGATCGAGCACTCGCGCTCGTTGAGGTAGACGACGTTGCCGTGCGCGTCGCCGAGTACCTGGATCTCGATGTGGCGCGGGTTCTCGATGAACTTCTCGATGAAGACGCGGTCGTCGCCGAAGGCGCTGCGCGCCTCGTTGCGGCACGATGCGAAACCCTCGTGCGCCTGCTTGTCGTCCCAGGCCACGCGCAGCCCCTTGCCGCCGCCGCCGGCGCTGGCCTTGATCATCACCGGGTAACCGATCTGGCGCGCGATCTGCACCGCCTGCTCGGGCGACTCGATCGCATCGTTCCAGCCCGGGATCGTATTGACCCTGGCCTCGAGCGCGAGCTTCTTGGACGCGATCTTGTCGCCCATCGCCGCGATGCTGTGCGCCTTGGGGCCGATGAAGACGATGCCCTCCGCCTCGGCGCGGCGCGCGAAGCCCTCGTTCTCGGACAGGAAGCCGTAGCCCGGGTGCACCGCCTGCGCGCCGGTGGCCTTGGCGGCGGCGAGGATCTTGTCGGCCACGAGGTAGCTCTCGCGGCTCGGCGCCGGGCCGATGAAGACCGCCTCGTCGGCGAGTGCGACGTGGCGGGCGTCGCGGTCGGCCTCGGAGTAGACGGCCACCGTCGCGATGCCCATCCGGCGCGCGGTCTTGACGACGCGGCAGGCGATCTCGCCCCGATTCGCGATCAGGATCTTGTCGAACATGCGTGCCTCCGTCGCCGTCAAAGGGGGATGTTGCCGTGCTTGCGCCACGGGTTGTCGAGCTTCTTGTCCTTCAGCATCGCCAGGCTGCGGCAGATGCGCTTGCGCGTCTCGTGCGGCTGGATGACGTCGTCGATGTAGCCGCGTGCGCCGGCGACGAAGGGGTTGGCGAAGCGAGCCTTGTACTCGGCCTCGCGCGCGGCGAGCTTGGCCGGGTCGTCCTTGTCCTGGCGGAAGATGATCTCGACCGCGCCTTTGGCACCCATGACCGCGATCTCGGCGTTCGGCCAGGCGAAGTTGACGTCACCGCGCAGGTGCTTGGAGCTCATCACGTCGTAGGCGCCGCCGTAGGCCTTGCGCGTGATCACCGTGACCTTGGGCACGGTGCACTCGGCGTAGGCGTACAGCAGCTTGGCACCGTGCTTGATGATGCCGCCGTATTCCTGCGCCGTGCCCGGCATGAATCCCGGGACGTCGACGAAGGTGACGACCGGGATGTTGAAGGCATCGCAGAAGCGCACGAAGCGCGCCGCCTTGATGCTGCTGCGGATGTCCAGGCAACCGGCGAGCACCATCGGGTTGTTGGCGACGATGCCGACCGTCGCACCCTCCATGCGGCCGAATCCGATGACGATATTCTTCGCGTGCTCGGGCTGCAGCTCGAAGAAGTCGCCGTCGTCGACGGTCTTGACGATCAGCTCCTTGATGTCGTAGGGCTTGTTCGGGTTGTCGGGCACCAGCGTGTCGAGCGACAGGTCCATGCGGTCGGCCGGGTCGGCGCTCGGGCGCAGCGGCGCCTTGTCGCGGTTGTTCAGCGGCAGGTAGTTGAACAGCCGCCGCAGCATCAGGATCGCCTCGACGTCGTTCTCGAACGCGAGGTCCGCGACCCCGCTCCGGGTCGTGTGCGTGGTCGCGCCGCCGAGCTGCTCGGCGGTCACGGTCTCGTGCGTCACCGTCTTGACGACCTCGGGGCCGGTGACGAACATGTAGCTGCTGTCCTCGACCATGAAGATGAAGTCGGTCATCGCCGGCGAGTAGACCGCGCCGCCGGCGCACGGCCCCATGATCATGCTGATCTGCGGGACCACGCCGCTGGCCAGCACGTTGCGCTGGAAGACCTCGGCGTAGCCGCCCAGCGACGCCACGCCCTCCTGGATGCGCGCGCCGCCGGAGTCGTTCAGGCCGATGACCGGCGCGCCGACCTTCATCGCCTGGTCCATCACCTTGCAGATCTTTTCGGCGTGCGCCTCCGACAGCGCGCCGCCGAAGACGGTGAAGTCCTGACTGAAGACGAAGACGAGCCGGCCGTTGATCATCCCGTAGCCGGTGACGACACCGTCGCCGGGAATCTTCTGCTCGGCCATGCCGAAGTCGGCGCAGCGGTGCTCGACGAACATGTCCCATTCCTCGAAGCTGCCCTCGTCGAGCAGCAGCTCGAGCCGCTCGCGCGCGGCGAGCTTGCCCTTGGCGTGCTGCGCCTCGATGCGCTTGGCGCCGCCGCCCAGCCGCGCCGCGGCGCGCTTGTGCTCGAGCTGTTGGATGATGTCGTGCATGGTCGGTCTCTCCTTCGCGCGTTTTCGGGGTCCGTGTTCAGTGCATCAGGTCCAGCAGCTGGCGCGCCGCCACCGAGGGCGCCAGCGTGCCGCAGCGGACCTCGTCTGTGAAGCGCGGCAGCGCGTCGCGCACCGCCGGGTGGCGGCGGAATCGATCGCGCAGCCCGGCCTCGATGCGCTCCCACATCCAGGCCTGGTCCTGGCGGTGGCGGCGTTCGGTGAGCGCGCCGCTGTCGCGCTCGCGCGCGCGGAACTCGCTCGCCGCCTGCCAGAATTCGGCGACACCCGAGCCCTTGGTTGCGCTGGCCTGCATCACGCGCGAGGCGACATGCGCGTGCGGCCCGAGCAACCGCATCGTGCTCGTGATCTGCGCCTGCGCGCGCGTCGCGGCATCCGGGTCCAGGTCGGCCTTGTTGATGACGACCAGGTCGGCGAGCTCCATCACGCCGCGCTTGATCGCCTGCAGCTCGTCGCCGGCGTTGGGCAGCTGCAGCAGCACGAAGCAGTCCGTCATGCCGGCGACCGCGGTCTCGCTCTGGCCGACGCCGACGGTCTCGACGACGACGACATCGAATCCCGCGGCCTCGCACACGAGCATCGCCTCGCGCGTCTTGTCAGCCACGCCACCCAGCGTCGCCCCGGCCGGGCTGGGCCGGATGAAGGCGCGCTCGTCGGCCGACAGGCGCTCCATGCGCGTCTTGTCGCCCAGGATCGATCCGCCCGAGACGCTGGAGCTCGGGTCGACCGCGAGCACCGCGACGCGGTGGCCGAGCGCGATCAGATGCAGCCCCAGCGCCTCGATGAAGCTGCTCTTGCCGACCCCGGGCACGCCGCTGATGCCCAGCCGCACCGCCTTGCCGGCGGCCGGCAGCAGCGCCCCAAGCAGCGCATCGGCACGCGCGCGATGGTCGGCGCGCGTCGACTCCAGCAGCGTAATCGTCTTGGCGAGCGCGCGCCGCTGCGCAGGACCGGGGGGGCCGAGAACGGCATCCCTGAGCCGCATGCTGTCGGGATCGAGGCCTGGCGTCAGGCCGGCACCGCTCACCGCACGTTCCTCGGGAAATGGGGTTGACGGACCGCATGCGGCCCATAGCGGCCGTAGGCCGCTATGGGCTTCGCCCCCGTTCGTTCGGCTCCCCCGCGCCCCCTCCGAGAGGGGGCTCCAGTATGACCGTCGGGCCGGCCTTGCGGCCGGCGAGTCCTGCGTGGCGCAGCGCGCATAAACGGCCCGACCTGGGGCGCGACGGTCGGCGGGCCGGCCGACTCGTCACTCGAGCTGGAGCCCCCTCCTGGAGGGGGCTGGGGGGAGCTGGCGGACATGCTGGAGCCCCCTCTTGGAGGGGGCGCGGGGGAGCGGTACGTGAGGGCCCTTGGGCCCGGAGCGGCCAACGGCCGCTCCGGGCCGAAAGCCGGCATGGGCTCCAGCTCGCGCGACAGACGCGTCCGCCGCACGACGCTCACCCCGCCCCCACGGCCTTCTTGATCTGCTCGAGTACGTCCTTCGCGCTCGCCGGGATCGGCGTGCCCGGGCCGTAAATGCCCTTGACGCCGGCCTCGTAGAGGAAGTCGTAGTCCTGCGGCGGGATCACGCCGCCGACGAAGACGACGATATCGTCCGCGCCCTGGCGACGCAGCTCGGCCAGGATCGCCGGCACCAGTGTCTTGTGGCCGGCGGCCAGCGTCGAGACGCCGACCGCGTGGACGTCGTTCTCGATCGCCTGGCGCGCGCATTCCTCCGGCGTCTGGAACAGCGGCCCGATGTCGACGTCGAAGCCGAGGTCGGCGAAGGCGGTGGCCACCACCTTGGCGCCGCGGTCGTGCCCGTCCTGGCCGAGCTTGGCGATCATCACGCGCGGGCGGCGGCCCTGCTGCTCGCCGAAGGCGGCGATCTCGGCCCGCAGCCGGTCCCAGCCCTCGGCCGAGTCGTAGGCGGCGGCGTACACCCCGCTCACCTTCTGGATGTCGGCGCGGTGGCGCCCGTAGACCTGTTCCAGCGCATCGCTGACCTCCCCCACCGTCGCGCGCGCGCGCACCGCGTCGATCGCGAGCGCGAGCAGGTTGCCCTCGCCGCGGCGCGCCGCCTCGGTCAGCGCCGCCAGCGAGCGCTGCACCCGCTCCGCGTCGCGCGTGGCCTTGATCCGCGCCAGCCGCGCGATCTGCCCCTCGCGCACCTTGACATTGTCGACCTCGAGGATGTCGACCGTATCGTGCTTGTCGAGCTTGTACTTGTTGACGCCGACGATCACGTCGCGGCCGCTGTCGATGCGCGCCTGCTTCTCCGCCGCGCTGGCCTCGATCTTCAGCTTGGCCCAGCCGGAGTCGACCGCGCGCGTCATGCCGCCCATCGCGTCGACCTCCTCGATGATCGCCCAGGCCTTGTCGGCCATCTCCTGCGTCAACCGCTCCATCAGGTAGCTGCCGGCCCAGGGGTCGACGACGTTCGTGATGTGCGTCTCCTCCTGCAGGATCAGCTGGGTGTTGCGCGCGATGCGGGCACTGAACTCGGTCGGCAGCGCGATCGCCTCGTCGAAGCTGTTCGTATGCAGGCTCTGCGTGCCGCCGAACACCGCCGCCATCGCCTCGACGGTCGTACGCACGATATTGTTGTACGGGTCCTGCTCGGTCAGGCTCCAGCCCGAGGTCTGGCAATGCGTGCGCAGCATCAGGCTCTTGGGCTTCTTCGCGCCGAAGCCCTTCATGATGCGTGTCCACAGCAGACGCGCCGCGCGCATCTTGGCGATCTCGAGATAGAAGTTCATCCCGATCGCCCAGAAGAACGACAGCCGCCCGGCGAACTCGTCGACGTCCAGCCCCTTGGCCAGCGCGGTCTTCACGTACTCCTTGCCGTCGGCGAGCGTGAACGCCAGCTCCAGCGCCTGGTTCGCGCCGGCCTCCTGCATGTGGTAGCCGGAGATGCTGATCGAGTTGAAGCGCGGCATCTCGCGCGCGGTGTAGGCGATGATGTCGCCGACGATGCGCATCGACGGCTCGGGCGGGTAGATGTAGGTGTTGCGGACCATGAACTCCTTGAGGATGTCGTTCTGGATCGTCCCGCTCAACTGGTCCTGCCGCACCCCCTGCTCCTCGGCCGCCACCACGTAGCCCGCCAGCACCGGCAGCACGGCGCCGTTCATCGTCATGCTGACGCTGACCTTGTCCAGCGGGATGCCGTCGAACAGGATCTTCATGTCCTCGACGCTGTCGATCGCGACCCCGGCCTTGCCGACGTCGCCCGTCACGCGCGGGTGGTCGCTGTCGTAGCCGCGGTGCGTCGCGAGGTCGAAGGCCACGCTCACCCCCTGCCCGCCGGCGGCCAGCGCCTTGCGGTAGAAGGCGTTCGAGTCCTCCGCGGTCGAGAAGCCGGCGTACTGGCGGATCGTCCACGGCCGCACCGCGTACATCGTCGCCTGCGGGCCGCGCACGAAGGGCTCGAAGCCGGGCAGCGTGTCGGCGTGCGGCAGCCCCTGCAGGTCGGCCGCCGTGTACAGCGGCTTGACGACCAGGCCCTCGGGCGTGACCCAGTCCAGCGCGCCGAGGTCGCCGCCGGGGGCGGACCGCGCGGCGGCGTCGGCCCATTGCTGCAAGGTCGCGGGCTTGAAGGCGTCGTGATCGCTCATCGCGGTGCTCCTCGGAGGCGGTGCGTCGTCGGCGGCGGCTTGCCGGCTTCCCGGCTTGCCGGATCCCCGACATTATGCATAATTATGAATGCACAACCGACACGAAGCTGACAGCGCCCGATCCCGCCCGTGACCGTCGCCGAGACCCCTGCCCTCGGGCCGCTGGCCCCGCGACCGCTCTACGAGCAGGTCGCCGAGCGATTGCGCGAGCAGATCTTCGCGCGCCGGCTCGAGCCTGGCAACTGGATCGACGAGCAGCGGCTGGCGGCCGAGTACGGCATCAGCCGCACGCCGCTGCGCGAGGCGCTGAAGGTGCTCGCCGCCGAGGGCCTGGTGACGATGAAGCCGCGGCGCGGCGCCTTCGTCGCCGAGATGTCGCGCGACGACGTCGCGCAGGTCTACCACCTGCTCGCGCTGCTGGAAAGCGACGCCGCCGCGTGCGTCGCCGCCAGGGCCGACGCCGAGGCGCGGGCGGAGCTGCGCGCGCTGCACGACCGGCTCGAGAAACGCGTGCGCCAGCACGACGCCTTCTTCGCCGCCAACGAGGACTTCCACATGGCGTTGCTGCGCATCGCCGGCAACCGTTGGGCGATGCAGCTCGTCGGCGACCTGCGCAAGGTTATGAAGCTCAACCGCCACCATTCGCTGTTCCGCCAGGGCCGGATCGCCGAGTCGCTGGCCGAGCACCGCGCGCTGATGGATGCGATCGAGTCGCGCGACGCCGAGCATGCACGCACGCTGATGCGCGAGCACTTCGAGCACGGGTTGCAGGCGGCAGGCTGATCCAGACCCGCAGTCCCTTGCACCCGCTACCGGCTTCGCGAAGGGCGCATTGGTATTCGATGGTCGAATACCACTGCGGTTGCCTGCCGAGGGCGGCGGGTACCCTTGACCGGAAGTAAAGGGGGAGCCGGCGGCGCAGCCGACGGCGGAGGACATGGAGGGCAAGGGTACCCGCCGCCCTCGGCACGCGCAGACCGGCGCGACAAGCAAGAAGACCCCTTCGACTGACAGTGGCGCCCTCGAGTGCCACCGCTGCCGTCCAATTCGCGGACTGTCGAAGCACCATGTCTCGTCGCGGCGCGACCGCCACGCCCAACGCGCCGACTAGCCGCCGCTCAACGCCCCCGCCGCATGAACATCAGGTACAGCAGCGGCACCACGAACAGCGTCAGCAGCGTCGAGAACCCCAGCCCCCAGACGATGCTCGCGGCCACCGGCCCCCAAAGCAGGCTGTTGCCGCCGATCCCGAAGGCCAGCGAGAACAGGCCGCCGATCGTCGTCGCGGTCGTGATCAGGATCGGCACCACGCGCCGGCGGGCGGCCCAGACGATCGCGTGCGCGCAGCCCATGCCGGCGCGCAGCCGCTCGTTGGCCGCCGCGATCAGCACGATCGCGGAGTTGACCGCGATCCCGGTCAGCGCGATCACCCCGTACAGCGTGTACAGCGACAGCGGCACGCGCGTGATCGCCAACCCGAAGGCCACGCCGGCGAATGCCAGCGGCACCGTCACCAGGATCATCAGCGGCTGCCAGTAGCTGCGGAACTGTGCCGCCAGAATCAGGTAGATCAGCCCGACGCCGAGCACGAACAGCCGCCCCATCGCGTCCAGGCTCTCGTCGATGTCCTCCAGCTCGCCCGAGAAGTCCAGGTCCACGCCGGGGTGCTGCGCGCGCTCGGCCGCCCACGCGGCCTGGATGCGCGCGTTCGCCTCGCGCGTATCGGTGACGGCCTTGTCCAGGTCCGCCTCGACCGTGATCGTGCGCCGCAGGTTGTGGTGGCGCACGACGGCGCGCCCGGGCACCACCTCGGCCCGCACCAGCGCGCCGAGCTGCGTCACGCCGCCCCCGGGCAGCGCCAGCGGCGTGGCCAGCAGCGCCGCCGGGTCGTCGACGGAGCGCTGCGGCGCGCGCACGCGCAGTTCGACGCGGTCGCCGCCCTCGCGCGTGAAGGCCACCACCTCGCCGTCGACCGCGATGCGCAGCACGCGCGCGACGCTGGCGGCGTCGAGGCCGGCGCGGGCCAGCGCCTCGTGGTCCATCGTCAGCCGCAGCCGGTTGCGCCCGGGCACCTCGTCGTCGGTGACATCGCGCGCGCCCGGCACCGCGGCGACGATCGCCAGCACGCGGTCGGCGGCGCGACGCAGCGCGTCCCAGTCGTCGCCGCGCACCTTGACGCTGACCGCCTTGCCCGCCGGCGGGCCGCCCGCCAGCATCGTGAAGCTCTTGCGCCCCGGCCCCGGCAGCGACTCGATCTCGGCGCGCATCGCCTCGACCACCTCGCCGACCTCGCGCATCCCGCGACCGCGCGGCACCAGCGACACCGTCACCTGCCCGTAGGCGTCACCGTACAGCGGCTCGGTCTCGGTGAATTTCAACCCTGCGGTGGACGTCACCGCGCGCGCCTCGCCGTCTTGCAGCCGCTCGCGCACCGCGCGCTCGACCGTCTCGACTGCGGCCAGCGTCTGCTCGATGGTCGCCGTCGACGGCATGTCGACGTTGACGTAGAACAGCCGGATCGGGTCGAAGGCGAAGAACTGCACCCGCACCGCGCCGGCCGCGAACAACGCGCCGGCGCCGGCCAGGATCGCCACCGCCACCAGCGCCGCGGTGCGCGGCCGACGCAGCACCTCGGCCAGCGCCCAGCCGTAGGCCAGGCGCAGCCGGCGCGTCGCGCGCTCGCGCAGCCGCTGCACGCGCGACGGCCTCGTGGCCAGGTCGATGCGCAGCGCGTGCATCTGCACCGGCAGCATCCAGAAGGCCTCGGCCAGGCTCGCCAGCAAGGCCAGCGTGACGACGAAGGGGATCACGAACATGAACTTGCCGACGATCCCCGGCAGCAGCATCAGCGGCAGGAAGGCTGCCAGCGTCGTCGCCACCGCGGCCAGGACCGGCGTGCCGACCTCGGCGATGGCGGCCAGCGCCGCTTCCATCGTCTTCGCGCCGCGCGCGAGCCGGTAGTAGATCGCCTCGACCACGACCACCGCCTGGTCGACCAGCATCCCGAGCGCGATCACCACCCCCAGCAGCACCGAGATGTTGACCGTGTAGCCCAGCGTGCCCAGCAGCGCGAAGGTGGCCGCGAGCGAGAACGGGATCCCCAGCCCGATCAGCAGGCTGATGCGCGTGCCGAGGAACAGCCAGCAGATCGCGACCACCAGCGCCAGCCCGACGACGGCATTGCGCTGCATGGTGCCGATCGCCTCGCGCGTCGGCACGGTCTGGTCGTCCGACAGCCTCAGCGCCATCCCGTCGGCGGCCAGCACCGGCGCACGCTCGTCGATCGCGTCGCGCAATCGCTGCACCAGCTCCAGCGTATTGATGCCGCTCTTCTTGGTCAGCGACAGCACGATCGCCGCCTGCCCGCCGGTGCTCGCGAGCTGCGCCGCGGTGGCGCGCGCGCGCTCGATGCGCGCCACCGCATCCAGCCGCACCGCCGCCGCACCGCTGCGGCCGGCCACCGGAATGCCGGCCAGCGCCTGCGGGTCCAGCGTGACGCCGGCCACGCCGACCGACCACGCGCCGTCGCGTGTGCGCAACGTGCCGGCGGCGGTGTCGCGGTAGAAGGCTCGCAGCGCGTCGGCGACGTCGGCCGGCGTCAGACCGCGCGCCGCCAGCGCCGCCGCATCCGGGGTCACGAGCAGCTCCGGGTCGCGCAGCCCGGAGGCGTAGACCTGGTCGACGCCGGCGATACGCCCCAGATCGTCGCGCAGCCTGCGGCCGGCCAGGCGCAGCACCTCGTCGTCGGCGCGGCCGGTCAGCGTCAGGGTCGCGGTCGGGAAGCCGTTGCTGGTCGTGATCTCCAGCACCCGCGGGTCGCCGGCCTCGCTGGGCAGCTCGGCGCTGGCCTGGTTGAGGACCTCGCGCCGCAGGTCGTTCATGCGCTTGTCGAAGACCTTGTCCGGGATCTCGCGGAAGCGCACCAGGATGCTCGACACGTTGTCGCGGCTGGTGCTGACGACGAATCGCAGGTCGGCCACGCCGTCGATCGCGTCCTCGAGCGGGTTGGTCATGAGACGCTCGACCTCCTCGGCCGAGGCGCCGGGCAGCGCCGTGACGATGCTGACCCAGTTGAAGTTGATTTCCGGGTCCTGCTCGCGCGGCATCGTCGCGTACGCCACCGCCCCCAGCAGCAGGACGACGGCGAACGCGATATTCGCCAGCGGGTGGTTCTCGATCAGCGCGCGAAGCAGGCGCAAGATCCGCTCCGCGTCGCGTCGGGCATCGTCAGCGTGCCGGGGAGGCGGCAGCGACCGCGACCGGCTGGCCGTCGACGAGCGCGGCCTGCCCCTGCACGACGAGTCGCGCGTCCTCAGGCAGCGCCAGCGGCGCGCTGCGCCCCTCCTGCGCCGCCGGCAGCGCGACGAAGCGCGCGCGCCCGGACTCGACGACGAAGACGCCGAGCCGCCCGTCGCGCCGCACCATCGCCGCCGCCGGCGCGTGCGGGCGCGGGTCCAGCCAGCGCAGCCGGCCCTCGGCGCCGGGCGGCGCCGTCTCGCCGGTGAACGCCAGCCGCGCCTGCACCGTGCGCGTGCCGGGGTCGACGAGCGGCGTCACGCGCAGCAGCCGCAGCGGCAGCGTCCGCCCGTCGGCGGTCTCGAAGCCCCAGGAGCCCGCGGCGCGCAGGCCGTCGGCATCGTCGGGTGCGACCGCGGCCACGACCTCGGACGCGCCGCGCTCGGCCAGCAGGTACAGCGCCGTCCCGGGTGCGACCAGCTCGCCCGCCTGCGCCATGCGCTGGCGCACGACGGCGTCGAACGGCGCGGTCACGCGCGTGCGCGCCAGCGCCAGCTCGGCCGCCGCCAGCTGCTGGCGCGCGGCGTCGAGCTCGGCGCGCGCCAGCATCGACTCCGTCTCGCGCTGGTTGACGACCTCGGGCGAGACGAAATCCTGCCCGCGCAGCTCGGCCGCGCGCGCGAGCTGGCGCTCGGCCAGCGCGAGCCGCGCCTGCATCGCCTCGACCGAGGCGCGCGCGCGGTCGCGCGCGAGGCGGTGGTCGGCGGCGTCGATCTCGGCCAGCAGCTCGCCGCGCGCGACCGGTTCACCGGCTTCGCGCGTCCAACGCAGCAGCCGCCCCCCGACCTCGGCGGCGATACGCGACTCGTTGCGCGCCCGCACCGCGGCGCTGGCCTCGCGCTGCGGGCGCAGCGCGGCGTCGGCCCAGCGCTGCGTCCGCGCCTGGACCGCGTCGGCCGACGCTGCCGCCGCGGCGTCACGCCCCGCCGCTGTCTCGTCCTGTGCGACCGCGACGGACATCGTCGCGAGCAGCGCGAACCACGCCGTCCGGCGCAGGCCTGGCCACGGGGTCGTCACGATGGCACGCTGGCGGCGGCGGAAGTCACGGCCCTCGTGCTCAGCGCACGCGCAGCCTGGCCTCGCCCGCGCGGCCGATCTCGCCGATCTCGGCGGCATCGGCGAAGCCGTCGCGGCGGAAGACCTCGATCACCTCGCCGACGACCTCGGGTGCGCAGGCGACGAGCAGCCCGCCGCTGGTCTGCGGGTCGGTCAGCAGCGCGCGGTCCTCGGCCGCGAAGCCCTCGGGCAGGTCGACGTCGGCGCCGTAGCCGGCCCAGTTGCGCCCGGACGCGCCGGTCACGTGCCCCTGCGCCGCCAGGTCACGCACGCCGCCGATCAGCGGCACGCGCGACCATTCGATCGCGACCTCGGCCTTCGCCCCGCGCGCCATTTCGAGCGCGTGCCCGGCGAGCCCGAACCCCGTCACATCGGTCAGCGCGTGCACGCCGTCGATCGCGGCCAGCGCCGGCCCGGGTGTGTTCAGCCGCGTCGTCGTCGCGATCATCTGCTCGTAGCCGGCGGGCGACAGCTCGCCCTTCTTCAGCGCCGCGCTGAGCACGCCCACCCCCAGCGGCTTGCCCAGCACCAGCTGGTCGCCGGCGCGCGCATCGGCGTTGCGCTTGACGCGGCGCGGGTGCACCAGGCCGAGCGCGACCAGGCCGTAGATCGCCTCCACCGAGTCGATCGTGTGGCCGCCGGCGATCGGGATCCCCGCCGCGTGCGCCACCGCGTGGCCGCCTTCGAGGATGCGTGCGATCGTCTGCGTGGACAGGACACTGATCGGCATCCCCACCAGCGCCAGCGCCATGATCGGCGTGCCCCCCATCGCGTAGACGTCGCTGATCGCATTCGTCGCCGCGATGCGGCCGAAGTCGAACGGATCGTCGACGATCGGCATGAAGAAATCGGTCGTCGCGATCAGCGCCTGCTCGTCGTTGAGCTGGTAGACCGCGGCGTCGTCCGCGGTCTCGATGCCGACCAGCAGCTGCGGCGGCACCGGCATCGCGCTGCTCGTGCGCAGGATCTCGGACAGCACGCCGGGGGCGATCTTGCAGCCGCAGCCGCCGCCGTGCGACAGCGACGTGAGGCGGGGTTCGGTGGGGGAGGTCATCGGGTCGGCTCCAGGGCCTGGCGGACGACGGCGCGCAGCGTGGCGCGCTCGTGTGCGGGGTCGAACAAGGGGGCACGCGCCTCGCAGCGCACGCGCAGGACCGGCAGCATAGCCGGATCGTCGCGCGCCTGCAGGAGCTGCGCCGCGAGCCCCCGGGCGTCGCCGACCTCGAACACCGCCGGGTAGTCCGCCCCCAGCAGCCCCAGGTTGCCGGCGATGCGCGAGGCGACCACCGGCGTGCCGCTGCGCACCGCCTCGATCACGACGTGCGCGCCGCCTTCCATCCGGCTGGCGTGCACGAGCAGGTGCGCGCGCTGGATGCGCGCCAGCACCTCGCGGTGCGGCCGCGCGCCCAGCCAGCGGTAGCGCGGGCAGTCGGCCATCGTCGCGCGCGCGGCGTCGGCCAGCGCCGGGTCGAGCGCGGCGCCGACATGGTCGACCAGGATGTCGTCGCGCCCGCGCAGCCGCCGCGCAGCGGCCATCAGCGTCGCCGGGTCCTTCTCGTCGCGCAGGTGGCCGACCATCAGCGCGCGCAGGTGGCGCGTCGTCTTGGCCAGCGGCCGGCGCGCGGCGCAGGACTGGAAGCTGACGACGCACTTGGCGCGGTAGGCGGCCGGCAGGTCCAGCGGCGCCAGCTCGTGCAGCACGATCAGCCTCGTCGCAAGCGCCAGCGACCGCTGGGCGTCGGCATCGACGTGGATATCGCGGTACAGGTCGGTGCCGGTCAGCGCCACCACGAGCGGCCGCCCCGGGTGCGCGGCGGCGAAGGCCGCGATCGACGGCGCCGATCGTCGCGCGTGCAGCGCCAGCAGCAACGCGTCGCGCCCGCCCTCGTCGGCGCGCCAGTCGCGCAGCACGCGCACCCGATAATCGCCGGCGAGCATGCGCGCCCAGCGCGACGCCGTGCGCCAGTTGCCGTTCGCGGCATCGGCCAGGTAGGGCGTGACCAGGCAGACCGTGGGCTTCATGGCGCGGAGGTTAATGCGGAAGTCGGCGCGTCGCGCGGTTCGCCGCGGCCGCGCCGCGGACCCTCAGCCCGGGCGCGGCGGCACGCCCGCGGCTTGCGGCAGGCTGTGCGGCGCGCGGACGCGCACACGCTTGAGCGGGCTCGCGCCCCCCTGGACCAGCTCGACGGCCGACTTCGCGACGCCGAACTCGGCCGCCAGGAATCCCAGCAGCCGCGCATTGGCACGCCCGTCCTCGGCCACCGCGGCGACCTGCACCGCGAGCCGCCCGCCCGCCACGCGGCCGAAGCCGTCGCGGCGCGCGCCGGGCTTGGCGCGCAACTCGAGGACGAGGTCCTCGCCGTCCCAGCGCCAGTGCGGCGCCTGGGCGCCTTGCCCGCCCATTTCGCCTTGTGCGCCTTGTGCGCCGTCAGCGCCGGGGTCGGCAGCCGGCGCGACATCCTCGCCGACGCGACGCGCGGCGCGGCCCCGGCCCTTCCCCGCCCCTCGCATCGCGAACCGGCGCCCGCCTACCCGGCCTGGGCGACGAAGATCGCGAACCAGCCGCGCTCATCGGTCCAGCCCTGCGTGCGGCCGAATCCGGCGTCGCGCAGCATGGCCTCGAAGTCGCCGCGGAGGTACTTGTACGAGTTCTCGGTATGGATGCGCTCGCCGCCGGCAAAGCGGCGCTCGCCGCCCGGCCAGCGAACCGTTAGCGGCTCGCGCGCCTCGAGGTGCATCTCGATGCGCGACGCCCGGGCGTCGAAGAAGGCGACATGCCGCCACTGCCGCGGGTCGAAGTCCGCCCCGAGCCGCGCATTGACGTTGCGCAGCAGGTTGAGGTCGAAGGCCGCGGTGACGCCCAGCGCATCGTCGTAGGCCGCCTCCAGCACCTCGCGCGGCTTGACGAGGTCGACGCCGATCAGCAGCGCGCCGCCGGCGCAGGCGGCGCGCACGCGGCGCAGCAGGACGAGCGCCTCGTCGGGCGTGAAGTTGCCGATGCTCGACCCGGGGTAGAACAGCGTGCGCGGCCCGGGCCCGACCTGCGGCGGGAGGTCCAGCGCGGCGCTGAAGTCCATGCCGACGCCGAGCATCGGCAGCGCCGGGTGGCTGCACTGCAGCCGCTGCAGCGCATCGCGCACGTAGTCCACCGAGATGTCGACCGCGACGTACTGCGACGGCTGCAGCGCGTCGAACAGCGCCGCCGCCTTCGCGCAGTCGGCGGCGCCGAGGTCGACCAGCGGCCGGCCGCACCCGCAGGCGCGCGCGATCGCGTCGCGCTCGGCGTCGAAGATCGCCGCCTCGGTGCGCGTCGGGTAGTACTCGGCCAGGCGCGTGATGGCGTCGAACAGTGCCGATCCGAGCGGCCCGTAGAGAAACTTCGGCGCCACCTGCGCCGCCGGCGCGGTCAGTCCGCGCACCAGCTCGGCGCGCAACGCGTCATCGTCTTCGTGTGCCAGCTCGACGAACGCAGGGGCGGCGGAGGCGGGGCCGGTCATGAGGACACTCTAGCAGCCTCGTGCAAGCCGGGCCCGGCTGCGCTGTAATCGCGCCCTCTCCCATTAGGAATCAGCCTCCCGTGCCCCCGACCCTCAACCGTCGCCGCTTCCACACCCTGATCGGCGCCGCGCTGCTCGCCGCCGGCACCGGCGTGCACGCGCAGTCCGTGCTGCGCGTGACGACCATCCCCGAAGAGGCCGCGACCGAGCAGGCGCGCAAGTTCGGGCCGCTGGTCGCCTACCTCGAGCGCGCGCTGGCGATGAAGGTCGAGTTCACCCCGGTCAACGACTACCCGGCCGCGGTCGAGGCGCTGGTCGCCCGCAAGGTCGACCTCGCGTGGCTGGGCGGCTTCACCTACATCCAGGCGCGCCGGCGCGCTGACGGCAAGGTCATCCCGATCGCGCAACGCCAGGAGGACGCGCGCTTCCAGTCGGTCTTCATCGCGCGCAAGGATTCGGGCATCCGCGGCCTGGGCGACCTGCGCGGCAAGCAGGTCGGATTCGGGTCGCCGAGCAGCACCTCGGGTCACCTGATGCCGCGCAGCTTCCTGCTCGCCGCCGGCCTCGAGCCGGAGAAGGACTTCCGCCGCATCGCCTACTCCGGCGCACACGACGCGACGATCGCCGCCGTCGTCAGCGGCAAGGTCGACGCGGCGGCGCTGGACATCACGGTCTGGCGCAAGTTCGTCCAGGAAGGGCGAGTCGACCCGCGCGAGGTCGACGTCTTCTACACCACGTCGCCGTTCTTCAACTACAACTGGTCGGTGCATGCCGACATGCCGGCCGAACTGCGCGACCGCATCCGCAGCGCGCTGCTGGCGCTGTCGCCCGCGGACCCCGCACAGGCCGAGATCCTGAAGCTCAACCGCGCGACGCGCTACATCCCGACCGCCCCCGGCAATTACGAGAGCATCGAGCGCGCGGCGCGCGCCGCCGGGCTGCTCTGAGCCCCACGACGACGCGCGACGCCATGCAACTCGAGCTCGACGCCGTCATCGCCCGCCACCCGGCGGCGCGTGCCGGTGCCCGCGCCGCGCTCGGCCCGCTGGAGCTGCGCGTCGCCGCGGGCGAGCAGCTCGCCGTCATCGGGCCGTCGGGCGCGGGCAAGACGACGCTGCTGCAGACCATGGCCTGTGCGCTGCGACCCGCGCAGGGCGCGCTGCGCATCGACGGCGCCGACCCCTGGTCGCTGCCGCGGCGCGCGTTGCACGCGTTGCGCGGGCGGCTGTTCCTGGCGCCGCAGGTGCCGCCGCTGCCGCCACGCCAGCGCGTCGTCACCGCGGTGCTCGCGGGGCGGCTGCCTGCGCTCGGCCTCGCGGCCAGCCTGCGCTCGCTGTTCTACCCGAGCGACATCCCGGCCGCGCACGCGGCGCTGGATCGCTTCGACCTCGCCGACAAGCTGTTCGAGCGCGTCGACCGGCTGTCGGGCGGCGAGCGCCAGCGCGTCGGGCTGGCGCGCGCGCTGCTCGCGCCGGCACGGCTGTGGCTGGTCGACGAGCCGCTGTCGGCGCTGGACCCGACGCGCGCGCAGCAGGCCGTCTCGACGCTGGTCGACGCCGCGCGCGAGGGCGGCCGCACGCTGGTCGCGAGCCTGCACCAGGTCGACATCGCGCTGGCGCACTTCCCGCGCATCGTCGGGCTGCGCGACGGGCGCATCGCGTTCGACCTGCCGGCCGCCGAGGTGACGCGCGCGCAGCTCGCGCGCCTGTACGCGCAGCACGAGGACGAGTGGCTGGGCGGCGGCGCGGCCGATGCCGATGCCGAGGCACCCCCAGCGCCGGCCCCGCCGGCCGTCATGCATTGCCGCTGAGGCGCGGGCTTCGTCGCGCCACACTGCGCATCGTCGCTCTGCCCGTCGCGCCCCGCCCCGAATCGTGACGACCGCCGCCGCAAGCGCCCCGACCGCTGCGATCCCGTCGCGCGATCCGGCTTGGCGCGCCCGCCTGGGCTGGGCCGTCGTCGCGCTGGTGCTGCTGTGGCCGCTGCTGCAGGCCACCGAGTTCGAACCCTGGGTGCTGGTCGAGCCCGCCAACCTGCGCGTCAGCGCGCAGTTTCTCGCCAGCTTCGTCCCGCCGGCGCACGGTGGCGACTTCCTCGCGCTGGTCGCGCGCGAGACCTGGCGCACGGTCGCGATCGCGACCGCCGGCGTCACGCTGGCGCTGCTGGTCGCCGCGCCGCTGGCGCTGATCGCCACGCGCGTGCTGTCGGTGTCGGCGATCGGCGCCGTCGACGGCCGCATGGCCGCGCTGCCGGCGCTCGCGCGGCGCGGCGCGCGCTGGCTGCTGATCGCGCTGCGATCGATCCCCGAGCTGGTGTGGGCGCTGGTCTTCGTCCGCGTCGTCGGCCTCGGGCCGACCGCCGGCGTGCTGGCGATCGCGCTGACCTACGGCGGCATGCTCGGCAAGGTCTACGCCGAGATCCTCGAGTCCGGCGACACGCACGCCTCGACGACGCTGCTGCGCAACGGCGCCGGGCGGCTGCAGGCCTTCTTCCACGGCCTGCTGCCGACGAGTGCGGCCGAGCTGACGAGCTACACCGTCTACCGCTGGGAGTGCGCGATCCGCTCGTCGGTCGTGCTCGGATTCGTCGGCGCCGGCGGGCTCGGGCAGCAGCTCGAGCAGTCGATGAAGATGTTCGCCGGCGGCGAGGTGGCGACGATCCTGATCGTCTTCGTCGTCCTCGTCGCGCTGGCCGACCGCGTCAGCGCCGGGCTGCGGCGCGCGCTGGGTTGAGGGCGCTGATGGATATGGACCGCCACGCCGCCAACCCGCCGTTCAGGCTGCCGCCGCGGCTGTTCGACGCCCGCTGCAAGGCCTGCTGGTTCACGGCCGCGGTGATCGTGCTCGTCGCCGCCAGCTTCGCGTCGCTGGACTTGCAGTGGGCGCAGTTTCTCTCGCTCGACGCCGCGCGCGGCATGGCGCGCTTCGCGGGC
Organism: Burkholderiaceae bacterium; assembly: GCA_024235895.1. Lineage (GTDB taxonomy): Bacteria > Pseudomonadota > Gammaproteobacteria > Burkholderiales > Burkholderiaceae_C > Rubrivivax. The sequence goes on along the minus strand of JACKLM010000005.1, from coordinate 122,047 downwards.
GAGTTCTTCCCGCCCGACCTCGAGCCCGGCTTCCTGCGCCAGGTCGCGGTCGGGGCCTGGGAGACGCTGGCGATGTCGGCGCTCGGCACGCTGCTGGCCGCCGCGGCGGCGATCGTGCTGGCGTTGCCGGCGAGCCGGATGCACGCCGGCGATCGTGCCTGGGCGCGCGCGCCGATGCGGCTCGTGCTCAACGCGCTGCGGTCGATCCCGGAGCTGGTCTGGGCCGCGCTGCTGCTGATCAGCGCCGGGCTGGGCCCGTTCGCCGGCACGCTGGCGCTGGCGCTGCACACCGCGGGCGTGCTCGGGCGACTGTTCGCCGAGGCGATCGAGAACGCGCCCGCCGGACCGGCCGACGCGCTGCGCGCGCAGGGCGTGGACCCGCTGCGCGTCTTCCTCTACGCCACGCTGCCGCAGGTGCTGCCGCAGCTGCTGAGCTATGCGCTGTACCGCTGGGAGAACAATATTCGCGCCGCCGCGGTGCTCGGCGTCGTCGGCGCCGGCGGGCTGGGGCAGCTGCTCGTCTTCCACATGGGGCTGTTCCAGATGGACAAGACCTGCACCGTGCTGGCGGCGATGCTGCTGCTGGTGGCGCTGGTCGATTCGCTGAGCTATGCGAGCCGGCGCGGAATGACGCGCTGAGCGCCGCGGGCCGGCCCGCGCGCCGTCACGAGACCGGGTGCGCGTCGGCGCGCTGACGAACCAGGCGCCGCCCGTCGCGCAGGTTGAGCGCCATCAGCGCGAGGTTGACCGCGCCGGCGACGAGCTCGACCGCCTGCACGGCGACGAAGCGTGCATCCAGCAGCGACGCCGCGGCCCAGCGGTCGAGCAGCAGCGCACAAGGCACGAGCACCAGCAGGCCGTTGGCGGCGATCCACGGCATGCGCCGCTTCTTCGCCGCCACCAGGGCACCCCCTCGCGCGCGGGCGAGCGCGAACCCGCTGGCGCCGGTGGCGGCGATCGCCGGGATCAGCAGCAGCAGGCCCGGCATCACGATCGCGTGCTTGACGCGCGCGACCGCGTCGGCCGATCCGGCGAGCTCGACGCCGACGGTGGCGATCCAGAAGCTGGCGATGCAGGCGGTGGCGATCCGCGCCGCGGTGCGGTGGACGGTGGTGAGCATGGCGGCCTCGCGGGCGGTGGGGTGATGGCCGCCGAGCGTAGGGGCGCCGCAGCGCCTCGCCTAGCGAGGGGGCGCCGACACACTGTCGGGCGAAACCCGACAATCGGGCGACGGCCCCCGCCTTCGCTCGCCGCCGCTCGCCGATGCCCGTCGGCATGCGCAGACCCCGCGCGCTCGCGCCGCTGCGCCACGACGGACGTCTGCCGGAGGCCCCGGATGCCGGCGCCGGTCGAACCTCGTCCGAGAGTCCGCCAGCAGGAGCCCGCGATGGATCAGCTCGAAGCGATGCGCAGCTACGTGCAGGTGGTCGACAGCGGCAGCTTCACCAAGGCGGCGCAGGTGCTCGCGCGGCACAAGTCCACCGTCAGCGAGCAGGTCGCGCAGCTCGAGGCGCACCTCGGCGTGCGGCTGCTCGTGCGCAGCACGCGCAGCGTCCGACCGAGCGCCGAGGGGCTGACCTACCACGCCCGCGCGCGGCAGATCCTGGCCCAGCTCGACACCGCCGACGCCGAGCTGCGCGCCGCGCGGCTGGCGCCGTCCGGGCGGCTGCGGGTGCAGGTGCCGGTCGCACTCGGCCGCCTGGTGCTGATGCCGGCGATGCGCGGCCTGCTCGACCGCCACCCGCAACTCGCGGTCGAGCTCGGCTGCAGCGACCAGACGGTGGACCTGGTTCGCGAGGGCCTGGACTGCGCGATCCGCGGCGGCGAGCTGCCCGATTCGTCGCTCGTCGTCAGCCGGCTCGGCGATCTGCCCTTCGTGCTGTGCGCGGCGCCGCGCTACGTCGACGCGCACGGGTTGCCACGGCATCCCGACGAGCTCGCGCGCCACCTGCGCGTCGGCTACCTTCCGGCGGGACAGCGCAGCCCGCCGCCGCTGCGGCTGGTCGACGGCGCGCACCACGTCACGATCGAGGTCCCGGCACGGCTGCTAACGACCGACAGCGGCGCCATGCTGAGCGCCGGGCTGGACGGACTGGGCATCATCCAGGTCGCCGAGTTCGTCGCCCGCCACCACCTGGCCAGCGGTGCACTGCTGCGCGTGCTGCCGGGCTGGAGCTGCCCGCCGCTGCCGGTGCACTTCGTGACGCCGACCGCAAGGCTGCGCAGCGCGCGCGTGCGCGCATTCCAGGACTGGGTGCGGGAAGTGCTCTCTCGGCAGGTCTGGTGCGCCGCGCCACCCCTGCCCGGGCGGTGAACGACACACCGGAAGCGAGGTGCAAGCGGCCTTGGGTCAGTCGCGCGAGCGCGACCGTGGCGGCTGGTGGGACCACCCTGGCCCGGCATCACCGCCGCACTCGGCCGAGCGCGGTTTGCGATCCATGTCGCTGGTCGCGGGCCTCGGCTCGCTCGGCCTCGGCGTCGGACCCACGAGGCCGCGGCAAGCGGCGGCAGCCGGCTGCGAGCATCGGCCATCGGCGGGCCGGACTCCGGCGAGCAACCGCGATGCTTCATGGCGCCCAACCGGACGTGCGGGCGACGGCGCACGGATCCAGAAGCCCGGCGCGCAGGGCGCGCGGGGCGCGGTCCGCCGCCAGCACGCTGCCGCAGTGGCCCGACAAGGACAGGTCCGAATACGGCGAGTCCCGGCCGGTCTCCTGCCTATGATCCGTTCGATGGATGCCGATGCCGCCTACCTCGCGCTGAAGGCGCACGATGTGCGCTTCGACGGCCGGCTGTTCGTCGGTGTCACGACGACCGGCGTCTACTGCCGCCCGGTGTGCCGCGTGCGCACGCCGCGGCGCGAGCACTGCCGCTTCTTCGCCCACGCGGCACAGGCCGAGGCGGCCGGATTCCGCCCCTGCCTGAAGTGCCGGCCGGAGATCGCGCCGGGGCTTTCGGGCGTCGACGCCCCGGCGGTGCTGGCCGCCCACGCGGCGCGCGCCATCGTCGACGCCGTGCACGCCGGGCAGGCGCTGCCGCTGCGGGCGCTGGCTGCGCGACTGGGTGTGACGGACCGCCACCTGCGGCGCATCTTCGGTGCGGCGCACGGCGTGTCGCCGCAGGACTTCGTGACGACGCAGCGCCTGCTGCTGGCCAAGCGGCTGCTCACCGACACGGCACTGCCGGTGACGCAGGTCGCGCTGGCCAGCGGATTCGCCAGCCTGCGACGATTCAACGCCGCGTTCGCCGCGCGCTACCGCATGGCGCCGTCCAGGCTGCGGCGTGCAGCCACGGTGCCGGATGCCGCCGATCGGCCCGCCGCGGACAGGTCGGTGCAGGGCGCGCTGCGCGGTCCGACGCTGCTGCGCCTGGCGTATCGGCCGCCGCTGGACGGCGACGCCATGATGCGGTTCTTCGCCGAACGTGCGCTTCCCGGCATCGAGCGCGTCGATGCCGGCGTGCTGCGGCGCACGCTGTCGCTGCCGCAAGGCGGCTCGCGCGCCGCGGGGTGGATCGAGTGCCGCTTCGTGCCAGGACGCGACGAGCTGCACCTGCGCGTCGCACCGACGCTCGCGCCGGCGGCCGGCGCCCTGCTGCAGCGGGCGCGTCACGCGTTCGACCTCGACGCCGACCCCGCGCTGATCGACCCCGTGCTCGCCCGCATGCCGCTGCCCGCGCAGCCGGGGCTGAGACTGCCAGGCAGCTTCGACGGCTTCGAGCTCGCGGTGCGCGCGGTGCTCGGTCAGCAAGTGACGCTGGCCGCGGCGCGCACGCTGGCAGGCCGACTGATCGCGCGTTTCGGGACTCCGTGGGCAACGCCGTTCGAGGGCCTGGACCGCTTGTTCCCGGAGCCGGCCACGCTGGCGGGCGCCGACCCGGGGGCGATCGGCGCGCTGGGCATCGTGCGCCAGCGTGTGCACGCGCTGCAATCCCTCGCGGCCGCGGTCGCCGACGGTCGGATCGCGCTGCAGCCGGGGGCACCGCTGCGGCCGACGCTGCAGGCGCTGCGCGCGCTGCCGGGCGTCGGCGACTGGACGGTGCAGCTGATCGCGATGCGCGCGCTGGCATGGCCGGACGCGTTTCCGGCCGGCGACATCGGCATTCGATCGGCGCTGACCGCGGCCTCGGGGGCGAGGTCTCGCCCGGATGCGCGCGCCGCGTCGCAGGTCGCCGAGGCGTGGCGACCGTGGCGTGCCTATGCCGTCGTGCGTCTGTGGCGTGCGCTCGCCACGGATCCTGCCCCCGCCGCCACTGCACTCATCGCCACCCCGGCGACCACGCGGTCCCGCGCGGCCCCGGCCCGCCACGCCAAATCATCGAGGTGATGCCATGCCACTCTCCCCCCTGCCTACCGGCGTCGTCGCCCGCGCCACCGTCGAAAGCCCCGTTGGCACGCTTTACGCCGCCGCAACCCCGCGCGGCATCGCGCTGCTCGAGTTCGCGCCGCCGGCCGGTTACGACGCCTGCCCGTCGGTCCCGCGGCAGCGCTGGCTGGCGCAGCTCGCGTTAGAGCTGGCCGCCTATGCGCGCGACCCGCATACACGCTTCGACGTGCCGCTGGACCTGCAGGGCACGCCGTTCCGGCGCGAGGTCTGGCGCTCGCTGTCCGAGATCCCGGCCGGCCGCACTGTCAGCTATGCCGACATCGCCGCGCGCATCGGCCGGCCGCGCGCGGTGCGTGCGGTGGGCGCCGCGGTCGGCGCCAACCCGGTCGCGATCATCGTGCCCTGCCACCGCGTGATCGGGCGCGACGGCAGCCTCACCGGCTACGCAGGCGGGCTGGCTCGCAAGACAACGCTGCTGCGGCATGAGGGCGCGATGCCAGGATCCCGCATCCACGGCTGACAAGGCGCCATGCCGGACGCGTCCCGCCATGACGCTTGGTCCAAACTGGACCCAGCGATCGCGACGTTCGATCCATCATTTGGCACCATTGGCACCACGCCTGCGTCGCGCCGCGGTGCTTGGCCGATGACGCTGCGGATCCCATGATCGGCGCAGGCGACGCGCAGCGCCGCCAAACCGGAGGAGACCCGCATGGACACGATGTGGCGCAGGATCGGCAGGATCGTGCTCGCCGCCGGCTTGTGGTCCGCCGTCGCGGCGCAGGCCGAGATCCCGAAGGAGACCTACGAGGCGCTGAAGCTCGATCGCAGCGCCAGCCCGCAGCAGCTCTACGACGCGCTCGTCAAGCGCTACAAGGACCCGGCCGAGGGCGCGGGTCGCGGCAGCCACGCGCAGTACTGGAAGCCGATCCCGTTCAGCAAGTACCTCGACCCGCATTCGTTCTACAAGCCGCCTGCCACCGTCAAGGAGGTCGCGTCGCGCGAGGACTGCATCGAGTGCCACGCCGACGAATCGCCCGTGTGGGTCACGTCGTGGAAGAAGAGCACGCACGCCAACCTGGACCGCATCCGCCAGCTCGCGCCGTCGGACCCGACCTTCTACAAGAAGGCCAAGCTGGAGGAGGTCGAGGCTAACCTGCGCTCGCTGGGCAAGCTCGGCGCCGGCGAGGCGCTGAAGGAGGTCGGCTGCATCGACTGCCACGTCGACGTCAACGCCAAGGGACGCGCGAACCACGCCGCCGACCTGCGCATGCCGACCGCCGACGTCTGCGCGACCTGCCATCTGCAGGAGTTCGCCGAGCGCGAGTCCGAGCGCGACACCATCACCTGGCCGAACAACGAGTGGCCCAAGGGAAGGCCGTCGCACGCGCTGGACTACAAGGCCAACGTCGAGACGACGATCTGGGCCGGCATGCCGCAGCGCGAGATCGCCGAGGGCTGCACCGCCTGCCACCAGAACCAAAACAAGTGCGACACCTGCCATACCCGGCACGAGTTCTCGGTCGTCGAATCGCGCAAGCCGCAGGCCTGCGCGACCTGCCACAACGGCATCGACCACAACAACTGGGAGGCCTACTCGCTGTCCAAGCACGGCAAGATCACCGAGATGATGGGCGGCCAGTGGAACTGGTCGATGCCGCTGAAGGACGCCTTCGCCAAGGGCGGGCAGACGGCGCCGACCTGCCAGACCTGTCACATGGAGTACCAGGGCAAGTTCAGCCACAACATGGTGCGCAAGGTGCGCTGGGCCAACTACCCCGCCGCCGGCGGCGTGGCGGCCAACATCACGAGCGCCTGGTCCGAGAAGCGGCTCGAGGCCTGGGTCAAGACCTGCACCCAGTGCCACAGCGAGTCGCTCGCGCGCTCCTACCTCGAGCTGATGGACAAGGGCACGCTGCAAGGCCTGGCCAAGTACCAGGAGGCGCACAAGGTGGTCGAGAAGCTCTACGCCGACAAGCTGCTGCCCGGGCAGACGACCAACCGCCCGGCGCCGCCGCCGCCCGACAAGGAGGGTGTGGCGCAGTTCTTCCAGCTCTTCTGGACCCAGGCCAACAACCCGTCGTCGATCGAGTTCGAGGTCATCGAGATGGGTGAAAACGACCTCGCCAAGCTGCATGTCGGGCTGGCGCACGTCAACCCCGGCGGCTGGACCTATACCGAGGGCTGGGAGCCGCTGAACCGCGCCTATTCGAAGATCATGAGCGAGGACACCAAGCTGCGCGAGATGGCGTCGTTGCAGCAGCGCGTCGCCAAGCTCGAGACGCGGCGCACCAGCCTGCTCGACCCGTCCGACGGCGCCACCCGCGCCTCGCTCGGCGGCCTGGGCGGTGCGCTGCTGCTGGCCGGTGGCGCGGCACTGGCGATCGCGCGCCGGCGCGGCAAGGACGCGGATTGACCGGCGCCGCGGTGATCGCCGCCGGCGCCGCCGCGCCGGCATCGCCACAGCGCTGGCTGGCGCGGCTGGCGTGGCTGCTGGTCGCCGCCGGGATCGCGCTGCTGGCCTGGGCCGCCTGGGGGCCTTGGCGCGACGCCCCCGCGCCCTACCGGTATCGCGTGACCGACGAGGGCGATGCCGGGCGCTTCGCGGCGCTCGGGCTGCAGGGGTTCGATGCGCTGCAACTGCAGCGCGTCGAGCTGCGCGCCGACGGCATCGACCAGGCGCTGGCGGTCGGGCATGTCGCGCGCCGCGCCGGCGGCGCGCCGGTGATGGTCGACTGGGAAAACGCCAGCGGCGAGCCGCTGGTCCACGTCGACACGCGCGCGGCCGAGCTCGCCGGGCTCGCCCAGGCGGTGCGCGAGCACACGCCCGAGGACTCCTTGCTGCTGGCCTGGTGGGATACGGCGCGCGCGCTGGCGCTGCTGACCGGCCGCCGCACGCCCTTCGACGCCTGGTTCGGCGAGCCCTTCATCGCACCTTCGCCCTGGCTCGCGCGGCGAAGCTCGATCGAGACCGCGGAGCGCGGCTTCTGGGGCGCGGCGCCGTCGCAGCCCCAGGCGCGCGAGTTCCGCCGCTTCGCCGAGGCGCTGGCCAGCGACGAGCGTACAGGCGCGCAGGCGCTGCGCGAGCTGGCGGGCGGGCGGGAGGCCTTCGTCGTCGTCCATGTGTCCGACCTTTTCAAGCTCGGGCGCATGCTGCCGCAGCAGCTCGGCGTGGCGACCAAGGACTTCCCGCTGCGCGGCGACCTGCACGGGCCGATCGTCTTCGTCAAGCGCTGGATGCAGGAACAGCAGTGGAGCGGCTATACGGTGCACGAGCCGTCCGACCGCATCGCGCGCGCGACCTTCGTCACCGATGCGCGCAGCGCGCAGACGCTGTTGGCGCGGCTGCTGCCGCTGACCAGCTCGGCGCCGCTCGAGATGCGCGACCCGGTGCTGGTCCACCAGCAGGGCGGCTATTGGGTCTACCGGATCCCGCCCTCGGCGCCGTGAGTCGCTTCAACCCCTCTGGCCCTCGGCGCATGAGACCGTCCGTCCCGAGAGCCCTCGCCAGCCTCGCGCTGCTCGCCGCGCTGGTCGGCACGGCGAGCGCCGAGCCGCGCTACGAAGGCCGCAAGAAGTGCGGGTCGTGCCACCGCAGCCAGCTCGAATCCTGGGAGAAGACGGCGCACGCCGACGCGATGGCGTCGCTCGCGCCCCAGGCGCGCGTCGAGGCCAAGCGGAAGGCGGGGCTCGACCCGTCCCGGGACTACCGGCAGGACGCCGACTGCGTCGGCTGCCACTCGACCGGCTTCGGCCACGAGGGCGGCTACGACCCGAAGGAGGCGGGCAAGGACCTCGTCGGCGTCGGCTGCGAGTCCTGCCACGGGCCAGGGTCGGACTACCGGTTGCTGCACCGCAAGGCGGCGCTGGCATTCGACAGCAAGGGCCGCACGGCGCCGCGCGAGCGACTCGCCGAGGCCGGGCAGGAGCTGCTGTTCGAGGACCGCTGCAAAGCCTGCCACATGAACTACGAAGGCTCGCCGTGGCCGAAGGCGGCCCGGCCGTACACCCCGTTCACGCCCGCAATCGACCCCAAGTACGGGTTCGACTTCGCGCGCGCGGTGCGCAGCGACAAGGCAATGCACGAGCACTTCAAGCTCGAGGGCGTCTTCGTCGGTCCGCCGCTGGCGGCCTTCCGCGACGAGTTCCAGTCGCGCGCGAGGCCGCCGGCCGAAGGCGGCGACGAGGCGCAGCGCTGACGCGCGCGCAGCGCGTCGGGCAGGTCCCCGGCTCGACGCGACTGGACACCACGGTGGCGCACGCTACGATGCCCGGCCGGCGCGCCTGACCGAGGATGCCGCAGCGGTCGCGGTACAGCCAGGAAACACGCGGATGGAAATCCCGATCTCGCTCGACCCCGACAATCGGCAATCGCTGCAGTCGCAGCTGCATGCGCAGGTGCGTACATTGATCCTGGGCGGACGGCTGCGCCCCGGCGCCCCGCTGCCGCCGAGCCGTGCGCTGGCCCAGCAGCTCGGCGTGTCGCGCAATACCGTGATGCTCGCCTACCAGCGGCTGACGGCCGAGGGCTACCTGCAGTCGCGCGAGGCACTCGGGACCTTCGTCAGCAACGAGCTGCCCGAATCCTGCCTGACGGCGATGCGCGCGGTGCCGCCGGCGACGGCGGCCGGCGATGCGCTGCCCGCGCGCCGGCCGATCCCTTTCCGGGGTCGGGCCCACGCGGTGGCCGGGGCTCGACGGCTACCCTTGGACTTCTGGCTCGGCCGGCCCGACCCGCACTCGTTCCCGTTCGGCCTGTGGCGGCGCCTCCTCAACCGCGTGCTGGCCGGCGCCGGCACGCACTTCACCGACTACGGCGACCCGGCCGGGCTGCCGGCGCTGCGGCGCGCGATTGCCGAGCACCTGGGGCCGGCGCGCGGGATCGCGGTCGATCCGGAGCAGATCGTCGTCGTCGGCGGCTGCCAGGAAGGGCTGGACCTGTCGGCACGCCTGCTGCTACGCGAAGGCGACGCGGTGGCGATCGAGAACCCAGCCTACCAGGGTGCGGCCTACCTGTACGAGAGCTACCGCGCGCGGCTGTTGCCGGTCCATGTCGACGACTCCGGGCTGCGCGTGGCCGACCTCCCCGACGACGGCGCCGCGCTGCTGTACGTGACACCGTCGCACCAGTACCCGATGGGATTCATGCTGCCGCTCGAACGCCGGCTGCGGCTGCTCGACTGGGCGTGGCGCACCAGCACCTACATCGTCGAGGACGACTACGACAGCGACTTCCGCTACCGCGGATCGCCGATCCCGGCGCTGATGGGGCTGGACACGCACGGCTGCGTGATCTACCTCGGGACCTTCTCCAAGGCGCTGGGCGCCGGACTGCGGCTGGGCTACCTGGTCGTGCCGAGGCAGCTCGTCGGCCCGGCGCGCACCGTCAAGGCGCTGCACGACAACGGCCGGCCGTGGCTGGAGCAGGCGGTGTTGGCCGAGTTCATCGCCAGCGGGGCGTACGCCAACCACCTGCGGCGCATCCGGCAGGTCTACGTCGAGCGACGCCAGTGCCTGATCGACTGCTTGCGCGAACATTTCGGCGAGGCACAGGTCTCTGGCTCCGAGGGTGGTATGCACCTGGTTTGGCACCTGCCGCCGGAGCTGCCGCGCGCCAGCGCGCTGCAGGCGCTGGCGGCCGAGCACGGCGTGGGCATCTACACGCTGCAATCGGGCGCGGCGCACGACTTCGGCGGCGGCCCCTGGCACGAACAGGTCGTGATGCTGGGCTTCTCGTCGCTCGGGGCGAAGCAGATCCGCACCGGCATCGAGCGCCTGGCGGCCGCCGTCGCTGCCGCAAGGCCGACCCCACCGCCGCCGTCGACGCTGCCGGGCGGCGCGTCGCGTGACGCGCGTGGTCTCCCGGTGCGGAGGCCTCCGCCTCGCTGAGGCGATGCCGCGCACTCGCGGAGTTCGCGACCCAGAGGTGGCGCTCGCCGCGGCGCATGATCCGCGCCGGCTCGCGCCGTGCGCGTGCGAGGACGGCCGTGCTGACGGCCAAGGTCGGCGGGGACGTCGAAATCCGGCGCGCCCGGATCGGCGCAGCGCTCGCCGCCCGGGCCAATGGGGTTAGAGTGTTGCCGTGAACCGATCGACACGGCACATGCCCGGCCTCGGCAACCGCACCAAGTGCCAGAGCGTCGCTGACCCGCGCCGCGCTCATGCGGTCGCGCGCGCATGAATGCCATCATCGCGGCGGCGGTGAAGCAAGCACGGTTCGTCGGCGACGCACAGGCACCGGTGCTCGACGCCGGCGTGAACCAAGTCTGGAGCAACCTCAGCCTGCCACACGCGAGCGACGGAATCGCGGTGGCGATGCAGGCGGCGATGAGCGCGCTGCGACAACGTGCGAAGGGGCTGCGGTGACCGACACCGCACGGGTACCGCTGGCACAGGTGCGCGACCTGCTCGTACCGGGCGAGCCGCTCCCCTTTCGTGTCCTGGATGCGCAGGGTCGGCTGCTGCTGGCAGCCGGCCAGCGCATCGTCAGCAACGACCAGCTGCAGGCGCTGCTGGAGCGCGGCGCCAGCGTCGAGACCGACCAGGCCAGGGCGGTGCGCCGCGCTCGCGAGGCTGCGGGCTCGGGCGGCCCGGTGCCGAGCCACCGACGCGCCACATGGTTCGACACCTGGGAGCGCCAGCTCTGGGCGCTCGACAAGCAGCTGCGATCGCTCGGGCGCGACCCGGAGCAGTACCTGGAACTGGAGCGTTTCGTCGATGCCCAGTTGCAGCTCGTCGACAAGCACCCCGACGCGGCGCTGTTCCTGGCGATTCGCCAGGACGACCGCCGCTTCGCGCTGTACGCGCTGACACACGCGCTGCACACGGCGACCGTCGCCGTAGGCTGCGCCCGCGTGCTGGGGTGGCCGGCGCCACGCCAGCGCTCGCTCGCATTGGCCGCGTTGACGATGAACGCCTCGATCGTCGAGCTGCAATCGCAGATGGCCGAACAGACCGACGCGCCCTCCAAGCGCCAGATCGACGCAATCCGCGCGCACCCCCACCGTTCGGCCGAGCTGCTGCGCGCCAGCGGCGTGACCGACCCCGAGTGGCTGGCGGCGGTGGAGGACCACCACGAGCGCGCCGGCGGCAGCGGTTACCCGCGCGGTCTGGCGACGGTCGGGGAGATGGCGCATGTGCTGCGGGCGGCCGATGTCTTTGCCGCCAAGGTCAGCCCGCGGCTGCTGCGCGAGCCGCTGCTGCCCCAGCTGGCCGCGCGCCAGCTGTTCCAGGACGAGGCCGGCGGGCCGGTGGCCGCCGCGCTGATCAAGGCGGTGGGCGTGTATCCGCCGGGCGAGTTCGTGAAGCTGCGCAACGGGGAGACGGCGGTGGTGGTGCACCGCGCAACGGCCGGGCACGCGCCGCGCGTCGTCGTGCTGCTGACGCCGGCCGGCAAGCCGGCGCCGGACGCGCCGCAGCGAGACACGGCAGACCCGACCTGGGCCATCGCCGGGGTGGCCACGCAGCGCGCCGGGCTGCCGCGCGTACTCGCCGAGCAGGTCTTCGGGCTGCTCGAACCCTGACACGCAGGGTCCGCGCAGCCGCTGTCCCCCACGCTGAACCAGCGCAAGCTCGTCGCTGCGCAGCGGCAGGTTGCCAAGAGGTTGCTCGATCGGCGGGCAGGAATCGCGATCGCCCTCGATCGGACCCGAGTCCGCGCGTCTCGCTCGGCCCCTTTGGCGCGCAGACGGCCGTGAAACGCGACAGCCTCGCGAGCATTCGCGCCAGCGGATCAGGCCACAGCCCGCGCCATCCCGTAGCGCCGCATCAACGCCTGCCGCTTCGAGGGCAGGAAGTTGATGCACTCGACGCGCCCGCGCACCGCGGCGACGACGCGCGGGTCCATCACGCGGAACCACAGCGGCGGCAGGTAGGCGAGCAGGAACATCGCGAAGTAGCCCGACGGCAGCCGCGGCAGGTCGGGGAAGTCGCGCAGCGACTGGTAGCTGCGCCCCGGGTGCGCGTGGTGGTCCGCGTGACGCTGCAGGTGGAAGACGACCAGGTTGGACGCGACGTGGTTGCTGTTCCAGGAGTGATGCGGCGCGCAGGGCTCGAAGCGGCCGTCGGGCAGGCGGCGGCGCAGCAGCCCGTAGTGCTCGACGTAATTGGCCGAGGTGAGCTGGAACGCGCCCCAGAACGCAACCGGTAGCAGCACGCCGAGCACCTGCGGCCCGAAGGCCGCGGCCATCGCCCCCCAGACCAGCAGCGTCGTCGCGCCGGCCTGCAGGATCTCATTGCCCGGGTGCCATGGGCCGTGGCCGGCGCGGCGCAGCCGGTCGGACTCCAGCCGCCACGCGCGCACGAAGGCGCCCGGTATCTCGCGCCGCACGAAACGCCAGATGCTCTCGCCCATCTTCGCCGAGGCCGGATCCTCGGGTGTGGCGACATGGCGGTGATGGCCGCGGTTGTGCTCGATCGAGAAGTGCCCGTATGCACCGAGCGCGGTGTTGAACAACGCCAGCTTGCGCGCGAAGTAATCCCGCTTGTGCCCCAGCTCGTGGCTCAGGTTGAGCCCGAAGCCGAGCACCGCCCCGGTGGCCATCACGGTGGCGATCCACGCCGGCCACGGCAGCTCGTGCGTGGCGAGAAAGCCGACGTTGAACAGCACCGAGACCCACAGCACCGGCAGCGTCGCGAACAGGATCGCGCGGTAGTAGGGGTCGGCCTCGAGCGCGGGGACCGCCGAGTCGGCCGGATTCGTGCGGTCCTCGCCGAGCAGCGCGTCGGCCAGCGGGATGCCGAAGTAGAAGACCACCAGCGGCAGATGGAACCAGGCCTGGCTCGTCGCGCCCAGCGTGTGCGCGAGCGGGCCGGCCAGCGCCAGCGCCGGCCCGACGACCGACAGCAGCCAGCCCCAGCGCTTGCGGTCGCGGAAAGCGGGCGGCACCGAGGGCGCACCGCGGTCCAGCGTCGCGTCGAGGCCCATGGCGGCAGGTCTCCCGGTCGAAACAGATGCCGTCATTGTGGGCGCACCACCGCCGCGCGTCCACGCTCGGCGGCAAGACCAGGACGCCCCGGCGCCGCGCGTCAGACCGCGACGACGACCGCGACGACGATCGCGCTGCCGATCACGAGGTTGACGACGACCCAGCCCCGGATCGACGCCAGCGCCGCCGCCGCATCGGGCAGCCTGCGCTGAGCGAGCGCCTGCCCCATGCGCGGGAACAGCACGAAGCGGATATGCGCGAAGACGACCGCCATCACGATCCCCAGCGCCGTCATCGCCCACCACGACCAGGGCATCACCAGCGCCCCGCCGGTGGCGGCGACGCGCTGGTGCATGTCGCCGATCATCCAGAAACCGCTGGCGAGCACCGCGATCACCGCGACCAGCACGGCGCCGAAGAAGCGCCGCAGCACCTCGTGCATCAGCGCCAGCCGCTGCGGCGGCTCGAGCTTCGCCAGCGCCGGGCGCAGGAAGAAATGCGCGAACACCATGCCGCCGACCCAGACGATGACCGCCGCCAGGTGGACGAGCTTGACCAGCGCGTAGGTCAAGACCTTCCCCTCGGCACCCGGCGCTGCAAAGCGGGCGTCCGAAGACCGCGCAGTGAACGCCTCCCCTCTCCATGGCCCTTGCGCGCCACCTCCCCACGAACGCGGCCTGCCCCGCCGAGCCCTTGCGCGGATCCGGCTTCGCCGGTCCGCAGCAAGCGCCCCCTCGGGGGGCAGCGAACGCAGTGAGCGTGGGGGCCTGAGGTCAATGCGCGCTCGCCGACCCCGGCGCCTGCTGCCCGGCCGGGGTGAACATCGATCCGACATCGACCGCGTCGAAGCGGTAGGGCCGGCCGCAGAAGTCGCAGCGCACCTCGACCTCGCCGCGCTCGGCGAGGATCGACTCGCTCTCGTCGCGCCCGAGCCCGACCAGCATCGCGCGCACCCGATCGCGCGAGCAGCGACACGCGAACGCCGGCACGCGCGGCTCGAAGCGCTGCAGCCGCTCCTGCCAGAACAGGCGGCGCAGCACGGTGTCGGCGTCCAGCGTCAGCAGCTCGTCGGCGCTCAGCGTCGCCGCCAGGTGGGCGATGCGGTTGAAGTCCTCGCCCGCACCGACCTCGTCCTCGTGGCGTCGCGCCTTATGCCCGGTCCCGCCCTGCGCCGGCAGGCGCTGGATCAGCAGCCCGGCGGCGATGCGGTCGTCGGCCGCCAGCACGAGCCGGGTGTCGAGCTGCTCGGACTGGCGCATGTAGTGCGCGAGCACCGCGGCGAGATCGTGCAGCGGCTCGCCCCTCTCGTCGTGCAGCGCGACCACGCCCTGGTAAGGCTGCTGGCCGGGCAGCCGCGCGTGCGGGTCGAGCGTGATCGCACAGCGGCCCTGGCCGTGCGCGTCGACCATCGCCTGCAGCGGTGCACCGGGCGGCACCGCGCCGACGACCTTGGCGGTGGCACGGAATCGCAGGTTCGGCTGCACCTCGGCCACCGCCAGCTTGACCGGCCCGTCGCCGGCGATCTGCAGCACCAGCGCGCCGTCGAACTTGATGTTGGACTGCATCAGCACGCCCGCGGCGCACATCTGCCCGACCAGCGCCGCGACCTCGGGCGGCCAGGCGTCGGCCTCGGCGCGGCGCGCGAGCACCTGCTGCCAGTCGTCGTCGAGCCGCACCAGCATGCCGCGCACCGGCATGCCGTCGAACAGAAACTTGTGGAGCTCGGACATCGCGCGCCGCGGCCCGATCACGCGATGCGCTCGATCGCGCGGTGGCGCGCGGCCTGTGCGATGTAGAGCTCGGCGCTGCGGCGCAGGCCCTCGATCTGCTCGTCGCTCAGCATGCGCACGACGCGCGCCGGGCTGCCGAGGATCAGCGCGCCGTCGGGGAAGGTCTTGCCCTCGGTGACGAGCGCGTTCGCGCCGACCAGGCTGCTGCGCCCGATCACCGCGCCGTTGAGCACGACGCTGCCGATGCCGATCAGCGACCCGTCGCCGACCGTGCAGCCGTGCAGCATCGCGCGATGCCCGACCGTGACCTGGCGGCCCAGCCGCAGCGGGAAACCCATGTCGGTGTGCAGCACCGCGTGATCCTGCACGTTGCTGCGCTCGCCGACCTCGATCCACTCGTTGTCGCCGCGCAGCACCGCGCCGTACCAGACGCTGGCCGCCGCGCCCAGCCGCACGCGGCCGATCAGCTGCGCGCTGTCGGCGGCCCAGGCATCGGCGGCGAGTTGCGGGCGGTCTTCGCCCAGGCGGTAGATCGCCATGGCGCAATCCGTTCGAGAGGGAAGTGGGCGCAGATTCTAGAAGGCCGTCGGGTTCGGACAGCGGGAACCCGAAGCGCGCCAGCCTGCTGGGAATGCAGCCGCGCGCAGGACCCCGGACACGCCGAGGCTGGCCGCCCTCGCGACCCGGGTCCATGCCGTGCGTGCGCTGGCGGCGGCGGTGCCGCGCGCGGCCTGCATCCACGCCGGTCGGGAGGTTGCAGACGGGTGTGGGCAAACGGGCCAAGTCGCCGCCACGCGCTTACAGTCACGCGCATGACGCCCGTCCGGTCGCTGGCCCGCAAGCTCGCCCTCATCGGCAGCGCCGTGCTCGCGCTGGCGTTGGGGTCGATCGGACTGACGCTGTGGGTGAGCTGGCAGCTCGAGGGCGGCGCGGCCGCGGTCAACGAGGCCGGGCGGCTGCGCATGCTGACCTGGCAGCTCGCCGCCACGGCGCCTGTCGGCGACGGCGGCGACGCGCGCGCGGCGCAGATCGCGCGGCTGCAGGCCGGGCTCGCGCTGCTGCGCGACGGCGACCCGGCGCGGCCGCTGGTCGTGCCGTGGAACGACGAGGCGCGCGCGCGATTCGAGACCGTCCAGCGCGACTGGCAAGCGCTGGCGATGCAGTGGGGCGGCACGGATCCGCCGCCCGCCGCGACGCAGGCGCGCCAGGCCGAGGCCTTCGTCGGCCGCGTCGACGCCTTCGTCGAGGCGATCGAGCACGCGCTGGCGCGCTGGACCGCGCTGCTGCACGCGGTGCAGCTGGTGCTGCTGGCGCTCGCGCTGGCGGGCGCGGTGGCGATGCTGTACACCTCCCACCTCTTCGTGCTGGGCCCGCTGCAGCGGCTGCACGCGGGGCTGGCGCGGGTTCAGGCCGGCGACCTCGCCACGCGCGTCGAGGCGCGCACGCGCGACGAATTCGGCCAGCTCGCCCAGGGCTTCAACCGCATGGCCGAGACGCTGCAGGGACTGTACGGCAACCTGGAGGCCAGGGTGCGCGAGAAGACCGCGCGCCTGGAGCTGCAGCACGAGCGGCTCGCCGCGCTGTACGAGGCCAGCGCCTTCCTCGCCCGCACCGACAGCCTGGAGGCGATCGCGCGCGGCTTCGTGCGCCAGATGCGGCGCATCGCGCGCGCCGACGCCGCCGCGCTGCGCTGGTCGGACGAGGCCAACCAGCGCTACCACCTGCTCGCCGGCGACTGCCTGCCGCGCGCGATCGCCGAGGCCGAATCCTGCGTGCGCCCGGGCGACTGCGCCTGCGCCCGCGCCGCCGACGCGGCGGGCGATGCGGGCGAGGCCGGCGCGCGCGTGATCCCGATCCACGCCAGCGCGCCGCCGCGCGCCGCCGCCGCCTGCGCCGAGGCCGGCTTCGAGCACCTGGTGGCGGTGCCGGTGCGGCTCAAGCAGCGCGTGCTCGGCGAGATCGACCTGCTGTACCGCGGCGAGGTCGCGCTCAGCGACGACGAGCGCAGCCTGCTCGATGCGCTGGCCTCGCACCTGGCCAGCGCGATGGAGGGGCTGCGCGCCGGCGCGCTCGAGCGCGAGGCCGCGGTGGCCGAGGAGCGCGGGCTGCTGGCGCGCGAGCTGCACGACTCGATCGCGCAGTCGCTCGCGTTCCTGAAGATCCAGGTGCAGATCCTGCGCGACGCGCTGCGCCGCGGCGACGAGCTGGCGGTGGCGCGAACGCTCGACGAGCTCGACGCCGGCGTGCGCGAGAGCACGACCGACGTGCGCGAGCTGCTGCTGCACTTCCGCACCCGCACGAGCGGCGAGGACATCGTCCCCGCGCTGCGCGCGACGCTGCAGAAGTTCGAACACCAGACCGGGCTGCCGGCGCAGCTGAGCGTCGACGGCGAGGGCCTGCCGCTGCCGCCCGACGTGCAGGTGCAGGTGCTGCACGTGCTGCAGGAGGCGCTGTCCAACGTGCGCAAGCACGCCCGCGCGCGCGGGGTCTGGGTCGAGGTCCGGCGCGGGCGCGACTGGCGCTTCGAGGTACGCGACGACGGCCGCGGATTCGACGCCGCGCGCGCGCCCGACGAGACGCACGTGGGCTTGCGCATCATGCGCGAGCGCGCCGCGCGCATCGGTGCGCAGGTCGCGGTCGACTCGGTGCCCGGCGCCGGCACCTGCGTGTCGCTGACGCTGCCGGCGGCGGACGCGGCGCGCCCCAGCAGCGCCGAGGAGGCGGCCGCGTGACGGCGCCGATCCGCGTACTGGTGGTCGACGACCACACGCTGTTCCGGCGCGGCGTGATCGCGCTGCTGGCCAACGACGCGCGCTTCGACGTCGTCGGCGAGGCCGGCGACGCGTCCGAGGCGCAGCGCCGCGCGGCCGCGCTGCGGCCCGACGTCATCCTGCTCGACAACCACCTGCCCGGCGTCAGCGGCGTCGACGCGCTGCCGGGGCTGCGCGAGGCCGCACCGGCCGCGCGCGTGCTGATGCTCACCGTCAGCGAGGACGAGCGCGACCTGGCCGCGGCGCTGCGCGGCGGCGCGCGCGGCTACCTGCTCAAGACCGCCGACCACGAGGTGCTCGCGACGGCGATCGAGCGCGCCGCGCGCGGCGAATCGACCGTCAGCCCGGAGATGACGGGCAAGCTGGTCAGCGCGTTCCAGTCGCTCGACACGGCGGCTGCTGCATCCGCACCCGAGGCGGCGCCGGACCCCTACGACTCTCTATCGCCGCGCGAGCAGCAGATCCTGGCCCAGATCGCACGCGGCGCGAGCAACAAGGAGATCGCGCGCACGCTGGGGATCGCCGAGACGACGGTCAAGATCCACGTCCAGCACATCCTGCGCAAGCTCGGGCTCAGTTCTCGCGTGCAGGCGGCGGTCTACGCGGCCGGACGCGAAGCGCATTGACGCGGGACCGTCCTGCGGGGCCCTTGGCGCCCGTTCAGCGCGTGCGGATGCCCCGACGCGGCGGTCGCGCGGCGGGCCGACGTCGGGTGTATTTGATGCCGGTCATTGATACGCATCAATATACGCCCTCTCAGCGCCATCCATAGTCCTTTCGGACGATCCCGCGGCGCGGCGCCCTCGTCCATCTGCCGCGCGCGCCACGTGCCACCGGCGGATGGGCAGGCACGGCCTCCCGGCCCACCATCGCGGCATCGTCCGAGGAGCCATCGGCATGCCCGCGCAACACCCCCCCATCCCGCCCAAGGCCTGGTCGGTGCTCATCGTCAGCACCCTGGCCTTCACGACCTGCTTCATGGTCTGGATGATGTTCGCCGTCATCGGGATCCCGCTGAAGAAGGAACTCGGACTGAACGCGACCGAGTTCGGCCTGCTGACCGCGATGCCGGTGCTCAGCGGCTCGCTGGTGCGCGTGCCGCTGGGGATCTGGACCGACAAGTTCGGCGGCCGCATCGTGCTGGCCGTGCTGATGGCGGTCACGGTGCCGGCGATCTGGCTCATGGCCTACGCGACGCAGTTCTGGCACTTCCTCGTCATCGGGCTGGTGCTGGGACTCGCGGGTGGGTCGTTCTCGGTCGGCACGCCGTATGTGGCGCGCTGGTTCCCGAAGAGCCGCCAGGGGCTGGCGATGGGGATCTTCGGGGCCGGCAACGCAGGTGCGGCGGTCAACAAGTTCGTCGCGCCGGCGATCCTGGTCGCCTTCGGCTGGACCATGGTGCCCAAGGTCTACGCGGCCATCATGCTCGGCACGCTGATCGTCTTCTGGCTCGGCAGCGCGAGCAAGCCCGAGCACCGGGTGCCGGCGGATACGCGCTTCGTCGACCAGCTCGCGCTGCTGAAGGATCCGCGCGTGCTCAAGTACTGCCAGTACTACAGCATCGTCTTCGGCGGCTACGTCGCGCTCAGCCTGTGGATGGTGCAGTACTACGTCGGTGAGTACGGCCTGGACATCCGCGTCGCGGCGCTGCTGGCGGCGGCCTTTTCGCTACCGGGCGGCGTGCTGCGCGCGTTCGGCGGCTGGATGAGCGACAAGTGGGGCGCGCACCGCGTCAGCTGGTGGGTGATGTGGGTCAGCTGGATCTGCCTGTTCCTGCTGTCCTACCCGTCGACCAGCTACACGGTGCAGACCACCGACGGGCCGACCACCTTCACGCTCGCGCACAACGTCTATTCCTTCACGGTGCTGATGTTCGTGCTCGGCATCGCGTGGGCGGTCGGCAAGGCCAGCGTCTTCAAGTACGTCGCCGACGACTTCCCCGACAACATCGGCACCGTCAGCGGCATCGTCGGCCTGGCCGGTGGGCTGGGCGGCTTCGTCCTGCCGATCATGTTCGGCGCGCTGCTGGACTGGACCGGCGTGCGCTCGACCGCCTTCATGCTGATGTACGGCGTCGTCTGGGTCTCGCTGATCTGGATGTACTGGACCGAGGTGCGAAGGACCGAGGTCATCGGCCACCAGGCCCCCACCCTGCGGACCGCGGGCTGAGGCCGCCTGCACACGAACCCATCGAGGCCACGCCATGAGCACGACCGCGAACAGCACCGCCGCCCCGAACCGCCCGCATGGCGCCGACATCGAGGACTGGCGCCCCGAGGACGAGGCCTTCTGGGAGCACACCGGCAAGCGCATCGCCTACCGCAACCTTTGGATCTCGATCCCGGCGCTGCTGTGCGGGTTCGCGGTCTGGGGCATGTGGGGCATCATCACCGTGCAGATGCTCAACCTGGGATTCCCCTTCACCCAGGCCGAACTGTTCACGCTGACCGCGATCGCCGGCATCGCCGGCGCGACGATGCGCATCCCGGCGTCGTTCTTCATTCGCCTGGCCGGCGGGCGCAACACGATCTTCCTGACGACCTCGATGCTGCTGGCGCCGGCAATCGGCACCGGCATCGTGCTGCAGCACCCGGAGTGGCCGCTGTGGGCGTTCCAGCTGATGGCGCTGTGGTCGGGGGTCGGCGGCGGCAACTTCGCCAGCTCGATGTCCAACATCAGCGGCTTCTTCCCGAAGCGGCTGCAGGGCACGGCGCTGGGGCTCAACGCGGGGCTCGGCAACTTCGGCGTCACGACGATGCAGATCGTGATCCCGGTCGTGATGACGGTGCCGCTGCTGGGCGTGATCGGCGGCGCCCCCGAGATCCTGCAGAAGGACAGCGGCTGGATCTTCGGCAAGATCGCCGCCGGTACCGAGACCTGGATCCAGAACGCCGGCTTCGCCTGGGTCTTCTCGCTCGTGCCGCTGGGCGCGCTGTGCTGGTTCGGGATGAACAACCTCAAGCCGGTCTCACCGCATACCGGCAACCCGATCGTCGCGTTCTCCAAGATCACCTACCTCTACACGCTCGCGTTCGTGCCGGCGATCTTCATGCTGTGGCTGTACCTGCCTGCGCCGACCGGGCTCGGGCTGCTGAGCATGTGGGTCGCGATCCCGCTGGACATCGTCCTCGCGCTGACCGTGATGCGGCTGGCGGCCTTCGGCGACATGAAGGAAGGCGTGAAGAAGCAGTTCGCGATCTTCAGGGACAAGCACACCTGGAGCCTGACGGCGCTCTATATCGTCACCTTCGGCTCGTTCATCGGATTCTCGATGGCGCTGCCGCTGTCGATGAAGGTGATCTTCGGCGTCAGCCACGTGCCCGATGCGAACGGGATCATGCAGCACACCGCGGTGAACCCGAACGCCCCGACGGTGCTCGCCTACGCGTGGATCGGCCCCTTCGTCGGCGCCGCGGTGCGGCCGATCGGCGGCTGGATCTCGGACAAGGTCGGCGGCTCGATCGTGACCCAGATCATCACGGTCGTGATGGCGGCGGCCTCGGTGGCGGTCGGCTACGTGATGATGCAGGCCTACGGCTCGGCGACGCCGGAGGAGTACTTCCCGCTCTTCCTCGGCCTGTTCATGCTGCTGTTCTTCGCCAGCGGGATCGGCAACGGGTCGACCTTCCGCACCATCGGCGTCATCTTCGACCGCGCGCAGGCCGGCCCGGTGCTGGGTTGGACCTCGGCGGTGGCGGCCTACGGCGCCTTCGTCGCCCCGGTCGTGATCGGCGAGCAGATCAAGGCCGGCACGCCGCAGCTGGCGTTCTACGGCTTCGCGATCTTCTACGCCTTGTGCCTGGTGCTGAACTGGTGGTTCTACCTGCGCCGCGACGCGTACGTGAAGAACCCGTGACCGCGATCCCCGCAGACCTGGACGACCCCGGCAGTGCACACGGCGACCCGATGGAAGCCCGAGGACGAGGCCTTCTGGCGCGCGCACGGCCAGCGCGTCGCGTCGCGCAACCTGTGGCTGTCGATCCCGGCGCTGATGCTGGCACTCGCCGTCTGGATGCTGTGGTCGGTGCTGGTCGTGCACCTGCCGGCCGCGGGATTCCGCTACAGCACCAACCAGCTGTTCTGGCTCGCGGCGCTGCCGGCGCTGGTCGGTGCCACGCTGCGCGTGTTCTACGCCTTCGCGGTGCCGATCGTCGGCGGCAGACGCTGGAGCGCACTGGCCACCGCCAGCCTGATCGCGCCGGCGCTGGGCATCGGGCTGGCGGTGCAGGATCCGCAGACGCCGTATACGGTGATGGTCCTGCTGGCACTGCTTTGCGGGCTGGGGGGCGCCAACTTCGCCAGCTCGATGGCGCACATCAGCTTCTTCTACCCGCAGGCGAACAAGGGCTACGCACTGGGCATGAACGCGGGGCTGGGCAACCTCGGGGTGCCGCTGGTGCAGCTGGCGGTGCCGCTGGTGATCTCGGCCGGGCTGTTCGGCGCGCTGGGCGGCGCTCCGCAGTTCGCGCCCGACGGCGCGCCGATGTGGCTGCAGAACGCGGGCTACGTCTGGGTGCCGCTGATCGCCGCCAGCGCGCTGGCCTGCTGGTTCGGCATGGACGACCTGGCCGAGGCGCGCGCCGGCATCGCCGAGCAGGCGGTGATCTTCGCGCGCCCGCACAACTGGTGGCTGTGCTGGCTGCACCTGGGCACCTTCGGCAGCTTCATCGGCTACGCGGCGGCGCTGCCGCTGCTGCTGCGGCATCAGTTCCCGGGCACCGACACCATGCCCTGGGTCTGGCTCGGCCCTCTGGCCGGCGCACTGGCGCGCGCCTTCGGTGGCTGGCTCGCGGACCGCGTGGGTGGCGCGCGCGTGACGCTGTGGGCGTTCGGGGCGATGACCGCGGGCGTGCTGGCGGTGCGGGCCTGCCTGCCGGGGACGGCCCCGGCGACGGCGGGCGAGCTGGCCGGTTTTCTCGCCGCGTCGCTGCTGTGGTTCGTCGCCGCCGGCGTGGGCAACGGCAGCACGTTCCGCATGATCCCCGTCGTCTTCGTCGCCGAGCGGCTGCGCGCGGCGCGCGGCCGCGGTGCGCCGGCCCAGGAGCAGGCCGTGCGCGAGGGCAACACCGAGGCGGCGGCCGCGCTGGGCTTTGCCAGCGCGGTCGGCGCGCTGGGTGGCTTCGTGATCCCCAAGGCCTTCGGCAGCTCGATCGCGCTGACCGGCAGGCCGGCCGGCGCGCTGATGCTGTTCGTCGGCTTCTACCTGAGTTGCATCGCCATCACCTGGTGGCACTACGGGCGCCGCTTCGCGCCCGCGCGTTGTTGAACCGATCGACCCGCCTGTTGAACAAGGAACGAGCATGAGTCACTTCCTCGACCGACTGACGCACTTCTCGCTGCCCAAGGAGGCCTTCGCCAACGGGCATGGCGTGGCCACCGGGGAGGACCGCACGTGGGAGGACGCGTACCGCAACCGCTGGGCGCACGACAAGATCGTGCGCAGCACGCACGGCGTCAACTGCACCGGAAGCTGCAGCTGGAAGATCTACGTCAAGGGCGGCATCGTCGCCTGGGAGACACAGCAGACCGACTACCCGCGCACGCGCGCCGACCTGCCGAACCACGAGCCGCGCGGCTGTGCGCGCGGCGCCAGCTACAGCTGGTACCTGTACAGCGCCAACCGGCTCAAGTACCCGCTGGTGCGCGGCCGGCTGCTGCAGCGCTGGCGCGCCGCGCTGCAGGTCGCCAAGACCCCGGTCGACGCCTGGGCCAGCATCGTCGAGGACCCCGACGCGCGGCGCGACTACCAGAAGCTGCGCGGCATGGGCGGCTTCGTGCGGTCGAGCTGGGAGGAGGTCAACCAGCTCGTCGCCGCGGCCAACGTCTACACGATCAAGACCCACGGCCCGGACCGCGTCGTCGGCTTCTCGCCGATTCCGGCGATGAGCATGGTCTCGTACGCCGCCGGCAGCCGCTACCTGAACCTGATCGGCGGCGTGCCGCTGAGCTTCTACGACTGGTACTGCGACCTGCCGCCGGCCAGCCCGCAGATCTGGGGCGAGCAGACCGACGTCCCCGAGTCGGCCGACTGGTACAACAGCAACTACATCATCGCCTGGGGCTCCAACGTCCCGCAGACGCGTACGCCCGACGCGCACTTCTTCACCGAGGTCCGCTACAAGGGCACGAAGACCGTCGCGGTGACGCCGGACTACTCCGAGGTCGCCAAGCTGTCGGACCTGTGGCTGCACCCCAAGCAGGGGACCGACGCCGCGCTGGCGATGGCGATGGGGCACGTCGCGCTCAAGGAGTTCTACTTCGACCGCCGAAGCGCCTACTTCGACGACTACGCGCGCCGCTACACCGACCTGCCGCTGCTGGTGATGATGGAGGAGCGCACCCTGCCCGACGGACGCAAGGTGCTCGCCCCCGGCCGCTACCTGCGCGCGAGCGACTTCAACGGCAAGCTCGGGCAGAAGAACAACCCGGAGTGGAAGACGGTCGCCTTCGACACCGCAGGCAAGGCCGTGCTGCCGAACGGCTCGATCGGATTCCGATGGGGCCCCGAGGGGCGCGCCGACGCCGGCCGCTGGAACCTCGAGGCGAAGGAGGCACGCACCGACGGGGCGGTCGCGCTCAAGCTGTCGGTGCTCGAGGACGGTGCGCAGGCGCACGAGGTCGCCGACGTCGCCTTCCCCTACTTCGCCGGCGCCGAGGTGCCGCACTTCACGCCCAACAAGCAGCAGGGCGAGCTCAATATCGCGCGCGTGCCGGTGGTGCGGCTGCGGCTGGGCAAGGCCGGCGACGAGCGGCACGCGCGGGTCGCGACGGTCTTCGACCTGCAGGCCGCGCAGTACGGCATCGACCGCGGCCTGGGCAGCGGCGCCAAGGGCTACGACGACGACGCGCCCTACACCCCGGCCTGGCAGGAAAGGATCACCGGCGTGCCGCGCGAGCAGGTGATCACCGTCGCGCGCCAGTTCGCCGACAACGCCGACAAGACGAACGGGCGCTCGATGGTCATCATCGGCGCGGCGATGAACCACTGGTACCACGCCGACATGAACTACCGCGGCGTGATCAACCTGCTGATGCTGTGCGGCTGCATCGGCCAGACCGGAGGCGGCTGGGCGCACTACGTCGGGCAGGAGAAGCTGCGCCCGCAGACCGGCTGGACGGCGCTCGCCTTCGCGCTCGACTGGCACCGCCCGCCGCGGCAGCAGAACGCGACCAGCTTCTTCTACGCCCACACCGACCAGTGGCGCTACGAGAAGCTCGGCGTCGACGAGATCCTCAGCCCGCTGGCCGACAAGCAGGCCTTCGGCGGCAGCCTGATCGACTACAACGTGCGCGCCGAGCGCATGGGCTGGCTGCCGAGCGCGCCGCAGCTGCGGACCAACCCGATCCGGGTCGTGGCGGACGCGACCGCCGCCGGCATGGACGCGCGCGACTACGTCGTCAAGGCGCTGAAGGACGGCACGCTGCAGATGAGCTGCGAGGACCCCGACGCGCCGGCCAACTGGCCGCGCAACATGTTCGTCTGGCGCTCCAACCTGCTCGGCTCGAGCGGCAAGGGGCACGAGTACTTCCTCAAGCACCTGCTCGGGACCGAGAACGGCGTCCAGGGCAAGGACCTGGGCGCCGACGAGGCCAGGCCGACCGAGGTCGAGTGGCACGCGCAGGCGCCCGAGGGCAAGCTCGACCTGCTGGTGACGATCGACTTCCGCATGAGCACGACCTGCCTGTACTCGGACATCGTGCTGCCGACCGCGAGCTGGTACGAGAAGAACGACCTCAACACCAGCGACATGCACCCCTTCATCCACCCGCTGTCGGCGGCGGTCGACCCGGTGTGGCAGTCGCGCTCCGACTGGGAGATCTACAAGGGATTCGCGAAGGCCTTCAGCGAGGTCTGCGTCGGCCACCTCGGCGTCGAGAAGGAGGTCGTGCTGACCCCGCTGATGCACGACACCCCGGCCGAGCTGGCGCAGCCGCTCGGCGTGGCCGAGTGGAAGAAGGGCGAGGTCGACCTGATCCCCGGCAAGACCGCGCCGCAGGTCACGGTGATCGAGCGCAACTACCCCGAGACCTACGCCCGCTTCACCTCGCTCGGCCCGCTGATGGACAAGGTCGGCAACGGCGGCAAGGGCATCGCCTGGAATACCGAGACCGAGGTCAGGCAGCTCGGCGAGCTCAACGGCGTCGACGCCGCCGGCCGCCCGCGCATCGTCAGCGACATCGACGCCTGCGAGGTCGTGCTGCAGCTCGCCCCCGAGACCAACGGCCATGTCGCGGTCAAGGCCTGGGAGGCGCTGAGCAAGGCCACCGGTCGCGAGCACGCGCACCTGGCGCTGCACCGCGAGGACGAGAAGATCCGCTACCGCGACATCCAGGCGCAGCCGCGCAAGATCATCAGCTCGCCGACCTGGTCCGGGCTGGAGAGCGAGAAGGTCTCGTACAACGCCGGCTACACCAACGTGCACGAGCTGATCCCCTGGCGCACGCTGTCGGGCCGGCAGCAGTTCTACCAGGACCACCCGTGGATGATCGCCTTCGGCGAGGGCCTGAGCAGCTACCGCCCGCCGGTCGACCTCAAGACCACCGAGGCGATGCAGGGCCGCAAGCCGAACGGCAACCCCGAGATCGTGCTGAACTTCATCACCCCGCACCAGAAGTGGGGCATCCACAGCACCTACTCGGACAACCTGCTGATGCTCACGCTCAACCGCGGCGGGCCGGTGATCTGGCTGTCCGAGGACGACGCGAGGACGGCCGGGATCGAGGACAACGACTGGGTCGAGCTGTTCAACGTCAACGGCGCGATCTCGGCGCGCGCGGTCGTCAGCCAGCGCGTCAACCCCGGCATGACGCTGATGTACCACGCGCAGGAGAAGATCATCAACGCGCCGGGGTCGGAGATCACCGGCCACCGCGGCGGCATCCACAACTCGGTCACCCGCATCGTCACCAAGCCGACGCACATGATCGGCGGCTACGCGCAGTACAGCTACGGCTTCAACTACTACGGGACGATCGGCACCAACCGCGACGAGTTCGTCGTCGTGCGCAAGATGAAGAAGGTCGACTGGCTCGACACGCCGAGAGACGACCACCTCGCGAAGGCCTACCAGAGCCAGGGCGAGAACCCCTGAGCCGCGCGCCGCGAACCCCGCATCGAGGACAAGGAGTCAACCCATGAAAGTCCGTGCACAGATCGGCATGGTGCTCAACCTGGACAAGTGCATCGGCTGCCACACCTGCAGCGTCACGTGCAAGAACGTCTGGACCAGCCGCCCCGGCGTCGAGTACGCCTGGTTCAACAACGTCGAGACCAAGCCCGGGATCGGCTACCCCAAGGAGTGGGAGAACCAGGACAAGTGGAACGGCGGCTGGGTGCGCAAGGCCGACGGCCGCATCGTCCCGCGCCAGGGCGGCAAGTGGACGCTGCTGATGAAGATCTTCGCCAATCCCAACCTGCCGGAGATCGACGACTACTACGAGCCCTTCACCTTCGACTACGACCACCTGCACTCGGCGCCCGAGATGAAGGCCGCGCCGACCGCGCGCCCGCGCAGCCTGATCACCGGGTTGCGCATGGACAAGATCGAGTGGGGGCCGAACTGGGAGGAGATCCTCGGCGGCGAGTTCTCCAAGCGCAGCAAGGACCGGAACTTCGACGATATCCAGAAGGATATCTACGGCCAGTTCGAGAACACCTTCATGATGTACCTGCCCAGGCTGTGCGAGCACTGCCTGAACCCGGCCTGCGTCGCGTCCTGCCCGTCGGGCAGCATCTACAAGCGCGAGGAGGACGGCATCGTCCTCGTCGACCAGGACAAGTGCCGCGGCTGGCGCATGTGCATCTCGGGCTGCCCGTACAAGAAGATCTACTACAATTGGAAGAGCGGCAAGGCCGAGAAGTGCATCTTCTGCTACCCGCGCATCGAGGCCGGGCAGCCGACGGTGTGCTCCGAGACCTGTGTGGGCCGCATCCGCTACCTCGGCGTGCTGCTGTACGACGCCGACCGCATCCAGGAGGCCGCCAGCGTCGAGCACGACCGCGACCTGTACCAGGCGCAGCTCGACATCTTCCTCGACCCGAACGACCCGGCCGTGATCGAGCAGGCGCGCCGGGACGGCATCCCCGAGGCCTGGCTCGACGCCGCGCGCACGAGCCCGGTCTACAAGATGGCGATGGACTGGAAGGTCGCGCTGCCGCTGCACCCGGAGTACCGCACGCTGCCGATGGTCTGGTACATCCCGCCGCTGTCGCCGATCACCGCCGCCGCCCACGCCGGGCAGCTCGGCAGCAACGGCGAGATCCCGGACGTCAACCAGCTCCGCATCCCGGTCAAGTACCTCGCCAACCTGCTGACCGCGGGCGACACGGTCCCGGTCGTGCGCGCGCTGGAGCGCATGCTCGCGATGCGCGCGTACCAGCGCGGCAAGCATGTCGACGGCGTGGACAACGCTGCGGCGCTGGAGCAGGTCGGCCTGAGCAAGGCAACGGTCGAGGACATGTACCGCATCATGGCGATCGCCAACTACGAGGACCGCTTCGTCATCCCGACCACGCACCGCGAGTACGCCGAGAACGCGTTCAACGTCCGCGGCGGCTGCGGCTTCAGCTTCGGCAACGGCTGCAGCGAGGGCGTCAGCGAGACCAGCCTGTTCGGCAGCGAGAAGAAGCGCACCATCCCGATCAAGGCGGAGGTCTGAGCATGACGCGCTTTGCATCCCCGCCGAAGGCGAGCTATACGCTGCGCGTGCTGGCACACCTGCTGCGCTACCCGGACGCCGAACTTCGCTTGCACTTGCCCGAGTTGCGCGACGCCTTGCGCGCCGAGGCCGCGCTCGGCGCGTCGCGCCTGGCCGAGCTCGACGCGCTGATCGACCGCCTGCGCACGCAGCCGGCGCTGAGGGCCGAGGCCGACTATGTCGAGACCTTCGACCGCGGCCGGCGCTGCGCGCTGCACCTGTTCGAGCATGTGCACGGCGACAGCCGCGACCGCGGGCAGGCGATGATCGACCTGGCGCGCAGCTACGAGTCCGCCGGGCTCGTGATGACGCCGGGCGAGCTGCCCGACTTCCTGCCGGTCGTGCTCGAATTCGCCAGCACCCAGCCGCCGGCGCAGGCGCGCGAGTTCCTCGGCGAGACCGCGCACCTCGTGCGCGCGATCTTCAGCGCGCTGCTCGCACGCCGCAGCCCCTACGCCAGCGTGCTCGCCGCGGTGCTCGACCTCGCCGGCGAGAAGGCCGAGCCAGTCGCGCTTCCCGACGAGCCCGATCTCGACGAGGCCTGGGCCGAGCCCGAGGCCTTCGCCGGCTGCTCCACGGCCGGCCAGCAGCGCCCCGACGCCGCCCGCCCCGTCCACGTCACCCGCCACAAATCGTCCGTGCCAACCGAAGGAGTGCAGGCATGAACACGCTCGATGACTTCCTCTTCGTCGTCTACCCCTACATCGCGCTGGCGGTCTTCCTGATGGGCAGCCTGGCGCGCTTCGACCGCGACCAGTACACGTGGAAGAGCGACTCGTCGCAGCTGCTGCGCCAGCGCCAGCTGCGCTGGGGGTCGAACATGTTCCACTTCGGCATCCTGTTCCTGTTCTTCGGCCACACCGTCGGGCTGCTGACGCCGCACTGGCTGTACGAGCCCTTCATCACCGCGCCGCAGAAGCAGATGATGGCGATCGTCAGCGGCGGCATCGCGGGCCTGGTGTGCTTCGTCGGGCTGAGCATGCTGCTGCACCGGCGCATCTTCGACCCGCGCATCCGGCTGACCAGCCATCGCACCGACCTGGCGATCCTGATCATCCTGTGGGTCCAGCTGGTGCTGGGGCTGATCACGCTGCCGTTCTCGTTCGCGCACCGCGTCGACGCCAGCGCGATGCTGATCCTCGCCGACTGGGCGCAGGGCATCATCACCTTCCGCCCCGACGCCAGCGCACTCGCCGCGATCGACTGGCCGTTCAAGGTCCACATGGTGCTCGGCATGACGATCTTCCTGCTGCTGCCGTTCAGCCGCCTGGTCCACGTGTGGAGCGGGCTGGCCTCCGTCGCCTACGTGCTGCGGCCGTACCAGATCGTCCGCTCGCGCCGGCTCAACGTGCCGCCGGGGCAGAACCAGCCCGGCCGCGCGGCCTGAATCGGGGGCTGGCGATGATCGAGACCGTCGACCTCAGCCTGCGCCCGGCCGCCGCGACCGCGTCGGTCGGCGGCGTGCCGCTGCACGCCGCCGGCGAGCGGCTCGCCGAGGCCGAGCTGCGCCAGCGCGCCTGCACCGAGCTGCTGCGGCAGGCGGCGCAGGCCGCCGGGATGCTCGCCGCCGACGACCCGGTTCCCGAGCAGGGCGCGATCAGCGAGGCCGCGGCGCAGGCGATCGAGGCCTACCTCGAGCGCGAGATCCGCGTCCCCGACCCCGATGACGAGGCCTGCCGGCGCCAGTTCGAGGCCCACCCCGGGCGCCATGCGGTCGGCGAGCGCGTGCGGCTGCGCCACGTGCTGTTCGCGGTCACGCCCGGCGTCGACGTCGCCGCGCTGCGCCAGCGCGCCGAGGCCTGCCTGCTCGACCTGCGCAACCCGACCGCCGGCGAGGGCGAGCGCTTCGGCGAGGTCGCGCGCACGACGTCGAACTGCCCGAGCGGCGCCGAGGGCGGCGAGCTGGGCTGGCTCGCGCGCGAGGACTGCGCGCCGGAGTTCGCGGGCGAGGTCTTCGGCCGCAGCGAGGTCGGCGTGCTGCCGAGGCTGGTGCACAGCCGCTTCGGGCTGCACGTCGTCGAGGTGCTCGCGCGCGAGCCCGGTGCGGTGCCCGCGTTCGAGACGGTGCGCCCCGCGGTCGCGCAGGCGCTGCGCCAGCAGGCCTTCGCGACCGCGCTGCGCCAGCTGCTGCAGCTGCTGGCCGGTCGCAGCGAGGTCGTCGGCGTCGACCTCGACCGCGCCGCGACGCCGCTGGTGCAGTAGGCGACGGCGGGCCGGCGGCAACCAGCGCGAGTGGCTGGCCGCGGGCCGCGACGCCGCGCCGCCGGTGGCCGAACCCGCCCCCGAGCCTCAGCGCCGCACTGGGCTGCGCGCCGTCATGCGCCCGCCCGGGCGGCTAAGGAACGACCCGCGGGCGGTGGATCCGCGGCAGCGCAGTACCGCCAATCCTTCATCTGGTTCAAGGACGCCGCCCGCGACGCGGCCTAGGCTGGCAAGCTGGTCCGTAACAGGGAGCCGTCGTCCATGGACGCCACCGTCGACAAGAGCATCTTCGTCCCCGGCGTGCCGCCGCCGCAGCGGCACGCGCTGATCTTCGCGACCTTCGACGCCCTGCCGGTCGGCAACGCGTTCGAGATCGTCAACGACCACGATCCGATGCCGCTGTACTACCAGTTCGAGCGCGTGCGCAGCGGCCAATTCGGCTGGAAATACCTGCAGGCCGGCCCCGACCAGTGGCAGGTCCGCATCACCCGGGTGGCCGCCGGCGGCGGCAGCGCGGTCGACGGCAGCTGCGGCGGCGGGGGCGGCGGCTGCGGTTGCAGTGGCGGCTGAGGTTGGCGTGCAGGGCGCGACGGGCGCCACCGCGGCCGCGCGCAAGCGGCCGCAGCTCGTCTGCCCGGCCGGGTCGCTGCGCGCGCTGCAGATGGCGATCGACGCCGGCGCCGACGCCGTCTACCTGGGGCTGAAGGACGCGACCAACGCGCGCAACTTCGCCGGGTTGAACTTCGACGACGCGCAGGTGCGCGAGGGCGTTCGCTACGCGCACGCGCGCGGGCGCGAGGTGCTGATGGCGCTGAACACCTACGCCGACGCGCGCGACGTCACGCCGTGGCAGCGCGCGGTCGACCGCGCCGCCGCGCTGGGTGCGGACGCGCTGATCGTCGCCGACGTCGCGGTGCTGGCTTATGCGCGTGACCATCACCCGCAGCTGCGCCGGCACCTGTCGGTGCAGGCGTCGGCGACGACCTGGGAGGCGGTCGAGTTCTACCGCGAGCGCTACGGCATCCAGCGCGCGGTGCTGCCGCGCGTGCTGACGCTGCAGCAGGTGCAGCATGCGATCCGCCATACCGGCGCCGAGATCGAGGTCTTCGGCTTCGGCAGCCTGTGCGTGATGGTCGAGGGGCGATGCGCGCTGTCGTCCTACGTCACCGGGCAGTCGCCGAATACCGCCGGCGTGTGCTCGCCGCCGTCGGCGGTACGCTGGGACGAGGGCGCCGACGGCAGCGTCGAGGCCCACCTGGGCGGGGTGCTGATCGACCGCTACGCGCCGGACGAGCCGCGCGGCTACCCGACGCTGTGCAAGGGGCGCTTCGTCGTCGGCACGAGCCGGGAGCGCGACTATGCGATCGAGGAGCCGACCAGCCTGAATACGCTGGCGATCCTGCCCGAGCTGATCGACGCTGGCGTGGCCGCGATCAAGATCGAGGGCCGCCAGCGCAGCCCGAGCTATGTCGCCGAGGTCACGCGCGTGTGGCGCCAGGCGATCGACCAGGCCGCCGGCGGCGGCCGCTACAGCGTGCAGCCGGGCTGGAACGCGGCGCTGGCGCGCTGGGCCGAGGGCCAGCAGCACACGCTGGGCGCGTACGATAGACCCTGGCGCTGAAGGCGCGCGTGCGCTGCGGGGCCGGGTCGTCGATTCACGGCCGCCGACCCCGAGGCGGCGACGCGACGCGGGACCGCCACCCCTGATCCGCAACACCGACCTGTGATGACGACCGACCGACGCTTCGGCCTGACGGTGGGCCCGCTGCTGTACTGGTGGCCGCGCGCCGAGACGATGGCCTTCTACGCCGAGGTCGCCGACAGCGCGGCCGACACCGTGGTGCTGGGCGAGATCGTCTGCTCGCGCCGCAACGAGTTCAAGTTCGAGGACTGGCTGGCGCTGGCGCGCGACCTGCAGGCCGCCGGCAAGCGCGTCGTGCTGGGGACGATGGCGCTGCTGATGAGTGAGGCCGAGCTGCGCAGCGCACGCCGGATCGCCGAGCAGGACGAGTTCGCGGTCGAGGCCGGCGACGCATCGGCGGTCGCGATGCTGGCGCGCGCGCACGCGGCCGACCCGGCGCGGCCGCCGTTCTGGATCGGTCCGCATGTCAACGCCTACAGCCGCCCGGCGCTGGCCGAGTGGGCGGCGCTGGGTGCCGGCACCTGGGTGCCGGCGCTGGAGCTCGCGATCGACGCCATCGGCCGCATCAGCCCGCAGGCCGATCCGGTACCCGGCGCCGGCGGCGCGCCGCTGGCGACCGAGGCCTTCGTCTTCGGCCGCATGCCGCTGGCGTTCTCGGCGCGCTGCTACACCGCGCGCCACCACCGGCTGAAGAAGGACGAGTGCGAGTTCCGCTGCCGCGACGACGCCGACGGGCTGCTGCTGTCGACCGGTGACGGCAGGCCGTTCCTCGTCCTCAACGGCATCCAGACGCAGTCGGCGGCGCTGCAGTGCCTGATCCGCGAGCGCGACGCGCTGGCCGACGCGAATGTGTCGCGCATCCGGCTGTCGCCGACCAGCCGCGGCTTCGCGCGCGCGCTGGCGTTGTTCGACGAGGTCTTCAACCGCGGCGGCGACGCCGCCGCGGCGCATGCCGAGCTGGCGTCGATCGGGTTGCCGGGCGGCCTGGTCGACGGCTTCGCGCACCGGCACGCCGGCATCGAGGAGCTGAGCGCATGAACGCTGCACCGCATTCCGCATCGCATTCCGCACCGAACACGACGTCGCATGGCGCATCGCAGGCGACGCCTCAGGGCTCCACGCGCAGCCGCGCGGGTCACGCGCCGGAAGGCGCGCTGGCATCGCTGCCGCCACCGCTGCGCGCGGCGGCGCTGCAGCTGAGGTCGGTCGTGCGCCGGCTGCCGGTGCAGCCACCGTCCTTCGTCGTCGCGCGGCTGCTCGACCAGCTGCTGTGGCCGCGGCTGGACGAGGACCAGCGCCGGCTGCTGGCCGAGCGCTGCGTCGAGGTCGAGGTCGTCGAGACCGGCATCCGCGTGCGGCTGGTGCTGGGCCCGCGCGGCTTCCAGGTCGCGCGCGCCTCCGAGCTGCCCGCCGTCAAGGTGCGCGCCCAGGCGGCCGCGCTGTGGCGCCTGGTGCGCGGCGAGGACGACGCCGACCGCCTGTTCTTCGAGCGCGCCCTGGTGATGGAGGGCGACACCGAGTTCGGGCTGGTGCTGAAGAATACGCTGGACGCGATCGGGCCGCTCTGGCGCTGAGCCGGGCGGGCGCCGGCCGCCCGCGTGTTCGTAGCCCGAGATGCCGGCACTGCGAGTGCCTGCACGATCTTGGTTGACGATTTTGCCGACTCCATCTACATTTTTGGCAATCTCGCATCACCTTTCATCGATATGTCCGCAGCCGAAGTGCTCCACCGCCCGCCGGGCGACCGGCGGCAGCGTGTCCTGCGTGTTCCCGTGACGATCCCCGGGCACACCGACCCGGCGGCCGTATCGTCGGTTGTCGAGGCAATCGAGAAGGCACTGGCCGTGCTGGCGCATGCGCGTCAGGGCGATGTGATCGCCGATGCCGACCGGCTCGCCGAGATCGCCACCGGCCTGATCGAGCCCAGCGGCGAACTGCTCGAGGACAGGGTGCACCGCATGCACACGTTGCGGCAGGTCTTCGCCGAAGGCGACTGGCTCGGCGCCGAGCAGCTGAATGCGCTGCAGGCCACGCCGCCGAAGAACAAGTCGCAACCGGCGAGCGACTGGAAGCGCCGAGGCCGCATCTTCGGTGTCAGCCACGGCGGGCGGGAGTTCTTCGCGCGCTACCAGTTCGACGCGATGTACGAGCCGCTGCCCGTCATCCGCGAGGTGCTCGACGCCTTCGGCGAAGTGGCCGATCCGTGGCAGCTCGCGGCCTGGTTCCACTATCCGAATGCATGGATCGCCGGCGCCGACGGGGTGCCGATCGCGCCCAAGGAGGCGCTGGATCGGCGCGACGATCTGGTCCGCGCCGCCCGACGCCGGCACGACAGCTACGTCGCGTGAGCGCGACCGGCGGGGGCCCGCTGCGCGCGCCGGGGGCCGACGAGCGCTTCCAGGTCCGCGAGCTGTCGCATCGAGACGTGGCGGAGTGGTTCCACGTCTACAGCACGCGCAGCCATCCCGGAACCCGGGCCGACAGCTTCGCCGAGGGCTGGGGCGATACGCGCTTCGCACCGATCCATGCGCCGAGCGGCGAGCCGGTCCATACCTACTACGTCGCCAGCACACCGCAGGCCGCGATCATGGAGTCGGTGCTGCACGACGTCGCGCTGTCGCCCCCCGGCTTGTTCGAGCTTGCCTCGCTGGCGCACTTCCATCTGGTGCGGCTGCGCCTGCCGGCACCCTTGCGCTACGTCAGCCTGCATACGCCCGATCTGCCCCGCCTGGGCATCGAACGTGCACAGCTCATCGACAGCCTGCCGGCGCACTATCCGCAGACCCGCCGTTGGTCGCAGGCTGCCTACTTGCAGCGCCCCGACGCGCAAGCGCTCGGCTATGGGTCGAGGCGCGACGATTCAGCGCGCTGCCTGATGCTCTTCAGGCAGCGGCTGCCCGATCCGCCGTTCGAGATCCTGCAGGAGGAGCCCCTGGCCGTGGGGGCGCGACGCGCCGAAGCGATGGCCCTGGTGCGATCGCTGGGCTTGCACGAAGTCTGATGCCCAGTTGCTGCTGATCGTGGGCGATTCGGCTGGTGGCGGTCGACGGCCATCGGAACGTTGCGGACATTCGTCGAATCTCAGTCCTTCGACTCTTCTGGCGTTCGACGATCGCGCGTGCCAAGGCCGCGGTATTCGACCGTCGAATACCGACTCGGTGGCCTGCCGAGGACGGCGGGTGTCCTTGACCGTAAGTAAAGGAGGAGCCAGCGGCCGAAGGCTGGTGGCGGGGGACATGGAGGGCAAGGGCACCCGCCGTCCTCGGCACGCTCGGTCGTGGCATGTGAACGAAAGACAGACGGCGACGAGTGGCGGCAAAAGGCCAATCGCCGCGGTTCGACTGCAGGCACGTCGTGGCCTCTGTAATGCGAGTCCGCAGCGGCAGCACCTGCGCGAACCGGTGCGCGACGGCGCCACCCCGTTGCCCCGACACTCACGGTCAGGAAGCGGGTCGAGGCCCGCGGCGCGCTGCCGCAGCGGCTACCTGTCGCCGGCCGATTCCGCGTCGCCGCTATCGTCCACCGCGGGCAGCGCTGCAGCCCCGGCTGATGCCACGCCCGCCGCCGCCAGCAGCTCGCCGATCTTCGCGTCCTTGCGATGCCACAGCTCCAGCAGCCAGCGCTGCACCTGCTTGCGGTAGCGCGAGTCGGCGACATAGTCGCCGTGCGCGAGCTCGTGCGGGATCGGCAGCCGCTGCGCACGCACGACGATGCGCCTCACGTCGCCGCGCAGGAACTGCCCGAAGGTCGGCGCGCCGTCCGGGTAGACGATCGTGACGTCCAGCAGCGCGTCGAAGCGCTCGCCCAGCGCATTCATTGCCATCGCCAGCCCGCCCGCCTTCGGCTTGAGCAGGTGGCGGTAGCGCGAGTGCTGCGCCGCGTGCTTGGCCGGGGTGAAGCGCGTGCCCTCGACGAAGTTCATCACGCTCGTCGGCACGAGCGCGAACTTCGCGCAGGCGCGGCGCGTGGCCTCGACGTCCTCGAGCCGCTTCTCGGGGTGCTTGAGCAGCGCCGCCTCCGAGTGCCGGCGCATGAACGGGAAGTCCAGCGCCCACCACGCCAGCCCCATCACCGGAACCCAGATCAGCTCCTGCTTGAGGAAGAACTTGAGCATCGGGATGCGCCGGTTCAGCAGGTGCTGCAGCACGAAGATGTCGACCCAGCTCTGGTGGTTGGCGACGACCAGGTACCAGCCGCGATAGCCCAGGTCGTCGATGCCGTCGACGTCCCACGCGGCGCGCTGGGTCAGCCGCATCCAGCCGCTGTTGCCAGCGATCCACGCCGTGGCGACCCGGTTGAGCCACGGGTCCAGCACGCGCCGCACCGCGGTCCACGGCAGCAGCAGCCGCACGATTGCCAGCACGAACAGCAGCCCGCACCACCACAACGTGTTGATCACCAGCAAGGTGGTGGCGACGGCAGCGCGCAGCGGCGCGGGCAGCCACCCAAGCGGCGGCCGCGGAGCCGGGGTGGCGGGGGCGCGAGGCTTCATCGAACCGGGGAGTCTAAGCGGCCCGTGGCCGGCGCCCGCGCGCCGGCGGCCTCGTCAGGCAGGCGACGCGCGCTCGCCGACGCGGTCCTGGCGCGCGACCATCGCCAGCATCGTCGCCACCGTGATCGAGCCGAAGGTCGCGATCGCGGTCTGGTCGATCTCGGCCAGCACCTGCGCCAGCGCGCGGTCCACCGGCGTGCGCTCGGCGTGCGCATTGGCGCTGTCGGCGCCCAGGTCCTCGAACAGCCGGATCACGTCCAGCAGCGTCAGCCGGCGCGCGTTGGCGGCGAAGCGGTAGCCACCGCCGACGCCGCGCACGGACTCGACGATGCCCGCGCGCGCGAGCTCGGACAG
This sequence comes from Burkholderiaceae bacterium, assembly GCA_024235895.1. Lineage (GTDB taxonomy): Bacteria > Pseudomonadota > Gammaproteobacteria > Burkholderiales > Burkholderiaceae_C > Rubrivivax. The sequence continues at coordinate 84,906 of JACKLM010000005.1, read as the reverse complement.
CACCTTGGCCAGGTGGTGCGGCGACTCGTCGTAGCGCGCGGCGACCTCGGACGCCGGCACCAGCTCGCCCGGGCGCGCGGCGAAGTCGAGCACGCTGTACAGCGCCAGCACGGTGTTCTTCTGCAGCCTCATGCGACACCCCCGACGCCCTTGTACCGACGCCTGACGCGCAGCCTGGTCATGCGCGAGCGGCACGCCCAGCGCGGCCCCGCGCTCACGGCGCATCCCCGATGCGGATCTCCAGCGGAATCAACCGACCCGCGGTCATGCCCTGGCTGCGGAAGAACGACAGCAGCAGCGTGTTCTCGCGCGCCAGCAGCGTGCGCAGCATGTCGACGCCGACACGCTCGAAGCGCTCGCGCATGCCGGCCAGCAGCCGCGTGCCGATGCCGCGCTGGCGCGCGCGCGGGTCGACGTCGATCGCGAACACCCAGCCGCAGGGCGGCGAGCCGAATTCCCAGTCGCGCACCTCGCCGATGACGAAGCCGACGACGCGGCCCTCGGCCTCGGCGACCAGGAAGTGGCGCAGCCCCTGGCCCGCGACACCGTATCGGCGGTACACGCGCTGCCAGTAGTCGGCCTTGTGCAGCCCGGTGACGGTGGCGTCGAGCGCGATCACCTCGGGCAGGTCGGTCTGCCGCACCGGGCGCACGCGCAGCGCGGCATCCGCCGCGCGCGCCGGGCTGCGGCGCGCGCGCGGACGGCGCACCGCGGCCGCGGCCGTGGCGGGCTCGGCGTCGTCTGTACCCCCCATCGTATGAATTCCCCGGTGAGACCCAAAAAGCCGATCCAGATCAAGTCTAAAGGCGTATTGCAGTACCAGAATGCACTTGCCCGTTCATTCTAGGGCCCGAAAGACCCTGGGGCCGTCCCGGCCAGGCCTGCCGCCCTGGGCGCGCGCCGCATCGCCGACGCCCCTCCCCGACCCGCACGACGACGGAAGACCCGCGATGAAAGACAGCCTCCAACCCGGCGTGGCCAGCACCGTGACCTTCGAGGTCGACCGCGAGCGCACGATCGACTTCATGGGCGAGAGCGCACGCGTGTACGCCACCCCGATGCTGGTGCGCGATATCGAGGTCGCGTGCCGCAACCTGCTGCTGGACCATGTCGACGCCGGCGAGGACTCGGTCGGCACGCGCGTCGAGATCGACCACATCGGCGCCACGCTGCTGGGCATGAAGGTCACGCTGACGGTGCGCGTGGCGAGCGTCAACGGCCGCTCGGTGGTGTTCGAGATCGACGGCAGCGACGCGGTCGAGCCGATCGTCCGCGGGCGCCACGCGCGCTTCGTCGTCGACGTCCAAAAGACCGCGCAGCGGCTGGCGGCAAAGGCGCAGAAGGCGGCATCGACTTGACAGAATGGGCGGGTCGTCACTGCACTCCCTTCCCGCGATGAACGCCACGACCGAAACGACCGCAACGACCGGCCAGACCGACACGACCACGAGCCGCTCCCGCCGCGTCCCGACCTACTGCTACCAGTGCGTCGCCGGGCCTGATCTGCTGACGGTCAAGGTCGAGAACGGCGTCGCCACCGAGGTCGAGCCCAACTTCTGCGCCGCCGAGGTCCACCCTGGCGGCGGCAAGGTCTGCGTCAAGGCCTTCGGGCTGATCCAGAAGACCTACAACCCGAACCGGGTGCTGGCGCCGATGAAGCGCAGCAACCCGAAAAAGGGCCGCGACGAGGACCCGGGGTTCGTCGAGATCTCGTGGGACGAGGCGATGTCCGCGATCGCCGACAAGCTCAACGCGATCCGCGCCACCGGGCTGCTCGACGCGTCGGGCTACCCGCGCGTGGCGGCGAGCTTCGGCGGCGGCGGCACGCCGCAGTTCTACATGGGCACCTTCCCCGCGTTTCTCGCCGCGTGGGGGCCGGTCGACATGGGGTTCGGCTCCGGCCAGGGCGTCAAGTGCTACCACTCGGAGCACCTGTACGGCGAGCTGTGGCACCGCGCGTTCATCGTCGCCGCCGACACGCCGAGCTGCGACTACCTGATCTCCTGCGGCAACAACATCGAGGCCGCCGGCGGCGTGGTCGGCGTGTGGCGGCACTCGAAGGCGCGCATCCGCGGCATGAAGCGGGTGCAGGTCGAGCCGCACCTGTCGGTCACCGGCGCCTGCTCGGCGCAGTGGGTGCCGATCCGGCCCAAGACCGACGCCGCGTTCCTGTACGCGCTGATCCACGTCATGCTGCACGAGGCGTCGCGCGACAAGCTCGACCTGCCGCACCTGGCGCGGCACACCAACTCGCCCTACCTCGTCGGCCCGCACGGCTACTACCTGCGCGACCGCGCGACGCGCAAGCCGCTGGTCTGGGACGAGGCCGCCGGCCGCGCGGCGACGCACGATGCGCCCGGCATCCGCGAGGCGCTGAGCGCCAGCGTGCAGGTCGACGCGGTCGAGATCGGCGCCGACGACGAGCTGCTGGCCGACGGCATGCTGGCGGGCCAGACCGCGTTCGACAAGCTGGTCGCGCACATGGCGCCGTACTCGCCCGAATGGGCCGCGGGCATCTGCGACGTGCCGGCGCAGGCGATGCGCAAGATCGCCAACGAATACCTGGACCACGCCTGCGTCGGCCAGACGATCGAGATCAACGGCAAGACGATGCCGTACCGGCCGGTCGCGGTGACGCTGGGCAAGACGGTCAACAACGGCTGGGGCGGCTACGAATGCTGCTGGGCGCGCACGCTGCTGGCCACGCTGGTCGGCGCGCTCGAGGTGCCCGGCGGGACGATCGGCACCACGGTGCGGCTGGTGCGGCCGATGGCCGAGCGCCACGACAGCGTCAGGCCCGGCCCCGACGGCTTCATGGACTACCCGTTCAACCCGACGTCCAAGGAGGGCTGGTCGGCGCGGCCGAATATCCGCAACGCCTACAAGACGATGGTGCCGCTGACCGGCAACAACGCCTGGGCGCAGGCGCTGGGGCCGACGCACTTCTCGTGGATGTTCCTCGACGAGACGCCCAAGGGCCTGCCCAAGGTCGAGCCGCCCGACGTCTGGTTCGTCTACCGCACCAACCCGGCGATCTCGTTCTGGGACACGCCCGGCATCGGCGCCAAGATCGCGCGCTTCCCGTTCGTCGTCGCCTTCGCCTACACGCGCGACGAGAGCAACCACTACGCCGACATCCTGCTGCCCGACGCGACCGACCTCGAGGGCCTGCAGCTGCTGCGGCTGGCGGCGACCAAGTACCAGGAGCAGTTCTGGGACCACGAGGGCTTCGCGCTGCGCCAGCCGGCGGTGGCCACGCGCGGCCAGGCGCGCGACTTCAGCGACATCTGCACCGAGCTGGCGCAGCGCTGCGGCCTGCTCGAGAAGTACAACGCGGCGATCAACCGCGGCACCTGCGGCGTGCCGCTGAAGACCGAGTACGGCGACTTCACGCTCGACCCGGCGGTGCCGCACACGCGCGACGAGATCTGGGACGCCGCGTGCAAGTCCGCCAGCGCCGAGCTGACCGACGGCGCCGAGGTGCTGGGGCTGGACTGGTGGAAGGAGCACGGCTTCAAGACGCGCCCCTTCCCGCGCGACCAGTGGTACCTGTACCCGACGGTGGTCGAGCGCGGGCTGCGCTTCGAGATGCCGTACCAGGAGCGGATCAAGCGCGTCGGCGAGGAGCTCGGCCGCCGGCTGCACGAGTCCGGCATGGACTGGTGGGACAAGCAGCTCGCCGAGTACCAGCCGCTTCCGCCTTACAAGGACTTCCCCGGGCTGTGGGAGCACAGCCTCGAGTCGCTCGGCGGCAAGCCGGCGGACTATCCGTTCTGGCTCGTCACCGCGCGCAGCATGCAGTACGCGTGGGGCGGCAACGTCGGCGTGCAGATGATCCGCGAGGTCGCCGGCAACGTCGCCGGCCACGGCGGCATCGTGATGAACCCGGCCGCGGCCGAGCGGCTCGGCGTCGACGAGGGCGACCTGGTCGAGATCGCGACCCCGCGTCGCAGCACGCACGGCCATGTCGTGCTGCGCCAGGGCATCCGCCCCGATACGCTGCTGCTGGTCGGCCAGTTCGACCACTGGGTGACGCCGCTGGCGAAGGACTTCGGCGTGCCGAGCCTGAACAAGCTGGCCGAGATGTCGCTCGACCTGACCGACGCCACCGGGTCGGGGTCGGACCTGGTCCGCGTCAAGGTCGCCAAGGCCAGCGGGAGCCGGGCATGACGCGGTGGACCATGGTCGCCGACCTGCGGCGCTGCGTCGGCTGCCAGACCTGCACCGCCGCGTGCAAGCACGCCAACGCGACGCCGCCGGACGTGCAGTGGCGGCGCGTGCTCGACATGGAGGTCGGCAGCTTCCCCGACGTGCAGCGCGTCTTCGTCCCGGTCGGCTGCCAGCACTGCGAGGACCCACCTTGCATGCACGTGTGCCCGAGCACGGCGACCAAGAAGCGCCCCGACGGCATCGTCACGATCGACTACGACATCTGCATCGGCTGCTCGTACTGCGCCGTCGCCTGCCCCTACCAGGCGCGCTACAAGACCGAGCGCGCGAGCTTCGCCTACGGCAGCGCGAGCGAGCACGAGCAGGCGCGCTTCGACGAGGGCCGGCTCGGCGTGGCGACCAAGTGCACCTTCTGCGTCGACCGCATCGACGCCGGGCTCGCCAAGGGGCTGAAGCCGGGCGTCGACCCGGAGGCGACACCGGCCTGCGTCAACGCCTGCATCGCCGAGGCGCTGGCCTTCGGCGACATCGAGGATCCGCAGAGCAACGTCTCGCAGCTGGTGGCCGAGAACCGTCACTTCCGCATGCACGAGGAGCTCGGCACCGGGCCGAACTTCTACTACCTGTGGGACCGCGCCGACGGCGGCGACGAAGGCGAGGGCAAGTCATGACCTACGGCCCCAAGCCCTGGCACCAGACCTCGTGGGACGCGCGCGCGGCCGCCAACTTCATGGCCGGCGGCGCCGGCACCGGGCTGATCGTCGCCACCGCGCTCGGCGGCGGGCCGCGCTGGGCCTTCCTGGTCGGCGCGGCGATCGTCGGCGTCGGGCTGCTTTGCGTGTGGGCCGAGATCGGCCGCCCGTGGCGCGCGATCAACGTCTTCTTCCACCCGCAGACCTCGTGGATGACGCGCGAGGCGATCGTCGCGCCGGGCCTGATGCTGATGGCGCTGGCGGCGACCTTCGGCATCGCGGGTGCGAGCTGGCTGGCCGCGCTGGCGGCGCTCGGATTCGTCTACTGCCAGGGCCGCATCCTGCGCGCGTCGCGCGGCATCCCGGCCTGGCGCGAGCCGACGATCGTGCCGCTGATCGTCGCCACCGGGCTGGCCGAGGGATTCGGGCTGTGGATGCTGCTGGCCGGGCGCGCGGCACCGCTGGTCGCGTGGATCGTGCTGGCCGCCGCGCTGCTGGCTCGCCAATGGCTTTGGAGCCGCTGGCGCGCGCGCATCCAGGCCGCGCCGAAGGCGCTGCGGGCGGCCGACGCCGCGGGGCGCTGGTTCCAGGCCGGCACGCTGCTGGCGCTGGCGCTGGCGGTGGCCGCGTTGCTGGCGCCGCTGCCGCCGGCGGCGTCGTGGGCGCTGCAGGTGGCCGCCGGGCTGATGGCGCTGCTGGCCGGTCAGTGGTTCAAGTTCACGCTCGTGACGCGGGCGGCCTTCAACCAGGGCTTCTCGGTGCCGCACCTGCCGGTGCGCGGCGTGCGGCGCTGACGACGACAAGACACCCCAGACAGGAGACGACGACGATGGGCGCCCCCACCGAGGCCACGGCATCCGGCAACGCGCTGCACCCGGTGCAGGAGAAGATGTCGCGCGACGAGCTGAGCGCGCTGCAGCTCGACCGCCTGCGCACGACGCTGCGCAGCGCCTGGAACCACGTGCCCTGGCATCGCGAGCGCATGCAGGCCGCCGGGCTGCACCCGGACGACCTGCGCGAGCTCGCCGACCTGCAGCGGCTGCCGTTCACGGTCAAGACCGACCTGCGCGACCACTACCCCTTCGGCCTGTTCACGCGGCCGGTGTCGTCGCTGGCGCGCATCCACGCGTCGTCGGGGACGACCGGCAAGCCGACCGTCGTCGGCTACACGACGGGGGACCTGGACCGCTGGGCCGACCTGATGGCGCGCTCGATGCACTGCGCCGGCGCGCGCGCCGGCGACCTGGTGCACAACGCCTACGGCTACGGCCTGTTCACCGGCGGGCTGGGCGCGCACGATGGCGCGACGCGGCTCGGATGCCCGGTGGTGCCGGTCTCCGGCGGCGGCACCGAACGCCAGATCGCGCTCATCATGGACTTCCACCCGCGCGTGCTGTGCGCCACCCCGTCGTACGCGCTCGCGATGGCCGAGGTCGCCGAGCAGATGGGGGTCGATCTGCGCCAGAGCGGTCTGGCGGTCGGCATGTTCGGCGCCGAGCCCTGGAGCGCGGCGATGCGCGAGGAGATCGAGGCGCGCATCGGGCTGCGCGCGGTCGACGTCTACGGGCTGTCCGAGATCATGGGCCCGGGGGTGGCCTGCGAGTGCGAGTGCCGCGCCGGGCTGCACGGCTGGGAGGACCACTTCCTGTTCGAGGTCATCGACCGCGAGACCGGCAAGCCCTTGCCCGACGGCGAGGCCGGCGAGCTCGTGATCACGACGCTGACCAAGGAAGCGCTGCCGATGCTGCGCTACCGCACGCGCGACGTCACCCGCGTGACGCGCGAGCGCTGCGATTGCGGCCGCACCCACGTGCGCATCCTGCGCGTGACCGGTCGCAGCGACGACATGCTGATCATCCGCGGCGTCAACGTCTACCCGTCGCAGATCGAGGCGGTGCTGGTCGGCCGCCCCGGGCTGGCGCCGCACTACCTGCTCGTCGTCTCGCGCCAGGGCCACCTGGACCACCTGCGGATCGAGGTCGAGGCCCAGCCCGACATCAGCGAGGACCGCTACCCGGCGCTGGCCGCCGACGCCATCCACCACATCAAGTCGATCATCGGCGTCAGCGCCGAGATCGCCGTCCTCGCCCCGGGCAGCGTGCCGCGCTCGCAGGGCAAGGCGGTGCGGGTGCGCGACCTGCGGCCCAAGGAAGGCTGAGGTGAGGATCGAGACCCGGGTCGGCGTAACGCGGTCTGTCGCGGCCTGCGCTTTGGCGGCATGCCACGGCCGCGCGAGCCGAGGACGGCGGGTACCCTTGCCCTCCATGCCCGGGGACAGTGCCCCGGGCGCTCGCCAGGCACAAACAGTCCGCAGGACTGTTTGTGTCCGGGCTCGCTCCCCCGCCATCGGCCTTCGGCCGCTGGCTCCTCCTTTACTTACGGGCAAGGGCACCCACCGCCCTCGGCAGGCCAACGCGGTGGTGTTCGACCGTCGAATACCAAGGCGGTGGCAGGCCAAGGTCGGCGGGCACCCTCCCACGGAAGTAAAGGAGGAGGGGCGGGCGCAGCCCGGCCCGGGGGACATGGAGTGGGAGGGTGCCCGCCAACCTTGGCACACGCGAACGTCGAACACCACGCGGACCGTTTGCCGTCCTCGGCTCGCGTGTCCTTGGCATGCCACCTTCAAAAGGTGGACCGACACCCGAAAGTCCCGGCGTGCCGGCACTCGCCGCGCCCCTCTCATGCACCGCTGGTGGTCGAAGCGCTGCGCCCAGGAGATCCATCCATGACCCATCGACTGCTCCAGATCACCGTCAACGGCCGGCGCCAGAAGGTCGCCGCGCGCGACAGCGCGACGCTGCTGGAGGTGCTGCGCGACTCGCTGCAGCTCACCGGCACCAAGCAGGGCTGCGACGGCGGCGAGTGCGGCGCCTGCACCGTGCTCGTCGACGGCGAGCCGCGGCTGGCGTGCATCACGCTGGCCGCCAGCGTCGAGTCGCGCAAGGTCGAGACGATCGAGGCGCTCGCGCAGCAGGGCCGGCTGTCGGCGCTGCAGCGCGCCTTCCACGAGAAGCTCGGCGCCCAGTGCGGCTTCTGCACCCCGGGGATGGTGATGGCGGCCGAAGCGCTGCTCAGGCGCGAGCCGCACCCGACCGAGGCGCAGATCCGCGAGGCCCTGTCGGGCAATCTTTGCCGCTGCACCGGCTACGTCAAGATCGTCGAGTCCGTGCAGACGGCCGCGGAGGCCAACCCATGAAATTCGAGCAAGTCCACCTGCCGCACGATCCCGCGCCGCCGACGCATTCGGTCGGCCAGCGTCGGCCGCTCGTCGACGGCGTCGAGAAGGTCAGCGGGCGCGCGCGCTACACCGCCGACCTGCCCTTCCCCGGCGCGCTGGTCGGCCGCATCGGCCGCAGCGCGGTCGCGCACGGCGTCATCCGCCGCATCGACGCCACGCGCGCGCTCGCCATCCCCGGCGTGCGCGCGGTCGTCACCGGGCAGGACTTCTCTGCCCCCTACGGCGTGATCCCGATCGCGCAGAACGAGTGGCCGCTGGCGCGCGACCGCGTGCGCTACCGCGGCGAGCCGCTTTTCGCCGTCGCCGCCGACGATATCGACACCGCCGAGGCGGCGCTGGCCGCGGTCGAGGTCGAGATCGAGGCGCTGCCGGCCTACTTCGACGCCGAAGCGGCGCGCGCCGAGGATGCCGTGCGGCTGCACGACAACAAGCCCGGCAACGTCGAGCGCAGCGTCGAGCAGGATTTCGGCGACGTCGACGCTGGCTTTGCCGCGTCCGACCTCGTGATGGAGCGCGAATTCGACTGCGCCGAGGTCTCGCACGGCCAGATCGAGCTCAATGCCACCGTTGCGCAATGGGACCCCGAGCGCGAGCAGCTCACGCTGCACTCGGTCACGCAGGTGCCCTACTACCTGCACCTGATGCTGGCGCAGACGCTGGGGCTGGACAGCGCGGCGATCCGCGTCGTCAAGCCCTTCGTCGGCGGCGGATTCGGCCACCGCGTCGAGCCGCTGAACTTCGAGATGGTCGCCGGGTGTCTGGCACGTGCCGCCGGCGGCACGGTCAAGGTCGAGCTGACGCGCGAGGATTCCTTCCTCACGCATCGCGCGCGACCGGCCACGCGCACGCGGCTGAAGATCGGCATGAGCAAGGACGGCCGCATCAACGCGGTCGACGCCGAGGTCGTCCAGCGCGGCGGCGCCTACGCAGGCTATGGCCTCGTGACCATCCTGTACGCGGGCGCGCTGCTGCACGCGCTGTACACGGTCGGCGCGGTGCGCTACCGCGGCTATCGCGTCTACACCAACCTGCCGCCCTGCGGCGCGATGCGCGGCCACGGCGCCGTCAACGTCCGCATCGCGTTCGAGGCGCTGCTCGACGAGATGGCCGAGGCCCTCGGGCTGGACCCGTTCGCACTGCGACGCGCCAACCTGATCACGCCGCCCTACCGCACGCTGAACGACCTTCAGGTCAACTCCTACGGCCTGCCGCAGTGCCTGGATGCGGTCGAGCGCGCGAGCGGCTGGAAGGAGCGCCGCGGCAAGCTCGGCGCCGACGGCCCGATCCGCCGCGGCCTGGGCATGGCCTGCTCGCACTATGTGTCGGGATCGGCCAAGCCGGTGCACTGGAGCGGCGAGCCGCACGCGGTGATCAACCTCAAGCTCGACTTCGACGGCGGCATCACGATCCTGACCGGCGCGAGCGACATCGGCCAGGGCTCGTCGACGCTGCTGACGCAGATCGTCGCCGAGGTGCTGCTGCTGCCGATGGCGCGCATCCGCGTCGTCGCCACCGACAGCGCGCTCACACCCAAGGACAACGGCTCGTACTCGTCGCGCGTGTCGTTCATGGTCGGCAACGCCGCACTGCGCGCGGCCGAGGCGATGAAGCGCGTGCTCGTCGAGGCCTCGGCCCGGCGGCTGAACGTGGCACCCGAACAGATCGAGTGGCTGGGCGAGTGCTGCCGCGTCGTCGGCGGCGAGACCGACGGCGCGCAGCTCGACTTCCTGCAGGTCGTGCAGGCGGCGCTGGTCGACACCGGCACGCTGACCGTCAAGGGCGCCTGGTCGACGCCACCGGAGACGCAAGGCGGCAAGTTCCGCGGCGCCGCGGTCGGCTCCACCGCCGGCTTCTCGTACGCGGCGCAGGTGGCCGAGGTCGAGGTCGACGAGGACACCGGCATCGTGCGCGTCGTCGGCATCTGGATCGCGCACGACTGCGGCCGCGCGATCAACCCGCTGGCGGTCGAGGGGCAGGTGCACGGTGCGATCTGGATGGGGCTCGGGCAGGCGCTGTCGGAGGAGAACCGTTACCACGAGGGGCTGCCGCTGGGGCCCAACTTCCTCGACTACCGCATGGTCAACGTGCTCGACACGCCGCCGATCGACGTCACGCTGGTCGAGAGCATCGACCCGCTGGGCCCGTTCGGCGCCAAGGAGGCGAGCGAGGGCGGGCTGCACAGCGTGCCGCCCGCGATCGCCGCCGCGGTCTACGACGCGGTCGGCGTGCGCGTGCACGAGACGCCGATCACCCAGGACCGGCTGCTGGAGGCGATCCACCAGCACCGGCGCGAGCAGAAACTGGCGGCCGCACGCGCGGCGCGCTCGGGTACGGTCAAGGCCGCGCCGGCGAGTGCGGCTGCGGCCGAGGCGAGGAGCTGATCCGATGCGACCGATCGAGGATATCCAGCTCGTCCGTCCGGCGACGCTGACCGACGCCGCGCTGCTGCTGGCCGAGGAGGGCTCGCGGCTGGTTGCCGGCGGCACCGACCTGCTGCCCAACATGCGCCGTGGCATCGCCGACCCGGCGGTGCTGATCGACCTCACCGGCGTCGCCGGCATCGCCGCGATCGAGCCGCACCACGGCCAGTGGCGGCTCGGCGCCGGCGTCACGCTGGCGACGATCGAGCGCCACGCGCAGATCGCCAGCGAGTTGCCCGCGCTCGCGCAGGCTGCCGGCGCCGTCGCGGGCCCCGCGCACCGCAGCGCGGCGACGCTGGCCGGCAACCTGTGCCAGGACACGCGCTGCGTCTACTACAACCAGAGCGAGTGGTGGCGCCGCAGCAATGGCTGGTGCCTCAAGCTCAAGGGCGACACCTGCCATGTCGCGCCGCACGGCAAGCGCTGCCACGCCGCCTACCAGGGTGATGTCGCCGCCGCGCTGCTGGCCTACGGCGCCGAGGTCGAGATCGTCGGCGCCGAGACCGTCTACCGCCGCCCGCTCGCCGAGCTGTATCGCGACGACGGCGCCGCACACCTGACGCTGGGTGCGAACGAGGTCGTCGCCGCGGTGCACGTGCCGGCCGGCCACGCCGGGCGCGTCAGCGGATTCCGCAAGGCGCGCACGCGCAGCGGGATGGACTTCCCGCTCGCCAGCGTCGCCGTCGCGCTGCGCATGGAGGGCGGCGTGCTCGCCGAACTCTCGGTCGGCATCAGCGGCACCAACTCGCACCCGCTGAAGCTCGACGGCACCTACGCGCTGCTCGGCCGCCCGGTCGACGAGGCGGCGCTGGCGACGCTGGGCAAGCTCGTCGCCAAGCAGGTCACGCCGATGCGCAGCACCTTCACCGCATCCAACCATCGCCGGCTCGTCGCGTCGGCGACCGCGCAGCGGCTGCTGCGCGCGCTCGCCGCCGGCGCGGCATGAACGAAGCCGGGTCGCTGCCACGCAAGCGGCCCGTCGCACGCCCATGACCCCATCCGGACGGAGACAAGCCCCATGACGCGCATCCTGCGCCGCGAACAGTTTTCCGAGCAGACCTTCCTGTGGGAGATCGACGCCCCCGATGTCGCGCAGGCGGCCGAGGCCGGCCACTTCGTGATGCTGCGGCTGGACGAGGCCGGCGAGCGCATCCCGCTGACGGTGGCCGACTTCGACCGCGAGCGCGGCAGCGTCACCGTCGTCGTGCAGTCGCTCGGCCGCACGACGCGCGAGATGCGCGACCGCTATGCCGAGGGCGACCACTTCGCCGACTTCGTCGGGCCGCTCGGGTTGCCGCAGCATATCGAGCAGGTCGGGCATGTCGTGCTGGTCGGCGGCGGGCTGGGCGTGGCCCCCGTGTACCCGCAGCTGCGCGCCTTCAAGCAGGCCGGCAACCGCACGACCTGCATCGTCGGCTTTCGCAACCAGGAGCTGATCTTCTGGGCCGACAAGCTGCGCGAGTGGGCCGACGAGCTGATCGTCTGCACCGACGACGGCAGCTTCGGCCGCCCGGGGTTCGTCACCGCGGCGCTGAAGGACGTGATCGAGCGCGACCGCCCGGACCTGGTGGTCGCGATCGGCCCGATGCCGATGATGCAGGCCTGCACCGAGACCACGCGCCCCTACGGCGTGGCGACCAAGGTGTCGCTGAACACCATCATGGTCGACGGCACCGGGATGTGCGGGTCGTGCCGCGTCACCGTCGGCGGCGAGGTCAAGTTCGCCTGCGTCGACGGCCCGGACTTCGACGCCCACCAGATCGACTTCAAGGAGCTGCTGGCGCGTCAGAAGCGCTTCAAGGTCCAGGAGCAGGAGGCGAACTCCGACCTCGATCACGTCTGCAGCCTGGAGGAGCTGCTCGTCAAGCAGGGCAAGCGCACCTACAAGAAGTACTCGGCGCTGGAGCGCACCCAGGTGCCGATGCCCGAGCGCGAGCCGCACGAGCGCGCGCAGAGCTTCGACGAGGTCAACCTCGGCTACGACTGGGCCGCCGCGCTGCGCGAGAGCGAGCGCTGCATCCAGTGCCTCAAGCCGACCTGCATCGACGGCTGCCCGGTGCGCATCGACATCCCGCGCTTCATCCGCCACCTGCTGCTGCGCGACCTCGAGTCGGCGGTCGACGCGATCTACGACTCCAGCCCGTTCCCGTCGGTGTGCGGCCGCGTGTGCCCGCAGGAGAGCCAGTGCGAGGCGCAGTGCGTGCTCGTCAAGGCCAAGATGCAGCCGGTGGCGATCGGGCGCCTGGAACGTTTCGTCGGCGATTTCGCCGCCCAGCGCCCGGTCGAGCCGCCCAAGGTCGACAAGCCGCTGGGCCGGGTCGCGATCGTCGGCTCGGGCCCGGGCGGTCTGGCCGCCGCGGCCGACCTGATCAAGCTCGGCGCCGAGGTCACGGTCTACGAGGCGCTGCACGTCATCGGTGGCGTGCTGCGCTACGGCATCCCGTCGTTCAGGTTGCCGCGCGACATCATCGACCGCGAGGTCAACCGCCTGCGCGACAGCGGCGTGAAGTTCGAGACCAACAAGGTCATCGGCAAGACCTTCCGCATCGAGCAGCTGACCGGCGACATGGGCTACGACGCCGTCTTCGTCGCCGCCGGCGCCGGCGCGCCGTCGTTCCTCGGCATCCCGGGCGAGTCGGCCGGACAGGTCTACTCGGCCAACGAGTTCCTCACGCGCGTCAACCTGATGGGCGGCGACCGCTTCCCCTATCGCGACACGCCGATCGGGCTGGGCCATCGGGTGGTCGTGATCGGCGCGGGCAATACCGCGATGGACTGCCTGCGAACCGCCAAGCGGCTCGGCGCGGCCGAGGTGCGCTGCGTCTACCGGCGCAGCGAGGCCGAGGCGCCGGCGCGCATCGAGGAGCTGCGGCACGCGAAGGAGGAAGGCATCGTCTTCAGCTTCCTGCACGCGCCGGTCGAGATCCTGCTGGACGACGCCGGCGACGTGCGAGGGATGAAGGCGCAGCGGATGGCGCTGGGCGAGCCCGATGCGCGCGGGCGGCGCAGCCCGGTGCCGCTGGACGAGTTCGTCGAGTTCGCCTGCGACACCGTGATCTACGCGCTCGGGACCAAGGCGAACCCGATCGTCGGCCGCGCGACCAAGGGGCTGGCGCTGGACAAGCGCGGCTACATCGTCGCCGACGAGACCACGCAGGCGACCAACCTGCGCGGCGTCTTCGCGGGTGGCGACATCGTCACCGGCGGCGCGACCGTGATCCTGGCGATGGCCGCCGGGCGGCGTGCGGCACGCGCGATCGGCGGCTGGCTGCAGCAAGGCGGCGACTGGCCCCCGTCGCTGGAGGAGGCCGCCGCCGGCGAGCCGACGCAGCCTGCCGAGTCGGCGACCCAATGAGGCCAGGACGCGGCACCGAGCCCGCGACGCCACGACAGCCCGAAGGAGACACACGATGATGCGTTGCCCGAAGTGCCACCAGCCGCTGGCGGACCAGGACGAAGGCCTGTACATCTGCTGCGCCGGCGCGCCGATGCAGTGGCAGTGCGGCGACTGCGGCAAGATCAGCGAGGGTTTTGCGTTCCCGTACGGCGCCTGCCCGCAGTGCGGCGGCCGGCTCGCGCTGCGCGAGGATGCCGCGGCGCGGACCGCCGATGCGGCGGCGATGGCGGCGGTGCGCACCGCGTTCGAGATCGAGCTCGGCGGGCGTGCGTTCTACCAGCGCGCCGCAGTCGACTGCGACGACGCAGAACTGCGCGCGCTGTTCGGCCGTTTCGCGGTGATGGAGGGCGAACACATGGAGACGCTGTCGCGGCGCTACCACGTCGACGTGCCCGCCCCCTCGGCCGAGTTCAGCCTGCAGACCGCGGCCGTCTACGCCGACGCCAAGCCGCCGGCGGACGCCGCCGACCTGTTCAAGCTCGCGATCGCCCTGGAAAAGCGCGCCGTGGCCTTCTTCGCCGAGCGCGCCGCGGCGATCCCCGCCGGCGCCGCCGAGCGCCGGCTGTACGACGAGCTCGCCGCCGAGGAGCGCGAGCACGCGCAGATGCTCAGCGCCGAGTACGCGCGCTGGCGCAGCCGCATGCCCGGGCTGTACGGCGGCGAGGCGCCGACGCTGGCCGCGCGTGTCGCCGCGCCCGGCGTCGATGCGGTGATGAACGCCGCCGAGCTGCTGCTCGCCGGCCACGACGACGACGCACCGGCGCTCGAGTGCGGCGACGAGCGCATCAGCTACGGTCAGCTGCGCGACCGCGTCGCGCGCGCCGCCGCGGTCTGGCACGCGCGCGGGCTGCGCCCCGGCGACCGCGTCGCCGTCAAGCTGAGCGACGGCATCGACTGGGTCGTATGCTGGCTCGGCACGATCTGGGCCGGTGGCGTGGCGGTCGGCGTCAACCCGCGCATCCCCGCGCCCGAATACCAGTACATCCTCGACGAAGCCGGCTTCAACGTCATCGTCGCCGAGTCGGCCGACGACACGCCGGCGCCGTGGAAGGAGCGCGTGATCACGCTGGCCGAGGGCCGCAGCGCGGTCGCCGCTGCCAAGCCAGTGCCGCCGGTGCAGCTCGCCGACGACAGCCCGATGTTCTGGGTCCACTCGTCGGGCACCTCGGGCCGGCCGAAGGCGGTCGTGCACGCGCAGCGCTGCGTACGCGAGGTGGGCCGCATCTCGGCCGAACGCATGGGCATGCGCGCCGGCGACCGGCTGCTGGCGAGCTCCAAGCTCTTCTTCGCCTACCCGCTGACCAATCTGCTGCTGGCCGGGCTGCGCAACGGTGCGACGCTGGTCCTGGACCCGACCTGGCCGACGCCGCAGACGGTGGCGCAGGCGGTCGAGCGCACGCGGCCCGACATGCTGTTCAGCGTGCCGTCGCTGTACCGCCACCTGCTGCACGAGGGGCTGGCGCCGGGCATCGCCGCGGCCGGCGTGCGCTGCTGCGTCTCGGCCGGCGAGGCGCTGCCCGCGACGCTGCGACAGGCCTGGCGCGATGCGACGGGGCTGCCGATGATCAACGGCTACGGAGCCTCGGAGGTGCTGGTGCTGGTCATGACCGAGGTCGACGGCGACGACGGGCTGCAGCCCTCGCCCGGCACCGGGATCGCACCGCTGGACCCGGACGCCGCCGATGCGGGTCTGCCCACAAGGCTGCTGATCGACAGCCCGATGCAGGCGCTGGGCTACCTCGACCGCCCGGCGGCGCAGGCCGACAGCTTTCGCGAGGGACGCTTCTGCCCGGCTGATCTCTTCGTGCGCACCGAGGGCGGCGGCTGGCGATTCGGTGGGCGCGAGGACTCGCTGGTCAAGATCAGCGGGCGCTGGGTCAACCTGGTCGAGCTCGAGGAGAAGCTCGGTGCCGGCGTGCCCGGGCTGCGCGAAGCGGCTGTCGTGTGCGCCCCCGACGCTGACGGCGTCGACGCGGTGGGGCTGTTCTACGCCGGGTCGGACGACGACACCGCACGGCGCGAGCTCGAGGCCCGCATCGCCGCGCTGCCCAAGCACCAGCGCCCGGCCTGGGTGACGCCGATCGACGCCCTGCCCCGCACGCCGACTGGCAAGCTGCTGCGGCGCATGCTGGTGGAGAGGCTGCGCGGGGGGTGAGGAGCAGAAACGAGACGCCGCGATGCCACTGCTCCAGGCGGTCGCGGATCAGGACGTGGTACTGATCCAGCGGCCCGTAGAGCTTGTGAAGGTCTGCATCGCTCCCGCGCGGAGGCGACCACGTGCGCTGGCGCAAGTAAGCTGCCCGCCGCCCTTGGCTCGCTCGGACATAGCACGTATGTCGAGAAAGGGGCAACAGCGGCCGATCGTCGGTAATCCGGCCCTGGAGAAGTGAGCCGCGCAGTAGCATCTCCAACCGCCCTCGCGGCATCCGACGATCACCGTCGATCACGCCGCTGCCCCGATGAACGCCGTCGTCGCCCTCGTCCTGCTCGCGCTGCCCGCGTTCATGCTGGGGCTGGTGCACCGCCAGCGCTGGGCGGCGCGGGTGGGAACGATCGTGCTGTGCTACGTCGCCGGGCTGCTGGCGGGCAACCTGGGGTTGATCCCGGAGTCGGCGCTGCCGGTGCAGAAGGCAGTGTCCGAGGCGGCGATCGCGCTGGCGCTGCCGATGATCCTGTTTACCGTCGACCTGCGCGCCTGGCGGCGCATCGCGGGTCGTGCGCTGCTGTCGATGGCGCTGGCCGTGGCGGCGGTGCTGCTCGTCGCGCTGGCGCTGTTCGCCGTCTTCCGCGCGCTGGGTGTCGAGGCTCCGCACGAGCTCGCGGGGCTCGCCGTCGGCGTCTACACCGGCGGCACCCCCAACCTGGCGGCGATCAAGACCGCGCTCGACGTCGACGAGACGCGCTACCTGGTCTTCAACGCCTTCGACACCGCCGTCGGAGCCGCCTACCTGCTGTTCATGGTCGGCGTCGCGCCGCGGTTCGCACGACGCTGGCTGCCGGCCACGCCTGCCGCGCAGGCGGACGCCGCACCGACGGTCGACGCCGGTGCGGCGTCGATGCACGACGAGGACTACCGCGATCTGCTGACCCGCCGCGGCCTGGCCGGCGCTGCCGCCAGCGTCGCCGTCGCCGCGGTCGTCGTCGGGGTCTCGGTCGGCATCGGCCGGCTCGTCGCCGGCGGCGCGCCCGCGCTGGTGATCGCGCTGCTGGCCACGCTCGGGCTGGCGGCATCGCTCGTGCCGCGCGTGCGCGCACTCGCGCTGTCGTACAAGGTCGGCATGTACCTGATCTACGTCTTCAGCTTCGCCGTCGCGTCGATGGCGCGTGCCGACGCGATGCAGGGCTCGGACGCCATGCTGCTCGTCTTCGTCACGGTGGCGGTGTTCGGCAGCCTCGCGCTGCACGCGCTGCTGGCGCGGCTGGCGGGCATCGACGCCGGCAGCTTCCTCGTCACCTCGATGTCGGCGATCTGCTCGCCGGCCTTCGTCCCGCTGCTGGCGCGCGCGCTGGGCGGCAACCGCGCGCTGCTGGCCTCGGGCATGGCCACCGGCATCGTCGGCTACGCGATCGGCACCCAGCTCGGCATCGCGCTGGCGCTGGCGCTCCAGGCCATGGGGAGCCCGCCGTGAGCGACAAGCTGCCGGACCAGGGCCGCGACGACGAGGAGGTGCTGCGCGATCTGCAGCGCTTCGCCGCCGACGACCCGGACTACCGCCACGGGCGGCTGTGGAGCCTGGTCTACTGGCTCGACGAAGCGCACGACGAGTTCCTCGCCCGCGCGTGGCGGATGTACGCATCGGCCAACGGGCTCAACCCGGGCGCCTTCAAGAGCCTCAAGCGGCTGGAGGGCGAGATCGTCGCCGCCGTCGCCGCGCTGCTGCACGGCGACGAGCAGGTCTGCGGCGTGCTGACCGCCGGTGGCACCGAGAGCTGCCTGATGGCGGCCAAGACCTATCGCGACCTGGCGCGCACGACGCGCGGCGTCGGGCGCGCGAAGATGATCCTGCCGGTGACCGCGCACGTGGCCTGGTTCAAGGCCGCCGAATACTTCGACATCGAGCCGGTGCGGCTGCCGCTGGACGATGCGCTGCGCGCCGACATCTCGGCGCTGGAGTCGCTGATCGACCGCGACACGGTGATGATCGTCGGCTCGGCGCCCGAGTACCCGCACGGCACGATCGACCCGATCGAGGCGATGGGCGCGATCGCCGCGCGCCACGGCGTGCCGCTGCACGTCGACGCCTGCGTCGGCGGCATGATCCTGCCGTTCATGGCGATGAACGGTGTCACGCTGCCGCGCTGGGACTACCGGGTACCGGGCGTGACCTCGATCTCGGTCGACCTGCACAAGTACGGCTATGCCGCCAAGGGCGCGTCGACGATCACCTACCGGCGGCTGGACCTGTTCGCGCACCAGGTCTTCGTGCAGGAGGACTGGCCCGGCGGCGTCTTCGCGTCGCCGGCGATGCTGGGCACGCGCGCCGGCGGCGCCTACGCCGCGGCCTGGGCCGCGATGCAGCGCCTGGGCGTGGCCGGCTACCGCGACCTGGCGCGGCGCACGCACGAGGCCTTCACGCGGCTGTGCGACGGCGTCGCGGCGATGCCCGGGTTGCGCGTGCTCGGCGACCCGAGCGGCCCGCTGCTGGCCTATGGGTCGGGCGACCCGCAGCTCGCGATCTACGCCGTCGGCGACCGCATGGATGCGCGCGGCTGGTCGGTCAACCGCGTGCAGCGTCCCGAGGGCCTGCACGCGATGGTCACCGCGCAGCACCTGGACGTGGTCGACCGCTACCTGGCCGACCTCGGCGCCGCGGTCGCCGAGGTCCGGGCCGACCCGGCGCTGGCGCGCCAGGGCAGCGCCGCGACCTACGGCATGCTGGCGCAGCTGCCGCTGCGCGGCATGGTGCGCCAGCAGGTGCGCGAGATGTTCGTGCGCCAGTACGGCCGCGGCGCGGCGCCGCTGGACGTGCACGCGCAGGCCGTCGGCGCCGCCCCCGGCGCACGCGGGATGGTCGAGCGGCTGGCGCTGCGCTACGCCGACTGGCGGCGCCGGCGCTCGACCCGAGCCTGAACGGGCACCGTCCGCGCTGACCGGCGCCGGGGCCGGGGCCAGCGCCGCGCCGCTACCCGAGGTCGACCTCGTCGCGGTGGCCGAAGCCGAGCCGGTTGTCGATCAGGAACATCCGCGCCGGGACGACGCGGTACCAGTGCACGCGCGCGAGCGCCTCGGCGATGCGGGCCGGCGCGCGGGCGACGAGCGGGAAGCGCTGCGCATACAGCGCGCGCGCGTGGTCGCGCGCGTCGCCGTCGAGCCGCTCGACCCGTCCCTCGGCCTGCACGCCGGTGATCTCGGGCCAGTCGTCGTAGTCGCGCTGGATCGTGATCGCGACACGCGGGTCGCGCGCCAGATCCGCGGCGTGGCGGGTGCGCGGCGCCGAGAGGAAGAACAGATCCCAACACGATGCGCTGCGCTGTGGCGCGTAGAACACCGCCGCGGCCCAC
This sequence comes from Burkholderiaceae bacterium, assembly GCA_024235895.1. Lineage (GTDB taxonomy): Bacteria > Pseudomonadota > Gammaproteobacteria > Burkholderiales > Burkholderiaceae_C > Rubrivivax. The sequence goes on along the minus strand of JACKLM010000005.1, from coordinate 65,487 downwards.
GGCCCGTGCTCGCCGACGGTGGCCAGCGTCATCACGTGGTGCGCCGCGAGAAAGGCATCGACGCGCGCGTGCAAGGCACCGGTCACGCGTCCTGCCCCCGGCTGCCGCGAGGCCGCTTGCCCACGCGGCCGCGGGGGATGCCGGCGCCCGTCCTCATGCCTGCGGCCCGCCCTCGTCGCCGCGCGCCGCCGACTGGGCCTCGTGCAGCCGCTTGAGCCGGTAGGCCAGCTGCGGCCGCGACAGCCCGAGCAGCCGCGCCGCCGACGACAGGTTGCCGCGCGCCTTGTCGACCGCGGTCTCGAGCAGCATGGCCTCGATCTGGTCCAGCGTCATGACGCCGTTGAGCACCGCCTCGCACAGCGCGCGCCCGGCGGGCCAGCCGCCGCCTCCCAGGCCGTCGACCATCTCCAGCCCGGCGTCGTGCAGCTCACGCGTGCTGCAGGGGAACAGGTGCGAGGCCTCGACGCGTCCGCCGCTGGGCGCCAGCAGCACGCCGCGCTCGACCATGTTCTGCAGCTCGCGCACGTTGCCCGGCCAGGCGTAGTGCAGCATCGCGCGCTTGGCCAGGTCGGTGAAGCCGCGCAGCTTCTTGCCCGCGATCGCCTCGTACTTGTCGAGGAAGTGGCGCGCCAGCGGCGAGATGTCCTCCTTGCGCTCGCGCAGCGGCGGGATCTCGATCTCGTAGGCGTTGAGCCGGTAGTACAGGTCGGAGCGGAACTGCCCGTCCTTGACCTGCTGGGCCAGCCGCTGGTGCGTCGCGGCAACGACGCGCACGTCGACCTTGCGCGGCTGCGTGCCGCCCAGCCGCTCGACCTCGCCCTCCTGCAGCACGCGCAGCAGCTTGGCCTGCGCCGACGGCGGCAGGTCGCCGATCTCGTCCAGGAACAGCGTGCCGCCGTCGGCGCGCTCGAAGCGCCCCGGGCGCGCGACCTGGGCCCCGGTGTAGGCGCCGCGCTCGGCGCCGAACAGCTCGGACTCGAGCAGCTCGTGCGGGATCGCGGCGCAGTTGACGGCGACGAAGGGCTTGTCCGCGCGCGGGCTCATGCGGTGCAGCGCGCGCGCGAACAGCTCCTTGCCGACCCCCGTCTCGCCCAGCACGAGCACCGCGATGCGGCTGGGGGCGGCAGCGCGAAGCAGCTCGCACGCGGCGCGAAACCCCGGCGACTGGCCGATCAGGTTGACCCCGCCCAGGCCGAGGTCGCCCAGGCGCTGCTCGTCGATCGTCGATCGCAGCTGGCCGACCTGCGTCTGCAGCTCCAGCAGCCGCTCGGCGATCGGCTCCGGGGTCAGGAAGCGCATGTGGCGATCGGCGTCGGCCCACTCGTCGACCGGCTTGCCGACGATGCGGCAGACCTCGCTGCCCATGCCGATGCACTCGGTCTCGACGAACAGGATGGGCCGCCCCATGAAGGCCGATGCGTAGCCGCAGGCGTAGCCGATCTGGGTCCAGCAAACCGGCTCGGTGTGGGGGCCGAAGAAGTGCCGGTGCCACTCGCCCTCCCACGAGTCGTGCCAGACCAGCTCGACCCGGAAGTGGCCGGCGGCGCGGTCGATCTCGATCGCCACCGGCTGCACGCGGACGATGCCCTCCATCGTGTGCAGCCGCGGGCCGGTCATGAAGGCCTCGGCGTCGCTGCAGCGGTGCGCGACCGTGCGCGCGAGGTCGGCGTCGCGCTGCCCCGACGCATAGCCCATGCGCATCAGCAGCCCCTGCGCACGCTCCATCCCGAGGCTGTCGATCAGCTCCTTGCGCAGCAGCGCCTGCGCCTCGGCGTGCACCAGCAGCATCCGGTGCTCGTTGAGCCAGATCTGGCCGCTGTCGGCGTCCAGGCGCAGCGCGGCGCGCAACGCGTCGGTCTCGTCGGCGGGTGCGACGCTGCGCAGTCGGGTCATCGCGCGTCCTCCACGGGGCAAAGGTCGACTTGTAGGGGCGATGGGCGACCAAGGCCTTGAACGGGGTCAAACAGCGATCGCCCGCGACCCAGGGATGTCCCGCAGCCCCCACGAACCGGTTGCGCACCGACGCTTGATCATTTGATCACATCGGGGCCGGCGGCATGCGCGATCGACGCAAATGATCGACTGCCGGCGCGCCACGCCGTGAGGGGTCGGTCGCCCCGGTGCCCCTGGGCCACGCCGCGCATCGCTCGGGCGCCTGTCGCGAGGCCGCCGAACGACGGTCCACGCGCGGGCCGCTGGCACGGCGCTTGCTGACATCGATGCTGCGGTACCCGCTTGCGACATCACCGCCAGCTGCCTGCCACGACCAAGGAGACACCCGTGAAATTTCCCGTCCCGCACGACCTGACCGCGCAGAAGATCCCCGGCACCGAGGGCTGGGAGCGCATGTACCCGTACCAGTACCAGTTCGTCACCGACGACCCGGTGCGCAACCAGTACGAGAAGGAGACGTTCTGGTTCTACGACGGGCTGCACTACCCCGAGCCGCTGTACCCCTTCGACACGATCTGGGACGAGGCCTGGTACCTCGCGCTGAGCCAGTACAACAACCGCATCTTCATGGTCCCGCCGGTGCGCGGCGTCGACCACCGGATGATCAACGGCTACGTCTACATCTCGCCGGTGCCGGTGAAGGATGGCAACGAGATCGGCAGCCGGGTGCCGCACTTCATGGAGCGCGCGGGCCACTACTACAAGAACTGGGACGCGCTGGAAGCCAAGTGGAAGGTCAAGATGGAGGCGACGATCCGCGATCTCGAGAAGCTCGAGATCCCGCGCCTGCCGGACATGGAGGACATGAGCGTCGTCACCGACGCGCTCGGCGAGTCCAAGGGCTTCCACCTGCTGAAGGCCTACGACGACCTGATCAACCTCGGGATCAAGTGCTGGCAGTACCACTTCGAGTTCCTGAACCTGGGCTACGCGGCCTACGTGTTCTTCCTCGACTTCGTGCAGAAGCAGTTCCCGAGCATCCCGCCGCAGCGCGTGACGCAGATGATCTCGGGCATCGACGTCATCATGTACCAGCCGGACGAGGAGCTGAAGAAGCTCGCGCGGCGCGCGGTCGAGCTCGGCGTCGACGGCCTCGTCAAGTCAAGCAGCGAGTGGACCGCGGTCGAGTCCGCGCTCAAGGGTGACCCCAAAGGCACCGAGTGGCTGATGTCGCTGAGCCTGGCCAAGGAGCCGTGGTTCAACGTCTCCACCGGCACCGGCTGGTTCCACCACGACCGCTCGTGGAACGACCAGATGAACGTGCCGCTGGTCGGCATCCAGACCTACATCGACAAGATCCGCGCCGGGGTCTCGATCGAGCGCCCGACCGAGAAGGTGCGCGCCGAGCGCGACCGCATCACCGCCGAGTACCGCGACCTGATCACCGACGAGGCCGCGCGCAAGCAGTTCGACGAGCTGCTCGGCTGCGCCAAGACGGTGTTCCCCTACGTCGAGAACCACCTTTTCTACGTCGAGCACTGGTTCCACTCGGTGTTCTGGAACAAGATGCGCGAGGTCGCCGCGATCCTCGTGGAGCACGGCATCCTGAAGGACGCCGAGGACGTCTGGCTGATGCGGCGCGACGAGATCAAGCTCGCGCTGTGGGACGTCGTCACCGCCTGGGCCACCGGCGTCACGCCGCGCGGCACGACGACCTGGCCGCCCGAGGTCGAGTGGCGCAAGGGCGTGATGGAGAAGTTCCGCGCCTGGGCCCCGCCGCCGGCGATCGGCACCGCGCCCGAGGTGATCCAGGAGCCGTTCACGATCGTGCTGTGGGGGGTGACGAACAAGTCGCTCGCCGACTGGGCGTCGGTGCAGGAAGTCGGCGATCCCGAGAAGGTCGACGAGCTCAAGGGCTTCGCCGGCAGCCCCGGCATCGTCGAGGGCAAGGCGCGCGTGTGCCGCACGGTGGCCGAGGTCGGCGAGCTGCAGGAAGGCGAGATCCTGGTCGCGCCGACGACCTCGCCGTCTTGGGCGCCGGCGTTCGCCAAGATCGGCGCCTGCGTCACCGACGTCGGCGGCGTGATGAGCCACGCGGCGATCGTGTGCCGCGAGTACGGCATGCCGGCGGTGGTCGGCACCGGGCACGCGACCAAGATCATCCGCACCGGCATGATGCTGCGCGTCGACGGCTCGTCGGGCGCGGTGTCGATCGCGCGCTGACGTGGCGGAGGCGGTCGTGGAAAGGGCAGCCGCGCCGTGCACGACGGGCCCGGCCGCCGGCGGAGCCGGCGGCCCCGTCGTGCGCTGGTTCGAGCACTGCGACAAGCACGCGCTGCCCGAGGTCGGCGGCAAGTGCGCGTCGCTGGGCGAGCTGATCGCGATGGGGGTGCGCGTGCCGCCGGGGTTCGCGGTGACGACGCACGGCTGCATGCGCTTCCTGCACGATGCGGGGATCGTCCCCGAGATCGCGCGGCTGCTGCAGGGCCGTTCGGCCGACGACCTGGACGCACTGGAGCAGGCCTCGGCCGAGATCCGCGCGATGATCGAGTCGCGCCCGATGTCGATCGAGCTCGAGGACGAGATCGCCGAGGCCTACCGCAAGCTCTCGGTGCGCAGCGGGCTGCCGGCGGCCCCGGTGGCGGTGCGCTCCAGCGCCACCGCCGAGGACCTGCCGGGTGCGAGCTTCGCCGGCCAGCAGGACACCTACCTGTGGATCCGCGGTGCCGACGAGGTCATGCACCACGTGCGCCGCTGCATCGCCAGCCTGTACACCGCGCGCGCGATCGCCTACCGCATGCGCATGGGATTCGACCACGCGCAGGTGGCGATCAGCGTGGGCGTGCAGAAGATGGCCAACGCCTACACCGCGGGCGTGATGTTCACGATCCACCCGGCCAACGGCGACCGCTCGGTGATCGTCATCGACTCCAACTTCGGCTTCGGCGAGTCGGTCGTCTCGGGCGAGGTCACGCCCGACCACTTCGTCGTCAACAAGGTGACGCTGGACATCACCGAGCGGACGATCTCGCGCAAGGAGGTCTGCTGCACGGTCGACCTCGAGACGCAGCGCTGCCACACGGTCGAGGTGCCGTTCGAGCGCCAGACCGTGCAATCGTTGATCGACGACGAGGTGACCGAGCTGGCCTGGATGGGCAAGCAGATCGAGAAGCACTACGGCCGCCCGATGGACATCGAGTGGGCAGTCGACAAGGACCTGCCGTCGGGCGGCAACATCTTCATCCTGCAGGCGCGTCCGGAGACGGTGTGGAGCGCCAAGACCAGGCCGGTCGCGCCGGCCGAGGAGGCGCCGGCCACCGGGGCGCCGCCGGGATCGGCGATGGACTACATCCTGGCCGGGCTGCTGTCCGGTCGCAAGGTGAGCTGAGGGCCGCGCGATGCTGGTACGCAACTGGATGAAGTCCCCGCCGCAGACCGTCAGCGGCGACACGCTGGTCGCCGAGGCGAGCCGCATCTTCTCCGAGAGCAGCGTGCAGGGCCTGCCGGTGGTCGAGGACGGCCGGCTGCGCGGGCTGCTGACGCGATCGGCCTGCCTGCGCGCGGCGCACTTCGTCGCCCGCACGCAAAGCCCCGACGAGTTCGCCTTCTTCTCCAACCGGCTGCGCGTGCGCGACCTGATGGTGCGCAGCCCGGCGACCGTCGACGCCAACGAGACGATGGAGGCGGTGCTGCAAAAGGGCCAGGAACTGCACATCGGCCAGTTCCCGGTCATGGAGCGCGGCGAGGTCGTCGGGCTGATCTCGGCCAACGAGATCTTCGCCCTGGCCGCCCACTTCCTGGGCGCCTTCGAGCGCCGCAGCGGCGTCACGCTGGCGCCGATGGAGCATGCCGCCGGCACGATGGGGCGCATCGCCGACCTCGTCGAGGCCACCGGCGCCGAGGTGATCGCAATGTACCCGATCGGCGTCGGCAAGCCGCCTTCGGCGCTCAAGAAGCTGATCGTCCGCTTTCACGGCCGGCCGGTCGCCGAGGTCGTCGCTACGCTGGAAGCCGCCGGCTACCCGGTCATCGAATCGGTCGAGAACGCGCAGGCGGTCGACGTCACGGCGCCTGCCTGAGACCTCCCCCGACCAACCCCTTCGTCACCCGAACCCTTCACCCCCGAGGACATCCCCACCATGGATTTGCGCAGCTACATCGGCCAGTGCGACGCCGCCGGCGAACTCAAGCGCGTCGGCGCCCCGGTCGACTGGAACCTGGAAATCTCGCACATCTCCAAGCTCGTCGAGGAGCGCAAGGGCCCGGCGCTGCTGTTCGAGAACGTGCGCGGCTACGACACGCCGGTCTTCACCGGCGCCTTCGCGACCACCAAGCGGCTGGCGATCATGCTCGGGCTGCCGCACGGCAACACGCTGTGCGAATCGGCGCAGGCGTGGATGAAGAAGAGCATCTCCTCCGAGGGCCTGATCAAGGCGCGCGAGGTCAAGGACGGCCCGGTACTCGCCAACGTGCTGACCGGCGACAAGGTCGACCTCAATATGTTCCCGGTGCCGCGCTTCTTCCCGCTCGACGGCGGGCGCTATATCGGCACCACGGTGTTCGTCGTGCTGCGCGACCCGGAGACCAACGAGACCAACCTCGGCACCTACCGCATGCAGATGCTCGACGGCAAGCGCTGCGGCGTGCAGATCCTGCCCGGCAAGCGCGGCGAGCGGATCATGAAGAAGTGGGCCAAGCTGGGCAAGAAGATGCCTGCCGCGGCGGTGATCGGCTGCGACCCGCTGCTGTTCATGGCCGGCACGCTGATGCACAAGGGTGCGAACGACTTCGACATCACCGGCACCGTGCGCGGCCAGCAGGCCGAGTACCTGATGGCGCCGCTGACCGGGCTGCCGGTGCCGGCCGGCGCCGAGATCGTCCTCGAGGGCGAGATCGACCCGAACCACTTCCTCCCCGAGGGACCGTTCGCCGAGTACACCGGCTACTACACCGACGAGCTGCACCATCCGATCCCCAAGCCGGTGCTGGAGGTCGAGCAGATCCTGCACCGCGACAAGCCGATCCTGTGGGCCACCGGCCAGGGGCGGCCGGTGACCGACGTCCACATGCTGCTGTCGTTCACGCGCACGGCGACGCTGTGGACCGAGCTCGAGAAGATGCGCATCCCCGGCATCCAGAACGTGTGCGTGCTGCCCGAGTCGGCCGGCCGCTTCTGGGCCGTGGTCTCGGTCAAGCAGGCCTACCCGGGACATTCGCGCCAGGTCGCCGACGCCGTCATCGGCAGCAACACCGGCAGCTACGGCATCAAGGGCGTGATCACGGTCGACGAGGATATCGCCTCCGACGACCTGCAGCGCGTCGTGTGGGCGCTTTCCTGCCGCTACGACCCGATGCGCGGCACCGAGCTGATCAAGCGCGGCCGCTCGACCCCGCTCGACCCGGCGCTGGATCCGAACGGCGACAAGCTGACGACCTCGCGCATCCTGATGGACGCCTGCATCCCCTACGAGTGGAAGCAAAAGCCCGTCGAGGCCCGCCTGGACGAGGCGACGCTGGCGTCGCTGCGCGCGCGCTGGTCCGAGTTCGGCATCGATTGAAGGAGCGCCCCATGGCCCGCAAGAAGCCGGATCCCGCCGCCGCTGCCCAGGCGCCATCGCCGCTGGCACGGCTGCTGGGCAGCCTGCCCTGCCCCGAGGGCTTGCTGGCGGTGCGCGCCGGCGAGCAGACCGACCTCGTCGCCGCCACCGCGATGTGGGTGTCGTACGACCCGGTCATCCTCGCCGTCTACCTGCGCCCCGGCAGCACCGCGCACCGCCTCGTCGTCGAGGCGCGCCACTTCACCTTCAACGTCGCCGACGAGTCGCAGAACGAGGCCGCGCTGAAGGCCGGGTCGATCCGCGGCGCCGACGCCAAGAAGCTCGCCAAGGTCGGCCTGGCCTTCGAGGCGGGCAGCGTGCCGAGCCCGCGCATCGCCGGCGCGGCAGCGAGCTACGACTGCCGGGTGCTGAAGGTCGCTGCCTGCGGCGACCACGACCTCTTCCTCGGCCTGGTGCGCGAGTGGAGCGTGCGCGAAGGCGGCCGCCCGGTCGTGCGCTTCGGCGGTGCGAGCCACCGCATCGGCGACGCGCTGCCCGGCCCGGCGGTGCGCTACCCGCATTGACATCCCGATTCGACGCATCCAACCCCCATCCGCAGCTATCCGCAGGAGTCCCCGCATGGAAAAGGCCAAGGACGTGAAGCTCGTCATCCTCGACGTCGACGGCGTCATGACCGACGGGCGCATCGTGATCGACGACAACGGGCTTGAGCAGCGCAACTTCGACATCAAGGACGGCTTCGGGGTCGTCGCGCTGCAGATGACCGGCGTCGAGGTCGCGATCATCACCTCGAAGAAGTCCGGCTCGGTGCGCCACCGCGCCGAGGAGCTCAAGATCAAGCGCTTCCACGAAGGCATCCGCAAGAAGACCGAGCCCTACGAGCAGATTCTCGCCGAGATGGGGATCACCGACGCCCAGGTCGCCTATGTCGGCGACGACCTCGTCGACCTGGCCATGATGAAGCGCGTCGGGCTGCCGATCGCGGTCGCCGACGCAGTCGACGAGGTGCGCGAGGCCGCCGCCTACGTGACCCGCGCGCGCGGCGGCCATGGCGCGGTGCGCGAGGCCGCCGAGATGATCCTCAAGGCGCAGGGCAAGTGGGATGCGATCCTGAGCAAGATCGCCTGAGCCCTGGCCTTCGGCCACCCATTGCGCCATTCCTCCCGCGCCCGGCGCGCGGCCCTCCCACGCAAGGCGCACGCAGCCGCGTGCCGCACCCCGTTTCGTCCGTTTCACGCACAGGAGCACACCGAAGTGGCAGCCCCCCTCAGCAACCGCGAATTCGTCGAAGCCTGCATCGCCTCCGGCGACGCCGTGCGCATCGCGCAGGAAGTCGACTGGGAGAACGAGGCCGGCGCCATCGTGCGCCGCGCCTGCGAGCTCGCAGCCCCCGCGCCCTACATGGAGAAGATCAAGGATTACCCCGGCTTCCGCTACTTCGGCGCGCCGCTGTCGACCTACCGCCGGATGGCGATCTCGATGGGGCTGGACCCCGACACCCCGCTGCCCGAGCTCGGCCGCGTCTACGTGCAGCGCACCAACGGCGAGCCGGTGGCGCCGGTGATCGTCGGCCGCGACGAGGCGCCGTGCAAGGAGAATATCCTGCGCGGATCGGACGTCGACCTGTGCCGGCTGCCGGTGCCGCTGGTGCACGACGGTGACGGCGGCCGCTATGTCGGCACCTGGCACGCCGTCGTCACCAAGCACCCGGTGCGCGGCGACGTCAACTGGGGCATGTACCGGCAGATGATGTTCGACAGCCGCACGATGTCGGGCGCGGTGTTCCCGTTCTCCGACCTCGGCAAGGCGCTCAACGACTACTACCTGCCGCGCGGCGAGACCTGCCCCTTCGCCACCGCGATCGGCCTGTCGCCGCTGGCGGCGATGGCCGCCTGCGCGCCGTCGCCGATCCCCGAGCCCGAGCTGACCGGCATGCTCGCCGGCAGGCCGGTCAAGCTGGTCAAGTGCGAGACCAACGACCTCGAAGTGCCGGCCGACGCCGAGATCATCCTCGAAGGCGAGATCTGCCCCGACTACAAGGTCGAGGAAGGCCCGTTCGGCGAGTACACCGGCTACCGCACCAGCCCGCGCGACTTCCGCGTCACCTTCCGCGTCAACTGCATCACCTACCGCAACAACGCGACGATGACGATCTCCAACATGGGCGTGCCGCAGGACGAGGGGCAGCTGCTGCGCTCGTTCTCGCTCGGCCTGGAGCTCGAGAAGCTGCTCAAGAGCCAGGGCATCCCGGTCACCGGCGTCTACATGCACCCGCGGTCGACGCACCACATGATGATCGTCGGCGTCAAGCCGACCTACGCCGGCGTCGCGCAGCAGATCGGGCAGCTCGCCTTCGGCTCCAAGCTCGGCCCCTGGTTCCACATGGTCATGGTCGTCGACGACCAGATCGACATCTACAACTGGGACGAGGTCTACCACGCCTTCTGCACCCGCTGCCACCCCGACCGCGGCATCCACATCTACCGCAATTCGCCCGGCACGCCGCTGTACCCGTTCGCGACGCCGCACGAGCGGCGCTGGTCGATCGGCTCCAAGGTCGTGTTCGACTGCCTGTGGCCGGTCGACTGGGACAGGATCAACGACGTGCCGACGGTGGTCTCGTTCCGCAATGTCTACCCGAAGGATGTCCAGGAAAAGGTCTTGTCCAACTGGACCCACTACGGCTACCCGCCGGCTGCGCGCTGAAGCCGCAGCACCCCGAGCAGGACCACGAAGGAGATCGACGATGAGCCAATGGGAAGTCTATGTTGCCGACCTGTCCGAGCTGCCCGAGGGCCGCGACCTCGAGCTGACGATCCGCACGCTGGAGCCCGGCATCCACAAGTACACCTACAAGCGCGCCAAGGTGCGGCTGTCGAAGACGCTGGACGAGCTGCCCGACCAGCTCCAGGTGCGATTCGGCCGCGGCCAGCTGGCACCGCAGCGTTTCTCGATCCGCGTGATCGAGGAGGTGCAGCGGCTGCCGGCCAAGTACCAGTAGGCGCGGCGCCGACGCGATGCCGTACCGCGACCTGCGCGACTTCCTCGACGCGCTCGGCGGCGACCTGCGTCGCGTCGCCGAGCCGATGTCGCCACGCTTCGAGATCGCGGCCGCGCTGCGCCAGGCGCGTCCCGACGCGCCGGCGCTGTTGTTCGACCACATCGTCGGTCATCCCGGCTGGCGTGTCGCCGGCAACCTGATCGCGCACCGGCGACGGCTGGCGCGCGCCTTCGACGCCGCCCCCGAGGCGCTGGCCGAGACCTACCTCGAGCGCAAGCAGCGCGGCATCGAGCCGGTCACGACCACCGACGCGCCGGTCAAGCAGGTCGTCGTGACAAAGGGCGACGACCTGCTCGGCACGCTGCCGATCCTGACCCACCACGAGCGCGACGCCGGCCCCTACATCACGACCGGCGTCGTCCTGTGCCACGACCCGGCGACCGGCCGCCGCGGCATGGGCATCCACCGCATGATGGTCAAGGGGGGGCGGCGGCTCGGCATCCTGCTGGCGAACCCGCCGCTGGCGCTGTTCCACGCCGCCGCCGAGGCGCGCGGCGAGCCGCTCGAGATCGCGGTCGCGCTCGGGTTGGAGCCGGCGATCGTCGTCGCCTCGGTCGTCAAGGTCGGCCCGCTGGTGCCCGACAAGATGGCGGTCGCCGGCGCGCTGCGCGGCGCACCGGTCGAGATGTTCGATGCCGAGACGGTGAAGCTGCAGGTGCCGGCGCGCGCCGAGATCGTCATCGAGGGCCGCGTGCTGCCCGGCGTGCGCGAGACCGAGGGGCCTTTCGGCGAGAACACCGGGGCCTACTTCAGCAACGACAGCCCGGTGATCGAGGTCAGCGCCGTCACCCACCGCCGCGACCCGATCTACCCCGGGTTGACGCCGTGGGCGACGGACGTCGACATGCTGCTGTGGCTGGCCGCCGGCACCGAGATGCTGGGCCAGTTGCGCGCGCAGGTCGGCGGCGTGGTCGACCTCGAGATCGCCGGCGGCACCGCGGGTTTCTCGATGATCGTCGCCGTCCACGGCACGTCGCGCCCGGAGGTGCGGCGGCTGATCCACCTCGCGCTGGCGCTGGACAAGCGACTCAAGTCGGTGACGGTGGTCGACGACGACGTCGACATCCGCGACCCGCGCGAGGTCGCGTGGGCGATGGCCACGAGGATGCGCCCGGCGCGCGATACGATCCTGGTCGAGGGTACCGAGGCCTACATCATCGACCCCAGCGGCAGCGGCGCCGCCGAGGGGTCCAAGATCGGCTTCGACGCCACCCGCGGCAGCGCCGACCCGTCGTTCGACAAGGCGCGGCTGGACCCGGCCGCGCTGGCGCGCGTGCGCGCCGTGCTGGGCGACCTGATGCAGTGACGATGCCGGACACGGCGACAAGAAGGCGGTTGCGATGAGACTGGTGGTGGGGATGTCGGGCGCGAGCGGCGCGATCTACGGGCTGCGCATCCTCGAGGTGCTGCGCGATCTCGGCATCGAGACGCACCTCGTGATGTCGGACTCGGCCAAGCGCACGATCGTCTACGAGACCGACCGCAAGATCGACGAGGTCAAGCAGCTCGCGACCCACGTGCACGAGCTGAACGACGTCGGCGCCTGCATTTCGAGCGGCTCGTTCAAGCACGACGGCATGGTGATCGCGCCGTGCTCGATCAAGACGCTGTCGGCGCTGGCGCAGTCGTTCAACACCAACCTGCTGATCCGCGCCGCCGACGTCACGCTCAAGGAACGGCGCAAGCTGGTGCTGATGGTGCGCGAGACCCCGCTGCACCTGGGCCACCTGCGGCTGATGACGCATGTCACCGAGACCGGCGCCGTCGTGCTGCCGCCGCTGCCGGCTTTCTACCACCGGCCGAAGACGCTGGAGGACATCATCGACCAGTCGGTCAACAAGGCGCTCGACCAGCTCGGCGTCGAGGCCGAGCTGTTCCACCGCTGGACCGGCAACGAGGAGCGCGAGCATGCGCGCTCGCGAGGCTGAGGCGGAGCTGCGCGCGATTGCATCGAAGGCGGCTTGTTCATGCCGGCGGTCTGGCATCCGTAGAAGTCATCGGCGGCGTTCGGCCGTTCTTCGTTGCGGATGTACTCCGACGCACCACGCGGAGAAGCCGGCAGCGCCCCGGCCGGCCCGCTGCCGGCTTCGCGGACACCACGGTGGCATTGGACCGTCGAAGACAGATGCGATTGCCTGCCGAGGGCGGTGGGTACCCTTGACCGCAAGTAAAGGAGGAGCCGGCGGCGCAAGCCGACGGCGGGGGACATGGAGGGCAAGGGTACCCGCCGGCCTCGGCTCGCGCTGCTGCCATGCCAGCGCCGCATTCAAGCTCGTGGCGAGACGACGGGCCTCCCACACGTCCGTTTCCGGGCAATCCGACACAAAGCTATCCGAGGCGTCGGTAGTAGCTGAGCACCTCGCGCAATGGGCCCTCGTCCCGTCGAACTACTCGCCCACGCTAGCGACGAAACGCGAGCCGTGATGACGCAGCCCGAGCCGATCGAATTCGAAGGCATCGTCAACGCCGGGCTCGGCGAAGGCGCGCGCTTTACCGCCATCGACTGGGTCGGTGCCGCGCTGCGGCGCGCGACCGGTTTCGATCCCTGGCCCGGGACGCTCAACCTGCGGCTCGACGAGACGGCGCAGCGTGCGTGGCAGCGCGCGCAACACCTGTATCCCGGCATCGTGATCGACCCGGCGCCGGGTTTCTGCCCGGCGCGCTGCCACCTGCTATGGCTCGCCGGTCGCGTGCGCGCGGCGGCGGTCGTTCCCGAGGTCGATGGCTACCCGGCCGACAAGCTGGAAATCGTCGCGCCGGTCGCGCTGCGCGAGGCGCTGGGATTGCGGGACGGAAACCGGGTACGAGTGCGCGTGGCGGCGCTCGGGCCGACAACTGTTTCGTGATTCGTTCGCCCCGACATTGACTGTGCGTCGTATGCTGTGTCCGCCCGTAGGAGGCTGGCGGCGCGCCGCCAGCCTCGCTGCCCCCGTGCGATCATCGACATGCTCGACCGCTACGACCCCGACCAGCCGCCGGAGGCCGGGGCCTGGATGGACCTCGACGAGCAGGAGCGCATCCAGCTGGTCGAGGACTTCCATGCGCGCCAGCGCGTCGAGCTGCCGAATGCCAAGCTTCATGCCGTGATCCACGTCGTGGTCGAAAACCAGATCGCGATGGGGCTGGAGTCGGTCGTGCGCGCGATCCCGCGACTGATCGCGCAGGGTCTGTCGCGCCACGATGCGGTCCACGCCGTCGGCAGCGTCGTCGCCGAGCAGATCTTCGATCTTTCGCGCGGCAAGGGTGTCGCCACCGAGGCCGTCCACGCGCGCTACGACGCCGAGATCGACCGCCTGAGCGCCAAACGCTGGCGCCGCCGCGTCGGCCCGCGTTGAACCGGACGCCCTCCGCATGAGCCCTGCTCCGGCACGCCAGCTCGACGATCGCGCGCTCGCGGTGCTCGGCGCCGGCGGGCCGGCGCTGGTGCTCAGCAGCGATGCGCGCGGCGAGCCGCACGCGACCTATTCGTGGGCCGTCGCGACTGGTGCGCGCAGCATGCGCATCGCGGTCGACCGCGGCGGGCGCAGCAGTGCCAACCTGCGCGGCCGCGGCCGCGGCGCGGTGATGGCGGTCGGGCTCGGCGGGCTCAACCTGCTCGTGTCGGGGCGGGTCCGGCGGCTGCCGGGGCTGCTGCAGCCCGAGGGCTCGGCACCTTTGGAAGTCTGGGCGCTCGCGGTCGACCGCGTGCGTGACCAAGCCTGGCCCGGCGTGGCGACGAGCACGCTCGCCTACCGCTGGCCGGCGGCGCAGCGCGCTGCGATGCGGCGCATGGAGCGCGCGGTGCTGGCCGGCCTGCGCGTGGCCGAGGGTTGATCCGCCACGACCGCATCGGCAAGCGCGAAGGCGACCGCGATGGGGGCCGCGAAGCCACCGGCACCGCCAACGGCACCGATCTTGATTTGCTTCAAGTCTAAAGTAATTCCGATCGACTAAATTGGTATCACGATGCCAGTTTGGCGCCGGCGACGCGGTCGTCGGGAGGCGCCGGACCTTGCGAGGACGATCGACGATGAGCCCCCCCGAGCCCGCGCCGGCCCCCGGCGCGGCGCCCTCTGCCGCAGCCCCCTCGGCGCGCCCGACGGCCGCCGCCCCGCTGCGCACCGAGCGCGCCGGCGGCGTGCTCGTCGCCACGCTCGCACGCGCTCCGGTGAATGCGATCGACGAGGCGCTGTTGGCCGCTCTCGACGCCGCGCTCGATGCCGCCGAGGCGGACGAAGGTATCGCCGTGCTTCACCTGCGCAGCGAGCTCAAGGTCTTCGCCGCCGGCGCGGACCTGGCCTTCATGCGCCAGTGCTTCGCGACCCCCGAGGGACCCGAGGCGATGGTCGAGCTGGTGCGCCGCATGCAGGCGGTCTTCGCGCGGCTCGAGTCGTCGCCGGCGCTGACGCTGGTGGAGATCGGCGGCGCCGCGCTCGGCGGCGGGCTCGAGCTGGCGCTGGCCTGCGACCTGCGCATCGCCGCCAGCGAGGCGCGCCTGGGCCTGCCGGAGGCGGGGCTGGGCCTGCTGCCGGGTGCCGGCGGCACGCAGCGGCTGACGCGGCTGGCCGGCGCCGGCGTCGCGCGGCGGCTGATCCTCGGCGCCGAGACGGTCGACGGCGCCGAGGCGCTGCGGCTGGGCATCGTCCAATGGGCCGCGCCGCGCGCCGAGCTGCCGGCGCAGGCGCAGGCGCTGGCCGCGCGGCTGGCGGCGCTGCCGCGCCACGCGCTGGCCGAGAACAAGCGCTGCATCGCGCTGGCCGGCGATCCCGGCGACGCCGGCTACGCGGCCGAGATCGACGGCACGCGCCGTCTGTACCAGCACCCCGACACGCGACGCCGCGTGGCGGATTTTCTCGACAAGTCGCGCGGCTGACCCCCCCTCGCGCCCGCGGCACGAACCCTAGGAGAATGCAAGCATGAGCCTGAAGGACAAAGTCGCCGTCGTCACCGGCGCCGCATCGGGCATCGGCTCGGCGATCGCCGGCAAGCTGGCCGACGCCGGCGCCATCGTCATCGTCGCCGACCTGCAGGCCGACAAGGGCCGCGCGCGCGCCGACGAGCTCGTCGCCGCCGGCGGCCGGGCCCATTTCGTCGAGGTCGACCTGACCGCGCCAGCGTCGATCGTGGCCTTCGCCGACACCGTGCACCAGCGCTTCAAGGCGGTCGACGTGATCGTCAACGGCGCGGGCTGGGGCCGCACCGCGCCGTTCTGGGATGGCACGCCGGACTTCTGGGACAAGCTGATCGCGCTCAACCTGATGGGGCCGATCCACCTGACCAAGGCGCTGCTGCCGCCGATGATGGAGCGCGGCAGCGGCCGCATCGTCAATATCGCCAGCGACGCCGGCCGCGTCGGCAGCCTCGGCGAGACGGTCTACTCGGCCGCCAAGGGCGGGCTGATCGCATTCACCAAGTCGCTCGCGCGCGAGACCGCGCGCCACGGCATCGTCGTCAACTGCGTCTGCCCGGGGCCGACCGACACGCCGCTGATGGCCGCCGTGCCCGACAAGGTCAAGGAGGCGCTGACCAAAGCGGTCCCGCTGCGCCGCCTCGGCAAGCCCGAGGAGGTCGCCGATGCGGTACTGTTCTTCGCCGGCGACGGCGCCGCCTACGTCACCGGCCAGGTCCTCAGCGTCAGCGGCGGGCTGACCATGGTCGGCTGAATCCCCCACCCCCGCCGCTGCAGGAGACCGACGATGTCGCTGGACATGAAGCTGCCCGAATTCCTCGCGCACGCGATCGCGCTCGAGCACGAGGCCGCCGAGCGCTACCTCGAGCTCGCGGACATGATGGAGTCCTACCGCAACGACGAGGTGGCCTCGACCTTCCGCGACATGGTGCGCTACTCGCGGCTGCACCACGACTCGATCGTCGAGCGCGCCAAGGGCATCGAGCTGCCGACGATCCGCTCGTGGCAGTACCGCTGGCGCAACCCGCCCGAGGTCGGCGGCGAGGAGGCCTTCGACCCCATGCTCAATACCTACGAGGCGCTGCGCTATGCGCGCGAGAACGAACTGCGCGCCAAGGAGTTCTACGCCCAGGTCGCCACCGAGACGGGAGACGCTGAGGTACGCCGCCTGGCCGAGGAATTCGCCGCCGAGGAGGCCGAGCACGTGCAGGCGCTGGACGACTGGCTGGCGCGCACGCCGCGGCCCTAGCGCGACGCGCGCTAGGGCCTTCGTACGACGCACGCCAAGGCCTTCGCGCCACGCGCGCCACGCCCCCAGTCGGCAGCTCGCGCCGGTCCGGCGCACCCCAGGTTCGATACGCAACACGAAAGGAACCCCACGATGAAACGCATCCAGCTGGCCGGCTACCAGGCCAAGCATTTCGGCTGGTCGGTCGACGGCCGTGTCGCCACCATCACGCTCAACCGCCCGGATCGCAAGAACCCGCTGACCTTCGACTCCTACGGCGAGCTGCGCGACCTGTTCCGCGAGCTGGTCTACGCGACCGACATCAAGGCGGTCGTCTTCACGGGTGCCGGCGGCAACTTCTGCAGCGGCGGCGACGTGCACGAGATCATCGGCCCGCTGGTCAAGATGGACATGCCCGAGCTGCTCGAGTTCACGCGCATGACCGGCGACCTCGTCAAGGCGATGCGCGCCTGCCCGCAGCCGGTCATCGCCGCGATCGACGGCGTGTGCACCGGTGCCGGGGCGATGATCGCCTGCGGCTCCGACATGCGGGTCGCGACCGCGCGCAGCAAGCTCGCGTTCCTGTTCGTTCGCGTCGGGCTGGCCGGCGCCGACATGGGTGCCTGCACGCTGCTGCCGCGGCTGATCGGGCTGTCGCGCGCGGCCGACCTGCTCTACACCGGGCGCGTCGTCGGCGGCGAGGAAGCCGAGCGCTTCGGCTTCTACAACCGGCTGGTCGATCCCGAGAAGGTACTCGCCGAGGCGCAGGCGCTGGCGCGCGAGCTCGCCGATGGCCCGACCTTCGGCCACGCGATGACCAAGACCATGCTGTGGCAGGAGTGGAACTCGGGCCTGGGCGAGTGCATCGAGGCCGAGGCGCAGGCGCAGGCGATCTGCATGCAGACCAAGGACTTCGAGCGCGCCTACCACGCCTTCGCGGCCAAGCAGAAGCCCGTCTTCGAGGGCAACTGAGCCGCCGCCGGCGCCGCGCCACGACGGCCGGGCGCGTGCAGCGCCCGGCCCGCCCGCCCTCCTTCACGGAAGCCCCGCCATGGCCGACCGCAGCTTTCTCGACTGGCCCTTCCTCGACGACGGCCACCGCGCCTGGGCGCGCGAGCTCGCCGACTGGGTCGAGCGCGGCCTGCCCGCGCTGCCCACCCCCGACGAGCACGACCTGGACGCGGTCTACGCCGCCTGCGGCGCGCTGGTGCGCGCGCTCGGCCAGGCCGGGCTGCTGCGCGCCTGCGTGCCGGCGGCCTACGGCGGGCTGCGCGAGCAGGTCGACGTGCGCAGCCTGGCGCTCGGGCGCGAGACGCTGGCGCGCGCCGGCGCGCTGGCGGACTTCGCGTTCGCGATGCAGGGCCTGGGCAGCGTGCCGGTCAGCCTGTTCGGCAACGAGGCGCAGAAGGCCGCGCTGCTGCCGGGCGTGTGTCGCGGCGAGCTGATCGCGGCCTTCGCGCTGTCCGAGCCCGACGCCGGCAGCGATGTCGCCGCGATGCAGGCCACGGCGCGGCGCATTTCGGACGAGCAGGGTGATGGCTGGGTGCTCGACGGCACCAAGACCTGGATCTCGAATGCCGGCGGGCTGGCGGACCGCTACGTGATCTTCGCGCGCAGCGAGGGCCTGGACCGCGGGCCGGGCAACCGCGATGCCAAGGGCATCTCGGCCTTCCTGGTCGACGCCGGCACGCCCGGGCTGGACGCCAGCGAGCGCATCCCGGTGATCTCGCCGCACCCGCTGGGTGTGCTGAAGATGAACGGATGCCGCATCGGAGCCGACCGCCTGGTCGGCCACCCGGGTCAGGGGTTCGCGATCGCGATGGGGACGCTGGACCTGTTCCGCACCACGGTCGGTGCGGCGGCGCTGGGGTTCGCACGCCGCGCGCTCGACGAGGCGACGTCGCGCGCGCGCGGCCGCCAGATGTTCGGCCAGCGGCTGGCGGATTTCCAGCTGACGCAGGTGCAGCTCGGCCGCATGTGCACCGAGATCGACGCCGCGGCGCTGATGGTCTACCGCAGCGCGTGGACGCGCGACGTGCTGCAGCGCCGCGTCACGCGCGAGGCCTCGATGGCCAAGATGTATGCGACCGAGGCGGCGCAGCAGGTGATCGACGCCGCGGTGCAGTTGCACGGCGGGCTGGGCGTCGTCAGCGGGCAGCCGGTCGAGCGGCTGTACCGCGACGTCCGCGCGCTGCGCATCTACGAGGGCGCGACCGAGGTGCTGCAGCTCGTCGTCGGCGCGCAGCACCTGCGCGAGGCCGCGGCGTGACACCGGCGCGGCGCGCGCGCGGGCCTGTGCTCGCGTGCCACGCCGCGTCGCGCGGTCGCCGTGGCGCATGCGGGCCCGGACGGTCCTTCGCGAGCAGGCCCGCCGAGCCGGGGCAGAATCGGCGGTGATGAACACGCCACCCCCTGCACGCACCTGGGACGAGGCCGACGGCACGCACATCGACGTGCGCGGCCTGCCGGCACCGCAGCCGATGGTGCAGATCCTGACGCTGGTGCAACGCCTGCCGCGCAGCGCGGTCGTGATCGTCCACCACGAGCGCGACCCGGTCTGGCTCTACCCCGAGCTGGCGCAGGCCGGCTGGCAGGCCGAGGCGGTGCCCGGTGACGAGGGCGAAGTCCGGCTGCGGCTGACTGCGTCCGACGACGCGCCGTGAGCCCGACGCCGCGCGACGACGCCGCGCCGGCCGCGGGCGACGCCGCCGCGCCTCGCGCCAGGCCGCCCGCCGGCACGGCGAGGCCGGCCGCGCGGCCCAAGCTCGGCGGCACCTTCCTGTCCGGCGCCAAGAGCCGGCTGCTTCCGGCCTCGGTGCCGTTTCGCTTCTTCGGCGCCGCGATCGCCTTCCACGTGCTCGCCTGGGCCGCGCTGCTCGGCGGCGCGGCCGGCTGGCCGGACTGGCGGCACGGGCCGGGCTGGCCGCTCGCGGCGTTGCACCTGGCGACACTCGGGACGCTGCTGTGCAGCGCGATCGGCGCCAGCCTGCAGCTGCTTCCCGTGGCGACGCGCCAGCCGGTGCGCTCGCACCGCCTCGCCGGCGCGCTGTGGTGGGTCTACGTGCCCGGTGTCGCGCTGCTGGCGCTGGGCATGGGGCTGGTCGAGCCGCGCTGGATGGCCGCCGGCGCGGCGGTCGTGATCGCGGCGCTCGCGGCGTGGGCGGTGCTGCTCGGGCTCAACCTGGCCGGCGCGCGCGGCATGCCCGGCATCGTGCTGCACGGCTGGGGGGCACTCGCGGCGCTGTTCGCGGTCGGCGTCAGCGCCGCGGCGCTGGTGTCGACCTGGGT
Source organism: Burkholderiaceae bacterium (assembly GCA_024235895.1). Taxonomy (GTDB): domain Bacteria; phylum Pseudomonadota; class Gammaproteobacteria; order Burkholderiales; family Burkholderiaceae_C; genus Rubrivivax. The sequence continues at coordinate 45,571 of JACKLM010000005.1, read as the reverse complement.
CGGCCTGCCGTGGATCGACCACGAGGCTGCGCGCGGCCTGCACCTGGCCGCCACCGCCTTCGGCACGATGGGGCTGCTCGCCTTCGGCCTGGCCTACATCCTGGTGCCGATGTTCGCCCTGGCCGGCGTGCCCGACGAGCGGCAGCAGCTCGCCAGCGGCGCGGCGGCGATCGCGGCCGTCGCCTGTGCCGGATTCGCCGCCTTCGTGCCCGAGGACAGCATCGCCCCGATGGCACTCAGGCTGGCGGCGCTGGCCGCCGGCGCGGGCGCGCTGGCGCTGCACCTGAGGCTGATGCTGCGCGCGCTGGCCAGCGGCATGCGCAAGGACCTCGGCCGCGCGCAGCGGCTGATGCAGATCGGCTGGGGCGGGCTGGCGCTGGCGCTGGCGATCGCGCTGGCGATCGTGCTGGGGGCGCCGGCGGACCGATTCGGCCGGCTGTTCGGTGTCGCGGTGATCGGCGCTTGGCTGCTGAGCTTCCTGTTCGGCATCCTGCAGCGCATCCTGCCGTTCCTGGCATCGATGCACGCGGCGCAGGGTCAGAAGCGGCCGCCGACGCCGTCGGCGCTGACGCTCGAGCGGCCTCTGGCCTGGCACTTCCACGCCCACCTCGGCGCGCTGGCGCTGCTGGCGGTGGCGGCACTCGCCGACAGCGCCTGGCTCGCCGCCGCTGCCGGGGCCGTCGGGCTGGCCGGGGCGCTGGCCTTCGGCTGGTTCTTCGTCGTGCTGATGCAGCGGCTGCGGCAGTCGCAGAAGGGCGCGGCCAGGACCTGAACCGGCCTACGTGGTGACCGTCGCCCAGTGGCGGCACGGCAGGGCGCAGCCGGTCAGTCGCGCCCGGTCAGCCTCCGCACCCAGGACTCGACACGACCGCTCGCCAGCCGCTGCTCGAACAGCCTGCGCCACGAGGCCGGAAGCGGCAGCTCGAGAATCGCGCGCAGCGTGGCCGGGTCGCGCTCGCGGCGGTCGATCGCCCTCATCAGCCGCGCCAGCGGCCAGGCGGGATGCGGCCGCGCCTCGAGGACGATCGCGTCGCCCGCGGCCACGAGGCCCGGGTCCAGCACCCGCAGGTACCAGCCGGTGCGGCCGCTGGCCTGGACGAGACGCGCCATGCCGTCGACGCCGAAGCGGTCGTCGAGCTTCCAGCACGGCTGGCGCCCCTGGCTGACCTCGAAGCGCGCGCCGCCTATGCGCCATCGGTCGGCGAGGCAGACCTCGGCCTCGGTCGGCCCGTCGATGGCGAGGTTCTCGCCGAAGGCGCCCTCGGCTTGCAGCCGCTGCGCCGCCTGCGGCAGCTCGCGCCGCCAGAACGCGAGGTGCGCGAACGGGTAGACGTGCACCGCCTTGTCGGGCCCGCCGTGCACGCGCCGGTCGCCCTGCTCGTCGCCGTCCAGCCCCTCGGGGCCGGCCCGCACCGCGCCGGCGCGCGGCTGCTTGTCGATCGCGCTGACGCTGCCCGGGCGGGTGGTGGGGCGCGCGCGGCCGGTCAGCACCGCGCGCACGCGGCCGACGACGGCCGGCAGCGAGGGCGCGGCCATGTGCGGCGAGTGGGCTTGCGGGTGCATCATCGGGCGGTCGGGTGCGCGACGGGGGCCGGTACCGGTGCGTCCCGGCAGGCTTGATCTGCTGCAAGGATTCGCCGGCGTTCTCGGGCTATTCTGGTATTCAAATACTGATTTTAGCCTCGACCCGCGTTCCAGGCGCGGTGGGGCGACAGGAGTGACGATGAGTTTCATGCGCCAGGTCTCGCAGGCCCTCGACGACGAGCACCGTGCCAATCTCGAGCTGCTCGGCCGTGCCGAACGCGTCTTCTCGCGCGCCGACGACCCCGAGGCGCAGGCGCTGGCCGGCCAGCTCGTGCGCCACCTCGAGCACGAGATCGGGCGCCACTTCGGCTTCGAGGAGGACCAGCTCTTCCCGCTGATGGCCGACGCCGGCGACGGTGACCTGGCCGAGATGCTGGGCGAGGAGCACGACACGATCCGGTCGGTCGCCGAGGAGCTGCTGCCGCTGGCGCGCGCCGCCTCAGCCGGCGCGCTGGCGCCGGCCGACGCCGCCACGCTCAAGCGCCTCGTGCTCGAGATCGTCGAGCGCCAGGTCGCCCACATCCAGAAGGAGACGATGGCACTGTTGCCATTGCTCGACGATCTGCTGGACGAGGACACCGACCGCGAGCTAGCCTTCGCCTACGCCTGCGACTAGGAGTCCGCACGACGACGCAGATCGCACCCGCACGCACACCGAGCGTCGCCGGCTGGCTCGTCCGCACCACGGCGGCCTGCACGGCACCGCCCCGCCACCCCCATCCCCCCTACCCCACCCCGGCGCCCGATCCGGCGCCCCCCGAACCGAGGAGCCCGACCATGTCCGCCCATCCCAACCCGACATCGGTCGCCGTGCGCGCCCTCGTGCCCGCCGATCTCGAGGAAGTCGTCGCGATCGACGCCGCCATCGAGGGCCGCAAGCGGCGCGACTACATCGAGCGCCGGCTGCAGGCCGCGCGCCGCGAGCCCGAGCTGCACGCGCAGTTCGCCGCCGTCGACGCCCAGGGGCTGGCGGGTTTCCTGCTCGCCCGCGTGCTGCACGGCGAGTTCGGGCGTCACCAGCCTGCGCTGCGTATCGAGCATGTCGGCGTGCGCCAGGCCTTGCGCAGCCGCGGCGTCGGCGGCCAGCTCTTCGCCGCCCTCACCGCCTGGGGCGCGCGCCACGGCGCGACCGAGCTGCACTCCGCCGCCGACTGGCGCCGCGCCGACATCCTGCGCTGGTTCGACCGCATGGGGTTCGAGCTCGCGCCGCACCACGTCGTCGAGTCCGCGGTCGACGGCGGCGCCTTCAACCCGGACCGCGACAGCCCGGTGTCGATGAAGGAGGGCGACGGCCCGGCCAACGAGATCGACTACGGCCACACCGAGTCGAACGACCACGAGCGGCTGGCGCGCGACCGCGTCGACGTGCGCTCGATGACGACGGCGGACCTGGACGCGATCGTTCGCATCGACCGCGATATCACCGGCCACGACCGCCGCGACTACATCGCCGCCCGGCTGGCCGAGGCGACGAACGATGCGGCGATCCGCGTGTCGCTGACCGCGCGCCTGGACGATGCGGTGGTCGGCTACATGATGGCGCGCGCCGACCTCGGCGACTTCGGCCGCACCGAGCCGGTGGCGGTGATCGACACCCTGGGCGTCGACCCGGCCTACACCAAGCGCGGCATCGGCCACGGCCTGCTGTCGCAGCTGTTCGCCAACCTCGGCGCGCTGGGCGTCGAGCGCGTCGAGACCGTGGTGCCGCAGCGCGACCTGGAGCTGCTAGGCTTCCTGTATTCGACCGGCTTCGGCGTCTCGCCGCGGCTGGTCTTCACGAGGACCCTGGAGCCTGCATGACGACCGTGAACGAGGACCTGGTGCGCGATGCGCTGAGCCAGGTCCTGGACCCCGAGGCGGGGATGAATATCGTCGACCTGGGGCTGATCTACGGCATCGACGCCAGCGACGAGGGCGTGCACATCCAGATGACGATGACCAGCGCCGCCTGCCCGATGGCCGACATGATCGTCGACGACGCCTACGCGGCGCTCGAGGGCGCGCTGCCGCGCAACACGCCGGTCGACATCGAGATGGTCTGGGATCCGCCCTGGACCCCGGACCGCATGAGCGGGCTGGCGCGCGACCATTTCGGCTGGACACCGCGTTGAGCGCAGTGCCGCGCATCGCCGCGCCGGCCCGCGGCGCGCACCAGGGACGACCGTGAACGCCCCTGGGCCGCGTCGCCCGGCCTGGGAGCGGCTGCCGCTGCTGATCTTCGGCTTCGTCGCGCTGTTCGTCGGCCTGGGCGCCGGGCTGGCGCGGCTGGGCTGGGCGATGCCCGAGGCCGCCGCCGGTGCCGCCGCGCTGCACGGGCCGCTGATGGTGTGCGGCTTCTTCGGCGTCGTCATCTCGCTCGAGCGCGCGGTCGCGATCGGCCACGCCTGGGCCTACGCGGCGCCGCTGCTGGCCGGCATCGGCACCGCGGCGGCGATGCACGGCGCGGTGACCGCCACACCCTGGCTCTACGTCGCCGCCAGCGTCGTGCTGCTGGCGGCGTCGCTGCACGTGCTGAACCGCCAGCGCGAGCTCTTCATGGCCGTCATCGCCGCCGCCGCCGGCTGCTGGACCGTCGGCGCGTGGCTGTGGGCGGCCGGCTGGCCGGTGCACGAGCTGATCGGCTGGTGGCTCGCGTTCCTGGTGCTGACGATCGCCGGCGAGCGGCTCGAGCTGTCGCGCTTCATGCAGCCCTCGCCCGCGGCGCAGCGGATCTTCGTCGCCATCGTCGCCGCGATGCTCGCCGGGCTGCTGGCCTGGGGCACGCGCTGGGGCGTGGCGCTGTACGGCGCCGCGCTCGTCGCGCTGACCGGCTGGTTGCTGCGCAACGATATCGCGCGCCGCACCGTGCTGCAGAAGGGGCTGACGCGGTTCATCGCGGTGTGCCTGCTGTCGGGGTATTTCTGGCTCGCGGTCGGCGGCGCGGTGATGATCGGCTTCGAGCTGGTGCCTGGCAGCGCCGCCTACGACGCCGCGCTGCACGCGCTGCTGCTGGGCTTCGTCTTCGCGATGGTCTTCGGCCATGCGCCGATCATCTTCCCGGCCGTGCTGCGCGTCGCCGTGCCCTACCACCCGGTCTTCTACGCACCGCTCGTGCTGCTGCACGCGTCGCTGGCGCTGCGGCTGGGGGGCGACGCCGCCGGCAACTTCGACTGGAAGCGCTGGGGCGCGATGCTGTCGGCGATCGCGCTCGTCGGCTTCATCGCCAACACCGCCAGCGCCGTCGTGCGCGGCCGCCGCCGTGGCGCACGTGGCGCCGCGGCAAGGGCCTCGAGATGAACGCGCCGCGCATCCCGCGCATGCCGCAGGCGCGGCCGGCACCGTCGAGCGCGTCGTCGCCGTCGCGCGGCTTGCGGGTGCTCGCGGGCATCGCCGTCGTCTTCGGGCTGATGACGATCGTCAGCGGCGGACGGGCGCTGTTCGGCGGGCCCGAGGCGCGCGCCGCGGTCGGCGCGGCGGTCGGCTTCGTGCTTGGGTTCAACTTCCTCGCCGGCTTCGCCTATGTCGCCGCCGGCATCGGGCTGTGGCGGCTGCAGCGCTGGGCGGCCTGGCTCGCGCTGGCGATCGCCGCCGGCACCGCAATCGTCGCCGCCGCCTTCGCCTGGCATGTCGCCGGCGGCGGGGCGTACGAGACGCGCACCGTCGGCGCGCTGGCGCTGCGGCTGTCGTTCTGGGTGATCGCCGCCGTGGTCGGCTGGCGCGCGATCGTGCCGCGCTGAGCGACGCGAAGCGACCTCTGCGGGTGCGGGCAGCGCCCCCAGGATCGCGGGATGGCGCAGCGATGCGCCGCGCGCTATAGAGTTGCTTGCGGGCACATGCCGTGCCCGCGCCGACGCGCCCGATGTCGGCAGCACCCGAGACATGCGGGCACGCAGCCCCGATCCACCGGACCGACGGAGGACGTCGCCATGTCAATCCTCACCGCTTTCCCGCGGCCGGCGCACACCCGCGCGCATCGGCCCGCATCGATCGCCATCGGTGCCGCAATGGCCGCCGCAGTGGCCGCCATGATGGCCACCGTACCACTCGCAGCCGCAGCGGCCGCGCAGGTCGTGAGCTTCGAGGCGACTGCTGCCGGCTCGTTCTGGATCCCCGGCGACGTCGGCAGCTCGCCGCTGTTCGTCGTCCAGGAGTCCGGCGACGGCAGCGAGAGCGCTCTCGGCGCCTTGCACTACGAGCTTTCGGTCGTGCAGAACATGGCCCGGCCGCCGTCCGGTTGCGGGCCGTCGAGCTCCACCGGTGCCAGCGGCGCGGGCGTGCTGACGCTGCCCGACGGGGCGCTGTCGCTGCACCGCAGCACGGGCACGTCATGCTTCGCCTTCCCTCTGCTCGAGGTCGAGGAGTCCTGGGTCGTCGATGGCGGCAGCGGGCACTACCGAGGCGCCAGCGGCAGGCTGCTGCGTCGAATGACCGGTGACGTTCGCTTCGGCACCGCGACCGGCAGCTTCAGCGGCAGCCTGAAGCTGCCGCGCTAAGGGCCCGCACGGGTCGGGCTGCGCTCAGTCACCTGCGCGCGGCGCGAGGATCGCGTAGTTCCCGTTCGCCTGCGCGAGCAGCACGCCGTCGCAGCGCAGCTCGGACTCGAGGTTGGCGAGCCGCCGGCCGCGGTGGACGATGCGCGTGTGGCACACCAGCGTGCCGGCGCAGACCGCCTTGAAGTAGTTGATCTTGACTTCGATCGTCGCGCACTGCTCGCCCGGCTCCAGCGTCGTGTACAGCGCCGCGCCCATGCCGGTGTCGGCGAGCGCGAACAGCACCGCGCCGTGCACCACGCCGTGCGGGTTGAGGTGGCGCGGCGCCAGCAGCAGCTCGCAGCGGCTGAAGCCGGCCTCGCTGTCGGGTTGCAGCGTCAGGCCGATCAGCTCGGCGAACGGATGGTGCTCGGGGATGGGCATCGCGCGGGGTCGGGTCCCACGTTTCGCGAGGTGGAAAGCGGGACCCGACCCCACTATAGTTTGCCGATGGCCCAGGCCACCGTCCTCATCGTCGACGACGACCCCGCGCTGCGCCGCACGCTGCAGCTGCGGCTGCGCGAGGAGGGGTTGCGCGTGGTCGACGCCGACAGCGCCGAGCGCGCGCTGGCGCTGCTGGCGGTCGAACTGCCCGACCTCGTCGTCACCGACGTCCGCATGGGCGGCATGGACGGGCTGGCGCTGTTCGACGAGATCCGGCGCGACCATCCGCTGCTGCCGGTCATCATCCTGACCGCGCACGGCACGATCGCCGACGCCGTCGGCACGACGCGCAAGGGGGTGGCGGCCTACCTGACCAAGCCGGTCGAGGCGGCGACGCTTCTCGCCGAGGTGCGCCGCGCGCTGGCGAGCTCACCGCCGGCAGCCGAGCGCGCCGGGCCGGCGCGCGGCCAGATCGTGACCCGCAACGCGGCGATGCGCGCGCTGCTCGACGACGCCGAGCGCGTCGCCACGACCGACGCCGCGGTGCTGATCTGTGGCGCGTCGGGCACCGGCAAGGAACTGCTGGCGCAGGCGGTCCACGACGCCAGCCCGCGCCGCGAGCGGCCCTTCGTCGCCGTCAACTGCGGCGCGATCCCCGAGCCGCTGCTGGAAAGCGAGCTCTTCGGCCATGTGCGCGGTGCCTTCACCGGCGCGGTGCGCGACCACCCGGGGCTGTTCCGCGCCGCCGAGGGCGGCACGCTGTTCCTCGACGAGATCGGCGACATGCCGCTGGCGCTGCAGGTCAAGCTGCTGCGCGTGCTGCAGGAGCGCCAGGTGCGGCCGGTCGGTGCCGCGCGCGCATTGCCGGTGGACGTGCGCATCGTCAGCGCGACGCACCGCGACCTGGACGCGGCGCGGCGCGACGGCAGCTTCCGCGACGACCTGTACTGGCGGCTCGCGGTCGTCGTCTTCACGCTGCCGCCGCTGGCCGAGCGGCGCGAGGATATCCCGGCGCTGGCGCAGCATTTCCTGGCCGCGCTGGCGGCCAAGTACGGGCGGCCGCTGCGCGGCTTCGCGCCCGACGCGCTGGCGCGGCTGGCGCGCGCGCCGTGGCCGGGCAACGTGCGCCAGCTCTTCAACGCGGTCGAGAAGTGCGTCGCGCTGGCCGGCGACACCGACACCGTGCCGGCGGCGCTGGTCGAGCGCGCGGTCGAGGCCGGCGCCGACGACGGCGTCGAGCCCTTCGACGATGCGCGCCGGCGCTTCGAGCGCGACTACCTGGCGCGGCTGCTGCGGCTGACCGGCGGCAACGCGACGCTCGCGGCGCGGCTGGCGCAGCGCAACCGGACCGACTTCTACGCGCTGCTGGCGCGGCATCACCTCGAGCCGGCGGCCTTCCGTGCCGCCGGCGCGCAGGCGGACGCGGACCCGACGGGCGCCGCGGGCGAACCGGGCTGAGGCCGGGCTTGCACGGCCGCGGCGCCGCTGTCGGCCCGCGCCGACACGCGTGAGTCGAGGCGCGACAAGCACTTGGCGCCGATCGCCGGGTGCCTTGTCGGCATCGGCCGACAACGATCACACCGCCGCGAGCCGGATGGCTGGGCCCATCAGCAGGGCGACGAAGGCGCGAGCAGACCTGGCACGGCGCATGCAGTGGACTTGGCACCGGCCCTGAGCCGCCTGCCACCGCCCATCCTGGAGACCGTCATGAAGACCCGCCAACTCGTCGCCCTGATCGCCCTGACCTTCGCCGCCGCCGCGCAGGCCGACCCCGTGATGGACAGCTTCGACCGCATGCTGACCCACGCCGCCGCCACGATGGCCGGCGCCCGCCCGGCCGAGCCCGCCGATCCGCTCGTCGCCGCGATGGTCGAGCCGCTGCGCGACGCGCGCGGCCCGGCGGCGGTCCATGTCGCCGCGGCCGGCGGCGATGCGATCCGCGCCAGCTTCGACCGCATGCTGCAGCACGAGCCGACGCCGCTGGCGGCGCGCGTGCCGCAGGGCACCGACCCGCTGGTCGCGGCGCTGATCGAGCCGCTGCGCGACGGCAGCTCGAGCCGCGACGCGACACTCCTCGCGCAGCGCGGATCCGCGTCGGCGCACTGAACCCGATGCCGCAGGACAGCCCCGGCGCGGCCCGCCGCCGGGACGGCGCATACTGCGGCGCGGTGGCACCGCGCGACGCCGTGCGCCGCCAGGCGGGCAGCGACCTCCTCGGCGGCGCATGCTGGCGCGTTGCCGGTGCGGGCCGCTGCGGCCCGACCCTTCAGCGGCAGGGCAGCCCGGGCATGACGAGCAAGATGCAGGCACCGAACCCGCCCTCCGCGTCGACGGCGGAGGGCGGCGTGCTCGACGCGGCCGAGTTCCAGCGCCAGAAGTATGCGGACTTCCGCCTCACCTCGGCGCTGGCCGGCATCGCCGGCGCGGTGCTGGTGTCGACGCTGTGGGCCTGGGACTGGGCGGTCGACGCCGCCCACGCGCCCGCCACGCTCGGGCTGCGGCTGCTGCTCGCGGCGTCGATCCTCGCCTACCCGGCGGCGCTGCTGCTCGGCGTGCGCCGCGGCCTGTCGCTGGTCTTCTACGCCACGCTGCTGTGGCTGCAGTGGGTCTTCCACGCGATCCTCGCGCGGCTGGACGGTGGCGCGGTGCACGGGCTGGCGGGTTACATGTACTGGTTCATCGTCCCGCCGCTGATGAGCTTCGTGCTGCCGCTGGCGCACAACATCGTCGGCAACCTGGCGGTGGTCGCCTTCCCGGTGGCGATGGTCGCGCTGGGCACGCCGCCGGCGCTGGACCTGCCGCGCTACCTCGCGCTGATCGTCCCGGCGGGCGCGATCACGATCGCCGGCCACGTGATGATCGACCGCCTGATGCGCCGCATCTACGACGCCAAGTGGCAGTTGCAGCGGCGCGCGCGAACGATCGAGGCGCTCGGGCTCGACAAGCAGCGTGCGGCCGACGCGCTGCGCCAGTCCGAGGAGCAGTACAGGCTGCTCGTCGAGCACGCGAGCGAGGGCATCCTGATCTCCGAGCGCGGCGTGCTGCGATTCGTCAACCCTCGCATCGAGGTGCTCGCCGGGCGGCCCGCGTCCGAGCTGATCGGACGCCATCTGCTGGACTTCGTCCACCCGGACGAGCACGCGACGCTGGTCGACCTGCACCGCCGGCGCCAGGCCGGGCAGACCTTGCCCGCGCATGCGGAGTTCCGCGTCGTGCGTCCCGATGGCAGCGTCGTGTGGGTCGAGACCAGCGGCGTCGAGGTCGAGTGGGAAGGCGAGCGTGCGGTGCTGTCGTTCCTGATCGACATCAGCCAGCGCCACGCGCTGCAGGAGAACCTCGAGCGCACGCTCGAGGAGCGCGAGACGGTGCTCGACCGCGCGATGGTCGGCATCGCCTTCCTCGACCCGCGCGGGCGGCTGCGCTGGGCCAACACCGCGATGGGGCGCGTCTTCGGCGTCGACGCGGGCGGGCTGGTCGGCGGCTCGCTCGAGCCCTTCTACACCTCGCGCGACGCCTACCTTGCCGTCGGCGCCGCGGTCTCGGCAGCGGTGCACGCAGGACGCGACTACGAGGCCGAGCTGACGATGCGCCGCGCCGACGGCCGCGAGTTCTGGGTTCACCTGTCGGGCAAGGCGGTCGACGCGCGCGACCTGTCGCGCGGCACCGTGTGGGCGGTGATGGACATCGATACCCGCAAGCGTGCCGAGCAGGAGATCCGCAGCGCGTTCGGCAAGCAAAAGGAGCTCGGCGAGCTGAAGTCGCGCTTCGTCTCGATGACCTCGCACGAGTTCCGCACCCCGCTGGCGACCATCCTGTCGTCGACCGAACTGCTCGAGCACTACGCCGAGCGGCTGCCGGCGGTCGAGCGCGCCGAACTGCTGGCGTCGATCAAGCAGGCGGTGCAGCGCATGACGCGGCTGCTCGACGACGTGCTGCTGATCGGCAAGGCCGAGGCCGGCCGGCTGGCATACCGCCCGGCCGAGCTCGACCTCGTCGCGCTGTGCCGCGCGGCGGCCGCCGAGGCCGAGCGCGCCGCACCGCGGCCGGCGGCCCCGGACGCCGGGCCTGGCATGCCGTCGCGCATCGTGCTCGACCTTCCCGCCGGCGACCTGCGCGTGCAGGCCGACGACAAGCTGCTGCGCTTCATCCTCGGCAACCTGCTGTCCAACGCGCTGAAATACTCGCCCGACGGCGGCGAGGTGCGGCTGGCGCTGCACGCGACGACGCAGGCGCTGGCGCTGAGCGTCGCCGACCCGGGCATCGGCATCCCGCCCGAGGACCTTCCGCGGCTGTTCGAGCCCTTCCATCGCGGCCGCAACGTCGGCACACTGCCGGGCACGGGGCTGGGCCTTGCGATCGTGCGCAAGGCGGTCGACCTGCACGGCGGGCACATCGAGGTCGACAGCACGCCCGGCGCCGGCACCCGCTTCGTCGTCACGCTGCCGAGGCACGGCGCATGGCCAGGATCCTGATCATCGAGGACGAACCCGGCATCCGGCACAACCTGCGGCGCGTGCTGCGGCTCGAGGGGCACGAGGTGTTCGAGGCCGAGGACGGGCGCCGCGGCGTCGAGCTGGCGCTGGCCTGCGCGCCGCAGCTCGTCGTCTGCGACCTGATGATGCCCGGGCTCGACGGCTTCGAGGTGCTGCGCGAGCTGCGCGCCAACCCGGTGACCGCGGCCGTCGCATTCTGCTTCCTGACCGCCAGCGCGGAGAAGGACACGCGCCAGCACGGCCTGGCCGCCGGCGCCGACGACTACATCACCAAGCCGTTCGAGCTCGACACCCTGCTGGACCTGCTGCGACGCCGGTTGCCCCCGGCCGCGTAGGGACGGCCGCGCCTGCGCGGCCGGTGCGATCCGACGCGCGACGCGATGCGCGCCACCCTGGCACGCTGCATGCATGGCAGCTTCCACAGCCTCGCGCCGCATCGCCACCCGACCGGAAGACCTCGATGGCCACCACCCGCTCCTTGCCTGGGGTCAGGTCCCCCGTTCCGTATCGTGGAACGCAGGACCTGACCCCGTCAGGCGGGCGCCTCGGGCAGCGTGACGACGATGCGTGTGCCCTCGCCGGCGCGGCTGGCGACCTCGATCGTGCCGCCGTGGCGGTCGACCGCGCGCTTGACCACCGCCATGCCGAGCCCCGTGCCGCCGACCGCGCCGACGTTGCGCGCGCGGTAGAAGGGCTCGAACAGGTGCGGCAGGTGCTCGGCCGGGATGCCGATGCCGCGGTCCTCGACGTGGATCACGAGCGCGTCGCCGCGCGCGTCGAGCTCGACGTCCACCGGCGTGCCGGCGGTCGAGTACTTGATCGCGTTGCCGACCAGGTTGGCGAGGATGTGGCGCAGCAGCCGCTCGTCGAGCCGGCGCGCGCGATCGCCGCCTTGCAGCGCCAGCCGCACCGGCACCGGCGGCACGCCGGCATCCTCGGCCGCACGCCGCGCCTCGGCCAGCACCGATTCGGCCAGCGGGGCCAGCGCCAGCGGCGCGGGCGCGAAATCCAGCGCCTGCGCATCGGCCTTGCCGATCGTCAGCACGTCGTCGAGCATGCGCCCCATGCGGCGCACCGATTGCTGCACGATCGCCAGCAGCTCGTCCTGCTCGGCCGCCGGCAGCCGGTCGCGGTAGTCGCGCAGCAGCTCGGCCGACGACAGGATCGCCGCCAGCGGCGTGCGGAACTCGTGCGAGGTCATGGCGACGAAGCGCGACTTGAGCTCGCCGAGTTCGCGCTGCTGCGCCAGCGCGCGCTGCATGTCCTCGACCGCGCGCCGGCGCTCGGTGATGTCGAGCATGGTCCAGATGATGCGCAGCTGGGCCTCGCCGGGGTCGATCGCGCGCCCGTGCAGCAGCGCCCACACGGTGCGGCCGTCACGGTGGCGCAGCGGCCACTCGGCCTCGAAGGCCTCGCCGCGGCGCAGCACCGGCTCGCAGGCCTGGCCGAGCAGCCGCCAGCTCTCGTCGTCGACGTGCAGCATGCGCGTGCTGTGGCCGAGCATCTCGGCCGCGTCCCAGCCCAGGATCTCGGCCAGCTTGCGGTTGACCCACTGGAAGCGCCGGTCGGCGGCGTAGGCGATGCCGACCACCGCGCTGTGCAGGATGGCCTCGAGCTCGGCGCCGGTGCGGCGCAGCTCGCCCTCGAGCGCCTTGCGCTCGCTGATGTCGAGCAGCGCCCACACGCTGCCCTGGCCGGAGCCGAAGCCGCCGATCGACTGCCCCGACAGCAGCGCCCAGAAGACGACACCGTCGCAGCGCCGCATCGGCAGCTCCTCGCGAAACGCCTGCCCGCGCTGCATCGCGCTGCGGGCGCGCTCGACGACGCCGGCGTGGACCGCCGGGTCGTCGAACAGCGGCGCCGGGTCGAACCCCGGCAGCGCATCGTCGGCCAGCGCGAGCTGGCGGCAGGCGCTGCGGTTGGCCCACTGGATGCGGCCCGCGGTGTCGAGCTGGAAGATGCCGACGATCGAGTTGTCGAGGATGGTCTCGCGCTCGGCCAGCGTGCGCTCGAGCCGCTCCTGCAGCGCACGTCGCTCGGTGACGTCGCTGGCCAGCCCGAGCGCAGCCGGCCGGCCCTGCCACTGCACCAGCGTCACGCGCAGCTCGATCCACAGCAGCCCGCCGTCGCTGCGCACGACGCGCAGCGGGTAGGCGGCGGGCACGTCCTCGCCGGCCAGCCGCCGGCGGTGGCGGTCCAGCATCGTCGGCGCGTCGTCGGGGTGGACGAACTCGTGCAGCGAGTGGCCGACGATGCGCTCGACCGGCAGCCCCAGCAGCTCGCCCAGACGCGGGTTGCAGAACGCGACCTGCTCGTCCTGCAGCACGACGAGGCTCTCGCCGACATGGTCGACGAGGTAGCGGTAGCGCTCCTCGGAAGCCTGCAGCGCCCGCCGCACCACCTGCAGCGCACCGACCTGTTCGGCCAGCTCGGCGGTGCGCTCGGCCACGCGCGCCTCGAGCGAGCGCGCCAGCCGGCGCGCCTCCTCCAGCGCGCCGACCTCGGCGGTGACGTCGGTCGTGATGCCGGTGACGCGCACCACCCGGCCCTCGGCGTCGCGGACCGGGAACGCGCGGTCGCGCACCCAGCGCTGGCTGCCGTCGGGCCGCACGACGCGAAAGCTCACCTCCTGCTCGGTCGTCGTGCGCTGCGCGATCGCGCGCCGCACGCGATCGCGGTCCTGCGCGTGCACACCCTGCAGCCAGGCGTCGCGCGACGCCGTCACGCTGGCGACGCTGCGGCCCCAGATCTTCTCGTAGCCGTCGCTGACGAACAGCAGCTCGCGCCGCGCGGGGTCGGCGATCCAGAACACCTCGTCGATCGCCTGCGAGATCTCGCGCAGCCGCTGCTCGCTGGCGCGCAGCCCGTCCTCGGCGCGCTTGCGCTCGCTGATGTCGGTGAAGGTGACGACGACGACGCGGCCGGCCCGCGCATCGTCGAGCGTGCGAAAGCTCGCCAGCGCGTGCAGCGTGCGGCCGTCGGCGCGCCGCAGCGGCCACTCGCGCGCCACGCGCGGCGAATTGGCCAGCAGCGCCGCGAGCACGCGGTCGGCGCGATCGAGCTCGGCGTCGACCGCGGCCACCGTGAACGGCTGCCCGACCAGCGACTCGCGTGGCCGGCCGAGCATGCGCGCCAGCGCCGGGTTGACGTCGAGCAGCGTGCCGTCGACGGCGATGAAGCCGACGCCGACCTCGGCCACCTCGAACGCGGCTCGCCACAGCGCGTCGCTGCAGCGGCTGTCGGCGGTCGGGGCGTCCATGGTGGTCGTCGCGGGCCGCTCATCGTACGCCCGCGGCCGCCGCCGCGACAACGCCCGGCTGCCACCGCACGGCGCCGGCCCACCTCTTTGCTGTAACCCCCAACCGACCTGAAGGAGATGACGATGGATGCGACTACCCTGATTGCCCTGCGCGCCGTGCACGTGATGGCCGGCGCGTTCTGGGTCGGCGCCGCGCTGATGCTGGTGGCCTTCGTGGTCCCGACCGCGGGCGCGCTCGGCCCCGGCGGGGCCCCCTTCATGCAAAGGCTGCTCGGCCGCAGCCGCTTCGGCGAGGCGATGGGCCTCGCCGGGCTGGCGGCGACGGTGGCCGGGCTGGCGCTGCTGTGGCCCGCCTCGGGCGGGCTGGACCCGGCCTGGATCGCCTCGCCGGGTGGTGCGACGCTGGTGCTGGCCTCGCTGGTCGGCGTCGCCGCGCTGGCGATCGGCATCGGCGTCAACAAGCCGACCGCCGCCCGCCTGGCGGCACTCGGCGACGCCGTCGCCGCCGCCGGCGGCCCGACCCCGGAGCAGGCCGCCGAGCTGCAACAGCTGCAGCGCCGGCTGCGCCTGGGCGGCCAGTGGGGTGCCTCGGCGCTGGTCGTCGCCACGCTGGGGATGGCGGTGGCGAGCCACGTTTGAGGGGGTCAGGTCCCGCGTACCACATGGCGAGATGCGGGACCTGACCCCGCTGCGGGACCCCGCCGCCGGGGTTTCGTCGCGGAGCCTGTAGGATCCGAGGCAAGGAGCATTTCGGCAGCGTGGCGCGATTCCGGGCGCCGCTGTCGCGTCGCTGGTACCGGGTGCCGTACGGTGATGGACCGATCGCGTCCAGACCCGGTCGGCGCGCAGTCCCCCGAACCGCGTGCCTCCTCGTACAGGCCCCGGCCCTGAGCGCCCATTCCCACCGACCCATGCCGCTTCTCCAGGCCCGCGAACTGTCGCGATCGTTCGGGTCCACGCGAGCCCTCATCGACCTGACCCTCTCGATCGACCCTGGCGAGATCGTCGCGCTGATGGGCGCCAACGGCGCCGGCAAGTCCACGTTCGTGAAGATCCTCTCCGGCGTGCTGGCGCCGGACGGCGGCCGCATCGTCTTCAAGGATCAGGCCTACGCGCCGCGGACGCCGGCCGAGGCGACACGGGCCGGCGTCGTCACCGTGCACCAGTCGACCGACCTGGTCGGCATCCCCGGCCTCAGCGTCGCCGACGCGCTGCTCCTGAACCGCTTCGTCGACCCGCGTTCGCCGTTCTTCGTCTCGCGCAGGTCCGTCCGTGCCGAGGCCGAGTCCATGCTGCACGAGGCCGGCTTTGCGCTGCCGCTGGACCGCGACTTCGCCGACCTCCCCGCTGCCGACCGTCAGCTCGTCGCCATCGCCCGCGCCCTCGCGAACCGGGCCGAGCTGCTGATCCTCGACGAGCCGACGGCCAGCCTGTCGACGGGCGAGTCGCAGCGCCTGTATGCGACCCTGAAGGGCCTGAAGCAGCGCGGCATCGCCATCCTCTACATCTCGCACCGCATGGCCGACCTCGAGGCGCTCGCCGACCGCGTGGTCGTGCTGCGCGGCGGGCGCGACGTCGCCAGCTTCGATCGGCCGGTGGACTTCGACGCCGCGATCGAGACGATGATCGGCCGCCCGCTCGCCTCGGCGCGGCCGCATGCCCGGCGTCCGCACGACGACCCGGTGTTCGAGCTCGTCGGCGCGCGGCTGTTGCCGTCGAGCGAGCCGTTCGACCTGGTGCTGCACCGCGGCGAGGTGGTCGCCGTCACCGGCGTCCTCGGCGCCGGCAAGAGCCGGCTGCTGTCGGCGATCTTCGGGTCGGGCCGGCTGGCGGCCGGCACGATGCGGCTCGCGGGCAGGCCCTATCGGCCGGCCAACCCGCGCGATGCGATCGGCGCCGGCGTCGCGATGGCCGGCGAGGACCGGCATCGGTCGTCGCTGATGCCTGCCGGCTGGCCAGGGGAATCGGTCGCCGCGACGATCAGCCTGCCGCACCTGGCGCGCTGGTACCCTTCGGGCCTGCTGCGCAACGGCATCGAGCGCGGCAAGGCCGAGGCGGCGATCGACCGGCTCGGCATCCGCGCCGACGGACCGGACGCGTCGGTCTGGACGCTGTCGGGCGGCAACCAGCAGAAGGTCGTGCTCGCCCGCTGGGAAGTCGAGCCCGGCAAGCTGCTGCTGCTCGACGAGCCCTTCCAGGGTGTCGACGTCGGTGCCCGGCATGACATCATCGGGGCCATCCGCGCGCACGCGGACCGAGCCACGCTGATCGCCACCTCCGACCCCGAGGAAGCGATCGAGGTGGCCGACCGCGTAGTGGTGCTCGACCACCACAGCCTGCGCAGCGACCTCTTCGACAAGCCGGCCTCATGACGACAGCCGATCCGGGCCTCCCCGAGGCCTTCGCCGCGGCCACGCGCCGTGGCGCGACCGCGCGCGAAGTCCTGCGCGCGGGCGCCGTGTTCATCCTGCTGGCGGCGATGCTGGTCGGCTTCACCGTCGCGCAGCCCGCGTTCATCGGCATCAACAACCTGATGAGCATCCTGCAGGCGGTGTCGGTGGTCGCGATCCTCGGCACCGGCGTGACCGTGACGCTGGCGGTGGGTGGCTTCGACCTGTCGATCGGTGCCGTCGCCGCCTCCAGCGTGATGGCGGCGAGCTACTTCATGGTCGTCTGGGGCCTGGACGCCTACGCGACCGTGCCGCTGGTGCTGCTGTTCGGCGCCGCCATCGGTGCGCTCAATGCCCTGCTGATCGTGCGCCTGAAGGTGCCGGACCTGCTGGCGACGCTGTCGGTGATGTTCCTGCTGACCGGGCTGCAGCTCATCCCCACCGCCGGCCGGTCGATCTCGCGCGGCCTGATCCTGCCCGACGGCTCGACGGCCAGCGGCCAGTACGACCCGCTGTTCCTGCTCATCGGTCGCTCCAGCCTGTTCGGCATCGTGCCGCTGCCGGTCGTCGTGATGGCGACCGTCGCGATCGTCCTGTTCGTCCTCACCGAGCGCACGCGCATCGGGCGGCTGCTGTACGCCACCGGCGGCAACGAGCTCGCCACGCGCCTGGCCGGCGGCGCGACCCAGCGCCTGAAGACGCTCGCCTACGTCCTGTCCGGCACGCTGGCCTCGCTCGGCGGCATCGTCGTGGCCGCGCGCGTCGGCCGCGGCGACGTCTCCTCGGGCGCCTCGCTGCTGATGGACTCGGTCGCCGCGGCGCTCATCGGCTTCGCCGTCTTCGGCCTGCGCCGGCCCAATGTCCTGGGCACGGTCGTCGGCGCCGTCTTCGTCGGCGTGCTGCTCAACGGCCTGACGATGCTCAACGCACCCTACTACACCCAGGACTTCGTCAAGGGCGCTGTGCTCGTCGGTGCGCTCGCGCTCACCTACGGCATCGGCCGCAGCCGAAGCTGACCTCGAGGTCAGACCCCCCACCAACAACGGAGAGACCCCATGAAGAAGTTCGTCGCCATCCTCTGCAGCGCGCTGTCCGCGACGCTGATGCTGGCCGGGCAGGCCGGCGCACAAGGCCTCGCGGGTGCCCCTGCACCTTTCGACAAGGGCGGCGTGCGAGTCGCCGTCGTCAGCTTCCTGGGCTCCGGCGACTGGCTGCAGGCCTTCGAGGCCGGGGTCAAGCGCCAGGCCGACGCGCTCGGCGTCAAGCTCACGATCTCGCAGGCGCGCAACGACAACGACACCCAGCGCAGCCTGGTCGAACAGGCGATCAACCTCGGCGTCGACGGCATCATCATCAACAACGGCCGCCCGGAGGTGCTCAAGGACGTCGCCCAGAAGGCACTCGCCGCCGGCATCGAGGTCGTCGCCTACGACGTCGACCTCGACAACCCGAAGATCCCCCAGATCGAGCAGAGCGACGCCGACATGGCCCGCCTGGTGCTGGAGCAGGCGGTCAAGGACAAGGGCAAGGGCTTCGTCGGCGGCGCGGTCTACGTCGCTGGCTTCGCGCCGCTGGACCGTCGCTACGCGGTCTGGAAGCAGTTCGTCAAGACGCACGGCCTGACCGAGAAGGCCGTCTGGGGCGTGGTCAACGACACCGTGCCGTCGTCGGTCGCCGACCAGACCAAGGCCATCCTGCGCGCCAATCCCGACATCTCGGTGATCTTCACGCCCTGGGACGAGTTCGCCAAGGGCGTCAAGCTCGCGATCGACGAACTCGGCGTCGCCTCCAAGGTCAAGATCTACGGCGTCGACATCTCGACCGCCGACATCCAGCTGATGCGCGAGCCGAACAGCGCCTGGGTCGCGACCGCCGCCACCAACGCCGCCGTCGTCGGCGAGGTCTCGGTGCGCGCGCTCGCGCTCGCGATCGCCGGCCAGTTCCCGGGCCGTTCGGTGATGCTGCAGCCGACGCTGGTGACCCGCGACGACCTGGTCAGGAACGACATCGCGACCATCGAGGACCTGCAGCGCAAGTTCCCGGCCTTCCTGAAGAGCGACGCCGCCACCGCGGCCTGGATCCCCGCCCGCAAGTAGGCGGTGGGGCAGCGTGCGGCGGCCGCCGTGCAGCGCCGCACGCTGCCGGCACGAGGCGGCTCGACCCGAGGATCGTCATGGACCTGACGCCACCCGACTTCGCCCGCAACATGCGGCTGATCGGCCACTCCGACATCGGCGGGCGTGGTGACGGGCTGCAACTCATGGTGCACCGCGGCCATGCCTACGTCGCGCACCCCTGGTCGCAGGGCTTCTCGATCGTCGACCTGCGCGACCCGATCAAGCCCGGCGAGGTCACCTACGTCCCCGCGCCGCCGAACACCTGGAACATCCACCTGCAGACGCACGACGACCTGCTGCTGGTGATCAACGCGCTGGACCTCTTCGCCGACGTCGAGACCTTCGCCAGCGAGAAGACCTACTACACGCGCTCGGTCGGCGAGACGCTCGCCGCCGGCGCCCGCAGGCGCGCCTGGACCGCCGGCATGACCGTCTACGACATCTCGCAGCCCGCGCGGCCGCGGCGGATCGGCCAGCTCGACGTCGACGGCGTCGGCTTGCACCGGCTTTGGTACGTCGGCGGGCGCTACGCCTACGCGTCGGCGCTGCTCGACGGCTTCACGGACTACATCTTCGTCACCATCGACATGGCCGACCCGACCCGCCCGCAGCTGCTCGGGCGCTGGTGGCTGCCCGGCATGAACCAGGCCGCAGGCGAGACGCCGCTCGCCCCGCCAGGCCGGCGCTGGGCGCTGCATCACGCCCTCGTCCACGGCGACACGGCCTACGCCTGCTGGCGCGACGGCGGGCTGACGATCCTCGACGTCACGGACCGCGCCGCGCCGAAGCTGATCCGGCACCACAACTGGTGCCCGCCGTACGGCGGCGGCACGCACTCGGCACTGCCGCTGGTCGACCGGGGACTGCTCGTCGTCGCCGACGAGGCGGTGCTCGACCACGAGGAGGACGGCCGCAAGCACACCTGGGTGTTCGACATCCGCGAGCCGTCCAACCCGATCAGCATCGCCACCTTCCCGATCCCGGGCGAGACCGACTACGCAAGGAAGCCCGGGCACTTCGGGCCGCACAACCTGCACGAGAACCGGCCAGGATCCTTCGTCTCCGACCGCCTCGTGTTCGCCACCTGGCAGAACGCGGGCATCCGCGTGTTCGACCTCTCCGACCCCTACCGCCCGGTCGAGACCGGCGCACTGGTACCGGCGGCCCCGCGGCGCATGACCGACAGGCGGCCCGGCCGCCCGCAGGTGATCCAGTCGGCCGACGTGTTCGTCGACGCGCAGGGTCTGGTCTACGCGACCGACTACAACGCCGGGCTGGAGATCATCGAGTACGACGGCTGACCCGGCGCAGGGCCGGCGCCATCGGGTTCATGGCGACGACCCTGGCGGGCGGTAGATGGGGCCGCCGAGGTACTTCATGCCGTTGTCGCACGCCAGCGTCACGATGCGCCTCCCGGGGCCGATCTCGCGCGCCAGCTCGATGGCGGCGACGACATTCACCCCGGTCGAGCCGCCGGCGAGGATCCCCGCCTCGCGCGCGAGGCGGCGGCACATCTCGAACGCCCTGTCCTGGTCGACCACCCGGATGTCCTGCAGGCGCGATCGATCCAGGAACGGCGGATCGAAGCCGACGCCGATGCCCTCGACATGGTGCGCGCCACCCTGCCCCGTCGTCAGCCGCGGCGACTGCAGCGGCTCGAGCGCGAACAGGGCGGGCTCGACGCCCGCCTTGCGCAGCCCGTCGGCCGTTCCCATCAGCGCCGCCCCGGTGCCCACCGCCGCGACGAGCGCGTCGACGCCGCGGTCCAGGTCGCCGGCGATCTCGAGCCCCATGGCCTCGTAGCCCCGACGCACCTGCGGCGATCCGAACTGGTCAGCGTAGAAGCTCCCCGGCTCCGCGGCCAGCGCATGGGCGCGCGCCTTCATCCGTGCGATGAGCTCCGGGGTGATGGCGCCGCCGCTGCTCGGCTCGACGAGCACCTCGGCACCGAAGGCTTCCATCGCCAGCCTCTTGCTGTCGGAAAACGCATCGGAGAACACCGCGGTGAACTTCAGCCCGAGGACGGCGGCCACGAACGCCAGTGCCGTTCCGGTGCTGCCGCCGGTGTACTCGACGACGCGATCGCCTGGCCGGACGTCGCCGCACGCCATCGCGTGACCCAGCACCGAGGCCGCCATGCGGTCCTTGTAGGAGCCGGTGGGGTTCGCGCCCTCGAGCTTGAGCCAGATCTGCGCACCGCGCTGCGGCTCGAAGGCTTCGAGCCTGACCAGCGGTGTGCTGCCGATCGCATCCAGTGCATTGCGCGCCAGCATGGTGACTCCCTCCGCCCGGGGCCGTCACGGATATCGTCGGGCAGACGAGACCCCGAACGGCGACCGCAGCCTACACGCAATCCCGCCAGCCGTCACGGGTGCTGCGATCCCGCGTTCCCCACCCCGTTGCGATGGCCCCGCGGAGCCGACGCACGTGCGCGGACCTCAGCGATAGATCAACCCCGGCAGCCACGTGATCAGCGGCGACCAGTAGCTCGCCACCATCAGCACCGCCAGCGCAGTGCCGACGAAGGGCAGGATCGCGCGCCCCACCTCGCCCAGCGGCAGCTTGGCCACGCCGCAGGCGACGAACAGGCAGATCCCCACCGGCGGCGTCAGCATGCCGATCGCGAGGTTGACGACCATCAGCACGCCGAAGTGCATCGCGTCCACGCCCATCATCCCGGTCAGCGGCGCGAGCACCGGCACCAGCAGGATCAGCGCCGCGGTGGTCTCGATCACGCAGCCGATCACCAGCAGCGCCAGCATCACCAGCAGCAGCACGCCCGCCGGCGGCAGCGCCAGCGCCGCCAGCGCCCCCTGGATCATCGTGGTCGTCTGCTGCATCGCCACCAGCCACGTGAAGACCTTGGCCATCGCGATGATGAACAGGATCGTCGCCGCGATCACCTGCGACTCCACCAGCAGCCCCGGCAGCTCGCGCCAGCGGAGCTGCCGGTTGACGAGCATCGCCACCAGCAGCGCGTAGAACACCGCCAGCGCCGCCGCCTCGGTGACGGTGACGATGCCGCCGAGGATGCCGCCGAGCACGATCACCGGCGCGCCCAGCGCCCACACGGCCTCGCGCAGCGCGCGCAGCACGTTGCGCAGCGAGAACGGCAGCCGCTTGCCGTAGCCGTGGCGGGCCGACATCCAGACCGACAACGCCATGAACGACAGCCCGAACAGCAGGCCGACCAGCATGCCGCCGGCGAACAGCTCGGCGATCGACACGTTGGTCAGGAAGCCGAAGATGACCATCGGGATCGACGGCGGGATGATGACCCCGATCGCGCCGCTCGCGGCCACCAGCGCCGCCGAGAAGGCCGCCGGGTAGCCCTGGCGCACCATCGCCGGGATCGCCACCGCGCCCATGGCCGCGGTATCGGCCGCCGCCGACCCGGAAATGCCGGCGAAGAACATCGACGCCACGACCACCGCGCACGCCAGCCCGCCCGGCATCCAGCCGACCAGCGAGTTGGAGAAGTCGATCAGCTGGCGCGAGATGCCGCCGCGCTCCATGATCGAGCCGGCGAGCATGAACAGCGGCACCGCCAGCAGGTCGAACGAATCGACGCCCGCGAACAGCAGCTGGATGATCGTCTGCCCGAGCCCCGCGGTGTCGACGCCGGGCGGGAACACCCCCGGTGCGAGGATCATGCCGATCGCCGGCAGCCCGATCGCCAGCGCGATCGGCAGCCCCAGCGCGATGAGCAGGAACAGCCCCGCGAACAGCAGCCCGACGATCATCCGGCCGGATCCTGCGGCCGGCGTGTGGCGCCCATGTCGGCGAGCACGTGGACGATGAAGACCAGCGCCGCCAGCGGGATCACCGCATAGGGGATCGACATCGGGATCTGCAGCGACGCCGAGCTGTGCTCGGCAGCCTTGACCGCGTAGACCGCGCCGAACCAGGCGATGAGCGCGAAGCACGCCAGCGTCAGCCACTGCAGCGCGAGCACCACCGCGCGCTGGAAGCCAGCCCCGAAGCGGTGGCCGAACCCGCGCAGGCCGATGAAGCTCGCGCGCTTGTAGGCCACCGTGCCGCCGAGGAAGGTGATCGCCACCAGCAGGTGGCGGGCGACCTCCTCCGACCAGCCCAGCGATGCGCCGGCGTAGCGGAACGCCACCTGCGCGAACAGGATCAGGCAGATCGCCGCGCCGATGACGATCAGCAGCTTCTCCATCAGCGCGTTCAGGCGCTGGCTCGCCCGCTGCAGGGCCGACATGGGTGGGCCCGGCGGCTCAGCGGACGGTGGCGCGGATCTGCTCGACCAGCTTCTTGGTGTCGCCCGACAGCGAGTCGATCACCGGCTGCGTGACCTTGCGGAAGGCGTCCAGGTCCGGCGTCTCGTCGACCTGCATGCCGGCGGCCTTGAGCTCGGCGAGCTGCTGACGCTCGTTGTCGCGGATGTAGGCGCGCCCCTTGACGGCCGCGGTCTGCGCGCACTCGCGCACCGCCTTGCCCTCGGCCGCCGGCAGCCCGTCGACGAAGCGCTTGTTGGCCACGAAGACCAGCGCCGAGTAGACGTGACGCGTCAGCGACAGGTACTTCTGCCCGGCCTCGGGCAGCTTGGCGGCGTGGATCACGGCGATCGGGTTCTCCTGGCCGTCGATCACGCCCTGCTGGAGCTGGGTGAAGATCGGCCAGGCCATCGGCGTCGGGTTGGCGCCGATCGCGCGCCAGATCGCCAGGTGGGTCGGCGCCTCCATGGTGCGGATCTTCAGCCCCTGGGCGTCGGCCGGCGTCCTGACGTCGCGCTTGGAGTTGGTGAGGTTGCGAAACCCGTTGTCCAGGAACGACAGGGCGACGAAGCCGGCCTTCTCGAAACGCTTCTTCAGCTCGTCACCGACCGGACCGTCGACCACCTTGTCCACCGACTCGTAGGACGGGAACATGAACGGCATCTCGAGCGCCTTGACCTCGGGCACGAAGGCCTCCACCGGGCCGGTGGTGCTGACCGCCATCTGCGTCGTGCCGAGCTGGATCTGCTGCAGCACCTGGGTCTCGCTGCCGAGCACGCCCGAGTGGTGGACCACGACCTCGAACTTGCCCGGCACCTGCTGCGCGAGGCACTCGCCGAACCAGTTGGCCGCACGCGTGTGCACGAAGCTCGGGTTGGTGACGATGCCGACGTTGATCTTGGTCTGGGCGGCGGCGGCGCCGGTCGCGGTCAGGCAGGCAAGGGCGATGGCGAGGGAGGGACGCATGCGGGATCTCCTGGACGGTCGATGAAGCAGGCGGCGCGGCCGCCCGCGAAACCGGTCATGATAGGCCCGGCCGCGGGCTGGCCGGCCGCAGACGCTCGGCATGGGCCCGACGGGCTGGATAGACTTCGACCGCCCCGCGCCCCTCCCTTCGACGAATCGACGATGAAGCTGCTCGACACCTTGCAGGCGGAGCACGAGCTGATCGATCGGGTGCTCGGATCGTTTCGCGCCTATGTCGACCGCCTCGCCGACGGGACGGCCGACCCGGACGACGGCAGGCGCTTCGCCGCGTTCTTCGATGCGTTCGCCGGCCGCTTCCACCACGATCGCGAGGAGCGCGTGCTGTTCCGGGCGCTGGTCGACGACGCCGAGCTGCCGGCCGACCGCGGGCCCGTTTACGCCCTCGGGCGCGAGCACGCCGAGATGGAGGCCTGGCTGCGCGAGATGACGCCGCTGCTGGAACGGCGCACGCTGCCGGGGGACGACCTTGCCCGGCTTCGGGCCCAGGTCGTGCGCTATTCGCGCGCGCTGTGGCGCCACATCGACGCCGAGAACTCCGTCCTGTTCCCGCAGGCCGGGGAGCGGCTCAACCGGTGCGGGGTTCGCGAGCTCGCGGACCGGCCGCCGACCGGGCCGGAGGCGGCCGCGCGCGACGGCGCCGCGGCCCTGCTGGCCCGTTACCCGCCGGTCGAGGACGCCGTGCTGGCGCGCGGCGACGGCTGCTTCCTGTGCCGGGCCCACGGCGACACTTGCGACGGCCTCGAGGCCGAGTGGTGGACCGAGCTCGAGTGGGAGGAATTCCGCTACCGGGACGCGAGCGACTGAAGGTCCCGTGCAGCACCAAGGCCGGATCCGCCGGTTGCGCCGGGCACGCGCCGAGGCCGAGACCCGGCGCCGGTGCAGAGCCCCCACGCCGCGCACTCGCCGAACACCTGGCCGCGCGCGGCGTCGACCGTCGATCCGCGTCGCCGTCGTGGCGGCGAGGCGATCTCGCGCCTACTGCCCCTGCCCGAGCGCGAACCCGGCCACGCCGTCGAAGTTGCACAGGTGCTCGGTCTTGATGAAGTCCAGGCCGTCGCTGACGAGGTTGTGCAGAAGGTCCACCACCTCCCCGTGCGTCACCTCGCGCGGCGCGCCGCTCGCATCGACGCCGACGAAGCGGCAGCGCCAGTGGTCGGTGCAGAAGGTCTCGGGGAAGCCACCCGGCCACACCTTCACGCCGCGGTTGGTGATCATCTGCAGCGCGAAGCCCGCCGGCCGCGGCTGATGCGCCAGCGTCGCCAGGCGCCCGGCCAGGAAGTCGGGGCTGGCGTCGGCGGCATGCACGAAGACGTCGACGCCGACGATCTGCTTGGGCTTCGGCGCGGCGCGCGTATACAGCGGACCGGGCGTGCTGCGCGGCTGCGGCGCGTCGGCGTACTCCACCGCGCGCAGCTTCTTCGGGCCCCGGCCCAGGCGCTCGACGATCGCGTCGGCGAAGTCCATGCTGCCGAAGGGGCGCCCGATCCTGGCTTCGCCCTGCCCCATCAGGTCGGCGGTGAAGACGCCATCCTCCAGCGTGCGCAGCCAGGCGTTGTGGATCTTCGTGGCCACCGCGCCCTGGCGGATGTGCACCAGCATCATCACCGCGGCCAGCAGCAGGCCGCTCGGGTTGGCGATGCCCTTGCCGGCGATGTCGGGTGCGCTGCCGTGGATGGCCTCGAACATCGCCACGTGCTCGCCGATGTTGGCGCTGCCGGCCAGGCCGACGCTGCCGGTCATCTCGGCGGCGATGTCGGAGAGGATGTCGCCGTACAAGTTCGGGGTCACGACGACGTCGAACCGCTCGGGGCGGGTGGCCAGCCGCGCGGCGCCGATGTCGACGATCATGTGCTCGGTGCCGATGTCGGGGTAGGCGGCGGCGACCTCGTCGAACACCTGGTGGAAGAGACCGTCGGTCATCTTCATGATGTTGTCCTTGGTCATGCACGTCACCTTCTGGCGGCCGTGCGAGCGCGCGTAGTCGAAGGCGTAGCGGATGATCTTCTCGCAGCCCGGGCGCGTGACGAGCTTGAGGCACTGGAAGACCTCGTCGGTCTGCCGGTGCTCGATGCCGGCGTAGAGGTCCTCCTCGTTTTCGCGCACGATCACGAGGTCCATCTTCGGGTGCTTGGTGGCCACGAACGGTGCGTAGCTCGCGCACGGTCGCACGTTGGCATACAGGCCCAGCGTCTTGCGGATGGTCACGTTCAGGCTCTTGAAGCCGCCGCCCTGGGGCGTGGTGATGGGGCTCTTCAGGAAGACCTTGGTGCGGCGCAGGCTGGCCCAGCTCTCGGGCGCGATGCCGCTGGAGTGGCCGGCCCGGTAGACCTTCTCGCCGATCTCGATGCGCTCCGGCGCGATCCTGGCGCCGGCGGCGTCGAGCACTTTCAGCGTGGCGGCCATGATCTCGGGGCCGATGCCGTCGCCTTCGGCGATGGTGATGGGGGTGCGGTCGGGCATGGTGAGCTCGCGGTTCGGGGTGCGGGTTGCGGAGACAGGGCGGGGGAATGCCGCCAGTGTGGGGGTCGCACCGCATCCTGAAAAGTGATAGTTTTGGATCGTTCCCATCCGAATTCCCGATGAATCGACGATGACCCAGCGCCCCCCGATCCGCGCCACGCTGGCGCAGCTGCGCAGCTTCGAGGCGGTGGCACGCCTGGGCGGCGTGGGCCGTGCCGCCGTCGTCCTGCACCTGGCCCAGCCGACGGTCTCCTCCCAGCTCAGAGAGCTCGCGTCGGCGGTCGGGCTGACCTTGTTCGTGCCGCGCGGCCGCGGGCTCGAGATCACCGACGAGGGCGAGCTGCTGCTGGCCACCGTGCGCGAGCTGTTCGCCGTCTGGGACCGGTTCGAGGACGACGCGGCACGGATGCGCGGCCTCGAGCGCGGGCGGCTGCGCATCGCCGCCGTCACCACGGCCGAGTACTTCCTGCCCGATCTCATCGGGCCGTTCGCGCACGCGCACCCGGGCCTGCAGATCGAACTCGCGGTGGAGAACCGCGACGCCATCGTGCGGCGCCTCGAGCGCGGCGACGACGAGCTGGCGGTGATGATGCTGCCACCGGCCGATCTGCCGCTGCAGCGCTGGCCCTTCCTCGAGAACCCGCTGGTCGTGGTGGCGCCCGTGGGCCACCCGCTGGCGTCCCGCAAGCGGCTGAAGCTCGAGCAGGTGGTCGGCGAGCCCCTGCTGGCGCGCGAGGCCGGGTCGGGAACGCGGCGCGCCGCCGATCGGCTGCTCGAGCAGCGCGGCGTGCGCTGGACGCCGCGCATGGCCCTGGGCAGCAACGAAGCCATCAAGCATGCGGTGGCGGCGGGGCTCGGCCTGGCGGTGCTGTCCCGGCACACCCTGGGTCGTGACCCCGCGCGCGACGGCCTGACCGAGCTGCCGGTGCAGGGATTCCCGATCCGCCGCATGTGGCACCTGGTGTGGCGGCGCGACCGCGCGCTGTCCAGGCCGGCGCAGGCCTTTCTGGACCACCTGCGGCGCGGACGGTAGGGGCCTCGAACGCCCTGCGAAACGAACGACGGCGGTGTGCAGCGGCTCGCGCAATCGGGTGTCGGCATGGCCATGCGATCGCGGCTTTGCGCCGTTTCCCTGCCCGGCATACGATCCTTCATCCGCGCGTCGTCCAGCGCGGCCTGCCGCCACCCCCGCCATGAGCACGAGCTACCTCGAGACGCGCCACCACGAGTTGCGCAAGACACGCCTGACGATGATCGACGGCAACCTCGCCGGCAACCTGCGCGCGGTGCAGGCCGGATCGAGCGCGCGCGCCTGGCGCGACGGCTACTGGGGGTTCGCCTCCGCGCCGCGCGCCGACGACGCCACGCGCGAGCGCGTGCAGCGCGAGGCCTGCGCCAACGCGGCGGCGATGGCCGGCTTCGGCAGCCGGCGCGCGCCGGCGCTGCCGGGCGAGACCTGGCGCGGCACCCAGGCCGAGCATGGCCGCGGCGAGCTGCCCGCCGCCGAGGCCATCGATCGCCTGGCCGAGCTGCACGCGCACTGCATGAAGCGCTACCCCGCGCTGCGCAGCACGCGGCTGATGGCGACCGACGAACACCACGTCAAGGAGCTGCAAAGCGCCGATGGGGCGCGCTCGCTCGGGCGCATCCAGCGCGCGGCCGCCTACGTGACCCTGGTCGCCGAGGACGCCGACGGCCAGCCGATCGAGCTGACCGAGATCGTCTCGGACATCGGCAGCCTGGCCGACCTCGACTGGAGCCTGGCGACGCTGGCGCCCAGGCTCGAGGCGCTGCACGCGCACCTGCAGGCCAGGC
Source organism: Burkholderiaceae bacterium (assembly GCA_024235895.1). Classification (GTDB taxonomy): domain Bacteria; phylum Pseudomonadota; class Gammaproteobacteria; order Burkholderiales; family Burkholderiaceae_C; genus Rubrivivax. The sequence continues at coordinate 17,336 of JACKLM010000005.1, read as the reverse complement.
GCCACGCGGTGCCGGCGCGCGGCGGGCCGCAGCGCGTCGTGATGGCGCCGGAGATGGCCGGCATCCTCGCGCACGAGGCGATGGGCCACCCCTGCGAGGCCGACTCGGTGCTCGGCGGCGCCGTCACCGCCGACCTCGTCGGCCAGCCGGTGGCCAGCGCACTGGTCTCGATGGCCGACCTCGCGCACCAGTTCGACGGCCGCGAGCTGATGGTGCCGGTCTACGCCGACGACGAGGGCACGCCGGCGCGCGACGTGATGCTGATCGAGCGCGGCGTGCTGCGCGGCTTCATGCACAGCCGCGAGACCGCGGCGCGCATGGGGCTGGCGCCCACCGGCAACGCGCGCGCCTATGCGCCCGACGACGAGCCGCTGGTCCGCATGCGCAACACCGCGATCCTGCCCGGCAGCTCGACGATGGCGCAGATGATCGAGGGCGTCGACGACGGCTACCTGCTTCTGAAGACCGGCAACGGGCAGGCCGACTCGACGACCGAGTTCATGTTCGGCGTCGAGCTCGGCTACGAGATCCGCGGCGGCAAGGTCGGGCGCGCGATCCGCAGCACCACCGTCTCGGGCTCGGCGCTGAAGGTGCTGCAAAGCGTCGACGCGGTCGGCCGCGAGATGGAGTGGAGCTGCAACGGCTACTGCGGCAAGAAGCAGCCGATGGTCGTGTCGGTGGGCGGGCCGGCGCTGCGCGCGCTGGCGCACCTGGGGGGCGAGTGACGATGACGCTGGTCGTGCAGGACGCCGCCGTCGAGGCGATCGAGCGGCTGCGGCGGCGCGGCTTCGACGCCGCGCAGGCCAGCGCCAGCGAGCAGCTGCGCCGCGAGCTGAACGTGCAGCACAACGAGCCCAGCCTGCTGCGCAGCAGCGAGCGCCACAAGCTCGCGCTGGTCGGGCTGAAGGACGGGCGACGCGCGGCGGCCGAGGGCAGCGACCTGTCCGCGGCGGGTGTCGCCGCGCTCGTCGAGACGCTGTGGCAGGCCACGCTGGCGGCGCCGCAGGACGAGGCCAACGCGGTTTCCGAGGACCAGCGCGCGCGCATCGTGCGCGGCCCCCTGGCCTGCGACGCCGGCGAGCTGACCGGTGCCGTGCGCGCGCTGCTCGACTTCCGCGCGCAGGCCACGCCGACGATGATGATCGAGGAGGGCCTCGCGGCCCACCAGCAGCTGCGCCAGCACACGCTGACCACGGGCGGCAGCGACCTCGGCTGCGAGCTCGGCTGGTACGAGCTGGCCGTGTTCGGCCTCGCGCGCGAGGGCACGCAGGCGAGCTCGTTCAACTACGGCGGCGGCCAGGACGAGACGCTGGCTGGCGGGCCGGCGCTGTTCGGCATCGCCGAGATGATGCGCGCGCTGACGCGGCAGGTGCATACGCAGCCGGTCGGCGAGCGCTTCGTCGGCGACGTGGTGCTCTCGCCGCGCGCGGTGGCCGACCTCCTGGGCTGGCTGATGCAGCAGCTCGGCGACGGGCCGCTGATCGACGGCAGCTCGCTGTACCGCACGCGCGTCGGCGAGCGGGTCGCCTCGCCGCTGCTGACGCTCGCCAGCCGCGATGACGCGCCCGGCTGCGCCCCGCTGACCGCCGACGCCTTCGTCGCGCCGCCGGTGACGCTGCTCGATGCCGGCCGGCTGGCGCAGCTCACGCCGACGCTGTACGGCAGCCGCAAGACCGGCGTGCCGCACCGGCCCGTGGCCGCCTCGGGCTGGGCGCTGGCAGCCGGCGACACGCCGCTGGCGGCGATCATCGCCGGCGTGCCGCGCGGGGCGTTGGTGGACCGGCTGTCGATGGGCGAGCCCGTGCCCAGCGGCGACTTCTCCGGCGTCGTCAAGAACAGCTTCCTGATCGCCGACGGGCGCATCGGCGCCGCGCTGTCGGAGACGATGATCACCGGCAACGTGGCGCAGATGCTGCGCGAGGTCACCGCCGTCAGCCGCGAGCGGCTGGACATGGGCAGCGAATGCCTGCCGTGGCTGCGGGTGCCGGGGCTGCATTTCTCGTGAGGCTGGGGGTCTGCGCCGTGACGAACACGGCACACCGTTGCGGCGCCCTGGCCTCTGCCGCCAGGGCCGCCTCCTGCGCCATCGATGGCGCTGCAGCGCCTTGCCACGCTCCCGGGGTCGTCCGCCAAGCCGCGCGGCGCCACGCCGCAAGCCAGCCTATTTGCCGCTGATGCCGAACCAGAGCTGGTCGTAGTAGACGATGCCGCCGACGCCGCTGGTCGGCTCGCCGAAGCCGACGAAGACCCGGTCGCTGAAGCTGCCGGACCAGTTCGCATAACGGCCGGTTCCGCCCGCGATCACGCCGTCGCCGCCACCGGCGATCACGACCAGTGCGCCGAGCTCGGGGTATTTGGGCGCCTTCAGCGCAGGGTCGATCGGCGCCCCGCAGGTTCCATTGGGCCCGGAGGCGATGTGCAAGTCGCCCTGCGCGAGCGCGAAGACGATGAACTCGCTGAAGCACAGCGAGCCGCCGGCGCCAAACACGAAGTCCCGGCCCCACACGTGGGCCATGCCCTTTTGCTTGCCGTTGCCCGGGTCGTAGACCGGGAACTCGGTCGTCGGGAAGCAGCGCCCGCTGCACCAGTCCGCGAACGCCGAGGTCGCCGGCGGCGCGCTGGCATTGGCCGCCGGGATGCCATCGGCGACGAACTGCAGGGTCTGCGTGGCGGCGGCAGGGCCCGCCCACGCCGTCAGGCCCGCCAGCGCGGCGGTCGCGAGCGCCATCGAGGCGCGGGGCTGCGAGGAAGGGCTTGGGCTCATGGAGGTCTCCGGTTGGGCCAGGCAATGTGCACTGGGTTACTCGCAGCGCGGCCGCGCTGCGCGAACCGCTTCTAAACCCCTGCGTCCCGGCGCGTGCGTGGGCGTCCCAATGCCTCGGTCGCCCCCAGGGTCGCGGCCCGGTGGCAACCGATCCCGGTGCCCGGGGCGACCGCGCGACGCCAGCCGCCGTCGCATCGACCTGGGCTGAAAGCGGACGCACCCGGGTGGGACGGCCGGCGCGCCGGGCGGCCAGCGTCCGGACGTGATCCGATACATCGCCAGCTCGCCGCAAGCCTTCCGCGGGCTGCGCCTGCTGGCCAACATGAACGCCGCGCTCCGCCGGATCGACTCGGCGCTGGACGCGGGGGTGGACTTCTCGGTGGAGTACGAGGCGGAGGAGAGGGGGCAGCAGGGGTGGGGCGCGCACGATGGCCGAGAGCTGCATTGGGTATGCCGCGGTCCCGTGCAGCGGGTGGCTCGCGACTTGAGCCGGTGACCCGCTACGCTGCGGTCACGATCCTTCTGGAGGGGACTGCCTTGGACGAGGTCCTTGCGGTGGCGTGCGACGCCATGGTGGTTACATTGCCGACGAATGCCGGGACGCAGCGCCACCGCCCTGATGCCGCGCGGCAAACCCTGCCGTGCGCGGGTCGGCGCCCTGCACGGCGGCGTTGCGGCCCGGGCGCGCAGACGGGGTCGCCGGACGCCGTCGCCGGACCGGTGGCCCATCGACAGGAGCGCAAATGATGCGATCGTTCACCTCGACCCTGGCCTGGCTGCTCGCGCTGGCCGTCGGCGGCTGCGGCGGCGGCGGCTCGACGACCGCACCGGACACGCCGCCGCTGAACCGCGCGCCGGTGGCCGTGATCGCCCCGGTGTCGGCCGCGAGCGTCGGCGTCGCGCTGACGCTGGACGCCAGCGCCAGCCACGACCCCGACGGCGATGCGCTGACGCACGAGTGGCGGGTGTCGTCCGCGCCTGCCGGTGCCAGCCCGAGCCTGGGCGACCCGGCCACGGCGCGGCCGACCTTCGTCGCCGACCAACCCGGCAGCTATACCCTGACGCTGGTGGTCCGTGACGCGTCGTTGTCGGCGTCGACGGCGGTGACGATCGTCGCCCAGGCGGCCGGCGGTGGCCCGCTGTCGATCGCGATCGACCAGCCGGAGCCGGTGTCCGGTGTCGTCGTCCTGTCGCTGTCCGCACCGCACGACGGCGGCGTCGACTGGTACCTGGACCTGCAGCCGCTCGGCACGACCGTCAGCGGCCGCGACCTGGCGCCCATGTCGTGGAACAGCGCTGCCGTCGCGCCGGGCCCGCACCTGGTCATCGCCAGGCTGCTCGACGGCCAGGGAGGTTGGCAGGAGATCCGCCGAAGCGTCGAGGTCGGGTTCGCCCCGGTCTCGGTCGTGGCCCGCGTCCGCGGCACGACCGGGACGATCGAGGTCGACGTGGCCGCGAGCTCCCCGCACGGCATCCGCAGCGTCTCGGCCACGCTCGACGGCCAGGACCTCGGGACGCTCACCGAGCGCAACGGATGCGGCCCCTACACGCTGCAGGGCTGCTTCGGCCCGCCGTTCAGCGGCTGGCTGTTCAGCCTGCAGGCTGGCGCGATCGGCCCCGGCAGCCACACGATGCGGATCACGGCGGTGGACAACGCCGAGCGCACCCGCACGATCGAGCAGGAGCTGCGGGTCGGCCCGATCATCGCGCTGGACTGGCCGCGCGACGGTGCCGTCGTCCACGGCGTGCTGCCGATCACCGGCCAGGTCCGGGGCGAGCCGCCGGCCGGCGTCCAGGTCAGCGTGCTGCTCGGCGGCACCGAGGTGCTTGCCAGCGTCGGCCCCGACATCGCGGGGAGTTTCGACCTCGCAGGCGTCGTCCCGAACCGCTACCTGCTGACCGTCAAGGCCACCGACGGATCGGGCCTGGTGACGCAGGAGCAGCATCGCATCGCCGTCGCCCCGTCGGCCAACTGGGTGTTTGCGCCGAGCCTGTCGATCTACCCGGGCCAGTTGCTGGCCGCGCGCGGCACGCTGGTGTTGCACGACACCGAGGGCCTGCAGCTGCGCATGGCCGACCTGCTCGGCGGTGCGCCCGTCGCGCTCGAGCTCGACGGGCCCTGGCACCCGCAGCTGGGCCAGTGGCAGATGGGCGACGGGCTGGTGTACGCGTCGGGCAACACGGGCGACTGCAGCGGACGCTGCCTGTACCGCTGGGACCGCAACGGCCGGCGCTCGAACCTGACGGCCGCGAACCCTTTCTCGGTCGACAAGATCACCCCTGGCGCGTCCGCCGCCGACGAGTCGGTCGCCGCGCGTGGCTCTGTGGTGCTCGTGCGCAGCCGCGCCGGCAGCGGCCGCGACCGGCTCGTCCTGCACGACAGCGCCACCGGCGGCTTCGCGCTCGTGGCCGACACGGCCGACCAGGGGCTCGCCGACCTGCAGGCCGACCTGACGCTCGAAGGCGGCGTCGCGCGTGTCGTCTTCGGTGGCGCCGTGGCTGGCGCGCCCCCGGCGCGCTACGCGCTGCGCGAGTGGCGCTCGGACACCGGCGCATCGCGCCTGCTGGCCGAAGCCGGCGGCGCCGTCGGCAACCTGCGCACGGACGGGTCACGCGTGTTCTTCGTGCACTGGCCGGCGGCCGACCGCGCCGCCGGCACCGGCAGGCTGCTTGCGCTGTCACCGGACACCGGTAGCACGCAGACGCTGGTGTCGCCGTTCGCCGGCTCGGCCTTCGAGCTGCAGGAGGACGGCAGCCTCTCCTGGGGCGAGAGCCTGCTCGCCGGCAGCGTCGTGCACACGCTGCCGCCGCCCGACGCGGGCGGCCAGCGTACGGTCTTCGCCGCCGGCCACGGCTGGATCTTCTACATCCAGGCGAGCAACAACATGCTCTACGCGTGGAACGCCGCAACGGGCACGACCGAGCCGGTCTTCGACGCCCACGCCCGCCGGGGCTACGTGACGGGTGAGCACCTGGTCTTCCAGTACCTGGGGGCTGTCTACCGGATCCCGCTGCGGCGATGATCTGGCGCGTACGCCACGGCGCAGGACACGCGTGCACAGGAGGAGCCGACAGGTGAAGATCGCGATGCTCGGCCGAATGCCAGGCGGCAGCGAAGGTTCAGGGGCTGGGCCGGAACCGGGAGGCGGTCGCTGGCGCCGGGTTGGCTGCGCCCTCGCGGCGGTGGCTCCTGACTTGACACCGTGACCCGCTTCGCGACGGCCACGATCGCTGGCCGCGTCAATGCCCACGCAAGGCTGGCGACGCTGGCCCCGGCGCGCGCCGGCGCCCTGGTGGACAACCGCCTCGTGTACGCCCAGCCGCTGCTGGAGCGCTACCGGCGCTTCTTCGACGCCGCGCGCCCGCCGGGTGACCATCCAGATCCGTTCTTCACGTTCCTCCGCCTGTCGGACCTGAAGCATGGGCACGTCCGTGTGCACGGCTCGCGCGTCGCGGGCAGCTTCGCAGCCGGGGTCGCGACTCACGACCTTGGCGTACGCCGGATCACGCGCGTTGCCTTCGCCTCGTAGCGCGGCAATGTCCCGTCCGGGTGGCAGGTGACGGTGCAGTTCAGCCCCAGCCGAGCCTTGATCCGCGCGTGCACCTCGGCCACAAGATCGTCCGCGCTGGCGGCCGCGGCCGCAAGTCGCTCGACCGCGATCTCCATCTGGTCGAGCGAGTGGCCGTCGCCGTCGATGTAGATCTGCCAGGCCTCCTTGGCCAGACCCTGAACCCCCGCGATGACATCCTCGACCTGCGTCGGGAAGACCATCACGCCGCGCACCTTGAGCATGTCGTCCGAGCGACCGACCAGCCGGCTGATCAGCGGATAGGCGCGGCGCCCGCAGGCGCAGTCGTACGGCCTGGCGGCGAGCCGAACGAGGTCATGGGTGCGCCAGCGCAGCAGCGGCGAGGCCTGCTTGTCCAGCGTGGTGAACACCACCTCGCCGATCTCGCCCGGTGCCACGGGCTCCAGCGTTCTCGGGTCGAGGATCTCGGTGAGCACGCTGTCCTCGTTGATCAGGTGCATCTGGTCGTGCGCGTGCGAGTGCGGACACGAGACCGACAGGTTCGGCCCGCCGGACTCGGTCGCGCCGTAGATGTTGTACGCCCTGAATCCGGGCGGCATCTGCGCCTCGATCTCCTCGCGGAAGGTCGCGGATACCGACTGGCCGCCGAACAGGCCGATGCGCAGCCGCCACTGCGTCCGCGGGTCGAAGCCGGCCTTGCGGGCCTGTGTGATCAGCGTCATCAGCCACAGCGGCGACATCGTCGTGACGGTGTAGGCGTGGTCGACCAGCCACTGCAGCATCAGCTCGGCACGGCCGGGGCCGACCGGGAAATTGACGGCGCCGTAGGCATTCAGCGCCACGTCCATCGCCGAGCCGCCGATCCACAGGCCGTAGCCGTAGCCCTGGTAGACGCGGTCTCCGGGCGCGACCCCGACGGCCCGATAGATGCGGGCCATCTGCTGCACCAGCGTCACCTCCCAGTCGTGGCGCGTGAAGCCGAACAGCACGGGCAGCCCCGTCGTGCCCGAGGTGGCGCAAAAGCGCGCCACCGACTCGCCCGGCACGGTCAGCATCGGAAACGGGTAGCGCGCACGCAGGTCCGCCTTCTCCAGCGTGGGCATCGCTGCCAGCGACGCGCGGTCCCGCAGGTCGCGTGCCTCGACACCGGCCCGCGACAGGTGGGCCTGCCAGTCCGGGGAGGCCGCCAGTCGCCGGCCTAGCGCCTCGAGCTTGCGGTCCTGGACCGCACGCAACTTCTCGAGCGGCTGGAAATCCTCGGGCTGGGTCTCGTGCAAGGCTGGGCTCACGGGGGTCTCCTCGTCGGTGCTCGTCGCTCACCGCGCGACGACGCGGTCCGGGTCGGCGCCGGGTGACGTGTCGCCGGCGATGCCGTACAGGCACAACCGGGTCGCACGGTCGGCCAGTGCGTCCAGGGTCAGGCGCCCGCTCGGCCGGTACCAGGTGTAGGTCCAGTTCAGCATGCCGTAGATCAGCATCGCGTCTGCGGTGGCGAGATGGTGATCCCGCAAGCGCTCGGGTTGGATCTGCTGCAGCAGGCTCACGAGCATGGCAACCAGCTGCTGCTCGCTGCGCTCGACCGCGGCGCGCCCTTGCGCGGGCAGGTGGTCGGCGTCCTCGATCAGCACCGTGTGCCGGTCGCGCGACTCGTAGTAGTGGCGAAGGTGCAGCGCCACGTAGCGGCGCAGCTTGTCGCGCGGGTCCAGCGGCAGGGCCACCACCTCGGCGGCCATCTGCACCAGCGTGGCCACGTGCTGCGTGAGCATCTCCTCGAGCATCGCCTCCTTGCTGGCGAAGTAGTGGTACATGCGCGACTTGGACGCCTCGCAGGCCAGGCCGATGTCGACGATGCTCGTGTTGCGGAAGCCCTGGGCGGCGAAGAGCCGCGCCGCCGCATCGAGGATCGACGAGCGGACGTCGTCGAAGTCGGCGGACCGGCTGCGGGCCACGGTGGGGCTGGCCTCAGCCGATGCGGGCGAGAAGGCCCGCGGCGACGGCGTAGGGATCGGTCTCGCGGCTGAGAAGCGCCGCGATCTGTGGCTCGAGCGCCGGATCCTCGTCCTCGCGCAGGCGCCTTGCGAGCATGTCGCTCAGGACCTCGTTGACGCGGTGGCGCAGCCGGGTGCGCTGGCGCGCCCGCGTCGTGCCCTCGTGGCGCCGCAGGTGCTCGAAGCACTGATCGATCCGGACCGCGAGCTCCGCGACGCCCTGGCCGTCCACGGCGTTCGTCTTCAGCACCGGCGGCTGCCAGCCGCGGTCGGGGTGCAGCCGCTGCGTCAGTTCGATCATCGCCTGGAGCTGGCGCACGGTGGCATCCGCCCTGAGGTGATCGCTCTTGTTGACGACGAAGATGTCGCCGATCTCCGTGATCCCGGCCTTGGCGGCCTGCACGTCGTCGCCTCCCATGGGCGTCTGCACGAGCAGCACCACCGAGGCATGACGGACGATCTCGGTCTCGTTCTGCCCGACACCGACGGTCTCGATCAGCACGACGTCCCATGGCATCGCATCCAGGACCACGAGCGCGTCCCCGGCGGCGCGCGCCAGCCCGCCCAGGTGCCGACGGGAGGCCATGCTGCGGATGAACACGCCGTCGTCGAAGACGTGGGCCGACATGCGCACCCGGTCCCCCAGAACGGCGCCGCCCGAGAAGGGGCTGGACGGGTCCACGGCCAGCACCGCGACGCGCTGCCCCTGCGCACGCCAGACGGCGACCAGCCTGCTGATCAGCGTGCTCTTGCCGGCCCCCGGGGGCCCGGTGATGCCGACGACGCGGCTGCGGCCGCCCTGCCTGTACAAGGCCTGCAACAAGGGCATCAGACCCTCGTCGCCACGCTCGATGCGCGTGATCAGCCGGGCACCGCAACGGAGATCGCCGGCGGCGAGTGCGGCCGCGATCGCCCGGACCTCGGCGTCATCCATCGGCCGTCACGCGCCACCGGCCTGCAGACCGGCCGCCGGCTTGCGCGCCAGGCGCCGCACCGTGGCGACGATCTCCTCGCTCGAGCTGCCCGGCAGGACCACGGCGGCCACACCCCGGCTCAGCAGGCGGGCCCCGGTGTGGTGCGGGACGTTGCCGCCGCAGATGACCGGCACGTCGTCCATCCCGTTGTCCCGCAGCCGCTCCACCAGCTCCTCGATCAGCGTGTAGTTGGACGCGTGCGAGCTGATGCCGATGGCGTCGACGTCCTCCTGCAAGGCGGCACGCACGATCATCTCCGGCGTCTGGTTGACACCGAGGTAGACCACCTCGATGCCCGCGTCGCGCAGGATCATCGACACGACTTCCCCGCCGGTGGTGTGGCCGTCCAGGCCGATCATCGAGACGATGACCTTCATCTCGCTGTCCATCGCGATCGCTCCGCGTTGCTCAGTGCAGCTCGAAGGGGCACTGCACCATGTCGAAGGGGTCGTAGCTGAGGCCACGCGCGAGCCGGATGACGCCGAACACCTCGCCCGCCGTGGCATAGGCCTTGACGGCCTCGACGATCGCCGGCATCAGGTTGAAGCGGTCACCCTTGCGGGCATCCGCGTGCAGCCTGGCCAGCTGCGAGCGCACGGCCTCCTGGTCGCGCGTCTTCTTCCAGGCCTGCATCCGCAGCGCGATGCTCTCGGAGTCGTCGGCATGCAGCTCCTGGATCGGCAGCTCGAACTCCTCCTCCTCGGGCGGGATGACGAGATGATTGACCCCGACCACCAGCCGCTCCTTGCGGTCCACGCGCTGGAACTTCAGCTGGGCCTCGCTGGACAGCATCTGCTGGATGTATCCGGCCTGGAGCGCGGCGATCATGCCGCCGAGCTTCTTGATCTCCGCCAGGATGCCGTAGGCCTGCTCCTCGATCTGGTTCGTCAGCGCCTCGACGTAGTAGGAGCCGGCGAGAGGGTCGACGACGTCGGCCGCACCGGTCTCGTGGGCGACGATGTGCTGCGTGTTCAGCGACATGCGTGCCGCGAACGCCGACGGCTCGGAGTGCGCGTTGTCGAGCGTGGCGTTGTCGATCGCCGTGCAGCCGCCCACCGCCGCCGCGAGCGTCTGGATGGCGCAGCGCACGACGTTGTTCAGCGGCTGCTGGTAGGTCATCGTCCGCCCGGAGGTGTGCGTGGCCGTCAGGAGATGCAGCGACTTCTCCTTTTTGGCGTGGAACACGTCGCGTGCCATGCGCGCGTACATGCGCCGCAGGGCGCGCATCTTGGCGATCTCCTCGAAGAAGCGCGTGCCGATGCTAAGCAGCTCGTACGGGATGTTGGCCACGTCGTCGAACTCGAGCTCGCGCTCGCGGATGAGCCGCCCGAACAACTCCTCGAGCATCGCGAGCTGCAGCGCCAGTGCCTGGGCGCCGTTGCCGCCTGACTCCTGGAAGTGCTGGCTGTTGACGTTGCAGCGCATCCGCAGGCCCCGGCGCGCGACGTACTCCCAGCAGTCCAGGCACAGCTTGAGGTTCAGGTCGAAGGGCTGCGGGTCCGTCTGACCGAAGTAGTTCTCGAACGGCGACTCGATCACGCCACCGTGCACCTCGCGCGGGTCGATGCCACGCTTTTCCGCGAGCGCGACCACGTAGGCCAGGCGCAGCGACGAGGGCGCGCAGGAGCCGAGCAGCGTGATCGATTGGCCTGTCAGCGGGATGTCCTGCATGAGTTCCTCGAACTCCAGCAGCGAGCACCCGGGCCAGCCGAGGATGCCGGCCTCCTTGCGACCCATCGGGTGGTCGGGATCGATGCACGAGGAGAAGACGCGATCGCTGATGACGCAGATGCCACCGCGCTGCCCCATCTCGTGGTACTGCTTCAGCACGCGATTGGCGTCGCTGGAGCTGCCCAGGCCCGCGGTCATCCGTTGCGTCCACATGCGGCTGCGGTATCCGGTGGCGTGGTAGCCGCGCGTGTACGGATACTGCCCCGGGTCCCCGAGGTCACGCTGGTAGTCCATGCCGGCGACATCCTGCGGACCGTAGACGGGCTTGAGCACGTAGCCGTAGTCGGTCTGGGGCGGGAAGCCCGAAGCCGCCGCGACGGGCCGATCGCGCTTCTCCGGGTTCGTCTTCGCAGGAAGGGCTGCGGGTGTGGCGGGGACGTCGATCGACACGGGTGAGCCTCCAAGGCCAAGGCTTGCGATGGCCTACGCACATTAACCGTCCAGACGGTCAATTAAAGGATAGCCGTCGAAGCTTCCACGGATCAATGCGGGTAAACCACGGGCACCCTCCCCCTCCCGGAGATGGCGGTACGCCTCGGAACTGCGCCGTTTGCACGGCCGTGATGGGTTCCACCGCGGTCCGGCTCCGGTCTCGCCACGTGGTCGCGAGAGTGGCGTGGCGCACATCGGCTCGAGTGGCGGTGGCGTGCAGCCAAGTCCAGGCATCCACCACTCAGCCTGCTTCGCCAGATCCAAGCCCTCGAGGCGGCCGCAGCCCGTCCCAGCCGTCAGGCTTCAGCGCACGACGAGCAGGGCCAGCAGTTCCCGCGCATCGGCCAGGCCCGCCACCTGCTCGATGCCGTCCAGAAGCGCGGTCTGCCGCCCCGGCGCCAGCGGCCGCGGTGCATAGGCCATACAGTCGGCGAAGCGTGCACGGTGCTGCGCATCGCTCAGCGGCCGGCCCGGAAAGCCGGGCGCGATGTCCAGCCCTCGGGTGTGGCGCGTGCCGTCGGCGGTGGTGACGATCACGTCGACGGCGGTGTGGCCCCGTTCGTCCATCGCCGGGTCGCCCACGGTGTGGACGCGGTCCACCAGGGCCAGCACCGCGGGGTCGGCGACCTGCTCGGGCCGGAAGTGGTCCAGCGTGGAGCCGCGGCGCACGATGGCATTGGCCACGCACCAGGCGGCGCTGAACTGGGCGTCCACGCGCGGGTTGGCACCCAGTTTGAACGGGTGGCCGACCAGCCGATGCGAGTAGGGCGGCTGGCGCACCTCGACCTGCGCCACCTGCTCCGCCGTCAGGCCCCGCTCCTGCACCAGGGCCAGCACCAGTTCGGTCAGACCCTGCGTCGCGCCGCAGCTGGGATAGGGCTTGAACATCATGCGCTGCAGCCGCCATTCGCGGCCCAGGCCTGCGACCACGTCGCCCGGCGCCAGCGTGCCGCGGCCGTACAGGTGCGGGAAGCCGTAGACGCCCTGCAGGAAGTTCAGCGGCCCGGTGAGGCCGCGCTGCGCCATCTGCGCGCCCTCCACGCCGGCGGCGGCCACCCAGCCCTGCAGCAGGCGCACGCCCAGGGTGCCGTCGATGTGGCTCTGGAAGCTGCCACCGCAGCGGTTGAACGCCAGGCCCAGCGCGCGCTGCGCCTGCGCCGCGTCCAGCCCGAGCACGCGCGCTGCGCCGGCGGTGGCCGCGAACACCGCGGCGATGCCGGTGGGGTCGAAGCCGTCGTACTGCCGCTCGCTCAGGTTGAAACGCGCACCGACCTCGCAGCCGACCGCCAGCGCGGCCAGGAGCTCCGCGCCGCTGCAGCCGCCGCGCAGTTCCGCCGCCGCGAGGCAGGCCGGCACCAGCGCGGCGCCGAAATGCGGGCCGGGTGCCATCGCGTCGCAGAAGTCCAGCGCGCGGCACATCGTGCCGTTGAGCTGCGCCGCGGCCACCGCGGGCATGCGGTCGCCGAACACCAGCGTCGTGGCCTGTGGCGTGCCGCCGCGTTCCCGCAGCAGGGCCCGCAGTTCGGCGACGCCGTCCTCGCCGGCACCGGCCACGCCGGTGCTGCTGGCGGCCAGCAGCACACGCCGTGTGGTGCGCAGCGCGTCGGCCGGCACCTCGGCCAGCGGGTGGGCGACGACGAAGTGGGCAAGAGCCTCTTCGGGCGACATCACACCCGGCCCTGCGGGTCGCCGCGCCCCGGCGTGAGTTCCGTGCCGCAGAGCTGCTCCACCCAGCGCACCAGTTCGCTGATGCTCGCGCCGGGACCGGCGGCGTGCTCGGCCATGCGCCACAGCTGCTGGCCCAGGCCCGCCATCGGCATCGGCGTGGCGGTCTGCTGCGCGAGCTGCACGGCAATGCCGACATCCTTGCGCATCAGCTCGAGCTTGAACGGGTCGTCGAAGCTGCGGTTGAAGATGCGCTGGTGGAAGTGCGTCTGCGTGATCCACGAGCCGCCGGTGGACTGGTTGAGCACATCCACCATCACCGCCGGGTCCAGCCCGTAGCGCTTGCCGGCGACCAGCGCCTCGGCGGTGGCGACGAAGGTCATCGCGGTGATGCAGTTGTTCAGGCACTTCATCGCATGCCCGGCGCCCAGGCGGCCCAGGTGGTGCACGGCACGGCCCATGCGGTCCAGCAGCGGGCGCACGCGGGTCACGTCGGCGTCACTGCCGCCGACCATGAACACCAGTTCCGCGGCCTGCGCGCCCCAGGCGGCACCCGACACCGGCGCGTCGACCATCGTCGCGCCCCGGGCCGCGAGGGCCTGCGCCGTCCGCTGCGTCAGCCAGGGTTCGGCCGACGAGGTGTCGAGGACGATGGCGCCTTCGCGCAGGCCATGGATCAGGCCGTCGTCGCCCAGCGCCACCTGCTGCACGATCTCGCCGTTGGGCAGCATGGTGACGACGACCTCGCTGGCGGCGGCCACGGCCGCCGGGTCGGTGACCGCGCTGCCGCCGATCGTGGCCGCCAGGTCGCGCGCCACGGCGGCGTTGGCGTCCAGCAGCGTCAGCCGGTGGCCGGCCTTCGCCAGGTGGGTGGCCATGGGCGCGCCCATGACGCCCAGGCCGATGAATCCGATGTCCATGCGGTGATGCCTCCTCGTGCCACCCGCCCCGTGGCGGGCAGCCCGATCATCGCCGCAAAGATGGCCGGCGGTGACGGCCCGGTGGCGGTTCAGCCGCAGCGGCTGCGACCTGGCAGTGACGCCGACCCCTGGGCCGGCGGCGGCCGGTACGAGCGATTGCTCGAGGGACCTATTGAGCCGGCATTGACCAGAGGCTCAACACTTCAATGCCGGCTCAATGGCATCGATCGGCACCCGGAAGAGCGGCACGTGAAATGCCATGTTCGAGTGCCAGTCTCAGGTCGCCGCTGATCGAGGCCCGGAGGCGCGCACGGGCAGGTGTCCCACAAGCCTGACGAGGCCTGGGGGCCCGTCGGCTGCCGCTACGCCATGCGCAGACGCCGCGCCTGCTCTTCGGCACGTGTGTCGTCGATCTCGCGCATCACACCGGCCAGGTCGACCTCGCCAGGCTCGCGCTCGTAGCGGCCGCTCAGTGGCGACGCCGGCGTCAGCTGCCCGCCGGCATACAGGTGCCAGATTTCCGGCCCGTATTGCGTGGCCAGCAGTTCGGGCGCAAAGCGGCGGAAGAAGGCACGCAGGTTGGCCACGTCGCGCATCAACATGCGCGGGGCGTGGTTGTTGCCGGACGCGTCCACGGCCTGCGGAAGGTCGATGACCACCGGGCCACTGGCCGCCAGCAGCACGTTGAACTCGGAGAGGTCGCCGTGCACGACCCCCGCGCAGAGCATGCGCACCACCTCGCGAATCAGTGTCGCGTGGTGGGCGCGAGCCTCGTCGGCACTGAACGGAAGGTCGGTCAGACGCGGCGCGGCCTGGCCCTGCGCGTCGGTCACCAGTTCCATGATGAGTACCCCCTCCAGAAAATTGAAGGGCTGCGGCACGCGCACGCCGGCTGCCGCCAGACGGTACAGCGCATCGACCTCGGCGCTCTGCCAGGCGGCCTCGCGCTGCGCCTTGCCAAAGCGCGTGCCCTTGGCCATGGCCCGGGCCTGGCGCGAGTTCTTGACCTTGCGGTTCTCGGTGTAGTCCACCGCCTGGCGGAAGCTGCGCTGGTCTGATGCCTTGTAGATCTTGGCCGCGCGCACCTGGTCCCCGCAGGCCACGACGTAGACCTCGGCCTCCTTGCCGCTCTTGAGCTGACGCAGCACGTGGTCGATCAGGCCTTCGCCAACCAGCACCTGAAGGCGCGCAGGAATCTTCATGACCGCATTCTGCGTCGGGGCGGATGACCGCAGCGTTCAGGAGACTGCCGGCCAGCATCGCTCGGCATGGCGGCCCGGGCACGCGTCGCATTCTTCGCGGCGCATCGCCGAGCTCGGACAAGACCAGTTGCGGACGGCCCGCCCGCCGCTGGAGCGGTGACGCGGTGACCTCGCCCCGGAAGCAAGAAAAGGCCCACGCATCGCTGCGTGAGCCGTCTGGGTGTGTTGGTGGGCCCTGTAGGATTCGAACCTACGACCAACGGATTGAGAGGCCGACAAGACCTGGGCGAGTCTTCAGCGTGCCAGGGTCGCGTTGCAAATGGCGATAGCCGCGGGCTCGTTCGGCTTGGCCCGTGTCGACGCCGCGAACCCGCCTCGCCCGTCAGTGAGTCAGCAGAATCGACAGGATGAGGCCTGTGGCGATTGCCGCGAGCACGTAGTCGCCGCCCGCCTGCACCCAGTGGTAGCCGGGCGGCGGGCGGTGCAGGCGGTGGCTGCGCCAGTCGTCAACGACGTAGAGGTGGCTGCGGTAGGACGGTGGCAGACGGCCACCACGGTAGATGTCGTGCCGCGGCCGGGCATCGCGGTGCCAGTGCCCGGCCCATCGGGGGTCGCGAGGGTCCCAGCGCTCGCCATGGCGAGGATCGCGGCGCCGATCGTCACGCCGATCGTCACGCCGATCGGCCCGGCGGTCGTCACGCCGTTCCTGCGCCCGATCACCTCCACGGTGGGCGTCACGCTGTTCGGCCTGTGAACCATCGCCGCGGCCACCGTGCGGCCCCGAGTGCGCGATGGCGACGTTGCTCAGGCCCATGGACAAGGCCACCGCGGCGGCAATGATCTTCGGGGTCTTCATCGCGTCTCCTTGTGTCGGATGAGTTGTCGCTGGCCACATGCACAACCGCTTTCTGGGCACGACGGATGACATCCAGCCGCTTCTTTACGTTGAAGCAATAGGGGCCGGCGCCCGCGAACTACGGCTGCACCTGGACTTCAGACTGGGCCGATCACCGCGATCCACCCGGTCCGCAGGCCCGGTGGACGGCGATCTCTGCGCTCGCACCGGACCTACACGACCGATCTTGACGTCCGGCCGTCGCACCTTGACGCCCGAGCCTCAGCCCGCGTGTGGGCCGGCTCGATGACGCCCGGACAGCCAGTCGCGAATCGTCCGGTTGGCCGAGTTGATGTCGAAGCCTTTGGGGTCGAAGGGGCCGCCGCACCATCGCCACATCGCTGCGTGCTGTTCGTGCGATGGATCGCCGATGGCCTGCAGGAACTCCTCATAGCCACCGAGCCCGCCGACATCCTCCGGCGGGCAGGCGTTCGCGCCGGCCAGGCACATCGGCCAGCTGTTGCGCTCTTCATCGGCCAGTTCGACCGCCTGCACCGTCACGTCGTGGTGCCAGCCGTCGCCGAAGTCGTACTCGTGCAGGAAGCCTTTGACCGTCGTGCCCAGCACCTCGTCGAGGGTGAATTCCTCGTCGGGGAGCGTGGGTTTGTCGTCGATCCATTCGTCGTCGGGCACACCGTAGAAGTTGCCGTCGATGGCGAACAGGTGCATGTGGCTGTTGGTCCAGCCCATCGCCGCCTGGATGATGCGGTCGAGATCGGACAGCGTCATGTCGCCGGGCACGCTGATGAGCCGCCAGACCGTCGGCTCGCTGCCTTGGAGCTTCACCAGCAGTCGGTAGGCGTGCTTGGGCTTGCACTTCCTGCGTCCGGCGGTGCCGCGTGTGGCCATAGGCGCAGCGTAGCAGCTGCGGGCGGTGGCACCGGTGTGTTCAGCCCGCTCCGGGGCCCAGCGATGCGGCAGCAGCTCGTCGATCCGGCTGGCGGGATGGATCGGCCGCCAAGCGCCGCGGCAAGGACCGGCAGCTCAGGTCGGCTGAGCTCGGAAGCGAAACCTGCAGGGCCCACTGGTCAGGGTCGGCACCGGGCCTCTCCGAGGGGGGCCACGGGATGACCTTGACCGACAGCGCCCTTGCGCCGATGGTCAACCTCCTGGCGCCGCCGACACGCTGGTGCCAAACGTACCGCTACCGCGCCGCACCTCTCGGGGGCTGCGTGCCCTTGCGCGGCAGCCATGTCACCGGCCCAGCCGTCAACCCGCCGCCATCGCGGACCGAC
>JACKLM010000004.1 GCA_024235895.1 Burkholderiaceae bacterium | reverse complement strand
GGCAGCGCGGCGATCCGGTGGCGCAGCTGGAACAGCAGCCACAGGCTCACGGCCAGGATGATCGGCCCGTGGCCCTGCTCGTCGCTGGCCCAGATGGTGTGCGCCAGGTCCCAGTAGGTGGGCAGGTACAGCAGCGCGAAGCCGCCCACCAGCATCGCCAGCACCAGCGGGTCGGCACCGGTGGGGAGCCAGGCAGCGCGCACCGCGGCTGGCGCGGGCTTCGCAGGGCGGGCGTCGGCCATGGCCACCGGCGGGTCCTCGCGCTCAGTACTCGTTCATCACCGCGCCCGCCACCCGGACCTGGAAGCCCTCCAGGCTGCCGACCAGGTCCTGCAGCAGGGCCACCCGGCTGGCGTCCTTGCGCGCGATGACCAGCGCGGCGCCGCAGCGCACGGCGATGACGCTGGCGTCGGCGCCGAAGACGGCGGCCGGGGTGTCGACGACGACGTGGTCGAACTTGGCCGCCAGCTCGCGCATCAGCAGCCCGAAGCCGGGGCGCTCCACCAGCTCCAGCGGGTTGGGCGGGGTGGCGCCGGCCGGCAGCACGAACAGGCTGGGCACGCCGGCGATCTGCTGGATGGCCTGGCTGTCGGCGCGGCCGTTGAGCATGTTGCTCAGCCCGCTGCGGTTGTCCAGCCCGAAGACCTGGTGCAGCCGCGGGCCGCGCAGGTCGGCATCCACCAGCAGGGTGCGCCCGCCCAGCTGCGCCAGGCTGGCGGCCAGGTTGGCGGCGCAGTAGGTCTTGCCGTCCAGCGTGTCGGGGCTGATCACGGCCAGCGCGCGCCGCGGGTGCTCGTGCTCGGTGAAGACGCGCTTCATCACGTGCGTGCGCAGCGCGCGGAAGGCCTCGGCGCGGGTGCCGAAGGGCTCGCGCAGCGCCACCAGCTCGGCGCTGACCTGGTGCTGGGCGTCGGCCGCGTAGGGGTAGTGGAACTGCTGCGCCAGCGCCTGCAGCACGTCGTCGCGCGTGACCATGCCCAGCGCCACCGCGGCCTCGCCGAAGCGCACGCCGGTCTTGCGCTGGTGCGCCAGGATGCGCTCCACCTGCTCCTGGTCCAGGTCGCGCAGCTCGGCCAGGATGTCGCCGATGCTGCGGTCCAGCACGGCGTCGTCTTGCGGCAGCGCGTGCCCGCCGCCGCCGTGCACGATGCGCGGCAGCTCCTCGGGGGCCAGGGCGGAGGCTCGGAACTTGGCCATGTCGGTGCGGGGTGGGCTGCGTCGGCTGGGTGCGGGCCGCGGGGGTGCGGGGGGTGCGGGGCGGCGGCGTTGCCGCGGCTCAGGCGCGCGGCAGCGCGGCGCGCTGCGGGGCCAGCAGCCGCTGCTGCATCGGGGACATGCGCTGGCGCCTGCCGCCGGGCCTGGGCATGAAGCCGATGACGGGCAGCTCCAGCGCGGCGGCGATGTCGTCGGCGGTGCGCACGCGGCGGTCCATCAGCTCCAGCAGCAGCGCGGTGCCCACCGCCAGCAGGCTGCCCAGGAAGACGGCCAGCGCGGTGTTCAGCAGCAGCTTGGGCGACGACGGCTCCACCGGCGGCACGGCCTGCGTCAGCGTGTGCACGGAGCTCTGCGTGGTCTGGCTCTCGAGGCTGGTCTGGGTGTAGCGGGCCTGGATGTTGTCGTAGGCGCGCTGGGCGCTCTCGACGTCGCGCTGCATCAGCGTGCCTTCGTCGCGCACGGCCTTCATGCGCAGCACGCGCTCGCGCTGGGCCTCCATGGCGGCGCGCGCCTGCGCCAGGCGGCTGCTGTCGATGGCGCTGGTGACGCGCACGCCGCCGGCCACGCGGCGGCTCTCGGCGTCGAAGCGCTGCTGCAGCGATGCCAGCGTGGCGCGGTTCTCGACGACCTGCGGGTGGCGGTCGCCCAGGCGGCTGCTGAGCTCCTGCAGCCGGGCCTCGGTGCGGCTGATCTCGGCCTTGAGGTTGTTGAGCAGCGGGTTGTTCAGCAGCTCCTGCATCTGGTCGGGCGCGCCGCGCGCCTGCACCTGCCGGCTGACGGACCCGGCCGCCACCGCCTGCAGCGCGACGTACTGGCTGGACAGCTCGTTCAGGCGCTGGGTCTCCACGTCCAGCCGCTCGTCGTTGGCGATGATGCCCTGCTCCTTCTGGTAGCTGCTCAGGCGGGCCTGCGCGGCCTCGAGCCGCTCGCGGTGCTCCTTGAGCTGGGTGTCGAAGAAGCCGCTGAACTGGCGCGCGGGGTCCACCCGCAGCTCGAGCGAGGTCTGGGTGTAGGCCTCGACGAAGGCGTTGGCCAGCCCGGCCGCGAAGCGCGGGTCGGGCGCGGTGTAGGCCACGGTGATGACGCTGCTCTCGCGCGAGGGCTGGACGGCGAGGTTCTTGCGGAACAGCGCGATCAGCCACTGCTCGATCGTGCCCTCGCCCTGGGTGGCCTCCTGCCACTGCGCGCGCACGTCGGCGTTGTCGGCCAGCCGCAGGTTGCGCACCACGCGCAGCGCGACGCGCTCGCTGTTGAGGATGTCCACCTGCGTGGCCATGATGGCCGGGCTGGGCATGCCGCCGAAGACGACGGCGCTGACGGGGTCGGGCTTGAAGTCGACGACGACGCTGGCGCTGGCGGTGTACTGCTTGGGCAGCATCAGGCTGACGCCGACGGTGGTGCCCACGGTCAGCGCCAGCACCAGCAGCAGCACCCACCAGCGCGCACGCAGGACGGAGAGGAATTGGCCGAGGGTCATGGGTGGGGCTGGGCTCGGGTGGGCGGCGTCGGGCCTGGGGTGGGGTCGAGCGTCAGAACAGGCTTTCGCGCACGTAGACGACGTCGCCGTCCTGGATGCGGTCGTCCATGCCGGGGGTCAGGACCTGGACCTGGCCCTGGGCGTCGCGGCGGTGCACGCGGATGCCCTTGTCGGTGCCGCGCTGGGTCAGGCCGCCGCCGGCGGCCAGCGCCTGCAGCAGCGTCATGCCGCGCTCCAGGCGCAGCGCGCCGGGGCGCTGGACCTCGCCGTAGATGTAGACCAGCGGCGCGCGCTCGACGTAGACGGCGTCGCCGTGGTGGATGACGGGGTCGTCGCCACCGCCGTCGGTGCGGAACAGCGACGGCAGGTCGATGACGCGCCGCATCGGCTGGCCGCCGCGGGTGCCGACCAGGGTGACGGTGTCGGCGCCGTTGGCCGCGACGCCGCCGGCGGTGGCGAGCAGCTCGGTCAGGCGCAGGCCGGCGGTCTCCAGCGGGTAGCGGCCGGGGCGGTTGACCTGGCCGAGCACGCTGGCCTGGTTGCCGCGCACCTGCACGACCAGCAGGCTGACCTGCGGCTGCTTGACGAAGTTGCCGTCGCGCAGGCCGTCGGCGAGCTTCTTCTCCGCCTGCGGCACGCTCAGGCCGCCGAGCTGGACGCTGCCCAGCAGCGGGTAGCTGATGACGCCGGCCTCGGACAGGCGCGCCTCCAGCGCCAGGTCGGGCATCTGGTAGACGCTGATGCGCACGACGTCGCCGGCGCCGAGGCGGTATTCGGCAGCGGCAGCGGCAGCGGCAGCGGCAGCGGCAGCGGCGGCGGCAGTTGGCCTGCGCCTGCTGCGCGGCGGCGGGGCGGCTACGGTGGCGGGTGCGGCGGCGGCCAGCAGCGTGGCGGGCTGCGGCCAGCCGGCGCGCGGCGGCGTGCGGGGTCGTGGGCGGGGCGGTGGTTCGGCGGGGTCGTCATCGCTTGATTCCCCGGCCCTTGCTGATGTCGGAGGGGTCCAGCGTGCCGGCGGCGGCAGGCGCGGGGGCGGCGGATGCCGTGCCGTCGGGGGCCGCGGCGGCGGCCGGGGCGGTGTCGGCGAACTTGCCGACGTACTCGATGGCGGCGGCGGCGCGCAGCCTGGCCAGGTCCTGCGTCAGCGCGTCGCGGCGGCGCTGGTTGAGCAGGTACTGCTCGATCGCCGGGCGGGCCTGCTCCGGGCCGACGGGCTGGTCGCGCGCGTCGGCGACGATGACGAGCTGGGCGCCGCGCGGGGTGGCGTTGAGCACGGCCTGCCCGGGCTGCATCGCGGCGAAGGCCTGGACGCTGGCCAGCGGGAGCTGCTCGGCCGGGCGCACGGCCTGGCTGGCGGTGAAGCGGATGGACGCGCCGCGCAGGTAGGCGACGATGGCGTCCACGCTGCGCAGCTCGCCGACCTTGGCGCGCAGCTGCTGCACCTGCTCGGGCGTGGCCTCGATGGCGAGCTCCTGCAGGCTGTAGACGCGGCGCCGGGCGAACAGCGCGGGGTTGGCGTCGTAGTAGGCCTGCACGTCGT
This sequence comes from Burkholderiaceae bacterium, assembly GCA_024235895.1. Lineage (GTDB taxonomy): Bacteria > Pseudomonadota > Gammaproteobacteria > Burkholderiales > Burkholderiaceae_C > Rubrivivax. The sequence goes on along the minus strand of JACKLM010000004.1, from coordinate 723,823 downwards.
CGGCGGTCGGCGGGGTGGCGGCCTCGCCGACGCGCTCGGCGTAGGCGCGGGCCAGCACCTCGCGGCGCGCGGCCTCGAGCATCTGCAGCACGCGCGGGTCGCGGTCCAGCCGCAGCTCGCCGGCCTGCTGGACGGCGAGCTCCTGGTCGACGAGCCGCTGCAGGACCTGCGCGCCGGCGGCGTCGGCCTGCTCGGGCGTGATGCCGCGCTGCTGCTGCAGCACGAAGTTGATCTGGTGGACGGTGATCTCGGCCTTGTTGACGCGCGCGGCGGTCTGGCTGGCCTTGCCGGCACCGCCGCCACCGCAACCCGCCAGCAACGCCGCCGCGAGCACGAGGGCCAGGGGCGGTGCGGCGGCCGCGCGGCGCGGGCCTGCCAGGCGGCGGGGCGCTGGGATCATCGACGGTGTCCGGTGCGGTTGGGGCCGGCGTGCGGGCCGCGGGGCCGTAGCCCACGCCTGCCCGCAAGACCATGACGAGTGTAATGCCGGGCCTGTGACGGCAAGGCCCTGGGCACCCCCTTGGGGGGGCCCGGATCCGGGGGGGATCGGCGGGATTCCGTCACGCACCGGCGGTCGGCGTGCAGGCCGCAAACGAAAGAGGCGGTGCCTGGACACCGCCTCCCGGATGCAGCGACGCAGCGCGCGCGCTGGCGTCAGTCGTCCTGCCGGCGGCGGAAGGCGATGAAGCCCACGACGCCCAGGCCGGCGAGGAGCATGGTGTAGGTGCCGGGTTCGGGGATGGGGGTGACCGTAACGAGGCCTGTGTAAGCAGCGCCTGACGCCGCCGTCCCGGAAATAACTAATTGATAGTCGTTCCCATTAGCCAAGTTGACACTGCCAGCCAGCTGTTGCCCGCCACCCGCCGCAACCAGTGTAAGCGGGTTTCCGTCCAGCCATGCCTTGAAGTCGGTAATGTTTACTACGCCGAAGCTAAACGCGGTAATTGTCGAACTGACAGTGCTGGGCTGACTAAGATCGAAAAGCCAAGTGTCGCTGAAAGTGCCCGAAACGAGCGAACTGACGAAGTTCGTATCTCCGTGGTCGAGCGTTCCAAGGTCCCCGCCAACCGCCAAGGCCCCAGAGGCCCCGAAGGCCAACGCGGCTGCCAGCGCAGCATTCCTGAGCTTGGGTTCGTACCTCATCGCAGTTCCTCTCTGGATCGGTGTTGGTGGTGAGCCGGGTGCCGGGGGCCCCGAACTCTCGCGCGAGTCTATCGTCGGATGGGCCCGCCCCGACCCCCCTGTTCGAGGGGTCGCCCGTTCCCGGGGCCGGGACCTGTCGGCGCGCTTTACAAACACGCCGATCCAGGCCCTTTGCCAGCAGGAAGCGTGCCAGCCACGATGCGTGGGGTCAGGCCCCACCCTAGACAAGCACCCGCTCGATCCCGCCCGCATTGGCGCGCGCGACATAGTCCTGCAGCCAGTCCTCGCCCAGGATGTGGCGCGCCATCTCGATGACGATGTAGTCGGCCTCCAGCAGGCCGGTGGCCAGGTCGTCCTGGTAGCGCATCAGGCCTTGCAGGCAGCTCGGGCAGCTGGTCAGGATCTTGACGCCTTGGCCCTCCGGCACGGCGCCGGCGGCGCGCAGCGTGGCCTCGCCCTTGCGGATCTCCTGCTCCTTGCGGAACCGCACCTGGGTGGCGATGTCGGGCCGGGTGACGCCCAGGGTGCCGCTCTCGCCGCAGCAGCGGTCGCTCCTGAGCACCCGCTCGCCGACCAGCGCCTTGACGGTCCTGACCGAGTCGCGCTGCTTCATCGGGTTGTGGCAGGGTTCGTGGTAGAGGTAGGCGCCGGCCTTGTCGGGCGGCAGCGTGATGCCCTTTTCCAGCAGGAACTCGTGGATGTCGACGATGCGGCTGCCGGGGAAGATCTCCTCGAAGCGGTAGCCCTCCAGCTGGTCGTAGCAGGTGCCGCAGCTGACGACGACGGTCTTGATGTCGAGGTAGTTCAGCGTGTTGGCGACACGGTGGAACAGCACCCGGTTGTCGGTGATCATCTGCTCGGCGCGGTCGAACTGGCCGCTGCCGCGCTGCGGGTAGCCGCAGCAGACGTAGCCCGGCGGCAGCACGGTCTGCACGCCCGCATGCCACAGCATGGCCTGCGTGGCCAGCCCGACCTGGCTGAACAGCCGCTCGGAGCCGCAGCCGGGGAAGTAGAAGACGGCCTCGGCGTCGACGCGGGTGCGCGCCGGGTCGCGGAGGATGGGGACGTAGGCCTTGTCCTCGATGTCGAGCAGCGCGCGCGCGGTCTTCTTGGGCAGGCCGCCGGGCATCTTCTTGTTGACGAAGTGGATGACCTGCTCGTGCAGCGGCGCGGTGCCGACGGTGGCGCGCGGCGCCGTGGTCTGCCGCCGCGCCAGCGGGGCCAGCACGCGGTTGGCGGCGCGCTGCGCGGGGAAGGCCACGCCCGTCATCACGCCGCGCATCAGGCCGATCGTGCGCGGGCTGCTGGCGTTGAGGAAGGCCATCGCCGCGACATTGCCGGGCCGCGCGCTCTTCTTGCCCATCTTGCGCAGCAGGTCGCGCATCGCCATCGTGACGTCGCCGAAGTCGATGTCGACCGGGCAAGGCGGCAGGCACTTGTGGCAGACGGTGCAGTGGTCGGCGACGTCCTCGAACTCCTCCCAGTGGCGCAGGCTGATGCCGCGGCGGGTCTGCTCCTCGTACAGGAAGGCCTCGATCAGCAGCGAGGTGGCGAGGATCTTGTTGCGCGGGCTGTACAGCAGGTTGGCGCGCGGCACGTGGGTGGCGCACGCAGGCTTGCACTTGCCGCAGCGCAGGCAGTCCTTGACGCTGTCGGCGATGGCGCCGATGTCGCTGCGCTGCAGGATCAGCGACTCGTGCCCCATGAGGCCGAAGCTGGGCGTGTAGGCGGCGCTGAGGTCGCCCGGCCAGGCGTCGTCGAACGCGTGCCGGCGGTCGCCCGGGCGCGGCGCGGGCACGCCGCCCGTGGCCGGCGGGCGCGCCGGGTCGCGCAGCAGCTTGCCCTTGTTGAATCGGCCCTCGGGGTCGACGCGGCGCTTGTAGTCCTGGAACGCGGCGATCTCGTCGTCGGCGAGGAACTCGAGCTTGGTGATGCCGATGCCGTGCTCGCCGCTGATGACGCCGCCCAGGCGGCGCGCCAGCGCCATGATGCGCGCGACCGCCTCGTGCGCGGCCTGCAGCATCGCGTAGTCGTCGCTGTTGACGGGGATGTTGGTGTGGACGTTGCCGTCGCCGGCGTGCATGTGCAGCGCGACCCAGACGCGCCCGCGCAGCACCTCGCGGTGGATACGCCGGCACTCGGCCAGGATCGGCTCGAACGCGGCGCCGGCGAAGACGGTCTGCAGCGGCTGCAGGATCTGCGTCTTCCACGACGCGCGCCAGCGGTGGTCCTGCAGCAGCGCGAAGACGGTGTCGCTGCCTTGATCGGGCTGCGGCTGGTCGAGCGCGTCCAGCCAGTGCTGCCACTGCGCGCGCACCTCGTGCAGCAGCGCCAGCGCCTGCCCGGCGCGGTCGCCGAGCAGCTCGGCGCTGGGGATGTCGCCGGCGTCGTCGCTCTTGCCCAGCGGCAGCGCGTCGCGCCGGAACAGCTCGACCAGCCGGTCGGCGAGCTGCAGCTTGTTGCGCAGGCTGAGCTCGACGTTGATGCGCTCGACGCCGTCGCTGTACTCGCCCATGCGCGGCAGCGGGATGACGACGTCCTCGTTGATCTTGAACGCGTTGGTGTGGCGCGCGATCGCGGCGGTGCGCTTGCGGTCGAGCCAGAAGGTCTTGCGGGCGTCGGCGCTGACGGCGACGAAGCCCTCGCCGCCGCGCGCGTTGGCCAGGCGGACGACCTCGCTGGTGGCGCGCGCCACCGCATCGGCGTCGTCGCCGACGATGTCGCCGATCAGCACCATGGTGGGCAGCCGGCCGCGGCGGCTCTTGGTGGCGTAGCCGACCGCCTTCAGGTAGCGCTGGTCCAGGTGCTCCAGCCCGGCGAGCACGACCGGGACGCGGCGCGCGCCTTCGTCGGCAGGGCCAGCCGCGGCATCGCCGGCATCGGTGGCGCTGCCGCCCCCGGTGGCACCCACGGCGCCGGGGGCGTGCCCGCCCCCCGCGCGCGCCAGCGCGAACATGTGGTCCTTGATCTCGACGATGCTGGGCACGGCGTCGCGCGCGTTGCCGAAGAACTCCAGGCACACGGTGCGCACCTGCGGCGGCATGCGGTGCACGACCCAGCGCGCGCTCGTGATCAGGCCGTCGCAGCCCTCCTTCTGCACCCCGGGCAGGCCGGCGAGGAACTTGTCGGTGACGTCCTTGCCCAGGCCCTCCCTGCGGAAGACGCTGCCGGGGATCTCGAGCAGCTCGGTGCGCTCGACCTTGCGGCCGCGGGCGTCGTAGTGGCGCAGCTCGAAGCGCGCCACCGGCGCGTCGTGGATCTTGCCCAGGTTGTGGTCCAGCCGCACGACCTCGAGCCAGCGCGCGTCGGGCGTGACCATCTTCCAGCTCGCGAGGTTGTCCAGCGCGGTGCCCCACAGCACCGCTTTCTTGCCGCCGGCGTTCATCGCGATGTTGCCGCCGATGCAGCTCGCCTCGGCGCTGGTCGGGTCGACCGCGAAGACATGGCCGGCGCGCTCGGCGGCGTCGGCGACGCGCTGGGTGACGACGCCGGCCTCGGTCCAGACGGTGGGGACCTTGCCGGCCACGCCGGGCAGGTCGACCCACTCGACCTCGCCCATGGCCTCGAGCTTCTCGGTGTTGACGACCGCGCTCTTCCACGCCAGCGGCACCGCGCCGCCGGTGTAGCCGGTGCCGCCGCCGCGCGGGACGATCGTCAGCCCCAGGCCGATGCAGGCGTTGACGAGCGCGGCGAGCTCGGACTCGGTATCGGGGGTGAGGACGACGAAGGGCAGCTCGACCCGCCAGTCGGTGGCGTCGGTGACGTGCGAGACGCGGCTGAGGCCGTCGAACTTGATGTTGTCGCGCGCCGTGACGCGGCCGAGCATGCGGCGCGTGCGCTTGCGCAGCGCGTCGACCTCGTCGAAGCGCTGCTCGAAGCGCTGCACGGCGTCGAAGGCGGCGACGAGCAGCTCGCCGACCAGGGCGTCGCGCTCGGGGTCCTCCTGCGGGGTGCGGCGCTTCTCGACCTCGGCCAGCCGGTGGTGCAGCGCGTCGATGAGCAGCCGGCGCCGCCTGGGGTTGGCCAGCAGGTCGTCCTCGAGGTAGGGGTTGCGCTGGACGACCCAGATGTCGCCCAGCACCTCGTAGAGCATGCGCGCCGAGCGGCCGGTGCGGCGCTCGGCGCGCAGGCGGTCGAGCAGCTCCCAGGCGCGCGCGCCGAGCAGGCGCAGCACGATCTCGCGGTCCGACAGCGAGGTGTAGTTGTAGGGGATCTCGCGCAGGCGCACGCCGTCGTGCGGCGCGTTGGCGGGCACGGCGGCCGCCGCCGACGGGGCCGTGGGAACCGGGGGGGCCGCGGCACCGGGCGGATCCGGCGGCGACAGGGCTTGCGGCGCGTCCATGGTGAGCCAGGGATGCTACCGCAGTGCAGCATTTCCGCCCCCTGGGCGAGAGGGGTTTGTCCGTATGGCCTCGGACCCAGGGGTCGTGACAGAAACGCGGCTGTCATCAACAACCGCGAGGATGGCGGGCCCGGGCCCCATGTCGGGGCCCGAACCGTCATGGAAACGTCATGAAGCTGAAACCTTTCGTCGCCGCGGCCGCGCTGGCCGCCGGCTTTGCCCTGCCTGCGCACGCGCAGGTGGAGATCCAGTGGTGGCACTCGATGACCGGGGGCCTGAACGACTGGGTGGTCGACATCGCCAACGGGTTCAACGCCAGCCAGAAGGACTGGAAGGTCGTGCCCACCTACAAGGGCAGCTACGACGAGTCGATGACGGCATCGATCGCCGCCTTCCGCGCCGGCAACGCGCCGCACATCCTGCAGGTGTTCGAGGTCGGCACGGTCACGATGATGGCGGCCAAGGGCGCGACCGTGCCGGTCGGCAAGGTGCTGGCCGACGCCGGCTACAAGTTCGACCCGTCGGTCTACATCCCGGCGGTGGTCGGCTACTACACGGCGCCGAACGGGCAGATGCTGAGCTACCCGTTCAACAGCTCGACGACGGTGCTCAACTACAACAAGGACCTGTTCCGCAAGGCGGGGCTGGACCCGAACACCCCGCCCAAGACCTGGCCCGAGCTGGTGGGGATGGCGGCCAAGCTCAAGGCCTCCGGCGTGGCCTGCCCGTTCACGACCAGCTGGCAGAGCTGGACCCAGCTCGAGAGCTTCTCGACCTGGCACAACACGCTGTTCGCGACGCAGAACAACGGCTTCGGCGGCACCAATGCGAGGCTGGCCTTCAACAGCCCGCTGCACGTGCGCCACATCGAGAACCTGGCCAACATGTCGCAGCAGGGTCTGTTCCACTACCGCGGCCGCGGCAACAAGGCCGATGCGTCGTTCTACTCGGGCGAGTGCGCCATGGCCACCGCCAGCTCGTCGACTTACGGCAGCATCAAGAAGAACGCCAAGTTCGAGTTCGGCATCGCGCCGCTGCCGCACTATCCGGACGTGCCCGGCGCCCCGCAGAACACGATCATCGGTGGCGCTTCGCTGTGGGTCATGGCGGGCAAGCCGGCACCCGACTACAAGGGCGTGGCGGCGTTCTTCAACTACCTGAGCGACCCCCAGGTGCAGTCCGCCAGCCACAAGCGAAGCGGCTACCTGCCGATCACGATGGCGTCGTTCAAGCTGACCGAGGAGTCGGGTTTCTACAAAGAGAACCCGGGCACCGACACCGCGGTCAACCAGATGATCCGCAAGACGACCGACAAGTCGCGCGGCGTGCGGCTGGGCAACTTCCTGCAGATCCGCGCGATCAACAACGAGGAACTGGAACAGGTCTGGGCCGGCAAGAAGACCGCCAAGCAGGCGCTGGACGACGCCGTCAGGCGCGGCAACGAGCAGCTCGCACGATTCCAGGCCGCGAACAAGTAAAGACCGCCGATGGCGGTCGAGAAGCGCGTCCGCTTCCGCAGCTGGTGGCTGCCCTGGGTGCTGCTGGCACCCCAGGTGGCCGTCATCGCGGTGTTCTTCTTCTGGCCCGCGGGCCAGGCGCTGCTGCAGTCGCTGCAGCAGCAGGACGCGTTCGGGCTGTCGGTCGAGTGGGTGGGGCTGGACAACTTCCGCCGCCTGCTCGCCGACGACAGCTACCTGGCGTCGTTCCGGACGACGGCGGTGTTCTCGGTGCTGGTCGCCGGGCTGGGGCTGGCGGTGTCGCTCGCGCTGGCGGTCTTCGCCGACCGCGTGCTGCGCGGCGCGGGCGTCTACAAGACGCTGCTGATCTGGCCCTACGCGGTGGCGCCGGCGGTGGCCGGCGTGCTGTGGCTGTTCATGTTCGCACCGTCGATCGGCATCGTCAGCTACGCGCTGCGCGGGCTGGGCATCGAGTGGAACCACCTGCTGAACAGCGGGCAGGCGATGACGCTGATCGTGCTGGCCGCGGTCTGGAAGCAGATCTCGTACAACTTCCTGTTCTTCCTCGCCGGGCTGCAGAGCATCCCGAGGAGCCTGATCGAGGCGGCGGCGATCGACGGCGCCGGGCCGTGGCGGCGCTTCTGGACGATCGTCTTCCCGCTGCTGTCGCCGACGACCTTCTTCCTGCTCGTCATCAACATCGTCTACGCGTTCTTCGACACCTTTGCGATCGTCGACGCCGCGACCGAGGGCGGCCCGGGCAAGGACACCGCGATCCTGGTCTACAAGGTCTACTACGACGGCTTCAAGGCGCTGGACCTGGGCGGCTCGGCGGCGCAGAGCGTGGTGCTGATGGCGATCGTCATCGTGCTGACGGTGGTGCAGTTCCGCTACGTCGAGAAGAAGGTCAACTACTGACGCCATGGTCGAGAACCGCCCGCTGGCCACCGCGATCTCGCACCTGGTGCTGGTGCTGGGGGTGATCGTCGTCGCCTTCCCGCTGTACGTCACCTTCGTCGCCAGCACGCACACGGCGCAGGACATCGTGCAGGTGCCGATGCCGATGCTGCCGGGGCCGCACCTGGTCGAAAACTACCGCGACGCCATCCTCGGCACCGGCGGCGGCGCGGCGTCGACGGCACCGGTCGGCCGCATGATGACGGTCAGCCTGGTGACGGCGCTGGTGATCGCGCTGGGCAAGATCGCGATCTCGCTGCTGTCGGCGTTCGCGATCGTCTACTTCCGCTTCCCGGGCCGGATGTTCTTCTTCTGGGCCATCTTCGTGACGCTGATGCTGCCGGTGGAGGTGCGCATCGGGCCGACCTACCAGGTGGTGTCGGACCTGGGCATGCTCAACAGCTACGCCGGGCTGACGGTGCCGCTGATCGCGTCGGCGACCGCCACCTTCCTGTTCCGCCAGTTCTTCCTCACCGTGCCCGACGAGCTGGTGGAGGCGGCGCGCATGGACGGCGCCGGGCCGATGCGGTTCTTCTGGGACGTGCTGCTGCCGCTGTCGCGCACGTCGATCGCGGCGCTGTTCGTGATCCAGTTCATCTACGGCTGGAACCAGTACCTGTGGCCGCTGCTGGTGACGACGAGCGAGGACATGTACCCGGTCGTCATGGGCATCAAGCGCATGATCAGCGGCGGCGACGCGGCCAACGACTGGAACATCATCATGGCCACCGCGGTGCTGGCGATGATCCCGCCGGCGCTGGTCGTGCTGCTGATGCAGAAGTGGTTCGTCAAGGGCCTGGTCGACAGCGAGAAGTAGCCCGCCGACGCCGAGCGGCCGGACACCGGACACACGACAACACCATGGGCGCGATTTCCCTGCGACGGGTCGAGAAGACCTACGGTCACGGTCCGAAGGCCGTCAAGGTGATCCATGGCGTCGACGCCGAGATCGCCGACGGCGAGTTCATCGTCATCGTCGGCCCCAGCGGCTGCGGCAAGAGCACGCTGCTGCGCATGGTGGCGGGGCTGGAGGAGATCACCGGCGGCGAGATCGCGATCGGCGCGCGCGTCGTCAACCGGCTCGAGCCGGCCGAGCGCGACATCGCGATGGTGTTCCAGAACTACGCGCTGTACCCGCACATGAGCGTGTACGACAACATGGCCTACGGGCTGAAGATCGCCCGCCTGCCCAAGGCCGAGATCGACCAGCGGGTGCACAAGGCGGCGAAGATCCTGGAGCTGTCGGCGCTGCTGGAGCGCCGGCCGCGCCAGCTCTCGGGCGGGCAGCGCCAGCGGGTGGCGATGGGGCGCGCGATCGTGCGCCAGCCGCAGGTGTTCCTGTTCGACGAGCCGCTGTCGAACCTGGACGCCAAGCTGCGCGTGCAGACGCGGCTGGAGATCCAGGGGCTGCACCGCGAGCTGGGGATCACCTCGCTGTTCGTCACCCACGACCAGGTCGAGGCGATGACGCTGGCGCAGCGGATGATGGTGATGAATGCCGGCAAGCTCGAGCAGATCGGCACGCCGGAGGAGGTCTATGCGCGGCCGGCGAGCACCTTCGTCGCCGGGTTCATCGGGTCGCCGCCGATGAACCTGCTGCACGGCATGGCCGAGGACGGGCGGCTGGTGCTGGACGGCGTGGCACTGCCGCTGCCGGCCGCCGCACCGCGCGCGGGGGCGCTGATCCTGGGGCTGCGGCCCGAGCACGCGCAGCTTGCCGACGCCGGCGGCTGGCCGCTGCAGGTGCAGGTGGTGGAGATGCTGGGCGCCGAGCGGCTGGTGCACGGCCACGTGGGCCGCACGCCGTTCACGCTGCGGCTGGACGCGATGCTGCCGGCGCCGCGGCCGGGGCAGACGATCGCGCTGGCGGCACCGGCCGACCGGCTGCACTGGTTCGACCCGCAGACGCTGCGGCGCGTGGAGGCGGCGGCTTGAGCGCACGGGGCCGCTGCCCGGCGCTTGCCCCGCGGCGCGCTGCCCGGAGTACCGTCCGATGAGCGCCGCGGGCCTTGCCCCGGCGGGCGCCGACTGGCCCCTCCCGCGCTGGGTCGCACACCGCGGCGCCGGCAAGCTGGCGCCGGAGAATACGCTGGCGGCGTTTCGCCTGGGTGCGTCCTTCGGCTACCGCGCGTTCGAGTGCGACGTCAAGCTCAGCGCCGACGGCGTGCCCTTCCTGCTGCACGACACGACGCTGGCGCGCACGACCGACGGCCGCGGGCGCGCCGGCCGGCTCGCCTGGGCCGAGCTGTCGCGGCTGGACGCCGGCAGCTGGCACGGGCGGCAATATGCCGGCGAGCCGATGCCGACGCTGGCGGCGGTGGCGGCCTACCTGCGCGCCAACGGCTTCGTGCTGGACCTGGAGATCAAGCCGACACCGGGGCAGGAGGTCGAGACCGGCCGCGTCGTCGCCCGGGCCGCGGCCGCACTGTGGGCCGGCGCGGCGGTGCCGCCGCTGCTGAGCTCGTTCCGGCCCGAGTCGCTGCACGCGGCGATGCGGGCCGCGCCGCAGCTGCCGCGCGCGCTGCTGCTGGACACGCTGTGGGACGGCTGCCTGGAGATCGCCGCCCGGCTGGACCTGGTGGCGATCATCACCAACCACCGCATCATGGACCACGCGCTGGCCGAGCACGCGCGCGTCCAGGGCTGGCGCACCGCCTGCTACACCGTCAACGAGCCGCGCGACGCCGAGCGGCTGCGTGCGCTGGGAGTGCAGACGCTGATCACCGACGCGGTGGATCGGTTCGCGCCGGGATCGGGCTGACGCCTCTTCGCCATGCGTCTGCTACCGAGCGGGCGTCGAGATCGAGGCGGGAGGTGACCGTCGTGCAGTCGGGCGCGCCCGAGGCACAAGCCGCTTCGAGCGGCTCGGTGGTGCTTCGCAGGCCCGGAGTCGGAAGCCCTCGCCTGCGCTGAGGCAGTGCTCGCTCGACTTTCGATTTCGGACCTGACCCCGGCTGCGCTCACCGCCAGCGGGACCCCGGCTGCGCTTGCACGGGTGACTGCATGTCTCTATGATTGCAGTCACGGAAAGCAAGCAAGGAGTCTTGAATCTTGGCCATCCTGACGGTGAGAAACGTGCCGGACGACGTGCACCGCGCCTTGCGCGTGCGCGCGGCCCAGCACGGCCGCAGCACGGAGGCGGAGGTCCGCGAGATTCTGGCAGCCGCGGTCAAGCCCGACAAGCGCGTGCGCGTGGGCGACGCCCTGGCCGCCATCGGACGCAGGATCGGGCTGACCGACAAAGACCTTGCCGTGTTCGACAGCGTGCGGGACAAGACGCCGGCCAAGCCGTTGACCTTCGACTGAACGTCGACCTTCGACGGCATGATCGTCCTGGATACCAACGTCGTTTCCGAGGCGATGAAGCCGCAGCCCGACGCGGCCGTGAGGGCCTGGCTGAACGACCAGGCGGCGCAGACCCTGTACCTGTCGAGCGTCACGCTGGCCGAGTTGCTGTTCGGCATCCGGGCGCTGCCGGCAGGCAGGCGCAAGAACATGCTCGACCGCGCCCTGACCGAACTGCTGGCGCTGTTCGAGGATCGGATCCTGCCCTTCGACACGGATGCAGCGCGGCACTATGCCGACCTGGCCGTGACGGCCAGGAACGGCGGGCGCGGCTTCCCGACGCCAGACGGCTACATCGCGGCCGTGGCGGCATCGCGGGGCTTCATCGTGGCATCACGCGACAGATCGCCCTATGAAGCGGCCGGCCTGAAAGTCATCGACCCCTGGAAGGACCGGGGCGCGTAGCACTGCCCGTGGCAGTTCGCGAAGTCTCGACTGCAGGGTGTGCCAGCCCCGGGCCGCTGGGCTTTCGATTTCAGACCCCACCGGTTCTTCGACTACACGGCCTCACGCAGATCGAGCCGACGCTCGATCCTTTCCACGCGATCGCTCAGACCGTCGATCCGCGCGTTCATGCCGGCCAGGTCTTCGTGGATGAAGGCGACGCTCTTGTGCATCTGGACCACCTGCCCCTCCAGGGAGGCAAGACGCGACTTCACCTCGCGAACCTCGCGGCGCAAATCGCCCAGGTCAGCCCGGATCGCCTTCAAGTGCTCGAGGATCAGATTCTCGACGTTGTCGTTCATGCTGCCACTCCAAGCGGAAGGGCGTCGTCGAACGCCGCCATGATACGCGGTGAACACGCCAAGCCTGGCGGGAAGCGCCCGCGCACGGTTTGCGGTGCCTGCCTTCCTCAGCGAAGCGGACACCGCCAGGCGGTCTGAGGATTCCCGGCTCGAAACCATGGAGCACGGCGCGGGCCATGGCCGCCAGAAACAGCGCTCGCCGCGGTAGCTCGCGAAGTTCCGATTCCAGGGTGCGCTGGCCCAGGCCCGCTCGACTTTCGATTTCAGACCCTGCGGCGCTTCTGGCCCGGCGGTGACATTCGGCACACACGCGATAGAATCACCACGTGAAACCGTATCGCTGGCCTGCCAGCAAGAACGACAGGCTCCTGAACGAGCGCGGTTTGACGTTCGAGCAAGTCGTGGTAGCCATCGAGTCCGGTGCGCTTCTCGATGTTGTCGGCCATCCGAACCCGCGCAGGTATCCGCGGCAGCGGGTTTTCGTCGTTGCTGTCGAGGGCTACGCCTACCTCGTGCCGTTTGTCGAAGAGGATGAGTACTACTTTCTGAAGACCATCATCCCCAGCAGGAGGGCTACGCGCCTCTATCTCGGAAAGGACGACCCCGATCATGAAACTCGACGCTTATGAGCTCGAAGTGCTGAGCGCCTTCGAGAGCGGGAAGCTGCGCTCCGTGGCGACCAAGGCCGAACTTGCCAAGTATCGGGAGGCCGCACGTGCCACCGCGATCAAGGACAGGCGGGTGAACATCCGCCTTTCGTCGGGCGACCTCGCCGATATCCAGGCGCGTGCGCTCGAGGAGGGTATGCCCTACCAGACGCTGATCGCCAGCGTCCTGCACAAGTACGTCACGGGGCGCCTGGTCGAGCCGGCGAGGATGACGCCTGCCCCCCCGCCCGAGAGGCCGCCCTCGACGGCCGGCCGCCGCGATCATGGCCCCTCTCGCTCGCGCGGGCAAGGTGCGCGCCCCCCCCAGGCGCCTTAGAGGTCGGGGCTGGACTCGTCGGCCCTCGCCTGCGCGGGCCCCAGGCCGGCTGGGCCTTCGATTTCAGACCCGCCTCTCCGGCGCCGCATCCAGGGGCGCCGCCACCTCCTGCGGCGCCGGCAGCTCGCGCAGCGCGCGGATGATCGGCAGCCGCCACGCGGCGGCGACCAGCAGCGCCGACACCAGCGCCGCGAACAGCAGCGCCGATCGCAGTCCCACGTGCTCGCCCAGCCAGCCCCCGAGCAGCGCACCCGGCCCGGCGGCCAGCAGCGTGAGCCAGCGCATGGTGCTGGTCATGCGGCCCAGCATCGGCCCCGGCGTCACCGCCTGGCGCAGCGCGAGGAAGTTGATGAAGACCAGCACCGCGCCGCTGGCGAACAGCATCAGCATCAGCGCGAACGCCGCCACACCGACCGGCCCCGGCGGCGCGACCGCCGGCAGCAGCCAGCCGACGCCGCACACCGCATAGCCGACGACCAGGCAGGGACCGGGGCCGATGCGCGCGCTCAGCGCCCGGCCCCAGACGCTGCCGACAATGGTGCCCAGCCCCATGCCGGTGAAGGCGAGCCCGACCTGCTGCTCGGTCAGGCCCAGCGTGCGCGTGGCGACCAGGATCTGCACCGTCAGCGCGGCGTAGTGCGCCATCTGCCACACGCCCATCAGTGCGGCCAGCGTCACCAGCAGGCGCTGCCCGGCGACGAAGCGCAGCCCCTCGCGCAGCGCGTCCCAGAATGCCACGCCTGAACGGGTGCGCGCATCGTCGTGGATGCGGATGCCGCGCAGGATCAGCGCCGAGCCGATCAGCAGCACGGCGTCGACGACCAGCGTCAGCGGCGCGCCGAAGAGCCGGATCAGCAGCCCCGCCAGCCCCGGGCCAGCGACCTCGGCGCCCGAGCTGGCGAGCGCGTTGCGCGCGTGCGCCTCGACCAGCCGCGATCGCGGCACGACCTGCGTCAGCACGATCTGCGCCGCGCTGCCGGCCACCGTGTGGACGGCGCCGATGACGAAGCCGACCAGGTACAGCCACGGCATCGACAGCCAGCCCATCCACCACGCCAGCGGCACGCTCAGCGCCGCGCTGGCCAGCAGCAGCTCGCCGCCGGCGTAGACCGGCAGCTTGCGCACGCGGTCCAGCCACACGCCCGACGGCAGCGACAGCAGCAAGAAGGGCAGCAGCTCGATCGCGGTCAGCAGCCCCATCTGCGTCGGCGTGGCCTGCAGCAGCACCGCCGCGGTCAGCGGCAGCGCCAGCATCATCACCTGGTTGCCGAACGAGCTGGCGAGGATCGAGCTCCACAGCCGCAGGTAGGCCGGGTCGCGCCAGAGGTCGCCCGCGGGCAGGAACCAGGGCGCGCGCGGGCGCCAGCGCAGACGCATCGGGGGGGCCAGTCGGTGAGGGGCGGCGGCGGATTCTCCGCGACGGCGCGCCGGCGCGCCAGGGCGTCGCGACGAGTCCCCGGCGCAGCCCGATCAGCTGCGGTAGTCGGCGTTGATGCGCACGTAGTCGTAGGACAGGTCGCAGGTCCAGACCTGGGTCGACGCGCCGCCGCGGTGCAGGTCGACGCGCACCGTGATCTCGGGCTGCTTCATCACGCGCGCGCCGTCGGCCTCCTGGTAATCCGGGTGGCGACCGCCGGCGCGGGCGACGTGGACGTCGTCCAGGTGCAGGTCGATCAGCCCCTGGTCGAGGTCGGCGATGCCGGCATAGCCGACCGCGGCCAGGATGCGCCCCAGGTTGGGGTCGCTGGCGAAGAACGCGGTCTTGACCAGCGGCGAGTGCGCGATCGCGTAGGCCACGCGGCGGCACTCGGCCTCGTCGCGGCCGCCATCGACCTGCACCGTGATGAACTTGGTCGCGCCCTCGCCGTCGCGCACGATGGCCTGCGCGAGCTCGGTGGCGACCTCGAACACGGCGCGCGCCAGCGTGCGCCCGGCGGCGGAGTCGAGCGAGCGGATCACCGGGTGGCCGGCACGCTGCGTGGCCATCAGCACGAAGGCGTCGTTGGTCGAGGTGTCGCCGTCGATGGTGATGCGGTTGAAGCTGCGGTCGGCCGCGGCCTTGACGAGCCGCGGCAGCAGCGCCGGGTCGACGACGGCGTCGGTGGCGACGAAGCCGAGCATCGTCGCCATGTTCGGGCGGATCATGCCGGCGCCCTTGCCGATGCCGGTGACGTGCACCGCGTGGCCGTCGATCTCGACGCGGCGCGACGCCGCCTTGGGCACGGTGTCGGTGGTCATGATGCCCTCGGCCGCCTCGGCCCAGCGCGCGCCGTCGGCCGGCGCCAGCGCGCCCGCCAGCGCGGGCAGCGCGGCCTCGATGCGGTCGACGGGCAGCGTCTCCATGATGACGCCGGTGGAAAACGGCAGCACCTGCCGCGGCGCGACGCCGATCACGGCGGCCAGGGCCTCGCAGCTGTGCCGCGCGCGCGCCAGCCCGTCGGCCCCGGTGCCGGCGTTGGCGTTGCCGGTGTTGACGAGCAGCGCGCGCACGCCCTGGCCGCCGGCGCCGTCGGCGCCGAGGTGATCGCGGCAGACCTGCACCGGCGCGGCGCAGAAGCGGTTGGCGGTGAAGACGCCGGCCACGGCCGCGCCCTCGTCGAGCGCGAACAGCACCAGGTCGCGCCGGCCCGCCTTGCGCACGCCGGCCATCGCGGTGGCCAGGCGCACGCCGGCGACCGGGTGGAGCGCGGCGGGGTCGGGCCGGGACAGGTTGACGGGCATGGCGGCGGCGTGCAGGTCGGTCGGGCGAGGAAGCGGAGTTTAGGCGCTGCCCGGCCCGCTCGAGACGACACCGCCGTCGGTCGCAAGGGCGATACTCGAGGCCTTGCACGGACGCGCGAGTCCATCGGTCGGTCGGTGGTTTCCCGATGTCGAAAGGTCTTACACAGCGGGGACGCACGGTGCCGCAGGAGACTGTGGTCGCCCGCTGGAACCCGCGCCGTTGCTTGCGAGGCATGCGATTTGCTTGGGTTTGTGTATCTTTGTTTCGCGTATCTGAGGTCCACCATGAAAAGAGTGCTGGTCGCCGCGCTGGTCCTGTTCGGCTTCCTGGGCCAGGCCGCCGCGGATGTCGTCGGGTTCACCGGCGCCTTCGCCCCGTCGCAATGGACGCGTGCCGCAGGCGACGGCTCCATCCTCTTCAACCAGACCCGCATTCGGCTCAACGGCGGTGACGACGGCGCCGAGTCGTTCACCGATGCGTACATCGTGCTGGACCGCGACTGGACGATCAGCTTCGACTGGAACTACCGGACGTTCGACGCGGACGGGCCGTTCTATGACCCGTTCGGCATGCTCACGTCCGACACCGACCTGGCGTCTGCGCTGTTCACGCAGCTCACCGACGACGACGGGCCCAACAGGCAGAACGGCAGCTACACCTACTTCGCCGAGGAAGGGACGCTGTTCGGCTTCCGGCAGTGGTCGCTCGACGGGACGAACGGCAATGCCTTCGGCCGGATCACCAACTTCAGTGCCCAGGCCGTTCCCGAGCCCGGCACGCTGGGCCTGCTGGCCGCCGCGCTGATCGCCGCCGGCCTGGCGACCTCGCGCCGGCGCCGTCAGGCCTGACCCAGGGGTCGAGCTCGAGAAACCGATCCGCCCGGCCATCGGTCCGCATGGAGCGGGTCCAGTGCAGCCGCATCCGTGGTCACGACGACCGCGGATGCGGCCTTTTCGTTGTCAGGAGGCAAACATGAAGCATGGTCTAGCCAGAGTCGCGTCGCTCGCCGCGCTCGTCACCTTGGCCGCATGCGGCGGCGGGGACAAGCCGGTCGCGACGCAGAAGAGCATCTCGGCCGCCGGCACGCCGCGCGGCCTGCCGATGACGCAGCCGGTGTCGGCCGAGGCCGCCAGCGGCCTGGCGGGGCACAGGATGCAGGGCCGGATCGACGTCTGGGTGCAGCTGGACCAGCATTCGCTCGCGCAGACCCGCGCCGCGCTGGCACAGACGACGGGGATCGCGCGCAAGCGCGCCCTGGGCGCCGGGCGCGAGGGCCGCGAAGGCCACGCGGAGCCGGCCGCGATCCGCAGCGCGATGACGGCGCAGCGGCGCTCGATCCAGGCCCAGCAGGCGAGCGTCGGCGAGCGGCTGGCCGCACTCGGGGCGAAGGAGCTCGCCCGGGTCTCGGTCGCCCACAACGCGATCGCCGTCACGATCGATGCCGCGCAGCTTCAGGCCGCGTCGGCGCTGCCCGGTGTGGTGCGCGTGCGCCCGGTCCGCCACTACGAGATGGACCTGAGCGAGACCGTCCCCTACGTCGGCGCGGCCGCCGCGCAGGCTGCCGGCACCGACGGCAGCGGCGTCAAGGTGGCCGTGCTCGATTCGGGCATCGACTACACGCACCGCAACCTGGGCGGCGCCGGCACGGCCGCGGCCTACGAGGCGGCCTGGGGCACCGCGGTCGGCGACGCGGCGCAGACGACGCGCGACGGCCTGTTCCCGACGGCCAAGGTGGTCGACGGCTTCGACTTCGTCGGTGAAGCCTGGCCGTCGCTGGGCGACCGCAGCGAGGACGAAGACCCGATCGACCTGCAGGGCCACGGCACGCACGTGGCCGACATCATCGCCGGCGCCAGCACCGACGGGCTGCACAAGGGTGTCGCCCCCGGGGCGAGCCTGATCGCGGTGAAGGTCTGCAGCGCCGTGGCCACGAGCTGCAACGGCGTGGCGCTGCTCAAGGGCATGGACTTCGCGATGGATCCCGACGGCAACGGCGACCTGAGCGACGCCGCCGACGTCATCAACATGTCGCTGGGCTCGTCGTACGGCCAGATCGAGGACGACCTGACGCTGGCCGCCTCCAACGCCGTCGCCGCGGGCACGGTGGTGGTCGCGTCGGCCGGCAACTCGGCCGACAAGCCCTACGTCACCGGCTCGCCGGCCATGGGGCCGGGCGTGATCAGCGTGGCGCAGACGCAGGTGCCGAGCGCGACGCAGATCCCGCTGGTCGTCAATGCGCCGGCGGCGATCGCCGGCGTCTACGGCAACACCGCGACCGTCGACTGGGCGCCGATCGGCGCCGGCGCCGGCGGACTGGTCAAGACCGCGCTGCAAGGCGGCGCGGCCGACAACCTGGCGTGCACGCCGCTGCCGGCGGGCTCGCTGGCGGGCCGCATCGCGCTGATCGACCGCGGCGCCTGCGCGATCAGCCTGAAGGTCGACTACGCCGCCAACGCGGGCGCGATCGGCTTCCTGCTGGCGTTGAGCGCGCCGGGCGACGCGGTCAGCTTCAGCTTCGGGGGCGGCAGCCTGTTCGTGCCGACGCTGGTGATCCAGCAGTCGCTGGGCAACGCGATCAAGGCGCAGCTCGGGGCCGGGCAGGACGTCGACGTGTCGATCTCGCCGGCGAGCGCGATCGCGCTCGTGGGCAGCATGGCCGGCAGCTCGTCGCGCGGGCCGTCGGTCGCGCTGAGCGGCATCAAGCCCGAGATCGGCGCACCGGGCGCGTCGGTGTCGGCCGAGGTCGGCACGGGGACCGGCGAGACGGCCTTCGGCGGCACCTCGGGGGCGGCGCCGATGGTCTCGGGGGCGGCAGCGCTGTTGCTCAGCGCACAGCCGGCGCTCGCCCCGATGCAGGTCAAGGCGATGCTGATGAACAACGCCGAGACCGCGGTCTACACCAACCCGGGTGTCTACCCGGGCCAGCTGGCCCCGATCACGCGCATCGGCGGCGGCGAGCTGCGGGTCACGCGCGCGCTGGACGCCACCGCGCTGGCCTGGGACGCGGACGCACTGTCGGCCACGCTGGCCTTCGGCGCGGTCGAGGCCAGCCAGCCGACGGTGCTGACCCGGACGCTGACGGTGCAGAACCTGTCGGCGACGGCGCGCAAGTTCCGGCTGTCGCACAGCTTCCGCTACGCGGACGACCAGGCCACGCGGGCGGTTCGCCTGACGATGCCGTCGACGGTCGACGTGCCGGCCAACGGCAGCGCCACGGTGTCGGTGCAGATGACGATCAGCCCGGCCCGGCTGCCGTCGTGGACCCTCGATGGCGGCGCGCAGGGCGGCAACGGCCAGTTGCTCAACCAGTTCGAGTTCGACGGCTACGTCAAGCTCTCGGACGCGGAGGACACGCTGACCGTGCCGTGGCACGTGCTGCCGCGCAAGGCGGCGGCGACGTCGGCCGGGCCGTACCGGGCCGGCCGCAGCGGCGACAGCCTGACGCTGAAGAACGTGGGCGCCGAGGTCGGCGGGTACGACCTGTTCTCGCTCATCGGCAGCAGCGGCCCCAACGGCCTGCCGCCACCGGCCCCGGGCGACAACATCGCGAACATCGACGTGCGTTCGGTCGGCGTGCGCTACCTGCCGCCCGCGATCTGCGGCGCCAACTGCCTCGAGTTCGCGATCAGCAACTACCAGCGTCGTTCGCACCCGAACTACCCGGCCGGGTTCCAGTTCGAGATCGACACGACGGGCGACGGCGTGCCCGACTGGATCATCTTCAACGCCGAATCCGGTGGCTTCGCGGCCACCGGCCAGAACCGCGTCTACGTGGCGCCGGCTGCCCCCGGCAGCAGCGGCAGTTCGGTCTTCTACACGGATGCGGACCTGAACTCGGGCAACCTGATCTTCACGGTGCTGCTCAACGACGATGGCCTGCCGCCCGGCTACCCGAGCCTGGGCGCCGCGGTGGGCACGACGCTGGGGATCACGCTGGTCGCGTACGACAACTACTTCACCGGCACGGTGACCGACGTCGTCGCCGGGATGCGGTTCACGCCCGCGTCGCCGCGATTCGCGCAGGCCGCCGGTGCGCTGCCCTTCGGGGCCGTCAACCCGGCTGCCTCGCTGAGCGTGCCGTTCCAGCGCGCCGTCGTCGACAATGCGCTGTCCAGCGAGACCGGCCTGCTGATGATGTACCGCCGCAACGCCGGGGCGGAGTCGCAGGAGGTGCTGCTGCCTTGACGGCGAGGCACTGAGCGGGGGGTGCCTGCGGGCACCGCCGCGTCGTCGAAGCGGGGCCGCACATCGTGCGGCCCCTTTTCATCGGCCGCCCAGGGACGGGGTCAACCGGTGGCGACCTGGTCCCGGGCGATCGCGCGAAGAGGGTCAGCTTCAGCGTACGGCTGCGCCGGGCGGCGGGGCGTGGGCCAGGCCGGGTGGGCACCACAGCCAGGCCCCACGACGGCTGGCGTGGTAGACCCACTCGCGTGCACCGTCGCGCACGACGACGCGCCAGCCGGGCACGAGCGCCTGCGTGTACCTCATACCGGGCTGCGGGCAGCCGAGCGAGCCGTCGCCCCAGGTCACGGCCTCGACGGCCAGCGCCAGCGCCGCACCGCCGTCGGCCAGCCCGAGCGCCTGGGCGGCGTCGGCGCGCACGGCGGCCACGATCGCCTCGACCCCGACGTCCCGGCCTGGCGTCGCGGCGACGATGCCGCGGCGGATCTCGCGGTCAGGTCCTTGCACGGCGGACTCCCCGGGTGCCGGCCCCCCGCCACCGCCGGAGGCCGTGGCGGGGGTCGCCACGAGCGACGAGCACCCCGCCGTGGCTGCCACCGCGATGGCCAGGACGGCAAGGCGCTGCGTCGGTGCGACACGGGCCGATGCCCGGGCGGCCGAAGCCGGCGGCCGGGCGGCCGCGACGGTCACGCCAGCTTGCCGTGGCACTGCTTGTACTTCTTGCCGCTGCCGCACGGGCAGGGGTCGTTGCGCCCGACCTTGGGCACCGCGGCGACCGCGGTCGCGGGGTCGGTCTCGGCGCTGACGCTGCCGTCCTCGTTCGGGTGCGTGTAGGTGACGTTGGCGAGGTGGCTGGCCTGCTCCTCGATCGCCTCGGCGGCCTGGCTGGCCTGCTCCTGGGTCTGGATGCGCACCGTCATCAGCACCCGCGTGACCTCCATCTTGACGACGTCGAGCAGCTGCGCGAACAGCTCGAAGGCCTCGCGCTTGTACTCCTGCTTGGGGTTCTTCTGCGCGTAGCCGCGCAGGTGGATGCCCTGGCGCAGGTAGTCCAGCGCCGCCAGGTGCTCGCGCCAGTGGGTGTCGATCGCCTGCAGCATCACCATGCGGATGAAGGGCGTGAACTGCTCGGCGCCGACGATGTCGAGCTTGTGCTGGAAGTGCGCGTCGGCGGCCTCGCAGACCCACTCGACGAGGTCCTCCTCGCCGACGGCGTCGCTCGCCTCGACCTTGTCGGCGAGCGCGATCTCCACATGCCACTCGTCCTTCAGCGCCGTCTGCAGCGCGGGGAGGTCCCACTGCTCCTCGAGGCTGCCGGCCGGCACGTGCAGGCGCACGACGTCGGTCATCGTGCTCTTGCGCAGGTTGGCCGCCTGGCCGACCAGCTCGTCGGCCTCGAGGATCTCGTTGCGCTGCTGGTAGATGACCTTGCGCTGGTCGTTGGCGACGTCGTCGTATTCGAGCAGCTGCTTGCGGATGTCGAAGTTGCGCGCCTCGACCTTGCGTTGCGCGCTCTCGATGCTGCGGTTGACGATGCCGGCCTCGATCGCCTCGCCCTCGGGCATCTTGAGCCGCTCCATGATCGCGCGCACGCGGTCGCCGGCGAAGATGCGCATCAGCGGGTCGTCGAGCGAGAGGTAGAAGCGCGAGCTGCCCGGGTCGCCCTGGCGGCCCGAGCGGCCGCGCAGCTGGTTGTCGATGCGCCGGCTCTCGTGGCGCTCGGTGGCGACGATGCGCAGCCCGCCGAGCGCGACCACCTGCTCGTGCAGCCCCTGCCACTCGTCGCGCAGCGTCTGCGCGCGCGCGGCCTTGTCGGCGTCCGCCAGCGCGGGGTCGGCCTCGAGGATCTGGATCTGCTTGTCGACGTTGCCGCCGAGCACGATGTCGGTGCCGCGGCCGGCCATGTTGGTCGCGATCGTGATCATCTTCGGCCGCCCGGCCTGGGCGACGATCTCGGCCTCGCGCGCATGCTGCTTGGCGTTGAGCACCTGGTGCGGCAGCTTGGCCTTGGCGAGCAGCCCGGACAGCAGCTCGGAGTTCTCGATCGAGGTCGTGCCGACCAGCACTGGCTGGCCGCGCTCGAAGCAGTCGCGGATGTCGGCGGTGACGGCGTCGTACTTCTCCTTCGCCGTCTTGTAGATCAGGTCGTTGTCGTCCTCGCGGATCGTCGGCCTGTTCGGCGGGATGACGACCACCTCGAGGCCGTAGATCTCCTGGAACTCGTAGGCCTCGGTGTCGGCGGTGCCGGTCATGCCGGCGAGCTTGCCGTACATGCGGAAGTAGTTCTGGAACGTGATCGACGCCAGGGTCTGGTTCTCGCTCTGGATCTTGACGCCTTCCTTGGCCTCGACCGCCTGGTGCAGGCCGTCGCTCCAGCGCCGGCCCGTCATCAGCCGGCCGGTGAACTCGTCGACGATGATCACCTCGCCGCTCTGCACCACGTAGTGCTGGTCGCGGTGGTAGAGGTGGTGCGCGCGCAGTGCCGCGTAGACGTGGTGCATCAGCGCGATGTTGGCGGCGTCGTACAGGCTGGCACCCGGGGGGAGCAGGCCGGCCTCGGCGAGCAGCTCCTCGGCGCGCTCGTGGCCGGACTCGGTCAGGACGACCTGGTGCGTCTTCTCGTCGACGGTGAAGTCGCCGGCCTCGATCACGCCCTCGCCGGTGCGCGGGTCGGCCTCGCCGATCTGCTTCTTCAACGCCGGCACGACGGCGTTGATGCGCACGTACAGCTCGGTGTGGTCCTCGGCCTGGCCGGAGATGATCAGCGGCGTGCGCGCCTCGTCGATCAGGATCGAGTCGACCTCGTCGACGATCGCGTAGTGCAGCCCGCGCTGCGCGACGCGGTCGCGCGTCTCGTGGACCATGTTGTCGCGCAGGTAGTCGAAGCCGAACTCGTTGTTGGTGCCGTAGGTGACGTCGGCGGCGAACGCGGCCTGCTTCTCGGCGCGGCCCATGCCGGGGACGTTGACGCCCACCGTCAGCCCGAGGAAACCGTACAGCCGCCCCATCCACTCGGCATCGCGCGCGGCGAGGTAGTCGTTGACGGTGACGACGTGCACGCCCTTGCCGGCCAGCGCGTTCAGGTACACCGGCAGCGTGGCCACCAGCGTCTTGCCCTCGCCGGTGCGCATCTCGGCGATCTTGCCCTGGTGCAGCACGATGCCGCCGACCAGCTGGACGTCGAAGTGGCGCATCTTGAGCGCGCGCTTGCCGGCCTCGCGCACGACGGCGAAGGCCTCGGGCAGCAGGTCGTCCAGGGTGGTGCCGGCGGCCAGCCGCTGGCGGAACTCGTCGGTCTTGGCGCGCAGCGCGGCGTCGTCGAGCGCCTCGAACTGCGGCTCCAGCGCATTGATGCGCGCCACCGTGCGGCGGTAGGTCTTGAGCAGGCGGTCGTTGCGGCTGCCGAAGATCGAGGTCAGGAACTTGGGGAGCATGGACGGGCTCGGGGCGCCTGCGCGAGGGGTGGGGACGACGCCCGCGCAAGGCGGGCGGCCGCGGCGGCCGACGGGCCGCCGTGGCGACGCCGGCTCCGCGATGCGCGACGCCGATCGGTCGAGATCGAGGCGGGATCGACACGGCAGCGCCCTGGCAGGCGGCACAGGGTGGGCCAGCCGGTCGCTGGGCAGCGGGTCAGTTTAGCACCCGGGCCTGCACGTCCCGGGCCGCCGCGCCGCGCGCGAGGAAGCGCGCCGGGTTGTGCGGCACGCCGTCGACCAGCACCTCGAAGTGCAGGTGCGGCCCGGTCGAGCGGCCGGTGCTGCCGACCTCGGCAACGACCTGGCCGCGGCGCACGATGTCGCCCGCGGCAACCAGGATGCGCGACGCGTGCGCATAGCGCGTGACCAGGCCCTCGCCGTGGTCGACGACGAGCAGCTTGCCGTACTCGGGGTGGGTGTCGGTGGAGACGACGACGCCGCCGGCGGCGGCGACGATCGGCGTGCCCACCGGCGCCGGGTAGTCCTGCCCGGTGTGCAGCGCGCGGCGGCCGTTGAAGGGATCGTAACGGAAGCCGAACCGCGAGCCGACGTACCCGTCGACCGGCGCGATGCTGGGCACCAGCAGCGACTGCAGCCGGCCCTGAAGCAGGCGCGACTCGACGTAGGTGAAGATGTCGGCGTTCAGCGCGGCGCGCTCGTCCAGCCGCTTCAGCGCCTCGTCCAGGTCGCCCAGCGTCGCCTCGGGGCCGATGCCGGGCGACGCGTCGCGAAACGGCCCGCCCATCGCGGCGGTCGCGGCGGTCGCCGGCGCGGCGGCGGCACCAGGTCGCGTCGCGGTCGCCGGCGTGGCGGCGTCGGGCGGCGCGGGCGGCGACTCGGGCTGGAGCTCACCGGGCGCGATGCCGGCCATCGCCGCGACGCGCTCACCCATGACCTGCAGCGCGACCAGCTGCGCCTGCAGCTCGCCGACGCGATGCGCCATCGCGTCGAGGTTCTCGCGCAGGTAGCGCTCCTGCGACGCCAGGTCGTCCTGGACGACCCAGTGGACGATCTGGCTGACGACCGGCCAGCGCTCGCGCGCCGCCTTGACGAAGATGGCGTGGTAGACGGCACCCGACACCACCACCATCGCGAGCAGCAGCGCGAGCGCGCCGGCCACGAGCTGCCAACGCTCGAAATGCAGGACGCGGGTCGACGCCAGCGTGCCATGCGTGATCAGGATCTGCATCGCTCTACACTCCCCCGGATGTCGCCCCCGCCCTGCCCTGGCGCCGACCGCACGCTGCCGCTGGCCGACGCGCTGGCGCGCAGCGAGCCGCTGGGCGCGCTGCTGCGCCGGCTGCAGGACTCGCAGGCGCGCTGGGCCGCGGCACGCGACGCGCTGCCGCCATCGCTGGCCGCGCTGGTGCGCCCGGGCCCGCTGGACGACGAGAGCTGGACGCTGCTGGCCCCCAGCGGGGCGGCGGCCGCCAAGCTGCGCCAGTGCCTGCCGCAGGTGCAGGCGGCGCTGGACGCCCGCGGGCTGCCGCCGCGCGCGCTGCGCGTGAAGGTCCGCACCGGCGGCTGAAGCAGCGTCGCCGGCGTCGGTCGGGGCACGAAACCATCGTGCGAATGTACACGCGGCGCGGCCACCCCGGACGCATCCGGCGCCGCGATCGGCGCCGACCGGCGCGGGCGCTGGCCCGGGCGGTCCCGGCCGCCCGTGCGGACGCGCCGTGATGCCCGACCTGCTGCCCGCGGGCCGCAGCGCCGCCTGGTTGGCCGACGCGGTGCTGGTGCTGCACGTCGCGATCGTCGGCTTCGTCGTCGTCGGACTCCTGGCCGTGTTGTGGGGCGGCTGGCGCGGCTGGCTCTGGGTGCGCGCCTGGCCGTGGCGCGCCGCGCATGCGCTGGCCATCGCCGTGGTCGTGCTGCAGGCCTGGCTGGGGCGTTACTGCCCGCTGACGATCCTGGAAGTGGTGCTGCGCCGGCGCGCCGGCGAGTCCGGCTACGCCGAGAGCTTCGTCGGCCACTGGCTGCAGCGGCTGCTGTACGTGGACGCGTCGCCAGCCTCGCTGGCGCTGCTGTACACCACGTTCGCCGCCGCGGTGGCCTGGGCGTGGTGGAAGGTCCCGCCGCGGCGGCGCGCAGGGCACTGAACGCGGCACGTTGCCGACAGTCGCCGAAGTCAGTCCGTCGCTTCTCCTGGCGTTCGATGTGCCAGCGTGCCAAGGCCGCGGTTTTCGACCGTCGAACACCAACACGGTGGCCTGCCGAGGGCGGCGGGTGCCCTTGACCGTAAGTCAAGGAGGAGCCAGCGGCCGAAGGCCGGTGGCGGGGGACATGGAGGGCAAGGGTACCCGCCGTCCTCGGCTCGCGCGGTCGTGGCACGTCAGACCTGCGAGGGTGACTGTGTGAGCGACAGCAACGTGCCAAGTGCAGTCGATCGTTGAGGACCTGAGCCTTGTCGATCGAACGCAAACGCGTATCACGCCTTGGCGCGATGCGAATTCAGCCGGTGGCGCGATACGCCATGGCCTGACCCATCCGCACCGGCCGGCCCGGCGCCCACGCGCGATCGAGGACGAGCGGCCCCGGCGGCCACAGCACGACGACGGTCGAGCCGAGCAGGAAGCGCCCCATCTCGTCGCCGCGCGCGAGCCTCGGCGCGTCGTCACCGTAGGTCCACTCGCGCAGCCGCCCGGGACGCGGCGGGTTGACGACGCCGTGCCAGGTGGTGGCCATGCTGCCGACGATCGTGGCCCCGACGAGCACCATCGCCCACGGCGCGCCGGCATCGTCGTCGAACAGGCACACGACGCGCTCGTTGCGCGCGAACAGCCCCGGCACGCCGCGCGCGGTCGCGGGGTTGACCGAGAACAGCGCCCCGGGCACGTGCAGCATGCGCCGCAGCCTGCCCGCGGCCGGCATGTGGATGCGGTGGTAGTCGCGCGGGCTGAGGTACAGCGTCGCGAAGTGGCCACCGTCGAAGCTCGCCGCCAGCGCGGCATCGCCGCCGAGCAGCGCCCGCGCGCTGTAGTCGTGCCCCTTGGCCTGCAGCAGCCGGCCGGATTCGATGCGGCCGCACTGGCTGATCGCACCGTCGACCGGGCAGATCCACTCGGCGTCGGCCAGCGGACGCGTGGCGGGCCGCAGCGCGCGGGTGAAGAAGTCGTTGAAGGTCTGATACGCCGCCGGGTCGGGGTCGGCCGCCTCGTCCATGTCGACGCCGTAGCGGCGGACGAACGCCCGGATCGCGGCGGTGGTCACCGCGCCGCCATGCCAGCGCGCGAAGGCGCCGGCCGCGGCGGTCAGCGCCTGCTTGGGCAGCACGTACTGCAGCGCGACCTGCAGCCGCTCGGCGAGGGGCTGGGTCATCGCCTGTCCCCGTAAGCGGGTCGCAGCACACGTTCGCAGCCTGACAGGGCCTTGCCTTCCGATCGTGCCGCGGCAACGCTGGCGACGGCGCGGTCCTGCGCCGATCCGACGGGCCGACTGCGACGGGCGGTGCCGAAGGCGCACACGAGGCTCGCTGGGTGCCAATCCGTTGGCCGCGCGGGTCCGTACGGGACGACGACACTGGCTGCGCGGCCGGCGCGGATCGCAGCGCCCGCCATCAACGCAGCGGCGCGAGGCCGCGCAGCGCGCGCACCGCGCTTTCGCCGACGGCAGCGCCGAATCGCCTGGCGAGCCGCTCGGCCAGGTTCTCGTGCGCGGTGTAGTCGACGATCTCCTCGGCGCCGACCACCTCGCGCGCGACGTAGGTCAGGCTGCCGACCCCGTCGGCCAGGCCGATGCGAACCGCCTCCTCGCCGTTCCAGACCAGGCCCGAGAAGGTCTGGCCCGTCTCCTTCAGCCGCTCGCCGCGGCCGCGCTTGACGGCGTCGATGAACTGGTGGTGGATCTGGTCGATCAGCGCCTGCGCGTGCGCGGTGTCGGCCGGGTCGCGCGGGCTGAAGGGGTCGAGCAGGCCCTTGTGCTCGCCGGCGGTCAGCAGCCGGCGCTCGACCCCGAGCTTGTCCATCAGGCCGACGAAGCCGAAGCCGTCCATCAGCACGCCGACGCTGCCCACGAGGCTGGCCTTGTCGACGTAGATCGCGTCGGCGGCGGCGGCGATGTAATAGGCGCCCGACGCGCAGACGTCCTCGACCACCGCATAGACCTTCTTGGCGTGCGCGGCCTTCAGCCGCACGATCTCGTCGTAGACGATGCCCGACTGCACGGGGCTGCCGCCGGGGGAGTTGAAGCGCAGCACCACCGCCTTCGCGCCCCCGTCGGCGAAGGCGTCCTCGAGCGCGCTGACGAGGCGGTCGGCGCTGGCCTCGGTGTCGGCGGCGATCTCGCCGCGCACCTCGACGAGCGCGGTGTGCGGCGTCGCCGGCGCGACGACCGGCGCGGCGCGCGACAGCAGCGCCCAGGCGACGATCGCGAACAGCGCGAACCACGCGAGCCGGAAGAAGATCCGCCAGTGGCGCTCGCTGCGCCGGTCGGCGACCAGCGCGCGCACCGCGGTGGCGAGCGCGGCGGCGGTCGCGTCGCCGCCCTCCGCGCGCGCCGGCGCCGCGCCAGCCGCGGCAGCCACGGTGGCGCCGGCAGGCTGCGCGGCAGGGGGTTCGCGTTCGATCGGGTCCATCGTCGGTTCCTTCTATCTGGGGCCGCCCGGGGGAGGCTGCAAGTCGGCGCCGGGCTGCCAGCAGACGCGGCCGTCGAGCTCGATCACCGGCACCGGGGTCAGCGCGCCGCCGGCGCAGGGGCCTGCGGCGCAGCGGCCGGTGGCGGCGTCGTAGTGCGCGCCGTGCATCGAGCAGACGATCCAGCGCTGGTCCAGCGCGTCGAGGAAGTCGCCCGGCTGCCAGTCCATCTCGACCGGGCGGTGCGCACAGCGGTTCAGGTAGGCGACGACGCGGCCGTCGATGCGCAAGGCGAAGCCGCGCATCGGTTCGCCGCGGTGCACGAGGTCGAAGAGCACGGCACGGCCGCGCTCGGCCAGCTCGGCCGACCGGCACAGCGGCTGCAGCGGCGGCGCGGCGCGTTCATCGGTCACCGGACGAGCCTCCGCGCCGCGCGCTGCGCGACCAGCCCTGGTGAGTGGCCCGGCGGGTGCCTCACGCGTGCTCCAGCAGCCAGCCGTGCAGCTCGCGCGTCGAGTGCGCGATCGCCAGCGGCGCGTAGGCGGCGAAGCCGTCGGGCTCGTGCGCGCCGTAGGCCACGGCCACGCTCGCGGTGCCGGCGTTGGCGGCGAGCTGCAGGTCGTGCGTGGTGTCGCCGATCATCAGCGTGCGCCCGGCATCGACGCCGAGCTCGGCCATCAGCTCCCGCAGCATGCGCGGGTCGGGCTTGCTCGCGGTCTCGTCGGCGGTGCGCGTGGCGTCGAAGACCTCGTGCAGGCTGGCGTGGCGCAGCGCCTCGTCCAGCCCGGGCCGGCTCTTGCCGGTGGCCACCGCAAGCCAGTGCTGGCGCGCCTTCAGCGCCGCGAGCATCTCGAGCGTGCCGTCGAACAGCACCAGCTCGTGCTGGCGCGCGAAATAGTGCTGCCGGTAGCGCCGGCCGAGCTCGGGGTAGCGGTCCGTCGGCAGGCCGGGTGCGGCGTGCTGCAGGGCGTCGTGCAACCCCAGCCCGATCACGTAGGCCGCACGCCCGGCGTCGGGCTCGGGCGCCCCGACGTCGCGGCACGCGGCCTGGATGCACTGCACGATCAGCGCGGTGGAGTCGAACAGCGTCCCGTCCCAGTCGAAGACGATGAGGTCGAAGCGGCGGCGGTCGGTCATGGCGCGTCCAGCAGAGCCTGGCATTCTGCCGGCAATGCGGACTCCAGCTCGATGCGTCGGCCATCGGCCGGGTGGGCCAGCGCCAGCGCCCGGGCGTGCAGGAACATGCGGCCGAAGCCGGCTTCGCGCGCGAGCCGGCGGTTGAGCGCGAAGTCGCCGTACTTCGGGTCGCCGGCGATCGGGTGCCCGTGGTGCGCCAGGTGGACGCGGATCTGGTGCGTGCGGCCGGTCTTGATCGTCACGTCCAGCAGGCTGAAGGGCAGGCCCAGCAGCCGGATGCGGCGCACGACGCGCACCAGCGTGATCGAGCGCCGCGCGGCGTCGACCTCCTGCGCGCTGACCCGCACGTGCCGCTCGCCGGCCGTGTCGGTGGTCCTGAGCAGCGGCAGGTCGATCACCTTCAGCCGCGCCGGCCAGTCGCCGGCGACCAGCGCGGCGTAGACCTTGGTCGTCTCGCGCTGGCGGAACTGCGCCTGCAGCGCGAGCAGCGCGCTGCGCTTCTTGGCCAGCAGCAGGATGCCCGAGGTCTCCTTGTCGAGCCGGTGCACGAGCTCGAGGAAGCGCGCCTCGGGCCGCGCACGGCGCAGCTGCTCGATGACGCCGAAGCTGACCCCGCTGCCGCCGTGCACCGCGGTGCCGGCAGGCTTGTCGACCGCCAGCAGCTGGTCGTCCTCCAGCAGCACCGCGAACTCGCGCGGCGGTGCGGCAGACGGCGCGCGCTCGGCCAGCCGCAGCGGAGGGACGCGCACGCGGTCGCCCGCAGCCAGCCGGGTGTCGGCGCGCGCGCGGCCCTGGTTGACGCGGACCTCGCCGCTGCGGATGACGCGGTAGACGAGCGACTTGGGCACGCCCTTGAGGCGACGCAGCAGCCAGTTGTCCAGCCGCTGGCCGTCGGCCTCGGCGTCGACCGGCCAGACCTGGACCGCGGGGGCGGCGGCAGGGGCCGCGGCCGGCGATTTCGCCCGTATAATCCGCGGCTCCACGTTCGTGCGGCAAGTGCTTGATTTGCCGGAGTTTACCCGGGCACGTCCGCCCGGCGTGGCAGCGCAGGCGCCGCATGGCGCCTGACTTGGTGATGCAACATCCCGCGCCGGCCGCGTGGGCCGCCCCGCCTCAGCGGGGTGGCGGCGCGCGGCGCGGGCTGGCAGAGAACTGACGAAGAACCCGCGCGCACGCCCGGTCGCCCGACGCGGCAACCCGGCGCGCCGCACCGAAAATCCAGGGAGCCAGACGGTCGTGGCGCGCTCGCGCGCCTGGGTCGCGCTGGATCCCGCGTCGCCTCCAGCGCCCCACGCGCCATGCCGCCCCCCGCCCCCCGCCTCGGCCAGCCCCGGACACGATCCGCCGGGCCGGCCGCCGTGCGCGCGGCGTCCGGCCGGGCGCGCCAGAGCCCCGGCACGCACGCGCCAACGCTGCACGCCTGCTGAAAACGAGCACCCCGCCGGGGTGCCGCAGGCTCGCAGTCCAGGGCATTTCGCCAGACGGTTCTCGCGGCAGTCCTCGTGCATCGGTGCGATCGATGACGCGCACGCCGGCGCGATGCGCCGGCCCCTGCGCCGCAGGAGACCCGATGAAGAGAATGCTGATCAACGCCACGCAGCCCGAGGAGCGGCGGCTGGCGATCGTCGACGGCCAGAAGCTGCTCGACTTCGAGACCGAGATCGAGGGGCGCGAGCAGCGCAAGGGCAATATCTACAAGGCGGTCATCACCCGCGTGGAGCCCAGCCTCGAGGCCTGTTTCGTCGAGTACGGCGAGGACCGGCACGGCTTCCTGCCGTTCAAGGAGATCTCGCGCGTCTACTTCCGCGAGGGCGTGGATGCCAAGAACGCCAGGATCGCCGACGCCGTCAAGGAAGGCGACAGCCTGCTGGTGCAGGTCGAGAAGGAGGAGCGCGGCAACAAGGGCGCGGCGCTGACGACCTTCGTCAGCCTGGCCGGCCGCTACCTCGTGCTGATGCCGAACAACCCGCGCGGCGGCGGCGTCAGCCGGCGCATCGAGGGCGAGGACCGCGAGGAACTCAAGGAGGCGATGGACCAGCTCGACTACCCGAAGGGGATGAGCCTGATCGCGCGCACCGCCGGCATCGGCCGCTCGGCGGCCGAGCTGCAGTGGGACCTCAACTACATGCTCAAGCTCTGGGACGCGATCGACGGCGCGGCCAAGGCGGGCAAGGGGGCGTTCCTGATCTACCAGGAGTCGAGCCTGGTGATCCGCGCGATCCGCGACTACTTCACCGCCGACATCGGCGAGATCCTGATCGACACCGACGACATCTTCGACCAGGCGCAGCAGTTCATGAACCACGTGATGCCGGACAACGCGCATCGCGTGAAGCGCTACCGCGACGACGCGCCGCTGTTCAGCCGCTTCCAGATCGAGCACCAGATCGAGACCGCGTTCAGCCGCACCGTCAACCTGCCCAGCGGCGGCGCGATCGTGATCGACCACACCGAGGCGCTGGTCTCGGTGGACGTCAACTCCGCGCGCGCCACGCGCGGCGGCGACATCGAGGAGACCGCGACCCGCACCAACCTCGAGGCCGCCGACGAGATCGCGCGCCAGATGCGGCTGCGCGACCTGGGCGGGCTGATCGTCGTCGACTTCATCGACATGGACGAGAGCAAGAACCGGCGCGAGGTCGAGCAGCGGCTGCGCGACGCGTTGCGCCAGGACCGCGCGCGGGTGCAGTTCAGCAGCATCTCCAAGTTCGGCCTGCTCGAGCTGAGCCGCCAGCGGCTGCGCCCGGCGCTGTCCGAGGGCAGCCACATCACCTGCCCGCGCTGCAACGGCACCGGCCACATCCGTGACACCGAGAGCTCGGCGCTGCAGATCCTGCGCATGGTGCAGGAGGAGTCGATGAAGGAGAACACCGCCGCCGTGCACGTGCAGGTGCCGGTGGAGGTGACGAGCTTCCTGCTCAACGAGAAACGCACCGAGATCACCAAGATCGAGCTCAAGCAGCGCGTGACGGTGCTGCTGATCCCCAACCCGCACCTGGACACGCCGAACTACAAGCTCGAGCGGCTGCGCCACGACGACCCGCGGCTGGACAGCTACCGCGCCAGCTACACGATGATCGAGGAGGCCGACGACGAGGTCGGCATCACGCGCCGCGGCGATGCCGGCGAGAAGCCCAAGGCGAAGCAGCAGCCCGTCATCAAGGGGGTGCTGCCGGACCAGCCGGCACCGGTCGCCGCGCCCGCGCCCAGGCCCGAGCCGGCCCCGGCGGCGACGGCGGCGCCGATCGCGCCGGCCGAAGCGCGGCCGCCAGTGGCGCGCGAGGCTGGCGGCGGCTTCTTCGCCTGGGTGCGCAGGCTGTTCGGCGGGGGCGACAGCGCGCCGGTGGCCAGGACGCTGGTCGCGGCAGCCGCCGCGGGACCGGCGCCGGTCACCGCCGGCGCGACCGAGGCCGGTCGCGCCGAAGCGCGCGGCGATCGCGGACGCCGCCGCGGCGGGCGCAACCGACAGGGCGGCGAGGCGCGCGAGGCCGGCGCCGAAGGCCGCCGCGACGGGGACGCGGGGCGCGATGCCGCACGCGATGCCGGGCGCGAGGTGGACCGCGAAGCGACGTCACGCGCCGAAGGCGGCCGCAACGGACGCCGTGGAGGACGTGGCGGCCGACCGGGCGCCGAGGCCGCGGCCGGTGCCGAACTGCCACGGTGCAGGCGACCGCGGCGCCAGGCGCCGGCGTCACCGACAGCGAGGGCGCCGCCGAGACGGCGGCCGAGAGCGAAGCCCGCAAGCGCCGCCGCCGTGGCGGCCGCGGCCGCAGCGACCGCGGCGCGCGCCCCGAATCGGGAGCCGGGTCGGGAGCCGAGCAGACCGGCGCCGGGGCGCTGGCGACGGCGGACGCCTTCGACGACGGCGCGATGCCCGCGGCCGACGTGGCGGCCGGCGACGCCGATACGCGTGCCTTCGCGGATACCGTGCCGGGCGAGCTGGCCGCCTCCGCGCAGACGGCGGACGCCGCCGACCCGACGACGGCCGACGAGGCAGAGCCCGGTGCCGCCGGGTCACGTGATGGCGGCCGGGGCCGACGCCGTGGGCGCGGTGGGCGCGACCGGACGCGGCGCGAGCCGCGTGAAGGCGGTGCGGCGGCCGAGGACGAGGCCGGAGCCGACGCGGCACAGGCCGACGAGACCCGGGCCACGCGGGCACGCGAGGTCGTCGCCGCCGAAACCTCGGTCGAGGCGGCGGCCGAGCCGGCCGTCGAAACGGTCGGCGACGTCGCGTCGGCGACCGCGGTTGCCGCGCACCCGCCGGCCGCCCAGGCCGGCCCGGCGGTCCAGCCGGCCGCGATGGCGGCGGCGCCCGGGCCGGCGGTTGCGGCGCAGCCCTATGCGCTGCCGACCGACACGCTGCACGCGGTGGCGGCCGGTGCCGGTCTGCAGTGGATCGAGTCCGACGCCGACAAGGTGCGCGCGGCGCAGGCGGCGATCGCGGCCGAGCCGCCGCCGATCCGGGTCCCGCGCGAGCCGCGTCCCCTCGTCGTCGTCGACGCGGGCCCGCTGGTCCTCGTCGAGACGAGGCGCGACCTGTCGCAGATGAAGCTGCCGTTCGAGCAGGCAGGTGCCGGCGCTTCCGCGAGCTGAGCGATCCACCGGGGCCGGCAGGGGCCGGTGGCGGCGTCCCGCGCACGACGCTGCTGCAGGCCGGACCGGGGGCGGTCGGCCGGGGACGCGACCGCCACGGTGACCCGATCCCGCCGTGAATCCCGTCATCGAGGCGTTCAGGGGTGCGGCCGCGCTCGCCGTGCTGCTGCACCACTACAGCTACCTCACGGACGGCACGCTGACGGGCGGCTGGCTGCACGCGCTGCACAACGGCGTCGACCTGTTCTTCGTCATCACCGGCTACCTCTTCGCGCCCCACCTGCTCGGGGAGCAGCGCCAGCATGTCGGCGGCTTCGCGATCCGGCGCGTGTTCCGGCTGTACCCGCTGTACATGCTGTCGCTCGCGGTCGCGGTCGCGAAGGACTGGGGTGAGCGCGAGGGGATCGTCCAGGCCGCCGTCCTGCACCTGGTCTTCGCGCAGGCCTTGCCGATCCACGGGCTGCAGGAGGTGGGCTTCTTCAGCCAGATCTACTGGACGCTGCCGGTCGAGGTCGCCTTCTATGCGCTGGTGGCGGTCGCGCTGGCGATGCCGGCAGCCGCACCGCGGCAACCGCAGCCTGGCCGCAGGATCGTGCTCGTCGGCGCGCTGGCGCTGCTGGGCTTCGTCGTCGTCTTCGCGACCCGGTACGACCCCCGCAGCGAGTCATGGGTCGTCTGGCAGGCCCAGCTGCCGGCGCTGCTGGCGCAATTCTGGTTCGGCATCCTGGTGCACCGCGTCCGTCCATGGCTGCAGCGGTCCGCGGGCGCAAGGGCGGCGGCGCTGGCGACCGGGCTGGGGATGCTCGTGGCGCTCGGTGCGCTGTACCCGATGGCGGCGGACGGCGCGCTGACGGCGCGGCCCTTCGGGCTGTTCAACCTGGCCAGCGGCGTGGGCTGGGCGCTCCTGTTCGGCGCCTGCGTGGCGTCGCCCAGGCGCATGGGACCGCGGGCGACACGCGTCGCGCTGGGGATGGGGTCGATCAGCTACGGCATGTACCTGTTCCACGAGTGGACCCTGAAGTCGGCGCTGCGACTGCTGCCCGGGCTGCCGGTGATCGTGCAGCTCGGCGCCGCCTTCGTCATGGTCGTGGCGCTCGCGCTGCTGCTGCATCGCACGGTCGAGGCGCCGTTGCGTCGTCGCGGGCGGATCCTGGCAGCGCGCGTCGAGTCATGAGGGGGCCGGGTCCCCGACTCCACGATGCGGAACGGAGGACCCCACCACGAGGTCCAGCGCGTGCCGGTAGCCCGGGTCGAGCATCAGCTCGTCCCAGGGCAGCGGCGGCGACGCGGGCAGCAGCGCGAGGCGGCGCGGCTCGGCGGCCGGGTCGGGTTGCCAGCGGCCGCGCGCGGCCTCGGCCTGCAGGCCGTCGAGCAGCTCGTCGACGGCGCGGCCGCCGTCCACACTCTGGTTGCACAGCAGCACCAGGTCGCAGCCGGCCTCCAGCGCCAGCGCGGCGGCCTCGGCATAGCTCAGCTCGGCGTCGCGACCGGGAAGGTGGCGCGCGCCCTCCATGCTCAGGTCGTCGCTGAAGACGGCGCCGGTGAAGCCCAGACGCCCGCGCAGGATGTCCTGCAGCCAGCGGCGCGAGAACCCCGCCGGCAGCGCGTCGACCCGCGGGTAGACGACATGCGCCGGCATCACGCTGGCCAGCGTCGTCGCCAGCCACTCGTAGGGCCGCGCATCGTCGGCCAGGATCGCCCGCAACGACCGCCGGTCGACCGGCACCGCGACGTGGCTGTCGGCGGCGACGAAGCCGTGGCCGGGGAAATGCTTGCCGCAGTGGGCCATGCCGGCGCGCAGCAGCCCGTGCATCAGCGCGCCGGCCAGCAGCGCGACGACGCGCGGGTCGCGGTGCAAGGCGCGGTCGCCGATGATGCCCGAGGGACCGTGGTCCAGGTCGAGCACCGGCGTGAAGCTGAGGTCGACGCCGCAGGCGCGCAGTTCGGCGCCGATCACGAATCCGGCGGCGCGCGCGGCCTCGAGGGCGCGCATCGCCCCGCTGCCCTCGCCGCCTCGCCCGTCGTCGCCCCAGAGGCGCCCGAGCTCGCGCATCGGCGGCAGTGCGGTGAAGCCGTCGCTGCGGAATCGCTGCACGCGCCCGCCCTCGTGGTCGACGCAGATCAGCAGGTCCTCGCGCAGCGCCTTGATGTCGGCGCACAGCGCGGTGAGCTGCGCGCGGTCGGTGTAGTTGCGCGCGAACAGGATCAGCCCGCCGACCAGCGGGTGCGCGAGGCGGCGGCGGTCGTCGGCGTTCAGCGCGGTCCCGGCGATGTCGAGGACGACGGGGTGGTGGTTCACGGGCAATCCTTCGGGCGACGTGAGGGGATGGGCGCTTGCGGGCGGGCCGGCACCCTCATGGGGTGCCGCGGACTTCGACGACGACGATGCTGGACGCATAGTCGCTCTCGTCGCTGACGCTGACGTGCGCGCGCAGCGCGCGGGCTTCGAACCACGCGGCCAGCGCGCCGTGCAGGCGCACGTAGGGCTGGCCGCTGGCGTGATTGAGGATCTCGCACGCGCGCCAGGTCATCGGCATCCGCAGCCCGAGGCCGATCGCCTTCGAGAACGCCTCCTTGGCCGAGAAGCGCGTGGCCAGGAAGCGCAGCCCGCGCGCTTCGGCGCGCGCACGCCGGGCGTGGAAGACGCGCAGCTCGTCGGGGCCGAGCACCTTCTCGGCGAAGCGATCGCCGCGGCGCGCGAGCGTGGCCTCGACGCGGCGCACGTCGCACAGGTCGGTGCCGATGCCGAAGATCATCGCGGCCGGGTCGCGTCGCGCGCGGGAACGCTCGTCGGGGCCGGGCGCACGCGGCGCCGCCTCATCCGCGCCCGGCGGCGCGGATGCAACGCAGGTACGCGCGCACGGTCTCGCCGATGCCCGCCTCCAGCGCGTCGGCGATCAGCGCGTGGCCGATCGAGACCTCGACGACGCCGGGCACGGCCTGCAGGAAGTCGGTCAGGTTGAGCTGGTTGAGGTCGTGCCCGGCATTGACCGCCAGCCCCGCGGCCTGCGCCGCACGCGCGGCCTCGGCGAAGCGCGCCAGCGCCTCGGCCTGGCGCGGCGTGCCGTGCGCGGCGGCGTAGGGCTCGGTGTAGAGCTCGACGCGGTCGGCCCCCAGGTCGCGCGCGCCGGCCATCGAGGCAGCGTCGGCGTCCATGAACAGGCTCACGCGAACGCCCAGCGCGTGGCATTCGTCGACCAGGGGGCGCAGGCTCGGGCCGTCGGCGGCGGGGTTCCAGCCGTGGTCGGACGTGAACTGGCCCTCGCTGTCGGGCACGAAGGTCGCCTGCTGCGGCCGCACCGCGCGCACGAAGTCCATCAGGTTGTGCAGCGGGTTGCCCTCGATGTTGTACTCGGCGCCGGGCCAGGCCTGCAGCAACGCGGCGAGGTCGTGCACGTCGTGCGCGCGGATGTGGCGCTCGTCGGGGCGAGGGTGCACCGTGATGCCTTGCGCACCGGCCTCCAGCGCGAGCGTGGCGACGCGCACGACGCTCGGGATGCCGAGGTGGCGCGTGTTGCGCAGCAGCGCGACCTTGTTGACGTTGACCGACAGCGCGGTGGCGGGGTGCTCGGGGGCGACCAGCGGGTTCATCGGGGCCTTTCGGGGGCCGCCGGCGGGAGGGCGGCGGCGTCCTCGCGCGTCGGCCGCGCGGGGCGCGCCGTCCCCGGCAGCAGCCGTTGCAGCTCGACCATGACCTGACGCGTTCGCAGCGGGCGCGAGCCGAGATGATAGTGAAGCAGCGCGCGCAACTGCGTGCGCAGCGGCTGCGGCGCGCGCGCGCAGGCCTGCTGCAGCGCGGCCAGCTCGCGCGCGGCCAGCGCCGACTCCAGCGCGGTCAGCAGCGCCCCGGTCAGCGCCGCGGCGGCGCCAGCGGGCGCCTCGACGACGCCGGCCTCCGGATGCAGCGCGTAGCACGCGTCGGCCGCGAGCGGCGCGCGCGTCAGCGTCTGGGTCGCCAGGTCCGGCAGCACGCCGGTCTCGCGCAGCAGCACGAGCTCGAACGCGCGCAACGCCGCGGCGCCGGGCCCGCCGTCGCCCGCGCCGTGCGGCAGCGCCAGCGTCGCCAGCGTCCGTGCATAGGCGTCGAACAGCCCCGGATGCGGGTCCTGGCGCGCCAGCAGCGCCAGCAGCAGCTCGTTGAGGTAGAAGCCGCGCAGCAGCGCCGGTCCGGCCAGCGGCGGCACCGGCGCGACCGCGTCGGCCACCGCCGGCGCCCAGTCGGCGCTGCGCAGCACGTGCAGGTCGGACTCGCCCTCGGGGGTGCGCCCGAGCACGGCGTGCAGGCGCTGGAACGGCAGCAGCACCGGGCGAAGCTGCGAGGTCGGCCGCTTGGCCCCCTTGGCGGCGGCGGCCACGCGGCCGCGCTCGCGCGTGAACAGGTCGACGATCAGGCTGGACTCGCTCCAGTCCCAGCGGTGCAGCACGTAGGCGGCCAGCGGCGTGGCCGGGGCGCGGCGCGTCATCGCGTGGCGGCGCGCGCTACTCGTAGCCGAAGCTGCGCAGCTGGGCTTCGTCGTCGGCCCAGCCCGATCGCACGCGCACCCACAGCTCGAGCTGCACGCGCGCCTGCAGCAGCCGCTGCAGCTCCAGCCGCGCCTCGGTGCCGATGCGCTTGAGCCGCTCGC
Organism: Burkholderiaceae bacterium; assembly: GCA_024235895.1. Classification (GTDB taxonomy): domain Bacteria; phylum Pseudomonadota; class Gammaproteobacteria; order Burkholderiales; family Burkholderiaceae_C; genus Rubrivivax. Next base: position 685,543 of record JACKLM010000004.1, on the reverse strand, counting down.
CGCCCTCGCCGATGACCATGCCCTTGTGCGCGTCGCGCTCGACGACGATGGTCGCGCCGATCGACACGCGCCGCCCCGGCGCGCCGGCGTCGCCCTCCTCGTCGTAGCGGTCGACGACGACGGTCGAGCTGTAGGGCAGCTCGTCGCCGGTGAGGCGAAACAGCTTCTCGCGCACGATCTCGCCGGCGAGGAAACGGTCGCTGCGGTCGGTCAGCGCGTCCTCGTCGTACAGCCAGGGCTGCGCCGGCAGGTAGGGCTCGACGATCGCGAGCAGCCGCTCGGCGTCGGCCGGTTTCTTCGCCGACAGCGGCACGTACTCGGCGAACGGGTGACGCTGCTGCATGTCCTGGAGCCACGGCAGCAGCTCGGCGCGGCGGTGCACGGCGTCGAGCTTGTTGGCCACCAGGATCACCGGCTTGCCGGGCGGCAGCAGCGCGAGCACCTTGGCGTCGGCCAGCCCGAAGCGCCCGGCCTCGACGACGAACAGCAGCACGTCGACATCGGCGACCGACGCGCGCACGGTGCGGTTGAGCGTGCGCGACAGTGCCGAGGCGTGGCGGGTCTGGAAGCCGGGGGTGTCGACGAACACGAACTGCGCTGCCGCGCGCGTGCGCACGCCGGTGATGCGGTGGCGCGTGGTCTGCGCCTTGCGCGAGGTGATGCTGATCTTCTGCCCGACGAGCGCGTTGAGCAGGGTCGACTTGCCGACGTTGGGGCGGCCGACGATCGCCACCAGGCCGCAGCGCGCGGCTGGGGGTTCGGGGCGGTCGGCGTCGTCGCTCATCGGCTCGGGACGCGGAGGCGCTCAGCGGCGCAGCGGGCCATCCGGCCGGTCGCTGGCCAGCAGGACCTCGAGCATGCGGCGCGCGGCCTGCTGCTCGGCAGCACGGCGCGATCGGCCCTCGCCGCGCTCGGCCAGGCCCAGCGTCGTGACCTCGCACTCGACCTCGAAGGTCTGCGCATGTGCCTGCCCGCGCGTGGCGGCGATGCGGTACGCGGGCACCGGCAGCCGGCGCGCCTGCAGCCACTCCTGCAACTCGGTCTTGGCGTCCTTGCGCCACGCGCCGACGTCGGTGGCGGCGATGAGCTCACCGAACAGCCCGGCGACGACGCGCCCGGCGGCGTCGAAGCCGGCGTCGAGGAAGACCGCGCCCAGCACCGCCTCCATCGCGTCGGCGAGGATCGACGGCCGGCTCGCGCCGCCGCCGCGCGCCTCGCCCTCGGACAGCCGCAGCACCGCCGGCAGCCCGAGCGCGAGCGCGGTTCGGTGCAGGCTGTCCTCGCGCACCAGGTGCGCGCGCACGCGGGTGAGGTCGCCCTCGTCGGAGCCGCCGAAGCGCTCGAACAGCATCGCCGAGACCGCCAGGCTGAGCACGGCGTCGCCGAGGAACTCCAGCCGCTCGTTGTGCGCGGCGCCGGCGCTGCGGTGCGTCAGCGCGCGCTCCAGCAGCGCCGGGTCGGCGAAGTCGTGACCCAGGCGCCGCTGCAGGGCGGCCAGCGCGTCGTCCACTAGCGGGTGCGCCCCTCGTACTTGATCAGCAGGTAGACCGGCCCGAAGAGGGCGATCTCCTTGTCGTACGCGAAGCCGATGACGACGCGGTCGTTCTCCTTCGTGATCTCCAGGTCCTTGCCCGAGACGGCCTGGATCGCGTACTCGATGTCCTTCTGGCGGTCGAACGCGCTGCGGATCTCGCCGACCGTCGACGGCGGCGAGTCGGCGATCTTGTTGATCGCGCGCAGGGTCGTCCAGTACTCGTTGACCGTCGGCAGCGTGACGACGGCGACGTAGCCGACGAAGCCGATCAGGATGGCCCAGAACAGCATCCCGAACAGGGTCAGGCCGCCTTGGCGGCGACGCGGTGCGAGGCGGTGCGGCGTGGGGGTCATGGGCGGTCCGTCGCGAGGCAGGTCAATGGAAGGGCCCGATGCGGCCGAGGTTGCCGAAGTTCATCCACACGAAGAAGGCGCGGCCGACGAGGTTGTCGTCGGGCACGAAACCCCAGAAGCGCGAGTCCTGCGAATTGTCGCGGTTGTCGCCCATCACGAAGTAGTGGCCCGGCGGCACGGTGCAGCGCATGCCCTCGGCACTGTATCGGCAATTCTCGGCAAAGGGAAAGTTCTTGGGCAGCGGCCCGAAGTAGCTCGGCTGCCGTGGATTGACGAGGATGCGGTGCTCGACCTCGCCGAGCGTCTCGCCGAACATCGGCGTGTAGCGCAGGCTGTCGTCGTCGTAGAACTCGCCCTGCGCGACGGTCGCCACCGGCTCGCCGTTGATCGACAGCCGCTGGTCCGCGTAGGCCACGGTGTCGCCCGGCAGGCCGACGACGCGCTTGATGTAGTCCACGCGCGGGTCGACCGGGTAGCGGAAGACGACCACGTCGCCGCGATTCACCGGCTCGTTGTCGAGCACCTTGGTGTTGAGGACCGGCAGCCGGATGCCGTAGTGGTACTTGTTCACCAGGATCAGGTCGCCGACCCGCAGCGTCGGGACCATCGACCCGGACGGGATCTTGAACGGCTCGAACAGGAACGAGCGCAGCACGAAGACGACCAGGATGACCGGGAACAGCCCGGCGGTCCAGTCCAGCCACCAGGGCTGCGCGAGCAGCTTGTCGCGCGCAGCGGCGACGTCGCCGTCGACCTGGGTGATGCCCTGGCGCGCGAGCTCCTCGCGCCGGCGCGCGTGCCCCGCCTCGAGCTCGGCCGCCGCCGCCAGCCGTGCCGGCCTGAAGCGCAGCCGCTCGGCCAGCCAGTACAGCATCGTCACCAGCGTCAGCACGAACAGCAGCAACGAGAAGTTGCCCATCCACTGGCCGAGGAACCAGCCGCCGAGGTAGACGGCCAGCGCGCCGTACAGGACGGCAGTCAGTGCACTCATCGGGGGAACCGGTTCAGTCGTCGACCTGGAGGATGGCCAGGAAGGCCTCTTGCGGCACCTCGACGGTGCCGATCTGCTTCATGCGCTTCTTGCCGGCCTTCTGCTTCTCGAGCAGCTTGCGCTTGCGGGTGATGTCGCCGCCGTAGCATTTTGCCAGCACGTTCTTGCGCAGCGCCTTGATGTTCTCGCGCGCGATGACGTTGCTGCCGATGGCAGCCTGGATCGCGACGTCGTACATCTGGCGCGGGATCTGCTCGCGCATCTTGGCCGCCACCGCGCGGCCGCGGTACTGGCTCTGCGCGCGGTGGACGATCATCGACAGCGGGTCGACCTTGTCGCCGTTGATCAGGATGTCGACCTTGACGACGTCGGCCGCGCGGTATGCCTTGAACGCGTAGTCCATGCTCGCGTAGCCGCGGCTGACCGACTTGAGCTTGTCGAAGAAGTCCAGCACGATCTCGGCCAGCGGAAGCTCGTAGGTCAGGTGCACCTGCTTGCCGTGGTAGGCCATGTTCATCTGGACGCCGCGCTTGAGGTTGCACAGCGTCATCACCGGGCCGACGCAGTCCTGCGGCATGTACAGCTGCACCGTGACGATGGGCTCGCGGATCTCCCGGATGCGGCCGAGGTCGGGCATCTTGCTCGGGTTCTCGACCATCGTGACGCTGCCGTCGTTGAGCTCGACCTCGTAGACGACGCTGGGCGCGGTCGTCACCAGGTCCTGGTCGAACTCGCGCTCCAGGCGCTCCTGCACGATCTCCATGTGCAGCAGGCCGAGGAAGCCGCAGCGAAAGCCGAAGCCCAGCGCCTGGCTGACCTCGGGCTCGTAGCGCAGCGAGCTGTCGTTGAGCTTGAGCTTCTCCAGCGCGTCGCGCAGCGCGTCGTACTCGCTCGGCTCGGTCGGGTACAGGCCGGCGAAGACCTGCGGCTGGATCTCCTTGAAGCCCGGCAGCGGCGCGGACGCCGGGCCCGCGTTGTTCGGCAGCTTCTTCTCGAGCGTCACCGTGTCGCCGACCTTGGCCGCGGCCAGCTCCTTGATGCCGGCGATCAGGAAGCCGACCTCGCCGGCCGCGAGCCGCTCGCGCGGCTCGGACTTGGGCGCGAAGACGCCGAGCTGCTCGAGCGGGTAGACGGCGTTCGTCGCCATCATGCGGATGCGGTCGCCCTTCCTGAGCTCGCCGTCGACCACGCGCACCAGCATGACGACACCGACGTAATTGTCGAACCAGCTGTCGATGATCATCGCGCGCGGCGGGCCGTCCGGGTTGCCGCGCGGCGGCGGCATGCGGTGGATCACCGCCTCCAGGATGTCGTCGATGCCTTCGCCGGTCTTGGCGCTGCAGGGGATGGCGTGCTCGGCGTCGAGGCCGATCACGTCCTCGATCTCCGCCTTGGCGGTCTCGGGGTCGGCCTGCGGCAGGTCCATCTTGTTGAGCACCGGCACCACCTCGACCCCGAGGTCGAGCGCGGTGTAGCAGTTGGCCACCGTCTGCGCCTCGACGCCCTGCGACGCGTCGACCACCAGCAGCGCGCCCTCGCAGGCCGAGAGGGACCGGCTGACCTCGTAGCTGAAGTCGACGTGGCCCGGGGTGTCGATCAGGTTGAGGTTGTAGACCTGGCCGTCACGCGCCGTGTACGTCAGCGCCGCGGTCTGCGCCTTGATCGTGATCCCGCGCTCGCGCTCGATGTCCATCGAGTCGAGCACCTGCGCTTCCATCTCGCGGTCGCTCAGGCCGCCGCAGCGCTGGATGATGCGATCGGCGAGCGTGCTCTTGCCGTGGTCGATGTGGGCGATGATCGAAAAGTTGCGGATGTGCTTCATCGCAGGGTCGTCGCGCCACGCCGCGGCGAACAAAAAAATAGGCGCGTCCAAGGGTCTGACGCGCCTTCCAACAAAGACGTTTGGCAACTGCTTGTTGGGAGGCCATTGTAGCCAGAAGGCCCGCCCCGCAAGCCGCGCCGTTGCTTGCTTTCGGCTCGTTGCAGTGCGCCAACAGGGGCCGCTCGTCCACAGGTTTTCCACAGCTTGTGGACAAGCATCCGGCTGTTGTCGAATGCTCGACACCAGACGGCGGAAAACGCCGTCCGATGCGGCGATTCTAGCCTGTTGGCCGGGCAATCGAGGCCGGCCGCCCCGAAGTGAGAGCGCACTCACGTCGCCGGGCAGTCACGAGACCGCAACGTCTCCAAGAGAACCGCAACGTCAGATCCTGCATCGCGGAAAGACCCGGCTTGGCAGTTGGTCAAGCCGCCTCGCGCGGTCGCGGCCCCGCCCGGGTGCCGCGGACCTCAGGGCCCAGGCCCTCAGGGCTTGATCAGCAGGAAGTTGACCAGCTCGCCCCGGCGCACCAGCACGCTGACCGCGCGCCCGTCCCTGGCCGCACGCTGCGCCACCTCGACGAACTGGCGCGCATCCGTGACCGCCTGGTTGCCGATCTGCAGGATGACGTCGCCCCCCTGGACGCCAGCGCGCGCGGCGGCCCCTTCGACCGACTCGACGCGCACGCCGCCGTCGACACCCAGCGCCTTCTTCTCGTCGGCGTCGAGGTCGACGACGGACAGCCCGAGTGCAGTCGCCGCCGCCTGCGCGCGCGGCGGCTCGGCGCCGCCGCCGGCAGCGGCCACCGGGGTGTCGGCGGGGAACTCGCCGACCGTCACGCGCAGATCCTTGTAGTCGCCGCGACGGAAGACCTGGATCGCGCTGCGGGTGCCGGGCTTGGTGCCGCCGACGATGCGCGGCAGGTCGGACGAATTCTCGACCCTGCGGCCGTCGACGCGGGTGATGATGTCGCCGGCCTCGATGCCCGCCTTGGCGGCCGGGCCGTCGGGCTCGACGCCGCGCACCAGCGCACCCTTGGCCTCGCCCAGCCCGATCGCCTCGGCGACGTCCTTGGTCACCGGCGCGATCTGCACGCCGATGCGGCCCCGGATCACGCGGCCCTGCGCGCGCAGCTGGTCGGCCACGTTCATCGCCTCGTCGATCGGGATCGCGAAACTGATGCCCATGAAGCCGCCCGAGCGGCTGTAGATCTGCGAGTTGATGCCGACGACCTCGCCGCGCAGGTTGATCAGCGGCCCGCCCGAATTGCCGGGGTTGATCGCCACGTCGGTCTGGATGAACGGCAGGTAGTCGCCGGTATCGCGCTGCTTGGCGCTGACGATGCCGGCGGTCACGGTGTTGTCCAGGCCGAACGGCGAACCGATCGCGAGCACCCACTCGCCGACCTTGAGCCGGTTGACGTCGCCGATCTTCACCGCCGGCAGCCCAGTGGCGTCGATCTTGACCACCGCGACGTCGGTGCGCCGGTCGGCGCCGACGATGCGCGCCTTGAACTCGCGCTTGTCGTGCAGCGTGACCATGACCTCGTCGGCGCCCTGCACGACGTGCGCGTTCGTCATCACGTAGCCGTCGGCGCCGAGGATGAATCCCGATCCGACGCCGCGCTGGCGCGGCTCGCCGTCGGGGCCGCCGCGCGGCCCGCGCGGGTCCGGGCGGCCGGGCATCGGGATGCCGAAGCGGCGGAAGAACTCCTCGATATTCGGGTCCAGCTGGGGGAATCCGGGCATCGCCCCCGCCTGCACGCGCTCCAGCGTGCGGATGTTGACCACCGACGGGCCGACGCGCTCGGCCAGCACCGAGAAGTCGGGCAGCTGGACCGTGGGCAGCGCCGGCGCGCCGTTTTGCGCGAGCGCCGGCGCCGCGGCGAGCGCGACGCCGAGGATCAGCGCGCCGGCCATCGAGGCCGCCGCCGCGCGGCGAGGTGCACGCGTCGCGCGCGGCGCCGGCGCCGGGAGGAAGTCGATTGCTGTCGTCATGTCGTCTCTCCAGTCAGGGTCGCGGCCGCCGGCCGGCCGCGCAGGATCCAGGTTCAACGTGTCGCCGCCCGCGCGCGCCGACCGGCGCGCTGCCGCGGCCGCAGCCCTCACGGCTGGCGCTGCAGCGCGCGCACGAACTGCTCGAGCGTGGGCCGCGGCACGTCGCCCATCGCGGTGATCCAGTGCTCGCCGACGCGCTGCATCACGGTGTGCATCGCGCCGAGCTCGGCGCTGAGCGCGCCGGCGTGCTGCGACTCGCGGTAGGGCTCGATGAAGACCGACACGAAGCTCAGCCCGTCGGAAAACATCGCCTGCAGCGCATCGCCAGGCCGCCCCGGCGCCGGCCGGCGCATGCACGCCATCAGCTCGAAGCCCGGCGGCGGCGCGACCAGCCGCCAGCCCTGGCGCGCCAGCTCGACGCCCTCGCGCCGCGCCGTCACGACCTCGAAGCCGGGCGGCTGCATGCCGTCGAGCAGGGACTCGGCGTCGGCCGCGATGTCGAGCTCGACCTCGCTGAAGGCGGAGGACTCGAGCACGCGGCCATCGCTGCCGAGCACGTCGGCGCGCAGCAGCAGCCCGCTGGCCTCGTCGGCCCACAGCCGCTGCGCGAAGCGCCACTCGTCGCGCGGCTGCATCAGCACCCGCTGCGCCGGCCGCCCCGCCACGTGGGCGCGCCCCTGCGTCTGCAGCGCATAGTGGTCCAGTGCGCGCGGCTCGACGCGCCGCCGCGTCGACACCAGCCCGGGGGCGGCGCCGCGCTGCTCGACGACGACGACGCGGCGATCGGGCCACACGGTGTAGACCGTGTCGCCGCGCCGGTAGACGCGGTGCATCCGGCCGTCCAGCGCCTCGACGCGCTCGAGCACCTCGCCGCCGGCACCGACATGCGCGACGCGCGAGCTCGACACCACGCCCTCGGTCGTGAAGACCATGACGCCACGGTAGTTGCGCGCGCTGGCCGCCTCGTTCAGGCGCGCCAGCCAGGCCTCGGCCTCGGCGTGCGGCAGCGCCTGCGCCAGCGCGCCGCCCCAGGGCAGCAGCGCCGCGCTGGCGGTCGCCAGCACCCAGCGGCGCAGGGACAGCAGCGGCGACGCCATCAGCGCTGCGGCAGCTGGAAGTCGACCGACCGCATCGCACCGCCCGGCAACGCGGCCGGCGAGCCCGCGAGCAGGTCGCGGTGCGCACGCAAGTACTCGTCGACGCGCGCCTCACGCAGCATCTGCGCGCGCGTGGGGGTGCTGAACTGCAGCATCCCGGCCCCGGCGGTCGCGAGCGTGCGCGCCCTGTCCATCGGCGTGGCCGGCGAGCGGGCCAGCACCGTCGGCGGCCCACCCGCCTGCACGTCGGCCAGCTGCACGGCAGCGCCTGGCCCACCGGGTGCGACGGCATCGGGGGCCTGCAGCACGACCAGCACGCCGGCCCGCGCCGCGACACCCGCCGCCTGCGCGGCCGGCATGCGCCAGCCGCCTCGCCGCGCCGGCGCCGGCTGCGGCGCGACGATCACGGGCTCCCGCGCCAGCCGCGCGCGCACGGCGGCCAGCAGCCGCGCGTCGTGCGCCGCCGGCGTGGCCAGCTCCTCGGAGCGCAGCACGTCGCCGATCAGGTGGTAGGCGTGCCAGCGCGCACGCAGCGCGGCGTCGTCGCGCCAGGCCAGGCAGACGGGCTCGGCCGCACCGGCGTCGCCGTCCATCAACGCGGACAGTCCCAGGCGGTCGGCTTCGTCGGCATGCCCGGCGGCATCGCCGCGGGCCGCATCGTCGGGTGGGGTGAACGGATTCATGGTCGACAGGCGGGTTGGTGTCGGAACCGGGGGCGTGGCGGATCGCGCGGCGGCATCACCAGCGCGTGCCCTCGCGCGTATCCAGCAGGGGCCGCAGCCGCTCGGCGATCGCCTCGCGGGCACGGAAGATGCGGGAACGCACGGTCCCGATCGGGCAGTTCATCGCGTCGGCGATCTCCTCGTAGCTCATGCCCTCGATCTCGCGCAGCAGGATCGCCTGGCGCAGGTCGTCGGACAAGGCCTCGATGGCGGCATTGACGGCACGCGCGACCTGCCGGCTCGCAAGCTCGGACTCCGGGGTCGCGCCGTCGCTTAGTTCGTTCTCGACGCGGGAAGTTTCGTCCCCGTCGCCGTCGCCACCGCCGCCGCGCGCCGACTCCAGCAGCAGCGGGTCGCGCTTGAGGTCGACCAGCGCCTTCTTGGCGGTGTTGACCGCGATCCGGTACAGCCAGGTGTAGAAGGCGCTCTCGCCGCGGAACTGCGGCAGCGCCCGGTAGGCGCGGATGAAGGTCTCCTGCGCGATGTCGGCGACGAGGTCGACGTCGCGCACCATGCGGCCGATCAGCCGCTCGATCCGGCGCTGGTACTTGACGACCAGCATCTCGAACGCACGCTGGTCGCCGCGCTTGACGCGCTCGACCAGCAGCGCATCGGCCTGCGGGTCGTTCATGCGCCGCGCACCGAGGCGGCCCGGCCGCCAGCCCGCGCGGACGCGACCAGCGCCGCACGCACCCCGCCGCCGGGCGCGGCCAGCGGGATCCAGCGCCGTCCCCGGGCCGGCCGCGGCCGCGCGGCCGGATCGCGCGCGGCCAGCGGGTCGAATCGCAGCAGCATCCAGCCCCCGAGGTCGGCCATCACTTGCACGCGGCCGGCCAGCGCCGGCCCGCCCTCGGGCTGCCACAGCCAATCGTGCGAATTCCAGATCAGCCGCGCCGGCGACGGCCGGCCGAGCCGCCAGGCCGCCAGCGCCGCGGCCAGGGCGGCCGCGACGGCGGCGATCAGGTCCATCCCCGGCCAGCCGGCGGCGGGACCATCGACCGCGGCAGCCCACAGCAAGGCCCAGCGCGCGAGCACGGCGGCGGCCAGGCCGGACAGGGCCGCGACCGCGGCGCGCCAGCGGCCGCCGTCGTCGGCGTCGAACGCCACCGCCGGCGCCGTGTGCATGAGCCCTGCTGCCGCTCAGGCGCGCCGGAAGACCAGCGTGCCGTTCGTGCCGCCGAAGCCGAAGTTGTTCTTGACCGCGACCTCGAGCGGCATCTCGCGCGCCTGGTTGGCGCAGTAGTCGAGGTCGCACTCCGGGTCCGGGTCGTCGAGGTTGATCGTCGGCGGCACGACCTGGTGGTGCAGCGCCAGCACCGTGAAGACCGACTCGATGCCGCCGGCACCGCCGAGCAGGTGGCCGGTCATCGACTTGGTCGAGCTGACGACGAGCCGCCTGGCGTGGTCGCCGAAGGCGTGCTTGATCGCGTTCGTCTCGTTGATGTCGCCCAGCGGCGTCGAGGTGCCGTGCGCGTTGACGTACTGCACCTGGCTGGCGTCGAGGCCGGCGTTGCGAAGCGCCGCCTTCATCGCGCGCTTCGGGCCGTCGACGTTGGGCGCGGTCATGTGGAAGGCGTCGGCCCCCATGCCGAAGCCGGCGAGCTCGGCGTAGATCCTGGCGCCGCGCCGCTTGGCGTGTTCGAACTCCTCGAGCACCATCACCCCCGCGCCCTCGCCGAGCACGAAGCCGTCGCGCCCCTTGTCCCAGGGGCGCGACGCGGCGGCCGGGTCGTCGTTGCGCGTCGACAGCGCGCGCGCGGCGGCGAAGCCGCCGATGCCCAGCGGCGAGACCGTGCTCTCGGCCCCGCCAGCGATCATCACGTCGGCGTCGCCGTACTCGATCAGCCGCCCGGCCTCGCCGATGCAGTGCAGGCCGGTCGTGCAGGCGGTGACGATCGCGAGGTTGGGGCCGGTGTAGCCGTACCGGATCGAGATGTGGCCGGAGATCATGTTGATGATCGACGCCGGCACGAAGAACGGCGAGATGCGGCGCGGGCCGCGCGAGCGGTAGTCCTCGTGCGTGGCCTCGATCATCGGCAGGCCGCCGATGCCCGAGCCGACGATGCAACCGATGCGCTCGGCCGCCTCCTCGGACAGCGATTCGCCGCTGGGCAGCCCCGCATCCTGCACGGCCTGGATCGCGGCGGCCATGCCGTAGTGGATGAAGGTGTCCATGTGGCGGGATTCCTTGCCGGGGATCCAGGCCTCGACGTCGAAGCCCTTGACCTCGCCGGCGATGCGCACCGACAGCGCCGACGCGTCGAAGCGCGTGACCGGCCCGATGCCCGAGCGGCCGGCGACGATATTCGCCCAGCCCTCGGCGACCGTATTGCCGACCGGGCTGATCAGCCCCAGCCCGGTGACGACGACCCTGCGGCGCCCCATGCGCAGACCCCTGCCCTGCCCGTCAGGCCTTCTGGTGCGCGACCGCGTAGTCGATCGCCAGCTGCACCGTGGTGATCTTCTCGGCCTCCTCGTCCGGGATCTCGATCCCGAACTCGTCCTCGAGGGCCATCACCAGCTCCACCGTGTCGAGCGAGTCGGCGCCGAGGTCGGCCACGAAGGCCTTCTCGTTGGTGACGTCCGCCTCGGGCACGCCGAGTTGCTCGGCGATGATCTTCTTGACACGGGATTCGATATCGCTCATTGACTCCTCCGGGAGTAGGTCTGACAGACAGCCGGCGATTCTACCGGCGGGGTGGGGCCTGCGGCCCGGTGCGAAAACTGGCCGCCGGCCAGGGCCCGGGGGCCCGCCAGCGGCGACGGTTCATGCCATGAACATGCCGCCATTGACGTGCAGCTCGGTGCCGGTGACGTAGCCGGCACCGTCGCTGGCGAGGTAGGCGACCGCGTGCGCGACCTCGGCGGCCGCCCCCAGCCGGCCGAGCGGGATCTGCGCCAGCAGCGCGGCACGCTGCGCCTCGGGCAGGGCGTCGGTCATGTCGGTGGCGATGAAGCCCGGTGCGACGCAGTTGACGGTGATGCCGCGGCTGCCGAGCTCGCGCGCCAGCGCGCGCGTCATGCCGGCCACCCCCGCCTTGGCGGCGGCGTAGTTGGCCTGCCCCGGGTTGCCGCTGGCGCCGACGACCGAGGTGATGTTGACGATGCGGCCCCAGCGCTGCTTCATCATCGGCCGCAGCGCGGCGCGGCTCAGGCGGAAGACGGCCTTGAGGTTGGTGTCGAGCACCGCGTCCCAGTCCTCGTCCTTCATCCGCATCGCGAGCTGGTCGCGCGTGATGCCGGCGTTGTTGACGAGCACGTGCAGCGCGCCCTCGGCAGCGACGAGGGCGTCGACCGCGGCCTGCGCGGCCGCGCCGTCGGTGACGTCCAGCGCGATGCCGCGCCCGCCATGCGGCGCCAGCGCCTCGCCGATGGCGGCGGCGCCGGCGTCGGTGGTGGCGGTGCCGACGACCCTGTGGCCGGCCGCGGCCAACGCCAGCGCGATCGCGCGGCCGATGCCGCGCGAGGCGCCGGTGACCAGCGCGATGCGCGGCGCGGCCGGTGCGGCGGGGGCGTTCATGCCAGCATCCCCTTGGCGTCAGCGAGCGAGGTCGGGTCCAGAACGGTCGTGCAGTCGACCTGGGCATGCTCGATGCGCTTGATCATCTTGGCCAGCACCCTTCCTGGGCCGCACTCGAAGATGTGACGCAGGCCACGGGCGTGCATCGCCTCGATGATCTCGACCCAGCGCACCGGTCCGAAGGCCTGGCGGTACAGCGCGTCGCGGATCGCGTCGGGGTCGCTCGGCGCGTCGACGTCGATATTGTTCAGGACCGGGACCTTCGGCAGCACGATGGGCGTTGTCGCCAGACGCTCCCGCAGCCGTCGCGCGGCGGGCTCCATCAGCGCACAGTGGAATGGCGCCGAGACGGCCAGCGGCATTGCCCGCTTGGCGCCGCGCGCCCTCAGCAACGCGACCGCGGCTTCTACACCGGCAACGCTGCCGGCGATCACCGTCTGCTTGGGATCGTTGAAGTTCGCCGCGGCGACGACCTGGCCGCTTTCGCGCGCGGCTTGCTCGCAGGTCTGGGCAACTTCCCGCCCGTCCAGGCCGAGGATCGCCATCATCGAGCCCTCGCCGACCGGCACGGCCTCCTGCATCGCCTGCGCCCGAAAACGCACCAGCGGCACGGCATCGCGCAGCGCGATCGCGCCTGCGGCGACGAGTGCGCTGTATTCACCCAGTGAGTGCCCCGCCAGCAACATCGGCACGGGCCCTCCCTCGGCGATCCACGCTCGGTAGTTGGCCACGCCCGCCACCAGCATGACGAGCTGGGTGTTCACGGTCAACGAAAGGTCGAGCTCCGGCCCCTCCCGGATCAGCCGGCCGACGTCCTCGCGCGCGGCCTCCGACGCCTCGAGCAGCGTGGCGGCAACCGCCGGGTGATCGCCCCAGGCATCGAGCATGCCCACCGACTGGGACCCCTGGCCTGGAAAGACGAATGCAAAGGGCTTGGTCATCGCGATGCCTCCTTGTCGATGCCTTTGCGGATGCGCAGCGGCGCTGGCACTCAGTAATCCATCAGCACCGCGCCCCAGGTGAAGCCGCCGCCCACGCCCTCGAGCAGCACCGTATCGCCGCGCCGGACGCGGCCGCTGCGCACCGCGGCGTCCAGGGCCAGCGGGATCGACGCTGCCGAGGTGTTGCCATGCTCGTCGACGGTGACGACCAGCTTGTCCGCCGGCAGCTTCAGCTTGCGCGCCGTGCCCTGCATGATGCGGATGTTGGCCTGGTGCGGGATCAGCCAGTCCAGGTCCGCCTCGCTGCGGCCGGCCTTGGCCAGCACGGCGCGCGCCGACTGCTCGAGCACGCCGACGGCGAGCTTGAACACCGCCTGCCCGTCCATGCGCACCAGCGGGTCGCCCAGCACCTTGCCGCCGGCGACCGTGCCGGGGACGCACAGGATGCCGACATGGCGGCCGTCGGCGTGCAGGTCGGTGGCCAGGATCCCGGGCTCGCCGCTCGCCTCCAGCACCACGGCGCCGGCGCCGTCGCCGAACAGCACGCAGGTCGTGCGGTCGTCGAAGTCGAGGATGCGCGAGAAGACCTCCGCGCCGACGACCAGCGCGCGCGTCGCGCTGCCGGTGCGGATCATCGCGTCGGCGACCGTCAGCGCGTAGACGAATCCCGAGCACACCGCCTGCAGGTCGAACGCCGGGCAGCCCACGATGCCAAGCTTGGCCTGCAGGATCGCCGCCGTAGCCGGGAAGATCATGTCCGGCGTCGAGGTGGCGACGACGACGAGGTCGATCTCGTCGGCGCGCCTCCCGGCGGCGGCGAGCGCCGCCTGCGCCGCCGGCAGCGCGAGGTCGCTCGCGGTGACGCCCTCCCCCGCGAAATGGCGCGCGCGGATCCCGGTGCGCTCGACGATCCAGGCGTCGGAGCTCTCGATGCCGCGCGCGGCGAGCTCGGCGACCAGTTCGTCGTTGCCGACGCGGCGCGGCGGCAGGTGGCTGCCGGTGCCGGTGATGCGGGTGTGAGGGGCGGGGGCGTTCATGCGGCGGGGGCGTCGGCGACGGTGGACGCGCGCGGCACCGGGGCGATGCGGTCGTGGACGCGGTCGAGCACGCGGTTGCGCGCCGCATCATAAGCGCGCGCCAGCGCATGCTCGAACGCGTAGGCATCGGCCGAGCCGTGGCTCTTGAAGACCAGCCCGCGCAGCCCCAGCAGCGCCGCGCCGTTGTAGCCGCGCGGGTCGACGCGGCGCTTGAAGTGGCGCAGCACCGGCAGCGCGACCAGCGCCGCGAGCTTGGTGAAGACGCTGCGCGTGAACTCCTCGCGGATGAAGTCCGACAGCATGGCCGCCAGCCCCTCGCTGGTCTTGAGCAGCACGTTGCCGACGAAGCCGTCGCAGACGACGATGTCGGTCGTGCCGGCGAAGATGTCGTTGCCCTCGACGTTGCCGTGGAAGCGGATCTGCCCGGCGGCATCGGCCGCGCGCAGCAGCTCGCCGGCGGCCTTGATCGTCTCGCTGCCCTTGATCGCCTCCGCGCCGATGTTGAGCAGGCCGACCGTCGGCTCCTCGCGCCCCTCGACCGCCGCCACCAGCGCGCTGCCGAGGATCGCGAACTGCAGCAGGTGCTCGGGCGTGCAGTCGACGTTGGCGCCGAGGTCGAGCACGGTCGTGTAGCCGCCGCGCCGGTTCGGCAGCACGGTGGCGATCGCCGGCCGGTCGATGCCGTCCAGGGTCTTGAGCAGGTAGCGCGCCAGCGCCATCAGCGCGCCGGTGTTGCCGGCCGACACGCAGGCGTCGGCGGCAGGCGCCTCGGCGCGGTCGGCCGCGCGCAGCTGCGAGATCGCCAGGCGCATCGACGAGTCGCGCTTGCGCCGCAGCGCGACCTCGACCGGATCGTCCATCGTCACGACCTCGGTGGCGACGACGCGCGTGCAGCGCGCCCAGCCCGCCGCCGGGGCGAGCGCCTCGGCGCTGCCGACCAGCCGCAGCTCGGCCTGCGGGTGGCTCTGCAAGAACGCCTTGCACGCCGGCAAGGTGACTGCCGGCCCGTGGTCGCCGCCCATGCAATCGACGGCGAGCACGACGCGCTGCAGCGGCTTGGGGGCAGGGTGCGAGACGCTCACGGGGTCTTCATGCGCGATGCCCGGCACGCGGGCTGCGCGCCGGGCATCGGACCCAGGCGACGGTCAGGGCGGCGTCGCCCGGGCGGGTCGGCGGGGCCGGCGATCGGGCACGATACCCGCCGGCCATCGCCTCAGGCGTCGGCCTTGGTCTTGAGGACCTTGCGCCCGCGGTAGAACCCGGTCGGGCTGATGCGGTGGCGCAGGTGGACCTCGCCGGTCGTCGGCTCGACCGCGAGCCCGGGCGCAGACAGGGCATCGTGCGCGCGGTGCATGCCGCGCTTGGACGGCGACTTCTTGTTCTGCTGGACAGCCATGGGAATCTCCTGGGATGCGCAGCGGCGGCATCCCCGCGCGCGGGCCGGCACCCTTGGGCAGCGGCGAAAAGCCCGCAAGTATATCAGCGTGGGCCGGGCCCGGCGGTGCCGCCGGCGGCGCTCAGCGACCGGGCCGCCCGCCGCGCTTGAGCGCGGCCAGCGCCGCGAACGGGTGCGGCGCGGCGTCGGCCTCGGTCGCACGGGCCGTGTCGGCAGGCGCCGGCAGCGGCTCGGGGCAGGTGTCGTGGCGCGGCACCAGGGGCAGCGCGAAGATCAGCTCGTCCTCGACCAGCGCCAGCGCGTCGACGCGGCCGCGCGCCGGCGTGGCGAGCACGTCGTCGTCGAGCTCCTCGTCCAGCCGCTCGGCCTCGGCCTCGTCGTCGACGAAGCGGATCGAGCGCGCGCCCTGCAGCGGCAGCGTCATCGGCTGCAGGCAACGCTGGCAGGGCAGGACGACGTGCGCGCGCGCTTGCAGGTGCAGCCAGACCTCGGGCTCGCCGGCCACGCCGGGGCGCTGCTCGCCCCGCATCGACCACTCGGCGCCCTCGCCGCCGGCCAGCGGCGCGTCGGCGACCAGCCGCGGCAGCTCGCCCGCACCGGCGCAGCCCTGCAACTGCGCCGCGGTGGCGGCAAAGCGCCGTACGTCGAGCCGGCGCGGATCGTGCGGCCTGTCCTTCATCGCGTTGCAGTGTAGCGGCCGCCTGCCGGCCACCGCGACGGTGCGGCCCGCCCGCAGGCCTGGGCGGCGCCTCGGCCGCCGGGGCCGGGACCGGGCGCCGACGGGCGCGGCCCCGGCCCGTCGCGGGATCCCCTGCGGGACGATGGGAGATGACGTCGACCCGTCACCGACCCGGTGGGACAATGCCCGCATGGCCGACACCCCCAAGCTGATCCTGGCGTCGACCTCGCGCTACCGGCGCGAGCTGCTGGCGCGGCTGCGGCTGCCGTTCGAGGTCCAGCCGCCCGAGGTCGACGAGACGCCGCAGCGCGGCGAGATGCCGTGCGCGATGGCGATGCGGCTGGCGCGCGAGAAGGCACGCGCGGTCGCGAAGGCCCATCCGCAGGCGGTCGTCATCGGCGCCGACCAGGTCGCCGACCTCGACGGCAAGGCGCTCGGCAAGCCCGGCGACCGCGAGCGAGCGGCCGCGCAGCTGCGAACGCTCAGCGGCCAGCGCGTGGTCTTCCACACGGCGCTTTCGGTGGTGCGCGCCGACATCGAGTACGAGCGCTCGCTGCTGGCGCCGGTGACGGTGCGGTTTCGCAGCCTCGCCGACGCCGAGATCGACCGCTACCTGCAGCTCGAGCAGCCCTTCGACTGCGCCGGCAGCGCGCGCAGCGAGGCGCTGGGGATCGCGCTGCTCGAGGAGATCCTCAGCGACGACCCGACGGCGCTCGTCGGCCTGCCGCTGATCCGCACCGCGCAGCTGCTGCGCGAGGCCGGGCTGGACCCCATCCTCGACGCCGGCTGATCGACCCCGGACGCCTCGCGGCGGGGGCAGGCCACTGCCGCCTGGACGCGCGGCTCAGGACTTGCCGCCCAGCAGCGCGGCGACCTTCTTCCTGGCGCGGATGTTGGGCGAGCGCACGGCCGGCGCGGCCGCCGTGGCGCGCTCCTTGGCCGCCTGCTCCCAGGCCGGGGTGGCTTCGGCCGCGGCCTCGTAGGGACGGTCGAAGATCGGGTCCGCCGGGGCGGACCGTGCGGCGCGGCCCGCAGGGAGCGGGCCGGCGTCGCCCCGCGGACGGCCGTCGGCGCGTCCCTGCCGGACCTCCCGCCCCGCGCGGTCTTCGCGGTCACCGCGCCGCTCGTCGTCGTCCGGCGCACGGCGGCGGCGCGGGCGCTCGTCGTCCAGGTCCAGCGGCTCGAGCTCGATCGGGTTGCGGATCAGCTTCTCGATATCGGCCACCAGCCGCGTGTCGCTGCGCGTGACCAGCGTGATCGCCAGCCCCGACGCCCCGGCGCGGCCGGTGCGGCCGATGCGGTGGACGTAGTCCTCGGCGTTGAACGGGACGTCGAAGTTGAACACCGCCGGCAGGTCGGCGATGTCCAGGCCGCGCGCCGCCACGTCGGTGGCCACCAGCAGGTCGACCTCGCCGGCCTTGAACGCGGCCAGCGCCTTCAGCCGCTCGTCCTGGCTCTTGTCGCCGTGCAGCGCCTGCGTCTTCAGGCCGTCGCGGTCGAAGCTGCGCGCCAGCCGCGCCGCGCCGAGCTTGCTGTTGACGAAGACGATCGCCTGCGCGAGATCGCGCTGGCGCAGCAGCTGGCGCACGGCGCGGCGCTTGTCGTCGTCCTCGACCCGGTAGAAGTGCTGCTCGACGGTGGAGGCGGTGGCGTTCGGCCGCGCGACCTCCACCGTCAACGGATCCTGCAGGTAGCTGGACGCCAGCCGCTTGATCTCGGGCGAGAAGGTGGCCGAGAACAGCAGCGTCTGGCGCTGCTTGGGCAGGAAGGACAGGATGCGCTGCAGGTCGGGCAGGAAGCCGATGTCGAGCATGCGGTCGGCCTCGTCGAGGACGACGTACTCGACCTGGTTGAGGATCGCGGTCTTGCCCTCGATGTGGTCGAGCAGCCGCCCGGGGGTGGCGATCAGCACCTCGACCCCCTTGCGCAGCTCCTCGATCTGCGGCTTGATGTCGATGCCGCCGAAGACCACCGCCGAGCGCAGACGTGTCTGGCTGGCGTAGTTCTTGACGCTGGCCGCGACCTGGTCGGCGAGCTCTCGCGTCGGCGTCAGCACGAGCGCGCGCACCGGGTGGCGCGCCGGCGACATGCTGGTGTTCTCGTGCCGCAGCATGCGCTGCAGCAGCGGGATCGTGAACGCCGCGGTCTTGCCGGTGCCGGTCTGCGCCGCGCCCATGATGTCGCGCCCCGCGAGCACGATCGGGATCGCCTTGGCCTGGATCGGCGTCATCGCCGTGTAGCCGGAATCGGCCACGGCGCGCAGCAGCTTGGGGTCTAGCGGGAGGGTGTCGAAACGGGGGGCGGGGCCGACCGGGGCCGGTTCACCTGGATCGCTGAGGGTCATACTTCCTGTTCACGCGTGGCATCGGGCCACAGGGCGCGGCTGCGGCCGAAGCGCAGCCAGCGGGGCGACTTGAAGCGCACGATCCGCCAGTAGAGCACGATGTACGCCAGCGCGAAGACGACGAGGCAGCCGACGAGGACCGCCGTCTGACGCCAGAACAAGACCGCCGGCACGACCGAACTGGTGCACAGCAGCCACAGGTACGGCGACGTCATCGAATTGCGGCGCGCCATCGCGCGCGCCGTCTTCGGGCCCACGGCCCAGCGCATGACGCGCCGGTAGATCAGGGAATGCAGGTGGATGCCGTCCGGCATGCTCGGAGGCTGCTGGCGCAGGAAGCGGCGCCGGTACATCGAGAAGACGGTCTCGAAGACCGGGTAGATGCACAGCAGCAGCGGAAACATCGGCGAGACCGCGGGGTTGCGGGCCAGCAGCAGCACCGACAGCTCGGCGATGTAGAAACCGAGGAAATAGGCCCCGCCGTCGCCGAGGAAGACCAGCCCGGCCGGGAAATTCCAGATGAAAAAGCCCAGCACCGCACCGATTCCGGCTACGGCGAGGGTGCCGAGCAAGGGGTCGCCGACCTGAAACGCGACGTAGGCCAGCCCCGCGAGCATGATGACCGCGCACATCGACGCCAGCCCGTTGAAGCCGTCGATGATGTTCATCGCATTGGCGATCCCCGCGACCGCGAACACGGTCACGACCAGCGCGCCGACCGTGAACGAGACGATCAGGTCCAGCCCCGGGATCGCGGTGTGCCGCAGCTGCGCGTCGAGCAGCCAGAACGCGAGCACGGCCGATGCGGCGGTGGCCAGCAGCCGCACGCGGGCCGAGACCTGTTTCGTCAGATCCTCCGCCAGTCCGAACGCGAACGCGGGTATCGCGCAGACCATCAGGATCAGGCCGAGGTCGCTGCCCGAGGGCGCGCCGACGAGCGACTGGTGGATCACCGCCGCGATCAGCCCGGCGACGATGCCCAGGCCCCCCACGCGAGGCACCGGAACGACGTGAAACTTCTGCGGGCCGGTCAGATCATGGTCGACCATGCGCGACCTCGTCGACGCATGGCGCACGATCAGCATCGTCAGGACGATGGAGACGAACAGCGCGAGCAGCATCGAAGCCATTATCACCCCCGAGGCAGGCGGGAAGCCCTGATCGAACCGCCCATCGTCATGTCACCGCGCGTCACTTCCCCGCACGCCCGCGAAAGGCACGCCTGAACGCCTGCCAGCGCGCATACGTCGTCGGGTCGCTGTGCTCGGCCTGCCGGATGCGCGCACCGGCGATCGTCCACCCGGCCAGCAGCACGAAGGCCCCGACCGCCGCGAAGATCCCGTACAGGCTTCGCTTCGGGCGCAGCTTGCGCTCGGGAGGGCTCGCGACATCGACGATCTGGATCAAGGCCCCCTCTCGGCTCTCGTCGACGCGCGCGAGCTCGAACTGCTGGGCGACGAGTTCGTACAGTGTCTCACGGTACTTGAACTCGCGGTACTTGCTGACATAGTCGGGGCCCAGCTCCGCGGGATCGCGCGAGGCCTCGCTGCGCGACAACTGCGTCCGCAGCGCGGCCACCGTCCCCTGCAGCGTCCGGACCTCCGGTGCCGTGTCGGCGAAGGAACTGCGCATCGCCTGCAGCCGCACTTCGGCCGCCGTCAGCTCGGCACGCAGCCTGGCATAGCTGTCGGCAGCCGCCTTGGGCTCGGCCTTGAGCGCCTCGACCGTGAAACCGCTGGCCTGCAGCGCGGCCTGGGCCTCGGCGAGCCGGTCCCTGGCCTGTTCGAGCTGACGCCCGAAGAAGAGCCGGCGCTGCTGCGCCTCGGTGATCGCGAGCTCGGTCGTCAACCGTCGCAGCTCCTCGACATACTGGTTCGCGATGTCCGCGGCGCGCTGCGGGCTCTCGTCCTCCACCGACACGCTGATCAGCCCGTCCTTCTTGCCGACAGCGATCGCGGTACTGTTCGCCAGCTCACGCCTTGCCTGCCAGCGCTCCGTGACGTCGTAGACACGAAACAGATCGAACTGGTCGATGAGGCGGTCGGTGGCGTTGTCGCTGCGCATCAACGACACGTACATGTCGGCCGGGTTGCGCCCGCCCAGCGACAGGCCGGACAAGGCGCCGAGCGCACCCAGGGAAGCCAGGGCCGAAGCCGCCGCACTGCTGGGCTGCTGCTGCGTCAGCAGACGCGTCGTCGCCTGGTAGGTCTTGGGCACCAGGTAGCTCACGCCGACCGAGACCGCCCCCACCAGGAGCGGGACCAGCAGCAGCCGACGCCATGCTCGCGCCAGCGGCGTGAGGAATTCGAGCAGGCTGCCGTCGGGGGGGTCGGGATCGCGCGGGCGTTGCGGCGCGGCGATCGACTCGGGTGCCGGGCTCATGCCGCGCGTCAGTTCGACAGCGACTTGAACGCCGCCACGCCCAGGCCGAATTGATAGAGCACCTGCGTCCAGTCCTTCGCGCTCTGCAGGAAGGTCGTGCGGTCGATCTCTTCGGGTACGAAGATCGTGTCGCCCGGAAGGGCATCCTGGTCGCCCAGCGTTCCCGCCGCGAACCAGCCCGAGGACTGGCTCTCGCTGATGACGGTCCCGTTGGCGCGAATCACGAAGACGCTGCGTCGGTCCGCGGCGCGCGTCGGTCCGCCGGCCAGGCGCAGGTAGTCCGCGAGCCTGCGCTGCTCGCCGTACAGAAAGTTGCCGGTGCTGAAGACGCTGCCGAAGACGCCGACCGAGGTCGCCTTGGGCGGCACCATGATCCGGTCCCCGTTCTCGAGCAGCAGCGGCGGCAAGGCGCTCGACTCCGGCGTCAGCTCGAGGACGACGCGGCCGGTCGGCCGCAGGGCACGCAACCGCTCGATCAGCCGCGTCGTCGAAGCCGCGCGCAGCGATTGCGACGCCGCCTCCTCGGGGCTGCTGGCGCGCTGCACGGCCGCGGCGCGCGCGAACTCGGTCTCGACGTCTCGCAGCGCGCGGTCGTAATTCTCCTGCTGGCCGAGCCGCACGCTCTCGCGCGTGAACTCGGTGCCGAACAGGTACGCGGCCGTGGTCAGCCCGCCCGCTGCGGCGATGGCGTCCTGCAGCGTCGTGCCCGGCGGCAGCACGTAGGTGCCCGGGTGCTGCACCTCGCCTTCGACGTGCACGCGCTTGTTCTGCGGCAGCTGCGAGCTCGCCACCGCCACCGCGCTGATCGCGCGCAGCACGTCGCCCTGCTGCAGCTCACGCGACTCGCTGGCGGGCAAGGCCCACTCGGTGACGCGGACCGTATCGCGGTCCTGCAGCCGCTCCAGCGTCAGGCGGCGGACGTCGGCCACGGCCGAGAAGCCCCCGGCCATCTCGATCAGGTCGCTCACGGTTTCGCCGGGCAGCATCTCGAAGATCGCCGGCCGGTTGACGCTGCCGATCAGCGCCACCTGCTTGGCCACCGGACCGACGTGCACGACGTCATCGGGCTGCAGGCGCAGGTCGCCGCTGCGCTCGCCGCGCACGAGCAGCTCGTACATGTCGAACGATCGCGCCGGCTGCCCGGCGCGGCGCAGCGTGATGCGCCGGTAGCTGCCGGCGCTCGCGGGGCCCCCGGCGCGGATCACGGCCTGGCTGATCGTCGACAGGCCGCCCAGCGTGTAGGTCCCGGGCGACTCGACGAAACCGGTCACGAAGACCCGCACGGCGCGAAGCCGGCCGAGCGAGACCGCGAGGTCGAAGTTGCGGAAGACGCGCTCGGCACGCCGGCGCACGATGCCGTCGAGCTCGCCGTAGCGGGCGCCGGCCACGGGGATCGCGCCGATGCGCGGCAGCGTGATGCGGCCCGCGCGATCGACGCGGAGCTCCAGGTCGGCGTCCACGGAGCCCCACAGCGCGACCCTCAGTTCGTCACCGGGCTGCACGACGTAGTCGGGCGGCACCAGCGGCAGCGCCTGCAGCTCGGCGGCCTCGTCGGGCGTCGGGCGCGGCATGTCGCTGCCGAAGCGCCTGATCTCGGAGGGCTCGCCGTCCGCGTCCGGGCCGGCCAGCCGGCTGACGAAGCGCTCGAACTCGTCGAGTTCGCGCGGTGGCTGCGGCGCCTGCCAGACCCGGTCGGTCGGCGGTCGAGCCTGCTCGCTGGGGGACACCCCCCCTTCGGTGGCCGTCCGGGTCTGCCCCCGCTCGGTGGGCATTTGCCGCAGCCTGACCGGGCCCTCCTGCACCGTGGCCTCGGACCCGGTGGACAGCACCGCGCCCGAGCCGTTCGACG
The DNA here is from genome assembly GCA_024235895.1 of Burkholderiaceae bacterium. Taxonomy (GTDB): domain Bacteria; phylum Pseudomonadota; class Gammaproteobacteria; order Burkholderiales; family Burkholderiaceae_C; genus Rubrivivax. The sequence goes on along the minus strand of JACKLM010000004.1, from coordinate 662,882 downwards.
ACTGCGCGCCCGCGACACTGCCCCACAGCAGCACGGACACGAGCGCGAGCAGGCGGACCAGGCGAGCAGCCAAAGCGCTCGAAAACGGGATTCGCATGGAGGACGGACGGGCAGCAGGACGACGCTCGGCAGCCGGACGGGTCGCCTCGAAGCGGCGGGATTGTAGCGGTCGCGCCGGCGCGCCCATTCGCGCGTCGCCTCGCGCCACCCGCAGGCATTCGCAGGTTCGCCGCTCCAGCGCTGCCGCATCGTCTTTCGCCGCCGGTCTGCGGCGGCGCCGCGACGGAAGCACCGGATCGCACCGGGGCTGGCGCGCGCAGGCAATGCCCGATAATTCCACTTTCGAGCCAGGGATGGCGCAGCGCGCCTTCATCTCCATCCGCATGTCGCCGCCGACCCCGCCCACCTCGCGCATCCACCCGGCCGCGCATGTCGCCCCCGATGCGCTCATCGGCCCGGGCTGCCGCGTCGGCCCGGGGGCGGTCGTGCCGCCCGGGTGCATGCTCGCCGGCGACGTCAGCGTCGGGCCGAACGTGGTCTTCGTCGAACCCGACGTCGCGAACGGCCAGCGACCCGCCCGGGTCGATGCGGGCGTGCGCATCGGCGCCAACGCCGTCGTCCACCCGGACATCGTGCTCGCCACCGGCGTCGTGGTTCGCGCCGGTTCAGTGGTCACGCGGTCGGTGCCGCACCACGCCGTCGTCGACGGCAACCCAGCGACGATCGTCGGCTACGTCGACACCCCGCACAGCCACGAGGCGCCGGCGCCGCGCATCGCCGCGGCGTTCGACGGGCCGGTGCAGTCGACCCCGGTCGACGGCGTGACGCTGCATCGCATGAAGGTGGTCCCGGATCTGCGGGGCAGCCTGAGCGTCGGCGAATTCGAGCGCGACATCCCCTTTCGCCCGCTGCGCTATTTCCTCGTCTTCGGCGTGCCCAGCCGCGAGACGCGTGGCGAGCACGCGCACCGCTGCTGCCACCAGTTCCTGGTCTGCGTGCGCGGCAGTTGCGCCGTGGTGGCCGACGACGGCCAGCGCCGGGTCGAGGTCGTCCTGGATTCGCTGGACACCGGGCTGTACCTGCCGCCGATGGTCTGGGGCATCCAGTACAAGTACTCGCCCGACTCCGTCCTGCTCGTCTTCGCGTCGCACCACTACGACCCGGCCGACTACATCCGCGACTACGACGAATTCCTGCATGCGAAGGAACGCGCTTGAACCGTTCCTCGCGCCGCAGTCGCGCACGGCACCGGGCTTCTGCGATCCGTGGTGAAAGCCGCCCGGCATGACGAAGCTGCCCTTTCTCGACCTCGGCGCCATCCAGCAGTCCTACGCGCCGGCGCTGCGCGAGGCGTTCGAGCGCGTGCTGCGATCGGGCTGGTACATCCTCGGCCAGGAGGTCGAGCAGTTCGAGCGCGAGTACGCCGCCTTCTGCGGGGCACGCGAGTGCGTCGGCGTGGCCAACGGGCTGGACGCGCTGACGCTGGCACTGCGCGCACTGGGGATCGGCGCCGGCGACGAGGTGATCGTCCCGTCCAACACCTACATCGCCACCTGGCTCGCGGTCAGCCAGGTGGGCGCCACGCCGGTCCCGGTGGAGCCGATCGAGGCGACCGCCAATCTCGACCCGGCACGCATCGCCGCCGCGCTGACCCCGCGCACGCGCGCGCTGATGCCGGTGCATCTGTACGGTCAGCCGGCCGACCTGGCGCCTATCCTGGCGCTGGCGCGCGAACACGGGCTGAAGGTGGTCGAGGACGCGGCCCAGGCTCACGGGGCGCGCTACCAGGGTCGACGCCTCGGCGCCCACGGCGATGCCGTCGCCTGGAGCTTCTACCCCGGCAAGAACCTCGGCGCGCTCGGCGACGGCGGTGCCGTCACCACCGACGACCCGACGCTGGCCGATCGCATCCGCGTGCTGCGCAACTACGGCTCGCGGCGCAAGTATCACAACGAGGTGCTGGGCGTGAACTCGCGCCTGGACGAGCTGCAGGCCGCGCTGCTGCGCGCCAAGCTGCCACGGCTGGACGAGGACAACGCGCGGCGCGCGGCCGTCGCCGCGCGCTACCTGCAGCGCCTGCAGGCCGGGCCGGCACGACCGATCCAGGTCGCCCCGCACGGCGACAGCGTCTGGCACCTGTTCGTGATCCGCCACCCGCGGCGCGACGCGCTGGCCGCAGCGCTGGCGCAGCGCGGCATCGGCACCGTGATCCACTACCCGGTGCCGCCGCACCTGCAGCCCGCCTACACGGCGCTGGGCTTCGCAGCGGGGTCGTTCCCGATCGCCGAAGCGCTGCACCGGGAGGTCCTGAGCCTGCCGATGGGGCCGACGATGCGCCTCGAGGACGTCGACCGCGTCGTCGACGCCATCGATGCCTTTGCCTGAGTCCCTGGCGCCCCGGCCGGTGGGGGGTGCGCGATGAGCCTGGCGCGCACCACCGCGCTCAACGGCGCCGCCACGGCCGTGCGGCTGGCGGCCGGGCTCGCGCTGAACAAGCTGCTGGCGGTCTACGTCGGTCCGGCCGGCTTCGGCGTCATCGGCCAGTTCCAGAGCCTGACGGCGATGGTCGGCGCCGCCGCGGGGGGCATCTTCGGACCCGGCGTGACGAAGCTGACCGCCGAGCACGGCCGCGCGCCGCAGGTCCAGGCCGCGGTCTGGCGCACGGCGCTGACGCTCGGCCTGGTCGGCGCCGGCGCGGCGTCGCTGCTGGTGCTGGTGCTCGGCCCTGCACTGGCCGAGGGCGTGCTCGGCGACGCCGCGCTGCGCGGCGTGCTGCCGTGGCTGGCGGCGAGCTCGGCGCTGCTGGCCGTCAACACCGTGCTGCTGGCCGCGCTCAGCGGGCTCAAGCGCGTCGACGCGTTCGTCACCGCGACCATCCTCGGCAGCCTCGCCAGCGTCGGGGCGGCGGCCCTGCTGGTGCTGCGCTTCGGCCTGTTCGGCGGCCTGATCGCGCTGCCGATCGGCCAGGCGCTGTGCGGCGTGATCACGGCCGTGGTCTTCCGGCGCGCCTGGCGCAGCCGTTGGCGCGATCTCGTCGGGCGCATCGACCGTCGCGCCGCGCGTTCGCTGGCCGGCTTCGGGCTGATGGCGGCGACGACCGCGGTCGTGGTGCCGCTGTCGCAGATCGTGATCCGGGACGGCCTGACGCGGATCGCCGGCGCCGAACTCGCCGGGCTGTGGCAGGCGATGTGGAAGCTCAGCGAGACGCACCTGCTGATGCTGACGACGACGCTGTCGCTGTACTTCCTGCCGCGCCTGGCCGAGATCCGGGAGGGCGGCGCGCTGCGCCGCGAGATCGCCAAGGGCTACCGATTCGTGATCCCGCTGGTCGTGGCGACGGCGGCCGCCATCTACGTGCTGCGCGAGCCGCTGACGATGGCCTTGTTCTCGCCCGCCTTCCTGCCGCTTGCGCAGGCGCTGGGCTGGCAGCTGCTGGGCGACGTGCTCAAGATCGCCAGCTGGATCCCGGCCTACACGATGATCAGCCATGCGCGAACGCGGCTGTACATCGCGACCGAGCTCGTCTTCGCCGGCCTGGTCACGCTGGCCTGCCTGGCCGGCGCACGCGCGTGGGGGCTGCCCGGTGCGGCGGCCGGCTACGCGGCGACCTACGCGGTCTACTGGGCGGTGCTGCACGGGCAGCTCGGCACACTCGCCCGGCGCCTCGACGGCCAGCGCCCCGCCCCGGTCGCTGGCGCCTGAGACGTCGGCAGGCCCTGGTGACGATGCGAATCCTGATCCCGGTCATCGGCTTCGGCCGTGCGGGCGGCTACCGCGTGCTGTCCGAGCTGGCCAACCACTGGATGACGCTCGGCGCCACGGTCGACTTCCTCGTCGACGCGCGAAGCGACGCGCCGTACTTCCCGACGCGGGCCGGCATCCGGCGGTTCGGTCGCGATGGCCTCGAGACCGCCGCCGACGCGAGGCCGGCACCGTTCGCGGCACACGGCAACGCGGCGTCGATCTACCTGGGCATGTGGCGCGCGCTGCGCCGGCTGGCGCCCCGGTACGACGTCGTGCTGGCCAACCACTCGCTGACGGCATGGCCGGTGGCGCTGGCGCCCTCGCCGGCCCGTGGCCGCCGCGGCCGCGTCTACTACATCCAGGCCTACGAGCCCGACTACTTCGCCGGCGAGCGCGGCTGGCGTGCACGCGTGCTCCAGCTGCTGTCGGGCGCCAGCTACCGCCTGCCACTGCGGCGGGTCGTCAACGCGCCGATCTACCTCGACTACCGCGGCATCCGGGCCACCGACTGGATTCCCCCGGGGATGGACGATGCGCTGTTCACGCGCCGGCCGACGCTGCCAGGCAGCGCGCGCGGCGAGCCCTGGACGATCGGCATCATCGGGCGTCGCGAGCCGGCCAAGGGCACCGCCGATGCGCTCGCGGCCTTCGAGCGCCTCGCTGCGCGGAGGCCCGATGCGCGACTGCGCGTGGCCTACGGCAACCTGCCCGAGGGCTGGTCGCACCCACGCGCCGAGGTCGTCGTGCCGGCCAACGACCGCGAGCTGGCTGCGTACTACCGGTCGCTGGACATCATGCTCGCACCCGGCACGCTGCAGCTCGGCGCGGCGCACTACCCGGTGCTGGAGGCAATGGCCAGCGGCGTGGCGGTCGTCACGACCGGCTACCTGCCCGCGGCCCCCGACAATGCATGGCTGGTACCCGTCCACGCACCCGATGCGATCGCCGCCGCGATCGAGGACATCATGCACACCCCGCCCGACGTGCTCGCGGCACGCCTGGACCGCGCCGCGGCGGCCGTCGAGGGCTTCACCTGGCGCGCCGTGGCAGGCCGCTTCCTGGAGCTCCTGCGCCAAGATGCCTGATACGGATTCGCGCTCGGTCGTCGAACGCTCGCAGGCCATGCAGCCTTCTGCTAGCGGCCCGTTGCTGCCGCTCGCCGGGGCCCTTCCTCCCGATTGGGTGCCAGGACCGCGCGTGCCGAGGCCAGCGGGTGCCCTTTCCCTCCATGCCCGGGGACAGTGCCCCGGGCGCTCACCAGGCACAAACAGTCCACAGGACTGTTTGTGTCCGGGCTCGCTCCCCCGCCGTCGGCTTGCGCCGCCGGCTCCTCCTCTACTTACGGGAAAGGGCACCCGCTGTCCTCGGCGGGCAGCCGCAGTGGTGTTCGACCGTCGAAGACCCAGGCGATGTCAGGCCATGGGTGGCGGGCACCCTCCCACGGAAGTAAGGAGGAGGGGCGGGCGCAGCCGCCCGGGGGGACATGGAGTGGGAGGGTGCCCGCCACCCATGGCACGCTGACACATCGAACGCCAAGACAAGCCAAGGACTGACTTCGGCGAACGTCGGCAACGGGCTGAATGCAGCCGCCGCGAGTTGCGCAACATCTGTGCGCGCGCGATCGCGGCGCCGGCGTGAGTCGAGCGCCGAAGCGCAAGCTGATGATCCACGGCATGCCTCGATCGCACCCGCTACGGTCCTGGCAAGAACCCCGCATGTCGGATGAACCGTCCGTGCTGCTGAGCGTGGTCGTCGTCAACTGGAACGGCGGCGAGCTGCTCGCGCGCTGCATCGCCAGCATCGACCAGGCCCTGCCGCTCGCGTTGCGCGCGCGGGTCGAGGTCGTCGTCGTCGACAACGGCTCGACCGACGGCTCGACCGATCGGCTGTCGCTGCACCCGACGGATACCCTGCTGCGCAGCGACCGCAACCTCGGCTTCGGCGCCGCCTGCAACCGCGGCGCGGCCGCGGCGCGTGGCGAATACCTGCTGCTGCTCAACCCCGACTGCGAGCTGCGGCCGGGATCGGTCGAGCGCTGCATCGCCGAGCTGCAGCGCCCTGACATGCCGGTGGGGCTGTGCGGCATCGCGCTCGAGGACGAGCACGGGGCGATCGCGCGCTCGTGCCACCGCTTTCCGCGCTTCGCCGACCTGGCCGCGACCGCGATCGGCCTGCACGCGCTGCGCCCCGGGGTCTTCGACAGCCGCATGACCGGCTGGGACCACCGCAGCGACCGCACGGTCGACCATGTCATCGGCGCGTTCTGGCTGCTGCGGCTGTCGACCTTCAGGTCGCTCGGCGGCTTCGACGAACGCTTCTTCGTCTACCTCGAGGACCTGGACTTCTCGCTGCGCGCGCAACGCGCCGGCTGGCTGACCCGTTTCGTCGCCGCGCCGGCGTCGTACCACCTCGGCGGCGGCGTCTCGCGCCAGATCATGGCCCGGCGGCTCTTCTACGCCACCCGCAGCCGGATCCTCTACGCGTACAAGCACCTGCCACGCTGGCAGGCGCACCTGCACGCGGCGATCACGCTGGCGGTCGAGCCGCTGTCGCGCAGCCTGCAGGCACTGCTGCGGCGGTCGCGCCAGGACCTGGCGTCGACCTGGCGCGGCTTCGCGATGCTGTACCGCGACCTGCCGAACCTCGCGCGCGCGGGATGACGACCCGCGTGCCCCCCGTCCCGCCGCACTCGCCCGGGCGGCCCGCGCCCGACGCGCGCGGGTCCACGTGCCGTGTGGCCGCCTACCCGCGCTACAGCCGGCTCGGCGCCTCGTCGCGGCTGCGCTGGCTGCAGTTCGTCCCTGCCCTGCAGCGCGAGGGCCTCGTGATCGAGTCCAGCCCGCTGCTCGGCGACACCTACCTGCAGCGCAAGTATGCCGGCCGCCCGGTGCTGGGCCAGGTGCTGCGCGCCTACCTGGATCGCGCACGCGCGCTGCGCGCCGGCGCCCGCGGGGCCGACCTGGTCTGGATCGAGAAGGAGCTCTGGCCCTGGGCGCCGGCGTGGCTGGAGCTGTGGCTGCTTGCCGGGCGGCCGTTCGTGCTCGACTACGACGATGCGGTCTTCCACACCTACGACCGGCACCGCAACCCGCTGCTGAGAAGGCTGTTCGGCCGCAAGATCGACCGCCTGATGCGCGCCGCCACGCTGGTCGTCGTCGGCAGCGCCTACCTGGGCGAGCGCGCGCGCGCAGCCGGCGCCCGCCGCGTCGAGTGGCTGCCGACGGTGGTCGATCACGAGCGCTATGCGACCGGCGCGCGTGCGCGGCCCGACGACGCGACCCTGCACATCGGCTGGATCGGCACGCCGGCGACCGTCGGCTACCTCAGGCCGCTGGCCGCGGCACTGGCCGAGCTCGCGCGCCGGCGCCGCATCGTCGTGCACCTGATCGGCGCGACGCTGGCGATGCCGGGGGTCGAGGTGCGCGCCATCCCGTGGTCCGAGGACGACGAGGTGCGCGCCATCGCCGGGCTCGACGTCGGGCTGATGCCGCTGCCGGATACCCCGTGGGAACGCGGCAAGTGCGGCTACAAGCTCGTCCAGTACATGGCCTGCGGACTTCCCGTCGTCGCCTCGCCGGTCGGCGCCAACCGGGATATCGTCGACGACGGCGTCGACGGCTTTCTCGCGCACGGCGACGACGCGTGGATCGACGCCCTGTCCCGGCTCGCCGACGACCCGGCGCTGCGGCACCGCATGGGCCAGGCCGGCCAGGCCAAGGTCCGTGCACGGTACAGCCTGCAGGCGGCCGCGCCACAGCTCGCGCGCTGGCTGCGCGAGTCCTGCGGCCGTCCCTGAGCGGGCGCGATCGACCCTACGCGAGACCCAGGCGCATGTGCGGCATCACCGGCATCCTCGACACGCCGCGCGCGACGCCGGCCGTGCTGCGCGCGCAGGTGCAACGCATGGCGCAGGCGATCGCGCACCGCGGCCCCGACAGCGAGGGGCAGTGGGTCGACGCCGAGCATGGGGTCGCGCTCGGCCACCGCCGGCTGGCGGTGGTCGACCTCTCGCCGCACGGCGCGCAGCCGATGGTGTCGCACGGCGACCGCTACGTGCTGGTCTTCAACGGCGAGATCTACAACCACGTCGAACTGCGCCGCCAGCTCGACCCGCTGCCCTGGCGCGGCCACTCGGACACCGAGACGCTGCTGGCCGCGTTCAGCCGCTGGGGCGTCGTCGAGTCGCTGCCGCGTCTGGTCGGCATGTTCGCCTTCGCGGTCTGGGACCGGCAAGACCGCACGCTGACGCTGGCGCGCGACCGCATGGGCGAGAAGCCCTTGTACTGGGGCCGGCTGCCGAGCGGCACGCTGGTGTTCGGCTCCGAGCTGGCCGCGCTGCGTGCGCACCCCGGCTGGGACGGCGCGATCGACCGCGACGCGCTGACGCTGTTCATGCGCTATTCGGCGGTGCCCGCGCCGTGGTCGATCCACCGCGGCGTGCACAAGCTCGAGCCCGGCGCCTGGCTGCGTCTGGGGGCCGGACGGCCGGACGAGCACGGCCACTGGTGGCGCGTCGACGACGCGGCGCGCCGCGGGCTGGCCGCGCGCGCCGAGGCCGAGGCCTGGAGCGACGCCGAGGCCACCGACCGGCTGGAGGCGCTGCTGCTGCAGGCGGTGCAGGGGCAGCTGCTGTCGGACGTTCCGCTCGGCGCCTTCCTGTCCGGCGGTGTCGACTCGTCCGCCGTGGTCGCGATGATGGTGCGCGCGGCACGCGATCGCGTGCGCAGCTTCGCGATCGGCTTCGACCAGCCGGGGTTCGACGAGGCCGGGCACGCGCGCGCGGTCGCCGCGCACCTGGGCACGCTGCACACCGAGCTGCGCGTCTCGTCGGCCGACGCGCTCGCCGTCGTGCCGCGGCTGGCACGGATGTACGATGAGCCCTTCGCCGACTCGTCGCAGATCCCGACCGCGCTCGTCACCGCGATGGCGCGGCGCGAGGTCACGGTCGCGCTGTCGGGCGACGGCGGCGACGAGCTGTTCGCCGGCTACAACCGCTACCTGCTCGCGGACCGGCTCTGGCACCACGTCGGTGCCGCGCCGCTCGCGCTGCGGCGCTGCGCGGCGCGCGCGCTGCGGGGTGTCGATGCCTCGACCTGGGACGCGCTGGCCCGGCCCTTGCAACGGCTGCGGCCGGCGGCGCGCCGGCACGCCGAGGTCGGCGCCAAGCTGCACAAGCTCGCGCAGCGCGTGCTGCCGATGCCGACGCTGGACGCGATGCACCGCGCGCTGGCGTCGCAGTGGATGGAACCGGCCGCGATCGTCGTCGGCGGTCGCGAGCCGTCGACCGCCTTCGACCGGCCGCTGCCGGGGCTGGGCGATGGCGTCGACCGCATGAGCCTGCTCGACCAGCTCGGCTACCTGCCCGACGACATCCTGGTCAAGGTCGACCGCGCCGCGATGGCGGTCTCGCTCGAGACCCGCGTGCCGCTGCTCGACCACCGCGTGGTCGAGTTCGCCTGGCGGCTGCCGCTGCGCTTCAAGCTGCGCGACGGGCACACCAAGTGGCTGCTGCGCCAGGTGCTGTACCGGCATGTCCCGCCGCGGCTGATCGAGCGCCCCAAGCAGGGGTTCGCGGTCCCGCTGGCCGACTGGCTGCGCGGCCCGCTGCGCGACTGGGCCGAGGCGCTGCTCGACGCGCGCCGGCTGCACGACGACGGTTTCCTCGCCCCGGCCCCGGTGCGCGCCGCGTGGGACGCGCTGCGCGCCGGCGACGGGCAGTGGGCCGGGCCGCTGTGGAACGTCCTGATGTGGCAGGCCTGGCGCGACGAGGTCGCCCGCGCATGAGGATCGCCGTCGTCGCGAACTCGGCCTGGTACCTGTTCAACTTCAGGCGCCGGCTGATGCAGGCCTTGCGCGACGACGGCCACGAGGTCGTCGCGATCAGCCCGGCCGACGGCTACGAGGCGCGGCTGCGGTCCGAGGGCGTCGAGTGGGTCGGGTGGGCGCTGGCGCCGGCAGGCACCGACCCCTGGCGCGAGCTGCGCTCGGTCGCCGCGCTGCGCGGCGCGCTGCGCCGCGAGCGGATCGGGCTCGCGTTCACCTACACGCCCAAGGCCAACATCTACACCGGGCTGGCGGCGCGCACGCTGGCGCTGGCGCATGTGCCCAATGTCTCAGGCCTGGGGCGCGCATTCATCGACCGCGGCGCGCTCACGCGGCTGGTCGTGCGGCTGTACCGGCTCGCGTTCGGGCCTGCGCGCGTCGTCGTGTTCCAGAACGACGACGATCGCGCGGAGTTCCTCGCCGCCCGGCTCGTCGAGCCAGGGCGCACGCTGCGCGTGCCGGGCTCGGGGGTCGACCTCGACCGCTTCGCACCGGTACCGCTGCCGCCCGGGACCGACCCGATCTTTTTGTTCATCGGGCGCGTACTCAGCGACAAGGGGGCGCGCGAATATGTCGACGCCGCGCGGCGGATCCGGCGGCGCCGGCCGCGGGCGGTCTTTCGCATCCTGGGCAGCGTCGGCGCCGACAACCCGACGGCGATCCCGGCCGACGAAGTCCACTCGTGGGTCGACGAGGGGGTGGTCGAGCTGCTCGGGACGAGCGACGACGTGCGCCCGGCGATCGCGGCGGCGCACGCCGTCGTGCTGCCCTCGTACCGCGAAGGCGTCCCGCGCGTGCTGCTGGAGGCCGCCGCGATGGCGCGGCCGTGCATCGCCACCGACGTCCCCGGCTGCCGCGACGCCGTCGTCGACGCCTCGACCGGGCTGCTGTGCGCGCCGCGCGACGCCGCCGCGCTGGCCGACGCGATACAGCGCTTCATCGACGCCGGCCCGGCAAGCTGGGTGCGCTGGGGCGAGGCAGGGCGCGCGCACGTGCAGTCGCGGTTCGACGAGCGCGAGGTGATCGAGACCTACCGCCGTCTCGCACACGAGCTCGCCGGCGGCGGCGCGTGAGAGGGATCGCACTGCCCTGCGGGCCTGCCGGGCGGGTGTCGAGATACAGGCCGACCACGCCCTGTAGCGCCGAGGCCGGGCGCGACGGTCGGCCTGCGGCACTCAGTTCAAACCGAGCAGCTCCTTGAACTTCCGCCTCGGCCCCGCCATCGTCTCCAGGGTGTTGATCAGGTAGACATGCCCCTCGTCCTCGCGGTCGAGGACGGCGCCGAAGCGCTGGTGGAACTTGATGACGCTGCGGTTCTCCTTGACCACCTGCAGCAGCACCTGGCGGTAGCCGAGCTGGTCGAAGCACAGGTCGTACAGCAGCACCACCGTCTCGACCGCGATGTGGTGCGGGTGCCCGGCCTCGATGATCCAGCTGCCGCCGCTGAAGAACTCCGGCGTCAGGTCGTAGATGCGGATCAGCCCCACCGGGCGGCCGTCGGGCAGCTCGATCACGTAGTAGAACTCCTCGCCCTGCGCCTCGCGCAGCTTGTAGGCGCTGATCCAGCGCCGCTGCGCCTCGACGCTGGTGCTGGTCTCCGACAGGAATCGGCGCGAGCGCTCGTTGTTGCGCAGCCCGACGATGAACTCGGCATCGTCGATCTCGACCAGGCGCAGGCTGACGTGCTTGCCGGCCAGCCGCTTCATGTCGGCCTTGTCCTGCAGGACGCCGCGCGGACTGAGGAAATACTCCCGGCTGCAGTCGCCGCAGGCCCAGGTATCGGGCAGCTTGGCGCCGCACTTGCAGACGTAGCCCCTGACCCTCGCCGGGCTGCCGTAGACGAGCGCGAACGGGGGCACGTCGCCCGACACGAGCGACGCCGCGCCGACCATCGCGTAGCGGCCGACCGTCACGCCGGCGAGCACGGTCGAGTTGGCGCCGATCGAGCAGCCCTTGCCCAGCAGGGTCCGCGGGATCGACTTGCCGTGGTTCTTGGAGCGCGGGAAGAGGTCGTTGATGAAGGTCGTGTTCGGCCCGATGAAGACATCGTCCTGGATCTCGATGCCGTCCCAGAGGTAGACGCCGCACTTGACCGTCACCCGGTCGCCCAGCCTGACGTCGTTCTCGACGAAGCAGTGCGCGTTGATGTTGCAGTTGCGGCCGATCGTCGCCTCGGGCAGCACGACCGTGTACTGCCAGATCTGCGTGCCGCTGCCGATGTGGCGGGACTGGACGTCGTTGTAGGGCTTCATGGCTCGGATTCTCGCGCCGAAGGCGGTCCCGGGGCGCGGCACCGTAACATCGCGGCCGTGCAAGCCCACGCCCCCGCGCACGCCGCGCGCGAACCCGCCCCGCTCGGCTGGACGCCTGCGCCTCCACCCGCCGGTCGCGTCGTCGCCCACACGGTGCAGGTTCGCCCCGCACCGGCACCGCGTCGACCCTGAGATCCCCGATGGTCTACGGGATCCTGTTCGCCTGGGCCTGGCTGGCCGTGCTGGCCGCCGACCGCGGCGGTGCGCCGCGCCGGGTCACCGGCGCGGCGGTCGCACTCGCCGCGCTGACGCTGGCCGCGCTGCGCGGCTACAGCATGGACTACGACGGCTACATCGAGTTGTTCGACGCGATGGTGCTGTTCGACTTCCCGTACCCGGAGCGGCTGTTCCTCGCCAAGGAGCCGCTGATGTCGCTGCTGATCGACGGCATCCTGTGGCTGCAGGCCGGGCCGCAGCTGATGTTCGTCGTCATGGCGCTGCTCGCGATCGCGATGAAGCACGAGGTCTTCTCGCGCGTCTTCCGCGGCGACACGGCCGCGGCCTGGGCGGTGACGCTGAGCCTGCACTTCTTCCTGCACGAGTTCACGCAGTCGCGCGTCGCGGTCGCCATCGCGGCGTGCTTCCTCGCCTTGCTCGCGGCACTGGAAGGCCGCAGGAAGGCCTGGCTCGGGTGGTGCCTGTTCGGATTCGGATGGCACGTGTCGGCGCTGCTGTTCATGACCGTGTCGACCGCGCTGTGGCTGCCGCGCCGCTGGCGCGTCGTCGGCTATGCCGCGGGAACCGCGGTGATCGGCGCGCTGATGCTGCTGGCCTTCGAGTGGGTGGGATCGATCGACTTGCGCGTCGGCGAGTACGAGGGTGGCGCCGGGGTCAGCGGCCTCATGATCGCCGTCATCGCGCTGAAGCTCGCCATGCTCGCGCTGATGGCACATTGGCTGCGTCACGCGCCGGTCGGCAGCGCGCTGGCGTCGCTGGTCGGGCCCACGCTCGCGCTGGTGGTCTGCGGGCTGGTGATGCTGCTCGTGCTGCGTGAGGTGAGCTCGGTGATCGCCTTCCGCTTCTACGAGTTCTTCGACGCGTTCTCGGTCTTCATCGTCACCGGCGCGCTGCTGCTGCGGCGCCCACTGCCGGTGGTGACGGCGCTGGCCTACTGCGTGCTCGGCATCGTGCTGCAGGTGCTGCCCGACCTGTTCAAGGATTTCGTCCTCGCACCCTGGTCCAGCTACGTCGGATGACGCCGCGCCCGCGCGCCACGCGCCGCGCCCGGGTGTCCGCTCACGGCTTGAGTTCGAGGACCAGCGGCAAGGTCACGTTCCTGACATTGTCCACCGCGCGCACGCTCACCGTGCCGCTGCCCCAGGGCACCGTCACCGGCGACGAAAGCACCGGGCGGCTGGACGGGCCGGGGACGACCTCGATCGTCGTCCAGGGCTGCGCCGGATCGCCGTACCTGATCTGGAACCGGGCCGTGTAGGGCAAGTACGAGCGCAGCGTGAAGACGAGCCCCGCTGCGGTCGGCGTGACGCCGTCGAAGATCGCCACGCGGTCGAGCGGGTAGTCCAGCGACTCGGCGTCGTTGGTCTTGGGCCAGACGTACCAGCCGCCGGACTGCGGATCCTGGTCGAAGTTCAGGACCTCGCCGGGCAACGGCCGGTAGCTCGCGGGCGGTGCCGGCGAGTAGACGACGGTGTCGAACTTGGACAACTGCCAGCCCTTGCCGCCGAAGTTGCGCATGTACAGCGTCACCGCGTACTGCCGGAAGCCATGCGGCCTGGCCCACAGGTAGGTGTTGGTGCGGAAGGCCGCGGTCGGGTAGCCATGCTTGACCGGCACGACCGACTCGATGCCCCCGTGCAGCGTCAGCCGGTTCAGGTCCCTGACGCCCAGCGGCGTGCCGTCGGGCAGCACGTAGTGCTCGTTGTAGGTGGCGTCGATCCAGATCCACTTGTGGTGCGAGAACGAGTAGAACTCCAGCCCCGTGTGCCCTTCGACGTCCACCAGCCGCCCGTGCAGCCCGAGCACGTTGAGCATGCCGGCGACGACGACGTTCTGTTGCGTGCACTGCGGCGACGGCCAGTTCCCGGCGTCGTCCGGATCGAACGACAAGGTGTAGTTGACGATGCGGACCGGCTCGTGACCCAGCGTCGCGTAGCGCGGCGAAGGCGTGTCGGAATACAGCCTCGGCAGCCCCGGATCCTCGGGGTAGAAGGCCGGGTGCCGCAGCGTGGCGGCGACCCAGTCGGTGACGGCGACAGCCTTGTCCAGATCGCTCGCCGCGGCGCGTCCGCGCGAGCGCTCGAACGCCGACAGCGCCCTGTTGACGACCTTCGACAGGTCCGCGCCGGGATCCGCCGGGTCGTTCATCGCCTCGCTGAGGTCCTGCGCCTCGAATCCGAGGGCGCCGATCCGCGCCAGCGGACTGAAGCTGATCTCGTAGGAGCTGCTGGCCGACTGGGCATGCGCCGGCCCCACCGGGAGCCAGGCGCCGAGCACGAGCGCCTGAAGCGCCAGCGCCGATGCGGCCATGCGAAGGAATGTGGATCCGGCCATCGTAGGGCGTCCCGGAAGGGTTGCGAGCGGGTTGCGGCTGCGGTGGCAGGCCATGGGTCGTGCAACGGTCACCATCACTTCGTCTGCACGGCCAGCGTGATCACGACGTCCTGCTGAGGCAGCGCCGGCAGCGTGTTGTCGAAGGTGTAGATCGGCACCTTGCCGATCTCGTCGACGACCTCCATGCCCGAGACCACGCGCCCGAACACGGCGTAGCCGGGCAGGGCCTCGCCGACGTAGTCGAACGCGGGATTGTCGCGCAGGTTCAGGTAGAACTGCGCGCTGGCGGAGTCCGGCACGCTGGTGCGCGCCATTGCGATCGTGCCGCGCAGGTTCTTCAGGCCGTTGTCGGACTCGAGCGGGATCGGGTCGAACAGTGGCGCGCGGATCGACTTGTCGGTCAGGTACTGCCCGCCCTGCACGATCTGCCCGGCGAGAACGCGGTGGAAGATCGTCTGCGCGTAGAAGCCCCGGTTGACGTAGCGGACGAAGTTCAACGCCGTCACCGGCGCCGCCGCCGGGTCGAGCTCGACGACGAAGCTGCCGCTGCGCGCACCCTGGGTCACCATCATCATGACCTCGGGCACCGGCACCGGCGCCTCGACCCGGCCGAGATCGGCCCCCGCGCCGTTGCGGATCACCGCCACGATCGTGCCGGTGCCCTCGACGAGGCAGCTGAAGCTGGTCTGGTACTCGAGCGCCGTGCCGCGGGCGACGCCGCTGCAGGGCACGCCCTGGGTCTCGAGCGTCAGGTCGGGGTCGTCCAGGCCCGAGCCGGCGACCGAGACCGTCATCGTCTTGCCGAACATCGTGTTCGTCAGCGCGAGGTTCGACACCCGGGTCGGCTCGTCGCCGCCGCCACAGGCGACGGCCAGGGCCGATGCGAGCAGGGCGACGCCGTTTCGAAGGCAAGGGGACTCGAGTTTCATGATGTGCTCGACGGGCCGGGGGCGGGGGCCGCGGGCCACAAGGCCTCTACGGCGTCGACGATCTCTTGCACCGGCAGCCCGGCCCGGATCTGCAACCGCACACGGGCCAGCATCAGGTCCAGGCGCGCTTGCACGAGCTGGCGGCGCAGGTCGAGGTCCGAGGCACGCAACGCGGCCTCGTCGCCGGAGGTGGAGAGCCCCTCCTCGCGCGATCGCCGCGAGCCCTCGAGCGCCAGCGCGCTGGCCGAGACCGCGTCGCGCAGCGCACGCACGCGGGCCTCGCTGCCCAGCATCTGCTGCCACGCGCGCCCCAGCTCGAGCTCCAGCGTGCCGCGCTCCCGTCGCAGCTCCTCCTCGGCGGCGCGAAGCCGCGACTGCGCCTGGCGCACCGAGGCCTGCACCGTCCCGCCGCTGAACAGCGGAACCTGCAGTTGCACGCCGAGCGAGCGCAGCTGGGAGCTCTGTCCGATCGTCGACAGCGCATCGTTGCGTGCCTCGGTGATGCTGCCCACCACGTCCAGCCGGGGCGCATGGCCGGCGCGCTGGCGCCGGACCTGCGACGACGCGACGTCGACCGCCCACTGGCGCGCCTGCAGCAGCGGGTTGCTGCGCCGCGCGACGTCCAGCCATTGCTCGAAGCTCGCCGGCACGAGCGGGGCCGGCAGCGCATCCGGTGGAAGCTCCGGGGCGGCGTAGCCCTCCAGCCCGGTGATGCGCCGCACGCCCTCGCGGGCGATCGCCAGCACCGTCTCGGCCTCGACCAGGCGGCTGCGCGCGAGCTCCAGCGCGGCGGCTTCGCGCGCCACGACGACGCGCGTGCCCTCGCCGTCGGCCTCGCGCCGGCGCGCCTGCGCCGCGATCACCTCGGCCTGCGCGACATGCCCGCGCGCGATGCGCTGCGACGCGTGTGCCGCCAGCAGCTCCGCGTAGGCGGCACTGAGCCGGTCCAGGAGGTTGAGCCCGTCGGCGCGAAACTGCTGCTCGGCGAGCTTCACCTGCGCCTCGGCCTGGTCGACCGCGGCCAGACCCTCGAGGTTGACCAGCGGCCAGCGCACCGTCAGCGAGGTCTGCGGGCTGCTGTAGCCCAGCGGCACCTCGACCGGCTGGTTCTGCGCGTTGCTGAAGCGCCGCCAGCCTTCGCTCTCGCTGCGGCTGACGACCAGCCCCACCTGCGGCAGCAGGTTGCCCTGGGCGATCGGCAGCGCCTCGGACTCGGCGTCGCGGTTGTGCGCCGCCGCGCGGTAGCCGGGGTCGAAGGCCAGCGCGGCCTCGAACGCCTGCCCGAAGCGCAGGCCTTCGCCGGCCGCCGCCAGCGAGACGAACAGGCCGGCCAGCAGGGCGCCGCCGCGCAGGGCTCGAACGCTTCGCCGCACCTTCAGCGCTCCGTCAGGGCGGTCGACACGCGCCGCAGCAGCGGGCCGAGCAGGTAGTCCAGCATCGAGCGCTCGCCGGTGCGCACCAGCACCTCGGCCATCATCCCGGGCTGCACCGAGCGCCCACCCAGCGCCCGCATGCCCTCGGGCGTCAGCTCGGCACGGCCGGCGTAGTAGCTCGTTGAGCCGGTCGCGGTCTTCTCGACCAGCGCATCGCCGGAGACCGAGGTGAGCTTGCCCATCACGACCAGGTGCGGCGTGGCGGCGAACGCGGAGAAGCGCACCTCGACGTCCTGGCCGGGCCGGACGGTGTCGATGACGTGCGGCGGCAGCTTGACGTCGAGCACCAGCGCCTCGCCGCGCGGCAGGATGTCCATCAGCGGCCGGCTCGGCTCGACGACGCCTCCAGGGTTGTGTACCGCCAGCCCGAGCACCTGACCGGCCACCGGCGCGGTGATCAGCATCCGCGACAGGTCGAGCTCGGCGGCGAGCATGCGCTCCTGGTTCGCCTGCACCTCGCGCTGCACGTCGGCCATCTGCGCCGAGACCTGCTCGACGAACTCCTGCCTCAGCGCGGCGAGGCGCTCGCGCGCCTCGGCCTGCGAGCGGCGCAGGCGCAGCTGCTCGGTGCGCAGGCTGGTGATCGCCGTGCGCAGCTCGGCCTGGGCCTGCGCGAGCTGCAGCGCCTGGTTGCGCGGCGCGAAGCCCTCGTCGGCCAGCCGCTGCACGGCGGAGGTCTGGCTGGACTGCAACGCCTGCTGGGCCTGGCGCGACGCGATCATCTGCTCCACGCCCTGGATCTGCGACTCCTGGCCGGCGATCACCTCTTGCTGCGCCGCGACGGCCGCCGCCTGGGCCGCCCGCCGGGCTTCGAACAGCCGGACCTGCGCCGCCATGTGCTGCTTCACCTCGTCCTGCGTCGCGCTCAGGACGTCCTCGTGAAAGCGGATCGAGGGCGCGCCGGTCAGCTCGGCGGTGAGCCGCGCCTCCATCGCGCGCTGAGCGAGGTAGGTCTGCCGGACGGTCGCGTGCACGGCACGCGCCTGCGCGTCGTCGAGCTCGATCAGCACGTCGCCCGCCCGGACCTCGTCGCCGTCGCGCACGCGAACGGCCTTGACCAGGCCGCCCGTGGTGTGCTGGATCGTCGTCCGGCGCCCCTCGACGGCCACCGTAGCCGGCGCCGGCACGCCCTCCTCCAGCGGTACCCAGGCCGCCCAGAGCAGGAACAGCCCGAGGCCGACGACGAGCACCCACAGGCCCATGCGCACCGGGTGTCGCGTGTCGCGCAGCCGCGCGACCTCCTTGGCGTCGATATCCTGCGCCGTGGCGACGGCAGACGGGGTCATGGCGGTCTGGCTCATGCTTGGCCTTGGGAAGAATCGGGTTTGCCGCCGAGTGCGACCAGGCTGGACACCTTGCCACCGTCGAGGATCAGCAGGCGGTCGGCCAGGCCGAGCAGATGCTGGCGGTGGACGATCATGAAGACGGTCGCGCCGCGGCGCTTGAGTTCGTCGATCGCGCGCGCCAGCGCGGCGTCGCCGGCGTCGTCGAGGTTGGCGTTCGGCTCGTCGAGGACGACGAGTCGCGGGTCCGTGACCAGCGCGCGCGCCAGCGCCACGCGCTGGTGCTGGCCGCCGGACAGCACGACGCCGGCCGGCCCGATCGGCGTGTCGTAGCCCTTGGGCATCGTCAGCACCATCTCGTGGATCCCGGCCCGCTGCGCCGCCTGGACGATCACGGCGTCGTCGAGGTCGGCGAAGCGGCCGATGTTCTCGGCCACCGTGCCGTCGAACAGCTCGACATCCTGCGGCAGGTAGCCGACCTGCCGGCCCAGCTCGTCGCGATCCCAGTGCGACAGCTCGCGGCCATCGATCAGGACGCGGCCCTCGGCGCCGGGCCAGATCCCGAGCATGCAGCGCACCAGCGTCGACTTGCCGGCGCCCGAAGGGCCGACGATGCCGATCACCTCGCCGGCCGCGAACTCGGCGCTGACCCCGTCCAGGATCGGCGTGCTGCGCCCTGGCACCCGCACCGTGAGATCCTGCAGCGTCACCTGCCCGACCAGCGGTGCGCCGGCGGCCGGCGCGGCATCGCCCGGCGGCGACGCCTGCAGGACGGCGTCGAGCCGCCTCCACGCGGCCAGCGCGTCGCTGGCCTGGCCCCAGACGTTGACCATCAGCCCGAGCGGACGCACCGCATTGCCGATCAGCGCGTTGCTCGCGATCATCGCGCCGACGGTGGCCTCGCCGCGGATCGCCAGCAGCGCGCCCAGCGCGAGCATCAGCGCCTGCTGCGTGTACTGCAGCCACTTGGTGAAGGTCTGCACGCGCGAGCCCATGTCGTGCAGGCGGTCGCGGCGCCGGTCCTCGTCGGCCTGCTGCGCCTGCCAGTGCCGCGTCAGTGCCGGCAGCATGCCCATCGCCGTCAGCTCCTCGGCGCGGCGCAGCCGGGACTGCAGGGTCTGCGCCGACTCGGCGATCGCCTCGGCGGTGTCGGCCTGGCGGCGGCCGACCAGGCGTCGGGCGACCAGCGCGACCGCGACGTGGACCAGCGCCAGCGCGATCGCGAGCAGGCCGAACCACGGGTGCATCATGAACAGCACGATCACGAACAGCAGCGACCAGGGCGTATCGGCGAAGGCGAACATGCCGTTGCCGGTGAGGAACTGGCGCAGCCGGGTCAGGTCCTCCAGCGGCTGCTGCGGGCTACGCTTGGGCTGCTGCAGCTGCGCGTGGAACGCAGCGCGGAAGACGCGCGCGCCCAGCGCGTCGTCCAGCCGGTTGCCGGCGCGCACCATCAGTTGCGAGCGCACCCATTCGGCGAATGCGAGCGCGCCGATGAAGACCACCAGCAGCAGCGTCATCGCCAGCAGCGTGAAGGTGTTGCCGCTGACCATGACGCGGTCGAACAGCTGCAGCATGTAGACCGTCGGCGCGAGCAGCAGCACGTTGGCGAAGGCGCTGAACACCAGCACCCAGGCCAGCTCGCGCCGAAAGCCCCACATCAGCGCGCCCAGCCCGCCGCCGGCGCGCTCGCCGGCGGCCGCGGCGGCGGGGGCTGACGACCGTGCCGGTGGATGCGGCTGCGGCACGGGCACGGGCAGGGACTCAGCCATCGCGGGCTCCGGTCGCGTCATGGGGCCGCCGCGCGCGCACGGCGGCGCGGGGCACGGCGTCGAGGATCGGGGTCATGGCTTGCCGGCGCCGAGCGTTGCGGCGGGCTGCGCGGCCACCGGCGAGACCGCACCCGCCGGGCCGGGCGACGCGGCGGGCCTCGACGCAGCCGGCGCGGCGGTTGCCCCGCCGGCGCCGGTCGAGGGCGGCGCGGCGAGCGCGGCCAGCACCTCGTCGCGCGGCCCGAAGCGCGCGGTCGCGCCGGCCTGCATCAGCATCACGTACTCGGCCAGCGCCAGCACCTGCTTGCGGTGGGTGACGACGACGACGATCGCGCCGCGTGCCTTGAGGCGGCGGATCATCGCCTCGAGGGCGCGGTCGCCGGCCTGGTCGAGGCTGGCGTTGGGCTCGTCGAGCACGACCAGCCGGACGTCGCCGTAGATCGCCCGTGCCAGCGCGATGCGCTGCTGCTCGCCGCCCGACAGCTGCACCCCGCCGGCGCCCAGGCGCGTGTGCACGCCTTCGGGCAGGCTGTCGATCAGCGGCCCGACGCCGGCATCGTCGATCGCGCGGGCGAGCGACTCGTCGTCGACGCGGCCGAAGCGCGCGATGTTCTCTGCCACGGTGGCGTCGAACAGCTCGGGCCGCTGCGGCACGTAGCCGATCCAGCGCCCGAGCTGCGACTTGTGCCAGCTGCCGACATCGGCGCCGTCGAGCCGGACCTTGCCGCCCTGCGACGGCCACAGGCCGACCAGCGCGCGCGCCAGTGTGGACTTGCCGCAGCCGGTCGGGCCGATCACCGCGACCATCTGCCCGGCGGCGCAACCGAGGCGCACGCGGTGCAGCAGCGGCACGCCGGTGCCGGGGGCGTGGACGACGATATCCTCGGCCAGCAGCTTCTGCGACGGGGGCGGCAGTTCGATGCCCGGTTTCTCGGCCGGGTTCAGCTGCAGCAGCTCGACGAGGCGCGCGTGGGCGACGCGGACCGCGCCGACCGCGCGCCACTGGCCGACGAGCTGGGCGATCGGGGTCAGCGCGCGGCCGCCCAGGATCGACGCCACGATGGCCATGCCCGGCCCGCCGGGCAGCTCGCCGCCGATCGCGAGCCAGACCGCCAGCCCCAGCAGCAGCGAGCCCTGCAGCAGCTGGACGGTGCGCATCGCGGCGAGCGAGCCCGCGGCACGCTCCGACGCCTGCGCGAGGCGGAACAGCGACCGCGCCTGGCTCGCGTCCCAGCGACGCTGCAGCGCGGGCGCCATCGCCATCGATTCGACGACCTGCGCGTTGCGCAGCGTCTCGGCGGCGCGCAGCTGGGCCTCCGAGGACGACCGCAAGGCCTCCGCGTAGGGCCGCGCGGACAGCCGCTCCTGGACCAGGCCGACGGCCACCAGCGCGAGCAGCAGCACGGTGCCCAGGACGCCGATCCAGAACCCCATCGCGTACAGCAGCGCGAGCATCAGCAGCGCGGCCGGCATGTCCAGCATCGCGGTGACGGCCGGCGAGGCCAGCGCGTCGGTGACCGTGCGCAGATCGGCCACGCCCTGGCCGCCGGCGCCCGGTCGGCCGGCCAGGCGCGCGGCGAAGCCGGCCTCGAACACACGCCTCGCCAGCCGATCGTGGACGCGGTTGCCGGCCGCCCGGAGCACCCGCAGGCGGACCAGCTCGAGCAGCTCCAGCATCGCGTACAGGCCGACCGCGGCCAGCAGCAGCCATCCGAGCGTGGCCTCGCTGCGGCTGTTGATGACGCGGCCGTAGACCTCGAACATGTAGGCCGCAGGCGCGAGCAGCAGCACACCGATGACGAGGCTCAGCGCCACGGCGCCCAGCAGGCTGCGGTAGGGCGTGCGCAGCGCGGCGGCGAGCTCGTCGCGCCCGGCGGCGGGCCCGGCGCCTGCCCCCTGCGAGTTCCCGCCGGCGCTCACGGCGTGCGCTCCCCGCTGGCGCACGAGCGATGGTCGGTGCGCGCTCCCAGGACGGTCGCGAGGCTTGCCGCGGCGGGAGCCTGCGGCCGCCCGCCGACGCCGTCCTCGACGACAAGCAGGTATTCGGGCAGGCTCTCGTCCCCGTCGGGGTGGTCCGCCTGACCGCGGCGCGGGTCACGCTGCGCGCGCGGCGTGTCGTCGAAGCTGAAGTTCAGCACCAGGCCGGCATGCTCCCGCGTCAGCGCGATCTCGCGGATTCCACCGTGCCGGAGCAGGTGTTCGTCCTCGGGGGCCAGCGGCAGCCGGAAGCGAAGCCTGCCGTCCAGCGAGTACATCGAGGCCATGCCTCGGCGCACGTTGAGCGTGTGACGGTCGAAGTACACCGGGGCGTCGGGGCCGAAAATCAGTCGCGGCGGCGGGGTGCCCGCGCGGACTCGTTGCGCGAATGGGCTTTGCGGGTGCCTGAAGACCCGCCGCGCGGCACGCGAGACCGAATAGATGACGTTGCACAGCATCTGCGAGCCGAGTTCGGGGAAGCGGACGCGCAGCCCGTGATAGGCGAGCTGATGCAGACCGACCCGGCTCCACACGCCGCTGGCGTGGGCCTGCAGCGCCAGCGCGTTGCAAGCCTGCACGAAGCGCTGCTGCAGGGCCAGCAGCCGCCCTTCCTGCTCGGCCGTGGTCTCGAGACGGATCCGCAGGCGCCTATTCATATATGAATAATACACGATGAAAAATCGCGCCGGATCAGGCGCGATTGGCTGCAGGCGTCGGCAACGACGCCCTGGCCAAAAAGAGGCCCGGACGAGCCGGGCCTCTGTCGTGAAGGGCGATACCGCCGGGGGCGGCGTCGCCGCGAGTTGCCTCGATCAGGCGAAGTCGGGGTTGTTCAGCGTGAACCAGTCGGTGTCGGCCAGGTCGATCGTGCCGGCGAAGGTCGCCGTCGGATTGCTCGCGCCACCCGGATCGGTGATCTGCCAGACATAGCCGACATTGCCGGCGGTGACCGCGACGAAGACCTGGCTGACCGGGTCCGCCGCACCGGAGTCGGTGAACAGTGCGGCGACTTCGGCCTGCTCGTCGGTGGTCGCGTCGCGCTGGCGCGCCGCGATCTCGCCGTCGGTCACGTTGCCCAGCGCGCCCGCCGCGAGGCCACCGGCGTTGACGATGTCGTCGGCCACCGCACCGGAACCACCCAGCGCCGTCAGGTTCAGCAGGTCGGCATTGGCGCCGCCCACCGTGAAGTGAACGATCGTATCGTTGCCGAACGTCCCGCTGTAGACGACGACGTCGTTGCTGGCCGCGCCCGTGCCCAGCACGATCACGTCGTTCCCGGCACCCGGATAGACGGTGTTGTCGCTGATGGCGCCGCTGATCGCACCCGTGATATCCGCCACGCCGTCGTTGGCCATCGCCGGGTCGTAGGCCGGGAGGCCGTTGAAATACGCGGCACCGGAGTTGAGCAGCGGCTGGATGTTGACCGCCGTCGAAGCCGCCGGCGTCAGGCCCAGCGCGCCACCCAGGTCGACCAGCTGCGCGACCGACAGCACGCTGACGTCGAACGCGGTTGCGGTCACGTTCAGGTTGGCGGGCGCCTCGACACCGTCGATCAGCGACTTGACGACCAGCGTGTAACCCGGGCCATCCTGGGCGACGAGCAGCTTGCTGAGGACCGGATCGTTGTTGATCGCGGCCTTCATCGCCTGGTTGACGTACAGCGCCGTCGGACGGTAGACGTTCGCAGGCAGCTCTGCGGTGCTGGTCAGGCCACGGTAGGTCACCGTGATCGTCGCCCGGAACAGGCTGTCGATGCCAGGCGTACCCGGGTCGTTGAAGTTCGTATTCGTGCCGTTGATCAGGTCGTTGCGGTTGCGCGCGGCAGCGAGCGCACCGGCCTGGTCGGCGGTGTTGAATACGAACATGCCGAACTCGCCGTCGGCGACGTTGGTGTCGGCATTGTTGTTCTTGATCGCCCCGAGGCCATCGACGTAGTTCACCGCGCCGATGTTGTCGACGTAGACGGTGTCGTTGCCGTCCATCAGGTAGATGCGCGCGTCACCGGCACCCGGCGTGCGGACGGTGTCGTCGCCCGAGCCGGAGTCGATCGTCACGTTGCGCAGCACGTGCTGGATGTTGTACCAGTCGCCCACCGTGCCCAGGTTGCCGTTGTCGATGACGCGGAACTTCAGCGCATCGTTGCCGTTGCCGCCATTGATCTTGAAGGTCACGTCCTCGCGGCCCGCCAGCACGGTGCTGTGGCTGGACAGGATGCCCGACTGCACGTCGACGGTGATGCTGTCGTTGTTCGAGCCGCCGGTGTACTCGAAGTCGGCGCGTTGCACGCGCTGACCGTCCGGCGACGTGTTGTCACCGCCCGGATCCTGCTGCGTGTCGGTCGTTTGCACGTACTTGGCGAACGAGTTCTGCGTGACCAGCGCGTCGAAGGTCACCTTGCCGTCCATTGCCGAGGCGTCGACCATGCGGACATCGTTGAAGCCGTAGGCGTCGTGGTGCGTGAAGCCCGGGCCGTTCTCGCCCGGCAGCACGTTGTCGTTGGCCGCGAAGCCGTTCGAGGTCTGGCCCAGCACCGAGACATCACCCTTGCTCAGACCGTTCTTGAGCACGACCTCCATCAGCGTGTCGTTGGTCGAGGTCATGTTCTGGACGCGGCTGGTGCGCTCGACCGTGACGTCGAACTTCTCGACGCCCTTGGAGCCCGAGGTCTCGCCGACCGACAGGCCGCCGATGACCAGGTCGCCGCCGTTGCTGCCACGGCCGACGTCGTCCAGGATGACGGTGCTGGTGATGAGGTCGTTGCTGACGCCGCTGGCAACCTCCTGGGCCGTGTAGATCGACGAATCGGCCGGCACGCCACCGGAGGCGATCCAGCTGCCCGGCGCGAACGAAACGGCGGTTCCGGTGGCGCTCAGGACGATCGAGGTGCCGGTCACGTCGACGCCGTTGGAGGCGGTCACCGTGAAGTCGGCGCCGAGCGCGGCGGTGACGCGCGGCAGGCCCCCCGTACCGTTCGTGATCGGCTCGTTGTCCAGCGCGGCCTGGATCAGCGCCAGCAGTTCGGCGTAGGTCTCGGCGGTACGCAGGTCCCAGCGCGGGTCGCGAAGCTGCACGTCACGGCCGGCGTAGTTGAAGCGCACGCCGTCGTAGGGGTTGTTGACCAGCGGCCCGGCCACCTGGCCCGGGTCCAGGTCGATGCCCTGGACGCCGAACTGGTCGAGGACCTTGAGCGTCAGCGTCGCGCTGGCCGCACTGCTGGCGCGCAGCGAGTGCTGGTCGAAGTAGACGCCGAAGTCGACGTTGCCCGGGTCGGACTCGACGAACGCGATCGTGATGTCCTTGGTGATCTGGCTGGACGCGATCCGGACGTCCTCGATGATCAGGTCACCGCGGCTGTTGTTCGACTCGTAGCGGGTCTCGCCGTCGATTCGCTCGGCGTCGACGGTCGTCGCCTCGCCCTCGACGTTGTTGTCGCCGTCGTTGGCTCCATGGTCCTGCACACGGAAAGCCAGGCTCTCGACGTTGCGGGTGATCGGCGTGACGACGTCGAAGTCGTTGATCAGGTCGGCGTACAGCAGGTCGGACCCGTTGCCACCGTCGACGAAGTCGCCGCTTTGCAGCGTGGCGTCGCCGTCGAACTCCCAGGCATTGATGATGTCGTCACCCGGGGTCCCGACGACGTAGTCCTGCAGACCGCTGAGCGTGAACCAGGCATTGCCGTTCCAGCCGGCCAACGGGCTGTCGACGGTGCCAGCCTGGCCGGAGTAGTTGACGGCGGCGTCGACCTTGGCGTTGAACGCACGCGCGAAGCTGCCGTAGGCGGCATCGTTGACCAGGCCGGAGAACAGGTCGGCGATCTCCATCAGCTTGCCGCCGCGGGCATCCGCCGCGACCGCGTCGAGCTGGGCGACGGTGTAGGCGATGCCGTCGTCACGCGCCGCGCCGGTCAGGCCCAGGTTGTTGACGAAGGCGGCCGCCATGTCGGCGTTGCTGTACGTGCCGTAGACGCTGTTGAAGGCGTTGTTGACGACGGCGGCGACCGCGGCGTCGTTCGCCCCGAGGGCGTTGACCTGAGCCAGCACCGCGTTCATTGTCGCGTTGCCGAGTTTCAGGCCCCAGATGGACGCGGCGGCGCGGCCGACCACGGTGTTGATGAATGCCATTGAGCAAGCTCCTATCGTGTGACGGAAAGTTCAGTTTCCTTGCAAAGAAACCGAGCGGGAGCGTTGGTCGCTCCGACGCTCGACTCAGCGTCAAGATCCTTGGCGCTGAGGCGAACGGACTGCCTGAATCTGCGGTGGCGAGTTTCCCTGCTTCGCTGCGGCACCGTTGTGACGCCGGTCACATCGGCGCCTGCTTCTTCTCCCGCGATCTCCCTGGTGCGCCTGCACCGCCCGCCGCGGCTTGAACTATCGGCCGCAAGCACCTCAGGGATAAGCGGTTTTTCATTATTACACCCCGCTTGGCGTGTGCCGGGGCCGCCGTGCCTCCAGGTCGCAGGATGATACCGATCCAACGTTGCGCATCCACAACAGTTTCTCCCTCGGATTCTCGACGGGCGCCGGGCCGCGACGCTGTCGACTGCGGTCTGGCTACCAGAGGTAGCGCAGCCCCGCGTACCCCATCTCCGCGCGGTAGCCGAACAGCGCCAGGTTGCTGCGCTGGATCGCCGCCTGCCATTGCAGCAGCAGGTCGAGCCCTTCGATCGGCAGAGGAAGCGCCGCTTGGAGCGTCAATTGCCGCAGCCGCATGTGCCGGATCGCGCCGTCGTCGAGCAACTCGCTGTAGCCGCTGCGGTCGCGCATCCTCGTGTGGCGCAGCCCGGCCTCCACGCGCACGCCGGCACCGAGCGTCCCGCGCAGTTGCACGCCGGCGCCGTCGATGCGCTGGCGCCCGCCGGGGCGGTCGGGGTCGTCGGGCAGGTCGTCGCCGTGCCGCAGCGCCATCGCGAGGCTCCAGTCCGACGCGCCGACCGCGCACTGCAGGCCGACGATGCCGCCGTGGTAGCGGGCGTCGAGCGCGCGGCTGTCGCGGTGCTCGCGGCGGTCGGTCTCGCCGCCGGCCCGCAGCCGGCAGCCGCCGACCGCAGCGCCAGCCGCCAGGGCCACGCGAGCCTGCCTGAAAGGCTCGCCCAGCGGCCCGCTGACCCAGCCCGCGCTGGCGTCGAGCTGCGCGTGCCAGCGGCCGCGCCCATGGTGGACGCTGCCGGCCAGCTCCCGGTGCCGCCAGTCGGTCTGCGGGTGCGCGCGCGACACGCGCGCCGACGCGCTGGCGCCCAGGCGCACGATCCACGGCGCGCTCGGCGCGTAGGCCCACTGGGCCGACACGTTGGCCAGCATCGCCAGCCCGCTGCGCGGCCGGCCCTCGACCGGCAGCACGATCGTGCCGCCGGGGACGGTAATCGTCAGCTCGCTCAGCCGCGGCGAGCGCTCGAAATTGCTCTCGTAGCCCGCGAGCACGGAGACCTCTCCCTGCATCGCCGAACGCGAACGGGCGGCGGCCAGCACGCCCAGCCGGACGGCCGGCAGCGCATAGCGGCTCGACGGGTCGGCGGCCGCCGCCAGCCGCGCCTGCAGCGCGGCCGGGAGGTCGGCGCGCAGCCGCCATGCCGCCGCGAGCGCGCGCACCGGGCCGGGGTCGCCGGCCACCGCCAGCGCGATCGCGAAGTCGGCCTGCGCGCCCAGGTTGTCGGGCTCCAGCAGCAGCGAGCGCTCGAGCCACAGGATGGCCTGCTCCGCGTCCCCGTCCTCGAGCAACAGCGCGCCGTAGACCGCGAGGAAGAATGCGTCGCCCAGGCAGGCCGGGCGCAGCGTGGCCATGCGCGCGATCAGGTCGCGCCGCTGGCGGTCGGTGACCGGCCAGGCAGCCGGGACGACCGCCTGGCAGGCGGCATCGGCTGAGGGCGGACGGGCGGGGGCAGGCGCTGCGGCGGGCGCCGGCGTGGCCGCGCGGCCGCCGGCACAGGCAGCCAGAACGGCCATCGTGATGGCGAGCCGCAGCATCGCGGCCCGGCCGCGCCGACGTCGGCCGGCCGCTCGCTGCCCGGAAGTCACGCTCGCCAGCGTCCTCCGGGGGCGGCGACGGCCAGCGATCGCGCAGCGCCGGCCGGCGGACCCGCGTGCGCGGGCCGGTGGCCCGCGCCTGGCGGCACCGTCGCGTCGCCGGTGGCGGTCGCGCTGGCGGCCCAGGCGGGGTCGACATCGACCAGTTCGGCCCAGCCGGCCAGCGCCGAGACGCTGACGTCGCGCTCGACCCCCTCGAGCAGGTATTCGCCCACCGGGTCCAGCGCGGTGCGCGGAAGCTGTGCCGCCAGCCGGGGGCCGACGAGGATGGGCAGCGCCAGATCGGCGGTCAGCTGCTGCAGCCGCTGCGCCAGGCTGACCGCCTCGCCCAGTGCCGCATGCGCGCGCCGCCGCGCCGGGCCGTAGGTCCCGATGACGACCCCCCCGGACTCGAGCCCGACCCCCAGCGCCAGCGGCTGGAGGCGACCCTGCTCGGACACCGGCCGCCGGCTTGCGAACAGGACGCCCGTCGCCCGGACCAGTTCGCGCGCGGCATCGGCCGCGCGGCGGGCATGGTCGGGGCAATCCCCGGCGCCGTTCCACACCGCGGTGACCGCGTCGCCGACGACATGCTCGACGACGCCGCCGTGGCGCTCGACCACCTCCACCGCGAGGCAGGCGTAGGCGTGCAGCAGCGCGGCCAGCTCCTGCGCCGGCGCCTCGGCGGCCAGCGCCGGGAAGTTGCGCACCGCCGCCGCCAGGACGCTGACCTCGCGCGGCTCGAACTGGGGCTCGCCGCTGGGCTCCGACGCCATCAGCCGCTCGGCCACCGGCGCCGGCAGGTAGGCGCCCAGGTGCGCAGACAGCCGCTCGCGCTGCGCGCGTGCCAGCGCATGCTCGGCGGTCGCCAGCGACATCGCGCCGAGGATGCTGAAGGCCACGATGGTCAGCCACGGCAGCCACAGCGACCCCACGTGCAGGGCGACGACCGCCCCGCCGAGGGTGACGACCGCCAGCGCGATGCCGAGCAGCGGGAGCCGCTTGGCGGGTGTGCCCAGGACCGCCGACCCGGCAAACCCCAGCAGCCCTGCGATGACGACCAGCAGCGCGGCCTGCATCCACGGCCAGGCCGCCGGGGTGTAGGGCACGGCATCGTCGAGCAGGGCGGACATGGCCTGGACATGGACCTCGAGCCCCGACGCGACTGCGCCCAGCGGCGTGGCCACGGTGTCGGCCATGCCGAACGCGGTCGAGCCGACCAGGACGACGGCCCCGGCGAGCGCGGGCTGCAACGATTCCGGCCGCAGCAGGACGTCGGCGGCCGACAGCGAGACGAAGGCCTCGCGCGCCAGCCGGTACGGCACGCGCATCAGGCCGCGCGCGTCCAGCGGCACCTCGACCCCGGGCAGCGCCCGTGCGCGCAGGCTGACCGGCGGGCCCCACCAGCGCGCCTCCCCGCTGCGAGGGGCGAGTTCCCAGCCCGCGGCCGTGTCGCCGCCCGCAGCTGCCGCGCGCGCGCCGCCGGGCCCGGCGGCGAGCTGCTGCAGCGCCGCCAGCGCCAGCGTCGGATGCGCGCGTCCCGCATGGCACACGCGCGCGGGCAGGTGTCGGATGACGCCGTCGGCGTCGACGCGCGGCGCGATGTGGCCGGCGGCCGGTTGCACCCCCGCCAGCGCCGGCGCCAGCCCGTAATGGCCGAAGCTCGGCGCGGCCGTGGCATCGCATGGGGCCCGGCCCCCGACGACGGTGCCGACCTCCGGCGCGACGTCGGGGTCGAGCGAGAACAGCTGCGCCAGCACCGGCCGCGCGCGCTCGACGGCCAGACCCAGCCTGTCGTCGCCCGGCCGCGGCTCGGCCAGGACGATGTCGACGACCTGCACCCCGGGACCGGCGTCGGCGATGCGCTCGACAAGGTCGGCCAGGGTCTCGCGCGGCCAGGGCCAGGGCCCGACCTCGCGCAGGCTGCGCTCGTCGATATCGACGACGACGATCCGGCGCTCGGCCGCGGCCGACGCCGCGAGCCGCCAGTACAGGTCGGCGCTGCGGTCCTCCAGCGCGGCCACCGCAGCTGGCCACAGCAGGCCGGGCAGCGTCGCCGCCAGCGCAGCCAGCGCCAGCGCGAGCACCCGCAGCGGCCAGGGATGGCGATGCCAGAAACGCATGCCCTAGCCCCCGCGCCCCGGAAAGGCCGCCACCGCCGCCCGGGCCCGGTGCGCCACCCGACCCGTCAAGGGCCGGTGCCCCACAGCGTGCGACCGCTGAACAGCGAGTCGGCGGTACCGGTCGCGAACAGGTAGCCGGCCTCCTTGCCGTCGCTGGACAGCGCGCCGGCGATGCGCTGCGTCTCGTCGAGGATCGCGAACAGGCCGTCGCGTCGCAGGTCCCCGGCCATCCTGAGCCTGCCCTCCACGCCGGACGCCGCCCGCAGGTCCAGCGCGGTCGCGAAGCTGCGCCGATCGAAGTCCACGGTCAGGTTGGCCCCTCGCACGCTGGCCACCTCGAGCCCGGCCGCCGACTCGTAGGTCACGCTGGCACGCGTGAGCCGGAACTCGACCTGCCCGGTCGCGACAGGCTGGAAAATGTCGCCGCCTTGGACCGGCGTGCTGCGGAAGAGCCCGGCCTGTTCATCGGCGACGGTGATGTTCCGGTTCACCTGCGCGATCGCGAACGGCATCGTCAGCCTGTCGTTGAACTCCGGCATGATCGCCCAGCGCCCCCAGACGAGTTGCGACGACAGGCCGGTCGGCCGGTTCAAGTCGGGGACGTTGACCGCGGCCAGCGTCAGCATCTCGGCCGCCGTGCGGTCGTTGCCGCGCTGCTGCTGC
This sequence comes from Burkholderiaceae bacterium, assembly GCA_024235895.1. Taxonomy (GTDB): domain Bacteria; phylum Pseudomonadota; class Gammaproteobacteria; order Burkholderiales; family Burkholderiaceae_C; genus Rubrivivax. The sequence goes on along the minus strand of JACKLM010000004.1, from coordinate 632,313 downwards.
GCAGCGGTGGGCTCGGCAGCGAGCAGGCCGCTGGCGCGCGCCCCGTTCAGTGCCTGCTCGCCGCGTTCGTGCCCGCTGGCGTCGCCATCGTCGGCGAACGCGGTCCGGACGATCGCCAGGTCGGACGCGCGGACGACACGGGCGCCTTCGTCGCCCGGCCGGACGACGGCCATCACCCGGCCCATGGCGGACGACAGCTCGCGCGCGTCCATCCCCTCGCAAGGCCCGAGGCCGCCGGCGCTGCAGGCCTCGCCGTAAGGCGTGACGACGATGGCGCCGTCGGCGACCGTGGCCCGGACGGCCGAGGGCGTGGCCTGGACCACGAAGTCGGTCCCGCGCACGCCGATGGCGGCGATCGGGGTGTTGAGGCGAAAGCGCGTCTTGTCGACCTCGGTGGCGCCGCCCGACAGCGAGCGGCCGGTCCCGCGGACGAGCTTGAGCCGCACTTCGTTGTCGTCCGGGCGCGCCGCGTCGTAGCGATAGGCCTGCACCTCGAGCACGCTGTCGGGCCGGACGCTGACGGCGCCGTCGTCGACGAAGCGCAGGTGCACATGGCCGTTGGAGCCGGTCTCGACGCGGTCGCCGACGCGGATCGGGGTACCGCGCGCGAGCGTGGTGCGGCTGCCGTCGGCGTGGACGACCTCGGCCGCCCCGATCAGCAGGCTGACCTGCGCGACCTTCTCGGCATGCGCGGGCGCGGCGAGCGCGGCAGCCGAGGCGACCAGCAGGGCCGCCCGCAGCGAGCGACGCGCCGGCGACCGGCCGCCGGACGCGGAGGGCTCGTGGTAGGGATTCATCGTGGTGCTCCTCGCAGGGCGTCGGCCACCGCGGCGACGAGCGCAGGGTGACCAACCGGGGTGCGACAGAATACATCCTGCCCGAACGCGGCGGCCAGCGTTGTGCCGTGCGTCACACCCGCTGCGGATGCTGCCTGGCGGCCCCTTGCCTCGATGCCCATCCCGATACCCATCCTGCAGGGGTTGAAGCTCCTCGACCAGTTGCCGGCGCCGCGCCTGGAGGAGCTGAGCCGGACCCTGTCGGAGCGACGCGTTCAGCGGCGCGAGGTCGTCGTCAAGCTCGGCGACGCCGGCGGCGGGCTGGGGCTGCTCATCGAGGGCCGGTTGCAGACCGTGAGTTTCACTCTCGATGGAAAGGAAGTGGGCACCGACTTCGTCGATGCGGGTGACTTTTTCGGCGAGCTGTCGGTGATCGACGGCCAGCCGGCGCCGGAGTATGTGATCGCGGTCGCGCCGTCCAGGGTGGCGATGCTGGACCGTGATCGCGCGCGCGAGCTGATGTTCTCGACCCCGGCCGGGGCCGCCGCGGTGGCGGCGCGTCTGGCCGAGCGGCTGCGCCGATCGGCCACCCACAAGGCGGTGCTGGCCTTGCCGAGCTCGTTTCAGCGCGTATGCGCCCAGCTCGCCGCGCTGGCCCGGCCCGCGGGCAGCGACGGCGGGCTTCGCGTCCACGTGGCGCCGACGCACCAGGAGATCGCGATCATGGTCAATACCAGCCGCGAGACCGTCACCCGCACGCTGCAGTTCCTGCTCGGACTGCAGGTGGTCGCGCGCGAGGGACACGACCTGATCGTGCTGCGGCCGGAGCTGCTGCGGCAGGCGGTGGACGGGAGCTTCGGGCCGACGCGATAGCGGCCGCTGCCACCAGGACGGCGCAAGACGGGGCGCCGGCCCGGCACCGCGGAGTGCCCGCCGGCGAATCGGCCTCTACGGGAACGTCTCGGACTGGTCCAGGCCAGGCGCCGCCGCGTCCTTGTCCGCCACCCGCGGTGCCAGCCGCCCCGGCAGCGGCCACGCGATGGCGATCGCCGGGTCGTCCCAGCGGATCGCACGCTCGCACTCGCGCGCGTAGACGTCGGTCGTCTTGTAGAGGAAGTGCGTGTCGTCGGCCAGCGCCAGGAAGCCGTGCGCGAAGCCGGGCGGGATCCAGACCTGTCGCCGGTTCTCGGCAGACAGTTCCACGCCCACCCATTGCCCGAAACCGGGTGAGCCGCGACGGATGTCGACCGCAACGTCGTAGACGGCCCCCTCGACCACCCGCACGAGCTTGCCCTGGGCGTGCGGCGGCAGCTGGTAGTGCAGTCCCCTGAGCACGCCGGCGGCGCTGCACGAGTGGTTGTCCTGCACGAAGGGCCCGGGCGGCGGCAGGCCGAGGGCCGCCAGCGCGGCGTCGAAGCGCGGCGCGTTGAAGCTTTCCATGAACCAGCCGCGGTCGTCGGCGAAGACCTGGGGCTCGACGACGACGACGCCCGGCAGCTCGGTCGGGGTCAGCTTCATCAGAAGGCCTTCTCGCCCAGCAGTTTCATCAGGTACTGGCCGTAGCCGTTCCTGAGCATCGGCTGCGCGAGGCGCTCGACTTGCGCGGCGTCGATCCAGCCGGCACGGTAGGCGATCTCCTCCGGGCAGGCGACCTTCAGCCCCTGGCGATTCTCCAGCGTGGCGATGAACTGCCCGGCGTCGAGCAGGCTGTCGTGGGTGCCGGTATCGAGCCAGGCATAGCCGCGGCCCATGATCTCGACGCTGAGCTGGCCGCGGCGCAGGTACTCGGCATTGACCTCGGTGATCTCGAGCTCGCCGCGCGCGCTGGGCCTGACGGCGGCAGCGATGTCGCAGACCTGCTCGTCGTAGAAGTACAGGCCGGTGACGGCGTAGTGGCTCTTGGGGGTCTTGGGCTTCTCCTCGATCGACAAGGCGCGCTTGCCGGCGTCGAACTCGACGACGCCGTAGCGCTCGGGGTCGTGCACGTGGTAGGCGAAGACCGTCGCACCTTGCGTGCGTGCGTCGGCGCGCTGCAGCAGCGGCTGGAAGTCGTGGCCGTAGAAGAGGTTGTCGCCCAGCACCAGCGCGCTCGGGTCGCCGCCGATGAAGTCGCGCCCCAGGATGAACGCCTGCGCGAGGCCATCCGGGCTGGGCTGCACGCAGTAGCTGAAGCTCATGCCCCAGCGGCTGCCGTCGCCCAGCAGCGCCTCGAAGCGCGGCAGGTCCTGCGGCGTGCTGATGACCAGCACCTCGCGCATGCCGGCCAGCATCAATGTCGCCAGCGGGTAGTAGATCATCGGCTTGTCGTAGACGGGCAGCAGCTGCTTGCTGACCGCCAGCGTGGCCGGGTGCAGCCGGGTGCCGGCGCCGCCGGCGAGGATGAGGCCTTTGCGGGGCATGGTCAGGTCTGGGTGGGTCTTGGTTGATCACGGCGCGCGCTTGCGCACGCTACGCTTCGTCGGGTCGCGGTAGGTCGGCGTCGTCGAGCAGCTCGAACAAGCCTGCGTTGTCGAACGCTTCGCACTCCAAAGCATGCCCGGTCGATATCGAGGGTAGCGCGCTGCGCCGTGCACGAACCAGCGACGAAGCAGGCTCGCTCCGCTGCGCCGAAGCCGGAAGGTTGAACGCCTCAGGAGGCAGCGGCGCATCCCAGTCATCGGGCACCGTGTAGCGGCCCGCAAGCAACCCGAGTTTTCGCGCCGCCGGCGCGAGGGGCGCCAGACATGCCACCGCCTTGCCCGAACGGGTGATCACGACCTCCTCGCCCGCCTCGACGGCGGCGAGCAGGCGACAGAACTGGTCCTTTGCCTCGCGGACCCCGACCGAACGCATCTGAACTCCCGTCGGACGACGAATCGCAAAGCTGCCGCCGCGAAGGCGCGAAGTCAAGCCCCGCCCCCCAGTACCTCGGCCAGCATCCGCTCCACCCCCTGCTGCCACGGCGGCATGCGCAGCCCGAAGGCACGCTGCAGCCTGGACGTGTCGAGCCGCGAATTCAGCGGCCGCGCCGCCGCGGTCGGGTAGTCGGCGGTCGGGATCGCGCGGATGGCGTCGGGCCCGACCTTGACCGGGTGGCCGTGCGCGCGCGCCCACTCGATCACGTGGCAGGCATAGCCGTGCCAGCTCGTCTCGCCGGCGGCCGCGCAGTGGTAGGTGCCGGCGAGCGTCGGGTCGACCGCCAGCGCGCGCAGCGCGTGCGCGGTGACGTCGGCCAGCAGCTCGGCGCCGGTCGGCGCGCCGACCTGGTCGGCGATGACCTTCAGCTCGTCGCGCTCGGCCGCCAGCCGCAGCATGGTGCGCGCGAAGTTGCCGCCGCGCGCGGCGTAGACCCAGCTGGTGCGCAGGATCAGATGCCGGCAGCCGCTGGCGCGGATCGCCTCCTCGCCGGCGAGCTTGCTGCGGCCGTAGACGCTCAGCGGGCCGGTCGGCGCATCCTCGCTGCGCGCGGTGTGGCCGCTGCCGTCGAAGACATAGTCGCTGCTGTAATGCACCAATGTGGCGTCGTGCGCCGCGGCCCAGCGTGCCAGCTCGCCGGGGGCGGCGGCGTTGATCGCATGCGCGAGCCCGGGCTCGCTCTCGGCGCGGTCGACCGCGGTATGCGCGGCGGCATTGACGATGAGCTGAGGCGCCAGCGCGTCGAGCATCGGCGCCAGCCTCTCGGGCTGGCTCAGGTCGGCCTGCCACGGGCCGGTGCCGCGGCGGTCCAGCGCGGTCAGCTCGCCCAGCGGCGCGAGCGCGCGCTGCAGCTCCCAGCCGACCTGGCCCCGGCTGCCCAGCAGCAGGATCCGCACCGACAACGTCATCGCGCCGCGTAGTTCGTCGCCACCCAGTCGCGGTAGGCGCCGCTTTGCACCTGCGCGGTCCAGTCGGCGTGGTCCAGGTACCAGTGCACGGTCTTGCGGATGCCGCTGGCGAAGGTCTCGGCCGGGCGCCAGCCCAGCTCGCGCTCGATCTTGCGCGCGTCGATGGCGTAGCGGCGATCGTGGCCGGGGCGGTCGGCGACGAACGCAACCAGCCTGGCGTAGGGGCCCGCCGGGTCGGGGCGCAGCTCGTCGAGCAGCGCGCACAAGGTGTCGACGATCTCGCGGTTGGCCTTCTCGTTCCAGCCGCCGATGTTGTAGGTCTCGCCCAGGCGCCCGCGCGCCAGCACGGTGCGGATCGCGGCGCAGTGGTCGCCGACGTAGAGCCAGTCGCGCACCTGCATGCCGTCGCCGTAGACCGGCAGCGGCTTGCCCGCCAGCGCGTTGACGATCATCAGCGGGATCAGCTTCTCCGGGAACTGGTAGGGCCCGTAGTTGTTCGAGCAGTTGGTCGTGACGACCGGCAGCCCGTAGGTGTGGTGCCAGGCGCGCACGAGGTGGTCGCTGGCGGCCTTGCTCGCGGCGTAGGGGCTGTTGGGCTCGTAGGGGTGTTCCTCGGTGAACGCCGGCGCGCCGGGTGCGAGGCTGCCGTAGACCTCGTCGGTGCTGACGTGCAGGAAGCGGAACGCGGCCTTGGCGTCGCCGTCCAGCGCGCCCCAGTAGCCGCGCGCGGCTTCCAGCAGCGTGAACGTGCCCTCGACGTTGGTCTTCATGAAAGCGCCGGGGCCGTGGATGCTGCGGTCGACGTGGCTCTCGGCGGCGAAGTGGACGACGGCGCGCGGGCGGTGGCGTGCCAGCAGCTGGTCGACCAGCGCGCGGTCGCCGATGTCGCCCTGCACGAAGGTGTGGCGCGCATCGCCTTGCAGCGACGCCAGGTTGGCCAGGTTGCCGGCGTAGGTCAGCGCGTCGAGGTCGACGACCGGCTCGTCGCGCGTCTCGGGCGCGGCCAGCCAGTCGAGGACGAAGTTGCTGCCGATGAAGCCGGCACCGCCGGTGACGAGGAGGGTCATGGTGGGGGATCAGGCCCGCGGGCGCCGCCGCCGGCGGGCGCTTGGGTTGGTGGCAACCGATTGTTCCATGTCGTGTTCGCACCGCCACCGCAGGCTCCGTCAGCGCGTCGCCTCGGACAGCCACTCGTTCACGCTCGTCACGGGCAGCACCTCGACCCCCTCGGTCAGCGGATACGCGCGCGCCACCGGCGCCACCACGGCGGCCCGGTCGATGCCCAGGTCCTGCAGCGCCTGCCAGAAGCCACGCAGCGGCTTGGGTTTCGAGGAGAACTTGATCTCGATACCGATCTTGCGCCGTCCGCGCTCGACCACGAGATCGATCTCGGCACCCGCGACGGTCCTGAAGAAGCCCATCTGCGCCCCCGCCGGCAGCGCAGCCGCCACCTGCTCGACGACGAATCCCTCCCACGAGGGGCCGGCCACGGGGTGCCCCTGCAACTCGCGCACGCTCGCGATCCCCAGCAGCGCATGCAGCAGCCCGCTGTCGCGCACGTAGACCTTGGGCGACTTGACCAGGCGCTTGCCGACATTCGCCAGGTGGGGCTCCAGCCGGCGCACCATCATCGTGTCGACCAGCGTGTCGAGGTAGCGCGCGGTCGTCGTGTGCGAGACCCCACCGAGCGACAGCGCGAGTTGCGACGCATTGAATAGCTGGCCCTGCTGGTGCGCGAGCATGGTCCAGAAGCGGCGCAGGGTCTCGGCCGGCACCCGCAGCCCCATGCCAGGGAGGTCGCGCTGCAGGAAGGTGCGGACGAAGTCCTGCCGCCACTGGAACGCGGCAGCGTCGTCGGCGGCCAGGTAACTCAGGGGATAGCCGCCACGCAGCCACAGCGTCTGCAAGGTCCCCAGGTCGGCGGCGAGTTCAGCCGCCAGCAACGGCGTGAGCTCGACATACGACACGCGGCCCGCGAGGGACTCGCTGGACTGCCGCAGCAGGTCGCCCGATGCCGACCCGAGCAGCAGAAAGCGGCCCGGTCGCCGCTGCGCGTCGATCTCCGGCCTCAGCGCCGCGAACAGCGATGGGGCATGCTGCACCTCGTCCAGCACGACGAGCCGGTCACGGTGGCGCGGAAAGAACAGGTCGGGCTGCGCCACCGCGGCGCGGTCGGCCTCGCGCTCCATGTCGAGCACGACCGCGCCCTCGTACGACGACGCGACGGCCAGCGCGAGCGTCGTCTTGCCGACCTGGCGCGGGCCGAGCAGTGCGACGGCCGGGGTGGTCGACAGCCGCCGCTCGACGATCTGCTGGATGGCACGCGTCAACATCCTTGTATTTTGATCACCTGATGATCAATTTACAAGGTTATTTCGGCTCAGCGCGCCTGCCCCAACCCCCGCGCCAGCGCCTCGACGATCCTCCCCGCCGCCTGCCCGTCCCACAGCGCCGGCCGCCGTCCGCGCGGGACCTCGCCGGCGATCGCGCGCCGGGCCAGCTCCGCGATGCGCGCCGGGTCGGTGCCGGCAAGCTGGTTGCTGCCTTCGGTGAGCGTGATCGGGCGCTCGGTGTTCTCGCGCAGCGTCACGCAGGGCACGCCGAGCGCCGTCGTCTCCTCCTGCAGCCCGCCGCTGTCGGTCAGGACGACCGCGGCGTCCTTCCACAGGTGCAGGAAGGCCATGTAGGGCTGCGGGTCCAGCAGGTGCACACGCGGCCCCAGGTCCAGCCCGGTGCGCGCCAGCGTGCCGCGCGTGCGCGGGTGGACGGGGAAGACCAGCGGCAGCGCCTCGGCGATCGCCTTCAAGGCACCGGCGATCGGCGCCAGTGCCGCCGGGTCGTCGACATTGGACGGCCGGTGCAGCGTGACGACGCCGTAGCGACCGCCGCCCTCGGACAGCGCCCGCTTGACGGCGTCGGTGGCCAGCGCCACCCGCGCGGCGTCGCCCATCGCGTCGAGCTGCCGAGCCTGGTGCACGACGTTGTCGACCATCACGTGGCCGACGTAAAAGATGCCGGACTCGGGCCTCCCCTCGCGCCGCAGGTTCTCCACGCCGCTGGGCTCGGTGACGAAGAACCAGTCGCTCAGGCTGTCGGTGACGATGCGGTTGATCTCCTCGGGCATCGTCATGTCGCCGCTGCGCAGCCCGGCCTCGACATGCGCGACCGGGATGCCCGCCTTCTTGGCGACGATGGTGCACGCCAGCGTCGAGTTGACGTCGCCGACCACCACCACCGCATCCGGCCGGTCGGCCGCGACATGCGACTCGAAGGCCTCCATGATGCGCGCCGTCTGCTGCGCGTGGCTGCCGCCGCCGCAGCCGAAATGGACGTCGGGCGCCGGGATGCCGAGCTCCTCGAAGAAGACGTCGCTCATGTTGCGGTCGTAGTGCTGGCCGGTGTGCACCAGCTTCCACGCCAGCCGCCCGTCGGCCTGCAGCGCGCGCACGATCGGCGCGATCTTCATGAAGTTGGGTCGCGCGCCGGCGACCAGGTGCACGCAGGGCTTGCGGCCGTCGCCGCCCGCGCCGGCCTCGCGCGGCGCCGTCACAGCCGCCAGACCTTCAGCCCGGCCTCGCGCAGCGCCGCGGCGTCGAACGCCGCCTTGACGTCGATGAACGCGCCGCCCTTGACCAGCTTGCGCGTCAGGTCCTCCAGGCCGAGATCCTTGTACGCGTCGTGCGCGACCGCGGCGACGATGGCGTCGGCGCGCGGCAGCTCGTCCCAGCGCTGCAGCGCCACGCCGTACTCGTGCATCGCCTCGTCGGGGTCGGCCAGCGGGTCGGTCACGTGCACGTCGACGCCGTAGGACTTCAGCTCGCGGATGATGTCGATCACGCGGCTGTTGCGCAGGTCGCCGCAGTTCTCCTTGAAGGTCAGCCCCAGCACGTTGACCTTGGCGTCCTTGACATAGCTGCCGGCGGCGATCATGTGCTTGACGGTCTGCTCGGCGACGAACTTGCCCATGCCGTCGTTGATGCGCCGCCCGGCCAGGATGACCTGCGGGTGGTAGCCGATCATGTCGGCCTTGTGCGTCAGGTAGTACGGGTCGACGCCGATGCAGTGGCCGCCGACCAGCCCCGGCTTGAACTTGAGGAAGTTCCACTTGGTGCCGGCGGCATCCAGCACCTCGGAGGTGTCGATGCCGAGCTTGTCGAAGATGATCGCCAGCTCGTTCATCAGCGCGATGTTGAGGTCGCGCTGCGTGTTCTCGATCACCTTGGCCGCCTCGGCGGCCTTGATGCAGCTGGCGCGGTGCACGCCGGGCTCGACGATGCGCTCGTAGACGCGGGCGACCCGCTCCAGCGTCTCGGGCGTGTCGCCGCTGACGATCTTGAGGATCTTGGTCAGCGTGTGCTCCTTGTCGCCCGGGTTGATGCGCTCGGGGCTGTAGCCGACGAAGAAGTCCTGCTTCCAGGTCATGCCGGACTCGCGCTCGAGCACCGGGATGCAGATCTCCTCGGTCGCACCCGGGTAGACCGTGCTCTCGTAGACGACGATGGCCCCCTTCTTCATGTGCCGCCCGGCGCTCGTGGAGGCGCCGACCAGCGGTCGGAAATCCGGGATCTTGGCCTCGTCGACCGGGGTCGGCACGGCGACGATGACGACATCGGCCTCGGCGAGCAGCGCCGGGTCGTCGGTGTAGACGGCGTGCTTCGCAGCCCGCACCTCGTCGTCGGACAGCTCGCGCGACGGGTCGCTGCCGCGCTGGCAGGCCTGCACCTTGGCGCTGGCGATGTCGAAGCCGATCGTGCGGCCATGCTTGCCGAACTCGACGACGAGGGGCAGGCCGACATAGCCCAGGCCGATGACGGCGATGGTTTCCAAGGGGATCTCCCGCGAACAGGTCTGACGCGGCATTCTAGGAATGCGCCGCCGTCCGATGGGCCCCGCGCGAGGCCGCCGCGGCCCGGCGCAGCGACAAATGCACGCGCGGCGGCCTCCGGGCCGGCCTGCGGCAGGGTGCGCCCGGCTCCCTACAATCCGGCAGCGCCGCCGCGATCGGCCGCGGCGCGCGCTTCCCGGACGGCCACCCCGCAGCGCCGCCCCTCCCGCCTGGACTCCCGATGACCACGCCCCCGCACCGCGAGCCCGCCGCCGCGCCCGCCCTGGACGACAACCAGCTCATCGCCGAGCGGCGCGACAAGCTGGCGGCGATCCGCGCGCGCGGCGTCGCGTTCCCGAACGACTTCAAGCCCGCGCACCACGCGGCGGACCTGCACCACCGCCACGGCCAGGTCCCGAACGAGGAGCTCGAGCCGCAGGCGCTTCGCGTCACGGTGGCCGGCCGCATGATGCTCAAGCGCGTGATGGGCAAGGCCTGCTTCGCGACGCTGCAGGACGCCTCGGGGCGCGTCCAGCTCTACGTCACGCAGGACGCCGTCGGCGCCGACGTGCTGGCCGACTTCAAGCACTGGGACCTGGGCGATATCGTCGGCTGCGAGGGCACGTTGTTCCGTACCAAGACCGGCGAGCTGACGGTCAAGGCGACGACGATCCGTCTGCTCGTCAAGAGCCTGCGGCCGCTGCCGGACAAGTTCCACGGCGTGACCGACCAGGAACTCAAGTACCGCCAGCGCTACGTCGACCTGATGACCGACGACAGCGCGCGCTCGCGCTTCGTCGCGCGCAGCAAGGCGGTCAGCTCGATCCGCGGCTTCATGGTCGAGCACGGCTTCCTCGAGGTCGAGACGCCGATGCTGCACCCGATCCCGGGCGGCGCCAACGCCAAGCCCTTCGTCACCCACCACAACGCGCTGGACCAGCAGATGTTCCTGCGCATCGCGCCCGAGCTGTTCCTCAAGCGGCTGCTGGTGGGCGGCTTCGAGCGCGTGTTCGAGATCAACCGCAACTTCCGCAACGAGGGGATCAGCGTCCGCCACAACCCCGAGTTCACGATGATGGAGTTCTACGCCGCGTACTGGACACACCGCGAGCTGATGGACTTCACCGAGCAGCTGCTGCGCCATGCGGCGCGCCAGGCCACCGGCGCCGCGGTCGTGAGCTACGGGGGGCGCGAGGTCGACCTGGACCGCCCGTTCACGCGCCTGACGGTGCGCGAGGCGCTGGTCGCGCACGCCGGGCTGAACGAGGCCGAGGCCGCCGACGCCGCGGTGCTGCACGCGCGGCTGAAGGCGCTGGGCGAGGAGCCGCCGGCGCACTGGACGCTGGCCGAGCTGCAGTTCGGCGTCTTCGAGGCGCTGGTGGAGGACAAGCTCTGGCAGCCGACCTTCATCGTCGACTACCCGGTCGAGGTCTCGCCGCTGGCGCGCGCGTCGGACACCGACCCGACGGTGACCGAGCGCTTCGAGCTCTTCATCACCGGGCGCGAGATCGCCAACGGTTTCTCCGAGCTCAACGACGCCGAGGACCAGGCCGCGCGCTTCGCCGCCCAGGCCGCCAACAAGGAGGCGGGCGACGAGGAGGCGATGTACTACGACGCCGATTTCGTGCGCGCGCTCGAGTACGGGATGCCGCCAGCCGGCGGCTGCGGCGTCGGCATCGACCGGCTCGTGATGCTGCTGACCGACAGCCCGAGCATCCGCGACGTCATCCTGTTCCCGGCGCTGCGGCGCGAGGGGGGTGTATCCGCATGACGGCCGAGCGCCTGGATTCGCTGGCGGCGATCGAGCGCGCCTGCTGGGACGAGTTGGCGCGCGCGATGCGCGAGCAAGGCCACGCCTGGCGCGTGATGACGCTGGCCACCGTCGACGCCGGCCGCGCCGATGCGCGCGCGGTCGTCGTGCGCGAGGTCGACCCGACCGCGCGCACGCTGCGCTTCTACACCGACGCCCGCAGCCCCAAGGTGCAGCAGCTGCGCGCCCGTCCCGACGGCGTGCTGCTGGCCTGGTCGCCAGCGCTGGGTTGGCAGCTGCGCATGCCGGTGCGGCTGGCGCTGGAGCCCGACGCCGACGTGCTGGCGGCGCACTGGGCCGGCGTCGAGTCCATCGGCGCGACGAACGACTACCGCGCCGCGCAGCCACCGGGCACGCCGGTGGCGCATCACGCACCCGAGCGCGGCGATCGCGCGCATTTCGCCCTCGTGCGCGCCGAGGTGATGGCGCTGGACTGGCTGGAGCTGCATCCGCTGGGGCATCGCCGCGCGCGGTTCGAGGGCGGCGCGTCGTCCTGGCTGACGCCCTGAGTAACCGTCACGCTGACCGGCATGACCGGCGCGCGCCGAGGGCGGCGGGCGGCCACATACGGGATCGCGTTCAATCCTACAACTTGCGCCCGCGGTCGAACGGCCGCGAACGGTCCGTTGCCCACATTCGTCGAAGTCAGTCCTTCGACTCTTCTGGCGTTCGACCTGCCAGCGTGCCAAGGTCGGCGGGCACCCTCCCACTCCATGTCCCCCGCCGTCGGCTTACGCCGCCGGCTCCTCCTCTACTTACGTGGGAGGGTGCCCGCCGACCTTGGCCTGCCACCGCCGCGGTATTCGACGGTCGAACACCAACTCGGTCGCCTGCCGAGGGCGGCGGGTGCCCTTGACCGTAAGTAGAGGAGGAGCCAGCGGCCGAAGGCCGATGGCGGGGGACATGGAGGGCAAGGGTACCCGCCGTCCTCGGCTCGCGCGGTCGTGGCACGTCAGACCAGAGATGGCGACGGTGTGAGTGGCGGCAACGTGCCGCGGCCAGTCAATCGCCGCCAACCAAGTTCTTGTCGATCGAACGCAAACGCGTATCAGTGCTGCGGGACAGTCGAATACCGCCGTGCTGTCCGCGAACCCCACAGTGGGCCGGCCGCTGCGCCTGCCACAGCCTTCAGCGCACGAACTTCGCCGGCCTCTTGGCCAGGAAGGCGTCCATCCCCTCCTTCTGGTCCGGGGTGCCGAACAGGGCATGGAACATCCGGCGCTCGACCATCATGCCCTCGGCCAGCGGGGTCTCGTAGGCGCGGTTGACGCACTCCTTGGCCGCCAGCACGCTCGCGGTGCCGAGCGTGCAGATCAGCTCGCCCATCGCCAGCACCTCGTCGAGCAGCTTGTCGGCCGGCACGACGCGCGACACCAGCCCGCTGCGCTCGGCCTCGTCGGCGCTCATCATGCGGCCGGTCAGCACCAGGTCCATCGCCTTGGCCTTGCCGACCGCGCGCGGCAGGCGCTGCGTGCCGCCGGCGCCGGGGATGACGCCGAGCTTGATCTCGGGCTGGCCGAAGCGCGCGTTGTCGGCGGCGACGATGATGTCGCACATCATCGCCAATTCGCAGCCGCCGCCGAGCGCGAAGCCCGCCACCGCCGCGATCACCGGCTTGCGCACGCTGCGGATCGTCTCCCAGTTGCGCGTGACGAGGTCGGTCGTGTAGGCGGAGATGAAGTCGTGCTTGGACAGCATGCCGATGTCGGCGCCGGCGGCAAACGCCTTGTCGCTGCCGGTGACGACGATCGCGCCGACCGCGGGGTCGGCGTCGAAGCGCCGCAGCGCCTCGCCGAGCGCGTCCATCACCTCGTCGTTCAGCGCGTTGAGCTGCTTGGGGCGGTTCAGCCGCACGAGCGCGGTGCGGCGGTCGCCGTCGCCGCGCAGTTCGGTCAGGATCACGGGGTCGGTCATGGCAGGGCTCCAAAGGGGTCGGCCGCGGGGCCGGGGCCGGGGCTGGTCTCGCTGCCCCGGGCATGGCCGCGATGCTATTCGACGAGCCGCGGCGGCGGCGCGGCAGGTGCCGCCTGTTCGGGCAGGCGGTCGATCGTCAGGTCGACATAGCTCTCGTCGTCGTGCCGCACCAGGATGCGCACCGGCAGGTACTGCAGCGCCGGCGCGTACCAGACCTCGGGGATCAGGTCGGCGCCGCCGCGCGCACGCACGCGCGGCTCGAGCCGCAGCGCCTGCACTGGTCCGGCGGGGGTGTCGATCGTTTCGACGTCGCGCACGTCGTAGTGCCACAGGCCGACACGGCGCGGCAGCGCCAGCGGCAGCGTCACGACCCGGCCCGGCGCGAGCCGCCAGGGTTCGCGCGTGAACTGCCACGCGAGCTGCACGAACTGGCTGACCGCATCCTGCAGCCCCGGTGGCCGCGCCACGACGCGCCCGCCGGCCAGCCACACGCGGTCGCCGTCGACGTGCACGGTCTGCAGAACCGGTGCACGCCACAGCACGCGCGTGCGCTCGTCGTAGCGCTCGGGGCGCAGGCCGTCGGCGGCCAGGCGGCCGTCGCTGCTCATCTGGCGCGTGATCAGCGGCGCGAACGGCGCGCCGATCACGATGTCCAGGTGCACCTGGTAGCGATCGCCGGCGCGCAGCCACTCGACCTGCGCGCGCCCTTCGAGCGGGCCGCGCCAGTGGCCGACGAGGGCGTAGCGCAGCCGGGTCGACGGCGGCCATTCGAAGCGGTCGGCGTCTGCGCGGGCGCCCACGGCGCCGGGGCCGCGGGCGTGGCCGTCGCCGCGTCCATGGCCCCGTGGGTCGGCGGCATCCGCGGTGTCGCCAGCGTCGCCGGGACTGCCTTCATCGCCGTCCTGGCCAACTGCGCGGCCGGTCTGCCGCTCCTCGTCCTCGTCGTCCTCGGCGTCCTCCTCGCCCTCCCCGTCGCGCTCGGCGCCGGCCGCACCCGCGCCGTCCGGTTCGTCGCCGGGTGCCCGCGCCAGCATGCCCTCCAGCGGCGCGGCCAGCGCCTCGTCGCGCCGAGCCAGCTCGGGCAACGCCGGCAGGTCCAGCCAGCGCAGCACCGGCGGCTCGGCCACCGGGCGCGGCAGCGCGGGGGGCTCGGGGAGCACCTGCGGCTGCGGCTCGATCGTTCGCACGTACAAGGCCTGCAGCCGCGGCGGTCGGTCGTCGCGCCAGCGCGGCGCGGCGTCGATCGCGAGCAGCCCCCGCACCAGCACAGCGTGGATCAGCAGCGCGGCCGCGCCGGCGAGCAGCGCGGGCCGGCGGATTCGCATCGCCTCCCGATCAGGCGAACCAGGCGCCCGCGGCGCAACTCAGCACCGCGACGACGCTGAGCGTGCGCCGCAGCGGCAGCCAGTGCGCAACGCCCAGCCGCGGATAGACCGCGCGGTCGACGCCGTAGCACAGCACCAGCATCGTCGCCATCAGCACCAGCCCCGCCGCGGGCGGCAGCAACAGCGCGACCCAGGCGATCAGCGACGGCACGATGCCCCACAGGAACATCGTCGTCGGCGCCCTCGTGCGCGCGAAGCCCAGGCCCCAGTGGATGCCGCCGAGGAAGGAGACGATGACCGCGGCGTAGCCCGCGAGCACGCGCGCCGCGGCGCCGCGAGCGGGGTCGTCGAGCAGCGCCAGCGCGAGCGCGCCGGCGACGAACGGGATCAGCCCGGCCAGTCCGAGCAGGCGCGCTCCCGGGGGAAGCGGGGGCGACGACGACGGTCGAACGTCGGGCGGCCCGCCGTGTGCGGGGCCGCCGTCGGTTTGCTCGTGCGCCATCCCTGCGTGCGCTCAGCGCGGGGCCGGTTCGCCCGGCGCGGGCCCCGCCGCGGCCGGCCTGTCCGCGACGCGCGCCGTCGCTGCCGCCAGCAGCTTCTCGACCTGCGTGCGCGGCAAGGCGCCGGGCTTGCGCGTGCCGTCCTCGAAGACCAGCGCCGGCGTGCCCTGGACGCGGTGCCTGCCGCCGAAGGCGAGGTTGCGCTGCAGCGCGGCGCTGTCGCAGCCCGCAGGCGCTGCCGGCGGCACCACGCCGTCGAGCATCCAGTCGCGCCAGGCCTTGGCCGGGTCGGCCGCACACCAGATGTCGCGCGACTTGGTCTTCGAATCCTGGCCCAGGATCGGATACAGGAAGACGTAGACCGTGAGGTCGGTGATGCCGCGCAGGTCGCGCTCGAAGCGCTTGCAGTAGCCGCAGTTCGGGTCCTCGAACACGGCCAGCCTGCGCGCCCCGGTCCCCTGCTTCAGCACGACGGCGTCGCGCAGCGGCAGCGCCGCGAAATCGATCGCGGTCAGCCGCTCGACGCGTGCCTCGGTCAGGTTCTCGCGCGTGCGGGTATCGATGACGACGCCCTGGAACAGGTGGTCGCCACGGGCGTCGGTGTACAGGATCTGGGTGCCGAAGCGGACCTCGAACAGCCCGGGCGCGGGCATCGGCCGCACCTCGTCGATCGCCGGCAGGTCCGGCAGCCGCTCGGCGATCGCGCGCCGGATCGCCGCCTCGTCGGCGACGGCGCCGGCCGAGGCGACGGCAGCCAGCGCGAGGGCGCCGGCGCGCGCAGCGGCTCGCATCGACGCGGCGGCGCTCACGACTTGCCCGCCGCGGCGGCGAGCAGCTGCTCGACCTGCGCCCGCGGCAGCGCGCCGGGCTTGCGCGTGCCGTCCTCGAAGAACAGCGCCGGCGTGCCCTGCACGCGCATCCGCTGGCCGAGCGCCAGCGTGCGCTCGATCGCGCCGGTGTCGCAGGCGCCGTCGACCGCGGCCGGCACGACGCCGTCGATCATCCAGTCGCGCCAGACCTTGCCGGGGTCGGCGGCGCACCAGACATCGCGCGACTTGGTGCGCGAGTCCGGGCCGAGGATCGGGTACAGGAAGGTGTAGACGGTGACGTCGTCGATCGCCACCAGGTCGCGCTCCAGGCGCTTGCAGTAGCCGCAGTTCGGGTCGGCGAAGACGACCAGCTTGCGCGAGCCCGCGCCCTGCCTGATCACGAAGGCGTCGGCCAGCGGCAGGGCCGAAAAGTCGATCGCGCTCAGCCGCTCGAGCCTGGCCTCGGTCAGGTTCTCGCGCGTGCGCGTGTCGACGATCTGGCCCTGGATGACGTGGTCGGCGCGCGCGTCGGCGTACAGCACGTCGCTGCCGACGCGGACCTCGTACAGGCCGGCGATCGGCGTCGCGCGAACCTCGTCGATCTTCGGGAAACCCGGCAGGCGTTGCGCGAGGTTGGCGGCGATGACCTCGGGGCCGCCGCCCGCCGGCGACGGCAGCGCCGCCGCGTGCGCCGGCGGGACGACGAAGTCGGCCGCCTGCGGCACCGTGCGCGAGGCGACGACGGCGGCACCGGCGAGCGCGGCCAGCAGGACGAGTGCGCCCAGCACGGCCGGGGCACTGGACTCGTGGGGGCCGGCAGGCGGCGGGACGGGGTTCATGATCAGCCTTTCGGGTTGGGACGATGTCCGGGCCTGGATACGAGTCGGCCACGCGCCGCGGTGGGGGGGCCGGCCGCCGATCAGGCGCCGCGCGCCGCGGCGCCGAGCCAGCGCTTGAGCGGGGGGAACTGATCGACCAGAGCCAGCCCGCGGTTGCGGAGTTCCCTGGCCCAGGGTTCGTCTGCGGCAAAAAGCCGCAGCAGGCCGTCGGTGAGCTGCCCCATCGCCGCCGTCGGCCCGGCGCGCCGGCGCGCATAGCGGCGCAGCAGCCGCTCGTCGCCGATCGGCCGCCAGGGCTCGCGCGCCGCGATCACCTCGTCGAGCGCGACCACGTCCGCGAGCCCGAGGTTGAGCCCCTGCCCGGCCAGCGGGTGCACGAGGTGCGCGGCGTCGCCCAGCAGCACCCAGCCCGGACCGCAGACCGGATCGGCCTGCGCCAGCGCCAGCGGCCAGGCGGCGCGATCGCCGGCCAGCCGCAACGTGCCGGCAGCGCCGCCGGTGGCATCGGCCAGCGCCTGCTCGAAGTCCGCCGGCGGCAGCGCGAGCAGCGCCGCGGCGCGCTCGTCGGGCAGCGACCACACCACGCCGTAGCTGCAGCCCGGCTGCGGGCGGTCGAAGGGCAGCAGCGCGAGCACGTCGGGGCTGCGGAACCACTGCCGCGCCATCCCGGCATGCGGGCGATCGGCGACCAGCCGTGCCGCGACGCCGCGCTGGCCGTAGGCATGCACCGGCATCTCGACCCCGAGCCCGCGCCGGCTCGCCGCATCGCGGCCCTCGGCGTGCACGGTCAGCGCGACGCCGGCACCGGGCGCAGCGTCGGCCCCGCGGACCTGCACATGCGGCGCGAATCGCACCGCGGCGCGCAGCGCCGCCTCCAGCTCGCCGGCGTCGACGATCCACGCCAGCCGCTCGATGCCGCTGCGCCAGGCCGAAAACACCAGCGCCGCGCCCGCCGCGTCACCCTCGACGCGCATGTCGAGCACCTCGGTGCGGGCGTCGGCTGCCAGCGCGTCCCACACGCGCAGCGTGTGCAGCAGCGCGACCGAGGCCTCGTTGAGCGCGTAGGTGCGCAGGTCGCTTGCGCGGCCGGCGGCGGGCTCTCGCATCGCCAGCGCCACCCGCAGCCCGCGCCGGCCCAGCGCGAGCGCAGCCGCCATCGCGACCGCGCCCGATCCGCGCACCCAGACCTCGTCTGCCATCATGTGCGCCATTGTAGGAAGCACGGCGGCGCGCGCCGCGACGCCGCCGGCGAAGCCAGCGCCAGCGCGTGCACAATCCCGCCCGTCCGGGTCGCCGCCCGGCCGCCCGGCACCCCGGACGCCGCACGCACCGCGCCGGCGGCGTGCCGTCCGTACCCGCCCCGAACCGCGAACACCGCCGACGCGGCGGCACCGCCCGACTCCGATGAGCGATCTGCACGTCACGCTGGCCGGACTCGGCCTGCACCCCGTCAAGTCCTGCGCCGCGCTGGCGCCGCGCGAGGCGCTGGTCGTCGAGACCGGGCTCGAGTTCGACCGCGCCTGGATGGTCGTCGACGAGCACGGCGAGATGCTGACCCAGCGTCGATGGCCGCGCATGGCGCTGGTGCGCCCGACGATGCGGCGCGACGACGTCGTGCTGCGCGCGCCGGGGATGCTGGCGCTGCACCTTTCGCTCGACGCCGTCGAGGCGCCGACGCGGGTGCGCGTGTGGGACGATGTGGTCAAGGCCTACGACATGGGCGACCTGGCGGCGCAGTGGTTCAGCGACTTCCTCGGGCTGCGCTGCCGGCTGGCGCGCTTCGACCCGGACGACAAGCGCATCTCGGACCGCGCGTGGACCGGCGAGGCCGAGGGCCAGGCGGCGTTCGCCGATGCCTTCGCGCTGCTCGTGATCTCCAGCGCGTCGCTGGCCGAGCTCAACCGCAGGCTGGCCGCCGGCGGGCTCGCGCCAGTCGGCCTCGAGCGTTTCCGGCCCAACCTCGTCCTCGACGGGCTGGAGGCGTTCGAGGAGGATTTCGTCGACGAGATCGTCTTCGACGCCGACGGCGGGCCGGTGCGCATCCGGCTCGTCAAGCCCTGCGTGCGCTGCGGCATCCCCAACGTCGACCCCGCGACCGGCGAGCCCGGCGTCGAGCCCGGGCGCACGCTGGCGGCCTTCCGCGCCGACGCGGCGATGGGCGGCGGCATCACCTTCGGGATGAATGCGATCGTGCTGGACGGCGTCGAGCGCGTGCTGCGCGTCGGCCAGACCGGCCAGGCGACGCTGAAGTTCTAAGGCGATCGCGCGCCGCGGCGCGCCCGATCGTGGCCGCCCCGGCTGCCCGCCCACGATGAACCGCTTCGCGACCTGGCAGCTTTTCGGCCTGGCCGTGCTCGTCTGGGGCACGACCTGGCACGCGATCGTCTACCAGCTGGCGGCGATGGCGCCGGCCTGGGGCGTGGCGGCGCGATTCACGCTCGCTGCGGCCGCGGTGCTGGCGCTGGCGGCCTGGCGCGGGGAGCGGCTGCGATTCGGTCCGGCGGTGCACGCGCGGCTGGCGCTCCAGGGCATGTTCATGTACGGGCTGTCGTACCTGTGCGTCTACCACGCCGAGCTGCACGTGCCGTCGGGGCTGGTCGCGGTCGGCTATTCGGCGTCGCCGCTGCTGGCCGGCGTCGGGGCCTGGATGCTGTGGCGCACGCCGCTGTCGCGACGCTTCCTGGCCGGCGGGGGGCTGGGCATCGGCGGCGTGGCGCTGATCTTCGCGCCCGAGATCGCGCAGGTCGGCCAGCGGCCGAGTGCAGCGCTCGGGCTGGCCTACACGGTCGCGGCGGTGGCGCTGTCGGCGGTCGGCGCGCTGGCCGCCAGCCGCAACGCGGTGAACCGGCTGCCGTTCTGGCCCGCGCTCGGGTGGGGGCTGGCCTGGGGCGCGGCGACCTCGACCACGCTGGCGGCGCTGACGCTGCCCTGGCCGGGGCTGCCGACGGCGCCTTCGTGGTGGTTTTCGCTGGCCTACCTGGCGCTGGCAGGCACGGTGCTCGCGTTCGCCGCCTTCCTGACGCTGCAGCAGCGGCTGGGGCCGGGGCCGGCGGCGAGCATCGGCGTCATGACGCCGGTGATCGCGCTGGCGGTGTCGACCGCGTTCGAGGGTTACCGGCCGGGGCTATGGACCTTGTCCGGCGGCGCGCTGGCCATGGCCGGCAATGCGATGATGCTGCGCCGCGGCGCCGGGGCGGCCAGGTCGGTCGCGACGTGCGAGCGGACTCCATCGTCGGGCCCCGGCCGCGAACCCTGAAGCACGGCCGTCACGTGGCTGTCGCACGCGGTGCGTAAACTGGTCGGATGGCCGACCCCCGCGCGACCGCGCCCGCCCTGCGCCTGCTCAACCGCGAGCGCTCGATCCTCGAATTCAACCGCCGCGTGCTCGCGCAGGCGGACCGCGACGACGTGCCGCTGCTCGAGCGGCTGCGCTACGTCACGATCGTCTCGTCCAACCTGGACGAGTTCTTCGAGGTGCGCTATGCCGACTACGTCGAGGCCGCGCGCACCGGCAAGGATGCCTCGCCGGCGGACCTGGAGGCGGTGGCCGACGCCGCGCACGAGCTGATCGCGTCGCAGTACGAGCTGTTCAACCGCCGCCTGATGCCGGCGCTGCAGCGCGAGGGCATCGAGATCGTCAACCACGAGCAGCGCGACGAGGCGCAGCGCGCGTGGGTGGCGCGCTTCTTCGAGGCCCAGGTCCGCCCGCTGCTGGTGCCGGTCGCGCTGGACCCGTCGCACCCGTTCCCGCAGGTCGCCAACAAGTCGCTCAACTTCGTCGCCAAGCTCACCGGGGCGGATGCCTTCGGGCGCGAGGGGGCGATCGCGATCGTCAAGGTGCCGCGCGTGCTGCCGCGCGTGATCCGCATGCCCGACGCCGTGTGCCCGGGCCGGCAGGGCTTCGTGCTGCTGACCAGTGTTATCCGCGCCCACCTGGCGGAACTGTTCCCGGGCCGCACGGTCGAGTATTTCTCGCAGTTCCGCGTCACGCGCGACTCCGACCTCGAGGTCGAGGATGCCGACGTCAAGAACCTGCGTCACGCGCTGCGCAGCGGGCTGACGACGCGCCACTTCGGGCAGGCGATCCGGCTCGAGGTCGTCGCCACCTGCCCACCCGAGCTGTACCGGCTGCTGCTCGACCAGTTCGGCCTGCCCGACAACGCGTTGTACCTGGTCGACGGCCCGGTCAACCTGGTGCGACTGAACCAGCTCATCGACCAGGCGCAGGCGGATCACCTGCGCTTCGCCCCCTACGAGCCGGCCTGGCCCGAGCGCGAGCTGCCGCGCGGCAGCTCGGTCTTCGACCGCCTCAAGCGCGGCGACCTGTTGCTGCACCACCCGTTCGAGAGCTTCGACCCGGTGGTGAAGTTCCTGCGCGAGGCGGTGCAGGACCCGGACGTGCTCGCGATCAAGCAGACGATCTACCGCACCGGCGCCAAGTCGGTGCTGATGGACCTGCTGATCGAGGCGGCGCGCCGCGGCAAGGAGGTGATGTGCGTCGTCGAGCTCAAGGCGCGCTTCGACGAGGAGGCCAACATCAACTGGGCCGAGCGGCTGGAGGCGGTCGGCGCGCAGGTCGTCTACGGCGTCGTCGGGCTGAAGACGCACGCCAAGCTGCTGCTCGTCACGCGCCGCGAGGGCGGGCGGCTGCGCCGCTACGCGCACCTGTCCACCGGCAACTACAACCCGCGCACGGCGCGCCTGTACACCGACGTCGGCTACTTCACGGCCGACGCGGCGCTGACCGCCGATGCCGAGGGCGTGTTCCACCAGATCGCGAGCCAGACCCGGATCCGCCGCCCGGCGCAACTCGTCGCCGCGCCGTTTCACCTGCACAAACGCATGCTCGGCTTCATCGACCGCGTCGCCGACGCCGCGGCGCGCGGCGCGCCGGCGCGCATCGTCGCCAAGCTCAATGCGCTGACCGACCCGCTGCTGATCGCCGCGCTGGCGCGCGCGAGTCAGGCCGGGGCGTCGATCGACCTCGTCGTGCGCGGCGCTTGCATGCTGCCCCCCGGCGTCCCCGGCGCGAGCGAGAACATCCGTGTGCGATCGATCATCGGGCGCTTCCTCGAGCACACGCGGGTGCTGTACTTCCGCTGGGGCGAGGCCGACGCCGACGAGGCGCTGTACCTGTCCAGCGCCGACTGGATGAGCCGCAACATGTTCGGCCGCATCGAGGTCGCGTGGCCGGTGCGCGACCCGGCGCTGCGCCAGCGCGTGATCGACGAATGCCTGGTGCCCTACCTGCGCGACGAATGCGAAGCCTGGACGCTGGCCGCCGACGGCCGCTACGCACGCGTGGCCACCGAGGGCGTGAGCGCGCAGCAGTCGCTGATGGCGCGCTTCGGCGGCGGCGCGAGGGCGCGGTAGCCATGCGGCGGCAACGGCGGCGGTAACGGCGGCGGTAACGACGGAGGACCCGGCGGTGGTTGCGGCAGCGGGCGCGGTGGCAGCGACGGGTCATGGCGCGCTCGCCGCCCCCCGGGGCGGCCGCGCCTGAACCGCGAGCGCCGAGGACGATCGAATGAGCTCGAAGATGGACCTGATCCTGTGGCGCCATGCCGAGGCCTTCGAGTTGCCCGATGGCGGCGACGACCTCGACCGCGCGCTCACCCCCAAGGGCGAGCGCCAGGCGGCGCGCGTGGCCGACTGGCTGTCGCGCCAGCTGACGGCGGGCACGCGCGTGCTCGCCAGCCCGGCCCGGCGCACGCAGCAGACCGCGCGCGCGCTGGACCGTCGCTTCAGGACCGAGCCGGCGCTGGCGCCGGGCGGCAGCGTCGAGGGGCTGCTCGCCGCCGCGCGCTGGCCCGAGGGACGCGACGCCGTGCTCGTCGTCGGCCACCAGCCGACCCTCGGGATGACGGCCGGCTACCTGCTGACCGGCCAGCCGGTCGCCTGGACGCTGCGCAAGGGTGCGCTGCTGTGGCTGCGTGCGCGCGAGCGCGAGGGCCAGTTGCAGGTCATGCTGCACGCAGCGATCGCACCGGACCTGCTGTAGCAGGCGCTCACTCCTGCGGCAGCACCAGCCGCAGCGACCCGTTGCGCCCCCAGGCCTCGGCCTCCTGGCGCAGCAGGTAGACGGTACGCGGGCGCGACGCCGCCCAGGCTTCGGCATAGCCCAGGTGCGCCTGGCGTCCCTGCGGCATCAGCGTCAGCGCGCCGCGGTCGACCGGGCCGCGCGCGTGGCACTTGACGACCGCCAGCCGCAGGCACAGCACCTGCCACGCGAAGACCGGGTTGGCAAGCGCGGCCTCGACCTTGCGCAACCCGCCGCGCTGCCCGAGCACCAGCTCGCCGATGCGCCGCTGCTGGCTCTGCGAGAAGCCGGGCGCGTCGACGTGGTCCATCAGGTAGGCGCTGTGGCGGTGGTGGTCGTGGTGCGAGACCATGAGGCCGATCTCGTGCAGGTCGCAGGCCCAGCCCAGCTCACGCCGCTCGTCGATGTCGGCATCGGGACGGGCCCCGTCGAACAGCGCCAGCGCGACGCTGCGCACGCGCGCAGCCTGCGCGGCGTCGACGCCGAATCGCTGCTGCAGCTCGGCCACCGAGCGGTCGCGCATGTCGCCCGGGCGCGCGCGCTGCAAGGCCTCCAGCCGCTCGTGCAGGTCGATGATGACGCCCTGGCGCAGTGCCCCCTTGGCCGGGCGCAGCTCGCGGATGCCGAAGTTGGCCGCCAGCGTGTACAGGATCGCCAGCCCGCCGGGCAGCACGGCGCGCCGCTCGGGCTTGACGCCGGGGAACTTCAGCGCGTCGACATGCCCGGCCTCGAGGCAGCGCCCGATGCACCAGCGCAGCCCCTCGGCGGTGATGCGGCCGTCGCTGACGCCGGCGGTGGCCAGCCACTGCGAGACCGCGCCGACCGTGCCCGAGGCGCCGAGCGCAAGCTGCCAGCGGTCCGGGGCAAAGGCCTGCAGGCCCTCCTCGAGCTCGGCCCCCGCGGCGATCTGCGCCTGCCGGAAACCCTCGGCGCCGATCGCGCCGTCGGGGAAGAAGCGCATCGACAGGCTGACGCAGCCGACCTGGAACGACTCGGCGACCGTCGGCACGCGGCCGGCCCCGAGGATCATCTCGGTCGACCGGCCGCCGATATCGACCACCAGCCGCGGCTCGTCGCCGGGCTGCAGGTGCGCCACCCCGGCGTAGATCAGCCGCGCCTCCTCGCGCCCGGAGATGACCTCGATCGGGTAGCCCAGCACCTGCTCGGCGCGTACGAGGAAGGCATTGCGGTTCCTGGCCTCGCGCAGCGTCTGCGTGGCCACCGCGCGCACCTGCCCGGGCCCGAAGCCGGCCAGCCGGTGCGAGAAGTAGCGCAGGCAGGCCAGCCCGCGCTCGGCGGCGGCATCGGTCAGCAGGCCTTCGGGGTCGAGCCCGCCGCCCAGGCGCACCATCTCCTTCAGGTAGTCGATGCGGCGGTAGCGCCCGCGCTGCAGGCGGCCGATCTCGAGCCGGAAGCTGTTCGAGCCCAGGTCGACGGCGGCCAGCGGGGCGGTCAGCGGGGGCAGCGCTTCGGGCATGGTGCCGATTGTGCCCGGGCGGCCGGTCGGGTCTTGCGCCGGGCGGCTGCACGCCCGGGCACCGGTCTGGCTAGGATGGTGCATGCGGCCGGATTTCGACGGCCTGGGGGAGTCATCATGGACACCGCGCAATTCGACAGCCTTGTTCCGACGCGTGACTTCTCGCGCCGCGACTTCGTCCGCACGACGGTCGGCAGCGGCTTCGCCGCCGCCGTGCTGCCGGTGGTGGCGCAGACGACGATTCGCACCGGCGCCGACGGGCTGGACGCCGGGGCGGTCACGATCCCGGTTGGCGACCACCGGATGGCGGCCTACCGCGCCGCGCCGGCGGGCAAGGCCGGTGCGCCGGTGGTGCTCGTCGTCAGCGAGATCTTCGGCGTGCACGAGCATATCGCCGACGTCGCGCGCCGCTTCGCGCGTCTGGGCTATTTCGCGATCGCGCCCGAGCTGTTCGAGCGCCAGGGCGACGCCAAGGCCTACGGCGAGATCGGCAAGCTGATCGCCGAGGTCGTCTCCAAGGTGCCGGACGCGCAGGTGATGGCCGACCTGGATGCCTGTGTGGCCTGGGCGCGCGCGCAGGGCGCGGACACCGGCAGGCTGGGCGTGACCGGATTCTGCTGGGGTGGCCGCATCACCTGGCTGTATGCGGCGCACAACCCGGCGGTCAAGGCCGGCGTGGCTTGGTACGGCCGGCTGGTCGGGCAGGCGAATCCCCTGCAGCCGCGCCACCCGGTGGAACTGGCCGGCGCGCTGACGGCGCCGGTGCTGGGGCTGTACGGTGGCGCCGACACCGGCATCCCGCTGGAGACGGTCGAGCAGATGAAGGCGGCGCTGGCCGCCGGCAGCGAGGCGGCGCGGCGATCGCGATTCCAGGTCTACCCGGACGCGCCGCACGCCTTCCACGCCGACTACCGGCCGAGCTACCGCGAGGCGGCGGCTCGCGATGCCTGGCAGCGCGGCCTGGACTGGATGCGCGAGCACGGCGTGGCGTAACGCCGCGCCACCCGGAAGAGCCCGGCTGGGGCCTCGGCGCGGGGGCCGGGGCGCCGGCCTCAGCGAACGACGAGCACCGGCAGCGTCGCGTGCGTCAGCACCTTCTGCGTCTCGCTGCCGAGCAGCAGCGCCGAGACCCCGCGCCGGCCGTGCGAGGCCATGACGATCAGGTCGGCCTGCTTCTCCTTCGCGTGCTCGACGATCGCCTCCCAGGGGTGCAGCGCCTCGACGGTATGCGCCTGGCAGTTCACCCCCACCGCCTTGGCGGCCTCGGCGACCGCCTTCGCATGCCCGTGCGCGACGCGCTCCTGCGCGTCGTAGAACTCCTGCGGCGGCACCGGCTGCATCTCGGAGATCGCGCTGTACGGGAACGGCTCCTTGACCGCGATCGCGAGCAGTTCGGCGCCGCACAGCCGGGCCAGGTCGACCGCGGTACGGACCGCCTTGGCGGTGATCTCGGAGCCGTCGGTCGGGACGATGATGCGCTTGTACATGGGATCCTCCTCGTGCAGCGGGCCACGCCGATCCGCGCTGGCCATCGCGGGAAGTGTCGCGCAGCTCGGCCGCGCGTGCTTGACACCGGTCAACCGAGCGCGATCGGCCGCGCCGGGTCGGCGCACCACTCGCTCCACGAGCCAGGGTACAGCGCCGAGCCTTCGAGGCCGGCGTGCGCCATCGCGAGCAGGTTGTGGCACGCGGTGACGCCCGAGCCGCACTGGTGGACGACCTCGGACGGCGGCGTGGCCAGGCGGTCGAACTCGGCGCGCAGCGCGGCCGCCGGCTTGAAGCAGCCGTCGGGCTGCAGGTTGTCGGAAAAGCTGCGCAGCGTCGCGCCCGGGATGCGGCCGGCGACCGGGTCCAGCGGCTCGAACTCGCCTCGGAAACGCTCCTCGCTGCGCGCGTCGAGCAGTCGCACGCGGCCCAACCGGGCGAGCAGCGCGTCGGCGTCGACCGTCGGCATCGCCGGCGCGGGCGGCGCCGGATAAGGCGGCTGCGCCACTGGCTGCACCGGCCCGGCCTCGATTGCGCCGCCGGCCGCGCGCCACGCCGCGCGGCCGCCGTCGAGCACCGCGACCGCCTCGTGCCCGAGCCAGCGCAGCAGCCACCAGGCGCGCGCCGCGAAAGGCCCGCCCTCGCCGTCGTAGGCGACGACCTGCACCCCGGGCGCGATGCCCCAGGCGCCGGTGCGCGCGGCGAAGGCCGCGCGATCGGGCAGCGGGTGGCGCCCGTTGCGGCCGTTCTTCGGCCCCGAAAGGTCGCGGTCCAGGTGCGCGTAGACGGCGCCCGGCAGGTGCGCGGCCAGGTACGAGGCCTCGCCGGCCTCGGGGCGCAGCAGGTCGAAGCGACAGTCCAGCAGCACGGTCGGCAGGTGGTCGGCCAGGCGCGCGATCAGCGCCGGCGCGTCGATCAGGGTGCGGTAGGTCGCCATGCGCGGATTGTGCGTCGGCGATCAGGGCGCGGGAGCCGCACCGACGGCCGCGCCCATGGCGCGCCGGTACCAGGCGTGGAAGTGCCGCATGCCGTCTTCCATCGGGCTCTGGTAGGGGCCGACCTCGTCGTCGCCGCGCGCGGCGAGCGCGCGCCGGCCGGCGTCCATGCGCAGCGCGATCTCGTCGTCCTCGTCGCAGGTTTCCATGTACGCGGCCTGTTGCGCCTCGACGAGATCGCGCTCGAACAGGGCCACCTCCTCCGGGTAGAAGAACTCGACCAGGTTGACCGTCTTCTGGGGCGACACCGGGTGCAGCGTGGAGACGACGAGCACCTCCGGGTACCACTCGACCATCGTGGTCGGCAAGTAGGTCAGCCAGATCGCGCCCTGCGGCGGTGGCGCGTCGCCGCGGTAGGCGCGCAAGGCCTCGTGGTAGCGACGATAGACCGCCGACCCCGGCTGCGCGAGGCCGCGGTGCACGCCGACCGTCTGCACCGAGTGCATGTCGCCGAATTCCCAGCGCAGGTCGTCGCAGCTCACGAAGTGGCCCAGCCCCGGGTGGAACGGGCCGACGTGGTAGTCCTCCAGGTAGACCTCGACGAAGGTCTTCCAGTTGTAGTCGCAGGTGTGGACGATCGCGCGGTCGAAGACGTAGCCGTCGAAGCCCAGCGTCGCGGCCGGGCCAAGCCCGGCCAGGTCGGCCGCGACCTGGCGCCGCCCGGCCTCGAACAGCAGCCCGCCCCAGCGCTGCAGCGCCCAGCGCTTCAGGTCCAGGCAGGGGTCGTCGGCGAAGTGCGGGGCACCGGCCAGGCGGCCGT
Source organism: Burkholderiaceae bacterium (assembly GCA_024235895.1). GTDB lineage: Bacteria > Pseudomonadota > Gammaproteobacteria > Burkholderiales > Burkholderiaceae_C > Rubrivivax. Next base: position 604,955 of record JACKLM010000004.1, on the reverse strand, counting down.
CCAGCCCGTAGGTCCAGCGGTGGATCGGGCAGACGACCTGGCCGCCGGTCGCGCCGCGGCCGCGCAACATCAGCGCCTGCCGGTGGCGGCAGACGTTGGACATCAGCTCGACACCGCGCTCGCCGTGCACCAGGACACGACCGTCGCCCTCGTGCGCGAGCGCGTGGTAGTCGCCCTTCTCCGGCACGGCGAGCTCGTGCCCGACGTAGCGCGGGCAGGCGTCGAAGATCAGCCGCTGTTCGTCGCGGAACAGCGCCTCGTCGAAATAGGAGGAGACCGGCAGCTGGGTGGCGCTGCGGCCCAGAGCTTGGAGACGGATGCTCAGGTCGGACATGATCCTCGGGGGTGTGCCCCGCATTCAGGATGTCAACCCGCCCCCCGGTGGCCCCGCGGGAAGGCATGAACGCCGCGCCGACGAGGTCGATCGCATCGCCGCGGGGCCGCGGATTCTACGCGCGCGCCGCGCAGGCGACGTCCGGACGCCCCTGGCGGCCGCGGTGGCGCGCGGACGCAGGAACTAGAATCCGCCGCTTGCCGCCCGAGACAATGGCCAAGTCCCCTGCCCCGCCCGCGCCCGCGACGGCGCCCGAACCCAGCTACGAGCAGGCGCTGGCCGAGCTCGACCGCCTGGTGCAGGCGATGGAGGCCGGGCAGCTGCCGCTGGACCAGCTGCTGGCGAGCTACCGCCGGGCCGCCGAGCTGCTCGCGCTGTGCCGCACGCGGCTCGATGCGGTCGAGCAGCAGGTCAAGGTGCTCGAGGCCGGGCAGCTCGCGCCCTGGAGCGCGACGTGAACGACGACGCCTTCGACCCCTGGGCGCGGCGAGCGCTGGACGAGGTCGAGTCGGCACTCGAGCGCTGGGTGCCGGCCGACGCCCCGGCGGGCCTCGGCGAGGCGATGCGCTACGGCGTGCTCGACGGCGGCAAGCGGGTGCGCCCGCTGCTGGTGCTGGCGGCCTGCGAGGCAGTCGCAGGCAATGCCTCGGCAGCACTGCGCGCCGCGGTCGCGGTCGAGCTGATCCACGCCTACTCGCTGGTGCACGACGACATGCCGTGCATGGACGACGACGTGCTGCGCCGCGGCAAGCCGACCGTCCACGTGCGCTACGGGCAGGCCCAGGCCATGCTGGCCGGCGATGCGATGCAGGCGCTGGCGTTCGAGATCCTGACCCCGGAACACGACGCGATGCCGGCACGGCTGCAGGCCCGGCTGTGCGCGCTGCTGTCGCGCTCGGCCGGACACGCCGGCATGGCCGGTGGGCAGGCGATCGACTTGGCCTCGACCGGCAAGAGGCTCGACGAGGCAACGCTGTCGGACATGCACCGGCGCAAGACCGGCGCCTTGTTGCAGGCCAGCGTGCTGATGGGCGCGGCCTGCGGGGCGGTCTCGGCCCATGACCGGCAGGCGCTGGCGGACTACGGCGCCGCGATCGGGCTGGCGTTCCAGATCGTCGACGACATCCTCGACAGCACGCAGGCCTCGGAGACGCTGGGCAAGACCGCCGGCAAGGATGCCGACGCCGGCAAGCCCACCTACGTGACCGTGCTCGGCGTCGACGCCGCACGACGGCGCGCCCACGCGCTGCGCGGGCAGGCGCACGCGGCGCTGGCGCGCAGCACGCTGGCGCAGCCGGCGCGGCTGGCGCTGCTGGCCGACAGGATCGTCGACCGCGAGAGCTGACCCCCGATCGAACGATGCCCAAGACCCACCGTTTCCCGCTGCTGGAGCGTATCGACGGCCCGGCCGACCTGCGCCGCCTGCCCCGCGCCGACCTGCCCACGCTGGCCGCGCAGCTGCGCGAATTCCTCCTCGACTCGGTCAGCCGCACCGGCGGCCACCTGTCGAGCAACCTCGGCACGGTCGAGCTGACGATCGCGTTGCACTACGTCTTCGACACCCCGCACGACCGGCTGGTGTGGGACGTCGGCCACCAGACCTACCCGCACAAGATCCTGACCGGCCGGCGCGAGCGCATGCACACGCTGCGCCAGCTCGGCGGCGTGGCCGGCTTCCCGCGCCGCGACGAGAGCGAGTACGACACCTTCGGCACCGCGCACAGCTCGACCAGCATCTCGGCCGCGCTCGGCATGGCGCTGGCGGCCAAGCTCAAGGGCGAGAACCGGCGCGCGGTGGCGGTGATCGGCGACGGCGCGATGACCGCCGGCATGGCCTTCGAGGCGCTGAACAACGCCGGCATCGACCACGCCGGCGTCAAGGCCGACCTGCTGGTGATCCTGAACGACAACGACATGTCGATCAGCCCGCCGGTCGGGGCGCTGAACAACCACCTCGCCCGGCTGATGAGCGGTCAGTTCTATGCCGCCGCGCGCGAGGGCGTCAAGGGCGTGCTGCGCGCCGCACCGCCGCTGCTGGAGCTCGCGCGCCGGCTCGAGGAGCACGCCAAGGGCATGGTCGTGCCGGGGACGATCTTCGAGGAGTTCGGCTTCAACTATGTCGGCCCGATCGACGGCCACGACCTCGACGCGCTGATCCCGACGCTGGAGAACCTTCGCGCCAAGAGCGGGGCCCAGTTCCTGCACGTCGTGACCAAGAAGGGCTACGGCTACAAGCTCGCCGAGGCCGACCCCGTCAAGTACCACGGGCCGACCCCGTTCGACCCCGCCAAGGGGCTGGTCAAGCCCACGGTAGCCCCGAAACCGACCTTCACCCAGGTCTTCGGCCAGTGGCTGTGCGACATGGCCGAGGCGGACCCGCGGCTGGTCGGCATCACGCCGGCGATGCGCGAGGGATCGGGCATGGTCGAGTTCCAGCAGCGCTTCCCGCGCCGCTACCACGACGTCGGCATCGCCGAGCAGCATGCGGTCACCTTCGCCGCCGGTCTCGCCTGCGAGGGCCTCAGGCCGGTGGTGGCGATCTACTCGACCTTCCTGCAGCGCGGCTACGACCAGATGATCCACGACGTCGCGCTGCAGGACCTGCCGGTCGTCTTCGCGCTCGACCGGGCCGGCGTCGTCGGTGCCGACGGCCCGACGCACGCCGGCGCCTACGACATCGCCTACACGCGCTGCATCCCGAACATGGCGGTGCTGGTGCCGGCCGACGAGCGCGAGTGCCGGCAGGCGCTGACGACCGCGTTCCGCCAGGATCACCCGGCGACCGTGCGCTATCCGCGCGGCGCCGGCGCCGGGGTCGCGGTCGAGCCGGCGCTGACCGCCTGGCCCTGGGGCAAGGGCGAGTTGCGGCGCGCGACCTCGGTGCGCGCCGACGCCCGCGGCGGCCAGCGCATCGCGATCCTGGCCTTCGGCACTTTGCTCTACCCGGCGCTGGAGGCGGCGCAGGCGCTGGACGCGACGGTGGCCAACATGCGCTTCGTCAAGCCGCTGGACGAGTCGCTGGTGCTCGAGCTGGCACGCAGCCACGATGCGCTGGTGACGGTCGAGGAAGGCTGCGTGATGGGCGGCGCCGGCAGCGCGGTCGGCGAGTGCCTGGCCGCGCACGGCGTGACGATGCCGCTGCTTCAGCTCGGGCTGCCCGACCGCTATGTCGAGCACGGCGACCCGGCGCTGCTGCTGGCGCAGTGCGGGCTGGACGCCGCCGGCATCGAGCGCTCGATCCGCGAGCGCTTCGGCAGCCGGCCGGTCGCGGTGCGGCCGGCGGCCAACGAATGAGCGCGCCGCAGGGCCCGGTGCCCGCGCATGCGTCGTTCGGCCGCGGCGAACGCTGTCGTGACGCCCGGGCGACGGCAGGGTCGGCGCGCCGGTGTCATGCTTCGGCCTGATCGAACCGCGGCCGCCCCGCCGTCACGCACCCGGCCGCGGCACGCCGCGGCGGCGACCACGATGACCAACCTGACCGACGCCCTGCACATCCCCGACACCCAGAGCGAGCGCGACGAGCGGCACCTGCCGATCCAGCGCGTCGGGGTCGGCAGCGTTCGCTACCCGCTGGCGCTGCGCGTGGCCGGCGCCGTGCAGACGACGACCGCCGAGTGGGCGCTGGACGTGGCGCTGCCGGCCGAGCGCAAGGGCACGCACATGTCGCGCTTCGTCGCCTGGCTGGACGCGCTGGCCACCGACGGCGCGGTGCTGGACGCCGCGACGCTGCGCGCACGCCACGCCGAGATGCTGCAGCGGCTGCACGCCGACGAGGGCCGCGTCGAGGCCGCGTTCACCTTCTTCCTGCGCAAGCGCGCGCCGGTGTCGGGGCTGGCCAGCCTGCTCGACTACCAGGGTCGCTGGATCGCCGAGACGCGCGCCGGCGCGACCACGTTGTGGGCCGAGGTCGCGGTACCGGTCAAGAGCCTGTGCCCGTGCTCGAAGGAGATCTCCGACTACGGCGCGCACAACCAGCGCTCGCGGGTGACGATCCGCGTCGAGTTGCTGCAGCCGATGGAGTGGCACGAGCTGGTCCGCTTCGCCGAGGACGAGGCGTCGAGCGAGATCTGGCCGATGCTCAAGCGCGCCGACGAGAAGTGGGTCACCGAGCGCGCCTACGAGAACCCGAAGTTCGTCGAGGACATGGTGCGCGACGTCGCGCTGCGCCTGAACCGCGAGCCGCGCATCGGGCGCTACGCGGTCGAGGTCGAGAACTTCGAGTCGATTCATAACCACAGCGCCTACGCCCGCATCGAGCGCGCGTAGACCTGCGCGCGGCTAGGGAGCGTGCCGACCTGCGGGCTTGCGGCCTTTCCGCTGCCGGCCGGTCGTTGCCGCTCGCCAGGGCGTCGCCTTCATTCGCGTGCCAGGACCGGGCGGGCCGAGGGCGGCGGGTACCCTTGCCCTCCATGTCCCCCGCCGTCGGCTGCGCCGCCGGCTCCTCCTTTACTTACGGTCAAGGGCACCCGCCGCCCTCGGCAGGCCACCGTGTTGGTTTTCGACGGTCGAAAACCGGGGCAGCGGCAGGCCAAGGTCGGCGGGCACCCTCCCACGGAAGTCAAGGAGGAGGGGCGGGCGCAGCCCGGCCCGGGGGACATGGAGTGGGAGGGTGCCCGCCGGCCTTGGCACGCTGGCACATCGAACGCCAGGAGAAGCGAAGGACTGACTTCGACAACACTCGGCAACAGGCCGCCAGCGGCAGCCACCGGGAGCACAGGGGCCAGGCGAACAAGCGGCGTGCCGTACCAGAGGCCTCCTCACGGCCGAACACGGGGCCATCCCGGAGCACCGCGGCCTCCTAGAATTCGCGCCTTTCCCCGTCCCCGCGAGAAAGCCCTGCGATGAGCCTCAAGTGCGGCATCGTCGGCCTGCCCAACGTCGGCAAGTCGACCCTCTTCAACGCGCTGACCAAGGCCGGCATCGCGGCCGAGAACTATCCGTTCTGCACCATCGAGCCCAATGTCGGCATCGTCGAGTTGCCCGACCCGAGGCTCGCGCAGCTCGCGGCCATCGTCGAGCCCGAGCGCATCGTGCCGGCCATCGTCGAGTTCGTCGACATCGCCGGCCTCGTCGCCGGCGCCAGCAAGGGCGAGGGGCTGGGCAACCAGTTTCTCAGCCACATCCGCGAGACCGACGCCATCGTCAACGTCGTGCGCTGCTTCGAGGATCCGAACGTGATCCACGTGGCCGGGACGGTCGACCCGGTGGCCGACATCGAGGTCATCCAGACCGAGCTGTGCCTGGCCGACCTGGCCACCGTGGACAAGGCCTTGGCGCGCCAGTCCAAGCTCGCCAAGGCCGGGCAGGACAAGGAGGCGCAGCGGCTGGTCGACGTGCTGGACAAGTGCCGCGCCGCGCTCGACGAGGCGCGCCCGGTGCGCAGCCTGGAGTTCAGCAAGGAGGAGCTCGCGGTGCTGCGGCCGCTGTGCCTGATCACCGCCAAGCCGGCGATGTTCGTCGCCAACGTCGCCGAGGACGGCTTCGAGGCCAACCCGCTGCTGGACCGCCTGCGCGAGCACGCGGCGGCGCAAGGCGCGCCGGTGGTCGCGATCTGCGCCAGGACCGAGGCCGAGCTGGCCGACATGTCCGACGAGGACCGCACGCTGTTCCTGGCCGAGATGGGGCAGGACGAGCCGGGCCTGAACCGGCTGATCCGCGCCGCCTTCCGGCTGCTCGGGCTGCAGACCTACTTCACCGCCGGGGTCAAGGAAGTCCGCGCCTGGACGATCCATGTCGGCGAGACCGCCCCGCAGGCCGCCGGCGTCATCCACACCGACTTCGAGCGCGGCTTCATCCGCGCGCAGACGATCGCCTTCGACGATTTCATCGCCTACGGCGGCGAGCAGGGCGCGAAGGACGCCGGCCGCATGCGCGCCGAGGGCAAGGACTACGTCGTCAAGGACGGCGACGTCATGAACTTCCTCTTCAACGTGTAGCCGCGAGGCGGCGTCGAATAGACGCGGCTCACTATCCGAAGGGGGTGCGCGCTGCCGGCCGCGCGCCTATATTGGCACCGGGGCGCCAACAGGGTAGGCGCCGCTCCACAGAGGATCGTCATGGTCAGGAAGCTCAAGAACATCTCTCAGCGCAAGCAGTCGGGGCCGGCCGCGCTGCTGGACAGCCACATCGCGGGCGCCGTCAAGGACTCGGCGCAGCAGATCTGGCTCGCCGGGATGGGCGCCTTCGCCAAGGCCCAGGCCGAGGGTGGCAAGGTCTTCGAGACGCTGGTCAAGGAGGGCCTGAGCCTGCAGAAGAAGACGCAGGGGCTCGCCGAGGACAAGATCAGCGAGGTGACCGGCCGCATGAGCGCGATGGCCGAGACGGTGACGACCCGGGCGGGGCAGAACTGGGACAAGCTCGAGACGCTGTTCGAGCAGCGCACCGCCAAGGCGCTGGCCAAGCTCGGCGTGCCCACGGCCAAGGACGTCGACGCGCTGGTCAGGCGCATCGACACCTTGTCGGCGCAGGTTGCCGCGCTCGGCAAGGATGGTGCGCCGCCGCGCCGCACCGTGGCATCGAAGGCGACGGGGGCGAAGAAAGCCGCGTCGAAGAAGGCCGCGCCGCTGAAGGCCCGCAAGGCGCCGGTGAAGCGTGCCGCGCGCAAGCAGGCTGCGGCCTGACCGTCGCCGCCGGCGTGGCGGCGCCCGCCCGCGCATCGGGCTGGCGCTGGCCGGCGGAGGCCCGCTGGGGGCCATCTACGAGATCGGCGCGCTGTGCGCGTTGCAGGACGCGCTGCCCGATGTCGACTTCGCCGCGCTGTCGGGCTATGTCGGCGTTTCCGCGGGCGGCTTTCTGGCCGCCGGCCTGGCCAACGGCATGTCGCCGCGACAGATGTGCCGCGCCTTCATCGAGGACGATGCGCCGGCGGGCGACCGCATCCGGCCCGGCGCCTTCATGCACCCGGCGTGGCGCGAATTCGCGCGTCGAGGTGCGGCGCTTCCTGGCCTGGCGCTGCAGGTCGCCTGGCGCGCGCTGACCGGCGGGCAGACCTGGCTCGCGGCCTCCGAGCGGCTGGGACGCGCGCTGCCGACCGGGCTGTTCGACCACGCGGCGATCGAGCGCGAGCTGCGTCACGTGCTGTCGCAGCCCGGCCGCAGCAACGACTTTCGCGCGCTCGCGCACCGCCTGGTGCTGGTTGCCACCGACCTGGACAGCGGCCGCGCCGCCCCGTTCGGAATGCCGGGCTGGGACGCGGTGCCGATCTCGCAGGCGGCGGCCGCCAGCGCCGCGCTGCCGGGGTTGTTCCCGCCGGTGCCGATCAGCGGCCCCGAGGGCCCGCGCTGGTATGTCGACGGCGCGCTGAAGAAGACGCTGCACGCCAGCGTGCTGCTGGACCTCGGGCTGGACCTGATCGTCGCGCTCAACCCGCTGGTGCCGTTCGACGCCAGCCACTCCGAGCACCATCGCGTGCTGGGCAGCGGCGAGCCGCCGATCCCGCGCCTGGTCGTCGGCGGGCTGCCGGTGGTGCTGTCGCAGACCTTCCGCTCGCTGATCCACTCCCGGCTCGAGCTGGGGCTCAAGCGCTACGAGACCACCTTCCCGGCGACCGACATCGTCCTGCTCGAGCCCGACCACCGGGATCCGACGATGTTCCTGGCCAACACCTTCGGCTACCGGCAGCGGCGCCAGCTCGCCGAGCACGCCTACCAGCGCACGCTGGACGACCTGCGGCGCCGGCGTCGCGTGCTCGACGCGACACTGGCGCGCCACGGCCTGGCGCTGGATGCCGCGGTGCTCGACGACCCCCGGCGCAGCCTGCTCGGCCGGCGCCGCCCGCTGCCCACGCGCGCCGCGCGCGCGCTGCGACGGCTGGACGCGGTGCTCGACGACCTCGAGGCCGTGCTGCCGCAGCCGGGCTGAGCGCCCGAAGAATGGCGCCGCGCCGACCGGCGGCCGGCTGATACGCGTTTGCGTCCGATCGATAAGAACTTGGTTGGCGGGGATTGACCGTCGTTGGCGCGTTGCCGACATTCGTCGAAGTCAGTTCTTCGCCTGTCCCGGCGTTCGACTTGCCGGCCTTGGCCTGCCTCCGCCACGGTCTTCGACCGTCGAACACCAACTCCGCGGCCTGCCGAGGGCGGCGGGTGCCCTTGACCGTAAGTAGAGGAGGAGCCAGCGGCCGAAGGCCGATGGCGGGGGACATGGAGGGCAAGGGTACCCGCCGTCCTCGGCCCGCTCGGTCATGGCACGCAGACGAAAGACAGGCCCCGACGCGTGGCGACAACGGGCGGTACGCGGCCGTTCGACCGCGGGCGCAAGTTGAAGGCTTGAACGCGATCCCGCATGAGGCGCCACGCTGCCGGCCTGCGCGGCCCGGTGTCAGCCCAGGTAGCGGCGCTGAAGATGGGCGCGCAGGTGCGCCGGGTTCAGCGGCTCGCCGCTGGCGCGCCGCGTCAGCTCCTCGGTCGTCCAGCGGCTGCCCTGCGACCAGATGTGCGTGTGCAGCCAGTCGAAGACCGGCGCCAGGTCGCCGTGCGCGATGCGCGCGTCCAGGTCGGGCAACGCGCGGCGGATGGCGGCGAACCACTGCGCAGCGTACATCGCGCCGAGCGTGTAGCAGGGGAAGTAGCCGAACAGCCCCTCAGGCCAGTGCACGTCCTGCATCGGACCGTCGCGGTAGTTGCCGCGCGTGTCCAGCCCGAGCAGCTCGTCCATCTTGGCGTCCCACAGCGCGGGGATGTCCTCGGCCTCGATCCGGCCCTCGATCAGCGCGCGCTCGATCTCGTAGCGCAGGATGATGTGCGCCGGGTAGGTGACCTCGTCGGCGTCGACCCGGATCAACCCGCGCTGCACGCGCGTGAGTCGCCGGTGCAGCCGCACCGGCTCGAACGCCGGCTGCGTGCCGAAGGCCTCGCGCAGCAGTGGCGCCAGCAGCTCGGCGAATCCCGGGTGGCCGCCGAGCTGCATCTCGAACGCCAGGCTCTGGCTCTCGTGGAACGCCATCGACCGCGCCTGCCCGACCGGCTGGCCCAGCCACTCGCGCGGAAGGTTCTGCTCGTAGCGCGCATGCCCGGTCTCGTGCACCGTGCCCATCAGCGAGCCGAGGAACTCGTCGCTCGTGAAGCGCGTCGTCAGCCTGACGTCCTCGGGCACGCCGCCGCAGAATGGGTGGGCGCTCACATCCAGCCGGCCGGCGTCGAAGTCGAAGCCCAGGCGCCGCATCAACCGCTCGCACATCGCGCGCTGGCGATCGATCGGAAACGGGCCCACCGGGTCGACGGGGGGGTCGGCGGCATCGCGTGCGGCCTGCCGCTCGCCGACCTCGCGGATCAGCCCCGGCAGCCACTGGCGCATGTCGCCGAAGACTCGGTCGACGACCGCGCTGGTCATCCCCGGCTCGTAGGAGTCCATCAGCGCGTCGTAGCGTGCCAGCCCGGTGCGCTCGGCCAGCAACGCGGCCTCCTCGCGCGCCAGCGCGAGCACGGGGCGGAAGTTCTCCAGGAAGCCGGCCCAGTCGTTGGCCGGCCGCTGGCGGCGCCAGGCGTGCTCGCAGCGCGAGGCCGCGAGCCGCCGGCGCTCGACCAGCCCGTCGGGCAGCGCGGTCTCGCGCACCCAGGCACGCCGCATCTCGCGCAGGTTGGCGCGCTGCAGGTCGTCCAGCGGCTCGTCGGCCGCACGCTCGATCCGCTCGCCGAGCGCGGTCTCGGTCGCCATGCGGTGCAGCAACCCGTCGAGCTCGGCCAGCGCCGCCGCGCGCGCCTCGTTGCCCTTGGGCGGCATCAGCGCCGCCTGGTCCCAGCCCGCGATCGAGCCCAGGTGGGCCAGGCGATGCATTCGCGCGTAGCGCTCGATCAGCGCGTCGTAGGCGGGGGTCGCGGGTCGGCCGCGTTCGGCGGTGGCAGGGGTCGTGTCGATCTGCATCGCGGCACTGTAGCCGAGGCGGCCGCGGCAGCGGGCCCTGCCTTCATCGCGCCTTTGGGGGGAATCCGCCGGCAGGCGCCGCGGTCATCACCCCGACGGGGGATGGGGCGTGCGCGGCGCGACGCCCGTCAGGGCGTCCAGACCCCCGGTGCCGCCCACCAAAGCCCGCCGACGTAGAACAGGTAGCGCAGGAACTTGCCGATGGCCATGTAGGCGGTGCACGGCCAGAACGGCAGCCGCAGCCAGCCGGCGACGCCACAGATCGGGTCGCCGACCACTGGCAGCCAGGCCAGCAGGCAGGCCGGCGGCCCCCAGCGGCGCAGCCAGGCCAGCGCGCGCCCTTCGGCCTGGCGATGGGTCAGGTTCTCGTAGGCGCGCTCGGCGCCGTAACCCATCCAGTAGGTGACGACGCCACCGGCCGTGTTGCCGGCGGTGGCGACGATCAGCGCCGGCCAGAACAGCTCCGGGTTGAGCTTGACCAGCCCGTAGACCGCGGGGACGCTGGCCATCGGCAGCAGCGTGGCCGAGATCAGCGAGACGACGAAGACGGTGCTCAGCCCGTACTCCGGCAGCGCGAGCGCCGTCAGCAGCGACTGCAGCCAAGCCTCGGGATTCATCGTGCGACGATTATCCGCGCCGCACCGCTGCGGCCTCGGCGCCGGGGCCGCCGGCCGGCAGGGCCGCCGGCGGGGGCAGGGCTATACTGCCGCCGGTTTGTCCCGCCCCCGCGCGTGCGCCCGAGTCGCGCGCGGCAACCCGCCCCGCCACCCCCGATGCAGATCGGCCCGATCACGCTGCCGAACCGGCTGTTCGTCGCCCCGATGGCCGGCGTGAGCGACCGCCCGTTCCGCATGCTGTGCCGGCGGCTGGGGGCCGGCCATGCGGTGGGCGAGATGCTGACGAGCCAGCGCCACCTGTGGGGCTCGCGCAAGACCTCGCACCGCATCGACCACCGCGGCGAGCCCGGGCCGATCGCGGTCCAGATCGCCGGCGTCGACCCGCAGGCGATGGCCGACACCGCGCGCGAGGCGATCGACCGCGGCGCGCAGATCGTCGACATCAACATGGGCTGCCCGGCCAAGAAGGTCTGTGACCGCCTCGCCGGCTCGGCGCTGATGCGCGACGAGCGGCTCGCGCTGGCGATCGTCGACGCGGTGGTGGCAGCGTGCGCGTCCCATGGCGTCCCGGTGACGCTGAAGATGCGCACCGGATGGGATGCCGCGCAGCGCAACGCGCCGGCGCTGGCACTCGCCGCGGAATCCGCCGGCGTCGCCATGGTCGCGGTGCACGGCCGCACGCGCGAGCAACGCTACAGCGGGCAGGCCGAGTTCGACACCATCGCCGAGGTCAAGTCGCGCCTGCGCATCCCGGTGGTCGCCAACGGCGACATCGATTCGCCGCGCAAGGCCGCCGCGGTCCTCGCCGCCAGCGGTGCCGATGCGCTGATGATCGGGCGTGCCGCGCAGCGCCGGCCATGGATCTTCCGCGAGATCGCGCACTTCCTGGCCACCGGCGAGGAGCTGCCGCCGCCGGCCACCGCCGACGTCGGCGCCTGGCTGCTGCAGCACCTGGACGACCACCACGCGCTCTACGGCGAGCATGCCGGCGTGCGCAGCGCACGCAAGCATGTCGGCTGGGCGGTGCGCGCGCTGCCCGGCGGCGAGGGCCTGCGGGCGCTCGTCAACGCGCTCGACACCGCAGCGGCGCAGCGGCACGCGGTGGCGTCGTTCTTCGACCAGCTGGCGGCCGCCTGGCCGCGCCTGCCGGCCGCCAACGATGCCGCCGGCGGCACGCGCGAGCCGGAGCGGCTGGCCGCCTGACCGCGCGCGGGACGCGACGAGGACACCCCCGGTGAGCCGCAAGCAGATCGACGCCTGCATCCGTGCCAGCCTCGGGGCCTATTTCGACGACCTGCGCGGTGTCGAGCCGCACGGCGTGCAGCAGATGATCCTCGACGCGGTCGAGAAGCCGATGCTCGAGGTCGTGATGGCGCGCGCCGGTGGCAACCAGAGCCGCGCCGCCGAGTGGCTGGGCATCAACCGCAATACGCTGCGACGCAAGCTCGCCGAGCACAAACTGCTGAAGTGATCGCACGCCGTCGCCCGACGCATCCCCGGCGCAGCCGCGCGCCGTTCCCCTCCCCGACTTGCACGGCGCACGCCCGGTCGCTGCGCCCGAGGACGATCCCATGCCCGAACTGACCGCCCTGATCTCGGTGTCCGACAAGACCGGCGTGCTCGACTTCGCGCGCGCCCTGCACGCGCAGGGTGTGCGGCTGCTGTCGACCGGCGGCACCGCGCGACTGCTCGCCGAGGCCGGCCTCCCGGTAACCGAGGTCGCCCAGCTGACCGGATTCCCGGAGATGCTCGACGGCCGCGTCAAGACGCTGCACCCGCGTATCCACGGCGGCCTGCTGGCTAGGCGCGACCTGCCGGCGCACATGGCGGCGCTCGCCGAGCACGGGATCGGCACGATCGACCTGCTGGTGGTCAACCTGTACCCGTTCGCGCAGGCGACCGCGCGCGCCGACTGCACGCTCGAGGACGCGATCGAGAATATCGACGTCGGCGGCCCGGCGATGCTGCGTGCAGCGGCCAAGAACTGGGCCGACGTCGCCGTCGTCATCGACCCGACGGACTACGCGCGCGTGCTGGCCGAACTGGCCACCGGCGGCGTCGAGCGCGCGACCCGGTTCCGGCTCGCGAAGAAGGTCTTCGCGCACACCGCGGCCTACGACGGCATGATCGCCAACTACCTCGGCGCCCTGGCCGAGGGCGCCGAGTTCGCCCCCGGCGCGGTTCCGCAACGCGACGCGTTCCCGTCGAGCTTCACGCTGCAGATCGAGAAGGTGCAGGACATGCGCTACGGGGAGAACCCGCACCAGCGCGCGGCGTTCTACCGCGATGCCCGGCCGACGCCCGGCACGCTCGCCGGCTGGACCCAGCTGCAGGGCAAGGCGCTGTCGTACAACAACATCGCCGACGCCGATGCCGCCTGGGAGTGCGTCAAGAGCTTCGACCCGGCGCAGGCGGCGTGCGTGATCGTCAAGCACGCCAACCCCTGTGGCGTCGCGCTGGCGGCCAGCGCCGCCGAGGCCTACGACAAGGCGTTCCAGACCGACCCGACCTCGGCCTTCGGCGGCATCATCGCCTTCAACCGGCCGCTGGACGGTGCCGCCGCCGAGCGCGTCGCGCGCCAGTTCGTCGAGGTGCTGATCGCACCGTCGATCACGCCCGAGGCGCGGGAGGTCCTCGCGGGCAAGGTCAACGTGCGCGTGCTGGAGCTGCCCTTGGCGCCGCAGATGAATGCGCTGGACTTCAAGCGCGTCGGCGGCGGCGTGCTGCTGCAGACGACCGACGACAAGAATGTCGGGCCGTCCGAGCTGCGCGTGGTCACGAAGCTCGCGCCGACGGCGGCGCAGATGGACGACCTGATGTTCGCGTGGAAGGTCGCCAAGTTCGTCAAGAGCAACGCGATCGTCTTCTGCGCCGGCGGCATGACGCTGGGGGTCGGCGCCGGCCAGATGAGCCGCATCGACAGCGCGCGCATCGCCGGCATCAAGGCCGCCAACGCGGGCCTGTCGCTCGCCGGCTCGGCGGTGGCCTCCGACGCCTTCTTCCCGTTCCGCGACGGGCTGGACGTCGTCGCCGAAGCCGGGGCGCGCTGCATCGTCCAGCCCGGCGGCTCGGTGCGCGACGAGGAGGTCATCGCCGCGGCCGACGAGCGCGGCATCGCGATGGTGTTCACCGGGACGCGGCACTTCAGGCACTGAGCCCGTTTGCACGGCGCTGCGCCGGCCGACAGGTCGACTTCGCGGGTCGTCGCGTCCCCCCGGGTGCCGGCGCCCGCACCGTACACCCTCCTGAACGCGGGCGAAGTCAGTGAACCTAAATCCGGCAGTTGCGACCTCTTGATTCGTCGCTGAGCCAGCACTGGCGCGGGCTTGCAGAGAATTGGCACACTCACCCAATGGGTGAAGCAAGACGCAAGGCGCTGGCGGCGCGCCGAGGGGCTGGCTCGGAGCCGGCCGAGCCGCAGGTGGTCGACACGCTGGGCGGTCGCATGCACGTGCGCTGGGACGAGGGTGCGGCGGCCACGCCGCACGGCCAGCTGGTGTTCTTTGCCGAGTTCCTGGCGGCCGCCGGCGTGTTCGAGCGCTGGGTGTCGGCGTGCCCGCTGGCCTACCGCAGCGGCAACGCCCCGGACAAGCGCGACGTGCTGGGCACGCTGCTGCTGGGGCTGCTGGCCGGCCACCGGCGCTACGCGCACATCACCGCGCTGCGCGGCGACGCCGTGGCCGCGCAGGCCCTGGGCATGAACAAGGTCGTCAGCGAAGACGCGCTGCGCCGGGCACTGGAGCGCATCGACGAAGCGGCCAGTGCGGCGTGGATGCGCCCGAGCCTGATGCACTCCGTGCGCGAGGCGCTGGACCGTCCCTGGGTGCTGGACATCGACGCCAGCGTCAAGCCGCTGTACGGGCGCCAGGAGGGCGCCGAGATCGGCTACAACCCGACCAAGCCGAAGCGGCCCAGCCACGTGCTGCACACCTTCTTGGTGAGCAACCTGCGCCTGGTGCTGGACGTGCAGGTCAGCTCGGGCAAGCAGCACACGAGCGTGCATGCCAAGGCGGCGCTGGGGCGGCTGCTGGACGAACTCGGCGAGCGCCGGCCCGCGCTGGTGCGGGGTGACTCCGGCTACGGCAACGAAGGCATCCTGCTGACGCTGGAACAGCGCCAGCAGCCCTACCTGCTGCGGCTGCGGCAGACCAAGAACGTGCAGCGGCTGGTGGCGCAGCAGTTCGCCCGGGACGACTGGAGCCGCGCCGACAGCCAGGGCTGCCAGATGGTCGAGGCCCAGCTGCAACTGCACGGCTGGAGCGCCAGGCGCCGCGTCGTCATCGTGCGCCAGCGCATCCGCGGCGGCATCGCGCGCGAGCGGCGCGTGGACGGCAAGCAGTTGCGGCTGGACCTGGCCGGCCCGAGCGTGCACGAGGGCGAGCTGCTGTGGGAGTACGCGGTGTTCGTCACCGACGTGGCCTACCCGCTGGAGGCGATCGCTCAGCTGTACCGCGACCGCGCCGATGCCGAGAACGCCTTCGACGAGCTGAAGAACCAATGGGGGCTGGGGGGCTTCACCACCCAGGACCTCAACCGCAGCCAGACCGTGGCCCGTGCCTGCGCACTGGTCTACAACTGGTGGAGCTGGTACTGCCGGGCCGCGCACCCGACGGGCCGGCTGGAAGCCATCACGAGCCGCCCGCTGCTGCTGGCAGCGGTGGGCAAGGCCGTCAGCCACGCCAACCAGACCACGCTGTACCTGACGCCGCTGCACGGGCGGGCGGACGTGCTCAAGCGGCTGATCGTCAACATCGGCGAGGCCATACGGCACGTCAAGGCTGCTGCGGAGCAGTTCAAGGACCTGGACCGCTGGGGCTGCCTGCTGCGCTACATCAGCGACCGCATCGCGCCCGTCATCGGGCCGCCGAGACCGCCGCCGCGGCTGCCGGCGACGGGGTAACTGCCGGATTTAGGGTGAAGCACCCGGCGCGCGTCGCCGGCCGGCGATGCTGGCGCGACCTCGGGGTCTGGCGCGGACGGCGCCAGCTCGATCCAGCGCGCGTGCAGCCGCGCGACGACGCGCCGAAGCGCGGGCGGTAGCGCCGGGTGCTGCTGGAGAAAGCAGAGGTTGGAGACGATCTTGCGCACCGTCAGGCGGCGCAGGGTCTCGGCGTCGACCCTGGCGGTGGGCTCGGGCGCGGCGTGGCTCGTCATCAGCGCCATCGTCGCCGCGAGCATGCCGAAGGCGCAGGGCATGCCGGCGCGGTCCCGATCGTCTTCGGCGGGCGTCATCGCCCGGCCCCCGTTTCGCTCGCCGCGCGGGTCGCGGCCGAAAGCGCCGTGCGCGCCGCATCGGCGCGAGCCTGCAGTTGCGGCAGTGCTTCGAGCCCGCCGCGGCGATGCAGGTAGGCGCAGCGCGCCAGCGGCATCGCCGAGTGCTCGAGGCAGACATTGCGCCAGAACCAGGGCAGGGTCTCGTCGCCGGCGGTCCGCAACAGCAGTTCCAGCATCCGGGGCCAGGCCTGGCGCGCGGGCAGCAGGCCCTGCTGAACGAGCAGATGGCCCAGCGCCAGGTAGCGGCGGATCAGCGCGGGCTGCTGCGGGTCGTAGGCCAGGCGGATGCCCAGCGCCAGGCGCTGCCAGCGCTCCAGCGCCTGCGGGGGGACGTCGAGGATCATCGGGCTCCTTCGGGGGCGGTGGCCGACTGCGCCAGTGCGAGCGCCCGCACAAGCCATCCGGGCGTCTCAGGCGCCGAACGCCAGCGCCCCGCCCGCCGCGGCCGCGACATGGCATCCCCCGCGCGTCTGCAGCGCGGCGTCGAAAACCTCGCGCGCGCAGTCCAGGCAACTGCCGCAGGACGAAGCCACCCGCGTGTCGTCCTGCAACTGCTCGAAGCAGCAGGTCCCAGACCCGACCTCGCGCTGGATGTCGCGGTCGGAGACTCGGTGGCAGAGGCAGACGATCATGATGCAACCCTTTGGCTCGACAGCTCCTGGGCGCATCCTATATCAAATACGAATCGATCTCAATGTTATTCAATACCCATGTTGTCACCAAGGTTCAGCGGCCGCGGGGGCGTGCCTCAACTGGGGTCGCCCACCTGCGACTGCAGCCAGTTGGCCTCGCCGACCTTGGCGACGAGGCCGATCTCGGTCTCGAGATGGTCGATGTGCTCCTCGGTGTCTTCCAGGATCTCGGCCAGCAGGTCGCGCGAGACGTAGTCCCGCACGCTCTCGCAGTGCGCGATCGCTTCCTTCACATAGGCCTGCGCAGCGACCTCGGCCTTCAGGTCGCAGTGCAGCACCTCGACCGCCGACTCGCCGATCAGCAGCTTGCCCAGGTCCTGCAGGTTGGGCAGGCCGTCGAGCATCAGGATGCGGTCCATCAGCATGTCGGCGTGCTTCATCTCGCCGATCGACTCCTGGTACTCGAACTTGGCGAGCTTGCCGAAGCCCCAGTTTTTCAGCATCCGGTAATGCAGGAAGTACTGGTTGATCGCGGTCAGTTCGTTCTTGAGTTGACCGTTGAGGTATTCGAGAACCTTGGCCTCGCCCTTCATCGTCGCTCCTTCGTGTTCTCTGCCGGGATCGGCAAGCCGATTGTGCGTGGACGCGCAAGCGCGCGCGATTCCCGCGCTGCCGGACTATGAAGCGAAATCATTGTCATTGCAGGCACCCGGACACGCAGGCCCGACAATGCCCGCCATGAGCGCCCCGCTGCCCGCCGACGACCCCGAACGCGCCCTGCTGCACGACGAGGTGCACGCGCGGCCGTCGGCACGCGTGACGCTGCCCGCGCTGGTGGTCCACGTCGCCGTCCTGCATGCCGGTGTAGCCCGCGCCACCGAACTCGCCCACCTGCAGCGGCTGCCCGGCCAGGACGGGCTGACGGCGGCGGACCTGCGAAGCAGCTTCGCAAGGCTCAGCCTCGGCGCGGACACGCTGACCTGGGAGCGCCATACCGAGTTCACGAGCTACTCGCTGATTCACCCCCTGCCGCAGGACGCGGCGCCGCCAGCGGACGACGACGTGCTTCCCGTGGCGGGGGCATTGCCGGCGGGCTGGCTGGCGCAGATCCCCGGGCGCACGGTGGCGGCGATCGCGCTGCGGATGCTGCACGCGGACATCGACGATGCCCAGTCCGCGCTCGACGGCGCGCGCCGCCTGCTCGGCCCGCGGCCGGTCGTCGCCTCGCTGACGGGGCGCGGGCACTCGATCGCGGCGACCGACTTCGGGCTGCGCGAGGACGGCTTCGAGCACGTCGTCGTGCTCGCGCCGCCGCAGACGTCCGACACGCGCGCCGGCCGCATCGCGCAGCGGCTGCTCGAGGTCGAGACCTACCGCATGATGGCGCTGCGTGGGCTGCCGGTGGCCAAGTCGCTCGCACCGATGCTCGGTGACGCCGAACGCGCGCTGGCGGACATCACCGCGCGGCTGGAGGCCAAGCGCGACGACGACGAGGCGCTGCTCGACACCCTGGTCGCGCTCGCGGCGCGCATCGAGCGCGCAACGGCCGAGCACATGTACCGCTTCTCGGCGACCGCCGCCTACGCGGCGATCGTCGGCCAGCGCCTGGCCGAGCTGCGCGAGCTGCCGATCGCGGGCACGCAGACGATCGGCGAGTTCATGCAGCGGCGGCTGTCGCCGGCGATCGCCACCGTGGCGTCGACGGCGCAGCGGCTGTCCGGGCTGTCGCAACGGGTCGAGCGCACCGGCGCGCTGCTGCGCACGCGCGTGGACATCGCCACCGAGGCGCGCAGCCGCCAGCTGCTGGAAAGGCTCACGCGCGGGCAGGCGATGCAGCTGCAGCTGCAGACCACGGTCGAGGGGCTGTCGATCGCGGCGATCTCGTACTACGTCGTCAGCCTGGTGCTGTACGGCGCCAAGGCAGCCAAGGCTGCCGGCATGCCGCTGCACCCGGAGCTGACCGCGGGGCTGTCGATCCCCTTCGTGCTGGCCGGCGTGGCCTGGTTGACGCGGCGCATCCACCGCAAGCTGCACGGTTGAAGTGCGTTCGCGTTCGATCGATACCGAATGGCTTGTCGGCGGTCGAGCGCCATGGGCCAGTTGCCGACGGTCGTCGCATCCCGCATCCGAACAGCCCGCCAAAGAACGAAACGTGCGGCCCGCGGTATCCAACTCGCTACAGCGCCAGCGCCAGCCGCTCCAGGATCAGCACCGCGAAGAAGCCGATCGCGGCCAGGATCGTCCACTTGACGATGACCATCCCGCGCCGACGCCACACCGCCTGGCCGGTACCCAGGTACATCGCGAAGCACAACAGCCCGGCGACCAGCAGCAGGCCGAACAGGAGCCGGAAGATCAGCATCGCCGCAGCGCCTCCCCGGCCCGCCCCGGCTCGACACCCGCAGCCTCCGCGGGACCGCCCGCACGCAGCACGATCACCACGCCGGCGCCAGTTCCGCCAGGCCGCGCGGCGCCTTGGCCTCGTCGTCGAAGCTGACGATCTCGTACGCCGTGCGGTCGGCCAGCAGCGCGCGCAGCAACCGGTTGTTCAGCGCGTGGCCGCTGCGGTAGGCGACGTAGCGCGCCAGCAGGGGGTGGCCGGCGATGTGCAGGTCGCCGATCGCGTCCAGGATCTTGTGCTTGACGAACTCGTCGCCGTAGCGCAAACCGTCGCTGTTGAGCACGCGGTAGTCGTCGACCACGATGACGTTGTCCAGGCTGCCGCCTCGCCCCAGCCCGCGCGCGCGCATCGCCTCGACGTCGCGCGTGAAGCCGAAGGTGCGCGCGCGCGCGATCTCCTGCTTGTACTTGCCCGACCCCATGTC
Source organism: Burkholderiaceae bacterium (assembly GCA_024235895.1). Classification (GTDB taxonomy): domain Bacteria; phylum Pseudomonadota; class Gammaproteobacteria; order Burkholderiales; family Burkholderiaceae_C; genus Rubrivivax. Next base: position 585,412 of record JACKLM010000004.1, on the reverse strand, counting down.
GAACTCGACGCGCTGCCCGGTGGCGTCGACTGCCGGGTGGCCGAACTCGATCTCGAAACTCAGCACATAGCCGTGCCAGGGTTCGAGCCGCGCCCACTTCAGCGTGTGGCCCTCGCCCTCGCGCAGCTCGACCGGCCGGGTCACGCGCAGGAAGCGCTTGGGCGCCTCCTGCAGCGCGATGCCGGCGCTTTGCAGCAGGAAGACGAAGCTCGCCGCCGAGCCGTCGAGGATCGGCACCTCCTCGCCCGAGATGTCGACGTAGAGGTTGTCGATCCCGAGCCCCGCGCAGGCCGACATCAGGTGCTCGATCGTCTGCACCTTGGGCGCGCCGGGGTCGCCGCCCGGGCTGATCGTCGACGCCATGCGCGTGTCGCACACCGCGTCGGCGCGGACCGGGATCGTCACCGGCTCGGGCAGGTCGGTGCGGATGAAGACGATGCCGGTATCCGGCGGCGCCGGGCGCAGCGTCAGATCGACCTTGTGCCCGCTGTGCACGCCGACGCCGACGGCACGCGTGATCGACTTGAGGGTGCGCTGACGCAACATCATGCGGGGATTGTCCGGCATTCGGCAGCCGGCCGTTCGGTGCGGTTCTCTATGCCGGCGATCGAGCTCGGCGATCACGCCACGCCGTGACGAGGACGCTGCCGGGCTTCGGGTGGGCCCTCCCGGGGCCCGACAGCGTCCTGGCCGCGGTGTCTACACTGCCGGCCTTCGCACCGCCGCGGCCACCGCCGCCCGAGCCGACCATGAATGCCCCCGCCGAACTGCGCCGACGCGCCGACATCCCCGCCGAGTACCGCTGGGACTTCACGCCGATCTATCCCGACTGGGACGCCTGGGAGCGCGGCCTGGCCGATCTCGAGGCGAAGATGCACGCCTTCGCCACCCGCCAGGGCACGCTGTCGCAGGGGCCGCAGGCGGTGCTCGACGCCTACCGAGGGTTCGACGAGATCGGCCAGCTGCAATACCTCGTCTACTGCTACCCGCAGCTGCAGCGCGACGTCGACATGGCCGATCAGCATGTCGCCGCGCAGTACCAGCGCGTCAGCGCGGTCTTCGCGCGCTTCGACGCCGCGACCGCGTGGTTCACCCCCGAGCTGCTGACCATCCCCGAGCCGACGATGCGCGGGTGGATCGACGCCACACCCGATCTGGCACCGTACCGCTTCCCGATCCTCGACCAGTACAGGCGCCAGCAGCATGTGCTCGACGCCGCCGGCGAGCGTCTGCTGGCGCTGGCCGGCCCGCTGGACCGCGCCCCCGGCCGCGTCTACCAGGAGCTGTCGACGGCCGACATCGTCTTCCCGACGATCACGCTGGCCGACGGCACCGACGCCAGGCTCACCCCCGGCGCCTACCACGCGCTGCTCGAGAAGGCCGCGCGCCAGGACGACCGCGCCGCCGCCGCCGCCGCCTTCGTCGGCAACTACGGCAAGACCGTGCACACCTACGCCGCGATCTACGAGGGCGTGCTGCAGCGCGACTGGTACCTGGCGCAGGCGCGGCGCTTCGGCTCGACGCTGGAGGCGGCGCTGCACGCCGACGCGATCCCGACCGCGGTCGTCGAGACGCTGATCGAGGCCACGCGCGCCGGGACCGCGCCGCTGCGCCGCTACCTGCGGCTGCGCCAGCGCATGCTGGGGCTGGCGAGCTACCACCTCTACGATGGCTTCGTCCCGCTCGCGCGCAGCGACAAGACCTACCCGTACGAGACCGCGCGCGAGCTGACGCTGGCGGCGCTGGCGCCACTGGGCGAGGACTACCTGGCGCGCTACCGCCGCTTCGTCGCCGGCGGCCGCATCGACGTCTACGAGAGCGAGGGCAAGCGATCCGGTGCCTACAGCGCCGGCGTCTACGGCGTCGGCCCGTACCAGCTGCTCAACCACAACGACACGCTGGACGCGGTCTTCACTTTCGCGCACGAGGGCGGGCACGCGATGCACACGGTACTGTCGTACGAGCACCAGCCGTTCGCGACTTCCGACTACACGATCTTCGTCGCCGAGGTCGCCTCGACGATCAACGAGCGCTTCCTGCTCGACCACATGACCGCGCGCGAGACCGACCCGACCGAGCGCTTCCTGCTGCTGCAGCACGCGGTCGACCAGATCGTCGGCACCTTCTACACGCAGGTGCTGTTCGCCGATTTCGAGCTGCAGGCGCACCGCCTGGTCGAGCGGGGCGAGCCGGTGACGACCGAGGTGCTGGGCAGCCTGTACCTGGGCCTGCTGCGCGACTGGTACGGCGATGCGGTCGAGATCGACGACTTCTACCAGTGGACCTGGGCGCGCATCCCGCACTTCTTCGGCTCGCCGTACTACGTCTACCAGTACGCGACCTGCTTCGCGTCGTCGGCACGGTTGTTTCGCACGATGACGACCGGCGACGAGGCAGCACGCCGCGACGCCACGGCGCGCTACCTGGCGCTGCTGGCCAGCGGCGGCAACGACCACCCGATGGCGCAGCTGCAAAAGGCCGGCGTCGACCTGACGCGGCCCGAGACGGTGCAGGCGGTGATCGACGAGATGGACGCGCTGGTGGCGCGGATGGAGGACGAGGCAGCGCGGCTGCCCTGACCCCCGCGCGAGCGTGGCCCGGGCCCGCCGCGCCGCGCGGATCAGGCCTGGTCGTAGTGCCGCTGCAGCCGCTGGCGCAGCTCGCGCTTGAGCAGCTTGCCGCTCGGATTCTTAGGCAGGCCGTCGACGAAGACGACCGCCTTCGGGCACTTGAAGGGCGCGAGCTGCGAGGCCGCGTGCGCGAGCAGCTGCGCCTCGGTCAGCTCGTGGCCGGCCTTGCGCACGACGACCGCGGTGACCGCCTCGATCCAGCGCGGGTGCGGCAGGCCGACGACCGCGACCTCGCTGACGCCGTCGAGCCGGTACAGCGCCTCCTCGACCTCGCGGCTGGCGACATTCTCGCCGCCGGTCTTGATCATGTCCTTCTTGCGGTCGACGACCGTGATGTAGCCCTCGTCGTCGACCGTCGCCAGGTCGCCCGAGTGGAACCAGCCGCCCTCGAAGGCCGCGGCCGTGCGCTCGGGGTCGGCGAAGTAGCCCTGCAGCAGCTGCGGCGAGCGGTGCACGATCTCGCCGACCTCGCCCGGCGCGACATCGCGCATCGCGTCGTCGACGACGCGCGTCTCGACGTTCAACGCCGGCCGGCCGGCCGAGCCCGGCTTGCGCAGCTGGTCCTCGGGCTTCAGCACGGTGGCCAGCGGCGCGATCTCGGTCTGGCCGTAGAAGTTCCAAAGCCGGATCCCGGGCAGCCGGTCGAGCAGCTCGCGCATCACCGCCACCGGCATGATCGACGCGCCGTAGTAGCCCTTCTTCAGCGCCGACAGCGCGCCGGGGTCGAAGCGCGGCGAGCGCAGCAGCCCGATCCACACCGTCGGCGGCGCGAAGAACGATCCGATGCGGTGCCGCGCCAGCAGCGGCAGCAGGTTGTCGGGCGTCGGCGCGGCGGTAATGTGGCTCGTCGCGCCCAGGTAGACGCAGGGGCCGAGGAAGACATCGAGCTGCGCGCAGTGGTACAGCGGCAGCGCGTGCAGCACGGTGTCGCCCGCGGCCATCTCGCCGTCGACGATGCAGCTCACATACTGGTCGATCACGGCGCCGTGCGTCAGCATCGCGCCCTTGGGCAGCGACTCGGTGCCGCTGGTGTAGACGATCTGCAGCAGGTGGTCGCGGCCGATCTCGGGATCCGGCGGCGGCGCGGTGCAGGCCGCCAGCACCTCGAAGGCCAGCGCGCCCTCGATCGGGTCGCTCGCATGCTCCGACGGCAATCCGAGCAGCCGCTCGACCCCCGTCGCGCGCGCCGCGGCGTCGCGGCCGAGTGCGGCCAGCCCGGCGTCGACGGCCAGCATCCGCGCGCCGGCATGGCGCAGGATGTAGGCCGCCTCGTCGGCGTTGAGCATGTAGTTGACCGGCACCAGCACCGCGCCCAGGCGCGCGAGCGCGAAGCGCAGCGCCGCGAAGCCGTGCGAGTTGCGCGCCAGCACCGCGATGCGGTCGCCGCAGGCCACCCCTTGCGCGTGCAGGCCGGCGGCCAGGCGCGAGACGATGGCGTCGAACTCGCGCCAGGTCCAGCGGGTGTCGCCGCAGACGATGCCCGGCTTGTCGGGCCATCGCGCCGCGGTTCGGCGCAGCAGGTCGTAAAGGGTCTGGCGGCGCAGCGCTTCGCTCATCGGGATTCCTCGGTCGAGTCGCGCCACTCTAGACGGATCGTCGCGCGCGCCGCCTCGGTGGCAACCCGCGCCGCCCGTCGCTTGAGGGTCACAGGGGATCGCGTTCAAGCCTTCAACTGGCGCCCGCGGTCGAACGGCCGCTCTCGGCACGTTGCCGACATTCGTCGAAGTCAGTCCTTCGCTTCTCCTGGCGTTCGATGTGCCAGCGTGCCAAGGCCGGCGGGCACCCTCCCACTCCATGTCCCCCGGGCCGGGCTGCGCCCGCCCCTCCTCCTTTACTTCCGTGGGAGGGTGCCCGCCGACCTTGGCCTGCCGCCGCCCGGGTTCTCGACCCTCGAACACCAACACGGTGGCCTGCCGAGGGCGGCGGGTGCCCTTGACCGTAAGTAAAGGAGGAGCCGGCGGCGCAGCCGACGGCGGGGGACATGGAGGGCAAGGGCACCCGCCGTCCTCGGCTCGCGCGGTCGTAGCACGTCAGATCTGCGAGGGTGACGGTGTGAGTGGCGGCAACGTGCCGACAGCGGTGAATCGTCGACAGCCCGGTCCTTGTCGGTCGAACGCCGACGCGCATCAGCCGACTTTTCGCCAGTGCACCGCGACCTGCCGCCGCAGCGCGTCGCGCTCGACCGCCAGCAGCAGGTGGCCGCCGCGGTCGAACGCGGACAGCCGCGCACCCGGGATCGTGGCGGCCGCGAACTCGGCGTGGCCGAACAACTGCAGCGAGTCGTCGCGCGCATGCAGGATCAGCGTCGGCGTGCGGATGCCGGCGATGCGCGCATCGGGCATCGCCGCGCGGTTGTCGAAGACCACGCCGGCAGCGCGCGGCGCGACCGGGTTCATCGAGTCGATGACCTCGTCGGCGAGCGCGCGCTGCGCCGGCGTCAACGTCGCCGCCACCGCCGCGTCGACGCCCATCAGGCCGAGGAAGATCCGCCGCATCGATTTCGTCAGGCCCCAGTAGACGAGGTCGTGCTGGTAAATGGCGGTCAGCATCCGGCCCTTGCGGTCGGCCGCGCGCTGGTCGGCCACCGGCAGCGCGGTCACGCCGGCCGACAGCAGCGTCAGCGACGCCACCCGCCTGGGGTGACGCAGCGCCAGCCACAGCGCCGACGGCCCGCCATGCGACAGCGCGAGGACGTGCACGCGGCCGAGCCCGAGCTGCTCGACCAGCCACGCGAAGGCGTCGGCCTGTTCGGCGAATCCCGCCCCCGCCGGCAGCGCCGAGCGCAGGTAACCGAAGCGCGACGGCGCGATCCAGCGCCGCCCGTCGTCGATCAGCGTGCGCGCGACGAGGGCCCCCTGGTCGAAGCCGCCGCCGCTGCCGTGCACGACGAGCACCGGCGTGCCGACGCCCGCGCCACTGCCGGTGGTGAATTCGACGTCGCCCCAGGGCGAGTCCAGCCGCTGGCTGCCGGCGGCGATGCGGGCATAGGCGAGGCGCATGTCGCGCCGGTGCAGCGCGAATACCGCCGCGGCGCCGGATGCCAGCGCCGCGGCGGCGGCGATCAGCCAGCGTCGGCGCGTTCGCACCGGATCACCCGGGGCGGCCGCGACCCGTCGCCACACCCCACCTGCGCCGCGCACCGCGCCTGCCCGGACTGCGCATGCGCGCCACCCGCTACCGTGAGCCCGTCGGACTCAGTCCGCCTGCCGCCGCAGGAACGCCGGGATCTCGATCTCGTCCATGCCGTTGCTCGCCAGCGCCTCGACCTTGGCCGCCGCGGTGCGGCCGCTGCGCCAGACGCTGGGGGTGTTCAGCCCGCTGTAGTCGTGGGTCGGCGGCGCGGCCGGCGCGGCGGGCTGCATCGCCGTCGGCACGCGCGCGGGCTCGTCGAGCACCGGCAGGTTGTCGGTGCCGGTGCGCATCACCGGCGGCGCCTGCACGACCGACAGCGGCGCCGTCTGCCGCCGCGACTGCGGGCTCAGCCCGGTGGCGATGACGGTCACGCGCAGATGGTCGCCCAGGCCCTCGTCGTAGGCGGCACCGAAGATGATGTGCGCATCCTCGGCCGCGTAGCGGCGGATGCAGTTCATCGCCGTCTGGCTCTCCTTGAGCTTGAAGTTGCTGCGGCCGGCGGCGATCAGCACCAGCACGCCGCGCGCGCCGCTCAGGTCGATGCCCTCCAGCAGCGGGCAGGCGACGGCGGCCTCGGCGGCCTTGCTCGCGCGGTCCGGGCCGCTGGCGGAGGCGGTGCCCATCATCGCCTTGCCGGGCTCGCTCATCACGGTCTTGACGTCCTCGAAGTCGACGTTGACCTGGGCGTCCATGTGGATGATGTCGCTGATGCCGCCGACCGCATTCTTCAACACGTCGTTGGCGTGCGCGAAGGCCTGCTCCTGCGAGACGTCGTCGGGCAGCACCTCGAGCAGCTTCTCGTTGAGGACGACGATCAGGCTGTCGACGTTGGCCTCGAGCTCGGCGGTGCCATGCTCGGCCTGCTTCATGCGTCGCGAGCCCTCGAAGTCGAACGGCTTGGTCACCACGCCGACCGTCAGCACGCCCATCTCCTTGGCCACGCGCGCGATCACCGGCGCGGCGCCGGTGCCGGTGCCACCACCCATGCCGGCGGTGATGAAGACCATGTGCGCGCCCTCGATCGCCTCGCGGATGCGCGCCTCGGCCTCCTCGGCCGCCGCCTTGCCCTTGTCGGGCTTGCCGCCCGCGCCCAGCCCGTTGGCACCGAGCTGGATCAGGTTGTGCGCGCGCGAGCGGTTGAGCGCCTGCGCGTCGGTGTTGGCGCACAGGAACTCGACCCCCTGCACGCCCTGCGCGAGCATGTACTCGACGGCGTTGCCGCCCCCGCCGCCGACCCCGATCACCTTGATCGTGGTGCCTTCGTCGAACGATTCGATCATCTCGATGGCCATGTGGACCTCCTTGCTTGCTGCTGCAGTTGCCGTGGTGGCGTGGTGATGCGGAGCCTCGTCGTGACCCGCTTCGGGGGGTGGATGCGCGTCCATCGCGGACTCCGCGGTCGTCGTGAACATCAGAAGTTGCCGAGGAACCAGTCCTTGGCGCGCCCGACCCAGGTCTTGACCGACCCGGCCTGCACGGCGGCGCGCTGGCCGCGCGTGCGCGCCTGGCGCGCCTCCTCGAGCAGCCCCATCACGGTGGCCGAGCGCGGGTTGGCCACCATGTCGGCCAGCGGACCGGCGTAGGTCGGCACGCCCTTGCGCACCGGCTTGAGGAAGATGTCCTCGCCGAGCTCGACCATGCCCGGCATCACCGCCGAGCCGCCGGTCAGCACGACGCCGCTGGACAGCAGCTCCTCGTAGCCGCTGTCGCGGATGACCTGCTGGACGAGGGTGAAGATCTCCTCGACACGCGGCTCGACGACGCCGGCCAGCGCCTGGCAGCCGAGCATGCGCGGCGCGCGGTCGCCCAGCCCCGGCACCTCGAGCTGGCCCGTCGGGTCGGCCAGCAGCTGCTTGGCCACGCCATGCTCGAGCTTGATCTCCTCGGCGTCCTTCGTCGGCGTGCGCAGCGCCATCGCGATGTCGCTCGTGATCAGGTCGCCGGCGATCGGGATCACCGCCGTGTGGCGCACGCTGCCGTCGGTGTAGATCTGCACGTCGGTGGTGCCGGCGCCGATGTCGACCAGCGCCACGCCGAGCGTCTTCTCGTCGTCGGTCAGCACCGCCGCGGCACTGGCGCTCGGGTTGAGCAGCAGGCCCTGCACCTCGAGCCCGCAGCGGCGCACGCACTTGAGCACGTTCTCCGCCGCGCTGCCGGCGCCGGTGACGATGTGGACCCGTACCTCGAGCCGCGAGCCGCTCATGCCGATCGGCTCCTTGACCTCGTGGCCGTCGATGACGAACTCCTGCGGCTCGACGAGCAGCACGCGCTGGTCGTTCGGGATGTTGATCGCCTTGGCGGTCTCGACGACGCGCGCGACGTCGACCGGCGTCACCTCGCGGTTGTCGCGCACGATCACCATGCCGGTGGAGTTCTGGCCGCGGATGTGGCTGCCGGTGATGCCGGTCCAGACGCTGGCGATCTTGCAGGCGGCCATCATCTCGGCCTCCTTGACCGCCTGCTGGATGCTCTGCACGGTGGCGTCGATGTTGACGACGACCCCGCGCTTGAGGCCGTGCGTGCTGGCGATGCCCAGGCCGGCGACGCGCAGCTCGCCGCCGGGCAGCACCTCGGCGACGACCGCCATCACCTTGGCGGTGCCGATGTCCAGTCCGACGACGAGTTCCTTGTAGTCCTTGGCCATTCAGGTCTCCCGCCGGTTCGCCCCAGGTTGCCGCCCCGCGCCCGGGTGGCGGTCCCCGCGCCTCGCTTGCTCGCGTCTCATGCGACCCCTCACATCCCTGCGCGCGGCGCCGGCGCGTCGGCCGCCGTCGTCACGCCCTGCAGCCTCACCGCATACCCGCCCGCGTGCCGCAGGTCGGCGCCGACCAGCGGCCGCCCCCAGCGCGCATCGAGCTGCGGCAGCGTGCGCGCAAAGGCCGCGGTGCGCGCGACCAGCTCCGGCTCGCTGCCGCGACCCAGCTCGACCACTTGCCCCGCCGCGGTTCGCACGCGCCACGACCCGCGGCCCGACAGCTCGAGCCGCGCGACCGGCAGCCCCTGCGCCGCCAGCAGCGGCTGCACGCCGCGGAACAGCGCCCACATCGCCGGCGCGGCGCCGGGCGGGCCGGCGAAGACCGGCAGCGACGGGTCGTCGATCTCGCCCAGGTTGGCCTCGAACAGCTCGCCGTGGTCGTTGACGACGAGCGGGTTCTCCTCGTCGCGCTGCCACAGCGCCACCGGCCGGTGCTCCTCGAGCCGCACCGAGAGCCGGTCGGGCCACACGCGGCGAACGACCGCGCGCCGGACCCAGGGCAGCGACTCGAACGCCGCGCGCGCGGCCTGCAGGTCCTGCGCGAAGAAGTTGCCGCGCAGCCGCGGCAGCACCTCGGCGCGCAGCGCCGCCTCGGGGCTGCGCGCGACCTCGCCCTCGATCGCGATCGCGCGCAGCGCGAACCAGGGCGAGCGCGCCAGCCCGTGCAGCGCCGCCGCCGCCAGCACCAGAGCCGCGAGGACGACGATGCCGCCCGCCACCGCATTCGTCAGCCGCACGTCGGCGGGCAGCATGGCGCGTGCCTTCTCGGTACGGGCGATCGGGCGCGGCGGCATCGTCCAGGGGCTCAGACATCGGCGTCCAGCATCGCGTCGCGCAACAGCCGAAGGCACAGCGACGCGTAGTCGATGCCGGCGGCGCGCGCCGACATCGGCACCAGCGAGTGCCCGGTCATCCCGGGGCTGGTATTCATCTCGAGCAGGAAGGGTTTGCGGTCGGCGGCGCGCAGCATCAGGTCGACGCGCCCCCAGCCGCGGCAGCCCAGCGCGCGGTACGCGGCCAGCGTCAGGCGCTGCACCTCGGCCTCCTCGGCCGGCGGCAGGCCGCTCGGGCAGTGGTAGCCGGTGTCCGCGCTGAAATACTTGTGCTCATAGTCGTAGTTGCCGCCCGGCGCCTCGATGCGGATCACCGGCAGCGCCTGCGCACCGGCGCCGCGCCCCAGCACCGGGCAGGTCAGCTCGATGCCGTCGACGAACTCCTCGCACAGCACGTCGCGGTCGTAGCGGGCCGCGAGCTGCACCGCGTCCGACATGCCCGAGTAGCCCTCCACCTTGCTGATGCCGATCGACGAACCCTCGCGCGGCGGCTTGACGATCAGCGGCAGGCCGAGCTCGTCGGGCACGCGCATCAGCCGCTCGCGGTCGCGATCGTCGGGCGCGAGCCAGACCCAGCGCGGCGTCGGCAGCCCCTCGGCGACCCAGACGCGCTTGGTCATCACCTTGTCCATGCAGATGCTGCTGGCCATCACGCCGGAGCCGGTGTAGGGGATGCCGAGCAGCTCCAGCGCGCCCTGCACCGTCCCGTCCTCGCCATGGCGGCCGTGCAGCGCGACGAAGGCGCGCGCGACCGCCTCGTCGCGCAGCTCGTGCAGCCCGCGCTCGGCGGGGTCGAACGCGAAGGCGTCGACCCCGCGCGATCGCAGCGCCGCCAGCACGCCGGTGCCGGACATGATCGAGACCTCGCGCTCGGCGCTGGCGCCCCCCATCAGCACCGCGACGCGGCCGAGTGCGCGCGGGTCGTCAGGCGCCACCGCGGCCAGGGCCGTCGGCCGAGGCGTGGCCGCGCTCATCCACCACTCCCTTGCGCGCTCAGCCGCTGCGCCAGCCGCGCCGGCACGCCGCCGATGCTGCCCGCCCCCATGACGACGACGACGTCGCGGTCGCGCGCGAAGTCGGCGATGGCCTGCGGCAGCGCGGCGAGATCGTCGACGAAGACCGGCTCGGTGTGCCCGGCGACGCGGATCGCGCGCGCCAGCGCGCGGCCGTCGGCGGCGACGATCGGCGCCTCGCCGGCGGGGTAGACCTCGGTCAGCAGCAGCGCGTCGGCCTGCCCCATGACCTTGACGAAGTCCTCGAAGCAGTCGCGCGTGCGCGTGTAGCGGTGCGGCTGGAACGCCAGCACCAGCCGCCGGCCGGGGAAGGCGCCGCGTGCGGCGGCGATCACCGCCGCCATCTCGACCGGGTGGTGGCCGTAGTCGTCGATCAGCGTGAAGTGGCCGCCGCCGGAGGCCGCCGCGACCGGCAGCTCGCCCCAGCGCTGGAAGCGCCGGCCGACGCCGGCAAACGACGCCAGGGCCGCGAGCACCGGCGCGTCGGGCAGCTCGAGCTCGGTCGCCACCGCGATCGCCGCCAGCGCGTTGCGCACGTTGTGCTCGCCGGGCAGCGCGAGCGTGACATCCAGATCGGGCATCGTGGCGCCGTTGCGGCGCTGGCAGCCGAAGCGCATCTGTCCGCCGGGCAGCGCGCGCACGTCGACCGCACGCACCTGGGCGTCGGCGCTGGTGCCGTAGCCGACCACCGGGCGCGACAGCATCGGCACGATCGCGCGCACGCCGGGGTCGTCGAGGCAGACGATCGCCGCGCCGTAGAACGGCATGCGGTGCAGGAAGTCGACGAAGGCGCCGCGCAGCCGCGACAGGTCGTGGCCGTAGGTATCCATGTGGTCGGCGTCGATGTTGGTGACCACGGACAGGATCGGGTTGAGGTCGAGGAACGACGCATCGCTCTCGTCGGCCTCGACGACGATGTAGTCGCCGGCGCCGAGGCGGCTGTTCGCCCCCGCGCTCTCGAGCCGGCCGCCGATGACGAAGGTCGGGTCCAGCCCGGCCTCGGCGAGCACGCTGGCCACGAGCGAGGTCGTCGTCGTCTTGCCGTGCGTGCCGGCGATCGCGATGCCCTGCTTGAGCCGCATCAGCTCGGCCAGCATCACCGCGCGCGGCACGATCGGCACCCGGCGCGCGCGCGCCGCCTGGACCTCGGGGTTGTCGCCCCTGACCGCCGACGAGGTCACGACCGCATCGGCCCCGGCGACCTGCGCCGCATCGTGGCCGACGAAGACGCGGATGCCCAGCGTCGCCAGCCGCCGCGTCGTCGCGCTGTCGGCCTGGTCGCTGCCCGAGACCGTGTAGCCGAGGTTGTGCAGGATCTCGGCGATGCCGCTCATGCCGACGCCGCCCACGCCGACGAAGTGGATGTGTTTGACGGCGTGTTTCATGCACTGCCCTTCGCACGCAGCGGCCGCTTCGTCGGCAGCTCGCAGGACACGACGAAGTGGACGGGCTCGACGGCGTGCTTCATCGGCGCACCAGCCTCTCGATCTCGTCGGCCACGCGCGCCGCGGCGTGCGGACGCGCCAGCGCGCGTGCCCTGCCGGCCATGGCCTGCAGCGCGCTGCGGTCCAGGCCGCGCAGCAGCCCGGCCAGCCGCTCGGGCGTCAGCTCGGGCTGCGGCAGGTGGATCGCCGCGCCCTGTGCCGCCATCCAGGCCGCGTTGTCGCGCTGGTGTGCGGTCGTGCTGACGATGAAAGGCACGAGCAGCGCGGCCACACCCGCGGCGCAAAGCTCGCTGACGGTGCCCGCCCCGGCGCGGCAGACCATCAGGTCGCACGCTGCCAGCCGGGCCGCCATGTCGTCGATGAACGGGACCACCTCGGCGTCGACGCCGGCGGCGTCGTAGGCCTCGACGACGGCGGCGTGGTGCGCGTGGCCGGTCTGGTGCGTGACCTGCGGACGCTCGGCCGGCGGGATCAGCGCCAGCGCCCGCGGCAGGGCATCGTTGAGCGGCTTCGCCCCCAGGCTGCCGCCGACGACCAGCAGCCGCAGCGCGCCGTCGCGCGCCGCGAAGCGCTCGGCCGGAGGCGGCAGCACCTCGATCTCGGCGCGCACGGGGTTGCCGGTCACGACCGCGCGCTTCAGCCGCTTCGCATCGGCGCCATCGAAACCGAAGGCGATGCGGTCGGCCACCGGCGCCAGCGCGCGGTTGCTCAGCAGCAGCGCGGCGTCGGCGTTGACGAGCACCAGCGGGCGGCCGAGCAGCGCCGCCATCATCCCGCCCGGGAAGCAGACGTAGCCGCCCATCCCGAGCACCGCATCGGCACTGCGCCGGCGCAGGATGCGCAGGCATTGCCAGAAGGCCTGCAGCAGACGCAGCCCGCCGGTCAGCGCGTGCAGCGCACCCTTGCCGCGCAGCCCGGTGAATCCGATCGCGTCGATCGGGATGCCGGCGCGCGGGACGAGCTGGTTCTCCATCCCGCCGGCGGTCCCGAGCCAGCTCACGCTCCAGCCGCGCGCGATCATCTCGCGCGCGACCGCCAGCCCCGGGATCACGTGCCCGCCGGTGCCCGCGGCCATGACGACCAGGTGGGTCATTTCTGCACCCCGCGCATGAGGGCCCTGTTCTCCAAATCGACGCGGACCACCAGCGCCAGCGCGACCAGGTTCATCAGCATCGCCGAGCCGCCATAGCTCATCAGCGGCAGCGTCAGCCCCTTGGTCGGCAGCACGCCCAGGTTGACGCCGATGTTGATGAAGGCCTGCGCACCCAGCCAGATTCCCAGGCCCTGGGCCATCAGCCCGGCGAAGACGCGGTCCAGCGCGATCGCCTGGCGGCCGATGACGAAGATGCGCCGCGTCAGCCAGAAGAAGGCGACGATCACCGCCAGCACGCCGACGAGGCCCAGCTCCTCGCCGACGACGGCGAGCAGGAAATCGGTGTGCGCCTCGGGCAGGTAGTGCAGCTTCTCGACGCTGGCGCCCAGTCCCTGGCCGAGCAGGCCGCCGCGGCCGAAGGCCATCAGCGAGTGCGTCAGCTGGTAGGCCTTGCCCTGGACGTGGTCGGGGTGCCAGGGGTCGAGGTAGGCGAAGATGCGCTCGCGCCGCAGGTCGTCGAAGGCGATGAGGATGGCGAAGGTGGCGACGATGACCGCGGCGATGAGGAAGAACATGCGCGCGTTGACGCCGCCCAGGAACAGGATCCCCATCGCGATCGCGGCGATCACGATGAAGGCCCCCATGTCGGGCTGGCGCAGCAGCAGCGCGCCGGTGAAGGCCACCGCCACCGCCATCGGCCACACGGCGCGGAAGAACCGCTCGCGCGCGTCCATGCGCCGCACCATGTAGCTGGCCGCGTACATCGCCACCGCCAGCTTGGCCAGCTCCGCGGGCTGGAACATCATGAAACCCAGCGGAATCCAGCGCCGCGACTTGTTGACGACGACGCCGACGAAGGGCAGCAGCACCAGCACGAGCAGGACCAGCGCGAGGACGAAGATCCGCGGCGCGTGCTTCTCCCAGAATGCGATCGGCAGTTGCACCACCGCCAGCGCCGCCACCGACCCGATCGCGATCGCCAGCGCGTGGCGCATCAGGAAGTGCGTCGGCGCGTAGTCGGCGAACTTGCGGCTGTCGGGCAGCGCGATCGACGACGAATAGACCATCACCAGGCCGCCGAACACGAGCGCCAGCGCGACCAGCACCAGGGTGCGGTCGAACGCCAGCAGCGTCGTCGGCGCACTGCCGGCGGCGTCGACGTGCGTGCGCACCGGCAGCGGCGCGGCGGCGCGGCGTGACTCGACCCATGCCTGCAGCCGCTCGCGCAGCACGACGAGCGGCCCGCGGCGCACCAGCGTGTTCACGCGACCACCTCCCCGCGCTCGCCCGCCAGCGCCCGCACCGCCGCGACGAAGACCTCGGCCCGCTGCACGTAGTCGCGAAACATGTCCAGGCTCGCGCACGCGGGGCTGAGCAGCACCGCGTCGCCGACACGCGCCTGCCCGAAGCACCACGCGGTGGCATCCTGCAGCGTGGCGTGGCGCACCATCGGCACGCCGCAGCCCTGCAGCGCCGACTCGATCGTCGGCGCGTCGCGGCCGATCAGCGCCACCGCGCGGGCGAAGCGCGCCACCGGTGCGGCCAGCGGCGCGAAGTCCTGCCCCTTGCCGTCGCCGCCGAGCACGAGCGCGAGGCGGCCCGGCGCGAGGTCGGCCCCCAGCCCTTCGAGCGCGGCGACGGTGGCGCCGACGTTGGTACCCTTGCTGTCGTCGAAGGCCTCGATGCCACCGACGGCGCCGATCGGCTCGACCCGGTGCGGCTCGCCGCGGTATTCGCGCAACCCGTGCAGCATCGGGGCCAGCGGGCAGCCGATCGCCGTCGCCAGTGCCAGCGCGGCCAGCGCGTTGGCCGCGTTGTGGCGGCCGCGCACGCGCATCGCGTCGGCCGGCATCAGCCGCTGCAGGTGCAGCTCGGTTGCCTCCCCCTTGCGCGGCCGATCGGTCTCGTCGGCCGGCAGCGCGCGCACCAGCCACGCGATGCCGGATTCGACGACGAGGCCGAAGTCGCCCGGCTGCCGCGGCGCATCGAGCCCGAATCGCCACACCGGCGCCGCCGGCGGCGGCTTGCGCCCCTTCGCGGGCGCAGGCGGCGCCGGCAGCATCGCCTCCACCCGCGGGTCGTCGCGGTTGACGATCTTCGCCCCGGGCCCGGCGAAGATGCGCGCCTTGGCCGCGGCATAGGCGTCCATCGTCCGGTGCCAGTCCAGGTGATCGGGCACCAGGTTGAGCACCGCCGCGGCGTCGGCCTCGAATCCCCTGGCGCCGTCGCCGCCGCCCTCGAGCTGGAAGCTCGACAGCTCGAGCACCCAGACCTCAGGCCAGTCGTCCTGCGGCTGCGCGAGCGTCGACGCCAGCGTATCGAGCATCGTCGGCCCGACGTTGCCGGCCAGCGCGACGCGCCGCCCGGCGCGCTCGACCAGCCGCGCGGTCATCGTCGCCGTCGTCGTCTTGCCGTTGGTGCCGGTGACCGCGAGCAGCCGGGGCGCGTAGCCGCAACCCGTCCGCAGGTCCGCCAGCGCGCGCGCGAACAGGTCGAGCTCGCCGAGCACCGCCGTCCCGCGCTCGCGCGCCGCCTCCAGCAGCGGCACGATCTGCGCGTCGCGCGGCGCCAGCCCCGGGCTCTTGAGCAGGAGCTGGAAGTCGGCCGCGCGCGCGGCGTCCAGCGCACCGCCGACGAGGCGGCCGGCTCGGCCCAGCGCCTCGGCCTGCGGGGGCGACTCGCGCGAGTCCCACACCGTCACGCGGGCGCCAGCGTGCGCGCACCAACGTGCCATCGCCAGCCCCGAGTGCCCGAGCCCGAGCACGAGCACGTCCAGGCCGCGCAGCCAGCCGGCGACCGGGTCCGCGGCCGTGGCGGGCGCGGTGCCGGATGGCATCGGCGTGCAGGCGGTGGCGGGGGGCTGCATCGCGTCGTCCCTCAGCGCAGCTTCAGGCTCGCCAGGCCCACCAGACACAGCAGCATCGTGACGATCCAGAAACGCACGACGACCTGTGTCTCGGCCCAGCCCTTCTTCTCGTAATGGTGGTGCAGCGGCGCCATCAGCAGGATGCGCTGCCCGGTGCCGGTGCGCCGGCGCGTCCACTTGAACCAGGCCACCTGCGCCATCACCGACAGCGCCTCGAGCACGAACACGCCGCCCATGATCCCGAGCACGATCTCCTGCCGCGTGATGACGGCGATCGTGCCCAGCGCGCCGCCGAGCGCGAGCGCGCCGACGTCGCCCATGAAGACCTGCGCCGGGTGGGCGTTGAACCACAGGAAGGCCAGCCCCGCGCCGGCCATCGCGGCGCAGAAGATCAGCAGCTCGCCCGCCCCCGGGATGTAGGGGAACAGCAGGTAGCGCGAGAAGTTGGCGTGGCCGACGACATAGGCGAAGACGCCCAGCGCCGAGCCGACCAGCACCACCGGCATGATCGCCAGCCCGTCCAGGCCGTCGGTCAGGTTGACTGCGTTGCTCGCGCCGACGATGACGAAGTAGCTCAGCGCGATGAATCCGAGCACCCCGAGCGGGTAGCTGACGGTCTTGAAGAACGGCAGCATCAGGTCGGCCTGCGGCGGCAGCGAGGTCGTGAAGCCGCTGCCGACCCAGCGCACGAACAGCTCCCACACGCGCAGGTTGGACGACTCCGAGACCGCGAAAGCGAGGTAGACCGCAGCGACGATCCCGATCACCGACTGCCAGAAATACTTCTCGGTCGACCGCATGCCCTCGGGGTTCTTCTGCACCACCTTGCGCCAGTCGTCGACCCAGCCGATGGCGCCGAAGCCGAAGGTCACCAGCATCACGATCCAGACGAAGCGGTTGCCCCAGTCGAACCACAGCAGCGTCGAGACCGCGATCCCGATCAGGATCAGCACCCCGCCCATGGTCGGCGTGCCGCTCTTGGCCAGGTGGGTCTGCATGCCATAGGCGCGCACCGGCTGCCCGACCTTGAGCTCGGCCAGGCGCCGGATCACCCAGGGGCCGAAGGCCAGCCCGATCAGCAGCGCCGTCATCGCCGCCAGCACGGCGCGGAAGGTCAGGTACTGGAAGACGCGCAGGAAGCCGAGCTGCTCCGGGTACAGCGCGGCCAGCCACTGCGACAGGCTCAGCAGCATGCGTCGTCCTCCCCACCTTCGGCCGCCGGCCCGCCGGCCACCTCCCGTTCGACCGCATCCTCGATCGCCCGCACGACGCGCTCCATGCGCATGAAGCGCGACCCCTTGACCAGCAGCGATGCCGCCTCCGGCGCTTCGGCCAGCGCCGCCGCCAGCGCCGCCGCGTCGGCGAAGCGCCGCGCCGCGGGCCCGAAGGTCGCCGCCGCGTGCGCCGTCAGCGCGCCGGCGCACCACAGCGACTCGATGCCGCGCGCCGCCGCCTGGGCGCCGACCTCGGCGTGGAAGGCTGGCCCCTGGTCGCCGACCTCGCCCATGTCGCCGAGCACCAGCCAGCGTGGCCCCGGCAGCGCGGCCAGGGTGTCGATCGCCGCCAGCACCGAGTCGGGGTTGGCGTTGTAGCTGTCGTCGACCAGCGTCACGCGCCGCCCGCGCCAGCGCAGCATGCGCACGGCCGAGCGCCCGGCCACCGGCTCGAATCCCTCCAGGCCGTCGACCACCGCCGCCAGCGGCGCCCCGGCGGCGAGCGCGGCGGCGGCCGCCGCCATCGCGTTGTGCACGTTGTGGCGGCCGGCCAGGTCCAGCGCCAGGTCGGCCACACCCACCGGCGTGTGCAGCGCGACCGCCCAGTAGCCCTCCTGCCACAGCGCGTGCGCCCAGACCTCGGCGCGCTCGTCCCAGCCGAACCGCATCAGGCGGCGTCCCGCGGCCAGCTCGCGCCACAGCGGCGCGAAGTCGTCGGCGGCCGGGTAGACCGCCGTGCCGGCCGGCGGCAGGGCCTGCAGCACGGCGCCGTTCTCGCGCGCGACCGCCTCGACGCCGTGCAGGAACTCCTGGTGCTCGCGCTGCGCGTTGTTGACCAGTGCCACCGTCGGTGCCGCGATCGCCGCCAGCTCGGCGATCTCGCCCGGGTGGTTGGTGCCGAGCTCGACCACCGCGGCGCGCGTCGTCGGCCGCAGCCGCAGCAGCGTCAGCGGCACGCCGATGTGGTTGTTGAGGTTGCCCTCGGTCGCCAGCGCGTCGCCTGCGACCCAGGCGCGCAGGATCGCGCCGATCATCTGCGTCACCGTCGTCTTGCCGTTGCTGCCGGTGACCGCGATCAGCGGCATCAGCAGCCCGGCGCGCCAGCCGCGCGCCAGCGCCTGCAGCGCCACCAGCGTGTCGTCGACCTCGATCCCGGCCAGTCCCGCTTCGGCCAGCCCGCGCTCGGCGATCGCCGCCACCGCGCCGGCGTCGCGCGCCCGCGCCAGATAGTCGTGGCCGTCGAAGCGCGCGCCCTTCAGCGCGACGAACAGGTCGCCCGCGCGCAGCGTGCGCGTATCGCTGTGCACGCGCTCGATCAGCTTGGCCGGGTCGCCGACCAGGCGCGACCCCGGCAGCAACGCGTGCGCGATCGCCAGCGCCATCACGGCCGCGGCTCCTGCAGCCACTGTGCCGCAGCCACCACCGCGAGCGCGGCCGCGACCTCGTCGACATCGAAGAACGGGTGCTCGACGCCGGCGACCTCCTGCGTCGTCTCGTGCCCCTTGCCCGCGACCAGCACGACATCGTCGGGACCGGCGGCCGCCACCGCATGGCGGATCGCCTCACGCCGGTTCTCGATCACGACCGCCTCGGCAGGCCGCTGCAGCCCGGCGGCGATCTGCGCCAGGATCGCCTCCGGCGGCTCGTCGCGCGGGTTGTCGCTCGTCAGCACGACGCGGTCGGCGAGCGCCTCGGCCGCCGCGCCCATGCGCGGGCGCTTGGCGGCGTCGCGGTTGCCGCCGCAACCGAAGACGGCCCACAGCCGTCCGCCGCGCGCGGCCGCCAGCGGCCGCAGCGACTGCAGCACCTTGGCCAGCGCGTCGGGCGTGTGCGCATAGTCGACCAGCACCTCGGGCGCGCGGGCACCGGCCGGCGCCGGCACGCGCTGCAGCCGCCCGGGCACCGGGCCCAGTCGCGGGACGACCGCCGCCGCCTCGGCCAGCGGCACACCGAGTGCGCGCAGCACGCCGAGCACGCCCAGCAGGTTGCCGACGTTGAAGTCGCCGACGAGCCGGCTGCGCACCGCCACCGGCGGCTGCGCCGCGGCGCCGGGCGGCGTCTCGACAAGCTCGAACGCGAGCGCGCCCTCGACGTAGCGCACGCCGCGCGCGCGCAGCCGCGCGTCGCGCCCGACCGCGTACGGCCACAGGTCCAGCGGTGAGGCGGCGAGCTCGTCGTGCAGCGCGGCGATCGCCGGGTCGTCGACGTTGAGCACCGCCGCGCGAAGCCCGGGCCAGGCGAACAGCCTGCGCTTGGCGGCCCAGTACGCGTCCATGCTGCCGTGGACGTCGAGGTGGTCCTGGGTGAAGTTGGTGAACAGCGCGACGCCGATCGGCAGCGCCTCCAGCCGGTGCTCGACGACGCCGATCGACGAGGCCTCGATCGCGCAGGCGGTGAAACCGGCATCGACGAAGCGGCGCAGCGTCGCGTGCAGCGTCACCGGGTCGGGGGTCGTCAGCCCGGTCGGCTCGAGCGGCAGCGCGCCGGCGCCGCCGTCGGCCGACGGGGGCTCGCCGACACCCAGCGTGCCGATGAGCCCGCAGCGCCCGCCGAGCGCCGCCAGCGCCTGCGCGACCCACCAGGCGGTCGAGGTCTTGCCGTTGGTGCCGGTGGTGGCGACGATGTCCAGCGCCGCGCCCGGCTGGCCGAAGAAAGCGTCGGCGACCGCACCCGCGGCCGCCTTCAGCCCCGGCAGCGCGGCGATGCGCGGGTCGTCGAAGCCGAAGGCGTCGACGCCGTCGGCCTCGACCAGGCAGGCCGCCGCACCGCTGGCCAGCGCTGCACCGACGTAGCCGCGGCCGTCGCTGCGCTGCCCGGGCCAGGCGACGAAGCCGTCGCCCGGGCGCACGCGGCGGCTGTCGGCGCGCAGCGTGCCGCGGACGTGGTCGCGCAGCCACTGCGCCGCCTCCTGCGGGGTGGCCAGGGGGCATGGCCTGGCGGCGTCGCTCACAGGCTCTCCTCGACCGCCGGCGCCGCGTGGATCGCCGGCGCGACCTCGAGGTCCGGCGGCACGCCGAGCTGGCGCAGCGTGTGCTGGACGATCTCGGCGAAGACCGGCGCGGCGACCTCGCCGCCGTAGAAGACCCGGCCACGCGGCTCGTCGACCAGCACCGCGACGACGATGCGCGGATCGTCCGCCGGCGCCAGCCCGACGAAGGACGCGCGGTACTTGCCGCTGGCGTAGCCCTTGCCCTCCTGCTTGCGTGCGGTGCCGGTCTTGCCGGCCACCGAGTAGCCGAGCGCCTGCGCCCTGGGGGCGGTGCCGCCGGCACCGGCCGCCTGGCGCAGCATCGCGCGCACCTGGCGCGCGACCGCGGCGTCGAGCACCCGGGTGCCGGCCACCCGCCCGGCGCCGGCATCGCGCGCGCGCAGCGTCGGCGCGACCAGCACGCCGTCGTTGGCGAAGACGGTGTAGGCGCGCGCGAGCTGCAGCAGGCTGACCGACAGCCCGTAGCCGTAGCTCATCGTCGCGTGCTCGACCGGGCGCCAGCCCGCGTGCGGGCGAAGCACGCCGGTGGCCACGCCGGGAAACTCCAGCGCCGGCTTGCGGCCGATGCCGACCGCCGACAGCATCGCCCACAGCTCGGCGGACGGGATCTGCTGGGCGAGCTTGACGGTGCCGACGTTGCTCGACTTCTGCAGCACCTCGGCGACCGTCAGCGGCCCGTGCGGGCGATGGTCGCGGATCGTCGCACCGCCGATGCGGATCGTCCCGTCGTCGGTGTCGACGATGCGGCCGGCCGGCACGCCGCGCTGCAGCGCCAGCGCGACCGTGAACGGCTTGACCGTCGACCCGGGCTCGAAGATGTCGGTCAGGGCGCGGTTGCGCCGCGCCGCGGCAGCGGCAGGCCCGCGCGCGGTGGGTTCGGCACTCGGGACATTGGCCAGCGCCAGGATCTCGCCGCTGCGCGCATCGAGCACGACGGCGCTGCCGCCGCGCGCGCGCTGCGCGTCGACCGCGTCGCGCAGCCGCTGGTAGGCATGGTGCTGCACCGCGAGGTCGATCGACAGCCTCAGGTCCTCGCCGTCGAGCGGGGCCAGCGGCTCGCCGACCTGCTCGATCACGCGCCCGTAGCGATCGCGCACCACGGTGCGGGCGCCGTCGCGGCCGCGCAGCGCCCCGTCCAGCACCAGCTCGAGGCCCTCCAGCCCCTTGTGCTCGACATCGGTGAGGCCGACGATCGGCGCCACCGACGCACCCGCGGGGTAGCTGCGGCGCAGCGATGGCTCGACACGCAGCCCCTGCAGGCCCAGCGCCTCGATGCGCTCGCGCAGTTCGGCGTCCAGACCGCGCTTGAGGTAGACGAAACGCGACGGGCTGTCCAGCCGGCGCTCGAGCGCCGTCGGGGTCATGCCCGCCAGCCGCGCCAGCGCACGACGCTGCGCGCCGTCGGCGGCGAAGGCCTGCGGGTCGGCGACGAGGTCGATCGCCGGCACGCTGGTGGCCAGCAGCGCGCCGTGCCGGTCGAGGATGCGCCCGCGCCCGGCGGGGATGTCCTCGCTGCGGACGACGCGCTTGTCGCCCTGGCGCTGGTAGAAGCCGGCGTCGACCCACTGGACCCAGACCGCGCGCGCCGCCAGCCCGACGAAGGCCAGCGCGACCAGCGCGACGACGAACTGCGAGCGCCCGGGCGGAGTGCGCGAGGCCAGCAGCGGGCTGGTCGAGTTCGGCATGCTGCGCGCACCGGGCAGGCCGCGCCCGATCAGTCGCGCGCTGCGCGCGCCCGTGGCGGCCTCGCGGGTCGCGCGTGCCCCCTTGCCGGGGCCGCGTGCGCCGATCACCGGCTCGCTCCCTGGCCCGGCGACGCCAGCGGGTCGACGACATACTCGGTGACCGCCGGCGTGGCCACGCGCATCCCGAGCCGCACGCGCGCCACCTGCTCGACGCGCGCCGGCGTGGCCTGGATCTGGCGCTCGGCCTGCAGCCGCTGGTGTTCGGCCTGCAGCGCCTGTGCCCGCGCGCGCTCGCGGTCGAGTGCCGAGAACAGCCGCCGTGATTCGTAGGAGGTGTGCACCAGCACGAGGCTGCTGGCCAGCAGCGCCACGAGCAGCAGCAGGTTCAGCCGCATCGCACGCGTCCCCGTCACGCCACCGCGGTGCGCTCGGCCACGCGCATCACCGCCGAGCGCGCGCGCGGGTTGGCGGCGACCTCCGCCGCGGCCGGGCGCAGGCGCGCCAGCGCGCGCAGCCGCAGCGGGCGCGGCGGCGCGAACGGCGCGCGGCGGTCGGGCACGTCGCGGCTCTCGCGCGCGACGAAGGTCTTGACGATGCGGTCCTCGAGCGAGTGGAAGCTGATCACGACCAGCCGCCCGCCGGGCGCGAGCACCGACAAGGCCGCGTTCAGCCCCGCTTCGAGGCCCTCGAGCTCGGCGTTGACGTGAATCCGAAGAGCCTGAAACGTGCGCGTCGCAGGGTCCTGGCCCGGCTCGCGGGTCTTGACGATGCGCGCCACGAGCGCGGCCAGCTCGCCGGTGGTGCGAACAGGGGCGCCTGCCTGCCGGCGAGCAACAAGCGTCTTTGCAATCGGGTGAGCAAACCGTTCATCACCATGGTCGCGGATCACCTGTGTCAGCGTGCGCACGTCGGCGCGGGCCAGGAAGTCCGCGGCGGTCTCGCCACGGGTCGTGTCCATGCGCATGTCCAGCGGCGCATCGAAGCGGAAGCTGAAGCCGCGCGCCGGGTCGTCGAGCTGCGGCGAGCTGACGCCCAGGTCGAGCAGCACGCCATGGACGCGGGCGATGCCGCGCGCGGCGAGCGCCTCGGCGAGCGTGTCGAAGCCGGCGTGCACGATCTCGAAGCGCGCGTCGGCGAGCTCGCGCAGCGCGGCGGCGACCGCCTGCGGGTCCTTGTCGAACGCGAGCAGCCGACCGCGCGGCGACAGCCGCGCCAGGATCGCGCGCGCGTGTCCGCCACGGCCGTAGGTGCCGTCGACGTAGAAGCCGTCGACGTCGGTGACCAGGGCGTCGACCGCCTCGCGCAGCAGCACCGTCGTGTGCGATCCGTCCGCATCGCCGCGCGGCATCACAGCACCAGGCCCAGGATCTCGGCGGGCATCGGCTGCGAGAGCAGCCGCGCCTCGGTCGCCGCATGACTCGCGGCATCCCACAGCTCCAGCACGCGGCCGTTGCCGATCAGCAGCACGTCCTTGCTCAGGCCGGCGTACCGGCGCAGCTCGGGTGGCACGAGGATGCGCGCCGCGGCGTCGATCTCGACGTCGACCGCGCTGCCGATGAAGACGCGCCGCCAGGCATCGGCCTCCATGCTCATGCCCAGCAGGCGCTCGCGGGTGGTTTCCCAGCGCGGGCGCGGCAGCATCCACAGATAGCCTTCCGGATGCTTGGTCAGCGTCAGGCGGCCTTCACAGGCCTGCATCAGCAGGTCGCGCTGGCGCACGGGGACCGTCAGACGCCCTTTGGCATCGAGCGCCAGCGCCGACGTTCCCTGAAAGACGATCTCTGACACCCCACAAAACCCACTTAAAGACAAAAACTCCCACGAATCGACACTTTACTCCAATGCCCCGGCCGAGGTCAACGGCGGCAGCAGAAAGTCTCGTCAAATCAAAGACTTAGCTGATCTTTCGAAATGAAGGTCGAGAACAAAATAGAACGTAAAAACAAAGACCTGCAAGCAATATTGAAAGCATCGCTTGATCATCGATGGCATGCATCGCGCCGACACGACGCGCACAAGCGTCGAGCAATTGCAGTACGCTGGCGGGCATGGATCTGGGCCCAAGGGAGGGCGCGGGGGAAAGGCGAGAGCCCGAAGCGATGACGCAACGCCTGTCGATGGCCCTGTGTCCGGTCTGCGAAGCGCTGAATGCGCCGGAAGACGAGCACTGTCGCGACTGCGGCGCACCGCTGGTCATGCGGTGCCCGCGCTGCGAGACGATCAACGTGCGGTCACGCCGTCGCTGCCACCGCTGCCAGGTGCCGCTGCACGATGGCGATCCGGTGCGCTCTTTGCCGACGGCGGCAGCCGAGTCGGTGGCTGGACCCCGTGTCCCCGACAGCGACGCAATGGACACCGTACCGATGCCTTATCGGGTCGAGCCCTTGCCCGAGGAGGCCGCGATCCGATTCGACGCCGGTCCCGCCGGCGGCCCGTGGTCCCCGTACGCGCCAGCGCCGGACGACGCCCAGGCCGAGCCTGCGGGGTCGCTGTCCTTGCGCGGCGAGGGCTTGCCCGCTTCTCGGCCCGCGGCGCGACCCACGGCGGCGGTGCGGTTGAACCCGTCCACGCTGCCGGCCACAGCACGCGAAGCGCTCGGGTCCGTCGGCCCGGCCGCATTGCAGCCCCCGCTGCTCGGCGCAGTCGCGCCACATGCGCCGGACCCACGGCGCGCCAAGGCCGAGCGACGCGCCAAGGTCCGACAACGCCAGCTGCGCGCGCAGCGCGGGGTGCAGCCGGACGGCGAAACGTTGCCGAGCGACGTGCTGCTGCTGGAGTCGCATGTCGAATCGAGGGCAACCATCGGCATGGTGCTCGAGGCCTTCGGCTTCCATCCCCGCATCGCGGCCAGCGCTGCGGAGGCGCTGGCCATGGCGACGCGGCGGCGCTACGCCGTCGTGCTGCTGGGCATCGGGCCGCAGCGCGACGAGACCCCCGCGCTGTGCCAGCGCCTGCGCGCGCTGCCCGGCCTGGCGCACACGCCGGTGATCGCGATCGGCGACGCGCGTCACCACATGGACCGCGTGCGCATGCAACTCGCCGGCGCGGCCGAGACCTTGTTGCGGCCGGTCGATCGCGGCGCGTTGGCGCGCTGCCTGCAGGCGCACGGGATCGCGCTGCCGCGCGACCCGCGGCTGGGTGGCCCGCCGCCAGCCTGAGCGACCGGCTCGGGCTGCCGCGACGCGCGCACATGCAGGACGATCCGCTGTGGAGGTTGCGCCACGCGCTGGCCGGCCTCGCGCTGGCGCTGCTGCTGTCGCTGCCGATCGCGGCGCTGATCGCGCGCGTGGTGGGTGATCGGCTGGCCGACAGCTATGCGCTGCGCGCCGCCCTGTACGCGGCGCTGCTGCTGCACGTCGTCTTCGGCGCCGCGGTGCTGTTCGTCCGCGTCGCCCAGCACGAGACACGCCCGCTGCGTCCGGCCCGGCTGCTGCTGTGGCTGGCCAGCCTGTGGCTGTGGCCGCTGCTGCTGGCCGGTCGCGGTGGGCGGCCGCCGCCGAATCCTCCGCCCCAGCCTCCCGGAGCCTGACCTGCGACGGCGCGCCCCCGGCATCGCCGCTGCCGTGCGCGCCGGGACTCGCCGCCCGGGTGGCTCAATCCGCGGCGATCGACTGCTTGACCAGCCGCCCCGCCGCGTCCTGCAGCGGTCGCGCATTCATCGGGACGACCCGTGCGAAGACGTCTAACTGCGCGCGCGACACCGTCATCGGCTGGCGCATCACGATCCACCGCACGCCCTCGGTGCAGGGTGGCGTGGTCAGCGAGCCGAGGTAGGTGATGTAGCCGCGCGCCTCGGGCAGCAGCCCGGACGGATCGATCTGCCCGTGACCGTCGGCCGGCACCTGCCGCTCGAGCGGCAGGTCGCCCCACACGCGCTGCACCAGCGGCAGCGCCGGGCCCTCGTCGAGCACGACGGCGACGATCGCGATCCGGCCGTCGGCATCGCGATGCTGCAGCTGCACCGACATCTCGAACTGTCGCCCGTCGATGCGCTCCTCGGAGGGGCGTCGAAACGACAGGTGCTGCAGCGCGTAACGCCGGCCGCCGACCTCGATCGCGTTGCCGGCATCGAGGTCGACGCGCACCGTGCGCCCGGTGTCGACGACGCGAAAGCCGCTCGGCCGGTAGTCGAACCGCAACGGCGGCAGATCGACGGCGATGCCGTCGCGCAGGTCGATCGGGCTCTGGCGGCGGCCCTCGGCGCACAGCGACCACGCCGGGTCGAGCGCGGCCCAGCGCGCCGGGCCGTCGGCGTCGCCATAGCCCCAGGATGGCGCGGCGCGAGCGCGCGGGCCCGCGTGCGCGTCGACCCTGCGCCGCGCCGCACGCGGCGTCGTCGCCGTTCGTCGCAAGGGCAGCTCGATCTCGTGCGTGCCCCGCGCATCGCCCGCCGGCCGCGCACCGAGCACGCGCTGCAGGCGGTGCCCGAGCTGCGTCATCGGGTCGGCATCGGGCATGGAGCCGTCCGCCACCGCGCCGGCTTCGGCCTCGGTGGCCGGCGAGGGCACGCGGGCCGCGTCGCCCTCGACGGCGCGCGTCGCGCCGGCGGCCAGGGCGAGCGCGATGGCCGCCAGCGACGGCGCCAGGACGCGCCCGCGCCAGCGCCTACGACGGGCCGCCGACGGCAGCGCCACGCGAACACCGCCGAGGATGCCTGGCTCCATCGCATGGAGATCGGCTCGGCGCGTCCTAACTTGAACCGGGTGGCGGCGCGCTCCGGCGCCCCGCCACCCGGCGCCAGGCGAGGATCCCGATCGCCGTCAGCGCCGCCGAGGCCAGCGCGAGCGCCAGCGTCGAGTGCATGACCAGCGGCACCAGCAGCCCGGCGACGATGGCGTTGGCGATGCTGGCGATGCAGGCCTGCAGCGACGACGCCATGCCGCGCCGCTCGGGCACTTCGTCGAGCACCATCAGCGTCACCGCCGGCATCACCAGTGCCCAGCCGAACGCGAAGAACGCGATCGGCGGCAGCGCCCATGCCGGGTGCGGCGCCAGCGTCGCATTGAGCGCGACGTTGAGCCCCGACACCACGACCATCACCGTGAACCCGTGCCGCACCTGGCGGCGCAGTGGGATGCGCCCGGCCAGCCGCCCCGAGGTCCACGCACCGGCCATGATGCCGCCGATGCTGGCCAGGAAGAGCCAGAAGAACTGCGTCGGCGCCAGCCCCAGGTGCTCGCCCATGAACACCGGCGACGCCAGCACGTAGAGGAACAGCCCGTTGAACGGCAGCCCGCTGGCCAGCACCAGCATCATGAAGCGCGCGCTGCCCAGCAACTGCCGGTAGCCCGCCAGCAGCGGCCGCGGCGCGAAACGCTGCACGTGGCTGGCGTGCAGCGTCTCGGGCAGCGCGCGCCAGTTCAGCCACGCGAGCAGCGCCCCGACGATGGCGAGGAACCAGAAGATCGACCGCCAGCCGGCGAGCACGAACAGCCAGCCGCCGACCACCGGCGCCACCGCCGGCGCGACGCCGAAGTAGATCGTCACCTGCGACATCACCCGCTGCGCCTCGGCGGGCGGGAACATGTCGCGGATGATCGCGCGCGCGACCACGGTGCCGGCGCCTGCGGACAAGCCCTGCAGCGCGCGAAACGCCACCAGCCAGCCGATCGACGGTGCCAGCGCACAGCCCGCCGACGCCAGCGTGAAGACCACGATCCCCGCGAGCACGACCGGGCGGCGACCGAAGCTGTCGGCCAGCGCGCCGTGGAACAGGTTCATCGCCGCGAAGCCGAGCAGGTAGCTCGACAGCGTCTGCTGCATCTGAACCGGCGTGGCGCCCAGCGACTCGCCGATGCCGGCGAAGGCCGGCAGGTAGGTGTCGATCGAGAACGGCCCGAGCGTCGACAGAGTGGCGAGCAGCAGGGCCAGCGACCAGCGCGGACCGCGCCAGAGGGTCGAGGCGTCGGGATTCATCGTCGGGGAAGACCTGGAAGTATGCAGGGTTCGACGACCGATGCTCGAATCGGGCATGGACGCACCCACCCGCCCGATGCCGCGCCAGGGTCACGACGCGGCCGCCCCTTCGACCCCGATGCCGTCGGCCGCTGGCGCCGCGCCAGCTGCGGCATCGCGCCGCCGGTTCCTCGGCGGCGCCCGGGTGATCGCGCTGGCAGCGATCGGCTGCCCGACGCTGGCGGCCGCCGCGCGCGTGCTGCCGGCGATGACCGAGGGCCCCTTCTACCCCTCGCGCCGCTGGCGCGACGCAGGCCCGTTCGCCGCCGGCGGCTGGGATGCCGACCTCACCGAGGTGGGCGGAGGTGTCGCGGCGGCGCGCGGCGAGCACCTGGCGCTGGCGCTGCAGGTCGCGGACCGCGACGGCCTCGTGGTCGACGGCGCCGAGGTCGAGATCTGGCAGTGCGACGCGCTGGCCGTCTACCGCCACCCGCGTCAGCCGCACGACCAGGGGCGGTTCGACCCCGGCTTCCAGGGATTCGGCGCTGCCGTCACCGGGCCCGACGGCAGCGTGCGCCTGCGCACGATACGGCCCGTCCCCTACCCCGGCCGCACGCCGCACATCCACGTCAAGCTTCGCCACCCGAGCTTCGGCGAGATCGCCTCGCAGCTCTTCGTCGACCGCGACCCCGGCAATGCGGGCGACTTCCTGTGGCGGCGGCTGGACGACGGCGCGCGCCGCGCGCTGGCGATGCGGCTGCAACCGGCACCGGCCGACGCGCCGGCGGGGTTGCGCTGGATGGCCCGGCACCGCCTCGTCGTGCCGACGTGAACGCGCTGGCGCCGTGCGCACCGCGCGCTCGAGGCGTCCGGTGCGAGAAAGTCCGGCGCGGTCGAGCGAGCGGGCGCGGCGGCCAACGGGCCGCACCGCCACGCCGGGGAAGTAGTGTGAAGCAGGCCGGTAGGCCGGATTCTGTGCGTCGCCGCCCGCTCGCGCGGGCCGCGGCGTGACCGCCATTCCTCTGGGCCGGGGGTCGCCCACCCGGCTCGGTGCCACCCACCCGCCGGCTCCGCGGGCCACCTCGATGCCGGCCTATTCGGTGTTGCTGCGCGTAGAGATTGCCCGTTTCACCCAACGCGGGGCGTTCGCCCCGTGTTGGGTGACTGTGAACCCCAGGCTGGCGCCCGGGCCTGTCCGGCTCGCGCCGCACAGGCCTGCCGGCTGACGCCGGCGGCTCACAGACCACCCGCCCCGGGCGCTCCGCGCTGACTCGTCTCTGTTGCTCTGATCCTCACCTCGCGGTGGAGAGCCGTTAGCTCCTACGCTGCCCTGTGCAGTCCGGACCTTCCTCCAGCGCCACCTTTCGGTGCTCGCGCCAGCGGCGGTCTGGCCTGCTTCACACGGGGGATTGTCCCACCGCGGCGCCGAAGGTTCCGTGCCGCGGCGCGCGATCGCCCGCCAGCCCCGCTGGCGGCGACGCCGGTGGCGCCACCCGGCCTTCGTCCTACTGGGCCTGCTGCAGCGCCCGGATGCGGTCCTCGATCGGCGGGTGCGTCGACAGCAGCGCCATCACACCGCCCTTGCCGCTGATGCCCATCGCCTCGACCGTCTGCGGCAACTGCCCCGGCTGCAGCCCGCCCAGACGCGCCAGCGCATTGACCATCGGGCGGCGATCGCCCATCAGCTCGGCCGAACCCGCATCGGCGCGGTATTCGCGCTGGCGCGAGAACCAGGCGACGATGACCGCCGCCAGCACCCCGAGCACGATGTCGAGCACGATCGTCGTCAGGTAGTAGCCGATGCCCACGCCGCGCTCGTTCTTCAGGATCACGCGGTCGACGAAGTAGCCGATCACGCGCGACAGGAAGACGACGAACGTGTTCATGACCCCCTGGATCAGCGTCAGCGTGACCATGTCGCCGTTGGCGACGTGCGCGACCTCGTGGCCGATCACGGCCTCGACCTCCTCGCGCGTCATGCTCTGGAGCAGCCCGGTCGAGACCGCCACGAGCGCGCTGTTCTTGAACGCGCCGGTGGCGAACGCGTTCGGTGCGCCCTCGTAGATCGCGACCTCGGGCATGCCGATGCCGGCCTTCTTCGCAAAGCGCTCGACGGTGCCGACGAGCCAGCGGTGGGTCGGGTCGGCGGAGCCGTTGATGATCTGTGCGCCGGTGCTGAACTTGGCCATCGGCTTGCTGATCAGCAGCGAGATCAGCGCGCCGCCGAAGCCGATCACGGCCGCGAAACCCAGCAGCATCCCGAGGTTCAGCCCCTCGGCGGTCAGAAAGCGGTTGACGCCCAGCAGGCTGGCCACGATGCCCAGCACGACGATGACGGCCAGGTTGGTGGCGAGAAACAGGACGATGCGCTTCATGGAAGGGTGGCCTCGAGGATTCGTGGTCGGGGATCGTGCTGCCGCCGCGCACCCTGCGCACGACCGGCATCGCGGCCGCATCTTAGGGCGCGCGGCGGGGATTCAAGTTCCGCCCCTGGGCGCCGCGGTTCGCCTCAGCTCGTTCGGCGCCGACGCGTGTGCCGCCGCCCGGGCAGCGGCTCAGCCGCGCAGCCTGACCTTGTTCGGGTTCTTCGCCGGCAGCAGCTCGAAGCGGCCCGGGAAGCCTCCGAAGGCCTTGGTCGACGACCCGCTGCGGCCGATGAGCCCGGCGTCGCGCAGCCGCTCGGCGGCCACCCGCAGTTCGACCGTCTCGCCGCGGTCCAGCTCGGGCAGCGCCGCCAGGATGCGGGCCAGCCGCTCGTCGGCATCCGTCTTGCCCGCGGCGGCCGGCTTCGCGGCAGCATCGGCCGCCGACCTCGTTCGGCCGCCACCGCGCTTGCGCGCGGGCTGCGGCTGCTCGGGTGCCGGATTCGCTGCCGCCGCCGTGTCGGCCGCGGCCTTCGCCGGCGCGGCCTTGGCGGCGCGGGTCGCGGTTTTGGCCGTCGCCCGCGCCGCCGCCTTCGGCTTGGCGGGCGCCTTGGCTGCCCCCTTGCGGTGCGTCAGCACGTTGAAGGCGTCGTAGACCGCCTGCGTCTCGTCGCCGGTCTTGCCGGCCTGACCGAGCCCGACGACGCGGCAGCCCTTCTCGCGCAGCCGCGTCACCAGCGGCGCGAAGTCGGAGTCCGACGACGCGATGGCGATGACGTCCGGCCGCTCGGCGATCATGAGGTCGATCGCGTCGACCGCCAGCGCGATGTCGGTGGAGTTCTTGCCGGCCGCCAGGTTGACCATCGGCCGGATGCCCAGCCGCTTGAACGCGGCCTGGTGCTTGGCCACATGCTCGGCCGTGCCGTAGGCGCGCCGCACGTGCAGCGCACCGTGCTCGGCCAGCAGCTGCGCGACCGCCTGCTCGACGACGTCGATCGAGACGTTGTCGGCGTCGATCAGCAGCGCGACGTGGCGCGCCGGCGGGTTCGTGACTTCGTTCATTCGAGGCTCCAGGCCAGGGTTTCGCCGCCGCGCAGCGGCCTGATCGTCGCCGCACCGAAGGGCAGCGACTCGGGCAGCGTGCGGGGTGCACGCCTCAGCGTCACGCGGCCCTCGTTGCGCGGCAGGCCGTAGAAGTCCGCCCCGTGGTGGCTCGCGAAGCCCTCGAGCCGGTGCAGCGCACCGGCGGCATCGAAGGCCTCGGCGTAAAGCTCGAGCGCTGCCGGCGCGGTGAAGCACCCGGCGCCGCAGACCGAGCGCTCCTTGAGCGCCGCGGCGTGCGGCGCGCTGTCGGTGCCGAGGAAGTATTTCGGGCTGCCCGAGGTCGCGGCGTCGACCAGCGCCAGCCGGTGCGCCTCACGCTTGAGAACCGGCAGGCAGTACCAGTGCGGGCGCAGGCCGCCGAGGAAGAGGGCGTTGCGGTTGTACAGCAGGTGGTGCGCGGTGATCGTCGCCGCGGTGTTCGCGTCGGCGTCGCGCACGTACTGCGCCGCCTCGCGCGTCGTGATGTGCTCGAAGACGATCTTCAGCGCCGGGAAGTCGCGCCGCAGCGGCACGAGCACGCGATCGATGAAGACCGCCTCGCGGTCGAAGATGTCGACCTCGGGGTCGGTCACCTCGCCGTGCACCAGCAGCAGCAACCCGGCGCGCTGCATCGCCTCCAGCGTCGCGTGGGTGCGGCGGATGTCGGTCACGCCGGCGTCGCTGTGCGTGGTCGCGCCGGCCGGGTAGAGCTTGACGGCGACGATGCCGGCGCCGCGCGCACGCGCGATCTCCCCGGGCGGCGTGGCGTCGGTCAGGTACAGCGTCATCAGCGGCTCGAAGCCCGCCCCGGCGCCGGTGGCCGGGCGCGCGGCGAGGATGCGGTCGCGGTAGGCCAGCGCCTGCGCCGTCGTCGTCACCGGCGGCTGAAGGTTGGGCATCACGATCGCGCGCGCGAACTGCGCCGCCGTGTACGGCAGCACCGCACGCAGCGCATCGCCATCGCGCAGGTGCAGGTGCCAGTCGTCGGGGCGGGTGATCGTCAGGGACTCGGTGGCGTTGCTCATGCCGGGTTGCTCATGGTGATTCGGGCCGCGCAATCCTGCTGCATCCTGCTACGGCGTGTTGCGGCGTTCGGCACGCCGGCAGGCCAGGGTCGCGTCCCGCTGGATGGCCAGCTCGCGCAGCGCCCCCGCCAGCAGCGGCGCCACCGCGACCGCGTTGCTCGGGTGCGGCACCGTGTCGCTGCTCCAGACCTCGCGCACGCCGGCGGCGCGCAGCTCGGCCAGCGCCGTGCCGACGAAGAGGGCGTGCGTGACCGCGACGTCGACGCTGGCCGCGCCGGCGCCGAGTGCCGCGCGCGCGGCCTCGACCAGCGTGCGGCCGGTGCTCGCGACATCGTCGATCAGCACCACCGCGCGCCCACGCAGATCGACCGCGGGCAGCGCGACCTCCACCGCGCGGTCGCCATGGCGCCGCTTGCGGCACACGGCGTGGTCCAGCGCGCCTTCGGCCGGCCTGCCGGCACCGCCCGCCGCGACCGCCCCTGCCGCCGCCGCGCGCGCCACCCACTGCGCCGATTCCTCGTCCGGCCCTAGCAGCAGCGCCCCCGGCACGCATGCGGCGACGAAGCGCCCGATCGCATCCGCGGCGGAGACAGCGACGCCGCGCCGCCCCGGCAGCACCTCGTCCAGCGTCGCGACGCGGTGCAGGTGCGGGTCGACCGTGACGACGGCGTCGAACCAGGACGCCAGCGCGGCGCCGAGGTGGCGCTGGCTGACCGCCTCGCCGGGGGCGAAGGCGATGTCCTGCCGCATGTAGGCCAGATACGGCGCCACCAGAACCAGATCGCGCGCACCGAGCTCGCGCGCCGCGGGAGCGGCGATCAGCAGCTGGACGATCTTCTCGTTCGGGTCGTGCAGCCCGCGCAGCAGCGCCACGCGCGGCGGCAGCGGCGCCGGCAGGGTCAGCCTGAGCTCGCCGTCGGGGAAGCGGTGGCAGGCGATGCAGCGCGCCGGCACGCCGAGCTCGCGCGCCAGCGCGCCGGCCTGCGCGGCCTCGTCGTCGAAGTGCAGCAGCAGCTCGACCGGCGCCGACGCGGCCTCCTGAGCCGGCACGCCCTGGTCCGTCGGACGACTCACGCGCTGCCCCCGCCGTTGCCCTGCGTCCAGCCGCGCGCCGCCGGCGCGGCCTCGCCGATGCGGTAGCCGCTGTCGGCCTCGGCCATGCGGCGCGCGAAGCCGAAGTCGGCGTCGAACTGCGCGTGGATGCGGTACAGAGGCTCGCCACGCACGACCGGGTCGCCGAGCTTCTTCAGCAGGTCGGCGCCGGCACCCGGGCTCTGCGGCGCGCCGGCCAGCCGCGCGATGCGCGCCATGCGCAGGTTGTCGATCTCGACCACGACGCCGTCGGCACCGGCGCAGACCTCGTGCACCAGCGGCCCCGGCGCCGGCGCGTCGGCACGCCGGCCCTGGGCGTCGATGATCGCGTTCATGCGCGCCAGCGCGCGGCCGGACTCGAGGATGTCGCGCGCGATGCGGATGCCGTCGCCGCCACGCACGTCGGGGTCGAACTCGATCACGCGGCCAGCCAGCATCAGCGCCTTGGTGCGCAGGTCGTGCGGCGCGTCGGGGTGGTTCTCCAGCACGCGCATGACGTCGCGCGCCTCGAGCACCGGGCCGATGCCCTGCCCGATCGGCTGCCGGCCGTCGGTGATCACGGCGTCGAGCACCAGGGCGAGCCGCGCGGCGACGAACTCGAACAGCTTCTTCAGCCGCTGCGCCTCGGGCATGGTCCGCACCTTGGCGCTGGGGCCGACCGGGATGTCGAGCACCAGGTGGGTCGACCCGGCGGCGACCTTCTTCGACAGGATCGACGCCACCATCTGCCCCGGCGAGTCGATCGCCAGCGGCCGCTCGACCGAGATCAGGATGTCGTCGGCCGGGCTCAGCCGCGCGGTGCCGCCCCAGGCCAGGCAGCCGCGCGTCGCGCGAACGATCTCGGTCAGCCGCTCGACCGGCAGCGCGACCTCGGCCAGCACCTCCATCGTGTCGGCGGTGCCGGCGGGGCTGGTGATCGCGCGCGACGAGGTCTTGGGGCACCACATGCCGTGCGCCGCGACGATCGGCACCACCAGCATCGAGGTGCGGTTGCCCGGGATGCCGCCGATGCAGTGCTTGTCGACCACCGGGCCGCTGCCGATGTCGTGCTGCCAGTCGATGCGGTGGCCGACGTCGATCATCGCCTGCGTCAGGTGCAGCACCTCGTCGCGGTCGAGCTCGAACTGGTTGGTCGCGACGACGAAGGCCGCCAGCTCGATCTTCGAGTAGCGCGCGCTGGCGATGTCGCGCACGATCGCCGCCAGATCGTCGCGCGTCAGGCGCTCGCCGGCGATCTTGCGGTGCAGCGCGGCGATCGACGCCGCCGGCTCGGCATGCTCGATCGACGCCGCGTGGCCCTCGGCCACCTTCAGCCGCGCGAAGGCATCCTCGCTCAGCCCGAGGTCGCAGGGGGCGACGATGCGCTCGTCGTCGACGACGTTGAGCACGGCGGCGATCGACTGCCCGTTGGCATTCACCGTGACCTTGGCCAGCGCCTGGAACCCGGCCGCGCGCACGACCGGGCACTCGCGGTGCAGGTAGGCCACGCTTTCGCGCCAGGTGTCGATGCCGACGCGGCGCACGTGCAGGGTCGGGCGGTCCATGGGGGCGACTCTAGCGCCGCGGCGGCGCCGCGGACGCGAGCTGCTCGCGCAAGGCCTCGCCGATCAGCGACTGCAGCCGCACGGCCAGCGCGCGCCGGTCGGCATGTGCGCTGCCCTGCGCCGCCAGCACCTGCAGATGCACGACCATGTCCTGGCCGCAGGCGAGCCGCCACAGGCTTTGCGCCAGCGTCGTCTCGCCGACGAACTCGGCCGCCGGGCTCGCGGCGTGCTGCGCGTCGGCGTAGCGCAGCACCAGCGGCTGCACCGGCGTGGCGGTGGCGATCGCCGCCTGCAGCAGGTTGGCGTGGAAGGGCAGCAGTGCCGTGCCGTCGCCGGTCGTGCCCTCGGGAAAGACGGCCACCGTGTCGCCGGCGGCCAGCGCCTGGGCCACCTGGTGGACGACGCGCAGCGCATCGCGGCGCTTCTCGCGCTCGAGGTACAGCGTGCCGGCGGCGTCGACGAGACGGCTGACGAGCGGCCAGTGCCGCACCTCGGCCTTGGAGACGAAGCGCGCCTCGGGGCATCGGGCGTGCACCGCCATGATGTCCAGCCACGAGACGTGGTTGGCGACGATCAGCTTGGCGCCGGGCCGGAAGTCGCCCTGCACCTCGATCCGAAGCCCGAGCAGGCGCAGCATCTTGCCCGCCCACCACGCGATGCGCGCGTGGCGCGTGGCCGCGCCCATCCGCGGCCAGCCCAGCAGCACGACCGCCACCCCGTGCAGCGCATGCAGCACCGCGCGCGCCAGCCGCCAGGCGGCGCGCAGCCGCAGCCCCATCAGCTCGCGGCGGCCTCGAAGGCCACGGTGCCGGCCACCAGCGTCGCGCGCACCCGACCCGGCAGTTCCATGCCACTGTGCTCGAACGCGAACGGGGTCGACTTGCCCTGGCTGCGCAGCGCGTCGGGCGTCACCGGCCAGCGCACGGCCGGGTCGAAGAGGCACAGGTCGGCGACCCCGCCCTCGACCAGCGCGCCAGCGCTGGCCGCCAGCGAG
Organism: Burkholderiaceae bacterium; assembly: GCA_024235895.1. GTDB lineage: Bacteria > Pseudomonadota > Gammaproteobacteria > Burkholderiales > Burkholderiaceae_C > Rubrivivax. The sequence goes on along the minus strand of JACKLM010000004.1, from coordinate 549,761 downwards.
CCGATCGCGCTGCCGAGCACGCGCACCGGGCCGCGCGTGACGACCTCCAGCGCGCGCGCCAGCCCGGGGCCGCGCTCGCCCCACGCCAGCGCCAGCCCGAGCAGCAGCTCCAGCCCGCTCGCGCCGGGCGCGGCCTCGGCGAAGGGCAGCGTCTTCTCGTCGGCGTCCAGCGGCATGTGGTCGCTGACCAGCGCGTCGATCGTGCCGTCGGCCAGCGCCGCGGCCAGCGCGTCGCGGTCGCGCTGGCCGCGCAGCGGCGGCACCAGCCGCATCGCCGGGTTGAAGTAGCCGATGTCGATATCGGTCAGGTGCAGCGAGTTGATGCTGACGTCGGCCGTCACCGGCAGCCCCTCGGCCTTGGCCGCGCGCAGCAGCGCGACGCCGGCGGCGCTGGACATCCGGCACAGGTGGACGCGCGCGCCGGTGGCGCGCACCAGCTCGAAGATCGTGTGCAGCGCGATCGTCTCCGCCGCCACCGGCACCCCGGTCAGCCCGAGACGCGTCGCCACCGGCCCGCTGGCGGCCACCCCGCCGCCGAGCCAGCGGTCCTGCGGCCGCAGCCACACCGTGCTGCCGAAGGTCGCCGCATACTGCAGCGCGCGCATCATCACCTGGGTGTTGGTGATCGGCACGTCGGCCTGCGAGAAGCCGACGCAGCCCGCCTCGGTCAGCTCGGCGACCTCGGTCAGCACCTCGCCCGCCAGGCCGCGTGTCAGCGCACCGAGCGGGAACAGCCGGCAGCGGCTGAGCTTGCGGGCGCGGAACTTGAGCATCTCCACCAGCCCCGGCTCGTCCAGCGGTGGGTCGGTATCGGGCGGGCACACGAGGCTGGTGACGCCGCCGGCGGCGGCGGCGGCGAGCTCGCTCTCCAGCAGGCCCTCGTGCTCCATGCCCGGCTCGCGCAGCCGCGCGGCCAGGTCGACGAGGCCGGGGGCGACGATGCAGCCGGTGGCGTCGATGCGGCGGTCCGGCCGGAAGTCCGCCGGCACCGCGCCGAGGCCGACGATGCGGCCCGCGGCGACCGCGACTTCGCCCGGCGCGTCGCGCCCCGACGCCGGATCGACGATGCGCCCGCCGCTGATCAGGATCCTGTCCATCGCCGCCTCATGCCTGGTTGCCGGCGATGATCGACATCACCGCCATCCGCACCGCGATGCCGAAGGTCACCTGCGGCAGGATGACGCTGGCGCGGCCGTCGGCGACGTCGCTGGCGATCTCGACGCCGCGGTTGATCGGCCCCGGGTGCATCACGATGGCGTCGGGCCGCGCGAGCGCCAGCTTGGCGCTCGTCAGCCCGAAGCGCTTGAAGAACTCGCCCGCGCTGGGCAGCATCGCGCCGCTCATGCGCTCGTTCTGCAGCCGCAGCATGATGACGACGTCGGCGTCGCGCACGCCCTCGTCCATGTCGTGGACGACGCGCACGCCCATCTCGCGCAGGTCGGCCGGCACCAGCGTGCGCGGGCCGACGGCACGGATCTCGGGCACGCCCAGCGTGGTCAGCGCGTGGATGTCCGACCGCGCGACGCGCGAATGCACGATGTCGCCGACCACCGCCACCGTCAGGCCGCTGAAGTCGCGCTTGTAGTGGCGGATCGTGTACATGTCCAGCAGCGCCTGCGTCGGGTGCGCGTGGCGGCCGTCGCCGGCGTTGATCACGTGCACGTGCGGCGCGCAGTGCTGGGCGATCAGGTAGGGCGCGCCGCTCTCGGCGTGGCGGACGACGAACATGTCGGCCTGCATCGCCGACAGGTTGGCGATCGTGTCGAGCAGGCTCTCGCCCTTGGCGGTCGAGCTGCGCGCGATGTCGAGGTTGATGACGTCGGCCGACAGCCGCTTGGCGGCGATCTCGAAGGTCGTGCGGGTGCGCGTGCTGTTCTCGAAGAACAGGTTGAAGACGCTCTTGCCGCGCAGCAGCGGCACCTTCTTGACATCGCGGTCGCCGACGGCGAGGAAGCTGCCGGCGGTGTCGAGGATGTGCGTCAGCACCTCGCGCGGCAGCCCCTCGATCGACAGCAGGTGGATCAGCTCGCCTTGGCGGTTGAGTTGCGGGTTGCGGCGCGACAGCATCGGCGCTCCTCAGCCCGCGGCGCGCGGCGCGGCCGACGCGGCGGCGGCGCCGCCCGGCGGCAGGTCGTGCAGCTCGAAGGTCAGCCGGCCAGCGTCCTCCTGCGCGAGCCGCAGCTTGCACCCCGGCGGCAGCGCGACGGTGGCGGCGGCCAGCACCGGCGCGACCGGCAGCTCGCGCCCGCCGCGGTCGACCAGCACCGCCAGCCGCACGCGCGCCGGGCGGCCGTAGTCGAACAGCTCGTTGAGCACGGCGCGGATCGTGCGGCCCGTCTGCAGCACGTCGTCGACGAGCAGGATGTCGGCGCCGTCGACCTCGAACGGCAGCGCGGTGGCGTGCGCGCCGGCGGCCAGCCCGCGCTCGCCGAAGTCGTCGCGGTGCAGCCGGCTGCTGATGACGCCGGCTTCGCCGCCGCGGCCGAGGTCGGCGTGCAGCCGGCGCGCCAGCCAGGCGCCGCCGCTCCAGATGCCGACCAGCCGCGTATCCGGGCCCAGCAGCGGCCGCAGGCCGTCGCGCAGTTGCACGTACAACGCCTCGGCGTCGAGCGAGAGGTTCATCGCCCGCACTCCACGGTGACGTCCGGCGCGGCCGCCTCGCGCAGAAACTGTTCCAGGATCAGCGCCGCCGACGCCGCATCGACGTCGCCGGCACCGGCGGCGATCGCCTCGACCGTCGTGTAGCGCTCGTCCACCTCGTGCACAGGCAGCGCGAAGCGCCCGTGCAACTGGCGCGCGAAGCGGCGTGCACGCTCGGTCTGGTCGTGCGGCGTGCCGTCCGGGTGGCGCGGCACGCCGACGACGAGCGCGTCGGGTTGCCACTCGCGCAGCAGGGCGGCGATGGCATCGAAGCGCGCGTGGCCGGTGGCGTCGACCGTGCCCAGCGGCTGCGCGCGCCCGAGCACGGTATTGCCGCTGGCCACGCCGACGCGCCGGCTGCCGTAGTCGAAGGCCAGGAAGCGACGCTCGGCACCGGCGCGACCCGCGGCGGCACCGGCACGCTCAGGCATGGCCGGCCTGCGCGCTGAGCATGCGCGGGTCGAAGCCCAGCAGCCCGAGCGCGCGCTCGTAGCGCTGCGCGACCGGGGTGTCGAAGACGACCGCCGGGTCGGCCGGCGCGGTCAGCCAGCCGTTGCGGCCGATCTCGTCCTCGAGCTGGCCGGCCGACCAGCCGCTGCATCCCAGCGTGACGAGCACGCGCCTGGGCCCGCCGCCGGCGGCCATCGCCTCGAGCACGTCCTTGCTGGTCGTCATCTCCAGCCCGCCGGGCACGTGCATGGTCGAGCTGTACGGCGCGGGCGCGTCGCCGGACTCGTGCAGCACGAAGCCGCGCTCGGTCTGCACCGGGCCGCCGTAGAAGACCGGCTGCTCGGCCAGGTCGGGGCGGTCGAGCGGCAGCTCGACCTTCTCGAACAGGTTCCTGAGCCGGATGTCGATCGGCTTGTTGATGACCAGCCCGAGCGCGCCGCGCTCGCTGTGCTCGCACAGGTAGACGACAGTGCCGGCGAAATTCTCGTCGACCATGCCGGGCATGGCGATCAGGAACTGGTTGGTCAGGTTGATCGGGCCGTCGGCCATGGGGGCATTCTAGGAGAGCGCGCGCACCGCGGGGCAGCGCGCGCCGAAAGACTGGCGCCGGCCCGGGACCCCGGTGGGCGCGAATCGGCGGCACACTCACGGCCCATGCACACCCCGCCCGAGCCGACGCTGGACGCCGCGCTGGTCTGGCTGCGACGCGACCTGCGCGTCGACGACCATGCGGCGCTGTGGCATGCGCTGCGCGCGGCGCGCCGCGTCTGGTGCGGCTTCGTCTTCGACCGCGCGATCCTCGACCCGCTGCCGCGCGCCGACCGCCGCGTCGAGTTCATCCGCGACAGCCTGGTCGGCGTCGACGCCGAGCTGCGAGCGCTGGCGGCGTCGCACGGGGTCGAGGGCGCGGGGCTGATCGTGCGCCACGGGCAGGCGGTCGACGAGATCGTCGCGCTGGCACGGTCGCTCGGCGTGCAGGCGGTCTACGCCAGCCACGACGACGACCCGCAGGCGCTGGCACGCGACGCGCGTGCACGCGGTGCGTTGGCCGACGCCGGCATCGTGCTGCACACGTGCAAGGACCACGTGATCTTCGAGCGCGACGAGGTCTTGACGGCCTCGGGCGCGCCGTTCTCGGTCTTCACGCCCTACCGCAACGCCTGGCTGCGCAAGCTCGAGCCGTCGCACCTGGAGCCGTATCCCGTCGCCCGCCACGCCGGCGCGCTGGCACCGCGGCCGGCCGGCGAACACGGTGTGCCGGTGCTGTCCGAGCTCGGATTCGAGCCGACCAACCTGCACCAGCTCAGGCTGCCCAGCGGCCCGGCGGGGGCGCAGGAACTGCTCGACGACTTCCTCGACCGCATCGACCGCTACCACGAGGCGCGCGACTTCCCCGCCGTCAAGGGGCCGAGCTACCTGGGGCCGCACCTGCGATTCGGCACCATCTCGGTGCGCCGGCTCGTTCGCGAAGCGCAGCAGCGTGCCGCGGCCGGGTCGCGCGGCGCCGAGGCCTGGCTGGCCGAGCTGGTCTGGCGCGAGTTCTACCACCAGGTCCTGCACCATCACCCGCATGTCGTCGGCCACGCCTTCAGGCCCGCCCACGACCGCATCCGCTGGGAGCACGGGCGCAAGGCCGACGAGCAGTTCGCCGCCTGGTGCGAGGGCCGCACCGGCTACCCGCTGGTCGACGCGGCGATGCACCAGATCACGCAGACCGGCTACATGCACAACCGGCTGCGCATGGTCGTGGCGAGCTTCCTGACCAAGGACCTGGGGATCGACTGGCGGCGCGGCGAGGCCTGGTTCGCCGAGCGGCTCAACGACTACGAGCTGGCGTCGAACAACGGCGGCTGGCAGTGGGCGGCGTCGACCGGCTGCGACGCCCAGCCGTGGTTTCGCATCTTCAACCCGGTCACGCAGAGCCGGCGCTTCGACCCCGAAGGCCGCTTCGTCCGCCGCTACCTGCCGCAGCTCGCCGGGCTGCCGGACAAGCTCGTCCACGCACCGTGGCTGGCGCGGCCGGCCGATCTGGAGGCAGCCGGAGTGGCACTGGGTCGGGACTATCCGCAGCCGATCGTCGACCATGCCGCGGCGCGCGAGCGGACGCTGGCGCGCTACGCGGAGGTCAAGATGCCTGCACCTCGCTGATGCGCGGACCGGCCAGGCGCCGGCCCCGACCGCTCAGTGGACCCGCCATGCGTAGCGCTTGCTGGACTACCCTGCGCGCTGCGCGCTCCGGGATGAGCGATCGGGAGCGGCCCGACGCGCCCATGCAGCGGCTCGCCGCCAGACCGACAATCGGCGCATGATGCAACCGCCCGGTCGCACGCGGATCCGCGACGCCGCCCGCCCGCTCGGCATCGCGCTGCTGACCCTGGTCGTCTACACGGTGGTCGGCCTGCTCGCGGTTCAGCTCGCGGTCCCGCCGAGCTACTCGAGCGCCGTCTATCCGGGCGCGGGGATCGCCGTGGCCGCGGCACTGGTCTGCGGGCGGCCGGCACTGCTCGGCGTCGCGCTCGGTGGCTTCGCCGTCAACTTCTCGCTGGCGGCGTTGCGCATGCCGGCCACACACGATCCCCTGGTTGTCGGGATGACCGTCGGGCTCGTCGTCGGTATCGCGGCCGCGCTCCAGGCCGCGCTCGCGGCGTGGCTCGTGCGGCGATTCGTTTCGCAGCCGCTCACCCTCACCGAGCCACGCGACCTTTGGCGCTTCGCCCTGCTCGCCGGCCCCCTGGCCTGCCTCGTCAGTGCCACGCTGGCGACGGTGCCGCTTCTGGCCACCGGGGTCGTCTCGCCGTCGCTGGCCGCATCGAGCTGGTTCACCTGGTGGACCGGCGACACGCTCGGGGTGCTCGTCGGCGCGCCGATCGCGCTGGCATTCATCGGTCGGCCTCGGAGCGAGTGGGCGCCGCGCATGCGGCTGGTCGCGCTGCCGATGGTCATCGCGCTGGTGCTGCTCGGGCTCGCGGCGCACTGGGTGATCCAGGGCCACCTGGAACGCGTGCGCACCGCATTCGAACGCGACGCCTGGGGGCTCGCCGAGAGGGTCGACGCCGAACTGCGGCGGGCCCAGGATGCCCTGCTGGGCGTGCACGGTGCTCTGGACACCCGGCCACCGCCACGGCCGTCGGAGTTCCAGCGTATCGCGACACCCTGGCTCACGCAGCAGCCCTTCATCGTCGCCATCGGATACAGCGAGCAGCTGACGCGCGCCGAGGTGCCGGCCTTCGAGGCGCGCGCCGCAGCCGAAGGGCCGGTGCCGGACTACCGTGTGTTCGACCGGGCCGACGCGCCGGCGGCGGGATCACCCCACGAAGTCGTCGCCATCCGCCATATCGAGCCGCTGGCATCGAACCGTTCGGCCCTCGGCGTCAACGCGCTGTCGATCCGGGCGGCGCGGCGCGCGATCGAGCGCGCTGCGGCGACTGGGGAGGTCGCCGCCAGCAGCGGCTTCCGGCTGACCCAGTCAGCCGGCGACGAGACCGGCATCGTCCTGTACCAGGCGCTGTACGACGGCACGCCGCGAGACGATGCGGCGCGCCGCGCCGCGCTGCGCGGCGTCGTCTTCGTCACGCTGCGGCTCGACGCGCTGGTCGGCAAATTGCTGCGTGACGCGTCGCCGTATCTGTACGGGTGCCTGCTGGACGCCGACCCTGGGGCCGAGCGGCCGCGGCTGGCGGGGCCGGTAGGCTGCGAGCAGGCGCCGTCGCGCGCGCTGGCCTTCACGCGTCAGCGCGCGATCGGCCCGCGCGTGCTGCGTTGGCGCATCGAGGCCGAGCCCGCCGAGGTCGCCGGCGTCGGCACCTCGGGGGGCTTCGCCTTTTCGGCCGTCGGGTTGGGCGCGACCGGGCTGCTCGGTGCGCTGCTGCTGCTGGTCTCTGGCCGCCAGCGCCGCATCGAAGCGGCGGTCGCCGAGCGCACCGCCGAGCTGCAGCGCACCGGACGCGCACTGCGCGAAAGCGAGGAGCAGCTGCGCAACATCGTCGACCACGTGCCGATCGGCGTCCTCGATGCCGACGCCGACGGTACGCTGCGCGGCATCAACCCGGCGATGCGCGCGATGACCGGGCTGGCCGCCGGTGCGCCGTTGCCGAGCCTGCACGAAATGGTGCCGGCGGGCGAACGCCGCAACGTCGACGCGTTGCTGGCGCGAGTGCGCGGCAGCGCGGCGGCGCCGGCGAGCGCGCGGCTGGCACTGCAGCGGCCGAAGGCAGCGCCGCTGCCGGTTCAGCTGACGATCTCCGCGCTGCCCGCTGCCGACGGGCAGGCGCAACGGCTGGTCGGCGTGATCGAGAATGTCGACGAGCGCGAGCGGCTGCGAGCGGCCGAGCGCGCGCGCGACCTGGCCGAGGCCGCCAGCCGTGCCAAGAGCGAGTTCGTCGGCCGCATGAGCCATGAGCTGCGCACGCCGCTGAATGCCATGCTCGGCTTCGCGCAGCTGCTGGCGCACGATTCGGACAGGCCGCTGGCGCCGCACCAACAGCGGTGGGCCGGCCAGATCCAGGACGCCGGCTGGCACCTGCTGAACCTGATCAACGATACGCTGGACCTGTCCCTCATCGAGTCGGGCGTCCTGCGTCTGCAGCCCAGCGAGCTGGACCCGGTGCAGGCGGTGCATGCCACGCTGCCGCTCGTCGCGGCGGCGGCGCAGCGGCGTGGGGTGACCGTTCGCGTCGCGCCTTCGCCGCCGGGCGTTCCGCGCGTGCTCGGCGACAACACGCGGCTGCGCCAGATCCTGACCAACCTGCTCTCCAATGCGATCAAGTACAACCGACCCGGCGGACAGGTCGAGGTGGGTATCGGGGCAGGCGAGGACGGCACGGTCGAGATCGCGATCGCCGACGAGGGCCCCGGGCTGACGCCGTCGCAGGCCGAGCGGCTCTTCCAGCCCTTCGAGCGCCTGGGACGCGAGGGCTCGGGGGTCGAGGGAGCGGGGATCGGGCTGGCGCTCAGCCGCCGGCTGGCCGAGGCGATGGGCGGGATGCTGTCGTTGAGCCCGCGCCCGGGACCCGGTGCCTGCTTCGTGCTGAAGCTGCCCGCCGTTGCCGTGGCAGCCGGGGCCGGCCTGGGGCCGCTCGCGGCCCCGGAAGACGACGGTGCCGGCTATGCGCGCCGGCTCGTGCACTATGTCGAGGACAACGAGACCAACGTCCTGCTGATGCAAGGCATGCTGGCGCAGCGACCCCAGATCGAGCTGACGGTCTCGCATCTGGGGCTGGACGCCCTGGGCGCCGTGCGCGCACGTCGCCCGGACCTGATCCTGCTGGACATGCACCTGCCCGACGTCGACGGGCTCGAGCTGCTGCGCCACTTCAAGCACGATGACGACACCGCCGCGGTGCCCGTTCTGGTGCTCTCGGCCGACGCCACTCAGGAGCGCATCGAGCACGCCGTGGCCGCGGGGGCTGCCGGCTACCTGTCGAAGCCGATCGACCTCGCGGCACTGCTGTCGGCAGTCGACGAGATCCTGGCGAAGGCGGATACGCGCTGGGGCTGAACCTGCCGTGACCGATGCGCGCTTTTCCGCGTTCCGCGCTTAGCACTCGATGGCAGGGAGTGCTAACATTAATGGAACCAAAGGGTTTTCCCGGAGTCGATTGCCGCATGACACAACTATCCAACGCCCTGTCCTTGCGCAGCCCGTGGGCGGTCGTGCCGCCGGTGGGCAATCTCGACGCCTATATCGGTGCGGTCAACCGGCTGCCGATGCTCAGCGCCGACGAGGAGGTCTCGCTGGCGCGCCGGCTGCGCGACGACGGTGACATCCAGGCCGCGGGGCAGCTCGTGCTGTCGCACCTGCGGCTGGTGGTGGCGATCTCGCGCCAGTACCTGGGCTACGGGCTGCCGCACGGCGACCTGATCCAGGAGGGCAACGTCGGCCTGATGAAGGCAGTCAAGCGCTTCGACCCCGAGCAGGGCGTTCGGCTGGTCAGCTACGCGATCCACTGGATCAAGGCCGAGATCCACGAGTTCATCCTGCGCAACTGGCGCATGGTCAAGGTCGCGACCACGAAGGCGCAGCGCAAGCTGTTCTTCAACCTGCGGTCGATGAAGCAGGCGCTCAAGGGCGACGCGACCGACGGCCAGACCTACCGCGATACGCTGACCCCGGAAGAGGTCGCCGGGATGGCGCGCGACTTGAACGTGCGGCCCGACGAGGTCGTCGAGATGGAGACCCGGCTGACCGGCGGCGACGTCCCGCTCGAGCCCGGCAACGACGACAGCGACGAGGCCTGGGGCCCGATCCATTACCTGGCCGACGACCGCGACGAGCCGACGCGCGCGCTGGAAGCCCGGCACCGCGACTGGCTCGCCCACGACGGCGTGGCGCAGGCGCTGGCGGTACTGGACCCGCGCAGCCGGCGCATCGTCGAGCAGCGCTGGCTGGCGGTCGACGACGATGGCTCGGGCGGCATGACGCTGCACGAGCTGGCGGCCGAGTACGGCGTCAGCGCCGAGCGCATCCGCCAGATCGAGGTCGCGGCGATGAAGAAGATGCGCAAGGCGCTCGAGCCGGTGGCCACAGCCTGATCCGCGGCGGCAGCAGCGCTGCCGCAGCAGGCCCCTCTTTCGGTTTGCGTGCCATGACCGCGCGGGCCGAGGACGACGGGTGCCCTTGCCCTCCATGCCCGGAGACAGTGCCCCGGGCGCTCGCCAGGCACAAACAGTCCGCAGGACTGTTTGTGTCCGGGCTCGCTCCCCCGCCATCGGCCTTCGGCCGCTGGCTCCTCCTCTACTTACGGTCAAGGGCACCCGCCGTCCTCGGCAGGCCACCGAGTTGGTATTCGACGGTCGAATACCTGGGCGGTGGCAGGCCAAGGTCGGCGGGCACCCTCCCACGTAAGTAGAGGAGGAGCCGGCGGCGCAAGCCGCCGGCGGGGGACATGGAGTGGGAGGGTGCCCGCCGGCCTTGGCACGCGCGGTCGTGGAACGCCAGAAGAGTCGAAGGTCTGACTTGGACGAACGCCGGGAACATGCCCGCCACGGCCGTTCGAGTGCGGTCACGTCGCCCCTTGCGCGCCCGAACGCAAGCCCGTCTCAAGCCCCGCCCAGCAGCAGCTTCAGATCGTGAACCAGCGCCTCGGCCCCGGTGCCGTGGCGGGTGAAAAGGCGCAGCCGGGCTTCGCGGTCGAGGACGTACGCACCTGCGGTGTGGTCGACCGTGTAGCTGCCCTCCGTCTTGCCCGGCACCCTGGCGTAGAAGATCTTGAACGCCTTGGCGGCCTCGCGCGTCTGCTCGGGGCTGCCGCGCAGCGCGACGAAGCTCGGGTCGAAGCTCGCGACGTAGGCCTTCAGCATCTCGGGCGTATCGCGCTCGGGGTCGACGGTGACGAAGACGCCCTGCACGTCCTGCCCGGCCCGGCCCAGCGCGCGCCGCGCCTCGGCGAGCTCGGCCAGCGTCGTCGGGCAGACGTCCGGGCACTGCGCATAGCCGAAGAAGATCACCGTGACCTTGCCGCGAAAATCGGCCAGGCTGCGCGGCCGGCCCTCGGCGTCGGGCAGGGCGAGCTCGCGCCCGAAGTCCGCACCGCTGACGTCGATCGCCTTGAACGCCGGCCCGGCCCCCGGGGCGCGGTCGCAACCGGCGATGAACGCGGATGCGAGGGCGAGCGTCAGCACCGCGGCGCCCGCCGCCCCGCGGCGGCGCGTCAGGCCAGCCATGCCTGCAGGTAGTGGTCCGCCAGCAGCGCGGCGAACAGCCACGCGAGATACCAGATCGAGTAGCGAAAGGTGCGCCGCGCCAGCGCGTCGCTGTAGTCGCGCCAGAGCTGGAACGCCAGCAGCACGAACCAGCCGCCCAGCCCGAGGGCCGCCAGGAGGTACAGCCAGCCGCTCATCCCCAGCGCGAAGGGCATCAGCGTGGCCCCGAACAGCACCAGCGTGTACAGCAGCACCTGCAGCTGCGTGTAGGCCCGCCCGTGCGTGATCGGCAGCATCGGCAGCCCGGACTTGCGGTAGTCGTCGCTGCGGTAAAGCGCCAGCGACCAGAAGTGCGGCGGCGTCCACAGGAAGATGATCAGGAACAGCAACCAGGCCTCGGGCGCGGTCTCGCCGCGCATCGCAGCCCAGCCCAGCACCGGCGGCATCGCCCCCGAGGCGCCGCCGATCACGATATTCTGCGGCGTCAGCGGCTTGAGCACGATGGTGTAGATCACCGCATAGCCGACGAAGGTGGCCAGCGTCAGCCACGCGGTCAGCGGGTTGACCCACAGCACCAGCAGCGCGGTCCCCGCCACGCCGAGCGCGGCCGAGAAGCTCAGCGCCTGCACGCGCGTCAGTTCGCCCTTGGCGGTCGGGCGCCACGCGGTGCGCGCCATGCGGGCGTCGATATGCTGCTCCACGAGGCAGTTGAACGCTGCCGCCGCGCTGGCGACCAGCCAGATGCCGACGGTGGCGACGACGACCGTCGGCCAGTGCGGCGCCCCAGGCTGCGCCAGCAGCATGCCGATGAAGGCGCAGAAGACGATCAGCTGCACCACGCGCGGCTTGGTCAGCGCGTGATACTGGGCCCAGCGGGTGCGCAGGGCGGTGGGGGCAACGGCGGCTCGGGACATCGCGGTCGATTCTAGGAGTCAGCTCGGATTCGGGTGCAATGGCCGCCTGGGGAATCCCCTGGTTGCGCCTGGGGGCTCGTCGGGCCGGGTAGCTGCCGGCTTCGGGCCGCGCCCGGCCGGAGTTCCTGCCGCGGCGACGCGGCGGACTACGTCGCCAGCGCCAGCGCCGCGGCCTCGCGGCCGCGCACGGCCGCCAGCCGCGCGCGCGCCAGCAGCACCGTCAGCACGCCGGTCATCGCCGCCGCCCCGCCGCTGTGGATCAGCGCGGCGACGATCGGCCAGTCCAGCACGACGTTGGACAGGCCGGTGGCGAACTGCAACGCCGTCAACGCGAGCAGCGCCAGCGCGAAGCGCCGTGCCGGCTCTCCCGAACGCCACAGCGCCCAGGCCAGCACCAGCATCGCCGCCACGACCAGGTAGGCGAAGCTGCGGTGGACGTAGTGGATCGCCACCAGCGCCTCGAAGGGCAGCAGCGCGCCATCGGCGGTATGGCCGAGGTCGCGCAGCAGCGTGAAGCCGTGGGCGAAGTCCATCGTCGGCCACCATTGGCCGCTGCAGCTCGGAAAACCGCTGCACGCCAGGACCGCGTAGTTGGTGCTCACCCAGCCACCGAGCGCGATCTGCAGCACCAGCAGTGCCATCACGAAACCTGCCCCCCGGCGCAGCCCCGTCGACAGCGCGAGCGCGCGGTCGCGAAAGGCCACGTGCTGGATCGCCAGCAATGCCAGCAGCGCGATGCCGCCCAGCAGGTGCAGCGTGACGATCGCCGGGTAGAGCTTGAGCGTGACGGTGTACTTGCCGAAGAGGCCTTGCACGATCACCCACAGCAGCGTGAAGGTCGGCCACCACGGCGAGTGCGGCAGCCGGCTCCGCGCGGCCCAGCTGAACAGCGTCGTGACCAGGATCAGCGCGCCGACGGTCATCGCGAGGTAACGGTGGATCATCTCGATCCAGGCCTTGGACCAGGTCACCGGGCCGGTGGGCATCGCGGCCTCGGCGGCGGCGATGTCGCCGCGCGCGCCCAGCGGGCTGGCCGATCCGTAGCAGCCCGGCCAGTCCGGACAGCCCAGCCCGGAGTCGGTCAGCCGCGTGAACGAGCCGAAGACGATCAGGTCGAAGGTCAGGAACAGTGTCAGCGCGGTCAGCGCCGCGAGCCGCGCGCGCGGGTCGGCGCGCCGCTGGCGCAGCCAGACCCAGGCCAGCGGCACCAGCGCGACCAGCGCCGCGAGCGAAAGCAGCTGCAGCGTCGGTGCGAAATCGACCAGGGCGACGTCGGTGTCCATCGTGTCGGGGGCGGAGGGTCTCAGCGTCCGGCGCGGTCCCACGACGCCGATGCACGCAGCAGCCGGTCGAGGTCGCGCTTGACGCGCTGCGGGTCGGGTTCGGCGGGCGCACGCATCATCCACTCGCCCATCGGGTCGACGAGGTAGAGGTGCTCGGCCAGCGCGTGGCCTTCGGCAGGCTCGAGCCAGCGCGCCAGCGCGGCGGCATCGGCGCGCAGCAGCGTGACCCCGCCGGTCGCCTCGGCGGCGGCACGCATCGCCGGCGGCGGCGGCGGCGCGTCGCCGGCGAGCAGCCAGACGCGATCGATGCGGTCGCGCTCGCGGCCGACCATCTCGCGCAGCTGGCGCTGCAGGTAGATGCGCTGCTCGCAGGCCGCGTCGCAGGGGCCGTCGACGACGAGCACGAGCAGCCATTGCCCGCGCAGCGACGCCGCGGCCACCGGTGCGCCGTCCGGCGTGCGCAGCGCGAGCGTGTCGCCCAGGCTGCGGCTGGGCTGGATCAGCGCGCCGTAGTTGGTCCGTCCCTGCGGACGAACCACGTGGTAGGCGAGATACGACGCGACGACCGGCACCGCACATGCCGCGAGCAGCAGCGCGAGCCGCCAACGGCCGGCGCGAACGCGCCGGTAGCGCGCCGCCAGGTCGGGCGCGGCATGCGGCAGGGGCAGCGTGGTCGGATCAGGCACGTCGCAGCGGGCGAAGGATTTGAAACCAGACATACAGGCCGGCGATCAGCACCGCAAGCGCCGCCCACTGGAACGCGTAGCCATAGTGCGTGTGGACGCCGGCCGCAGGGCGAGGCCCGTCGCGCCGCAGCGCGTCGTCGGCCGCCGGCCCCTCCTGCAGCAGCACGATCGGCAGCAGCCGCAGGCCGGTCTCGCGCGCGAACGCGACGAAGTCCAGATTCTGCCGTATCGGGCCCGCGGCCTCGTCGCCCAGCGAGACCAGCCGCGACGGCGCTAGGGCTAGCCGGCCGGCAATCCGGACCGGCTCGGCCGGCGTCGGCGGCAGCGCCACGCGCGTGCGGTCCATGAAGTCGCGCGGCTGCCAGCCGCGCTGCACCAGCAGCGCCGCACCGTCCTCCAGCGCCAGCGGGGTGACGACCAGGAAGCCTGCCCGGCCGTCCAGCGGCCGGTTGTCCAGCCACACCGTGTGCGCCGCCAGCCAGCGGCCCCGGACCTCGGCGCGGCGGTGCTGTTGCACCGCCGCGTCGGCAGGCGTGCGCGCCAGCGCGTCGGCAGCCAGCGGTGGCAGCGCGGCGCGCGCGTCGATCGCCTGCTGCAGCGCGACCTTCTGCGCCGCGCGGTCGAGCTGCCACACCGCCAGCCGAAGCGTCAGCGCGACCGACGTGAGGGCGGCCGCGAGCACGATCCAGCGCCGGCTGGCCGATCCTGCGATCACGCGCGGCCCGCCGCCTGCACGCGCGGCGCCACGCGCGGATAATCGGTCCCGATGAAGTGGCTCATGGTGCTGATGCTCGCCGCGATCGTCGCCGCCCTCGGCGGCGCCGGAATGGCGATGCTGCGCAAGGGCCGCCACGGCGACGGCCGCGACCGCGCGATGGCGCGCGCGCTCGCGCTGCGGGTGGCGCTGTCGGTGGCGCTGTTCGCGCTCCTCATGCTGGCCTGGTCGCTGGGCTGGCTGCGCCCGGGCGGCATCCCGGTCGGCACCTGACCCGCGCCGGCAGCACGGGAACACGCGGCGCGCCGCCACCGGGCTGGCGCCGGCCCGCAGAGGGCCCGGCCCGCCGCGTCAAAGCCAGTACACGACGAGGTACAGCCCGAGCCAGACGACGTCGACGAAGTGCCAGTACCACGCCGCGCCTTCGAAGCCGAAATGGCGCTGCGGGCTGAAGTGGCCCTTCATCAGGCGCAGCGTGATCGCGATCAGCATCAGCATGCCGACCAGGACGTGGAAGCCGTGGAACCCCGTCAGCATGAAGAAGGTCGAGCCGAAGATGCCCGAGCTCAGCTTCAGGTTCAGGTCGCGGTAGGCGTGCACGTACTCGTAGGCCTGGACGGCGAGAAAGGTCGCGCCCAGCAGCACCGTCACCCACATCCAGAACACCGTCTTGCCGCGGCGGTCGTCGATCAGCGCGTGGTGCGCGATCGTCAGCGTCACGCCCGAGCTCAGCAGCAGCGCGGTGTTGATCGTCGGCAGCGGCCACGGGCCGATGGTCTGGAACGGCTCGACGACGCCGGCCGGCGACGCGGTCCCGCCGCCCGCGCTCGGCCACAGGGGCTTGAAGTCCGGCCACAGGATCTGGTGGTCGAGGTTGCCGAGCATCGGCAGCGCATGCGCGCGCGCCCAGTACAGCGCGCCGAAGAACGCGGCGAAGAACATCACCTCCGAGAAGATGAACCAGCTCATGCTCCAGCGGAAGGAGACGTCCACGCGCTCGGAGTACAGCCCCGACTCGCTCTCGCGGATCGCGTCGCCGAACCACTGCGCCAGCACCACCAGCCAGGTCGCCATGCCCGCCAGCAGCGCCCAGGCACCCCAGCCGCTGCCGTTGATCCACTGCCCGGCGCCGAGGATGACGAGGAACAGCCCGGCCGCCAGCAGCACCGGGTGGCGCGAGGGGGCGGGGACGTAGTAGTACGGGGCGCTGCCCGCGGGGGTCGTCGCAGCCATGGATCGGTCTCTCCTCGGTCCGGGGTCGTTGTCGGGGTTCGGGTGTGTCAGGTCGCCACGCCGCTGGCGACGACCCAGCGCACGACCAGCAGCAGCGCGAGCACGAACAGCGCCGCGGCGGCGAGGCCGACCGCGATCACGTGCACCGGGTTGAGCCGCTGCGCGTCCTCGCGCCAGGCGGCCTGCCGGCGCAGGCCGACGAAGGACCAGGCCACCGCCTTGACGGTCTGGCCGAACGAGGCTGGGCGCGCGGCGGCCTGACGCAGGTCCCCGCTCACGAGGCCTCCCGCCGCGACACGTCGGCGGCCGGGGCCGGCGCGGCCGAGATCGCCGCCGCGGCCGCCCCGGCAGGCGGCGTGCGGCCGCCGACCTCGAAGAAGGTGTACGACAGCGTGATCGTGGTCACGTCGCGCGGCAGCCTGGGGTCGATGACGAAGGCCACCGGCCAGCTCTTGCGCTCGCCCGGCGCCAGCGTGTACTCGTTGAAGCAGAAGCACTCGAGCTTGTCGAAATGCCCCGCCGCATGGCGCGGCGCGTAGCTCGGGATCGCCTGCGCCGCCATCGTGCGATCCTGGCGGTTGCGGAACTCGTACATCACGGTGGCGAGTTCGCCGGGATGCACCTGCATCGAGGTGACGGCGGGTGCGAAGTCCCAGGGCCCGCGCACATTGGTGTCGAACTCGACCGTGACCACGCGCGAGCGGTCGACCTGCGTGTTGCGCGGCTCGCCGCCGGCACCCGTCAGCCACTGGCGCGCGCGCTGCTCGGTCACCGACAGCACGTTGATGCCGAGCGCGTCGCAGATCGCGCGGTACATCGGCACCAGCGCATAGCCGAAGCCGAACATCACCAGCACGATGACGACGAGCTTGCCCAGCATGCCGCGGTTGGCGGCACGGGCGGCGATCGAGGCCTTGTCCGACATGGCTCGTGGTACGGCCGCGGCCTGTCAGCCGCCGCCGAAGAAGACGAAGCGGGCGACGAAGCCGCACGCGAACGCGAGCGCGACGGTGGCCAGGATCAGCCCCAGCCTGACGTTGGCCCTGCGCTGGCGCGGATCGACCATCGCCGTGCGTCCCACCGTGGCGGCCTCAGCCGACGACCCGCGTCGCCGTCGCGTCGAGCTTCGGCGGGGTCTCGAAGGTGTGCCAGGGCGCTGGAGAAGGCACCTCCCACTCCAGCCCCTCGGCGCCGCGGCCGTCGGGGTCGTTCCACGGCCGCTGCGGCGCCGGCGCACCCTGGCCGCGCATCATCGGCAGCACGACGGCGACGAAGAAGTAGACCTGCATCAGCCCGAAGCCCAGCCCGCCGATCGACGCCAGCGCGTTGAAGTCGGCGAACTGCATCGGGTAGTCGGCGTAGCGCCGCGGCATCCCCGCCAGCCCGAGGAAGTGCATCGGGAAGAAGGTGATGTTGAAGAAGATCAGCGAGCCCCAGAAGTGGATCTTGCCGCGCGTCTCCGAGTACATCGTCCCGGTCCACTTCGGCCCCCAGTAGTAGACGCCGGCGAACAGCGCGAACAGCGACCCGGCGACCAGCACGTAGTGGAAGTGCGCGACGACGTAGTAGGTGTCCTGCAGCTGGATGTCGATCGGCGCCATCGCCAGGATCAGCCCGGTGAAGCCGCCCATCGTGAAGACGAAGATGAAGCCCACCGCCCACAGCATCGGCGTCTCGAAGCTCATCTCGCCGCGCCACATCGTGGCCACCCAGTTGAAGATCTTCACCCCGGTGGGCACCGCGATCAGCATCGTCGCGTACATGAAGAACAGCTGCCCGGTGACCGGCATGCCGGTCGTGAACATGTGGTGCGCCCAGACGATGAACGACAGGATCGCGATCGACGCCGTCGCGTAGACCATCGACGCGTAGCCGAACAGCCGCTTGCGCGCGAACGCCGGCACGATCGCGCTGACGATGCCGAACGCCGGCAGGATCATGATGTAGACCTCGGGGTGGCCGAAGAACCAGAAGATGTGCTGGTACATCACCGGGTCGCCGCCGCCGGCCGGGTTGAAGAAGCTGGTGCCGAAGTGGCGGTCGGTCAGCGTCATCGTGATCGCGCCGGCGAGCACCGGCATCACCGCGATCAGCAGGTAGGCGGTGATCAGCCAGGTCCAGCAGAACAGCGGCATCTTCATCAGCGTCATGCCCGGCGCGCGCATGTTCAGCACCGTGACGATGATGTTGATCGACCCCATGATCGACGACGCGCCCATGATGTGCATCGCGAAGATCGCCATGTCCATCGACGGGCCCATCTGCAGCGTCAGCGGCGCGTACAGCGTCCAGCCCGCCGCCGGCGCGCCGCCGGGGACGAAGAACGACAGCGCCAGGATGACCGCCGCCGGCACCAGCAGCCAGAAGCTGAGGTTGTTCATGCGCGCGAAGGCCATGTCCGACGCGCCGATCTGCAGCGGGATCATCCAGTTCGCGAAGCCGACGAAGGCCGGCATGATCGCGCCGAAGACCATGATCAGCCCGTGCATCGTCGTCAGCTGGTTGAACAGCTGCGGGTTGACGTACTGCAGCCCGGGCTGGAACAGCTCGGCGCGGATGCCCAGCGCCAGCACGCCGCCGAGCATCAGCATCGCGAACGAGAACAGCAGGTACATCGTGCCGATGTCCTTGTGGTTCGTCGCGAACAGCCAGCGGCGCCAGCCGTGCGGGGCCGCGTGCGCGTGGTCGTGCGCAGCGCCGTGCGCGTGGCCGGCGGGGTGGTCGAGGACAGCGCTCATGCGGGGGATCTCCGGGGAGGTCGGCGGGGGCGGTCGGGGGCGGTCGGGGGCGATCGGTCAGCGGGCGGCGACGATCGCGGGCGCGGTGTCGGCGCGCGCCTGCATCGCCTTGCGCTGCGTGGCGACCCAGGCGCTGTAGTCCTCGTGGCTCACGACCTTGACGTGGATCGGCATGTAGGCGTGCTCCTTGCCGCACAGCTCGGCGCACTGGCCGTAGAAGTCGCCGGTGCGGTTGGCGCGGAACCAGGTGTCGCGCACGAAGCCCGGGATCGCGTCCTGCTTGACGCCGAACGACGGCACCATCCAGGCGTGGATGACGTCGCTGGCGGTCGTGATGACGCGGACCTTCTTGTCCACCGGCACGACCAGCGGGTTGTCGACCTTGAGAAGGTAGTCGTCGCCGGAGGGCTGCCCGGCGTCGGACATCGCGCGGTGCGCCGGGTCCAGCCGCGACAGGAAGCCGATGCCCTCGCCCTCGCCCTTGAGGTAGTCGTAGCCCCAGAACCACTGGTAGCCGGTGGCCTTGATCGTGATGTCGGCGTTGCTCGTGTCCTTCTGCGCGACCACCGTGCGCGTGGCCATCGCGCCCATCAGGATCACGATCACGAAGGGCACGACGGTCCACGCGACCTCGACCGACAGGCTCTCATGGAAGTGCGCCGCCTTGTGACCGACCGACTTGCGATGCTTCAGGATCGAATAGAACATGACGCCGAAGACGCCGAGGAAGATCGCGCCGCAGATCACCAGCATCATCCAGTGCAGCCACTGCTGCTGCTCGGCGATCGCGGTCACCGGCGGGTGCAGGTTGAGCTGATTGACCGCCGGGCCGCCCGGCAGGCTTGCGACCTGGGCCCAGGCCGGCAGCGCGGCCGCACCGAGTGCGGCCAGCGCGCAAGGCACAGCCCGTGCGGCCAGCGGCCGGCTTCGCGCGTGTCTCCTCATCGTCGTCATCGTGGCGGGTCCTGTGGCGAAAGCGTAAGGGTCGGGGCCGTAGCGGGATGCGTGCCGGCCGGCACGCGCCGGTCGCGGCACCGCGAGGGCTCGCGGCCGGGGTCGGCGCCCGCACCGTCTGCGGCCTCGCCGCTCGCCCGCCGGATCGGCTAGCGAGCAGCGAGATATTTCGCTTTGACGGAGATCAGACGCTTCTCACACGGGCATTCTAGCCACATAGACGCAAGTCAATGGTCAGGGCGATTCCTGAGCATCGTCCGCATTTCCTCCAGGCCGACGGCTGTCTCGGCGGCCACGCGCGGGCGCGGCCGGGGGCGCACGGCGTGCCCGTAGACGATCTCGAAACCGAGCGCCGCGCGCGCATCGCCGGCGCGGCAGGCCGCCGCCAGCGCATGCGCCAGCGCATCGCGCCAGCGCGGGGTGCGCAGTCCCGCATGCCGCGCGGGGTCGACATTGGCGCCCAGCGCGCGCAGCTCGGCCAGCATCGCGGCGGCATCGCGCCAGGTCAGCGTCAGCGTCTCCTGGTCCATCACCGGGTCGGCGAACCCGGCCTCGAGCAGCATGTCCCCGAGGTCGTGCATGTCGACGAAGGGCGCATGCGCCGCGCCCCAGCCCTGCGCACGGTAGATCTCGCGCAGGCCCTCGAGCGTACCCGGGCCCAGCGTCGAGAACATCAGGAAGCCGTCGACGGCGAGCGCCGCGTGCCAGCGCCGCATCTCGGCCTCGGGGTCGGCGCACCAGTGCAGCGTCATGTTGGCCCACAGCAGCTCGCAGGCGCCGGCGCCGACCGCCTCGGCGGACAACAGCGCCGTGTCGTCGGCCGCGGCCCATCGGCGCGGCGACCACCAGCGGCGCGGCGGCGGGGGCGGCAGCGGCAGTCCGTCGGGCCAGACCCCGCGGCGCCCGGCATCGGGGTAGGCGCGGCGCAGCACCTCGGCGCTGGCGCCGCTGGCCGGCCACCAGTCGAGGACGCGCGCCGGGCGCATGCGGATCACGGCCAGCCGCTCGGCCATGCGGCGCGCGACCTCGCCGTGCAGCCAGGGCGGCTGCGCCGCGGCCATCCGCACACGCACGCGCTGCAGCGCAACCGCGTCGACCGCACGCACGGTCGATCGGGAGGCGGGGGCGGACGATGGCATCCGGGCCAGTATATTGAGCGGGTCGGCGCGCGCACGCGCAGCCGCCGCCAAGCCCGCGATGCGCGCACCTTCCGCCCCAGCCCCGCGATGACCTCCCCGCCCCGCCCCGCCGCCACGACGCCTGCCGCGGTCATCGCAGCGCCGGCCCGCGACGCATGGCCGAGCCCGGCCGAGGCACGCGGCCTGCCGACGCTGTGCGAGGTCTGCCGCCGCTGGGCGCGCCAGCCGGTGTGCGCCGACTGCGTCGCGCGCCACGCGGCCGTGGTACCGCGCTGCGGCGGCTGCGGCATGCGGCTGGCCGCGGTCGCCGCCGCGCGCTGCGGTGAGTGCCTGCACGACCCGATGCCGTTCGACCACGTGCACTGCGCGGTCGACTACGGCTTCCCCTGGGATGCGCTGGTCGTCGCCTTCAAGTACGGGGGCCGCGCCGAGCTCGCCGGCGCGCTTGCCGCACGGCTGCTCGCGGCGCTGCCGCCGGAAGCGGCCGCGTGGCCCGAGCTCGTCGTGCCGGTGCCCCTGGCGCGCGACCGGCTGGCCGCGCGCGGCTACGACCAGGCCTGGGAGCTGGCGCGCCGCGTCGCACGCGCGATCGATTGCCCGGCCGACGCGACGGCCATCGCGCGCGCCGACGGCCGGTCGCCGCAGGCCGGGCTCGACCGTGCTGCGCGCCGGCGCAACCTGCGCGGCGCGTTTGCCGTGCCCGACCCGGCGCGCGTCGCTGGCCGGCGCGTCGCGATCGTCGACGACGTGCTGACCACGGGCGCCACCGCCGCCGAGGCGGCGCAGGCGCTGCACGACGCCGGCGCAGCCGCGGTCGGCGTGTGGACGGTCGCGCGCACACCCTGATCGCCCCGGCAGGCCGCCTGGCCCGGTGCGGGCCCGCCCGCGGCCCGACACCCCATCGCGCGCATGTTCCGCCTCGTCCTCGTCCAGCCCGAGATCCCGCCCAACACCGGCAACGTGATCCGGCTCGCGGCCAATACCGGCTGCGAGCTGCACCTGATCGAGCCGCTTGGCTTCTCGATGGACAACGTGCTGCTGCGCCGAGCCGGCCTGGACTACCACGAGCACGCGAGCGTCCAGCGCCACGCCGGCCACGACGCCTGGGCCGCTGCCTGCGCGCCCGACCCGGCGCGCTGCTTCGCGTTCACGACGCAGGCGGCGCGGCGATTCGACGAGGTCGCCTGGCGACCTGGCGACTGGCTGGTCTTTGGCAGCGAGTCGGCCGGGCTGCCGCCCGCGTGGCGCGGCGCGATCCCGGCCGCGCAGCATCTGCGGCTGCCGATGCGTCCCGGGCAGCGCAGCCTGAACCTGAGCAATGCGGTGGCGGTCGCGGTGTTCGAGGCCTGGCGGCAGCAGGGCTACCGCGGCAGCGTCTGACGTCGCTCGCGCGCTGCGCAGTCGCTCAGGTTTCGGCGCGCGACTGCCGCGCCATCAGCTGCAGCATCGCCTCGCCCGGCGCGCAGCGGCCCTCGAGCACCTCGACCACCGCCTGCGTGATCGGCATCTCGACGCCGGCGCCTCGCGCACGCGCCAGCACCGTTGGCGCGCTGTAGACGCCCTCGGCGACGTGTCCCAGCGCCGCCAGCGCCTGCGCCAGCGTCTGCCCCTGCGCCAGCCGCAGCCCGACGCGGCGGTTGCGCGACAGCTCGCCGGTGGCGGTCAGCACCAGGTCGCCCAGCCCCGACAGCCCCATGAAGGTCTCGGCGCGCGCGCCCAGTGCGGCGCCCAGCCGGGTCATCTCGGCCAGCCCGCGCGTGATCAGCGCCGCGCGCGCGTTCAGCCCCGGCGGCGGCAGGCCGCCGGGCATCGCGCCAGCGGCCGCGAGCCCGTCGACGATGCCGGTGGCCAGCGCGACGACGTTCTTGACCGCGCCGCCGACCTCGACCCCGACCACGTCGCCCGAGGTGTAGACGCGCAGCGCCTCGCCGTGGAAGACGTCGACCGCCGCCTGCGCGAGCGCGGCGTCGTCGCTGGCGGCGACGAGCGCGGTCGGCTGGCCGCGCGCGACCTCGAGCGCGAAGCTCGGCCCCGACAGCACGCCGCAGGGCACGCCCGGGCGCTCGACACGCGCGATCTCGTGTGCCAGCGCGCCGCTGCCCTGC
Source organism: Burkholderiaceae bacterium (assembly GCA_024235895.1). GTDB lineage: Bacteria > Pseudomonadota > Gammaproteobacteria > Burkholderiales > Burkholderiaceae_C > Rubrivivax. The sequence continues at coordinate 527,263 of JACKLM010000004.1, read as the reverse complement.
TCGAACCCCTTGCACAGCCAAAGCGCCGGCTGCGCCGCCGGCAGCTCGTGCAGCAGCGCGCGCAAGCCTGCCATCGGCACCGCCAGCAGCAGCAGCCCGTGGCGCGCGTGCTGCACGACCTGGTGCAGGTCCTCGTCGACGACGAGCGACTCGGGCAGCGCGACTTCGCTCAGGTAGCGCTCGTTGCGGCGCGCGGCGCGCATGCGCGCGACCTGATCCGCGTCGCGCGCCCACAGCCTCACCTCGTGCTGCTGGCCGGCCGCCGCGATCGCCAGCGCCGTACCCCAGGCCCCGCCGCCGAGCACACCGACGTGCATCGCGCTCACCCGCACGGGTCGCGACGCAGCGCGGGCCCGGTTGCGGGCCCGGGCGTCCGCGCGCGCGCCGCCCCCACGGCCGGCCTGCCCCTCAGTTGACCCCGGTGATGATGCGCGAGCCGCCGTTGCCGCCCTGCGCCTGGCGCTGCTGCTGCTGCGCCTCGAACATCGCCTGGAAGTTGACCTCGGTCAGCAGGATCGGCGGGAAGCCGGCGCGGGTGCAGATGTCGGAGACGATCGCGCGCAGGTAGGGGTAGACCATCTGCGGGCAGACGATGCCGATGATCCCCTGCAGCTGATCGTCGGGTACGTTGCGGATCTCGAAGATGCCGGCCTGCTTGGCCTCGACCAGGAACAGCGTCTTGTCGCCGACCTTGGTCGTCACGGTCGCGGTCACGGCGACCTCGTAGATGCCGTCGGCGACCGACTCCGCCCCCATGCCGAGGTTGATCTCGACCTGCGGCTGCTGCTGCTCGAGCAGGATCTGCGGCGAATTGGGCTGCTCCAGCGACAAGTCCTTGAGGTACATGCGCTGGATGCTGAAGACGGGCTGCTGTTCGTCGGCCATGGTGCGTTCTCGCGGGCGTCAGGTGAGGGGAAGACGCCGCGTCCCGATCGGGCGCGGGCAGTCTCGAAACAGCGCATTATCGCCACCGCGGTCGCCTTGACCGCCAGGCATTCTTCACGCGCGGGCGATCGGCACCCCGCCGCGCCGGCCACACGCCGACGAAACGGGGGTCAGGCCGCCGCGCGCTGCAGCAGCGGCATCAGGCCGCCGTCCTGGTCGAGCTCGAACAGGTCGTCGCAGCCGCCGACATGGGTCTCGCCGATGAAGATCTGCGGCACCGTGCGCCGGCCGGTGATCTGCATCATGCGCTGGCGGGCCTCGGCATCGCGGTCGATGCGGATCTCGTCGATCTCGGTCACGCCGCGCTTGGCGAGCAACGCCTTGGCGCGCACGCAGAACGGACAGACCTCGGTGGTGTACATGGTGACGCGGTTCATGGCCATCGATTGTCCCGCAAACGCGTAAACCCTGCCGGGCATCCGGCGCCCAGAGGGCGCGGTCGCGTCAGGCCGACTTCTCGATCGGCAGGCCGGCCTCGCCCCAGGCCTTGGTCCCGCCCGCCAGCGCGACCGCACGCTCGTAGCCCTGCTTGCGCAGCAGCGCCGCGGCGCGACCGGCGCGCATCCCCGACGGGCACACGACGATGACCGGCGTGGCCTTGTTGGCCGGCAGCCCCTTGGCGTCCTGCAGCTGGGTCATCGGCACGTTGCGCGCCCCGGCCGGGTGGGCCGCGGCGTACTCGGCCGGCTCGCAGACGTCGACCAGCACGCCCTTCTCGCGGTTGATCAGCCGCACCGCCTCGGCGGTGCCGATGCGCGCCGCGCCGCCGCCACTGACCACCGGCCACAGCAGCATGCCGCCGGACACCAGCGCGGCGGCGATCAGCAGCCAGTTCTCGATGACGAAATCCACGTCCGATCCACCCCGGGCACGCGACCGGTCAGGGTTGCCGGCCGTCGCGAAAACCGCGAATTATAGAATTCGCCCCATGCACACCCTCGTCCTCCTGCGCCACGGCGAATCCACCTGGAACCGCGAGAACCGCTTCACCGGCTGGACCGACGTCCCGCTGACGGATACCGGCATCGAGCAGGCGCGCGACGCCGGGCGTCTGATCCGCGCCGAGGGGCTGGAGTTCGACCTCGCCTACACCTCGGTCCTGCAGCGCGCGCTGTGGACGCTGTGGCACGCGCTCGACACGATGGAGCGCACCTGGCTGCCGGTGCTCAACCGCTGGCAGCTCAACGAGCGCCACTATGGCGCGCTGCAGGGGCTGAACAAGTCCGACATGGCGCGCCAGTATGGCGACGAGCAGGTGCTGATCTGGCGCCGCAGCTACGACACGCCGCCGCCGGCGCTGGCGCCCGACGACCCGCGCTGCGAGCGCAGCGACCGCCGCTACGCGGGCCTGGCGCCCGATCAGGTGCCGCTGACCGAGTGCCTGAAGGATACGGTGGCGCGCGTGCTGCCGCTGTGGCACGAGGAGATCGCGCCGGCGATCCGCCGCGGCCAGCGACTGCTGATCTCGGCGCACGGCAACAGCATGCGTGCGCTGGTCAAGTACCTCGACGGCATCAGCGACGCCGACATCGTCGGGCTCAACATCCCGAACGGCATCCCGCTCGTCTACACGCTGGACGCGGATCTGAAGCCGCTCGGCAGCCGTTACCTCGGCGACCCCGAGGCCGCGGCGCGCGCCGCGGCTGCGGTCGCCAGCCAGGGCAAGGCCTGACCGGCCTCGGCGCGCGGCCGCACGGCGCCGCGCCGACCCTGCCGCGCGGCGTCCGCGGCGGCGATGGAACAATGCGCCGATGCCGCGCCGCACCACGATCGTCGTCGCCACCCTGGCGCTAGCCCTGGTCGCTGCGGCGGCAGCCTGGCTGACGCGGCCGCCGGCCGCCGCGGCGCTGACGCTGCAGTCCGCGCCGCTGCTGCGCACGCTGCAGTTCAGCGGGCGGGTCGAGGCGCGGTCGCGCGTCGAGGCGGGCAGCACGCTGACCGGCCGCGTCGCCGCGGTCGAGGTGCGCGAGGGCGACGCCGTGCGCGCCGGCCAGGTGCTGCTGCGGCTGGACGACGCCTGAGTGGCGCGCCGCGCTGGCGCAGGCCGAGGCCGGCGAGCGCCAGGGCCGCGGCGCGGTTGGCCGGGCTGCGCGCCGGCGGACGCGATACCGCCGCCGCCGCGGTCGCGCAGGCGCAGGCGCAGCTCGCCGCGCTGCGCGAGCCGAGCAGGACCGCACGCGCGCGCTCGTCGCGCAGGGTTTTCTCAGCCCGGCGCGGCTCGACGAGGCCACGCGCGCGCTGGCGGTGGCGCGCGCGCAGCTCGATGCGGCGCAGGCGCAGCGCAGCGCGCTTCGGCACGGCCGGCAGCGAGATCGCGCAGGCCGAGGCGGCGCTGGCGCTGGCGCGCGCGGGCGCCGACGCCGCGCGCACGCGGCTGGCGCAGTCGGTGGTGCGCGCCCCCGCCGGCGCCCGCGTGCTGCAGCGGCTGGCCGAGCCGGGGCAGATCGTGCAGCCCGGGCGCGTGCTGCTGGTGCTGGCGCTGGACGGCCCGCTGGAGCTGGCGGCCCAGGTCGACGAGCGCTTCCTCGAGGAGCTGCGCGTCGGCCAGCGCGCCGCGGTGCGCGCCGATGCCTTCCCGCAGCAGCGCTTCGACGCCGTGCTCGACCGCATCGCGCCGCGCGTCGACGCCCAGCGCGGCTCGGTCGAGCTGCGCTTCGCGCTGCCGGCGCCGCCGGACTTCCTGCGCGAGGACATGACGCTGTCGATCGAGGTCACGACCGCGGCGCGCGAGCACGCGCGCGTGCTGCCGCTGGCGGCGCTGCGCGGCCTGCCGGACGCGGCCGACGCGCAGGCAGCCGAGGTCTGGGTCGCCGACGACGGCCGCGTTCGCGCGCGCCGCGTGACGCTGGGGCTGCGCACGCTGCAAGCGGTCGAGGTACTGGACGGCTTGGCCGACGGCGATGCGGTGCTGGTCGGCACGGCGCCGCCACCGGGCGCGCGCGTTCGCCCCGTCGCGACGGCGGCCAACGGCATGGCCGGCGGCCAGGGCGCCGAGGCCGCGACCGCGGTCATGCAGACGATGGGGCGCTGAGAGGCGACGCCCGCGATGCGGCTGCCGCGCCCCGGGTTCGAGGTCCAGGTCGCGCTGCGCTTCCTCGCCGAGGGGCGCATGCAGACGCTGCTGATCGTCGTCGGTGTCGCCGCCGGGGTCGCGGTGGTCGCCTACATCTCGGCGCTGATCAGCGGGCTGCAGGCCAATACGCTCGAGAAGACGCTGGGCGCGCAGGCGCACGTGACGATCCACGTGCGCGACGAGGTCGTGCAGCCGGCGCGCGCCGCCGCCGCGGGCGAGGTGCGGCTGGCGCGCACGCAGGCGCGCGACCAGCGCCCGCGCTCGATCGCCGACTGGCCGGCGCTCGCGGCCGCGGTCGCGGCGCGGCCCGGCGTCGCGGCGGTGTCGCCGATGGTCTCCGCCGCGGGGCTGGCGCTGCGCGGCGAGGCGAGCAAGGCAATCGCGCTGGCCGGCGTCGAGCTCGACCGCTACGACCGCATCGTGCGCCTGCGCGACAAGGTCGTCGCCGGGCAGGCGCGGCTGGGCCCGGGCGAGGCGATCGTCGGCGCCGAGCTGGCCGCCGATCTGGGGCTCGTGATCGGCGACCGCATGACGGTGGCCACCGGCGGCGTCACCGAGGTCGTTCGCGTGACCGCGCTCGTCGACCTGGGCGTGCGCGAGCTCAACCGGCGCAGCGTCTACATGCCGCTGCGCAGCGTGCAAAGCCTGGTCGGGCTGCCCGGCGGCGCGACCAGCATCGACCTGCGGCTGGACGACGTCTGGGCCGCGCAGCATGTCGCCGATGCGCTGGCCGCACAGCTGCCCGACCGCGTCGAGAGCTGGCAGCAGGCCAATGCGCAGCTCGTGTCGGCGCTGAATGCGCAGTCGGTCAGCACCTCGATCATCCGCGGCGTCGTCGGCGTCGTCGTCGTGCTCGGCATCGCCAGCGTGCTCGTCGTCTCGGTGGTGCAGAAGCAGCGCGAGATCGGCATCCTGCGCGCGATGGGTGCGACGCGCGGGCAGATCCTGCGCGTCTTCCTGCTGCAGGGCGCGATCGTCGGCGCGGTCGGGTCGGTGCTGGGCGTGGCGCTGGCGGCGGCGCTGGTCTGGGCCTTCACGACCTTCGTGCGCGGCAGCGACGGCCTGCCGCTGTTTTCGATCGCGCTTGCGCCCGAGCTGGCGCTGCGCATCGCGCTGGCGGCCACGCTGGCCGGCGTGCTGGCGGCGATCACGCCGGCACGCCGCGCCGCGGCGCTGGACCCGGCGCAGGCGATCCGGCTGTGAACCCGCGCGAGGCGGAAGTGCCGACCCCGGCCGCCGAGACCCCGGGCGGGCCGGCCACGCGCGTCGCGGCGGCCTTGCCCGCCGACGCGCAGTCGGCCGAGCTCGTCGCGCTGCGCGGCGTGCGCAAGTCCTACAACCTCGGCCGCCCGAACCAGGCCGAGGTCCTGCACGGCATCGACCTCGAGATCGGGCGCGGCGAGTTCGTCGCGCTGATCGGGCCGTCGGGGTCGGGCAAGAGCACGCTGCTGAACCTGCTCGGGCTGCTGGAGCGGCCGACCGCGGGCAGCTACCGGCTGCTCGAGCAGGAGACGGCGACGCTGGACGAGCGCACGCTGACGCTGCGGCGGCGCGAGGCGCTGGGCTTCGTGTTCCAGTTCCACCACCTGCTGCCGGCGTTCAGCGCGCTGGAGAACGTGACGCTGCCGGCGCTGATGCGCGACGGCCGCGTCGACGCCGCGGCACGCGAGCGCGCGGCCGCGCTGCTGGCCGAGGTCGGGCTGGCCGACGCGCTCGCGAAGCGCCCGGGGGAGCTTTCCGGCGGCATGCAGCAGCGGGTGGCGATCGCGCGCGCGCTGGTGCACGCGCCGCCGCTGGTGCTGGCCGACGAGCCGACCGGCAACCTCGACCGCCACAGCTCGGACGAGGTCTTCGCGCTGATGCGGCGCATGCACGCCGAGCAGCGAACGGCCTTCCTCGTCGTCACGCACGACCCGCGACTGGCCGAGCGCTGCGACCGCATCGTCGAGCTCGTCGACGGGCGGATCGTCGGCGAGGGCGGGTGATCGCGGGTGTGGGCGGGTGTGGGCGGGTGAACGCCTGCGCGGGCCGATCGAGTCCCCTTCAGAGCCGTTCGCCGCGCGTCTAGGTCGGCGCAAGCAACGTGAAGCGACTTCGAGCGAGCAATTTCCTGAAGCCTCGATCGAAGGTGACGAGATGCTCGCCCAGGTGCGCGACTGCGGCCGACAACCAGGCATCGGGCACATCGTTTCCACCCAGCCTCTTGTCGAGGCATAGCTGCCTCAAGGTCGGCCACTCGGGCCCAAGGGGCGCCAGTTGCACGCCAGGCGAAGCCAGCATCGCGTCGACAAACGCGACCGCATCGTCGGTCGGGGTTGCAGCCCGGAAGATCTTCGGGCTGGTGACCAGCCGCAGAAAGCTGGCGACCACCATAGGCATCAGCGTGAAGGCTGCGCCGGTGCTGGATGCCCCCAGTGCGTCCTCGAGCCAGTCGCGGGCCAGGGCATGATGCGGATGATCGGTGCGCGAGGCAGCGACCAGCACATTGACGTCAGGCGTCATCGTCGAGCGCCTCGAGCAGAGCCTTGTTGCTCAGCGGGTCGACACCCTCGACCAGCCCACCCCGACCCTTGAAGACCGGCAGGCGAACCCGACCGCGCTTGCCAGAGTCCGTCTTGGCGCGGAGTCGAAGTTGCAGACCTTCTTCGATCAGGCGCGTCAGGCTCGTCCGTTGCTGCGCCGCAAGCGCCTTGGCATCGGCAAGGAGTTGGTCGTTGAGGTCGAGGGTCGTCTTCATGGATCGATGATACAGATTTCTGTATCAACGCTCCAAGCACCCCCGGCAGCGTCCGAAGCGCCCGAAGCGCCGAAGCGTCAGCGCTTTCGCCGGCGACGCACCGCCGCCCCTACCGCGCCCAGGCCGGCCAGCAGCATCACGACACTCGCGGGCTCCGGCACGGCGAACACATCGCCTGGGCGAACGGCAACGGCGTAGTAATAGCTGCTTTGTTGACTGAAGTGCTGGTAGCCGTTAAGCGTATAGAAATACCAGGCGTGGGTCGATAGCGCCTGCGTATGCGGCGTACCGGACCAGTAGGCGACGGACTCCGTGGACAGCATGTCGCTGAACGGGCCGGCGTTCTTCAGGCCCCAGCCGTCTTGTGGACCGCTCCCGCTGGTGTCGTGATAGGCCAGGTTCCCCAGCGTGACGTAGTACATGTGCGCCAGCGGCGAGCCGCTGGTGTCGACGTTGAAGCCGCAGTCAGTGCCGTTGGACCCGTAGTTGCAACCGTCGTTGCCAATATCGGTGACGCCGGGAAGCGACCAGCCGCCGCCGAAGTCGGTCAGCGCGGCAGCCCAGGCAGTCGCACTACTCCAGGTCATTCGACCATCGGTTGAACTCGATCCGTTGTCGAACGACGATCCCGCACCGGCATTCCAGTCGGCCAGCCAGGTCAGGTCGAGGGCGGCGCAGTGGACCGACATGCACCAAGGCACGCCAGCACAGGGCTGGATCGAACGCCTCGAGCGCCCCAGGCCCCCGCTCAGCCCCCCGCCTCCCGATCCGCCGCCGCCTGCTGCAGCCGCCACATCTCGGCATAGCGCCCGCCGCGCGCGAGCAGCTCGTCGTGGGTGCCGGTCTCGGCCACGCACCCCTCGTGCAGCACGACGATCCGCTGCGCGTCGACCACGGTCGACAGCCGGTGCGCGATCACGAGTGCGGTCTTGCCGCGCGCGGCGGCGCGGATCTCGGACTGGATCGCGCGCTCGTTGGCCGAGTCCAGCGCCGAGGTCGCCTCGTCGAAGACCAGGATCGGCGGGTTCTTCAGCAGCGTGCGCGCGATCGCCACGCGCTGCTTCTCGCCGCCGGAGAGCTTCAGCCCGCGCTCGCCGACCATCGTGTCGTAGCCGCGCGGCGTCGAGACCACGAAGTCGTGGATGTGCGCGGCCCGGGCCGCCGCCTCGACCTCGGCGCGCGTCGCACCCGGGCGGCCGTAGGCGATGTTGTACTCGACCGTGTCGTTGAACAGCACCGTATCCTGCGGCACGATGCCGATCGCGCGGCGCAGGCTGTCTTGCGTCACGGCGCGGATGTCCTGGCCGTCGATCGTGATGCGCCCGCCCGTGACGTCGTAGAAGCGGACCAGCAGCCGCGCCAGCGTGCTCTTGCCCGCGCCCGACGCGCCGACCACCGCCACCGTCGCGCCGGGCGGGATCTCGAAGCTCACGCCGTGCAGGATCTCGCGCGCCGGCTCGTAGCCGAAGCGCACGTCGTCGAAGCGCACCCGGCCTTCGCCCACCTGCAACGCCGGCGCGCCGGGGGCGTCGCAGACCTCGCAGCCACGCTCCAGCAGCGCGAACATCTTGTCCAGGTCGGTCAGGCTCTGCTTGATCTCGCGGTACACCGAGCCGAGGAAGTTCAGCGGGATGTAGAGCTGGATCATGTAGGCGTTGACCATCACCAGGTCGCCCAGCGTCAGCGTGCCGGCGACGACGCCGGCCGTCGCCAGCCACAGCATCGCCACCAGCGCGACGACGATGACGAGCTGCTGCCCGGTGTTGAGCAGCGACAGGCTGCTCTTGCTGCGCAGCGACGCGCGGTACAGCGCCTGCAGGCTGGCGTCGTAGCGGCGCGCCTCGAAGGCCTCGTTGCCGAAGTACTTGACCGTCTCGTAGTTCAGCAGCGCATCGATCGCACGCCCGTGCGCGGCCGAGTCCGACTCGTTCATCTCGATGCGGAACTTGGTGCGCCACTCGGTGACGCCGACCGTGAACGCGATGTAGACCGCGACCGCCGTGGCGGTGACGAGCGCGAAGCGGGCGTCGAACTGCCAGGCCAGGATGCCGAGCACGAGTGCGACCTCGACCAGTGTCGGCAGGATGCTGTACAGCGTGTACGAGATCAGCGAGTGCACCGCGCGCGTGCCGCGCTCGATGTCGCGCGTCATGCCGCCGGTCTGGCGCTCCAGGTGGAAGCGCAGGCTCAGCGCGTGCAGGTGGCGGAAGACCTCGAGCGAGATGCGCCGCGAGGCACCCTCGGTCGCCTTGGCGAACACGAGCTCGCGCAGCTCGGTGAAGACCGTCGTGGCCAGCCTGAGCGCGCCGTAGGCGACCAGCAGCCCGACCGGGACGACGAGCAGCGCCTGCACGCTGCCGGGCGGGATCTGCAGCCCGTCGACGATGCGCTTGAGCAGAAGCGGCACGCCGACGTTGGCGCCCTTGGCCGCCAGCACGAAGGCCAGCGCCGCGACGACGCGCCAGCGGTAGTGCCACAGGTAGGGCAGCAGCCGGCCGAGCGTGGCCGCGTCCGACCGCGCGGCGCTGCGCGGGGCGGCGTCGGCGGCGGTGGCGGGCAGGGCGGCGGAGCGTCTCATGGAAGAATGCGGCGAGGCCCCGGTTCCAGCCCGGGTCGCGAAAGGTCGACGCGATGTCCGACGAATCCAGCCGCAAGCCGACCGTGCTGCGCCGCCCCGACAGTGTGCACGAGGACGCGGAGCTGGTGCTGCGCGTCTTTCCGATGCCCGCCGACAGCAACGCCAACGGCGACATCTTCGGCGGCTGGGTGATGGCGCAGGTCGACGTCGCCGGCGCGGTGCTGCCGATGCGCATCGCCAAGGGGCGCATCGCCACCGTGGCCGTCAACGAATTCCTGTTCAAGCAGCCGGTGTCGGTCGGCGACCTGCTGAGCTTCTACGCCCGCGTCACGCGCATCGGCCGGACCTCGGTGACGGTGCACGTCGAGGTCTGGGCCGAGCGCAACCCCGAGAACTGGCACGTCGTCAAGGTGACCGAGGCCAACCTGACCTACGTCGCGATCGACGAGCGGGGAAGGCCGCGCGAACTGCCACGCTGACCCTCGAGCAGCGGCGCCGACGACGGCGGGCCGTCAGGCGCCATACGCTCTTTCAACGTGCCAACAGCGCCTTGTAGGAAAGGTGGTACGCGAGCAGGGGCAGCGGCATCCGAAGCCAATGGCTGCGGACGAAAGCAAGCCACCTCCCGAAGGCCGTCATGCGCCCGCCCGCCGACGCGTGAGGAGGCCGCAGTGCATGATCGAACAGCCAACGACGGCACACGCCTGGCCATATCGACGTGGCAGCCGGCCTGAGGTCGCGTTCGACGTATTGCGGAATCTGGGTCCGAAACAGGCGCCGGCTTTGCTCGAGGGCATCCAGCACCGGCCGCGCCAGGCCCAGCGAGGTGGCGCGCTCCACGAGTTGCGCCCAGAATCCTGCCTCTTCCGAAAAGCCCGACAGCAACTGGTGCAGGTCGTAGAGGTCGCGCAGGCCCTTGTGGAACTCGCCGAAGAACAGGTGGCAGGCCGAGTGGACCACCATGTCCTCGGGCGCCAGCACGGCGAAGCAGGCCGGATCGCGGTCGAGGCGTCGGCAGCGTTCCAGCAGTGCATCGGCATCGATCCGGTAGCCCGACGTCGGGGGAAGGATCGTGTGGTGCACGTCGAGCACCGTAGCCCGGTTCTTGTGCTGCAGCGGCGGGATCTCGTGCATCCAGTCACGGTAGTAGCGCTCGTCGTAGGCGGTTGTGTGTAGCGGGAACCAGCCGTCCCAGTTCAATCTCTGCTCGACGCCCTTCAGCGCCGTCTTCGGAACCAGGATGTCGACATCGTTGAAGATCCGTCCGCGTGCGGCGTCGTGCCCCATGGCCAGATATGCCGCCCCCTTCAGCAGCACCACGGGAACCTGCAGCGGCTCCAAGGTCTGACGCAAATTGCCCAGCTCATGCCGCACGGCGTCCGCATGGCGCCGCGCGATGACACTCGCGATCTCCAGGTGACGCCTCGCGGGTGCCGGCGCTGATGCGAGCACGCTCGCCTCGCTGAGCACGAGATGCAGTTGTGCCATCAGCTCGGCAGCCCGGCTCTGCCAGACCAGACGCTCCCATTGGGTCTTGTCGTAAGCCACCGCCCTCGCAGGGTCACACAGCGTCAGGGACAGCAGTTGCGGCTCCAGCGCAAGCGTCGTCACGCCACACGACTCCACAGGCGATCGATCTCCGGCAGCACCTGGTCGAACGACCCGTATTCGATGCGATGCGGGCGGGCGCTTGCGACGAGATCGCACAGCGCCTCGAAGCCTTCGCCCGCGAGGACCGACGCGTTGAACGCGTGACGCGTCAGCTCGATCAGCGCGCGCCCCCGCCCCTCCGCCCGGCTGACGAGTTGCCCCCCCGCGCGGTAGCGGGGAAACACGAGCATCGCGGGAGCAGCGGGTCGATCCATCGCCTGGACGCTGGCCGACGGAGGCTTCATGTGTGCGACGTCGCCCTTGGCAGTATCGCGACAGACGTCGCCGATGACAATGTCGGCCCCGAGCGCGCGCACCACCCCGATCGACGCGTTCTTCAGACTGATCGGTCGCGCGATCGGGCGGATCCGGCCATCCTGCAAGGACACGAGCGCGAGTTCGTCCGACAGCAGGCGCCACCCGCGGTGCACCAGCGCCGCGCACAGCGTGCTCTTGCCCGAGCCCGGGTCGGCCGCGAGCACCAACGCCCGGCCGCTACGCTCCACCGCCGCAGCATGCAACACGAGGTGATCGTGCGAATGCGACGAAATCACCCAGTTCAGGCCCCATTCGAGCATCGCCATGGCTTGGCTGGCAGGCAGAGGCTTGAACGGCGCTCGCCCGTCGCATCGCAGGATCGCCTGCGGGCGCACGAGACTACGCAAGCCGAACGGAGCATCGATCTCGACCTCGAAGTCGACATACGTGCGACTCCGGTCGAACACCGGGAAGTCCGCATAGAGCTGCCCGAGTCCCCGATGCACGGCTTGCAGCCTGGACCTGATCGCCACGGCGAAGCTGCCACACGGAACCACCAGCCCGGAGCCGACCAACCGGGCACGCATGTCCACGCCGGACAGCGATGCGACTGTCAACCGAGATGCTCGAGGACGCCGAGTCGCTCCAGGTCCCGAAGCCCACATCCCGAGTCGGCGAGCCCCTGTGTCTGGGACCCGGGGCCGCCCGGCTTCGTGGACCCTTCGAAGCAGCTCAGTTGCTCCAGGACTTGTGCGCATGCGGACGGCATCAGAAGCGTCTCGCAGGCGGCGGGAACGTAGACCGCTACACCGTCCTCGAACCGACGCCAACGTATTCCAGCGGCTAGCCGCGCCGGTGCTGTCATGGTTCAGTCAACGGGTCGATCTGGCGCTCGACCTCGCCCCACCGAGACGGTGGTCGGGGTCGCCGGGGACCTACCCGACACGAGGAGTGCGAATCGGTTGGAACGGTCGCATCAGTCGTCCCCGTTGCACCAGAGGTCGGGCGTATCGTAGACGTCCACCAACGCCACGAATGCGGCCAATGCATCCCTCTGATTCGACGGCCCAACCCCGCCACAAGCCGCCTGGAAGGCGCTGATCACAGCTGCCGCCGTCTTGTACGGTGCGGGATAGCGATCACCGTAAAACTGGGCATTCAGAAGCGCTGCAACCGCATGCATGGCCGTACTGGGCCCACCCGAATACTGATTCTGGAGGTTGGTACTCGGCCCGACGTCCTTGAGCTCGATGTCGTCGTCGGCGAAAAACGACACACCGAAAACTTGGTTGAACTTCGCTGTCCGAGGGAAGTTCAGCTGGAGCGTCGGCGCACTGTTCCACAGCGCTGTGCCGTTGCGGTTCCACCAGAAGCCGGGGCTGCAGCCACAGGGATTGGCGTCGCCCGCCCGGGAGAGGTTGCCGGAGGCGATCTCCGACCCCGTGCAGGTGCCCCAGCCAGCCACCGCGGACCGGCTGGTGACTGACAGCATGACGGCCGTACCGCTGACACCCAGCGTACTCAGTCGACGCCGTGCCTGGTCCACCTTGGGCACGGCATTTGGATCGACGCCCTTCGGATCCCTGTCGGTAGAGTCATCTTGGTGCTTTGTCATGATTCAAGCTCTCTGTGAACGTCAGCACGAATCCGGCAAATGCCGACCACCCTGTGTGCGTCGGACCGTCCCCGATACAGCGGGACCATCAGCTGATACGCGGCCATGCAACGGCCTTGAACAGGCCGCCACAAGAATCGGGATTCCATTAGACACCCAAGTTCTGCGGCGCCGCGTGTCGGACCCCTCGTTCGCGGGGTCCGAAAACGGAAGTTTCCCACTCGCAGCGGGGGCCAGAACCCGGCCCGCACCAAACTGGTGCATTGACCGAGCCGATCGTCAGCTTCAATCGACGAAGAAGTCCGGAATCAGGTCCTTCGTTCCCGGCACCACCGCATAGCGGTCGAGGTCGGTCACGCCGTGGGCGACGAGGACCTCGTCGTCGATGAAGAAATTGCCGCTGACGCTCGTGTCGCTGGTCAGGATGAAGTGCGCGGCGTCGGCCAGGATCTCGGGCCGGCGGCACTTGTTCGTGTCGACGCCGGGGATCATCTGCAGCGCCGCGGTCGCGATCGCGGTGCGCGGCCACAGGCTGTTGACGGCGATGCCCAGCGGCGCAAACTCGGCCGCATGACCGAGCGTGCACATGCTCATGCCGTACTTGGCCATCGAGTAGGCGGTGTGGTTCCTGAACCAGTGCGGTTTCATCGAAAGCGGCGGCCCCATGTTCAGCACATGCGGGCCGCGCCCGGCCTTGGCGCTGGCCGTCAGCGCTGGCAGGCAGGCCTGGGTACAGGCGAAGGTGCCTCGCACGTTGACACCGAACATCAGGTCGAAGCGCTTCATCGGCGTCGCGGCGGTCGGCGTCAGGCCGATCGCGCTGGCGTTGTTGACCAGGATGTCGATGCCGCCGAAGCGATCGACCGCGGCCTGCACCGCGGCGGCAACTGCCGTCTCGTCGCGGATGTCGGTCGGCACCGCCAGCGCACGGCCGCCGGCGGCCTCGACCGCCTCCGCGGCGCTGGCCAGCGTGCCCGGCAGCCTGGGGTCGGGCTCGACCGTCTTGGCTACGAGCACGACGTTGGCGCCGTCGGCCGCCGCGCGCACCGCGATCGCCAGCCCGATGCCGCGGCTGCCGCCGGTGACGAACAGCGTCTTGCCTCGCAGGGTGGCGCTCATCGGCGATCTCCTCGGTCACTGGGGTCGCTTGGCGCTGCTGCGGCGTTCGGGTTTCGCCCTCGGGGCGGCCCGGCGGGCTCATGGGCCTCGTCGCGCAGCAGCGCGGCGACATGCTGCGCGAGCAGGCTCGCGCACTGGCGGTAGGCGGGCTCGCCGGGGTGGAAGCCGTCCTCGGCCATGACGCCGCGGTTGAAGCGCAGCCCGAAGTCGGCGTGCGAGACATCGCCGCGCGTGGCGGCCCAGTCGGCCAGCGCGCGGTCGTGGCGGCGCGCGTCGGCGCCGGCGACCCAGCGCAGCGGATGCGGCAACGCCGGGAACTGGTGCACCGGCGGCAGCGGCGCGAAGACGACATGGCGCACCCCGGCGCGGTTGCGCAGCCAGTTGGCCAGCGCCTCGCGCGCCAGCACCGCGCGGCGCGACGGCACCTGCTCGACGACATCGTTGACGCCGCTGACGACGACGGCGACGTCGGCCTCGACATGGCCCGCCTGCTGCAGCAGCGCCAGCGTCTGCGCCGTGGTCGCGCCGCTGCGCGCGACGAGCCGCCAGTGCACGCGCAGCCGGGCCTCCTCGGCCAGATACTGCGCCAGCGGCGCGGCCAGCGCGCGCGACTGATGCGCCACGCCGACACCGGCGGCCGACGAGTCGCCCGCGACGAGCAGCTTCAGCGCCGCCCCCCGGCCCACGCTGCCCTCGCGCGGGCCCGGCGGCTCGGGCAGGCGCGGCGTGCGGCGCCGCACGTGCAGCCCCTGCGCCACCAGCAGAGGCGACAGCGCGAGCTTGGCGGTCAGCGACATGGGCGGTCTCCCCGATCGAGATTCAGCTGAATTTGGAGAAATCCGGCGCGCGCTTCTGGAAGAAGGCCTGGAAGGCCTCCATCGCCTCCGGGCTGCGCAGCCGCGCGGTGAACAGCGCGCCCTCCTCGGCGATCACGCGCAGCACCTGTTCGCGCTGCGGCGCGCGCATCAGCCGCTTGGCCTCGCGCACCGCCGACGGCGGCAGCGCGTTGAAGCGCTCGGCGACGCGGCGCGCGTGGCTGGCGACCTCGGCCGCCGGCAGCACCGCGTTGGCGATCCCGCATTCGACCGCCTGCTCGGGCGTGAAGGGGTCGCCCAGCAGCAGCTTCTCGGCTGCGCGCCGGTGCCCCATCAACTGCGGCACGAGCAGGCTGGACGCATATTCGGGCACCAGCGCCAGCGCGACGAAGGGCATCGCCAGCCGCGCCTCGTCGGACACGTAGACGAAGTCGCAGTGCAGCAGCATCGTCGTGCCGATGCCGATCGCCGCACCGGTGACGGCGGCGACGACCGGCTTGTCGCACTCCAGCAGCGCATGCATGAACTGGAAGACTGGCGACTCGGCGGGGTCGCTGCCGCCGGCGCCCGGCGGGCGGGCCATGAAGTCCTCGATATCGTTGCCCGAGGTGAAGATCCCCGGCTGGCCGGTGATCAGTACCGCGCGCACCGCCGGATCGTCCTGCGCGGCGCGCAGCGCGTCGGCCATCGCCTGGTACATCGCCACCGTCAGCGCGTTCTTCTTCTCGGGCCGCGCGATCTCGATCGTCGCCACGCCGCCGAGGGTGGCGGTGCGGATGTGCTGCGTCATGTCGTCGTCTCCAGGGCGTGCCGCGCGCCGCGCGGCGGTCGGGCTGCGGGGCCGCCGCGGCGGGCGACGGCCGCGCGCGAAGATCAGCAGCGCTCGAAGATCCCGGCCGCGCCCTGCCCCATGCCGACGCACATCGTCACCATGCCGTAGCGCAGCTTCCTGCGCCGCAGCGCGTGGATGGTGGTGGCGGCACGGATCGCGCCGGTGGCGCCCAGCGGGTGGCCCAGGGCGATCGCGCCGCCCATCGGGTTGACCTTGGCCGGGTCGAGCTTCAGCTCGCCGAGCACCGCCAGCGACTGCGCGGCGAAGGCCTCGTTGAGCTCGATCCAGTCCATGTCGCCCTGCTTCAGCCCCGCGTAGCCGAGCGCCGCCGGGACCGCCTCGATCGGGCCGATGCCCATGATCTGCGGTGGCACCCCGCGCGCCGCGAAACTGACGAAGCGCGCCAGCGGCGTCAGGCCGAAGGTCTTCAGCGCCTTCTCGCTGACGACGATCAGCGCGCCGGCGCCGTCGCTGGTCTGGCTGCTGTTGCCGGCGGTCACGCTACCCTTGGCGGCGAAGACCGGCTTGAGCTTGGCCAGCCCCTCGAGCGACGTGTCCTTGCGCGGGCCCTCGTCGATGTCGACCGTGCGCCGGGTCTCGACCACCTCGCCGGTGGCGAGATCGGGCGCACGCGCGACGACCTCGAACGGCGTCATCTCGTCGGCGAACTCGCCGGCCTCGATCGCCGCCAGCGCGCGCTGGTGCGACTGCAGCGCGAACGCATCCTGCGCGTCGCGCGAGACCTTCCACTGCGCTGCGACCTTCTCGGCCGTCATGCCCATGCCGTAGGCGATGCCGATATTCTCGTCGCGGGCGAAGATTTCGGGGTTGAAGCTGGGCTTGTTGCCGGTCATCGGCACCAGGCTCATGCTCTCGGCGCCGCCGGCGATCATGACGTCGGCCTGGCCGGTGCGGATGCGGTCGGCGGCCATCTGGATCGCCGTCAGCCCGGAAGCGCAGAAGCGGTTGACGGTCACGCCGGCGATCGAGTGCGGCAGCCCGGCCAGCACCATCGCGACGCGGGCCATGTTCATGCCCTGCTCGGCCTCGGGGAAGCTGCAGCCGACGATGGCATCCTCGATCGCCTTCGGGTCCAGGCTTGGCACCTGCGCCAGCGCGTGCCTGACCGCGGCGACCAGCAGGTCGTCGGGCCGGGTGTTCTTGAAGTAGCCGCGACCGGACTTGCCGATCGGGGTGCGCGTGGCGGCGACGATGTAGGCGTCTTGAAGCTGGGTCATCTCGTCGTCTCCGGGGTCAGTTGCGAACCGGCTTGCCGGTCTGCAGCATGCCCATGATGCGTTCCTGGGTCTTGGGGTGGTCGAGCAGCGAGCAGAAATGCTTGCGCTCCAGCGTCATCAGGTAGTCCTCGGTCACCATCGAGCCAGCGTCGACATCGCCGCCGCAGACCACGTCGGCGATCAGGCTGGCGATGTGGAAGTCGTGCGCGCTGGCGAAGCCGCCGTCGCGCAGGTTGACGAGCTGGCCCATGATGGTCGCCTTGGCGTTGCGGCCGGCGACCGGGAAAACCGATTTGTGCGGCGGCCGGTATCCGCTGGCGGCCATCGCCTTGACCTGCGCGCTGGCCACATGCAGCAGCTCGTCCTTGTGCGGCACGATGACGTCGTCCCACAGCAGCCAGCCGGCCTGGCGGGCCTCGATCGCGCTGGTCGCCACCTTGGCCATCGCGGCGCTGGTGAAGCCGTCGGTCAGGAACTTCAGCAGGTCGGCATTCGCGTTGCCGGCCGCGGCCATCTCGGCCGCGCGGCGCGCGATATAGGCCAGCCCGCCGCCGCCCGGAAGCAGCCCGACGCCGACCTCGACCAGGCCGATGTAGCTCTCCAGGTGCGCGACGCGGCGTGCGCAGTGCACGGCCAGCTCGCAGCCGCCGCCGAGCGCGATCCCCCGCATCGCGGCGACCACCGGCACCTGCGCGTAGCGGATGCGCAGCATCGCGTCCTGCAGCTTCTTCTCCTCCGGCGCGATGCCCTTCGCACCCAGCTTCATGAAGACCGGCAGCAGCGCCTCGAGGTTGGCGCCCGCGGAGAAGACCTCGTCGGGCGACCAGATGACGAGGCCCTGGTAGCGCGCCTCGGCGATCTCGACCGCCTTCAGCAGCCCCTCGGTCACCGCCGGGCTGATCAGGTGCAGCTTGGCGGTGATGCTGGCGACCAGCACCTCGCCGTCCAGGCTCCAGACGCGGATCTCGTCGTTGCGGTATTCCTCGGTGCCGGCCTTCAGCGGCGACGCTGCATCGCTGCCGAGCACCGCCTCGGGGAAGGCCTGGCGCGCATAGACCGGCAGCGTGCTGCGCGGCACGAAGCGCCGGGCCGCCGGGCTCCACGAGCCCTCGGGGCGATGCACGCCGCCGCCTTCGGCGACCGGGCCGTCGAAGACCCAGGCCGGCAGCGGCGCGGCCGACAGCGCCTTGCCGGCATCGATATCGTCCTTCACCCACTGCGCGACCTGCGCCCAGCCGGCCTCCTGCCACAGCTCGAACGGGCCCTGCTTCATGCCGAAGCCCCAGCGCATCGCGAAGTCGATATCGCGCGCGCTGTCGGCGATCTCGGCCAGGTGCACCGCGACGTAATGGAAGGAGTCGCGCAGGATGGCCCAGACGAACTGCGCCTGCGGGTTGGCCGACTCGCGCAGCAGCTTCAGCCGCTCGGCGGCGGGCTTCTTCAGGATGCGGTCGACGATCGGGTCGGCCTTGGCGCCGGCCGGCACGTAGTCGCCCTTGTCGGGATCCAGGCGCAGGATGTCCTTGCCGACTTTCTTGAAATAGCCCGCACCGGTCTTCTGGCCGAGCGCACCCTGCTCGATCAGCCGTGCGAGCACCGGCGGCGTCGCGTAGCTCGGGTAGAAGGGATCGTCCTTCAGGTTGTCCTGCAGCGTCTTGATGACGTGCGCCATCGTGTCGAGGCCGACCACGTCGGCGGTGCGGAAGGTGCCGCTGCTGGCGCGGCCCATCTTCTTGCCGGTCAGGTCGTCGACGACGTCGTAGGACAGGCCGAACTTCTGTGCTTCGGCGATCGTCGCCAGCATGCCGGCGATGCCGACCCGGTTGGCGACGAAGTTGGGCGTGTCCTTGGCCCGCACCACGCTCTTGCCGACCGCGGTGGTGACGAAGGTCTCGAGCTGGTCGAGGATCTCGGGCTGGGTCGCCGGCGTCGGGATCAGCTCCACCAGGCTCATGTAGCGCGGCGGGTTGAAGAAGTGGATGCCGCAGAAGCGCGGGCGGATAGCCTCGGGCAGCGCCTGCGACAGCTTGGTGATCGACAGGCCGGACGTGTTGCTGGCGACGATCGCCGCCGGGTTCAGCGCCGGCGCGATCTTCGTATACAGGTCCAGCTTCCAGTCCATGCGCTCGGCGATCGCCTCGATCACCAGGTCACAGCCCTGCAGCAGGTCCAGGTGCTCCTCGTAGTTGGCGGCCTGGATCAGCGCGGCGTCGGCCGCGATGCCCAGCGGCGAGGGCTTGAGCTTCTTCAGGTTGTCGATCGCACGCGTGACGATGCCGTTCTTCGGGCCATCCTTGGCCGGCAGATCGAACAGGACGACGGGCACCTTGCAGTTGACGAGCTGGGCCGCGATCTGCGCGCCCATCACGCCGGCACCCAGCACGGCGACCTTGCGGACGTTGAATCGGTTCATGGGTTCTCCCGGGGAAGTCACTCGACGCGCAGCCAGGTCTGCGTGCGGCCGAGCAGCGGCATGCCGATGTAGCCGCGCACGTCCAGCGCCTTGCCGCCGTCCTTGGGCGACATCTGCACCTTGTAGACCTTGCCGTTGTTCGGGTCGAGGATGGTGCCGCCGGCCCAGGTGTTGTCGTCACCGTCCTTCTTGACGCCTTCCAGGATGGTCATCCCCAGCACCGGCTGGTCCTTGCGCGCATCGGTGCACTTGTCGCACTTGCTGTCCTGCTTCTTCGGGTCGAGCAGCTTCTCGATCCGCCCGCTCAGCACGCCGTCGGCCTCGCTGATGCGCACGTGGGACTTCTCGGCCTTGGTCTCGTCGTCGATCGTCTTCCACAGCCCCACGGGCGTGGCCTGGGCGAAGGCGGTGCCGGCGGCGGCGAGCAGCGCGGCGGCGGCGATGAGCTTGATCATGTCGGTCTCCTCGGGGTGACGGTTGCGTTGCCGCGCGAGCGCGGCGGTCGGGTCAGCGGTCGGGTCAGAACATCGCCTCGTCCATCGCCATCAGCGGCGCCACGCCGGAGCGGGCGCTGCGGATCAGCCCCGCGGTCTCGGGCAGCAGCCGGGCGAAGTAGAAGCGCGCGGTGGCGAGTTTGGCAGCATAGAACGGATCGCCGCTGCCGGCCTTGTCCAGCGCCACGCGCGCCATGCGGGCCCAGAAGTAGGCGAACATCAGGTGGCCGACGATGCGCAGGTAGTCGACCGCGGCGCCACCGACCTCGTCGGCGTTGCCCATCGCCTTCATGCCGAGCTCCATCGTCAGCTTGGTCACCTTGTCGCCCAGGTCGGCCAGCGGGTTGACGAACTCCTGCATCTCCTCGCGCACGCCCTGCTCCTCGACGAAGTCCTGCACCAGCCTGCCGAACTTCTTGAGCTTCTTCCCGTTGTCGCCGAGTACCTTCCTGCCCAGCAGGTCGAGCGACTGGATGGTGTTGGTGCCCTCGTAGATCATGTTGATCCGCGAGTCGCGCACGAACTGCTCCATGCCCCACTCGCGGATATAGCCGTGGCCGCCGTAGACCTGCAGGCAGTGGCTGGTCGCGATCCAGCCGTTGTCGGTGAAGAAGGCCTTGATCACCGGCGTCAGCAGCGCGACCAGGTCGGCCGCCTCCTTGCGCTCGTCCTCGCTGTCGGCCGAGAGCTCCTGGTCGATCAGCAGCGCGGTCCAGATCGCCAGCGCGCGGCCGCCCTCGGCGTAGGCGCGCGCGGTCAGCAGCATCTTGCGCACGTCCGGGTGGACGATGATGGTGTCGGCCGGCTGGTCGGGCTGCTTGGCGCCCGACAGGCTTCGCATCTGGCGCCGGTCCTTCGCATAGGCGGCGGCGTTCTGGTACGCGACCTCGGTCAGCCCGAGCGACTGGTTGCCCACGCCCAGGCGCGCCGCGTTCATCATCACGAACATCGCCGCCAGCCCCTTGTGCGGCTCGCCGACGAGTTCGCCGACCGCCCCCTCCAGCATCAGCTGGCAGGTCGCGTTGCCGTGGATGCCCATCTTGTGCTCCAGCGCGGTGCAGATGATGCCGTTGCGCTCGCCGAGCGAGCCGTCGGCCTTGGGGACGAACTTGGGCACGACGAACAGCGAGATCCCCTTGCTGCCCGCCGGCGCGTCCGGCAGCCGCGCCAGCACCAGGTGGACGATGTTCTCCGCCAGGTCGTGCTCGCCGGCCGAGATGAAGATCTTCTGCCCGCTGAGGCGGTAGGTCCCGTCGGGCCGGGGCTCGGCCTTGGTGCGCAGCAGGCCGAGGTCGGTGCCGCAGTGCGGCTCGGTCAGGCACATGGTGCCGGTCCACTCGCCGCTGACGAGCCTGGCGAGGTAGGTCTTCTTCTGCGCGGGCGTGCCGTGCGCGTGCAGGCACTCGTAGGCGCCGTGGCTGAGGCCCGGGTACATCGTCCAGGCCTGGTTGGCGGCGTTGAGCATCTCGTACAGGCACTGGTTGAGCACCAGCGGCAGGCCCTGGCCGCCGTATTCGGGGTCGCAGCTCAGCGCCGGCCAGCCGCCCTCGACATAGGCCTTGTAGGCGGCCTTGAACCCCTCGGGGGTCGCCACCTCGTGGGTCGACTTGTCCAGCGTGCAGCCCTGGGCGTCACCCGACGTGTTGAGCGGGAAGACGACCTCGGCGGCGAACTTGCCGGCCTGCTCGATCACGGCGTCGAGCGTCTCGGCGTCGATCTCCTGGTGCCGCGGCAGCGTCTTCAGCACGGCGGCCACATCGAGCAGCTCGTGCATCACGAATTGCATGTCGCGCAGCGGCGGGGTGTACTGGGGCATGGCTCTACTCCTTGGTTCGGGTCGACGCGCAAGGCGTCCGATAATGGTCGACGATGCGATCGAAGCCGTGACGCGCGCGGTCGAGCACGCCGGGGTGGCGCAGGAAGCGCGCGTCGTGATGCAGCGCCAGGATCAGGCCGTGGATCTCGAACAGCATCTGTCGCGGGTCGGTGTCCGGACGCAGTTGCCCAGCTTCGATCGCCTGGCGGATCGCGCGTTCCAGCGCGTCGTGCCAGGCGCGCACCATCGACGCCAGCGCGTCGCGCACCGGCCCCGGGCGGTCGTCGAACTCCACGGCGCCGCTGATGTAGATGCAGCCCGAATCGAGCTCGACCGACACCCGGCGCACCCAGCGCTCGAACAGCGCGCGCAGCCGGGGCAGCCCGCGCGGCTCGCGGATCGCGGGGAAGAACACCTCTTCCTCGAAGCGGTGGTGGTATTCGCGGATGACCGAGATCTGCAGCTCCTCGCGCGACCCGAAGTGCGCGAAGACGCCGGACTTGCTCATCCCGGTGACCTCGGCCAGCGCCCCGATCGACAGCCCCTCCAGCCCCATGTGCGACGCCATCGCGAGCGCCGCGTCGAGGATTGCCGCGCGCGTCTGCTGCCCCTTGGGCAGGGCACGCGCCGCCTGGGCGGGGGTCGGATGGGCTTGGGACAAGGCAGGCGAATCAATAGAACGAACGATCGTTCTATTTTGAGCCATCCCGCGGCCCCTGGTTCGTTCGGGCCGACCCGCTTTAGGGGCCCGGCCCTAAACCGTGGCCGGTCGCCGCCCGGCATTGGCGCCGTGTCGCCTCGAATCCACGGCCGGCGCCGACTCATGGAAGCCGCCGATTGAGCCTGTCACGCGCAGCGATTACGCTACGCGGCATCATGGACGTGCTGCAACTCGACGTCAGCGGCAGGCCGCAAGCGTGGATCAGCGCCCGCGAGGCGGCGGTCCTGTATGCGACCGACGGCGTGGCCTGGACGCTGGGCAGGACGTTTCGCGTCCTGCGCGGCGGCATCCAGCGCGTCACCGGGCTGCAGTCGCGCATCGAACTGCACCCCATCGTCGCGGTGCGCGGCGCCGTGCCCAGCCGCGCCTGGCGCCAGACCCCGGCGATCAGCAACGCCAAGCTGTTCGCGCGCGACCGCCATGTCTGCGCCTATTGCGGCAAGCGCTCCGCACCCGAGGAACTGACGCGCGAGCACATCGTGCCGGTCTCGCGCGGGGGGCACGACACCTGGATGAACTGCATCACCGCGTGCAAGCCCTGCAACGGCCGCAAGGGCAACCGGCTGCCCGAGGAGGCGCGCATGGTGCTGCTGTACCTGCCCTACGTGCCCAGCCTGCACGAGGACATGATCCTGCGCGGTCGGCGCATCCTGGCCGACCAGATGGAGTTCCTGCTGGCGTCGGTGCCCCGCAGCAGCAGGCTGCACGGGTGAGGCAGCAGCAGGCTGCACGGGTGAGGCAGCAGCAGGCTGCACGGGTGACGCTGCAGCGGGCTGTTCTGCCCCAGCCGACGCCGTCACGGCGCGCCCAGTGCACCCCGCGCCCTGCGGGCGCGTTGCATCGGTTTGTCACCACGCGGCATGCAACCCACGCGCCGTCCCGGTGTCCAATCACCACTGGGGACCGAGCCCGACGCAGCTAGACGAAGGATACGGACATGAGATCGACCCTGATCGCCATCAGCCTCGCCAGCGCGGCCGCGCTGGCCGCCTGCTCGACCACCAGCCCGGACGTCATCCAGCGCGGCGACGCGCAGCGGCTGTCCAGCGTCGTCGACGCCACCGTGCTGTCGGTGCGGCCGGTCGTCGTCGAGGGTACGCAGTCGGGTGTGGGCGGCGCCACCGGCGCCGTCGTCGGCGGCGTGGCCGGCTCGTCGGTCGGCGGCAGCCGCGAGGCGGTCGCGGTCGGCGTGATCGGCGCCGTCGTCGGCGGCGTCATCGGCAACGCGGTCGAGCGTTTCGGCACGCGCGAGGATGCGTTGGAGATCCTGGTGCAGCTCGGCAACGGCGAGCGGCGCTCGATCGTGCAGGCCAAGGGCCAGGAGGCGATCGCACCGGGCGACGCCGTCATCTTGGTCACGACGGGCGGCAAGGTCCGGGTGACCAAGGCGCCGGGCGTTCGCTCCGGCGGCTGATGCCCTGGCCGGCGGCGAGTCGCCCCGCGCAGACCCTCGGGGTCGATGCGCATCAACGGGCAGCGCTGCTGCAGCGCGAGGGCGTCGGCGATCGCGGCCAGCGCCGGCGGTGCCGCCAGGGCGCATGAGGCGCCTGAGTGCCGGTCGATCGGTAGGCCGTGCTGGGTTCGAACCAGCGACCAAGGGATTATGAGTCCCCTGCTCTAACCGCTGAGCTAACGGCCCCTGCGTCCAATTCTAGGAGTCGCCCCTCGCACACGGCGCCGCGCCGCGCCGCGGCAACGACACGCCTCAGCGCTGCGACAACGCGTTGCCGACCAGCCGCGCCGTGATGTCGACGATCTGGATCATGCGGTCGTAGGCCATCCGCGTCGGGCCGATCACGCCCAGGGTGCCGACGACCTGGCCGTCGACCTCGTACGGTGCGCTGACGATCGACAGCTCCTCGTAGGGCACGACCTGGCTCTCGCCGCCGATGAAGATGCGCACGCCCTCGGCGCGGCTCGAGGTGTCGAGCAGGCGCATCAGTTCGGTCTTGCGCTCGAACAGGTCGAACAGCTTGCGCAGGCTTCCCATGTCCTGGCCGAAGTCTTGGACGCCGAGCAGGTTGTGCTCGCCGGAGACGACGACCTTGTCGCTGTTGTCGGCCAGCGCCTCGGTGCCGGCCTGCACCGCGGCCTCCATCAGCGCGGCGATCTCCCCGCGCAGTGCGTCGACCTCGGTCTTCAGCCGTGCGCGCACCTCGTCCAGCGTCAGCCCGGCGTAGTGCGCGTTGAGGAAGTTGGTCGCCTCCGCGAGCTCGGCCTGGCTGTAGTCGCGCGCGGTGAAGATGACGCGGTTCTGCACGTCGCCGTCGGGCGCGACCAGGATCACCAGCACGCGCCGCTCGCCCAGGCGCAGGAACTCGATGTGGCGGAAGACACTGGACTTGCGCGGCGCGGTGACGACGCCGACGAAGTGCGACAGGCTCGACAGCAGCGACGCCGCCTGCGCGATCACGCGCTGCGGCTGGTCCGGGTGGAGCTGCTCGCGCGCCGCGACCAGTTGCGGATCCGGATCCCCCACGTCCAGCGGGCGCGCCGTCAGCATGGTGTCGACGAACAGCCGGTAGCCGCGCGGCGTCGGCACGCGGCCGGCCGAGGTGTGCGGGCTGGCGATCAGCCCGAGCTCCTCGAGGTCGGCCATGACGTTGCGGATCGTCGCCGGCGACAGGTCCAGCCCGGAGGCGCGCGACAAGGTGCGCGAGCCTACCGGCTGGCCCTCGGCGATGTAGCGCTCCACCAGCGTCTTCAGCAGCGTGCGGGCGCGATCGTCGATCATGGATTTCATTCTACGGACAAGGCCTGCGCGCGGCCGCCGCGAGGCCTTGCCGGCACCGGCCCCTATGGTGTAATGCGTCGCATGCCGAGCCGGTTCCGCCATGCCGTGATCGTGGGCAAGTACCAGGCCCGCGGCATCCGCGCGGTGCTCGAGGAGATCGCGCATTTCCTCGCCGACGAGGGGCTGGATGTCGGCTTCGACCGCGAGACCGCGCAGGCAACCGGGGTGGCCGGATTCGACCTGCTGGATCCGTCGGAGTTCGGCCGCGCCTGCGACCTGGTCGTCGTCGTCGGCGGCGACGGCACGATGCTCGGCATCGCGCGCGATGTCGCGCGCCACGGCCTGCCGCTGGTCGGCATCAATCAGGGCCGGCTGGGCTTCATCACCGACGTGCCGGCCAACCACTGGCGCGAGGCGCTGGCGCCGATGGTGCGCGGCGACTACGAGGAGGAGCACCGCCGGATGCTCGAAGGCGAGGTCTGGCGCGACGGCGAGCGGATCTTCGCCGGGTTGTCGCTCAACGACGTCGTCGTCAACCGCGGGGCTTCGTCGGGCATGCTCGAGGTGCGCGTCGATGTCGGCGACGAGTTCGTCGCCAACATCCGCGCCGACGGCCTGATCGTCGCCACGCCGACCGGGTCGACCGCCTATGCGCTGTCCGCCGGCGGGCCGATCGTGCACCCGTCGATCGCCGGCTGGGTGGTGGTGCCGATCGCGTCGCACACGCTGTCCAACCGCCCGATCGTGCTGCCCGACACCGGCGAGGTGCGGATCGGCGTCGTCGCCGGCCGCGACCTGTCGGCCAACTTCGACATGCACAACCTCGCCAGCCTGCTGCACGGCGACCAGGTGCGCGTGCGCCGCAGCCCGCACCAGGTGCGCTTCCTGCACCCGCGCGGCTGGAGCTACTACGCGACGCTGCGGCGCAAGCTGCGCTGGTACGAGGGGGTGGTGTGAGCCGCGCACCGTGGCGCGCGGCGCGATCGCCCGCGCCGCAGCGGACGGCCCCGGCGCGCCGCCGTGGCACGGCCGCCGCGCGCGCGCCGTGCTGACCCGGGGCCGCTGATGCTGCGCCGTCTCGCGCTGCGCGACGTCGTCATCGTCGACGAGCTCGAGCTCGACCTCGATCCCGGGCTGACGGTGCTGACCGGCGAGACCGGCGCCGGCAAGTCGATCCTGATCGACGCGCTGCAGCTCGCACTCGGCGCCCGCGGCGATGCCGCCCTGGTGCGCGAGGGCGCCGCGCGCGCCGAGGTCAGCGCCGAGTTCGACCGCCCGCCGGCGCTGGCCGCCTGGCTCGACGAGGCCGGTTTCGACGCCGCCGACGACCGGCTGCTGTTGCGCCGCACGGTCGACGCCCAGGGCCGCAGCCGGGCCTGGATCAACGGCAGCGCGGCCACCGTCGCGCAGCTGCGCGAGGCCGCCGACGCCCTGCTCGACATCCACGGCCAGCACGCCTGGCAGCGGCTGACGCGGCCCGCTGCGGTGCGCGCGCTGCTCGACGCCGAGGCGGGCATCGACACCGCGCCGATGGCCCGCGCCTGGCAGCATTGGCGCGAGCGGCTCGCGACGCTCGCCGATGCGCGCGCGCGGCGCGATGCGCTGGCACGCGAACGCGAGCGGCTGGCGTGGCAGATCGGCGAGGTCGAGCGGCTGGCGCCGCGCGAGCACGAGTGGGAGGACCTCGAGGCCGAGCACGCGCGGCTGGCGCACGGGCAGTCGCTGATCGACGCCGCGCGCGGCGCGCTGGACGCGCTCGCCGACGGCGAGCCCGCCGCCGCTGCGCTCACCGCGCACGCGGCCGACGCGCTGGACGAGGTGCTGCGCCACGATGCGGCGCTGGCACCCGTCGTCGATCTGCTGCGCAGCGCGCAGGCGCAGCTCGACGATGCTGCGCACACGCTGACCGGCTACCTGGCGCGGCTCGAGCCCGACCCGGTGCGGCTGGCCGAGCTCGACCAGCGGCTGGCGGCCTGGCTGGCGCTGGCGCGTCGCTATCGTTGCAGCCCGGGCGAACTGCCGGCGCTGCTCGGGCGCTGGCGCGCCGAGCTCGCGGCGCTGGACGCCGCAGCCGACCTCGATGCGATGGAGCGCGCCGCGGCTGACGCCGAGGCGGCCTGGCGGCGCGAGGCGAAGTCGGTCTCCGCGCGTCGGCGCGAGGCGGCCGCGCCGCTGGCCACGGCGGTGACCACGGCGATGCAGCAGCTCGGCATGGAGGGCGGGCGCTTCGAGGTCGCACTCGTGGCCCAGGACGAGCCCCAAGCCTTCGGGCTGGAGGCGGTCGAGCTGCGCGTGGCCGCGCATGCCGGCGCCACGCCGCGCGCGCTGGCCAGGGTCGCCTCCGGCGGCGAGCTGTCGCGGCTGGCGCTGGCGATCGCGGTGACGACCGCCGCGCGGGCCGGCGCGGCGGCGCCGGCCACGCTGATCTTCGACGAGATCGACGCCGGCGTCGGCGGCAGCATCGCCGACCGCGTCGGGCAGCTGATGAAGCGGCTGGGCGCGCACGCGCAGGTGCTCGCGGTCACGCACCTGGCGCAGGTCGCCGCCTGCGCCGACCACCATTTCGTCGTCCGCAAGGCCACGCGAGGCGGGCACACGACGAGCGAGGTGCGGCCGGTACGCGACGAGGCGCGCGTGGCCGAGCTCGCGCGCATGCTCGGCGGCGAGCGGATCGCGGGCGACACCAGCCGCGCGCATGCGCAGGCGATGCTGGCTGGCGCGCGCGGAGCCGCGTCATGAGGCCGCGGCCATCGTGCCGCGCACCGATCGGCGGCGCCGCCCACACCACCAGGTTGCAGCGATGAGCACGTCCGCCCCTGTCGCGGAGCCGGGCCGCGCGGCCGACGCCAGCCCGACCGACGTCGTGCTGCTGACCGGCATCTCGGGCTCGGGCAAGTCGGTCGCGCTGCACGCGCTGGAGGACGCCGGCTATTTCTGCGTCGACAACCTGCCGCCGGAGCTGCTGCGCGAGTTCGTCCGTCTCGAGCGCCAGCGCGCCACGCCGCGCGTCGCGGTCGCGGTCGACGTGCGCAGCGCAGGCTCGCTGCCGCAGCTGCTGCCGCTGGTGCGCGAGCTGCGCGACGCCGGGCAGCCGGTACGGGTGCTGTTCCTGGACGCCGGCACCGAGGCGCTGGTGCGGCGCTTCTCCGAGACGCGCCGCCCGCACCCGCTGACCGCGCACGGCGTGCACGGCGAGCTCGCGCGCGCGCTGACCGAGGCGATCGAGATCGAGCGCGAGCTGCTGGCCGAGGTGCGCGAATCCGCCACCGTCATCGACACCAGCCATCTGCGGCCGGCGCAGCTCGGGCGCTGGGTGCGCGACCTGGTCGGCGTGGCGGGCAGCACGCTGACGCTGGTCTTCGAGTCCTTCGCGTTCAAGCACGGCGTGCCGCTGGACGCGGACTACCTGTTCGACATGCGCGTGCTGCCCAACCCGTTCTACATCCGCGAGCTGCGAGCGCTGACCGGCCGCGACGAGGCGGTCGCGCAGTACCTGCAGGCGCAGCCCGAGGTGGGGCAGATGATCGGCCAGATCGAAGCCTTCCTGCGCCACTGGCTGCCGGCGCTGAAGGCCTCACAGCGCAGCTACCTGACGGTCGCGCTGGGCTGCACCGGCGGCCAGCACCGGTCGGTCCATGCGGTGCAGACGCTGGCGCGGCGATTCGCCGACGTCGCCGTGACGCTGGTGCGCCACCGCGAGCTCGACATCGATGGCTGAGCTGCCGCTGTTCCCGCTGCGCACGGTGCTGTTCCCCGGCGGGATCCTCGCGCTCAAGGTCTTCGAGGCGCGCTACCTCGACCTGGTCGGGCGCTGCCTTCGCAGCGGCGAGGCCTTCGGCATCGTCTGCCTCGCCGACGGCCCCGAGGCCGGGGCCGGACGCGTACGGGTCGAGGACGTGGGGACGCGGGCGATCATCGAGGACGTCGACGCCGACCGCCCCGGCATCCTCTACGTGCGCTGCCGCGGCGGCGCGCGCTTCAGGCTCGCCTCGACGCCGCGGCAGCAGGCCGACGGGCTGTGGACGGCAACGGTCGACGCCATCGCCGACGACCCCGTCCAGCCGCCGGCGCCGGCGATGCGGGCCACCGTCGCCGCGCTCTCGCAGGCGATCGAATCGCTCGATGCACAGCAGGCGATGCCGGCCAGCGAGCCGCTGCGGCTGGACGATGCCGGATGGGTCGCCAACCGCTGGTGCGAGCTGCTGCCGATCCCGCTGGCGGCGCGCTACAGGCTGATGGCGCTCGAGGACCCGGCGCTGCGACTGTCGCTGGTCGACGAGTACCTGCGCGGCAAGCAGGTCGTCGGCGATTGACATGAAACCTCCACGCTCACTGCGTTCGCTGCCCCCCGAGGGGGCGCTTGCTGCGGACCGGCGATGCCGGATCCGCGCAAGGGCTTGGCCGGGCAAGTTCCATGCGACGCAGGTGGCGTGCTCGCGCCATGGATAACGGAGACGGGACTGCGTTCAGCCGTCGATCAGCCGCCGCACCGGCGCCGGCAGGCCGAGCGCGAGCGCCTCGTCGCGCGCGACCCAGCGCCCGGGCGGCAACGCCGCCTCGACCGCGCGCCGCGCGGCCGCGGGCAGCCGCGCAGGCAGCGTCCACCGAAGCGGCTCGAGCCGCCAGTCGAAGTGCGTCAGTGCGTGCTCGATCACGGGCAGCGCCTGCCCTTGCCCGGGCCAGCCGGTCGCCGCGCGCTGCCAGGCCTGGGCCGAATCGGCCTGCGGCAGGCTCCACAGCCCTGCCCACACGCCCTGCGCCGGCCGCTGCTCCAGCCAGAGCGCATCGCCCTGCACGAGCCACAGCAGTCCGCTCGTGCGCCGCCCGCGCTGCAGCCGGCGCGACTTGACCGGGTAGGCGTCGGGGCGCCCCTCGGCGGCGGCCACGCACGCGCCCGCGAGCGGGCAGTCGCCGCAGCGCGGCCGGCGCGCCAGGCAGACGGTCGCCCCCAGGTCCATCAGCCCCTGCGTGTAGGCGCGGATGCCGCGCCGGGGCAGCATCGACTCGGCATGGGCCCACAGCGCGCGCCGGCCGGCGGCGGTGGCGAGGTCGTCGCCGAATCCCAGCGCCCGCGTCAGCACGCGCTGGACGTTGCCATCCAGGATCGCCGCGCGCTCGCCGTAGGCGAAGACCGCGATCGCCGCCGCCGTCGAGCGGCCGATGCCGGGCAGCGTCGCCAGCGTCGCCGCGCGGCGCGGGAAGCGCCCGCCGTGCTCGTCGACCACCGCCTGCGCGCAGCGGTGCAGCAACCGCGCGCGCCCGTAGTAGCCCAGCCCGCT
Organism: Burkholderiaceae bacterium; assembly: GCA_024235895.1. Lineage (GTDB taxonomy): Bacteria > Pseudomonadota > Gammaproteobacteria > Burkholderiales > Burkholderiaceae_C > Rubrivivax. The sequence goes on along the minus strand of JACKLM010000004.1, from coordinate 496,946 downwards.
CCACAGCGCCAGCACCTCGTCCAGCGGCGCCGCGGCGAGCGCGCCGACGTCGGGAAACCGGCCGACGAAACGCTCGTAGTAGACGAGCACGGTCGCGACCTGGGTCTGCTGCAGCATGACCTCCGACAGCCAGATCCGGTAGGCGTCGCGGGTACCCTGCCAGGGCAGGTCGTGGCGGCCGTGTTGCCGCTGCCATGCGACCAGGCGCGCCGCCAGCGACGGGGTGACGGCCGCAGGCGCGCGGGCGCGGCCGCTCGCCGCGGCGCGCGTGGCGCTCACGCCGCGCGGCTGCGGAGCGCAGGCGCGTCGCGGACCGCGCCGCTGCCGTGGGCGCGCCCGTCGCGTCGTCCCCGGCCGTGGCGCGCGGCGACCGTCCCGCGCCATCGCCACCGCGACCGGCCGCGGCCCCGGCCAGCACCTGGTCGGCCAGCGCGAGGGTCTCGTCGGCCATCGCCGCGAGCCGTTGCTGAAGCACGCGCAGCTGGGCGTCGGTGTGCTCGACCTCGGCAATGCGGCGCTCGAGATCGCCGGTGGCCCCCTGGATGCGCTGCAAGGCTTCGCGCCGGCGGTGAAAGCCCTGGCGTCGCTCGCGCAGCTGGACGTCGATCTGCACCGCCTGCGCCTGGCTCCAGGGCTCGAGTTCGCCGGCGGCCGCCTCGAAGACCGCGCGCAGCTTGGACAGCAGCATGCGGCGGAACTGCTCGGCGAACCCCGGCATCGCCAGTCGCCAGCCCTGCGACAGGCCGACGTAGCGCCCGTAGCGGTTGCCGATCAGCGCCAGCTCGTTGCGGGCGTTCGCGAGCGACGGCGCGGGCGAGGCCGCCAGCGTGAAGCCGAACTCCGCGTTGAGCTCGCGGTAGCTCGCCTCGAGCATCTGCGCGATCTCCTGCGCGCCCTGCTCGGCGTCGCGCAGCGCGGCCTGCAGGCGCTCGAACAGGCTGCGGAACGCGCGCCCGCTGCCCAGCCCCAGCGTCGCACGGCCAGCGCCTTGCAGCGCCGCGACCGCGTCGCGCAGCGCATCGGTCGACAGCGGCGCGAGCATCGCGTCCTGCTGGCGCGCCTGCACCGCGCGCAGTGCCGCCAGCCGCGCCGTGCAGCGCTCGAAGTCGGCGGCTTCGGCGTCGATGCGCGCGACCATCAGCGCGATCTTGGCCGTGCTCTTGCCGCGCAAGCCGCGCAGCTCGAGCATCTGCTCGGCGTGACGACGGCGCTGATCGGCGAGCCGGCGCGCCGCGGCGTCTCGCCACGCCAGCACCGCCTGGCGCGTGCCGCCGGCCAGCACCTCGGCCTGGCGCGGCAGCAGCTCGGCGGCCAGCGCCGCCTCGAGCTCGGGCAGGCGGCTTCGCGCGAGGCGCTCGGCGTCGCCGGCCACGCGCGCGGCGAGCGCCTCGCGCGCCGACGCCGGGAACACGCGCGCCGGCGGCAGCGCGAGCGTGGTCGCGGTCTGCGCGCGCTGGCGCTCGATCTGTTCGGCGACTTGCTCGGGCGCCAGCAGCGGGTCGGCCAGGGCGTCGATCTTGTTCAGGACGACGAATCGCTCCAGCGCCGCGCCGCTCAAGTGCTCGCGCCAGACCGCGAGGTCCGACCGCGTGACGCCGGCGTCGGCCGCGAGGATGAAGACGGTGGCGTGCGCCGACGGCAGCAGCGCCAGCGTCAGCTCGGGCTCGGCGCCGATCGCGTTCAGCCCCGGGGTGTCGAGCACGACCAGCCCGCGCTGCAGCAGCGGGTGCGGGTAGTTGATCAGCGCATGGCGCCACGCCGGCACCTCGACCAGGCCGTCGGCGTCGACGGCCGGGTTGTCGTCGCCCCCGCCCTCGTGCCAGAAGCCCAGGCGCTGCGCCTGCTCGACGCCGACGCGCTGCGTCCGCGTGACCTCCGCCAGCGCCTGCGCGAGCGACTCGGGCCGGTCCGCGTCGAGTGGCCGGCGCCGCCAAGGCGCGTCGCGCTCGCGCAGCTCGGCCAGCGACAGCCCCTCGAGCCGGGTCTCGATCGGCAGCAGCGCGAGCGCCGGCGGCAGCTCGGGGTCGTGGAACAGCTCGACCGGGCACATCGTCGTGCGTCCCGGCGTGGCGGGCATGACGCGGCCGCCGGAGCGGCCGAAGAAGATCGCGTTGACCAGCTCGGACTTGCCGCGCGAGAACTCGGCGACGAAGGCCAGCGTCAGCCGGTCCGACAGCAGCCGCTGGCGCAGCGCATCGAGCTCGCCCGACTGGCCGGCGCCATCCAGGTCGTGCTCGAAGAGAAAACGTGCGAACGCGCTGGCGCCACGCTCCAGCGCGCGGCGCCACGCGGCCTGGTCGTCCAGGCGGGAGGCGAGAACACTCGTCATGTCGGCTTGTCGGCCATGCTAGCGCAGCGCCGTAGCGCAGCCCGCGATGCGGAAACATCTGCTGACAGCGAGGCGGGCCGGGCCGCCAACGGTGTCACGCGGCGCGCCCGGCGCCGGGCGCGCGCTCAGCGCCGCTGGCAGTGCGCGCAGTAGTAGGTCGCGCGCTGACCCTGCACGATGCGCCGCACCGGCGCGCCGCAACGGGCGCAGGGCTGGCCGGCACGGCCGTAGACGCGGGTCTCGAGCTGGAACAGGCCGTCCACGCCGTGCGGATCGCGGAAGTCGCGCAGCGTGCTGCCGCCGAGCTCGAGCGCGCGCGCCATCGTCTCGCGCAGCGCCGCGAGCAGGCGCGCGACGCGCGGGCGGCTGACGCGGTCGGCGCGCAGCCCCGGATGGATGCCGGCGGCGAACAAGGCCTCGCAGGCGTAGATGTTGCCGGCGCCGACGACGAGGTCGCCGGCCAGCAGCACCTGCTTGATCGGCGCGCGCCGGCGCCGCAGCGCGGCGTGCAGGAACTCGGCCGTCAGCGCCTCGTCGAAGGGCTCGTGTCCGAGCGAGGCCAACAGGCGGCCGGCGGCCCCACTGCCCTGCGACGCCGACCAGACGACGGCGCCGAAGCGCCGCGGGTCGGTCAGCCGCAGCGTGCCGCGCGAGGTGACGAGGTCGAAGTGGTCGTGCGGACCGGACGCCGGCGCGTCGTCGCCTGCGTGCAGGGCCAGCGAGCCGGACATCCCCAGGTGCAGCAGCAGCCCGCCGGCATCGCGTGCCTCGGGTTCGGCGAGGCATCCCGCAGGCTGCGGCTCGGCGTCGACGACCCTCGCGTCGCGCGGGGGTCGCGGGTCGCCGGCACCGGGGGCCTGCGGCCGCAGCAGCGGCAGCCACAGATACTTGCCGCGGCGCGACGCCGCACCCAGCTCGAGCCCGACCAGCGACTGCGGCGCGCAGCCCAGCGGCCAGCGCAGCGGCTTGCCCAGCCGCACGCCGCCGACCGTCGCCCCGCGCAGCGGCTCGGCGATGCGGCGGCGCGTGACCTCGACCTCGGGCAGCTCGGGCATGCGTCGATTATTCCGCCGCGGGCCCCGCTCGCACCGGCGGCGCGGCCCTGCCCCGAACGCCCACCTCGGCGCCGCGGCCGTGACACCCACACGCGATCGCGATCGCGAACCTTGCGAGAATGAGCCCGGACCCCCGTCGGAGACCCGATGCCTCGACCCCCCCGCTGGCGGCGTTGCGCCGCCGCCTTGCTGCTCGCCCCGGCGTTCGCGCTGGCCGCCGCCGAGACGCCGCGCCGGTCGGCGCTGGACGCGCAGCTCTTCTACCAGCTGCTGATCGCCGAGATGCAACTTCGCGCAGGCGACGCGGGGGGCGCCTACCGCGTCCTGCTCGAGGCGGCGCGCCGCAGTGGCCAGCCCGAGCTGTTCCGCCGCGCGATGGACGTCGCGCTGCAGGCCCGCGCCGGCAACGAGGCGCTGGCGGCGGTGCGCGCGTGGCGCGAGGCGGAGCCGCGAGCGGCCGACCCGCTGCGGCTGGAGCTGCAGATCCTCGCCGCCCTCGGCCGGCTCGGCGAGTCCGCCGCCCCGCTGCAGGCGCTGCTGGGCCTGACCCCCGAGGCCGATCGCAGCGGCGTCATCGCCGCGCTGCCGAGGCTGTTCGAGCGCGCCGGCGACAAGCGTGACGCTGCCACCGTGATGGCCGAGGCGCTGGCGCCGCAGCTCGATGCCGAATCCACGCGCACCGCGGCGCGGGTCGCGATCGGGCGCGCATGGCTGGCCGCCGACGAGGCCGACCGCGCGCTCGCGCTGGCACGCGAGGCGGCGCAGGCCGACCCCTCTTCATCCGCGCCCGTGCTGCTGGCGCTGGAGCTGATGCCGAGTCGGCCGCAGGCGGAGTCGATCGTCGCCGCGCACGTCGCCGAACCGGGGCGCGAGGTCGCGCTGCACATGGCCTATGTGCGCGCACTGACGCTCGCGCAGCGCCACGACGACGCGATCGCGCAGCTCGGCGCGATCAACCGCGAGCGGCCCGGCGAGGCCCAGCCCTACCTGACGCTCGGGGCGCTGCACCTCGAGCAGCGCCGGCTCGACGAGGCCGATGCCGCGCTGCGCCGTTTCGTGGAGCTGACGCAACACGCGGCCGCTGGGCCTACCGAGCCCGCCGGCACCGCGCCGGGGCCTGCCGAGTCCGCCGGCACCCCGCCGGCGGGGGAGCGCCAGCCCGATCCCGCGCCGCCGCACGCCGCGCAGCGAGGCCTGACCCAGGCCTGGCTGATGCTCGCCCAGATCGCCGAGCAGCGCGGCGACACCGCCGCCGCCGAGCAGTGGCTGGCACGCGTCGACGACCCCGAGCGAGCGGTCGAGGTGCAGGCACGCCGCGCACTGCTGATCGCGCGCCAGGGACGCGTCGACGAGGCGCTGGCCTCGCTGCGCGCGCTGCCCGAGCGCGACAGCGGCGACGCGCGCGCCAAGCTCGTCGCCGAGGCCCAGCTGCTGCGCGAGCTGAAGCGCTGGCAGGCGGCCTTCGACACCTACGGCCGCGCGCTGCAGGCCAGCCCCGACGACGCCGACCTGCTCTACGAGCAGGCGATGGTGGCCGAGCAGATGGACCGCCTCGACCTGCTGGAGGAGCGGATGCGCCGGCTCATCGAGCTGCAGCCCGACCACGCGCACGCGCACAATGCGCTCGGGTACTCGCTGGCCGATCGCGGGCTGCGCCTGGACGAGGCGCGTCGCCTGATCGAGCGTGCGCTGGAGCTGATGCCGGGCGACCCCTTCATCACCGACAGCCTGGGCTGGGTCGAGTTCCGTGCCGGCAACCTGGCCGAGGCGCGTCGGCTGCTCGAGCAGGCGTGGGCCAAGCGGCCCGATACCGAAATCGGCGCCCACCTCGGCGAGGTGCTGTGGGCGATGGGCGAACGCGACGCCGCGCGCGGCATCTGGCGTCAGGCGCGCGAGCGCGGCGCCGACAACGAGGTGCTGAACGAGACGCTGAAGCGGCTGCAGGTCGAGCTGTGAACACGGCCGCCGCGCTCCCCGGCCCGGCGGCGCCGGTCGCGCCCCCCGGTGCCTCGACGGCTTCGACGGCGCCGGCGGGGTCGGCACGGGCGCTCGTGCTCGCGCTGGCATGGCTCGGCCTCGCCGGCTGCGCCAGCGTCGCGCCCGACGCGCCGGCGGCGATCGCGGGCCGGCTCACGCTGCAGGTCGCGGCGCACCAGGGCGAGCCGGCGCGCGGTTTCAACGCCAGCTTCGACCTCGTCGGCGACGGGCGCGCCGGCGAGCTGAGGCTGTCGACGCCGCTGGGGCCGCAGATCGCGCGCGCGCGCTGGGCGCCCGGCGAGGCCACGATCGAGACCGCCGACGGCGTCAGCCGGCACGCCGATCTGGACACGCTCGCGCGCCACGCCTTCGGCGAACCCGTGCCGCTGCAGGCCCTGCCCGACTGGCTGCGCGGCCGGCCCTGGCCGGGGGCACCCAACCGCGCACGCGACGACGGTGAGGCCGGTTTCGAGCAGCTCGGCTGGACGATCGGCCTGGCGCGCCAGGCCGAGGGCTTCGTCGTCGCCGCGCGCCGCGCCGCGCCCGCGGCGACGCTGCGCGTGCGGCTGCTCGAACGCTGACCCGCCACACCGATGCCGATCCACGCCCTCGTCGACCTGCCCGCGCCGGCCAAGCTCAACCTGTTCCTGCACGTCGTCGGCCGACGTGACGACGGCTACCACCTGCTGCAGTCGGTCTTCGTCCTGATCGACTGGTGCGACACGCTGCACGTCGAGCGCCGTGGCGACGGCCGCCTCGCGCGACACGACCTCGGCCGCGCGCTGCCGGCCGACGACCTGACACTGCGCGCGGCGCGGCTGCTGCAGGCCGAAAGCGGCACCACGGCCGGCGCGGACCTGTCGATCGACAAACGCGTGCCCTGGGGCGCGGGGCTGGGTGGCGGCAGCTCGGACGCGGCGACGACGCTGCTGGCGCTCAACCAGCTGTGGGGGCTGCACTGGCCGCGCGCGCGGCTGTTGGCACTGGCCGCCCGGCTCGGGGCCGACGTACCGTTCTTCGTCGGCGGGCGCAACGCCTTCGTCGAGGGCATCGGCGAGCGGCTGACGCCGGTCGAGCTGACACCGGCGTGGTACGCGGTCGTCAAGCCCGCTGCGACGATCGCCACGCCGACGGTCTTCGCCGACCCGTCGCTGGTCCGCGATACCGAAGCTGTTATACTTTCGGGCTTCTTCGAGGATACCGGGCAGCGGGCGGAAAGCGGCGAGGGCCGCGGGGTGGCGGTGCTGGCGCAGGGCTTCGGTCGCAACGACCTGCAGCCCGTGGCCGAGCGTCATTGCCCCGAGGTCGCCGAGGTCCGCCGATGGCTCGAGTCCCGCTTCGGCAACGGCCGCATGACGGGTTCGGGCAGCGCGGTATTCGCGAGGGCCGGCACCGCCGACCGCCCCGATGCCACGCTCCCGGCGCAGTTTCCTGCACCGGGCTGGGAGGGCCGGATGTGCCGCGGCCTGCCCGAGCACCCGCTGGTGCACTGGGCCGGCTGAACCAGTTCGAGGGGCGCGGCGCGAGCCGCCGTCCCGTGCAGGGGAGTAGCCAAGTTGGTCAAGGCATCGGATTTTGATTCCGACATGCGAGGGTTCGAATCCTTCCTCCCCTGCCAACCCCGAGCCACCGTCACGCCCGTGACCTGACCGTCGCGGGCCGCCCCGCCCGCCGCCCTTCGAGGCCGTTGCCGTGCTCTTCAACACCGTGCTGTTCACCGGCAACGCCAACCCGGCGCTGGCGCAGGAGATCGCAGGCCACCTCGGCGTCGAGCTGGGCCGCGCCAGCGTCGGGCGCTTCTCCGACGGTGAGGTGACGGTCGAGATCCGCCAGAACGTTCGCGCGCGCGACGTCTTCGTCGTCCAGCCGACCTGCAACCCCACCAACGAGAACCTGATGGAGTTGCTGATCATGGTCGATGCGCTCAAGCGTGCCAGCGCGCGCCGCATCACCGCCGTGATCCCGTACTACGGCTACGCGCGCCAGGACCGCCGCCCGCGCAGCACCCGGGTGCCGATCAGCGCCAAGGTGGTGGCCAACCTGCTGGAGACGGTCGGCGTCGAGCGCGTGCTGACCATGGACCTGCACGCCGACCAGATCCAGGGCTTCTTCGACATCCCGGTCGACAACATCTACGCGTCGCCGGTGCTGCTGTCGGACGTCAAGAGCAACAACCACCGCGACCTCGTCGTCGTCTCGCCCGACGTCGGCGGCGTCGTTCGCGCGCGGGCGCTGGCCAAGCAGCTCGGCTGCGACCTGGCGATCATCGACAAGCGGCGTCCGCAGGCCAACGTCTCCGAGGTCATGCACGTGATCGGCGAGGTCGACGGCCGCAACTGCGTGATCATGGACGACATGATCGACACCGCCGGCACGCTGGTGAAGGCCGCCGAGGTGCTCAAGGAGCGCGGCGCGCGCAGCGTCTTCGCCTACTGCACGCACCCGGTGTTCTCGGGCCCGGCGATCGAGCGCATCCGCAATTCCGCGCTGGACGAGGTCGTCATCACGAACACGATCCCGTTGTCCGACGTCGCGCGCGCGTGCAAGAAGATCCGGCAGCTGTCGGTGGCCTTCCTGTTCGCCGAGACGATCCGCCGCATCAGCGACGGCGAGTCGGTGACCTCGCTGTTCTCGGAGCAGAACAGCAATTTCTAGGCAGGAGAAGCGGGCTGCCTTCGGCAGCCCTGTCGGGTGGGGGGGGCCTCGGCCCTTTCTTGGTCGGCCCTGGTCGCGGGGCCTTTTTTGATCTGGAGTGAACATGAAATTCACCGCTTTCGAGCGCACGCAGCAGGGGACCGGAGCGAGCCGCCGCCTGCGCGTCGCGGGCAAGGTGCCGGGCATCGTCTACGGCGCCGGCGAGCCGGCAATGATCGAGCTCGACCACAACGCGCTGTTCTTCGCGCTGAAGAAGGAAGCCTTCCACTCGTCGATCCTCGAGATGGACCTGGCCGGCCGCACCGAGAAGGTGCTGCTGCGCGACTTCCAGATGCACGCCTGGAAGCCGCAGGTGCTGCACGTGGACTTCCAGCGCGTCGACGAGACGACGCGGCTGCGCAAGAAGGTGCCGCTGCACTTCAGCGGTGAAGAAAACTCGCCCGCGGTCAAGACCGACAAGTGCCTGGTCGGCCACGTGATGACCGAGCTCGAGGTCGAGTGCCTGGCGTCGCAACTGCCCGAGTTCATCCCGATCGACCTGTCCGAGCTGGTCAAGGGCCAGTCGCTGCACGTCAGCGACCTGAAGCTGCCCGCCGGCATCAAGGCGGTGCGCCACGGCACGCTCAACCCGGTCGTCGTCTCGGTCACGGTGCCCAAGACCGAGGAGGAGATCGCTGCCGAGGCCGTCGTCGCCGCCACCCCGGTCAAGGGCAAGGCCGCGAAGCCCAAGAAGGACGAGAAGCAGAACAGGAAGTAAGCCGAAGAAGACGTCGCCGGGGCCTTGCGCCCCACCCTTCTTCGGTGGCCCCGCTTCGGCGGGGCCTTTTTGCGGGTGGGCCCCTCCCGCCGAAGCGGGGTGCGCGGCTGCATGTGCGGCCGGGATAATCCCGCCCCATGATCCGACTCTTCGTCGGCCTGGGAAACCCGGGCCCCGCCTACGAGGGCACGCGCCACAACGCGGGCTTCTGGTGGATCGATGCGCTGGCCGCCAGGCTCGGCGCGCGGCTGGTGCCGGAGCGCGCCTACCAGGGGCTGCTGGCGCGCGTCGACCGCCCCGGTGCGCCGGCAGTCTGGCTGCTCGAGCCGACGACCTACATGAACCGCTCCGGCGTGTCGGTCGCGGCGCTGGCGCGCTTCTTCAAGATCCCGCCCGAGCAGATCCTCGTCGTCCACGACGAGCTCGACCTGCCGCCGGGACAGGCGCGGCTCAAGCGTGGCGGGGGTTCGGGCGGGCACAACGGGATCAAGGATTGCCAGCACATGCTGGGATCGCCCGATTTCTGGCGCCTCAGGCTGGGCATCGGCCACCCCGGCGATCGCGCCGAGGTCGTCGACTACGTGCTGCGCAAACCCGCGCCCGAGCAGCGCGACGCCATCGTGCAGGCGATCGAGCGCACGCTGGACGCGGCGGCACCGATGCTCGACGGCGCGATGGACCAGGCGCTGGCCCGGATCCACGCCAAGCCGCCGCGCCCCAAGCCGCCGCGGCGCGACCCCGCACGGGCCGGCGCGGACAGCGCCGCGCAGCCGCGCGCCGACATGAGGCCGCCGGCGTCGCCCGACGACGCGGCGGACGCGGCCGGCGCAGCCGGCACGATGAGGATTCCGCGATGAGCCCGGCGACGCCCGGATGGGCCGCCCCCGCGCGCGCGACGCGGCGCGCCGCATGCGCGGTCGCGCTCGCGCTGGCCTGCACGGCGGGTCTGGCGGGCGAGTTGTGGCGCTGCGGGCCCGACGGCCGGACCTTCACCGATCGACCCTGCGCAGAGGGCGAAGCGATCGCGCGCGCGGCCTCGCCGTCGGCCCGCGCCCGCGCCGAGGCCCAGGCGGTGGCAGCGCGCGAGCAACTCGCGCTGCAGCGACTGGTCGCCGAGCGTCACGCGCGCGAGGACGCACCCTGGGTCGAGGGGCGCGCCGCCCCGGCAGCGATCCGTCCGGCGGCGTCGCCCGACGATTCCGCGCGCCGACCGCGCGCGCACGGCAAGGCCCCGCGCAAGCACAGGCAGGCCGCCGGCCGGACCGCCGAGGGGTCCGGGTCGCAGCGGCCTGCACGCGAGGCAAAGCCCTCGCCCGCGAAACCGCGGCCCTAGGCCGTGCGTGCGCCGACCTGACCGCCGGCCCGCGTAACGGCCGGCGCCGCCGTCGACATCCCCGCGGCCTTCAGGCGCTCGGCCTTGGCCGCGAGCTCTTCGCGCGTCTCGACGCGCCGCGGATCGACCGGGATGCAGGCCACCGGGCACAGCTGCGCGCACTGCGGCTGGTCGAAGTGACCGACGCACTCGGTGCAGCGGTCGGGGTCGATGACGTAGATCTCGGGGCCCATCGAGATCGCCTGGTTCGGGCACTCGGGCTCGCAGACGTCGCAGTTGATGCACTCGTCGGTGATCATCAGGGCCATGCCGCGCCTCCTACGCGCTGCGGCTGCCGGCGAAGCGCTCGTTCAGCCGCCGCAGCACCGAGGCTGCCACGAACTTGGAGACATCACCGCCGAGGCTGGCAATCTCGCGCACGAAGGTGCTGCTGACGAACTGGTACTGGTCCGACGGCGTCATGAAGACGGTCTCGACCTCGGGCATCAGCTGGCGGTTCATGCCCGCCATCTGGAACTCGTACTCGAAGTCGCTGACCGCGCGCAGCCCGCGCACGACGACCTTGGCGTCGTGGCCGACGACGAAATCGCGCAGCAGACCGTGGAACGGGATGATCTCGACGTTCGGATAGGGCCGCGCGATCTCGCGCGCGATGTCCAGCCGCTCGTCGAGGTCGAACATCGTCCGCTTGTGGTGGCCGGCGGCGACGGCGACGATCAGGCGGTCGAACAGCCCGGCGGCACGGCGCATCAGGTCCTCGTGCCCGAGCGTCATCGGGTCGAAGGTGCCGGGGTAGACGGCAGCGAGGGGGGTCTTGGCGGTCACGGCACGCGGCTTTCGGGGGTCGGCGAACGGCGGTCGGTCAGTCTACCCGCAGCAGTTGGGCGCTGACGGCGCCGGCGCGCAGCCGGCGCCACTCGTGCAGGCCCGCGGGCAGCACCTGCAGCGGCATCGACGCCTCGAGGTAGATCCAGCCGCCGGGCACGACGAGCGCGCGCGCCGCCTCCAGCGCCGGTGCCGCCAGGCCCGAATCGAAGGGCGGGTCCAGCAGCACGAGCTCGAACGACGCCGCGGGTGCACGCCGCATCCACGCCAGCGCCTCGGCGCGCTCGACACGAAGCGACGGCACGCCGAAGCGCTCGCGCAGGTCGCGCAGGCTGCGCACCAGGGCCGGGTCGGACTCCAGCAGCCACACCTCGGCGGCGCCGCGGGAGGCCGCCTCGAATCCGAGCGCGCCGCTGCCGGCGAAGGCGTCGAGCACGCGCCAGCCCGCCAGCTCCTGCCCGAGCCAGTTGAACAGCGTCTCGCGCACGCGGTCCGGCGTCGGCCGCAAGCCAGGACGGTCTGCCACCGGCAGCTTGCGCCCGCGCAGGCTGCCGCCGATCAGCCGCACCTCGCGCGGCGGGCCGGCCGGGCGCACGGCCGGACGCGCCGCCGCGGCTCGGGCGGCCGCGCGCGGCACGCTCACCAGCGCACCGGGATGCCGTCGGCCGCCAGCCGGGCCTTGGCCTGCGCGACGGTGAAGGTCCCGTAGTGGAAGATGCTGGCCGCCAGCACCGCGTCGGCGCCGCCGAGGCGGATGCCCTCGCTGAGGTGCTCCAGCGCGCCGACGCCGCCCGAGGCGATCACCGGCACCGGCACCGCGTCGCTGACCGCGCGCGTCAGCGCCAGGTCGAAGCCGATCTTGGTGCCGTCGCGGTCCATGCTGGTCAGCAGGATCTCGCCGGCGCCATGCCCGGCCATGCGGCGCGCCCACTCGACGGCGTCGATGCCGGCGTTGCGCCGCCCGCCGTGCGTGTAGACATCCCAGCCGGCGCCGCGCGCGGCGAGGTCCTCGCCCTGGCGGCGCTTGGCGTCGATCGCGACCACGATGCACTGCGCACCGTAGCGCTGCGACGCGTCGCGGATGACCTGCGGGTTGGCGACCGCGGCCGAGTTGAAGCTGACCTTGTCGGCCCCCGCGTTGAGCAGCCGGCGAACGTCGTCGACGCTGCGAACGCCGCCGCCGACCGTCAGCGGGATGAAGACCTGCGACGCGACCGCCTCGACGATGTGCAGGATCAGGTCGCGCTCGTCGCTGGTGGCGGTGATATCGAGGAAGGTCAGCTCGTCGGCGCCCTGCTCGTCGTAGCGCGCGGCGATCTCGACCGGGTCGCCGGCGTCGCGCAGCTCGACGAAGTTGACCCCCTTGACGACACGCCCGCCGGTCACGTCCAGGCAGGGGATGATGCGCTTGGCGAGCATCAGCGCACGCCCCGGCCGGCGCCGGGCCGCCCCAGGCCGGCTGGCGCCCCCGCGGGGGCCAGCGAACCAAACGAGCGCTGGGGCGGCCTCATGCCCCGAGCTCGTCGGCGCGCGCCTGCGCGGCGGCGAAGTCCAGCGCGCCGCTGTAGATGCTGCGTCCGCAGATGACGCCCTCGACGCCCTCGGACTCGACCGCGCACAGGCGCTCGATATCGTCGATGCCCGCCAGCCCGCCGGAGGCGATCACCGGGATCGTCAGCGCCTGCGCCAGCCGCACGGTGGCGTCGACATTGATGCCGGTGAGCATGCCGTCGCGGCCGATGTCGGTGTAGATGACCGCCTCGACGCCGTAGTCCTCGAACTTGCGCGCCAGGTCGACGACCTCGTGCCCGGTCAGCTTGCTCCAGCCGTCGGTGGCGACCTTGCCGTCCTTGGCGTCCAGGCCGACGATGACGTGGCCGCCGAAGGCCTCGCAGGCGTCCTTCAGGAAGCCCGGGTGCTTGACCGCGGCGGTGCCGATGATGATGTAGCTGATGCCGTCGTCGAGGTAGCGCTCGATGGTGTCGAGGTCGCGGATGCCGCCGCCGAGCTGGACCGGAATCTCGTCGCCGACCTCGCGCAGGATGGCCTTGATCGCGGCCTCGTTGACCGGCTTGCCGGCGAAGGCGCCGTTGAGGTCGACCAGGTGCAGCCGCCTCGCGCCGGCGTCGAGCCAGCGCCGCGCCATCGCGGCCGGGTCTTCGCCGAAGGTGGTGGCGGCGCGCATGTCGCCTTGCTCGAGGCGGACGCAATGGCCGTCCTTGAGGTCGATGGCAGGGATCAGCAGCATGGCTCGACGAGCACGAGGGTGGGGGTCGGGCGGGTGTGGCGCGGGCGCGGGCGCGGCCGGCGCTGCGCCGGCCGACGCGCGGCCGACTCGCAGCGGGGCTTCAGGGATTCCAGGTCAGGAAGTTGCGATACAGCGCCAATCCGTGGGCCGCGCTCTTCTCGGGGTGGAACTGGGTCGCGAAAATGTTATCCCGCGCCACCGCGCTGGTAAAGCGCCCGCCGTAGTCGGTCTCGCCGGCGACGTGGCGCGCATCCGACGGCACGGCATGGTAGCTGTGCACGAAGTAGAACCAGGCGCCGTCCGGAACGCCCGCCCACATGGCATGCGGGCGCTGGCGCACGGTATTCCAGCCCATCTGCGGCACCTTGTAGCGGCTGCCGTCGGGCTGCATCATGCCGTCCAGGCGAAAGCGCCGGACCTGGCCGGGGATCAGCCCGAGTCCGGGGGTATCCTGCTCCTCGCTGTGGTCGAGCAGCATCTGCATGCCAACGCACACGCCCATCAGCGGCTTGCGCCGTGCGGCGTCGAGCACGGCGTCCAGCAAGCCGGAGTCGCGCAGCTCCCGCATGCAGTCGCGCATCGCCCCCTGCCCGGGCAGCACGACGCGCTCGGCGGCGAAGACCTCCTCCGGGTTGGCGGTGACGATGACGCGCAGGTCCGATTCGCGCGCGACATGCGCCAGTGCCTGCGACACCGAGCGCAGGTTGCCCATGCCGTAGTCGACGACGGCGACGGTGCGGGTCATGGCCTGGGCTCCCCTGCGTCTCGCGTCGCAGTCGACGTTCGAGGTCCGTTTCGCCTTGATCGCAGTGCTTTCTGCCCGATGTCGACGGTCGTCGAAGTCAGTCCTTCGGTTCTCTTGGCATTCGACGTCCCAGCGTACCAAGGCCGGCGGGCACCCTCCCACTCCATGTCCCCCGCCGTCGGCTGCGCCGCCGGCTCCTCCTTTACTTCCGTGGGAGGGTGCCCGCCGACCTTGGCCTGCCACCACGGCGGCATTCGACCGTCGAACACCAACTCGGTGGCCTGCCGAGGACGGCGGGTGCCCTTGACCGTAAGTAAAGGAGGAGCCAGCGGCCGAAGGCCGATGGCGGGGGACATGGAGGGCAAGGGTACCCGCCGTCCTCGGCCCGCCCGGTCGTGGCACACAGACTCGACAAAGGCTGCGGCGAACGGCAGCAACGGGCCGAAAGCAGTACGCCAGCAACGGTGATCGATGCGTGTGCTCACCTCAGAGCGCACCCTTGGTCGACGGGATCTGGCCCGCGCTGCGCGGGTCCGGCGTCAGGGCCATGCGCAGCGCGCGCGCGAAGGCCTTGAAGACGGTCTCGCACTGGTGGTGTGCGTTCTCGCCGCGCAGGTTGTCGATGTGCAGCGTCACGCCGGCGTGGTTGACGAAACCCTGGAAAAACTCGTAGGCGAGCTGGGTGTCGAAGCCGCCGATCATCGCCGCCTTGAACGGCACCTGCATGTGCAGCCCCGGGCGGCCGGAGAAGTCGACCACGACGCGCGTCAGCGCCTCATCCAGTGGCACGTAGGCATGGCCGTAGCGCGTGATGCCGGCCTTGTCGCCGGCCGCCTTGGCGAAGGCCTGGCCGAGGGTGATGCCGACATCCTCCACCGTGTGGTGGCCGTCGATGTGCAGGTCGCCGTCGGCCTCGATCTCGAGGTCGATCATCCCGTGGCGCGCGACCTGGTCGAGCATGTGGTCGAAGAAGCCGATGCCGGTGGCGAGCCTGGAGGCTCCGCGGCCGTCCAGGTCGACGCGGATGCGGACCTTGGTCTCGGCCGTATCGCGGCGGACCTCGGCGACGCGGGCGGGTGCATTCATGGAGCGGCTCTCCCGGCGTAGGGTGAAAGTCAGAGGCTGGCGCGCAGCGCATCGAGCAGGGTGTCGTTCTCCTGCGGCGTGCCGACCGTGATGCGCAGGCATCCGGCCAGCAGCGGGTGCAGCGGCGCGATGTGTTTGACGAGCACCCCGCGCGATTTCAGCCCGTCGAAGGCGCGCTGCGCATCGGGCACGCGGACGAGGATCATGTTGGCCTCGCTCGGGAAGGTCGTGACGCCCGGCATCGCCGCGAAGGCCGACTGCAGCCGAGCGCGCTCGTCACGCAGCAGCGCCGCCTGACGGCCGAATTCGTAGGCGTGTTCCAGCGCGAACAGCGCCGCCTCGGCATTCAGGCTGCTGACGTTGTACGGCGGGCGGACCTTGTCGATCTCCTGGATCAGCGCCTCGCGCCCGCACAGATAGCCCAGCCGCACCCCGGCGAGGCCGAACTTCGACAGCGTGCGCATCACCAGCACATGCTCGTGCGCGGCCATGCGCTGCATCCAGGTCCGCGACGAGAACGGCTGGTAGGCCTCGTCGATCACGACCAGCCCCTGCTGCCGGCCGACGGCATCGACGATGCGCGCGATGACCGCGTCGTCCCACAGGTTGGCGGTCGGGTTGTTCGGGTAGGCGAGGTAGGTCAGCGCCGGGCGCTCGCGCTCGATCGCCGCCAGCATCGCCGTCTCGTCGAGCTCGAAGCCCGCCCGCAGCGGCACGCCGACGAAGCGCAACCCGCGCAGCCGCGCCGACAGCTCGTACAGCACGAATCCCGGCAGCGGTGCCAGGATCGTCGCCTGCGGCTTCGTGCACGCGACCGACAGCAGGTCGATCAGCTCGTCCGAGCCGTTGCCGAGCATCAGCGAGCAGCCGGCCGGCAGCTCGGCGAACACCGCCAGCGCGCCGCGCAGCTCGTCGATGCGCGCGCCGGGGTAGCGGTTGATCGGCACCCCCGCCAGCCGCGCGCCGAGCTCGCGCTGCAGCTCGGGCGGCAGCTCGAACGGGTTTTCCATCGCATCGAGCTTGATCAGCCCGGCGCTGGGCTGTACCGCATAGGCATGCATCGACTGCACGTCGCTGCGGATCGTGTGCGCGATGCGGTCGGCGAGCGTGACGGTCATGCGGGGGTGTCCAGGATCTCGGGGCCGGCGAGGAAGGGGTTGACGACGCGGACGCCGTCCAGCAGTTGCTCGTGCTGCAGGTCTTCGCTGAGCAGCCAGCCGCAGCCCTGGTGCTTGGCGGCGGCGACGAGCAGGGCATCCCAGTACGCCAGCCCGAACCGCGCCTCCACCGCCCAGGCGGTCTCCACGGTGGCGTGGTCGAGTTGCCACGGCAGCCACTGCTGGTATCGCCGGACCTCGGCGCGAGCGTCCCCGCGCGATACCGCGGAGCCGAACCTGCGTACCGCGTTCCAGTAGAACTCGTCGAGCACCTGGGTGCTGACCCGGCCGCAGCGGTGTCGCCAGCAGGTGCTCAGCCACTGCCGCGAGCGGTCGCGCTTGGCCGGCTCGCGGTCGTCGACCGCGTACAGCAGCACGTTCGTATCGACGAAGACCAGCGGCGTGCTCACGTTCGCGGACGGCTGCGGTCGTACATCTCGTCGTCGGTCAGGTAGGGCCCCTCCGACCTTCCCCAGCTGCGGAACTCCAGCGCCTCGCGCATCGCCCGCTCGTAGGCATCGTCGTGGCGCATCTTCTCCGCCAGCATCTCGCCGATCAGCCGCGAGACGCTGGTGTTGCGCCGCGCGGCCTCCATGCGCGCCCACTCGGCGACGCTCTCTTCCATCGTGACGGTGACGTTTTTCATTCGATCACACGATCTTCGTGCAACACGATCGCAGTGTATCACGAACCTCGTGTTTCGATTCGCATCTCGGCCGCGCGCGCATGCGCCTGCAGCCCCTCGCCATGCGCGAGCTCGGATGCGATCGGCCCGAGCACGCGTGCACCCGCCTCGCTGACCTCGATCAGGCTGCTGCGCTTCTGGAAGTCGGTCACCCCCAGCGGCGAGCTGAAGCGCGCGGTGCCGCTGGTCGGCAGCACGTGGTTCGGCCCGGCGCAGTAGTCGCCCAGGCTCTCGCTCGTGAAGCGGCCGAGGAAGATCGCGCCGGCGTGGCGCAGCCGCGGCTCCCAGCGCTGCGGCTCCTGCGCCGAGACCTCGAGGTGCTCGGGCGCGATGCGGTTCGCGATCTCGCAGGCCTCGTCCATCGACCGCGTGCGGATCAGCGCGCCGCGGCCTTCCAGGCTGGCGCGGATGACGGCGCGGCGCGGCAGCGCCGGCAGCAGGCGGTCGATCGCCGCCTGCACCGCGTCGAGGTAGGCCGCGTCGGGTGCGAGCAGGATGCTCTGCGCCAGCTCGTCGTGCTCGGCCTGGCTGAAGAGGTCCATCGCGACCCAGTCCGGCGGCGTCGTGCCGTCGGCCAGCACCAGGATCTCGCTCGGCCCGGCGATCATGTCGATGCCGACCTGGCCGAAGACGCGCCGCTTGGCGCTGGCGACATACGCATTGCCCGGGCCGGTGATCTTGTCGACCCGCGGCACGCTGGCGGTGCCGTAGGCGAGTGCCGCCACCGCCTGCGCGCCGCCGATCGCGAACAGGCGGTCGACGCCGGCGACCGCGGCGGCGGCCAGCACCAGCGGGTTGCGTTCGCCGTCCGGGGTCGGCACGACCATCACGATCTCGCCGACCCCGGCCACGTGCGCCGGAATCGCATTCATCAGCACGCTGGACGGATACGCCGCCTTGCCGCCGGGCACGTAGATGCCGACCCGGTCCAGCGGCGTCACCTTCTGCCCGAGCAGCGTGCCGTCGGCGTCGCGGTACTGCCAGCTGCGGCCGCAGGCGTCGAGCTGGCGCCGGTGGTAGTCGCGCACGCGATCGGCCGCGGCCTCGAGCGCGGCGCGCTGCGCCGGCGTGATCTGCGCCAGCGCCGCGCGCAGCTCGGCCGCGCCGATCTCGAGCCCGGCCATCGACGCCGCCTGCACGCGGTCGAAGCGCGCGGTGTAGTCCAGCACCGCGGCGTCGCCGCGCGCGCGCACGTCGGCGACGATCGCCGCCACCCGCTCCTCGATCGCGGCGTCGGTCTCGGCCGACCAGTGCAGCAGGCGCTGCAACGCGTCGTCGAACCCGGCTGCGGCGGTCTCGAGCCGGCGCAGCGTCACGCGGTCCATGCCTGCTCCTTCGTCCTGCCGTGCGTCAGGCCGCCGCCGCGCGCGCGAAGGCGTCGATCAACTCACGGATCGGCTCGCGCTGCAGCTTCAGCGCCGCCTGGTTGACGATCAGCCGCGACGAGATGTCCATGATGCGCTCGACCTCGACCAGGTGGTTCGCCACCAGCGTCTTGCCGGTCGACACCAGGTCGACGATCGCATCGGCCAGCCCCGTCAGCGGCGCCAGCTCCATCGACCCGTAGAGCTTGATCAGGTCGACGTGCACCCCCTTGTCGGCGAAATGCTCGCTGGCGATGCGCGTGTACTTGGTCGCCACGCGGATGCGCGATCCCTGGCGCACCGCCGCGGCGTAGTCGAAGTCCTCGCGCACCGCGACACTCATGCGGCAGCGTGCGATCCCCAGGTCCAGCGGCTGGTACAGCCCCTGCTCGCCGTGTTCCAGCAGCACGTCCTTGCCCGCCACGCCGAGGTCGGCGCCGCCGTACTGGACGTAGGTCGGCACGTCGGAGGCGCGCACCAGCACCACGCGCAGCTCGGCGCGCGAGGTCGCCAGGATCAGCTTGCGCGATCGCTCGGGGTCGTCCAGCACCTCGATGCCGGCGGCCGCCAGCAGCGGCAGCGTATCGTCGAAGATGCGGCCCTTGGACAGCGCCAGGGTCAGCATGCGGTGCGGCGGATTCGATGGGTTCATCGCACGCGCTCGATGTCGGCGCCTAGCCCGCGCAGCTTGGCTTCCATGCGGTCGTAGCCGCGGTCGAGATGGTAGATGCGGTCGACCCGCGTCTGGCCGTCGGCCACCAGAGCCGCGATCACCAGGCTGGCCGAGGCACGCAGGTCGGTGGCCATCACGGTCGCGCCCGACAGCCCCTGCTCGCCCTGGACGAGCGCGGTGTGGCCGTCGATCTCGATGCTCGCACCCAGCCGCAGCAGCTCGTTGACATGCATGAAGCGGTTCTCGAAGATCGTCTCCGAGACCATCGCGCTGCCGTCGGCGACGCAGTTCACCGCCATCAGCTGCGCCTGCATGTCGGTCGGGAAGGCCGGGTATTCGCCGGTGCGCACGCTGACCGCGCGCGGGCGGCCGTCCATGCGGATGCGGATGCCGCCGGCCTCGCTGGCGATCGCGGCGCCGGCCTCGCGCAGCTTGTCGATCACCGCATCCAGGTGGTCGGCGCGTGCGCCGCGCAGCAGCGCCTCGCCGCCGGCGGCGGCGACCGCGCACAGAAAGGTGCCGGCCTCGATGCGGTCCGGGATCACGCGGTGCGGCGCGGCCGGCGCGTGCAGCCGCTCGACCCCGTCCACGACGATGCGGCTCGTGCCATGGCCCTCGATGCGCGCGCCCATCGCGATCAGCAGCTCGGCCAGGTCCGCGACCTCGGGCTCCTGCGCGGCGTTCTCCAGCACCGTCCGGCCGTCGGCCAGCGTCGCGGCCATCATCAGGTTCTCGGTCCCGGTGACGGTGACCATGTCGGTCGTGATGCGCGCGCCGTGCAGCCGGCCACCCTCGCCGGCCCGGGCGACGATATCGCCGTGCTCGACCTCGACCCGCGCCCCCATCGCCTGCAGCCCCTTGATGTGCTGGTCGACCGGGCGCGAGCCGATCGCGCAGCCGCCGGGCAGCGAGACGCGCGCCTGCCCGAAGCGCGCCAGCAGCGGGCCGAGCACGAGGATGGACGCCCGCATCGTCTTGACCAGCTCGTACGGCGCCACCGGGGCGATCGACGCCGGCGCGTGGACGGTGACGATCTCGTCGTGCTCGCCCTCCCCGCGGTCGGCCTGCGCGCCCATGCGACGCAGCAGGTCCAGCGTGGTGGCGACGTCGCGCAGCCGCGGCACGTTCGCAAGCCGCACCGGCTCGGCCGTCAGCAGCGCCGCGCACAGCGCCGGCAGCGCCGCATTCTTGGCGCCGGAGATCGCGACCTCGCCGTTCAGGCGCAGGCCGCCGCGGATCAGGAGCTTGTCCATGCCGGGGCGTCGTCGCGACGCCGCGGTGGAGATCCAGCCGCCGGGCCCGCCGGCGGCAGCACCGCCACCCGCGGCGAGCGCGCGGGTGGTTCAGTCGTAGGGATGGGCCGCGCCGCGCTGGGCGGCGAACTCGGCCGGGGTGAGCGTCTTCATCGACAGCGCGTGGATTTCCTCGCGCATTCTATCGCCCAGCGCCTCGTAGACGCGCTGGTGGCGGCGCACCCGCGGCAGCCCCTCGAACGCCGTCGAGACGATGGTGGCGAAGAAATGCCGGCCATCGCCGTCGACTTCGAGGAATTCACAGGGCAGTCCTGCGGCAAGATACGCGCGCAGCGTGTCGGGGGTCGGATCGGCCATGCGCCATTGTACGAAGCGCCCCGCGCAGCTGCAGGCCTCGCTGCCTGGGAGGCTGCCGGGGTTCGGGAGCGCCCTCCCGAACCCCGGCAGCCTCCCAGGGCGACCGCGCATCGGCAGCCGGCGCGCCGGCGCCGGCCCAGCCCACCCGCCCAGGAGCCGCACGATGGAAGCCCTCGCCCCCTTCGGCCTGACCCCGGCCTCGATGCTGCGCTGGGGCATCGCCCTCGTCGTCCTGGTGTGGGCGGTCTGGGTCTACAACCGGCTGGTGCGGCTGCGCAACGAGATCGCCAACGCCTTCGCGCAGATCGACGTCCAGCTCAAGCGCCGCCACGACCTGGTGCCCAACCTGGTCGACGTCGCGCGCAAATATCTGCAGCACGAGCGCGAGACGCTGGAGGCGGTCACGCAGGCGCGCGGCGGGGCGCAGCGAGCGGCCGACCGCGCACGCGAGGCGCCCGCCGACCCGGCCCGCATCGGCGCACTGGCCGCTGCCGAGGGGCTGCTCGGCGGCGCCCTCGGTCGCCTGATGGCGGTCGTCGAGGCCTACCCCGAGCTGAAGGCCGACAAGACCATGCGCGAGCTGGCCGAGGAGCTCACCCACACCGAGAACCGCGTGGCCTTCGCGCGCCAGGCCTTCAACGACGCCGTGCTCGATCACAACAACGCGGCCCAGCACTTCCCGTCGGTCGTCGTCGCGCGGCTGACCGGTTTCCGCCCGGCGGCGATGCTCGAATCGACCGCGAGCGACGAGGAGCGCCGGGCGCCGCGCGTGCAACTCTGATCCGGCGGCCGCGACCCCGCGTGCCGAGCGCCGATGCGATTCCGCCGCCACCAGGAGGCCGCGCAGGCCGGCACGCGCCGCCTGCTGGGGCTGTTCGCGCTCGTCGTCGCCGGCCTGGTGATCGTCGTCAACGCGGCGATGCTGCTGGCCTACCGGCTCACCATCCCCTGGGCCGACGGCACGCCGGGCTGGTTCTACACGACCAATACCGTGCTGGTGCTGGTCTACGTGCTCGGCGGCTGTGCGATCGAATCGATGCGGCTGCGCGAGGGCGGCGCCCATGTCGCGCGGCTGGCCGGCGGGCGCGAGGCGCGCGGTGACGATGCGCTCGAGCGGCGGCTGGCCAACGTCGTCGCCGAGATGGCGATCGCCGCCGGCATCCGCGCGCCGGCGGCCTGGGTGCTGCCGCGCGAGGATGCGATCAACGCCTTCGCGGCCGGCTGGGGCGAGGGCGATGCGGTCGTCGCGGTCACCCGCGGCGCGCTGGAGCGGCTGGACCGCGCCGAGTTGCAGGGTGTCGTCGCCCACGAGATCAGCCACCTCGTGCACGGCGACACGACGCTGAACATGCGGCTCATCGGCATGGTCTGGGGATTGCGGCTGCTGTTCGACCTCGGGCGCGGGCTGGCCGCCGCCGACGACGACGGTCGCCGCCATCCGGGGGCGATCTTCGGCGTCGCGCTGATCGCGGTCGGCTCGCTCGGCTGGGCGGCCGCACGCCTGCTGCAGGCCGCGGTGTCGCGCCAGCGCGAATTCCTCGCCGACGCCTCGGCGGTCAAGTACACGCGTCAGGTCGCCGGCCTCGGCGGCGCACTGCGCAAGATCGCGACCCAGCACGCCGCGCACGCCGACGCGCTGGCGCCGTCCACCGGCGCGCTGGCGCACCTGTTCCTGGCCAGCGGCGGGGGGCGGACCTGGTGGGCCACGCACCCGCCGCTGGCCGAGCGCATCCGGCGCCTGTTCGGCCGCAGCATGCCCGACCTGCCGGCGGACCCGCTGCCGCCGCCGGCTGCCGGCGCCGAGCCACTGCTGCCGTTGACGGCGCTGGCGGCAGCCGACGCGCCCACGGCTGCGGGCACAGCGGGGCACGCCGGCTGGCCGTTCGGCGGCCACGCGGGCGATACCGTGAACGGCGCCAGGACCGGGGCCCGGCGCGCTGCCGGCACCGCGTCCGGCCGGGCCGCATACCCCGACAGCTGCGCCGTGCCGCTGGACCCGCTGCGGCGCGCCGACCCCGACGACGCCAAAGCACGGGCCCGCGCGCGCGAGGCCGAGGCGATCGAGCGCATCGGCCGCTGGCATAGCGCGGCCGAGCTTCACGCCGCCCTGCGCGCGCTGGTGGCCGCGCCTCGTCCGCCGCCAGCCGACGCCTTCGGCGCGCTCGCGCCATCCGTCGCGGCGGCGATGCGCAACGAGCTCGCGGCACTCGGGCCGCTGGCGCGCACGGCTGCACTCGACGCGCTGGCACGGCGTGCGGCCTCCATGCCCCTGCCGCGCGCCGCGCGCTGCTCGACGCCGCGCGGCGCGACGCGCGCGGCCTGGCGCAGGCGATGCGCTGGCTGCTGCTGCGCCAGCGCGTGCGCCAGCGCAGCCTGCCGTTCGCCGCCGCCGGCGCCGCGCGGGCGCTGGCGGGGCGCGGCGCCGGAGGCCGCGCGCGTCACCGCCGCGCTCGGGGCGGTGCTGGCCGACGCCACCGGCGGCGCACCGACCGCCGCCTGGACCGCCCGCGCGAGCGCGGCGATGCAACTGCCCGCGCTCGTCCGGATGTCGCCAGCTGCGGCCGCACGCGCGACGCTGCGCGCGGTCGTGCGGCTGCAGCATGTCGCCGCGCTGCAGCGGCCGCGGCTGCTGCGCGCCTGGGTGCAGGCCTGGCAGGCCGACGCGGCGCTGGCCGGCGACGAGCGGGCGGCGGCCGTGCTCGCGACCGCGGCCTGGCTGCTGGACCTCGAGCCGCCCGCCCCGCTGGACGCCGCGTTGCCCGCGCCCGCGGCCTTCGGCGAGTCCGCCGCCGCGCCGCTGTAGCCGCGAGCCCCGGCGCCTGCAAAGGCGCCGGCTCGGGCGCTTCCGCCTGCAAAGGCGCCGGCTCGGACGCACTCGCCCGCGAAGGCTGCCGCGCCTGCGGCGGCGGCCTCAGTGCCGCAGCTTGTAGCCGCTGGCCAGCAGCCGCAGCGCGAGCGCGGCGATCATGACCAGGGTCGCGCCGACGATCGCCAGGCTGAGCCAGGGCGAGACGTCGCTGGCGCCGAAGAAGCCGCGCCGGAAGCCGTCGATCATGTAGAAGAAGGGGTTGAGGTGGCTCGCCGTCTGCCACGCCGGCGGCAGCGAGTGCACCGAGTAGAAGACCCCCGACAGCATCGTCATCGGCATGACGACGAAGTTCTGGAACGCCGCCATCTGGTCGAACTTGTCGGCCCACAGCCCGGCGATCAGCCCGAGCGTGGCCAGGATCGCCGCGCCCATCAGCGCGAAGACGACCGCCCACAGCGGCTCGGCCAGCGTCGGCAGCCCCATCCACAGCGTCGCCAGCAGGACCCCCAACCCGACCAT
Organism: Burkholderiaceae bacterium; assembly: GCA_024235895.1. Lineage (GTDB taxonomy): Bacteria > Pseudomonadota > Gammaproteobacteria > Burkholderiales > Burkholderiaceae_C > Rubrivivax. The sequence goes on along the minus strand of JACKLM010000004.1, from coordinate 473,119 downwards.
CAGGCCGCGCAGCATCGCCGCGCCGACGTAGGCGACGAACCAGGCCCAGTGCGACAGCGGCGTGACGAGCAGGAAGACGAGGTTGCCGGTGATCTTGCTCTGCACCAGCGAGCTCGCGGTATTGGCGAACGCGTTCTGCAGCACGCTCATCATCACCAGCCCCGGGATCAGGAAGCTGGTGTAGGGCACGCCGGGGAAGACCTCGACCCGGCCCTCCAGCACATGGCCGAAGATCAGCAGGTACAGCAGCGAGGTGATGACGGGCGCCGCCACGGTCTGGAACGCGACCTTCCAGAAGCGCAGCACCTCCTTGTACAGCAGCGTGCGCGCGCCGGCCAGCGAGGCGGCCGTCATGCGCGCGCCACGGCCGGCAGCGCGCCGGCCGGTGAGGGTGCGGCCGCCTGCGGCCCCGCACCGCCTGCGCCGCGCATGATCTCGAGGAAGACATCCTCGAGATCGGCGCGCCCGATCTCGAGCTCGTCGACGCGCACGCCGGACTCGCGCAGCCGCGCCAGGATGCGCTCGACCTCGATCGCATCGTGCGCGCTCAACTGCACGATGCGCCCGGTCACGCGTGCCTGCGCGGCCAGCCCGGCCGGCAGCGCATCGTCGGTCTTGAATCGCAGCATCGTGCTCGCGGTGCCGGCCAGCAGGTTCGCGGTGCGGTCCAGCGCGACGACGCGGCCGAGCTTGAGCATGGCGATGCGGCCGCACAGCGCCTCGGCCTCCTCGAGGTAGTGCGTCGTCAGCAGCACGGTGTGGCCCTGGCGGTTGAGCGCGGCAACGAACTGCCACAGCGTCTGGCGCAGCTCGACGTCCACGCCCGCGGTCGGCTCGTCGAGCACGATCACCGGCGGCCGGTGCACCAGCGCCTGCGCCACCAGCACGCGGCGCTTCATGCCGCCGGAGAGCTGGCGCATGTTGGCATCGGCCTTGTCGGCCAGCCCCAGGCCCTCGAGCAGCTCGTCGATCCAGGCCCCGTTGCCGCGCACGCCGAAGTAGCCGCTCTGGATCGCGAGCGTCTCGCGCACGCTGAAGAAGGGGTCGAAGACCAGCTCCTGCGGCACGATCCCGAGCGCACGCCTTGCCGCCGCGTAGTCGGCCACGACGTCGTGGCCCATGACGGTCACCCGCCCCCCGGTTGCGCGCGCCAGCCCGGCGAGGATCGAGATCAGCGTCGTCTTGCCGGCGCCGTTGGGGCCGAGCAGGCCGAAGAACTCGCCGGCCTCGATGTCGAAGCTGACCGCGTCGAGCGCGCGCAGCGGCCCCCGGGCACCCGGGTAGACCTTGACGACCTCGTCGATTCGCACCGCGGGCATGGCGACGGGATTGTAGGCACGGCGCCCCGTACCAGGCGGGGTTTGGGCCGTCACGCCGCATCCGCCCCCGGGCCTGCCCGGAGGCGCCGGCGCGCGGGCATGCGCCAGAATGGCCTCATGGCCCCGAAGAAGCCGCCGCGACGCACCGCCGAGCGCATCCTCGACGTCACGCTGGCGCTGTTCAACCGCTTCGGCGAGCCCAACGTCTCGACGACGCTGATCTCGGCCGAGCTGCGCATCAGCCCCGGCAACCTGTACTACCACTACCCGGCCAAGGACGAGCTGATCAACGCGCTGTTCGGCCGCTTCGAGCATGCGCTGGACGAACTGCTGCCGGCCGCCGGCGAGGTCGCCGACGTCGAGCAGGCCTGGCTGTTCTTCCACATGCTGTTCGAGTTGGTGTGGCAGTACCGCTTCCTGTACCGCGACCTGAACGACCTGCTGAGCAAGAACCGCCGGCTGGAGACGCACTTCCAGTCGGTGCTGCGCGGCAAGGGGCGGGCGGTGCGGCAGGTGCTCGACGGGCTGGCCGCCAGCGGCGCGCTGGCGATCGAGCCCGAGGCGGCCGACCCGACCGCCACCGCGATGGTCGTCGTGCTGACCTACTGGCTGAGCTACGAATACGTGCGCGACCCGCGCCACGCGCTCGAGCCCGAGGGTGCCGCCGACGCGCTCGGCCGCGGCGCGCTGCACACGCTCAGCCTGCTGCTGCCCTACCTGGAGCCGGCGTCGCGCGCGCACCTGCGCACGCTGGCGGCCGCCTACACCGCGACCTGAGACCCACGCCCCCGATGCGCACGCGGCCAGGCCCGACATCGCCCCGCGCGCCGCGCGGGACTGCCCGCGACGGAGAACCCGCATGGCCAAGTGGACCGCCTTCCCCTACCCCGCCGACGACTACACCTATGGTGCCGCGGCGCTGAAGAAGCATTGGGCGCGGCTGCACGCCGGCGACGCCGAGCCCTGGCCCGGCGACGAGGCGGTGCGCGCGGCCTGGGCGCTGTTTCACGCCGGGCAGTTCCGCAAGGCCTTCGACGCCGGGCTGAAGGCCGGCGGTGCCGGCATCACGGTGGCCAACAAGGCGCAGTGCATCTACGCCCACTACCTGGAGCGCAGCGAACAGGCCAAGCTCGAGATGCTGCTGCAGGCCGCCGGGCGCGCCGAGGCGCAGCAGGCCGCCGAGCCCGGCAATGCCAATGCCTGGTACTGGCAGGCCTACGCGCTGGGGCGCTACAGCCAGGGCATCAGCGTCGCGAAGGCGCTCGCGCAGGGGCTGGGCCACAAGGTCCGGCATGCGCTGGAGACGACGATACGGCTCGCGCCCAGGCATGCCGACGCGCACATCGCGCTGGGCAGCTTCCACGCCGAGGTCATCGACAAGGTCGGCAAGCTGCTCGGCCACGCGCAGGGCGCCGACGCCGCGACCGGGCTGAAGATGTTCAGGAGGGCGCTCGAGCTCAACCCGGGCAGCGCGATCGCGCGCATCGAGTTCGCCAACGGCCTGGTCATGCTCGAGGGCGACCGGCACATGGCGGAGGCCGAGCATCTGTACGAGGAGGCGGCCGCCTGCGTGCCGATGGACGCGATGGAGCGGCTCGACGTCGAACTCGCCAAGTCCGAGCTCGAGGACTGACCGCGGCATGACCGCCGCCCACCCCCGCCCACCGAGGCCCCGGGACACGTGAGCCCGTTCGAGCGGACCCGTCGCGAGGCGGGCCGGGACCCGCGCACCGCGCGCCGGGCCCCGGCTTGGCGGGCCTGGCTGCTCGCCTGCGCCACCATGATCGTCGCGCCGGGTGCGCTCGATGCCGCCGCCGCATCGCCGACCGCCGGCGCCGTCGACACCCGGCAGCCGGACCCGGCGGACCCGCTGACCGACCCGCTCGGCGCGCCGCGGCTGGACCGCGTCGGCGCCGACGCGATCCCGCGGGGCGTCGTCGCCGCGATCGCGCAGGACCGCACGGGGTTTCTGTGGGTCGCCACCGGCGACGGCCTGACGCGCTTCGACGGCCACCGATTCCGGCCGCTGGAACGCGACGGCGACGACCCGACGGCGCGCAACCTCGGCTGGATCCGTGCGCTGCTCGGCGGGCGCGACGGGCGGCTGTGGATCGGCACCGAGACCGATGGCCTGGCCTCGTACGACCCCGCGACCGACCGCGTCGTCGACCACGGCAGTGCCGCGGGCCAGCGCCCGTGGCCGACGATCCGTGCGCTGGCCGAGGACTCCGACGGCGCGATCTGGGCCGGCAGCGTCGGCGGCGGGCTGCAGCGCTTCGACCCCGCGCGCGGCCGCTTCGACGCCTGGCGCGCCGACGGTTCGGCCGGCGCGCTGCCCGACGACCGGATCCTCGCGCTGCAGCTCGATGCCGACGGCACGCTGTGGATCGGCCACTGGCGCGGGCTGGCACGCTTGAGGCGCGGCGCCACGCGCTTCGAGCCGGTCTGGCCGGCGGCCTCCGGCCCGGGGCCCGACGCGGCCGTCGTGCAGGCGCTGGCCCGCACCGACGACGGCGCGATCTGGGCCGGCACCGCGCAGGGAGAGGTCTTGCGCATCGACGCCGGCCGCGACGCAGCGGCGCGCACCGTCGCGCCGGCGCGGGCCGCCGCCGACGCCGTCACCGCGATCGTCGCCGACGCCGAGGGGCGGGTGTGGATCGGGCGCGCGTCGGGCATCGACCTGCACGATGCGCACAGCGCGACGCTGCGGCGCCGCCTGCGCCACGACCCCGCAGACCCTGGCGCGCTGGCCGGCAACGAAGTCAGCAGCCTGCTGCGCGACCGCGACGACGCGATCTGGATCGGCGGCTACGGGCTCGGCCTGCAGCGCGTCGCGCCGCACCAGCAGGCACTTCGCATGCGCCGCGCCGAACGGCGGCCCGATGGACTGTTCGCCAACCCCGACGCGCGCAGCCTGCTCGCCCGGCCCGACGGCGGGCTCTGGGCGGCGCTGCAGGACGGCCAGCTGGTCGGACTCGACGCCGCGCTTCGGGTCGTCGGACCGGCCCTGCCCGGCCCGGCCGGCGAACGCATCGAGGCGATGGCCGAGGCCGCCGACGGCACGCGCTGGATCGGCAGCGCCGGCCTGGTTCGCGCGGTCGGCGTCGACGGTCGCGAGCGATCGCGGCTGCCGCACGCCGGCGGCATCACCCAGCAGCTGCTGCCCGCGCGCGACGGCCGGCTGTGGGTCGGGACGCAGGAAGGGCTCTACCTGCTCGCCCCGGGCGGCGCGGCCTTGCGGCGCATCGCCGCGGCCGACGGCAGCGCGCTGCGGGGCGACATCTTCGCGCTCGCCGAGGCCCCGGACGGTGCCGTGTGGGTCGGCAACGCGAACGGCCTGTGGCGGGTGGCGCCGGGTAGCGACGTGCCGGTGCCGGTCGAGTCGCCCGCGGGCGCCGAGGGCCTGGCCAACCCGATCGTGCTCGGCCTGCTGTTCGACCGCGACGGCCGGCTGTGGCTGGACACCGCGGTCGCCGGGCTGCACCGCATGACCGCCTTCGATGGCCGGCGGGCGCGCTTCGACCGCGTCAGCGCGCGGCACGGGATCGTCAACCGACCGTTCGGCGTCAACCTGCAGCAGGACGCGCGCGGCCGCATCTGGACCCACATGTACGTCTACGATCCGGCGCGCGACCACCTGCACGAGCTGACCGCCGCCGACGGCGCGACGCTGGGCACGGGCTGGTTCCGCTCCCATGCGCGGCTGGTCGACGGGCGGCTGGTCTTCGGTGGCAGCCGCGGGCTGCTCGTCGTCGAGCCCGATCGCTTCGAGCCACCCGCCGACACACCCCCGGTGGCGGCCACCGAGCTGCGCATCGACGGCGTCGCCGTGCGCGCCGGCGTGCCACCGCAAGGCGTGACGCTGGCCGCCGAGCACCGCAGCGTCGGCATCGAGTTCGCCGCGCTGGACTACGCCGACCCGCGGCGCACGCGATTCGCCTACCGGCTCGACGGCGTCGATGCCGACTGGATCGCCGCCGGCGCCGAATACCGGGTCGCCGCCTACGGCCGGCTCGCGCCGGGCGCCTACCGGCTGCGCGTGCGCGGCAGCAACCGCGCCGGCGTGTGGAACCCGCAGGAGCTCGAGATCCCGCTGCGCGTGCAGCCCGCCTGGTGGCAGACGGCCGCGGCCCGCGCCGGCGGCGTGGTGTCGGCCGCGGCGCTGTTCGCGCTCGCGCTCGCGCTGCTCGTGAGGCGGCGCACGCGCATGCTGCAGCAGCAGCGCCGGATCCTCCAGCGCGAGGTCGCCGAGCGGACCGCCGAGCTCAGCGAGATGACCGAAAGACTCAGGCAGCAATCCGCCGAGCTCGAGCAGGCCAGCCTGACCGACCCGCTGACCGGGTTGCGCAACCGCCGCTACCTGGCCCAGCACATCGACGCCGACGTGTCGATCGCGCAGCGCCGCTGGACCGGCGCCGAGGCCCGCGACGGCCGAGCGCCGGTCCAGGCCGACCTGGTCTTCTTCGTCGTCGACATCGACCACTTCAAGGCCGTCAACGACCGCCACGGCCACGCCGCCGGCGACGCCGTGCTGCGCCAGATGCGCGCGCGGCTGCAGCGCGTCTTCCGCGACAGCGACCACCTCGTTCGCTGGGGCGGCGAGGAGTTCCTCGTCGTCGCGCGCAGCAGCGAGCGTGCGCACGCGGCCGAGCTCGCCGAGCGGCTTCGCGCCGCCGTCGCCGACCAGCCCTTCGTGCTCGACGACGGCACCTCGCTGCCGTGCAAGGTCTCGATCGGTTTCGCGGCCTTCCCGCTGGCCAGCGCGCTGCCGGCCGCGCTCGGCTGGGAGGCGACGGTCGGCCTGGCCGATGCCGCGCTGCTTGCGGTCAAGCGCAGCGCGCGGGGGCACTGGGCGGGGCTGCTGCGCGCCGAGGCCCCGACCCGCGGCGCGCTGCTGGCGCTGCTGCGCCAGCGCGTCGAGGACTGGGCCACGACGCCGGGGCTGGTCTTCGTGGCGTCGAGGCCGCTCACGCCGCCGGACGACGCCTGACGAAGCGGATCGGCTGCTCGCGCAACGGGCGCGCGGCCGCGCCGTGCGCCACCAGCACGCGGTCGAGCTGCTGCCCGGCCTCGTCGGCCAGCGCCGCCTCGCGCGCCGCGCGCACCGCGCTCGCGCGGTCGGCCGCTGGCTGCGGCGCGCGTGCGAGCTGGTCGACGATGTGCAGAAGGTTGGCCTTGCCGCGCTCGTTGGTGCTGCCGTAGCCCTTGATCAGCCGCCCGCACTGCGCCAACTCGTGGCCGAGCGCCCAGTCCTCGCGCGCGCCGGCCTCGACCGCCGCCAGCCAGCGCTCGATCAGCGCCTGCTCCTGCGCGAAGCGGCTTCCGCGCCGGCGCTGGCCCTTGAGCGCGGCGACCAGCCGCAGCGCCAGCGTCCCGGCCAGCGTATGCGTGCCGACCTTCAGCGGCAACGCCCAGGGGTCCTGGCCGGCGGCGACGCGCCGGCGGTCCCAGGCCTGCAACCGCTCGGCCAGACGCTGCGGCAGCAGCGCGGCAAACTCGGGCACGCCGGGCTTGAAGTGGTCGTAGACCTTGACGACGTCGGCGGCGCCGGCCTTGACCTCGCGCCGCACGCGGTCCTGCCGGCTGGCGGCGAGCTTGAGCGCGGCGACGCGGACGATGTCGTCGAACGCCATCCACAGCGCGAGCCAGCGCGCCATCTCGCGCCCGATCGCGCCGCCATGCGCGCCCGTCGGGTCGGCGGCACGCTCGGCGGCGTCGACGCGCGCCATGCGCTCGTCGTACAGCCGGGCGTAGGCCTCGTCCTGGTAGGCGGCCACGCGCGCGCGGCCGAGCGCGCGCAGGTCGGATTCCGGCGCGCGGCCGATCGGGCGCAGGTCGGATTCCGGCGCGCGGCCGAGCGCGTGCAGCTCCGCCTCCAGCGCGCGTCCGGGCGCGCGCTGCGCAGGCTCGGCGGGTGCCGCCAGCACCTGCTCGACCACGGCCTGCTGCTGGCGGCGCGCGGCCAGCGCGTCGAAGGCCAGCGCGAAGCCGCGCAGGCTGGCGTCGACCCCCTTGCCCGAGGCGCGGATCGCATCCTCGCAGGCCGCGCGGCCGAAGGGCAGCACGCCGCTGGCGGCGATGGCGCCGAACATCACGGCGCTGATCACGGTGCCAGCCTGGCTGGCCATCGCCGCCAGGTCGAGCAGTTCGGCGCGCCGGCAATGGCGCTGCAGCACCGCCAGCAGCGCGGCGTCGTCGACGCGGCCGTCGCCCTGCGCCATCTTCTCGACCACCGTCAGCGCACGCGCGGTCGAGCTGACGACGACCGTGCGGTCGGCGCTCGCCATCCCCTGGCCGACCTGGCGCACGGTCTCCAGCAGTTCGGACGACACCAGCAGGTCGACCTGCCCGGCCACGGGCGCGAGCCCGAAGACCGGCCGCCGGCCGCCCAGCTGGTCGGCCGGCTCGGGGTGGATCTCGACGTAATAGGTGGTGGCCCCGGTGCGCTGCGCGACCCCCGGGATCGACGTCGTCTGCGCCGGGTGGCCGGCGCGCACGGCCGCCGCGTAAAGCCACTCGGCGAGCACGCCGCCGCCCTCGCCGCCGAGCGCGCACAGCAGCAGCGCGATCGGCCGCGGCAGGCGGGTGGCGGCGGGCGCCGGCGCGCCGGTGGCGGCCGCGGTGGCCGTCGGGTTCGTCGTCATCGTCGTCATCGTCACGGTCGTCTCCCCGGCTTCACAGGCTCTCAGGCGCTGGCCGGGCGCAGCCAGCCGGTGACGGCAGCGCGCACCCCGGCCAGCAGCCGCTCGTGCCAGGCCGGGTTGGCCACCACCTCGGCGCGGTAGAAGCTGGGGCACAGCGTGGCGGCGTGCGCATTGCTGCCGCACAGCCCGCAGCCGACGCAGCCGTCGATCACGGTGGCCACCGGGTCGACGCGCAGCGGGTCGGGGTTGTCCTTGATCGTCAGCGTCGGGCAGCCCGACAGGCGGATGCACGCATGGTCACCGGTGCACACGTCCTCGTCGACGCCGTATTTGACGCGCTCGACGCGTTCGCCGCGCTTCAGCCGCCGCGCGGCCCAGGGCTTGAGGCGGCGCTGGCGCTCCAGTTGGCACTCGCCCTCGGCGACGATCACCTTCAGCCCGGCGAAGTCGCTCGTCAGCGCCTCCTGCAGCGTGTGCCGCATCGCGTCGACCTCGTAGCTGTCGACCGTCTTCAGCCACTGCACCCCCATGCCCTTGAGCGTCGACTCGATGGTCTGGTTCTTGTGCACCAGGCTCTGGTGCGGCGCCGCCCGGCGCTCGGCATCGGCCTTGGCCTCGTCGTCGGGCGTGCTGAGGATGTCCTGGGTGCCGGTGGCCGAGGTGTAACCGTTCTTCAGGATCACGAGCACGGCGTCGTCGCCGTTGAACAGCGCCGCCTGCACGCCGGTCAGCAGCCCGTTGTGCCAGAAGCCGCCGTCGCCCATGATCGCGATCGAGCGGCGCTGCATCATCGGGCTGACGCCGGCGCGGCTGGCCAGGCTCATGCCGTAGCCGAGGATCGAGTGCCCCGACTGGAAGGGCTCGAAGGTCGCGAACGAGTGGCAGCCGATATCGGCCGCGACGTGCACCTTGCCGACCTGCTGCTGCGCGAGCTCGAGCGCCGCGAACACCGGCCGCTCCGGGCAGCCGACGCAGAACCCCGGCGGGCGCGGCGGCAGCGTGCCCAGCGCCTGCGCGACATCGTCGCGGCGCGCCGCGTTGGCCTGCAGCCAGGCCCTGGCGGACGCGAGGTCGACATCGCCCAGGTAGCGCTCGACGAAGGCGATCAGCCCGGGCGCGATCGCCTCGACCTGGTACTCGCCGGTGGCCGGCAGCATGTCCTTGCCGTGCACGGGGGTCTGCAGGTCGAGCCGGCGCAGCGCCTGCACGACGTCCTTCTCGATGTACTCGGGCGAGCCCTCCTCCAGCACCAGCAGCGCGCGCTTGCCGGCGGCGAAGCGGCCGAGCTCGGCCGGCACCAGCGGGTAGGTCACGTTGAGCACCAGGATCGGGATCTGGCTGGCGCCGAAGGCGTCGGCCAGGCCGATCTGCTGCAGCGCGCGCAGCAGCGTGTGCGCGACCCCGCCCTGCACGACCAGCCCGACCTCGTCGCGTGCGCCGTCGAAGCGCTCGTTGAGCCCGTGCGCGGCGATGTAGGCCTGCGCCGCCGGGATACGCTGCTCGACCTTGAGCTTCTCGTGGCGGAAGGTCACCGGCGGGTGCGTCAGCCGCATGTAGTCGAACGCCGCCGGCTCGTCCATCGGCTGGCGCGTGCCGACCGCCGGCGCGACGTTGTCCCTGGCGACGAAGCTGCCGCGCAGGTGGCAGCTGCGGATGCGCAGCTCCATCATCGCCGGCATGTTCGACGCCTCCGACAGCGCGAACGCGTGCTCGACGCAGCGCACCATGTTGGCCAGGTCCGGGCGCGGGTCGAACAGCGCCAGCGTGCTCTTCATCGCATAGGCGTGGCTGCGTTCCTGCGCCACGCTGGCGCCCTCGCCGTAGTCCTCGCCGACGACGATCAGCGCGCCGCCGACGACCCCGGGCGAGGCCAGGTTGCTCAGCGCGTCGGCGGCGACGTTGGTGCCGACGATGCTCTTCCAGGTCACCGCGCCGCGCAGCGGGTACTGGATCGACGCGCCCAGCATCGCCGCCGCCGAGGCTTCGTTGGAGCAGGCCTCGACGTGCACGCCCAGCGTATCCAGGTAGGGGCGCGCCTGCACCATGACGTCCAGCAGGTGCGACACCGGCGCCCCCTGGTAGCCGCCGACGTAGGCCACGCCCGATTGCAGCAGTGCCTTCGTGATCGCCAGGATGCCCTCGCCGTGGAAGGTCTGGCCGGCGCCGAGCTTGAGCTGTTCGATCTGTTCGGTGAACTGGACTTCCATGGCTGGCCGGCGCGCGCCGGTCCTCCTGCGTTGGCTGGCGAGGGCACCGCTGCCGGGCACCGTGCCCGCAGCCGCGTGCGCGCGGCCCGTCGGCGCCCGGGTGGGTCCGACCCGGCGCCTCGAGGACCAGTGCCCAATGTAGGCAGCGCGCCATCCCGCGTCCATGGGCAGGGCTTTGCATCTAATATGCGCACTGTGAATGTCGAGCAGATCGATCTGAACCTTCTGCATGTCTTCGCCGCGGTGCACGACACCCGCAGCGTCGGCCGCGCGGCCGAGCGGCTCGGGCTGTCGCAGCCGGCGACCAGCCACGCACTGACACGGCTGCGCCTGCGGCTGGCCGACCCGCTGTTCGTGCGCGCCCCCGGCGGCGTGCGGCCGACGCCGCGCGCCGAGCGCCTCGCGCCGCAGGTGCGCGCCGCGCTGCAGATGCTCGACGCCGCGCTGCGCGAGGCCGAGCGATTCGACCCGGCGCGCTCGGGCCGGCGCTTCGCGCTGCATTTCAGCGACATCGGCGCCGACCTGTTCCTGCCGCCGCTGATGGCCGAGCTGGCGCGCCGCGCGCCGGCGCTGCGGCTGCAGGTCGTCCAGCTGGCGCCCGACGAGGTCGGCGCGGCGCTCGAGCAGGGGCGGCTGGATTTCGCCGTCGGTCACCTGCCGGCGCTGCAAGCCACGCCCGGCATCGAGCACGCGCCGCTGATGAGCGAGCGCTACGTCGTGCTGCTGCGCGCCGGCCACCCGCTGGCCGGCACGCTGCGCGACCGCGCGTCGCTCGCGCGGCTGGCCTACGTCGTCGTGCAAAGCCACACCGAGCCGGCGCGCGCGCTGCAGCAGCTCGGGCTGGAGCCGCGCGTGCAGCTCGCGCTGCCGCACTTCATGGTCGTGCCGCCTATCCTGGAGGCGACCGACCTCGCGCTGGTCGCCCCGCGGCGCGCCGCCGAGCGCTTTGCCGGGCGTGCCGCGCTGCGCATCGTCGAGCCCGACCTCGGCCTGCCGCCGTTCACGGTCGCGCTGCACTGGCACTGGCGGCAGGCGCAGGATCCGGGCCACGCCTGGCTGCGCGGCCGGCTGCAGGCGCTGGCGGTCGACGCCCCCGCGAGCGCCGCCGCAGGGCGCGGCGGGCTCAGCCGCGCGGCGCCGGATCGCCCCAGGGCAGCATCAGCGCCAGCATCAGCACGCGCTCGAACTCGGGCTGGAACTGCTCGATGATCGCCTGCGGCTCGGGGCACAGCGCGCGGTCGGTGATGAGGCCGAACTGCACCCCGCCGCCGTAGGACAGGATCGACACGCCGACGCCGATGTCGCCCGACGCCGGCACCCAGGAGATCGTCTGCCGCAGCGTCGAGCCGCAGAAGCTCAGCGGCCGGGCGGGACCGGGGACGTTGGTCATGACCGCGGTCGTCTTGCGGGCGAACAGCCCCAGGATCGCATCCTGGACGGGCTTGACGAACAGGCCCGCGGCGGCGAGCACGCCGAAGGCCAGCAGCGGCTGGTAGCTGCCCTTGAGCTCGTGCATGCGCCGGTGGACGGCGAAGACGCGCTCGATCGGATTGGCGATGCCGATCGGCAGCACCAGCGGCGCCAGCCCGAAGCGGTTGCCGAGCTTCCAGGCCTGGTCGAGCGGGCGCAGGTTGACCGGCACCATGGCGCGGATCTCCTTGCCCGCGACCGCCTCGCCGCGCGCGGCCAGCCAGTGGCCGATCGCGCCGGCGGCGCAGGCCAGCAGCACGTCGTTGACCGAGCACCCCAGCGCCTTGCCCACCGCCTTGACCTCGTCCAGCGGCAGCGGCTCGTTCCAGGCGACGACCTTGTGCCCGCACGGCCTGCCCTTGAGCGCGGTGCGCGAGTCGTCGCCCATCAGCGCGAGCGCGGCGACGTCGCTGGCGACCTGCAGCCCGACACGCGCCAGCTCGCGCGTGCCGGACAGCGGCCGCGACGGGTCGGCCAGCATGTCGATCGAGTGCGCCACGCCCTGGCCGGTCAACCCGATCGCCTTGACTGTGATCTCGGTCAGCGGCTCGAGGATGGCGGCGGCGAGATCGTCCACGTCGCCGCCGCCGTCGGTACGCGGCTTGCGCCGTGGCGGGTCGCTGCCGCCGTCGGTAAAACTCATCATCACCGACATCAGCGCGATGCCGTCGGCGATACAGTGGTGCATGCGCCCGACCAGCGCGCTGCCGCCCTCGTAGTGCTCGATGAGGTGGAACTGCCACAGCGGGCGCGCATGGTCCAGCGGCACCGTCGCCAGCCGCCCGCAAAGGCGCTGCAGCGCCTGGCGCTCGGTCTCGCCGGGCGCACGGTCGAGCTCGTGCGGGACGATGTGCGCAGCCAGGTCGAAGTCCTCGTCGTCGACCCAACACGCCCCCGCCGCGTCGTGCACGACCTTCTGCCGGAAGCGGCCGTATTGCAGCAGCTTGTCGCGCACCCGCTCGCGCACCGCGTGCAGCGCGACCGTGGGCGTCAGCAGCCAGACGCTGACGATCATCATCAGGTTGACGTCGTTGTCCATCCGCAGCCAGGCGGTATCCACGCGCGACATACGCTCGGCGGCGGGCATCGGGTTCTCCTGGGGTGACGTCGGCGGGCAGCGCGCGGCGGGGCTGGGTAACATGCGCGGCGCCAGGATCGTAGTTTCGCCGATAGGAGCACACCGCCATGTCCAAGCTCGAGACCGCATTCCGCAAGGCCGTCGACGACAGCAAGAAGCTGCCGGAGAAGCCCGACAACGCGACGCTGCTGCAGATCTACTCGCTGTACAAGCAGGCCACCGAAGGCGACGTCCAGGGCAAGCGCCCGGGCTTCACCGACATGGTCGGGCGCGCCAAGTACGACGCCTGGGCCAAGCTCGAGGGCAAGTCGGCCGAGGACGCGATGCAGGAGTATGTCGACCTGATCGAATCCCTGAAGTGACGCCGCCCGGGCTTGCTGCCGCCCGGGCGGATCGGGCGGCGGGCCGACAGGGTGATGCCGTGCGCCAGGCGTGGGCAACGCACGCCCCCGAAAGGCCAAGCATGCTTCACGCGATCGGCTGCGAAGTCACAGATGCCGAGCTGTCCGCCGTCGTCGGCAGCGACCATAGCCGCAGCATCAGCTCGCGCAGCAGCAGCGTCGCCTGGTTGACCAGTGGGCCGCGCGGGCGCTGCGCCGAGGTCGCGATCCACTGCGTCGTCACCAGCCGCGACGCTCCGCGCGCCGGCGCGATCGGCCGCACCGTGAAGACATCCTCGTGCCCATGGCTGCGCACGCCGTTGAGCGTCAGCACGGCGTGCAGCCCGTGGTGCTGGACCAGGTCGAGGATCGCCGGCACGCTCTCGATCTCGACCCCGACGCGCGCCTTGTGGCCCGCCGCCACCAGCGCCGCGTCGAGCAGCATGCGGATCGAGTGCGGCCGTCCCGGCACCACCAGCTCGTGGCCGGCCAGCTCGGCCAGCGCGACCGGCGGCCCGACGCGCGGCTCGCCCGGCGCCCGCGCCGAAACCAGGTAGAGCTCCTCGTCGAGCACCGGGACGAGGTCGATCGCCGGCCCCGGGGCCACGTTGTAGACCACCGCGCAGTCGATGCGGCCGATCTGCAGCCACTCCAGCGCATACGCCGACAGCCCTTCGACCACGGTCACCGTCGCGCGCGGAAAGCGCGCGCGGAAGACCGCCACCAGCGGTGCGGCCAGCACCCGGCTGACGCTGGGCGGCAGCCCGACCGCGAGGTGGCCGCTGGGCACGCCGCGCGCCTCGTCCATCTCCTGGCGCGCACGCTGAACCTGCTGCAGGATGCCGCGGCCGTGCGCGAGCAGCCGCTTGCCGCCCTCGGTCAGCGTCACGCCACGGCCGTTGCGCTCGAACAGCGGCTGGCGCAGCTCGACCTCGAGCGCGCGCACCTGGCGGCTGAGCGCCGGCTGCGCGATGCCGAGGAAGGCCGAGGCTCGCGTGAAGCTGCCAAGCTCGGCGACATGGACGAAGTATTCCAGCTGCCTGAGATCCATTGATCAATTATCGCCTGCCATGCCAAATCGTTCTAGCAGCTAGTGCCGGAATAGCATTGCTGTATGGCTGTGGCCGACCAAGAATGCGGCTCCGCCCCTCGGGCTGATGGCCCGACCCTCACCGCCCCCATTGCCATTTCGGCGCTTCACGGCGCCGCGTCCGTCCCCCATGCCCGCTGCACTGACCGGCATCTCGTCGATGGCCACGCGCCAGTTGCTGGCCGAACTGGCGGCGCGCTGGCAGCAGCATGCGGGCACGCCGCTGGCGATCGAGTCGACCGGCGGCGTCGACGCCGCGCGCCGCGTGCAAGGCGGCGAGGCCTTCGATGTCGTCTTCCTCGCCGCCGGCGCGATCGACAAGCTCGTCGCCGCCGGCGCCGCGGTCGCGGGCAGCCGGGTCGACCTGGTGCGCTCACCGATGGCCGTCGCGGTGCGCGCCGGGGCCGCGCGGCCCGATATCTCGACCGAGGCCGCGCTGCGCGACGCGGTGCGCGCCGCTGGCCGCGTCGCCTACTCGACCGGACCGAGCGGCGACCACCTGCTGCGGCTGGTCGAGCGCTGGGACCCGGCCGGCGCGCTGCGCGCGCGCTGCGTCCAGGCGCCGCCCGGGGTGCCGGTCGGCGAACTGGTCGCGCGCGGCGACGCCGAGCTCGGCTTCCAGCAGCTCGCCGAGCTGATCAAGCTGCCCGGCGTCGAGCTGCTCGGCACGCTGCCGCCGCCTTGCGAGCACACGACGGTCTTCGCCGGCGCGGTCTGCACCGCGTCGCGCCGCGCCGGCGAGGTGCGAGGGCTGCTGGCCTGGATCGCCTCGCCGGCGGCCGACGACGCGATCCGCCGCCATGGCATGCTGCCGGCGCGCGACGCCGCCCCGACCACCCCCGACGCCAAGGAGCCGCGGGCATGATCATCGATATCCACGGCCACTACACGACCGCGCCGGCAGCGCTCGGCGCCTGGCGCGACGCGCAGATCGCCGGCATCGCCGACCCGGCGAAGCGGCCCGCGGCGTCCGACCTGCGGATCTCCGACGACCAGATCCGCGAGACGATAGAAACCAACCAGCTCGCCAAGATGCGCGAGCGCGGCAGCGACCTGACGGTCTTCAGCCCGCGCGCGAGCTTCATGGCGCACCACATCGGCGACTTCGAGGTCTCCGCGACCTGGGCCGCGATCTGCAACGAGCTGTGCCACCGCGTCGCGCAGCAATTCCCGGCGCATTTCGTCCCGGCGGCGATGCTGCCGCAAAGCCCCGGCGTCGACCCGCGCAGCTGCATCCCCGAGCTGGTGCGCTGCGTCGAGGACTACGGCTGTGTCGCGATCAACCTCAACCCGGACCCGTCGGGCGGCCACTGGCGCGAGCCGCCGCTGACCGACCGTTGGTGGTACCCGATCTACGAGAAGATGGTCGAGTACGAGATCCCGGCGATGATCCACGTCAGCACGAGCTGCAACGCCTGCTTCCACACGACCGGCGCGCATTACATCAACGCCGACACGACGGCGTTCATGCAGCTGATCCAGGGCGATCTGTTCAAGGACTTCCCGACGCTGAAGTTCGTCATCCCGCACGGCGGCGGCGCCGCGCCCTACCACTGGGGGCGCTACCGCGGGCTGGCGCAGGAGCTGAAGAAGCCACTGCTCACCGAGCATCTGCTGGGCAATGTCTTCTTCGACACCTGCGTCTACCACCAGCCCGGCATCGACCTGCTCGCGCGCGTGATCCCGGTCGACAACATCCTGTTCGCCAGCGAGATGATCGGCGCCGTGCGCGGCATCGACCCGGAGACCGGCCATGCCTTCGACGACACCAAACGCTATATCGAGGCCTCGGCGCTGTCGGCCGCGGACAGGCGCAAGATCTACGAGGGCAACGCCCGCCGCGTCTACCCGCGGCTGGACCGGTTGCTGAAGTCGCGCGGGCAATAGACCGAGACCGCGCACGAGGAGAGCAGGACATGTACGAACTCGGTGTCGTCCACCGCCGCATCGACCGCACGCCGGCGCACCTCGCCGATGCGCTGGCGCATTTCGGCTGCGCCACCGTCCACGAGGCGATGGGGCGCGTCGGGCTGATGCAGCCGACCTTGCGGCCGATCTACGCCGGCGCGCAGGTCTCGGGCACCGCGGTGACGGTGCTGCTGCAGCCCGGCGACAACTGGATGCTGCACGTCGCGGCCGAGCAGATCCGCCCTGGCGATATCGTGGTGGCCGCCGTCACCGCCGAGTGCAGCGACGGCTACTTCGGCGACCTGCTGGCGACCAGCTTCCAGGCCCGCGGCGCACGCGCGCTGGTGATCGACGCCGGCGTGCGCGACGTCAGGACGCTGGCCGAGATGCGCTTCCCGGTCTGGAGCAAGGCGATCAGCGCCAAGGGGACGATCAAGGCCACGCTCGGGTCGGTCAACATCCCCGTCGTCTGCGCGGGCGCGCTCGTGCACCCGGGCGACGTGATCGTCGCCGACGACGACGGCGTGGTCTGCGTGCCGCGCGCGATGGCGCAGGCCACGCTCGACGCGGCGACCGAGCGCGAGGCGCGCGAGGCCGACAAGCGCGCCCGGCTCGCCGCCGGCGTGCTGGGGCTCGACATGTACGCGATGCGCGAGCCGCTGGCCAAGGCCGGGCTGCGTTATATCGACTGACCCGGCCGCGAACGTCCGCCGTCACACGCCCCATGGAGCCTCGCATGCCAGCCCAGGACGACCCGCGCCCCGTCTTGCGCCGCATCGCGCTGATCGGCTACGGCGAGGTCGGCCGCATCCTGGCCGAGGATCTGCGCGCGCGCGACGCCGCCGTCGTCGCCTACGACATCAAGCTGCGCGCCGAGATGGGCGAGCCGCTGCGCGAGCATGCGCTGCGCTTCGGCGTCGAACTCGCCGCGTCGCACGCCGAGGCGGTCGCCGGCGCCGACCTGGTCGTCAGCGCGGTGACCGCGAGCCAGGCGGTGCCGGCCGCCGAGGCCTGCGCGCCGGGGCTGGCGCCGGGCAGCTTCTTCCTCGACCTCAACTCCGCCTCGCCCGGCGCCAAGCAGCGCGCGGCCGAATTCGTCGTCGGCGTCGGCGGCCGCTATGTCGAGGGCGCGGTGATGACCTCGGTCCCGCCCTACCGCATCGCGGTGCCGCTGCGGATCGGCGGGCCCGACGCGGCGGCGCTGGCGCCCGCGCTCGCGGCGCTGGGCTTCGTGCCGAGCGTGGCCAGCGAGCGGCTCGGCGTCGCGTCGGCGACCAAGATGTGCCGCAGCGTGATGATCAAGGGGCTGGAGGCGATGGTCGTCGAGGGCTTCACCGCGGCGCGCCGCTACGGCGTCGAGGACGAGGTCGTCGCCTCGCTCGCCGAGACCTTCCCCGGCATCGACTGGGAGCGGCAGGCGGCGTATTTCTTCCAGCGCGTGATCGAGCATGGCCGCCGCCGCGCCGAGGAGATGCGCGAGGTCGCGCAGACCGTGCGCGAGGCCGGGCTCGATCCGTGGAGCGCGGCCGGCAGCGCCGAACGCCAGGCCTGGGTCGCCGACCTCGCCGACACCGGCGTCTTCGGCGCGCGCGGCAAGCCCGGATTCGCGCGCAGCGCCGACTGGCGGACCGAGGCCGACCGCATCCTGGCGCGGATCGCCGGCCCGCAGGACACGCCACCCCCCGAGGACCGCGAATGAGCAAGCCGACCAGCGGCGCGTTCGAGAAGACCCCCGGCTGGCTCGACTGGTTTGCCGGGCCGAGCAAGCCGCACTTCGTGCTGCCACCGGGCGCGGTCGATGCACATTGCCATGTCTTCGGCCCCGGCGCCGAGTTCCCGTATGCGCCCGAGCGCAAGTACACGCCCTGCGATGCGTCCAAGCACGAGCTGTTCGCGCTGCGCGACCAGCTCGGATTCGCGCGCAACGTGATCGTGCAGGCGACCTGCCATGGCGCCGACAACCGGGCGCTGGTCGACGCCTGCATCGCGTCGGGCGGGCGCGCGCGCGGCGTCGCGACGGTGCGACGCAACGTGAGCGACGACGAGCTACGCGCGCTGCACGCCGCCGGCGTGCGCGGGGTGCGCTTCAACTTCGTGCGCCGGCTGGTGGACTTCACGCCGAAGGACGAACTGGCGGAGATCGCGGCCCGCATCGCGGCGCTGGGCTGGCATGTCGTCGTCTACTTCGAGGCGCAGGACCTGCCCGGGCTGTGGGACTTCTTCACCACGCTGCCGACGACCGTCGTCGTCGACCACATGGGGCGGCCCGACGTCACGCAGCCGGTCGACGGCCCGGAGTTCGCCCTGTTCCTGAAGCTGATGCACGAGCACCCGAATATCTGGAGCAAGGTCAGCTGCCCGGAGCGGCTGTCGGTGGCCGGGCCGCCTGCGCTGGCAGGCGAGCAGGCGCCGTACCGCGATGTCGTGCCCTTCGCGCGCCGCCTCGTCGAGACCTTCCCCGACCGCGTGCTGTGGGGAACCGACTGGCCGCACCCGAACCTGAAGGGCCACATGCCCGACGACGGCCTGCTGGTCGACTTCATCCCGCATATCGCGACGACGCCCGATCTGCAGCGCAAGCTGCTGGTCGACAACCCGATGCGGCTGTACTGGCCGCAGGAAGCCTGAATGCAGTCCCGCGCCGGCATTCGCCCGACGCTGCGCGAGCGCGCGCCTGCAACAACGATGGAGGCCTGACCATGGCCCTGGACAAGCCTTACCTCGACATCCCCGGCACGACGATCTTCGACGCCGACCAGTCGCGCAAGGGTTACTGGCTCAACCAGTTCTGCATGAGCCTGATGAAGGCCGCCAACCGCGAGCGCTACCTCGCGGACCGCCGCGCCTACCTCGACGAGTGGCCGATGAGCGAGGAGCAGAAGCGCGCGGTGCTCGACGCCGACCTCAACCGCTGCATCGCGCTGGGCGGCAATATCTACTTCCTGGCCAAGATCGGCGCCACGCACGGCAAGAGCTTCCAGCAGATGGCCGGGTCGATGACCGGGATGACCGAGCAGGAATACCGCGACATGATGATCGCCGGCGGGCGATCGATCGCCGGCAACCGCCACCTCGGCGAGGACGGCAGCGCCCAGCCCCAGCACCAGCCGCAGGGCCACGGCAGCGGCCGGCTGCTCTGAGCCACGCCCACGACGAACCGGAACCCGAAGATGGCCCGCATCACCGCCTCCGTCTACACCTCGCATGTGCCGGCGATCGGCGCCGCGATCGACCACCACAAGACCGGCGAGCCGTATTGGCAGAAGGTCTTCAGCGGCTACGAGTTCTCCAAGAGTTGGATCGAGTCGCACCGCCCCGATGTCGTCTTCCTCGTCTACAACGACCACGCGACGGCGTTCAGCCTCGAGCTGATCCCGACCTTCGCGATCGGCACCGCGGCGGCGTTCCCGCCCGCCGACGAGGGCTACGGCGCGCGACCGGTGCCGACCGTCGTCGGCCACCCCGAGCTCGCCAGCCACATCGCGCAAAGCGTGATCCAGGACGACTTCGACCTCACGATCGTCAACCGCATGGACGTCGACCACGGGCTGACGGTGCCGCTGAGCCTGATGTGCGGCGAGCTCGACCCGGCGACCGACGCCTGGCCGTTCAAGGTCATCCCGTTCGCGGTCAACGTCGTGCAATACCCGGTGCCTTCGGGGCGGCGCTGCTTCGCGCTCGGGCAGGCGATCCGCAAGGCGGTCGAGACCTTCGACGAGGACCTGGACGTGCAGATCTGGGGTACCGGCGGCATGAGCCACCAGCTGCAGGGCGCGCGCGCCGGGCTGATCAACGCGGAGTGGGACAACCGCTTCCTCGACCGCCTGATCGCCGAGCCGGCGGCGCTGGCGCAGCTGCCGCACGTCGAGTACGTGCGCGAGGCCGGCAGCGAGGGCATCGAGCTGGTGATGTGGCTCATCGCACGCGGCGCGATGGCCGATATCGCCGGCGGCGCCGCGCCCAGGGTCGCGCACCGCTTCTATCACGTGCCCGCGAGCAACACCGCCGTGGGTCACCTCATCCTGGAGAACCCCGCATGACGATCAAGGTCGCGCTCGCCGGCGCCGGCGCCTTCGGCATCAAGCATCTCGACGGCATTCGCAACATCGCCGACGTCGAGGTGATCTCGCTCGTCGGCCGCGAGCTCGCGAAGACGAAGGAGGTCGCCGAGCAGTACGGCATCGCGCATGTCGCGACCGAGCTGGCCGACAGCCTGAGGATCGCCGAGGTCGACGCCGTCATCCTGTGCACGCCGACGCAGATGCACGCCGCACAGGCGCTGGCCTGCCTCGACGCGGGCAAGCATGTGCAGGTCGAGATCCCTTTGTGCGACCGGCTCGCCGACGGCGAGGCGGTCGCACAACGACAGCGCGAGACCGGGCTGGTCGCGATGTGCGGCCACACGCGCCGCTTCAACCCCAGCCACCAGTGGGTGCACCGGCGCATCACGGCCGGCGAGCTCGCGATCCAGCAGATGGACGTGCAGACCTACTTCTTCCGCCGCAGCAACATGAATGCGCTCGGCCAGCCGCGCAGCTGGACCGACCACCTGCTGTGGCACCACGCGGCGCATACGGTCGACCTGTTCGCCTGGCAGGCCGGCAGCCCGATCGTGCAGGCCCACGCGATCCAGGGGCCGATCCACCCGGAGCTGAAGATCGCGATGGACATGTCGATCCAGCTCCAGTGCGCCAACGGCGCGATCTGCACGCTCAGCCTGTCGTTCAACAACGACGGCCCACTGGGCAGTTTCTTCCGCTACATCGGCGATACCGGCACCTACCTCGCGCGCTACGACGACCTGTTCACCGGCAAGGACGAGAAGATCGACGTCTCCGGGGTCGACGTGTCGATGAACGGCATCGAGCTGCAGGACCGCGAATTCTTCGCCGCGATCCGCGAGCGGCGCGAGCCCAACGCGAGCGTGGCGCAGGTGCTGCCGTGCTACCAGGTGCTGCACCGGCTCGAGCAGCAGCTGCGGGGCTGAGCCAGCGTTGCGCTTACCATTCCGACCCTCACCCAAGCAAGGAGACAACACCGTGACGATCACCCGCAAGACCTTCCTCGGCGCGCTGGCTGGTGCCGCCGCCGTCACCGCCGCTCCCATGGTGCTCGCGCAGCAGACCGTGACGCTGCGTTTCCATCAGTTCCTGCCGCCGCAGGCGCCGGTCCCGACCCAGGCGATCAAGCCCTGGGCGCAGCAGGTCGAGCGCGCCAGCGGCGGGCGCATCAAGGTGCAGCAGTTCGACGCCATGCAGCTCGGCGGCAGGCCGCCCGAGCTGTTCGACCAGGCCAAGGACGGCGTCGTCGACGTGATCTGGACCGTGCTCGGCTACACGCCGGGTCGCTTCCCGAAGGCCGAGGTGTTCGAGCTGCCATTCCTCGTCGGTGAAGCCGAGGCCGGCTCGCGCGCCTACTGGGAGTACGTCCAGACCCACGCTGCCGACGAGTTCAAGGACGTCAAGCTCATCGCCGCGCACATCCACGGCCCCGGCCTGATCCACAGCAAGACGCCGGTGACCAAGCTCGAGGACCTCCGGGGCATGAAGGTGCGCGGCGGCTCGCGCATCATCAACATCATGCTCGAGCAGCTCGGCGCGGTGCCGGTGGGCATGCCGGTGCCGGCCGTCGGCGAAGGGCTGTCCAAGGGCGTGATCAGCGCGACGACCATCCCGTGGGAGGTCGTGCCCTCGCTCAAGGTGCACCAGATCGTCAAGAACCACACGACCTTCAGCGGCGACAAGGCGCTGTATACGCAGACCTTCGGCGTCGTGATGAACAAGGCGCGCTACGAATCGCTTCCCGCCGACCTGAGGAAGGTCATCGACGATGCAAGCGGCATCGAGACCTCGGCACTGTTCGGCCGCGTGATGGGCAACGCCGACACCCCCGGGCGCAAGGCGGCCGAGGCGGCGGGCAACAACATCATCCAGCTCGATGCCGCCGAGACGCAGCGCTGGCAGCGCGCCGCCGCCGGCGTACGCGCGGCCTGGTACGCCGAGGCCGCGGGCAAGGGGCTGGACGGCCAGAAGCTCGCCGCCGAGGCCGAGCGGCTGATCGCCAAGCATGCGCGCAAGTGAGGCCAGCGCGACGGTGCCCGCGCGCCGTCGCGCCACGCCGATCCATGCGCGCCCCGCATTGCGCCGCCCCCGCCGCTGATCCGACCCTTCCACCGTGAGCGCCTTCATCTACGGCACGAGCCGCGCGCTGGCCTGGGTCGGCGGCCTGGTGCTGGCGGCGCTGGCGTTGCTGAGCGTGGTCAGCATCACCGGCCGCGCGCTCGCCGGCCTCGGCCTGGGGCCGGTTCCGGGCGACTTCGAGCTCGTCGAGGCCGGCACCGCGCTGGCCGTCTTCTGCTTCCTGCCCTGGGCGCACCTGCGGCGCAGCCACGCGATGGTCGATCTGTTCTGGGGCAGCTACCCGCCGGCGATGAAGCGCGCGCTGACGGTGGCCGCCGACACGCTGATGCTGGTCGTGTGGCTGCTGCTGGTGTGGCGCATGGGCGTCGCGATGCTCGACTACCGCGCCAATGCCGAGGTGAGCTTCATCCTGCAGATGCCGGTCTGGTGGGGCTATGCGGCCTCGTTCGTGCCGGCGGTCTTCGGCTGCCTCGTCTACGCCTGGCGGCTGCTCGAGGACCTGGGGCTGGCGCAACCGCCGGCGGACTTCGCCTACGCCGGCGGGGGGCACTGATGGAGCCACTGCAGCTCGCCGCCTGGTCGTTTCCGGTGCTGATGGCCCTGATCTTCCTGCGCGTGCCGATCGGACTGGCGATGCTGGTGCTCGGGCTCGCGGGGTCGTGGCTGATCTACGGCAGCGCCGCACCGCTGCTCAACCAGATGAAGACGCTGGCCTACAGCACCTTCTCGACCCATTCGCTGTCGATCGTGCCGCTGTTCCTGCTGATGGGCCAGTTCGCGACCCTGGGCGGGATGTCGCAGGCGCTGTTCAAGGCCGCCGAGGCCTTGATCGGCCACCGCAAGGGCGGCGTCGGCATGGCCGCCGTCGGCGCCTGCGCCGGATTCGGGGCGATCTGCGGCTCGTCGCTGGCGACCGCGGCGACGATGGGGCAGGTCGCGCTGCCCGAGCTGCGCCGTGCCGGCTATTCGGGCGGGCTGGCCAGCGGCCTGCTGGCCGCGGGCGGCACGCTCGGAATCCTGATCCCGCCGTCGATCGTGCTCGTCATCTACGCCATCCTGGCCGAGCAGAATATCGCCAAGATGTTCGCTGCCGCGTTCGTGCCGGGCATCCTCGCGGCGCTGGGCTACATGGCGGTGATCGCGATCGTCGTTCGCGTGCGCCCCGACTGGGCCGGCCATGTCGAGCCGATGCCCTGGGCCGAGCGGCTCGCCGCGCTGGTCGCGGTATGGCCGGTGCTGCTGATCTTCGTGGCGGTCGTCGGCGGCATCTACGCCGGCATCTTCACGCCGACCGAGGGCGCGGCGGTCGGTGCGGTCGGCACCGGGGTGCTGGCCTGGCTGCGCGGCGGGTTCGTGGGCAGCAAGCTGCGCGAGGCCTTCGAGCTGACCGGCGGCGGCACCGCGATGGTCTTCCTGATCGTCATCGGTGCGGCCGCGTACAACACCTTCCTCGCGCTGTCGATGCTGCCGCAGGAGCTGGCGGGATGGGTCGGCGAGCAGGGATTCGGCCCCTACCAGGTGCTGGCGGCGATCCTCGTCTTCTACCTGGTCTTCGGCTGCGTGATGGATTCGCTGTCGATGATCCTGCTGACGATCCCGATCTTCTTCCCGATGATCTCGGGGCTGGACTTCGGCCTGACCCCGGAGGAGACCGCGATCTGGTTCGGCGTGCTGGTGCTGATCGTCGTCGAGGTCGGTCTCATCACGCCACCGGTGGGCATGAACCTGTTCGTCATCCAGTCGATGGCGCCCGACATCAAGATGCGCGACACCTATGTCGGCGTAATGCCCTTCGTCGCGAGCGACCTGGCGCGCGTCGTCGTGCTGGTGCTGTTCCCGTTCATCTCGCTGGCGGTGCTGAGGTTGTAGGGGCGCGGCCGTGAAGACCCGCCGCATCGCCGGCATGGCGGTCTCGGCGCTCGGGCTGGGCTGCATGAACCTCAGCCACGCCTACGGCGCACCGCCAGCGCCGGCCGACGCCGAGCGGCTGCTGCGGCAGGCGCTGGACGCCGGCGTGACGCTGTTCGACACCGCCGCGCTGTACGGATTCGGCGCCAACGAGGAGCTGGTCGGCCGCGTGCTGGCGCCGGTGCGCGACCGCATCGTGCTGTGCAGCAAGGGCGGCATGGCCGGCGAGCCGGCCGGCGAGGGCGGCGCGCTGCAGCGCGTCATCGACGGCCGGCCGCCGACGATCCGGCGCCACGTCGAGGCCAGCCTGCGCCGGCTGCGCACGGACGTCATCGACCTGTACTACCTGCACCGCCTGGACAGGCAGGTGCCGGTCGAGGACAGCGTCGGCGCGATGGCCGACCTGGTGCGCGCGGGCAAGCTGCGCCATCTCGGGCTGTCGGAGGTCTCGGCCGCGACGCTCCAGCGTGCGCACGCGGTGCACCCGATCGCGGCGGTGCAGAACGAATACTCGCTGTGGACGCGCAACCCCGAGATCGCGCTGCTCGACGCCTGCCGCCGCACGGGCACCGTCCTCGTGGCCTTCAGCCCGCTCGCGCGCGGATTCCTGACCGGGCGGCTGCGCGACGTCGCCGCGCTGGCGCCGAAGGACATCCGCCGCGCGATGCCGCGCTTCGAGCCGGCGGCGTATGCCGCCAACCTGCGCCTGCTCGGCCCCTTCGAGCAGGTCGCGCGCGAAGTCGGCTGCACGACGGCACAGCTCGCGCTGGCCTGGCTGCTGGCGCGCGGTGAGGACATCGTGCCGATCCCCGGCACGACGAATCCTGCGCACCTGCGCGAGAACCTCGCGGCGGCCGATGTGGCGCTCGACGCGGCGACCGTGGCGCGGGTCGGCGCCCTGATCGACGACCGCAGCGTGACCGGCGCGCGCTACAACGCGGCGACGCAGGCCGAGATCGATACCGAGACCTCCTGACCGCACCCGGCGCCGGGCCATACCTGGTTGGTCCCGCGTCGGCCCTCCTCGCCCCCCTTCGAGCCCGCCTGCCCCTCGCCTCCGCAGCGCCGCGGACTCGCCCGCACCCCGCCAGTACCCAGCCAGTACCCCGCGCGCAGCGCCGCGGCCCGGGTCAGGCTACCCTTGACAAGCATGAGCTCGATCCAACTCGGCCCGCTCGCGTTCCCGGTCGCGCCGCTGCTGTGGCTGGCCGCGTTCGGCGCCGCGCTCGTGCTGGCGCGCCTGTGGGTGCGGGGCTCGGCGCGGCGTCGCGGTGCAGACGCCGAGGAGGCCGCCGCGCTCGCGCGTGCGGCCGACGATGCGCTGTGGCACGCGGCGATCGCGGGCTTCGTCGTTTCACGGCTGATGTTCGTGCTGCCGGCCTTCGGCGACTACGCATCGCGCCCCTGGACGCTGCTGGACATCCGCGACGGCGGCTGGTCGCCGGCCTACGGCGTGCTGGCCGCCGCCGCGGTGCTGGCTTGGCACGCCGGCCGCCGCGCGGCATTGCGCACCCCGCTGGCGGCATCCGGCGCGCTGGCGCTGGCCCTGTGGGCGGCGGGCTCGACCGCGCTCGGGCTGCACCGCCAGCTGCCGGTGCCCGACCTGGCGCTGGTCGACCTCGACGGCCGCGCCGCGCGGCTACCCGAGCTCGCCGCCGGCCGGCCGCTGGTGCTCAACCTGTGGGCGAGCTGGTGCGCGCCATGCCGGGTCGAGCTGCCGGCGCTGGCCGCCGCGCAGGCGGCGCACCCGGCGGTGCGGTTCGTCTACCTCAACCAGGGCGAGGATGTGCCGGCCGTGCAGCGCTTCCTGGCCGGGTTGCCGTTCGCGCTGGACGGCGTATGGCTGGACCGGCGCGCTGCCGCCGGCCCGGCGGTCGGCAGCGAGGGGCTGCCGACGACGCTGATCTTCGACGCCGAGGGCCGGCTGGTCGAGCGCCACTTCGGCGTCATCAGCGAGGGCGCGCTGCGCCGCCATCTGCGCCCGTGGCGCGATCGCGAGCGTTGAGGACCGCCTCCACGCCAGCGGACGGGAGCGATGCGAAGCCGTCTCGGCGCGCACATCCGCGGCACTTGCCTTGCGCCGGCATCGACTGCGCCGGCTACGCCGTGCGGCGCCACGTGCCTCAGGGCATGCCGCTGATGTAGGCCGCCACCGCCTTGATCTCGAGCGTCGTCATCTTGCCGGCCACCGCGTGCAGCACCGGGTTGCCGGCCGCGGCCTCGGCCTGCGCCGCGCGCCCGAGCTGCTTCTCGACATACTCCGCGTGCTGCCCGGCCAGGCGCGGCAGCTTGTCGCTGCCATGCCCGTCCTTGCCATGGCAGCTGGCGCACGCCGGCACGCCGGCATACGGGTTGCCGCGCGCGTAGACGAAGGCGCCGACCTGCGCCAGCTGCGGATCGGCGACCTCGTGCCAACGCGCGGGCCTGGACTCGAAATAGCGGCCCAGCGCCGCGAAGTCCTCCTCCGTCAGGTCGACGACCATCGGCTGCATCGTCTCGCTCGCACGCTTGCCGCTCTTGTAGTCGGCGAGCTGGCGCGCGACGTAGCTGGCGCGCTGCGCCGTCAGGCGCGGGAAGACCGGGCTCGAGCTCTCGCCGTCCATGCCGTGGCAGATGAAGCAGCGGCCCTGGACGATCTCCTCGGCGCGCGCCTTCTGCGCGTCGTCGGCGCGCGCGGGCAGCGGCAGCACGAGCGCGACCGCGGCCGCCAACGCGACGGCAGCCGCCGCGGCCAGTGGCAGCCGTCTGGCGCGGCAGGGCCAGGCACAGGGCCGCGGCCGGGCGGGCAGGCCCGCGGTCGGTCGGAGGCGGAACTCGCTCATGCGCTTGTCCTCGGGCAGCGACGACGCGCGAGCCCGGCAGGGCCGCGCAGCAACGACTCTAGGTGCGCGAGAGGCACCCGCCCTTGACGGCGATCAGCCTGCCGGTCGAATACCCGTCAGGGTTTGATATAGGACGCGCCCTGCTTCTGAAGCTTCGCGATGCGCACGACGCCGGAAGGCGTGAAGTCGGCCTCCATGATGAACTGCTCCTTCTTCAGGTTGCGGTTCTTCAGCGTGATCTCGCAGACCTCGAAGCTGACGCCGCGGTTCTTCAGCGCCGAGACGGACGCCGCGAAGCTGTTGTCGTTGCGGTCCTTCATGCCCTCCATCAGGAAATCGACACCGAAGGCATGCGTGACGACATGGATCTTCGCCGTCGGGTCGACGTCCAGATGGTTGCGGATGTTTCGCAGGCCGGCAAGCGCCTGCGTGGCCGTGTCGTTGATGTGATAGACGACGAGGTCCTGCGCCTGCGCGGCGAGCGCGCTGGCGGCGATCAGGCTGGCGGCCATGAAGCGGCGAACGATGCGCATGACTTCTCTCCTGTGAGGTCGTGAGGGGATGCCTGCGCAAAGCTCAGGCCACGCCCGGGTTGCCGTCGACGCCGATCAGCCGCGGCACGTTCGGCTGGCGCGGTGCGACGCGGCCCTTGGCCTTCAGCCAGGACTCCAGCAGGTCCCAGACCATGCGGTGGCCGGCGTCGCGCGCCTGTTCGGCCACCGGCGCCCAGCCGGCGACCTTGTAGACGCGGTCGGCGTCGATCGGCTTGCCGCCCAGCCGCATGTCCTGGATGCGCCGGCCCATCGGCGCGCCGGGCTCGCAGGCGTAGCTCAGGCCGCCGACGCGGACCATGTCGCCGCCCTGCTGGTAGTAGGGGTCGGGGTTGAAGAGGTTGTCGCACACGTCTTCGAGCACGGTCTTGATCATGGCGCCGCTCATCTCGGTCACGGTGGCATAGCTGTAGGTCGTCGCGACCTGGTCCATCAGCAGCTCGCGCGTGATCGCGTCACCCGGCAGCAGCGACGTGCCCCAGCGGAATCCGGGCGAGAAGGCGACCTCGGCGCCCTGCACCTCCATCAGCGCGTCACAGATCAGCTGGTCCCAGCTGCCGTTGAAGTTGCCGCGCCGGTACAGCAGGCCGTCGCTGACGGCGAGAGGCTCGGCCAGCCTGGCCTCGAACGGCGCGCGGACCTTCGCGATCAGCGCATCCATCGCCGGGTCGGGCGGCAGCAGCTCGGCGAACACCGGCAGCAGCTTGTACTGCCAGCGCGCGATGCGGCCGCCCTTGACCTCGAAGTCCATCACGCCGAGGTATTTGCCGTTGCTGCCGGCGTTGGTCACCAGCGTCGTGCCGCCGGGGTTGGCCACCGGCACCGCCAGCGGCACGCCGTCGTGCGTATGGCCGCCGAGGATGGCGTCGATGCCGCGCACGCGCGAGGCCATCTTCAGGTCGACGTCCATGCCGTTGTGGCTGAGCACGACGACGAGCTGCGCCCCCTTGGCGCGCGCCGCGTCGACGGTCTTCTGCATCCGCTCGTCCTGGATGCCGAAGGTCCAGTCGGCGACCATGTAGCGCGGATTCGCGATCGGCGTGTACGGGAAGGCCTGGCCGACGATCGCCACCGGTACGCCGGCAATCTCGCGCATCACATAGGGCGCGAAGACCGGGTCGCCGAAGTCGGCAGTGGCGACGTTCTGGGCGACGAAGTCGACGCGGCCGGCGAAATCCTTGTCGACGATCTCGCGCACCCGCTTCATGCCGAGCGTGAACTCCCAGTGCCCGGTCATGACGTCGACGCCCAGCGCCTTGCAGGCGTCGACCATGTCCTGGCCATCGGTCCACAGCGCGGTCGCGCTTCCCTGCCAGGTGTCGCCGCCGTCGAGCAGCAGCGCGCCCGGGCGGCCGGCCTTCATGCGCCCGACCAGCGTGGCCAGGTGCGCGAAGCCGCCGACGCGGCCGTAGCGGCGCGCCGCCTGCTCGAAGTCGAGGTAGGTGAAGGCATGCGCCTGCGGCGTCCCGGGCGCGATCCCGGCGGCCCGCAGCAGCTGCTCGCCGACCAGGTGCGGCAGCCGGCCGCGCATGTCGGCGATCCCGAGGTTGACGCTCGGCTCGCGAAAGCGGATCGGCTTCAACTGCGCATGGCAGTCGGTGAAGTGCAGCAGCGAGACGAAGCCCGTCCCGCGCCCGAGCGGCGGCAGGTCGTACAGCGCTTCGCCGGCGGTCGCGGCGTCGGCATCGGCCCAGCGCGCCAGCCCCATGCCGGCCGCGGCGCCGGTGGCCAGCAGGTGGAGAAACTCGCGTCGGCTCAGGCTCATGGTCTTGCTCGGTCCCGGGGGACGGTCGGTGGCCGCAGACCACGACCGCGGCAAACGCCGGCGTGGCGCCCGGCGGGGACGCGACCGGCACCCGCCCGGCGCGGTCGCCGGGCGCGCGGCGCCGCGGACAGGATCACTGGTTGACCGGCGAGCGCGGGTCCAGCAGCAGCGACATCAGGTTGCGGATCTGCCCTTCGTCGAGGATGCCCTGGTGGCCGAAGCGCGGCATGTTGGAGCAGGCGGCAAAGGCATGGCTGTTCCACAGCCGGCCCCAGGTGTACTGGATCACCTCGGCCGCCTTCGGGTCGTTCAGGTCCTTCACGCCGCGCAGCTTGCCGTAGTTCCACAGGCTGGGGCCGATGGTTCCGTAGGACAGCTCCTTGCGATCGATCTGGTGGCAGTTGTAGCAGTTGCCGCCGTTGTCCTTGGGCGCGGTCGACTTGTTGTTCCACGCCATGCCGACGCCGCTTTGCGCCAGCTTCTCGCCGGCGGCGAAGTCGCCGAAATACTGCCCGCCGCTGGGCCACTTGATGGTGGACATCGCTTCCGCCTCGAGCCGCTTGGCCTGCGCCTCGGCGGGCGGCTTGTCCGACGAGCATGCGGCCTGCGCCGCATCCTGCTTCAGCCGGTCGGCCTTGGCGATGCCCTGGTCGCGAAACGAGGCCTTCATCATCGCCGCGAACTGCGCGTCCAGGTCGGCGGGGCTGGGGCCGGAGGCGCAACCGGCCAGCAGCACCGCGGCGGCCGCGGCGACGATCTTGGGCTTGGCTTGCATCTTCGTGTCCTCCACGGCTCAGCGCTTGATCGCCGGCACGATCGACTCGGCGCCGCGCGCATTGACGCCCATGTACGAGCCCAGCGCGATCGTGACGTCGGAGCCGAACCCCGGGTAGGGGAAGCGCTGCTGGCGGTAGCAGTCGTTCAGCCGCAGCTGCATGCTCCACATCTGGCCGTTGGAGACGCGGTACGCCGGCCAGGCCGCGAAACCGATGCCGTCGCCCGGGTTCTTCGTCAGGTTGGGCAGGTCCTGCAGCCGGATGCGCTGCCCGTCGACCGCGTGGCAGGTCGCGCAGGCGAAATCGTGCGGGCCGGCGCGGTAGAAGAACGCGCGCTTGCCGAGCTCGACGAAGCGCTTCTCCTCGGGGTGCGCGGTCGGCAGGGCGAATCGCATGCCGCGCGACTGCGCCGCGATCCAGGTTGCCAGCGCGGTCACGTTGGCCATCTCGCCCTTGCCGAACGCGGTCTTGGCGATCTCGGCGGCGTCGAAACCCTGCAGCGTCGCCATGCAGCTCACGAGGCGCGACTCGAGATCCTGCACGCGGCCGGTATCGGCGAAGTAGCGCGGCAGCTCGACGAAGGCGCCCTTGACGACACCCGGCCCCTTGCCGAGGTCGCAGCGCTCGAGCGAGGCGCTCTTCGGCCCGCGCTTCTGGCGCCACAGCGCCTCGCCCTTCATCTCGTAGAGCTCGGCCGGGTTGCCGTCCTCGAGCATCTTGCGGTACTCGGCAATGCCCTTGGCCGTGTCCTGCGCCATCGCATGGCCGCTGGCGGACAGTGCCAGCGCGAGCACCGCTGCGTGCAAGGTCGTCTGCTTCATCGCTGTCTCCTCTTCTTGTCGTATCCCGCGCGCCAACGATCCGTGGCGCGCGTCATGGCGTGCGGGCACCGGAAGGGGCCGCGTGCCCGGCACGACCGGCCGCCCGCTCAGGCGACCGTCGCCTCGTCGCTGCGCTTCTCGCCCTTGTTGTCGACCCAGCTGACGGTGATCTTGTCGCCCGCCTTGGCACCCTTGACGGTGCACTGCATGAAGGGGTTCTTCGACACCGCCGGCCCCCACTGCGCCGTCAGCACGGCGTTGCCGTTGTGGGCGACGGTGACTTCCTGGATGAACCAGGCCGGGATCGGTTTGCCAGCGGAATCCTTGCGCTGGCCGGTCTCCATCTCGTGCGCCATGAGGACGCGGACGGTGGTCTTGTCTCCGGCGGCTTGGGCGCGGATGCGCATCGGGTCTGCCATGGGGTGCTCCTGCTTGCTGAATCGTCGGGGGTCGATCGACAACGGCGATCGGGCCGTGGCGGGCGCCGCAGCCGGCGCTTAGCCGCCGCAGCCGCCCAGCGTGACCTTGATCTCCTTCTTCGCGTACAGCATGCGGCCGTCGGCCATCATCGCCACCGCGTAGACGTCGGAGGACTGGCCCATCTTCACGCGCGTGGCGACGTTGGCCTCCACCGCGTCGGTGAGGTCGAACGCCGCCGCCAGCATGTTGGGGTTCTTCTCCACCAGCAGCAGCAGCCGCTTGACGCCGGCGGCCGAGGATGCCGCCCCGACCGGCACCACGGCCCCGTTCTCGGCGATATCGGGCCCGTTGAGCGTGACCTCGCCGCTGGCCTGCGGCGCCGAGCCGCCCAGCGCCTTGGCGACGTCGGCGAGGTTCTTGGCCTCGAACGCCGCCTTGTTCCACGCCGCCAGCGCGGGCTCGGGGAGCATCCCGGCGGTGGCGAGCAATCCGGCGACGGTGGCGCTTTGCGCCAGCATGTCTCGGCGGGTTTGCATCATTGGCTCCTTATATGCAGAACTACGGTCATACGGGGCGAGAAACTGACGGCAGGAGGACGGTTCCCCCTGCTCGACGCAGGCGCCCCCCGGGAACGGCGGTCAGGCCACTACCGACCCATCGGCAAGGCCCGGCAAAGCACGACTGCATCTTCCAGCCTCGCCGGCCGGGGCGACATAGGGATTGCCCCGAATACATAGCACGGTACGTCAGGCCTGCCCGACCACCGAGGCGGTGGCGACGAGCTCGTCGAACAGCGCCATCGACACCGCGCCGGAGACCGCGAACGGGTCCAGCGTCGCCGTCTCCGAGTACTTGAGCAACAGCGCGCGGTTCAGACGCGCCATGTTGACCTGGCCCATCGACCAGCCGGCGAAGCGGCGCTCGCCGATCTCCTGGTAGCTCAGGAGCTGGACGTCGGTGTGGCGCGGGTCGGCGACGATGCGGTTGTACAGCCGGTTGACCTGGGTACGGCCACCCTCCAGCGCCTGCAGGAAGATGCCGTCCGACAGGCAAAGCACGCCGGTGATGCCGTGCGCCGGGTTGTTGGCCTTGGACTTGCGCAGGATGGCCAGCAGCTCGTGCTCGTCGATGGTGGCGGAGGCACGGCTGGCGTAGAGCAGGCGGACGAGCATCTCGGGCTCCGGTTTCGGGTTGGCGGTTCGTCGCGCGGGCTTCGGGGTCGATGCGGGCGCCGGTCGGTCGGCGGCGTCAGCCGTGCTTGCGCGACAGCAGCGCGAGGAATTCGCGCCGCAGGTTCGGATCCTTCAGGAATGCGCCGCGCATCACGCTGTTGACCATCGCCGAGTCGGTGTCCTTGACGCCGCGCCAGTGCATGCAGAAGTGGTCCGCCTCCATCACGATCGCCAGCCCGTCGGGATGCACGCGCTCCTGCAACTCGTTGGCCAGCATCGTCACCGCCTCCTCCTGGATCTGCGGCCGGCTCATGATCCAGTCGCAGATGCGCGCGTACTTGGACAGCCCGATCAGGTTGGAGTGCTCGTTGGGAAGCAGCCCGATCCAGACCTTGCCGAAGATCGGGCACAGATGGTGGCTGCACGCGCTGCGCACGGTGATCGGACCGACGATCATCAGCTCGTTGAGCCGCTCGACGTTCGGAAACTCGGTCACCGACGGCATCGGGTGGAAGCGGCCGCGAAAGACCTCGTCGACGTACATCTTGGCGACCCGCTTGGCGGTCTCCTGCGTATTGTGGTCGCTGTCGGTGTCGATGACGAGGGCGCGCAGCAGCGCGTCGACCTTCTCGCGCACCTCGGCCTTGAGCTCATCGAGCTCGCCCGCGCGCACGAACGCCGAGATGTTGTCGTTGGCGTGGTAGCGGCGGTCGGCCGCGACCAGGCGGTAGCGGATGCGCTCGGACGCGGGCAACGCTGCGAGTTCGTCTTCGCTGCGGAACAGGCGGCCGGCGCGCTCCGGCGCGGCGGTCGAGCTCGGCTCGGGCATAAGCGGTCTCCCTCGAAGTGCCGAAGCATTCTGCATGCATCGGGGGCGCGCTGCAGCCGAAGGGTCTGCGCCGGCAACGGCAGGGGCCGCAAAGCGGCGTTGCCGCCGGCACGGCTTGCCACCGGGCCAATCACACCGCCGCCCCCTACACTGCCGGCGTGCCGACCCGCAAGCCGAGCCGCAAGCCGCCCCCCGCACGCCCACCGTCGCCGGCGGCAACCGCAGCCGCAGCCGCGCCGCATGCCGGGCCGGCCACGAGCTCGCTGCCGCTGGCGCAGCTGCTCGGCCACGCGGCGGACGCGTTGCAGGCGGTGCGCGCCGGGCGCTCGCTCGGCGATGCGCTTGTGCGGACCGCGCCGGACGCGCGCGCCGGCGCGCTGGCGCTGGCCTCGCTCGCGCTGCGCCGGCTCGGCAGCGCCTCGTTCGCGCGCGCCGCGCTGGCGCCGCGCAACCCACCGCCGCAGGTCGACGCCTTGCTGCTGCTGGCGCTGGCGCTGCTGTGGCCGGCGGCCGACCCGCCCTACGCCGACCACACGCTGGTCGACCAGGCAGTGGCCTGTGCGCGCCGGCGCACCCCGAACGCTGCCGGATTCGTCAACGCGGTGCTGCGGCGCTTCGTGCGCGAGCGCGATGCGCTCACCGTGGCCGCCGCGCACGACCCGCAGGCGGCGTGGAACCACCCCGCGTGGTGGATCGACCGCGTGCGCCGCGACTGGCCCGACCAGTGGCAGGCGCTGCTGCGCGCCGCCGCCAGCCACCCGCCGATGACGCTGCGCGTCAACCTGCGCCGCACCCGCGGCCCCGCCTGGCTGCAGCGCGCGGCCGACGCCGGCCGCCCGGGCCGGCTGCTGGGCGATCCGCGGCTCGGCGGCCAGGCGGTCATGCTGGACCAGCCCTGCCCGGTGCAGGCGCTGCCCGGATTCGACGACGGCGAGGTCTCGGTGCAGGACGCCGCGGCGCAACTCGCCGCGCCGCTGCTGATCGGCGGCGGCGCGGTCGCCGGCGTGCCGCCGCTGCGCGCCGGTGCGCGCGTGCTCGACGCCTGCGCCGCCCCGGGCGGCAAGACCGCGCAGCTGCTCGAATGCCGGCCCGACCTCGAACTGCTCGCGCTGGACCGCGACGCGCAGCGCCTCGCGCGCATCGGCGAGACGCTGCAGCGGCTCGGCCTGGCCGGCGCGCGGCTCGAGGCCGCCGACGCGCGGGAGCCGGCGCGCTGGTGGGACGGGCGGCCGTTCGACGCCGTGCTGCTCGACGCCCCTTGCACGGCGTCGGGGATCGTGCGCCGCCACCCGGACATCCCCTGGCTGCGCCGCCCCGGCGACGTCGACGCGCTGGTGCGCACGCAGGCCGCGCTGCTGGACGCGCTGTGGCCGCTGGTTGCGCCTGGCGGGCGGCTGCTCTATGCGACCTGCTCGATCTTCCGCGCCGAAGGCCAGGCGCAGATCGATGCATTCGTGCAACGGCTCGGCCCCCCCGGGCCGCGGATCGACGCCGCGGCACCCGGTCACTGGCTGCCGCTGGCCGACAATGTCGGCGACGGTGACGCAGGCGCAGTCTGGCACGACGGCTTCTTCTACGCCCTGCTGCACAAGGCGGCGTGAACCGCGGCGCGCGTGCAGTGGCCCGAGTCGCTGTGCGCATGCAGCGGGCTGGGTCGCTGCGCGCACAGCGGTGCACGCGTCACCCGCCGCGCCGCACCCCGTCCCGCCGCAACCGCCCCGCCCCACCCCGCACCCATGCACGCCGCCCCGCGCCGCCCTGAAGGACGCCGCGACCTGTTGCGCCGCAGCCTCGCACTGCTGCTGGCGGCCGCCGGCGCGACGCCGCGCGGGCGCGCACAGGGCGGCGCGCCCGGCGTCGAGCTGACGCGGCTGGCGCTGCAGCGCGAGGGCGATGCGCTGACGGTCGAGTTCAACGCCCGCGTCACGCTGTCGCGCGCGGTCGAGGATGCGCTGCGCCGTGGCGTGCCGGTCTACTTCGTCGCCGAGGCGACGCTGTACCGCAGCCGCTGGTATTGGCGCGACGAGCGCATCGCGCGCGTGCGCCGCGTCTGGCGCGTCGCCTTCCAGCCGCTGACCGCGGCGTGGCGGGTCGCGCTCGGCGGGCTGGGCCAGTCCTACGGGTCGCTCGGCGAGGCGCTGGCGGCGACTTCCAGCGCCAGCGGCTGGGCGCTGGCGTCGATGGCCGACCTCGACGCCGACGCCATCCATTACCTGCGCTTTCGCTACGAGCTCGACGCCACCCGGCTGCCCGGGCCCATGCAGATCGGCATCGAGGGCCGGCCGGGCTGGGTGCTGCGCGCCGAGCGCGAGCTGCCGCTGGACTGACGCCACGGCCCACCCCCCCTTGCGCATGTCCACCGCCAGCGCGAGCCGTCCTCACCGCAGCCGCAATGCCCTGCGCTGGGCGTGGGGCGTCGCGCTCGTCGCCGCCACCGGCGTGGCGCTGGTGCTGACCTTCGTGCTGGCGCTCGTCGCGCGCGGCGGCGGCTTCTACGAGCGCCACTTCGGATGGCTGTTCTGGGCCAACGCCGCCATCGGTGCGCTGCTGCTGGCGGTGGTCGGCCTCGCCGTCGTCCGGCTGGCGCTGCGGCTGCGGCGCGGCAAGTTCGGCAGCCGGCTGCTGATCAAGCTGGCCGGGATTTTCGCCCTCGTCGGCCTGCTGCCGGGGATGGTCATCTACACCGTCTCCTACCAGTTCGTGACCCGCAGCATCGAGGCCTGGTTCGACGAGCGCGTCGCCAGCGCGCTGGACGCCGGTCTCGGGCTGGGACGCAGCGTGCTCGATACGCTGGCCGCGGACGTCGAGGCCAAGACGCGGCTGGCCGCCGAGCGGCTGGGCGACCCGCGCAGCGTGCTGGCCGCGCTGACGCTGGAGCGGCTGCGCGAGCAGCTCGGCGCCAGCGAGGTCGCGATCGTCGCCGACAGCGGACAGGTGCTGGTCACGGCCGGCGGTGACGCCGCCATCATTCCCGAGCGGCCGGCCGCGCTGCTGCTGCGCCAGGCACGCGCGGACGGCAGCGGGGCGCAGGTCGAAGGCCTGGGCGACGACGACGGCAGCGCGCGGCCCCTCGCGGCACGCGTGCGGGCGCTGGCGCGGCTGCCGTCGACCGACCTCGACCTGCGCGGCGACGAGCGCCGCTACCTGCTGGCCACGGTGCCGATCGCCCCGGCCCTGGCGGCCGACGCGCTGGCGGTGCAGGCCGCGTACAGCGAGTACCAGCAGCGTGCGCTGGCGCGCGACGGCCTGCGCCGTGCCTACATCGGCACCCTCACGCTGGCGCTCGTGCTGTCGGTCTTCGGCGCCGTGCTGCTGGCGATCGTGCTGGGCAACCAGCTCGCGCGGCCGCTGCTGCTGCTGGCCGACGGCGTGCGCCAGGTCGCCGCCGGCGACCTGAGGGCCAAGCCCGTGTTCGGGTCGCGCGACGAGCTCGGCGGGCTGACGCGCAGCTTCGCCGACATGACGCAGCAGCTCGCGGACGCGCGCGCGCAGGTGCAGCGCGGCGTGGCCCAGCTCGAGGGGGCGCGCATGCGGCTGCAGACGATCCTGGACAACCTGACCGCCGGCGTCATCGTGCTCGACCGCGAGGGCCGGATCGACACCGCCAACCCCGGCGCGACCCGCATCCTGCGGCTGCCGCTGGCGTCGTGGCGTGGGCAGCGGCTGGACGGACGGCCCGAGCTGCAGGCGCTGGCGGGGACGGTCGCGCAGCGCTTCGAGCAGCTCGCGACCCACCCCGAGCCGGGCGAGCGCGACCACTGGCAGGAGGCCTTCGAGCTCGCACGCGAGGCCCGCGCCGGTGCGCCGCGCGAGGTGCAGACGCTGCTGCTGCGCGGCGCCGCGCTGCCGCCGGATGCGCGGCTGCTGGTCTTCGACGACATCACCGAGGTCGTCTCGGCGCAGCGGGCGCAGGCCTGGGCCGAGGTCGCGCGCCGGCTCGCGCACGAGATCCGCAACCCGCTGACGCCGATCCAGCTGTCGGCCGAGCGGCTGCGCCACAAGCTGCACGACAAGCTCGCTGGCAACGAGGCCGCGCTGCTCGAACGCTCGGTGGCGACCATCGTCGCGCAGGTGCAGGCGATGCAGCAGCTCGTCACCGAGTTTCGCGACTACGCACGTCTGCCGGCGGCGCAGCTGCAGCCGGTCGACCTGGCCGCGCTCGCGGCCGAGGTGCTGGTGCTGTACGGCGACGCGCAGGACCGCGGGCAGCTGAGCGCACGCCTGACCGAGGGGCTGCCGGCCATCCTCGGCGACGCGACGCAGCTGCGCCAAGTCGTGCACAACCTGCTGCGCAATGCGCTGGAGGCGGTCGCCGATCGCGACGACGGTGCCGTGCGACTGGCGGTCGCGCCGGTGCAGGCCGACGACGGCAGCGTGCGCGCGGTGCGGCTGACGGTGCGCGACAACGGCCCCGGATTCGCGCCGCACGTGCTGCAGCGCGCGTTCGAGCCCTACGTCACGACCAAGCCGCGCGGCACCGGGCTGGGGCTGGCGGTGGTGCGCAAGATCGCCGACGAGCACCATGCCGAGCTCAGCATCGGCAACGTCCGCCTGGGCGACGCCCCCGACGCCCCGGTGGCCGGCGCGCGGGTTTCGCTATCATTTTCGCAACTGGCCACGGCGGACGCGACGCGGCCCTGACCACGAGGCTCCCGAGGGCAGATGGCGATCATCCTGGTAGTGGACGACGAGCTCGGCATCCGTGCCCTGCTGTCCGAGATCCTCGGCGACGAGGGTCACACCGTCGAGCTCGCGGAGGACGCCGCCCAGGCGCGCGAGATCCGCGAGCGCATGAAACCCGACCTCGTGCTGCTGGACATCTGGATGCCCGATGTCGACGGCATCACGTTGCTCAAGGAGTGGGGCGCAACCGGGCGGCTGACGATGCCGGTGATCATGATGAGCGGCCACGGCACGATCGACACCGCGGTCGAGGCGACCAAGTACGGCGCGATCGCGTTCCTGGAAAAGCCGATCACGCTGCAGAAGCTGCTGCGTGCGGTCGAGCAGGGGCTGAGCTGGGCGGCGCCTCGCGCCGCCGGTGCCGCGCTGCAGGCGGCCTCGCGCAGCGGCGTCGGCATCGCCACGCCGGATCCGGACTCGGTCACGACGCTGCCGATGGGCGCCGTCGCCGACAGCGTCCTCGTCGACGCGGGGCCGCAACCGCTGCAGAGCTTCGACCTCGACCGTCCGCTGCGCGAGGCGCGCGACCTCTTCGAGAAGAGCTATTTCGAGTTCCACCTCGCGCGCGAAGGCGGGTCGATGACGCGCGTGGCCGAGAAGACGGGGCTGGAGCGCACCCACCTGTACCGCAAGCTCAGGCAGCTGGGCGTGGACATGTCGCTCGGGCGCAACCGGCGCGGCGGCCTATAATTGCGGGCTCTGACGGCCAAGTAGCTCAGTTGGTAGAGCAGCGGACTGAAAATCCGCGTGTCGGTGGTTCGATTCCGCCCTTGGCCACCACCATTCAACGCCCAACCTCTATTGGTTGGGCGTTTTCATTTCCGGGTTCCGCGACACCACGCGGGGGGCGGCGCCGATCTGCATGGGCCACGCCGTGGCGGTCCACCGTCCGGAAGTCGCCCGGTGCGACTCGCCACTGCTCTCAGTTCTCTCGAAACCTGCGGCAACTTCTTCGCGGGAGCACACGCAGCGGCCCTACATGGCCGTGACTGATCTTCTCGGTGATCCCTACCGCGCACCGGCGTGCGTGCTGCAACCCGTGGGCTCGCAGAGCATCGCGTCACCCTGCACGGCATGCGAAGACCGGAGGCTGCCGGCTGCTCTGACCCGATGAGACTCGTCCG
Source organism: Burkholderiaceae bacterium (assembly GCA_024235895.1). Lineage (GTDB taxonomy): Bacteria > Pseudomonadota > Gammaproteobacteria > Burkholderiales > Burkholderiaceae_C > Rubrivivax. Next base: position 434,012 of record JACKLM010000004.1, on the reverse strand, counting down.
GACTGGCGATCAGCCGGCCCAGCAAGGCGCCCAGCACCAAGTCGTCCATCTGGCCGAAGTGGTGCAGGCGGACGCGCCCCTGCCGGTCGAGCACCAGACACGACGGCGTGCCGCGCAGGCCGTAGCGCGTCATCGTCCGCGACGGCCCGCCGCAACCATCCGGCGCGTCGACGCCGATGGGGAAGGACCAGCGGTACTCATGGATGAAGGCCCGCAGGGCGTCTACCGTCATCACCGCGTGGTGCTCGAACACCGTGTGCAGGCCCACCACGGCCAGCTCGGGCGCAGGGAAGGCCTGGCGCACGCGCTCCGCCTGGGGCAGCCCGCTGGCCACGCAGCCCGGGCACAGCATCTGGAAGGCGTGCAGCAGCACCACCCGGCCACGCAGCGACGCCAAACTGATCGGCGCGGGTGTGTTCAGCCAGGTGAGGACATCCCATTCGGGCAGCACCGGGCGTATGGGATCTGTGAATCGGGTCATGCTGTCTCCTGAATGGCGGTAGCCCCCGGGGTCGTTTTCGGGGGGTCAAACCGTGGGTCGTGATCAGGCAGCGCGGCGCAGCTTCACCTGCGGAAAGCCGACCGATACATTCAGGGCCACGTTCACGTCGTTGGTCAACAGGTTCAGCGCAGCGTGCGCAACGATCTCGACGATGCCTTTGTCGGCAAAGCCCACCTCGCGCGGGTGGTGCACGTCATCGCCGCTGACCTGGCCGCGCTGCTCGACGTGTTGCAGCGCGAAACGCAGAGCCGCGTCGGTCTTCGGGTCGGCAGCATGACCGGCCTGCGCGGCGGTCACTTCCTCGGCCGTGGCGCCGGCATCGCGACCCAGCCGCATGCGGGCCGCCAGGCAGTTCTCGAAGTGGTTGCGGTCGCCCACTGCGACTGCGATCTGCTCACCCAGCTTGGCCGGAGTCGTGCCACCGCCGAGCGCACCGAACGAACCCCACATGCCGCGTAGCGCGGCTGGAGAATCGGCCACCGCGCGGAACATGTTGGGCACGGTGCCGAAGGCCTCCTGGATCTGCGGCAGCACGGCGGCGCGGTCGGCCGCAGTCTGGCTGGCTTCGATAAGGGGACCGTGACTCAAGCGAACTCCTCTTGGGGTTTTGCAACGGGTTGGGGGGTGTGCGCTGGGCCGCCGTCAATGCAAACACTCGATGGGGGAGTCGTCGTCCGGGCGCATGCCCCGGCCGCCGATGACCCGCGAAGGCAGACGCGTGACGCCAGCGGCCTGCGCCTCGCGGGCGCGCTGCTTATCGATGCCGAGGTTCACGATCTCGACCGCAAGGCCGAGTGTGGCCGCGAAGCGCTCGGAAATCGACAGCCAGATCGCGCCGCCGTCGTGGTGCCGGACCGGCGAGGGTAGCTTGTCAGAACTCTCCGTCCTTGATGTAGGGTTGGCTCCACAGAATGCTTTGCATCAGCACCGACTTCACCCAAGCGGCATGCATCTTCTCCACATCGGAGGCCGACGCGCCCTTCTTGGCCAGGAAGGGTTTGAGCGTGGTTGTGACCGGGATGGTCAGCGCCGGGATGTAGCGGAAGTTGACCTGCGCCACGCTGGGCGCGCGGTCGGTATCGTTTTTCTTGATCTTGTTGTGGCGCAGCCCGATCTCGTACTGCCAGTCCAGCCAGCGCTGGTCGTAGTTGGCATCGGCCGTGTCCAGGATCCACAGCGCGAAGCGCTTGCGCACGGCGTCGAGATACGCGCCGTCCGGCTTGCCGGTCCTGGCGTCGCTGAAGAAGTAGACGAGTTCCGGCGTCGAGGCGACGAAGCCATACCAGACGTCCAGAATGGCGTTGGTCTGGTCGGCCAGGATCGCCTTGCTCTGGCGCAGGGCCTTTACGTCTTCCCCGGTGAACAACAGCGAGGCCTGCAGCGCCTTCAAATCGGCCATCGTGTAGGGCGCCTGGGCCAGCGTGCCTTGGCCGTACGCATAGCCCGGCACGGTGGCGCTGGGCTGTTGCTGGGCGTGGCTGGCGGGCAGCGCGGTGGCCAAGGTGGCGGCGAGCAGGGCATGGGCAAGAGGCTTCATGAGGTTCTCCGGGGTGGCAAGCGACGGGTGCCGCTCGATGGTTTGCATCGTCGCCGGAAATCCAGGATGATGGGTAGCCTGAAGTCCATGAAACGTAACCCATCGTCCACGGTGGCTGACGCCGATGCACCCGAAGCGGTCGACCGCTTGTCGACGCTGCTGGATCGCTTCCACGTCCGTGCCTCACTGTTCCACACCGGGCTGCTCTGCGGGCGCACGACCTTTGAGGCGCAGCCGAATCGCGCCTTCCTGCATGTGCTGCGTCGCGGCCGCCTGCAGATCGAGCACCCGCCCCGGGCCGGTGCGCCGCGGCGCGTGGTGGTGGACGAGCCGACGCTGCTGCTGTACCCGCGGGCCGTGCACCACGCCTTCGTCAACCCGCCGCGCGAGGGATCGGACTTCACCTGCGCGACGCTGCAGTTCGCCGGCGGCGACCGCAACCCCATCGTCGCGGCGCTGCCGCCACTGGTGCAGGTGCCGCTGGACGCGGTGCCGGGCCTGCGGCCCGCGCTCGACCTGTTGTTCGCCGAGACCGACCGCGTGCGTTGCGGCTCACGCCTGTTGGCCGACCGGTTGTTCGAAGTAGTGCTGATTCAGCTGCTGCGCTGGGTTATCGACCATCCACAAGCGGTGGGCGTCAGCAGCGGTCTGGTGATGGGGCTGAGCGACTCGCGTCTGGCCCGCGCGCTGGTGGCCCTGCACGCGTCGCCACAGGAGGACTGGACGCTCGCGCGCATGGCCGCTGCGGCCGGCATGTCGCGCAGCGCGTTCGCCGAGTCCTTCAAGAGCGTGACTGGTACAACGCCTTCGGCCTACCTGACCGACTGGCGACTGACCGTAGCGTCGACGCTGTTGCGCGCCGGGCAGCCGCAGAAACTGGTGGCTGCCGAGTTGGGATTCTCGACGGCGTCGTCGCTGAGTCGGGCTTTCAAGCAGCGCTTCGGCGCGGCGCCGCGGGCGTGGTTGGCTGGCGTGGCCTGAGGCCGCGCGCTCGCAACTGCGCGACCGGTTCTGACGCTACCCCGAACCCCCCGGTAGTCCGCGCGGCGCCGATGCACTCCGTTCTCGATGCAGATGAAGCTTGGATTCCGTCTCGGACTCCGCCACCACGCCTCGACGCCCGGCCCCTGCGGTCGGACGTTCTTTCTTCCCGCTTTCAGGAAGCAGCGCCGGGCTCGACATCGATGCGCGGTAACCGTGACATGGCGGTCTCGATTCTTCCGATCGCAGGGGACGCCGGATCGAGACCGACTCACGCGTCCTCGACCCAGCGGTCGGCCGTATCGTCGCCCGCGAGCCAGCGCGCGACCTCGGCGGCCGCCGGGTGGTCCACGGCCGCGTAGCGCTGGTGCAAACGCTCGCGTTCGTCGCCGAGCCGATCGAGACCACGGTCCTGCAAGGCATGCAGGTCACGCTCGAGCATGTCGGCGAGCTCGGCCCCCGCCAGGTTGCGTGCCGCGGCCCGGAAGGCGCTCATGTAGCAGTAGGCCGTGCCCTGGCGATAACTGGCCACCAGCGTGGCAGCCGGAATCAGGCTCAGGGTCGGCTGCAGCGCCGGGTTGATCGCGTGCGCCGCGACGTGCGGACCGATGACACTCGGCCGCCCCGTGAATCCGCGCAGGTGCAGGAAGCGTGACATGCACGGCCCGTCGTTGACGGGGTAGTTGTCCCACAGCGTCGGCTTGCGCTGCAGCGAGTCGGCCACGCGCGCCAGGTGGCCGGGGCTGAACTCGCGGCTGCAGATCTCCGCGCCGGTCCAGTACACGCCCACGCGGGGATCGAGCCTGCGGCCTAGCTCCTCGAGGTAGCCCGCCGGGCGTGGGCCGAAGACGACGTCCAGCATGGTGTCGTCGGCGTAGTAGGTCGGGCACATCACGACGCGGCGGGCGCGCGTGGCCTCCAGCGCGGCGTGGACGATCTCGGCCTCGCGCGCGGCCAGATCCGGGACATCGCCCCGGGTATCGTCGAACAGGATCGCGAGCTCGTCGAGCCCCAGCGCGTCGAGCGCCCGGACCTTGGCGACGAAGTCAGCCTTCGCGGCCGCGCCGGGGTCGCGGTAGAGCTCGTAGGGGCTCAGGCCCACGCCGAATCGCAGGCCGATACGGCGGCAGTGCGCCGACAGGTCGGCCAGGTCGGCGAAGGCGGCGTCCGGGAGCGGCTCACGCCAGCGTCGACGCAGGAAGGCGTCCGCCTTGGGCGCGTAGTGGAACCAGGCGAAGCCGAGTTCACGCAGCGTCGTCAGCACGCGCTTGCGCTCCTCGTGCCGCCAGGGACGGCCGAAGTAGCCCTCGACGACGCCGAGCTCCGGGATCGGGGTCTGGCGCGCATTCATGCCAGCTTGTCTCCGACCGCGTTTGCCGGGGTGGCGATGTCGCAGCTTGTGCGGGTCGTCACGAGGGCCATGTCAGAAGACCAGCACCTTGTCGGCCTCGGCGGTCCAGTCGGCGAGCTGCGGCATCGTGCCGCGCCCGACACCGTCGATCAGCTCGTCGTCGCGCAGGCCGCGGGCGTCCATGCAGGTGCCGCACAGCGCGACCTCGCCCTTGCGCGCCACCTTGCCGAGCATGATCTGCACGTTGTAGTAGCCCTCGGGCACCTTCTGCCCGCTCTTGGCACAGCCGACAGCGTCGGCCATCAGGAACAGGCGAACGACCTGGCCCTCGCGCGAGGCCAGCGACCCGGCCAGGCGCAGCGCGTTGTACGCGCGCTCGTTGCCATAGGGTGCGTCGTTGACGATGAACAGCGTGACGGTCATGACGATCCTCCAGGAAGGCAGGCCCGCCCTCAGCGACGCGACACCGGCAGGCCCGCCGCCTGCCACTCGCTCACGCCGTCGAAGGTCTTGCGCGCGCGGTAGCCGTGCCGGCGCAGCAGCTCGACGGCCTCGTCGGACATCAGGCAGAACGGGCCGCGACAGTAGGCGACGATCTCCACGTCCCGCGGCAGTTCGGCCAGCCGCTGCGCCAGCTCCGGCAGCGGCAGCGATCGCGCGTAGGGCAGGTGCGCGGTGTCGTACTCGTCGGGCGGGCGGACGTCGAGGACGACCACCTCGCCGCGCCTGGCCTGCGCGAGCAGCTCCTTGCGGCCCACCCGGGCCAGTCGCTGCGGCTCGCCCATCATCTGCTGCAGGGCCAGCCGCAGCTCGACCAGATGTTCCTCGGCCACCTGGCGCAGCATGACGCCCAGCTGGGCCACGTCGGCCCCGCTGAGGCGGTAGATCATCCGCTTGCCGTCGCGTCGCCCCTGCACGAGCCGCGCCTCCTTCAGCGCCTTCAGATGGGCGCTGGCCAGCTTGACGTCGATGGCCACCTCGCCGGCGACGGTCTCCACGGCCTTCTCGCCTTGCGCGAGCATCTCCAGGATCTCCAGCCGCTTCGGGCTGGCCAGGGCCTTGCCGACGCGCGCCACCTGTTCGTACAAGAGATCCTTGAGGAGGCGGTTATTCATGCCGAATATTCTAATGTTCCTTAGAACGTTCGGCAAGCACACTCGCGCTGGCCATCGCTTCACGCCCCGCGCGGTCGACCTCGTCCCCACGGGCCACGTGCGGCGCCGGCCGTGGGGCCGTCTCGCCGGCGGGCCACGTCGGTGCCGCCCGGGCCCTTCGCTTCAGCGCCGCTCAGCCTGGTAGGCCTGCACCGAGTCGGCCGCGATCGCATAGCCGCTGACGCCCATCGTCGAGTCCTGCCGCGTCGTCGCCAGCGTGCCCGACACCCACACCGCGTCCATCGAGCGCCAGTTCGCGGGCGACTCGAGCGTCACGTGGACGATCTGGTTGGCCGGCGGCGGCGGGCTGTGGATGCAGGCGCCGAAGTACGGCACGAGCAGGAACTGCCTCAACCGCCCGCCGTCGACCGCATCCAGCGGCACGACGTAACCCGGCAGCCGGATGCGCGCGCCGTCCAGGTCGCTGCGCACGGGCGCGTTGTCCCACGCCTCGCGCATCACCTGCATCAGCTCCTGTTCGGCAGCGCTGCCCTCGCGGATCGCCGCCAGGTCGCGGCCGCGAAAGCGCGCGAACGGGTCCCAGTCGGGCGGGACCAGTTCCTCCCAGGTCGCGGTGCGCGCCGGGCCGTCGGGCTTCGCGGCCCGCTGTGCCGTGGCGTCCTGTGCCCCTAGCACCAGGGCCAGCATCGCCGCGGCGATCATGCCCGCCAACCCGCATCCGCTCCGTCTCGGCACCCGCATCACACCCCCCGAGGAGAAAGCCCGTCGGCCAGCGACAGCCGATAGGCGCGCCAGCCTGGCACCAGCGCGGCCAGCACCCCGGCCAGCGCCACGGCGGCCAGCAGCATCCACTCGCCCGCCCGCGGCAGGCCCAGGCTCAGGCCGACGCCGAATCGCGCCTCGACCCAGGGCGCGCCCAGCGCCAGCGCGCCCGCCCAGGCCGCGAGCCCCAGCAGCGCGCCGCCGACGCTCAGCATAGCCCCCTCGAGGCACAGCAGGCCGAACACGCGCGCCGGGCCGGCACCGATCGAGCGCAGCACCGCCAGCTCGCGCCGCCGCTGCTCCAGCGCGGTGACGACGACCGCGACCAGCCCGGCGAGGCTGACGACGCCGACCAGGCCGCTCATCAGCAGCAGCGCGCGCTCGGCGCCGCCGATGGCGTCCCACAGCTCGTCCAGCGCGACGCCGGGCAGCACCGCCATCAGCGGCTCGGCCGGAAAGTCGGCGACGCGCCGCTGGACCGCGAAGACCGCGGCGCGCGACTTCAGCCCGACCAGCGCGGCGGTCACCGCCCTGGGTGTCAGGTCGTGGCGCTCGACCTCGTCGGCCGGCACCGCCATGCCCGGCAGCGGTACGCCGGCCATCCAGTCCAGGTGGATCGCCTGGATCCCGGCCAGCGAGACATGCACCGAGCGGTCGACCGGGGTGCCGGTGCGCGCGAGGATGCCGACCACCGTAAACGGCTTGTCGGCATGGTCGGCCGTGGCCAGCACGCCGGCGCCATGCCGCAGCACGACAGGCTGCCCGAGCCGATAGCCCAGGCGCTGCGCCACCTCGGCCCCCAGCACGGCGTCGAAGACCTGCTCGAAGACCCGGCCCTGCTCGATCGCCAGCGGCCGCGCGTCGCGGTAGCGGAAGTGCACGAAGTAGTCCGGCGTCGTCCCCACGACAGGAAAGCCGCGGTGCGAGTCGCCGAGTGACAACGGCACGACCCAGGCGACCGCCGGATCGCGCTCGATCGCCTGCACGCTCGCGTAGCGGATGTTGTGGGTCGCCTGCCCGATGCGGAAGACCGCGTACAGCAGCAGTTGCACCGAGCCGGCGCGGGCGCCGACGATCAGGTCGGTGCCCGACACCGCGCTCGAGAAATTGGCGCGCACGTCGTGGCGCACGCGCTCGACCGACAGCAGCAGGAAGGTCGCCAGCCCCATCGCCAGCACGACCAGCGCGAGCGCGAAGCGGCGCTGCCAGGCGCTGCGCGAGGCGACGAGCAGCAGCGCGCGCCAGCCCATCACGCCGCCTGCGCGCGCGCGCGGCCGGAGTCGGCCGCGCCGCGCGCCCGGTTGGCGAGCGGCAGATCGACCACCTGCCCGAAGTACGGCGCCAGCCGCGAATCGTGGCTGACGAACAGCAGCGCGCTGCGGCTGCGCTCGCACTGCGCGACCAGCAGCCGCATGAAGGCGTCGCGCCGGTCCTCGTCCAGCGCCGAGGTCGGCTCGTCGGCGATCACGAGCTCGGGCTGGCCGATCAGCGCGCGCGCCGCCGCGACGCGCTGCTGCTGGCCGACCGACAGCTCGGCCGCGCCGCGCCGCCACAGCGACGCTTCCAGCCCGAGCGCCTCCAGCAGCGCCTGCGCCGCGGCACGCTCGCTGCGCTGCACCTCGCGCGCACGCGCCGCGCGCCGGCGCGAGAAGCGGCAGGGCATCAGCACGTTGTCGATCACGCTCAGGTAGGGCAGCAGGTTGAACTGCTGGAAGATGTAGCCGACATGGTCGACGCGGCGCGCATCGCGCCCGCCGGCGGACAGCTCGCGCCAGTCGCGCCCGAGCAGCCTGACGTTGCCCGTCCCGGCCAGCAGCACGCCTGCGGCCAGTGCCAGCAGCGTGCTCTTGCCGCAGCCGCTGTCGCCGCGCAGCAGCAGCCGCTCGGCCGGGGCGAGCGCGAGCGCGTCCAGATCCAGCACATCGCCGCGCGCGCCCGGGTAGCGGAAGCGCACCGCCTGCATCTGCAGGATCGGGCCCGGCCCCGGCTCTTCGGAGCCTCCTGGGGCTTGCATCCCACCTGCGCCGGGGGCGGCCTCAGCGGGCAAGCTGGACCACCTTCGCCGAGCGCCGCAGCACGGCCTTGCGCTGGCCCTGCGGCAGCGCCGCCTGCACCTCGACGCGCTCGACCCGCCGGAAGGCGTCGAACAGCCCCACCTCCAGCGTCGCCAGCCGCGCCGGCTGGGCGCAGGCGAAGGTGTAGGTGGCATCCAGGTCGGCGTGGCCGTCGCCCTTGTCGCCGTTCGGTGCCGCGGCAGCTGGCCGCTCGAGCTCGGGCGCCTCGACCCGGGCCTCGACCAGCTTGCACTGCGCCGCGGCGTCCAGCCGCAGCAGCGCGGCGCCGTCGCGCATGCGCGCCAGCGCCGCCGCCGCCGCCTGGCGCTCGGCACCGGTGCGCGGGCTGCGCTCGAACCCGACCAGGGCGTCCAGCGGCATCTCGACCGCGATCGTCACCGTGCCGCCGTCGACCGCGAGGTCGAGCCGTGCCACGCCATGCTGGTGCGCCTTGCCGGCGAAGGCCGCGCCGCACAGCGCGAGCCCGAGCGCGGCCAGGCCGCGCAACGTGGAACCGACACCGAACGTCATCCTGGGTTCTCGATGGGTGAATCCTCGAACGCGCCGTCGAAGCCCGGGGTCGGCGGCCCATACGCAAGATCGGCAGGCGCGTCGCGAACACCGACGGCACCGTGCAGCCTTGACGCTTATTGCAAATGCGTTCGCATTATAGGCCCCCACGTTTCGTGACCGGCCCCGACGACGCCGGCGGCACCGGCGCCCTCGCGCGATGTCCATGCCGGCTGGCGCCGGCGAAATGCCGCATCTCATGCAAGGCCACGGGCGCGACTTCGCCGTCGCGATCCTGCGTCGGCGTTGACGGCCAGCGTGGCGCGCCGGCGCCAGCGCCTACCATGCGCGGATGCAAGCGATCCTGCGCGACCTGACCGACCGGCTCGAGACGCCCCGCCTGATCCTGCGATGTCCGCGCCCGGGCGACGGCGTGCAGGTCCACGAGGCGGTGGTCGAGACGCTGGCCGCGCTGCGCGCCTGGCCGGCCTCGCTGCCCTGGGCGATGGCCGAGCCTTCGGTCGATGCGTCGGAGGCCTTCTGCCGCCAGGGGCAGGTGGACTTCCTCGCGCGCAAGGCACTGCCGCTGCTCGTCTTCCTGAAGGACGGCGACGGCCTGGTCGGCGCCAGTGGGCTCCACCATCTGGATTGGGGTGTGCCCAAGGCCGAGGTCGGCTACTGGTGCCGCGGGTCGCTTCAGGGCCGGGGGCTGACGGCCGAGGCCACGCGCGCGGTCGTCGACTGGGGGTTCGAGTCGCTGGGCATGCGCCGCGTCGCCTGCCTGAGCGACGCCGCCAACACCGCCAGCCGGCGCGTCGCCGAGCGCGCGGGCTTTCGGCTCGAGGGCATCATGATCCACGAGCGTGCCGACCCCGACGGAAGCTTGCGCGACACCTGCCTGTATGCGGTGACGCGCTGAGCGGCAGCATGGGCGAGACGAGTGCTTCCCGGGGGACCCGCTGCTGCCGGACGCAACCACGCCCCAGGCCGAGGCCGAGCGATGGAAACCGGGATTGACACCCCGGTGCGTCGCACTAAAGTCGTCACGGGCGCCGCAAAGGGGCCTGGAAACGTCGCACAGGAGACGCCCGCGGCGCAGGGAGCATGCGATGGACAGCCTGAAGATCGAACGCGACGGCGCCGGGTTGCGGGTGCGCATCGAGGGCGCGGCGCGCGAGGCGCAGGGGTTCGAGCAGGCCGTCAGCGCATGCCGCCGTGTGAGCCTGTGGTCCTGCCCGAGCGGCGAGTGCGCGCGCGTCGACTCATGCCAGTGCGAGCGCGATGGCGAGGCGGTGGTGCTGCGGCTGGCGCCGCGGCCGGGCGAGACGCTCTCGGCTGCCGGCATCGGCGAGTGCCTGCGCTACATGCTGGGCAAGCCTGCCGCCGCGGCGCGCCGCTAGTAGGCGTTTGCGTTCGATCGACAAGGACTTAGTCGGCGGCGATCGACCGCCATCGGCCCGTTGCCGCCACTCGTCGGGGCCTGTCTGTCGTTTGCGTGCCATTGCCGAGCGGGCCGAGGACAGCGGGTGCCCTTTCCCTCCATGTCCCCCGCCGTCGGCTCGCGCCGCCGGCTCCTCCTCTACTTACGGGAAAGGGCACCCGCTGTCCTCGGCGGGCAGCCGCAGTGGTGTTCGACCGTCGAAGACCAAGGCGCTGGCAGGCCAAGGGCGCCGGGCCCCCTCTCCCGTAAGTAAAGGAGGAGGGTCGGGCGCAGCCCGGCCCGGGGGACATGGAGGGAGAGGGGGCCCGGCGGCCTTGGCACGCTGGCACGTGGCAGCCCAAGGAGGCTGTCGGCTGAGCGGCCGCTCCGGGCCTAGCACGACCGTTCGACCGCGGGCGCAAGTTGAAGGCTTGAACGCGATCTCGTATAAGGCGAGAGCGGGCACGCCTTTCCCAAACGGCCCGCGAGCTGCGACCCGTTCGGCGCCACGGGGCAGCGCCTGCAAGCCGACACCGTGGCCTTGCCGGCTCCTCGGGAGCCAGAGGCCGACGTCAGATCCGCGCCTCCTGCACCGCGTGGCAGGCGACCTGCCCCCCCTCGGGCAGCGTCAGCATCGCCGGCCGCTCCTGGCTGCAGCGCGCATTCGCGTGCGGGCAGCGCGGGTGGAAGGCGCAGCCCGCGGGCGGGTGCAGCGGGTTCGGGACCTCGCCCTGCACCGGCGTGCGCGCGCGGCCGGTCATGCGGATGTCGGGGATCGCGTCCAGCAGCATCCGCGTGTAGGGGTGGCGCGGCCGCGCGAACAGCGCCTTCTTGGGCGCCAGCTCGACCAGCCGGCCGAGGTACATCACGCCGACCTCGTCGGCCACGTGGCGCACCACCGCCAGGTTGTGCGAGATGAACAGGTAGGTCAGCCCCAGCTCGCGCTGCAGGTCCTTCATGATGTTGAGCACCTGCGCCTGCACCGACACGTCCAGCGCCGAGGTCGGCTCGTCGCAGACCAGGAACTCGGGCTTGGTCGCCAGCGCGCGCGCGATCGAGATGCGCTGGCGCTGCCCGCCGCTGAACTGGTGCGGGAACTTCTGCGCGTCGGCGGCCGCCAGCCCGACCTCGGCGAGCAGCTCGCCCACGCGCGCCTTCAGCGCGTCCTTGCCGTCGATCAGCCCGTGCTCTCGCAGCGGCTCGGCGACGATATCCAGCACCTGCCAGCGCGGGTTGAGGCTGGCGTAGGGGTCCTGGAAGATCATCTGCATGCGCCGGTGCAGCGCACGCCGGTCCGCCGCCGACACCGCCGCCGCCGCGTCCAGGCCGTCGAAGACGACACGCCCTCGCGTCGGCGCATAAAGCCCCACCAGCAGCCGCGCCACCGTGCTCTTGCCGCAGCCCGATTCGCCGACCAGCGCCAGCGTGTGGCCGCGCGCGATCGCGAACGACACGCCGTCGACCGCGTGGACGAACTGGCGCGGCTTGCGCTCGACTACGCGGTTGAGCCAGGGTGCCGAGACGTCGAAGACCTTGGCCAGGTCGTGGACCTCGACCAGCGTCGTCATGCGGTCTCCCTGGCAGCACCCGCGGCGCGGTCGACGAGCCAGCACGCCGCGCGTGTCGCGCCCGCGGTCATCAGCTCCGGCCGCTCGCGCCGGCAGCGGGCTAAGGCCTGCGGGCAGCGCGGGTTGAACGCGCAACCGCTCGGGATCGCGTTCAGCCGCGGCATCGCGCCGTCGATCTGCAGCAGCCGATCGCGGTCCTCGTCCATCGCCGGGATCGAACCCATCAGGCCCACCGTGTAGGGGTGCGCCGGGCGGTGGATGACCTCGGCCACCGGGCCGATCTCGGCCACGCGTCCGGCGTACAGCACCGCCACGCGGTCGCTGGTCTCGGCGATCACGCCCATGTCGTGCGTCACCAGCATCACCGCCGCGCCGTGATCGCGGCACAGCCGCTTGAGCAGCGTGATGATCTGCGCCTGGATCGACACGTCCAGCGCCGTCGTCGGCTCGTCGGCGACGATCAGCCGCGGCTCGGCCGCCAGCGCCAGCGCGATGACGACGCGCTGGCGCATGCCGCCGCTGAACTGGTGCGGATACTGGTCGATGCGCTGCTCGGCGGCCGGGATGCCGGTTTCCTGCAGCAGCCGGATCGCACGCTGGCGGGCGTCGGACTCGCTCATCGGCAGGTGCTGGCGGATCGTCTCGACGAGCTGGCGGCCGATCGTGTACAGCGGGTTGAGCGAGGTCAGCGGGTCCTGGAAGATGGCGCCGATGTGGCGCCCACGCAGCTTGCGCATCGCCTCGGCCGGCAGCTGGTCGATGCGCCGGCCGTCGAACACGATCTCGCCGCCCGCGATGCGCCCGGGCGGCTCCAGCAGCCCGATGATCGCCGCGCCGGTGAGCGACTTGCCGGCGCCCGATTCGCCGACCACACCCAGGATCTCGCCCGGCGCGATGTCGAACGAGATATCGTCCAGCGCCAGCAGCGTGCCGCGGCGGGTCGGGAACTCGACCCGCAGGTGGCGGACTTCGAGAAGCGGTGCGGTCATGCCAGGCCGCCCGCCGGGCCGCCCCAAGGGCGGCCTGCGCCCCCCCGGGGGGCAGCGAACGCAGTGAGCGTGGGGGTGGGCATCACCGCAGCCTGGGGTTCAGCGCATCGCGCAGCCAGTCCCCGAGCAGGTTCACCGACAGCGCGATCAACACCAGCATCGCGCCCGGGAAGACCGTGATCCACCACTCGCCGGAAAACAGGAAGTCGCCACCGATGCGGATCAGCGTGCCGAGCGACGGCGTCGTCGGCGGCACGCCGACGCCGAGGAACGATAGCGTGGCCTCGATCAGGATCGCCTGCCCGATGTCGATCGTCGTCAGCACCAGCACCGGCCCCATCACGTTGGGCAGCACGTGGCGCAGCATGATGCGCGGGCCCGACACGCCGATCACGCGTGCCGCCTGCACGTACTCCTTCTGCCGCTCGACCATGGTCGAGCCGCGCACGGTGCGCGCGAACTTGACCCAGCCCGTCAGCGCGATCGCGAACACCAGCACCGCGAACGCCAGCGCATCGTGCGCGCCAGGGAACATCGCGCGCCCGATGCCGTCGATCAGCAGCGCCACCAGCAGCGCCGGGAACGACAGCATGACGTCGCACACGCGCATGATGAAGGCGTCCAGCCGCCCGCCGACGAAGCCCGACAGCAAGCCCAGCCCCACCCCCAGCACCACCGACAGCGCCACCGCCGCCAACCCGACCGCGAGCGAGATGCGCGCCCCGTACATGATCGTCGACAGGATGTCGCGCCCCTGGTCGTCGGTGCCGAGCCAGTAGCGCGCGTCGCCGCCTTCCATCCACGCCGGCGGCAGCCGCGCGTCCATCAGGTCGATGGCCGCCAGGTCGTAGGGGTCGAAGGGCGCGACCCAGGGCGCGAACAAGGCGACGAAGACGCACAGCGCCGCCGTGAGCGCGGCGAGCATCGCCACCGGCGAGCCCTTGAAGCTGTGCCAGACGTCGCTGTCGAGCATCCGCGCGACCGCGCCGGGCGGGGCGCTGGCGGCGTTGGCGCTGGGGTCGTTCATGGGTCGGGCAGGTGCTGGATCGCGCGGGCGGCGGATGCGTGCGGCCTGTGTCAGTGCGCGGCACCCGGCCGCTCGACGCGCAGCCGCGGGTCGACCGCGAAATAGAGCAGGTCGACCGCGAGGTTGATCAGCACGAAGATCAGCGCGATCAGGCACAGGTAGGCCGACATCACCGGGATGTCGGCGAACTGCACCGCCTGGATGAAGAGCAGCCCCATGCCAGGCCACTGGAAGACCGTCTCGGTGATGATCGCGAACGCGATCAGCCCGCCGAGCTGCAGCCCGGTGATCGTGATCACCGGCACCAGCGTGTTCTTGAGCGCGTGGCCGAAGTGGACGATGCGGTCCGGCAGCCCGCGCGCGCGCGCGAACTTGATGTAGTCGGTGCGCAGCACCTCCAGCATCTCGGCGCGCACCAGGCGCAGGATCAGCGCGAGCTGGAAGATCGACAGGGTCAGCGCCGGCAGGATCAGGTGCAGCCAACCGTCGGCGCTCAGCAGGCCGGTGCTCCACGCGCCGAGCGCGACCGTCTCGCCGCGGCCGAAGCTCGGCAGCCAGCCGAGCAGCACCGCGAAGACCAGGATCAGCAGGATGCCGATCAGGAAGGTCGGCAGCGACACCCCGAGCAGCGAGCCGGTCATCGCGAGCTGGGCGCCGAAGCTGCCGCGCCTGAGCGCCGCGTAGACACCCAGCGGCACGCCGACGGCCAGCGCGACCACCGCCGCCGCGAGGGAGAGCTCCAGCGTCGCCGGAAAACGCTCGGCGATCAGCGCCGAGACCTTGCGGCCCTGGCGCAGGCTGAGCCCGAAGTCCCCGCGCACCGCATTGCCGACGAAGCGTGCGAATTGCAGCGGAAACGGCGCATCCAGCCCGAGGTCGGCGCGCAGCTGCTCGCGCTGCTCGGGGGTCGCGTCCTGCCCCAGCATGCTGCTGACCGGGTCGCCGACATACTGGAACAGCATGAAGGCGACGAACGCGACCGTGAGCATCACGATCACGGCTTGCAGCAGGCGGCGCAGGACGAAGGCGAGCATCGATGGAACCGGCTTCGCGCTCCCGCCACGACGAAGTCGTCGGTGCACGCGAAGCGCGTGATCATGCGCAATCGACGCGCGGCGTGCAAAGGGGTAAGCCCCGAGAGCCGGTGCGATCGCCGCACGGCCCGCGCTGCGGTCGCCGACACGCCGATTCCCTCACCGGCCATCGCCGACGCGAACGCGAAAAAAAACCGCCCCTCGCGGGGCGGTCCGATCGATCACGCAGCCGCCACCGGGGCGGCTGCCGGGATCAGAAGTTGTGCTTGATGCCGACGTCGTAGCCGGACTTCTCGGCGTTCAGAGCGGTGTTGCGGGCGACGTCCACGTACAGCGTCGTGCGCTTGGACATGTTGTAGTGGTAGCCGAGCGCGAAGCCCTTGGCGGCATCCACGTTGGCCGTCTTGTTCTCGAGCCGGCCGTAGCTGGCGCGCAGCTCGCCGGCACCCATCGGGGCCACCGCCGTCAGCAGGTACGAACGATGCTCGCTGCCGGCCGCCGTGTCGCCGGTGCCGTACAGGGCGCCCAGCTTGACCATGCCGAGATTGTACGAACCGTGGATGGTCATCCACTTGGCGGTCTCGGCCGCTTCTTCACCGGTGCGCTCGTAGCCCATGCCGACGGCGAGAGGGCCGGCGGCATAGCCGATAGAGAAGTTGACCGGCTTGTTCTTGACCTTGTAGATGGTGTCGGTCGCCTCGGCGATCTGCGCCGCGAACCTGAAGCCGGACGCCGCGATGCTGTAGGTCGCCGAGCTGTCGTAACGGACCTTGGCGATCGCGCCGCCGGTGATCGCAGGATTCAGCCTGGCCACGATCGTATCCCAGCCCCACGGGTCGGCGCCCAGTTGGCTGCCGAGGAACGCTGTGCTGTATTCGCGGCCAAAGACGACCTGACCAAAACCGCCCTGAAGACCAACAAACGAGCGGCCGCCCCACATGCGCGATGGATCGCTCATAGCGCCCGTGTCAGCGTTGAAACGGTGCTCGATGTTGAACAGGGCCTTCAGGCCGCCGCCCAGGTCTTCCACGCCGCGCACGCCGAAACGGCTGCCCGAGCCGTTTTGCATTTCCTTCTTGTCGTCGCCGAGGTTCTTGGCGACCGACAGATCCACGCGACCGTACAGGGTGACCGACGACTGGGCCGAAGCAGCACCGGCGAACGCGGTCAGCGCAGCCAGGGCGAGCAGAGATTTTTTCATTGCAAGGATCTCCTAGGTTGAACAAGAGGGCCCCGATCGACGAGGAACCCCTTCGAGGGGCTGATCGAGCCAACCTCCTCAGCGGAAGTTGACCGTATTGCACCAGACCCGGCGCCGGGATGCCAAGTTTCGGGCCCCAAATGCGCCCGGGATGTTGTCTGACAACAACGTGCGAGTGGCCTTGCCGGACCGGGCGTCGGCCCGGGGCGGCGCTATGCTCCGCCTCCTGATGGAGCCCGACCGCCTGATCACGAGCCTCGACAACGCGCTGCGAACCCTCAGCGGCGCGGTACGCGCCGCGCGACCCAGCCCCACGGCCTCCGAGCCGCCCGCCGAGCTCACCGAGGAGGAGAAGCGCGAGGCCGGCGCCTTGATGCGTGTCAATCACGTCGGCGAGGTCTGCGCCCAGGCGCTGTACCAGGCGCAGGCGCTGACCGCGCGCGACCCGGCGCTGCGCCAGAAGATGGCCGAGGCCGCGCGCGACGAGATCGACCACCTCGCCTGGACCCAGCAGCGGCTGGAGGCGCTGGGCGCGCGGCCCAGCCTGCTCAACCCGCTCTGGTACACGGGTGCGTTCGCCATCGGGCTGCTCGCCGGGCGCGCCGGCGACGCCACCAGCCTGGGCTTCGTCGTGGAGACCGAGCGTCAGGTCGAGGAGCACCTGGCCGGCCACATGAAGCGGCTGCCCGCCGCCGACACCGCGTCGCGCGCCGTCGTTCGGCAGATGAAGGCCGACGAGGCGCGCCACGCCGACCAGGCCCTGGCGGCGGGCGCGCACACGCTGCCGGCCCCGCTGCGCTGGGCGATGCGCGCCGCAGCGCGCGTGATGACGACGACGGCACGCCGGATCTGAGGCGGTCTTTCGAAGCTCGACAGCCCGAGGCCGATCGGCCTGGGCCCTGCGTGCGCCAGGCCGCTGCCGCTCCGTTGCTGCCGCTCGCTGGTGTCCTTCCTGCTGGTCGGGTGCCAGGACCGCGCGTGCCGAGGCCAGCGGGTGCCCTTTCCCTCCATGCCCGGGGACAGTGCCCCGGGCGCTCGCAAGGCACAAACAGTCCGCAGGACCGTTTGTGTCCGGGCTCGCTCCCCCGCCGTCGGCTTGCGCCGCCGGCTCCTCCTCTACTTACGGGAAAGGGCACCCGCTGTCCTCGGCGGGCAACCGCAGTGGTCTTCGACCGTCGAATGCCCGGGCGGTGGCAGGCCATGGGTGGCGGGCGCCCTCCCACGGAAGTAAAGGAGGAGGGGCGGGCGCAGCCCGGCCCGGGGGACATGGAGTGGGAGGGTGCCCGCCACCCATGGCACGCTGATACGTCGAATACCAAGACAAGGAAGTGCGCACTGACTTCGACGACTGTCGGCAACGGGCCGAGCGCGGACCACTCGCACCGCGAGGGACTTCGGGCGGCCGAAACCTGCTTCGGTGTCTCAGGGTTGCGCCGCCGCCCTGCGGTCGTCGAACGCGGCTCGGGCCAGCCCCTCCCGCGGCCGATCAGCTCTCGACGATCTCGTGACTGGTCGTGATCTCGGCCGTCTTGCCGAGCATCGCGCTGGCCGAGCAGTAGCGCTGGTGCGACAGCTCGATCGCGCGCGCGACCGCGGCCGCGGACAGGCCGCGGCCGCTGACGACGAAGTGCATGTGGATCCTGGTGAAGACCTTGGGGTCCTTGTCGGCGCGCTCGGCCTGCAGCCGCAGCTCGCACCCGCGCACGTCGTGCCGGCCTCGTTTCAGGATCAGCACGACGTCGTAGGCGGTGCAGCCCCCGGTGCCGGCCAGCACCGTCTCCATCGGCCGCGGCGCCAAGTTGCGCCCGCCGCCGTCGGGCGCGCCGTCCATCGTCAGCAGGTGGCCGCTGCCGGTCTCGGCGACGAAGGCCATGCCGGATGCCGGCTGCCAGTGGACCTTGCATTCCATCGTCTCGCGCTCCTCGGTCGTTGGGGGTGCCGGGCCGCCCGTCGTGGGATGCGGCACGGCCGATGTCTCGATGATGCCCGCATCGCCCTCGCCGCGGACGGCGCCGCGCCCGATCACGGCGGCGTCGCCCCCCGGCCCGGCTTTCGAGTCCCGCCCCTAGCCGAAGCAGAAGGCCCCATATTGCACCGCAACATCGAAGCGGCTAGACTGCCGGCCATGGGCGATGCGAGGGCAGCGCCCGCCGCTTGTCTCCTCCACCTCCCCAAAGGGTGGATTCGGCCCGGGGCCCTGGCTCCGGGCCATTTTTCTTTCTTCGGCCCGCGGTTCGTGAGGCGCCGTCGGCGACGCCGCGCGCGGCGCGGCCGTGAAGGGTCGGCCTGCGCCGCCGGACCGCCATCGCACCGGTCGCACCGCCTGCCGGCGCGCGCCAGCGCCTATGATGCGCGCCGCCGCCCGCACCCCGCCGATGAAGCCCACCGCTCCGCCCGAAGCCCCGCTGAAGCCCGCTGCGGCGCGCATCGCCAACGCCTACCTCAAGCGCATCCTGACCGCACGCGTCTACGACGTCGCGATCGAGTCGCCGCTCGAGCCCGCGCCCGACCTGTCGCGCCGCATCGGCAACCACGTGCTGCTCAAGCGCGAGGACCAGCAGCCGGTGTTCAGCTTCAAGCTGCGCGGCGCCTACAACAAGATGGCGCACCTGGGCGCCGAGCAGCTCGCGCGCGGCGTCATCTGCGCATCGGCCGGCAACCACGCGCAAGGGGTCGCCCTGGCCGCGCGCAAGCTCGGTTGCAAGGCGGTCGTCGTGATGCCGGTGACGACGCCCAAGGTCAAGATCGACGCCGTGCGCGCGCGCGGTGGCGAGGTCGTGCTGCACGGCGAGAGCTACTCCGACGCCTACGGCCACGCGCTGACGCTCGAGCGCGAGCGCGGGCTGAGCTTCGTCCACCCGTTCGACGACCCGGACGTGATCGCCGGCCAGGGCACGGTCGGGATGGAGATCCTGCGCCAGCACGCCGGGCCGATCGACGCCGTCTTCGTCGCCATCGGCGGCGGAGGGCTGATCTCCGGGGTGGCGGCCTACCTGAAGGCGCTGCGGCCGGAGATCCGCGTCGTCGGCGTGCAGACGGTCGACTCCGACGCCATGCTGCGCTCGGTGCGCCGCGGCCGGCGCGTCGAGCTCGCCGACGTCGGGCTGTTCTCCGACGGGACCGCGGTCAAGCTGGTCGGGCGCGAGACCTACCGCCTCGCGCGCGCGCTGGTCGACGACTTCGTCGCCGTCGACACCGACGCCGTCTGCGCCGCGATCAAGGATGTGTTCCAGGATACGCGCAGCGTGATGGAGCCCGCCGGGGCGCTCGGCGTCGCGGGGATGAAGGCCTATGCCGCGCAGCACGGGCTCAAGGGGCGGACCTTCGTCGCCATCACCTGCGGCGCCAACATCAACTTCGACCGCTTGCGATTCGTCGCCGAGCGCGCCGAGGTCGGCGAGCAGCGCGAGGCGCTGTTCGCGGTCACGATCCCCGAGGAGCGCGGGTCGTTCAAGCGCTTCTGCGCGCTGATCGGCCCGCACGCGGTGACCGAGTTCAACTACCGCATCTCCGACCCGCAGCTCGCGCATGTCTTCGTCGGCATCG
This sequence comes from Burkholderiaceae bacterium, assembly GCA_024235895.1. Lineage (GTDB taxonomy): Bacteria > Pseudomonadota > Gammaproteobacteria > Burkholderiales > Burkholderiaceae_C > Rubrivivax. Next base: position 414,415 of record JACKLM010000004.1, on the reverse strand, counting down.
CGATCCGCACGCGCGACGAGGCGGCGCGCATCGTGCGCCAGTTCGAGCGCCACGGCTTCGCGACCGTCGACTTGACCGGCGACGAGCTGGCCAAGGAGCACATCCGCCACATGGTCGGCGGGCGCAGCGAGCTGGCGGCCGACGAGCGGCTGTTCCGCTTCGTCTTCCCCGAGCGCCCGGGGGCGCTGATGCGATTCCTGGCAGCGATGCACCCGGGCTGGAATATCAGCCTGTTCCACTACCGCAACCAGGGCGCCGACTACGGGCGCATCCTGGTCGGCATCCAGGTGCCGGCGTGCGACGACGCCGCGTTCGCGCAGTTCCTGCGCACGCTGGCCTACCCGTGGGCGGAGGAAACCGCCAACCCGGTCTACAAGCTTTTCCTGCGCTGAGCGCCTGACCGGGTCGGTGCCGGCGCTCGTGCGCTCGCGTATGCTGCGCGCGGCGCCGCCAGGTGCCAGCCCGGCCCGGCCCGCCCACCGCCGAGGAGCTCCATGTCCGCGACCCGATCGCTGATCGCCCCGAGCGCCAACCCGCTGCTCGAACGTGCGCTGCAGGAGAAGCTGCAACGCCGCAGTGCGGCCATCGGCAGCCTGGGCGAGCTGGAACCGCTGGCGCTGCGGCTGGGGCTGATGATGAATACGCTCAAGCCGAGCTTCGTCGACCCGCAACTCATCGTCTTCGCCGCCGACCACGGGATCGCGGTCGAGGGGCTGACCGCGCCCGGGCAGCCGACGACCGCCGAGCAGGTCGAGCAGCTGCTGGCCGGGCGCTGGCCGATGGCGGTCTACGCGCGCACCCAGGGCCTGGATCTGTCGGTCGTCGACTGCGGCATCGCGGCCGACATGCGGACCCACGACCGGCTGCTGATGCGCAAGATCGCGCACGGCACGCGCAATCCGCGCGCAGTCGCCGCGATGACGGTGGACCAGGCGCACGCGGCGATGCGCGCGGGCATGGAGATCGGCGACTCGCTGCGCGGCAACGTGCTGGTGTGTGCCGGGCTGGGCGTGGGTGGCGACGAGAGCGCGGCGCTGGTGCTGTCGCGCCTGTGCGACGTGCCGGTGCGCGAACTGGCCGGCGACCCGCAGCGCCAGCCGGCCGGGCAGGCGATGCCGCTGTCGGGCGTGCTTCAGGCCGCACAGTCCCGACACCGCAACGTCGTCGACCCGGTCGAGGTGCTGGCGGCCTTCGGCGGCTTCGAGATGGCGGTGATGGTCGGCGCGATGCTGGTGGCGGCGAGCAAGCGTCACCTGCTGATGGTCGACGGGCTGCCGGCGTGCGCGGCGCTGATGACGGCGTCGCGCATCGCCACCCCGGTGACCGACTACTGCATCTTCTGCCGCAGCCACTCGCACCGCGGGCTGACGCGCGCGCTGGCCTTGTTCCGCGCCAGCGCGCTGCTGGAGCTCGGGCTGGAGTGCGCCGACGGCACCGGCGCGACGCTTTCGTGGCCGCTGGTGCGCAGCGCGGCCGCGCTGCTGACCGAGGTCGCGGAGGGCGAGGACCCGGGGCCGACCCAACCGGGGGCGATGGCGGCCAGCGAAGGCGCGTCGTTGGCAGCGACCGCCGGCGTGGCCGGACCGGACTCGGGCTTGGCCGCACCCGCAGCCCGCATCGATGCCGCCGTGGCGGCGGCCGCCGGCGTCGACGTGGCGGGTCGCGGCGCGCGCTGAGCACGCCGGCGGCGAGTCACTGCGTCAGCCTGCCCGGACGGGTAGGTGAGTGCTCGGAGGTCGCGGGGACCTCCTCGTCGATCACCTCGTCGGCGGGCGGCTCGCCCGTGGCTTCATCATCGGGAAAAACTGGCTGGATCGACGGCGTCGGCGCGGTGACGGGCGCCGGCGTCGGCGCGGTGCGCGGCACCGGCGTCGGCAGCACGCGCGGCACTGGCGTCGGCAGCACGCGCGGCGGCGGCAGCGGCCGACCTCCCGGGGCGGTCGCCGAACCCGGCGGCGGCAGCGCGGGTGCCGCGAGCGAGAAGGCGGGCGCGCCGCCTCGGGTGCCGAGCTCGACCCCGCGCGCATGAACGCGCTGCAGCACCAGATCGCCGTCGACGCGCGCGCCGACGCGCAGCGCACGCGGCGGCTTGCCGTCGACCGCGATCAGCGCCAGACCCTCCGCGGCCGCCGACTCGCCGCGCGGCGCGACGATGCCCAGCAGTGCGAAGCGGGACGACGCCGGTGCCAGCGGGACGACCGGCGTGGCCGGCGCCGACGCCGGTGCGGCACCGAGAACGCGCGAGACGTCGCCCCCCGACAGCGCCTGTGGCGCGATCGCGACCGCCTGCGGCGGCAGGCTCGGGCCGGTGGCGAACAGCCGCAGACCCCAGAAGACGGCCGACGCCGCGACGCCCGCCCAGATGGCGAACCCCAGCCAGCGCGCCGCTCGTTGCGTCATCACCACTCCATTATCATGCGCCGACGATGCCCGACCACGCCGCGATGTACCGCCCCATGCCGCATCGGCGCCGCCTTGCGCCAGGTTTCACACTCATCGAGCTGATGGTGGTGCTGGTCATCATCGGCGTGCTGGCGGCGCTGATCGTGCCCAACGTACTCGACCGCGCCGACGACGCGCGCGTGACCGCGGCGCGCACCGACGTCGGCAACCTGGTGCAGGCGCTCAAGCTGTACCGGCTGGACAACCAGCGCTATCCGACCGCTGAGCAGGGTCTGCAGGCGCTGGCGTCGCGGCCCGAGACGGGCCCGGTGCCGACGAGCTGGAAGCGCTACCTCGACAAGCTCCCCGACGACCCTTGGGGCCGTCCTTACCAGTATCTCAACCCGGGCGTGCACGGCGACATCGACGTCTTCAGCTTCGGCGCCGACGGCCAGCCCGGCGGCGAGGGTCTGGATGCGGATATCGGCTCGTGGCAATAGGACGGCGCCGCCGCGCGCGGTGGCGGCCGGGTTCACGCTGGTCGAACTGCTCGTCGTCGTCGCCATCGTCGCGCTGACCGCTGGCGCGGTGACCCTGGCGCTGCGCGACCCGGCGGCCGACCGCCTCGCGCGCGAGGCGGCACGCCTGGCCGCGCTGCTCGAGGCCGCGCGTGCCGAGTCGCGCGCCACGGGAATCGCCGTGTGGTGGCTGCCTGCGCGGTCCGACCAGGGCCACGAGGGTTTCCGCTTCGTCGGCCTGCCCGGCGAGGCGGCGCGGCATCGGGACTGGCTCGACCAGCAGGTGCGCGCCGAGGTGCGGCCGGCCGATGCGGATGCGAGCGCCGCCGGCGGTTTCGGCCGGGCCGCAGGCGCCACGGTGGCGCCCGCGCGCATCGTGCTCGGGCCGGAGGCGATCATCGGCGCCCAGCGGATCGTGCTGACGCTGGGCGCGCAGCGCCTCGAGCTCGCGACCGACGGTCTGGGGCCGTTCGCGCCGGCACAGCCCGCGGTCGAGCGCGCCGCGCGCGGCCGCCACGCCGCTCGCGCGACGGCCTGACGGGTCCCGCGCATGGATCGAGCGGTCGATGCGCGTTGCCCGGCGTCACCCGTCGGGGGCGGCTCGCAACGACACCGGCACTCCTGCTGGGCACGGCACGAGCTGCCGCGCGGCTTCACGCTGCTGGAGGTGCTGGTCGCGCTGGCGATCGTCGGCGTCGCGCTGGCGGCCGGGCTGCGTGCCGCCGGTAGCCTGACCGGCAACGCCGAGCGGCTCGCCGCGGTCTCGGCGGCACAGTGGTGTGCCGACAACGCGCTCGCCGGGCTGCGGCTGACGGGCCAGCTGCCGGGCATCGGCGACGCCGACTTCGCCTGCGAACAGCTCGGCCGCAGCTACCAGGGGCAGCTGCGAACGCGCGCGACGCCGAACCCCAACTTCCGCCGCATCGACGCCGTCGTCGTCGACGACGACGGGCAGGTCCTGCTCAGCGTGTCGACCGTGCAGGGGGCACGGTGACGCTCGCGCTGGCCGCCAGCGCTGCCTGGCGCGTCGCCGCGAGGCCCGGGCGGTGCCCCGCCCGCTGTGGCGCGCGCGGCTTCACGCTGGTCGAGCTGCTGGTGGCGCTGGTGGCGATGTCGGTGCTCGCCGGCATGGCCTGGCAGGGGGTCGACGGGATGGTGCGCGCGCGCGAGGTGACCCATGCGGCAGTCGACCGCACGCTCCGTCTTCACACGGTGCTGACGCAGTGGTCGCAGGATCTCGACGCGCTGCACGAATCACCGGCGGTGCCGGCGCTGCAATTCGACGGCCGCACGCTGCGGCTGACGCGCACCACCGAAGGCGGCGTGCAGGTCGTCGCCTGGGCGGTGCGCGACGGCGCTTGGTGGCGCTGGGCCGGTCCGCCGACGACGGCAGCCGAGGCCCTGCAGGACCAGTGGCTCGCGAGCCAGCAGCTCACCGGCTCCGAGCCCGGCCAGCTTCGGCTGGTGGACGGCGCCGGCGACTGGCAAATCTACTTCTACCGCGGCAACGGCTGGAGCAACGCGCAGTCCAGCGGCGACCTGGCCGAGCGCGCCGGGCTGGCGCCCTCGACGCCGACGCCGGGCACGACACGCGCGATCGAGCAGCTGCCCACGGGGGTGCGCCTCGTCGTCGAGCTGGACGAAGGCCCGCTGACGCGCGACCTCGTGCTCACGGTGCGCAGCGAATGAACGCCTGCAACGCGCTGGCGCGCGAGACCGGCGAAGCCCGGCCGGGTTCGAGCCGCCGCCCAGCGTCGCCGGTGCAGGGTGCGGGTGGAGCGCGCACGCAGCGTGGCAGCGCGCTGCTGCTGGCGATGACCATCCTCGCGCTGGTCGCGTCGCTGGCCTCGGCGATGGTCTGGCAGCAGGAGCGCGCGATCCGCGTCGAGGCGGCCGAGCGCGCGCGCGCGCAGGCCGGCTGGATCCTCGCCGGCGCGATCGACTGGGCCAGGCTGCTGCTGCGCGAGGACAAGCGCAGCAGCGGCGTCGACCATCTGGGCGAGCCCTGGGCGGTGCCGCTGGCCGAGGCGCGGCTGTCGAGCTTCCTGGCCGCGGACCGCGACCCGACCGCCGAGGACCTCCCCGAGGTCTTCCTGTCGGGTGCGATCGAGGACCTGCAGTCGCGCTTCAACGTCGCGGCGCTGGTCGGCGAGCAGGGCGAGGCCGACCCGGCGCAGGTGGCCGCGTTGCAGCGTCTGGCCGACCTCGCCGGAGCGCCTGGCGATACCGCGCAGCGGATCGCCGACGGCCTCGTCGCCGCGCTCGCCGGCGACGGCCCCGACGCGCCGCTGCCGCCGCAGCGCTTCGAACAGCTCGCCTGGCTCGGCCTCGACCGCACGACGCTGGACAGGCTCGCCCCCTACGCGACGCTGCTGCCGCAGGCCACGCCGGTCAACGTCAACACCGCAGCGCGCGAGGTGCTGGTGGCGGCGATCGACGGGTTGGACCTGGGCAGCGCCGAGCGGATCGTGCAACGGCGCGCGAATCAGCCCCTGCGCAACCTGCAGGAGCTCGCCGCCGAACTGCCGCAGGGGGTCCAGGCGGAGGAAGCCCGGGTGGCGGTCGGGTCGTCGTTCTTCGCCGTGCGCGCACGGCTGCGGATGGACGAGCGCGTGCTGGAGCAGCTCGCCATCGTCGAGCGCCAGGGCGGTGGCCGCGGGCGCGAGGTCCGGGTGCTGTGGGCCGAGCGGCGCAGCGCGCTGGACGGCGCGACCCCGTGAGCGGCGCCGCAGGCCCTTCGCGGGCGCCCTCGACCCTTGCCGGGCGAGCCTGCCGTGCCGCGGCGACGCCGGCGCCTGACCGCTTCTCCCACGCCACCCGCGCAGCCCGTCACGCCGCGCCCCCGCTGGCGCGTGCGGCACGCAGGGATCGGGCTTGCATCTGTTCCAATCGCGCTGCACGCGAGGTGCGCGCGCGGGTCTGGGCCGGCTGCGGCGCAAGGCACGGCCGGCGACGCGCACCATACCCTTGCGACGCACAATCGATCTCTACCCGATGTCGCTGCTGATCGTCCTCGCCCCGCCGCGCGCGCGCCGCGCGCCCGACGCCGCGTCGCTGCCCGCCGACGGTGACTGGGACTGGGCGCTCAGCGCCGATGGCCGCAGCCTCGCCGCACAAGGCCGTGGCGGGCCGCGTTCGTGGCCGCGCGCGTCACGCACCGCCGTCGTCGTCGACGACGGCGATGTCGCGTGGCATCGCACGACGCTGCCACGCGCGCCGGCTGCACGCATGCCGCAGGCGTTGCTGGGGGTGCTCGAGGAGCAGCTGCTCGACGACGATGCGCAGCTCCACTTTGCGCTGCCCGCCGGAGCGCGCCCGGGCGAGCCGGCCTGGGTCGCGGTGCTGCACCGGCCATGGCTGTCGGCGCTGCTGGCGGCGATCGAGCGCGACGGGCGCGCGGTGGACATGCTGACCGCGTCGCCGACGCCGCTTGCCCCGGGTGCCGGGGCCGCGGCGCATTTCACGCCGACGCCCGGTGACCCCGAGTCGCTGCGGCTGAGCTGGGCCGATGCGCAGGGTGTCGCGGTGCTGCCGCTGGCCGGCACGCTGGCGCGCACGCGTGTCTCGACGGCCTCCGAGGGTACGCACTGGACCGCGACGCCGGCCGTCGCCGCGGCGGCCGAGGCCTGGCTCGGCAAGCCGGTGGCAGCCCTGGGTGCCGCCGAGCGCGCGCTGCAGGCGGCCGCCGCCGGCTGGAATTTCCGCCAGTTCGCCCTCGCCCCGCGCGGCCGCGGCGCCGGTGCGCTGCGCACCGCGTGGCGCCGGATGCGCGATCCGGCGCTGCGACCGCTTCGCTGGGGGCTCGCGGCCCTGATCGTGGTGCAGCTCGCCGGGCTGAATGGGTGGGCCTGGCAGGAGCGACGCGACCTGGCCGAACGCAGGCAGGCGATGGTCGAGCTGCTGCGCAGCACCTTCCCGCAACTGCGCACGGTGCTCGACGCTCCGCGCCAGATGGCACGCGAGACCGAGGCCCTGCGCGTCGCCGCCGGCCGCCCGGGCGAGGGCGACCTGGAGACGCTGCTGGCGGTGGCCGCCGGCCTTTGGCCGCACGGGATGCCGGCGGCGAGCTCGCTGCAGTTCGAGCGCGGCCGGTTGACGCTGGGTGCGCCGGGCTGGGATGCGGCGCGGGTGGCGACTGCGCGCGCCGCCTTGCGCGATGGCTGGACGCTGGAGTACGCCGACAGCCAGTTGACGCTTTCGCGCGCGGAGGCCACGGCGCGATGACGACCACGACGCGTCCCGCCGAGCACGGCAGCGTCGTCGCCGCCGGCAGCCGCGTCGGGGCCGCGGGTGCCCTGGCGCCGCTTCGTGCGCGCTGGGACGGGCTTGCCAGCCGCGAGCGGGTCGTCCTCGGCGCGGGCGCCCTCGTCGTCGCTCTGGTTGCCGTCTGGATGCTGGCGGTGCAGCCGGCATGGCAGACGCTGCGCGAGGCCCCGCCGCTGCGCGTGCAGCTCGACGCGCAGTGGCAGACGATGCAGCGCCTCGCGGCCGAAGCCGCCGAGCTGCGCGGCGCCGCGCCGCTGGCGCCCGCGCTCGCGGTGCAGGCACTGCAGGTTGCGACCGGGCGCCTGGGCGCTGGTGCGACCCTGACGCTGCAGGGCGAGCGTGCCGTGGTCGCCGTGCAGGGCGTCGACGGCGAGGCGCTGCGGCGCTGGCTCGCCGAGGTGCGGCGTGGCGCACGCGCCCAGCCGGTCGAGCTGCGGCTGACGCGTGACGGGCAAGGCTGGCGCGGCAGCGTCGTGCTCGCGCTCGGGGGCGGCGGGTGATGCGCCGGCGCGCCAGGCCCGCCGCCGTCGCCGGCTCGACGTTCGGCGTGGTGGAGAAGCCTGCAGGCCGCGGTGGAGGACGCCGGCCGGGGGCCGGGCCGCGTCGGCCGGCGCCCGGTCGCTGGTCGGTGGCCGGTGCGGTCGTCGGGATGCTGCTGGCGCTGCCGGCCTTTGCTCCGGCAGCCTGGCTGGCGCAGGCCGTCGCCCGCACCAGCGAGGGTCGGCTGCTGCTGGCCGATGCGCGTGGCACGGTCTGGTCCGGCGATGCGGTGGTGGCGCTGTCGGCCGGCCCCGGGGCACGCGATGCGGCGTCGCTGCCGGGCCGGCTGCGCTGGACGCTGCGCTGGCGCGACGGTGCCTTCGAGCTGGCGCTGAACCACCCCTGCTGCCTGCAGGGCACGCCGAGGCTTCGCATGCGACCGGGACTGGACGCGACCTCGATCGTGCTGGCCGCCGAGGACGGCGCCGACGGCCGCATCGGGCATTGGCCGGCGGCATGGCTGAGCGGCCTGGGCACGCCCTGGAATACCTTGCAGCTCGGCGGCGAATTGCGACTCAGCAGCCAGGGGATGCGTCTCGACCGCGCCGGCACGGCCTGGCGGGCGCGCGGCACGATGCAGCTGACGCTGCAGGGCGCCGCATCCAGGCTGTCGACGCTGTCACGGCTGGGCAGCTGGCGGGTCGATCTCGTCGCGCCACCGGGCGCTCCGGACGCGCCCGACGCGGCGGACAAGCCCGCCGGGCTGCAGCTGACCCTGGCCACCGACGAGGGGCCACTGCGGCTCGAGGGCCGTGGCAGCTGGTCGGGACGCGGGCTGCAGCTGCGCGGTCACGCCAGCGCCGACCCTGGCAGCGAGGCGGCGCTGGCACCGCTGCTGGACATCATCGGCCGCCGCCAGGGCGACCGCTCGCTGATCGCCATCGGGTAGCGCCGGATGCCCACCCACGATGCACGTAAGACGACCATGAAGCCGACCCACGCGACCCTGCGCCACGCCGCATCCGCTGCACTCGGCGCACTGCCGCCGACGACCGCGAGCCTGCTGGCCGCGCTGCTGCTGGCGGCCATGCCGGCGCCCCGGGCGGCCGCGCAGTCGCCCGTCCCCGGCGAGCAGGCGGCCACGCGCTCGCGCGCGCCGGTGACGGTCAACTTCGTCAACGCCGACGTCGACGCCGTCACACGCGCGTTCTCGGCCATGATCGGGCGCCAGATCGCCGTCGACCCGCGCGTGCGCGGCACGATCACCGTCTACACCGAGCAGCCGGTCAGCGTGCGCGAGGCCTACCTGATGTACCTGTCGGCGCTGCGCGGGCTGGGCTTCGCGCTGGTCGACGCCAGCGGGCTGCTCAAGGTCGTCCCCGAGGCCGATGCCAAGCTGCAGACCAGCACCGTCGTCGTCGGTGACGCCGAGCTGCGCGGCGACCAGATCGTGACCCAGGTCTTCGAGCTGCAGCACGAGAACCCGAACAACCTGGTCGCCGTGCTGCGGCCGCTGATCACGGCCAACAACACGATCAATGCCAACCCGGCGAGCAACTCGCTCGTCATTACCGACTATGCGTCCAACCTGCGCCGGCTGGGGCAGATCATCGCCGCGCTGGACCGGCCGAGCGACGGCGACGTCGACATCGTCGTGCTGCAGCACGCGGTGGCGTCCGACCTCGCGCCGCTGATCTCGCGCCTGACCGCCTCCGGCCCGGTGCGACCGGGGCCGCAGGCCGCCGTCGGCGCGGGCGGCGTGACGGTGATCGCCGAGCCGCGCAGCAATGCGCTGATCGTTCGCGCGCCGAATGCGTCGCGGCTGGCCGCCACGCGCGCGCTGATCGCCCAGCTCGACATCCCGGCCGCCGGGGCCGGCCCGGCAGGCGGGATCTGGGTCGTGCACCTGAAGCATGCCGATGCGGTGCGCCTGGCGACCGTACTGCGCGCGGCCTTCGCCGGTGTCGGCAGCGGCAGCGGCGGCTCGACCGGCGCGGCCACCGCGGCATCGACCCCGTTGCGCCGCACGACGACCGCCACCGCCAGCACGTCGCTCGCGGCGGCGCCGGTGGAAGCCACCGAGGCGCCGTCCACCGGCGGCTTCATCCAGGCCGACCCGGCGACCAACTCGCTCGTCATCAGCGCGCCCGAGCCGCTGTACCGCCAGGTGCGGTCGATGATCGACCAGCTCGACGCACGGCGCGCGCAGGTCTACATCGAGAGCATGATCGTCGAGGTCAGCGGCGACGACGCGGCCGACTTCGGCTTCCAGTGGCAGGGGCTGCTCGGCGACCGCGGCGACAGCAACATCGTCGGCATCGGCACCAACTTCAGCGGTCGCGGCGGCGGCAACATCATCGACATCAACCTCGGCGCGGCGCAGGGGCAGGTCAACCTCGGCGAGGGCTTCAACCTCGGGCTGGTGCGCAACTTCGGCGGCACCTACGCGCTGGCGGCGATCGCGCGCATGCTGCAGACGCAGGCCAAGATCAACATCGTCAGCACGCCGAACCTGATCACGCTCGACAACGAGGAGGCGAAGATCGTCGTCGGCGAGAACGTGCCGTTCATCACCGGCCAGTTCACCGGCACCGGCACCGCGGTCACGAGCCCGTTCCAGACCATCGAGCGCAAGGACGTCGGCATCACGCTGCGCATCAAGCCGCAGGTCGGCGAGGACGGCACGGTCAAGATGACGATCTTCCAGGAGCAAAGCAGCGTCAAGGACACGGCGGCGGTCGGTACCAGCAACGCCGGGCCGTCGACGACCAAGCGCTCGATCGAGTCGACCGTGGTCGTCGACGACGGCCAGATCCTGGTGCTCGGCGGGCTGATCGAGGACCGCTTCGTCGAGAACCGCTCCAAGGTGCCGCTGCTCGGCGACATCCCGGGGGTCGGCGCGCTGTTCCGCAGCGAGAGCCGCGAGCGCCGGCGCACCAACCTGATGGTCTTCCTGCGACCGGTCGTGATGCGCGACCAGGCGACCACCGACCGCGTCTCGCTGGACCGCTACGAGCAACTGCGTGGCCAGCAGCAGGCGCAGCAGCCCGAGCCGCATCCGGTGCTGCCGTCGCACGCCGCCCCGGTGCTGCCGTCGCCGGACGCCCCGCCGCCGGCGCCGGTGGCCGCACCGCCTTCGGCACCGTCACCGTCGCCGTTCGCCGGCCCCGACGGGCGCCAGCCCTGAGCCGGCGCACGCCCCGCACGCGCCGGCAGGCCCCGCCCGCGACCCCGCAAGCCCATGGCCACGCGCCACCCGCTGCCCTACCCGTTCGCGAAGGCGAACACCGTGCTGCTCGAGGACGACGGCCGCGAGCGCGTGCTGTGGGCCGCCGAGACGACCCCCGCGCCGGCCCTGGCCGAGATCGCGCGCGTCTTCGACCCCGTACGCTGCGAGCACGAGGCGGCGGCGACGCTGGCCGGCCGCATCGCCGCCGCCTACGCCGGCGGCGAGGGAAGCGCGGCCGCGGTGATCGGCGAGGTGGAAAGCGGCGTCGACCTCAGCCGGATGATGCAGGACCTGCCCGCGGTCGAGGACTTGCTGGAAGCGGCCAACGACGCGCCCATCATCCGCATGCTCAACGCGCTGCTGACCCAGGCGGCCAAGGACGGCGCGAGCGACATCCACATCGAGCCCTACGAGCGCAGCTCCAGCGTGCGATTCCGGGTCGACGGCACGCTGCGCGAGGTCGTGCAGCCGAATCGAGCGCTGCACGCAGCGCTGATCAGCCGGCTGAAGATCATGGCCGAGCTCGATATCGCCGAGAAGCGGCTGCCGCAGGACGGGCGCATCAGCCTGCGCATCGGCGCGCGCGCGATCGACGTGCGCGTCTCGACCCTGCCCAGCGCGCACGGCGAGCGCGCCGTGCTGCGGCTGCTCGACAAGACCGAGAGCAAGTTCACGCTCGAGGGCCTGGGCATGAGCGGCGAGGTGCTCGCCGTCTTCCAGCGCCTGATCCACCAGCCGCACGGCATCGTCCTCGTCACCGGCCCGACGGGCAGCGGCAAGACGACGACGCTGTATGCGTCGCTCGGCCGCATCGACACTGCCACGACCAACGTGCTGACGGTCGAGGATCCGATCGAGTACGAGCTTCCCGGCATCGGCCAGACCCAGGTCAACCCGAAGATCGAGCTGAACTTCGCCAAGGCGTTGCGCGCGATCCTGCGCCAGGACCCGGACGTGATCATGATCGGCGAGATCCGCGACTTCGAGACCGCGCAGATCGCGATCCAGGCCTCGCTGACCGGGCACCTGGTGCTGGCCACCGTGCACACCAACGACGCCGTCAGCAGCGTGACGAGGCTGATCGACATGGGCGTGGAGCCCTACCTGCTGTCGAGCAGCCTGCTGGGCGTGCTCGCGCAGCGGCTGGTGCGCAAGCTGTGTCCCCAGTGCCGGCGGCACGGCGACGACGGCCACTGGCACCCGGTGGGCTGCGCGCACTGCGGCATGACCGGCTACAAGGGCCGTACCGGCGTCTACGAGCTGATGGCGGCCGACGACGCGGTGCGCACGCTGATCCACAACCGCGCGGCCGAGTCCGAGCTGCTCGCCGCCGCCCAGGCCGCCGGGCTGCGCCCGATGCGCGACGACGGCCAGCGGCTGATCGACGACGGCACGACCTCGGTCGAGGAGGTGCTGCGGGTGACGCGCGAATGACGGCGCGGCACGCAGCCGGCCCGGTCTCGCGGGTCCGTCGCCTGTTGCCCCATGCCGCCAGCGACGGCGGCAGGGCGCGCCTGCGGACGCCCTGAACCCCACCGATGCCCGCCTACCGCTACGAGGCGCTGGACGCCGCCGGACGCAGCGCCGGCGGACTGGTCGAGGCCGACAACGCGCGCGCCGCGCGCGCCCAGCTGCGCGGCCGCGGTCTGGTGCCGCTGGCGGTCGCGCCGGTGGCGGCCGCCGGCGATGCAGCCGCCGCACCGCGCTTCACGCGCCGCGCCTTCGGCCGCACCGGGCTGGCGGTGTGGACGCGCCAGCTCGCTGGGCTCGTCGCCTCCGGGCTGCCGCTGGAGCGCGCACTGACCGCGCTCGCCGACGAGGCCGAGACCGAGCGCCAGCGCGACCTGGTCGCGCACCTGCGCGCCGAGGTCAACGCCGGCAGCAGCTTCGCGCGCGCGCTGGCGTCGGCCCCGCGCGAGTTCGACGAGGTCTACCGCGCGGTGGTCGCCGCCGGCGAGGCCAGCGGTGCGCTCGGCGGCGTGCTCGAGCGGCTCGCCGACGACCTCGAGGAGCGCCAGGCGCTGCGCGGCAAGGTCCTGGGCGCGATGCTGTACCCGGCGATCGTCTCGGCGCTGGCGGTCGTGATCGTGATCTTCCTGCTGACCTACGTCGTGCCGCAGGTCGCCGGCGTCTTCACCGGGTCGAACCGCGCCCTGCCGGTGCTCACGCGCGCGATGATGGGGCTGGCGGATTTCGTCCGCCACTGGGGCTGGGCGGTCGCGCTGGCGGCCGCGGGCGGCGTCGCCGCGCTCGTCCTGCTGCGCCGCGGCGAGCCCTTCCGCCGCCGCAGCGACGCCTTCGTGCTGCGGACGCCGCTGGCCGGGCGCCTCGTGCGCGGCTACGAGTCGGCGCGCTTCGCCGGCACACTGGCGATGCTCGCCGGCGCCGGGGTGCCGATCCTCAAGGCGCTGCAGGCGGCGGCCGAGACACTGGGCAACCGCGCGCTGCGCGCCGACGCGCTGGACGCCCTGACCCAGGTGCGCGAGGGCGCACCGCTGGCGTCGGCGATCGCGGCGCACCCGCGGCTGCCGGGCCTGCTGGCGATGTTCGCGCGCCTGGGCGAGCAGACCGGCCAGTTGCCCGCGATGCTGCAGCGCGCCGCCGCCCAGCTCGCCGCCGAGGTGCAACGCCGCGCGATGGCGCTGGCGACCGTGCTCGAGCCGCTGCTGGTGGTTGCGATGGGCGTGGTCGTGCTGCTGATCGTGTTGGCGGTGCTGATGCCGATCATCCAGCTCAATACCTGGGTGCGCTGAGCCCGGCGCCGCCGTTGGCACTCGCCGCCCGCGGCTGCTGCGTCGCAACGCCGGGCTTCTGTGGCTCGATGACAGGTCTTTTCCCGATCCACGCGCGGCGCGCGCTTTGCTTGAATGGGGGTATCGCGAACCCGACCGTCGAGGATCCGATGAGCATGAGCCCGAGCCACGACCTGGTCCCCCTGCCGTGCATGGCACCCGCGCTGCCGGTCGATCGCGCGCGCGCGATCCCGATCGCGCAGTCGCGCCCGGTCTACCGCCTGCACGAGGTCGAGAAACGCCTCGACAAGCTGCCGCCGCGCGAGCACGAGACGCTGCGCAGCACCTACGAGCGCATGCTCGAGAAGGGCCCCGACCGCTTCCAGGTCAAGCCCGGCGGGCTGCCAGCGATGGAGCACCTGTACGAGGAACTGCCGAACTTCCACGAGGTGCTCGACGACCTGCGGCGTCAACTCGCGCTGTGCCAGGACAGCCGCGACGCGCTCGAGATCACGCCGATGCTGCTGCTCGGCCCGCCCGGCGTCGGCAAGACGCACTTCGCGCGCGAGGTCGCGCAGCTGCTGGGCACCGGGCTCGGCTTCGTCTCGATGAGCTCGCTGACCGCCGGCTGGGTGCTGTCGGGGGCCTCGAGCCAATGGAAGGGGGCGCGCCCGGGCAAGGTCTTCGAGACCCTGGTCGACGGGGCGTACGCAAATCCGGTGATGGTCGTCGACGAGATCGACAAGGCGCGCGGCGAGCACGCCTACGATCCGCTCGGCGCGCTGTACAGCCTGCTCGAGATCGATACCGCGCAGGCCTTCACCGACGAGTTCGCCGAGGTCGCGATCGACGCCAGCCAGGTCGTCTGGGTCGCGACCGCGAACGACGATCGCGCGATCCCCGAGCCCATCCTCAACCGCGTGAACGTGTTCGAGGTGCGCATGCCCGACGCCGATGCCGCACGCAGCATCGCGCGCCGGCTCTACGCGTCGATCCGCAGCGCGCACGACTGGGGCCGACGCTTCGACCCCGAGCCGTCCGAGGCCGTGCTCGCGCGTGTCGGCGAGCTCGCGCCGCGCGAGATGCGCCGAGCGTGGATGACCGCCTTCGGCAACGCCAGGCTCGCGCGCCGGGCTGCGATCGAGATCGCCGACCTGCCCGCCGCCGGCGTGCGACGCGGTCCGATCGGCTTCATGCAGTAGCGCGCACGCGCACCGCGCGACACGTCCTGCGGGTTGTCGCAGCCATTCCCGCGCCGCGCGACGCCGCCACGGCGGCAAGCCGTGGCGGCGGCAGGGCCCCCGCTGCCGCGACAATCGGGCACCCCTCGTCCGCGCCCCGCCTTCGCATGCAACCCGCCACCCCCGTCCGCCGCGTCGCGGCCACGGTGGCCGGGGCCGCCATCCTGGCGCTCGCGCCGCCCTGCGCGGCCGCGGCCACTGCCGCGAGCGGGGCGACGGGCGACGCCGTGGCGCCGGCGCGCGCAAACCCGGCGGGCGGTGAACACGTCGGCGCGCCCCCTCGCACGCGCCCGACCGTGGGCCTCGTGCTCGGTGGCGGCGGCGCCCGCGGCGCGGCGCACATCGGCGTGCTCGAGGTGCTGGAGTCGCTGCGCGTGCCGGTCGACTGCATCGCCGGCACGAGCTTCGGCGCGCTGGTCGCCGGCGCCTGGGCCGCCGGCGTGTCGCCGCGCGCGATGCGCGACGCGATGGCACGCGCCGACTGGGCCGACATCTTCCGCGACGAGCCCGAGGACCGCGAGCTGGCGGCGCGCCAGCGCCGGCTGCTCCAGCGCTACCTGCCCGGCAGCGAGATCGGCGTCGGCGCCGACGGTGTGCGCGGCCGCACCGGCGCGGTGACCGGGCAGAAGATCCGTCTCTTCATCGGCGAACTGATCGGTGCCGAGCGCGGTGCGATCGACATCGCGGCACTGCCGCTGCCGCTGTCGATCGTCGCCACCGACATCGGCAGCGGCGAGCGCGTCGTCTTCCGCGCCGGCGACCTCGGGCAGGCGATGCGCGCCAGCATGTCGGTGCCGGCCCTGATGGCGCCGCTGGAGGTCGACGGGCGCAGGCTGGTCGACGGCGGGCTGGTCGACAACCTGCCGGTGGACGAGGTCCGCGAGCGATGCGCGCCCGACGTCGTCATCGCCGTCAATGTCGGCTCGCCGCTGCTGCCGCCCGACGAGGTCGGCTCGCTGCTGACGGTGTCGGCGCAGATGGTGCTGCTGCTGACCGAGCAGAACGTGACGCGCTCCTTGACGCAGCTCAGCGCGCGCGACATCTACCTGCGCCCGATGCTCGACGGCATCGGCGCGGACGGTTTCACGCTGCACGCGCAGGCCATCGAGCGCGGCCGCGAGGCCGCCGGCTGGGTTCGACACGCGCTGCAGCCGCTGGCGCTGGACGAGCCGGCGTGGCAGCGCTGGCAGGAGGCACGTGCGCGCCCCTCCGAGCCGCCGTCGCCGGTGGCCGCGGTCGAGGTCGCCGGGCTGCAGCGCGTCCATCCGCGCGCGGTCACGCGCCACCTGAACCAGGCCGCTGGCGAGCCGCTGGATACCGCCGGCTTGCACCGCGACCTGCTGCGCGCGTACGGCGACGGCTGGTACGAGAGCGTCGACTACCGTCTCGTCGGCCCGCGCGAGCGCCAGATCCTGCGCGTGACGCCGATCGAGAAGCCGTGGGGACCCGACTACCTCCGGTTCGCGCTCAACCTGGACACGACGCTGCGCCAGGGTTCGACCTACAGCCTGCGTGCGGCCTACCAGAGAACCTGGCTCGATGCGCTCGGTGCCGAGACCATCGTCGGCGCCGAGCTCGGCAGCCGCACCGGCGTCGACCTGGGCTGGACCCAGCCGCTCGAGCCGGCGCAGCGCTGGTTCGGCGAGCTCGAGCTGGCCAGCGGCTGGGCCCACAGCGACCTGTTCAACCGCGGCCTGCGCGCCGCGCGCTACCAGGTCTTCCGCTCCACCGCGGCGCTGGCGCTTGGCCACGCGTTCGCCCGCCTGGGCGATCTGAGGCTGGGCTGGCGCGAAACGGTCTGGCGCGGCAAGCTCGAAACCGGCAGCGTGCTGTTGCCGTCCGGGCGCCAGTATGTCGGCGGGCTGGAGATGACGCTGGATCTGGACCACCTGAACCGGCTGCACTTCCCGACCGAAGGCTGGGCGTTGACGCTCGACGCCCTGCACTCGCGCAAGGGCGACTTCACGCGCCTGGGCACCGAGGCGCGCGTGGCGTGGTCGTCCGGGCCCTGGGTGCTCGCGGCACGGGCCCGGTTCAGCGGATCGCCTCGAGGCCGGCTGCCGATCTTCGAGGCCGGGCAGCTGGGCGGCTTCCTCAACCTGTCGGCCTACGCGAGCGGGCAGATCGTCGCCGACACCGTGCGCTACGCGCAGCTGCGCGGCGAGCGCATCGTCGGCCGCATGCCTCTCGGGCTGCGCGGCGACATGCGACTCGGGCTGGCGCTGGAGGCCGCGCGCGCCGGTGGCCGTTTCACCGAACTCGACCGCGACGGCTTGATCGACTCGCTGGCGATCTACCTCGGAGGCGAGACCCCGCTGGGCCCGGCCTACGTCGGACTCGGCCTGTCGAGCCAGGGGCGCGCCAACGCCTACCTGTTCGTCGGCACGCCCTGAGAGCCTGTGAAGCATTCCGCACCGCATCGGACGGGGCGGATCCGCGGCGACCCTGGGCGTGCCGGGCCGCGCAGGCATGCCGCCGCGCGGCGCCGGGCCGTGTCACCTTGCGGTGGCCGCCATCGCCTGCCGCTGCTCGTCGAGCTGCGACGCGTGCTGCGACCAATAGGCCGCACTGCCGAAGAACGGGAAATGGATCGGAAAGGTCGGATCGTCCCAGCGCGACGCCAGCCAGGCCGCGTGGCGCAGCATGCGAAGCGTGCGCAGCGGCTCGACGAGCGCACGCTCACGGTCGTCGAAGTCGGCGAAGTCCTCGTAGCCGCGCAGCAGCTCGTCGAGCTGCTGCGCCATCGCACGCGCATCGCCAGCCAGCAGCATCCACAGGTCCTGTACCGCAGGCCCCTGCACGGCGTCGTCGAGGTCGACGACGTGCGGCGCGCCGGCGCCCTCGTCGGGGCGCCACAGCACGTTGCCCGCATGGCAGTCGCCGTGCAGTCGAAGCGTCGCACACGGCCCGTGGCGGGCGAAGGCGTCGGCGATCGCCACCACCGCGGCGTCGGCGGCGGCGCGCCAGGCCGGCAGCTCGACGGCACCGACGAAGCCGGCGGCGAGCACGCGGTCGCGCGCCTGCGCGGCGTCGCGCGCTGGGTCCATGTGCAGCCGGTGCACGAAGTCGCGCCGGCGGCCCACCGCGTGCAGCCGGCCGACGAAGCGGCCGATGCGGCGCAGCGTCCCCGGCGCCTCCAGCGGCGGTTCGCGCCCGGCGCAGCGCGCGGCGACGGCGAACCGGTGGCCCATTGCATGCGCCAGCGTCGGCGGGTCGCCGCACAGCGTCACGCCGTCGTCGGCGACGGCGAGCGTCAGCGGCGGCACCACCGGCACCTCCTCGGCCGCCAGCTCGAGCGCGAAACCGTGCTCCTCGAGGATCTGGGCGTCGCTCCATCGACCCGGTCGGTAGAACTTGGCGACGACGACGCGGCCGTCCTCGAGGAAGACCTGGAAGACGCGGTTTTCGTAGGAATTCAGCTGCAGCAACCGGCCGTCGCCGCGCAGGCCGACCGCGTCCAGCGCGGCGAGCACCTGACCCGGACCGAGTCCCGCGTAGTCGGGCGTCTCGGTCACCGGAGCACCCTCGCGCTGCGCCCGGTCCCGCACGACCGCTTCGAAGGGGCGAAGTGGACGGCCCTCCGCGCTGCGCGCTGCGGAATGAGCGCTTGGGAGCGGCCCGGCGCGCTCATGCCTCGTCCAGGCCGCGCGCCGCAGTGCGGCTCAATGCCGCAGCGACGCCGCGCTGTCCAGTTCGTCGCGATCGTTGCCGCGCGCGAGCAACTCGTCGCGCGGCTCGGTGCCGCGCAGCAGGCCGCCGAACTCGCTCGCCGGCTCGATACCGCGGTCGGCGCCGAAGAACGAATCCTGGAAGAAGCCGGAGTCCTGCCACAGCGCATGCGGCTGGCGTGTGCGCGTGCTGGCGGCGCGGCGCGGTGCCGTCGTCAGCGCCCCGGGCTCGATCGCCGGCGTGGCATGCGGGCCACGCGCCGCGGCCGCCGGATGCGGCACCAGCAGCTGCAGCTCGGGCACCGAGGGCAAGTGGTCGACCGGACAGCGCAGGTAGCGCACGCGGCAGGCGGCGAGCACCTTCTGCTTGATCTGCAGCGTGCGTCGCGACACAGGCCGGTCGCCGTCGATGTCGATCGCCGCCAGCACGCGACCGTTCGCACTGCAGACCGCGAAGCCGACGTTGGTCGCACCCAGCAGCTCGTACCAGTAACGCACCTGCGCCGGGTCGGTCGGCTGGCAGAAGCGCACCAGCGGCAGCTTGGACAGCACGATGTGGTGCGGCAGCGCTTCGCGCAGCTGACGGTAGACGCGTCGCTCCTCGGCGTTGAAGACCGGGCGCGCCGTCAGCGCCCACTCGCTGGGCAGCGGCGGGGGCTCGGCCCGACGCTGCCTGAGCAACCACAGCGCCCCGGCGCCGAGCAGCAGGACGAGCGACGCGGAGGCGATGATCCAGGCAAGGGTTTCGGCGGGCATGGGTCGCAAGGTGATGTGCTGCGCCCGCCTGCGCCGCGACCGCGTCCGCTGGGCGGGCGGCGGCCGTCGCCCGCGGCGGGCGTCGTTGAAGTGGTGCATGCACCTCGCCGGCGCCACCGGGGTGGCGGCGACGAGGCGCTCGTGGCATCTTAGCCGCGCAAGCCCGCTTCGACTGCAGGGGATGCCCCGCACTTCGGGGGTGTGGGACGACGGCCGTGCGGGCGCCGATCCGCTCGGCGACCGGCCGCGGGCGGGAAAGTGGTTGACGTCAGCGGCATCCGGCCGCCGCCGCCGGCCCGCCGGGCCGAAGGCGCCGGGCTCAGGTCCCGTCGCGCCCGTCGCCGATCAGCGCCAGCAACTCGTCGACACGCCTCGCCTGACGCTTCCAGCCGTAGTCGAATTCGGCCGCCTGATGCTCCAGCAACGCCTCCAGGTGCGTGCCCAGCGTCTCCGGCGGCAACTTGAGCACCGCCTCGGCCTCGGGCCCGGCGCGGTGGACGGTGGCACCGGCGGCGCGCGCGATGCGCAGCATCGGCGTATTCTCCGACAGCGCGTGGATCACCAGCGTGTCGACATGGCGGTTGCGCGCGTGCAGCACGGCGCGGTCGAACAGCCGCTGGCCCAACCCGCGGCCACGCTGACGCGACAGCACCGAGACGCCGAACTCGGCCGCATGCCCGCCGTGCGAGCCGCCCAGGTCGGCCAGGTGCGCCATCGCGACCAGTTCCAGCTTGCGGTTGAAGATGCCGAAGATCTCGTCGCGATCGAAGTCGAGCACGTCGACGTAGCGGGCGATCTGGCTGTCTCCCGTGGCCTGGCCGAACCGCAGGTAGCGGTCGGCGTCGGACAGGCCGAGCAGGTGCGCCAGGATGCGCGGCCTGTGGCGCGGCGCGAGCGACCGGATCGGCACCCAGCTGGGCGGCGTGCGGGTCGCGCGGCCGGCGTCGGGGCGGGGTTCATCGGTTGCCATCGTGTGGCCTTTCCTCGGAGACGGTGAACGCATCCTAGCGGAAAAACCTAGGGTTTACCCTCAAATCTCGCCGCGGCCGTCGCGCGACCCCGACGGGTGCCGGTGCGATCGATCGCTTATACTGCCCGGCTTTCCCGAATCCGGCACGGGAGAGGATGGATGGCGGGCGCGCCAAGGCGCGTCGCGACGTCCAGGCAGCATGCCAACGCCGGCGCTCCGGTCCAGCCCGAGAGGCCGCCCGCATGAAGCGGCGCCTCGGGCGGCGGATCGCCGGCCGATGCCGACAACCGGCGCGCAACCGCACGTTCGCACATCCCGACCCGGATGCGCGGGTCGCGGCCGCGCCAGCAGGAAGACCCTCATGAAGACCTTCAGCGCCAAGCCGGCCGAGGTGAAGCACGAGTGGTACGTGATTGACGCCACCGACAAGGTGCTCGGACGTGTCGCCAGCGAAGTGGCACACCGTTTGCGCGGCAAGCACAAGGCCATCTTCACGCCTCACGTCGACACCGGTGACTTCATCGTCGTCGTCAACGCCGGCAAGCTCCGCGTCACCGGGGCCAAGGCGACCGACAAGATCTACTACCGTCACACCGGTTACCCGGGCGGCATCTACGGCACGTCGTTCAAGGACATGCAGGCCAGGCATCCCGGGCGCGCGCTCGAGAAGGCGGTCAAGGGCATGCTGCCCAAGGGACCGTTGGGCTACGCGATGATCAAGAAGCTCAAGGTGTACGCGGGGCCCGAGCACCCGCACGCCGCGCAGCAGCCCAAGCCACTCGAGATCTGAGGAGCGCCGCGATGATCGGTGAATGGAACTACGGCACGGGCCGCCGCAAATCGTCGGTGGCACGCGTCTTCATCAAGAAGGGCAGCGGTCAGATCACGGTCAACGGCCGCCCGATCGAGGACTACTTCGGTCGGCAGACCTCGATCATGATCTGCAGGCAGCCGCTGGTGCTGACTGCCAACGACGCCGCATTCGACGTCAAGGTCAACGTCCACGGTGGTGGCGAGTCCGGCCAGGCCGGCGCGGTGCGCCACGGCATCACGCGCGCGCTGATCGACTACGACGTCGCGCTGAAGCCCGAACTGAGCCAGGCCGGCTTCGTGACCCGCGACGCCCGCACGGTCGAGCGCAAGAAGGTCGGCTTGCACGGCGCGCGCCGGCGCAAGCAGTTCAGCAAGCGCTGAGGCCGCAGGCCGTCCGGGGCGTCGTCGGGCGACCCTTCGGCGCGAGCCGCCGCATCCCGGGCGCCCAAGGATGCGCTGGAAGCTGATCCGCAGGCGGCTGTCGATCAGCGCGCCGCGCATGATCGTTCGCAGCCACCTGCCGTGGCCGCTGCGTTGGATGGTGCTCGCGCTGGCGCTCGGGTTCTCCGCCGCGCTCGCGATGTGGGCCTTCGAGGCGGGCAAGCGGATCGCCGGGCTGGACGCCGGGCTGCAGAGCGAGGTGCTGCAGCTGCGCGAGGAGGTGCGGGCGCTTCGCGCCGAGCGCGACCGCGTGCAGGCTGTCGCGCACGCCTCCGAGGCGCTGCTGACGGCCGAGCGCGCGGCGCAGGAGCGGCTGACGCAGGCGCTGCGACAGGCGGAGTCCCGGGCGACGGCGCTGCAGGAGGATCTCGGGTTCTTCGAGCGCCTGCTGCCCGCCGGCGACCAGCCGCTGCAGATCCGCGCGCTGCAGGCCGACAGGCCCGCCCCCGGGCAGCTGCGCTACCAGATGCTCGTGATGCAGCCGGCTCGCGCGGCGCCGCCGTTCAGCGGACGCTACGAGATCCTCCTCGGCGGCACGCAGGCGGGAAAGCCGTGGCGGATGACGCTGCCCGAGGGTGCGCGGCCGCTGGCGCTGCAGCGCTACGTGCGGGTGGAAGGCCTGATCGACCATCCGGTGAGCGCCGTGCTACAAACGATGCAGGCGCGTGTGCTCGACGATGCCGGACGGGTGCTGGTCGCGCATGCGCTCGACCTCGCGCCCGCCGAGAAGGAGACCCCCCCATGAAGCTCTTCCGCAAGTCGCAACCGCCGATCCGCAGCCTGATCAGCGAGGGCACGCGCGTGGTCGGCGAGTTGCGTTTTGCCGATGGACTGCGCATCGACGGCGAGGTGCTCGGCGACGTCGTCGCCGACCCGGCGGCCGGCAGCCTGCTGGTGGTCAGCGAGAAAGCCCTCGTGCGCGGCAAGGTGAACGCCGGGCATGTGATCATCAACGGCAGGATCGAAGGTCCCGTGGTGGCGACCGAGCTGCTCGAATTGCAGCCCAAGGCGTGCGTCATCGGAGACGTCGACTACCAGGTGCTCGAGATGCACCCCGGCGCGACGATCACCGGCGGACTCGCGCCGATGGACCGCGCCGAGCGCCCCGCGTTGCAGCTGGCCGCCGCGAATACGCGCTGACCCGCCCGGCCCCGCCCCGTCACCGTCTTCAACATCCTTCTGGATCGCCCCATGAGCGCTGCTGCCCAAGCCACCGCCCCCGTCGCCGACGAGATGCCGGCGCCCCTGATCTTCACCGACAGCGCCGCCGGCAAGGTCGCCGAGCTGGTCGCCGAGGAGGGCAACCCCGAGCTCAAGTTGCGCGTCTTCGTGCAGGGCGGCGGATGCTCGGGCTTCCAGTACGGCTTCACCTTCGACGAGGTCGTCAACGAGGACGACACGCAGATGTCGAAGAACGGCGTCACGCTGCTGATCGACGCGATGAGCCTGCAGTACCTGATGGGCGCCGAGATCGACTACAAGGAAGACCTGCAGGGCGCGCAGTTCGTGATCCGCAACCCGAATGCGACCACGACCTGCGGCTGCGGGTCGTCGTTCACGGCCTGACGCCGCAAGAAGGCGTGCTCGCCGCCCGGCCGTTGGCGCCGGGCCACAGGCCGGTCAACGCGCCGGGTACAGCGCGCCGAGTCGGCGCGGCCCCACGGCGCCGGTGACCGCGGGGACGTTGCCCGGCCGCCCGTCGACGAAGGCCTTCGCCAGCCAGGCAAAGGCCAAGGCCTCGACCTGGTCCGGGGGCACGCCGAGCACCCCGGTACTCTGGACCTGGATGCCGGGCAGCCGCGCGGCCAGCCTCGCCATCAACGCATCGTTGAAGGCGCCTCCCCCGCACACCGCGAGCCGCACCGTCCCCGGCGCGTGAAGGCGCAGTGCATCGGCCGCGGCGCGAACCGTCAACTCCAGCAGCGTGGCCTGCACGCGCGCGGGCGGCAGCGCGCCGTGCACGCCCAGCGCGGCGTCGAGCCATCCGGCGTGGAACAGATCCCGACCGGTGCTCTTGGGGGGCGACCGGGCGAAGAACGGCTCGGCGAGCAGACGCGCCAGCAGCGCCTCGTCGGGCACGGCGCTCGCGGCCCATGCGCCGCCCTCGTCGTACGGCAACCCGAGGTGGCGCACGGACCACGCGTCCATCAGCACGTTGCCCGGCCCGCAGTCCAGCCCGCGGACGCTGCCGTCGCGACCGAGCAGCGTCAGGTTGGCGATCCCGCCGATATTGAGCACCGCGGTATCGGCGTCGCCCCCGCCGAAGCGCGCCGCATGGAAGGCCGGCACCAGCGGCGCGCCCTGCCCGCCGGCGGCGAGATCGCGGCGGCGGAAGTCGCACACGACATCGATCCCGCTCGCCTCCGCCAGCCGCGCCCCGTCGAGCAGTTGCACCGTGTAGCCGATGCCGTCGAACGCACCGGGCTGGTGGCGCACCGTCTGGCCGTGCGCGCCGATCGCGCGCACGGCGGACGCGGGCAGTGCGGCACGCGCCAGCAACGCGCGCACGACCTCGGCGTACAGCCCGGCCAGCGCACCCTCGGCCAGCGCCGCGCGGTGCAACTCGTCGAGGCCGCCGGGCGTGTTGAGTGCCAGCAGCTCACGACGCAGCGCCTGCGGCAGCGGCGCGTGGACATGCGCGCGCGGGGGCTGGGGGAGATCGGGGGCGGCGAGCACGCCGTCGACGCCGTCCAGCGAGCTGCCGGACATCAGGCCGATATACCAGGCCATCGCGAGGACCCGCTGCCCGGGCGGGTTCGGTGCGCCTATTCCGCCAGCGACGTGACGCCGAGCATCGACTGCGCGATCTCGAGCTGGACGCGGACCTGCGCCACCTGCTGCGTGAAGGCGGCGCGCTGCGCGGCCGGCAGCGTCGGTGCCTCGGAGGCGCGCGCGATCCGCCGCGGATCCTTGTGCACCCCCTGCTCGAGAAACTCGAAGTGCAGGTGCGGCCCGGTGCACCATCCGGTGCAGCCGACGGCCCCGACCGTCTGCCCCTGCTCGATGCGCTGGCCGGCGCGGACATCGATGCGGCTCATGTGCGCGTACAGCGTCGTGCGCCCCCCGGGGTGGCGTACCTTGACGGTGCGCCCGAATCCGTTCTGCCAGCCGGCGAACTCGACCGCGCCGGCGCCGACGCTGCGGATCGGCGTCCCGCTGGGCGCGGCGTAGTCGACGCCCTTGTGCTGGCGCGCGGTCTTGAAGATCGGGTGGATGCGCGTGCCGAAGCCCGAGCTCACGCGCGAAAACTCCAGCGGGCTGGCGAGAAACATGCGCCGGCGGCTGGTGCCGTCCGGGGCGTAGTAGCCGCCACGCGCGCCATCCTCGGCGAACCATACCGCCGCGTGGCTCCTGCCGGCATTGACGAACTCGGCCGCCAGCACGCGCCCGGTGCCGCCGTTCCAGGGCACCGGCTCGCCGTCGGCGGTCAGTGCCTCGTAGACGACGGCGAAGCTGTCACCGCGCCGCAGGTCGCGGTGGAAGTCGATCTCGTTGGCGAAGATCTCGGCCATCTGGATCGAGATCGCATCCGGGATCCGCGCGGCGTCGGCAGCGGCGAACAGCGAGCTGCTGATCAGGCCGCTGGCCAGCCGCACCTGGGATGCCAGCGGTGCCTCTTCCTGCCGTGCCTGCAGGCTGCCGTCGACACGCTCCAGCGTCAGCCGCGTGAAATGGGTCTCGAAACGCTCGGCGCGCTCGGACGGATAGCGGGCGACCAGCTCGAGCAGCCTGCCATCGCCCGCGGCGCGGACCTGGACCATCTTGCCGACGCGGCCGCGCAGCACCAGGCTCGCGACCGGGTCGCTGCGCAGGAAGGCCGCCGCCTCGTCGTCGACCACGCCCAGGCGCGCGAGCAGGCGCTCGGGGGTGTCGCTGCGCTGCGTGAGGTCGGCGCGCGACAGCTCGAGCTCGTGCTCGGTCAACGCATCGAGCTGGGCCTGCAGGCCGGGCAGCGGGATCGTCTCGACGACGGTGCGCTGGGGCAGGTCGGCAGGGTCCGGGGCCATCGGCGCGATGCCGAAGGCCAGCGCCGAGAAGCCGACCCCCAGCGCGACCAGGCCGCCGTTGACGGCGCGCCGATGGCGACGATGGAAGTCGGCGGCGCGCTGCGCCCAGTCCTCGGCGAACGTCAAGATAGACCTGTCCTGCAGCGATCGGCCCAGCGGCCGCGAAAAACTAGAATCGGGCGAGCGATCCCGGCGCCGGTAGGCACCGACCGTTGGCGATCCGGCTCCGCCGGGACGGTGTTGTGCGGGATCGGCCGCGCTACACGGGTATCGTCCTTCCCCCCTCGAACAGGGGGGTTACCGAGTATAAGCGCGCGTGCGCGTGCATTCGTCACCCTATTTTCCCGAGTCCGAGCCCATGACCGATCCGGCGACCGCCGACGCGCCCGACACCCCAGCCCTTGCCACGGCCACGCCCCCGTCCGACGCCTTGCGTCACGCGCTGGCGGTCACGCGCCGCGGCTGCGAGGAGCTGATCCCCGAGGCCGACTGGGTCGCCAAGCTGCAGCGCGCCGAGGCCAGCGGCCAGCCGCTGCGCATCAAGCTCGGGCTGGACCCGACGGCGCCGGACATCCACCTCGGCCACACCGTCGTGCTCAACAAGCTGCGCCAGCTGCAGGACCTGGGGCATACCGTCATCTTCCTGATCGGCGACTTCACGTCGATGATCGGCGACCCGTCGGGCCGCAACACGACCCGCCCGCCGCTGACGCGCGAGCAGATCGAGGCCAACGCGCGCACCTACTACGCGCAGGCCAGCCTGGTGCTGGACCCGGCGAAGACCGAGATCCGCACCAACAGCGAGTGGAGCGACGCGCTGGGCGCGCGCGGCATGATCGAGCTGGCGGCGCGCTACACCCTGGCGCGGATGATGGAGCGCGACGACTTCAGCAAGCGCTTCAAGGCCGGGCTGCCGATCTCGGTGCACGAGCTGCTGTACCCGCTGATGCAGGGCTACGACTCGGTCGCGCTGCGCGCCGACCTCGAGCTCGGCGGCACTGATCAGAAGTTCAACCTGCTGGTCGGCCGCGCGCTGCAGCAGGAATACGGCCAGGAGCCGCAGTGCATCCTGACCATGCCGCTGCTCGAGGGCCTGGACGGCGTCGAGAAGATGTCCAAGAGCAAGGGCAACTACATCGGCATCAGCGAGCCGCCCGCCAGCATGTTCGCCAAGCTGCTGTCGATCAGCGACGATCTCATGTGGCGCTACTTCACGCTGCTGTCGTTCCGCCCCGAGGACGCGATCGCGCGCCTGCGCGCCGAGGTCGCCGGCGGCCGCAACCCGAAGGATGCCAAGGTGATGCTCGCGCGCGAGATCACCGAGCGCTTCCACGGCCGCGCCGGCGCCGACGCGGCCGAGGAGGATTTCGCGCGCCGCGCGTCCGGGGGCATCCCGGACGAGATCGACGAGCTGACGCTGGAGGGCGCCCCGCTGGCGATCGGGGTGCTGCTCAAGCGCGCCGGGCTGGTACCGTCGACGAGCGAGGCGATGCGGCTGATCGGCCAGCGCGGCGTGCGCATCGACGGCGCGATCGTCGAGGACCGGGCGCTGCAGGTCGGCGCCGGGACCTGCGTCGTGCAGGTCGGCAAGCGGCGCTTCGCGCGCGTGACGCTGCGCTGACCGGCGTGATCCCGGGCGCGAGCCCGGATCCTCGAACACCGCCACCGCGACGCGGCGCGCGGCGCGACGCCCTCGGAGGTCGCGCCGGCGCCGCCGCCGCGGCGGGCTGGGACAATCGACCCCGTGCAAGTCTCTTCCTACCTGAAGATTTCGGTCGCCGTCGCGCTGGCGACGATCGCGCTGAAGACCGGTGCCTGGTGGCTGACCGGTTCGGTCGGGCTGCTGTCGGACGCGCTGGAGTCGCTCGTCAACCTGGCAGGCGCCAGCTTCGCGCTGGCGATGGTGACGCTGGCGGCGCAACCGCCCGACGAGGAGCATCCCTACGGCCACCACAAGGCCGAGTATTTCGCCAGCGGCTTCGAGGGCGCGCTGATCGGGCTGGCGGCGATCGTCATCGTCGGGGCCGCGGTCGACCGGCTGCTGCACCCGCAGCCGCTGCAGCAGCTCGGCGTCGGGCTTGCGCTGTCGGTGCTGGCGTCGGTGCTCAACGGTGTGCTGGCCTGGGCGATGCTGCGCAAGGCGCGCGCGGTGCGCTCGATCGCGCTGGAAGGCGACGCGCGCCACCTGTTCACCGATGTCTGGACCACCGCCGGCGTCGTCGTCGGGCTGGTCGCGGTGCAGGCGACCGGGTGGTCCTGGCTGGACCCGCTGCTGGCGATTGGGGTGGCCGTCAACATCGGGCGCGAGGCCCTTCACCTCGTTCGGCGCTCGTGGGACGGGTTGATGGACCGCGCACTCGAGCCCGAGGTGCAGCAACGCATCGAGGCCGCGCTCGACGGCTTCCGCCACGCGCAGTCGGTGCAATTCGACCACGTCGTCACGCGCCGCGCCGGCCAACGCCGCTTCGTCGACCTGCACATGCACATGCCCGCCGGCTGGTCGCTAGGCCGGGCGGCGGCGCTTCGCACCTCGGTCGAGCAGGCGTTGATGAGCGAGGTGCCGGGGCTGCGGGCGACGATCCAGCTGTTGCCGATCGGCGTCGAGACGCACTTCCACGACCTCGACGACACGCCGTGATCGCGCTGCTGCAGCGCGTCGCAGCGGCGCGCGTCGAGATCGCGGGCGAGGTCGTCGGCGCGATCGGCCGCGGCCTGCTCGTCTTCGTCTGCGCCGAGCCGGGCGATGGCGCACCGCAGGTGCAGCGGCTGGCCGACAAGCTGCTCGCGCTGCGCATCTTCGCCGACGAGGCCGGGCGGATGAACCGCAGCGTCCGTGACGTCGGCGGTGGCGTGCTGGTGGTCTCGCAGTTCACGCTCGCGGCCGACACGCGCAGCGGCAACCGCCCCGGCTTCAGCGCCGCGGCGCCGCCGGAGCTGGGGCGCGCGATCTACGAGGAGCTGCTCGTCGCACTTCGCGCGCGCCACGCGCCGGTCCAGTCCGGCCGCTTCGGCGCCGACATGCAGGTGCACCTGGTCAACGACGGGCCGGTGACGATCCCGCTGCGCATCGGCTGACGCTCATTTGCATCGGGCCCTCGAAGGCTTTCGGCGCGTGCTGCCTGCCGCTCCCGGTCCGTTGCCGACACTCGTCCGGAGGCCTCTCTTTCGTTTGCGTCCCATGACCGAGCGCGCCGAGGACGGCGGGTACCCTTGCCCTCCATGTCCCCCGCCATCGGCCTTGCGGCCGCTGGCTCCTCCTTTACTTACGGTCAAGGGTACCCGCCGTCCTCGGCGGGCCACCGAGTTGGTGTTCGACGGTCGAATACCTGGGCGGTGGCAAGCCAAGGTCGGCGGGCACCCTCCCACGTAAGTAAAGGAGGAGCCGGCGGCGCAGCCGACGGCGGGGGACATGGAGTGGGAGGGTGCCCGCCGGCCTTGGCACGCGCGCAGGTCGAACGCCAAAGAAAGCAAAGAACCAACTTCGGTGACCGGCAGCTACGTGCCGGGAACGGCCGCCACGGATCGCGCAGGATTTGGCCCCTCGCTCGTGGCGCCGCACGAGAAAGTCACCGTGCCGCCGCACGCAGCGCGCGGCCCCAGCGCTCGATCTCTGCGGCGACGAAACGGCGGTGGCCTTCGGGGCTCAGCCGATCGTCGTCGACGACCACGGCGCCCAAGGCCTGCATGCGATCGACGAAGGCCGGGTCGCGCAGCGCGCTGCGCAGCGCGGCGTTGAGCGCGCGCGCGATCTCGGGCGGCGCGCCCTGCGGCGCGTACAGGCCGTGCCAGATGCTGACCTCGAATCCCGTGAGGCCCTGCTCATGCAGCGTGGGCAGGCCGGCCAGCACCGGCGCGGACAGGGGTTGCGGCGTCGTCACCCCGAAGGCGCGGACGGTGCCGGCGGCGATCGGCTCGGCGGTATTCGTCGTCTGGTCGCACAGGATGTCGACGTGGCCCGCCAGCAGGTCGGCCATCGCCGGCGCCGTGCCCTTGTACGACACCGTCGTCAGCGTCACGCCAAGGCTCTGCTGCAGCAGCAGCCCGCACAGTTGCGACGCCGCGCCCGGGCCGGCGTCGGCGAGCACCGCGCGCCGCTTTCTATCGCGAAGCCAGCGCGCCAGTGCCGCGAAGTCAGTCGCCGGCAGCGTGCGCCGGCCGACCAGCACCATCGGCACCTCGTTGACCATGCCGAGGTAGGCGAAGTCCGCCAGCGTGTCGTAGGGCAGCTTGGGGTACAGCGACGGCGAAGTCGCCATGCCGATGTGGTACAGCAGCAGCGTGTGGCCGTCCGGCCGCGCACGTGCCACGCGCGCCACGCCGAGGGTGCCGCCGGCGCCGCCGACGTTCTCGACCACCACGCTGCCACCGATCGCGCGCCCGAACGATGCCGCGAGCTCGCGCGCGAGCTTGTCGGTCGGCCCGCCGGCGGCGAACGGCACCACCAGCGTCAGCGCGCGCTCGGGAAAGGCTATCGCGGGCGTGGCCAGCGCGCCCAGCGCGGCCAGCGCTGCGCCCAGGGCGATCGCGAGACGGCGTCTCATCGGCATCATGATGACGCGCCGAGGCCGGTCGCGTCCAGCGGCCCAGGCGCATGTCGCGCCTGATGCGCGGTCGACGTGCAACGCGCCACCGGCCCGATGCGCCTCGTCAGCCGATGCGCCGCACGTCGTCGATCACCTTGCCGTCGTTGGGCAGGCTGCCGGGGGTGACGATCTCGACCTCGCCGCGCAGCTTGGTGACGTCGCGCAGGCTCGAGGCCAGCGCGGCGGCCAGGCCGTCCGGCGCGCCGGCGACCTCGGCGCGCAGCGTCATGCGGTCGCTCGCCATCTCGCCGTCGATCACGAGCCGGCCGCGCGCGACCTCGGGATGGCGCTTCAGCACCTCGGCGACCTGGCTCGGGTGGACGAACATGCCTCGCACCTTTGCGGTCTGGTCGGCGCGGCCCAGCCAGCCCTTGATGCGCGCGGCCGAGCGCCCTGTCGGGCAGCGCCCCGGCAGCACCGCCGACAAGTCCCCGGTGCCGAAGCGGACCAGCGGGTAGTCGGCGTTGAACGTGGTGACGACGACCTCGCCGACCTCGGGCGCTTCGCCCGTCTTCGGCTCCGGCACCGGCTCGCCGGTTCCCGGGCGCACGATCTCGACGATCACGCCCTCGTCGAGCAGCAGCCCCTCGCGCGCCGCGGTCTCGTACGCGATCAGGCCCAGGTCCGCGGTGCCGTAGCTCTGGTAGGCAGCGATGCCGCGCGCGGCCAGCCAGTCGCGCAGCGCGGGCGGGAAGGCCTCGCCGCCGACCGAGGCCTTCTTCAGCGACGGCAGCGCGAGGCCGGCCTCGTCGGCCTTCTCCAGCGCGATGCGCAGGAAGCTCGGCGTGCCCGCGTACGCCTGCGGGCGCAGCTCGGCCATCGCCTGCAGCTGCAGCTCGGTGTTGCCCACACCGCCCGGGAAGACCGAGCAACCGACGGCGTGCGCGCCGGTCTCCATCATCGAGCCCGCGGGCGTCAGGTGGTAGCTGAAGCTGTTGTGCACCAGGTCACCGGCGCGGAACCCCGCGGCGTACAGCGCGCGGCCGAAGCGCCAGTAGTCGGCACCGTCGCCCTCGGGTTCGTAGATCGGGCCGGGCGACTGGAAGACGCGCCGCGCGCCGCGCCGGCCGCTGCCCGCCGGCAGCGCCGCCCAGCCGATCGCCGAGAAGCCGCCGAAGGGGTCGCCGCCTTCGGCGCGCGCGGCCTTCTGGCGCTCGAGCAGCTCGCTCTTGCGCGTCACCGGCAGCGCGGCCAGCGCGGCGCGCGTCGTCACCGCGCGCGCATCGACGCCGCGCAGGATGCCGGCCAACGCCGGTGTGGCCTGGGCGCGCGCGATCTGCGCCGGCAGCGCGGCCAGCAACGCGGCCTCGCGCGCCTCGGGGTCGCGCGTCTCCAGCGCGTCGTAGAACTCGCTCATCGTGCGGTCTCCGTGGGCCTCGGGTCGGTGCGCGCGGCGCGCTCCGGCGGGGCCGGTCAGTCCTCGTGTTCCCAGCGCCGCAGCGCCTGGCGCACCATGTCGACGAAGCGGCGCACGTCAGCGGCGCCGGCCAGCCGGTGGCGCTGCCATTCGGGGGTCGTCGCCGGGCGCTTGGCGAGCGCGGCGTCGATGCATCCGTCGCCCGCGGCCAGCTCGATCACCGTGCGGCCCTGCAGCTCGTAGCGCGTGCCGCGTTCGGCCAGCGGCTTCAGGTCGCGCAGCTGGCGCTTGAGCGCGACCAGCGCCTCGTCGGCCTTGAAGGCGGGCGCGGGGATGGCCCAGCCGCCCAGCTCGTCGTCTGCCATCGCCGGATGCCCGCGCGTGCCGTGGTGCTGCCGCTGGGCCTGCTCAGGCCAGCCAGCGCTTGCGGCGCTTGTAGCTCTTGACATCGCGGAAGCTCTTGCGGTCGCCGCCGCCCATGCCGAGGTAGAACTCCTTGACGTCCTCGTTCTCGCGCAGCGCCCGCGCCTGGCCGTCCATCACGATGCGGCCGTTTTCCAGGATGTAGCCGTAGTCGGCGTAGCGCAGCGCCATGTTGGTGTTCTGCTCGGCCAGCAGGAAGGTCGTGCCCTCCTTGGCGTTCAGATCCCTGACGATCTCGAACACCTCCTCGACGATCTGCGGCGCCAGCCCCATGCTGGGCTCGTCGAGCAGCACCATCTTCGGGTTGGCCATCAGCGCGCGGCCGATCGCGCACATCTGCTGCTCGCCGCCCGAGGTGTAGGCGGCCTGGCTGCCGCGGCGCGTCTTCAGGCGCGGGAAGTAGGCGTAGACCTTGTCCAGCGTCGCCGCCACCGCGCCCTTGCCGTCCTTGCGCGTGTAGGCGCCGGTCAACAGGTTCTCCTCGATCGTCAGGTGGGCGAAGCAGTGCCGGCCCTCCATGACCTGGATCACGCCGCGGTCGACCATCTGCGCCGGCGTCATCTTCTCGATGCGCTCGCCGAGGTATTCGATCGAGCCCTTGGTGACCTCGCCGCGCTCGCCCGCGAGCAGGTTGCTCACCGCGCGCAGCGTCGTCGTCTTGCCCGCGCCGTTGCCGCCCAGCAGCGCGACGATGCCGCGCTCGGGCACCTGCAGCGACACGCCCTTGAGCACGAGGATCACGTGGTTGTAGATGACCTCGATGCCGTTGACGTTGAGTAGGGTGGTGCTCATCCGGTCCTCGCTCGTCCGAGCGTCGCACGCGGCGCTCGGAGGAGAGGCCCCGCGAGGGGCCGTTGCCACCCGCCGCGGCGGGTGGCGCTGCACGCGATCAGCGCTGGCAGTCCGCGGCCGTGCGCGGCGTGATCTTCTTCTCCGCCGCGTACTTGGCGGCTGCCGTCTTGACCATCGGCTTGATGATCGATTCGTCAGCCTGGTACCAGTCCGAGCTGAACTCCCACTTGCTGCCGTTCCACGTGTGGATGCGCGCCCAGGCCGGCCCCATGTGGTCGGCGCAGGTCGTCGACACCGGCCGCATGACGCCGGCGAAGCCCAGAGCCTCGAGCTTCTTCTCGTCCAGCGACAGGTTCTCCAGGCCCCAGCGGGTCTGCTCGCCGGTCATGACCTTGCCCTTGCCGAAGCGCTCCTGCGCCCGGCGCACGCCCTCGACGCCGAGCATCGCGCTCATCGCGCCGCGCATGTACAGCACCGAGCCGACCTCGTCCTTCGGGCCGGTACCCTGCCCCTTGTCGTGCACCATCGCCAGGATGTCCTTCGTGACCTTGGCGTCGCGATGCACGCCATGCTGCATCGCCAGCCCACTGTAGCCCTTGGCCGCGGCACCGACGTCCTTGACGTCGGGCTCGGCTGCCGACCACCACACCCCGTACATCTTCTCGCGCGGGAAGCCGGTGGCGATCGCCTCCTTGATCGCGACCGAGTTCATCACCCCCCAGCCCCACAGGAAGACATAGTCCGGGCGGCTCTGGCGGATCTGCAGCCAGGTCGACTTCTGCTCGACCCCGGGGTGCGTCACCGGCAGCAGCTGGACGTCGAAGCCATGCATCTTGCCGCGCTCCTGCAGCAGCGGGATCGGCTCCTTGCCGTAGGGGCTGTCGTGGTAGACGAGCGCGATCTTCTTGCCCTTGAGACTGCCGAAGCCGCCCTCCTTCTTCGCGATGTGCTGCACCAGCACGTCGGCCGCGACCCAGTAGGTGCCGGCGAGCGGGAAGTTCCAGCCGAAGACCAGCCCGTCCTGCGACTCGCTGCGGCCGTAGCCGGCGGTGATGATCGGGATCTTGTCGATCGGCGCCTTGTCGGTCAGCGCGAAGGTGATGCCGGTGGACAGCGGGTGGAAGACGGTGGCGCCGCCGTGCTTGCCTTTCAGGCGCTCGTAGCACTCGACGCCCTTGTCGGTCGCATAGCCGGTCTCGCACTCCTCGTAGATGATCTGCACGCCGTTGATGCCGCCCTTGGCATTGACCAGCTTGAGGTAGTCGGCATAGCCGTTGGCCCAGGGTGCGCCGTTCGGGCCGTAGGCGCCGGTGCGGTAGGGCAGGCCAGGGAAGAACTGCCCGGCGGGCTGCGCG
Organism: Burkholderiaceae bacterium; assembly: GCA_024235895.1. Lineage (GTDB taxonomy): Bacteria > Pseudomonadota > Gammaproteobacteria > Burkholderiales > Burkholderiaceae_C > Rubrivivax. The sequence continues at coordinate 380,402 of JACKLM010000004.1, read as the reverse complement.
AAGGCCGGCGCGGTGGCGACCACCGAGGCGGCGGCCGCGGCGACGGCAACGGTTGCGAGAAGGGACTTCAGTCTCATGTCTGCCTCCAGTGGGGGTCTGTCAACGGAAACGCACTCGTCGGTGCCGGGGGTGCCGATGGGGCGCTGCGCCGCACGGCGAGAAGGGTGAACAGGATCAGTGCGGGAACGGCCACAGCCGCAGCTTCTCCTTGCCGATCGACCACAGCCGCGCCAGCCCGTGCGGCTCGACGATCAGGAAGAAGACGATCAGCGCGCCGAAGATCATGAAGACGATGTGCGACACGGTGGCGGTATCGATCGGGACCCCGACCGCGGCGCCGAGCGCGGGCAGCAACTGGTCGAGGACGATCGGCAGCAGGATGATGAACGCGGCGCCGAAGAAGCTGCCCATGATCGAGCCCAGCCCGCCGATGATGACCATGAACAGCAGCTGGAACGAGCGATCGATCGAGAACGCCGCCGGCTCCCAGGAGCCGAGGTAGACGAAGCCCCACATCGCCCCGGCCACGCCGATGATGAACGAGCTGACCGCGAATGCGGTCAGCTTGGCATAGACAGGGCGAATGCCGATGACGGCCGCCGCGACGTCCATGTCGCGGATCGCCATCCACTCGCGGCCGATGTGGCTGCGCACCAGGTTCTTGGCCAGCAGCGCGAACAGCACGACGATCGCCAGGCAGAGCATGTACTTGCTCACCGGGGTGGTGATCGGGATGCCGAAGGCGCTCAAGCCCCCCACCGACACCGACCCCGAGGACGAGTCGTTGGTGAACCAGCCGACGCGCAGGAAGGCCCAGTCCCAGAAGAACTGCGCCGCCAGTGTGGCCACCGCCAGGTACAGCCCCTTGATGCGCAGGCTGGGAATGCCGAACAGCACGCCCATCGCCATCGCGCACACGCCGCCGAAGACCAGCGCCGCCAGCAACGGCATGCCCTCGACGCGCACGAACAGGTTGTACGCGGCGTAGGCGCCGACGGCCATGAAGGCCCCGGCGCCGAGCGAGATCTGGCCGCAGTAGCCGACCAGGATGTTCAGCCCCAGCGCCGCCAGCGACATGATCAGGAACGGGATCAGGATCGCGCGGAACATGTACTCGTCGGCCAGCAGCGGCACGCCGACGAAGGCGACGACGAGCACCAGCGCGATCGCGACCCGGTCCTGCCGGATCGGGAAGATCTGCTGGTCGGCGGTGTAGTCCGCCTTGAACTGGCCGTTTTCGCGGTAGAGCATCTCTTGGCCTGCGTTGATATTCGGGTTACGGCACGCTTCGCTCAACTTGCCTTCGGCAAGTCGGCCTTCACCGAAAGATCATCGCCCGCGTTCATACGCGATCGATGATCTTCTCGCCGAACAGCCCTTGCGGCCGCACGAGCAGGACGAACAGCACCAGCACGTAGCCGAACCAGATCTCGATGCCGCCGCCGATCTTCGAGCCCAGGTAGATCTCGGCCAGCTTCTCGCCGACACCGATGATCAACCCGCCGACGATGGCGCCCGGGACGCTGGTCAGCCCGCCGAGGATGACCACCGGCAGCGCCTTGAGCGCGATGAGCGACAGCGAGAACTGCACCCCGAGCTTGCTGCCCCAGATGATGCCGGTGACGAGCGCCACGAAGCCGGCCACGCTCCAGACGATGACCCAGATGCGGCCCAGCGGGATGCCGATCGACTGCGCCGCCTGGTGGTCGTCGGCGACCGCGCGCAGCGCGCGGCCGGTGGCGGTGTACTGGAAGAACATCGTCAGACCGACGACGAGCGCGGCGGCGATCGCGGCCGCGTACAGATCCTCCTTGTTGACCAGCACGCCGCCCTCGAACATGCTCTCGAGCATGAAGATCGGATCCTTGGGCAGGCCGACGTCGATCTTGTAGATGTCGCTGCCGAACAGCGTCTGCCCGAAGCCGTCGAGGAAGTAGGTGATGCCCAGCGTGGCCATCAGCAGCGTGATGTGCTCCTGGTTGACGAGCTTGCCCAGCACCAGCCTCTCGATCAGCCAGGCCACCGCCACCATCAACGCCATCGCACCGGCAAAGGCCAGCAGGTTGGCCAGAAGCTTGCTGTCGAGCCCCAGCAGCGCCGGGAACCACTCCGAGAAGCGCGCCATCGCCAGCGCCGCGAACAGCACCATCGCGCCCTGCGCGAAGTTGAACACGCCGCTGGCCTTGAAGATCAGCACGAAGCCCAGCGCGATCAGCGAATACAGCATGCCGGCCATCAGGCCGCCGATCAGAGTCTCGAGGAAGAAGCCCATCGCCAGTCCGCCGTTCAGTGGCTGGTGCCCAGGTAGGCGCTGATCACTTCGGGGTTGGTGCGCACCTCGTCGGGCGTGCCGTCGCCGATCTTCTTGCCGTAGTCGAGCACGACGACGCGGTCGGAGATGTCCATCACGACGCCCATGTCGTGCTCGATCAGCACGATGGTGGTGCCGAACTCGTCGTTGACGTCGAGGATGAAACGGCTCATGTCCTGCTTCTCCTCGACGTTCATGCCGGCCATCGGCTCGTCGAGCAGCAGCACCTGCGGCTCCATCGCCAGCGCGCGGCCGAGGTCGACGCGTTTCTGCAGCCCGTAGGGCAGCCGGCCGACCGGCGTCTTGCGGTAGGCCTGGATCTCGAGGAAGTCGACGATGCGCTCGACCACCGCGCGGTGCGCGATCTCCTCGCGCTCGGCCGGTCCGATGCCGAAGGGGTTGCGCAACGCCTGCCAGACGAGGTTGCTCTTCATCTTCAGGTTGCGCCCGGTCATGATGTTGTCCAGCACGCTCATGCCCTTGAACAGGGCCAGGTTCTGGAACGTGCGCCCGATCCCCATCTCGGCCACCTGGCGGCTGTTCATGTGGCTGAAGGTCCGGCCGCGGAAGGTGATCGACCCCTGCTGCGGCGTGTAGACGCCGTTGATGCAGTTGAGCATGCTGCTCTTGCCGGCGCCGTTCGGGCCGATGATCGCGCGCACCTCGTGCTCGCGCACGTCGAAGCTGATGTCGGTCAGCGCCTTGACCCCGCCGAAGGCCAGCGAGATGTTCTTGACGTCCAGGACGACGTCGCCGCTGCGTCGTCCTGCCATCAGGCGGCCTGCCTCATCGCCGGGAAGGTCTTGGCGTCGGCGATCTTCAGCGTCGCCGAGACGACGCCGCTGCGCCCGTCCTCGAACTTGACCTGGGTCTCGATGAACTGCTCGGCCTTGCCGCCGTACAGCGCGTCGACCAGCACCTGGTAGCGCTCGGCGATGAAGCCGCGGCGCACCTTGCGCGTGCGCGTGAGCTCGCCATCGTCGGCGTCGAGCTCCTTGTGCAGGATCAGGAAGCGGCTGATCTGGCTGCCGGCGAGCTTGTCGTCGGCCGCGAGGTCGGCGTTGACCTTCTCGACGCAGTCCTGGATCAGCGCGTAGACCTCGGGCTTGCCCGCCAGGTCGGTGTAGCCGGCATAGGGCAGGTTGCGCTTCTCGGCCCAGTTGCCGACCGCCTCCATGTCGATGTTGACGAAGGCGCAGACCTTCTCGCGCCGGTCGCCGAAAGCCACCGCCTCCTTGATGAAGGGGAAGAACTTGAGTTTGTTCTCGACGTACTTGGGCGCGAACATCGCGCCGTCGTTCGGACCGCCGACGATGCGGCCGACGTCCTTGGCACGGTCGATGATCTTCAGGTGCCCGCCGTGGTCGATGAAGCCGGCGTCGCCGGTGTGGTACCAGCCGTCGGGGTCCAGCACCTCGGCCGTGGCCTCGGGGTTCTTGTAGTACTCCCGCAGCAGCCCCGGGCTCTTGACGAGGATCTCGCCGAGCTCGGTCAGCCTGATCTCGACGCCGTCGATCGGCACGCCCACCGTGTCGGCGTGGACCTCGTGGTCGGGCTGCAGGCAGACGAAGACCGCGGTCTCGGTCGACCCGTAGAGCTGCTTGAGGTTGATGCCGATCGAGCGGTAGAACGTGAACAGGTCGGGCCCGATCGCCTCGCCGGCGGTGTAGGCGACGCGCACGCGCGAGAAGCCCAGCGTGTTGCGCAGCGGCCCGTAGACGAACAACCTGCCGAGCGCGTACTTCAGCTTGTCCAGCGCGCCGACCGGCTTGCCGTCCATGATCGCCGGGCCGACGCGGCGCGCCAGCTCCATCGCCTCGTGGAACATCCAGCGCTTGACCGCCCCGGCGTCCTCCATGCGGATCATCACGCTGGTCAGCAGCCCCTCGAAGACGCGCGGCGGGGCGAAGTAGTAGGTCGGGCCGATCTCCTTGAGGTCGATCGTCACCGTCTCCGCCGACTCCGGGCAGTTGACGACGTAGCCGCAGGCCAGCCACTGCGCGTAGCTGAAGATGTTCTGCCCGATCCACGCCGGCGGCAGGTAGGCGAGCACCTCCTCCTTCTCGGTCAGCTTGTCGAAGCGGGCGCCGGCGGCGGCGCGGTCCAGCAGCGTGAAGTGGGTGTGCACGACGCCCTTGGGCTTGCCGGTGGTACCGGAGGTGAAGAACATCGCCGCGACGTCGTGCTCGTTGCCGCGCGCGACCTCGGCATCGAAGTGGCCGGGGTGCGCGGCGTCGAAGCGCGCGCCGGCGGCGAGCAGATCGTCGATGGCCGCCAGCCCCGGCTCGTCGTAGTTGCGCAGCCCGCGCCCGTCGTCGTACCAGATGCGCGCGATCGCCGGGCACTCGGCGCGGATCTCGATCAGCTTGTCGACCTGCTCCTGGTCCTCGACGAAGCCGAAGCGCACCTCGGCGTTGAGGATCGGGTAGACGAACTCGGCCGCCACCGCATCCTGGTACAGCGGCACCGGGATGCCGCCGAGCGCCTGCACCGCGAGCATCGCGGCGTACAGGCGCGGCCGGTTCTCGCCGATCACGACGACATGCTCGCCGCGCTGCAACCCGGCTTCGGCCAGCCCGGCGGCGAGCTGGCGCACGGTGCGCGCGAGCTCGGCCCAGCTCGTCGTCTGCCAGATGCCGTATTCCTTCAGCCGCAGCGCCGCCGCATCGGGGCGCTGGGCCGCGTGCTGGAGCATCAGCTGGGGAAAGGTCGACATCGCGCGTGCCTTGGCTTCGGCTGCGGGGAGCAGCTGCCGATTCTGCGGAGCGCTTTGACGCCATGTTGTCGTTGCGACGACAATGCCGGGGAAGACCCTATGAGGCTTTTCCCGAGCCATGGAGCCCGTCCATGATCGCGGCCGGCCGCTGGTGTCGCGCTCGCGCGCGGCGACGGCGGCCGAGCTCGCCGGCATCCCCTGGTACACGCAGCTCGACGCGCAGGAGCGTGATCGCGTGCGCGCCGACCTGCGCGTGGTGCGGGTCGAGCCGGGCGAGATCGTCTGCCGGGTCGGCCGACCGGTGACGTACTGGTTCGGGCTCATCGACGGCCTGCTGAAGATGAGCAACGACAGCGCCGAGGGCCTGCCGATCACCTTCACCGGGCTGCCGCCCGGCGGCTGGTTCGGCGAGGGCACGGTGCTCAAGCACGAGGCCTACCGCTACAACGTGCAGGCGCTCAGGCGCAGCCTGGTGGCAGGCATCACGGTGGCGACCTTCGACTGGCTGCTCGACCGCAGCATCGCGTTCAACCGCTTCGTGATGAACCAGCTCAACGAGCGGCTCGGGCAGTTCATCGCCGCGCGCGAGATCGACCGCCTGAGCGACCCCGAGCTGCGCGTCGCACGCAGCCTGGGGGCGCTGTTCCACCCGGTGCTGTACCCCGGCGTCGGCAGCCTGCTGCACATCACGCAGCACGAGCTGGGCTACCTCGTCGGCCTGTCGCGCCAGCGCGTCAACGCCGCGCTGCATGCGCTGCAGGCCGAGGGGCTGATCCGGGTCGAGTACGGCGGCGTGCGCGTGCTCGACCTCGACGGCCTGCGCGGGCACACCGTGCCGAGGCTGACGGCACCGCCGCCGCAGGGCGCTTCGCGCTGAACGCGAGCGCCGTGGCGGCCGGTGCTAGCGTCGCCCCGACGACGACCCACGACCGAGACATCGAGCGATGCGACTGCTGCTGCTGGAGGACGACGAGATGCTCGGCGAGGGTCTGCGCGACTACCTCGGCGCCGACGGTCATGTGGTCGACTGGTGCCGCTCGCTGGGCGACACGCAGGCGCTGCGCGGCGAGCCCTTCGACGCCTTGCTCGTCGACTGGCAGCTTCCCGACGGCTCGGGGCTGGACTGGCTTCGCGCGCGACGTGCACGCGGCGACCGCACGCCGGCGCTGATGCTGACCGCGCGCGACCGCCTCGTGCAGCGCATCGAGGGGCTGGACGCCGGCGCCGACGACTACCTCGTCAAGCCCTTCGCGCCCGAGGAGCTGGCGGCGAGGCTGCGCGCGGTCGGCCGGCGCGCCGGCGGCGCCGCGGCGTCGGCGCAGCGTTTCGGCGCGGTCCGGGTCGACCTGGCGGCGCGCGCGGCCCAGGCCGAGGGACGACGCGTCGAGCTCACGGCGCGCGAGTGGGCGGTGCTGGAGGCGCTGGTCCTGCGCGCCGGGCGCATCGTCTCCAAGGCCGATCTGGAGCGGCTGGTGCTCGGCTTCGAGGCCGAGCTGGCGAGCAACGCGATCGAGGTTCACGTCTCGGCGCTGCGCCGCAAGCTCGGGCGCGAGCTGATCGAGACCGTTCGCGGGCTGGGCTATCGCGTCGGGGCAGGCGCGTGACGCCGTCCGCACCGCGGGACGACCCTGCCCTGGCGCCGGCGGCACCCTCGATACGCCGGCGGCTGGCCAGCGCGCTGGCCGGGTGGTCGCTCGCGTGGGCGCTGGCGGTCGGCGCAGCGATCGTGCTGACCGCCGGCCACGAGGTCGACGAGCTGCTCGACGGCGCGCTGAAGTCCTCGGCCGAGCTGCTGTCGGCGCTGGTCGTCCAGGGCGCGGCGCAGGATGCGCGGCGGGCCGGCATCGGCCCGGTCCGCGGTCGCGAGCACTTCGCGTGGCAGATCACCGGCGCCGATGGAGCGCTGCAGGGACGCTCGGCGCGCGCCCCGTCCACGCCCTGGGCCGCGGCCGCGACGCCGGGCTTCAGCGACGCTCCAGGATGGCGCATCTACGGCGTGGCCCTGCCCGACGGCCGCATGTTCTACGCCGCGCAGACGCTGGCCGAGCGGCGCGAGGCACGCTTCGACGTCGGCCGCGGCGCGGTGCTGGCGACGCTGCTGATCGCCGCCGTCGTCTACGTCTGGCTGCGCCTGCGGCTGCGCGCCGAACTGCAGCCGCTGCAGCGGCTGTCGGGGCAGCTCGAGGCGCTGAGCTTCGACGATGCCGGCGCCGTGCGGCCCCTGGCACTGGGGCCGGCGCAGCGGCGCGAGCTGCAGCCGGTGCACGATGCGCTGGAGGCCTTGATCTCGCGCCTGGCCGCGCGCGTCGCGAGCGAGCAGGCCTTCGCGGCGCATGCGGCGCACGCGTTGCGTACGCCGCTGGCGGGCATCGACGCCCAGCTCGCGGTCGCGCTGCGCGACTGCCCGCCGGCGCTGGCCGATCGGCTGCAGCGCGTGCGCGGCGCAGCGCACCGGCTGCAAGGCGTGGTTGCCGCGCTGCTCGGGCTGTTCCGCGCCGGCGCCGGGCCGCAGCGCGGCGCGGTCGACCTGGCCGCGCTGCTGGCGCGGCTGCCGACGAGCGCGTTGCAGGTGCATGCCGACGCGTCGGCCTCGCTCGACGCCGATGCCGACCTGCTCGCCGCCGCGCTCGTCAACCTGCTCGACAACGCGCAGCGGCATGGCGCGCGGCAGGTCTGGCTGGACCAGCCGGGGCCGAACCGGCTGCGGCTGCGCGACGACGGGCCGGGGATCGACGAGCCACGCCGCGCGGCGCTGCAGCGTGCGCTGGACGCGCAGGCCTACGAGGCCGGCCCCGGCCTGGGGCTGATGCTGGCCGATCGCGTCGCGCGCGCGCACGGCGGGCGGCTCGCGCTGCCCGCCACCGACGCCGGATTCACGGTCGAGCTGAACCTGGGCCCGGCGGACACCGCAGCCGCCGCGGCCTGACGGGCCGCGCGCGCCGGGCGCGACGCGGCGCCTTGGGGCGGATCAGCCCAGCATGTTGCCCCACATCTGCCGGCCCCACTCCATCGAGCCCTTGCCGGAAGCGGCGTTGTGCTCGGGGTCGACCTGAAACGCGAGCTTCGGTGGCTGTCCCGGGGTCAGCGTCGCGGCGACGTTGATCATCGCCGCCTGGTCGTGCGTGACCGCGGCCCAGCAGATCCCGGCCGGCAGCGCGACCACGCCGCCTGGCGCCGGCGCCGGCTTGCCGTCGATGCGACGCGCGATGTCCTGCGCCACCTGCACCCCGGTGCCGAAGGCGACATGCCCGCTCTTGGGCAGCGGCACGCCGGCCGAGTCGCCGATGACGTAGATCTTCTCGTCGGCCTGCGACTGGAAGCTCGGCAGCTTGACCGCCGCGAAGCGCTCGCCCAGCCCCGCCTGCCGGATCAGCGCCGGCGCGCGCTGCGGCAGCACCAGGTTGGCCTCGGTGAAGGGCACGTCGCCCATCGCGGTGGCGAGCGTGCGCCGGCCGATGTCGACCGCGGTCAGCCCGGCGTTGGGGATGTAGTCGATCTCGGCCGCGTAGACCTTCTTGATCCCGTTCAGGAGCGGCTTGGCGATCGGCGGCGGCAGCGGGCCGGGGTTGGCGTCCAGCAGCACGAGCTTGCCCTTGACGCCCTTGCGCCGCATCTGCTCGGCGATCAGGAACGCGCGCTCGTAGGGCGCCGGCGGGCAGCGCGACGGCGGCGCCGGCACGCTGATGACGAAGTTGCCGCCCTTGGCGAGGAAGCGCTCGACCTGCTCGCGCACCGCGATCTGCTCGAAGGCGCGGAATCCCACCGGCAGCTGCTCGCGCGCCTGCGCATAGCCGGCGATCGCCTCCTCCATGTACTCGATGCCGGGCGACAGGACGAGAAAGTCGTAGCCGATGCGCTTGCCGCTCGCCGTCACGACCGCCGAGCCGGCGCGGTCGATCGACTGCACGCGCTCGCGCACGCGCTCGATGCCGGCGCGGTCGACGCCGTCGTAGCTGCGCTGGAAGTCGCTCGCCGGCTGCCAGCCGGCGATGTAGTGCGCGCTCAGCGGGCAGGACATGAAGCCGCCGTTGGCCTCGACCAGCGTGACCTTCGCCTTGCCGCCGCGCGCCAGCGTGCGCGCCGCACCCAGGCCGCCCCAGCCGCCGCCGACGACGACGACGCGCGGCCTGGCGCTGCCGCCAGGGGTCGCGCAGCCGGCCAGGGCCGCGGCCGTGCCGGCCAGGCCCGTGCCGAGCACGCGGCGACGGGTCCAGGGGGTGATCGAACGGGCCATGGGTGCAATCTCCTCGGGTGGCGGTGAGGGGGCGCCGCGGCGCGGCGCGCCGGCCGGACGCATCGTGCCCGGGCAGCGCGCCCGCATGGCGGACGCCTTGCGGGCCATGCTCGGGTGCCGGTGCTGCGACCGCATGTCCTGCGATGTCAGGCCGATGTCTTCGCGTAACCAGGTGTATCGGCCCGCAGGTCTTCAGGCCCCGCCGTCGTCGTCCGCGTCGACCGCGTCCGGCTGCGGCAGCGCGCAGCCCGGGACGACCGCATCGGCACGCAGCATCCACCACGTGCGCCGGTTGGACTTGCCCACCGGGGTCGCGCGCGCCGCGTCGACGCAGGCTGCGACGACCTCGGCCTGGGCGAAGATCCAGCGCTGCCCGGGGGCCTGCGCCTGCCACGCGGTGGCACGCTGCCATTGCAGCGCTGGTGCCGCGGTGAAGCCGAATTCGACCGCAGCGCGCGGCGCCTGCAGCAGGTTCTGCTCCTTCCACGCGACCAGCCCGATGCGGCCGTCGGGCCCGGCGACCGCGTCGGCGCGGCGCATGACGGCGGCGGCCGAGGCCGAGTCGTCGAGCCGCGGCGCGATCGCCAGCCCCCAGACGATCCAGGTGCCGGCGAGCCCGGCGAGCAGCGCGTGCACGCCGCGACCCGCCCGAAAGACGACCGCGGCGACGAGGAAGACCGCCCCGGCGACGCCAATCCAGGCTGCGATCGGCGGCCAGGCGGCGGCGAGTTCTCGCTCGGCCATCGCGGCGTCCAGGCGCGGCCACAGACCCAGCCAGCCGCCGCCGCCAGCGACCAGCAGTGCGCCGCCGGCCAGCAGCGCACACGCCAGCGCCGCGAGCTGCAACCAGCGTGCGCGCTCGACACGGACCAGCGTCGGCGCCAGCGCCAGCGCCAGCATCGGCAGCATCGGCAGGACGTAGACCTCGCGCTTGCCACCTGAGAGCGAAAAGAACAGCAAGACCAGCGCGCACCAGCCCCACAGCAGCGCCGCGCGCGGGTCGCGTGCCCGCCACAGGCCGACGGCGTCGCGTGCGCCGGCGGCATAGACCAGCGTGAGCGGGAAGAAGTGCAGCAGCAGGACCGGCACGAAATACCACCAGGGCTGCGCGTGGCCGCCGACCTCGCCGGCATAGCGGCGCGCGGTCTGGTCGAACAGGATGTCCTTCAAATAGTCGACGTACTCGGGCGTGCCGCGCGCCAGCGCCAGCGTCGCCATCGGCCCCAGCCACAGCGCGATGGCACCGAGGAAGGCGAGCGCGCCGCCGGCCCAGCGCCGGCCGTCGCCCGCGGTGTGGACGAGCCCCGGCCAACCGGCGCGCCGCGCCAGCGCGTACGGCAGCAGCATCAGCAGCGCGATCACGCCGACCCCCTTGGTGATCACGCCCAGCCCGGCGGCGAAGCAGCCCAGCCAGTACGCGCCCCAGCGCGGCCCGCGCAGCAGGTGCACGAGCAGGCCCCAGTTGGCCAGCGTGATCAACGCGGTGACGACGGGATCGATCTGCGCGCGCTTGAACTGGAACGCGAACATCAGCGCCGACAGCACCGCCAGCGCGGCCAGCAGCCCGGCGCGCGGCGACCACAGCCGCCGGCCCAGGTCCCAGACCAGCGCCAGCGTCGCCAGCCCCGCGAGCAGCGAGGGGAGCAGGAAGGCGACGCGCCAGTTCCCGAGCAGCGTGTAGACCAGCGCCTGCAGCCACATCAGCATCGGCGGCTTGTCGTGGTACAGCTCGATGCCGCGACGCGGGAACCACCAGTCACCCGACTCGACCATCTGGCGCGCGACGAGCGCGAAGCGCGGCTCGTCGGACGGCCAGGGGTCGCGCAGCCCGAGGCCGGCACCGAGCACGACGAGGGCGGCCAGTAGCAGCCAGGCCAGCACGCGGCGGTCGGCCACGGATGGCGCCGTCGCCGGGGTCACGGGCCGTCCGCCGATGCCGCCTTGCGGTCGCGCCACAGGAACTGCAGGTTGCGCAGGTAGATGAACAGCCCCGAGGCCTGGCCGACGATGAAGACCGGGTCGCGGCGGTGGATCGCGTAGGCCAGCAGCGTCGCGCCGCCGGCGACGCTGAAATACCAGAAGGCGGTCGGGATCACGCTCTTCTTGATCCGCTCGCTGGACAGCCACTGGACGACGAAGCGGGCCGAGAACAGCGCCTGCCCGACGAAGCCGATCGCCAGCCAGCCACCGTCGATGTCGAAATTCATGCGCGATCCTCCGCGGCGCGCGACGGCTTCGTCGGCGCAGCCATGCCTGCCGGCGGGATGGTGGCAGGGCCCACCGAGCCCTGCGGGCCGTGACCCGCCGCGGCGCCCTCTTCGCCGAACCGCAGCACGACCGGCACCCGCGCGCGGCGCTGCAGCCACATGACGCCGGCCAGGTCGACCAGCCCCACCCACAGCCGGTTGTGGACGCCGTAGTGCGAGCGACCGGCGCGGCGCGGGCGGTGCGCCACCGGCACCGACGCGACGACGCCGCCGGCGCGCTGCACCAGCGCCGGCAGGAAGCGGTGCAGATGGTCGAACCAGGGCAGGGCGAGAAAGTCGTCGCGTGCGAAGACCTTGAGCCCGCAGCCGGTATCGGGCGTGGCATCGCCGAGCAGCCAGGCGCGCACGCCGTTGGCGATGCGCGACGACAGCCGGCGCAGCCCGGTGTCATGGCGCCGGGTGCGCCATCCGGCGACCAGCACCGGCCGTCCCGGGTGCTCGCGCGCCATCGCCAGCCAGCGCGCGGCCAGCGCCGGGATGTCGCCCGGCGCATTCTGGCCGTCACCGTCCAGCGTCGCGACCAGCGGCGCGCGCGCGGCTCGTACGCCGGTGAGCACGGCCGCGCTCTGGCCGCAGTTGTCGCGGTGCGCCAGCACCTTCAGCCATGGGTGGCTGCGGGCGTAGGCGAGCAACACGCCGCGCGTATCGTCGCGGCTCGCATCGTCGACGAAGACGGCCTCGAAACGAAGGTGGCCCCCGAGCGCAGCCGCGATCTCGTCGAGCAGCGCGACGACATTGGCGGACTCGTCGTGAACGGGTACGACGACCGAAATCTCGGCTTCGGCGCAAGGCATCGCAGCGTGGTCTCAGGGCAACATGGAAGTATCGCCCGACTCGATCTTCCTGCCGCCGCAGTCGCGCGAAGGCAACGGGCTTCAGGCTTGCTTCAGGTCCTCGGAGGCGGCTGGACCGCACCCGGGTCGGCGTTGGCCACGCCCGCGGCCACATGCCCGGCGGGCACGTGGCCGGCCGCCCCCTCGACATGGCCGGTCTGGTCGTCGAAGAAGAAGTCGGGCTCGAAGGCACGCAGGAAGCCGCCCTTGGGCAACCCGCCGAGGAAGACCGCCTCGTCGACCTCGATCTCCCACGCCATCAGCGTGCGGATGGCGCGCTCGTGCGCCGGCGCGCTGCGCGCGGTCACCAGCGCAGTGCGGATGCGCATCGCGCCGCCGGGGTCGCGCTGCATGCGGTGCAGCGCCTCGAGCAGCGGCTTGAACGGGCCCGGCGCCAGCGGCGTGGCGGCGTGGCGCGATTCGTGGTTCTGGAACGCGTCCAGCCCCTGATCCTGGAACACGCGCTCGGCCTCGTCCGAGAACAGCACCGCGTCGCCGTCGAAGGCGATGCGCAGCTCGTCCGGGTGGGCGTCGCTGGCGCGCGCGCTGTGCGTCAGCACGCGCGCCGCCGGCACCCCGGCGGCCAGTGCCGATCGCACGTCGGACTCGTTGGCCGACAGAAACAGGTGCGCCGACAGCGGCGCCAGGTAGCGCCAGGGGCTGCGCCCGCGCGTGAACACGCCGCGCTGCACCGGCAGCCCGTAGTGGCGCGCCGAGCGGAAGACGCGCATCCCCGACACCGGGTCGTTGCGCGAGACGATCACGACCTCGACCCGCGGCGCACCGCCGGCCCGGTTGAACGCGAGCAGCTTGTGCACGAGCGCGAACGCGACCCCGGGACGCGCCGGCACGTCCAGCCGCTGCAGCTGCAGCCGCATGTAGGCGCGGTCGTCGGTCGACTCGAAGACGCGGTTCTCCTCCTCGAAGTCGAACAGCGCGCGCGACGAGATCGCGACCACCAGCTGGCCGTCGAGCGAGGCGGGCATGACGCGATCATAGGCAGCTCGGCGGCCAGGCGCCTTGCCCGCGGCAGCCGGGTGATGCCGGCGCTCGCATGCCGAAGACGGCCCGACGCTGTGCCTTGGGCGCCAGGAGCGGACACTGACCGATCGGGCTACTCGTCCGGGTATGCCGCCGCGCGCCCTGCGCGGGGCACAATGGGACCGCTGTTGCGTCGGTGCCGCCTGCGTCTGTCCATGTGCGGCGGGCCGGGGCCCGGCACCCCGAGCATGCGACTGACGCTTCCGCAAACCTGGATCCGCCGCACCACGCCGTGGCGCGAGTGGATGCCGGGCGTCAACCGCGCGAGCCTGCGCGCCGACGCCATCGCCGGCATTACCGGCGCGCTGGTGGTGCTGCCGCAGGGCCTGGCCTACGCCGTCATCGCCGGGCTGCCGCCGGCCTATGGCTTGTACTGCGCGATGATCCCGGTCATCGTCGCGGCGATGTTCGGCTCGTCGTGGCACCTGGTGTCCGGGCCGACGGCGGCGATCTCGATCGTCGTCTTCTCCGCCGTCACCCCGCTGGCCGCACCCGGCAGCGAGCAGTACGTCACCTTCGTGCTGACGCTGACACTGCTGGTCGGGCTGATCCAGTTCGCGATCGGCATGTCCGGGCTGGGCGCGCTGCTCAACTTCGTCTCGCACGGCGTCGTGCTCGGCTTCACCGCCGGCGCCGGGGTGCTGATCGCGGCCAGCCAGCTGTCGTACTTCTTCGGCCTGGACCTGCCGCGCGGGGGATCGCTGTTCGGCAACCTGCGGCAGTTCGTCATCCACGTGCGCGACATCAACCTCAACGTGCTGCTGATCTCGCTGGTCACGCTCGGCTCGGCGCTCTTCGTGCGCCGGCGCTGGCCGCATCTGCCCAACCTGATGATCGCGATGGCGGTCGGCAGCGCAGCGGCTTGGATGCTCAACCGGCTGCTCGGCGGCGCCGAGGCCACCGGGGTGGCGATCCTCGGCGACCTGCCGGCGGTGCTGCCTCCCCTGTCGGCGCCGTCGATCGACCCCGACGTCTGGGCCCGGCTGGCCAACGCCGCCTTCGTCGTCGCGGTGCTCGGGCTGACCGAGGCGCTGGCGATCTCGCGCGCGGTCGCGCTGCGATCGGGCCAGCTGATCCAGGGCAACCAGGAGGCGGTCGGCCAGGGGCTCGCCAACATCGTCGGTGCCTTCGTCTCCGGCTATGCGTCCAGCGGGTCGTTCACGCGCAGCGGGATCAACTACACCTCGGGTGCGCGCACGCCGCTGGGCGCGGTGTTCGCGTCGGGTTTCCTGGTGCTGCTGCTGGCGCTGATGTCGCCCGTGCTGGGGCTGCTGCCGTATGCGTCGATGGCCGCGGTGCTGATGCTGGTGGCACGCTCGCTGATCGACGTCGACCACCTGCGCGGCGTGATGCGCACGCGCACCGCCGAGACCTGGGTGCTGCTGGGCACCTTCGTCGCGACGCTGCTGCTGAACCTCGAGTTCGCGATCCTGGCCGGCGTCTTCCTGTCGCTGGCGATCTACCTGGACCGCAGCTCCAAGCCCGACCTGACGCCGGCGATGCCGGCCACCGACGAGGGCAGCTACCACTTCGTGCGCGACCCCGGCACGCCGCAGTGCCCGCAGCTGCGGATCGTCTTTCTGGACGGATCGATCTTCTTCGGCGCCGCCAACCACCTGCAGGAGGCGTTCCGCGAGATCGACGAGCGCCACGGCCAGCGCCATCTGCTGCTGCTGTGCAGCGGCGTCAACCGCATCGACCTGACGGGGGCCGAGATGCTCGCCAACGAGGCCGAGCGGCGCCAGCGCATGGGCGGCGGCCTGTACCTGCAGTACGTCAAGGAGCCGGTGATGGACGTGCTGCGCAAGGGCGGCTACGACCGGCGCATCGGGCTGCACAACTTCTTTCCCTTCGGCACGATGTCGATGGACACGCTGGTGCCGCGGCTGAACCCGTCGATCTGCGCCAACTGCAAGGTGCGCGCCTTCCGCCAGTGCCCGCCCCCGCCGCGCAGCGTGGCCGCGCGCGAGTCCGCGCGCGCCGAGGACACGGCCAGGATGCAGGCGCCGGCGCTCGAAGCCGGGGCGACGGCCGAGGCCGCGAAAATCCCTGCCGAAGCCATGACCCCCGAGGCGGCAGCGCCCAAGCCGGCCGCGCTGCAGGCCGGCGTGCCCCCGGTCGAGCCCGTCGAGGCCGGCGCCCCGCCGCACGAGCCGGCCAGCGCCAGACCGTCGCCGGGTTGACGCGGCGCGGCACGGTGGCGCGCGGCACGGCGGCGCGCGGTGCGGGGGCGGGATGCGGGGTGCGTGACGGCGGTTACGATCCCGCCATGGCGCGCGACCGCTGCCCCCACGCCGAAGCCGGAAGCCCGCCGGGCTGCGGCCGCACCCCGGCGTCGGCCCATCCCGAGCGGCCGGCGACGGCATGAGCGACGAGCTCGCGCGCGCGCGCAGCGCGCTGGCCCAGGGCACGCTGGGGGTGCTGTTCCTGGCGTTGCTGATCGGCGGCGCGCTGTGGGTGCTGCGACCCTTCATCGGCCCGGCGATCTGGGCCGCGATGATCGTCGTCGCGACCTGGCCGCTGATGCGGCGTATCCAGGGGCTGCTCGGCGGGCGCCGCGCGCCGGCGACGCTTCTGATGACGATCGGCCTGCTGCTGCTGTTCGTCGTCCCGCTGTCGATGGCGATCGGCACCATCGTCGGCAATGCCGACACGCTGGTCGGCTGGGCGCGCGCCGTGGCGTCGTTCCGCATGGCCGAGCCGCCGCCGTGGCTGGCGTCGCTGCCGATGGTCGGCCCGGCGCTGGCCGGGCTGTGGGAGCAGCTCGTCGCCGCCGGCATCGACGGCGCATTCGAGCGCCTTGCGCCCTACGCGGGCAACTTCACGCGCTGGTTCGTCAGCGAGGTCGGCAGCGTCGGCTACCTGCTGGTGCAGTTCCTGCTGACGGTGGGGCTGGCGGCCGTGATGTTCCAGCAGGGCGAGTCCTGGGCCGAGACGGTGTTGCGCGTCGGCCGTCGCCTGGGTGGACGGCGCGGCGAACATATCGTCGAGCTGGCCGGTGCCGCGGTGCGCGGCGTCGCGCTCGGCGTGGGGGTGACCGCGGTCGTGCAGGCGGGGCTGGGCGGGATCGCGCTGGCGATCGCCGGCGTGCCCTTCGCGGGCTTGCTGACGGCGGTGATGGTGATGCTGTGCCTGGCCCAGATCGGCCCGCTGCCGGTGCTGCTGGCGGCGACGGGATGGCTGTTCTGGCAGGGGCAGACGGGCTGGGGCCTCTTCCTGCTGGCGGCGTCGGCGGTCGTCGGCACGCTGGACAATTTCATCCGCCCGGTGCTGATCCGCATGGGCGCGGACCTCCCGCTGCTTTTGATCCTGGCCGGCGTGATCGGCGGCCTGTTCGCATTCGGGCTGGTCGGGATCTTCGTCGGCCCGGTCGTGCTGGCCGTCGCCTGGACGCTGCTGGCCGCGTGGACGAGCGACGACGACGAGCTCGCGCCGGGTAGCGAGCCGCCACCGGGCGCGCCCGACGCCCGAGCGCATTCGGACCCCAGCGCGGCCACCGCCGACCCGCCGGCAACGACCCCGCCGGGCTGACCCCGGACCCGGGCATGCGGCGACAGGCGCCAGCCCGATGAGTCGGCGCCGGGCCGCCCAACTCGACCCATCGCCCACGGGGGCTTGCGCAGCGGCAGGTCTGCGGGCCGCTCTCATACCCATCACCCGTCGCTATCGATCGGGAATAGTCCGTTTGGCGGCAATCGGCCGCCGTGGGCCGTTGCTGCCGCTCGCCGGGGCCATTCTGCCTGATTGGGTGCCAGGACCGCGCTTGCCGTGGGCCCGCTGCCTGCCCCGAGCCGCGTTCGATGACCGCGCATGCCAAGGCCGGCGGGCACGCTCCCACTCCATGTCCCCCGCCGTCGGCTGCGCCGCCGGCTCCTCCTCTACTTACGTGGGAGGGTGCCCGCCGACCTTGGCCTGCCACCGCCCGGGTACTCGACGGTCGAATACCTGAGCCGTTGCCCGCCGAGGACAGCGGGTGCCCTTCCGCGGAAGTAGAGGAGGAGCCAGCGGCCGAAGGCCGGTGGCGGGGGACATGGAGCGGAAGGGCACCCGCTGGCCTCGGCTTACGCCGGTCAACGCATGCCACATTCGAGCGGGCCGTCGAGGAATTCAACGGATCGAGCGCGGCCATCCAATTCCAGATACGTCCTCACCGCGCAAACGCCCATCCGTATCAGGCGATCCAGCAGGCCTCGTCGAAGTCCAGCCGCGGGTTGCGCGGTCGTGCGCGTGCCGGGTCGGCGTGGCCGAGCACGCAGATGAAATTCGTGCGGACGCGTGTCCCGGGCCAGAACGCGTCGTCGACGCGCGTGGCGTCGAAGCCGCTCATCGGCCCGGCATCCAGCCCGAGCGCGCGCGCCGCGACGATCAGGTAGGCGCCCTGCAGGCTGCTGTTGCGCAGCGCAGTCGTCTCGACGAGGTCGGGCTTGCCCGCGTACCAGCTGCGCGCGTCGGCCTGCGGGTACAGGCGCGGCAGCGTCTCGGGGAAGTCCAGGTCCATGCCGACGATCGCCGTCACCGGCGCGGTCCGCACGCGCTCGGCGTTGCCGGGCGAGACGCAGGCTGCGAGCCGCTCGCGCGCCTCGGCGCTGCGCGCGAAGACGAATCGCGCCGGCGTGCAGTTGGCCGAGGTCGGCCCCCACTTGAGCAGCTCGTACAGCGCGCGCAGCGTCTCGTCGGACACCGGCGTGGCGAGAAAGCCGCCCGGCGTGTGCGCCGCGGTGAACAGGGTGTCGGTAGCGACGGTCGTGGTCATGCGAGGAGCCGGCGGCGCCGGCGAGCGTGGAACCGCACAATTGTGCGATGTTCCAGCCCAGCCAGGACGACGTGCGGCGCTTCTTCTGCGCCACCTACGCGCGCTGGCGCGACGGCGCGCCGCTCGAGCCGATGCAGGCCGCCGCGGCACGCTGGGTCGCCGAGCACCCGGAATACCACGCCGACCTCGCCGACGAGGCGGCCGCGATCGCGGCCGTCTACACGGTCGAGGCGGGACGCACGAACCCCTTCCTCCACCTGGCCATGCACCTGACGGTCGACGAGCAGTGCGGCATCGACCAGCCGCGCGGCATCCGGCAGGCGGTCGAGGCGCTCGCCGCGCGCCGTGGCTCGCTGCACGAGGCGCAGCACGAGGTCATGGAGTGCCTGGGCGAGATGGTCTGGGCCTCGCAGCGCAGCGGCATGCCGCCCGACGGCCACGCCTACCTGGACGCGGTGCGCCGGCGCGCGACGCGCTGAAGGCGGTGTTGCGCAGGCGGGCGCTCACCGCCGCGATCGGGTGCGATCGGGCGCCATCGGGCGCCATCGGGCGCGACCCGCCTCAGCGTACGGCAGGCTCCAGGTGCGCCAGCGGAAGCGCGGCCCCGGACTTGACCTCGCCGAGCGAGAAGCTGGTGTCGATGTCCTTGACGTTGGGCAGGTTCAGCAGCGTCTCGACCGAGAAGCGCGCGTAGGCGTCCAGGTCGGTGGCCATGACCTGGAGCTCGAAGGTGCCGGCGCCGCTGATGTAGTGGCAGGCGATGACCTCGGGCAGCGCGCGCACCCGGGCTTCCAGCTCGCGCATCGCGTCGCCGCCGCTGCGCTCGGTCTCGACACGCACGAAGGCCAGCACCCCGAGCCCGATGCGCCGGCGGTCGATCTCGGCGCGATAGCCGGTGATCACCCCCTGTTGCTCGAGCCGGCGCACGCGGCGCCAGGTCGGCGCCGGCGACAGCCCGATGCGCTGCGCCAGATCGGCGTTGGACTGCCGCGCGTCGCGCTGCAACTCGCGCAGGATCGCGATGTCGTAACGGTCCAGCACCGAACCCGCCGGCTCGGCGGCGTCGACCCCGGCGGATGGGACGCTGGTTTTCCCTGATACCTGGGTCTTGAGCACGATCGAAGTTCCTGAACCGACTCGTGAGAAAGATCGTTGCTCGAATTATCGTTCTATGGGCATCAAAAGAAAAGACATCCGCGCCCACCCTCCCTACACTTGCGCCACGTCGCCCGCCCCGCCCGAGGTCCTGCCGCATGAATGCCCCACTGCCCGAATCCGTCCGCAAGGCGATCGAATCCGCCAGCCTCGACGACAAGTACCGGCTGGAGCGCGGCCGCGCCTTCATGAGCGGCGTGCAGGCGCTGGTGCGGCTGCCGATGCTGCAGCGCCAGCGCGACGCCGCCTCGGGGCTGAATACCGCCGGCTTCGTCAGCGGCTACCGCGGCAGCCCGCTGGGCGGCTACGACCAGGCACTGTGGGCGGCGAAGAAGCACCTGGCCGAGCACCACATCGTCTTCCAGCCCGGCGTCAACGAGGAGCTCGCCGCCACCGCGGTCTGGGGCACGCAACAGCTCGACCTGGTTCCGGCGCAGCGCCGGCACGACGGTGTGTTCGGCATCTGGTACGGCAAGGGGCCGGGGGTGGACCGCTGCTCGGACGTCTTCAAGCACGCCAACATGGCCGGCACCGCGCGCCACGGCGGCGTGATCGCGATCGCCGGCGACGACCATATCTGCAAGAGCAGCACCGCGGCGCATCAGAGCGACCATATCTTCAAGGCCTGCGGGCTGCCGGTCTTCTTCCCGAGCAGCGTGCAGGACATCCTCGACATGGGGTTGCACGCGTTCGCGATGAGCCGCTTCGCCGGCGTCTGGACGGGCATGAAGACGATCCAGGAGATCGTCGAGTCGGCCTCGTCGGTCGTCGTCGACCCGGACCGCGTCCGGATCGTGCTGCCCGAGGATTTCGCGATGCCCGCCGGCGGCGTGCACATCCGCTGGCCCGACGCGCCGCTCGAGCAGGAGGCGCGGCTGTTCGACTTCAAGTGGTATGCGGCGCTGGCCTATGTGCGCGCGAACCGGCTGAACCACAACGTGATCGCGGGCCCCGGCGACCGCTTCGGCCTGATCGCCAGCGGCAAGGCGTTCAACGATACGCGGCAGGCGCTCGCGGACCTGGGGCTGGACGACGCCAGCTGCCGCGCGCTCGGCATCCGGCTGCACAAGGTCAACGTCGTGTGGCCGCTGGAGGCCGGCATCACGCGCGACTTCGCCACCGGGCTGCGCGAGATCCTGGTCGTCGAGGAGAAGCGCCAGATCATCGAGTACCAGCTCAAGGAGGAGCTGTACAACTGGCGCCCCGACGTCCGCCCCGACGTGCTCGGCAAATTCGACGAGGGCGAGGGCGACCACAGCGGCGGCGAGTGGAGCCAGCCGAATCCGAGCGGCAACTGGCTGCTGCGCGCCAAGGCCGACCTGTCGCCGGCGATCATCGCGCGCGCGATCGCCCGGCGGCTGAAGAAGCTCGGCGTGCCCGAGGACATCGCCGCGCGCATGGACGCACGGCTGGCGGTGCTCGACGCGCGCGAGCGCGAGCTGATCGAGCTGAAGACCGACACCGGCGAGCGCACGCCCTGGTTCTGCAGCGGCTGCCCGCACAACACCAGCACCCGCGTGCCGGAAGGGTCGCGCGCGGTGGCCGGCATCGGCTGCCACTTCATGGCGGTGTGGATGGACCGCAGCACCTCGACCTTCACGCAGATGGGCGGCGAGGGCGTGCCCTGGGTCGGGCAGGCGCCGTTCACCGACGAGCGGCATATCTTCGCCAACCTCGGCGACGGCACCTACTTCCACAGCGGCATCCTGGCGATCCGCCAGAGCATCGCCGCCGGCGTCAACATCACCTACAAGATCCTCTACAACGACGCGGTGGCGATGACGGGCGGCCAGCCGGTGGGCGAGCGCCCCGAGGGTCACAGCGTGCTGCAGATCCAGAAGAGCCTGGTCTCCGAGGGGGTGCGCAAGCTCGTCGTCGTCACCGACGACCCGGCCAAGTACCAGGGTGTGGCGCTGGAGCCCGGCGTCACGGTGCACCACCGCGACGAGCTCGACCGCATCCAGCGCGAGCTGCGCGAGATCCCCGGCACCACCGCCATCGTCTACGACCAGACCTGCGCGACCGAGAAGCGCCGCCGGCGCAAGCGCGGCAAGCTGGTGACACCCGCCCGACGCGTCGTCATCAACGAGCTGGTCTGCGAGGGCTGCGGCGACTGCAGCGTGCAGAGCAACTGCCTGAGCGTCGAGCCGGTCGAGACCGAATTCGGCCGCAAGCGGCGCATCAACCAGAACACCTGCAACCTCGACTACTCGTGCCTGAAGGGCTTCTGCCCGAGCTTCGTCACCGTCGAGGGCGGCCAGCTTCGCAAGCCGAAGAAGGACCGGCGCGGCGACCTCTCGGCGCTGCCACCGCCGCCCGAGCCCACGCTGCCGCGCGCCGAGACCGCATGGGGCATCGTGGTGGCCGGCGTCGGCGGCACCGGCGTGATCACGATCGGCCAGCTGCTGGGGATGGCGGCGCACCTCGAGGGCAAGGGTGTCGTCACGCAGGACAGCGCAGGGCTGGCGCAAAAGGGCGGCGCGACCTGGAGCCATGTGCAGATCGCCGAGCGGCCGGAGGCGATCCACACGACCAAGGTCGACACCGCGCAGGCCGACCTCGTGATCGCCTGCGACGCCATCGTCGGCGCGTCGCGCCCGACGCTGGCGGTGATGCAGCAGGGGCGCACCTATGTCGCGCTGAACCTGCACGCGACGCCGACCGCCGGCTTCCTGAAGAACCCCGACTGGCAGTCGCCCACCGCGCGCTGCGGGGACGTCTTGCGCGCCAGCGTCGGCGAGGGGCGGGTCGGCAGCCTCGACGCCGAGCGCATCGCGGTGCAGCTGCTCGGCGACAGCCTCTACACCAACCCGCTGATGCTCGGCTATGCGTGGCAGCAGGGCCGCATCCCGCTGACGCGCGCGGCGCTGCGGCGCGCGATCGAGCTCAACGGCGTGCAGGTCGACGCCAACCTCGCCGCGTTCGAGTGGGGACGGCTGTGCGCGCACGATCCGCAGGCGGTGGCCTCGCAGTTGCAGACGCAGACCGCGCAGGTGATCGAGTTTGTCCGCAAGCCGGGGCTGGACGAGATCGTCGCCACCCGGGTCGACTTCCTCACCGGCTACCAGGACGCGGCCTACGCCGCGCGCTACAAGGCCTTCGTCGACCAGGTGCGCGCCGCCGAGGCGCCGCTGGCCAGCACGCGGCTGTCCGAGGCGGTCGCGCGGTATCTCTTCAAGCTGATGGCCTACAAGGACGAGGTCGAGGTCGCCCGGCTGCACACCGACCCTGCGTTCGCGGCGCGGCTGGCGGAGATGTTCGAGGGCGACTTCAAGCTCGTGCACCACCTCGCGCCGCCGCTGCTGGCCAGGCGCAACGACAAGGGCGAGCTCGTCAAGCAGCCCTGGGGGCCGTGGATGCGCGTCGCCTTCAAGTGGCTGGCGCGATTCAAGGGGCTGCGCGGCAGCGCGCTCGACCCCTTCGGGCGCAGCGAGGAGCGAAGGGGCGAGCGGGCGCTGATCGACGAATACCGCGCCTGCATCGAGGAGTTGCTGCGGGGGCTGTCTGCCGAGCGCCTGCCGCTGGCGGTCGAGATCGCGCGCCTGCCCGAGGAGATCCGGGGCTTCGGCCACGTCAAGGCGCGCCATCTCGCCGCGGTGCGGCCGAAGTGGACGCAGATGATGGCGCGCTGGCGGGCCGACCCGACGTCGGCGCGCGCGGCCTGACGCGACACGGCCAAGGACGGCGCCGCACGCGCCAGGGACACGCTGGCTATACTGCGCCCGCGTTTTCGGGCCGTATGCCGGCACCGGTGCCCAGGGTGCGCATCGGCTCGGCATGCGGCGGGCGCGCGTGGCCGGCGCGGTGCCGAACAGGGACTTCATGAGCGACTCGCAAGACACGCACGGGCACGAAGGCCCAATCAAGACGCCCAGGCAGCTGATCTGGACCGTGGTGGCGGCCTTCGTGGTCCCGATCATGGTGATCGTGCTGCTGGTCAATTTCGTGGCGACCGCACCGCGGCCCGGCGCAGGCAGCGACCTGCACAGCGCCGAGGCGGTTGCGCGGCGGCTGATGCCGGTCGCGCGCATCGAGCTCGCGGGCGCGGCCCCTGACGCGGCCGCGGCGAGCGCACAGCCCGGGTCGGCCTCGCCCGCCGAGGCGCAGGCGCCGGCATCCGGGGCATCGGCTTCGGCGGCGGCACCGACAGCGGCACCGCAAGCGGCCGCCACCACGGCCGCGTCGGCGCCCGCGGACGTGCCCGCGGTCTACACGCGCAGTTGCGCCTCATGCCACCGCAGCGGCGTCGCCGGGGCGCCCAAGCTGGGTGACAGCGGCGCCTGGGCGCCGCGCGCCGCGACGGGCATCGAGGCCCTGACCGCCAGCGTGATCAAGGGCAAGGGCGCGATGCCACCGCGCGGCACGGCGCGCGGCGCGAGCGACGCCGAGTTGCGGGCGGCGGTCGAATACATGCTGCGCGCATCGGGCCACTGACGCGCAGCCGCCGTCCCGCGCCGACCGCCACCGCGCCGGCCGGAGGTGGCCGGGCGCCCGAACCCCGACTGCCGGGTCTTGCGCGCCGCGAAGGCTCAGCGCGGCTCGGGCCGTGACGGCGGCTGCGAGTCGAGCTGGTAGCCGAAGCGCGCCGGCATGCCGGCAAACGCCATCTCGCGCGGCCGCCAGCACCCCTGCTCGACCGCGTCCGCCGCCAACCCCATGTCCAGGCTGTGAACCAGTCCGAATCCGATCCCGGTGTCGACGAACAGCCGACCGGCCTCGTCCAGCCACACCGCGTCGGCGGATCGCGGCTGCGCCGGCGTGCCGGTGTGCGAGCGCAGCATCGGCTCCGTACCGGGCTCATCGGCGTGCAGCCGCCAGACCCAGGGCGCGGCTTCCAACGTCACGTACACGCGCTGCGGGCCGTTCTGGAAGAACCAGGCACCCTGGGCATCGGACGCGTAGTTGCGGCCGATGAAGGCCAGCAGCTTGTCGTGCACGATGCGGCTGCCCTTGACCTGCGGGAACGGCCCGGCGGCGCGCACGCGGTCGTCACGCATGTACCAGTCGCCGCGCGCGTCCAGCGCCAGCCAGCCCCAGCAGTGAGGCACGTCCGGCCACTTGCGCAGCGCCGCCTCGACGATCGCGTCCATGCGTCGACCATAGCGCATCGGGCGCTCACCGGGCCTCGGACGGCGTCGATGCCCACGATGCGCGAAGCGCCGCCGACCGCGCCGCCGATGCCAGCCGCAGCGAGGCGAGCTTGGACCTGCTGCTAGCCTCGCTGGCCTCGTTCGTCGCCGGGATGATCGACTCGATCGTCGGCGGCGGGGGGCTGATCCTGGTGCCGGCGCTTTTCGCGATCTACCCGTCCGCCCCTCCGGCGGCGCTGTTCGGCACCAACAAGAGCGCCTCGGTGTGGGGCACCGCGTTCGCGACGCTGCAGTATGCGCGCCATGTCCGGTTTCCTTGGCGCACGCTGCTGCCGGCGGCGGCGGCAGCCCTGATCGGGGGCTTCCTCGGGGCGTGGCACGTCACGCTGATCGACCCGACCTTCCTGCGCCGCGCGCTGCCGTTCATCCTCGGCGCGGTGCTGCTGTACACGCTGGCGCGCAAGCAGCTCGGCCAGGTGCACGCCCCGCACCTGGCGCCGGCGCGCGAGCGCACGGTGGCCTGCGCGATCGGCGCCGTCATCGGCTGGTACGACGGCTTCTTCGGCCCCGGCACCGGCAGCTTCTTCATCTTCCTGTTCGTGCGCCTGCTCGGCTACGACTTCCTGCACGCCTCGGCAGCGGCCAAGCTGCTCAACGTCGCCACCAACATCGCCGCGCTGGCACTGTTCGCCTCCAAGGGGCTGGTGTGGTGGCAGATCGGGCTGGCGATGGCGCTGGCCAACGTCGCCGGCAGCCTCGTCGGGTCGCGGCTGGCGCTGCGCCACGGCGCCAGCTTCGTGCGCCGCATCTTCATCGTCGTCGTCGGCGCGCTGATCGCCAAGAGCGCCTGGGATGCGTTCGGCGGTTGAGCCGCGCCAGCCGACCTGGCGCGGTCGACCCGACGCTTGCGACCGCTGCACACGCGTGCTAGCCTGAGCCGGCCCGGCGCGGCGCGGCCCCGCCCCGCGACTCTTGCGGGGTTTGCACGCCGTCGGCTCGCCGAACCATGAGGCTGTCTTGGCCAGGATCTATCTGTCGTCCACCTTCGAGGACCTGAAGGACTGCCGGGCGGCAGCGTACCGCACCTTGCGCAAGCTCGGCCACGACGTGATCTCGATGGAGGACTACGTCGCCTCCGGCCAGCGGCCGCTGGCGCAGTGCCTGGCCGATGTCGCCGGCTGCGACGCCTGCGTCGGACTGGTCGCCTGGCGGCTCGGCTTCGTCCCTGCCGGCCACGCGCAGTCGATCACCGAACTCGAGCTGCTCGAGGCCGAGCGCCACGGACTGCCCTGCCTGGTCTTCCTGCTCGACGACGACGCGCCGTGGCCGCCGGCGATGGTCGACGACGACCGCCGCCCGGTGCTCGCGCTGCGCAAGCGGCTGCGCGACCGTTTCACGGTGGCGGCCTTCCACGGTGCCAGCGAGCTCGCCGGCGCGGTCGCGACCGCCGCGGCGCGGCTGTTCCAGCACCGCGACGAGGCGGCCGAGGACGCGTTGCCCGAGGACATCGACCTGTACCGCAACTGCGTCGGGCGATTTGCCGGCGAGCTGGAGCGCGACATCCGTTTCTACGGCCTGGCGACCGCGGCACTGGTGGCTGCGACGCTGGTGGCGCTGGCGCTGGCGCTGGCGGCCTCCCCGGAGTCGACGCGCTGGCTGATCGGCGCCGGTGCGCTGGTCTTCGCATCGACCAGCCCGCTGCCGGCGGTGACGATGCGTGCCGTGCGCAAGAAGAAGGCCTTGCTGGACGGCTACGCCGACGAGCTGCGCAAGGAGCGTCCGGCGCGCGCGGCCGTGCAGTCGGTGCGTCGATTCCTCGAGGGCCAGCTGCAGCAGGCGGGGGTGCGCGCGACATGATCTTGCCCGTCACCGGGGCGGCCGCTTGAGCGCCGAGGCCGCACCCGCGTCGGCCCGGGTCGACGCCATCACCGCCGGCCTGCGCGAGCAGGACCGGCGGCTGCGCCGGCGCACGCTGTGGCTGACGCTGCTGCCGCTCGTCGTCGGCGTCGGCGTGCTCGCGACCGCGTGGTGGGGGGTGCGCGAAGCCCAGCGGCGCAACGACGCGCTGGCCGCGCAGCAGCAGCTGCTGGCGCAGCGCATCGGCGAGCAGCAGGCCCAGCAGCAGGCGCTCGAGCAGCGGCTCGGCGAGCAGCAGGCGGCGATCGACGAGCTGGCGGCGCAGCGCGCCGCGCTGGACCGCGAGATCGCCTCGCGCAAGGACCTGCTCGAACGCTACGCGGCGCGCTTGCCCGCCCCCGACCGCGCCGAGGTCGAACGGCTCGAGCAGGGCCTGACGCAGGCACGCGGTGGCGACACCGCCGCGGCGCTGCGGGTCTACGACGAGGCGATCCGTGGCGACGAGGGCAACGCCTTGTCGCACCGGCTGCGCGGCGAGACGCTGTGGGCCGCCGGCGACGCCGAGGCTGCGCGCGCCAGCCTGGCACGCGCGGTCGCGATCGACCCCACCGACGCGCAGGCACGCTACACGCTCGGTCTGGCGCTGTGGGCGCTGGACCGGCGCGACGAGGCGATCACCGAGCTGCAGCGGGCGCAGCAAGACACCGAGGTGCTCGCACGCGCGCTGCAGGACCCGGCCTACCAGCCGATTCGCGGCGTGCTCGACGCGCAGGCCGGCCAGGCCAGCGCGCGCAGCGCCGACGAGAAGGCCGCGATCGACCGCGGGCTGAAGGCGGCGCGCCGCGGCGACTTCGACGCCGCGGTCGCCGCCTACGACGAGGCACTGGCGATTCGCCCCGACAACGCACGCGTGCTCGGCTGGAAGGGCTACGCGCTGTACCGCACGCGCGCGTTCGAGGCCGCGCTGGCGAGCCTGGACGCCGCGGTCCGGATCGCGCCGACCAACGCCGAGCTGCACTACAACCGCGCGCTGACGCTGTGGCGTCTGGACCGCGTCGACGCCGCCGGCGTCGCGCTGCAGGCCGCCTACGGCGCCGATCCGGCCTACCGCGCGGTCGTCGCGCGCGATCCGCAGTCGCGCGCGCTGCGAACGGCGCTCGGCTCCGGCCGCTGACACGCGCCTGTGTTCACCCGACAAGGACCGGGTTGTCGGCGACTGCCCGCCATCGCGGCACCGTCGGCACGGACTACGCCCGCGCCGCCAGCCAGTCGCAGACCGCGGCCGGCAGGCGGCCCAGTTCGCCAGGGAACGCGCCGGCGGCAAAGCCCACGTGCCCGCCGTGCGAGGGCTGCCACAGCTCGACGCAGGGCCCGACCACACCCGGTCGCGGCAGCGACGACGGCGGCACGAAGGGGTCGTTGCGCGCGTTGAGCGCCAGCGCCGGGACGCGGATGCGCGCCAGGTGCGGCGCCGACGAGGCGCGTGCCCAGTAATCGTCCGCACCGGCGAATCCGTGCACCGGCGCCGTGAAGGCATCGTCGAACGCGTGCAGCGAGCGCGCGCGCGCGACGCGCTCGCGGTCGAACAGGCCCGGGTGCTGCGCCCACTTGGCCAGCGCCTTGGGTTTCATCGTGCGCAGGAACATGCGCGCATAGACATGGTGGTTCAAGCCCTGCCCGAGCGCGTGGCCGCTGGCGCTCAGATCGACCGGCGCGCACACGGCGGCCAGCGCCGCGGTGCACGCGGCGGCCTCGGCACCCGATTCGGCCGCCCAGCGCAGCAGCGCATTGCCGCCCAGCGACACGCCGACCGCCAGCACCGGGGTGCCGGCGCGCGCACGCAGCCGTGCCAGCATCCAGCCGACCTCCTCGAAGTCGCCCGAGTGGTAGGCGCGCGGCGCGCGGTTGAGCTCGCCCGAACAGCCGCGGAAGTGCGGCAACGCGAAATCCCAGCCGCGTGCGAGCGCCTCGATCGCGAACGCGATCGCATAGTGGCTCGCCGACGAGCCCTCCAGGCCGTGAAACATGACGAGCAGCCGCCGCTCGAGCGGCGAGCCGAGGGCCGTCGGCGTGACGTCCGCCGCCTCGGCGGCGGGTCGCGCCTCGGCCCCTGCCGCAGGCGGGTTCGCGAGCGCGAAGTCGACATCGACGAAGTCGCCGTCCGGCGTCGCCCAGCGCTCGCGCCGATAGCGCACCGCGCCGGCCAGGCGCCGGCGGCCGACCAGCGCCGGCCAGATCGTCTGCAGGTGGCCGCCGGGCAGCCAGCGCGGGGCCCTGGGCGGCAGCGACACGGGTTCGGGGCCGGCGTTCAGAGGCGATCGGGGCCGCGTGCCCGGTGCGGGGTCAATGCAACTGCGCCGGCCCGCCGTCCATGTCGGGCGGGGCCAGCGAGGCCGGGCTCGCGTGGTGCGCGACCATGCGCCAGCCGGCGGCAGTCTGCAGGTAGACATTGGTCGCCACGACCCAGGCCTGGCGCGGCCCCTCGTCGGTCGGCGTCTGGACGCGCTCGATCAGGTGGTGCACCGCGCCCGAGACCGCGTCCAGCCGGTGCACCTGCTCGGCGACGATCGGCACCGGCGCGTGCGCGAAGATCGCCTCGAAGCTGGCGCGGATCGCCGCCGGGCCGACGACGCGCGCGCCGCCCGGGTGCACGCAGACGATCTCGTCGTCGTCGGCCCATACGCTCATCAGCGCCTCGAGGTCGCCGCGGCGCATCGCGTCGTAGAAGCGCGACTCGAGCTCGTCGGGCGTACTGCCCGGCGCGGGCGGCAGCGGCTTGCGGCGCGGCATCGGGTCAGCGGAAGACCACCGTCTTGTGGCCGTTGAGCAGCACGCGGTGCTCGACATGCCAGCGCACCGCGCGCGCCAGCACGATCGACTCGATGTCGCGCCCGACGGCGGCGAAGTCCTCGGCCGACAGCGTGTGGTCGACGCGCTCGACATCCTGCTCGATGATCGGCCCCTCGTCGAGGTCGGCGGTCACGTAGTGCGCGGTGGCGCCGATCAGCTTGACCCCGCGCGCATGCGCCTGGGCGTAGGGACGCGCGCCCTTGAAGCTGGGCAGGAAGCTGTGGTGGATGTTGATCGCGCGCCCGGCCCATGCGCTGCACAGCTCGGGGCCGAGGATCTGCATGTAGCGCGCCAGCACGACGAGGTCGATGCGCTCGCGCTCGGCGATCTCGCGCAGCGCCTGCTCCTGCGCACGCTTGGCGAGGGCGTCGGCCCCGGGCGCCAGCGGCAGGTGGTGGAAGGCGATGCCGTAGCCCTCGGCGAGCGCGCGGAAGTCCTCGTGGTTGGACACGATCGCCGGGATGTCGACCGCGAGCTGGCCGCTGCGCCAGCGGAACAGCAGGTCGTTGAGGCAGTGGCCGTGGCGGCTGACCATCAGCATCACGCGCGCGCGCTCGGCCAGCGGGTGGAACGCGATCTGCATCGCGTACTGCTGGCGCGCATGCTCGAAGAGGGTCTGCAGCTCGCCGCGGCCGCGCAGGTGCGCCGGGGCGTCGAAGTGCACCCGCATGAAGAACAGCCCCGTGGCGTCGTCGCCCTCGAGGTCGCCGAACTGCTGCGAGTCGATGATGTTGCAGCCGGCCTGGTACAGCAGCCCCGACACGGCGTAGACGATGCCCTTGGCATCCCGCGCCGCGAGGGTGAGGACGAATTCGCGCGCGCTGCCCGGCATAGGTCGCCGATTGTAGGCAGCGCCCGCGGTCGAACGGCCGCGAACAGCGCGTTGCAGTCATCGGATGCCTGCCTTCTCGTAGTTCGCGGTGATCGCGCGGGCCGAGGACGGCGGGTACCCTTGCCCTCCATGTCCCCCGCCACCGGCCTTCGGCCGCTGGCTCCTCCTTGACTTACGGGCAAGGGCACCCGCCGTCCTCGGCAGGCCACCGAGTTGGTATTCGACGGTCGAATACCAGGGCGCTGGCAGGCCAAGGTCGGCGGGCACCCTCCCACGGAAGTCAAGGAGGAGCCGGCGGCGCTAGCCGACGGCGGGGGACATGGAGTGAAAGGGTGCCCGCCGGCCTTGGCACGCGCGGACGTCGAACGCCGCCCAGGGCCAACAGTGGGCACTGGTGAAAGTCCGCTCAGTGCCAACGGTGGCTGATCGCCGCCAACCAAATTCTTATCGATCGAACGCAAACGCGTATCAGGCGGGCCGGTCAGCGCCCGCCACCGGCAGCCAGACCGCGAACACGCTGCCTTCGCCGGGCCGGCTGCGCGCCTCGATGCGCCCGCCCATCGCGTCGACGAGCGCCTGCGTGACGGTCAGCCCGATGCCCGCGCCCTCGATCGCGCCGTGCCCACGGCGGCCGCGGAAGAAGGGCTCGAACAGCCGCGCCATCTCGTCGGCGGCGATGCCCGGGCCGTCGTCGCGCACGCTGACGCCGACCCGGTCCGCATCGCCCCCCGTGCCGGCGTGCAGCGCGAGCCACGCACGACCGCCCGGGCGGTTGTACTTGATCGCATTGGACAACAGGTTCAGCAACACCTGGCGCAGCCGCGTCGCGTCGGCCCGCGCGCACGGCAAGCCAGGCGGCGACAGCTCGGCCGCGAGCGCGACACCGCTACGCTCGGCCTCGACCTGCATCATCTCCACGACTTCGCCGGCAAGCGCCGACAGCGAGACCGCCTCGGACTGCAGCGCCAGGCGTCCGGTCTCGATGCGCGACAGGTCGAGCAGATCGCCGATCATGCGCAGCAAGTGGGTGCCGGACTCGCGGATCAGGCGGAGCTTGTCGCGCTGCGCGGCCGTCGGCGGCGATACGCGGTCGATCTCCAGCAGCTGCGCGAAGCCGAGCACGGCGTTCAGCGGCGTTCGCAGCTCGTGGCTCATGTGCGAGAGGAACTCGGACTTGGAGCGGCTCGCGGCCTCGGCGGCGAGCTTGTCGCGCTGCGCCTGCTCCATCTCGAGCAGCTCGCTGACATCCTCGAGGTAGCCGTGCCAGGTGACGCCGCCGTCGGCGTCGCGCTGCGGGGTGGCGCTGCCGCGCAGGCAGCGCTGCTCGCCGCCGCGCCAGAGGCAGAACTGGAGCTGCCACGGCGCCAGCGTGCGCGCCGATTCATCGATGCTGGCGAGCATGCGCTCGCGCTGGACGCGCTCGACCTTGCGCAGCATGGCCGCGGCGTCGCGCTGCATGGCGTCGGCGCCGACGCCCAGCAGCGCTTCGCAGCGCTCGCTGACGTAGGGGAACGAGGCCCGTCCGTCGGCATCCCGGCGGAACTGGAACAGCAGCCCCGGCACGTGGCGCGCGAGCGCCTGCAGCCGCTGCGTGGCCTGCTCGGCCTGCGCCTGCAGCGCGACCTGCTCGCTGACGTCGGTCAGCGTGCCGATGACGCGACGCGGCAAGCCGTCCGGCTGGCGCTCGACGATGCGGCCGCGCTCGTCGACCCAGTGCCAGCCGCCATCGGCCGCGCGCATGCGGTAGCGCACCGCGTACATCGGCTGCGCCCCCTGCACGTGCAGCTCGAAGCCGCGCCGGTAGGCGGCGAGGTCGTCGGGGTGGATGAGCGCGTCCCACGCGGCCTGGGTCCACGGCTGCGCCTCGGTCGCGTAGCCCAGGGCGCGCGCGAACCCCCAGGTGCCGCTGAGGCGGTCGCTGCCGACGTCCCACTCCCAGACATCGGAGCCCGCCCCGCGCAGTGCGTCGAGCACCGGCAGCAGCCCCTCGCGGGCGTCGGCGCGTGCAGTCAAGTCCGGGCCGGGGCGGTGCGTCCCGAGGGCGCGTCGTCCTCAGTGCGCGTGCGCGAGCTTCTCGCCCGCGGCGAGCCGGTACACCGTGCCGCAGTAGTGGCAGCGCCCCTCGCCGGTGCTCGCGACGTCGATGAAGACGCGCGGGTGGTTGCGCCACAGCGGCATCTTCGGGTTCGGGCAGAAGACGACCCCGGGCCCGACGAGGTCGCTGGCCCTGAGCTCGACGACGGCCGGCGCGTCGGGGGTCTCGGTCCTGGCCATCGCGCGCCTCACACCCGGGTCAGCCATTCGGCGTACTTCGCATTGCGCCCGCCGACGATGTCGAAGAACGCGGACTGGATCTTCTCGGTGATCGGTCCGCGCGCGCCGGCGCCGATCGCGATGCGGTCGAGCTCGCGGATCGGCGTCACCTCGGCCGCGGTGCCGGTGAAAAAGGCCTCGTCGGCGATGTAGACCTCGTCGCGCGTGATTCGCTTCTCGACCAGCCTCAGCCCCAGGTCCTGGCAGATCGCGAAGATCGTGTCGCGCGTGATGCCGTTGAGCGCGCCGGCCGACAGGTCCGGCGTGTAGACCACGCCCTTCTTGATCACGAACAGGTTCTCGCCCGCGCCCTCGCTGACGAAGCCGGCGGCGTCGAGCAGCATCGCCTCGTCGTAGCCGTCGTCGGTGGCCTCCATGTTGGCCAGGATCGAGTTCGTGTAGTTGCTCACCGCCTTGGCCTGCGTCATCGTGATGTTGACGTGGTGGCGCGTGTAGCTGCTGGTCTTGACGCGGATGCCGCGCGCCATGCCCTCCTCGCCGAGGTAGGCGCCCCAGGCCCAGGCGGCGACCATCAGGTGCACCTTGCAGCCCTTGGGGCTGACGCCGAGCTTCTCCGAGCCGATCCAGGTCAGCGGCCGGATGTAGCCGCTCTTCAGGCCGTTGGCGCGCAGGACCTCGCGCTGCGCGTCCATCACCTGCTCGACCGTGAACGGGATCTTCATGCGCAGGATCTTGGCGCTGTTGAAGAGGCGCTCGGTATGTTCGCGCAGGCGGAAGACCGCCGTGCCGGCCGGGGTCTCGTAGGCGCGCACGCCCTCGAAGGCGCCGCAGCCGTAGTGCAGCGTGTGCGTCAGGACGTGGACCTTGGCATCGCGCCAGTCCACCAGCGCGCCATCCATCCAGATCTTGCCGTCGCGGTCGGCCATCGACATGGGAGTCTTCCTTCGGTGCTCGATGGGGCGATTCTAGGCGCGCTCCCCACCGGGATCGCTGACGGAAGCGGCGCCGGGATCGCCGCCCGCGGACAACCCGCGCCGCACCGCCGCGACCCTCGCCGCGAGCACCGCGTCGCCCAGCGCCGGCCCCGCCAGCCCGCGCGCGCGCGCCTCGGCGACGGCCGCGCCTGCATCGACCGCCAGCGCCCAGCGCAGCACCTGCGCCAGCTGCGCGCGCGGCGGGTAGGGGTCGTCCTCGCGCCTGCTGCGGCCGCGCGCGTCGCATTCGCAGGCCAGCAGCAGCTCGTCGAAGCGCTGCGGCCGGCGCAGCGCGTCGCAGCGCTGCAGCAGCCGCACGAGCGCGGCGGCGCCGAGCTCGCCGCTGCGGTGGACGTGGCCATGCTCGCGCGCGACGACCTCGGCCAGCTCGCGGCAGTCGCCCGGCACGCGCAGCCGCTCGGCGACCGCGCGCGCGAGCTTCGCCCCGCGCGCCTCGTGCCCGAGGTGGCGCGGCCAGCGGTCGCGCGGCGTCGTGCCCTTGCCGAGGTCGTGCATCAGGCAGGCC
Organism: Burkholderiaceae bacterium; assembly: GCA_024235895.1. Taxonomy (GTDB): domain Bacteria; phylum Pseudomonadota; class Gammaproteobacteria; order Burkholderiales; family Burkholderiaceae_C; genus Rubrivivax. The sequence goes on along the minus strand of JACKLM010000004.1, from coordinate 346,689 downwards.
CAGCGCACCGCCAGCGGCGCGGCGAGCCGCGCGCATTGGCGCAGCACCTGCATCTGGTGCTCGCCGGTATCGACCTCGGGGTGGTGCGCCGCCGGCTGCGGCACGCCCCACAGGCGGTCGAGCTCGGGCAGCAGCCGCGCCAGCGCGCCGCAGTCGCGCAGGACCTCGACCATGCGGTCCGGGCGCGATTCCATCAGCCCGCGCGCGAGCTCCTGCCAGACGCGCTCGGGCACCAGGTGGTCGACCTCGCCCGCGTCCACCAGCCGGCGCGCCAGCGCCATCGTCGGCGGCGCGATCGTGAACTCGTGCAGCCGCGCCGCCAGCCGCGCCAGCCGCAGCACGCGCACCGGGTCCTCGGCGAAGGCGTCCGACACATGGCGCAGCACGCGCTGCTGCAGATCGCGCCGGCCGCCGAAGGGGTCGACCAGGCTGCCGTCGGCGGCGCGCGCGATCGCATTGATCGTCAGGTCGCGCCGCGCCAGGTCCTGCTCCAGCGTGACCTCGGGTGCGGCGTGGAAGACGAAGCCGTGGTAGCCGGGGGCGGACTTGCGCTCGGTGCGCGCGAGCGCGTACTCCTCGCCCGTGGTCGGGTGCAGGAAGACCGGGAAGTCGCGCCCGACCGGCTTGAACCCGGCGGCGATCATCTGTCCGGGCGTGGCGCCGACGACGACCCAGTCGCGGTCACCGGGCGGCCGGCCGAGCAGCGCGTCACGCACCGCGCCGCCGACCTCGTAGATCTGCGACGGCTGCAGCGGCTCGGCGGGGTCGCGGGGCTCGGTCATTCGCGTCGGGCCGCAGTGGGGGGTTGCAGCCGCTGGCCGCGGATGGCCCGGGCGGAGTGGCCGCTCCAGCCGCGACGGCAGGGCGCGGCCGGGTTCAACGCTGCCGCGCGCGGGCGCGGAAGGCCCCGAACCGCGAACGCCCTGGATGCGGACCCAGGTAGCCCGGCGCCACCGCCTCCAGCGCCGCCGGCGCGATGCCCAGCGCCTCCAGGCCCTCGTGACGCCCGCTCGCGACGTTGGGGACCTTCATCGACTCCAGGTTGTCGGCGCTCATCAGCGGCTCGCCCGGCGCCAGCGCCATCAGCGCGGCCTGCACGCGGCCGAGTGCGTCGGGCAGCGGCAGCACCGCGCGCTCGTGCCCGGCCCATCGACCGGCCAGCCGGACCAATTCCGCGAGCGTGTATTCACGCGGGCCGGCGCACTCGAAGATGCGGCCGACGGTGTCGCGGCGCTCCAGCGCGGCGACGATCGCACCGGCGACATCCTCGACCCAGACCGGCTGGAAGCGCGCGTGCGCACCGGCCAGCGGGACCAGCGGCGCGAGCGCCTGCAGGCGGGCGAACAGGTTGAGAAACCGGTCGTCGGCGCCGAAGATGACCGACGGACGCAGGATCGTCAGCGCGAGCCCCGCCTCGCGCAGCACCGCCTCGCCGCGCGCCTTGCTGCGCAGGTACGCCGACGGCGCCGACGCCGCGTCGCCATCGGGAACGCCCAGCGCGCTGACGTGCACGACGCGCGCGACGCCGGCGGCGTGGCAGGCCGCGGCCAGGCTGCGCGGCAGTTCGACGTGCACACGCTCGAAGTCGGCCGGCTTGCCGTGCAGGATCGCCACCAGGTTGACGACCGCGTCGCAGCCGGCCAGCAGGCGCTCGAGCGCCGCGCGGTCGTGGACGTCGGCCTCGACGATCTCGGCCGTCGGCAGCGGCTGCAGGTCGCGCGCGTGCGCAAGCCGGCGCGTCGGCACGCGCACCCGGCCGGTGCCGCCGGCGCGGCGCAGCCAGCGTTCGCACAGCGAGCGGCCGACGAAGCCGGTGCCGCCGAGCACGAGCAGGCGCGACGGGGGGGAAGGAGGCAGCGTGGCATTCATGATCGTGATCCTGACGACGAAGGACCGGGTCGGCGGACGGAGCGCCCCGCGGCGTGGCCCGGGCCGGGCCCAGGCGCCGGACCTGCACCCCGTGACCCGCCGCGAACGCGTCCGGCCGGACGCGAGCGGACCACGCTCAGGGCAGGTCCCGATTCTCCGCCGGCGCGTCGGCAGGCCGCGGGCCCACCGGCCCGCCCAGCCGCCGTGTCAGCGAAGGGTCGCGCCCGCCCAGCCGCACGCCGTAGTAGACCGCATTCGAGACCACCTTCTGCACGTAGTCGCGCGTCTCGTCGAACGGGATGGACTCGATCCAGGCGGCGGGCTCGAGTTCCCTGCCCTGGCGCCAGCGCCTCGGCCGGTTCGGCCCGGCGTTGTACGCCGCGGCCCCCAGCACGATGCGTCCCTCGAAGTCGTCGAGCACCATGCGCAGGTAGCTCGTGCCCAGGCGCAGGTTGAGGTCGCGGTCGTTGATCATCGCGCGGCGGTAGTCGAGCCCCAGGCGGCGTGCGGTCCAGCGCGCGGTGCCCGGCATCAGCTGCATCAGCCCGCTGGCGCCGGCGTGCGAGCGCGCATCCATGATGAAGCGCGATTCCTGGCGCACCAGCCCGTAGACGTAGGCCGGGTCGAGCTCGACGTCGCGCGCGGCGCGCAGCACGTGTTCGCGCAGCGGCATCGGGAATCGCTGCGCGAGGTCGACCTCCCCGGACGTGCGGTCGCTGGTGTTGATGCAGCGGTCCCAGACCTCGCGCTCGCACGCCATCTCGGCCGCGGCGCGCAGCGCGCGGTCGCGCGGCAGGGCCTCGGGCAGGTCGCGCAGCGAGAAGTTCCACTCGCGAACGCCCTCGCTGCGCAGCCCGAGCGCGATCAGCAGCAGCGCACGCTGCAGCCCCGGCATCGCGCGCACCGCCTCGCGCTCGGACGGCTGCAGCGCCGGCGGATCCGGCGGCAGCGGGACCGCGCGGCCAAGCGTCTCGGCCGCGAGCTTGCCGTAGAAGTGCATGCCGTCGGCGATCGCCGCCAGCGCCGCGTCGGCGGCCGCGCGCGCGGCGTCGCCCGGCTCGCCCGGCGGCGCCAGCGCCCGCACCGCCCGCGCGTGCCAGTAGACCCAGGCCGGCTCGGCGCGCAGCGCGGCCGGCATGCCCTCGATCGTCCGGCGCACCAGACGCCATCGCGCGGCGTCGCTCCCCTCGCCGAGCAGCGCCGCGCGAACGCCCCATTCGAGCGTCTCGGGCTGCCATCCCGGGCCGACCGCATCGTCCGGCAGCAGCGACCAGGCGCGCGCAAACCAGTCGGCCGCCTGCGGCAGCCGCCGCAGCGCACCGCGCTGGCCGGCGTAGGCCCAGGCCTGCGCGGCGTGCTCGCGGGGCAGCCGCCGCTCCCAATCGCCGATCTGCGCGGCACCGAGCTCCGGGTCCTCGCGCACGATGCGCAGCAGCGCCGCCAGCACCAGCTCGGCGCGGTCGCCATGCGGGCGCGACTTGGTCTGCCGGGCGATCCAGCGCACGGGGTTGTCCAGCACCGCCGCCAGCGCCGCTTCGGCTGACGCATCGATCAGCGCCGCCACCCGGCGCGCCCCCTTCGGCCGGTTGGCCTGCAACGCATGGCGCACGCCGAGCCACAGGTCGTCGCGTGTCAGCTCGCCGGAGGCGGCCAGCGCCTGCGCCATCAGCGCGCAGCCGTCGTCGTCGCGCTGCTGGGCGAGCCAGGCCTGCAGCGCCGTGGCGCGCACCGGCTTGCCCTCGAAGTGCTCGGTCAGCAGCCAGTAGCAGCGCACCTCGCGGTCGTCGTCCATGCGAAAACGCGGGTAGTCGCGCCGAAGCGCCGTCCAGTCGCGCCGCTTGCCGAGTTCCAGCAGCCAGTCGTTGCGCAGCCGGTCCTCGACATAGCTGCCGCTCCAGCGGCGGTAGAAGGCGTCGAGCTCGTCGACCGTCGCCTCGCCCAGCCTCGCGTTGAGCGCCCAGTAGTCGAACCAGGGCGCCAGCGGATGCGACGCCGCGATCGCCTGCTCGCGCAGCTCGGCCAGGCGAGGCGCATCCTTGGCGTCCCAGCTCTTGCGCGCCTCGAGGACGAGTGCATCGACGCCCTGGGCGCGCACCGACGCCGATGCGAGCAGCATGGCGCCGATCACGAGGGCGCTCATGCCGGCACGCCGCAGGGCTGCAAACGATCGTGACCGCGATGCCATGCGTCGAATTTAGCGCAGCCCTGTCGCTCGCGCATGACCGCGAAGGCGAGGACAATGCAGCGCAACCGCCGCAGTTCCGCCGATGCCCACGTCACCCTTCCAACCCAGCCAGGACAAGGCCTTGCTGCGTCGCCAGCTGCAGGCCGAGCGGCAGGCGCTGGTCGACCGGCACCAGCGCTCGGTCCACCTGCAGGAAGTGCTGCGCGTATGGCTGCTCGGGCGGCGCGAGACGACGATCGGCGCCTACTGGCCGATCAAGGGCGAGTTCGACGCCCTGCCGGCGCTGTACCGCTGGAGCGAGGCCGACCCCGGGCGCCGCATCGGGCTGCCGGTGGTCGACCGCTCGACGCGGCAGCTGCGCTTCCACGTCTGGTACCCGGGCTGTCCGATGGAGGAGGATGCCTACGGCATCCCCAAGCCCAGGGACACCGAGGCCTTCGACCCGCAGATGCTGCTCGTGCCCTGCGTCGGTTTCGGCCCGGGCGGCATGCGGCTGGGCTACGGCGGCGGCTTCTACGACCGCACGCTCGCGGCGCTGAAGCCGCGGCCGTTCACGGTCGGGCTGGGGTATGCGCACGGCTTCATCCCCTGGCTCGTGCCCGAGCCGCACGACGTGCCGCTGGACGCGATCCTGACCGAAGACGGCGTGCACTGGATGCGGGTCGGCGCCTGAGCACCCTCGGCGGCGCAGCGGCGCGGCGCCGCACAGGCACTCGACGCGGCGGTCAGGCCCCGAGGCGACGGCAGATTTCGAGCGCCAGCGCCGACTGGTTGAGCGTGTAGAAGTGCAGCCCCGGCGCGCCGCCGGCCAGCAGCCGCTCGCACAGCCGGGTCACGACGTCGAGCCCGAAATCGCGCACCGCGGCGGCGTCGTCCATGAAGCCTTCCATCTTCAGCGCCACCCAGCGCGGGATCTCGATGCCGTCGCGGGCCGCGAACTGCGCGATGCGGGCGTAGTTGTGGATCGGCATGATGCCGGGGACGATCGGTGCCTCGACGCCGCGCCGGCGCGCCTCGTCGACGAAGTGGAAATAGGCGTCGGCGTTGAAGAAGAACTGCGTGATCGCCGCGTCGGCGCCGGCGCGCATCTTGGCGGCGAAGTGGTCCAGGTCGCGCGCCGCGTAGCGCTGCTGCGGGTGGTACTCGGGGTAGGCGGCGACCTCGAGGCGCCAGTCCGCACCCTGCGTCTCGCGGATGAATCGCACCAGGTCCGCGGCGAAGCGGAACTCGCCGCTGGCGACCGCGGTGCCGCTGGGCAGGTCGCCGCGCAGCGCGACGATGCGGCGGATGCCCTGCGCGCGGTAGGTCGCCAGGATCTCGGCCAGGGTCTGGCGCGTGGCGCCGACGCAGGACAGGTGCGGCGCCGCCTCATGCCCCATGGCGGCGATCGCCCGCACCGTGGCCAGCGTCTTGTCGCGTGTCGCCCCGCCGGCGCCGTAGGTGACGCTGAAGAACTCGGGCCGCAGCGCGGCCAGCTCGGCGACGACGCCGCGCAGCTTGTCGTCGCCGGCCGGCGTGTTGGGGGGGAAGAATTCGAAGCTGACGGGGACGGGAAGCGTCATGAGGGGTCACCGTGCGGACTGGCCGCCCGCGGCGTTCTGCTCGCAGGCGGCGGCATGGGTCGGTCTATCGAGGCTCGCCTTGCGCGCGGGCCGCGGCGTCCGCCAGCCCGCGGTCGAAGGTCAGCAGCGGCGCCGGCAGCGCCAGGGCCAGCGCCAGGTAGGCGGCATCGTAGGCCGTGATACGGTGCCGCAGCGCGAGCGCATGCAGCCGCGTCACGTCGACGGGGTGAAGCTCGACGCGCAGGCCCTCGAAGGCCTGCAAGGCCATGGCCAAGCGTTCGGCCGGGGCGCCGGCGCGCGACTTGCTGCGCGCCACGTTGGCGAATTCGAACGGCAGCAGCGCCGGCGCATGCAGCTCGTGGTCACGCAGCGCCTCGGTGGCCTGCCCGGCATCGACTTCCTCGAACAGGCTGCTCGCGATGACGCTGCAATCCGCGACCAGCGGAGCACGGGGCCGGTACACCGGCCGCGGCTCGGCCAGGAACAGCGTCCGCGTCGCCTGCGCCGCGGACGAGGATGCGCGCACCGAGGTCACCGGCTGTCGCGGTCGGCGCGGACGATGTCCACGCCCCGCGGCAGCTCGGCCATGCGCGGGTCGCGCTGCCAACCCGCGGCCTCGCGCTCGGCCATGAGCTGCTCGATGGACTTCCAGCCCTGCACCCAGGAGCGCCCGGCGACGCCGGTCCGCAGCCGGCCGTCGGCCGAGGTATCGGCCGTCGTGTCGGCGGCTGCCCGCTCGACGATGGACATCAATTCCCCCTGCAGCGATCGGTGGTTGCGCGCGGCGCGCTGACGAAGCCGCTCGGCGATCTCGTCCGGCACGTCCTTGATCGACAAGTTGACACCCATGAATTGGCTCCAGAATGGATTCCAGGATCCATTTTGGATCCGATGTCGCCTCTCGTCAAGCGGGTGCGGGGCCATTCGGCGAGCCGACGGGTCGTCGCCGCACCGCCCGAGGACCTCTCGGCCGAACGGGGCGCTGCACTCAGTAGCGGTAGCTGTCGGCCTTGTACGGCCCCTCGACCGGCACACCGATATAGGCCGCCTGCGCCTCGCTCAGCGTCGTGAGGCGGGCGCCGACCTTCTTCAGGTGCAGCCGGGCGACCTTCTCGTCCAGGTGCTTGGGCAGGGTGTAGACCTTGCCCTTCTCGTAGTAGTCGCGGTGCGTGAACAGCTCGATCTGCGCGATCGTCTGGTTGGCGAAGCTCGAGCTCATCACGAAGCTCGGGTGGCCGGTGGCGCAGCCCAGGTTCACCAGCCGGCCGCGCGCGAGCAGGATGATCCGCTTGCCGTCGGGGAAGATGACATGGTCGACCTGCGGCTTGATCGTCTCCCACTCGCACCGGCGCTCCAGCGCCGCGACGTCGATCTCGTTGTCGAAGTGGCCGATGTTGCAGACGATCGCCTGGTCCTTCATCGCCGCCATGTGCTCGAAGCGGATGACGTCGCGGTTGCCGGTCGCGGTGACGAAGATGTCGGCCTTGTCGGCAGCGTCCTCCATCGTCACGACGCGGTAGCCCTCCATCGCCGCCTGCAGCGCGTTGATCGGGTCGACCTCGGTCACCCAGACCTGCGCCGACAGCGCGCGCAGCGCCTGCGCGCTGCCCTTGCCGACATCGCCGTAGCCGCAGACGACCGCGACCTTGCCGGCGACCATGACGTCGGTGGCACGCTTGATCGCGTCGACCAGGCTCTCGCGGCAGCCGTAGAGGTTGTCGAACTTGCTCTTCGTGACGCTGTCGTTGACGTTGATGGCGCGGAACATCAGCGTGCCGCGGGCGCTCATCTCCTTGAGCCGGTGCACGCCGGTCGTCGTCTCCTCGGTCACGCCGAGGATCTGCGCGCTCTTGCGGCTGTACCAGGTCGGGTCGGAGGCGAGCCGCGCCTTGATGGCGGCGAACAGCTCGCGCTCCTCCTCGCTGCCGGGGTTGGCGATCGCCGACGGATCCGTCTCGGCACGCTTGCCCAGGTGCATCAGCAGCGTCGCGTCGCCACCGTCGTCGAGGATCATGTTCGGGCCTTCGGCATCGCTTCCCGGGGCACCGGCAGGGGCCCCCTTCGGCCCCCGTCCGAACTCGAAGATGCGGTGCGTGTAGTCCCAGTAGTCCTTCAGCGTCTCGCCCTTGTAGGCGAACACCGGCGTGCCCTGCGCCACCAGCGCCGCCGCGGCATGGTCCTGCGTGCTGAAGATGTTGCACGAGGCCCAGCGGACCTCGGCGCCGAGCGCCTGCAGCGTCTCGACCAGCACCGCGGTCTGGATCGTCATGTGCAGGCTGCCGGCGATGCGCGCGCCCTTCAGAGGCTGCTGCGGCGCGAACTCGTCGCGGATCGCCATCAGGCCGGGCATCTCGGTCTCGGCGATGCGGATCTCCTTGCGGCCGAAGTCGGCCTGCGAGAGGTCGGCGATCGCGTGGTCGGCGGCGGGGGCGGGTTTGAGAACGGCATTCATGGTCGGTCGGCTCCAGGTCGGGTGAGGACCCTGCACGTCCGGCCTGCCGGTGCGCCGCCATCGGGGCTCACCCGGCGCCGGCGCCCTCGATCGGGTGGCCGTGCAGGTGAGCGCGGTTGCAATGGGATATTCCGAGCCTGGCCCCCGGCGCGGGGGTTGCAACGCTCCTCGGAATGCAGCGGATTGTAGGGCGGCACCGCCGCCCTGCGTCGCGCCGCGGGCATGACGCCGCGCGGCGCCGCGGCCCCCACCCGCAGGCTGCGCGCACCGCCGGCGCCGCAAGCCGCCGGCATGCCAGACTGCGGGCATGGACACCCCCGACGCGCCCGCGAACGCCGCCGACGCGGCGCCAGAGCCGGCCACCCCGGCCGCACCCGAACCGGAACCCCTCGCTGCAGCACGTGCAACGGACGCACGCCCGCGGCCGCTGGCCGACGCCCCAGCTTGCACCTGGTCCGGCGTCGCCGGCGTGCTGACCGATATCGACGACACGCTGACGCGCGACGGCGCGATCGAGCCGGCCGCGCTCGACGCGCTGCACGCGCTGGCCGCGGCCGGCGTGCCGGTGATCGCCGTCACCGGCCGTCCGATGGGCTGGAGCCAGCCGTTCGCCACCGCCTGGCCGCTGCGCGCGATCGTCGCCGAGAACGGCGCCGTCATGCTGTGGCGCGACGCCGGCGGCGCGCTGCAGGTCGGCTACGCGCAGGACGAGGCCACGCGCGCGGCCAACGCGCGGCGCCTGCAGGCCGCGGCGGCGCGCATCCTGGCCGAGCTGCCGGACGCGCGGCTGGCGCTCGACAGCCCGGGCCGCGTGACCGATATCGCGATCGACCACGCCGAGCATGCGCGGCTGGACGAGGCGGCGATCGCACGCGTCGTCGCGCTGATGCACGCGCAGGGCATGCACGCCACCGTCAGCTCGATCCACGTCAACGGCTGGTTCGGCGAACACGACAAGTGGAGCGGCGCCTGCTGGGCGGTGCGCGAGCGGCTGGCGCGCGCGCTGCCGGACGAGGTCGGCCGCTGGGTCTACGTCGGCGACTCGACCAACGACCAGGCGATGTTCGCGCGCTTCGGGCTCAGCGTCGGCGTGGCCAACCTGCTCGACTTCGCCGACCGGCTGCACACCTGGCCGGCGTGGATCAGCGCCGGCGCGCGCGGCGCCGGGTTCGCCGAGCTCGCCGCGGCGCTGCTGGCGGCGCGCGCGGCGCTTGCATCGAGCCCGCCCGACTCCACCGCGCCCTCCGGATCGGGCCGCCACCGATGACCGCGGCGCCGGCCCGCAGCGGCCCCGCCGCGCCGACCCCCGCGCTGCACGCGCTGCCGCCGGCCCTGCGCGAGTCGATGTCGCCGCGGATGCGCGCTCCGGCCGTGCAGCCGCTGCCGGCCGAAGGGCGGCGCCACGCCGCGGTGGCGCTGGCGATCGTCGAGGCCGGGCATGGCGCGGCGCTGCCGGGGCTGCCGGCGCACCCGCACTGGGACCGCGCCGCTGCGCTGCTGCTGACGCGCCGCGCGCCGACGCTGCGCAGCCACGCCGGCCAGTGGGCGCTGCCGGGCGGTCGCTTCGACGCCGGCGAGACCGCCGAGCAGGCCGCGCTGCGCGAGCTGCACGAGGAACTCGGCCTCGCCCTCGGGGCCGATTCGGTGCTCGGCCGGCTCGACGACTACGCGACGCGATCCGGCTATGTCGTCACGCCGGTCGTCGTCTGGGCCGGCGCCGCGCGCGCGCTGCGGCCGCACGCGGGCGAGGTCGCCAGCGTGCACCGGCTGCCGCTGGCAGAACTGCTGCGCGCCGATGCGCCGATCCTCAACACCGTCCGCCGCACCGGCCGCACGGTGCTGCGCATGCCGCTGGGCACGCGCTGGATCGCCGCGCCGACCGCGGCCTTCCTGTACCAGTTCCGCGAGTGGGTGCTGCTCGGCCGGCCGACGCGCGTCGCGCACTTGGACCAGCCGGCCTTCGCGTGGCGCTGACGATGCCGCAGCGCGGCCGGAGGCGGCACCGCTGGCATAGCGTCAGCCGGCGCTGACGTTGTGCCACGCGCCGTCGGCGCGACTGCCGGAGCGCCGGCTTGAGGCTGCCATCACCCGCGGGCAGACTCCTCGGCATCGAAGGAGACCGCGCATGAACACCCACACCCCGACCCAGACCGCCCCTGCGCCCAGCCTGGCGACCCGCTTCCTCGACGCCGACGCGATGCGAACGCTGGTGCAGCGAATCGGCCTGCCGGGCTGCATCGCCGGCGTCGCCGCGCGCATCGAGCGCGAGTTCCTGCGCTGGGGCGATTACGACAAAAGCGCGCGCCTGGCCTGCCACTCGCGCGACGGCGTGATCGAGCTGATGCCGGTGGCCGACGAGCGGCTGTTCGCTTTCAAGTATGTCAACGGCCACCCCCGCAATACCGCGGCCGGGCTGCCGACGGTGATGGCCTTCGGCGTGCTGGCCGATGTCGCCTCCGGCGCGCCGACGCTGCTGGCCGAGCTGACGCTGGCGACCGCGATCCGCACCGCCGCGATGTCGGCATTGGCCGCGCGCACGCTGGCGCGCCCTGGCGCGCGCACGATGGCGCTGATCGGCAACGGCGCGCAGTCCGAGTTCCAGGCGCTGGCGTTGCGCGACCTGCTCGGCGTGCGCACGCTGCGCGTCTTCGACACCGATACGCGCGCGACCGACAAGCTGGTCGCGAACCTGGCTGGCGAGGGGCTCGCTATCCAGCGCAGCGCCAGCGCCGCGGACGCCGCGCGCGACGCCGACATCGTCACCACCTGCACCGCCGACAAGACGCGCGCCACGATCCTGACGCCCGACATGCTGGCGCCGGGGCAGCATCTGAACGCGGTCGGCGGCGACTGCCCGGGCAAGACCGAGCTGCACCCCGAGGTGCTGCGGCGCGCGTCGGTCTTCGTCGAGTATGAGCCGCAGACCCGCATCGAGGGTGACCTGCAGCAGATGCCGGCCGACTTCCCGGTGACCGAGCTGTGGCGGGTGCTCGCCGGCGAGCGCCCGGGCCGCCAGCGCGACGACGAGATCACCGTCTTCGACTCGGTCGGCTTCGCGCTGGAAGACCTGGCCGCACTCGCCTACTTCGACGAGCAGGCGGCGCGGCTCGGGCTGGGCCAGCCGGTCGATCTGGTGCTGCGGGCCGAGGACCCGAAGGACCTGTTCGGCAGCCTGCGCGGAGCTGCTGCGCGGCTGGCGGCCTGATTCCCGCATACGCTCGATCAGCAAGAGTCGGGCGCTCAACGATCGACCCCCCTGGGCACGCTGCTGCCACTCACGCAGCGTCTCTTCGGGTTTCGTGCCATGACCGCGCGTGCCGAGGACAGCGGGTGCCCTTTCCCTCCATGTCCCCCGCCGTCGGCCTTCGGCCGCCGGCTCCTCCTCTACTTACGGGAAAGGGCACCCGCTGTCCTCGGCAGGCCACCGAGTTGGTATTCGACGGTCGAATGGCAGGGCGGTGGCAGGCCAAGGTCGGCGGGCACCCTCCCACGGAAGTAGAGGAGGAGCCGGCGGCGCAAGCCGACGGCGGGGGACATGGAGTGGGAGGGTGCCCGCCGGCCTTGGCACGCTGGTACATCGAACGCCAGAGGGAGCGATGGACTGACTCCGACGAACGTCGGCAACGGACCAATCGCAGTCGATCGCCGAGAAACCGTTCCTTGTCGATCGAACGCGAGTGCGTAGGACCCATCGCGGCGCAGGCCGCGGGGCCGGGCGGCGGCATCACGCCGCGGCCGCCCGCTCCCACACCTGCACCGCCGCCACCAGGTCCTCGAGCGCCGTGCCGACCGACTTGAAGACCGTGCGCTCGTCGTCGCGGCGCCGGCCCTGCACCTCGCCGCGCGCCAGCGCCGCCAGCGTGCCGCGAACATCGGCGCGCGAGAAGACGCCGCGCGCCATCGGGCCGATCAGCTCGCCGCTCTTGGCCAGCGCCTCGTCGGTGTCGACGACGATCGCCGCGCCGGCGAAGGCCTCGTCGTCGGCCTCGCGCATCGCCGGCGTGAAGCTGCCGATCAGGTCCAGGTGGCTGCCGGCGCGCAGCCAGGCGCCGCGAACGACCGGCTCGGTGGCCAGCGTCGCGCAACTGACGATATCGGCCGCCGCCGCTGCCGCGGCCAGGTCGGTCGTCGCCACGGCGTCGAAGCCCTCGCCGCGCCAATGCGCCGCCAGCGCCTCGGCCGCGCCGGCGCGGCGCGCCCACACGGTCACGCGCTCGATCGGCCGCACCGCGCGGTAGGGCCGCCGGCAGCAGCGCCGCGACGCGCGGCGGCGCCGACCACCAGCAGCCGCCGCGCATCGGCGCGCGCCAGCCAGCCGGCCGCCAGCGCCGACGCGGCGGCGGTGCGGCGGCTGGTCAGCTCGCTGCCTTCCATCCACGCCAGCGGCACGCCGCTGACGGCATCGTGCAGCAGCACGCTGGCGTGCAGCCCCGGCAGCCCGCGCGCGGCATTGCCGGGCGCGACGTTGACGCATTTGAGCGCGTAGTAGCGCCCCGCCTGCCAGGCCGGCATGACGAGCGAGGTCAGCGGCGGCGCGCCGGCCGCGGCATCGTCGCCGGCGGCGATCTCCAACACCATCCGCGGCGGCACGCTGCAGCCCTCGGCGAAGCCGGCGTGCAGCGCCGGCACCAGGGTCTCGAAGGGCAGCGCGGCGGCGACCGCAGCGGCGTCGAAGAATCGCATCGATCGCGGCTCGTCGCGTCGGTGGCGGGCGGCGCCGCTCAGCGGTAGGTCGCCAGCAGGATGCTGGTCTCGGTGTGGCGGATGCCCTTGATCAGGCGGATGCGCTCCAGCACCTGCGACAGCTCGGCGGTCGACGCCGCGCGCAGCTCGGCCAGCAGGTCCCAGCGGCCGTTCGTATCGTGCAGCGCGACCAGCCCCGGCTCGCCCATCAGGTGCGCGACGACCTCGCGCGTCTGGTTGCCGTCGACCTGCACCCCGGCCCAGGCGCGGATGCCCTGCGGCTCGGCGTCGGGCCGCAGCCGCAGCGTATAGCCGGTGATGACGCCCTCGTCCTCGAGCCTGCGCAAGCGGTTGGCGACGGTGCCGCGCGAGACGCCGAGCCGGGACGCCAGCACCGCCGCGGGCAGGCGCGCGTCCTGGCGCAACAGGGCGATCAGCTGCAGGTCGATGTCGTCCACGGCCGGGATTGTGCGCGCGGCGGGCACGCGCTGCCGCGCGCGCGAGCCACGCCACGGGCGTGATTTCGTCGCCGCCGACCCACGTCGCACCACGACCAGCCGGATGAATCCCGGCCGGGGCCGCCCAAAGCGCTCACCGATTCGGAGGCGGCCGGCGCACACTGGCAGCCTGCCCGACACCGACCCGATCATGACGACCCACGCCACCCGTAACGTCGCCGATGACCGCAGCACGCCCTCGCACGGCCCGCTGCGCGCCGCCATCGCCGCTGCCACCCGCAGCCCTGAACCCGAGCTGCTACCGGGCCTGCTCGAATCCGCCCGGCTGGACCCGGCGCAATCCGATGCCGCGCACGCCCTCGCGCTGCGGCTGGCGCGCGGGGTGCGCGAGCGGTCGCTGGCCAGCGGCCGCGCCGGGCTGGTGCAAGGCCTGCTGCAGGAGTTCGCCTTGTCGTCGCAGGAGGGGGTGGCGCTGATGTGCCTGGCCGAGGCGCTGCTGCGCGTCCCCGATGCGGCGACGCGCGACGCGCTGATCCGCGACAAGCTCGCCAGCGGCGACTGGGAGTCGCACCTCGGGCGCAGCCCGTCGCTGTTCGTCAACGCCGCGAGCTGGGGCCTGCTGATCACCGGCCGGCTGGTCGCCACGCACAGCGAGGGCGGGCTGGGTTCGGCGCTGGCGCGCATCGTCGGCCGCGGCGGCGAGCCGCTGATCCGCAAGGGCGTGGACATGGCGATGCGGATGATGGGCGAGCAGTTCGTCACCGGGCGCGATATCGCCGAGGCGCTGGCGCGCGCCCGCTCGCGCGAGCGCGAGGGCTTCCGCTACTCCTACGACATGCTCGGCGAGGCGGCGATGACCGAGGTCGACGCCGCGCGCTACCTCGCCGCCTACGAGGGCGCGATCGCCGCCATCGGCGCGGCCGCGGCCGGCCGCGGCGCCCTCGCCGGGCCGGGGATCTCGGTCAAGCTGTCGGCGCTGCACCCGCGCTACCTGCGCGCGCAGCTGCATCGCGTGCACGCCGAGCTCTACCCGCGGCTGCTCGCGCTGGCGCAGCAGGCGCGGGCGCACGAGATCGGGCTGAATATCGACGCCGAGGAGTCCGAGCGGCTCGAGATCTCGCTCGACCTGCTGGAGCGGCTGGCGTTCGATCCCGCGCTCGCCGGCTGGCAGGGGCTGGGATTCGTCGTCCAGGCCTACGGCAAACGCTGCCCGGCGGTGATCGACTGGCTGGTCGACCTGGCGCGGCGCAGCGGCCGGCGGCTGATGGTCCGGCTGGTCAAGGGCGCCTACTGGGACAGCGAGATCAAGCGCGCGCAGGAGGGCGGCCAGTCCGGCTACCCGGTCTACACGCGCAAGGCGCACACCGATGTCGCGTATCTGGCCTGCGCGCGCAAGCTGCTCGCCGCGCCCGACGCGATCTACCCGCAGTTCGCGACCCACAACGCGCACACGCTGGCGGCGGTCCACGCGCTGGCCGGCGGCGACGCCGCGCCGGCCGACGCCTACGAGTTCCAGTGCCTGCACGGCATGGGCGAGCCGCTGTACGAACAGGTCGTCAAGCCCGCCGCCGCCGGCGGCCTGGGCCGGCCATGCCGCGTCTACGCGCCGGTCGGCACGCACGAGACGCTGCTGGCCTACCTGGTGCGCCGGCTGCTGGAAAACGGCGCCAACACGAGCTTCGTCAACCGCATCGCCGACCCCGCGCTGCCGCTGGATGCGCTGGTCGAGGACCCGGTGCGCACCGTGCAGGCCGCGGCCGGGCGCGAGGGCACGGTCGGCGCGCCGCACCCGGCGATCCCGCTGCCGAGCGACCTTTACGCGGCGGCGCGGCCGGCGCGCGCCAACTCGCGCGGGATCGATCTGGCCGACGAGGCGACGATCGCCGCCCTCGAGGCGTCGCTGGCCGCGGCCACGACCTGGGATGCGGGACCGCTGATCGACGGCGACGCCGCCCCCGAGCCGCCGCAGCCGGTCGCCAACCCGGCCGACCGGCGCGATACGGTCGGCGCGGTGCGCGAGGCCAGCGCGGCGGATCTCGAGACCGCACTCGCCGCCGCGACACGCGCCGCCGGGCCCTGGGCCGCGACCCCCGCCGCCGCGCGCGCCGCGGTGCTGGAGCGCGCCGCCGACGCACTCGAATCGCGCACCGAGTCGCTGCTGCCGCTGCTCGTGCGCGAGGCCGGCAAGTCGGCCGCCAACGCGCTGGCCGAGGTGCGCGAGGCGGTCGACTTCCTGCGCTTCTACGCCGCGCAGATCCGCGGCCCGGCCTGGGACGACGCCACGCACCGGCCGCTCGGCGCGCTGCTGGCGATCAGCCCGTGGAACTTCCCGCTCGCGATCTTCACCGGCCAGGTCGCCGCGGCGCTGGCCGCCGGCAACCCGGTGCTCGCCAAGCCGGCCGAGCAGACCCCGCTCGTCGCCGCCGAGGCGGTGCGCATCCTGCACGCTGCCGGCGTGCCGCGCGGCGCGCTGCAACTGCTGCCCGGGCGCGGCGAGACCGTCGGCGCCGCGCTGGTCGCCGACGCGCGCGTGCAGGGCGTCCTCTTCACCGGGTCGACCGAGGTCGCGCGGCTGATCCAGCGCAAGCTGGCCGAGCGGCTGGACGATCACGGCCGGCCGGTCACGCTGGTGGCCGAGACCGGCGGCCAGAACGCGATGGTCGTCGACTCGTCGGCGCTGCCCGAGCAGGTCGTCGCCGACGTGCTGGCGTCGGCCTTCGACAGCGCCGGCCAGCGCTGCTCGGCGCTGCGCGTGCTGGCGGTACAGCGCGACGCTGCCGCGCGCATCGTCGAGATGCTCGAAGGCGCGACGCGCGAGCTGCGCGTCGGCGACCCGCGACAGCTCGCGACCGACGTCGGCCCGGTGATCGACACCGATGCGCGCGCCGGCATCGAGCGCCACCTGCAGGCGATGCGCACGCGCGGCCGGCGCGTGGTGCAGCCGGCGGCGGTCGACGCCGACGCCGCCGCGCACGGCTGCTTCGTGCCGCCGACGCTGGTGAACCTGGATCGCCTCGCGGAGCTGGAGCGCGAGGTCTTCGGCCCGGTCCTGCACCTGCTGACCTGGGAGCGCGACGCGCTGCCGGCGCTGCTGGCGCAGGTCGACGCCAGCGGCTATGCGCTGACCTTCGGCGTGCACACGCGGATCGACGAGACGGTGGCGCAGGCGCTGGTCGGCACGCGCGCCGGCAACGTCTACGTCAACCGCAACATGGTCGGCGCGGTCGTCGGCGTGCAGCCCTTCGGCGGCGAGGGGCTGTCGGGAACCGGCCCGAAGGCCGGCGGGCCGCTGGCGCTGCTGCGGCTGCTCGCCGCGAGGCCGGCCGATGCCGCACGGCGCGCGGTCGAGTCCTTCGGCCGCGACGCCGGCGGCGACGCAGGCACGCCGCACGGCGCCGGCGCTGGTCACCTGGCGCCGCGCGGCTCGGCGCTGGCCGCTCTGCGCTGCGCGGCTCGATGCGCGGCTGGCGGCCAGCTCGGCGGCTTGGCCGCAGCGCATGCGCGCCGCACGGACGGCCAGTCGGCCACCGTTCCCGAAGGCGGCGGGTCGGCGACGGACCTGGCGCTGGCCGCGCTGCAGCGCTGGGCGCAGGCGCAGCAGCGCGGTGCGCTGGCCGACGCCTGCGCCCGCTTCGCCGCCGCCAACCCAACCGGCCGGCCGCCAGCGCGTGCTCGCCGGGCCGACCGGGCAGCTCGACGTCTACGCGACGCTGCCGCGCGAGGCGGTGCTGTGCCTGGCCGGCGACGGCACGGCCGGCGACGACGACCGGCTGGTCCAGCTCGCGGCCGCGCTCGCGGTCGGCAGCCGCGCGGTCTGGCCGGCCGGCGCGCGCGCGCTGGCCGAATCGCTGCCGGAGGCGGTGCGCGACCGGATCGCGCTGGCGGCGGACTGGACGCAGGCGACGGCGCACGCCGACGTCGCGATCGTGCACGCCGATGCCGGCGGGCTGCGCGACGCCGCGGCGCGGCTGGCGGCGCGTGGCGGTCCGATCGTCGCCATCGCCGCGCTGCCTCCAGGGGCGGCCGAGGCGCCGCTGGAGCGGCTCGTGACCGAGCGTGCGCTGAGCGTCAACACCGCCGCCGCCGGCGGCAATGCGAGCCTGATGGCGATCGGATGACGCGCAGTGGGGCGCGTGCAGCCTGCCGGGATGGGGCAGGGCCCTGCCCCATCCCGGCAGACTCCCAGCCACGAGGAGCGAGACGCGCGCGGCTGCCACCGCCCAGGAGGCTCTGATAGAGTGCCCTTTCGCAGGCGTCGGCCGCCGCGCCGGCAGCGTGACGCGCCCCGCCTGCCGACCTTCCCGGAGGCATGTGCTGACAGCTCGACGCGGATCGACCCCGGCGTCGATGCGGCCCTGGCCGCGTCGCGCGACGCGCGCGCTGGCCACGCTCGCCGCGCTGGGCGTACTGCTCGGCGCCGCGGCTCACGCCGCGCGGGCACAGACCGATACCGCGCATGGGGTCGATGCGACGGGCCAGGAACCGCTGCGCCTGCGCATCGTCGGCAGCCTGGGCCAGCTCAACGTCTACACGCGCCACGAGCGTCCGTTCTGGACCGAGGTCCTCCCGCGCGTCAGTGACGGCCGACTCGCGGCCGACATCGTCGCCTTCGACCAGGCCGGGCTGGGCGGCAGCGACATGCTGCGGCTGGTGCAGGCCGGCGCCGTGCCCTTCGCCACCGCGCTGGTGCCGCTGGTGGCGGCGCAGGACCCGCGGCTCGGCGCGCCCGACCTCGCCGGGCTCAACCCCGACCTGCCGACGATGCGCCGGCACACCGCCGCCTTCCGCCCCTACCTGGCGCAGCGGCTGCGCGAGCGCTGGGGCGCCGAGCTGCTGGCGGTCTACCTCTACCCGGCGCAGGTCACCTTCTGCAAGCGGCCGTTCGCCAGCCTGGCCGACCTGCTCGGCCGACGCATCCGCACCTCCAACCTGTCGCAGTCGGACTTCGTCGAGGCGCTGGGCGCGGTACCGGTGCAGACCGCCTTCGCCGACATCGTCCCGAAGCTGAAGTCGGGCGACATCGAGTGCGCGATCACCGGCGCGATGTCGGGCAACATCGTCGGCCTGCACGAGGTGACGACGCACGTGCACACCCTGGCGACCAACTGGGGGCTGGCGGTCTTCATCGCCAACGACGCCGCGTGGCAGGCTCTGCCTGCCGAATCGCGTGCGCTGCTGAGGCGCGAACTGGCCTCGCTGGAGGCGGCGATCTGGGACGAGTCCGAGCGCGAGACCGAGGGCGGACTGGCGTGCAACCGCGGTGACGCGAGCTGCACCGACGGCCGCCGTGGCCGCATGACCGTCGTCCAGGCCACGCCGCAGGATCTGCGGCGCGGGCGCACGATCGTCGTCGGCGCCGTGCTGCCGCGCTGGGTGCAGCGTTGCGGCGCCGAGTGCGCCGAGGTCTGGAACCGCACGCTGGCGCCGGTCACAGGGATCGAGGCCCGCGCGCCGACACCATGAGATCCTGGCGACGCGCGCTGCGCGGGGTCTGGCTCGCCGCCGGGCTGTTCTCGCTGCTGGTCGTCGGCACCGCCGTCTGGCTGCTGGGGGAGATCGCACGCAGCGCCGAGCGCGGCGCGGCCGGACGGATCGAGGCGCTGGCGCGCGATGCCGAGACGACGCTGAACCGCAACCTGGTGCAGCTCGACCTGCTGCTGGCCGGGCTGGAGGACTTGCCGGGGCTGCACGATCCCACCGCACCGGATGCGGCGGCGCTGTCGACGATGCTGCGCCGCTTCGTCGAGCAGCGGCTGCTGCTGCGCGACCTGGCACTGGTCGACGCCCGTGGCTCCGTGCTGGCGGCCGCGCACGCCGCGACGCAGCGCCTAGGCCCGGGGCTGCCGCCGGGGCTCCTGGCCGGCGTGCGCGCGCAGCCGGCCCCGGCCTTGACGATGGGGGCACCCGCCACCCACCCGGGCACCGGCGAGCGCGTGATCCACCTCGCGCGCGCGATCGGCCCGCCCGCGCCCGGGCGGCTGGTTGCCGTCGCGACCCTGCCGGTGTCGGAGCTGGTCACGCTGCTGTCCCCCGCGCTGCCGGTCGACGGCTTGTGGATCGCGGTCGAGACCCGCGACGGGCTGCTGCTGGCCAGCGTGCCGCCTAGCGATTCGCTGCTCGGCCGCGCCCGCCCCTGGGCCGACCCGGCGCCGGCCGCGCCCGGCCGACCCGGCGCAGGTCGGATCGACGGCGAACCCTCGTTCGCCGTCACGCGACAGACGCTGTACGGCAGCGTGCGCGTGACGGCCGGCATCCGCGCCGACGCCGTGCTCGCGGCCACCGCCGGTGCGCGCTTTGCGACGCTGGGGCTCGCCGGCATCTTCGTCGCGCTGGCGCTGGCCGCGGGCGGACTCGCTCAGACCGCCATCCTGCGGCTCACCGCCGCCACCCGGTCCGCCGAGGGCGCGCGCCAGGTGCTGGAGGAGGCGCTGGCGTCGATCGACGAGAGCTTCCTCCTTTGGGGTCCGGACGACCGCCTGGTGGCGTGGAACGATCGCTTCCTGACGCTGTTCCCCTACCTGCGGCCGGTGGTGCGGATCGGCGCGCATGTCGACGAGATCGCGCAGGCGGCCGCGCGCGCGCTGCTGCCCGAAGCCGACGAGCCCGCACGCCGCGCGTGGATCGTCGATCGCATGGCCGCGCGGCGCCGCGACGGGCGCGAGTTCGAGCAGCACCTGCCCGGCGGCGTGATCGTCGCCACCAGCGAGCGGCGCACCGCGACCGGCGGCGTGGTGTCGATCTCGCGCGACGTCACCGCGCAGCGCGCTGCCGCGGCCGAGCTCGAGCGCGCGCGTCACGCGGCCGAGGCCGCCAACGAGGCCAAGACGCGCTTCCTGGCGACGATGAGCCACGAGATCCGCACCCCGCTCAACGGCGTGCTCGGCATGAACAGCCTGCTGCTGACGACCGCTCTGGACGAGCGCCAGCGGACCTACGCGCAGACCATCCACCGCTCGGGCGAGGCGCTGCTGGCGATCATCAACGACATCCTCGACATCTCCCGCCTCGAGGCCGGGCGCGTCACGCTCGAGCCCGCGCCCTTCGACCCGCGCGCGCTGGTCGACGAGGTCGCCACGCTGCTGCGGCCACGCGCCGCCGACAAGGGCGTGACGATGACAGCGGCGCACGACGCCAGCGTGCCATCGCGCCTGCGCGGCGACGCCGGGCGCATCCGGCAGATCCTCGTCAACCTGGCGGGCAACGCGGTCAAGTTCACCGAGCACGGCCGCATCGAGATCGCGAGCGCGGCGCGCGCGCGCGACGACGGCCGCGTCGAATGGCGGCTGACCGTGCGCGACACCGGCATCGGCATCCCGCCCGAGGCGCTGCCGACGCTGTTCGACCGCTTCACGCAGGCCGACAGCGGCATCGCGCGACACTTCGGCGGCAGCGGCCTGGGGCTGGCGATCTCGCGCGAGCTGGCCGAGCTGATGGGCGGCGCGATCGAGGTCGACAGCCGCGCCGGCGAGGGCAGCAGCTTCCGCGTCTCGCTGCCGCTGGAGCTGGCCGGCGGCGATGCGGCGATGCTGGACGCCGACGGACCGCCCGCGACGCCCGCGGTGGCGATGGCGCACGCGACGGCCGACCCCGCCGGCGACGCGTCGGCCCCCATGGCGCCCGGCACGCACCCGCGTCCGCTGCGCATCCTCGTCGCCGAGGACAACCCGGTCAACCAGATGCTGCTGGTCGCGATGCTCGAGCAGCTCGGCCACGCGGCCGAGGTCGTCGCCAACGGCCGCGAGGCGTTGCAGCGCGTGCAAGCGCAGCGCTTCGACCTGGTGCTGATGGACATCCAGATGCCCGAGCTCGACGGTGTCGCCACCGCGCGCGCGATCCGGCGCCTGGACGGCGCCGCCGGCCGCGTGCCGGTCGTCGCCGTGTCGGCCAACGTGCTGGCCGAGCAGCGGGCCGAGTACCGCGACGCGGGCATGGACGACCTCGTGACCAAGCCGATCGACATCGACCGCCTGGCCGACGCGATCCGCGGCGCGGTCGGCCGCCCCTGAAGCCGCTTCGCCGCGCGCCAGCGACAATCCGCCGGATGTCGGTCGAACCCCTGGACGGCCTGCGCGTCTTCGAGCGCGGATGGCTGTCGTCGAACAACCTGCTGATCCACGCCGCGCCCGGCGAGCCGGGCGCGGTGCTCGTCGATACCGGCCATGTCAACCACGCGCCGCAGACGGTGGTGCTGGTGCGCGAGGCACTCGCCGGGCGGCCGCTGGCACGCATCGTCAACACCCACCTGCACAGCGACCACTGCGGCGGCAACGCGGCGCTGCAGCAGGCGCTCGCCGCGCCGGTGTCCGTCCCGCCCGGGCAGGCGTCGGCGGTACGCGACTGGGACGAGGACGCGCTGAGCTACCAGGCCACCGGCCAGCGCATGGCGCGCTTTGCGCTGCAGGCCGAGATCGCGCCGGGCGATCGCTTCGTCGCCGGCGCGCGCGAGTGGGAAGTGCTCGCCGCGCCGGGGCACGACCCGCACTCGGTGATGCTGTTCGACCGCGCGCACGGCGTGCTGGCGTCGGCCGACGCGCTGTGGGAGCACGGCTTCGGCGTCGTCTTCCCCGAGCTGGAGGGCGAGCCCGGCTTCGACGACGTCGCCGAGGTGCTGGAGACGATCGCCGCGCTGCCGGTCAGGCTGGTCGTCCCCGGCCACGGCGCGCCTTTCGCCGACGTCGCCACGGCGCTGGAGCGCGCGCGCTCGCGCATCGCCGGCTTCAAGGCCGACCCGGCACGCCACGCGCGCCATGCGATCAAGGTGCTCGTCAAGTACCACCTGATGGAGGAGCGCGCGCAGCCGCTGGCGGCCCTGCTGGACTGGGCCGAGGCCACGCCGCTGCTGCACCGCAGCTGGGCGCTGCACCCGCCGCGCGGCACGGCCCGGCCGCGCGACTGGCTGCTGCAGGTGCTGGAGGAACTCGCCGCCGCCGGCGTGCTGGCACGCGACGGCGAGATCGTGCGCGACGTCTGATTCGCACTTGCGTTCGAGCGCATGAGAGGCGTCTGCGCTCGAGTGTACGCGCTCGGTCCCCTGCCGCCACTCGCACAGTCGCCTTACTTCGCCTGGCGTGCCATGACCGAGCAGGCCGAGGACAGCGGGTACCCTTGCCCTCCATGTCCCCCGCCATCGGCCTTGCGGCCGATGGCTCCTCCTTTACTTACGGGCAAGGGTACCCGCTGTCCTCGGCAGGCAATCGCGTGAGTGTTCGACGGTCGAATACAGAGGCGATGGCAGGCCAAGGTCGGCGGGCACCCTCCCACGGAAGTCAAGGAGGAGCCGGCGGCGCAGCCGACGGCGGGGGACATGGAGTGGGAGGGTGCCCGCCGGCCTTGGCACGCGCGGTCATGGCACGCAATCCGAATGAGGGCCCCGGCGAGTGGCAGCGATGAGCAGATAGCGGCCTGGCGTCCAAGTCTCGGGCACTCTCGATCGAACGCCGCCCCTTGTTCGAACTCGTCAGGACGCGTCCTGCCGAGAAGCAGCGACGACCACGCGCAGCCCCGCACGCCGCCACGCCACCGCGAGCACGACGAAGACCAGCGTCAGCATGAGCGATCCCCACCACTCGCTGACGTTCTGCACCCGGTCCTTCAGCGGATCCTCGATCCACCAGCCGGCCAGCGCGTTGAACACGCCCAGCCCGACCAGCAGCACGAACAGCACGCTCAGCGCGTGCGGCAGCAGCCGCCCGAGGTGCACGCGGCCCTGTCGGGCCAGCCGCTCCATCGCGCGCCCGGCCAACAGCATCGCCAGGCAGGTGAAGCCGAAGTAGCCCGCCGTGCCGTAGTGGCGCAGCAACCTGTAGGCGGCACCGTCGGTGCCGAGGAAGCTGCCGTACAGCACCAGCGCCGCCCCGGCGACCAGCCCGAGCGCCGCCATCGCCGCGCTGCCGCGCTCGCCCTCGGCGCGCAGCCAGCGCGCCACCAGCAGCCAGGTCAGCGCCTGCAGCGCCGCGGCCGGCAGCACGAGCGCGCGAAACAGGTGGTTCGGCAGCTCGTGACGCGCGGCGCGGCTGATCGACGTGCAGCCGTCGACGAACGGGTTGCACGCCGGCACCAGCCCGGCGTGCATCGACAGCCACAGCGCCAGCAGCGAGGCCAGTGCCGGCAACAGCCCGGCGACCAGCGGCAGCGGCCAAAGCGGGAGCGAAAAGGACGGGGCGGGCCGGGGGCTTTGCATCGCGACTGCCAGTGGACCACAGCCGATGGGCGCAGGTTCCCGCCACCCGCGGCGCGCAAAGCCCGCCCGAGCCCTTCATCGCCGCGTGGTGAAATCGCCCGCGATGCAAGCCGAAGCCTTCGTCCGCAAATGGGCTCCCGGCAGCGCCGCCGACGCGCTGGGCGAGCGCGCCGGCGCGCAGCCGCACTTCATCGACCTGTGCCGCGTGCTCGGCGTGCCCGAGCCCGGCGACCCGGACCGTTACTGCTTCGAGCGCGGCCTGCTCAAGACCGGCGGCGCCGGCGTGCGCACCGATGGCTTCGCCGACGTCTGGCTGCGCGGCCACTTCGCGTGGGAATACAAGGCCCCGGGCGCCAGGCTGGGCCCCGCGCTTCGGCAGCTGATGATGTATGCGCTGGCGCTGGAGAACCCGCCGCTGCTCGTCGTCAGCGACCGCCGCACGATCGAGATCCACACCCACTTCACCGGCACGCCCAGCGAGTGCCATGTCGTGCAGCTCGCCGAGCTGGCGCGCCCCGAGGTGCAGCAGCTGCTGCGCCGGCTGTGGACCGACCCCGAAAGCTTCCGCCCGCGGCGCAGCAACCGCGAGATCACCGAGGCGGCCGCGCGCAGCTTCGCCGCCACCGCCAAGCGGCTGCGCGACGGCGGCGTCGCCGCCGAGCGCGTCAGCCACTTCCTGACCCAGTGCGTGTTCTGCTTCTTCGCCGAGGATACAGGCCTCTTGCCCGAGCGGCTGTTCGAGCGACTCGTCGCCGCGCGCGTGCCGCCGACGGCGCTGCAGGAGCAGCTGCACAAGCTGTTCGAGACCATGGGCGCCGGCGGCCTGTTCGGCGTCGACGCCGTACCCTGGTTCAACGGCGGACTGTTCGCCAGCGTCGACGTCCCGCCGCTGGCCGAGGCCGACGTCGACGCCCTGCGCGCCGCCACCGAGCTCGACTGGAGCGCGATCGACCCCGCGATCCTCGGCACGCTGTTCGAGCGCGGGCTGGACCCCACCAAGCGCAGCCAGCTCGGCGCCCACTACACCGACCCGGCGACCATCCTGCGGCTGGTCGAGCCGGTCGTGCAGCGCCCGCTGCGGGCCGAGTGGGCCGGTGTGCGCGAGGCGATCGAGCAGGCGATGGCGCGCAGCAAGCGCCACGGCGACAAGGCCTGGCGCGACGCGCAGGCCGCCTTCGCCGGCTACCTGCAGCGGCTGGAGCGCTACCGCGTGCTCGACCCGGCCTGCGGCAGCGGCAACTTCCTGTACCTGGCGCTGAAGGCGCTGAAGGATATCGAGCACCAGGTCAACCTCGAGGCCGAGGCGCTGGGGCTGCAGCGCCAGCACGACGTCACCGGCCCGCACAACGTGCGCGGCATCGAGCTGAACGAATATGCGGCCGAGCTGGCGCGCGTGACGGTGTGGATCGGCGAGCTGCAGTGGCGCATCCAGCGCGGCTACGGCTTCCGCAGCGACCCGGTCTTGCAGCCGCTGGACCAGATCGAGACGCGCGACGCGGTGCTGGGGGCGGACAGGGCGCCGGCGGTGTGGCCGGATGCGGATGCGGTGGTGGGCAATCCGCCGTTCGTCGGCGACAAGAAGATGCGCAGCGAGCTGGGCGACGCCTATACCGAGGCGCTGCGCGCGGCCTACAAGGGCCGCGTGCCGGGCGGTGCGGACCTGGTGTGCTACTGGTTCGAGCAGGCGAGGGCGGCGATCGAGGCCGGGCGGCTGCAGCGCGCGGGGCTGGTCGCGACCAACTCGATCCGCGGTGGCGCGAATCGCGCGGTGCTGGATCGCATCGTCGGGACGACGCGGATCTTCGAGGCGTGGAGCGATGAGCCTTGGGTGAACGAGGGGGCGGCTGTCAGGGTCTCGCTGGTGGGCTTTGGTCGCTCTGGCCAGCCTGCCGCACTAGACGGCGTTGTGTTCGGCGCCGTTGCAGCCGACCTGACGGCCGCCTCGCTCACTGAAGGCGTTGACCTCACGGACGTAGCGCGGCTGAAAGCCAATTCAGGCTGCGCCTTTCAGGGATCGGTGAAGGTTGGCGACTTCGACGTGCCAGCAGCGACGGCGCATGCGTGGCTTGCGCGTCCAAACGTGCATGGGGCCTCGAATGCCGATGTCCTTCGACCTCTGCGGAACGCGAAGGACCTTACGACGCGCCCGCGACACGTTTGGATCGTGGACTTCGCCAAGCGAAGTCAGAGCGAGGCGACTCTGTACGAGGCGCCGTTTGAGCATGTGGCTAAGCACGTCAAGCCTTTCCGCGACGGTAACCGCGACAAGTCCAGGAGGGAGAACTGGTGGCTGCACGGACGCACGGGTGACGATCTGCGCGAGTCCGCGGAGGGAGTCGCGCGCGTCATCGTCACGCCGCGAGTTGCGAAGTTCCGCTCCTTCGTCTGGATGCATCCTCGCGTCTATGTCGACGACGCCACGGTTCTCATCGCCCGCGCCGACGACACCACCTTCGGCATCCTGCACAGCCGCATGCACGAACTCTGGTCGCTGCGCCTGGGCACCTCGCTGGAAGACCGCCCGCGCTACACCCCGACCACCACCTTCGAGACCTTCCCCTTCCCCGAAGGCCTCACCCCCGCCGACACCGCGCACCAGCGCACCGAGACGCTTGACGACGTGTCCGGCACCGGCTCGCAGGCCGGTGCCGCGTCGCATGCGCCGGCGTCCGCAGCGACGCCGGCTTTCCCCTGCACCATCCCGGCCGACCTGCCGCCCGCCGTGCGCCCGCACGCCGAGGCCATCGCCCGCGCCGCCGCGCGGCTGGTCGCGCTGCGCGAGCGCTGGCTGAATCCGCCGGAGTGGACCGATCGCGTGCCCGAGGTCGTCCCGCTGGGCATGGACCGTTCGCCCTACCCGGACCGCCTCGTCGCCAAGCCCGGCCACGAGAAGGATCTCGCCCGGCGCACGCTGACGAACCTCTACAACCAGCGCCCGGCCTGGCTCGCCGACGCCCACGCCGCGCTCGACGCCGCCGTCGCCGCCGCCTACGGCTGGGCCGATTGGACGCCGGCGATGCCCGACGACGAGATCCTGCGCCGGCTGCTGGCGCTGAACCGGGCGCGCGCGGATTAGCCTGCGCAGTCGCGCTGAAGCAGCCGCGCGTCGTCCTGCAACACGGCGGCCAGGTCGCGCCCGCCGATAAGGCGGCCGATCTTCTCGGCGCTCGCGATCAGGTCGTCCAGGTACAGCAGCCCATCACGTGACACGGATCAGATCCCGCTCGACATGCTGGCGCGCGCGCGGCTCGAGCCCGCCCGGCGTGACGAGGTCCACCGGGCGGCCCAGGGCCTGCTCCAGCCAGTCCTTGAGACCGAAGTAGCGCTCGAAGGTGGGCGGCTGGTCGAACTCGACCAGAATGTCGACATCGCTGTCTGCGCGCATTTCATCGCGCGCGGCCGACCCGAACAGACCGATCTCCTGCGCGCCGAAACGCTGCGCGAGCCAGGCGCGGTGGGCTTCGAGGATGGCGAGGATTTCGGAGCGGTTCACGACGGCATTTTCCCTCAACGCCGGCGACCTGGACGCTGCGCCGGCTGCTGGCGCTGAACCGGGCGCGCAGCGCCGGCGTGTTGCGCGCCCGCAAGGCCGCGCGGCTGGATTCGGTCCAGCGACTGCGGGCGGATTGACGGCGATCAGCCACAGGCCCAGCATCTAGCCATGACAGGAGGCGAGCGAGAACGCCATGGCGAAGCGGACTTGGTCGCTGCGGAATGCAAGAAGCCGCTTCGGCGCGGTGGTCGATACGGCGCTGCGGGGCGAGCCGCAGTGGGTGACGCGCCGGGGCAAACGGGTCGGCGTGGTGCTGTCCGCCGAAGCGTACGAGCGGCTGCAACGTCTGGAGCAGGCACAGGCACCCTCGCTGGCGCAGTGCCTGCTCGAGCTCCCGCAGGACGACCAGACGTTCGACCGCCTGTCCCTGCGCGCCGGCGAAACTGGCCTCTGATGGTTCTGCTCGACACGGCCGTGCTGTCCGAGCTGCGACGCAAGGAGCGCGACCCGGGCGTGGTCGAGTGGATCGGCGCACGACGGACCGCCGATCTGTTTCCCAGCGCCATGACCATCGGCGAAATCGAACGCGGCATCGCCCGCCAACAGCCCCGCAATCCGGACTTCGCCTCGGCATTGGCCAGGTGGCTCGACACGATCCTGAGCCTGTATGCGCCGCGCATCCTCGGCATCGACATCGCGACAGCGCGCCGATGGGGCCGCCTGTCCGCGCAAGCCGGCCACGACGGCGCCGATCTCCTCATCGCCGCCACCGCCCTGGAGCACGGCCTGACGGTCGTCACGCGCAATACGCGCCATTTCGAGCCGACCGGTGTGCCGGTCCTCGATCCGTTTCGGGGAAGTCAGGGCGAGCTTCGATGAGCCGACACGCTGCGCGCGCCATGCGCGGTGGGTCTCGAGGGTGGCGATGATCTCGGCGCAGTCCATCGCGGCCTCGAGCCTCGATAGCGGCGACCAGGTTCTGCGCCGGCTGCTGGCGCTGAACGGGCACGCAGCGCCGGCGCGGCGAACGGATAATGATCCGATGCTGCGCCCCCCGCTCGCAGAGCCACTGATCGAGCACGGTGACGAGATCGCCGCGCTGTGCCGCGCCTATGGGGTCGAGCGTCTGGAGGTATTCGGTTCGGCGGCCGAGGGCCGCTTCGACCCGGCGCGCAGCGACTTCGACTTCATCGTCACCCTGGCCCCCGATCCTGCCCGCTCGATCTCGGATCGCTATTTCGGGCTGGCCGATGCGCTCGAATCGCTGCTCGGGCGCCGCGTGGACCTGTTGACGAACCAGCCGATCCGCAACCCCTTCCTGCGGCGCGCGGTCGATGCCAGCCGTCGCGACCTGTATGTCCGCACGCCTGCCGAAGCATCTGGATGACGCCGCCCACGCTGCGGCGCTCGCGCTGAAGTTCCTCGCCGGCCGAAGCCTGGATGACTACCGGGCTGACGCGATGCTGCGTTCGGCCGTCGAGCGCCAGGTCGAGATCGTCGGCGAGGCCTGTCGCCGCGCGCTCGACGAGTCCCCGCCGCTGCGCGACCGCATGCCCGAATTCCGCCTCGCGCTGGCGATGCGCAACCGCATCGCGCACGGCTACGACACCGTGGACGACGGCATCGTCTACCTGACGGTGACGGAGCACTTCCCGGCCCTCGTGCAGGCGCTGGCGCGGGAACTCGCAAGCTTTGCTCGGGATTGACCGCTTTCGCGGGCCATTCGTCGGAGCGCTCGCCATTGCGGCCTGCGTCCTCGCACCTCAGACGGCCTGCAACGCGGATGTCGAGTCGAGCCCCGCCACCCGCGCCGCGCCGACCCGCGCGCGGTGCGCGGCCGTTCAGGCCGGCCAGGCGCGCATGCGAAAGGCGTCGACGAGGAAGTCGACGAGCGCGCGCACCTTGGTCGTCAGGTGCTTGCGCGAGGGGTAGACCGCGTAGACGCCGAGCTCGATCGAGCGGTACTGCGGCAGCAGCTCGACCAGTGCGCCCGACGCGAGATGCGGCGCGACGAGGAACGACGGCTGCAGCACGATGCCCTGGTGCTGCACGGCCGCGGCGCAGCAGGTGTCGCCGCTGTTGCTGCGCATGCGCGGCACGACCCCGACGCCGACCGGCCCGTCGGGGCCCTCGAACTCCCAGCGCTCGCCCATCGCCAGCAGCGCGTACGAGATCACCGCGTGGCGCGCCAGCTCCGACGGATGCGCGGGCGCGCCGTGGCGGCTCAGATACTGCGGTGACGCGCACAGGATCAGCCGTGTCGACGCGAGCCGGCGGCTGACCAGCGACGACGCCTGCAGCCGCGCGATGCGCACCGCGAGGTCGTAGCCCTCGTCGACCAGGTCGACGATCCGGTCCGACAGCGCGACGTCGAGCATCACCCTCGGGTGCAGCGCCATGAACGCCGGCCACAGCGGCGCCAGGTGCAGCAGCCCGAAGCTCACCGGGACGTTGACGCGCAGCTGCCCGATCGCCTCGCCGGCGTGGGCGCCGAGCTCGGCCTCGGCCTCGGCGACGCCGTCGAGCAGCTGCCGGCAGCGATCGTGGAAGACCTCGCCCTCGGGCGTCAGCGACAGCCTGCGCGTCGTGCGGTGCAGCAGCCGCGTGCCGAGCCGGGCCTCCAGGTCGCCGACGAGCCGCGACACCGCGGTCTTCGACACCGCCAGGGCCTCGGCGGCACGGACGAAGCTGCCGCTGTCGACGACGGCGACGAAGGCGCGCATCTCCTGGAATCGGTCCACGGCTTATTGTCCCGTCATTCGGGACGATGTATCCACATGAAGCGTCTTTATCGATTCCGGCGGGACTCCTACAGTCCTTCTCACCGCAGCAGTCCGCTGCCACTGACCCTGGAGACCCCTCATGTCCACCTCGCTCGTCCACCGCCTGCTCGCCACCGACGACGGTGCCGGCGCCCTGGCGCTTCGCATCCCCGTCGGCATCGTCTTCGCCGCGCACGGCGCGCAGAAGCTGTTCGGCTGGTTCGGCGGCTACGGCCTCGAAGGCACCGGCCAGTTCTTCGCCTCGGTGGGCCTGAACCCGGGCTATCTGCTGGCCTTGCTCGCCGGCCTGGCCGAGTTTTTCGGCGGGCTGGCGCTGGTCGCCGGGCTGCTGGTGCGGCCGGCCGCGGCGGCGCTCGCGTTCGCGATGCTGATTGCGATCTTCGCCGTCCACTGGGGCAA
Organism: Burkholderiaceae bacterium; assembly: GCA_024235895.1. Classification (GTDB taxonomy): domain Bacteria; phylum Pseudomonadota; class Gammaproteobacteria; order Burkholderiales; family Burkholderiaceae_C; genus Rubrivivax. Next base: position 316,625 of record JACKLM010000004.1, on the reverse strand, counting down.
GGGATTCTTCGCCGCCAGCGGTGGTTACGAGTTCGCGCTGGCGCTGTTCGCGGCGTCGCTGTCGCTGCTGTTCAGCGGCGCCGGGCGCTTCTCGGTCGACCGCGCGATCATCGGGGCGCGATGATGGCCCGCCTGCCCAGCCTGTTCGTCTCGCACGGTGCGCCGACCTTCGCGATCGACCCCGGCCGGGCCGGGCCGCGGCTCGCCGCGCTGGGCCGCGCGCTGCCGCGCCCGCAGGCGGTGCTGGTGGTTTCGCCGCACTGGATGACGCCGACGCCGCGTGTCGGCAGCACCGCGCAGCCGGCGACGATCCACGACTTCGGCGGCTTCGACCCGGCGCTGTACCGGATCGGCTACCCGGCAAGCGGCCATCCGCGGCTGGCGCAGCGCACCGTCGAGCGCCTGCAGCAGGCTGGCTGGACAGCGCAGGCCGACGAGCGGCGCGGCCTGGACCATGGCGCCTGGGTGCCGCTGCTTCACCTGTACCCCGACGCCGACGTGCCGGTGTTCCAGGTCTCGCTGCCGTCGCGGCTCGATGCCGGCCGCGCCTGGGCGCTCGGCGAGGCGCTCGCGCCGCTGGCCGACGAAGGCGTGCTCGTCGTCGGCTCGGGCAGCCTGACGCACAACCTCGAGGAGTTCCGCATCGGGCATGGTGACAACGAGGCCTACGTGGCGGCGTTCGCGGCCTGGGTGCGCGAGGCGGTCGAGCAGGGCGACTCCGCGCGGCTGCGCCGCACGCTGGACGACGCACCGCACGCTCGGCGGGCGCACCCGACGCCGGAGCATTTCTGGCCGCTGCTGGTGGCCGCCGGGGCGGCCGGCGCGATGCGGCCTGCGCAGGTGATCGAAGGCGGCATCGTGCACGGCATGCTGGCGATGGATTCGTACGTCTTCGGCGTGGCCGGCGAGTCCGTCGGGTAGCGGCGCGGCGAGCTTCCCCAAGCCGCCCCACGTTGACGGCGAGCATGGTGACCACCCGGAATCTGGAAGCGCCGAAGGTCGCGCACGCTGGCGCACCGGCACGGGGATCGCGATGGACATCCTGCTCGGGCACCCCATCACCCGACCTCGCGCGCAGCGAGGACGGCCTTCCTCTTCGAGCTTGCCGACCGAAGGCCACTCGCTGCACGCAGCACTCGGCCGCATCGAGACGCGTGGGTCGGGCGGCGCAAGTTCAGCGCGGCGAGCCTCGGCGTCGGCCCGGACTATCGCTTCGCGGCGCCGGTGCGCTGAACGGCGGCGCCGCTGGCCTGCAGGGTTCGCCCGCGGTCCGCGACGCGCGGTCGTCGCGTACCGAGGGATTGCGCCGCTGGCGCCTGGCTCGGGTTGCCCGCGTCATCGGGCAGCAGCGCGCGCAGCGGCACCGCCTCGATGCGGTCGGCCAGCGCGTAGCGCCGGCGGCCCGGGTAGACGACGTACAGCCGCTCCAGGGCCAGGTCGGCGACCGCGATGTGCATCGAGCGCGTCACGCTGGGTGCATCGCTGAGCTTGAACTCGACGCCGATGCGCCGACCGCCCTCGATCATCAGCAAGTCCAGCTCGGCGCCCGCATGGGTGGCCCAGAACCACGCCTCGTCCGGCTGCGCGATGCGCAGCACCTGGTCCAGCGCGAAGCCCTCCCAGGAGGCCCCGGCCTTGGGGTGGCGCAGCAGCGCGGCCGCATCCGCGATGCCCAGCAGCGTGTGCAGCAGGCCGCTGTCACGCAGGTAGATCTTGGGCGCCTTGACCTGCCGCTTGCCCAGATTGGCATGCCAGGGCTGAAGCTGACGGATCAGGTAGGCCTGGGTCAACCAGTCGAGGTAGCGGCGCACGGTGCTCTCGTTGACGCCGAGCGAGCGCGCCGGTTCGGCCGCGTTCCAGGCCTGGCCGTGGTAGTGCGCCAGCATGGACCAGAAGCGATGCAGGGCCGGCGCCGGCGCGTTCAGGCCCAACTGCGGCAGGTCGCGCTCGACCGTGGTCCGGATGAAGGCTTGGCGCCAGGACCGGCTGTCGTCGTCGCTGGCGGCCAGGTAGGAACGCGGAAACCCGCCGCGCGTCCACAGCCTGTGCGCGTCGTCGACGTCGGCCAGCGTGAAGCCCCCGGCCTCGATCACCTCGATGCGGCCGGCCAGCGACTCCGCCGACTGACGCAACAGGGCCGGCGAAGCGCTGCCGAGCAGCAGGAAGCGCGCCGCTGCGTCCGGCCGGTCGATCAGGACGCGCAGCACCTTGAACAACTCGGGCGCATGCTGGACCTCGTCGATGACGACCAGGCCGCGCAGGCCCTGCAGCGCGGTCAAGGGCCGACTCAGGGCGGCTGCGGCCTCCGGGTCCTCGAGGTCGAACCAGTTCGAGGCCCCGGGCGGCACGAAGGTGCGCGCCAGCGTGGTCTTGCCGACCTGGCGCGGGCCGACGAGCGCGACCGCCGGGCTGCGCGCCAGGGCGCCCAGGACCGCGGCCCGAAGCTGAGGGCGGTCGAACATGGTCGGGGACTTTACCTTGAAATTCCCGCTTTTCATGCGGGAATCTCAAGGATGACACGGGGCGCCGTTGGTGCGCGATGCCCCTTACAGGCCGGCAGCCGCCCGCAGGGCCGCTGCTTTGTCGGTCCTCTGGTCCGCGCTCACATCGCTGACGCGATATGAGCGCAGCCCGAGAACGGCCAAGCTCGCTTCGCTCGGGGCCTACAGGCCCGCGGCTGCGCGCAGCGCAGCCGCCTTGTCCGTTCTCTCCCACGTGAACTCGGGTTCGTCGCGGCCGAAGTGGCCGTAGGCGGCGGTCTTCTCGTAGATCGGGCGCAGCAGGTCGAGCATCTGGATGATGCCCCGCGGCCGCAGGTCGAAATGCTCGCGCACGAGCTGCGCGATCTTGTCGTCGGCGATCACGCCGGTGCCCTCGGTGTAGACGGTGATGTTCATCGGCCGCGCGACGCCGATCGCATACGCGACCTGGATCTGGCACTGCCGCGCCAGCCCTGCGGCGACGACGTTCTTCGCCACGTAGCGGCAGGCGTAGGCCGCCGAGCGGTCGACCTTGGTCGGGTCCTTGCCGCTGAACGCGCCGCCGCCGTGCGGGCAGGCGCCGCCGTAGGTGTCGACGATGATCTTGCGCCCGGTCAGCCCGCAATCGCCCTGCGGGCCGCCGACGACGAAGCGGCCGGTCGGGTTGATCAGGTACTTGGTGTCCTGCAGCCACGCCTTCGGCAGCACCGGCTTGATGATCTCCTCGATCACCGCCTCGACGAAGCTGGCCTTCATCTTCGTCGGCGTCTCGCTCTGGTCGGGGCTGTGCTGGGTCGACAGCACGACGGTGTCGATGCTGTGCGGCTTGCCGTCGACGTAGCGCAGCGTGACCTGGCTCTTGGCGTCCGGGCGCAGGAAGGGCAGCCGGCCGTCGCGGCGCAGCTGCGCCTGGCGCTCGACGAGCCGGTGCGCGTAGTAGATCGGCGCGGGCATCAGCTCCGGCGTCTCGTCGCAGGCGTAGCCGAACATCAGCCCCTGGTCGCCGGCGCCGGTGTTCAGGTGGTCGTCGCTCGCGTGATCGACGCCCTGGGCGATATCGTTGCTCTGCTTGTCGTAGGCCACGAGCACGGCACAGCCCTTGTAGTCGATGCCGTACTCGGTGTCGTCGTAGCCGATGCGCTTGAGGGTGTCGCGCGCGACCTGGATGTAGTCGACGACCGCGTTGGTCGTGATCTCGCCCGCGAGCACGACCAGGCCGGTGTTGGTCAGCGTCTCCGCCGCCACGCGGCTCTTCGGGTCCTGCCGGAAGACGGCGTCGAGGATGGCATCCGAGATCTGGTCGGCCACCTTGTCCGGGTGGCCCTCGGAGACCGATTCGGACGTGAAGAGAAAGTCGTTCGCCACCATAAACTCCGGTTGATTGGCCTGCTGCGTCGCCAACCCCGGAAGCCCGTCGCGGGCCGTTTCGATTGCGGCGAACGCTTTAGCGGTACTGTTTTCACGTCGCCCCGCAAGTTGTCCTTTAACTCGGCGACGGCCCGAGTATACGAACGATGATGCCCCTGTTGCGCTGGCTGGGCCGGCGCCCTTTGTGGTTTTCGCACGCGCTGGGTGCGCTGCTGGGCTGGGCGGCGTGGGCGCTGTCGCCGACCTACCGGCGCCGGCTGGCGGCGCATGCGGCGCTGGCCGGTGTCGCGCCGGCCGACCGCCGGCGCGCGGTGGCCGAGGCCGGCCGCATGACGGCCGAGCTGCCGCGGCTGTGGCTGCGTCCGCCGGCGGCGCCGCTGGCGGATCCCGTGACCTGGGACGGCGCCGAGCGGCTGGACGCCTGGCTGGCCGCCGGCCGCGGGCTGGTGCTGCTGACGCCGCACATGGGCAGCTTCGAGCTCGCCGCCCAGGCCTACGCCGAACGCCACGGCCGCGCGCACCCGATCACGGTGCTGTACCGCCCGGCGCGCAAGCCCTGGCTGCGAACGCTGCAGGAGACCGCACGCGCACGGCCCGGGTTGGCGACCGCGCCGGCGTCGCTGGCCGGCGTGCGCCAGCTGCTGCGCACCCTGAAGGCCGGCGGCACGGTCGGGATGCTGCCGGACCAGGTCCCGCCCGACGGCCTGGGCGTGTGGGCCCCGTTCTTCGGCCGAGCGGCCTATACGATGACGCTGGCGGCCAGGCTGGCGCAGCAAAGCGGCGCCGCGCTCGGCGTGCTGTGGGCCGAGCGGTTGCCGCGCGGGCGCGGCTGGATCGTGCACGTGCAGGAGCTGGCCGACCCGCCCGCGCCCGGCGCCGACGAGGCGGCTGCGGCCGCCGCGATCAACCGCTCGATGCAGGCCGTGATCCGCCAGTGTCCTTCCCAGTACCTGTGGGGCTACGACCGCTACAAGGCCCCGCGCGCGCCGCGGGCGAGCGCGCCATGAGCCCGCCGGGCCGTCCCAAGGGCGAATCCCGCCGCGCGCAGCCCGAAGCCGCGCCAGGGAGTGCCGGTGGCGCCGACGCGCCGGCGCCCGGGCGCCGGCGCGACCGCAGCACCGTGCTGGAGCGCGCCGCCGCACGCGTCGTCGTCGCGCTGCTGTGGCTCGTGCACCTGCTGCCGCTGGCCTGGGTCGACGCGATCGGCCGCGCGCTCGGCGCGCTGCTGTTGTGCGTCGGCGGCAACCGCCGGCGCGTGGCGCGCCGCAACCTCGAGCTGTGCCTGCCCGAGCTCGGCCGCGGGGCACGCGAGACGCTGCTGCGCGAGCACTTCGGCTGGCTGGGGCGCAGCCTGGTCGAGCGCGGGCTGCTGTGGTACGCGAGCCCCGACCGGCTGCGGCGTCTGATCCGCGTCGAGGGCGATGTCGGGCTGGCCGAGCGCAGCGAGCGCCCGGTGATGTGGCTGGTCCCGCATTTCATGGCGCTGGACGTCGCGGGCATGGCCACGCAGCTGTTCCAGAAGCGGCTCGTCGGCTCGATCTACCAGTCGCAGAGCAACCCGGTGTTCGACGCCGCGATGCGTCGCGGCCGGCTGCGATTCGGACAGGGGCAGGTGTTCTCGCGCCATCGGGACGGCGCGCTGCCGCTGGTGCGCGCGATCAAGCGCCAGGGCTACGCGTTCTTCAACCTGCCGGACATGGACTTCGGCGCCGAGGAGGCGGTCTTCGCCCCGTTCTTCGGTGTGCCGGCGGCGACGCTGGTCGCACCGGCGCGCATGGCACGCACGCTGGGCATGGTCGTGCAGCCGGTGGTGGCCGAGATGCTGCCCGGCGGCCAGGGCTGGCGGGTGCGCTTCCTGCCGGCCTGGGACGGCTGGCCCAGCGGCGACGATGCGGCCGATGCGGCGGCGATGAATGCCTGGATCGAGACCGAGATCCGCCGCCTGCCGGCGCAGTACCTGTGGGTGCACCGGCGCTTCAAGACGCGGCCGCCGGGCGAGCTGCCGCTGTACGGGCGGCGTCGATAATCCGGCTCATCATGCACCTGCGGTTCACCAAGATGCAGGGCGCGGGCAACGACTTCGTCGTGCTCGACGCCACGCGCGGCCGGCTCGCGCTCAGCCGTGCGCAGCTGCAGCGGCTGGGCAACCGGCGCTTCGGCGTCGGCGCCGACCAGATCCTGCTCGTCGAGCGCGCCGACGCGCCCGACGTCGACTTCCGCTACCGCATCTTCAACGGCGCCAGCGGCGCCGAGGTCGAGCACTGCGGCAACGGCGCGCGCTGCTTCGTGCGCTACGTGCGCGAGCACGGGCTGACCGACAAGCGTCGCGTGCGGGTGCGCACCGTCAACCGCGTGCTCGAGCTCGTCGAGCAGCCCGACGGCCGCGTCACGGTCGACATGGGGGCACCGGACTTCGCGCCAGCGGCGCTGCCGTTCGACGCCGCGGCGCTGGTGGCGCGGCACGAGGGCGGCCTCGACTGGTGGCCGCTGGCCCTGCCGGCCGGCGCCGCGGACGCCGCGGCTCGTACGGTGGAGGTCGCCGTCGTCTCGATGGGCAACCCGCATGCGGTGCAGCGCGTGGCCGACGTGGACGCCGCGCCGGTGGCCGCCGACGGGCCGCGCATCGAGCGCCACCCGCGCTTCGCGCGCGGTGTCAACGCCGGCTTCGTGCAGGTGCTCTCGCGCGGCGCGGTGAAGCTGCGCGTGTGGGAGCGCGACGCCGGCGAGACGCTGGCCTGCGGCACCGGCGCCTGCGCGGCGGTAGCCGCCGGGATCCGCGCCGGCTGGCTCGACGCGCGCGTGGACGTCACGACGCGCGGCGGGCTGCTGACCATCGAGTGGGCCGGCCCGGGCACGAGCGTGCGCATGACCGGCCCGGCCGAGACCGTCTACGAAGGGGAGATCGAACTGTGAGCCAAGACACCGCGCCGCGCGGCCTGACCGAGGACGACATCGCCCGCTACCTCGCGACGCAGCCCGGCTTCTTCGAGCGCCACGCCGAGCTGCTCGCCGCGGTGCAGCTGGCCAGCCCGCACGGCACGCGCGCGGTGTCGCTGCAGGAGCGCCAGATCGAGCTGCTGCGCGAGCGCGTGCGCGGGCTCGAGCTGAAGCTGGTCGAGATGATCCGCCACGGGCAGGACAACGTCGCGATCGCCGACAAGCTGCAGGCCTGGACGCACGCGCTGCTGCTGACGGCCAACCCGCGGCTGCTGCCGGCGGTGCTGGTGGACGAGCTGCAGCGCCAGTTCATGATCCCGCAGGCGGCGCTGCGGCTGTGGTCGCTGGCGATGACCTACGCCGACGAGGGCTTCGCGGCGCCGGTCGGCGAGGACACGCGGATCTTCGCCGCCAGCCTCGCCGAGCCCTATTGCGGCCCGAACAGCGGCTTCGACGCCGTGCGCTGGCTGGACGCGCCCGAGCAGGTGGCGTCGATGGCGATGATCCCGCTGCGCAGCCGCGACGCCGCGGTCGGCAGCTTCGGGCTGCTGGTGCTGGCCTCGCCCGACCCGACGCGCTACGCGGCCGACATGGGCACCGACTTCCTCGCGCGCATCGGCCAGACCGCGAGCGCGGCGCTGGAGCGGCTGCTGCCGGCGCGCTGAGCGCCGCGGCGCGGCTGGACCGCACGATGCCCGACGCGCCCGCCGCCGCCGACAACGACGCCGTCGCGCGCCACCTGCAGCACCTCGCGGTCGAGCGCCGGCTCGCGCCGCGCAGCGTGGCGCTGGTGCGCGATGCGTTGGCGCAGCTGCGCGGCCTGACCGGCTGAGCCGGCGTCGCGCTTAGCCGCCCGTTTTTGCTCCCCGCAGCACGTGCGCAGCTGGGCCCGCGCAGCACCACACCGGGGCGGCGCCGCAGCATCGCGATCGAAGGCTCGGCCTGGCGCGGGCTGGCACCGCGCGCTGGTGGGCTCGCGAGGGGCAGCCGACGCCGGCCTCCTGAACTGATCGACGTGCGCGCGGGCCTTTACGCCCGCTGCCCAAAGGCGCTGGCAGTCGACCAGGCGGTGGCGCTGGCGAAATTACCGCGACGGCAGCGCCGACCCGGTGCTCCATAACGCGCGACCGCGATCGTCTAGAGGCTGCTGTGCCCAGCACAGGCTGCGCGTGGGCGAAGCTGAAAAGTGCGATATAAAACGCCGCGCCGTCGGCAGCGCCGCCAGCTGGATCGACGACGCCGACGCCAGCGCGCACGTGCTGGGCAAGAGGCAGCAAGCGGCGCAGCGTGCCAGTCAGGCGCGCGGCGCTGGCGGCGGCACTCGCCGCGTGGCGCGCGCTCGCGCAGGCGCATCCGCCGCCAGCAGGCAGCCCTCTTCGTCAGCCAGCGCAGCACGCGGCAGGCAGCGAACGCGGCGGCGCTGGCGATCGCCGCCGGCGTGCGCGCACGTGCACGCACATGCTGCGCCACAGCTTCGCGTCACCTGCGCGTTGGCGGCGACCCTGCGCGCGGTGCAGGGCTGCTCGGCCACGCGCAGATCGCGACCACCCAGGTCTACGCGGCTGACTTGCAACAGCGCGCGTCTGACGCCGCGCCTGCCTCCAGGCGCAAGGGCTGATACTCAGCAGCCGCAGGTGAAGTCGATCCGCCTGCGCCGGAGCGCGAGCGCTCGCTGCAGCACCGCCATCCCTGGAGTCGGCGGCAGCGTCGCCGGTGGCCGCGCCGACATCGGCGAGACGGTTTGCGCGTCAAGGGCGCACGACGGCTTCGCTTCCTCGCCGGGGTGCATGGCCGGCGTCCGTCGATCCGGGTGCGCGCGTGGAGCTTCGACGGAGCCAGGCGCATCGTGCGGCTTCTTCAGCGCCGCATCGCGGCGGCGATCGAGGAGTGCCGAGCTCGCGATCGCCAGCGACCTTGCTGCGCCCTGGTGCACGCTTGAAGACCGACGGCCTGCCGGCACAGATGATCGACCGCTAGCACCGACACGCTGGTGGCGCAGTTCAGCGCGCCGCCGGCGTCGAAAACGCCAGCGAGACGATCCGGCGCGCTCGTGCGACCTGCAGCGGGGCGCGGCGCAGCCCGAACGCTCCGACGCCGCGGTGCGCGCTCGAAGTGCCGAAGCGCTGCAGCTGAAAGCTGCGCGGCGAGACGCGACGCGATGCGTCCGTAAGGCATGCGCTGGCGGCGACGCTGGATGTCGCCCCACGGGCACAAGACCGGCACCACCTGGACCATGCTGACAACCCGCGCGCCCCACGCCCGCTCGTGCGCCAGTTCAACTGCGTCGATGTGCTCAACGCGTTCTGCTACACGGGTGGCTTCACGCTGGCGGCGCTGGCCAGTGGCGCGCGCCGCGTCACCAGCGTCGACTCGTCGGCACCGGCGCTGCAGCGGCTGCGCGACACCTGCGGCTGAACGGACACGACGAGGGCGCCAGCGAGTCGGTCGGGGCAGAGCATCAACCCGCTGCGCGAGGCGCTGGCCGCGGTCGACGCTGGGATTGCGATCGTGCTGGACCCGCCCAAGCTCGCGCAACCTCGTCGCACGCCGAGCGCGCCGCGCCCATAAGGACCTCAACCAGCTCGCGCTGCAGGCACTGGCGCCAGAGCAGGCTGCCAGGCTTCTCGACGCTCCAGGCGGCATCGGCGCCAGGCATTCCAGATCGTCGCCAGCGCGGCGATCATTGCCAGGAAGTGGACGCGCACCTCGGCCGCCTGCAGGCCGCACCGAGCCATACCAGCACGCTCTTCTTCCCCCGAGGCGAAAGTACCTCAAGGGGCTGGTGCTGCAGCGGTGCCCCCAGGCTCACAGCCCGTAGTGGCGCGCCAGCAGCACCGACAGCGCGACCACATCAGCACGAACAGCGGCGCGCCGACGCGCACGAAGTCGCCGGAAGAGTGTAATGGCGACGTTCATCACCAACAGGTTGGTCTGTGCAGGCCATCGGCGTGACGTAGCGCTGAGTTGCAGCCAGGCACCGCAGGCACGAAGGGCTCAGGCAGCACCAGCGCGCGCGCGACCTCGACCGCCAGCGGCGTGCCAACCGCCGCCGCCGCGTTGTTGCTGACGAAGTTGGTCAGCAGCCCCATCAGCCCATCAGCGCGCCAGCGCGGGCCAGGGGCGTCGACGACGGCGACCAGCGCGTGCGCCGGAAATGCCGCCGGTGACGCCCAGCGCGTCGCCCAGCGCCAGAGCTCGCCGCCACCAACGCCCCGACGTTGACCGACAGCGCCGAGCCGATCTCCTGCCACGCGTGCGCGTGACCAGCAGCACCAGCACCGACCATCACGCCGCGAGCGCGATCAGCGTACCACCGACACCGGCGGCCAAGCGGCTGCCAGCCAGGGTCAGCAGCGCCACCACGGCGACTTGCGCCGCCGCGGCAGCGCAATACGCTCGTCGAGCATCAGCGCCCGCCGTCGCGCTGCAGCAGGCGCATCGCGTCAGCGTGCCCCTGCACAGCAGCAACCCGTCGCCAGGTTCGACGCAGGACGTCGGCCAGGTTCTCGCGGCTGCGCGCTCGGCGCTATCGCGCGCCTTGCGCACCAGCCGATCAGCGTGAAACAGGTACGCCTCGCAGCCGCTCGCCGCGCACCGTGCGGCCGACCAGCCAACGACTGCAGCATCACGACGAGCTGCGCGGCCCGGTACAGGTCCAGCGTCAGCGCATCGCCCGCCAGCGCAACGGCGTCAGAAATCGTGCAGCGGTGCAGACGCGCCTCGGCCTCCTTCAGGTGCTCTGACCATTATGCTGGGACCAGCTGTCGCCGGCCCACGCAACGCCAGCGCGGGCAGCGGTACCCGCCAGCCGTGCCCGTCAGCGCGCCGGATCTAACGCAGCAACGGCCTTCCGCCCGCACGGCTGGCGGCGCGCAGTCGCGCCGACCAGCGGCGATCCGTCGACCGCGCAGGCTCCGGCGTCAGGCACCGGCTGCGCCACGCCGGCTGCGCCAGCGCGACGTCGCGCCTGGCAACCAGGGGCGCGACCAGCCACAGGTAGGCCAGCGCAGGCAGCGCGGCGGCAGCCACGACGGGTAGAAGTCGAACATGCCCAGCATCAGCACGCCCAGGGGCGGCCGCCAGCGAGACGACGATCCTGGTCGAGGTGCCTCGTCGACGCCATGCCGCCGATCAGCACCACATGGTTCATCGGCATCAACGCTGAGCAGCGCGCGCCAGCGCTGCCGTCGTCAGCAGCGGTCAGCAGCACGACGAGCGGCGTGTCGTTGACGAAGCCGACATCGCCCGCCGCCCCGACCAACACCACCAGCGCCAGCCGACGCACGCCGCAGCCGCCAGCGCAGCGCGCTGCGGAATCAACGCGGTCAGCACCAGCGAGCGGCCGAGGATCATCAGCGGCAGGTCCGCCACCAGCGCCGGGTGGCCAGCCGCCGAAGCGGGCTCGACCCTGCATCGGAAGACGAAGAACGACCGGCGGCAGGATCAGCACCGCCAGGCACGGTGCCGATCTGCAGCCATCGGTCACGAGGCGGCAAAGACCGCCAGCGTGAACACGACGTCAACACCATGGCCAGACAGCAGGCGAACGCGAGCCAGTCGAGAACCATCATGCGGGCAGCCTACGCCATGCGGCCCAGGCGGGTTCAGCGCGCACGGGGTTCAGTGCACGCCGACCGCGACCGCAGCCACCAGCCGCGTTCGCAGCGCAGACGACCCCAGCCAGCAGCCCGATGCCGACCGCATTCGCCGCACCGGAAACCATTGCGCGCGCAGCCCTGAACGCGTAAACCGGCGGCGACATCAGGCACGATGGCTGACCGCCCAGCGCAGGTAGCAGCCGCTGGCTGGCCTCGTTCAACACGTGCGTCCCGAGCAGGACGCGACAGAGCGCGATCATGAACATCAGGCCGACGAAGCAGGCGGGATCGGGGAGCCGGCAGTGAAGTCACGGCCGGAGCCCTGCAGGCGATGTACAGCGCGTAGCCGACGACCGCCAGCAACGGCGTCGCCAAGCCCCTGCGCGGTGGCCCAGACGCGCGGATGGCGGCCGGGGTGGGCGCGCAGCCAGTCGGCGTTGCGGATCGGGTACCAGGTCCAGCACGCGACCGCACCCATTGCCAGCAGCGCACCGCCGAGGTAGCGCATCGGGTCGGCGTCGGCGTCGAGCCGTGCCCACTCGTCGTGGTTGACGAGCGCGATCCCGGCGCCGATCAGCATGAGCGAAGGCAGCAGCCGCCGCCAAGGCAGCCGGCCATCGCGCGCCAGCACCACGGCCGACCGGCGCCGGTTGGCGGCGATGGCGATCGCCACCGGCAGCGCGCCGATGATCATCGTCGCCAGCGGCGCGCCGGCACGCTGGATCGCCGCCGCCAGGCAGGCGTAGTACAGCAGGTTGCCGACCATCGACAGCTTCAGCGCCTCGATCCAGTCGGCGCGCGCCAGCCCTGCCAGCTGGCGCCGGTCCATCAGCGCCAGTGGCAGCGCGATGAGGCCGAAGGCGAGGTAGCGCGCGCACGAAAGCAGCAGCGCCGGGTACTGCGGCAGCAGCACCGGCGCGACGAAGACCAGGCCATAGGCCAGCCCGGCGGCGAGGGCGAACGCGGTTCCAATCCACATTGGAGGTCGGCACGCAGGCCAGAGGTGCCGGCGCGAAGCGCGAGTGTCGCCGATCGGCGGTGACCCCTTCGCGCCGCTGCCCCCCGGGCAGCGCCGGCTCTTGCGTCGGGTGCAAGCCGGGCCGACGGCGTCGAACTGCGCCACGGTCCGTGCGGTGGCCTTGCGCGCGCCCTCGAAGTCCGCGGCGGCGTTGCGCAGCCTTGTTCGGCGAGGGTCATGGCCGTGGCGTGCGCGTCAGGTTCGCCGGCGCCCGACGCCGCGCAGACAGGACGAAGAAGCGCGGGCCGCTGACGCGGCCCGCGCTCGGAATCAGGCCGGCACGGCGCTCAGCGCACCTTGCCCGCCTTCCACGCGTTGAGCAGCGCGTCGTAGGCGATCGTCTCGCCCCTGGGCTTCTCGTTGGCCAGCTTGGCCCACGGGGCGGCCTTGGCGCTCAGGTGCTTGCCCGGGTCTTCCTTCTTGTTGAGCTTGGGCGCGCAGCGCGCCATGCCAGCGCGCTCCAGCCGCGCCATCACCTGGTCCATCTCGTCGGCCAGCGTGTCCATCGCCTGCTGCGGGGTCTTCTCGCCCGTCACCGCCACGGCCACGTTCTTCCACCACAGCTGTGCCAGCTTGGGATAGTCGGGGACGTTGGTGCCGGTAGGCGTCCACGCCACGCGCGCCGGGCTGCGGTAGAACTCGACCAGCCCGCCGAGCTTGGGCGCCAGCTCGGTCATCGCCGCGCTCTGGATGTCGCTCTCGCGGATCGGCGTCAGACCGACGATGGTCTTCTTCAGCGAAGTCGTCTTGGCGGTCACGAACTGGGCGTACAGCCAGGCCGCGGCGGTGCGGTTGGCGTCGTGGTTGTCGAAGAAGGTCCACGAGCCGACGTCCTGGTAGCCGTTTTGCATCCCCTGCTTCCAGTACGGCCCGTTCGGGCCCGGAGCCATGCGCCACTTCGGCGTGCCGTCGGCGTTGACCACCGGCAGGCCCGGCTTGGTCATGTCGGCGGTGAACGCCGTGTACCAGAAGATCTGCTGCGCGATCTGCCCCTGCGCCGGCACCGGGCCGGCCTCGCCGAAGGTCATGCCGGTGGCCTCCTTCGGGGCGTACTTCTTCATCCAGTCGACATACTTGGTCAACGCGTAGACCGCCGCCGGCGAGTTGGTGGCGCCGCCGCGCGAGACCGAGGCGCCGACCGGGTGGCAGCCGTCGGCCGTCGTGCGGATGCCCCACTCGTCGACCGGCTTGCCGTTCGGGATGCCGATGTCGGCGGTGCCGGCCATCGACAGCCAGGCGTCGGTGAAGCGCCAGCCGAGCGACGGGTCCTTCTTGCCGTAGTCCATGTGGCCGTAGATCGGCTTGCCGTCGATCTGCTTGACGTCGTTCGTGAAGAACTCGGCGATGTCCTCGTACGCGCTCCAGTTGAGCGGCACGCCCAGGTCATAGCCGTACTTGGCCTTGAACTTGTCCTTCAGGTCCTGGCGCGCGAACAGGTCGGCGCGGAACCAGTACAGGTTGGCGAACTGCTGGTCGGGCAGCTGGTAGAGCTTGCCGTCGGGCGCGGTCGTGAAGCTGGTGCCGATGAAGTCCTTGATGTCAAGGCCCGGGTTGGTCCACTCACGGCCCTTGCCCGCCATGTAGTCGGACAGGTTCATGATCTTGCCGTATCGGTAGTGCGTCCCGATCAGGTCGGAGTCGCTGATCCAGCCGTCGTAGATCGACCGGCCCGACTGCATCGAGGTCTGCAGCTTCTCGACCACGTCGCCTTCCTGGATCAGGTCGTGCTTGACCTTGATGCCGGTGATCTCCTCGAACGCCTTGGCCAGCGTCTTGCTCTCGTACTCGTGCGTCGTGATGGTCTCGGAGACGACCGAGATCTCGTTGACCCCCTTGGCCTTGAGCTTGGCGGCCGCGTCGATGAACCACTTCAGCTCGGCCATCTGCTGGTCCTTGCTCAGCGTCGACGGCTGAAATTCGCTGTCGATCCAGCGCCTGGCCTCGGCTTCGCCGGCCCAGGCGTGACCGCCCATGGCGCAGGCGGCGGCGAGCGCCAGCGCGGTGTGACGAACGTTCATGTGGTATCTCCTCGTCGTTGACATGCTCCCCCGCGTTGCAGTGAAGGGTCACCACGGCCCCGGGGGAACGCCGGGCCGGATCCCTGGGTGCGGGGGCTCAGCCCTTGCGCATGATGAGCACGAGCACCGCCATCGAGGCGACGAAGCTGATCCAGACGCTGGGCTCGGACTCGAGCGACAGCGTCTGGGCGATCCAGCCCGCCAGGCCGACGAAGGCGAGGTTGAGGTAGGCCGCCGTCAGCAGCCCGATGAACAAGCGGTCGCCGCGCGTGGTGGCGATCGGCAGCCAGCCCTTGCGTAGCCGGGTGGGCGAGCGGATCTCCCACACCGTCATGCCGACCAGCATGAGCGCGATGCAGACGAAGAACACCGCCACCGGCAGCGTCCACGACATCCAGGCGAACATGGCCAGCCCCCCTCGTCCGTCAGACGCGGCCCATCGCGAAACCCTTCGCGATGTAGTGGCGCACGAACCAGATCACGATCGCCCCGGGCACGATGGTCAGCACGCCGGCGGCGGCGAGCACGGCCCAGTCCATGCCCGAGGCCGAGACCGTGCGCGTCATCGTCGCGACGATGGGCTTGGCGTCGACGCTGGTCAGCGTGCGCGCCAGCAGCAGCTCGACCCAGCTGAACATGAAGCAGAAGAAGGCCGCCACGCCGACGCCGGCCTTGATCAGCGGCAGGAAGATCTTCACGAAGAAGCGCGGGAACGAGTAGCCGTCGATGTAGGCCGTCTCGTCGATCTCGCGCGGGATGCCGCTCATGAAGCCTTCCAGGATCCACACCGCCAGCGGCACGTTGAACACCAGGTGCGCCAGCGCCACCGCGAGGTGCGTGTCCATCAGCCCGAGCGTCGTGTAGAGCTGGAAGAAGGGCAGCAGGAACACGGCCGGCGGCGTCATGCGGTTGGTCAGCAGCCAGAAGAAGACATGCTTGTCGCCGATGAAGCTGTAGCGCGAGAAGGCATACGCCGCCGGCAGCGCCACCGTGACCGAGATGACGGTGTTCAGCGCGACATAGATCAGGCTGTTGATGTAGCCCGAATACCAGGACGGGTCGGTGAAGATGGTGCGGTAGTTGTCCCAGGTGAAGTCCTGCGGCCACAGCGAGAAGGTCGACACGATCTCCTCGTTGGTCTTGAACGACATCGTCGCCATCCAGTAGATGGGCAGCAGCGCGAAGACCAGGTAGGCGAGCAGGAACAGCGTGCGCTTGCGCCAGCGGGGCTCAGTCATGCGCGGCCTCCTTCGTGCCGGTGCCGACGCGCTGCATCCAGTTGTAGAGCACGAAGCACAGCAGCAGGATGATGAGGAAGTAGATCAGCGAGAACGCCGCCGCCGGGCCGAGGTCGAACTGGCCGACCGCCTTCTGGGTCAGGAACTGGCTCAGGAAGGTCGTGCTGTTGCCGGGCCCGCCGCCGGTCAGCACGAAGGGCTCGGTGTAGATCATGAAGCTGTCCATGAAACGCAGCAGCACCGCGATCATCAGCACGCCGCGCATCTTGGGCAGCTGGATGTAGCGCAGGACGGCGAGCTTGCTGGCGCCGTCGATGCGTGCGGCCTGGTAGTAGGCGTCGGGGATGCTGCGCAGGCCGGCATAGGCCAGCAGCGCGACCAGCGGCGTCCAGTGCCAGACGTCCATCGCCAGCACCGTCAGCCAGGCGTGGGTGGCGTTGCCGGTATAGCTGTAGTCGACCCCGAGCTTGTCCAGCGCGGCGCCGAGCAGCCCGATGTCGGTGCGGCCGAAGATCTGCCAGATCGTGCCGACGACGTTCCATGGGATCAGCAGCGACAGCGCGACGATCACCAGCACCGCCGACGCCCTCCAGCCCTGCGCGGGCATCGCCAGCGCCAGCCCGATGCCCAGCGGGATCTCGACCGCCAGCACCGCCAGCGAGAAGCCGAGCTGGCGCAGCAGCGCACCGTGCAGCTCCTCGTCGCGCAGCACGGCGGCGAACCACTCGGTGCCGACGAAGACGCGCCGGTCGGGGCCGAAGATGTCCTGCACCGAATAGTTCACCACCGTCATCAGCGGCAGCACCGCCGAGAAGGCGACGCAGACGAAGACCGGCAGGATCAGCCACCAGGCGCGCTGGTTGACCGGCTTGAGGGTCGTGCTCACAGCAATCCCCTGCGCACCGTGCGCTGCACGGCGAGCTTGCGCAAGCGGCCCGTCGCGTTCATACCAGCTCCTCGTCGCGATAGAAGCAGGTGCGCTCGGACAGCAGCCGCAGCCAGACGGTCGCGCCCGGCGCCGGCAGGTCGGCCGCCGGCGCCAGCCGCGCCTTGACCGCGTGCGCGCCGACGTCGGCCGTCAGCAGCACGTGGGTGCCGACGTCCTGCACCTTGCTCACCCGCGCCGGCAGCGCGCCGCTCGCCTGCGGCCCGGCCAGCGTGACGTACTCGGGCCGCACGCCTATCGTCAGCTCGCCGTCGGGCAGCGTGCGTCCTGCGGTCAGCGACAGGCCGCCCGCCTCGAGCTCGAGCACGCCCTGGTGGCAGCGCGCCGGCAGGAAGTTCATCCCCGGCGAGCCGATGAAGTGGCCGACGAAGGTGTGCATCGGGCGCTCGAAGAGCTCGTCGGCGCTGCCCACCTGCACCGCGCGGCCGCGCGTCATCACCACCACCTGGTCGGCGAAGGTCAGTGCCTCGACCTGGTCGTGGGTGACATACACCAGGGTCAGCTTGAGCTCGTGGTGGATCTGCTTGAGCTTGCGCCGCAGCTGCCACTTCAGGTGCGGGTCGATCACCGTCAGCGGCTCGTCGAACAGCACCGCGGCGACATCCTCGCGCACCAGGCCACGGCCGAGCGAGATCTTCTGCTTGGCGTCTGCCGCGAGCCCGGCGGCGCGCTGCCCGAGCTGCCCCGACAGATCCAGCATCTCGGCGATCTGCCCGACGCGCGCCTTGATGCGGTCGGCCGGCAGCTTGCGGTTGCGCAACGGGAAGGCCAGGTTGTCGGCCACGGTCATCGTGTCGTAGACGACCGGAAACTGGAACACCTGGGCGATGTTGCGCTGCTGCGGCGACAGCGCCGTCACGTCCCGGCCGTCGAAGCGGATGCCGCCCTGCGACGGCCGCAGCAGCCCCGAGATGATGTTCAGCATGGTCGACTTGCCGCAGCCCGAGGGGCCGAGCAGCGCGTAGGCGCCGCCGTCCTCGAAGCACAGCTTCAGCGGCAGCAGCGCATAGTCCTCGTCGACGGTCGGCACCGACTTGTAGGAGTGGGCCAGGTCGAGCTCGATGCGCGCCATCTCAATCGTCCCCGGCCGTGGCGAACCCAACGGGGGCCCGCTCGGGGGGCCGCGAACGCCTTGCGTAGGGAGGTCTCATCTCATCGTCCCTGGCCGATTCGGGGCGGCGCCACCCGCAGCGCGCCGGCACCGTCGAAGACATAGGCCTGCGTCGGATGCAGGTACAGCGTGACCGCATCGCCTAGCTCGAAGCGGCGCACGCCGGTGAGCTGCGCGACCAGCTCGCCGACCGCGGTCTCGACGTGCACGTAGGTGTCCGAGCCCGAGATCTCGGCCAGCTCGACGCGCCCCGGCAGCGCGACGTCGCCGTCGCGCGGGGTGACGTGCAGCGCGGCGGCGCGCGCGCCCAGCGTCACCGGGCCGCCGTCGGCAGCGGGCAGCGTCAGCGGCAGCAGCGGACCGCCGCGCAGCTGCACGCCGTGCGCCGTCGCGCTGCCTGCGATCAGGTTCATCGGCGGGTCGCTGAAGGCGCGCGCCACGCGCAGCGAGGCCGGGCGGTGGAAGACCTCGGCGGTGGGCCCGACCTGCAGCAGCTCGCCGGCGTCCAGCACCGCGGTGTGGCCGCCCAGCAGCAGCGCCTCGCCGGGCTCGGTGGTGGCGTAGACGACCGTCGTGTCGCCGGCGGCGAACAGCGCCGTCAGCTCCTCGCGCAGCTCCTCGCGCAGCTTGTAGTCGAGGTTGACCAGCGGCTCGTCGAGCAGCATCAGCGGCGCGCCCTTCGCGAGCGCGCGCGCCAGCGCCACGCGCTGCTGCTGGCCGCCGGAGAGCTCGGCCGGCAGGCGGTCGAGGAAGGCCTCGATGTGCAGCTTGGCGGCCAGCGCCTTCACGCGCGCGCCGATGTCGCGCTCGCCGCGCAGCCGCATCGGCGAGGCGATGTTCTGCGCCACCGTCATCGACGGGTAGTTGATGAACTGCTGGTAGACCATGGACACGTTGCGCTCGCGCACCGGCACGCCGGTGACGTCGACGCCGTCGACGTGCACCCGGCCGCGCGTGGGCGGGTCCAGCCCGGCCATGATGCGCATCAGGCTGGTCTTGCCGGCCTGCGTCGCGCCGAGCAGGACGGTGACCGCGCCCGGCTCGAGCGAGAGCGTGGCGTCGTGCAGCCAGATCTCGGCGCCGACGCGCTTGCGGATGCCGTCCAGCGTCAGTTGCATGCGCTGCGCTCCTTGCGGTCGTCGCCGGGCGCGGCCGCGGCGGCGCCGGCGCGCGCCGCCATCCACTGCGCGACGCGCGCGGCCGCGGCCTCGTCGACGTGCAGCGCCAGCTTGGAGCGGCGACGCAGCACGTCCTCGGCGCTGCGCGCCCACTCCTCGCGCCACAGATGGTCCAGCTCGGCCTCGTGCAGGCCCGGGGCCACCGCGTCGCCGAGATCGCCCAGCCGCGTGGCGGCGCCCAGGACGCAAGACAGGCGGGCCCCGTAGGCGCGCGCCAGCCGCCGCGCCAGTGGCGGCGGCAGCCACGCGTGGCGCGCCTGCACGGCCTGCACGAAGCGCTCGAAGTCGAGGTCCGGACGCTGCGGCACACCGATCCAGTCCGACAGGTCGCCGCCGGGCAGGAAGGCGCCGCGCGTCCACGCCGGCCGGCGCTCGCCGAGCATGCGCACGACCTCGTCGGCGGCCTCCTCGGCCAGCTTGCGGAAGGTCGTGATCTTGCCGCCCCAGATGCTCAGCAGCGGGGCGGCGCTGGTCTCGGGCTCGATCAGGTAGTCGCGTGTCACGGCCGACGCGTCGCCGGCGGCGTCGTCGAGCAGCGGGCGCACGCCGGAGTAGCTCCACACCACGTCCTGCGGCCGCACCGGGCGGCGGAAGTAGCGGCTCGCCTGCTCGCACAGGTAGTCCGTCTCGGCGGCGTCGATGCGCGCCTGCCCCGGATCGCCCTGGATCTCGACATCGGTCGTGCCGATGAGGGTGAAGTCCGCCTCGTACGGCAGCGCGAAGATGATGCGCTTGTCGGCATTCTGGAAGATGTAGGCGTGATCGTGCTCGAAGCAGCGCGGCACGACGATGTGGCTGCCCTTGACCAGGCGCAGGCTCTTCTTGGCCAGCACCTCGGTGCCGGCCGCGCGCGCGTGGCGGCGCAGGAAGGTCTCGGCCCAGGGGCCGGCGGCGTTGACGAGGGCGCGCGCGCGCACCTCGCTGCGGCGACCGTCGGCGCCCTGCAACGTCGCCGTCCAGGCGTCGGCGCCGCGCCTGGCCTCGACGCAGGCGGTGCGCGTGCGCACGTCGGCGCCGCGCTCGCGTGCATCGACGGCGTTCAGCACCACCAGCCGGGCGTCGTCGACCCAGCCGTCGGAATAGACGAAGCCGCGCGTGTAACGCGGGTCCAGCGGCACGCCCGCCGGGTGGCGGCGCAGGTCGATCGCGCGCGATCCGGGCAGCACCTCGCGCCGCGCCAGGTGGTCGTACAGGAAGAGCCCGGCGCGGATCATCCAGGCCGGCCGCATCGACGGGTCGTGCGGCATCACGAAGCGCAGCGGCCACATGATGTGCGGCGCGCTGCGCAGCAGCACCTCGCGCTCCTGCAGCGCCTTTCGCACGAGGTTGAACTCGTAGTACTCGAGGTAGCGCAGCCCGCCGTGGATCAGCTTGGTCGACGCCGACGAGGTGTGCGCCGCGAGGTCGTCGCGTTCGACCAGCAGCACGCGCAGCCCGCGGCCGGCCAGGTCACGCGCGATGCCGGCGCCGTTGATGCCGCCGCCGACGACGAGGGCGTCGAGCGACGGGTCGGCGGAGATGGCGGCAGGCGGGGCCATGAACGGAAGGGGCGCGAAGGCTCTGTGCACAAAAGTTCGTTTCCGATCATTGTTGTTCGTTCTTTTTCGTTTTGCCTGCTGGTTTACCCTCGCTTCGATTCGTTTCGGCTCTTTCTAAACTGTCCGGCATGAACCCGAATCCGCGCCAGTCGAGCCTGCTCGACCTCGTCCAGCAGCAAGGGCCGATATCGGTGGAGGTGCTGGCCGAGCGCTTCGGTGTCACGCTGCAGACGGTGCGGCGCGACATCGCGCTGCTCGCCCGCGCGGGGCTGCTGCAGCGCTTCCACGGCGGCGTGCGGGCGCCGGCATCGACGACCGAGAACATCGCCTACCGCCAGCGGCGCGAGCTCAACGCTGCCGCCAAGCGCGCCATCGCGCGTGCCGTGGCTCAGGAGGTGCCTGCCGGCTGCTCGCTGTTTCTCAACATCGGCACGACGACCGAGGCCGTGGCGCGCGAGCTGGTTCGTCACGACGGCCTTCGCGTGGTGACCAACAACCTGAACGTGGCCGCGATCCTGTCGGTCAACCCGGCGTGCGAGGTCATCGTCGCCGGCGGCGTGGTGCGCGCGCGCGACCAGGGTATCGTCGGCGAGGCGACGGTCGACTTCATCCGCCAGTTCCGCCTCGACATCGGGTTGATCGGCATCTCCAGCATCGAGCCCGACGGATCGCTGCGCGACTTCGACTACCGAGAGGTCAAGGTCGCGCGTGCCATCATCGAGCAGTCGCGCCAGGTGTGGCTGGCCGCCGATCACAGCAAGTTCAACCGCGAGGCGATGGTCGAGCTCGGCCGGCTCGAGCATGTCGACGCCCTGTTTACCGACCGGCCACCACCACCGCCCTACCCAGCCCTGCTCGCCGCCGCCGAGGTCCGCTGCGTGGTGGCCGAGGCCCACGCCGGGAGTCACGCATGAGCCATATCCTCGCACTCGACCAGGGCACGTCCAGCTCGCGCGCCATCGTCTTCGGCGCCGATGGCCAGGTCGTGGCGCTGGCGCAGCGCGAGTTCCGCCAGATCTTCCCCGAGCCGGGACGCGTCGAGCACGACGCCCACGAGATCTGGGACAGCCAGCTGGGGGTGGCGCGTGAAGCGCTCGCCAAGGCCGGCCTGGAGGCCGCGGACATCGCCGCCATCGGCATCACCAACCAGCGCGAGACGACCCTGCTCTGGGACCGACGCACCGGTGAGCCGATCGCCCACGCGATCGTCTGGCAGGACCGCCGCGGCGAGCCGCTGTGCGCTCAGCTGCGCGCACTCGAGGGCGTGCCCGAGCGCATCCAGCGCAGCACCGGGCTGCGCATCGACGCCTATTTCTCGGCGACCAAGATCCGCTGGCTGCTCGACCACGTGCCCGGCGCGCACCTGGCCGCAGCCAGGGGTGAGCTTGCCTTCGGCACCATCGACAGCTGGCTGCTGTGGAAGCTCACCGGCGGCCGCGTGCACGCGACCGACGTCTCCAACGCCTCGCGCACGATGCTGCTCGACATCCGCCGCAATGCCTGGGACCACGAACTGCTTGCGCTGCTGCACGTGCCCGACAGCGTGCTGCCGCAGGTCCACCCGTCCAGCCACGTCTTCGGTGCGACTGACCCCGGGTGGTTCGGCACGCCGATCCCGATCGCCGGCATCGCCGGCGACCAGCAGGCGGCGCTGTTCGGCCAGGCCTGCCTGCGCCCCGGGATGGCCAAGAATACCTACGGCACCGGCTGCTTCATGCTGATGCACGCCGGCGGGCACTTCAAGCCGTCGACGCACGGACTGGTGACGACCAGCGCGGCGCAAACCTCGAGCACCCCCGAGTTCGCGCTCGAGGGCAGCGTCTTCGTCGCCGGCGCGGTCGTGCAGTGGCTGCGCGACGGCCTGGGGCTGATCCGCGACAGCCGCGAGGTCGAGGCGCTGGCCGCCAGCGTCGCCGACAGCGGTGGCGTGATCGTCGTGCCCGCCTTCACCGGCCTGGGCGCGCCGTACTGGCGCGCCGACGCGCGCGGCGCGATCCTGGGGCTGACGCGCGGCAGCACGCGCGCGCACATTGCCCGCGCCGCGGTCGAGTCCATCGCCTACCAGAGCGCGGCGCTGCTGCAGGCGATGCAGGCCGACGCGAAGGCGATGGGCGCACCGGCGCTGACGGAGCTGCGCGTCGACGGCGGCGCCAGCGTCAACGATGCGCTGATGCAATTCCAGGCCGACCTGCTCGGGGTGCCGGTCGTGCGCCCCGAGGTCGTCGAGACGACGGCGCTCGGTGCGGCCTGTCTGGCGGGGCTGGCGGTCGGCGTGTGGAGCGACCGCGACGAGATCGCATCGATGTGGCGCGCCGAGCGCCGCTTCGAGCCGGCGATGTCGCGCGACGAAGCGGCCACGCGCATGGCAGCGTGGGCGCACGCGGTGCGGCAGGTCGTCGCCGCCTGAGGACGGGCGTGGCGCTCACGTCCTCGGCGCGCGGCGACCGGGGGCCGCAGACGGTGCGCGACTCCGGCTCGGGCCGTCTCGGAGACGCTCGGCCGCTCAGCCCGACCGCGGCAGCTCGAGCGTGAACTCGGCGCCGCCCTCGGGCGCGTTGGCCGCGTCGAGCCTGCCGCCGTGCTGCTCGACGATGCCGTAGCTGATCGACAGGCCCAGCCCGGTGCCCTTGCCCGGCGCCTTGGTCGTGAAGAACGGGTCGAAGAGGTGGCCGAGCTGCTCCGGCGGGATCCCCGGGCCGTTGTCGCGCAGGCGAAGCCGGATGTGCCGCGCGTCCGTCTCGGCGCCGATCCACAGCTGCGGCACGATGCCGGGGCGGCCGGCGGCGGCGTCGTAGGCGTTCTGCACGAGGTTCATCAGCACCTGCAGCAGTTGCCCGGCGCTGCCGCTGACCTCGAGCGGCTCGGCCGGCGGCTGCCAGTGGACCACGAAGGCAGGCGCCGTACCCTTGCACACCCAGTGCACCGCGCGCTCGACGACCGCCGCCAGGTCGACGCGCGTGCGCTCCTCGCGGTCGATGGCCGAGAAGCGCTTGAGCCCCTGCACGATGTCGGCGGTGCGCTGCGCACCTTCCAGCGTGCCCTCCATCAGCGACGGCAGGTCGGCGGTCATGGCGTCGATGCGCAGCTCGCCCCGCAGCGCGTCGAGCTCGGCCGCGCCGGCGCCGCCGTGCAGCGCGTCCAGGTAGCGGCGCAGCCGCACGCAGTAGCGCTGCAGCGCGTGCACGTTGCCGAGCACGAAGCTGATCGGGTTGTTCAGCTCGTGCGCGACCCCGGCCACCAGACGCCCGAGCGAGGCCATCTTCTCCGAGTGCAGCAGCTGCTGCTGGGTGCGCTTGAGCGCCTCGTGGGCCTCGCGCAGCTGGTGGTAGGCGCGCTTGAGCTCGCCCAGCGGCCGGCCGACGAAGACATGCCCGATGCAGCGTCCGCGGGCGTCGCGCCGCGGCGTGACGTTCAGGTCCACCGGCACCGGCTGGCCGGCGGCATCGCGCAGCTCGAGCTCGACATTGGCGCCGCCGCGCCCGATCCCGGCCAGCGTCGCGCGCAGCCGCTGCACCGCAGCGTCGTCGGCGAGCAGCCCGGCCATCGGCGTGCCGGCCAGCGCCCAGTCGGCGCGGCCGACGAGATCGCACAGCGCGGCGTTGGTCTGCTCGATGCGGCCGTGCTCGTCGCAGGCGACGAGCACGTCGCTCATCGCCGCCAGCAGCCCGTAGACGAAGCGCTGCGACTGCTCCAGCTCGGCATTCTTCTGCTCGAGCGCGACCTCGTCGGCGACGAGCTGCGAATAGACCTCGTCCATCTTGCGGATGACCTCGACCCAGGTCGCGTCGTCGACACCGTCGAGCTGGCTGTGCGCGCGCAGCGCCGGGTCGGCGAGCACGCCCGCGGGCGGCACAGCGCGCGCGCGCAGCGGGCGGCAGGGCGGGGCGTGGCGTGGCAGGCATGGCGCGGGGGCGAGGTAGCGACCGTCAGGCTATTCTGCGCGCCAGGTTGCGGCGCCGAAGGCCAGCGCCGCCCGGCGACGCGCACCAGGTCGACAGCCGCCGCAGCGCCGCGCTCAGGCGGTCTCGGCCCAGCTCAGGCGCAGCGCGCGCCGGCGCGGCCTGCGCGCGCAGCGCCACGCGCCGCCCGACGACATAGGCCAGCGCGATCGCCGCCACCACCGTGGCGCCGAAGGCGAGCTCCTTGCCCTCACCCCAGGCATCGACCCAGGGCGAGACCCTGCGCGCCAGCCCGAACCCGGCCACCAGCAGGCTGACCGACGCCACCGCCAGCCCCATGATGCGCGAGGCCAGCGCCGCGATCTGGTCCGCGCGCGCGATCAGGCGCGCGATCCACAAGCCGTTCAGTCCGTCGGTGACCAGCATGCCGGCGACGAACAGCGCGCCCAGCGCGAGCGCGTGCCCCAGGCCGCCGAATTGCGTCGCGGTGAGCGCGAACAGCGCCGACTGGCTGACGGTGTCGAACGACAGCGCGAACAGCGCGCCGACGCCGGCCACCGCGGCCGGATGCCGCGCCCGTGTCAGGCGGCCGAAGAAGCGCCCCTTCAACCCCACCGGCGCCACCACCTGCCCCGGCGCGGCCGTCAGCACCGCGCGCAGGTTGACGAGGCCCAGCGCCGCCAGAAAGGCGATCGAGATCCAGGCGCCGGTGGCGTCCAGCCACTCGGGCGTCGACCAGCGCTCGCTCGCCAGCCCGACCGCGGCGGCGATCGCCAGCACGACCGCGCCGTGGCCGAGCGAGAACAGCGTGCCGCACCAGCGCGCCCAGCGCGCGCCGCGTTCGGCCGCGCGCGCGTTCAGCCGCGTCAGGCCGTCGATCGTCGCCAGGTGGTCGGCGTCGAAGCCGTGCTTCAGGCCGAGCAGGAAGACCAGCGCCGCCAGCGCGGTCCAGTCGGTGGGCAGGTCGTGCATCGGCATCCCCGGCGTAGGAAGATCTTCCCGATCTTCATACAAGGAACGTGCCATGCCGACCGCGCCGCCCCGGCAGCACACCCGCACCGGGCGTCAGCGGGGCGACGGCACGCGTCGTGGCCGATGCCCGGGACCGGCGACGGCGGTCGCCTGCCTGCCGCCGCGGCGCCGGCGCTGGAAGCGGCGCTGCCAGCGCCGGCTACGGGCCACGCCGCCAGGGTCCTGCGCGATACGGTGCCCGGCGACGCCGCAGCGGCGCCGGGCGCCCTTCAGTCGCGCGCCAGCGCCTGCGCGAGGTCGGCGATCAGGTCGTCCTCGTGCTCCAGGCCGATCGACATCCGCACCAGGCCCTCGCCGACGCCGACCTGCTCGCGCACCTCGGCCGGCACGCCCGAATGCGTGGTCGACGCCGGGTGGCACACCAGCGACTCGGTGCCGCCCAGGCTGACCGCCGACTTGAACAGCGCCAGCCCGTTGACGAAGCGGAACGCCGCCTCGCGCCCGCCGTCGAGGACGATCGAGAAGGTCGACCCGGCGCCGCTGCACTGGCGCCGGTAGACGCCCTGGTAGGCCGCGTCGGCGATCAGCTGCGGGTGCAGCACGCGCACCGGTCGCACCGGGTTGGTCGCGAGCCAGTGCGACACTCGGCTCGCGGTCGCCGCCGCGCGGCGCATGCGCAGCACCAGCGTCTCCATCGAGCGCGCGATCATCCACGACGAATGCGGGTCGAGCTGCGAGCCGAACGCACCGCGCAGCAACCGCAGCCGGCCGATCAGGTCGGCGCGGCCGGTGACGCCGCCGGCCACCAGGTCGCTGTGGCCGCCGACGTACTTGGTCAGCGAGTAGATCGACAGGTCGATGCCGTCGCGGATCGGGTGCTGGAAGATCGGCCCGAGCATGGTGTTGTCGCAGGCGCTGACCGGGCGGTAGCCGTGGCGGGCGGCGAAGTCGTCGAGCAGCGCGCGCACCGCCGCCAGGTCGACCAGCGCATTGGTCGGGTTGGCCGGCGTCTCGACGTAGAACAGGCCGACGCGGCCACGCGCCGCCGCCGCCTCCAGCGCGTCGGCCATCGCCTGGCGCGACAGGCCGTCGACGAAGGGCTGGCCGCCGACCTGCCACTCGGGCAGGATCCTGCGGATCAGCGTCTCGGTGCCGCCGTACAGCGGCGTCGAGTGCACGACCTGCTCGCCCGGGCGCAGGAACGCGAGCAGCACGGCGGCGATCGCGGCCATGCCGCTGGCGGTGACGATCGCCGCCTCGGCGCCGTCGAGCAGCGCGAGCCGGTCCTCGACGATCTCGAGGTTGGGGTGGTTGAAGCGGCTGTAGACCAGCCCCGCGCCGCTGTCCTGCGGCGGCGGCTTGCGCCCGGCGACGACGTCGAAGAACGCCGCGCCGTCCTCGGCGCTGCGGAAGGCGAAGGTCGAGGTCAGGAAGACCGGCGGCTTGACCGCGCCCTCGGACAGGAAGGGGTCGTAGCCGTAGGACATCATCTGCGTCTCGGGATGCAGCTCGCGGTCGCTGATGCGGCGCTTGTGGTAGCTCGAATAGCTCATGCCGTTCTCCGTGGGCCCCGCGCGTGGAGCCGGGTGAAGTGTGCCGCGCCGGGAGGCTGCAGGGCTTCGGGCTGGTCCTGCCAGAGCCCTGCAGCGGCCTGGCGATCGTGGTGCAAGAACGCGGCGCCGTCGAGCCGCCGGCGTCGGTGTCAACCCGCGGGCCGCGGCGCCGCGAAAGCGAGAACATGGCCGTCCGGGTCGAGCAGATAGCCCGCCAGGTCGCCCCAGTCGCGCGGCGCCGGCGCGCTGAGCTCGCGCGCGCCGGCGGCCAGCGCACGTGCGTGCGCTGCGCGTGCGTCGGGCACGCGCAGGTAGAGCTCGCAGCGCGGCACGCCGGCGGCGCGCGCCGGGTCGGGCAGCGCGTCGCCGAGCAGCGCGCGGATGCCGCGCTCGGGCATCAACCCGAGCGCGCCGCCGCCGGGCAGCGCGAACTCGGTCATCCCCGGCACGTCCAGCCGCGGCGCGCCGCCGAGCGCGGCGGCCCAGAAGCGCGCGCTGCGCGCCTGGTCGGCCACATAGAGGACGAACAGCGGTTCCACTCCGGGCTCGCTGCTCACCGCGCGGCCCTCCGGCGTCGTCTCGCAGCCCGCACGCCCATCGCGTGGTCGCGGCCTGCGGCCGCCCTTGCCGCCCGCCTCATCGCGCCGGCCCCAGGTGGACGTGCGCCGCGCCGCCGTGCCCGTGACGGTGCCTGGCCTGCGGCTCGACGCCGATCAGGTTCAGCTTGCCGTGGCGCACCCCGCGCTCGGCGCAGACGGCGTCGGCGAAGCGCCGCACCTGCGCCGTCGGCCCGCGCACGATCACCGTCTCCAGGCAGTGGTCGTGGTCCAGGTGCGCGTGCATCGTCGACACCGTCAGGTCGTGGTGCGCGTGCTGCAACGCCGTCAGCCGCTCGGCAAGCTCGCGCTCGTGGTGGTTGAAGACATACGACAGGCTGCCGACGCAGTGCGCCGCTTCGCCCTCGGCCAGCCGCGAGCGTTCCAGCTCGGCGCGCAGCAGGTCGCGCACCGCCTCGGAGCGGTTGGCGTAACCGCGCGCGGCGATCCAGCGGTCGAAGTCGCGCGCCAACTCGTCGGGCAGCGAGATCGTGAAGCGGTCCATCGCGGGGTCCTTCGCGCCGGCGGTTAGGGGGCTCGACGAGCGGGTCCGATGAGTCAGTGCACGGTGCAGACCATGCACGGATCGAACGATCGCACGACATGCTGAACCGCCACCGGTGTCGTCTCGCCGGCGGCCACCGGGGTGCCGACCAGCGCCGCCTCCAGCGCGCCCGGGGTGCCGGCGGCGTCGCGCGGCGAGAAGTTCCAGCTCGTCGGCGCGACGATCTGCCACTGCGCGATGCGCCCGCCGTCGACCGCGATCCAGTGCCCGAGCGCGCCGCGCGCCGCCTCCGCCAGGCCGACGCCGCTGCCGCGGGCCGGCATTGCACATTCGACGTGGAAGGGCTCGCCCGGCGCGAGCGCACGCAGCCAGTGCTCCATCGCCGGCAACACGCGCGCGAACTCGAGCAGCCGCGCCAGCACGCGCGTCGTGACGACGCAGCCGAGCACGCGCACCGCGTCGGCGACCAGCGGCTGGCCGTCGGCGAGCTGGCGCGCCAGCGCCCCGGTTTCGACGACGCGGCCCGCCAGCCGCGGCGCCTTGCACCAGCTGTAAGCGCCGGGCTTGTCGGCATCGGGCTGCGTCAGCCCGGCGCGCGGGTGTCGCGGGCCGCCCTCGGGGTCGGCGAGCCAGGCGTGGCGGTGGTCCTCGGTCACCGCGTCGGGGTCGGCCGGGGCAATGCCGGCGCGCTCGCCTGCGGCGGCGCCGTCGCACCACAGGCCGGGGGCGAACAGCGGCAGCGCGCTTTCGTGGTGTACGGGCGAGGCCGACGAGACGGGCGCGGCCGGCTGCGGGTACGCGCCCCAGCTCAGCGCGCGCCCCGGCCCGCGGCCGAGCGCGTGCAGACCGGCGTCGGCGGCGATGGCGGCGAACAGGCGCAGGTCGCCCTGCCCCGGGGCGGCGTCGCACCAGGCCTGGAACGCGTCCCAGTCGGCGATCGCCGCCACCTCCGCCAGCGGCGCCGCGTAGAGCTGGCGCTCGACGAAGGCGCGGAACTCGGCCAGCCGCGCCAGCAGCCGCGAGCGCTCGGCGGCGTCGAGCGCGCGGCTGCTGCCGCCGGGCGAAAGGCTTTGCGTGTGCGGCCATTTGCCGCCGAGCGTGCCCATCATCCCGAACCAGCGCTGGCGCGCCGCCACCGCGGCGGCACGGTGCACGCCGCCGGGGGCGGCGAAGCGGCGCTGTGCCTCGTCGAACCACGGCCGCCCGGCGTAGGCCGCGCGCGTGAAGTCGGGCATGAAGAAGAGGTAGAAGTGCGCCAGGTGGTCGGCCAGGTTCTCGCACGCGAGCATCAGGTTGATCGCGTGCGCGCCGTTCGGCGGCGGCGCGGCGCCGGCAAGATCGGCCAGCGCATGCGCCGCGGCGACCGACTGCGACACCGAGCAGATGCCGCAGATGCGCGGCACGATGAAGAGCGCGTCCAGCGGATCGCGCCCGAGCAGCATGGTCTCGAAACCGCGGTACAGCGGCGCCGTGACCTCGGCCGACGCCACCGCGCCGTCGCGCAGCTCCAGCCGCAGCTCGAGGTCGCCCTCGACGCGGTTGAAGGGACCGACGACGAGGCGGGTCATCGTGGCCGAACCGGGCCACTCGGCGCACGGGCCCGCCGTTGGTGCGGCTCAGTACGCGGCATCGTCACCGCTGCCCGCCAACGGCACGATACGCGGGCCCTTGTCCTCACGGACTTCGACGCGTTCGACCAAGCCGACTACCCCGGACCCGCGCTCAGCCAGGTTCCCCAAGGCGTGCATCGTCCACCGAACGGGTTTCATCAGGCACCGATTGTCCGCATCGTGACGCCGTCGTGACAGGTCAAGCGGTGATTCTGCATCCCCGGACTGCGTTGCCGTCCCTACTTCAACCTCGTCCGCCGCACCACCGGCGGCTCGACCAGGTGGTCCGCCGTCGCGTTGTGCTTGACCCGGCGCGGCGTTGCGCTCTTCGACAGCGATGCCAGCGCGACGAACCAGGCCTTGGGCATGTCGGTCGGCAGCCCGATCGGGATGCCGGCGATCTTCGGCGTGCGGTGGAAGGGGTGCCCGGGGTTCTGGAATCCGGGCTCGGTGCAGCTGATGCAGGCATAGCCGCCGCGCGTGCACGAGCCCTCGCCGTTCCACAGCCGGGTGTTGCAGTCGGCGTGCGCTTGCGTGCCCTTGCAGCCCATGTGCTCCATCAGGCAGCCCAGGTCGCCGGGCTTCTCGGCGCTGGCCTTGTACTCGTAGTACTCGTTGCGCTTGCAGCCGTGGTGGACGAGGTGGTCGGCATAGTGGCGCGGGCGCGCCAACGGGTCCAGCGAGGTGCGCGCGATCTCGCCGGCGGCGAGTGCGGCCAGCGTGTCGAGTACCCAGTCCGGGTGCGTCGGGCAGCCGGCGACATTGACCACCGGCAGCCCGCCGCCGGCGACGAAGCCGGCGCCGAGCAGCCCGCCCGCACGCTCGTCGTCGTATTGCAGCCCGCAGGCGTCGGTGGCGTTGGCGCCCGTCGCGCTCATGCCGCCGAAGGCGGCGCAGCTGCCGACCGCGACGACATGGCGCGCCACGCCGGCCAGCCGCTGCACCCACTCGGCCAGCGGCCGCCCGGTGCCGGCCCAGAGCTGGAAGCGCCCGCTGCCCTGCGGGCCGCGCAGCAGCGCGCCCTCGACGACCAGCGCGTCCAGGCGAAGCCGGCCGGCGAGGATGCCGTCGACGAGCGCGAGCACGTCGGCGCCGCTCTCCAGCGACAGCGTCGGGTGCCACAGCAGCCGGATGCCGGCGGCGGCGAGCCGGGCGTCGAAGTCCGGTGTATCGGCGTTCAGCAACGACATGCTGCAACCGCCGCAGCCGGCGGCCTGCAGCCACAGCAGGTCGAAGCCCGAAGCGGCCGCGGCCCCGGCCGGCGCCGCATCGAGCGGTACCCTGGCGCCAGCGGGTCCCGGTGCGCTCACCCGCGCCCTCCCTTGCCCTCGAGCCCGAAGCGCTGCAACTTGGCGCGCAGCCCGACGCGCGACAGCCCCAGCTCGCGCGCGGCGTGGGTCTTGTTCCAGCGCAGCCGCAGCATGGTCTCGCGCAGCAGCATGGCCTCGACCGCGTCCAGCCGCTCGGCCAGCGTGCCGGCGGCCGGCAGGCTCGTGGCCTGCGCGGCGACCGCCTCTCCGCAACGCCCGCGCAGCACGCGCGCCGAGAACGCGCGCGCCGGCACCCGCTCGCCGTCGGCGAGTGCCACCGCGCGCGCGATCTCGTTGCGCAGCTCGCGCACGTTGCCGGGCCAGGGGTAGGCCATCAGGCAGGGCAGGACGTCGTCGTCGAAGTCCTGCCCGGCACGGCCGAGTTCGGCGCCGACCTCGGCCAGCAGCCGGCGCGCGATCGGCGCCACGTCGCCGGCGCGCTCGCGCAGCGGCGGCATCGCCAGCGTGACGCCGGCCAGCCGGTAGTACAGGTCGGCGCGGAAGCGCCCCGCGCGCATGTCCTCCTCCAGCGGCCGGTGGGTGGCGGCGACCACGCGCACGTCGACCGGCAGCGCGCGCGTCGACCCGACCGGCCGCACCTCGCCCTCCTGCAGCACGCGCAGCAGCTTGACCTGGAACGCGGCCGAGGTCTCGCCGATCTCGTCGAGGAAGATCGTGCCGCCGTGCGCGCGCTGGAACAGCCCGACATGGTCGTCGACCGCGCCGGTGAAGGCGCCGCGCTTGTGGCCGAAGAGCTCGCTTTCCAGCAGCGTGTCGGGGATCGCGGCGCAGTTTTCGACCACGAAGGCGCCGCCAGCGCGCGGGCTGGCATAGTGGATCGCGCGCGCCAGCAGTTCCTTGCCGGTGCCCGATTCGCCCAGCACCAGCACCGACAGGTCGTGCCGCGCCACCCGCGCGGCGACCTCGCACACGGCGTCCAGCGGGCTGCCGTCGGCGCGCTCGATGCGGTCGAAGCCGAATGCCGACTTCGCCTGCGCCAGCCGCTGCACGCGCCGCTCGCGCAGCACGGCACCGCCGGCGCGCAGGTCGAGCTCGACACGCGCGAGATCGCGGTGCAGCGTGCGCGCCTCGACCGCGGCGCGCACGGTCTCGCGCAGGTGGTCGGGCATCCAGGGCTTCAGCAGGTACTGGTGGATGCCGGCCTGGTTGATGCCGGCGATGATGTCCTCGCTGTCGGTGTAGCCCGAGACGACGATGCGCACCGTATCCGGCCAGCGCTGGCGCACCTCCTGGAGGAACTGCACGCCGCTGGTGCCGGGCATGCGCTGGTCGCACAGCACGACCGCGACCTCGTGCCGCGCCAGCAGCTCGCGCGCGGCGTCGGCGCCGTCGGCGGCGAGGATCGCGAAGTCCTCGTCGAGCGTGCGCCGCATCGCCTCCAGCGAGCGTGGCTCGTCGTCGACCAGCAGCACGGTCGGCGGTGCGGGGGCGGTGTCGCGCGCGTTCACTGGACGTCCCTCCGCGCTGCGCGCTGCGGGATGAGCGCTTGGGAGCGGCCCGGCGCGCTCATGTGCGGTGCAGCGCGAGGTGACGCGGCGTCCAGGCCTGCAGCTTGCGTGTCACGAAGTGGTGCCGCGCGACATGGTAGCTGGGGTCGAAGCCGTAGAAGTTGCGCTGCATGCGCGCGAGCTCGTCGGCGCGGTAGGCGGCCAGCGGACGCGCGGCCTCGTCGCGCGCGCGGCGCTCGCGCTTGGCCGCGAGCAGCGCGGCGTAGTCCGGCCGCGCCGCCAGCGCCAGCGCGTCGCGCCGCGCGGCGGCCTCGAACGCCTCGGCCTCGTCGGCCAGCACCTCGTCGACGATGCCGAGCGCGCGCGCCTGCGCCGCCAGCAACGGCAGCCGATGCCCCATCACCTGCGCGACGCCGCCAGCGCCGACACGCGCCGGCAGCGTGTAGGTCCAGTACTCCGACCCGTAGAGGTTGCCCATATTCTTGTAGTGCGGGTTGAGCACGACCCCGGCATGCGCCCACACGCGGTCGGCGGCGAGCGCGACGAAGCAGCCGCCCGCGCCGGCGTTGCCGCGCAGCGCGGCCACCGTCAGGCTGTCGGTGAAGCTCAGGATCTCGAGCACGACGTCGTCGATCGCCTGGATATTGGCCCAGGACGCATCGGCGGCACTGCCGCCTTCGACGTAGGACGCCGACTCGATCGCATGCAGGTGGATGCCGTTGCAGAAGAAGTCCTCGCCGCCGGCGAGCACCAGCACGCGCGGTGGCCGCGCGCGGATCGCGCGCAGCGCGTCGCGCAGGCGGGCGCATTGCGCGCTGTCCAGCGCGCCGTTGTGGAAGTCGAAGCTCAGCCAGCCGACCGCCGCATCCGCAGGGCCGAAGGTCTCGTAGCGCAGCTCGTCCCATTCGCCGGCGTCGCGCTGCAGCGGCACGTCGAGCACCGGCAGTGCCGCGGAGTCGGCGGCGAAGGCTTCGACGGCGGCGAGCTTGAGCGGCGGCTCGCCCGCGGGCCGGTCGAGCCGACGAATGCGGCCGATCCAGACCCCGCCATCGGCCGTGCGCCGCAGCAGCGCCGGCCCGCGCCGCGCGACGACCTCGCCCAGCGCGCCGGCCGGCGCGCGCGCCAGCGTCGCCGCGCTCGCCAGGTGCAGGTCGAAGATCCGTACGTCGGTGCCGAACAGCCGGTCGACCGCGCCGGGGTGGCCGTCGGCGGCGCGCGCGCGATGCGCAGCTGATCCGCCAGCGGCATGCGCGCGGCGTCGATCCGGCGCAGTTCGGGCGGCGGCATGCCGCGCAGCCGCCCGGCCGGCGCAGCGACCGCGCGCGCGCCACCCTGCGCGAGCGCGGCGCGCACCGCGTGCACCGCCGAGCGCGTCACCTCGCGCCGATACAGGCTGGACTTGGTCGCCGCGCGCATCGCGAAGCCCTCGGCCGCCCACACCGGCCCGGCGTCGTAGTCGCCATTGGCCTGCAGCACCGTCACGCCCCATTCGCGCGCGCCGTCGAGCACCGCCCAGTCCAGTGCCGCCGGCCCGCGGTCGCCCGGCGGCCCCGGGTGGACGACCAGGCAGGGCACGCGCGACCACACCGACTCCGGGATGCGCCGCTTCATGAACGGCGCGATCAGCACCTCGGGCCGCCAAAGCGCGACCGCCTCCTCGGTCACGCTGTCGGCGATGTCGTACTCGAACGAGACCTCGTGGCCGTCGGCGCGCAGCTCGGCGTGCAGCCGCTGCGTCAGCCCGTTGAAGCCGTGCGCGATCAGGAGGATGCGCATGACGATCGCATCCTGCGGTGTCCCGCCCGTCCCCTGCGCTTGGATGCACTCGCGTTCCTTGGCGCCCGCTGTCTGCGATCCGCGGCACTCGACGATCGCGCGTGCCATGGGTGGCGGGTACCCTCCCACTCCATGCCCGGGGACAGTGCCCCGGGCGCTCGCCAGGCACAAACAGTCCGCAGGACTGTTTGTGTCCGGGCTCGCTCCCCCGGGGCGGGCTGCGCCCGCCCCTCCTCCTTTACTTCCGTGGGAGGGTACCCGCCGCCCATGGCCTGCCACCGCTCCGGTATTCGACGGTCGAAAACCACGGCGGCTGCCGGCCGAGGACAGTGGGTGCCCTTCCCCGGAAGTAAAGGAGGAGCCAGCGGCCGAAGGCCGGTGGCGGGGGACATGGAGGGGAAGGGTACCCGCTGTCCTCGGCCCGCGCGATATCGGCAAGAGGCCACAGAGGCCGTCGCGAGCGGCATCAGCGAGCCGATGGCCACTGCCGGACGCCGCGCACGCATCGGTGCCGCCCTCGCCGCCAGGATTCGCGCAGTCGGCAGGCCGCGCGCCTGCAAGAGCCGACGCCACCGCATCGAATCAACGCAGTCCTGCATGCCCCGCATCTCAGCAGATCCGCGGCAACTGCTCGCCCGTCAGCCAGTCGACCATGCGCCGGCCGCCGAAGCGGGTGCGCATCTGGACGAAGCGGTGCGGGTCGGCGACGACTTCGCCGATGCGCGCCGCGTCGCGCCCCAGTGGGTGCGCACGCAACGCAGCCAGCGCGGCGTCGGCATGCGCGGCGTCGACGATCGCGACCAGCTTGCCCTCGTTGGCGACGTAGAGCGGATCGAGCCCGAGTAGCTCGCAGGCGCCGGCGACCTGCTCGCGCACCGGCAGCGCCGCCTCGTCGAGCACGATGCCGGCCGCCGACTGCTGCGCGATCTCGTTCAGCGTCGTCGCCAGCCCGCCGCGTGTCGGGTCGCGCAGCACGTGCACGGCGGCAGCCGGCAGCGCCGCGAACAGCGCCTCGACCAGGCCGTTGAGCGCCGCGCTGTCGCTCGTGATCTCGGTCTCGAAGGCGAGCGACTCGCGCTTGGACAGCACCGCCACGCCGTGGTCGCCGAGCGTGCCCGAGACGAGCACCGCGTCGCCCGCGCGCGCATTCGCGCCGCCGACCGCGCGCCCTGCGGGGACGAAGCCGATGCCGGTCGTCGTCACGAAGACACCGTCGCCCTTGCCGCGCTCGACGACCTTGGTATCGCCGGCGACCACCGGCACGCCGGCCGCGCGCGCGGCGGCCGCCATCGACTCGACGATGCACGCCAGGTCGGCGAGCGCGAAGCCCTCCTCCAGCACGAATCCCGCCGTCAGCGCCACCGGCCGCGCGCCCATCATCGCGACATCGTTGACCGTGCCGTGCACCGCCAGGCTGCCGATATCGCCGCCGGGGAAGAACAGCGGCGAGATCACGTGCGTGTCGGTGCTGACGACCAGCCGCTGCCCGGGCGGCGGCAGCGGCAGCAGCGCGCCGTCGTCGCCCTGAGCGAGAAATTCGTTGTCGAAGGCGCGCGCGAACAGCTCGGCGACGAGCTGCGCCGATGCGCGCCCGCCGGCGCCGTGGTTCATGTCGACGCGGCCGCGCTTCAGGTCGAGCGGGCGCTGGTAGTCGGGCTTCATCGCTGCGGGCTTCATGCGGTTGCTGGCGCGTCGGCACCGGCGCGCGCGCCCGCATCGCGGAAGCGGCCGTAGCTGTAGTGCGCCGCGCACGCGCCCTCGCTCGACACCATGCACGATCCCATCGGCGTGGCCGGCGTGCACACGGTGCCGAAGAGCTTGCAGTCGACGGGGGTCTTCACGCCGCGCAGGATCGCGCCGCACTCGCAGCCCTTGTGGTCGGGTACCGGCCGGTAGGCGAGCGCGAAGCGCCGCTCGGCGTCCCAGCGCGCATAGGCGGGGCGGATGCGCAGCGCGCTGTACGGCACCTCGCCCAGGCCGCGCCACTCGAAACTCGGGCGCAGCTCGAAGACCGCCGCCACCACCGCCTGCGCCGCCGCGTTGCCGTCGCGCGTGACGGCGCGGGTGAATTCGTTCTCGACCTCGGCGCGGCCTTGGTCGACCTGGCGCACCAGCATCAGGATCGCCTGCATCACGTCCAGCGGCTCGAAGCCGGCGATCACGACCGGCTTGCGGTATTCCTCGGCGAAATGCTCGTAGGGGCGCGATCCGATGACGACGCTGACATGCGCCGGGCCGACGAAGCCGTCGATCGGCACCGTGCCCCAGGCGCGCACCTCGGCCGCTTCCAGGATGTGCGTGATCGCGCTCGGCGTCAGCACGTGGCAGCTCAGCACGCTGAAGTTCGGCAGGTCCTCCCTGGCCGCCTGCTGCAGCGCGAGCGCGGTCGGCGGGGTCGTCGTCTCGAAGCCGATCGCGAGGAAGACGACCTCGCGATCGGGGTTGGCGCGCGCCAGCGCCAGCGCATCGGCGACCGAGTAGACCATGCGCACGTCGGCGCCGCGCGCCTTGGCCTTCAGCAGCGACAGCGGCTCGCCGCGCGCATCGCCCGGCCGTGGCGACGCCGGCACGCGCAGCACGTCGCCGTAGGTCGCCAGGATCACGCCGCGGTCCAGCGCCAGCCCGATCGCCTGGTCGATGCGTCCGATCGGCAGCACGCACACCGGGCAGCCGGGGCCGTGGATCATCCGTACCTGCCGCGGCAGCAGTTCGGCCACGCCGTAGCGCGAGATCGCGTGCGTGTGGCCGCCGCAGAACTCCATGAAGCGGTAGGTCCGTCCCGGCCGCACCGCGGCGGCAATGCGGTCGGCCAGGCGCCGCGCGAGCTCGCCGTCGCGGAATTCGTCGACGTACTTCATGCGCCGTCGCCTTCGGCACCCGCGGGCGCGACCGGCGCGGAAGGCGCCGCCCGCGCAGCCGGGACGGCTTGCGTCGTCGGCCCGGCGGCAGCGGCTTCGTCGGGCCCTCCGGCCGCCGGCACCGCGGCATCGTCCAGAGCCTGCAGCTCGGCGAACAGCGCCAGCGTGCGCGCCGCCTCGTCGGGGTCGAGCACGCCGATCGCGTGGCCGACGTGCACGATCACATAGTCGCCGACCCGCGCCTCGGGCACGAGCGCGGCCGACACCGTCTTGCGTACGCCGCCGATCTCGACGACGGCGTCGTCGCCGTCGCGCGCGACGACCCGCGAGGGCAAGGCCAGGCACATCGGATCAGGTCCCCAGCAACGCCGCGTCGGGAACGGGCTCGGTGAGCTGGCCGTGCTGCCGCGCCCAGGCGGCGATCCAGGCCTGGCCGAGCGCGAGTCCGGCATCGCCGCAACCGGCCGCGCCGGGCCGCAGCACGCGCAGCCCGGCGTCGCGCAGCGTCGCCTCGACGCGCTGCGACAGCACGCGGTTGAAGAAGCAGCCGCCGCCCAACGCGACGAGGCGCGCACCCTGCGCGCGTGCGGCCGCGATCGCCGCGCCAGCCAGGGCGTCGGCCAGCAGCGCATGAAAGCGCGCCGCCGCCTCGCCGCGGCGCGCGGCGGCCACGTCGAAGAGCGCGCCGACCGCGGCCGGCAGCGCGTCGAGCGGACCTTGCGCGCCGCGCGCAGGCCGGCCGCCGCTGGCGCAGGCTGCGTCGCCAGCCAGCGCGCCGCCTCGGCCTCCAGCGCGATCGCCGCCTCGGCCTCGGCCTGCATGCCGCGGTGCACGCCGAGCGCGGCCGCAGCGGCGTCGAACCAGCGCCCGCCCGCTGTCGTGCGCGGGCAGTTCAGACCCTTGGCGAGCATCTGCTGCACCGTGGCCGCCGCCGCCTCGCCGACCGAGGGGCCGAGCCGCGGCACGATCTCGTCGCCGCGCCCCAGCGCATCCAGCAGCGCCGCGGCCATGCGCCAGGGTTCGCGTGCCGCGCGGTCGCCGCCGGGCAGCGCCAGCGCCGGCAGGTGCGCCAGCCGCCGCCACGCAGTCGACCGCGACGCCGCGTCCAGCCACAGCAACTCGCCGCCCCAGGCGCTGCCGTCGCTGCCCAGGCCGACGCCGTCCAGCGCCCAGCCGACGAGCGGCTCGTCGACGACGCCATGCTCGGCCGCGACCACCGCCAGGTGCGCATGGTGGTGTTGCACGGCGAGCGCCGGCACGCCCAGCCGATCCGCCAGCGCCTGCGCGAGACGCGTGCTGTGGAAGTCGGGGTGCAGGTCGTGTGCGATCGTCTGCGGGCCATCGGGCAGCGCGTCGAGCAGACGCTCGGCCGAGGCCTCCAGCGCCAGGCAGGCTGCGGGGTCGCCGAGGTCGCCGTGATTGGCCGACCAGCGCAGATCGGCGCCGTCGACCGCGCAGGCGGCATTCTTCAGGTAGGCGCCCAGCGCCAGCACCCGCCCGGGCAGCGGCTGCGGCAGGCGCGCGGCCGTCATGTTCACGGCGCCAGCCCCGCGGCGCGCAGCCGGGCCTCGAGCTCGGCGACGCGGCGCTGCAGCGCGTCGACCTCGGCCGCGCGTGCGGGGGTGTCGGCCGGGGCGCCCGCCGACGCGACGGGGGCCATCTGCGCGTCCAGCCAGTCCAGCCAGGCGTCCATGCCGTCGCCACGGCGTGCCGAGACCTGCAGCACCTCGATCGCCGGGTTGATGCGCCGCGCATGCCCGATGCAGCGGTCGACGTCGAAGTCGACATGCGGCAGCAGGTCGACCTTGTTCAGCAGCATCAGCGTCGCGGCGGCGAACATGTCGGGATACTTGGCCGGCTTGTCGTCGCCCTCGGTGACCGACAGGATCGCGACCTTGGCGCGCTCGCCCAGGTCCCACAGCGCCGGGCAGACGAGGTTGCCGACGTTTTCGATCAGCAACAGGCTCGGTGCGTGCGCATGGACGTGCCCGTGCCGATGCGCATGCTCGTGCCGAGGCGTGTGCTCGTGGGCATGGCCATGTGCATGCCCGTGGCGGTGTGCGTGCGCGTGCACGTGGTCGTGCAGGTGCTCATGCGCGTGGTCGTGGTCATGCCCATGCGCGTGGTCGTGGGCGTGGTCGTGGGCGTGGTCGTGGGCGTGGTCATGCCCGTGCTCGTGCAACGGCAGCCGCGCGAAGGCGTCGGCGACCATGCGCGCGTCGAGGTGGCAGCCCTTGCCGGTATTGACCTGGATCGCCGGCGCGCCGGTGGCGCGGATGCGGTCGGCATCGTTCGAGGTCTGCTGGTCGCCCTCGATCACGGCCAGCGGCAGCGCCGGCCGGCGCCGGTGCAGCGCCTCGATCGTCGCCACCAGCAGCGTCGTCTTGCCGGCGCCGGGGCTGGAGACGAGGTTCAGCGCGGTGACCCCGTGCGACTCGAAGTGGCGCCGGTTGGCCTGCGCGATGCGGTCGTTCTCGCCCAGCACGTCGGCCTCGAGCTTGACCGTGCGCGACTGGCTCAGCCCCGGCACCGACACCCGCGCCGCGCCGGCGCCGTAGTCGAGGTCGCCGGTGACGGGGTCGACCTTCGCGCCCTCGGGCGGCGCTGCCGCCGGGTCGCCGCAGCCGCAGACCACGCACATCGTCGTCGCTCCTGTCCTGTGTCCTGTCTACGCGTCCTCGACCAGCAGGTCGACGACGCGGAATCCGGTCCCGGCGACCGGGTCCAGCCGCCAGCCGCCACAGTGCCGGCAAGGGTCGCCGCGTTCCTTGATGGCCGTCAAGCCGCCGCAATCGAAGCAGCGTGCCTGCCCCTCGGGCTCGACGATCTCGACCGCGGCATCGGCCAGCGGCGTGCCGGGGGCGATCGCACCGAGCGCGAAGCGCAGCGCCTCGACCTCGACCCCGGCGAGCTTGCCGACCTCCAGCGTCAGCCGCGTCACGCGCGCGAAGCGCTCGCGCTCGGCCGCCTGCTCGACGATGCGCAGGATGCCGCCGGCCAGGCTCAGCTCATGCATCGCCGGCCTCGACGCGGATCGCGACGCAGGGGTCGAAGGCGGCGGCAAGCAGCCGCGCCGCGGCCTCGCCGCCGTCGCGCGGCAGCCGCGCCAGCGCCTGGGCGACGGGCCCCTCGGGGTGGAAATGCCATTCGGTCGGCGCGAGCACATCGCATTCTGCGACGCGCCACCCATCCCCGATGCGGTCGAGGCGAATGCGGTGCAGCAGCAGGCCGCGTGCCATCTCGCACCAGCCCAGGCCTTCGCCGCAGGCGCCGATGGCAGCCCCGAGGCCGCGCGTGGCCCCGGCGCTGCCCTCGGCGCGGGCAGCGCCGGTCGCGGCCCTCACGCAGCCAGCGCCTTGCCCCACCTGATGGCCCGGCGCCGCGGGTCGACCGTCTGCCGCCAGGGCCAGCGCGCCGAATCGCAGCGCGCGCGGGGCATCCGCATCGCCTTCAGGCAGCGAGAGCCGCGCCGCCTCGGCCAGCCGCGCCCCCAGACGCAGCCAGGCGTCGGCGTGGCGCTCGGGTGCGGGGTCGGCGGCACGCGCCCAGCAGCCGGACTCGAAGGCGTCGCCCGCCGCGCGCGGCGCGAGCGCGAATGCGGGGTCGGCGCGCAGCGCGGCGG
Organism: Burkholderiaceae bacterium; assembly: GCA_024235895.1. Classification (GTDB taxonomy): domain Bacteria; phylum Pseudomonadota; class Gammaproteobacteria; order Burkholderiales; family Burkholderiaceae_C; genus Rubrivivax. The sequence goes on along the minus strand of JACKLM010000004.1, from coordinate 276,025 downwards.
CGACCGCGGCCAGCGCGCCGGCATCGCCCGCGATCGCGAGCCGGCGCACCGGTTGGCGGATCGCGCGTGCGGCGTCGCGGCAGGCGCGCAGGCGGCGCGCGGTCGGGGTCGGCGCGCGCGCGGCCCAGGCGTCCAGCGCCGAGCCGGCATCGCATTCCCAGGCGGCGAGCCAGCCGACCGCGTCGTCGCCCAGCAGTTCGCGTTCGATCCAGCGACGCGCTCGCAGCGCATCCTCGTTCGAGGATTCCTCGGACTCTGCGGCTGCGGACTTTCTCGCCGAGGCCTCGGCCGCGAACGCCGGCCCGTCGCGCAGCGCCCTCAGTTCGCCTGCCGACGGCGCCTCACCGGCCAGCGCGGCCGGCCAGTCGAGCACGATGCGCCGCAGGTGCTCGCGCAGCGTATCGGCGCGCAGCGCGCGTGCCAGGGCCGCCGCGTCGGGCGTCGGCTGGCCGCGGGCCGCCGCCAGCGCGAGCCACGCGGCGATCCGGTGCGCGCCGCCGCACAGCGCGTAGACCCCGGCCAGCCGGTCGGGCAGATCGTCGGCCGGCCACCCGCGCGCGAGGCGCGGCGCCAGCAGCGGCCGTGTGCTGCGGATATTCGGCGGGGCACTGCCCGGCCGCAGAACCAGCGCGCCGGCGAGCGTGTCGAGCGCCGCGGTCACGCGCGCGTCGCGGCCACGGCGATCACGCCGCGCGGCCGAACATGAAGACGCGTCGCGCTGGCGTCGCCGGCGGGGGCGGCGGCTCGGCCGGCTGCGCCGCGCGCGGGCTGCCGCAGGCGCTACCCTGCGCCGCGGGCGGCTCGTGCAGCAACCGCAGCGCAACGCGCGCGCACTCGACGGCGTCGGCGTGACGCTCGAAGTCGCCCGGCGGCGAGATCAGCGAGCAGGCCTGGAACTCGCCGACCTCGGGCTCGAAGCCGCCGAGAAAGGCGAAGTCGCCGGCACCGAACGCCAGGAAGCGCCGCTCGCCCTCGGCCACCGGGACCCAGCCCGCGGCCTGCCCCGGCACCAGCACCAGGTTGAGAAACCAAGGCGTGACCAGCGCGCCCAGCCACTGCCCCTGCCAGCGTTCGAAGCCGACCGCCTGCACGCGCAGCGCCTTGTTCAGCAGCGGCAAGCCGTCCATCGCCTCGCGCTCGATGCGCAGGAAGGCCGCCTCCAGCGCCGGGCCGGGGTCGGCATCGTGCAGGCGCAGCGGGCGCGCCCGAGTATTCGCTGCAGTCGTCGTCGTCGCTCGTTCCATCGTCGTCTCACCAGGTCCTGAGGTCGGCGCCGCCCGCGCCGGCGACGACCTCGTCGATCAGCGCCAGCGCCTCGCGCGCGCGCCCGGCATCCAGCCGCTCGAAGGCGAACTGCCCATGCTGGACGAGCAGGTAGTCGCCGACCTCGACCTCCTCGTCGAGCAGCATCAGGCTGACTGCGCGCGCCGTACCGCCGGCGTCGACCAGCGCCGTCAGGCCGTCGACCTGCAGCACGCGCGACGGCAGCGCCAGGCACATCGGCGTGGCTCCTTGCGATCAGGCCGCCAGCGGCGCCGGCCGCGGCGCCAGCACGACGCCGCGCGCGGCCAGCGCGCGCACCGCGGCGTCGACCATCTGCGGCACGCGCGCGGCGACCGCCGGCGTCATGCTCAGCGACAAGTCCATGCTCACGGGCTCGACGCCGACCAGCAGCAGCTCGCGCGGCGCCGCGCCCTCGAACTCCAGCCCGGCGAGCACGTCGCAGATGCTGACCTGGTGCTGCGACAGCTTGGCGCGGAAGAACGCCGGCACCTCGTCGCCCTCCAGCATGACCATCGTCGCCGGCGGCCGGCCCGACTTCACCGCGTCGAGCACCAGCAGCAGGTCGGCACCGGCCAGCGGGCCGAGCAGCTCCATCCCTGCGGTGCCGCCGTCGATCACCTCGACGCCGTCGGGCAGCCGCCAATCCTGCTGCAGCGCCAGCGCCGCGTGCACGCCCACCCCCTCGTCGGCGAGCAGCGTATTGCCGATGCCGAGCACGACGACGCGACGCGGGGCCACGGCCGCCCCGGCGCCCGGCACCGCAGCGCCCTCACTTGGCGCGCACGCTGACGGCATTCCCGCTCTCGGTGTCGGTCAGGTGGATCGCGCAGGCGATGCAGGGGTCGAACGAGTGCACGGTGCGCAGCACTTCCAGCGGCAGCTCGGGGTCGGCGATCGGATGGTTGTCCATCAGCGAGGCCTCGTAAGGGCCGGGCTCGTCCTTCTCGTTGCGCGGGCAGGCGTTCCAGGTCGACGGCACGACGCACTGGTAGTTCCTGATCTTGCCGTCCTCGATCACGACCCAGTGCGACAGCGCGCCGCGCGGCGCCTCGTGGTAGCCCTGGCCGGTGATCTCGCCCTTGGGGAAGACCGGCTGGTTGAAGGTCGTGACGTCGCCCTTGGCGATATTGCCGACCAGCCGCTGCCACTGGTCGGCCAGCAGGTCGACCTGCACCGCACACGACACCGCGCGCGCCGCGTGGCGGCCGATCGTCGAGTGCATCGCGTCCAGCCCGACCTTGGTCTTGGCCAGCGCCGAGACGGTGTCGAGCGCCGCGGTGGCGTACTTCGTCGTCGCCTCGTGACCGGCGCCGAGCATGCACAGCACGCGCGCCAGCGGCCCGACCTGCGCCGGCTTGCCGTAGAAGGTCGGCGACTTCAGCCACGAGTACTTGCCGTCGTCCTGGAAGTCGGTGTACTGCGGCTTGGTCTCGCCCTGGTACGGGTGCAGCGACGCCGAGCCCTCGTACCATGAGTGCTTCGCGCTCTCGGCGACACCGTCGACCCAGTACTTGTCGTCGAAGCTCGTGATCGGCTTGAACGCCGCCAGATCGCGCCCGGCGAGATAGCCGCCCGGCAGCGCGAACTGCGTGCCCTTGGTGTCGAGCGGGATGTCGGGCACCGCGAGGTAGTCGGTGATGCCGGCGCCGACCTGGGTCCAGTCGGCGTAGAACGCACCGACCGCGGCGACGTCGACCAGGTAGACCTTCTTGACGAAGGCGTCGAGCTCGTCGATCCAGCCCTTGATCGCCATCAGCCGCTCGACGCCGAGCGTCGAATAGCTGTCGGTCGAGATCGCGTTCGACACCCCGCCGACGGCGACGTTCTGGATGTGCGGCGTCTTGCTGCCGAGGATGGAGACGATCTTGTTCGCCTTGCGCTGGATCTCCAGCGCCTGCAGGTAGTGCGCGACCGCGAGCAGGTTGACCTCCGGCGGCAGCTTCATCGCCGGGTGGCCCCAGTAGCCGTTGGTGAAGATGCCGAGCTGACCGCCGCCGACGAATCCCGCGAGCCGCTCCTTGACCGCGCGCATCTCGAAGCGGCCGTTGCCGGGCCAGTCCGAAAGGCTCTCCGCCAGCCGCGCGGTGGCGTCCGGGTCGGCCTTCAGCGCCGAGGTGACGTCGACCCAGTCGAGCGCCGACAGGTGGTAGAAGTGGACGATGTGGTCGTGCACCGCGTGCGCGAGGATGATCAGGTTGCGGATGTACTGCGCGTTCAGCGGCACCTCCATCTGCAGCGCGTTCTCGACCGCGCGCACCGACGCGATCGCGTGCACCGTGGTGCAGACCCCGCAGATGCGCTGTGTGATCGCCCAGGCGTCGCGCGGGTCGCGCCCGAGCAGGATCAGCTCGACGCCGCGCCACATCTGGCCCGAGCTCCAGGCCTTGGTGATGCGCCCGCCGTCGGCCTCGCAGTCGATTCGCAGGTGACCCTCGATGCGGGTGATGGGGTCGATCGTGATGCGGCGGCCCATGGTGGCTCCTCGAAGCGGGTCAGCGTGCGGGCACGGGCTCGGCCGGCAGCACGGGGAAACGGCGGACGATGACGATGTAGGCCAGGATCTCGAACGCGATCAGGCCGATGGTGACGAGCAGTTCGGGCAGCGACGGGAAGTAGTGCCAGCCCTCGCCCGTCATGTAGCCGACCAGGAAGCCGTTGACGCGCAGCACCATGCCTCCGGCCATCAGCAGCACCGCGCCGAGGAACAGCCGCCCGGGCTGGCGGCGCGACTCGCGGGTGCGCAGCAGCCAGGCCGGCACCGCGAAGCAGGCCATCTCGACCCAGAACCAGAAGGCCTGCGCGTCGAGCGCGAACGCCGTCGGCAGCGCGCCGCGCACGACCAGGTCGCCGACGCGCAGCACCAGGTAGGCCAGCAGCAGCTTGTGCATGATGTCGCACACGCGCGCCAGCACCGGGGTCTCGAGCTGGCGCTTGAAGCCGACCGACGACAGCGTGGCCTCGAAGATGACGACCGCGAAGCCGAGCATGATCGCCGTCATCAGGTAGATCAGCGGCAGCAACCAGCCGCTCTGCCACAACGGGTGGACCTGGTAGCCGAAGACGACCAGCAGCGACCCGAGCGACGACTGGTGCATCGTCGGCAGCAGCACGCCGAGCGCGATGAAGACGAACAGGACCTTGGACAGGCGGCGCTTGAGCTGCGCCATGCCGAGCTTGTCCATGAAGGCCGGCGCGAACTCGATCCACATCACCAGGATGTAGGCCGAGATGCACAGCGCGACCTCGAACATCACCGAGTTGATCTGCGCGTAGCCGGGCCAGAAGATGTGCCAGAAGTTCCACCAGCGGCCGAGGTCGAAGATGACGCTGACGCCGGCCAGCGTGTAGCCGAACAGGCTGGCGAGCAGCGCCGGCCGCACCAGCGGGTGGTATTCGCCCTTGTTGAAGATGTAGGCGAGAAGCGCCATCGCATAGCCGCCGCAGGCGAAGGCCGAGCCGACGACGACGTCGTAGGCGATCCAGATGCCCCAGGGGTAGCCGTCGTTGAGGTGGGTGACCGCACCCAGCCCCTGCGTGAAGCGAACGACGAGCACGCCGGCGGCGGCTAGCGCCAGCAGCGCCAGCACGACCGTGACCGGGGTGACCAGCGGCCCGCCCAGCGGCGCCGGAGCGGGATGGGCGTGCGATGCGTCAGCGGCCATGGCTGCCTCCCTCGTTGGTGCCGGGATCGAGGCCCGCGGCCTCCTCGGCCTTGACGTTGCGCTTGGCGACCCAGGTCAGCGCGCCGAGGAAGGCGATCGGCGCCACCAGCCCGCCGTACAGCGTGTGCTGCAGCGTCTCGGAGCGCGATGCGAACGAGGTCTCGGGCAGCGTCGGGTAGCCGAGCAGCTCGAACGGCACGCCGGCGAGCATCATCATCTGCGTGCCGCCGACCTCCTTCTCGCCGTAGACATGGTCGACGTACTTCGACGCCACGCCGGGGTAGCTCTGGTCCGGGCCGCCCAAGCGCCCGCGCGGGAAGCTCGTCGGCGTGCCGGGGGCCAGCGCCTTGCGCCGCGCGATCTCGGCCTTGATGTCGCTGACCTTGCCGAACAGCGTCGCGCCGGTCGGGCAGACCTCGGCGCAGGCGGCGTACTTGCCCTCGGGCCAGCGGTGCTGGCAGAGCTGGCACTTGCTGATCTTCGGCGTCGGCGAGTCGTAGGTGAAGCGCGGCACGCCGAACGGGCAGGAGGCGACGCAATAGCGGCAGCCGATGCAGGCGTCGACGTTGTAGCTGACCAGGCCCGTGACCGGGTCCTTCTTCATCGCGCTGACCGGGCACACCGACACGCACGAGGCGTCGACGCAGTGCAGGCAGGACTTCTTGCTGAACGCGAAGCCGTCCTCGACCCGGTCCTTGACCGCCATCGTGCCGTGCTTGTAGACCTTGATGACGTTGAGCGTCTTGCCCGAGATATCCAGCGGCGTATCCCACAGCGCGTCCTCGGTGCTGACCTCGCTCGGCATGCCGTTGGCCTGCTTGCACGCGGCGACGCAGGCCTTGCAGCCGACGCACAGCGTCGAGTCGAACAGCAGGCCGACGGCGTCGGGCGAGAGCTGCTTGTTGCCGCGCGCCTGCGCCGGGCAGGCCGCCGCCGCGCCGGCGGCGGCCGCGCCGGCCGCCTTGAAGAAGCCGCGCCGGTCCATGCTCAGCGCTCCTCGCGCGCGGCGGGCGTATCGGCGCTGCGGGGCTGGGCGGCGCGCTGGCCGAGGTTCTTCGTCAGCATCGCGGTCGCGCCGGCGGCCGCCCCGGCGATCGCCGCCAGCGCCGCGGCGGCGGCGAAGCTGGTCTGGCCCTGCTGCTCGACGACCTTGGGGTAGCTCGCCGGCGGGCTCATGCCCTTGAGCTGCGCGGTGGCGTGGATCGGCTTGGTGAAGCCCACGCCCTGCTCGACGCAGCCGATGCAGGGGTGGCCGCAGGCGACTGGCCAGTTGCTCTCGCCGACATCGCCGAAGCCGATCGTCGAGCAGTTGGCGTAGGTCTCGGGGCCCTTGCAGCCGAGCTTGTACAGGCAGTAGCCCTTGCGGTGGCCCTCGTCGCCGAAGGCGTGCGCGAAGCGCCCGGCGTCGAAGTGCGCGCGCCGCTCGCAGTGCTCGTGGATGATGCGGCCGTAGGCGAACAGCGGCCGGCCGAGCGGGTCGACCGCCGGCAGGCTGCCGAAGGTCAGGAAGTGGACGACGGTGGCGAGGAAGTTGTACGGGTTGGGCGGGCAGCCCGGGATCGTCACCACCGGCTTGCCCAGCACCTGCGCGACCCCCGAGGCGCCGGTCGGGTTGGGGTCGGTCGACGGCATGCCGCCCCAGGATGCGCAGGAGCCGATCGCGATCACTGCGGCGGCATCGGCGGCGCACTCGCGCACGATGTCGACCGCGGTGTGGCCGGCGACCTTGCAGTAGATGCCGTTGTCCTTGACCGGGATCGCGCCCTCGACGACGAGCACGTACTGGCCCTTGTTCTGCTGCATCGCGGTCTTGCGCGCGGCCTCGGCCTGGTGGCCGGCGGCGACCATCAGCGTCTCGTGGTAGTCGAGCGAGATCGTGTCGAGGATCAGCTTCTCCAGCGTCGGGTGCTCGGCGCGCAGCAGGCTCTCGCTGCAGCCGGTGCACTCCTGGTAGTGCAGCCAGATGACCGACGGCCGGCGCGCGGCCTGCACCGCCTGCGCGATCGCCGCGCTGCCCGAGGCGCCCAGGCCGAGCGTGGTCGCGGTGGCGGCGCAGAACTGCATGAACTCGCGCCGCGAGATCCCCAGCCGCCGCTCGATCGCCTGCGCCACCGCGCCGACCTCGGCCAAGACCCGCTCGTCCATGCTGCCCTCCTCGCGCTGCCGCGTGCCGTGCTGGGGGTTCGTGAACGCAAGTTGCGTGCCCGGCATGTCGCCGTGCGCGCCATCCATGCTGCGCGCCGATGTGGGGCAGGGCCAGTCGCTCGTTGACCGGTCAGCCTGCTTGCAGCAGGCAGGCTCTTGTGGTCAACCGGCGACCGGCACCGCCATCGCAGAAGGCAGTTCACAATAGCGCCACCCCCGGCATCACGCACCCCCCACCGCCATGGAATTCCGAAGCGGCGATGACTCCGCAGCGGCCCGCTTGCTCGGCGCCGCGGCGCGTGCGCTCGAGGCCTGCGGCACCGGGGCCGACGCGCCTGCCGCACAAGGTCTCGACGCGGTCCTGCTGCGAGCCTTCCACGCCTACGCAGCGCCGCTGGCAATCGTGCGCGAGGACGGCGCGGTCGTGCTCGCCAACGCCTCCTGGCAGGCTCGCGGTGCCGGTGTCGATCGCGCCAGCCTGTGCGCCGCGCTCGAGCACGACAGCGGCATCGGGCTGGTGCAGCCCAGCGGCGCCGGCGAGGCCGTCGCCGGGCAGGTGCTGCGCCTGGGCGATTTGATCCTGGTCAGCCTGCTGGGCAGCGAGGGCGGTGCAGGCGCCGCGCCAGCTGCACCTTGGCAGGCGCGCGTGGCCGAACTCGAGCGCCTGGTCGCGACCGACCACCTCACCCGGGTGTGGAGCCGCGCGCACTTCGAGCGCCTGATCGAAGGCGAGATCGCGTCGGCGCACCGACGCCGCCAGCCCTTGTCGATCTTGCTGCTCGACATCGACGGCTTCAAAGCCGTCAACGACGGTCACGGCCACGCAGCGGGCGACGCCGTGCTGCGCGAGTTCGCCGATCTCGTCGGCCGCCATCTGCGCGCCGCGGACCTGCTGTTTCGCTGGGGCGGCGAGGAGTTCGTCGTGCTCGCGGCCGGCACCGGCTACCGCGCGGCGGCGCGCGTCGCCGACAAGCTGCGGCGCGCGGTCGCCCAGCACCGCTTTCCCGCTGTCGGCCGGCTGACCACCAGCGCCGGCGTGGCCGAACTCGACGGCGGCGAGACGCCGCTGGCCTGGTTCGAGCGCGCCGACGCGGCGCTGTACCGCGCCAAGGAGGCCGGCCGCGACCGGGTCGAGGTCGACCCGCGCGGCAACTCCGACCGCTGGGCCGCCGAGCGCGGCGCCGCGCCGCACCTGCAATGGCACGAGTCCTACGAGTCCGGCCAGCCGCAGATCGACGACGAGCATCGCGCGCTGTTCGACGCCGCCAATGCGCTGATCGACGCCGCGGCCGGCGACAAGGGGTCCGGGCCCGTGGCGGCCGCGTTGGTGTCGCTGATCGACGAGGCCGGGCGCCACTTCGCGCACGAGGAATCGCTGCTCGAGGTCGCGGGCTACCCCGAGCTGCCGCTGCACAGACGGGCGCACGCCGAACTGCTGCACCGCGCGCGTGCCCTGCTCGCACAGGTACGCGCCGGGCAGGCGGCGTTCGGCGACGTCGTCGACTTCGCCGCGCGCGACCTCGTCATGCGCCACCTGCTGGCCGCGGACCTGGGCTACTTCCCGCTGTTCGCCGGCCCGGGCGCTGCCGCAGCGTCCCGGCAGGGCGGACGCTGACGAGCCCCGTCGCCTCGCTCAGCGCGTCAGGCTCGCGAACAGCGTCGGCAGCTTCTCCGGCAGCCGCTGCACGTGGTCGACGATGGTGTAGTGGCGCGCACCGAAGATGCGCTCGACATAGCGGTCGGCCTGCGGGTCCAGCGTCAGGCAGTAGCTGAGCACGCCGCGCGCGCGCAGCTCCTCGGCCGCCTTCTTCGCGTCCAGCCGCAGGTACTGCGGGTCGCGCTCGTCGATGTCGGCCGGCTCGCCGTCGGTGACGATCAGCAGCAGCCGGTGGCGCTCGGGCCGCGCGAGCAGCAGCCGCCCGGCGTGCCGCATCGCCGCGCCCATGCGTGTCGAGTAGCCGCCGGCCATGCCCGCGAGACGGCTGCGCACCTCGGCGTCCAGCCGCTGCTCGAAATCCTTGATGCGCACATAGCGCACATCGTGCCGGCCGTCGCTGGCGAAGCCGTGGATCGCGAACGGGTCGCCGATGCCGTCGATCGCGGTGGCCAGCAGCGTGCAGGCCTCGCGCGTGAGCGCGAGCACCGTCTTGTCCGAGCCGCGCAGCGTCTCGTTGGTCGACTCCGACAGGTCGAGCAGGATCAGCACGGCCAGGTCGCGCCGGTCGATCACGCGTCGCATCGTGATGCGCGGGTCGGGCGCCAAGCCGATGCGCGCGGCGACCATCGCATCGACCGCGGCGTTCAGGTCGAGCTCGTCGCCGTCCTCGAGCTTGCGCTGGCGCGACACGCCCTGCGGGCGCAGCCGGTCGACGATCCGGCGGATGCGGTGCGCCACGCCCCGATGCTCGGCCAGCACGGCGTCGACGAGCGCCGGGTCGCCGCGCGGCGCGCGCCGCTCGTGCACGGTGGCCCAGTTCGGCCGGTGCAGCTGCACCTGGTAGTCCCACTCGGGGTAGTGAAAGGGGTCCGAGACCGGCTCGCGGCCCTCGCGCTGGTTGAACGAGATGCCGGCGTCCTCGTACGGAAAGAGTTCGCTGCCGAGGATCCAGACCTCCTGCGCGTCGTCGCCGGCGGTCTCGACCTCGACCTCGTTGATGAACTCCATCAACCCGACGCGCTTGCGGACCTGGCGCTCGCGCGCACCGAGCCAGGCATCGGCCGGCTCCCAGTCGACCGGGTCGCTCGACCAGACGAAGCGGTTGTCGTCGCGGTAGGGGATGCGCAGGCTCTCCAGCACGCGCAGACTGGGCAGCTCGCGCCGCTGAGCGAGCAGTTCGAACAGCGCGAGCCCGAGGTCGAACGACAGCCCGCCGTCGCCTGCACGATCGGGGACCGCGGCGTGAAAGCGCTCGACGATCGCGTCGACCGCGGCGTCGCCGCTGTGCGCGCCGGGGTCGAGCAGCGCCAGCGCCGTGCGCTCGAGCAGCTCGACTGTCGGGTGCTCGGGCGGCGTGCCCACGGGCCGCTCGATGAAGCCGCGCCACAGCCGGCGCATGCCGGGGAAGCGGCTCGCCGCGCACCACTCGACGCGCGCATCCTCGACGAAGCCGACGAGGAAGCGCTGCGCCGGCGCCAGCGCCTCGGCCGACTGCGGCGCGCTCGTGTAGACCAGGTGCGCCGCCATGTGCGCGGCCATCGCGCGGTACAGGTCGATCCCGCTGCAGCCTGCGAGGTCGTCGGCGGCATCGGGCAGGTGCAGCGCGCGCGCCTCGACGAACGGGCGCCAGCCGGCGTGGTCGGCCGCCGCCGGGCGCAGGAAGAAGTCGCGCCCCCAGAAGGCGCGCAGGTAGAAGACGAGCCGGCGCTGGCTGTCGACGAACAGCGTGCCGCGGCGCTCGCGCTGCAGCACCGCGCGGCTGTCCTCGGTCTGCAGCCCGAAGTACGACGCCTGCCGCGGCAGGTCGCGCCGGTAGGCCTCGGCGCCGAAGTCGACCCAGCGCCGCAGCCCCGACAGCGTCAGCTTGCCGAGCAGCTCGTCGAGCGCGCCGAGCATCGGCCGCAGGCCGCGAGGCGCGCGCGACGCGAGCCGGTGCAGCAGCGCCAGGTAGGCGCGCAGCAGTTCGGCGTCGCCGAGCCGGCGCGCGGCGGTCGGCAGCGTCGCGAAGACCAGCGTCAGCACCTCGCCCGAGACCAGCGAGGCGAGGTTCATCACCGCGTGCACGGCGTCGCGGATCACCGCCTCGCCGCACTCGCGCGCGACCAGCGGCATCTCGTCGAGGTAGGTCTCCAGCAGCGCCGGGCCCTTGCCCAGCCCGATCAGCCCGCGCGCACCGTCGAGCCAGTCCTTCAGCCCGGCGGCCGACATGGTCCGCGCGGCCTCGTGGAAGCTCGCGTCCAGCGTCGCGGCCAGCGCCGGCGCGGCGCGCAGCAGCTCGTCGCGGTAGTCGTCGAGCTCGAGGTGCATGGCGCGGCGGCTGGCTTCGGCGGCGCGCGGGGCGCGATCGGGATCAGCCGAAGAAGGTGTCGACCGCGGCGTCCAGCGTCTCGCGCATGTCGGGGTCGTCGGTCAGCGGCCGCACCAGCGCCATGCGGCAGGCGTCGGCCGGGGCGATGCCCTTGGCGATCAGCTGGCCGGCGTAGATCAGCAGCCGCGTCGACATGCCCTCGTCCAGCCCGTGGCCCTTGAGGTTGCGGCTGCGTTGCGCGACCTGCACCAGCCGCTCGGCGACCGCGCGCTCGACGCCGGCCTCGTGCGCGACGACCTCGGACTCGACCGCGGCCTCGGGGTAGTCGAAGTCGATCGCGCCGAAGCGCTGCTTGGTCGACTGCTTGAGGTCCTTCATCAGGCTCTGGTAGCCGGGGTTGTACGAGATGACGAGCTGGAAGTCCGGGTGCGCGTGCACCAGCTCGCCCTTCTTCTCCAGCGGCAGCACGCGCCGGTGGTCGGTCAGCGGGTGGATGACGACCGTCGTGTCCTGCCGCGCCTCGACGACCTCGTCGAGGTAGCAGATCGCGCCGAGCCGCGCCGCGGTCGTCAGCGGGCCGTCCTGCCAGCGCGTGCCCTGCATGTCGAGCAGGAAGCGGCCGACCAGGTCGGCCGCCGTCATGTCCTCGTTGCAGGCGACCGTGATCAGCGGCTTGGCCAGCCGCCAGGCCATGTATTCGACGAAGCGCGACTTGCCGCAGCCGGTCGGCCCCTTGAGCATGACCGGCATGCGCACGCCGTACGCGGCCTCGAACAGCGCGACCTCGGCGCCGACGCTGCGGTAGTACGGCTGCTCGCGCACGCGGTACGCGGTCTCGCTCATCGTCCCTCTCCTGCCCCCGGCGGCCGCGCGGCTCAGGCCGCGATCGGCGCGCGGTGCACGATCATGTTCGCGCCCTGCGACTGCTTGATGTTGTCGTAGCCGATCAGCCGCACGTGGTGGCCGGGGTTGGCCTTCTTGCACGCTTCGATCTCGCCGAGGATGCGGTCGACCTCGGTCTCGCCGAACATCGGCAGCTTCCACATGTACCAGTAGACGCTGCCGGCCTGCTCGGGCTCGGTGTGCTCGATCGCCGGGTTCCAGCCCTTGTCGACGATGTACTGGATCTGCCGGCGGATCTGGTCCGCGTCCATCGGCGGCAGGTAGGAGAAGGTGCCGAGCTTGCGGCTCGCGGGGTCCGAAAGACGCGACTTGTAGTCCTGCATTTCGCTCATTTCAGTGGCTCCTGGGCATGGGGCTATGGGGAATCGGGCAGGCCGCGGCGGCTCAGCGGTGCGCGGCGTCGAGCTTGTCGACGGTGTCGAACTCGAACTTGATCTCCTTCCAGGTCTCCATCGCCATCTTCAGCTCGGGGCTCGCCTGCGCGGCGCGAGTGAGGATGTCCTTGCCTTCCTTCTCGATCTGGCGGCCCTCGTTGCGCGCCTGCACGCAGGCCTCGAGCGCGACCCGGTTGGCCGCCGCGCCGGCGGCATTGCCCCAGGGGTGGCCGATCGTGCCGCCGCCGAACTGCAGCACCGAGTCGTCGCCGAAGATCGACACCAGCGCCGGCATGTGCCAGACGTGGATGCCGCCCGAGGCGACCGGGAACAGCCCCGGCATCTGGCCCCAGTCCTGCTCGAAGAACAGGCCGCGGCTGCGGTCCTCCTTGACGACGCGGTCGCGCATCAGGTCGATCCAGCCCAGTGTCGCCGCACGGTCGCCCTCGAGCTTGCCGACCACCGTCCCCGAGTGCAGGTGGTCGCCGCCGAGCAGCCGCAGCAGCTTGGCCAGGACGCGGAAGTTGATGCCGTGGCGCGGGTTGCGGTCGATCACCCCGTGCATCGCGCGGTGCACGTGCAGCAGCATGCCGTGGTCGCGGCACCAGCGCGACAGGCTGGAGTGCGCCGCCCAGCCCAGCGTCAGGTAGTCCGACATGACGATCGGCGAGCCGATCGACTTCGCGAACTCGGCGCGCTTGTACATCTCCTCGACGTTGGGCGCCGTGACGTTCAGGTAGTGGCCCTTGCGCTCGCCGGTCTCGCGCTCGGCCTTCTCGATCGCCTCCTGGCAGAACTCGAAGCGGTCCCGCCAGCGCATGAAGGGCTGCGAGTTGACGTTCTCGTCGTCCTTGGTGAAGTCCAGCCCGCCGCGCAGGCACTCGTAGACCGCGCGGCCGTAGTTCTTCGCCGACAGCCCGAGCTTGGGCTTGATCGTGCAGCCCAGCAGCGGGCGGCCGTACTTGTCGAGCTTGTCGCGTTCGACCTGGATGCCGTGCGGCGGGCCGTCGCAGGTGGTGACGAACCACAGCGGGAAGCGCACGTCCTCCAGCCGCAGCGCGCGCACCGCCTTGAAGCCGAACACGTTGCCGACCAGCGAGGTGAAGACGTTGACGACCGAGCCTTCCTCGAACAGCCCCATCGGGTAGGCGATGAAGGCGTAGAAGGCCTCGTCGTCGCCGGGCACGTCCTCGATCGCGTAGGCGCGGCCCTTGTAGTAGTCGAGGTCGGTCAGCAGGTCGGTCCAGACCGTGGTCCAGGTCGCGGTCGACGACTCGGCGCAGACTGCGGCGGCGGCCTCCTCGCGCGGCACGCCGGCCTGCGGGACGACCTTGAAGCAGGCCAGGAAGTCGCTGTCGCGGGGCGTGTAGTTCGGGTCCCAGTAGGTCTCGCGGTATTCCTTGACGCCTGCCTGGTAGGTCTTGGGCTTGGCCGTGCTCATGGGGCTCCCTCGGGTTGCACGATGCGGGCGACGGGCCGCCGGGGTGGCGGCCGGATCGCGACGAGGCCTCTACGCTAGCGGCGGATGCCCATAAGATCCAGTCACGTCTTATGATGGTGACTATCAGCTTTTGCTGATATCTAAGGCCAGGAGACCTTCGTGCACCTGACGCTGCGCCAGCTCGAGATCTTCGAGGCCGTCGCGCACCACCTGAACTACACGCGCGCGGCCGAGGCGCTGCACCTGACGCAGCCGGCGGTGTCGATGCAGGTCAGGCAGCTCGAGGACAGCGTCGGGTTGCCGCTGTTCGAGCAGCTCGGCCGGCGCATCCACCTGACCACGGCCGGGCGCGAGGTGCTCGGCTACGCGCGCGCGATCGCGCAGCAGCTCGACGAGATGGAGCAGGTGCTGGACCGGCTGAAGGGGCTGTCGGGCGGGCGGCTGCGGATCGCGGTGGCGACGACCGCCAATTACGTGATCCCGGCCTTGCTCGGGCGCTTCTCGCGCCGCTGGCCCGAGGTCACGGTCAGCCTGGACGTGACCAACCGCCAGGAGCTGCTGCGCCAGCTCGCCGAGAACAGCATCGATCTGGCGATCATGGGCCAGCCGCCGCCCGAGGCCGATGTCGACGCCGCGGTCTTCATGGACAACCCGCTCGTCGTCGTCGCGCCGCCGCAGCACGCGCTGGCGCGCCGGCGCGCGATCCCGCTGGCACGGCTGCAGCAGGAGACCTTCCTGGTGCGCGAGCCGGGGTCGGGCACGCGCATCGCGATGGAGCGCTTCTTCGCCGGGCGCGGCGTCGTGCTGCGCACCGGGATGGAACTGGGCAGCAACGAGGCGATCAAGCAGGCGGTGCAGGCGGGGTTGGGCCTCGGGCTGCTGTCGCGCGCGACGATCGAGCAGGAACTGGCGCTGGCGCGGCTGGTCGAGCTCGACGTCCAGGGGCTGCCGATCATGCGCCACTGGTATGTCGTGCACCGGCGCGGCAAGCGGTTGTCGGCCGCGGCCGAGGCCTTCCGCGGCTTTCTTCTCGCCGACGCGGCCGATGGGGCCGAAGCGGGGGCCGGCATCGCCACCCCAGACCACTCGACCCAGGCTTCGCCGCGGCCGCGCAAGCGCGCCGCGACGCCGAAGCGCCACCGCTGAGCAACGCGCCGCGATCGCGGATCGACCGCACCGCGACCGCATGCCTTGCATTCGCCTATGGACGAAGCGTAGCCGGCAGCGGGCCGGCCTCCAGGACACCGCGCTGGTGCTCGACCGCGGAAGACCAACAGGGTGGCCCGCCCTCAACCGTCCAGCACCGACGCGTCGACGTCGAGCTTGGCCAGCGCGCTGCGCGTGGCGCGCACGGTCAGGGCCTCGTCCTGCGCCGGCAGCAGCAGCCCGGCCTGCAGGAAGGCGGCCAGTCGCTGCTGCTGGAACAGCACGCAGCGGCCGGACGCGCCGACGAACAGGCTGAGCTGGCGCCGCAGCCCCTGCCAGGCGAGCTGCACCGGCTCGCTGCGGCCGCGGAAATCGAGCATGTACCAGCTGCCGACCTGCAGCTCGCGCGCCCAGGCGAGCATCGCCTGCGACGGCATCGAGCCGCCCTCGGTGACCACCGCCAGATCCTCGCTCTCGTGCCCCGACAGGTCCAGCACCATCGCCTCGTCGATCGCGGCGTCGCTCGCGTCGGGCAGCAGTTCCTCGAGCGTCTCCAGCCGCTCCATCATCGCCTGCAGCCGGTCCGGCGGGATCGCGGCCGCCTTCGCGGTGAAGGCCGCCGCCAGCGCATCGTTGAGCTGGCGGATGTGGGCGTCCTGCGCCGCGTTGTCCAGTCCCGCGGTCGCCATCCCCTCGCGCAGCGACTTCAGCAGCGCCGGAAGGCGCCGGATGACCTCGGCGCGCTCCTCGCGCGTGACCTTGGCGCTGGCCGACCAGATCAGGTCGGCGGCCGCGCGCTTCATCGTCCGGGTCGGCTCGCTGCCGGCGCCATGGCGCACCGCCGTGGTGGCCAGCACGTCGGCCCAGACCTGGAACAGGAACTGGCGCACGCCGTCCTGCACCGGGACCTCGTTGAGCATCTTGCGCAGCTCGATCGTGTACTGGATCGCCAGCGTCTCGCGCTGCTCGACCTGCTGCGCCAGCGACACGCCCTTCTTCGACGCCAGGTGCTCGTGGCGGAAGTAGTGCTCGAGGAAGCGCTCGAACTCGGTCAGCACGGTCTGGAAGACGCGCCGGCCGGTGTCCGGGTAGGCCTCGACGACCTGGACGATGCGCTTGATCTCCTTTTCCAGCGCGGCGTCGGCGTCGGCGCCCCCGCCGCCCGCACTGTCGAACCCCATCACGCAGGATCCCATGCGATCGATCAGCCGCCGCGCCGGATGGTCGACGGTGGCGAAGAAGTCGGGCTCGCCGACGGCCACCCGCAGCACCGGCATCTGCAAGCGCGCGAACCACACGCGGACCGCCGCCGGGATGCGCTCCTCGGTCAGGATGCTCTGGAACAGCAGCGCGACGATCTCGATCGTCGCCCGCTCCTCGGGCGTCGCGGCGGCGCGCTTGAGCACCTGCTTGCGCTGGTGCAGTTCGTCGAGCATGACCGGCACCGAGGCGCGGCCGAGCTCGCCGCGCCCGGTCTCGGGCGTGAGTCGCTGGCGGATGCTGGCCTGCGCGGTCTCGATCGCGCGCCCGAGCGAGGGCGACAGTGCGCGCGGCCGCGTCGAGGCCAGGAAGCCCGGGACGTGGCGCCCAACGAGCCGGTTCAGCCGGCCGAGCACCGCCTCGACGTGGTCGGCGCTGCGTGGCAGCGCCGCCGCGCGCGTCATCATCCGCGTCTCCTCGCCGACATAGCCCTGCGGCGCGGCGAGCGATCCCGGGCGCGACGCGACGAAGGCGCCGGGCGCGCCGTCGCCGGCACCGAACCGGCTCTGCGGCCCGAGGTCCAGCCCGCTGACTGGCAGCGGCGTGTCGCCGCGGTGGCGGCGGATCAGCGGCCGCAGATCGACCTCGGGCAGCACGTGGCGCTCGACCAGCCAGCGGTTCGCCTCGTGGTAGGCGATCTCGACGAGCTCGGCGAACTCCTCGTGCAGCACCGACTGCAGGTCCGACCAGTCGCCCTGCGTCAAACCAGCGCCGAGCCAGGCGTCGACGACCAGCTTGGCCAGCACGTGCGCGCGCAGCAGGTCGCTCGTCTCCAGCTCGGCGCGACCTTCGAGACTGGCCACGCGCGCGCGCAGGTCGGAGAACTCCCATGACGCGCGGTCCATCACCGCCAGCGCCAGGCGCGAGACCATGATCTCGAGCTCGATGCTCTCGTCGTCGACGAGCGACATCGTCTGCAGCGTCGCCGGCGCGCGTGGATCGACTCCCGTGCGCGACGCACTCACGCCATGCAGCAGCGCTTCGCGCAATGCCGCCACCAGCCGCCGATGCCAGGCCGGCGCGCGCTCCAGAAGAAGGGCGTTGAGGTCGCGCCAGCGCATCGCGATCTCGCGTTCGGCCGGCTCGTCGAGCCGCCGCCGCGCGCGGCCGACGACGCTGCGCACCAACGCCGGGAGTCCCTTGACGAACTCCTCCGCGAACAGCCGACGCGCCTGGCCGGCCATGGTCGAGGAGGAGGCGCCTGGGGCCATGGTGGCGGGCGGCAGCGAGGTTCAGTCCGTGGAGAGCCGGGATCCTCGAGGCACTCTACACCACCGCCCCGGCATTCGGGTCGTTCGGGTCGTTCTCGCGTCCGGTCGGCTTGACCAGGTCCTCGCGCTTGACGCCCAGCCACATCGCGACCGCCGCGGCGACGAAGACCGACGAGTAGATCCCGAACAGGATCCCGATCGTCAGCGCGAGCGCGAAGTGGTGCAGCGTCGGGCCGCCGAAGATCAGCATCGACAGCACCATGATCTGGGTCGAGCCGTGGGTGATCACGGTGCGGCTGATCGTGCGCGTGATCGCGTTGTCGATCACCTGCGGCGTCGTCATCTTGCGGTAGCGGCGGAAGGATTCGCGGATGCGGTCGAAGATGACGACCGACTCGTTGACCGAGTAGCCCAGCACCGCCAGCACCGCCGCCAGCACCGCGAGCGAGAACTCCCACTGGAAGAAGGCGAAGAAGCCCAGGATGATGACGACGTCGTGCAGGTTGGCAACGATCGCGGCGACCGAGAATTTCCACTCGAACCGCAGCGCCAGGTAGATCATGATGCCGACGATCGTGAACGCGAGCGCGATCGCGCCGTCGCGGGCGAGCTCCGCACCGACCGACGGGCCGACGAACTCGGTGCGCATCAGCCGCACGGGCTCGGTGGCGCCGCCGGCGACCTCGCAGGCGGCGCGGCTGACGGCCTCGCCCTGCTCGGTCACGTAGGCCTTCTGGGCCACGGTGCCGCCCTCGGCGCGGCAGATCTCGTCGAAGGCGCGCGCCGCGAGCGCATCCTGCTTCTCGCCGCCGCGCACCGGCAGGCGGATCAGCACGTCGCGCGAGCTGCCGAAGTTCTGCACCTGGACCTCGCCCAGGTCGAGCCGCTCGACCGCCTCGCGCGTGCGCTCCAGCGGCGCCGCCTGCGGATACTGCACCTCCAGCACGCTGCCGCCGGTGAACTCGACCGACAGGTGCAGCCCGCGCGTGGCGAGGAAGAAGACCGCCAGCACGAAGGCGGTGACCGAGATCGCGTTCAGCACCAGCGCGTGGCGCATGAACGGGATGTCGCGCTGGATGCGGAAGAATTCCATCGTCGGCTCCCGTTGTCCGGCCCGTCAGCCCTGGCCCGCGGTCTTGTCGGCCCCGGGCCGCCAGACGGTGCCGATCGACACCGACTTGAGCTTGCGCTGGCGCCCGTACCACAGGTTGACCAGCCCGCGCGAGAAGACGACGGCCGAGAACATCGAGGTCAGGATCCCCAGCGTGTGCACGACCGCGAAGCCGCGCACCGGGCCGGAGCCGAAGGCCAGCAGCGCCACGCCGGCGATCAGCGTCGTCACGTTGGAGTCCAGGATCGTCCCCCAGGCGCGCTCGTAGCCGGTGGCGATCGCGGTCTGCGGCGGTACCCCGGCGCGCAACTCCTCGCGCACGCGCTCGTTGATCAGCACGTTGGCGTCGATCGCCATGCCCAGCGTCAGCGCCATCGCCGCGATGCCGGGCAGCGTCAACGTGGCCTGCAGCATCGACAGCACCGCGACCAGCAGCAGCAGGTTGAAGGTCAGCGCCAGGGTCGAGAAGACGCCGAACAGCATGTAGTAGGCCGACATGAAGACCGCGATCGCGAGCAGCCCCCACAGCACGCTGTTGAAGCCCTTGGCGATGTTGTCCGCCCCCAGGCTCGGGCCGACCGTGCGCTCCTCGATGATCTCCATCGGCGCGGCCAGCGACCCGGCGCGCAGCAGCAGCGCCTGGTCGCCCGCCTCGGCCACCGTCATGCGGCCGGAGATCTGCACCCGCCCGCCGCCGATCTCGGTGCGGATCACCGGCGCGGTGACGACCTCGCCCTTGCCCTTCTCGAACAGGATGATCGCCATCCGGCGGCCGACGTTGGCGCGCGTGACGTCGCGGAAGATGCGCGCGCCGGCGGCGTCCAGCGTCAGGTTGACGGTCGGCTCCTGCGTCTGGCTGTCGAAGCCGGGCTGGGCGTCGGTCAGGTTCTCGCCGGTCAGGATGACCTCGCGCTTGACGATCAGCGGCTGGCCGTTGCGCTCGACGAAGCGCTCGGAGCCGAACGGCACCGGCGCCGCACCGCGCTCGGCCTCGCGCGCCGCCGCGCTCTCGTCGACGAGCCGGATCTCGAGCGTGGCGGTGCGGCCGATGATGTCCTTGGCCTTGGCGGTGTCCTGCACCCCGGGGAGCTGGACGACGACGCGGTCCAGCCCCTGCTGCTGGATCACCGGCTCGGCCACGCCGAGCTCGTTGACGCGGTTTTGCAGCGTCGTGATGTTCTGCTTGAGTGCCTGCTCCTGCAGCGCGCGCGCGGCCTCCGGGCGCAGCGCGCCGGCGATGCGCGGCTCGGCGTCGCCGCCCTGCGCCGACCACTGCACGTCGGCGAGCTGGTCGTCCAGCACACGCAGCGCCTCGTCGCGCGTGGCGGCGTCGCGGAACCGGACCTGCAGGTCCTGGCCGTCGCGCGCCACCCCGGCGTGGCGGATTCCGCGCTCGCGCAGCAGGCTGCGCACGTCGCCCGCCAGCGTCTCGGCGCGCCGGTCCAGCGCCGCGGCGACGTCGACCTGCATCAGGAAGTGCACGCCGCCGCGCAGGTCCAGCCCCAGGTACATCGGCAGGGCGCGGACCGAAGCCATCCACGCCGGCGACCGCGAGACCAGGTTGAGCGCGACGATGTAGCTCGGGTCGGCAGGGTCGGGGTTGAGCGCCTTGTCCAGCGCGTCCCGCGCCTGGAGCTGGGTGTCGGTATCGGGCAGCCTGGCGCGCACCGAATTGCCGTCGTACTGGACCAGGTCGGCGCGCAGCCCGGCGTCGGCCAGCACCCGCTCGACACGGCTGACCATGCCGGGCTCGACCTTGACCGTGACCTTGCCGGCGGAGACCTGCACCGCGGGCGCCTCGCCGAAGAAGTTGGGCGCCGTGTACAGCACGCCGACGACGAGCGCGAAGGCCAGCAACGCGTAGGTCCACCAGGGGTAGCGGTTCATCGAGGGCTTCCGTTCGGGCGTCGCGCGGCGGCGACGCGGGGGCTCGGCTCGGGCAGACGGGGCAGCGGGCGGGTCGGGCGGCTGCGCCCCGGCCGCGGCCGGGGCGGCTCGCCGCGGCCGGCCGACGGGTCGGCAGCGGGCGTTCTACTTCGTGGCGACGAAGGTGCCCTTGGGCAGCACCTGCATCACCGCCGGCCGCTGCACCTGCAGCTCGACATTGGGCGCCACCTCGACGTGGACATAGGCCTCGCCGAGCTTGGTCACGCGGCCGAGCACGCCGCCGCCGAGCACCACCTCGTCGCCCTTGGCCAGCGCCTCGATCATGGCCTTGTGCTCCTTCTGGCGCTTCATCTGCGGGCGGATCATGATGAAGTACAGCACCACGAACATCAGCACCAGCGGCAGCAGGCTGAGCAGCGACGAGCCGCCGTCGGCGGGGGCTCCCTGGGCATAGGCGTTGGCAATGAACACGGATCGACCTTTCGCGCGCGCCCGCAGGCTGCGGGCAAACCGGGGATTTTAGGGCCCGGGGCGGTATCGTCGGCGCTCGCGCGGGATCATGCGGGGAGACCGCCTGCCCAGGTGGCTCGGGGCGCCGCCGCTCCGTCGGGCGGCGACGCAGCCTGTCGCGCGGCGGCCGCGGCCCGTCGCGACCCGGGTGCCCGCGGCGCGGGCGCTCGCTACAGTCGCCGCATGGTCCAACCCGACCCCGGCCCACGGCGATGAACACCGGCACCCTCCCGTCCGCTCCCGGCGGCCGCTGGCGCGGCCTCGGTGCCGCCTTCGTCGGCGCGTTCCACCGCTATGCGAGCTGGCTGGTCTCGATCAGCTGGAAGCGCTTCTTCCTGCTATCGATCCTGCTGATGATCGTGGCCGGGATCACCTCGTCGCTGCCGCCGTTCCGCTACACGGTGACCGAGACCGTCGACGAGCCGATCCGGTTGCCGGACCTGCCCGACCTGCCCGACCCGCCGCCGGCGCCCGAGGGGCGCACGCCCGCTGCGGCGTCGGCGCCACCGGCCGCGAAGGAGGGCACCGGGACTGGCGCCGGGCCGTCGATCCGGATCGAGAAGTCGGGCGCCGACGGCAGCGCCGGCGAAGGCGTCGACATCTCGATCGACGAGCGCGGGATCCGGATCCGCCGTCGCGAATCCGCGCGCGAACCCGGCCCGGCGCCGGCCCCGCCGGCGGCACCCGCGGCCCCGCCTGCGGGCGAGCGCAGCCGCTGGCGGGGCCTCGACGGCCGAACCCGGCGCTGCCGCCGGCGGCGGCGCCGCGCCGCCGGGATCCGGCCGCGCCGACGCGACCCGCGCCAAGGTCGACGCCGTGGTGCGCGACGCCCAGCGCGCCGCGCGCGAAGCGGTGTTGCAGGCGCGGCAGGCGATCCAGGATGCCGGGCTGGCCGGCTCGACACGCAAGGTCACCCGCAAGCGCGTCGTCCACTGGGGGGACTTCCTGCCGCAGCTGGCGCTGATCTGGATCTTCGCCTCGGCGATCGTCAAGCTGGTCTACAAGGGCCGCATCCAGGCCGAGGTGAAGGCGGCGCAGGCGACCGAGACGGCGGAGGCCGAGTCGCTCAGGCGCCAGGTCGTCGAGGCGCGCATGGCGGCGATGCAGGCGCAGGTCGAGCCGCACTTCCTGTTCAACACGCTGGCCAGCATCGACCACCTGATCGAGACCGACCCGCCACGCGCCAGCCAGATGCAGAAGAACCTGATCGCGCTGCTGCGCGCGAGCATGCCGTCGATGCGCGAGGCCAGCGGCAACGGCGGCGCCGGCACGGTGCGCGACCTCGGGCGCGAGCTGGCGGTGATCCGGCCCTACCTCGAGATCCTCAAGGTCCGCATGGAGGAGCGGCTCGCGACCGAGATCGACGTCCCCGAGGGGCTGCACTCGGCCGAGTTCCCGCCGATGATGATCCAGACCCTGGTCGAGAACGCGGTCAAGCACGGGCTGGAGCCCAAGCCCGAGGGCGGCCGGCTGCGCGTCAAGGCCGAGATCGTGCACGGCAAGCTCGCGCTCAGCGTCGCCGACACCGGCATGGGCTTCGGGCGCGCGGCGACCGCCGGCACCGGCGTCGGGCTGGCCAATATCCGCGAGCGGCTGCAGCTGCTGTACGGCTCGAAGGCGGCGCTCACCCTGACCGAGAACCCGGCCGGCGGCACGGTGGCGACGATCACCGTCCCCTACCGGACGGTGGCGGCGGCAGCCGCAGCGGACGCGGCCGGCGCGGACGGCCCATGAGCGACGCCCCGACCTCGCGCCGCCGCCGCTGGCCGCTCGTTCTGGTCACGCTGGCGGTGCTCGCCGCCGGCACGCTGGTGCTGCTGGGGCAGGCGATCGACAGCGTCGGCGTGCTGCCGCTGAGCCTGCGTGTCGACGGCGAGGAGGTGCTGCACGACCTCGACCTGTCGGCGCTGGAGCCGGCCCAGCGGCTCGCGCTCGCATCCGGCCTGCTGCTGGTCGCGCTGACGCTGGCCGTCGCGGTACCGCTGGCGGTGCTGATCACGGTCGGCGCGGCGCTGCTGCTGGCGCTGCTGCCGCTGGCCGCGGTGGCGGCGGCGATCGCGCTCGTGCTGTCACCCCTCGCGCTGATCGCATGGCTGCTGTGGCGCGCGCTGCGGCCATCGCCTACGATGCGCCCATGAATGCCGCCGCGCCGCGCGCCGTGATCGCCGACGACGAGCGGCTGATGCGAGAGCAGTTGCGCGCGCGGCTGGCCCAGACCTGGCCCGAGCTGCAGATCGTCGCCGAGGCGCGCAACGGCCGCGAGGCGGTCGACCTGGTGGCGGCCCATGATCCGGACATCGTCTTCCTCGACATCCGCATGCCCGGGCTGACCGGCATCGAGGCCGCGCGCGAGATCGCGCAGCTGCCACGGGGTGCCGACGCCTGCCTGCCCGAGGTCGTCTTCATCACCGCCTACGACGAGTACGCGGTGCAGGCCTTCGAGCAGGGTGCGGTCGACTACGTGCTCAAGCCCGCCGAGCGCGAGCGGCTGCAACGCACGGTCGACCGCCTGCGCGAGCGGCTGGCGCTGCGCGGCACCCCCGACGAGGGCGGGGGCGTGCCGCTGCAGAGGCTGCTGCACGAGCTGACCGCACGGCTGGAGCCCGAGCGCGCGCCGCCTCGACTGCAGTGGATCCAGGCCGGAGTCGGCAGCACGATCCAGATGATCCCGATCGACGAGGTGCTGTTCTTCATCAGCGACGAGAAATACACGCGGGTGCAGACGGCGCGCGTCGAGGCGCTGATCCGAAAGCCGATCAAGGAGCTGGTCGACGAGCTCGACCCGGCGCAGTTCTGGCAGATCCACCGCAGCACGCTGGTCAACGTCAAGGCCATCGCCGAGGTGACGCGCGACTTCCGCGGCCGCCAGATCGTCCAGGTCAAGGGCCACCCCGAGAAGCTCGAGGTCAGCCGAAGCTATGCGGGGTTGTTCAAGGGAATGTGAAGTGACGTGGGGTCAGAAGTGACCTGGCCCCACCTGACTAAGCTTCAAGCTTTCTCCAAGACCACCGCGATCCCCTGCCCCACGCCGATGCACATCGTGCACAGCGCGTAGCGCCCGCCGCTGCGGTGCAGCTGGTTGACCGCGGTCGTCGCCAGGCGCGCGCCGCTGGCGCCCAGCGGGTGGCCGAGCGCGATCGCGCCGCCGTTGGGGTTGACGCGGGGGTCGTCGTCGGCCAGCCCGAGTTCGCGCAGCACGGCCAACCCTTGCGCCGCGAACGCCTCGTTGAGCTCGATGACGTCGATCTGCGACAGCGCCAGCCCGGTCAGCGCCAGCACCTTGCGCGTCGCCGGCGCCGGGCCGATGCCCATGATGCGCGGCGCCACCCCGGCCACCGCCATGCCGACGACGCGCGCGCGCGGCGTCAGCCCGTGGCGCGCCGCCGTCGCCTCGTCGGCCAGCAGCAGCGCGCAGGCGCCGTCGTTGACACCGCTGGCATTGCCGGGCGTCACCGTGCCGTCGGGGCGCACGACGCCCTTGAGCCTGGCCAGCGCCTCCAGGCTGGTCTCGCGCGGGTGTTCGTCGCGGGTGACGACGACCGGGTCGCCCTTCTTCTGCGCGATCGTCACCGGCACGATCTCGCCGTCGAAAAACCCCGCCGCCTGCGCCGCCAGCGCCTTGGTCTGGCTCGCCAGCGCCATGCGGTCCTGCGCGTCGCGCGCGATGCCGAACTCGGCGGCCACGTTCTCGGCCGTCTCCGGCATCGAGTCGACACCGTACTTCTCCCTCATCAGCCGGTTGACGAAGCGCCAGCCGATCGTCGTGTCGTAGACCGCATTGGCGCGGCTGAAGGCGCCGTCGGCCTTGGGCATCACGAACGGCGCGCGGCTCATGCTCTCGACGCCGCCGGCGATCATCAGCGAGGCCTCACCCGTTCGGATCGCGCGCGCGGCGCTGCCGACCGCGTCCAGACCCGAGCCGCACAGCCGGTTGACGGTGGCGCCGGCCACCTCCTGCGGCAGCCCGGCCAGCAGCGCGGCCATGCGCGCGACGTTGCGGTTGTCCTCGCCGGCCTGGTTGGCGCAGCCGAGGATCACGTCGTCGACCGCCTGCCAGTCGACGCCGGCGTGGCGGTCGACCAGCGCGCGGATCGGGATCGCCGCCAGGTCGTCGGTGCGTACCGACGACAGTGCGCCGCCGTAGCGGCCGATCGGGGTGCGCAAGGCATCGCAGATGAAGGCGTGTCGGGTCATGGCATCGCTCCGGTCCGGGGCGGAGATGGTAGCCGTGCGGCGAAGCGGCCCTCAAGTCGGGCCGGCGGCGGCCGAAACTCCGACGAACGGGCCGCTCCGGCAGCCCGCCCACGCCCACGCGCCAGCCATGGACCAGATTGTCGCCACGCAGGATCTCCGGGTCGGGATGTACGTCCATCTCGACTTGGCGTGGATGCGCCATCCGTTTCCGCGATCGAGCTTCCAGATCACGTCGGCCGAGCAGATCGCGACCATCCGTGGTCTGGGGTTGAAGCAGGTCCGATGGTCTCCGGACCGAAGCCGGCCTGCCGGCGATGTCACGGTCGACGAGGCCTGCGCGATCGTCACGGTCGCTGAGGACGCGCACGCGGCGGACGACACGGCCGCTGACGGTGTCGCGTCCGGGGCGCCCCGCCCGGATGCACCGGCGACCGGACCGTTACCGCCGGATGCACCGCACGAGGCCCAGCATCGGCTGCAGCGTCAGTACGCGCAGGCCCGGGGCGAGCTGCACGAGATCTTTCGCGGCGCCCGCACGGCGCCGGATCGTGCCGGAGTTCAGGCCGGTGCACTGTCGCGTGCACTCGTGGATCGTCTGCTCGGCGACGACCAGGCCTGCATCCGGCTGCTCGCCGACGCAGACGGGGATCGTTCGACCACGCATGGCATGAACGTCGCCGTTGTCGCTCTGCTGCTCGGCCGCGGCCTCGGCCTCGCCGGCGACGAGATGTTCGACCTCGGTGTCGGCGCCCTGCTGCACGACATCGGCAAGCTCGAGCTTCCCGAGCGGCTTCACGCCGCGCCGGCGGCCGGGGCGGACCCCGACAGGGTACGCGGCTACCGCGACCACGTCGCCTTGGGCGTGCGGCTCGGCCAACGCATGGGACTTGCCGCGCCTGCTCTGACCGTGGTCGCCCAGCACCACGAGCGCGACGACGGCAGCGGGTTCCCGCAGGGGCTTGGTGCCGACCGCATCGCGCTGGCGGCGCGGATCGTCTCGCTCGTCGATCGCTACGACAACCTGTGCAACCCGCCGCGCGCAGGCGCGGCCCTGACACCGCACGAGGCGATGGCGGCCCTCTTCCGCGCCGGGCAGGGTCGGGACGACCCGACGACGCTGGCCGCCTTCGTGCGGCTGATGGGCGTCTATCCCCCGGGTTCGCTGGTCGAGCTCAGCGACGGGCGTCTGGGCGTCGTCGTCGCCAGCGACGCGTGCCGCCCGCTCAAGCCCTGTGTACGCGTGCACGATCCGCACCGCCGCCCCGACGACGCGCCGCTGCTCGACCTGGCCACGGCCGACGGCCTGGGCATACGCCGCAGCCTGCACGCCGAGGCGCTGCCGCCGGCGGCGCGGCACGACCTCGTCCCATGTGCGCGACTGACCTATTTCTTCGAGTCGCGCGGCCCGGCCACCTGCGGTTCGGGCGAGCCCGACGACCGACAGGCGCGGTCGGCTGACGGCGCGCACGATGGCGCCCTGAAGGAGACGGCTGCACCGAAGCCCCTCGGTGGCCACCAGGTGGCGTCGATCCACACCCGGAGCCTGGGCGGCAGGGGCGCTGCGCAATGAGCGCCGCCTCGATGTCGCTGGCGACCCCGCCGTCCGCCACCCTCGCCGCGGCGGCGTCGCCGGAGGAGGCGCTGCTTCAGGCGCTGCCCGATGCCGCATGGCTGGTCGAGCTGCCTTCGTGTCGCGTGCGCGCCGTCAACGCCGCAGCGTGTGCGCTGCTCGGCCGCGAACCTCGGGCGCTGTGCGGCGCACCCGCCGAGGACCTTCTCGCCGCCCCCGAGGATCTCGCCTGGTGGGCCGAGGCGCGCAGGTTGCTGGCGGCGGGTCGCCCTCCCGAGCCGCTGGACTCGCATACCGTGCTCGCGACCGCGGAGGGCGGCATCCGCCACCTGCGCCGGGTCGCCCGGCCGCTGCACCGCAGCGATGGCGCGGCGCCCGCAGCATGCCTGGTCGCGCTGCAGGACCTCAGCGAGACCCAGCAGGCGCGCGCCGAGCTGGCCGATGCGCTGGCCGAGCTGCGGGCGACGCTGGAGGCCACCGCCGACGGCATCCTCGTGACCGGGCTGGACGGGGAGGTGCGCGGCTTCAACCGCCGCTTCGCCGAGCTGTGGGCGCTGCCGCCGGAGCTGGCCGAAGTTGGACGTGGCGCCGACGTCCTCGCCTGGATGAACCGCGCGGTGCGCGACGGCAAGACGCAGGCAAGGCGCCTGGAGACCTTGAGGGACGCGGCGTCGCTGGCCGCCACCGATCGCATCGAGCTCGTCTCCGGGCTGGTGCTCGAGCGCGTCGCGCGGCCGCTGGAGAGCGCCGGCCGCGCGATCGGGCGCGTTTACTCGTTTCGCGACCTGACCGAGCGGTTGCGCGCCCACGACCGCATCGACGCCCTGGCACGTCACGACGCGCTGACCGGCCTGCCCAACCGGCTGCACATGGCCGCGCAGATCGAACAGGCGGTGCGCTCCATGCGCCACACGGGTGACGCCTTCGCGCTGCTGGTGATCGACCTGGACCGCTTCCGCCGCATCAACGACAGCCTGGGCTACGAGCACGGCGACCGCGTGCTACGCGATGCCGGCGAGCGCATCCGCCGCGGCTTGCGTCAGGCCGACCAGATCGCGCGCACCGGCGGCGACCAGTTCGCGCTTCTGCTGCGCCACGCCGATGCCGCCGCAGCCGAGGCGGCCGCGGCCCGCGTCCTGGCCGCGGTCGCGCGCCCGTGGCAAGCCGACGACCAGCCGTTCACCTTGACCTGCAGCATCGGCATCGCGCTGTGCCCGGCACACGGTCGCAACGCCGACGAGCTGCTCACCCACGCCGAGGCCGCGGTGCGGCAGGCCAAGCTGGCAGGCAGCAACGGGCTGCGGTTTCACCAGCAGCACGCCGGCGCCGACCTGCGGGCGCAGATCCAGCTCGACCACGCAATGCGCCAGGCGCTGGCGGCCGGCCGCTTCCGGCTTCACTACCAACCGCAGGTCTCGTTGTCCGACGGGCGGATCGTCGGCGCCGAGGCGCTGCTGCGCTGGTCCGATCCGGCGCTTGGTGAGGTGCCGCCGGGGCGCTTCATCCCGGTGGCCGAGGATACGGGCTTCATCATCGCGCTGGGCGACTGGGTGCTGAGCCGCGCGATCAGCCAGGCCGCGCGCTGGCACCGCAGCGGGCTCGAGGTGCCGGTGGCCGTCAATGTCTCGGCGCTGCAGTTCCGCCAGCCACGGTTTCTCGACCGCGTGCGATCGGTGCTGCGAGACCACGCATTGCCGCCTTCGCTGCTCGAGCTCGAGCTCACCGAGTCGATCCTGCTGCACGACGCCGACCAGGCGTTGCCGCGGCTGCACGGGCTGGCGTCGCTGGGGGTGCGGCTGGCGATCGACGACTTCGGCACAGGCTACTCCAGTCTGGCCTACCTCAAGCGGCTGCCGGTCGGTCGCCTGAAGCTGGACCGCAGCTTCGTCCACGGGCTGCCGGACGATGCGCGCGACGCGGGCATCACGCGGGCGACGGTGCAGATGGCCCTGGCGCTGGGCATGGAAGTCGTCGCCGAGGGGGTCGAGACCGAGGCGCAGCGGCGCTTCGTCGCCGCGGCCGGCTGCCATGCCTTCCAAGGCTTCTTGCACGCACCAGCGCTGGATCCGCTGAGCTTCGCCAGCAGGCTGGCCGAGCACGCGCCCGACCCGGCGACCGCGCCGCGCGAAGGTCGCGACGGCAATCGAAGGGCCGGCGACGGGGCGGCTGCGCTCCAGGGCGAACGCGGCCTCGCCGTCGGCGCCGCGCCGACCGGCGCCAGGTTGGCGCTCGTGCACCGGCCGGTCTGCGACTGAACACGGCTGGCTGGACTGCGCTGGCGCCCGGGACCTCCGGGCGGCCCCCATGGCCGGCAACGCACGGCTTGGCGACAATGCGCAGCCTAGATGCTCGAAACCCTCGTCGCCGACCGCGTCCGCTCGCGCCTGGACGAACTCACGGCGCGCGGTGTGCCGCCGCTGCAGGTGGTGCTGCCCGGCGGGCCGTCGCTCGGCCCTGCCGGCGCCGCGGTGCGCCTGGTGCTGCACGAGCTGGCGCCGCTGGCGCACCTGGCCCGCGGCCACATCGGCAGCCTGGCCGAGGACTGCGTCGAGGGCCGCATCGATATCGAGGGCCCGATGCGCGAGGTCATCGAGGTCGCCGGCGCGCTGGTGCAGCAGGACCCGACCGACGCCCCCGAGCTCGCCGCGCCGCTGGCCTGGTGGCGCGACAAGCTGCTCAACGGCCGCTCGCTGCGCTGGCACCGCACCGAGGCCGATGCGCGCCAGGTGCAGCAGCACTACGACGTCTCGGACGCCTTCTACGCGCTGTGGCTGGATCCGCGGCGCATCTACTCCTGCGCCTACTGGCGCGACCCGGCGCTGGACCTGGCGGCGGCGCAGCAGGCCAAGCTCGAGCACATCTGCCGCAAGCTGCGGTTGCAGCCGGGCGAGCGCTTCCTCGACATCGGCGCCGGCTGGGGAGGGCTGCTGCTGTGGGCAGCCGAGCACTACCGCGTGCAGGCCACCGGCATCACGCTGTCGCGCAACCAGCACGCGCACGTCGACCGGCTGATCGACGAGCGAGGGCTGCGCGGGCAGGTCGCGATGGAACTGCTCGACTACCGCCACCTGCCCGAGGACCGGTCGTTCGACAAGATCGCGTCGGTGGGCATGTTCGAGCATGTCGGGCGCGCCAACCTGCCGCGCTACTTCGCCAAGATCCATGCGCTGCTGGCGCCGGGTGGCCTGCTGCTCAACCACGGCATCACCGCCGCCGGGACGCGCAACTTCGGGCTGGGCGCCGGCATCGGCGAATTCATCCAGCGCTACATCTTCCCCGGCGGCGAGCTGCTGCACGTCTCGCACGTGCTGCGCGTGCTGGCCGACGCCGGGCTGGAAGGGCTGGATACCGAGAACCTGCGCCCGCACTACGCGCGCACGCTGTGGGCCTGGTCCGATGCGCTGGAGGCCAGTCTGGACGCCGCGCGCGCGATCGCCGGCGACCGCACCGTGCGCGCCTACCGGCTGTACCTGGCGGGCAGCGCGATGGCGTTCGAGCGCGGCTGGATGGCCTTGCACCAGACGCTGGCGTCGCGCCCGAGCGGCGACCTCGCCGAAGGGCCGATGCGCGGCGCACAATCAGGCTATCCGTTCAACCGCGACTACATGAGCCGATGATCTACAAGTTCCGCAGCCAGGCCACCGGCGACCTCATCATGCTCGGGCCGCACGGTGACCACTTCCTGTCGCTGCTCGGGCGCGATCCCGCGCCCAAGGGCATCATCGAGGTCGCGCACATGCCCGAAGTGCTGCGCCGCATCGAGGCCGCGATCGCGGCCGACGAAGCCGCTCGCAGCCGCCCGCGCAGCGACGACGAGGCGGCCGACGAGCGAGCTGGCACCGACCCGATCCCGCTGCGCCAGCGGCTGTGGCCGATGGTCGAGATGATCCGCCAGGCGCAGGCGGCCGACCGGCCTATCGTCTGGGGCGTATGACGCGCGCGTGAGCGCCGCCGCCACCCGTCACAACACGAGGACGACGCGATGGAACTGTGGAGCGAGAGCTGGACCAACGGGGAGCCCATCCCCGAGCGCTACGCCGCCGGGCGGCTGAACGCCGACGGCAGCGTCGGCTTTTCCGACAACCTCAACCCGCACCTGGCGTGGAGCGGGCTGCCCGCCGGCGCGCAGTCGATGGTGCTGATCTGCCACGACTTCGACGTCCCGACCGAGGCCACCGACGTCAACCAGCCCGGCCGCGAGGTCCCGGCCGACCTGCCGCGCACCGACTTCTTCCACTGGGTGCTGATCGACCTGCCGCCGCGCCCCACCGTGATCGCCGAGGGCGAATTCAGCCGCGGCTTCGTCAACCGCGGCAAGCCGGGGCCTGCCACGCCGCAGGGCGCGCGCCAGGGCTTGAACGACTACACCGGCTGGTTCGCAGGCGACCCGGCGATGGCCGGGCAGTACTTCGGCTACGACGGCCCGTTCCCGCCCTTCAACGATTCGCTGGTGCACCACTACGTCTTCACGCTGTACGCGCTGGACGTGCCGCGGCTGCCGCTGGAAGGCGCCTTCACCGGCGCCCAGGTGCGCGCCGCGCTGGCGGGGCACGTCCTGGGCGAGGCGACCTTCTCGGGAACCTACACCCTGAACCCGCGGCTGCGCGCGCCATGAAGCAGCCGCACGTCAGCGGCGCCTGATCTCTCGCCAGGCATTCTTGGCCGGATCGATCAAGGTCTTGCTGACGATTTCACGCTCCCACGGATTGCCGTCGGAATCCTGGCCCGAGCCGACGATCTTCTGGCCCGAGGTCGCCAGGGCGGTGACGCCGGAGGAGTTGGCCGAGTCGGAAATCAGGGTGGAGACGAAGCCCGCGCCTTCGAACTTGCTGCCGCTGGTGACGTCGAAGACGTACAGCCGCGAACTGGCGGTGCAGTCACTTGCTCCGGCCGTGTTGGTCGTGAAGGCAACCGCGCCGTAGGCGATCGTGGGCTGCGTATTCGCCTGCTCGCCGGCGGGCAGGTCGACGTACCAGCCACGGTCGGTCGACCAGTCGACGGGATTGCTCGACAGGCTGTCGGTGGCCGGGTTGTAGACCTGGGCCACCAGCGCCGCGCGCGGGTTGGCGAGCGGCACGCCGTCGCTGATCGCGTACATCGTCTGCACGCGCGTGCTGCCGAAGTCGCCGATGCCGAGCATTCGACCCGTGCCGACGATGACCACGCGCTTGTTCTCGATCATCGCCAGTTCCGGAGCCGCTGTGACGGGCTGCCTGTTGCCCAGGCTGTCCCTGAGCTCGGCCAGCTTGACGGGCGCGCCCTTGCCCTGCAGGTCGAAGCGCCACAGGTTGCCCAGCAAGTCGCCGCCGTAGGCGTAGCGCACGGTGCCGTCGTCCTCGAGGAACGCCGACACCTGGGCCAGACCCGCATCGCCGGCACCGGGTGCCCCGACGCCGGTGTCGAACTCGTGGACGATCGCGCCCGTGTCGGCATCGAGCATCCAGAGACGGCCGCGGCCGTCGTCGTTCGCGTAGCCGGAGGTCACGAGGACGACATAACCGTCGCCAGCCGTCTTGACGATGCGGGCGCGGCCCATCGCGAGCCCGACCTTGGCCTGCGTCACGGCATCGGCGGCGTCCGGGAACTCCCACATGTACCGGCTCGCCAGCGTGGCCTCGGTCAGGCCGCGCGGGTTGCTCACGTCAAGCGCATGGAAGCTGCGGCCGGCGGCGCCGGTCCCCGCGACGAGCATCGTCTTGCCGCCGCTGCCGGTTCCCAGCGAGGGCGAGCCGTCGAGCCGGGTCGTGAAGACGTAGCCGCGTTGCACGGTTTCGCCCAGCGACGCGAGGACGCTGCGTGGCACGAAGGCCCACAGTTCCTGACCCGCGGTGGCTTCCTCCGTATCGATGGCGTGCAGCATGCCCTCGCCCGACTGCACGTACACGACGCTCTTCTTGCGATCGACGGCAGGCTCCGAGTTGATGATGGCGCCGATCAACCCGGTCCGAACGCGAAACAGCGTGCCCTCGTGCGTGCGGTCGCCGCGCAGGTAGTTCATCACCTGCGTCGTGTCCCCGTGGAGCCCGCCCGGGTTGACGACGGCGCCGACGTCGGCCACGGTGAAGCCCACCCCACCGGCGCTGGTCGCGCTGGCGATGACGCGCGTCGTCCAGTCGCGCGCCAGCAGCGTGGCGCTGGCCGACCACAGCTCGGCCGCCGGGTCCACCTTGCCCGTGGCCGCATCGATCGGGTGCGCGGTGACGTCCCCGGTCCAGCCCGCCGGGTTGTAGATGCCGAAGTACGCGCGGTTGTCGCCGCGCGCCAGGTTGACGGTGCTGACCGCCACGCCACCCTGGGCACCGGTCTGGCTGATGATGTCGGTCAGGACGGCACGAATGCCGCTGGCCGTCTCGCTCGGGTTCGTGGCCAGGTACATGAGGCCACGGCCGTTGATCGTCCCGTGCCACTGATCGTCGATCAGCGAAGGATGATCAGCCAGTGGGGCCGTCCACACTGGCGGCGTGACGAACGGATCGACCGCCGTCGGCCATAGGGAACCGCGCACGCCGAGCGAAATCGCGTAGGTGTTGATGTGCAGGTCCGGATTCTTGTCCGCATTGGGTGCGGCCGAGGCGCTGATCGGCACCCGGCCCGCAGGGAGGTCCAGCCGCAGGCGGTTGGTGTAGTACGCCAGCGCGAGATCGGACAGCGAGCCGTTCGGGATATCCGTGTAGGGAGGCGCGCCGCCGTACTTGTTCTTGTCGTAGGCAGGAACCGCGATGCTCGTCGTATTGGAGAAGCCGTCCGTCACGATGAACATGCTGTTGCGCTGACACGCATACTGGATGATGTTGGGGTTGTTCTCGTACTGGCTGGCGATATGCTTGATCGTCGCGTGGGTCGGAGTCCCCTCGGGCTCGATCACCGCGTTCGTGTAGAACTGGCCCGCCACCCGGAGTCCGTTCGTCGATGCGCTGCCGCTCTCGGTGTCGTACATCGTGACCGCGGGCGTCGCCACGCCGGAGTCCGTGAAACGCATCAGGCCCAGCCGCAGTCCGGTCAGCCCCTCGAGCACCTCGCCCATCGAGCCCGCCAGCATCTGCTTGCGCTTTCGGTAGTAGGTGAACCAGTTGGCGAAGTTCTGCATTTCCGCCGCATAGCCGCGACCACTCGGGTAGCCGGCCGTGGCCGGCTTGATCTCGTATCGCTTGAGCTTGGTGCCGTCGGGCGCGACCACGCAATCCGCGCCGACAACACAGTTCTCGGGGTGCCAGAAGGTCGCCGGGTAGTAGGGAATCGAGGCGTAGCAGGCGCGGCCGGCCGCGACGACGAGGTCGACGGTCAACGTCCGGGTCGTCGTTCCGCTGCAGACGTCGGAGCTCGTCGACCCGGCGTAGACGCGCGACCCGGCCGGCACGACCATGCCCGGCTGCATGTAGAAGCGATAGCCGTTGGTCGTCCAATTGGCCGCCGTCGCGTCCCATGGCCCATCGAGCTTCAATGTCGGCCCGGCCGGGAACGCCGGGTGCGAAAGCGCCGCCGCGGGAACGGCAGGCGCGTAGTTGACGATGGCGCCGGCCACGTAGGCCGGCGCCCACGGCTCGTAGGTCTTGGTGCTGTCGTAGTAGATCGGATTGAACGCGGCCGAGCGCACCCATGCAAACTGCGCGGTCGGCGCCAGCGCGCGGCCATTGGAATCGGAGTAGCCGTACAGCGCCCCGCCGTCGGCGGTACCGACCGGAAACAGGTAGCTGCGACGGTAGGCATTGCTGCCGGTGGCGCTTGCGGGCTTGCCGGTGGCACTGTTCCAGCCATCGTCGCCGTCCCACCAGAACAGCCCCGACGAGGTATCGAGCAGGACTTCCCAGTCCATCGATCCCGAGTCGTCCATGCCGAAGATCACGTTCGGCTTGGCGAGCACCGACGCCTTCAGAGGCAGCCGGGCGACGTCGGTCGCGTCCGCCGCCGGTGCGACGAGTAGACCGGAAAGGGCCACGAGGGCGAGCGTGATCTGCAGCTTGGACTTCATGATCGTCACCCTTTGGTGATCAGCGACTGCACCCAGGTGCGGGTGTCCTTGGGCCCGGTGACGCGGATCGTCACCCGGAACTGGCGCGAGTTCGGCGGGTCGAGTTCTTCCTTGCCCGCGCTTCGGCTCTTGGTGTCCTGCGGGATCTGCTTGACCAGACACTGTCGAAGCGGCTCGGTCACCGGCATCGCGCCCTCGCACATCCTCTCGGCGATGTAGCGAACGCTGTAGGCGCCGACGACGATCTCGGGGGCGGCGTCGAAGTCGACCGCTGGAATCCCTTGTGCATCTGCGGCCTGGGGCGAGGGCCAGTACCAGCCCGCCAACCCGGCCTCCTCGTCGACGATGTCGTCGCGGATGCGCTGGAAGACGGTATTGAGCCCGACCTCGGACGCCTGGATCGAGGCTTCTCGGTAGGCCGTGTTGCCGCTGGCGAGCGTGCCCACCTCGGTCAGCCGCGCGAACGCCAGGCCGCCCAGCAGCGTCACCGACAGCAGGATGAGCACGACGAGCATCGTCACACCGCGTTGCGAGCAGGCCGGGTCGCCGGCCCTGGGTCGAAGCGTGTTGGTCATGAGGACAGCCCCAGCACCAGGTTGCGCAGCGGAACCACGACGACCGTGGTCCGATATCGGTAGCACTGCCAGTCGGGGACGTCGGGCTCGACGACGGCGCCGAAAAGCTGCGGCTTGGCCAGGCTGGCATCGCAGACACCGCCGGCATCGGGCTTCTGGCGCTGGGGACTGCGCGCGACCAGGCCGATTCGCAGCGCGCGAACCCGCGGCAGGTCGGCCGCGGCCAGCGCCGCGAAGGCCCCCGCGGGACTCTGCCAGGCCTCCAAGGTCGTGCCGCCGGCGGCGGCAAGCCCGTACTGCGCTCGCAGGCCGATGACGTTGCGCGCCAGGACGACGGCCGGGGCGCCGGGCAGCAGCGGCCGCTCGAGCACGAGCGTGTTGCCCGTGCGGCGGTAGCGGTTCCATTGCAGATCGCCCAGCAGCGCCACGCGGTCGCGCTCGGCGAATGCCGGCGCGGCGCTGAAGACGCCGTCGTTGTACTCGCCGCCGGCGCCGAAGTCCAGAACCTGAGGTGTCGTCTCGGTGCTGGCCGTCACCGCCGTTACGGTCCGCACCAGGCATGGCGTGCCGGGCGTGGCGGGCGCGAGCAACACCGCCTGGTCGACGGCAGCCGGCAGCAGCGACAGCGTTTGCGCACCGGCACCGTTGGACGACGTGCGCAGCAGCACGTTGGCGCCCGACTCGATGCGCTCGGCATAGACGATGTCGATCCGGTCCCCGGCCGCTTCGGCCGTCAAGGCCACCGGCGTGAAGGGGGCTCCATCGACCAGCACCGCCGCCCCGACGCTGAGCGCCAGACGGTCGCACAGGTAGGTCGAGTCGCCGAAGAACCCCAGGCCGGCCTGCGCGATATCGTTCTTGATCCCCGCCAGCGTGGTCGCCGTGTTGACCCCGACACCGCCGATGGCCATCCCCTGCCGCTGCGAGGCGGTGAAGACGACAGCGCTTCCAGCGGCCGCCAGGCTGACCAGCATGGCCACGACGAGGCCGACCATCAGTTCGATGATGGACACGCCGCGCTGGGCGCAGCGTGCCGAGCCGCTCGCCGCACGGCCGGGTCGGTCAGGGTCGGACATCGGTCGTCACCTCCAGCTTGCGTGCGTCCTCGGCGGCCCGGCCGGTCCATGTCAGCGTGACGAGCATGCGGTCACCCGCCAGGACGGCGGTCGCGGTCGGCGCACCGGGCAGCGCGGCGAGCGCGCGCGCCTTCCAGTCGTCGGCGCGCGCCTTGGCCTCGGCGCTGGCACACACACCGCCGGCAGGAAGGCGGTAGCAGTCGACGTTGTCGACGTCGACCCGCATCGTGCTGAGCAGCTCGTCGCCCAGCTGCGCCGCGACCAAGCGGTGCTCGCTTTCGGTGGCCTGCCGCACGAGTCCGGTCTGCATGCGCGTCATGCCGATCAGACCGAAGGCGAGGATGGCCAGCGCGATGAGCGCATCGAGCAACCCGACCCCGCGCGCTTCGCGCCCGCGGCGGCCACGTCGGAACGGGGACGCGCCGACGAAGGCTGGGCGAGTCGGAGCGCCTCGACTCCCGCAAAGGCCGGACCGGCATGGCTCGGCCCGCCGCCGGTTCGGAACTTCGACGCACGCCTTCATGGGCACACCGCAGTGTGGTCGCCGCAAAGGCGCACGCCGCCGCCTCCGTCCACTCGCAAGCCGGGGCAGCGAATCTGGCTCGAGCACGCCCCGGCCGCGGTCGCCAGGTCCACGGCCGCGGCGCCGAAGTTCAGCGGCCAGCCCTGCCCCCCGAAGTCGACGTCGGCGGCGCTTAGCGTGACGCCCTCGGCGGTGCGCCGCTCATGCAGGACGACCGGAGCACCGGGATCGCTGCGGTCGACGACCTGGATGACGCTGCCGGCGGTCGACAGGCGAACCACGTTGTTGCGCTTGATCGCCTCGCTCTGCGCGATCAGGGCCTGCGAGTACAGCAGGTTGCCGCTCTCACGCAGGCGCGCGTTGATGATGTAGTCGGAGAACGCGGGCGCGGCCGCCACCAGCAGGATGGCCACGATGGCCAACCCGATCATCAGCTCCACCAAGGTCATGCCGTCTTGGGCGTCGACAGGGGAGCGTTTCGTGCGCAAGGTCAGGCGTCGCATGCCTTGCCCTTCATGCTCCAGCAGTTCGTCGCCGGCGTCCCCTTCGGATGCGCCGTCGTCACCCGTACACCCTGGTGGTTGATGGTGTACGAGTAGCCCGCCATCGGGCCGTCTCCGGTCGCGGTCGCCGTGAAGCCCTGACCACCGCCACTGATCACGCAGCTGAGCGTGAAGTTCTGCGCCGCCGGCATCGCGACGCCGCAGGCGGCACCGTCGGCGTAGCTCCCGGTGTCCTGGTAGCGCTGCTCGAGCCGCGTCGCTACCGAGCTCAGCGCGTCGAGCGCGGGCGGCACGCGCGAGCGCTGCACGTACGCGCTGTAGGACGGCAGCGCGATGGCCGCCAGGATGGCAACAATGGCCACGGTGATCATCACCTCGATGAGCGTGAACCCGGCCGTGCGTCTCACGGTTCTTGGTGGTCGCGGAACGATCATGGCTGATGACTCCTGTGGCCGGCGGCGCCGATCGAAGCGCCCGCCGGGCCACCTGCGCAGCGGGTGCCGAGACCGAGGACGCCGCGCCCCAGTCCGCGACGCCGACCCAATGTAGGAGGCCGCGCGATGCCGGTCAGCGAAATAGTGGACAGGTCGCACCGTTCCGCGGCCGCCTGCCGACCAGCGGTGCCGGCTGGCAGATGGGCGGCGCAGCGAGCCTGTCGAACGGCCGTCGCCGGGCCCTCGTCAGCCCAGCTCAGGCTGACCAGCCGCGTGGCCTCGCCGCGCCGAACTGCTGTGCAGATGGTCATTCACGCCTCTCGCCCGGGCGCGCCGCCGCACCCTGTAGCGTTCATCGGCCGTCGCGGATCGGACTTGAGCCCCGCAACGCTCGGCGCGCAGGACGAGATGTCACGCGATGTGACGCCACTGCGGCACGGGCATCCAGCGCGGCCTCGCCGGCACCCGGCGCAGTCGCGCTGGTGCAGCGATGCCCATGCGCGGGCGCCGCCACGGGCTTGTCGCCGATCAGCCCGCGAACAGTCCCTCGCCGGCGTGCGGCGGCGCCAGCCCCAGGTGCCGCCACGCCGCCAGCGTCGCCACGCGGCCGCGCGGGGTGCGCTGCAGGTAGCCCTGCTGGATCAGGTAGGGCTCGATCACGTCCTCGATCGTGCCCGCCTCCTCGCCGATCGCGGCGGCGAGGTTTTCCAGCCCGACCGGGCCGCCGTCGAATCGCCGGATGACGGCGTCGAGCAGCTTGCGGTCCATGATGTCGAAGCCCAGGGCGTCGACATCGAGCATCGCCAGCGCGCGGTCGGCGCTCGCGGCGTCGACCTGGCCGCTGCCCTTGACCTGTGCCCAGTCGCGCACGCGGCGCAGCAGCCGGTTGGCGATGCGCGGCGTGCCGCGGCTGCGGCGCGCGATCTCCAGCGCGCCGGCGGCGTCGATCGGCACCCCGAGCAGGCCGGCCGAGCGGGTGACGATGCGCGCCAGCTCGTCGGGCGTGTAGAACTCCAGCCGCGCGACGATGCCGAAGCGGTCGCGCAGCGGGTTGGTCAGCATGCCGGCGCGCGTCGTCGCGCCGACCAGCGTGAAGGGCTGCAGCTCGAGCTTGATCGACCGCGCCGCGGGGCCGTCGCCGATCATGATGTCGATCTGGTAGTCCTCCAGCGCCGGGTACAGGATCTCCTCGACGACCGGGCTCAGGCGGTGGATCTCGTCGATGAAGAGCACGTCGTGGCGCTCCAGCCCGGTCAGGATCGCCGCCAGGTCCTTGGGCTTTTCCAGCACCGGGCCCGAGGTCTGGCGCAGCTTGACGCCGAGCTCGGCGGCGACGATGTGCGCCAGCGTCGTCTTGCCCAGCCCCGGCGGGCCGAACAGCAGCACGTGGTCCAGCGCCTCGGCACGCTGGCGCGCCGCGCCGATGAAGATCTCGAGCTGCTCGCGCACCTTGGCCTGCCCGATGTACTCCGGCAGCGCCTTGGGCCGCAGCGCGCGCTCGATCGCCTCCTCGCCGGGCGACGCGGGGCGTGCGCTGACGACGCGCCGCGCAGGCTCGAAGTCGTCGGTCTCGATCGCCATGCGCGGCATTATCGGCGCCGGCGCAAGGTTGACCGACGTCAAGCCGCCTCGGGCCGAAGGGGTAGGCCGCGCGCCGCACTCGCTACACTGGTCGCGTGATGGACTCGATCCGCCGCCGCCTGCGCGCCTGCGCCTGGACCGCCCTCGTCGTCTTCGGCTGGATGGCGCTCGCGCCGGTGCTGGCGCAGGCGACGCCTGCGCCCGCGGCCGGCTGGGCCGAGGTCTGCACCGCGCAGGGGCTGGAGCGGCTCGCCATCGATGACACGACCGACGACCCCGGCGCGCCGTCGCGATCGACCCAACCGGCGCACTGCCCGCTGTGCAGCAGCGCAGCCGGCCTCGCACCACCGCCGCAGCCGGCCCGGCTGCCGGCGGCGGACCGCGCGGCACCTGCCCGGCCGCCCTTGCTGGACCGCATCGGCGGCCTCGGGCGCTGGTGGCCTGCCACGGCGGCGCGCGCGCCGCCCGCTCGCGTGCGAACCTGAGCGCGTCGTCCGCGCCCGCGGCCTCGAAGGCGGCGGGCGCGTGACCGGCCCCAACGCGCCCGGCGCCGACGCAGTCGGGCACGCCGTCGTCACCCGGCGCGAGACGAAGACCCTGATCCATCCCGACAACCGCCGGCCCCGTGGCCGGCAACGAGGTCCCGCCATGCCTTTCGACGACCACGATCCGCCCGATCCGCGCGCCCGGCGATCGCGTCCGCACGCCGCCCCGGCGTCCGCGCGCCGCCGTTTCGGCCGCACGCTGGTGGCTGCTGGGGCCGCCGGCGCGCTGGCGGCGCTGGGCGCGCTCGCCGGCTGCGGGCGCGAAGGCGCGCGCACGGCCGGCTTCCGGTCGATGGACATCACCGGCGCCGAGTTCGGGCGCGACTTCGCGCTCGCCGACCCGGACGGCCGCACGCGCACGCTGGCCGACTTCCGAGGCCGCGCGCTGCTGATCTTCTTCGGCTTCACGCAGTGCCCGGACGTCTGCCCGACGACGCTGACGCGCGCGTCCGAGGTCATGCAGCGGCTCGGCACCGACGCCGACCGCGTGCAGGTGATCTTCATCACCGTCGACCCCGAGCGCGACACGCCTGAGCTGCTGCGCGAGTACACCAAGGCCTTCGATGCGCGCTTCCTCGGCCTGCGGGGCGACCTCGCGGCCACCGAGGCGACGGCGCGCGAGTTCAAGGTCTTCTACCGCAAGGTGCCCACCGGCAGCTCGTACACGATGGACCACACCGCGCTGAGCTTCGCCTACGACCCGGCCGGGCGGCTGCGGCTGGCGGTCGCACACGAGGCCGACGCCGAGCAGGTCGCGGCCGACCTCAGGCGGCTGCTGGCCGAGGCGTCGTGACCGATTCACCCCTCGCGCGCCGCGCAGGCGCACCCCGGCCGCCGCCGCGCCGGCCCGCCGACCCGACGCGCCCGCGCCCCCTTCCCGAATCCCCATGCCCTGAAAGGATCCTCCGATGAAAGCGCCGACGATCAAGACCCTCGCCCCCCTCGCGCTCGCCGCGCTGCTGGCCGCGCCGCTGGCCCACGCCCAGACCACGGTGACCGACCCCTGGGTGCGCGGCACCGTCGCCCAGCAGAAGGCGACCGGCATGTTCGCCAAGATCAGCTCCGCGCAGGGCGGGCGTCTGGTCGCCGCCTCGTCGCCGGCGGCTGGCGTGGTCGAGATCCACGAGATGTCGATGGACGGCAACGTCATGCGCATGCGCGCCATCGACGCCCTCGATCTGCCCGCCGGCAAGACCGTCGCGCTGGAGCCCGGCGGCTACCACGTGATGCTGATCGACCTCGTGCAGCCGCTGGCCGCCGGGCAGACGGTGCCGGTGACGCTGGTGGTCGAGGGCACCGACGGCAAGCGCGAGACGGTCGAGGTGCAGGCCCCGGTGCGCGCGCTCGGCCAGGCTGGCGGCATGATGCAGGGGCACGGCAAGCACTGACCGAGGCCGCGCGGCGCCGTCTTGCTCTCGAGCCGTCGTCGCGCCTCCAAGACGACGCGTCCCCTCGGGGCGCGGGCCGGGCCGGGCCCGGCCCGGCGGGCGCTCAGGCGGCGCCGGCTTGCGGCGCCGCGCCGGCGGCCGACAGCCGCGCCGCGACCTCCTTGCGGAAGCGGTTGAGCTCCTGCACGCTGGCGAAGCTGCGCTCCATCAGCAGCCCCATGTTGTGCAGGATGCGCTCGACGACCTTGCCCTCCCAGACGTCGTCGAAGCGGATCTGCCGGTTCAGCCACTGGTCGAGCCACTGCGGGTCGGGGACGCGGCTCTGCACCGTGTCGCGCGGGAACAGCTGCACGTTGACGTGCAGGTTGGTCGGGTGCAGCGCCTGCGCGGTGCGCCGCGCGCTGGCCATCAGCACGCCGACCTTGGCGAAGGCGGCGCGCGCCTCGTCGCCGAAGCGCGTCAGCGCGCGCTTCATGTAGCGCAGGTAGGCGCCGCCGTGGCGCGCCTCGTCGCGCGCCAGCGTCTCGTAGATCGCCTTGATGACCGGCTCGGTGTGCCACTCGGCGGCACGCCGGTACCAGTGGTTGAGGCGGATCTCGCCGCAGAAGTGCAGCATCAGCGTCTCCAGCGGCGGCGCGGGGTCGAACTCGAATCGCACCGCGTGCAGCTCGTCCTCGGTCGGCACCAGATCGGGGCGGAAGCGCCGCAGGTACTCCATCAGCACCAGCGCGTGCTTCTGCTCCTCGAAGAACCAGACGCTGATGAAGGCGGCGAAGTCGCTGTCGTCGCGGTTGTCGCGCAGGAACATCTCGGTGGCCGGCAGCGCCGACCACTCGGTGATCGCGTTCATCTTGACCGTCGTCGCCTGCTCGTCGCTCAGCCGTGCGGCGTCGAAGCGGTCCCAGGGGA
The DNA here is from genome assembly GCA_024235895.1 of Burkholderiaceae bacterium. GTDB lineage: Bacteria > Pseudomonadota > Gammaproteobacteria > Burkholderiales > Burkholderiaceae_C > Rubrivivax. The sequence continues at coordinate 233,859 of JACKLM010000004.1, read as the reverse complement.
TGTCGCGGTCCATGTTCCAGCGCACGGCCTCGAGCTGCTTGAACAGTTCCGGATACAGCATGGCGGGTTCTCGGTGAGGGCGTTGAGGCCGTCTCGGCTCGCGCGGCCGGTGGGGCAGCCGCCGATGCGCTGCGCGCGGGCGACGGGGTCCGCGCAGGGGCGGACTCGACGCGGCGAATTCTAGGAGCGGGTCCGGCAGCACGGCCCGGCCGCCAAAAGGCACGTTGCCGCCATGGGAATTCACGGCCGATACGATACGCGTCAGTTCATCTTTGAACTTATCAGTATGAAAACTTCTCGAGTCGCCCCCCTTCGCCCTGGCCAGCCGGCTGCGTGGGCGAGGACCGCCCTGCGAAACATCCGGCAACAGCTGGCGGGAACTCCTCGCCATGCCGGCAGTCGGAGCTTGCAGGTGCCGCCCAGCCTCGCAGGAGAGTCCGTGAGGGTCCGAGGCCGCGGTACCTCGATGGTTTTCCTGTCGCGCAGCCGGCCCGTGAGGGCTGAAATCCCGGGGCGTCTCTCCTCCTCCTCCCTCCCTCCCTCGTTCGTCCCGGGGCGCTGCGCGACGGTTCTTCTTCGTTCGACGCTCCCCGACGCGGCCGCCGTCGCGGCGGCGCCGGAGGCGCGGCCGTGATCGCGCAGTCCGCACCCGGCACGGTGCGCCCGCACCGCGGCGCCGGCGGCGCGCCGCGAGCTCGCCGAGTCGCGGTCGTCGGTTCGGGCATCGCCGGGCTGGCCGCCGCGCACCGGATGCGCGACGACGCCCACGTCACGCTGTTCGAGTCCGGCCGGCACTTCGGCGGCCACGCGAATACGGTCGACGTGACGTTGCCCGGACCTGCCGGCCCCGTCACGCACGGGGTCGATACCGGATTTCTCGTCTTCAACCATCGCACCTACCCGAACCTGGTGCGGCTGTTCGACGAGCTCGGCGTGCCGACCGCAGCGTCGGACATGTCGTTCTCGGTCCAGTCGCCGGCGACCGGGCTGGAGTGGAGCGGTTCCGACCTGGCGAGCGTCTTCGCGCAGCGCCGCAACCTGCTGCGGCCACGGTTCTGGCACATGCTGGCCGAGATCCTGCGCTTCAACCGGCTGGCGACGGCGATCGCCACGCGGGACGCCGACGCCGAGCTCGACGAGCCGATCGGCGACTTCCTGGACCGCCACCGCTTCGGCGCCGGGTTCCGCGACGGCTACTTCCTGCCGATGATCGGCTGCATCTGGTCCTGCCCGACCGACCAGATGCTGCGCTTCCCGGTCGGGACGATGATCCGTTTCTGCCACAACCACGGGCTGATCCAGGTGAGCGACCGGCCGCAATGGCACACCGTGCGCGGTGGTTCGCGCGAGTACGTCCGGCGCCTCGTGCGCGGGCTGGACGATGCGCGGCTGGCGACGCCGGTGCGCCAGGTGCGCCGTCTGCCGCCTGGTCACGGTGGCGCCGGCGTGATGGTGGTCACCGACGCCGGCGAGGAGCGCTTCGACGAGGCCGTGCTGGCCTGCCACAGCGACCAGTCGCTGGCGCTGCTGGCCGACGCCGCGCCCGACGAGCGCGCGCTGCTGGGCGCGATCCGCTACCAGCCCAACCGTGCCGTGCTGCATACCGATGCCGGGGTCATGCCGCGCAGCCGCCGCGCCTGGGCGGCCTGGAACTACGAGCGCGCCGCCGACGCCTCGGCCGAGCAGGCGCGGGTGTGCCTGCACTACTGGATCAACCGGCTGCAGCCGCTGCCGTGGTCGACGCCGGTCGTCGTCTCGCTCAACCCGGTACGGCCGATCGACCCCGCGCGCGTGATCGCCGAGTTCGACTACGCGCACCCGGTGTTCGACCTCGGCGCGATCGACGCCCAGCGCCGGTTGCCCGGGATCCAGGGCCGCTCGCATGTCTGGTTCTGCGGCGCCTGGACGCGCTACGGTTTTCATGAGGACGGGCTGGCGTCGGCGCTGGCGGTCGTCGACGCGATGCGCGCACGCTGGGCCGCGCGCGACGCCGAGCTGGTCGAGGCAGCGTGATGGACCGGACGCCGGTTCGGGGCGCGACGGGGCACGGGCCGCGCGAGGCTGCGCGCGAGGCGTTCCAGTCCGCGCCCGTCGCGGCCGCCGGCACGGTCGCCGGCGCGATGGGCACCGGGAGCAACGCCGCGCGCGCGCTGATCGCCACCGGCATCGTCCGCCACCGCCGGCTGCGACCGGCGGCCAACGCCTTCGAATACCCGACCTACTTCCTGCTGCTGCCGATGCGCGCGCTGGCACGCCAGGCCGAGCCGGCGCTGCGCCGCAACCGATTCGGGCTCGTCAGCTTCCACGACCGCGACCATGGCGACGGCGGGCCCGACGCGCTGGCCTGGCTGGACGCGCTGCTCGCGCGCGAGGGCATCGCCGACGCCCGCGGCGAGGTCTGGCTGCAGACCTACCCGCGCGTGTTCGGCTATGTCTTCAAGCCAGTCAGCTTCTGGTATTGCGAGCGCGCCGACGGCACGCTGGCGGCGATCGTCGCCGAGGTCAACAATACCTTCGGCGAGCGCCACTGCTACCTGCTCGCCGGCGAGGACCTGGCCTGGGGGCGCGAGCTGCAGGCGCGCAAGGTCTTCCACGTCTCGCCCTTCTGCGGCGTACAGGGTCGCTACCGCTTCCGCTTCATGCGCAGCGCCGAGCGCATCGTCGCCCGCGTCGACCACGACGACGCCGACGGGCCGCTGCTGCTGACCAGCGTCGGCGGCCGGCTCGCGCCGCTGACCGCGGCCAGCGCGCGCGCGGCCTTCTTCGGCATGCCGCTGATGACGCTGGGCGTGATCGCGCGCATCCACTGGCAGGCGCTGAAGCTGTGGGTCAAGCGCGTGCCGTTCCTGCGCAAGCCCGCACCGCCCGGCGTCGCGGTCACGCGCTGACCCGGCTGCCGTCCCCCCTTCGCCCCCACGCCGCGGCCCGCTCGCAACCTGCCCGCACCGTCGTCCGCCCTGTCCCCCGCGACGAGCCGCCCCGCCACCCGCCTCCGCCACGCCGACCGCCATGACCGAGACCACCCGCACCGCGCCGAGGACCCTGCCACCGCGCACGCCGGCGGCCGCCCGCAGCGTGCTGCGCCTGCTGCAGCGGCTGCATGTCGGCGTGCTCGACCTGCAACTCCCCGACGGCAGCCAGGCGCGCTTCGGCACGCCGCGCGCCGGCGAGCCGCAGGCTGCGTTCCGGATCGCCGACTGGTCGGTCTTCGGTGCCGCGCTGAGGCGCGGCGACATCGGCTTCGCCGAGGCCTTCATCGACGGCCGCTGGACCAGTCCCGACGTCGTCGCGCTGCTGAAGCTGCTGCTGGCCAACCGCGACGCGCTGGAGGCGGTCGTCTACGGGCGCTGGTGGGGGTCGCTTCTGGACCGCGTGCGCCACCTGCTGAACCGCAACTCGCGCCGCGGCAGCCGGCGCAATATCCACGCCCACTACGACATCGGCAACCCGTTCTACCGCCTGTGGCTGGACGAGACGATGAACTATTCGAGCGCGCTGTTCGAGGGCGACCTGACGCGGCCGACCGCCGACGCCCAGCGCGCCAAGATCCGGCGCGCGCTGGATGCCGTGCAGCTGCGCCCGGGCCAGCGGCTGCTGGAGATCGGCTGCGGCTGGGGCGCGCTGGCCGAGCAGGCGGCCGGCGAGCACGCCGCCCGGGTCGTCGGGCTGACGCTGTCGGACGAGCAGCTCGCGTTCGCGCGCCAGCGCATCGCGCAGCGCGGCCTGGCCGACGGCGTCGAGCTGCGGCTGCAGGACTGGCGCGACCTGCCCGAGGGGCGCTTCGACGCCATCGTCTCGATCGAGATGTTCGAGGCCGTCGGCCGCGCGTACTGGGACGACTACTTCCGCATGCTGCGCGACCGGCTCGCCCCCGGCGGACGAGCCTGCATCCAGACCATCGTCATCCGCGACGACTTGTTCGAGCGCTACGCGAGGTCGACCGATTTCATCCAGCAGTTCATCTTCCCCGGCGGCATGCTGCCCAGCCGCGCGACCTTCCGCGCCGGCGCCGAGCGCGCCGGGCTGCGCGTCGAGGACGGCTTCGCGTTCGGCGCCGACTATGCCGAAACGCTGCGGCGCTGGCGCGCGGCCTTCCTGGCGCGCGACGCGCAGCTGCGCCGGCTCGGCTTCGACACCCGCTTCGTGCGGACCTGGGAGTTCTACCTCGCGTACTGCGAGGCGGCATTCGCCACCGGCAATACCGATGTCGTCCAGTTCACGCTGGTTCACGGCTGAAACCCGCGGGACGATCATGCAACGCTCACGCCGTCAATGGCTCGCCCACGCCATCTCGATCGCCGCAGCCGCCGCGCTGCCCGGCGTGGCGCGGGCCAGCGCGGCGCCGCCCGAGGTCGCATCGCGCTGGCCGGCCGCGCGGCTTCAAGGGCAGGGGCGGCTGCGCTTCCTCGGCCTGCACGTCTACGACGCCCGGCTGTGGGCGCCGGACGTGGTCGACGCCGATCGCTGGTGGAGCACGCCGCTGGCGCTCGAACTGCAGTACGCGCGCCGGCTCGTCGGCCGCCTGATCGCCGAGCGGTCGATCGAGGAGATGCGCCGCCAGCAGCCGATCGCCGCCGATCGCGCCGCCGACTGGCTGGAGGCGATGAACGGGCTGTTCCCCGACGTCGCCGGCGGCGACCGGCTGTGCGGCGTGCTGCTGCCGGGCGAGTCGGCACGCTTCTACTTCAACGGCCGCGCGCGCGGCGAGCTGCGCGACCCGGACTTCGCGCGCCTGTTCTTCGGCATCTGGCTCGCCCCCGAGACCTCCGAGCCGGCGCTGCGCGGGCAGCTGCTGGGGCTGGCGCGGTGACCGGCATGGCGCACACGCACATGCCCTGGCGCGGCGGCTGGGCCGACGGGCTGCGTTACGGCGGCCTCGGGCTGCCGCTGGCCTTCGTCGCGCTGCCGCTGTACGTGATCCTGCCGAACCACTATGCGACCGCGTTCGGCATCCCGCTGGCCGCGCTCGGTGCGCTGCTGCTCGGGGTGCGGCTGTTCGACGCCGTCACCGACCCGCTGATCGGCTGGCTCGCCGACCGCTGGTTCGGTCACTCGGTCGCGCGCGTGCTGGCGGCGGCGGCGGTGGCCGCGGTGGTGCTCGCGCTGGGATTTCGCGCGCTGTTCTTCCCCGCCGTCGACGGCGTGACCGCGCTGCTGTGGTGGTGCGGCGTGGCACTGCTCGTCAGCACGCTGGCCTACAGCGTGCTCGCGGTGCTGCACCAGGCCTGGGGCGCGCGGCTGGGCGGCGGCGCGACGCAGCGCGCACGCATCGTCGCGTGGCGCGAGGCGCTGGCGCTTGTCGGCGTGCTCGTGGCCAGCGTGCTGCCGTCGCTGGCCGGGCTGGGCGTGTCGACGGCCGTCTTCGCGCTGCTGCTGGCGGCGGGCGTCGCGCTGCTGGCGTTCGCGCCGCGACCGCAGCCGCAACCCGCGGCGCCGACCCCTGCTTCGGTGCTGCAGCCGGCGCGCGCCGGGCAGACCCGAGGGTCCTCGCCTGCGGCGCCGGACGCCGCGCCGTCGCCGAACTGGCAGCTGCCGCTGGCCACGCCCGCATTCCGCCGCCTGCTGGCGATCTACCTCGTCAACGGCATCGCCGGCGCGATCCCGGCCACGCTGCTGCTGTTCTTCGTCCGCGACCGGCTGCAGGCACCCGCCTTCGAGCCGCTCTTCCTCGCCGGCTATTTCGCCGCCGCCGCGCTGTCGATGCCGCTGTGGGTGCGCGCGGTGGCGCGCATCGGGCTGGCGCGCGCCTGGCTGGCGGGCATGCTGCTGGCGATCGCCGCCTTCGTCTGGGCCGCGCGGTTGGGCGCCGGCGACGTCGCCGCTTTCTTCGCGGTGTGCGTGGCCAGCGGGATCGCGCTCGGCGCCGACCTGGCCTTGCCGGGGGCGCTGCTGGCCGGCGTGATCCGCCGCGCCGGCCACGGCGGGCGCGCCGAGGGCGCCTATTTCGGCTGGTGGAGCTTTGCCACCAAGCTCAACCTGGCGCTCGCCGCCGGGTTGGCACTGCCGCTGCTGGCCGCCTTCGGCTACACGCCGGGCAGCACCGACCCCGGGGCGCTGCGCGCGCTGACGATCGCCTACTGCCTGCTGCCCTGCGCGCTCAAGCTGGCCGCGGCGGCGCTGCTGTGGCGGCGCTGGATCGCGCACGCCGACGGCCGCGCCGAGGACGACGAGGCGCGCGCGGACGCGATCGCCCGCCAGCCCGACGCCGAGCGGCCAGCGCAGCCCCCTGCCCTGTTCGAGATCACCGACGCCGGATCCGGCGCCGCCGCGGAGCCCACCCGATGACCGACCGATCGACCACGAACCGCCGCGCCTTCGGTGCCGCCGTCCTGGCCGGCGCGCTGCTGCTGGCCGGCTGCGCCACGCCGCAGCCCGCCGACTACGCCGCCGAGACGCCGCGGCTGGACCTGAGAACCTACTTCGACGGCCCGCTGACCGCGCACGGCATCTTCAGCGACCGCTCGGGCAAGGTCGTGCGCCGCTTCGTGGTCGAGATGGAAGGGCGCTGGAGCGGCAACGAGGGTGTGCTCGACGAGCGCTTCCGCTACAGCGACGGCGCCACCGAGCGCCGCGTCTGGCGCCTGACCGACCTCGGCGACGGGCGCTGGCAGGGACGCGCCGACGACGTCGTCGGCGTCGCCGACGGCAAAGCCGCCGGCAACGCGCTGAACTGGCGCTACACGCTGGCGCTGCCGGTCGACGGCCGCGTCTGGAACGTGCAGTTCGACGACTGGATGTTCCTCGTCGACGACAAGGTGATGCTCAACCGCGCGGTGATGAGCAAGTTCGGCCTCCGGCTCGGCGAGGTCACGCTGGTCTTCCGCAAGCCATGAGCACCCCGCGCACCCGCAGCCCCTGCAGCGCCGCGCGCTGCCGCCGGATTCCGTGCGCGGCCGCCCGCGCGACTGCCCGGTAGAGAAGCACCATGGAGATGGCCTTGAACCCCCGCATCACTTCTTGGCGCGGCCAGGTCGTGTGGCTGGTCGGCGCGTCGACCGGCATCGGCCGCGCGACCGCGGCGCGGCTGCACGCGCTGGGCGCGACCGTGATCGTCTCGGCGCGCAGCGCCGGCAAGCTCGACGCCTTCGTCGCCCGCCACGCCGGCGCGCAGGCGATCGCGCTCGACGCCACCGACCGCGACGCCGTGCGCGACGCCGCGGCGCGCATCGTCGCCGAGCATGGCCGCATCGACCTCGCGGTCTACTGCGCCGGCACCTACCGCGCGCTGCGCGCGACCGCGTTCGACCTCGACGTCGCGCTGCAGCACCAGCAGGTCAACTATGTCGGCGCGCTGGTGCTGCTCGACGCCGTGCTGCCGGTGCTGCTGCGCCAGGGCCACGGCCACCTGAGCCTGGTCGGCAGCGTGGCCGGCTACCGCGGGCTGCCGCAGGCGCTGGCCTACGGGCCGACCAAGGCGGCGCTGATCAACCTCGCCGAGACGCTGTACCTGGACCTGCAGCCGCGCGGCATCGGCGTCTCGGTCGTCAACCCCGGCTTCGTCGAGACGCCGCTGACCGCGGACAATGCCTTCCGCATGCCGGCGCTGATGAGCCCCGAGGAGGCGGCCGACGCGATCGTTCGCGGCTGGCAGCGCGGTGCGTTCGAGATCCACTTCCCGAAGCGCTTCACGCTGTGGCTGAAGGCGCTGCGGCTGCTGGCCTACGGGCCGTACTTCGCCGCCGTGCGGCGGTCGACCGGGGCCTGAGGGCTGCCGCGCCCGCGCCGGCCGGCATCGCGAATCGACAGCCCCATGGACCGCGCTGCGCGCCACCCCGACCCGCGCGCCCGGCGCGTCGTCGAGGCCTTCGAGACGCTGGAACCGGCGGCGCTGGCGCAGCTCGACGCGCTGTACACGCCCGACGCGCGCTTTCGCGACCCGTTCAACGAGCTGCGCGGGGTGGCGGCGATCCGGGGCCTGTTCGGCCACATGTTCGACACCCTCGACGACCCGCGATTCCTGATCCGCGACATCGTCGTCGACGGCGACCAGGCCTTTCTGACCTGGGACTTCGTCTTCCGCATGAAGCGCTGGCGGCGCGGCGAGCAGTGCATCCACGGCGGCTCGCACCTGCGTTTCGCGCCCGACGGCCGCATCGCCGAGCACCGCGACTACTGGGACGCGGCCGAGGAGCTGTACGCCAAGCTGCCGGTGATCGGCGCGCTGATGCGCTGGTTGCGTGCGCGCGCCGCGGGCTGAACGGCGGGCGAAGGCGTCAGTTCTGGCCCTCGCTGAGCGTATCGAGCTGGAAGGTCCCGGCACGCTCGACGAGCCAGATCTCGGTGAAGCGCCCCGGGCCCATGCGCGCCGGGGCCGGCAGCGGGCTGGCGGCCTGGATCATGCGCACGATCCACGGCCCGACCTCGGGGGCGGCCGGCGGGCGCAGGATCTGCACCCCCAGCACCTTGCCGTCCACGTCGAGCTCGGTCTCGACGATCGCCACGCCGTACAGCAGCGGCTCGAGCTTGCCCTTGCGAACCAGCGGCGCGTAGGCGGCGTAGAGATGGCGCGCGGCGTCTTGCTTGTAGTCCTGCGGCGTCTCGGCCGCCGACGGCGCCGCCACCACCGCCTGCGGTGCGGGGGTGGTCTGGAAGCGCGCCTGCTGCGCCTGGCGCGCCGCCTGCGCCGCCTTCGAGCCCTTCGGCGCCGCGAACGCGCCATGGCCGGCCAGGACCAGGGCCATCGTCGTCGCGCCGAGCGCTGTCTTGATCATCGTCGTGCCAGCTCCTTGCGCACCGGCGGTCATCGCAGCCATCCCTTGCGCCAGAAGAACAGGAACGGCGCGGCCACCGCGGTGACCATCAGTGCGAGCGAAAAGTAATACCCGTAGCGCCACTGCAATTCGGGCATGTAGGCGAAATTCATGCCGTAGATGCTGGCAATGAGCGTCGGCGGCAGCAGCGCGACGCTGGCGACCGAGAAGATCTTGATGATCTTGTTCTGGTTGATGTTGATGAAGCCGACCGTGGCGTCCATCAGGAAGTTGATCTTGTCGAACAGGAATGCGGTGTGCGAGTCGAGCGAATCGATGTCGCGCATGATCTGGCGCGCGTCCTCGAACTGCTCGGCCCCCAGCAGCCGGCTGCGCATCATGAAGCCGACGGCACGCCGCGTGTCCATCATGTTGCGCCGGATGCGCCCGTTGAGGTCCTCCTCGCGCGCGATCGCCGCCAGCGCGTCGGCGGCGATGCGGTCGGTCACCTGTTCGCGCAGCACCGCCGCGCTGACCCGCTCGAGCCGGTCGTAGATGCCTTCCAGCGAATCGGCCGAGTACTCGGCGTCGGTGTCGAACAGCTTGAGCAGCACGTCCTTCGCCTCCTCGATGAAGGCAGGCGTGCGGCGCGCGCGCAGACGCAGCAGCCGGAAGACCGGCAGGTCCTCGTCGTGGATCGAGAACAGCACGTTGTCGTGCAGGATGAAGGCCACGCGCACGTTGTGCGTCGGGTCGCCGTCGGGCTCGGGGTCGCCCTCGACGAGGAAGTCCGAGCGGATGTGCAGCTCGCCGTTGTCCTCCTCGTAGAAGCGCGCCGACTCCTCGATGTCCTCGTCGGTGACGTCATCGGGGATCGTGATGCCGAAGCGTGCCAGCACCCAGCCCTTCTCCTCGGGCGACGGCGCTTCCATGTCGACCCAGATCGCGCGCAGCCCGGCCAGGGCGGCGGGGCCGTCGATCTCGTGCTGCATCAACCGGCCGTTGGTCAGCGTGAAGACATTGAGCATGGTGCGGGAGGCCGCGTGGTTCGCCGGCCGGCGGCCGGGCGCGAACAGCGCGGCGGATTATCCACCCCGACCTCCCGCCGGCCGCGCCGCGCCGCGCCCGATGCTGGCAGACTGGCGGCATGCGGGTCGTGCGCCGTCTCCTGGGGCTGCTGGCCGCGGCGGCCGTGCTCGCGCTCGGGCTGGCCGCGGTCGCGCTGGCGCTGGCCTGGGAGTCGGCGCCGCGCATCCGCGGCGTGCCGGTATCGCGCGCGCAGCCCCTGCTGCAGCTGCGCGAGCTGGCGCGCCGCAACGACCCGCGGCGCGCGCGGCCCGGGCAGCTGTACGTCGTGCACGCATCGCCGGCCGAGCTCGAGCTGCTCGTCGGCCATGCCGCGGCCGCGCTGGGCGGCGCTGCCCAGGCCCGGCTCGGCGACGGGCGGCTGACGGTCGACGCCAGTCTGCCGCTGCGCGGGCTGCCGGGCGGCGGCTGGGCCAACCTGCACGTCGCCTTCGCCGACGGCGCGACGTTGCCCGACATCGAGTCGCTGGCGGTCGGTCGCCTGGTCCTGCCCAGCTGGGCCGCCCGTCCGCTGGTCGAACTGCTGGCGCGCGTGGTCGACCCCGGCGGCGGCGACACCCCGCCGCTGCGCAGCCTGGCGCGCGGCGTGCGCCTGACGCCCGAGCGCGCGCAGCTGGTCTACGAGTGGCGTGCCGACGTGCCGCAGCGCCTGTTCGCGCGCCTGATGCCGCCCGAGCAGCAGCAACGGCTGCAGGCCTACCACGCGCGGCTGGCGCAGGCCCTGCGCGCGACGCCGCGCGCGGCCAGCGTGGCGGCGCTGCTGCAGCCGATGTTCGCGCTCGCGACCGCGCGCAGCGCCGACGGCGGCGACGCGCTGGCCGAGAACCGCGCCGCGCTGCTGACGCTGGCCCTTTACGCAACCGGCCGCCCGCTGGTGCGCGCACTGCCGCAGGCGCGCAGCTGGCCGCGGCTGCCGTGGCGCCCGGTCGTGCTGCGCGACCGCATCGACCATGCCCAGCACTATCTGGTCTCGGCGGCGATCGCCGCCGGCGCCGGAGGGTCGCTGGCGGACGTGCTGGGGCTGGCCAAGGAGGTCGGCGATGCCCGAGACGGCAGCGGGTTCAGCTTCGACGACATGGCGATGAACCGTGCCGGCACCCGGCTCGGCGAGCACGCGGTCTCGGCGCCGCACGCGCTGCAGTCGCGCCTGGCTGCCGGGGTGGGTGACGCCGATATCGCGCCGTCCGTCGCCGACCTGCCCGGGTTTCTTCCGGAGGCGGTCTTCGTCGAGCGCTTCGGCGGCATCGGCGCACCGGCCTACGTGCGCATGATGGCCGAGATCGAGTCGCGCGTCGCGGCGCTGCCGCTTTGGGGGCCGCTGCGCTGAACCCGGCGGCGCGCCGGCGCGGCCCGCCGCGCGCTCAGGGTGCGCCGGCTTCCAGCTCCCCGCCCAGCGCGTCGAGCAGCTCGGGCAGCAGCGCGCGCAGCTCGCCGGCGCGCAGCGCGACGTCGGCGTCGAACCCGGCGTCTGCCCCTTCGCCGCCGCCGTCCAGCACGACGTCCAGCAGCGCCAGCTTCCTGAGCTGAAGCGAGTCGGTCAGCTCGAAACTGACGCGGCTGCGCCAGGTCAGCGCCAGCCGGGTCGGCATCAGCCCGGCATCGAGGTGGCGCTGAAGGTCCTGCGGGTCCAGCGCGTGGCGCGCGTAGCGGACCGCGGCGCGACGGCCATCGGCGGCCTGCAGCGTGCAGTCCTGGTCGACGCCGAAGCCGGCCGGCGGCTCGCCGCGGGCCAGCCAGTCGCGCATCACGGCCGCCGGCGACCCGGCGGTCGACAGCGCACGCGGCGCCAGCACGGGCAGTGCCTGCACGACGGCGCTGAGCGTGGCATCCAGCCGGGCCGCGCCGCCGGCGTCCAGCCACAGCCAGCCCTGCGCCGGATCGATCCAGACCTGCACCGTCGCGCGCCGCGTGAAGGCACGCGGCAGCAGCTCCAGCGTCAGCTCGTCGCGCAGCTCGCGCAGCGCACGCTTGCCGGGGCGCATGCCCGTCTCCTGCTCGATGCGCGCCGCGCGCGCCTGCACCTGCTCGCGCACGACCGACGGCGGCAGCAGCCGCTGCTCGAAGCCCAGGGCGGCGACCCACATCCCGGCGATGCGCTCGGCCAGCGGGGCGTGCGCCTCGCCGCGCGGGGCGACCCAGCCCACCGCCAGCGGCTGCGTCGGCGCGCAGGGCGCGAAGCGCGCGCGGTCGAGCGCGGCGTCGAAGGCGTCGGCATCGGGCACGACGCCAGGGTCGAGTCGGTAGGCGGTGAGCTGCTTGAACATCGTCGGGTCGCGCCGCGCGGCCGGATCGAGGCCGGCGGCGCGTGCCGGGCGGGGCGGGGCGGGAGTGCGGGCGCGAGTCTAGCCGGCGGGCTCACGGCGGCCGCCTCGGCCGCGGTGATCGCCGTCGCCGCGCCCGCCACGCCGGCGCCTCGCAGCGTGCCGGCCTTCACACACGCCTCCATGGTCATGCCCGGTCATGCCCTTGTCACGCCGCGCCGGGCGGCGCACACTGGTTGCGCCGGCAAGCGTGCGCGCGGCCCGGCGATCGATCCAGACCAAGCGAAAGGAAGCCCGGATGAATCTGACGATCAGCGGACACCATCTCGACGTGACGCCGGCCCTGCGAGAGTACGTACTCACCAAGCTGGACCGGATCACGCGGCATTTCGATCAGGTGGTCGACGTCAACGTGCTGCTGACCGTGGAAAAACTCAAGGAAAAGGAGCGACGACACAAGGCCGAAGTGACATTGCACGTCAAGGGCAGGGATATCTACGTCGAGCAGGCGCACGAGGACATGTACGCCGCGATCGACCAGCTGATGGACAAGCTCGACCGCCAGGTCATGCGCCACAAGGACCGGGTCCAGAACCACCACCACGCCGCGGTCAAGCGCAGCCTGGACGCCGAGCTGCCCTGATCGCGCCCGCCCGCCGCCGCGCATCGGGGCCGGGCCGACGGCCCGACCCCGGGCGTCGAGGTGGACCGGGATCGACGGCCCTTCCGGGCCGTTTTCCCATATTGCGAGATCGATTGTGGTTTGTGCGCCGCAACATGCGCCGCCCCCTCCGTCCGGGTGGGATGATCCGTCCTCCCGGCGCGTCGCATTCCTATAATTTCCGTCCCTGCAACCCGATGCGCGAGCGCGGCCGTCGTTCTCGACAGTCTGGCGCGTCAGCGGCGAGGCCGACTCCTCCATGAAGGCAACCCGAAGCACCCAGCGCGTGCGCATCGCGGCGGGTCCCGTCACCCGAACCGGCAGCGATCGGGGCCCGTGTCCCGGGGCATCCGGCACGCCCCCCCTGCGATGAACCGTCTCGCCGCCATCCTGCCGCAGGCCAACGTCGTCGTCGACGTCGAGGCCACCAGCAAGAAGCGTGTCTTCGAGCGCGCCGGCCTGCTGTTCGAGAACGAGCACCAGATCGCCCGCGCGCTGGTGACCGACAACCTGTTCGCGCGCGAGCGGCTGGGCTCGACCGGCCTGGGCCACGGCGTGGCGATCCCGCACGGCCGCATCAAGGGGCTGAAGAATCCGCTCGCCGCCGTGCTCAGGCTGCAGCAGCCCATCCCCTTCGACGCTCCGGACGACGAGCCGGTGGCGATGCTGATCTTCCTGCTCGTGCCCGAGGCGGCGACCCAGCGCCACCTCGAGATCCTGTCCGAGATCGCCGAGATGCTGTCCGACCGCGTGCTGCGCGAGCGCCTCAAGACCGAGGCCAGCGCGGCCGGGGTGCACAAGCTGATCTCCGACTGGGAGCCGCTGAAGTCGGTGGCCTGATGCACCGTCGGGCCGGCGTCGCCACGATGCGCTGCCCGGCCTCGGCCCGTGCCCGGCCCGGCAGCATGACCACGGCCGGGGCCCGACGATGAAGCCGACCTCGATGAGCGCCGAGGCGCTCTTTTCGGAACACCGCGAGTCGCTGCGCTGGCAGTGGGTCGCGGGTCACGCGCAGCCCAACCGGCCGTTCGACGAAGCCGCCGTGCGGGAGGCGAGGTCGGCGGCCGACCTCGTCGGCTACCTCAACTACATCCACCCCTACCGGGTGCAGATCGTCGGCTGGCGGGAGACCGCCTACCTGGCCTCCGCCTCGACCGAGGACCAGGAGCGGCGCATCTCCCGCATCGTCGCGCTCGAGCCGCCGGTGCTGATCGTCGCCGACGGCGAGACCCCGCCCGAGCGCCTGGTCGCGATCTGCGACCGCGCCGAGCTGCCGCTGTTCGTCACCGCCGAGTCCGCCGGCCACGTGATCGACGTCGTGCGCGGCTACCTCGCGCAACTGTTCGCCGAGCGCACGACGCGCCACGGCGTCTTCATGGACATCCTCGGCCTCGGGGTGCTGCTGACCGGCGAATCGGGGCTCGGCAAGAGCGAGCTCGGGCTGGAGCTGATCTCGCGCGGCCACGGCCTGGTGGCCGACGACGCGGTCGACATCTACCGCATCAGCGAGACCGCGCTGGAGGGCCGCTGCCCGGAACTGCTGGCCAACCTGCTCGAGGTGCGCGGCATCGGGCTGCTCGACATCAAGGCGATCTTCGGCGAGACCGCGGTGCGGCGCAAGATGCGGCTGAAGCTGATCGTGCACCTGGTGCGGCAGTCGACGATGGAGCGCGAGTTCGAGCGCCTGCCCTACGAGCCGCTGTACGACGAGGTGCTCGGCATCCCGGTGCGCAAGGTCGTGATCGCGGTCGACGCCGGGCGCAACCTCGCGGTCCTGGTCGAGGCCGCGGTGCGCAACACGGTGCTGCAGCTGCGCGGGATCGACACCTACCAGGAGTTCGTCGCCCGCCACCAGCAGGCGATGGAGCGCGGCGCGTCGTCCTGACGGCGGCCGCCGCGCGCACAGGCCTCCCTACCGCCCCCCGCTGCCGCGGAAGCGGCAGGGATTCTTGGTGCAGCGCGCGTACAGCGCCAGCGAGTGCTCCTGCAGCGTGAAGCCGCGCTCGGTCGCGATCGCGCGCTGGCGGGACTCGATCTGGGGGTCGTGGAATTCCTCGACGTGGCCGCAGTCCAGGCACACGAGGTGGTCGTGGTGCTGGCCCTCGTTGAGCTCGTAGACCGCCTTGCCGGATTCGAAGTTGCTGCGCACCAGCAGCCCGGCCTGCTCGAACTGCATCAGCACGCGGTAGACCGTCGCCAGCCCGATGTCGGAGCCGTCGGCCAGCAAGGCCTTGAACACGTCCTCGGCCGTCATGTGGCGGCGCTCGGCGTGCTGGAAGACCTCCAGGATCTTCAGGCGCGGCAAGGTGGCCTTCAGGCCGCTGCTCTTGAGCTCTTCGACGCGGGTCATGGCGGTGTCTCGGGCGCGGGCCGCGGGCAGGGCTGCCCGCTAGAATGACCCGATCATAGCCAGCATGCAGCGGCGCGCCGTCGCGTCGCCCGATTCCCCCATGCGACCTCTTCCGCGAGCCTTCCCGACCGCGAGCGCCGCCGTCGCGCTGGCGGCGCTCGCCGGCTGCGCCGGCGCGCCGCCCGAGGCCGACTCGCTGTTCGGCGTCATCACGCCGTACCGGTTCGAGATCGTGCAGGGCAACGTCGTCACGCGCGAGCAGATCGAGCGGCTCACGACCGGCATGACGCGGCGCCAGGCGCGCGAGCTGCTCGGCACGCCGATGCTGGCCGACGCCTTCCATACGGACCGGTGGGACTACGTCTTCACGATCCGCCGCCAGGGTGCGCAGCCGCAACGGCGCAGCGTCGTCCTGCACTTCGACGGCGAGCGGCTGGCCAGGATCGACGCCGGGGAACTGCCCAGCGAGCACGAATTCGTCGCCTCGATCAGCCGTCACCGCGACTTCGCGCCCAAGAGGCTCGAGCTGACCCCCGAGGAGCGCGCCGCGCTGCCGCGCCCGCCGGCAGTGGCACCGGGTGCCGCGATCGAGCCGCTCGGGCCGGCGCGCCCCTACCCGCCGCTCGAAGGCTCCTGAGCGTCGGTCGATGAGGTTCTGCATCGCGGGCGCCGGCGGCCGCATGGGCCGCATGCTGATCGAGGCCGTGCTCGGCAGCGCGGGCGACCGGCTCGTCGGCGCGCTCGACGCCCCGGGCAGCGCGGCGATCGGCCAGGATGCCGCGGCCTTCCTCGGCCGCGCGTGCGGCATCGCCGTCAGCGACGCGCCGCGCGAGGCGCTCGCGGGCGCCGACGTGCTGATCGACTTCACCCGCCCCGAGGGCACGCTGGCGCACCTCGCGGCCTGCCGCGAGCTCGGCGTGCGCGCGGTCGTCGGCACGACCGGATTCGACGACGCCGGCAAGGCGGCGATCGCCGACGCCGCGCGCGCGATCCCGATCGTCTTCGCGCCCAACATGAGCGTCGGCGTCAACGTCGTGCTGATGCTGCTGGACAAGGCCGCGCGTGCGCTCGGCGACGGCTACGACATCGAGGTCGTCGAGGCGCACCACCGGCACAAGGTCGACGCCCCCAGCGGCACCGCGCTGGCGATGGGCGAGGTCGTCGCGCGCGCGCTCGGGCGCGAGCTGAAGGACTGCGCGGTCTACGCCCGCGAAGGCCACACCGGGCCGCGCGAGGCCTCGTCGATCGGCTTCGCGACGATACGCGGCGGCGACATCGTCGGCGACCACACGGTGCTGTTCGCCGGCACCGGCGAGCGCATCGAGATCACGCATCGCAGCGCGAGCCGCGAGGGTTACGCGCAGGGCAGCCTGCGCGCCGCGCACTGGCTGGCCGACAAGCGGCCCGGCCTCTACGGGATGGCCGACGTGCTGGGGTTGGGCGCGGCCTGACGCGCCGCCGCGCGCCCGACTTCAGGCGTCATGGTCGCGCTCGTTCCGAGTCGCGCGATCGCGCGGGCCTCGAACGGCGCGAGCGCGTCGGCGTCAAGCGGCGCGATCGCGCCGGTGCGTGCCGGCGGTCAGCTCGAAGCGGAACAGCCGGCACTCGATCGGCCCGTTCCACATCGGCACCCGGCGGCTGGCCTGCAGGTGCATCAGCGAAGGCAGCTTCATCTCGGGGCTGAGCAGCCACGCGGTCCAGCCGGCGTAATGGTGCTTCCAGTGCGCGGCCAGTGCGGCGAAGAAGTCGGCCGCGGCGGCCCCGCCCTCGAAGTCCTCGCGCGCCATCGCGCGACCCGTCGGCGCGTTCTCCTCGCCCGCCGCGTCGCCCCCCACATCACCGAAACGGGCGCGCTGGCCGCGTCCCTTGGGCGCGATGCGTTCGCCGTACGGCGGATTCAGCACGATCGTGCCGCGCGGCGCAGGCGCCGCACGCTGCAGCGCATCGACGGTGCGGAACTCGATCGCCGCCGCGACACCGGCGCGGTCGGCATTGCGCTGCGCGAAGTCGGTCATGCGGAAGCTGACGTCGCCGGCGAAGATCGGTACCGGGCTGGCCCGAACGCGCGCGGCCGCCGCGCGCTTCATCTCGCGCCATGCCGGCAGCTGCGAGGCGAAGGGGCGCAAGCGCTCGAACGCGAAGCCACGCTGCGCGCCGGGGGCGATCGAGCAGGCGATCTGCGCGGCCTCGATCGCGATCGTGCCGGCGCCGCAGCAGGGGTCGAGCAGCGGGCCGTCCTGCGGCCGCCCCTGCCAGCCGGCGGCGGCGAGCATCGCGGCGGCCAGCGTCTCCTTCAGCGGCGCCTCGCCCTGCTGCGTGCGCCAGCCACGCTTGAAGAGCGGCTCGCCCGACGTATCGGCATACAGCGTCGCGTGCCCGGGGCCGACGAACAGCGCGATCGGCAGGTCGGGCCGGCGCGTATCGACGCTCGGGCGCGCGCCGGTCGCCTCGCGCAGCGCGTCGCACACCGCATCCTTGACGCGCAGCGCGGCGAAGTTCAGGCTCGTCAGCGGCGAGCGCTGGGCACTGACGTCCACGCGCAGCGTCTGGTCGGGCGCGATCCAGGCCGTCCAGTCGACCGTGCGCGCGAGCCGGTACAGGTCGTGCTCGTCGCGGTAGGCCCCGTCGGCCAGCGGCCACAGCACACGCTGCGCCAGCCGCGACTCGAGGTTGAGCCGCATCGCGAGCCGCGCGTCGCCGTCGACCCACACGCCGCCGCGACCGATGTCGGCCGCACGGCCGGCGATGCGCGCGACCTCGTCGGCCAGCAGCGGCTCGACGCCGGCCGCGCAGGGCAGGAACAGCGTGGCGGCGTTCACAAGGTCTTGCGCAGCGCCGCCGGCGCGATCTTCAGCGCCTCGCGGTACTTGGCCACGGTGCGGCGCGCGACCTGGATGCCCTGCTCCTCCAGCATCTGGCTGAGCTGGCTGTCCGACAGCGGCCGCGCCGGATCCTCGGCGTCGACGAGCTGCTGGATCAGCGCGCGCACCGCGGTGCTGCTGGCGTTGCCCCCGGCCTCGGTCGCCAGCGACGAGCCGAAGAAATACTTGAGCTCGAAGGTGCCCTGCGGCGTGGCCATGTACTTGGCGGTCGTCACACGCGAGATCGTCGACTCGTGCAGGCCGAGCTCGTCGGCGATCTCGCGCAGCACGAGCGGCTTCATCGCGATCGCGCCGTGGCTGAAGAAGGCCTTCTGGCGCTCGACGATCGCCTGCGAGACGCGCAGGATGGTGTCGAAGCGTTGCTGGATATTCTTGACGAACCAGCGCGCCTCCTGCAGCCGCCCCGCCAGCCCGCTGCCGCGCCGCCCGCGCATCGCCTGCGCGTAGAACTCGTTGATGCGCAGCCGCGGCATCACGTCGGGGTTGAGCACGACTTTGAAGCCGCGCCCGCTGCGCTGGACGACGACGTCGGGCACGACGATATTCGCCTCGGCGTCGGCGAACGGGCGCCCGGGCTTGGGCTCGCAGCCGCGGATCAGCGCCTGTGCGTCGCGGATCTGGTCTTCGTCGGCGCCGGTGACGGCGACGAGCCGCTTCATGTCGCGCCGCGCCAGCGCCTCGAGGTGCTCGCGCACGATCGCGATCGCGACCTCGCGTGCGGGGGCGTCGGCGTGCTGGCGAAGCTGCAGCTCGAGGCATTCGGCGAGCGTGCGCGCGCCGACACCCGGCGGGTCCAGGTGCTGCAGCCAGTGCAAGGCACAACGCAGCCGCGCTGCCAGGTCCTCGCGTGCATCGGCGTCCTCCGGCTCGATGCCGAGCTGCGCGGCCAGCCGCTGGGCGATCTCCTCCAGCGGGTCGGCGAGGTAGCCGTCGGCGTCGAGCGAGTCGATCAGCACCGCCAGCGCCGCGGCGTCCTCGGGCGGCAGCCGCATGCCCAGCGCCTGCCGGCGCAGGTGCTCGGCCAGCGTCGTGTCGGCGCCGCCATGCTCGCGGCCGCCGACGTCGTCGTCCTCGCCCTGTCCGGAGGCGGCCGACGGCGTCTCGGCGATGCCGTCGAAGTCGTCGCGCTCGGTGCCGTTCTCCCAGTCCTCGCGCTCGGTGGTGCCGAACTCGCCGGCGCCGAGCTCGGCCAGCGCGTCGGCCCCGGCGCCGACGTCGCCGGTCTCGGCGCCGGGCTCGACGGCGGCGGCCTCGCGTTCGCCGGCGCTCGTCCGCTCGGCCGGCAGGTCGTACGCGGTCGGCCCCTCGTCGTCGGCATCCAGGAAGGGGTTGGCCTCGAGCATCTGCTCGACCTCCTGGTGCAGCTCCAGCGTCGACAGCTGCAGCAGCCGGATCGACTGCTGCAGCTGCGGCGTCAGCGCCAGGTGCTGCGACAGGCGGACCTGCAGGGTCGGCTTCATCGCATGGCTCGCGTGCGTGCGGCTGGCAGCGGCGCGCCGCTACATCCGGAAGTGCTCGCCCAGGTAGACCTTGCGCACCTGGGGGTTGTCGACGATGTCGGACGGCGTGCCCTCGGCCAGCACGCTGCCCTCGCTGATGATGTAGGCGCGGTCGCAGATGCCCAGCGTCTCGCGCACGTTGTGGTCGGTGATCAGCACGCCGATGCCGCGCGCGCGCAGGTAGGCGATGATGCGCTGGATCTCCATCACCGCGATCGGGTCGACGCCGGCGAAGGGCTCGTCGAGCAGGATGAAGCGCGGGTCGGTCGCCAGCGCGCGCGCGATCTCGACGCGCCGGCGCTCGCCGCCGGACAGCGCCGGGGCCGGCGTATGGCGAAGCTTGGCGACGCCGAGCTCGTCGAGCAGGTCGTCGAGCCGGCGCGCGATCTGCGCGGCCGGCCACGGACGCCCGTCGGTGCCGCGCTGCAGCTCGAGCACCGCACGCACGTTGTCCTCGACGCTGAGCTTGCGGAAGATCGACGCCTCCTGCGGCAGGTACGACAGGCCCAGCTGGGCGCGGCGGTGGATCGGCAGCCCGTGGACATCGCGGCCGTCGATGCGGATGACGCCGCCGTCGGCGCGCAACAGGCCGACGATCATGTAGAAGGTGGTCGTCTTGCCGGCGCCGTTCGGGCCGAGCAGGCCGACGACCTCGCCGGCGCCGACCGTCATCGCGACATCCTTGACGACGCGGCGCGGGCCGTAGCTCTTGCACAGCCCGCTGACCTCGAGCCGGCTCGTCGGCCTGGCGGCGACCGCGTCGCTCATCGCGTCGACGCCGGTTCGGCCGGTGGCGACGCCGGTCCGACCGTCGACGCCGGTTCGGCCGGGGGTGGCGGCGTCAGCACCGCGCGCACGCGACCCCCTTCACCGCCCGGTGCGCTGCCCTCGACGCTGAACAGCGAGGCCGCGTCGTCCCAGCGGATCACGCCGCCGGTGATCTCGTCGGCGACCGCGCCCGCGCGCAGCCGGCGCACCGCCGCGTTGCCGGTGAAGACCAGCGCGCCGGCGCGGCTGTCGTACTCGATGCGGTCGGCCTCGGCCTCGACATGCTCGTCGACGCCGTCGCGCTTCTGCCGGTAGCTCGCGGGCCTGCCCGGGGCGCCGGTCGCCACCGCGATGCGATGCCCGCCGTCGACCTCGCGCACCTCGATGCGGTCGGCCCGGATCACCATCGTGCCCTGGACGATGCGCACGTTGCCGTTGAAGGTCACGACCTGCCGCTGCAGGTCCAGCGACCCCGGGCGGTCGGCCTCGATGACGATGGGCTGGTAGCGGTCGCCACGCTCGGCCACCGCGGGCGACGTCACCCCGAGCAGCGCGACGATCGCGAGGACCATGGCCCCGACACCACCGCGGGCTGCGGATCGTGCGCCGCGCAGGCCCATGCCAGGAAACTTGCGCGCCGGATCGGCGACAGCGGTCGGACGGGAGTCCAGGCTAGGGCACATGGCATGCGGCACGGAATTTGCTTGCATTGTAATGGCAAGCGGTCCGCACGTGCGAGCCCGTGCGTGGATTTTGGGGCGCCGCCGGCTGCGCGCACAACCGGCGCGCGTGACCCACGCCACGAACGTCGACCCCGCCTCGGCCCTGGGCCGAGGCGGGCTGCGGCGCGGGCGGCGATCAGGCGCCGCGGCGCGTCAGCATGATGAGGTGGTCGGCCACCGCCAGCATCGCCTGCAGGCCACCGGCCAGCGTCCCCGAGGTGTAATAGCGCCCACCGACGCCCAGCGCGGGGGTGCCGTCGATGCGGTAGGCCTCGCTGAGCTGGCGCGCGCGATTGGCCTTGGTCGCGACCGAGAACGACTTCAACAGCGACTCGAAGCGCGCCGCGTCCAGCCCCTGCGCGGCGACGAAGTCGACGTAGGCCTTCTCCGTCATCAGCCGCTGCCGCTGCACGTGGATGGCAGCGAAGACGCGCTTGTGCATCGCGTCGAGCTGGCCCATCTCCTCCAGCGCGTAGAAGGCCTTTTGCGCGACCTGGTGGCGCGCGCTGAAGCCCACGGGCACCTTGCGGTAGACGACGTCGGACGACAGCCGCTTCGACCATGCGTCCGCCAGCGGCTCGAAGCTGTTGCAATGCGGGCACTCGTACCAGAAGAATTCGAGCACCTCGACCTTCTTGTCGGGCCCCGGCAGGCTGACCGGCGCCGGCGTGGCGAGCCGGATGTAGTGACGACCCTCGACGGGCCCCGATTGCGCCTGCGCCCGTCCGACTGCCAGCGGCGCGAGGGCCGCGGCACCGGCGGCGGCGAGGCGGGCGTTGAATCGACGACGTTGCATAGCCAAACTCCTGGTCCGTAAGGCGTTGAGAACCCGGTGCCCGCGTCGGCGTGGCCACCGGGGGCGGGCGGTCAACGGTACACGCGGACGAGACGGCCGTCGAAGCCCAGACCCTGCAGCTGCGACTGCACGGCACCTGCCTCGGCCTGGCGCTCGAACGGGCCCAGCCGCACCCGGTAGACGGTGCGTCCGGCCTGCTCGCTGCCGCTGATGCGTGCGGTCAGTCCCTGCATCGCTAGCGCCGCGCGCTGCGACTCGGCGTCGCCCGATCGCGTGTAGGCCCCCACCTGCACGAAATAGACGAACGGATCGGCCGCCGGCGCGGTGGACACGCCGGCGTCGACCGGCGCGCCGGACAGGATCGCGGCCGGGTCGCGCGGCGTGCCGGCCGGCGCGATCCCGGGTGGCGGCGCCGCGCCGCCGGCGGCAGTCGGTCCGGCGGCGGGCGCCAGCGGCGCGTTGGGGTTCCAGTCCTTGTTGCGCTCGGCCTCGGCGCGGTCGTGCTCGGGCGTGCGCGACGGCACCTTCTCGACGAAGGGCACCGGAACCTTGGCGATGTAGAGGGCCACCCCCAGCGCAAGCGCCAGCCCGGCGAGCAGCCCGACCAGCAACCCGACGGCGAAGCTGCCCGCCTGCGTACGGCCGCGACGCGTCGCGGCCACGTTCTTGCGTGTCGTGCTCACGGGGGCGGCATCATGTTTCGCACGGCGTTGGCCGCCGCTCGATGGACCGGGCGCGTTCATGCCCCCGCCTCCACCGGCTCGACTTCGCGCGTCATCGACTCGGGCGCGCCGACGCCGAGCACCGCCAGCCCGCAGGCGAGCACGCGGCGCGTCGCCGCGAGCAGCGAGACGCGTGCGAGCGCCAGCGCCGCATCGTCGACCAGGAAGCGCTCGGCGGCGTAGTAGCCGTGCAGCGCGGCGGCCAGGTCGCGCAGGTAGAACGCGACGTCGTGCGGCGCGTGGTCGGCGGCAGCGCGCTCGAGCATGCCCGGGAATTCGGCGATCCGGCCCATCAGCACCAGCTCGGCCGGCGCGGTCAGCCGCGCGAGATCGGCGTGCAGTTCGCCGGCGAGCAGTGCGAGCGGATCGCCGCCGCCGCGCGCCGCCCACTGCTGGATCACCGAGCAGATCCGGGCGTGCGCGTACTGGACGTAGAAGACCGGGTTGTCGTCGCTCGCGCGCAGCGCCAGGTCGACGTCGAACACGAACTCGGCGTCCGCCTTGCGACTGACCAGGAAGAAGCGCACCGCGTCGCGGCCGACCCACTCGACCAGGTCGCGCAGGGTCACGTAGCCGCCGGCACGCTTGGAGATCTTGACCTCCTGCCCGCCGCGCGTGACGGTGACCATCTTGTGCAGCACGTAGTCGGGCCAGCCGGCGGGGATGCCGACGCCTGCGGCCTGGAGCCCGGCTCGCACGCGCGCGATCGTGCCGTGGTGGTCGCTGCCCTGGACGTTGACGACCTTGGCGAACCCGCGCTGCCACTTGTCGATGTGGTAGGCGACGTCGGGGACGAAGTAGGTGTAGGCCGCGGCGGTGTCGCCGTCGGGCGCCGACTTGCGCATCACGCGGTCCTTGTCGTCGCCCCAGTCGGTCGTCCGCAGCCACAGCGCACCGTCGTGCTCGTAGGTCCGGCCGGACGCGACCAGCCGCGCGACCGCGTCGTCGACCTTGCCGTCGCGGTACAGGCCGGACTCGAGGAAATAGTGGTCGAAGCGCACGCCGAAGGCGCGCAGGTCCAGGTCCTGCTCGTGGCGCAGGTATGCGACCGCGAACTGCCGGACCGCATCCAGGTCGTCGGCGTCACCGCTGGCGGTGAAGGCACGGTCGTCGGCATGCACGGTGCGGCCGGCGGCGTAGTTGGCGGCGATGTCGGCGATGTACTCGCCGTTGTACGCCGACTCCGGCCAGCCATCGTCGCCCGGCTTCAGGTCGCGCAGCCGCGCCTGCACCGACAGCGCCAGGTTGGCGATCTGCACGCCGGCATCGTTGTAATAGAACTCGCGGTGCACGTCCCAGCCCTGGGTCTCGGCCAGGCGGCAGATCGAGTCGCCCAGCGCCGCCTGCCGCCCGTGGCCGACGTGCAAGGGTCCGGTCGGGTTGGCGGAGACGAACTCGACCATCATGCGCCGGCCGTGGCCAGTCTGGCGGCCGAAGCCCTCGCCCGCGGCCAGCACCTCGGCGACCACGGCCTGCTTGGCCGCATCGGCCAGCCGCAGGTTGACGAAGCCCGGGCCGGCGATCTCCAGCGCGCGAACCCAGCGCTGCACCGCGGGCTCGCGCCCGAGCGCGTCGACGAGCTGCTGGGCGATCTCGCGCGGGCTCCTCTTCAGCGCGCGCGCGAGCTGCATCGCCGACGTGATGGCCAGGTCGCCGTGCGCCGCCTGCTTGGGGCTCTCGAAGGCGGCCTCGACCGACGCGTCCGGCGCCAAGGTCCCGAGCGCCGATCGCAGCGCGGCCAGCAACTCCTGCTTGGCTTGGATCATCCGCGCGATTCTACGGGCCGGCCCGCCTGCAACGCGCCGGCGCCCCTGTCGCGCTCGGACCGCCGGCCGCCGAAAACGGCCCTGGCGCCGGCGCCTGTTCGGGCGACCGCGCCGGCACCGGCCGGGGCACGATGCACGCTGCCGATGAACGCCCCGCTTCCCGCTGCCACCCTGCACCCCGCGCTGCCGCCGCAGATCGGCAAGTACCGGGTTCGCGCGCAGCTCGGCGCCGGCGCGACGAGCGAGGTCTTCCTCGCGCGCGACGAGTTCCGCGGCCTCGACGTCGCGATCAAGCGCGTGCGCCGCGGCGCCGATGCCGACACCCACGGCGACCACTTCCAGCAGCGCTTCTTCGCTGCCGAGGCGGCGCTGGTCGGCCGGCTGCAGCATCCCAACGTGGTGCAGATCCTGGACGCCGTCGACGACGCCGACGGCGCCTACCTGGTGATGGAGTATGTCCCGGGGCCGACGCTGCGGCGCTACTGCCGCGCCGACGCGCTGCTGCCGCTGGACCAGATCGTCGAGATCGGCTTCAAGTGCGCCATGGCGCTGGGCTACGTCTACCGGCAGGGGCTGATTCACCGCGACGTCAAGCCGGCCAACATCCTGGCCGTGCTCGACGCCGACCAGGTCGTCGACGTCAAGATCACCGACTTCGGCAGCGTGTTCGCGATCGGCGCCGACCGCACCCAGGTGCACCGGGTCGGCTCGCTGGCCTACATGCCACCCGAGCAGCTCGAGGGCGACCCGCTGGACTGCCGTGCGGACCTGTACGCGCTGTCGGCGGTGCTGTACCACCTGATCGGCGGCCGCCCGCCATTCGACGCCCAGCAGCAGGCGGCGCTGATGCACCAGATCTGCCACGCCGAGCCGCCGCCGCTTGCGGGCCTGCGCGAGGGCGTGACGCCGGCGCTCGAGGCCTTCGTGCGCCAGGGGCTGGCCAAGCGGCGCGAGGACCGGCACGCCGACTGGGATGCCTTCGCGCAGGGGCTCTCGACGCTGGTCGCCAACCGCGAGGTGCCGCGCGGGCCGCTGCGCGCGGTGCTCGACTCCGAGCGCTTCAGCCTGCTGCGATCGCTGGAGTTCTTCAAGGGATTCGGGGACGTCGAGCTGTGGGAGGTCGTGCACCGCGCCCGTTGGCGCCGGCTGCCGTTCGGCCATGCGATCTACAGGAAGGGCCAGGAGGGCGACAGCTTCCACATCCTGGCGCAGGGCGAGATCGAGGTCTACCGCGACGGCCAGCGCGTCGCGACGCTGGGACCGGGCACCTCGGTCGGCGAGATGGCGTACCTGGCGCCCAGCCCGGCACTGCGCGTGCACGCCGCCGACGTCCTCGTCAGCCAGCCGGCGACGACGATCTCGTTCACGCCGCGCGCGATGGAGGGGCTGGGACCGACGACGCGCCACCTGTTCGACGCCGCCTTCATCCACGTGCTGGTGCGGCGGCTGCACGCGGCGCACGAGCAGCTCGCGCATCCGCGCAGGATCCTGTAGCGCGCGGTACGCGGGCGACGGCCGACCGCCCTCGCGCGGCGCGTGCCGGCCCGCGCCGTCTACGTGCCAGCGGGGCCGAGCATGCGTGACGGGTCGAGCGCGGCGTCGGCCTCGTCGGGCGAGAGCAACCCCAGCTCCAGCACGACCTCGCGCAGGGTCCTGCCCTCGGCATGGGCCTTCTTCGCCACCGCGGCCGCCTTGTCGTAGCCTATCCTCGGGTTGAGGGCGGTGACGAGCATGAGCGAGCGGTCGACCAGTTCGCGGCAGCGCCCGGCGTCGACCTGCAGGCCCTGGACGCAGCGCGTGGCGAACACGCGCGTGGCGTTGGCGAGGATCGAGATGCCGTCCAGCAGGCATCTCGCGATGAGCGGCAGGGTGACGTTGAGCTCGAAGTGGCCGTCGCGGCCGGCGCTGACGACGGTCTGGCACAGGCCCTGGGTGTAGAGCGCCGCCTGGACGAGCATCTCGCTCATCACCGGGTTGACCTTGCCGGGCATGATCGAGCTGCCGGGCTGCGTGGCGGGCAGGACGAGCTCGCCGAGACCGGCGCGCGGCCCGCTGCCGAGCATGCGGATGTCGTGGGCGATCTTTGCCAGACTGCCGGCCACGGTGGCGAGCAGGCCGGCGGCCTCGACACAGTCGTCGCGCGCGGCCTGGGCCTCGAAGTGGTTCGCGGCCTCGCGGAAGGCGATGCCGGTCTGCGCCTCGAGCCGGGCACAGACGCGCCGCGCGAAGTCGGGGTGCGTATTCAGGCCGGTGCCGACGGCGGTGCCGCCGATCGCGAGTTCGTGCAGGGCGCGGCCGGCGCGGCGGATTCGCGCCAGGCCCTTGTCGACCTGCGCCGCGTAGCCCGAGAACTCCTGGCCGACGGTCAGCGGCGTGGCGTCCATCAGGTGGGTGCGACCGATCTTGACGATCGCCTGCCAGCTCTGCGCCTTCGCCGCGAGCGCCGCCTGGAGCGCGGCCAGCGCGGGCTCGAGCCGCTCGCGCAGCGCGATCGCGACGGCGACGTGAAGCGCGCTGGGGACGACGTCGTTGGAGGACTGACCGAGGTTGACGTGATCGTTGGGATGGACCGGATCCTTCGCGCCGACGGGTTTGCCGGCTGCCAGGCTGCACAGGTTGGCGATGACCTCGTTGGCGTTCATGTTCGTCGAGGTACCCGAGCCGGTCTGGAAGGCGTCGACCGGAAACTGCGCGTCGTGGCGCCCGTCGGCGATCTCGCGCGCGGCCTGCCGGATCAGCGCCGCCCGATCGGGGTCGAGCCGGCCGAGGTCGGCGTTGGCCGCCGCGCAGGCTCCCTTGACGAGCGCCAGCGCGTGGATGAAGGCGGCCGGAAGCGGATGCCCGCTGACCGGAAAGTTGAGGACGGCGCGCTGCGTCGACGCCCCGTACAGCGCGCCGTCGGGCAGTTCCATCTCGCCCATCGAATCGACTTCGGTTCGCATGAGCGCGCATGATCGTTCGATCGCCCCCGCCACGCAACGGCCGCCGACGTCGGGGGCTCCTGCGGATCCCGCATGGGCGATGCGCACCCGGCCGGCCTCGTCGGCCACCAGGCGGCTGCCGCGCGGGGTCGCCGGCGGCGCCCGCAGCGTTCAGGCGCCGGCCCAGTACCCCGCCGCGCCGTAGCTGTGCTTGAGAAAGTCGATCCACAGCCGCACCCGCAGCGGCAGGTGGCGCGCGTGCGGGAAGACCGCGTGGATGCCGTTGGGCGGCGCGGCGAACGTGGCCAGCACCTCGTGCAGCCGGCCCGCGGCGACCTCGCCCTGCACCTCCCAGGCGCTGCGCCACGCGATGCCCAGGCCGGCCAGGCACCAGTCGTGCAGCACCTGGCCGTCGCTGCAGTCCAGCCGGCCGCGCGGCCGCTGGTGGACGAGCTCGCCGTCGACGACGAAGGCCCAGCCGCGCGTCTGGCTGGCCTCGGACGACAGCGTCAGGCAATCGTGCCGCATCAGGTCCGCCGGTGTCGCCGGGACACCGGCGCGCTGCAGGTAGGCGGGTGACGCGACGCACAGGCGCCGGTTGTCCGCCAGCCGCACGCTGACCAGGCTGGAATCGGGCAGCTCGCCGACGCGCACCGCGCAGTCGAAGCCCTCGTTGACGATATCGACGATGCGGTCCGACAGGTTCAGCGACAGGCTGACCTCGGGATGCTGGGCCAGGAAGCGCGGCACCAGTGGCGCGACATGGCGGCGCCCGAAGCCGGCCGGTGCGGTCACGCGCAAGTGGCCGCTCGCTTTCACGCCGCCCTCGGAGACGCTGGCCTCGGCGCTGGCGAGATCGGCCAGGATGCGCTGGCAATCCTCGAGGTAGGCGCTGCCCTCGTGCGTCAGCGTGATGCGCCGCGTCGTGCGCACGAGCAGCTTGACGCCCAGCCGCGCCTCCAGCGCGTCGATGCGCCGGCCGATCACCGCTGGCGCGACGGCGTCGGCCTTCGCCGCCGCGGTCAGGCTGCCGCGGGTGGCGACGGCGACGAAGGACTCGATCTGCTTGAGGCGGTCCACGCAGCGATTATGCGCATCCAGCGCAAAGATCCAACGCCGTTCGCGCGCGTAATGGCGATGCCGATAGCTAATACAGTTACTCTATGGACGAACGCCCTGCCCGCACACTGCCCGTTCCGAAGGCGGTGCTGTTCGACGCCTACGGCACGCTGTTCGATGTCTACAGCGTCGCCCTGCTCGCCGAGCAGCTCTACCCCGGCCACGGCGAGCGCATCGCCCGGACCTGGCGCGACAAGCAGATCGAGTACACGCGGCTGGTGACGATGAGCGGCGGCGACGGCCGCCACTACCGGCCGTTCTGGGAGCTGACGCGCGCCGCACTGCACTACGCGCTGCGGCTGGAAGGCCTGCAGCCGGCCGCGGCCGACTTCGACCGCCTGCTCAACCAGTACCACCACCTGAGCGCCTTCCCCGAGAACCGCGAGGTGCTGCAGGCGCTGCGCGCGCGCGGCGTGCGTGCCGGCGTGCTGTCCAACGGCGACCCGGCGATGCTCGCGGTGGCGGTCAAGAGCGCGGGGCTGGCCGAGCTGCTCGACCCGGTGCTCAGCGTCGATGCGGTGCGCCGCTACAAGACCGACCCCGCCGCCTACGCGCTCGGGCCGCAGTCGCTGGGCCTGGCGGCGCGCGAGATCCTGTTCGTCTCCAGCAACGCCTGGGATGCGATCGGCGCGACCTGGTACGGCTACACGACGCTGTGGGTGAACCGCGCCGGCGCGCCGCTCGAGCAGCTCGGCACCGAGCCGACGCGGACCGGGCGCAGCCTGCGCGACGTACTCGACTTCTTTCCCGCCGCCGCGCCTGCGCCGGCTTGAGTGCGCCGGCGCCGCAGGCCGTGCCGGCTCCCGGCCGCGCGCCGATCTCCACCCCGCCCCGCTTCCATCCACCCCTACCCCCTCGACCGACACCATGACGCCACGCACCCCGATCAGCGGCCTGCAAGTCGCCACCGTCCTCAAGACCTTCGTCGACGAGAAGGTCCTGCCCGCCACCGGGCTGGGCCACGACGCCTTCTGGCAGGGCTTCGCCGGCATCGTCCGCGACCTGGCGCCGAAGAATGCCGCGCTGCTGGCCGAGCGCGACCGGCTGCAGGTCGAGATCGACGCCTGGCACGCCGAGCACCCCGGCCCGATCCGCGCCATGGCGCGCTACCGCGCCTTCCTGCGCAAGATCGGCTACCTCGCACCCGACCCGGGCCGGGTGCGGGTGACGACGAGGAATGTCGACGCCGAGCTGGCGCAGCAGGCCGGCCCGCAGCTCGTGGTGCCGATCACCAATGCGCGCTACGCGCTCAACGCCGCCAACGCGCGCTGGGGCAGCCTGTACGACGCGCTGTACGGCACCGATGTCCTGAGCGAGGCCGACGGCTGCGAGCGCGGCGCCGCCTACAACCCGAAGCGCGGCGCCAAGGTCATCGAGTACGCGCGCCACGTGCT
Source organism: Burkholderiaceae bacterium (assembly GCA_024235895.1). Lineage (GTDB taxonomy): Bacteria > Pseudomonadota > Gammaproteobacteria > Burkholderiales > Burkholderiaceae_C > Rubrivivax. Next base: position 204,222 of record JACKLM010000004.1, on the reverse strand, counting down.
CGACCGCTGCGCGCCGCTGAAGAAGGGATCGCACCTCGACAGCACCGGCTATGCGGTCGTCGGCGGGGCGCTGCAGGTCACGCTCGCGGACGGGCGGACGGTGGCGCTGAGGGACCCGAAGCAGTTTCTCGGCCACCAGGGCGACGCTGGCGCGCCGTCGGGCGTGCTGCTGGTGCACCACGGGCTGCACCTGGATATCCGCATCGACCGCGGCGATGCGATCGGCCGCGACGACCCGGCCGGGGTGTGCGACGTCGTCGTCGAGGCCGCGCTGTCGACCATCCTCGACCTGGAGGACTCGGTCGCGGTGGTCGACGCCGAGGACAAGGTCCAGGCCTACGGCAACTGGCTCGGCATCCTCGACGGCACGCTGACCGAGGAGGTCAGCAAGGGCGGGCGGACCTTCACCCGGCGCCTTGCCGAGGACCGCGTCTACACCGGGCCGAAGGGCGCGCCGGTGACGCTGCACGGGCGCTCGCTGCTGTTCGTGCGCAACGTCGGCCACCTGATGACGAACCCGGCGATCCTGTGGGGCGAGAAGGGCCGCGAGATCCCGGAAGGGATCATGGACGCGGTGATCACGGTCGCGATCGCGATGCAGGACCTGAAGACGCGGCGCAACAGCCGCGCCGGCAGCATCTACATCGTCAAGCCGAAGATGCACGGCCCGGCCGAGGTCGCATTCGCCGACGAGCTGTTCGGCCGCGTCGAGCAGCTGCTCGGGCTGCCGCGGCACACGGTCAAGCTCGGCATCATGGACGAGGAGCGCCGCACCAGCGTCAACCTGAAGGCCTGCATCGCGGCGGCCCGTGCGCGCGTGGCCTTCATCAATACCGGCTTCCTCGACCGCACCGGCGACGAGATGCACACCGCGATGCGCGCCGGGCCGATGCTGCGCAAGGGCGACATGAAGACGACGCCGTGGATCCAGGCCTACGAGCGCAGCAACGTGTTGGTCGGGCTGGCCTGCGGGCTGCGCGGGCGGGCGCAGATCGGCAAGGGCATGTGGGCGATGCCCGACCTGATGGGCGCGATGCTGCAGCAGAAGATCGGCCATCCGAAGGCCGGGGCCAATACCGCCTGGGTGCCGAGCCCGACCGCGGCGACGCTGCACGCGCTGCACTACCACCAGGTCGACGTGTTCGCGGTCCAGCGCGCGCTGGAGAAGTCCGGCCTGCGCGACGGCGAGATCGTCGACGGCGAGGCGATCCAGAACGATCTGCTGACGATTCCGGTCGCCAGGAAGGTCTCCTGGAGCGACGACGAGCGCCGCCAGGAGATCGAGAACAACGCGCAGGGCATCCTCGGCTATGTCGTGCGCTGGGTCGACCAGGGGGTCGGCTGCTCCAAGGTGCCCGACATCCACGACATCGGGCTGATGGAGGACCGCGCGACGCTGCGCATCAGCAGCCAGCACATCGCCAACTGGCTGCTGCACGGCGTCGTCACCAAGGCGCAGGTGCGCGCGACGCTCAAGCGCATGGCCAAGGTCGTCGACCGCCAGAATGCCGGCGACCCGGCCTACCGCCCGATGGCCCCGGCCTACGACGGCGCCGCCTTCCAGGCCGCCTGCGACCTCGTCTTCCAGGGTGTCGCGCAGCCCAGCGGCTACACCGAGCCGCTGCTGCACGCGTGGCGGCTGAAGGTCAAGGCAGCTTCGCAGGGCTGAGGCAGGCCGTCACCCGTTCGCTCGAAGCCTGCCCGCATTCGCTGCTTCCGCTTGTCGGATTCCGGCCCTCGCGACCAGCCCCATGCCCCCTCGCGCGGGAGGCGTGCGACGCGAGACGCAGCGAAGCCGGCAGCGGGCCGGCCGGTGCGCGCGGCGGAGGCCGAAGTGGAACTCGACCGTCGAAAACCGCTGCGGGTGTCGCCGAGGGCGGCGGGTGCCCTTCCCCGTAAGTAAAGGAGGAGGGGCGGGCGCAGCCCGGCCCGGGGGACATGGAGGGGAAGGGCACCCGCCGCCCTCGGCTCGCGCCAGACACCGAAGTGTGATGTTGCGACAGCCACGAACGTGAACCGACGCAGCCCGGGCACGACAGCCAGAAGCCCCGTCAGTGCCCGATGATCTTCGCCAGGAAGTCCTTCGTGCGCTCGCTCTGCGGATCGTTGAAGAAGGCGTGCGGCTCGTTCTGTTCGACGATCTGCCCCTGGTCCATGAAGATCACGCGGTCGGCCACCGCCTTCGCGAATCCCATCTCGTGCGTCACGCACAGCATCGTCATGCCCTGGCCGGCGAGCTCGATCATGACGTCGAGCACCTCCTTGATCATTTCCGGGTCCAGCGCCGAGGTCGGCTCGTCGAACAGCATGATCTTCGGCGTCAGGCACAGCGCGCGCGCGATCGCCACCCGCTGCTGCTGGCCGCCCGACAGCTGCAGCGGGTACTTGGCCGCCTGCTCGGCGATGCGCACCCGCTCGAGCTGCTGCATCGCGCGCGCCTCGGCCTCCTTGCGCGGCATGTGCGCGACCCACATCGGCGCCAGCGTCAGGTTGTCCAGCACCGTCAGGTGCGGGAACAGGTTGAACTGCTGGAACACCATGCCGACCTCGCGCCGGACGCGCTCGACCGCCTTCACGTCGTCGGTCAGCGGCACGCCGTCGACCGTGATCAGCCCCTGCTGGTACTCCTCGAGCGCATTGACGCAGCGGATCAGCGTCGACTTGCCCGACCCCGACGGCCCGCAGATCACGATGCGCTCGCCCTTGGCGACCGACAGGTCGATGTCGCGCAACACGTGGAAGGCGTTGCCGTACCACTTGTTGACCTTGTCGAAACGGATGATGGGTTCGGCCATGGCGGTTCGCAGCTCGGGCAGGGTCAGCGGGTGCGGCTCACGGCCACCTGCTTCTCGACCCACAGGCTGTAGCGGCTCATCGAGAAGCAGAACGCGAAGTAGATCGCGGTGATGAAGAGGTAGGCCTCGATCTTGAACGGCCGCCAGTCGACGTCCGAGTTGAGCGCCAGCCCGAGAGCGCCGGTGAGCTCGTAAAGGCTGACGATCGTCACCAGCGACGTATCCTTGAAGATGCTGATGAAGTTGTTCATCATGCTCGGCACCGTCATCGCCAGCGCCTGCGGCAGCACGATCTTGCGCTGCGTCTGCCAGTAGCCCAGGCCCAGCGTCGCCGCCGCCTCGAGCTGGCCCTTGGGGATCGCCTGCAGCCCGCCGCGAACGATCTCGGCCATGTAGGCGGCGGCGAACAGCGTGATGCCGACCAGCACCCGAACCAGCACGTCGATCGTCGTGCCCTGCGGCATGAAGAGCGGAAACATGAAGCTCGCCATGAACAGCACCGAGATCAGCGGCACGCCGCGGATCAGCTCGATGTAGATCACGCAAAGCGTCCGGATCGCGGGCAGGTTGCTTCGCCGGCCCAGCGCCACCAGCACCGCGAGCGGAAACGCCACGAAGATCGACAGCGTGGCCAGCATCACCGTCAGCGGCAAACCGCCCCACAGGTCGGTGCGCACCGGCTCGAGGCCGAACACGCCGCCGCCCATCAGGGCGAAGAATGCGGCCAGGACCGCGACCCACATCAGCACCAGCCAGGGCCTCCAGAACCAGCGGATGCAGCTGGCGACCAGGGCGCCGACCATCAGCGCGGTGGCCAGCTCGGGGCGCCACTGCTGCTCGAACGGATAGCGGCCGAAGATGATCACGCGCCACTTCTCGGTGACCACGCCCCAGCACGCCCCGCTGCCGCGCGCGGCCTGGCAGGCGTCGGCATCGGCGCCGAAGACGGCCTGCACGAGGCCCCAGTTGGCCGCCCCCGGCAGGACGTAGAGCGCCAGCCCGACCAGCACGGCGGTCGTCAGTCCGCTCTTCCAGCCGCCGAACAGGTTGCGCCGGATCCAGGGCACGAGACCCTCGGTACGCACCGGGGCCGGGCGCGGCGCGATCGGGGTGAAGGTATCGGCCATCGTCGCAGCCCCTCACCGCTCCTTGATCGCCACGCGCTGGTTGTACGCGTTCATCAGCGCCGAGGTGCTCAGCGAGGTGCTCAGGTAGACGATCATGATGATCGCGATGCACTCGACCGCGCGCCCGGTCTGGTTCAGCGTCGTGTTGGCGATCGAGACCACGTCCGGGTAGCCGATCGCCACCGCCAGCGACGAGTTCTTGGTCAGGTTGAGATACTGGTTGGTCAGCGGCGGGATGATCACGCGCAGCGCCTGCGGCAGGATCACCAGCCGCATCTGCTGGCGCCGGCTCAGCCCGAGCGCGCTCGCGGCCTCGGTCTGGCCATGGCCGACGCTCTGGATGCCGCCGCGCACGACCTCGGCGACGAAGGACCCGGTGTAGGTCACCAGCCCGACCAGCACCGCCATGAACTCCGGCGTCGCGGCCACGCCGCCATCGACCATGAACGCGAGCTGCTCGGGCAGCGACCACTCGCGCGGCGCGCCGCCGAGCATCCATCCGAGCGCCGCCAGCACCAGCACCGCCGCCAGCGGCAGCAGCCAGCGGTTGCGGTCCTGCCCGGTCAGCTCGAACTGCCGCTGCGCCCAGCGCCGGTAGGCGACGCCGGCCACGACCCCGAGCAGCGCACCCAGCGCCATCCACGCGTGGCCCGGCGCCCACACCGGCCACGGCATCGACAGACCGCCCTTGCTGAGGAAGAACAGGTCGCCCGCGTTCCACGCCGCCTGCGGCGGCGGCAGCACGTCGACGAAGAACAGGTACCACATCAGCAGCTGCAGCAGCACCGGCACGTTGCGGAACAGCTCGACGTAGCCGTAGCAGATCCCGCGCACGAGCGCGTTGTGCGAGAAGCGGCCGACCCCCATCAGCACGCCGATGACCGTCGTCAGCACGATGCCGATCACCGCCACGCGCAGCGTATTGAGCACGCCGACCCACAGCGCCTTGCCGTAGCTCTGGCTCGGGTCGTAGGCGACCACCGTCTCGCCGATGTCGAAGCCGGCGGCCTGGCCGAGGAAGTCGAAGCCGCTCTGGATCCCGCGCACACGCATGTTCTCCTGCGTGTTGTGGGCCAGGAACCCGACCGCGCCGGCGATCGCCGCCAGCGCCAGCAGCTGGTAGACGAGGCCGCGCACGGCGCGGCTGCGCCACGACCACGCGGCGCGCTTGCGCGGCGGCGGCCTGCGTTCGTTCATGCGCGGCGGCGGGTGAATCGAGGCGCGGCGGGCCGGGCCGGCCGGGCGCCGTCGGCGCGTGCGACCGGCCCCTGGTTCGCCCGCCAGACGCGGCTCACGCCAGGCTCAGCGCACCGGCGGCGCGTACATCAGCCCGCCCTGGGTCCACAGCGCGTTGGCGCCACGTGGCAGCCCGATCGGGGTCTTCTCGCCGACATTGCGCTCGAAGATCTCGCCGTAGTGGCCGACCGCCTTGATCGCGCGCAGGGCCCAGTTCTTGTCCAGCCCGAGCAGCTTGCCGGTATCCTCGGTGCCGCCGCCCAGCAGCCGCATCACGCCCGGGTTCTTGCTGTCCTTCTGCATCTGGTCGGCGTTGGCCTGCGTGATGCCGTACTCCTCGGCCTCGAGCAGCGCGTTGAGCGTCCACTTGGCGATGCCGAAGAAGTCGTCGTCGCCTCGGCGCACCGCCGGGCCGAGCGGTTCCTTGCTGATCAGCTCGGGCAGGATGACGTGGTCGGCCGGGTTCTTCGCCTCCTTGCTGCGGATCGACGCCAGCCCCGACGCGTCGGTCGTGTAGGCCTGGCAGCGGCCGGCGAAATAGGCCTCGGTCGACGCCTCGAGCTTCTCGAACACCACCGGCTTCGTCTGCAGGTTGTTGGCGCGCGAGTAGTCGGTGAGGTTCAGCTCGGTGGTGGTCCCGGACTGCACGCAGACCGTCGCGCCCTTGAGCTGCTTGGCGCTCGTCACGTTCAGGCTCTTGGGCACCATGAAACCCTGGCCGTCGTAGAAGCTCACGCCGGCGAAGTGCAGGCCCAGCGACACGTCGCGCGTCAGCGTCCAGGTGGTGTTGCGCGACAGCACGTCGATCTCGCCCGATTGCAGCGCGGTGAAGCGCTGCTGCGCGGTCAGCGGCACGAAGCGCACCTTGTTGCCATCGCCGAGGATCACCGCCGCCAGCGCGCGGCAGTAGTCGACGTCCAGCCCGGTCCACTTGCCCTGGCTGTCGGTCGCGGAAAAGCCGGCCAGGCCCACGTTGACGCCGCAGACCAGCGCGCCGCGCGACTTGATCGCGTCGAGATCCTTGCCGGCCAGCGCGGCGGGGGAGGTGAGGAGGCCTGCCGCGGCGAGGGCGGCGGTGAGGACGATTCGGCTCATGAAGGGGGCTCCGGACAGGTTGGAGGGCGATGGGGATCGCACGCAACGCCGCCAGCCGCGGCGCAGGTCGCGTGGCGCGGACTGTGCCCCAGTCCCGGCGCCGGCAGCAGTCGTGACAACCCGGGGCATGGGCGGGCGCGCCCCGGCCCGCCGGCGTCGATCAGCCCCCGGTCGTCGGCGCCAGCGGCTCGAACCCCGGGTCCACCTTGGTCTTCCAGCCCTCGATCGCGCGCCGCATCTCGTCGATGTCGAAGATCGCGCTTTGCAGCAGCGTCATCTGCTGCAGCGACTCGGCCACGCCGTGGTCGCGCGCGTAGTTCAGCGCGCGCTTGCTGCCGGCGATCGCCAGCGGCGACTTGGCCGCGATCTGGCGCGCCAGCTCCAGCGCATGCGCGTGCAGCGCGTCGGCGTCGGGCAGCACCGCGTTGACCAGCCCGATGGCCAGCGCGCGCGCGGCGTCGACGCGCTCGCCGGTGTAGGCCATCTGGCGCGCGACGCCGGGCGGCACCAGCCTGGGCAGGCGCTGCAGCACGCCGAGGTCGGCCGCCATCCCGATGTGGATCTCCTGCACGGTGAAGAAGGCGTCGGCGCTGGCGACACGGATGTCGCATGCCGCCGCCAGGTCGAGCGCGCCGCCGATGCAGCCGCCCTGCACCGCGCAGATCACCGGGAACGACGCCTCCTCGAGCATGTCCAGGCAGCGCATCAGCTTGCGCAGCCCGTCCTGGAAGGCGAGCCGGCGGCGCGCGCTGGAGGTGTCCAGCAGCGCCAGTTCGCTGGCGAAGACCTCCAGCGCCATGCCGGCGCTGAAGTGGCGCCCGGTCGACGAGATCACGAGCACGCGCGTGCGGCCGGCCTCGTCGAGCCCGACGACCGCATCGCGCAGCGCGGTGAAGAAAGCGGGCCCGAGCGTATTCATGCGGTCGGGTCGCGCCAGCTGCAGCTCGGCGATGCCGTCGTCGCCCGTGCTCAGGCGGAAGAAGTCGTTGTCCATCGGTCGGTCCCGTGTCGGCGTGGGTGGCAGGAGGCGGGAGGCGGGGGGCGGGGGGCGGGGGGCGGGAGGCGGGAGGCGGGAGGAGTCTAGGCCTCTGCAGGGTCTCGGGATGACGCCACGCACGGCCACTCAAAGACCCGTGACGGGTACCACGACCGGACGCTCGGCGCCGAGGCGCCCGCGAAGGCCGTTCGCGGCCGGTCGCGGCCGATCGCCGACAACCCCGTCCTTGCCGATCGGGCACAGAAGGGCGTCAGCTCTCGCCAGTGAAGACCGTCAGCACGCCGGTGTAGCCGTACAGATGGTGGCGCGCGATCTCGCCGCCGGCGAAGAAGCCGGCCAGCGGCACGTCGCCGAGCGCGTGGCGGACGATCTGCAGCTCCGCCGACGGGCCGCCGAAGTGCGGCCCGCCGCGGCCGGAGCAGCTGACGTAGATCGCGCCCAGCATCTCGCGGGCGCCATCGCCGGGGTCGCCGGCGGTCCCGGCGTGCAGCGTCTCGGGGGCGAGCTCCTCGCGGATCTCGCTGCAGATGCGCACCAGGTCGCGCCGCGCGGCGGCGACGTCGCGCTGGCAGAAGACCAGCCGCATCCCGGGCTCGACGTGGTCGGCGACCGCGATCGCCTGGCGCGCGGGATCGAGCCCGATCAGGTGCCGCACCCGGGTGTCGGTGCCGAACTGGCCGCCGCGCCCCAGCGGCGCCGCATCGGCGTCCGACAGCCCGACCAGCGTCGCGCGCAGCCGCGGCAACGCCTGGCGCGGGTTGTCCAGCCCCGGCAGGCCCAGGTCGGCAAGCAGCGCCGGCAGCGCCGGCGCGCCGTCCAGCTCGACGACGATGTGGCGCTCGGCGGCGGTGACCACGCGCGCCGGGCCTATCGGCTGGCTGCCCTGGGTGACGCGCGACACCAGCGGCACGTCGGCGTCGAAGGCCACCCCCGACAGCCCGCCGCGCCACACGCCATCGGCGAGGTGGACGCTGCCGGCGCGCGATGCGGCCACGCCGCCGAACAGGTAGCCGCTCGTCGTGCGGTCGCTCATCTCGGCGATCAGCTCGGCCAGGTCGGGGGTGGCGGCGTCGGCATGCACGAGCGCGGCGTAGGGCTCGATGCGCCGGATCGGCTGCGCGCCCGAGAAGACCTCGAAGCGCCCGCGCGGCAGCGATGCCAGCATCAGCACCAGCGCCGGCTCGTCGAAATACTCGACCCCGCTGGCGGCGACGCCGATGCCGACGCAGCCGGCCCAGGCGACCTGCGGCCAGCGCCGGCGCAGCGCCTGCAGCAGCTCCTCGGCATGCGCCACGTAGGCGTCGGTGAAGTAGACGAAACCCAGTGTCGGCTCGGGGGCGCCGGCGGCGCCGGCGTCGAGCTGCGCCGCCGCCAGTGCCACCGCCATGCGCCAGTCGGGGTGGGTCGCGTGCCCGCAGCGAAAGCGTGCCATCTTCAGCGATCCCGGTGGCGTCGATGCGGCGGCGGCGCGCGCTGCGCCCGGCTCGACCGCGGTGTTCTCGGCGTCCGCCCGCAGCGCACGCAGCGTGCTCAGCGCCGCGCGTCGGTGCGCGCGCGCCTGGCGCGGACCCGACCCTTGGTACCGCCCTTGCCGCCCTTACCGCCCTTGCCGCCCGTACCGCCCTTGCCCGCCGCGCTGCGCGCGCCGGCGCTCGGACGCTTGCCGGACTTGGCGCTCGCGCCGGCCCCGCCGGCCCGGCTGCGCGCGGCTGGGGCGCGGCGGCCCGCGCCCGCGTCGCCGGCATGCGCACCGCCGGCAGCGTCAGGGCCCGTGCGCGCCGCGGCGACGGCGTCGGCGGCGGCGGAAAGCCCGGGCACGTCCTTGATCGCGCGCGCCGCCAGTTCGCCGAACTGCTGCGTCAGCGCACCCCACCACTGCATCGGGTCGATGCCGCTGGCGGCCGCACCGGCCTTGGCACCGCCGGCCCTGGCCTTGCGCGAGCCGCGTGCGGCGCCGGTGGCACGCGCCGCCCGCGGCGCAGCCTGCGGCGGCTGGTCCTCGTCGGGCTCGTCGTCGCTGCGGTCCGGCTCGTGCGCATCGTCGCGCGAACCCGCCGGGGCTGCGCGGCCTGCCGGGGCTGCGGCCGGCACCGCGGCCGCGGCGGCGAAGGCGTCGGCCGACGGCGGCGTCAGCGTCATCGCCTCGCGCAGCGCCGACAGCGGCAGGTTCATCGTCTGCAGCGTCGACAGCGTCATGCGCTGCACCTCGAGTGCCTGGATCGACGCCGCGATCAGCTTGGCGTTCTGCTCGAGCCAGAACTGCACCGTGCGCAGCTCGCCGATGCGCTTGTCGATCTCGGCCGGGTCCAGCGTCGGCGCGATCCACTGGCTCATCGACGGCACGCCGCCGGCACCGCGCTTGACCAGACCCTGCAGGAAATCGAGTCCGGGAACGAACTTGGTGAAGGCGGCGGGGTCGGCCATGGCGTCCTCGTTCGGTGGCGGGCAGGGCCCGGGCCGGACCATTGTGCATGGTCCGGCCCCGCCGCGTGCGGCCGGGGGCGCAAGGCTTCGCAAGCGCTCAGCCCGGCGGCTCCAGCCGCAGCACGCCATCGTGCTGGGTGAAGCGCAGGCGCGACAGCACGTCCATCCCCAGCAGCGGGGCGCGCAGGTCCGGCAGCACCGTCACGCGCAGCGCGCGCGCCTGCAGTCCGCCGGCGAGCTCGAGGTCCACCTGCGACTCCCAGCCGGTCACCGTGCCGCCGGCGGTCGACGAGCGCACCGCACGCCCGCGCGGCAGGCCGAGCCGCTCGGCCAGCGGCTGCGGCAGCGCGGTGCGGGTGGCGCCGGTGTCGACGAGAAAATCGACCTCGCCCCCGCCGAGGCGCGCCGGCCAGTGGAAGTGGCCGTCGGGCGCGCGCCGCAGCTCGATCACGCCCATGCCGTCGGTGCTCACGCGCGGGCGCTGGCGCTCGGCCAGGAAGGCCTGGACCGCCAGGAACAACGCTGTCGCCAGCAGCAGCCAGACGGTGGCGATCTTGAGGGTGCGCGGCAGCTCGTGCATGCGGCGAGGGTAAGCGCCCGCCGCACCCGCCGGCCGGCGTGCGGTCTTCGCGCGAGACGACGACGAGCTGGCCGACGCGCGATCCGTCGCCGCCTGCGGCGAGCTTCCTCGGCGGCGGGTGTCGGGGTCGGTCGGAAATCGGTGGCACCATTGTCGCCCGATGAGCAAGCACGACCCCCGTCGCGCCGCGCCCGCAGCCCATGCGGCGCGCCGCCTGTTCCTGCGCGGCGGCACCGGCGTCGTGGTCGGCGCCGCGCTGCCGGCCTGGGCGGCGCCTGCCGCGGTGCCGGCGCCGGGCGACGCGCCCCCGGTCTACCCGACCCGGCTGCCGGCGGCGGTGTCGATGGACTACGGGCTCAGCTACGGGATGATCTCGGGCAGCGGCCGGCTGACCTGGCAGCCGCCGCTGGCGGGGCGCTACCAGATGCAGCTCGTCGGGCGTGCGCTGGGGCTGCAGCTGATCGAGTGGACGAGCGAGGGCGGTGTCGACGCCGCCGGGCTGGCGCCCTGGCGCTTCACCGAGAAACGCCTCGGCCGCGATCCGCAAGTCGCTGAATTCAGGCGCGAGGCCGGCCGCATCCACTACCCGGCACGGCCCGAGCGCGACGTGCCGCTGCCGCGTGGGACGCAGGACCGGCTGAGCTGGCTGGTGCAGCTGCCGGCGATCCTGCGTGCCGACCCGGCGCTGCAGCGCCCGGGGCGACGCATCGCGCTGTTCGTCAGCGGCGCGCGCGGCGACGCCGACCGCTGGGAGTTCGAGGTCCGCGATGCCGCCGACGGCCTGCTGCACGTGCGCCGGCTGCCGCCGCCAAGTGCCGAGGTGCAGGGCGAGGCCTGGCTCGCACCTGGCGAGGACCTGCTGCCGGTGCGCGTGCGGCTGGCCAAGGATGGCGACGTGCTGGAGATGCGCCGGCGGGGCTAGGTGCACCAGGCCCCCTGTCACCGCGGCGAAGCGGCAGAGGCTTGTCCCGGGAGGCCGGAGGTAGGCCGGGAAGGTCGATGCGCCGTCCACGGGCTTGAAACGCCGGCTGGTTGCCTCATCTGCCGGGCAAAGGAAGCCCCCATGCAGATGCTCTACAACTCCGACAGCTATGTCGTCGTCCGATTCGACGTCCCCGGCGACGACGAAGCCAGCCCGAACGCCCAGACCGTCGCCCCGGTCGGCCGCGGCGGCTACGAGATCGTGGACAAGTTGGCGCGGCGCGAGATTTTCATCGACGGCGCGCTGGCCGAAAGCTTCAAGCGCGGCGTGCAGGCGCTTGCCGAGACCGACCCCAGCCCCGAGGCCTACGACGATTTCATTGCGCGTTACTGCGCACTCGCCCAGCATCCGGTGACGCTGCATTGAGGTTGCCCGGGCATCGCGCGGCGCTGGCCGGCAACCCGTTCGCGTCAGCCTGACTCGGCCCGGATTCTCGGGGGACGCCCAAGCAGCAGGCTGTTTGTCAGTGCCCGCTCAAGATGCTTCGTGTCCGATCCGAAAAGGGGTCGATGGACGCAAGTGTCGCCGTCATGGTCCCGCTCAGCTGGCTCGCGAGCCTGCTGGGCGTCGTCCTGCCGCTGGCGCTCGGCGCCGTCTGGTGGGTCCGGCGGCGCCACGCGGCCGCGTTGGCCGAAGCGAGGCAATCGCGCGGTCACGTCGGGCCGGGAGCCGATGCAGACCTGTTCGTGCGCTGCGGCCTCATATCGCGCGCCGAGTTCGACGACCTGCTGGAGTCGGCCGCCGGCCTTCGCGGCGACACCGCAGACACGCTGTCGGTGCTGGTTCTGGACATCGACGGCTTCGCGGCCGTCAACGAGGCGGTCGGACACCGCCGCGGCGACGAGGTGCTGCTCGAGGTCGCGAGCCGGCTGCATCGCGCGGCACCGGCCAGGCTGGCCGCGACGCGGCTCGGCGGCGATGCCTTCGTCCTGCTGTTCGACCACGACCTGGCCGGGTCCAAGCGGCAGGCCGAGCTGCTGCAGGAGGCGCTGGCCGAGCCGCTCGCGGTCGGCGAGGGCAGCCTCAGGCTGACGGCGTCGATCGGCATCGCCCAGTACCCGCTCCACGGCGCCCGCAGCCGCCTGATCGCCTACGCGGTGTCGGCGATGCGTGCCGTCAAGACGGTCGGCGGCAACGACTGGGCGGTCTACGACCCGCGCGCCGCGATCGACCTGCAGGCGCAGCGCGCGCTGGTCGACGACCTGCGGGTGGCCGTCGAGCGCAAGCAGTTGGAGCTCGTCTACCAGCCCAAGATCGACGCCCGCAGCCTGCAGGTCACCGCAGCCGAGGCCCTGCTGCGCTGGCACCACCCGACCCTGGGGATGATCAGCCCGACGGTCTTCGTGCCCCTGGCCGAGCGCTACGGGCTGATCGGTACGATCGGCGACTGGGTGATCGACGAAGCCTGCCGGCAGGCGGGCCGCTGGCGCAAGGCCGGGCTGCGCATGCGGGTGGCGATCAACCTGTCGGCCTACCAGATGCGCCAGGACGACGTCGTGCGCCGGCTGCAGGCGGCGCTGAAGGCGAACGACCTCGATCCGCGCCGGTTCACGGTCGAGATCACCGAGTCGCTCGCGCTCGAGAACACCCGCGCGACCCAGCGCACCTTCGAGGGGCTGCGGCGGGCCGGGCTGCACGTGGCGATCGACGACTTCGGCGCCGGGCAGACCAGCCTGGCCTACCTGCGCCAGCTGCCGGTGTCGGAGCTGAAGATGGACATCGGGCTGGTGCGCGACGTCGCCACCCGTGCCGACGCGCGCGTGATCGCCGAGGCGGTGATCCGGCTGGCGCACGCGTTGGAGCTGCGCGTCGTCGCCGAGGGGGTCGAGACGCAGGCGCAGCGCGACCAGCTCGTCGCGCTCGGCGTCGACGAGCTGCAGGGTTACCTGTTCGCACGGCCGATGTCGGCGCGCGCGCTCGGCCTGTGGGCGCTGGACCCCGAGGGGCCGGCGCACGACGGCTTCCGGGCGTCGCTGTTCCAGCCTACCGCGGTCCCTTCTTAAGACGGCACGCGGCGATCGCGGGCGGAGGCGTCCCCCCGCAGGCCTGCCCCGCCGGGGTCGCTGCCTACAATGGCGTGCATGACCCTGGACGCGCCGACGCGCTACACCCGTGCCGCCGCGCTGCCGGCGCTGATGGCGCGGCGCATCGTCGTCCTCGACGGCGCGATGGGCACGATGCTGCAGCGGCTGCGGCTGGCCGAGGCGGACTTCCGCGGTGATCGATTCGCCGCGCACGCGGTCGACCTGCAGGGCAACAACGAGCTGCTGTCGCTCACGCGCCCCGACGTGGTGCGTGCGGTGCACGACGCCTACCTGGCCGCCGGCGCCGACATCGTCGAGACCAACACCTTCGGCGCCACCTCGATCGCGCAGGCCGACTACCGGCTGGCCGATCGGGCGCGCGAGATGAACGTCGCCGCCGCGCAGCTGGCGCGGCAGGCGGTCGATGCGGTCGCCACGCCCGACGCGCCGCGCTTCGTCGCCGGCGCGCTGGGCCCGACGCCGCGCACCGCGAGCATCAGCCCCGAGGTCGACGACCCCGGCGCGCGCAACGTGACGTTCGACGAGCTGCGTGACGCCTACCGCGAGCAGGCCGAGGGGTTGCTGGAGGGCGGCGCCGACCTGTTCCTGGTCGAGACGATCTTCGACACGCTGAACGCCAAGGCGGCGATCTTCGCCCTCGACGAGCTGATGGAGGAGACCGGCGAGCGCGTCCCGGTGATCGTCTCCGGCACCGTGACCGACGCCTCGGGTCGCATCCTGTCGGGGCAGACGGTGACCGCGTTCTGGCATTCGGTGCGGCACGCGCGGCCGCTGGCGGTCGGGCTCAACTGCGCGCTCGGCGCGGCGCTGATGCGCCCCTACCTCGAGGAGCTGGCGCGCGCCGCCGGCGACACCTGGATCAGCTGCTACCCGAACGCCGGGCTGCCGAACCCGATGAGCGAGACTGGCTTCGACGAGACGCCCGAAGTGACCTCGCGGCTGATGGAGGATTTCGCACGCGCCGGGTTGCTCAACATCGCCGGCGGCTGCTGCGGCACGACGCCCGAGCACATCGAGGCGATCCGCGCCAAGGTCTCGGCCTACCGGCCGCGCGTGCGCGCCGACCTGTTCACGAGCCTGGTCGCGGCCTGATCGTCGCGCCCGGAGCGGCCGCGCCTAGTGCGCCTGAAGCCCGAATCGGGTGCGGGCCCGTGCCGGTGGCGCTCAGTACGACGCCGGCGGCTGCGGCGGTCGCGGCGGCCCGATCGGGTCGAACGGGCCGCGCCCGCTGGCGGCGGCCAGCAGCGCCAGCACGCGCGCCGGCTCGGGGCCGACCATGTCCCAGTCGAATCGCCAGCCCCAGTTCGGCGGCCCCAGCGTGCCAGGGGTGTTCATGCGGTGCTCGCTGCCCAGCCCGAGCAGGTCCTGCATCGGCACCATCGCCAGCGCCGCGACCGACTCGTAGGCGGCGCGGATCGCCGCCCAGTGCAGGTCGGCGTCGCCGCAGGCCAGGTAGGTGGCGGCGAAGCGGCGCTCGGGTTCGGATGCGGCGCGCCACCAGCCGACGATCGTGTCGGTATCGTGGGTGCCGGTGTAGACCGCGGTGCGCGGCTCGAAGTTGTGCGGCAGGTACTCGTGCGTCGCGTCGCCGCCGAAGGCGTATTGCAGCACCTTCATCCCCGGGTAGCCGAGTGCCTCGCGCAGCGCGTGCACGTCCGGCGTGATGAAGCCCAGGTCCTCGGCGACGATCGGCAGCGGCCCGAGCGCGGCGCTGGCAGCGTCGAACAGCGCGCGCCCCGGCCCCGGCCGCCAGCGCCCGCGGCGCGCGTCGGGCGCGTCGGCCGGGATCTCCCAGTAGGCGGCGAAGCCGCGGAAGTGGTCGATCCGCACCGCATCGGCGTGGCGCAGCATGCGCCGCAGCCGCGCCGTCCACCACGCCCAGCCCTCGGCCGCCATGCGGTCCCAGCGGTACATCGGGTTGCCCCAGCGCTGGCCGTCGGGGCCGAGCGTATCGGGCGGCGCGCCGGCGACGACGGTCGGCTGGAAATCCGCGTCGAGCGCATACAGGTCGGGCCGCGCCCAGCAATCGGCGCCGTGGTGGGCGACGAAGATCGGCAGGTCACCCATGATCGCGACACCGCGCTCGCGCGCGTACGCGCGCAGGGCGTCGCACTGGACGTCGAAGCACCACTGGACCCAGCGCCAGAAGGCGATTTCGGCGGCGTGCTCGCGCCGCGCCCTCTCGATCGCGCCCGGCTCGCGCGCCGCCAGCGCGCGCGGCCAGCGCCACCAGGGCCGGCCAGCGTGCGCCGCCTCCAGCGCCATGAAGAGCGCGTAGTCGTCGAGCCAGCCGGCCTCGGCCGCGGCGTGGGCGTCGCAGGCGGCGCGGTCGACGGCGTCGGCGCGCGCGCGAAAACCGTCGAAGGCCTCGCGCAGCCTTGCCATGCGCCACGGCACGACGCGGTCGAAGTCGACGCGCAGGCGGTCGAAGCCGCCGTCCGGCGGTGCGGTCAGCGCCCCTGAGGCCAGCCAGCCGCGCGCGGCCAGCGGCTCCAGCGCCACCATCAGCGGGCTGCCGGCGAACGCCGACACGCTCTGGTAGGGCGAGTCGCCGGGGCCGATCGGCGTCGTCGGCAGCCACTGCCACCAGCGCTGGCCGGCGCGGGCCAGCCAGTCGACGAAGTGGGCGGCGCCCGGCCCGAGGTCGCCGATGCCATGCGGCCCGGGCAGCGAGGTCGGGTGCAGCAGCACGCCGGCGGCGCGTCGGTTCAGCTCCATCGGCTCGACCTGGGCCTCGCGCACGGCCGCCGCCCGGTGCGGATCATGCCGGCCCGCTGCGCAGCAGCAGCAGCACGCGCGGCGGGACCTCGAGCGGCCTGCCGCCGGCCACCGGGCCCGGCGGCAACTCGCCACTGCTGTCGATCACCAGCTCCCAGCGGTGCGCCGGCAGCTGGAACAGCAGCGGCTCGGGGTCCGGGTTGAAGACGAACAGCCAGCGCGATGCCGCCTCGTCGGCGCCCGCCGGCGGGACGAGCATCGCGCCCATCGCCTGCTCGCCGCCGTTGTGCCAGTCGCCGTCGAGCAGCACGCGCCCGGCCGGCGCCAGCCACACGAGTGCCGCCTCGCGGCCCGCGCCGGGACGCGCGGCGAACCACTCGTCGTGGCGCAGCGCCGGCTCGGCGCGGCGCAGCGCGATGCAGCGCTCGGCGAAGGCCATCAGTTCGCGATCGGCGCCGGCCCAGTGGATCCAGCCGGTCTGGTTGTCCTGGTTGTAGGGGTTGTTGTTGCCGCCGCGGGTATCGGCGATCTCGTCGCCGGCGGCGAGCATCGGCGTGCCCTGCGCGAAGACCAGCGTCGCCAGCAGCGCGCGCCGCACGCGGGTCCGCAGGGCCTGGATCTCGGCGCTCGCGGTCGGCCCCTCGACGCCGAAGTTGGCCGCCGGCTCGCCGTCGCGGCCGTCGCGGTTGCCCTCGCCGTTGGCCTCGTTGTGCTTGCGGCTGTAGCTGGTCAGGTCGGCGAGCGAGAAGCCGTCGTGCGCGGTGACGAAGTTGACCGAGGCGCTCGGCCGCCGCCGGCCGCGCCGGAACAGGTCGGCCGAGCCGGCGAAGCGGCAGGCGAAGCCGCCGCGCGTCGTGCCCTGCCCGAGCCAGTAGCGGCGAACGTCGTCGCGGAAACGGTCGTTCCACTCCAGGAAGCGGCCCGGGAAGCGGCCGGCCTGGTAGCCGCCGGGGCCCAGGTCCCAGGGCTCGGCGATGAGCTTGGCGCGCGCCAGCACCGGATCCTGGCGCAGCGCGGTGAAGAAGCCGGCGCCCGGGTCGAAGCCGTTCGCGCCGCGGCCGAGCACCGGCGCGAGGTCGAAGCGGAAGCCGTCCACGCCCATGTCGCGGACCCAGAAGCGCAGCGCGTCCAGCACGAACTGCGCCACGCGCGGGTGCGCGACGTTCAGCGTGTTGCCGCAGCCGCTGAAGTCCTCGCAGCGGCTGCGGTCGTCGTCCCGCAGCCGGTACCAGCCCGCGTGGTCCAGGCCGCGCCAGCTCAGCGTCGCGCCGCGCTCGTCGCCCTCGGCGGTATGGTTGAAGACGACGTCCAGCACGACCTCCAGCCCGTGCTCGTGCAGTGCGGCGACCATGGCGCGGAATTCGTCGGCGACCGCCGCCGGGTCGTCGCCGCAGCTCGCGTAGCGCGGCGTCGGGCAGAAGAAGCCGAGCGTGTTGTAGCCCCAGTGGTTGACCTGGCCGCGCGCCGCCAGCGCCGGCTCGTCGAGCATGTAGGCCACCGGCAGCAGCGACAGCGTCGTCACGCCGAGCGACTTCAGGTGCCCGATCACCACCGGGTGCGCCAGCCCCGCGTAGCTGCCGCGCAGCGCAGGCGGCAGCGCCGGGTGCGCGCGCGTGAAGCCGCGCACGTGCAGCTCGGCCAGCACCGTCTCGCGCACCGGCACGCGCGGCGCATTCAGGAAGCCCGGCGCCGGGATGTCGCGCGGCACCGCGACGCGCGCTTTCAGCGCCCAGGCGGCGTTGTCGCGCGTGTCGATCGAGTTCGTGCCGTCGGCATGCCCGGCCTCGTAGCCCAGGTGCTCGTCGCGCCAGGCGTGGCGGCCGACGATCTCGCGCGCCCAGGGGTCGAGCAGCAGCTTGTGCGGGTTGAAGCGGTGGCCCTCTTGCGGGGCGTAGGGACCGTGCGCGCGCAGCCCGTAGACCATGCCGGCGCCGGCGCCGGGCAGGAAGCCGTGGAAGATGCCGTCGTCCGGGCCGTGCAGAGGGTAGCGGCGCACTTCGCGCGCGCCGGCCGCGTCGAACAGGCACAGCTCGATGCCCTCGGCGTGGTCGGAGAAGACGGCGACGTTGACGCCGCCGTCGCGCGCGTGCGCGCCCAGCGGCTCGGCGCGGCCCTCGGCGAGCGTCTCGGGCAGGGGGGCGGGAAGCGAAGGGCTCACGCCCGCGATTGTGGGCGGTCGGCGAGGCGGGGATCGGCGAGGCGAGGCCCCGATCGTGGCGCATTCGGACAATCCGCCACGACTCGGCAGCCACCGCCAGCCCCTGGCGCATGGGTGCAAGGCGAACGCCGAGGACGGCTCGGCGGGTGCCCGCCGCGAGCGGCGATCAGCCCGGCACGAGGATCAGCGTGGCCAGCGGCGGCAGCGTCAGCTCGACCGACTGCGCGTGGCCGTGCGATGGCCGCGGTTGCACGCCGACCGCACCGCCGTTGCCGAGGTTGCTGCCGCCGTAGTGCGCCGAGTCGGTATTGACGGCCTCGCGCCAGACGCCCGGCCCCGCGGGGACCCCGAGGCGCCAGCCGTGGCGCGGCACCGGCGTGAAGTTGGCGACGACGACCGCCATCCCGCCGCAGTCGTCGCGGCGCAGCCAGGCGTAGACCGATTCGTCCTCGTCGTCGGCCACCAGCCACTCGAATCCGGCCGCCTCGCCGTCCAGCCGGTGCAGCGCCGGCAGCTCGCGGTAGGCGCGGTTGAGGTCGCGCACCAGCCGCTGCACGCCGGCGTGGCGGTCGTCGGCGAGCTCGGCCCAGGGCAGCTCGACGTCGTGGTTCCACTCGCCGCGCTGGCCCCACTCCTGGCCCATGAAGAGCAGCTTCTTGCCCGGGTGGCCCCACATGAAGCCGTAGTAGGCGCGCAGGTTGGCGAAGCGCTGCCAGTCGTCACCCGGCATGCGGGCGAGGATCGACCCCTTGCCGTGCACGACCTCGTCGTGCGACAGCGGCAGCACGAAGTTCTCGCTGAACGCGTAGACGAGCCCGAAGCGCATCCTGTCGTGGTGCCAGCGACGGTGCACCGGGTCCTCGCGCATGTAGGCCAGCGTATCGTGCATCCAGCCCATGTTCCACTTGTAGTGGAAGCCCAGCCCGCCGGACCAGGTCGGCGCGCTGACGCCGGGGAAGGCGGTCGATTCCTCGGCCAGCGTGATCGCGCCCGGGCATTCGGCGCCCAGCACCTCGTTGACGCGCCTGAGCAGCGCGATCGCCTCCAGGTTTTCGCGCCCGCCGTGCACGTTCGGGACCCACTGCCCCTCGTCGCGCGAGTAGTCGCGGTACAGCATCGACGCCACCGCATCGACGCGCAAGCCGTCGGCGCCCATGCGTTCGACCCAGTACAGCGCGCTGCCGACGAGGAAGTTGACCACCTCGCGGCGGCCGAAGTTGTAGATCAGCGTGTCCCAGTCGCGGTGCAGGCCCTCGCGCGGGTCGGCGTATTCGTACAGCGCGCTGCCGTCGAAGCGCGCCAGCCCATGCGCATCGCCGGGGAAATGCGCCGGCACCCAGTCGAGCAGCACGCCCAGGCCGTGCGCGTGGCAGGCGTCGACGAAGCGGCGCAGCCCCGCCGCGTCGCCGAAGCGCGCGGTCGGCGCGTAAAGGCCCAGCGTCTGGTAGCCCCACGAGCCGTCGAAGGGATGCTCGGTGACCGGCAGCAGCTCGACATGCGTGAAGCCCAGGTCGGCCACATACGCCGGCAGCGCGGCCGCGAGCTCGTCCCAGCCGTGGAAGCGGCCGTCGGGGTGGCGCCGCCAGCTGCCCGCGTGCACCTCGTAGATCGCCAGCGGTGCGCGGCGCGCATTGGCCTCGGCGCGGCCGGCCGGCAGCGCGCGTGCCGGCGGCAGCGGCTCGGGGACGGCGCTGGCGGTCTCGGGGCGCACCTGCGCCGCGCGCGCGTAGGGGTCGCACTTCAGCGGCAGCTCGGCGCCGTCGCGGGCGCGGATCGCATACTTGTAGCGGTCGCCCTGGATCGCGTGCGGGACGAACAGCTCCCAGATGCCGGCGCCGCCGCGCGCGCGCATCGGATGGCGGCGCGCGTCCCAGCCGTTGAAGTCGCCGACCACGGCCACGCGGGCGGCGTCCGGCGCCCAGACCGCGAAGCGCACGCCGTCGACCGCGTAGACGCCCTCGCCCAGCGTCGCCGGGTGCGCGCCCAGCACCTCGAACGGCCGCAGGTGGCTGCCCTCGCCGAGGTAGTGCAGGTCCAGCTCGCCGATCAGCGGCCCGATCCGGTAGGGGTCGGCCAGGCGGGTCGCGCTGCCGTCGTCCCAGGCCACCTGCAGCCGGTAGTCGAAGGGGCGTCGCCGGCGCGGGATCGGCCCCTCGAACAGCCCTGCCGGGTGCCGCCGCGCGAGCCGCGCCACGCGGGCCCCGGTCCGCGTGTCGTGCACCGCGACCTCGACCGCGCGCGGCAGCAGCGCGCGCACGCACAGGGCGCCGTCGGCCTCGGCGTGCATGCCCAGGACCGCGAACGGGTCCGGGTGGCGCGCCTCGACGAGGGCGTGAACGTCGTCGTCGTGCAGCATGGTCGGTCGATCGTCGTGGCGTCGCGCGGGATGGCGACGCGCCGATCGTAGGGCGTCCGTGTGACGGTCGGCGGGCCCTGCGTGCGGTGCGCCGCCGGGGTCAGCCGGCCAGCGCCGAGGCCAGGGTGCGCAGGTTGTGCGCCATCAGCGCCAGGTAGCTGTCGGCCGGACCGCCGGGTGCCGACAGCGCGTCCGAGTACAGCGTGCCGCCGATGCGCGCGCCGGTCTCGGCGGCGATGCGCTCCAGCAGCCGGCGGTCGGCGATATTCTCGACGAACAGCGCCTGCACGCGCTCGTGCCGCACGAGCCGGATCAGTGCCGCGACATCGCGCGCCGAGCTCTCGGCCAGCGCGCCGCCCGCCGGCGCGACGAAGTCGATGCCGTAGGCCTCGCCGAGGTAGCCGAAGGCCTCGTGCGAGCTCAGCACCCGCCGGCGCTCGCGCGGCAGTGCCTGCAGCGCCTGGCGCGCCTGGGCGTCGATCGCCGCCAGCCGACGCACGAAATCCTCGGCGCGCCCGGCAAAGACCGGCGCCTCGGCCGGGCGCAGCGAGGCCATCGCGTCGCGCAGGTTGTCGACATAGCGCCGCACGCGCGCCGGGTCGTGCCAGGCGTGCGGGTCGTGGCCGCGGCCCTGGCGGCGTGCGACGATGCCGTCGCTGGCCACCAGCACGCGCCCGCGGTGCCCCGCTGTCTGCAACAGGCGCGGCATCCAGCCGTCGAAGCCCAGTCCGTTGAGGACGACGAGGTCGGCGCCGAGCACGCGCAGCAGGTCGGACGGCCGCGGCGTGTAGACATGGGCGTCGGCGTCGGGGCCGACGAGCGCGTGCACCTCGGCGTGCGCGCCGGCGACCTCGCGCACGAGATCGGCGAGGATCGAGAAGCTGGCCACGACCTGCAGCGGCGGCGCCGCGCCGGGCGCGTCGCCTGCGCCCGAGGCCGGCGCCGACCCGCTCGGCCGCGCGCGCAACGCGCGGGGTGCCCCGAGCGCCGTCAGCGCAGCCGCCAGGATCGCGCGGCGCGTCGGGCTCCCGGGCGAGGCGCGATGCATGGCCCTCATCCCGCCAGGTGCCGCCGCAGCGCGGCGCGGCGCGCGCGCCAGCTCTCGTTCGGCCCCGCCAGCATCGAGCCGACATAGACCGCGCCGGCCAGCAGCACGATCGCCGGGCCCGAGGGAAGCGCGAAGTGGAAGCTCAGCAGCAGCCCGCCGGCGCCGGCGAGGAGCGCGATCAGCGACGCCGCCAGCGCCTGCGCGGCCAGCGTGCGCGCCCAGAAGCGGGCTGCGATCGCCGGCAGCATCATCAGCCCGACCGCCATCAGCGTGCCCAGCGCCTGGAAACCGGCCACGAGGTTGAGCACGACCAGCGCCATGAACAGCATCGGCAGCCAGCGTGCCCAGCGCGGCGCCGCGATGGCGAGGAACCCCGGGTCGACGCTCAGCGCCAGCAGCGGCCGGTACAGCAGCGCCAGCACGAGCAGCGTCAGGCTGGCGACCCCGGCCACCGTCAGCAGCGCCGCATCGTCGACCGCGAGCACGTTGCCGAACAGCACGTGCAGCAGGTCGACCGGGCTGCCGAAGGCGCTCAGCAGCGCGACCCCGGCGGCCAGCGCGATCAGGTAGAACGCGGTCAGGTGCGCATCCTCGCGCTGCGGCGCGCCGCGCGTGGCCCATGCCGCCAGCCCGGCCACCAGCAGCGCGGCGACCAGCCCGCCCAGCCCCATCGCCCACAGCGACAGCCCCGCGAGCGCAAACCCGAGCGCCGCGCCGGGCAGCAGCGCATGCGCCATCGCGTCGCCGATCAGGCTCATGCGGCGCACGACGAGCAGGGTGCCGATCGGCGCGCTGGCCAGCGCCAGCGCGGCGCAGGCGACGAGCGCGCGCCGCATGAAGCCGAAGTCGGCGAAGGGCTCGAGCAGCCAGGCGTGCAGCGCGGCGAGCATGCGGGTGCGGGCGATGGGGCGTGTCGGGCGCCGCGCGCGACGACGGCTCAGGCCGCCTCGCGCGCGCGATCGGCGTGCGCGGTCCCGGCCGCCGCCGGCGCCGCGTTGCACGCCGCCGCATGCTCGTCCCAGGCGGCAGCCATGCGGCGCGCACGCGCCAGCGGTTCCGGGCGCAGCACCTGCGAGGTCGGCCCCCAGGCCAGCGCCTCGCGCGCCAGCAGCAGCGCGTGCCCGAACTCGCGCCGCACCAGCGCCAGGTCGTGCAGCACGGCGATCACGGTACGGCCTTGCGCGTGCCAG
The DNA here is from genome assembly GCA_024235895.1 of Burkholderiaceae bacterium. GTDB lineage: Bacteria > Pseudomonadota > Gammaproteobacteria > Burkholderiales > Burkholderiaceae_C > Rubrivivax. The sequence goes on along the minus strand of JACKLM010000004.1, from coordinate 181,471 downwards.
CCGCGCACGACGTCCATCAGCGCATCCTGGGTGGCGGCGTCGACGGCGTTGAAAGGCTCGTCGAGCAGGATCAGCCGCGCATCCTGCAGCAGCAGCCGCGCGAACAGCACGCGCTGGAACTGGCCGACCGACAGCTCGCCGATCAGCCGCTGCTCGAAGCCGCCGAGCCCGACCGCCTGCAGCGCCTGCCCGAGCCGCGCGCGCGCATCGGCATCGACGGCGCCGAAGGCGCGGCTGCGTCCCCAGTCGCCGAGCGCGACCAGGTCGGCGACGCGAACCGGCACGCTGCGGTCGATCGCCGCCGCCTGCGGCAGGTAGGCCACGCGCGCGGCGAGCGCGGGGTCGATCTCGACGCCGCCGGTGCTGGGCCGCAGGCGGCCCGCGATCGCCTCCAGCAGGCTGCTCTTGCCGGCGCCGTTGGGGCCGACGATGGCGGTCAGCGTGCCGTGGTCGAAGCCGCCGTTCAGGTGGTGCACCGCAGGGTGGCGGCGGTAGGTCAGCGTCAGGTCGTGCAGGCGCACCGCAGGGCGCGGCGAGGACGGCTGGCGCGCTACGTCGGCCGAGCGTGGCGGTGCGGTGTGCATGGAGGGCGTTTCGTCACGGCTTCGACGGGCGGCGCCGGCGCTTGCGACACCCCCGAGACCGCGCGCGGCCTCGGGGGTGTCGCAAGCGCTCGCAACGCTCGCTGCAGGCGGTGCGATCCCTCCGGGAGGCGGTTCTTCAGCCTGAAAGGGCCGGCCACTCCGCGAGTGCGGTACGGCTGCACTCATGCATCGCCCCCCATTGCCCAGGCCACCGCCAGCCACAGCAGGGCGAGCAACGCGCCGGCCGCGCCGACGCGCACGACGGCCGCGCGCATCAGCAGGGTCGCGGCTGCCGGCGTGGCCGTGTCGGGTTGCAGGACGGCTCGCGAGTGCGGGTGCGGGTGCTCGTGCTCGTCCTCGTGAGGGCGGGCGTCCGCGTGGGGCTGGGCGGGCGTCGGTGCGCCGGCCCCGGCTCTCGTCGGCTCGTGCCGCGGCATCCCCGCCGCCGCAGCCGCATCGGCCAGCGACGCAGGCCAGGACGTTGCGGCGGTCAACGGCTGCAAATGCGAAAGCATTCGCAATTCTATCGTGGGCGGTCTGGCCGTGTCGGTGCTTGCTGGCGTCATGCGACCGGACGCGAGCTCCGCCGATCCCGTGGTCGCGTCGGCAGCGCCGTCAGGCGCTGCAGCGTTGGCAGCGCCCGTAAAGCGTCAGCTCGTGGTCCTCGACGACGAAACCCGGCGGTGCGAGCCGCGCCAGGTCGCCGGGGCAGGCGTGGACGTCGAAGACGCGCTGGCAGCGTGTGCACTGGAAGTGGTGGTGGTGGGCGTGGCCGGCCAGCTCGTAGCGCGGGTTTTCGCCCGGCAGCTGCACGGTGCGCAGCTCGCCCTCGGCGGTCATCGCCTTGAGGTTGCGGTAGACCGTGGCCAGCACCAGCCCCGGCACCTCGCGCTGCGCCAGGGCGAGCAGCTCGGAGGCCAGCAGCGGGCGTGCGGCGCGGTCGAAGGCGGCGCGGATCGCGGCGCGCTGGCGCGTCGCGCGCTCGGCCGGACGCCTCGCGGCCGAGGCGGCATCGGTACGCCCCGGCGGACTCACGGACCGAGCCTGCGCGCGGGATGCTGCGCGACGGGCGCCCGGGAGCGGCCCGGATCGCTCACGCACTGGCCTCCTCGGCCGGCCCGATGCGCTCGATCCAGTGCCGCGTCAGCGCCGTCGCGGGCTTGGCCATGCAGCGCTCGTTGAGCAACGCGCGCCCGAGGCGGCGTGCGCTGCCCTGCGCGGCGGCGGCCAGCAACGTCTGGTCGATGAGGTCGCGCTGCGCGTGGCTGCCGCCCAGCCGCGGTGCCTGCGCGCGTGCCGCGTAGAGCTGCTCGGCCGCGGTGTCGACCTGCGCGCGCGCCAGCGCCAGCATGCCGCGCATCAGCGGCAGCCCGACCTCGCGCGCGACCGCGTGGTTGTCGCGCGCGGCGTCGGCGGCGGCCAGCACGCGCGCGGCGCAGTGCGCGATCCAGCGCTCGGCGGCGACGAGGTCGCCCGCACCCAGCATCGCGAGCAGCGCGTGCAGGTCGTCGAAGGCGTGCAGCCCGGCGGCATCGGCGTCGGGCCGCCAGGCGTCGAGCAGCGCGCGGCAGCGCGACGCGACGTCGACTCCCAGCAGGTGCAGCCGCCACAGCAGGGCGGCGGCGTCGATGCGGTCGCGCGCGAGGCGAAGCGCGTCGCCGGCGAGGTGGCTGTCGGCCAGCCGCAGCGCACCCGCCAGGTCCATCGCCTCGATGCGCAACAGCGCCGCGTGCCACCACAGGTGAAGCGCGAGGTCGCTGCCCTCGGCCCAGCCAGGCTGGTGCTGGCGCAGCCAGGCCACGCCGTCGTCGATGCGGCCCTGCATTTCCATCACGTGCGCCACCGCGTGGATCGCCCAGCGCACTTGCGCGTCAGCGTGCAGCGCCTGCCGCGCCGCGTCCTCGGCGGCGCCGTACTCGTGGCACTCCTCGAGCCCGAAGGCGTACAGGCCGAGCACGAAGGGCTGCAGCGGGTCGCCGGCATCCCACTCGGGCAGCGCGCGCGCCGGGCGCGCGCGAAGCTGCAGCGCGTCGCCGCGGTGAAAGTCCAGGCGGTGCGCCCAGTGCAAGGCGAGCGCATCGCGCGGGTGTTCGACGAGCAGCTGGTCCCACAGCGCGCAGGCCTGCGCCCAGCGGCCCTCGACGACGCGCTGCAGCGCCGCGAAGTGAGCCTGCTCGCGCGGCGGTGCGCGGCCGATGTGCGCGCGCACGGCGTCGAGCTCGACGGCGGCCTCGCGCGCCCGAACCGGCTCGGGCAGGCTGAGCCAGAAGCCGGCCTTCATCAGCCGCGGCAGCGGCCACTCGGGGTCGGCGTCGATCGCGTCGGCGATCCCGGCCAGCGCGGTGGCGTCGTAGGCCATGAGGCCGCGAAGCGCGGTCTCGGCCGCCTGGCGTGCAGCCGCCGATCCGCTGCCGCAGGGCAAGCCGCGCCGGTCGTGAAAGGCCATGCGCCGACTGTAGCGCAGCACCACGGCCGTCGCGGCAGCGCGCCCGGGACCACCCCGAAGCGAGCCAAGCCGCGGCGACGGCGCGGCGCGGCGCGCCTCGTCAGCCCTGGCGCGCGGGCGTGCGCCCAGGGCCTGGCCGGTGCGCGCTCAGCGCGCCCAGCGCACGGCGGCGATCTCGTTGGCGAAGATCGGCGACGCGTGCCAGAGCCCGCTCAGCCCGCGCCGGTAGACGGCGACGTTGGTCGGGTTGAACAGCCATGCGTTGACGGCGTCGCCGGCGAGCTGGCGCTGCATCTGCTGCCAGACCTGCAACCGCTCGTCGGGGTTGGTCGTGCCCGCGTGCCGGCGCACGAGCTCGTCGAAGGCCGGGTTGTCGTAGCCCCAGTAGTACGCCTTGTTGGTGTACTGCATGTAGTCCAGCGGCTCGACGTGGTTGATGATCGTGAGGTCGAAGTTGCCCTTGAACGGGCCCGACAGCCACTGCGCCCACTCGACGTTCTCGATCTTGGCCTCGACGCCGACCTTGGCCAGCATCGCGGCGACGACCTCGCCGCCCTTGCGCGCATACTGCGGCGGCGGCAGCGTCAGCGTGACCTTCAGCGGCGTGGCCACCCCGGCCTCCTTCAGCAGCGCCTTGGCCTTTGCGGGGTCGTAGGGGTACAGGCCGGTCAGGTCGACATAACCGGCGTCGGTCGGCGCGAAGTGGCTGCCGATCGGCCTGCCCAGGCCCTCCAGCACGCCGTCGATGAAGGCCTGGCGGTCGATCGCGTGCGCGATCGCACGCCGCACGCGCACGTCGTCGAAGGGCTTGCGCTTGTTGTTGATCGTCAGCTGGCCCTTGCCGGCGGTGCTGCCCTTCTGGACCACGAAGCGCTTGTCGGCCTCGAACTGCTTGACCGCCTGCGGCGACTGGAAGCGCGGCATGCCGTCGATGTCGCCGGCCAGCAGCGCGGCGACCTGTGCCGCCGGGTCGTTGATGATGCGAAAGCTCACGCGCCGGATCGCCGGCTTCACGCGCGCGTCGGGCCGCGCCGCGAGCGTGATCGAGCTGCCCTTCTTCCAGTCGGCGAGCACGTAGGGGCCGGTGCCGACGGGTTGCGTCGCCGCCTGCGCCGCGGTCTTCGGGTGCAGGATGACCGCGGTGTTCTCGCCGAGGCGGAACGGCAGCATCGGGTCGGCCCGGTCCAGCGTCAGGATGACGGTGTGCGGGTCGACGACGGTGACGCGCGAGATGTTGTCGAACACCGCCTTCTTGGCCTTGTTCGTGCTGCCCTCGGCCTTGGCGCGCTCGAAGCTGAACTTGACCGCCTCGGCGTCGAGGGGGCTGCCGTCGGAGAAGCGCACGCCCTTGCGCAGGCGGAAGGTGTAGGTCGCGCCGTCGGGGGTCTCGGTCCAGCCCTCGGCGAGCAACGGCGTGACGCGGCCGTCGACCTCGATCTTGGTCAGCCCCTCGAGGATGTTGTAGTGCACGACCTCGCCGATCGCGGCGGCGGCGGCGCTGGTCGGGTCCAGCGACGGCGGCTCGAGCACCATGCCCAGTACCAGCGTGTCCTTGGCGGCCAGGGCCGGCGTGGCGGCGCCCAGCCAGCCTGCGCCGGCGATCGCGGCAGCGGCCAGGGTCAGGGCCAGTCGGCGTTGCAGTTTCATCGTGCGTCTCCTCGAGGGCTCGACGCCGCGGCCGGCGTCGGTGGGGCGGATTCTGCACCGGGGGCGGTGGCGGGCAGTGCGGGCTCGCGCGCGGCGCCCGGCGGCGTTGAACTGCAAGCGGCGCCTGGCAGCGCCGCGAGCAGCCGCTGCGTGTAGGGGTGGCGCGGCCGGCGCAGCACCTCGGCCGCCGCGCCGTGCTCGACCGCGTGGCCGTGCTGCAGCACCAGCACCTCGTCGCACACGAGGTCGACGACCGCGAGGTCGTGGCTGATGAACAGGTAGGTGATGCCCCAGCGGTCCTGCAGGTCCTGCATCAGGTTGAGCACCTGCGCCTGCACCGAGACATCCAGCGCGCTGACCGGCTCGTCGGCGACGATCAGCTTCGGTCGCGTGACCAGCGCGCGTGCGATCGCGATGCGCTGGCGCTGGCCGCCGCTGAATTCGTGCGGGACCTTGTCGAGGTCGGCCGCGCCCAGCCCGACCGCCTCCAGCACCTCGACCGCGCGCTCCCGGCGCTCGGCCGCCGGTACGCCACCGAGCAGTGCCAGTGGCTCGGTCACGGTCTGGCCGACGCGGCGGCGCGGGTCGAGCGACCCGTACGGGTCCTGGAACACCATCTGGAACCCGGCCCGCGCACGCCGCAGCGCTGCGCTGCCGAGCGCGTGCAGATCCTGCCCGTCGAAGACGACGCGGCCGGCGGTCGGCGGCTCCAGCGCCATCACGATGCGCGCCAGCGTGCTCTTGCCCGACCCCGATTCGCCGACCACGCCCAGGCTGCGGCCGCGGTGCAGCGTGAAGTCGATGCCGGCCAGCGCCTGCAACTCGGGCGCGGGGCCGACGATGGACGCCCGCGGCAACGTATAGCGCTTGGCGAGCGATTCGACCTGCAGCAGCGCGGGCGCCGTCTGCGCGTCCGTCTTCGCGTCCGTCTTCGCGTCCGTGTGCACGTCCCTGAGCGCGAGGGCTCGCGCGGACAGTGGGCTGTCGGGGGCGTGGCTCATCGCGGCGCCGTGTGGCCGGTGCGGGCGTTCAGGCGGCGGCCGCCGCCATGCCGGCAGCGGCCACGCTGTTTGCCGCGGCGACCGGCTCGCTGGCGCGGATGCAGCGCACGCGGCGCCCAGGCGCCGGCGAGGTCTCGGGAGGCTCGGCGGCGCGGCAGGCGTCGATGGCGAGCGCGCAGCGGTCGGCGAAGGCGCAGCCGGGCGGCCGCTCGTGCAGCGCCGGCACGCGCCCGGGGATCGTCGCCAGCCGCGTGCCGCGCGCCAGCCCGATGCGCGGCCGGGCGGCGAACAGGCCGCGCGTATACGGGTGCAGCGGCTGCGCGAAGACCTGCGCCGTCGGGCCGGACTCGACGATGCAGCCCGCATACATCACCGCGAGCTGCTCGACGCGGTCGGCCATCACGCCGAGATCGTGGCTGACCAGCAGCAGCGCCATGCCGGCGTCGGCGACGAGCGAAGCGATCAGGTCCAGCACCTCGCGCTGCACGGTGACGTCCAGCGCCGTCGTCGGCTCGTCGGCGATCAGCAGGTCGGGCCCGCAGGCCAGCGCGGTCGCGATCACGACGCGCTGGCGCTGCCCGCCCGAGAGCTGGTGCGGGTAGGCGCCCAGGCGTTGCGCGGCCTGCGGCAGCTGCACGCGTTCCAGCAGCCGCAGCGCCTCGGCGCGCGCGGCGGCGGCCGGCAGCCCGCGGTGCAGCCGCAGCGGCTCGGCGATCTGGCGCCCGACCGTGTGCAGCGGGTTGAGCGCGGTCATCGGCTCCTGGAACACCATGCCGATGCGCGCACCGCGCAGCCGGCACCAGTCGCGCTCGGCCAGCGCGTGCAGCGCCAGGCCATCGAAGCGCATCGTGCCGGCCACGCGCGCGCGCTCGGGCAGCAGCCCCATCAGCGCGAGCGCGGTCAGGCTCTTGCCGCAGCCGGATTCGCCGATCAGCCCGAGCGTGCGCCCGCGCCCGAGCGAGAACGACAGCCCGCGCAAGGCCTCGGCCGCGCCGCGCGCGGTCGGCAGCGTGACGCGCAGGTCGTCGACTTCGAGCAGCGGCGGCATGGCGGACGGGTGGCGGGTGGCGGGTGGCGGGTGGCGTGGACGCGTGGTGGCGACGGGTGGCGGTGCGTGGTGGCGCCGCGTGCTGCGGATCGTGCATCGTCGATCGCGCGCACGATAACGCGCCGCGCGTCTGCGCCGCCGACCGGTTAGCCTACGCGCTGCGATGAACGACAAGCCCCGATCCCCGCCCCCCGACCGCGCGCGCGCCGCCGCCGCCCCTGACGAGCCAGGCGGCGCAGGCCCGGCTGCCGCGCCGCCGCCCGGCAGCCCGAAGGCCAACCCGCTGTTCGAGATCGTCGTCACGATCATCGTGCCGGCGATCGTGCTGATGCAGGCCAGCAGCCCCGAGCGGCTGGGGACGAACTGGGCGCTCGTGCTCGCGCTGGCGTTTCCGGTCGGCTGGGGGCTGTGGGAGGGGCTGACGCGGCGCAAGCTGAGCTGGCTCGCGCTGCTCGGGGTGGCCAGCACGCTGCTGACCGGCGGCATCGGGCTGCTGAAGCTCGACCCGCAGTGGCTGGCGGTGAAGGAGGCGGCGGTGCCGGGGCTGATCGGGCTGGCGGTGCTGGGGTCGAACTGGACGCGCTGGCCGTTGATCCGGATCCTGGTCTTCAACCCGGCGCTGTTCGACGTCGAGCGCATCGACCGCGCGCTGGCGGAGCGTCGCAACAAGGTCCCGTTCGAGCTGCGGCTTCGCACCGGCACGCTGCTGCTGGCGGGCACCTTCGGCTTCTCGTCGGTGATGAACTACGTGCTCGCGCGCTGGATCGTCACCAGCCCGGGCGGCACCGAGGCCTTCAACCAGGAGCTCGGGCGGCTGACGCTGCTGAGCTATCCCTTCATCGCGATCCCGTCGATGGTGATGATGATGGCGCTGATGTGGTGGCTGGCGCGCAGCGCCAGGCAGCTCACGGGGCTTGAGCTGTCGGCGATGCTGCGCGGGCATTGAGACACGGGGATCGATCGCCGACCTCGCGATCCGTGCCGATCGGACGCGAGGGCCTGCTACACCCCGCGTTGCCGGTCCGCCTCGAAGCGCGCGCGGAACGCCGCGAAGCACCCGTCGTCCAGCGCCTGCCGCGCCTGCCGCATCAGGTCGAGGTAGAAGTGCAGGTTGTGCAGGCTCGCCAGCATCGGCGCCAGCATCTCGCCGCAGCGCTCCAGGTGGTGCAGGTAGGCGCGGCTGAAGGCCCCGGTGACGCTGCCGTCGGGCCGCGTCGTGCCGCGGCAGGCGTGGCAGCCGCAGGTCTCGTCGATCGGCCGCGGGTCGTCCTTGTGGCGCGCGTTGCGGATCTTCAGGTCGCCGAAGCGGGTGAACAGATGCCCGTTGCGCGCATTGCGCGTCGGCATCACGCAGTCGAACAGGTCGACCCCGGCGGCGATGCCGGCCAGCAGGTCCTCCGGCGTGCCGACGCCCATCAGGTAGCGCGGCTTGTCCGCCGGCAGCCGGCAAGGCGTGTGCGCCATGATGCGCAGCATGTCCTCCTTCGGCTCGCCGACGCTGACGCCGCCGACCGCGTAGCCGGGCAGGTCCAGCTCGGCCAGCGCCGCGGCGCTTTCCTCGCGCAGGCCCTCGAACATGCCGCCCTGGACGATGCCGAACAGCGCATTCGGGTTCGCCAGGCGATGGAATTCGTCGCGCGAGCGCCGCGCCCAGCGCAGGCTCAGCTCCATCGATCGCCGTGCCTCGGATTCGGTCGTCAGGTGGTCGCCGGTGCGGTATGGCGTGCACTCGTCGAACTGCATGACGATGTCCGAGTCCAGCACGGACTGGATCTGCATGCTGGTCTCGGGCGTCAGGAACAGCTTGTCGCCGTTGACCGGCGAGGCGAATCGCACGCCCTCCTCGCTGATCCTGCGCCCCTTGCCGTCGGCACCGGCCAGGCTCCAGACCTGGAAGCCACCGCTGTCGGTCAGGATCGGCAGGCCCCAGTTCTCGAACCGGTGCAGCCCACCGAAGCTGCGGATCACGTCCGGCCCCGGCCGCAGCCACAGGTGGAAGGTGTTGCCCAGGATGATCTGCGCCCCCATGTCGAGCAGGCTCGCCGGCAGCACGCCCTTGACCGTGCCGTAGGTGCCCACGGGCATGAAGACGGGTGTCTCGACGACACCGTGCGCGAGCGTCAGCCGCCCGCGGCGCGCGAGGCCCTCGGTGGCCAGGAGGCGAAATTCGAGCATCGCCGGCGATTGTCGCCGCGGGACGCATCCTGCCGCGAGCATGCGCGATCTCGACGCCGCTCGCCGTCCCGTCGTGGCACCGCGCCGCGCCGACCGCTGCTCGGCGGCGGGCTCGCCTCGGTCAGCGCCTGCCGCTCGTCGCTATTTGGTCAGGATGAGCTTGCCCGACGCCGTCGCGCGTAGGCGGTAGATCTGCGACCGGTGTTCGATCTCGACCTCGATCCGCCCGGCCAGCAGATCGTGGCTCGACAACCGTCGGTGACCGCTCGCGCCCGCCGCGGGCTCGCGGGTCGCGACTGTCGGGGCCAGGGGACTCGGCGTCGTGGCGTTCTTCGGGGTCCGCATGCGATGAAGGGCAGAGTGGGGCGCAGCGTCTCGCCGACGCGACAAGGCACCGGAAGCGCGCTCGATTCTAAGCCGTAATGCAAACCGTTCGTGTTATGGTTCTAGTCCCTAGCTTGCCTCCGAGCCTCTTCCTTCCCATGCCGGCCCTGACCCTGCCGCCCCTGAGCCCCGACGGCAAGCCTGCAGACTTGCCGCCGCAGACCGGTCGCCGCGGGCCGGCTGCCGACGACGGCTTGACCGCCGGCGCGACGCGCGCCGTCGTGGCCGTCATCGTGGCGCTGCACGCGCTTGTCGGCTGGGGCCTGCTGCAGGTGCAGGCGGTGCGCGACACACTTGCAGCCGCAGCGCCCATGTTCGTCGACCTGCTCGCGGCGCCTCGCCCCGAGCCGCAGCCCGCTCCGCCGCCGCCCCCGCCCCCGACACGGCCGGCTCCGAAGAAGCCCCCGCCCCCGGCGCCGATCGTCGTCGCCGAGCCGGCATCGCAGCCCGCGCCGCCGGTATTCGTCGCCCCGCCGCCCGACCCCGAGCCGCCGCCCCCGCAGCCGGTATCCGTGACGCCGCCCGCCCCACCGGCGCCCGAGCCGGCACCGGCCCCGCCGGCGCCCAAGCTGATCCCTGCTTCGGCGATCGAGTACCTCGTCCTGCCCGACATCGTCTACCCGGCGTCGTCGCGGCGCCTCAACGAGCAGGGGCTGGTGATCGTCGCCGTCCATGTCGACGCCGCGGGCGTGCCGCAGGAGGTCCGGCTGACGCAGTCCAGCGGCTTCGACCGGCTGGACCGCGCGGCCCTGGCCGGGGTACGGCGGGCGCGCTTCAAGCCCTACACCGAGGGCGGCCAGCCGACCGCCGGCTGGGCCCGGATCCCGATCCCCTTCGAACTGGAGAACTGACCTTGGACGATTCCCTGGGCTTCGCCCACTTCATCGCGCAAAGCGATGCGGTCGGCAAGACGCTGCTCGTCGCGCTGCTCGCGATGTCGATGCTGTCGTGGATCATCATCGCGATCAAGGGACTGGCGCAGCTGCTGCGGCAGCGGCGCAGCCGGCGCTTCCTGGACCTGTTCTGGAACGCCTCGTCGCTGCAGGCCGTGCAGCACGAGATCGCGACCCACGGCGCGCGCGACCCTTTCTCGCACGTGACCGCGCACGCGATGCACGCGCAGCAGCACCACGCCCGCTACGGTGCGGCGCGGCTCGAGGAAGCCGGCACGGCGAGCGACTTCGTGACCCGCACGATCAAGAAGGTCCTCGACGAGGAGACGACGCGGATGGAAAACGGCCTCACCGTGCTCGCCACGGTCGGGGCGACCGCGCCCTTCGTCGGCCTGTTCGGCACCGTCTGGGGCGTCTACCACGCGCTGGTGGCGATCGGCATGAGCGGCGCCGGGACGCTGGACAAGGTCGCCGGGCCGGTCGGCGAGGCGCTGATCATGACCGGGCTCGGCTTGGCGGTCGCGATCCCGGCGGTGGTCGGCTACAACCTGCTGGTGCGCGCCAACCGCGTGACGATGTCGCGACTGGACGCCTTCGCGTACGAGTTGCACACCTTCGTCGCGATGGGGCAGCCGCTGGCGGCTGCGTCGGTGCCGCCGGCCGCCGCCGAGGCCACCGGCGTGCGGCCGCTGCCGGCGCGCCCGGCCGTGGCCTGAGGGCGAGAGCTGCGCCATGGCCTTCGCCAGCTTCGACCCCAAGCACGCTTCGGCGCCGATGGCCGAGATCAACATGGTGCCGTTGATCGACGTCATGCTGGTGCTGCTCGTGATCTTCATCGTCACCGCGCCGCTGCTGACGCACGCGGTGCGTCTCGAGCTGCCGCAGGCCAGCTCGCAGGTCAACCCGCCGGTGCCCGACAAGGTCGAGTTCGCGATCGATGCCGGCGGCACGCTGTTCTGGAACGGTGAGCCGGTCACGCGCGATGTCGCCGCCGCGCGCTTCGCCGAAGCAGGGCAGCGCCAGCCTCAGCCGCAGATCCACCTGCGCGCCGACCAGGCGGTCGCCTACCGCTTCGTCGCCGAGACGCTGGCCGACGCCGCCGCGGCCGGGCTGACCAAGGTCGGCTTCGTGACGACGCCCGATTCGCCCTGACCCCTTCCCGTCGCGCCAGCAGCCTCCGGACGCGCGATCCGGACGCGCCGCAGGCGTTGCCATATCTTCAACCCCCCGAAGCGCACCGCCAGCCGCCGCCAGCCCGTGCCGACGACGACCCGAGGAGCCCTTCCCGATGAACCGCCTGATCCCGTTCGCGCTGCTGCCGGCAGCGCTGGCCGCGCACCCGAGCTTCGCGCAGACCGCCCCGCCGCCCGAGCCTGCGCCGGCGGGCACGACGCTGGCCCCGGTGCCGGTGCGCGCCAAGGCCGAGACCGACAAGGACACCGTGCGCGCGACGACGACGCGCGTCGGCAAGGGGCAGCAGGAGCTGCGCGACATCCCGCAGTCGGTGACCGTCGTCACCGAGCGGCTGATCGACGACCGCAACCTCGACACCCTGAAGGAAGCGCTGAGGAATACCGCCGGCATCAGCTTCGTCGCCGCCGAGGGCGCCGAGGAGGACATCCGGCTGCGCGGCTTCTCGCTGCAGGCTTCGGGCGACATCTTCATCGACGGCATGCGCGACCCCGCGTTCTACGAGCGCGACAGCTTCGACTGGGACCGGCTCGAGGTGCTGCGCGGCTCGGCGTCGATGCTGTTCGGCCGCGGCTCGACCGGTGGCGCGGTCAACCAGGTGAGCAAGCAGCCGATGCTGCTGACGCAGCACGAGGTCGGCGTCACGCTCGGCAGCGGGGGCTACCTGCGCGGCGTCGGCGACTTCAACCTCAGGACGGGCCAGGATGCGGCGCTTCGCATCAACGCCATGGTGACCGACGCCGAGCGCTGGGGGGCGCCGATCGACAAGCGCGGCATCGCGCCCACCTTCCGCTGGGGCATCGGCACCGCCGACGAGTTCGCCGTCGGGCTGTACCACCTGCAGAACGACAACGGCATCCACTACGGCCTGCCGTGGCTGGAAGGCGGGCTCTGGCCCACCGACCCGAAGAACTACTACGGGATGTCCAGCGACATCAACCACACCGGGACGACGCAGCTGCGCGGCTATCACGTGCACCGCTTCGCCGGCCGCTCCGAGCTGCGCACGCAGGTGCGGGTGGCCGACTACCGGCGCGACCAGCGCGCCAGCGCGATCCGCTTCGGCAACGCCAGCCTGCAACCCGACGGGCAAGCGGTCACGCGCGCGACCTTCGACGCCGACACCGTGCTCAACCGCGGCAGCAACAACAAGCGCATGGACCAGAAGACCGCGGTGCTGCAAAGCGACTACAGCGGCACGCATCGCTGGGGCCAGATGGCACACCGCGTCGCCGCGGGCATCGACCTGATGCGCGACGAGTTCGAGAACTTCACGTTGTCGACGCCGGCCGGCGTGACGCTTGCCAAGCCGCGCACCACGGTCGGCACGCCGAACGACGGCGCTTGGATCGACGAATCGCTGCGGGTCGCCACGCTCAGCCGCACCTTCGCGTCGAATGCTCTCGGCGTGTATGTCCAGGACCTGATCCAGATCGCGCCGGCGTGGAAGCTGCTGGGTGGCCTGCGCTGGGACCGCTTCGCCGGCCGGTATCGCAACCTCACGGGCCAGGGCAATCCGGCCACCAACCCCTGTGCGGTGCCGGCCGACGCGCGCTACCGCCGCAGTGACTCGCTGCCGAGCCACCGCGTCGGCGTGCTGTTCCAGCCGAGCGACGAGCAGTCCTACCACCTGTCCTACGGCACCTCGTTCAACACCTCGGGCGACACCTACCAGTACGACGTCGGCAGCGCGCAGACGCCACCCGAGAAGAGCCGCAACGTCGAGCTCGGCGCCAAGCTGGACTGGGCGCAGGGACGGTTCAGCACCCGCGCCGCGATCTTCCACAGCACCAAGACCAACGAGCGCAACCGCGACGCCGATTCGGTCGACGCCTGCAACTACGTGCTTTCGGGCGAACGTCACGCCGCCGGTTTCGAGCTCGACCTCGCGGGCCGGCTGACGCCGCAGTGGGAGATTTACGCCAGCTACGCGTGGATCCCGAGCGCCAACGTCGACCGCTCAAGCGGCGCTGCGGGCACCGAGGTGCAGGGCTCGCGCCCGGGGCTGACCCCGCGCCACAGCGGCACCGTCTGGACCACCTACCAGCTCACGCCGCGCTGGCGCCTCGGCGGTGGCCTCAACGCCAAGAGCGCCGACAAGCCGGTCGGGCTGTCCGCGACTTCTTCGAACCGCGCCCCCAGCTATGTCAGCGCCGACCTGATGGCCGAGTACGCGATCGGCGACTTGCTGCTCAAGGCCAACCTGACCAACGTGACGAACGAGCACTACGCCGAGTACGTCTACCGCGGCCACTACGTCCCGGCTCAGCCGCGCACGCTGCAGCTTACCGTCAGCTACCGGTTCCACTGATCGCCATGGACCGTAGACATCTGCTCTGCATTCTCGCTGGCGCGGCCTGCGCCACCGGTTTGCCGATCCGAGCCGCCCCATTGCGATCGAGCCTGGGCATCGCCTGGCGCGGCACCGACAAGGACAGCCCCTACCGCGTCGGTCTCCTCGAAGTCGACTGGGCGGCGCGCCGGCTGCGCCTGGCCGGCGACACGGTCGTGCCGACGCGGCCACACGGCATGCTCGCCGAAGCCGGCGGCGGGATGCTCGCAGTCGCGCTGCGCCCGGGCCGCTGGCTGCTTCGCATGGACGCGCAAGGTCGCGTGACCGAGCGGCTGGACATCGCCGACGAGACGTTGCCGCGCCGATTCGGGGGTCACGTCGTCGCCAGTGCCGACGGCCAGCGGCTGTACACCACCGAATCCGACACCACCAGCGGCCGCGGCCGCATCGGCGTGCGCGACGCGCGCACGCTGAGGAAGATCGACGACTGGGCGAGCGGTGGCGTCGAGCCGCACCAGCTGCTGCCCGACCCCGAGGGCCACCTCGTCGTCGCCAACGGCGGGCTGTGGCGCGACCGCGACGACCGCAAGGTTCAGCTCGACCGCATGGACGCCTCGCTGGTGCGCGTGCACGGTTTGAGCGGCGAGCCGCTCGGCCAGTGGCGGCTGGCCGACCCCCGGCTTTCGGTGCGCCACCTGGCGTGGGACGATACGGGGCTGCTGGGCATCGCGCTGCAGGCCGAGCACGACCGCGCCGAGGACAAGGCCGCGGCGCCGGCGCTGGCGGTCTGGGACGGGCGGACCCTGAACGCGGTGCCGGGTGGCGACGGCTATGCCGGCGACGTCACCGGCGTTCCTGGCGGAGGCTTCGTGATCTCCAACGCCAGGCGCGACACGGCGTGGTGGTGGCACCCTGCCGCACCTCAGCGGCTGACCGAGGTCGCGCAGCTGCAGCGCGCCTACGCGCTGGCCACCGGCGAAGGCGTGCTGATCGCCGCCGCACGCGGGCTGGCGCGCTGGCACCCGACCGAGCCGGCCGCGATGCTGCCCTGGCCGGCGCCGATGGCGCTGGACAACCACATGGTCGCACTGCGCGCCTGAACAGCCGCTCGCGCCGACGTCGTGGTCAACGCGGCGCGCGCGCCAGCAGCATCGCGTCGCCGTAGCTGAAGAATCGGTAGCGGCTCTCGACCGCGTGCCGGTACAGGGCCATCACCTGCGCGTGGCCGGCGAACGCGCTGACCAGCATCAGCAGCGTACTGCGGGGCAGGTGGAAGTTGGTGATCAACCGGTCGACGACGCGGAAGGCGAACCCCGGCCGGATGAACAGGTCGGTCTCGCCGCGCGTCGGCTGCAGGGCGTCACCGGGCCCGGATGCGATCGCGGCCGACTCCAGCGCGCGCAGCGAGGTGGTGCCGGCGGCGACGACGCGTCCGCCGGCGGCGCGCGCAGCCTCGATCGCTGCCACCGCGTCGGCGCCGACCTCGTACCACTCGCGGTGCATGCGGTGCTCGTCGAGCCGCTCGCTGCGCACCGGCTGGAAGGTGCCGGCGCCGACGTGCAGCGTCACATGGGTGCTGCGCACGCCGCGCGCGGCCAGCGCCGCCAGCACCGCATCGTCGAAGTGCAGCGACGCCGTCGGCGCCGCGACCGCGCCCGGGCGGGCCGCGAAGACGGTCTGGTAGCGCGCCTCGTCCTCGGGCGCGTCGGCGTGCGTGATATAGGGCGGCAGCGGCACATGGCCGTGGCGCGCCAGCAGCGCCAGCGGGTCGGCCGGCAGGCGCAGGTGGAACAGCGCGTCCTCCGGCCCGGCGCGGCCCAGCACCTCGGCGTCGAAGGCGTCGGCGAAGCGGACCCGGCTGCCCGCCTTGGGCGACTTGCTCGCGCGCAGGTGCGCCCAGACCTCGAAGACCCCTTGCTCGGCGCCGGGCAGGATGCGCTCGACCAGCGCCTCGACCGCGCCGCCGGTCGGCTTGACACCGAGCAGCCGCGCCTTGATGACGCGGGTGTCGTTGAAGACGATCAGGTCGCCGGGCGCGAGCAGCGACGGCAGATCGCGGAAGATGCGGTCCACCGGCAGCGCCCCGGTGCCGTCGAGCAGCCGCGCGCCGCTGCGCTCGGGCGCGGGGTGCTGCGCGATCAGCGCGGGCGGCAGGTCGAAGTCGAAGTCGGCGACGGTGAACTCGGGCATGGCGTGTAGTGGCCGCGGGCGGACCGTCGGCCGGACGAAGTGTGAGGCAGCCGGCGCGTGTCACGCGGGCCCGGCGCCGGCTGTGACCGACCCGGCCGTGGGCACAATGGTTCCATGGCCGCCGACGCGCCCGCCGCCCCCGACATGCCGCCGGCGCCGCCGCGCGACGGCCAGGGCGATGCGCCGGCGCCCGCGAGGGGGGCGTCCGCCAAGACCGGCCGGCCCGCGTCGCCCGCCGTGCGCGAGGGCGCCCGCCAGCCCGCCAGCGGCCCGCAGCGCGCCATGGCCAAGCTCGGCCTGCTGCGCGATATCGACCTCGCGCTGCACCTGCCGCTGCGTTACGAGGACGAGACGCGACTGACGCCGATCGCGCAAGCGCGCGCGCACGCGGCCGAGGCGGTGCAGGTGCAGGGTACGGTGCGCGACGCGCGCATCGAGCTGCACCCGCGCCGGCAGTTGATCGTCCGCCTCGCCGACGCCGGCGGCGAGCTGCTGCTGCGCTTCCTGCACTTCCACCCGGCGCAGCAGAAGCAGTGGGCGCCGGGGCGGCTGCTGCGCGTCCGCGGCGAGCTGCGGCACGGCTTCTTCGGGCCCGAGATGGTGCACCCCACGGTGCGCGTGGTCGATGCCGACACCCCGCTGCCGGTGGCGCTGACGCCGGTCTACCCGACCAGCGCGCAGCTGCCGCAGGCCTATCTGCGCAAGGTGGTGGCGTCGGCGCTGGCGCGCGCGCCGCTGCACGAGCTGCTGCCGCCGGGCAGCGTGCCGCCGGGTCTGCCGGGCCTGCGCGACGCGCTGCAGCTGCTGCACCACCCGGCGCCGGGCACGGCGCTGGCGACGCTGGAGGACCGCAGCCACCCGGCGTGGCAGCGGCTGAAGTTCGACGAGCTGCTGGCGCAACAGACCGCGCAGCGCATCGCGCGCGAGGAGCGCGCGGCGCTCGCCGCGCCGGCGCTGGCGCCGCGCGCGGGAGGGCTCGCCGACCGCCTGCGCGGCGCGTTGCCGTGGGCGCTGACGCCGGCGCAGGAGCGCGTCGTCGCCGAGATCGCGGCCGACCTGGCGCGCGCGCGGCCGATGCACCGGCTGCTGCAGGGCGATGTCGGCGCCGGCAAGACGGTGGTCGCGGCGCTGGCTGCGGCGACCGCAATCGACGCCGGCTGGCAGTGCGCGCTGATGGCGCCGACCGAGATCCTGGCCGAGCAGCATTTCCGCAAGCTCGTGCAGTGGCTCGAGCCGCTGGGCGTGACGACGGCCTGGCTGACCGGCAGCCGGCGCGGCAAGGGCCGGCGCGCGATGCTCGACGCGGTCGAGTCGGGTGCGGCGAGCCTCGTCGTCGGCACGCAGGCGATGATCCAGGAGGGCGTGATCTTCGCGCGCCTGGCGCTGGCGATCGTCGACGAGCAGCACCGCTTCGGCGTCGCGCAGCGGCTCGCGCTGCGGCGCAAGCTCGACGCCCAGGCGCTCGAGCCGCACCTGCTGATGATGAGCGCGACACCGATCCCGCGCACGCTGGCGATGAGCTATTTCGCCGACCTCGACGTCAGCACCATCGATGCGCTGCCGCCGGGGCGCACGCCGATCGTGACCAAGGTCTTCGCCGACGCGCGGCGGCCGCAGGTGGTCGCGCGCATCGCCGACGAGGTCGCGCAGGGCAAGCAGGTCTACTGGGTCTGCCCGCTGGTCGAGGAGTCCGAAGCGCTGGACCTGAAGAATGCGACCGCGACCCACGCCGAACTGGCGGCGGCGCTGCGCGGCGCCGAGGTCGGGCTGCTGCACGGCCGCATGGCGGCGGCCGACAAGGCGGCGGTGATGGCGCGCTTCGTCGCCGGCCGAATCACGGTGCTGGTCGCCACGACGGTGATCGAGGTCGGCGTCGACGTGCCGAATGCGAGCCTGATGGTCGTCGAGCATGCCGAGCGCTTCGGGCTCGCGCAGTTGCACCAGCTGCGCGGGCGCGTCGGCCGCGGCGCGGTCGCCAGCGCCTGCGTGCTGCTGTACACGCCACCGCTGTCCGAGACCGGCAAGGCGCGGCTGCGCGCGATGGCCGAGACGACCGACGGCTTCGAGATCGCGCGCCGCGACCTCGAGATCCGCGGCCCGGGCGAGTTTCTCGGCGCGCGCCAGAGCGGCGACGCGCTGCTGCGATTCGCCGACCTGCAGCACGACGATGCGCTGCTCGCGGCCGCGCGCGAGCTGGCGCCGCGGCTGCTGGCGACGGATCCCGAGGCGGCGCGCGCGCAGGTCGCGCGCTGGTTCGGCGGCAAGGCGGAGTTTCTGAAGGCGTGACCGCGGCGCCCGACGCGGCGTGCCGCCCGCGCCCGTACTCGACCCGCGAACGCCAGAGCTGGCGTGAAGCCAGGGCCCGCTTCAACCCCGCGACTTGTCGGGCGGCGCCGTGAAGAGCTTGGCCGCGCGGCCCTTGAGTTCCAACAGCTCGCTGGGCGTGACCGAGTAGCGGCCGCTGATCGGGTCGACGTCGACGCGGAACTCGACTTCGCGCGTGCCCTTGCGCAGGATGCCGGAGCTGAACTCGTAGTCCTCGCGCTCGGCCGGCAGGCCCTGGCGGGCGACGTCCCAGCCTTCGTGGACGACGTCGACGATCTCGCCGCTGGCCAGGTCGAGCACGCCGTGGGCGCGCACTTCGTCGTCGCTCAGTTCGTCGACGATGGTGATGGGGAGCTTGAGATCCACGGCGGCATCCGTCGGTCGGGGCCGACATTGTAGGAGCCGGGCCCCGGCGGGCCAGGCTGGGGCTGGCGTCAACCGCGCTCGAAGCGGAACACCGCGGTGCTGGCGCGCAGGTTGGGCCAGCGGTCGACGCGCCGGCCCTCGTGCAACCCGAAGGCGTCGAGCACGCGCAGCCCGCACTGGCCGGCCAGGACCTCGAAGTCGGCGAAGGTGCCGACCCGGATGTTGGGCGTGTCGTACCACTGGTAGGGCAACGCCTTCGTGACCGGCATGCGCC
Organism: Burkholderiaceae bacterium; assembly: GCA_024235895.1. Lineage (GTDB taxonomy): Bacteria > Pseudomonadota > Gammaproteobacteria > Burkholderiales > Burkholderiaceae_C > Rubrivivax. The sequence goes on along the minus strand of JACKLM010000004.1, from coordinate 162,654 downwards.
CGCGCAGCACGCTCAGCCGGTTCGGCCAGTGGGCGAAATTGGGGAAGCTGACGATCGCCTGGTGCCCGACGCGCGCGGTCTCGCGCAGCAGCTGCTCGGTATGGTGCAGGTTCTGCAGCGTGTCGAGCTGCAGCACGACGTCGAAGCTGTCGTCGTCGAACATCTGCAGCCCCTCCTCGAGGTTGAGCTGCAACACCTGGACGTCGCGCCGGATGCCGTGTGCCAGCCGCGCGTCGTCGATCTCGATGCCCAGCCCGCTGCAGCCGCGCTCGTCGCGCAGCAGCGCGAGGAACGCGCCGTCGCCGCAGCCCAGGTCGAGCACGCGGCTGCCGGGCGGCACGAGCTGCGCGATGTGGGCCAGCCCGGCGCGCTCGGTCATGCGGCCACCCCGACGACGCCGCATTCGCGCGCCACGTTGCCGAAGTACGCGCGCATCGCGTCGTGGTATCGGGGGTCGTCGAGCAGGAAGGCGTCGTGCCCGTGCGGGGCGGCGATCTCGGCGTAGCTGACGCGGTGCCGGTTGTCCAGCAGCGCCTTGACGATCTCGCGCGATCGCGCAGGGGCGAACCGCCAGTCGGTCGTGAAGCTGACGAGCAGGAATCCCGCGCGCGCCGGCGCGAAGGCGGCGGCCAGATCGCCGCCGTGCGCGCGCGCGGGGTCGAAGTAGTCCAGCGCGCGCGTGATCAGCAGGTAGGTGTTGGCGTCGAAGTAGCCGGCGAACTTCTCGCCCTGGTGGCGCAGGTAGCTCTCGATCTCGAACTCGATCGCCTGCGTGCTGTACGCGGGCGAGGCAGCAGCGCCGTCGCCGACGGCGTGGCGCAGCCGGCGGCCGAACTTGGCCTCCATCGAGTCGTCCGACAGGTAGGTGATGTGGCCCAGCATGCGCGCCACGCGCAGCCCGCGCGCCGGCACGACGCCGTGGCGGTAGAAGTGGCCGCCGTGGAAGTCGGGGTCGGTGACGATGGCGCGCCGGGCGACCTCGTTGAAGGCGATGTTCTGCGCCGTCAGGTTGGGCGCGGTCGCCACCGCGATGCAGTGGCGCACGCGCTGCGGGTGGCGCAGCGTCCACGCCAGCGCCTGCATGCCGCCCAGGCTGCCGCCCATGACCGCGGCGAGCTGCGCGATGCCCAGCCGGTCGAGCAGCCGCGCCTGGGCGTCGACCCAGTCCTCGACCGTCATGACGGGGAAGTCGGCGCCATAGGGCTGGCCGGTCGCGGGGTCGGGGCTCATCGGCCCGGTCGAACCGAAGCACGAACCGGGGTTGTTGACGCCGATGACGAAGAAGCGCTGGGTATCCAGCGGCTTGCCCGGGCCGACCATGTTGTCCCACCAGCCGGTCTGCCCGGCGGCGTCGACGCCGGCGACATGGTGGCTGGCGTTGAGCGCGTGGCACACCAGCACCACGTTGCTGCGCTCGGCGTTCAGCGTGCCGTAGGTCTCGTAGACGAGCGTGTAGTCCGCCAGCCGCGCGCCGCTTTGCAGCGGCAGCGGCTCGGCGAAGTGCATCTGCTGTGGCGTGACCGGTCCGACGGAGCCCATGAAGCGAAAACCCGGCGCCGCTGCGAGGCGGGCACCGGGTGCACGTCCTTCTTTAGCGGCATTTGTGAAGCGCCCGCAAGCTGGAACAAATCGGCGCTGCGGAGCAGTATAGCGAAGGCGGCTGGCTGCGATCGCCGTGCGCGATGGCGCGCGTCGGCGGTGGTGCAGCCCCATGGCGACGCCGCCACGGGCGGTGCGCGCTGCGACGCCTACCCCGCGCAGTCGCGCGCCGACTGGCACCGCGCTCAGGGCATGGGCGAGGGCCGATCCGTCACCCGGAGGCGCTGCACCCGCGCGCGCCGGCGCCGCAGCCACTCGATCCAGCCCAGCCAAAGCAGCGCGGCGCCGGCATAGGCCGCGAACTCGGCGGCGCCGACCGGCACCCCCGGCGCCAGCAGGATCTGCAGCACGTTGTGCGAGACGTGCAGCCCGATCGCCGGCCAGACCGACCCGCTGCGCCAGGTCGCGACGCCGAAGACGACGCCGAACCAGGTCACGAGCATCCCGCCCCACAGGCCCGGGCTCGGGTGCGCGGCGGCGAAGGCCAGTGCCGAGACCCCGACCGCCGCCACGCTGGGCAGCCGCACCGCCAGCCGCGGCAGCAGGTAGCCGCGAAAGACCAGTTCCTCGCTCGTCGCCTGCAGGCCGACCAGCAGCAGCGCCAGCGCGGCCAGCGTCGACCAGGCCGTGGCCGGGTACGACTGCAGCCTCGCGCCGAGGCGGTCGAGGTCGCCGAGCGCGAGCACGATCGCCAGGCTCGCCGTCCACCACAGCAGCGCGGCGACGATCGCGTCGACGCGTCGCGCGCGGCTGGCCGCCACGCGAAGCAGCGGCGCGCGTGTGCCGCCGAGCGCACGCCGGGCGACGAGGAAGGCGGCGAGCGCAGCGCCGAAGGTCACGCCGACGTCGAGCAGCCGCAGTGCTTCGCGACCCCAGCCCGCCGGATCGGGCCAGGCGACGACGACGACATGTCGAAGCAGCCACGCGAAGCTGGCGGCCCCGGCGACGTAGCCACTCGCATACGCCAGCAGCGTTGCACCCGCGCGCACCAGTGCGTGCGGCTCGCCGCGCCAGGCGTCGGCCCAGCGTTGCAGCAGGTCGTCGGGCATGGTCGGGGACGTGCGCGCTTGCGGCGTCGGGGCCCGCATCGTGCCATGCAGGGCCCCGGTGAGACGCAGGGCGCGGGGGCGTCGATCGCGCGTACGCCGCGCCGCCTCCCGGTCGCGTCGACCTGGCCTTCGCGCGGCCTCATGCCGTGACGGCCTGATGCCGAAGGCGCTGCCGCCAGCCGCGCCGCGCCGCCAGCAGCGCGCGCTGCTGGCCGACGATGCGATCCCACATCTCGGCCGCACCCGGGTGCTGCCAGCCGAGCTCGCGCCGCGCCTTGGCCGAGCTGTAGTTCAGGTTCGCGCGCGTGCAGTCGACGGCGTCGCGCGACAGGAAGGCCGGCAGCCCGAGTGCGTGCAGCAGCGGCTCCATGAACACGAACTGCGCGCGCATCAGCGCGCGCGGCAGCCACAGCCGTGGCCGCATGCCCCCCGGGTGGCGCGCCCAGTGCCCGAACATGGCGCCCATGGACTGCGGCGGACCGCAGAGGAGGTAGTCCTCGCCGACCGGCGCCTTCTCGGCCGCCAGCGCCAGGCCCTCGGCGAGCGCGTCGACGTCGACCAGCGCGCAGACCATCTCGCGCCCCCAGGCCAGGGGCGGCATCAGACCCATCAGGTACAGGCGCAGGAAGTAGCCGAAGATCGAGTGGTCGTTCGCGCCGACGACGCCGTTGGGCATCGCGATCACCAGCGGCAGCCCGCGCGCGCGCCAGCGCAGCGCGATCTGGTGCGCCTCGGCCTTGCTGCGTTCGTACGCGGTCAGGTAGCGGCCATCGTGGCGCTTCGACTCGTCGGCCGCACGCTCGGCATCTGGGCCGCTGTTGCCCAGCGCCCAGACGGTCGAGACGTGGACCGCGCGCGGCACGCCGGCCGCCAGCGCCGCGCCGAGGACCTTGTCGGTACCCTGCACGTTGACCGTCTGCATGCGTTCGCGCTCGCGCCGGCCGGCGCCGAGCTCGTAGACGCCCGCGTTGTGGATCACGACGTCGGCGCCGCGCATGGCCTCGGCAAGGTCGTCGGCGCCGGTGACATCGCCGCGAACGAGGCGGCAGCCCTGGGCGCCGAGCCAACGCGCCGGGGCGGCCTCGGGGTCGCGCACCAGGGCGTCGACGCTCCAGCCGCGGCGCCGCAGCGCGCGCACCAGGTTCTGGCCGATGAAACCGGTGCCGCCAGTCAGGAAGACTTTCATGGATTTGCTCCTCGGAGGGTGGGAAACGACGCCGACCGCCGGCGTGCGCCGGCGGCGGTCCGCCTTGGCATCAGGCCAGCGCCGCCACCGGTGCGCCGCAGGCCGTGCACGCGCCCTGCGCGGCGTCCAGCCGGCTCATCGCGCCGCAGGCGCCGCAGCGCCGCCAGGCCGGGCCCTGGCGCAGCGGCGTGTAGACCGCGGTGTGGCCGCCCTCGGCGATGCCGTCGTGCCAGAAGCGCTGCATCGCCTGCGCATGGGTGCCGCTGCGCATCGCGGCGCGCAGCGCCTCGTGGCTGGCCCAGGCCGATACCGTCGTCATGCGGCGTCCGGCGATCGCGCCGGTGAAGCCGAGGAAGTCCGGGTTGCCCAGGTTCTCGATCACGGTCTGGCGGCTCAGCTCGCGGATCGGCTGCACCTGCTCGTCGCCGGCGGCGATCAGCTCGGTGAATGCCAGCACGCCCGGCGTGACCGGCTGTGGCCGGCGCACCACGGTGGAAATGCCGAAAGCGAACGGGCCGATCTCGCGCGGCTGCACGATCACGTCCAGCCCGAGCTGGCGCGGCACGGCGGCGGAGTCGAAGTAGCCGCGCACGTCCTCGATGCCGTCGGCGCCGACGCGGATGACGTCGATGCCCGGCGCGCGCACCGCGCGCCCGGTCGGCGGCAGGCCGTGGAACGAGCCGCTGTTGTGGCCGGTCATGGTCCAGCTGCCGTGCACCGTGGCGTCGCCGACGCGGTGGACCTCGCCGAGCTCGAAGTCCAGGTCCGGGAACGCCGCCCACAGCCCTTGCATGTAGCCGCGCAGCGCATCGCCGGCGATCGGGCCGCCGGTCAGCGGGTCCTCGTAGCGGCCGCCGGGGGCCAGCGTGGCGAGCACGGCGGCGGCATCGCGGGCGCGCCAGGCGTCGAAATAGCGGTGGCAGCTCGCCACCGGGTCGGTCGGGTTCATGCGATCTCCTTTCGTCGGTCCTGACTTCAAGGCGGCAGGCTTGCCGCCGGGCGTCCGGCTTGCGCAGAATCTCAGTCGCGCCGGATGGTCAGGACTGTCCGCAGCCGGCGTGAAAGCTGCGTGATCGGGACGTCGATCGCGCGTGTCGCCAGCGTGGAAGCGGCCGTGCGCGGCGGGCGCAGCGACCAGGGCCGGCATGGCCGGGGGGTGGGATGCACGGATTGCGGCTGCGGCTGCTCGGGCGGCCCCGGATCGAGCTCGACGGGCAGGCGCTGGCGCGCCGGATGCCGGCCAAGCAGCAGGCGCTGGTCTACTACCTGGCGGCCGAGGGCGCGGCCTCGCGCGCGCAGCTCGCCGCGCTGCTGTGGGCCGAGGCCGACGAGGAGGCAGCGCGCGCCAGCCTGCGTGCGGCGCTGATGCGGCTGCGCCGATGGCTGCCGGGGATGCTCGACGCCGACGGCCAGCAGCTGGGCTGGGCCGCCGCCGCGCCGGTCGAGGTCGATCTGGCGCGGCTGGCACAGGCCGCCGCCGGCCACGGCAGCCACGCCGAGCGCTGCGCCGCCGCCGCGCTGTGGCGCGGCCCGCTGCTCGACGGCTTCGACGTCGGCAGCGCCGAGCCCTTCGAGCGCTGGCTCGCGCAGGCGCGCCAGCGCGCCGAGCGCGACGCGCTGGCACTGCGGCGCGCGCTGGCCACCGCAGCCGAGGCCGCCGGACACGCCGACGAGGCTATCGCCCACCTGCACGCGCTGCTCGACATCGACGACGCCGACGAGCCGGCGCACATGGCGCTGATGGCGCTGCTGGCCGCGCAGGGCCGGCGCACGGCGGCGATCGCGCAATACGAGACCTGCCGCGCGACGCTGCGCGATCGCCTCGGGGCCCGGCCCTCGGCCGCCTGCGTCGCGCTGTACGCGCGCATCCATGCCGATGCGCCGGCGGCCGCGGCGGTCGGCACGCGCGAGCCGCCCGAAGACCTGCCCCAGCGTGCGCCGCCGCTGGCCGAGGCTGCCGGCCGCGCAGACGCCGCCGGCCGCGATCCCGGCCCCGGGGCCGGGCTGCCCGCGCGGCCGGGCGGTGCGCTGGTCGGCCGTGACGCCGAGTTGGCCCGGCTGCACGAGCGGCTGCTCGACCCGGCCTGCCGCTGGCTGACCGTGGTCGGGCCGGGCGGCGTCGGCAAGACGCGGCTGGCGCAGGCGGCGGCCGAAGCCGGGGCCGAGGCGTTCCGCCATGGCGCGTTGTGCCTCAGCGGCCGCGACCCCGGCGCTGCGCTGCGCGACCCCGAGACCCTCGTGCAGCAAGTGATCGCCCACACCGGCCCCGACCGCGACCGGCCCGGCGCGCTGCTGCTGGTGCTGGACAACCTGGAGACCGTGTCCGCCGTGCCGGCGCTGGCGCGCGTGCTGCACGAGCGCGCCGACGGCGTCACCGTGCTGGCCACCGCGCGCCGGCGGCTCGGCGTGGCGCGCGAGTGGCTGCTCGAGCTCGACGGCCTGTCGCTCGCGCGCAGGGCGGACGATGCACCGGCCTCGTCGCCGGCGGCGTGTCTGCTCGCGCAGGCGGTCGGCCGCCTGCAGCCGGGCTTCGACCCGGCCGCCGAGGCCGAGGCGGTCGAGCGCCTGTGCGCACGCGTCGGCGGGTTGCCGCTGGCGCTGGAGCTGGCGGCGCGCGGCGTGCACCAGGCCGGGGTCGCCGCGGTGTTGCAGCGGCTGGACGCCGGCGCGCCGCTGGCCGACCCGGACCACGATGCCGAGCAGCGCCACCACAGCATCGAGGTCGTGCTCGGCGATGCCTGGGACGCGCTGCCGGCGCCGGTGCAGGCGGCGGCGTTGCGCCTGGCATGGCTGCCCGGCGCGTTCGACCTCGCGCTCGCGCAGGCCGCCGGCGCCGCCGCGGACGAGGTCGCGACGCTGCGCGAGCACGCGTGGCTGACGCGGCGCGAGGGCGCGCTGGCCTTGCATCCGCTGCAGCAGGATTACCTGCGCCGCCATCCACTTGCGGCGGCGCAGCGTGGCCCGGTGCGGCAGGCGCTGGCGGCGCACCTGCGCCAGCGGCTGCCCGCGGTGCCGCCGCTCGGCGGCTGGCCTGGCGACGCCGCGGCCGCGGTGGCGCTGGCGGCTTCACCGTCGCTGGCCCCGGCGCTGCTCGACGAGTTGCTCGAGCCGCTGCTGGCCGAGACGCCGGCCGAGCCGCTGGCGGGCTGGATCGATGCCGCGGCGGCGCTGCTGCGTGCCGCCGAGCGCGCCGACGAGGCGGCCGCGCTGCTCGCGCGCGCCGCGCAGCGAACCGACCTGCCATGCTGGCGCCGCGCCGGCTGGGGCCTGATGCAGGGCGAGATCCACAACACGCTGGGCGATGGCCTGCGCGCCGCGGCGCTGTACGAAGACGCGCTGGCGATGCTCGGGCTGCAGGACCCGCAGCGTGCAGGGGGCTTGCTGCCGTCGCTGGCGGCCGCGATCGGTGCGGTCTCCACCCTGCGCGGCTGGCCGGCACCGGGGGCGCTGCGCGATGCGCTGGCCGCGCTGGTGTTGCGCAGCGTCGTCCAGCTCGCGCAGCTGCAGTCGAACTCGGCCACGCCCTGGCAGTGCTTGCGCAGCACCGTGCTCGGCCATGCCCTGGCCACGCGGCTGGGCGAGCGCGCGCAAGGGCTGGCGATGCGGCAGATGAGCGCCTACGGCGCGACGCTGCTGTTCGGCCAGCCGCGCATGGCGGCGCTGTTGCAGCGCAGCCTGCGCCGGCGGCCCGTGTTGGCGTCCGACCCGCAGCAGGAGGCTTTCATCGTCGAGGGCGAGTGCGCGACGCGCATCGCGCTCGGCCAGTGGGACGGCGTGGACGAGCGGCTGGCCGCGGCGCGGCCCGTCTTCGAGCGCCACGGCGACCACCGGCATGCGATCGAGTGCCTGTCGCTGCGCGCCAAGCTGCGCTTCTACCAGGGGCGGCTGGACGAGGCCTGGACGCTGTTCGCCGAATGCAGCGAGCGCAGCCTGCGCCGCGCGGGCGGCGCCTGGCGCGCCTGGGGCCCGTTCGGCCAGGCCGAGACCGCGCTTTGCCTGGGCGGCTATGCCTTGCCGGCGCTGCAGCGGCTCGCCGACGCCGGCGGCCACTGGCTGACCGAGATGGAAAACGTCGACGCCGCGTATGCGCTGCGCCGCCTCGGGCTGGAGGCGCGGCTGGCCTGGCGCGCCGGCGAGATCGGCCGCGCGCGCGATGCGGCGCTGGCCGGCGCCGCGGCGGCGGCGCGCATCCGCCGGTGCGGTTTCTGGGCCCACGAGGGTCTGGCCGGGATCGGCGAGGTGCTGCTGGCGCTGCGCCGCCACGAAGCAAGCAGATCGGCGGCGCGCTGCCGCCGCTTCGACGCCATGGGGCCGGAGCTTCGAGCCAGCGCTGGCGCGCCGTGCAGCGCTTCCGGCCGGCACCGCGCTGGCGACGCGGCTGGCCGGCGAGCGCCAGCTCGACGACGAGGGTGGCAGGCAGCGCCGCGCTGCTGCATGCGCGCGCAGTCGCGCGCAGGCCGCAGCGCCAGGGGCTGCAGGTCGAGCTCGCTCGAGCTGCAGAAACGCTGCGCGCGCCGGGCGGCGGCCGCTGGGGCGAGCGTGCCGGGCGACTGTGGCAGGAAATGGGGGCGGCGGCGGCCGTCTGATACGGGATCGCGTTCAAGCCTTCAACTTGCGCCCGCAGTCGAATGGCCGCGGCCCGTTGCCGACATTTGTCAAAGTCGGTCCTTCGACTCTTCTGGCGTTCGACCTGCCAGCGTGCCAAGGTCGGCGGGCACCCTCCCACTCCATGTCCCCCGCCGTCGGCTTACGCCGCCGGCTCCTCCTCTACTTGCGTGGGAGGGTGCCCGCCGACCTTGGCCTGCCACCGCCGCGGTATTCGACGGTCGAACACCAACTCGGTGGCCTGCCGAGGGCGGCGGGTACCCTTGACCGGAAGTAAAGGAGGAGCCAGCGGCCGCAAGGCCGATGGCGGGGGACATGCAGGGCAAGGGTACCCGCCGCCCTCGGCCCGCGCGATCGCCGCAGACCGAGAAGTGACAGGCGTCGATGTCCGCTACGTGCCAACGGCGGCCAATCGCCGCCGACCAAGTTCTTGTCGATCGGACGCAAACGCGTATGAGTGGGCTGCGCCACCGAGCGACGGTTCGGTCCGGCGGCGCGCGTGCTGCTGTTCGGATCCCGCGTCGACGATCTTCGGCGCGACGGCGATATCGACCTGCTGGTCGAGCTGCCGCAAGTGGTCGGCGACCCGCTCGCCGAATCGGTCGCGCCGGCGTTCGGGTCTGCGCAGGCAGACCCTCACGTCCGGCTCAGCCTTGCAGGCCGCGCTCGCGCTTTGCATGCGCTCGCCCGTTCGCCGGCGTTCGGGTCTGCGCAGGCAGACCCTCACGTCCGGCTCACGCCCCCGGCCCGCAGTCGAGGCAGCGCTCGACTGGCGGCGGCCCCATGCGCAGCGCGCGCTGCAGATCGCGCAGCGCGCTGCGCAGGCCTTCCTCGATCACCGGGTGGTAGAAGGGGCTGTCGAGCATCGCCTGCACGGTATCGCCGCGCTGCGCGCTCCAGGCCAGCAGGTGGCCCAGGTGCTCGGCCGCCGGGCCGATCATCTCGGCGCCGAGGAAGCGCCCGCTGGCGCGCTCGCCGTAGACATGCAGCCGGCCGCGGTTGACGCGCATGACGCGGCTGCGGCCCTGGTCCTCGAAGCTGACGGCACCGGACTCGAACGCGACCTTGGCGTCGACCAGGTCGCGGTGGCTGCGCCCGGCGATCATGATCTGCGGGTCGCTGAAGACGACCGCCAGCGGCGCGCGGCGCGGCCGCACGCGGATGTCGGGCCAGCGCCCGGCGTTGTCGCCGGCGATGCGGCCGTCGTCGGCGGCCTCGTGCAGCAGCGGGTGCAGCTCGCTCACGTCGCCGGCCATGAATACGCGCGTGGCGCCGATCTGGCCGGTGCGGCGGTCGACCTCGGGCACGCCGCTGGCGTCGCGCGGCAGCGTCGTGTGCTCCAGCCCCAGCGCGTCGACGTTCGGCCGCCGGCCGGTGGCGGCGAGCAGCCCGTCGAAGCGCTCGTCGGGCCCGCCGGTGCCGCTGACGACCACCTCGTCGCCCTCGCGCCGCAGCGCCAGGTGGTCGGCGTGGACGTTCATCGGCAGCGTCGCCGCCAGCACGCGGCGCGTCTCGTCCTGCAGCGCCGGGTCGGTCAGCGGGCCGACGCGCCCGCCGCGCCCGTAGAGCTTCACGCGCACGCCCAGCCGGTGCAGCGCCTGCGCGATCTCGAGCCCGATCACGCCGGCGCCGACGACGGCGATCGAGCGCGGCAGGTCCTGCCACTCGAAGACGTCGTCGTTGACGAGCAGCCGGTCGCCCAGCGCGTCGCGCCAGGCGCGCGGCAGCGCCGGCGACGAGCCGGTGGCGATGACGATGCGGTCGGCCTCGATGCGCGTGTGGTCGTCGACCTGCAGCACCTGGTCGGCGACGAAGCGCGCGTGGCCGCGGATGCGCGCCTCGTCGGGCCAGCGCTCGACGGCCTCGACGACGAAGCCGACGAAGCGGTCGCGCTCGGCACGCACGCGCGCCATCACCGCGCGGCCGTCGACGCGCACGGCACCGGCGTGGACGCCGAAGGCCGGGGCCTCGGCGATCGTGTGCGCGGCCTCGGCGGCGGCGATCAGCAGCTTGCTCGGCATGCAGCCGACGCGCGCGCAGGTCGTGCCGTAGGGGCCGCCCTCGACGACGACGACGCGGTCGGTGTGCTCGCGCGCAGCGCGGTAGGCGGTCATGCCGGCGGTGCCGGCGCCGATCACGGCGACGTCGGGGCGCAGGGTCTTCATCGCTTCGGGCTCCTGGTGTCGGCGGGGGGTCCCGTGCGCAGTCGCTGCGGGCGGGCCAAAGGTTTCAGTATCCGCGCCTGCGGTCCACGAGGTGCGCGATCGGCCCGCCCTCGGCCAGCGCACGCAGGTTGGCGCCGACGACGGCGGCGGCACTGCGCGGGTCGGTCGCCGCGGCGACATGCGGCAGCACGGTCACGCGCGGGTGCGACCAGTACGGATGGTCGGGCGGCAGCGGCTCGTGCGCGAAGACGTCGAGCACCGCATGCCCGACCTGTCCGGCGTCCAGCGCCGCCAGCAGGTCGGGCTCGACGAGATGCGCGCCGCGCGCCAGATTGACGATGCCAGCGCCGCGCGGCAGGCGCGCGAACAGCGAGGCCGAGAGCAGACCGCGTGTGGCCGGCGTCAGTGGCAGCAGGTTGACGAGCACATCGGTGGCCGGCAGCCGCGCGGCGAGCGCGGCGTCGCCGAGGACGGCCTGCACGCCCTCCGGCACGCTGCGGCCCGGCCGCTCGCGCGCCGCCCAGCCGGCGACGGCGAAGCCCTGGCGCGCGATCGCCTGCGCCGCGGTGCGTCCCATCTCGCCCAGCCCGAGCACGGTCACGCGCGTCTCGTCGGCGCGCCGCTGCGGATGCGGCTGCCACTGCCGCGCGCGCTGCTGGCGCGCATAGACGAAGAAGTCGCGCTGCAGCGCGAGCACCGCCCACAGCGCGGTCTCGGCCATCGCCGCGTTCATCATCGGGTCGACCATGCGTGCGATCGGCACGCCCGCCGGCAGCGTCGGGTCGGCCAGCAGGCGGTCGACACCGGCCCACAGCGACTGGATCAGCGCCAGCGCCGGCAAGCCCTGCAGACGGCCCGGTGCCGGGTTGGCGACCACCGCGGCGCGTACCGTCGCAGGTGCGGCGCGCGCGGCGTCGTCGTCGAGCCAGCGCACCCCGGGGCAGGCCTGCGCCAGCGCATCCGCCCACGCGCCGCGCTCGGCGGCGCCGAATTGGCCCGTCAGCAGCACGTTCATCGGCGCATCCCTCATGGTGTGCAGGGTAGCGCAGGAACCGACAATGTCAGACATGGTTGTCTGCGCGGGTCCCGTCCCGACGGCCGGGCTGGGCCCGGCCGCGCGGGCGTGCGCGCATCGCGGGCGGGCGCCGCCGCACGGTCGCGGCGTGCGAGGCCTGCGTGCCGCGCTGCAGGCTGCCGTGTGGACGATCTCGGCGATGCTGGTGCCGGCGTCTGCGCAGCGGCTGACGCTGCACTACCAGGAGCGGCCACCGTATTCGGCCGCCGGCATCGACGGCCACGTGCACGGACTGCTGGCCACGCCGGCCGCGCGCGCGCTGGCGGCGGCGCGGATCGAATTCGTCTGGGCGCAGACCCCCGGGCAGCGCCAGCTGGCGCTGATCCAGTCGGGCCGCGGGCTGCACTGCGGACTGGGATGGTTCCACAACGACGAGCGCGCCGCGCGCGGCAAGTTCAGCCGGCCGCTTTATCGCGACCTGGGGTTCGTGGCCCTGGCGCGGCGTGCCGCGGCGATGCCTGCGGCGCCGTTGCCGCCCGAGCAGCTGCTGGCCGACCGCAGGCTGCGCCTGCTCGTCAAGGAGGGCTATTCCTACGGCCGCGAGCTCGATGCCCTGATCGCGCGCCACGCGCGCGAGCCGCTCGCCACCCGCGCCGAGCCCTTGCAGATCCTGCAGATGCTGCGCTCGGGCCGCGCCGACTGGACCATCGCCAGCGCCGAGGACGCGGCCCTGCACGTCGACGACACGCTCGTCGCCCTCGCCTTCTCGGGCCAGCCGCCGGGGCCGACGCGCCACCTCTATTGCAGCGCCGACTTCCCCGACGACTGGCTGGCACGCATCGATGCCGCGCTCGCCGCCGTCGAGACCGGCGACGGCAACGGGGCCGAAAGGCGATGACCGCGATGCGCTGGCCCGGCCTGTCGATCCGTGCCACGGTGCTGGCCAGCATCGTGGTCGGCGTCGTCCTGCCCGCGATCGTCGTCCTGGCGCTGGACCGCCACCTGTCCCAGCGCGCGCAGCAGCCGATCGTCGAACGCAACCGGCAGGCGGTCATGGTGCTGGCGAACGCGGTGCTGACCGAGCCGGCGTGGACGCTCAGCGAGCCCGGGCTGCGCGCGGCGATGCAGCGGGTGCTCGACGAACCCTCGGTGTGCGGCATCGAGGTGCTCGAGCTGCAGCCCGAGACCCCGCCCTTGCGCATGGATCGCTGCCCCGCGGGCGACCAGATCGCGCAACTCGAGACCCCGGTGCTGTACGAGGGGCAGCGGATCGCGCGCCTGCGGCTGGCCTTCGACGGCAGCGAGATCGACACCGCGCTGGCCGAGCGGCGGCGCATCACGGCCTGGCTGGTCGCGGCGCAGGTCGGCTTCGGGATCGCGGTGCTGGCCGGCGTGCTGTCGCTGCGGCTGCTGCGGCCGATCGACGCGCTCAAGCGACAGGCCGGCAGCCTGGCAGCGCGCGAGCCGGGGCCGCTGCCCGACTGGCGGCGCGACGACGAGCTCGGCGAGCTCGGCCACCACCTGGGCAGCGTGCAGGGGCAGATCCGGGCGCTGATCGACGAGCTCGAGACCAAGAACGCGCAGCTCGAGCGGCTGGCGATGTACGACCACCTGACCGGATTGCCCAACCGCACGCTGCTGCGCGAGCTGTTCGCGCACGAGGCCGCGCGCGCGCGCCGCGAGCAGCGTGCGATGGCACTGCTGTTCATCGACCTGGATCAGTTCAAGACCGTCAACGACCAGCTCGGCCATGCGGCCGGCGACATGCTGCTGGTGGCCGTCGCGTCGCGGCTGCGCACCGCGCTGCGCGAGTCCGATATCGCCTGTCGAATGGGCGGCGACGAGTTTCTGGTCCTGCTGCCGCGCATCGACGGCTGGCAGCAGGCCGCGGCCACCGCCGAGCGGCTGCTTCAGGCCGCGCGCCAGCCGCAACCGCTGGACGGCGTGGCCGAGCCGGTGCGCGTGGGCGCGAGTGTCGGCGTGGCGATGTTCCCCGCCGACGGCGCCGACTTCGACGCCCTCGTCCGTGCTTCCGACGTGGCGATGTACCGCAGCAAGGACACCGGGCGCGGCCGCGTCAGCCTCTACCACCCGCAGATGGATGCCACGCTGCGCGACCGGCTGGCGCTGGAGCGCGAGATCGAGGCCGCCGCCCCGGCGGGCCAGCTGCGTCTGGTACTGCAACCCATCGTCGTTGCGCCGGGCGGCCGCATCACCGGCGCAGAGGCGCTGGTGCGGTGGCAGCATCCGCAACGCGGCCTGCTGACCCCGGATGCGTTCATCGGGATCGCGGAGTCGACCGGCGCGATCGAGGCGATCGGACGCTGGGTGCTCGACGCCGCCTGCGCCCAGCAGGCGGCGCTGGCACGCCGAGGTCACACCGGGTTGCACATCGGCGTCAATGTCTCGGCCCTGCAGTTGTACGACCCCGGGTTCGCGGATGGCGTGAGGGCGGCGATGCGCCGCCACGGCGTGGCGCCCGGCGCGCTGGTGCTGGAGCTGACCGAGAGCACGCTGTTGGCCGACGGCGAGGGCGTCGCGCGCGTGGTCGCGAGCCTGCGTGAGGCGGGCGTCCGCCTGGCGATCGACGACTTCGGCACCGGCTACTCGTCGCTCGCCGCGCTCAAGTTGGTGCGGCCCGAGTGGCTGAAGATCGACCGCAGCTTCGTGCGCGATCTGCCGAGTCGCGCCGACGACTGCGCGCTCGCGGAGGCGATCTTCGGCATGGCACGCGCGTTGGGCATCGGCGTCGTCGCCGAAGGCGTCGAGACCGAGGCGCAGCGAGACTGGCTGGTCGCGCGCGGCGGCCTCGTGCAACAGGGCTTCCTGTGGTCGCGGCCGGTGCCGGCGGCGCAGTTCGAGGCCTTGCTGGCGCAGGTGGAGGCCTGAATCCCGGGCGGCCGCCCACCTCGCGGCCGTTGGTCCTGAGTCGTGGGGGCGTCCTCGTCAGGCGCCCGCCACGGCCCGTTGCGTGAGCCGCTGCAGCGCCGTTGCGACCGTGCGCGCGCGCACCGCGTCGCGGTCGCCGGCGAAATGCAGGCGCTCGGCGCGCGTGCCGTCGGGCCCGGCGGTGGCCAGCCAGACGGTGCCCACCGGCTTGCCGGGGACTGCGCCGCCCGGGCCGGCGATGCCGGTGACGGCCACGGTGAGCTGCACCTGCGCGCGCACCTGCGCGCCCTCGGCCATCGCGCACGCGACCTCCTCGCTGACCGCGCCGTGCGCGGCGAGCAACGGCGCGGGCACGCCGAGCAGCGCGGTCTTGGCGGCGTTGGCATAGGCGACGAGGCCGGCGTCGAACCACTCGCTCGACCCGGCGAGCTGCGTGCAGGCGGCGGCGATCAGCCCGCCGGTACAGCTCTCGGCGGTCGCGATGCGCCAGCCGCGCGCGCGCAGCGCGTCGGCGAGCGCGCGCACCGCGCCGTCGAAGTGGTTCATCTCCACGCGGCGATCCCCAGGGTGCTGCCGGCGCCGAGCACCAGCACCGTCAGCAGGGCGGCGACGAGGTCGTCGGCCATGATGCCGAAACCCTGGCGCCAGCCGATCGGCGCGCCGGCGCGCGGCTCGAAGAACCGGTCGACCCAGCCGACCGGCCCGCGCTTGACGGCGTCGAAAAGCCTGAACAGCGCGAACGCGACCAGCTGCGCCGCCGGGCCTGCCGGCGACCACCACGCCAGCACGATCCAGAACGCGAGCACCTCGTCCCAGACGACCGCGCCCGGATCGGCGCTGCGCAGCGCGCGTGCGCTGACGGTGCAGGCCCAGCAACCGACCAGGAACCCGGCGACGATCACGACCGTCCACGCACGACCGTCGAGCCAGCGGTCGAGGACGACGAATGCCGCCCAGCCGGCGAGCGTGCCGGCGGTGCCCGGTGCGCGCGGCGCCAGCCCCGCGCCCAGCCCGATCGCGATCGCGTGCGCCGGGTGCTGCAGCACGAAGCGCCAGCCCGGGCGCGGTCCGGCCGTGTTCATTGCGGCGGCACCTTCAGGCGAAGTGGTCGAAGCCGCGCGCCGCGACCTCGGATTCGCGGCCGTCGGCCTCGCGCAGGCGCAGCCCGGGCGCGGCCTCGATGCGGCCGATCGGAGTCACGTCGACGCCGGCCGTGCGCGCGGCGCCGCGCACCGCCTCGTCGCGCGCGGCGGGTGCCGTGAACAGCAGCTCGTAGTCGTCGCCGCCGTGCAGCAGGCACAGCCGCTGCATCGCAGGATCCTGGCGCGCCAGCACCTCCCCGGGCGGAAGCGTCGCGACGTCGAGCGAGGCGCCGACGCGCGACGCCGCCAGCACGTGGCCGAGGTCGCCGAGCAGGCCGTCGCTGAGGTCGATCGCGCTGGTCGCGATCCCGCGCAGCGCCAGCCCCAGCGCCACGCGTGGCTGCGGCGCCTCCATCGCCAGACGCGCGCGCTCGAAATCCTCGCCCGCAAGCCGCACCTGGCCGCGCAGCGCCTCGAGCGCGAGCCGCGCGTCGCCGAGCCGCCCGCTCACCCACAGCGTGTCGCCGACGCGCGCACCGTCGCGCCGGAGCGCCTGTCCGGGTGCGACCTCGCCGATCACGCTGACGTTGATCACCAGCGGGCCGGCGGTCGTGTCGCCGCCGACAAGCTCGATGCCGTGGGCGTCGGCCAGCGCGTACATCCCTTCGGCGAACGCGGCGACGAAGCCCTCGTCGACGCGCGGCATCGCGATCGACAGCAGGAACGCCAGCGGCCGCGCGCCGCAGGCCGCGAGGTCCGACAGGTTGACCGCCAGCGCCTTGTGGCCCAGGCGCGCCGGCGGCACGGTGGCGACGAAGTGGCGTCCCTCGACGAGCATGTCGGCCGCCAGCGCGAGCTGCATGCCGGGCGTCGGCGCGATCAGCGCGCAGTCGTCGCCGACGCCGAGCAGCGCGCGCCGGACGGGGCGCGCGAAGTGGCGCGCGATCAGTTCGAACTCGCCGACGTGCTCGTGCATCGCGCGATTATCGGCGCCGGTGTTGCGCGCGCGCTGCAAACCGCATGCGGTATCGAGCCCGCGCACGCATGCATCGTGCGCGAGGGCTGACGCGCGACCCCTGCACGCGCTACAGTGCCCGGGTCGTGCCGTTTGGCAACTGCACCTTCACGGGTGGCGCGACTTTTCTCATCACGACACCAAGGAAGACGACCATGGCAACCCGCAAACCCAAGAACCCGGAACTGGCGCAAGCCGCCGACAACCTCGCCGAGGCCGCGCAGCACGTCGGCAAGGCGGTCAGCAAGAAGGTCGACGAGATCAAGAGCGCGGCGTCGGCCGAGCTCGCCAAGGCCAAGGAGGCGGCGCTGAAGAAGGGCCACATGGCGCAGGGCAAGATCGAGTCGATGCTGAAGAAGGCCGAGGCGCGTCTGGGCAAGGCGGCGCGCAGCGCCGAGAGATCGCTCGACAAGGCCGTGCGCGACGCCGAGAAGCGGATCGCGGCCGCCAAGAAGGCCGCCAAGGCCAAGGTCGCCGAAGCGCAGAAGGCCGTGAAGCCGGCGCCGGCGAAGAAGGCCGCGGCGAAGAAGGCGCCCGCCAAGAAGGCGGCGGCCAAGAAGGCTCCCGTGAAGAAGGCGCCCGCGAAGAAGGCGCCGGCCAAGAAGGCCGCGGCCAAGAAGGCTGCCGCGAAGTGATCGGGCCTGCCGTGCGGACGCCCTGAGGGGCGACTGCACGGCCCAGCGCCTTTCACGGCCCGCACACCGAAAGGTGTGCGGGCCTTGTTGTTTCTGCCCGCACGCCGCGAGGTGTGCGGACTTTGTCGTATCGGCCCCCACGCCGCGAAGTGCGCGGGCCGCGCCGTGCCGGCCGTCCCGCACGCGATCAGCCGCGCGCCCAGACCAGCAGCAGGTTGTTGGCCGGCAAGGCGACGCGCTCGCGAAGCGCGAAGCCGACGGCCGTGGCCTCGCTCGCCACCTCGGCGAGCCGGCGCAGGCCCCAGGCAGGGTCGCGTGCGCGCAGGTCGGCGTCGAACGCGAGGTTGCTCGGCGCCGTCGGCACCTCGTCCTCGACATAAGGCCCGTAGGTCAGCAGCACGCCGCGCGGCGCGAGGTGGCGCGCCGCGCCGCGCATCAGCGCGCCGGTGCGCGGCCAGGGTGCGATGTGGATCAGGTTGGCGCAGTAGATCGCGTCCAGCCCCACGGGCACCCCGTTCCAAGGTTCGGCGGCGACGTCGAGCAGGCGCGGCGCGTCGACGTTGGCCAGCCCGGCGCACCAGGCGGCGATCGACGCCAGCGCGCGCGGGTCGGCGTCGGTCGGCAGCCAGCGCCAGCGCGGCAGCGCGGCGGCGAAGGCGGCGGCATGCTGGCCGGTGCCGCTGGCGATCTCGAGCAGCGTGCCCTGCGGCGGCAGCACGCGCTGCAGCACGGCGAGGATGGGCGCGGCATTGCGATCGGCCGCCGGGCTGTGCAGCCGTGCGTCGTCGGTCATCGGGCGCGGCCGCGGTGCATGCGTCTCGCCGCCAGGGGTCGCTTGCCCTTGAGCTGGCGTTCGATGCCATCGTTGAGCACGCTGCGCAGCGCCAGCACCTCGTCGACATGGCCGTACACGCCCTCGAAGCGAAGCCCCAGCCACAGCCACAGCGTGCACGCGCGCAGCGCCTGCTCCATGCGCTCCAGGCGGCTCGCGCCGTCGACCTCGTCGAGGAAGCCCGGGCGGCCGGCCTGCCCGGTCCGTGCATGCGACTCGGCCCAGTCGAGGAAGGCCTCGACCAGCGTCGGCGTGCGCGTGTCGACCGGCGCCTGCGCGTAGGTGAAGCGCATGCGCAGCGGCAGTGCCGGCGCGCGCTCGTCGAGCTGGCCCGCGAGGTCGAGCATCTGCTCCAGCGGCGCGACCGCGAAGTGCGCATCGTCCAGCCGCAGCTGCTCGACGAAGACCGCCAGCACCTCGCGCAGCCGCGTGCGCGCGAGCCGCTCGGCGATCGTCGCCACATGCCAGGGGTTGGGCGCCACCGGGGCTCGAAAGTCGCGCGGCGCGCGCGGCTGCTGCGCGAGCAGCTCCTGCAGCATCGCCGCCGCCTCGGGCTCGGCGCCCTCGAGCAGGCCGACGAAGCCTTCCTCGTGCATGCCGTAGCGCCCGGCGCGGCCGGCGATCTGGTGCACCTCGGAGACCTCCAGCGGCCGGTCGGCCACGCCGTCGAACTTGACCAGGGTCGAGAACAGCACGCGGCGGATCGGCAGGTTCAGCCCCATGCCGATGGCGTCGGTCGCGACCAGGATGTGCGAGGCGCCTTCGGCGAAGCGCTCGGCCTCGCGCCGTCGCACCTCGGGCGGCAGCGCGCCGTAGACGACCGACACCGGATGCCCGGCGGCGGCGATGCGGTCGCGCAGCATCAGCACCTCGCGCCGGCTGAACGCGACCACCGCGTCGCCCAGCGCCAGCCGCGCCAGCGGAACCGGCCCGGGCAGCATCTGCACATGCTGCTTGCGCTCGAAGTGCCGCACCTCGCAGCGCTCGCCGCAAAGGCCGAGCAGGCGCTCGATCGCGCGCACCGCGAACGCCGAGCAGATCACGATCACCTCGCGCGCCGGCACGGCGACGATCGCCTGCGTCCAGGCCCAGCCGCGCGAGGCGTCGAAGATCATCTGCGCCTCGTCGATGACGGCGACGTCGAGCTCGCGCTGCGTGCTCATCATCTCGATCGTGCTCGACACCGCGCGCGCCCCCTCGGCCGGGACGCTCTCCTCGCCGGTCAGCAGCGAGCACGGCACGCCGCGCGCGACGAGCCGGTCGCGGCCCTCCAGGGCCAGCAGCCGCAGCGGCGCGAGGTAGGCGCCGTCCAGCGCCTGCGCCAGGCGCTCGAACGCGGCGTGCGTCTTGCCGCTGTTCGGCGGGCCGACGTAGAGCTGCACGCGGCGGGCCAGCGTGCGCGCCTTCGGGAAGGTCGCCGGGTAGCCGTGGAAGGCGAGCTCGCCGGCCAGCCCGTCCAGCGCGTCGAGCTCGGCCGCCTGCTGCGCCCAGCGCTCGGCGGCGCGGGTGCAGGCGCCGAGCAGCTCGTCCAGCGGCAGCGGCGAGGCGCACTCGGCCTGCAAGCGCGGCAGCAGCGAGGCCAGGTGCTGCGGCGCGCGCGAACGCGCCTCGGCGATCAGGGACTCGACGCGCGCCACCACCTGCGGCGCCTGGGCGTGCCGCGGCGGCGGCCCCATCGCCGCCTGCAGCGCGGCGGCGTCGCCGTCGCGGAAGAAGGCCCAGACCGCGTCGCGAGGTACCGGCACGCGGTGGAAGATCGGCAGCTTCCAGTCCGGCTCGGACAACGGCAGCGTATGCCGCACCAGGCGCGACCAGTCGCCGCCGCGGCGCGTCACCGCCATCGCCTCCAGCGCCGCGTGACGCTCCAGCATCAGCGGGCGCGCCTGCGCGCCGCCGCCGACCGCGTGCAGATGCGCCAGCGCCGGCTCGATATCCTGTGGCGCGATCCAGCGGCTCGGGCGTTGGCCGGGTAGCGCCTTCTGCAGCATCACGAGGCCCAGCGCGTCCAGGTGCGCCTCGGGGTCGGTGCCGGGGTCGGCGAGGAAGTCCGCCGGCCGCACCACCTGCGGCAACTGGTGCAGCGCGTGGCGGATGCGCGAGACGGCCTTGGGCGGCAGCCCCGCCGGCAGCCGCTCGACGTGACGCGGGTCGGGCAGACCGTGGGGGTCGGCCGGCGCGGGCCTCTCGGCGGCGGCGTGGGTCTTGTCGGGGCTGCGGGTCATGGGCGGGCCGGGTGGCGGGTCAACCGCGATGTTCGCCGATCTGGGCGGGCAAGGGGTGCCGAAGGCACGCGATCACGATCGACGGCGCGCGGCGCCATCAGGGGGCGCCGGCGGCGGCTCGCCGCCGGGGCCAGTGCGCGATCAGCGCCACCACGACGAGCGCGAACGCCAGCCGCGCCCACAGGATGCCCGACAGGTGCGCGCCCAGCAGCAGCATCAGCAGCGTGTCTTCGATCAGGCTGTGGCAAAGGCCGAGCAGGCTCATCACGAGCAGCATGTCGCGCGGCGTCAGCACGCCGGAGCGCGCCTCGCGGATCAGCAGCCCGCCGCCGAAGCTCAAGCCCAGCGTGATGCCGATCACGGTCGCGTTCGCCGCCTCGCGGCGGATCCCGATCAGGTTCAGCAGCGGCGCGAGCATCGCGTGGATCAAGCGCTCGATGCCGACCGCGCGCAGCAGGCGCAGCAGCGTCATCAGGGCGACGATGACGACCAGGATCCAGACCAGCATCTGGAGCTGCGCCAGCGCCCACGCTGTCAGCGCGGGGTCCGGCGGCGGCGCCTGCCCCAGCAGGCGGGCCGGCTGCTGCAGCGCGGCGCTGGACGCGTACACGCGATGCAGCAGTGCGCCGAGCACGAGCGCGCCACCGATGCGCACGAGCAGCGTCGCGCGCCAGCCGACGCCGCTGGCGCGCGCGACCGCGCCTTCCACCGGCAGCGAGTGCGACACCAGCATCATCGTGCCCAGCACGGTCGCCTGCGCGACCGTCAGCGGCTCCTGCGCCGCGAAGCCGGCGTAGACCGCGATCGCGGTGTAGAGGTTGGTCAGCATCGCCGTGGCCCAGACCAGGCCCATCGCATCGGGCAGGCCGACGAGCTGCATCGACGGCGACAGCAGGACCGCCAGCCACCCGGTGGCGCCTGCCATGTCGAGCGCCTTGACGACCAGCAGCGCCGGCAGCATGACCTTCAGCAAGGTCGCATAGACCGCGAGCGCCTGCACGAGCAGCTCGCGCCCCACGGCCGCCAGCCGGCCGGCCACCGATCCAAAGAACTCCATCGTCATCCCGCCGACCGTGCCAGGGGCCGATCGTAGAAGAAGCGTGCCCATGGCACGCTCGCGGCGGCGTCGGGACCCGGCAGTCGGGCGGTGTGGCGACGGCGTGAATTGTGGTCGCAAGGCGCGGGTTTTCGGTCGTCGTGCCGTCACGTCGCTCGTGCATGCTCGGCCCTGACTGCGCAGACCGCGCCCGACCACGATGGACCTCCTGCCCGCCCGCAAGCTCAGCTGCGGCGTCGTCATCCTGAACGACGCCGCCGAGCTGCTGCTGTGCCACGTCACCGGGCAGGGGCACTGGGACCTGCCCAAGGGCGGGGCCGAGCCGGGCGAGTCGCCGCGCCAGACGGCGCTGCGCGAAACGCGCGAGGAGACCGGGCTGGTGCTCGACGCGCAGCCGCTGGTCGACCTCGGACGGCACCGCTTTCGTCCACGCAAGGACTTGCACCTGTTCGCGACGCTGATGCCGCGGCTGGACCCGGCCGGGCTGTTCTGCGTCAGCCACTTCGAGTGCGGACACAGCGGCGCGGTGCGTCCGGAGATGGACGGCTACGGGTGGTTCGCCTTCGGACGGCTGGACGAGTACTGCAAGCCCGCGCTGGCCGAGCTGCTGACGCACCGGCTCCAGCTTCAGGCGCTGCTGGTGCAGCTGCGTCGGCGACACGCGCTGGCGGCCTGACGACGCGCCGGCGCGCGCCGGCGGCTCGGCGCAACCTCAGTGCGACATCAGCACCGGCAGCGTCATCGACTTCAGCATCGTGCGCGTGACACCGCCCAGCGCCAGCTCCCAGGCCCTGGAGTGGCCGTAGCCGCCCATCACGAGCAGATCGGCGCCGGTGTCGGCGGCGTGCGACAGCAGCGCCTCGGCCACCGGCACGTCCGGGCTCCAGTCGGGCAGCAGCCCGCCGCCCGCGCCGGCGCCGGCGCGAACCAGCCGGTGCGTGCGCGCGTGCACGCCGTGGCGCTGCAGGTGCGCGCAGACCGCGTCCAGCGGCTCGGGGGCGTCGCGATCTTCGCCCGGGTCGGCCATCCGGACGACCTCGACCTGCTCGGCCGCGGCCAGCAGCGGCAGCGCATCGCGCAGCGCGCGCGCGCTCTCGCGCTTGGGCGCCCAGGCCACCAGCACGCGGCGCCCGCAAGGTGGCGCGCCGTCGGGCTCGGGGTCGAGCGTGTCCACCGCGGGCACGAACAGCAGCGGGGCGCCGGCGCGCACCAGCAGCCGGCCCGCGAAGCCGGCGTCGGTGCCGTCGTCGCCGTCGAGCGGGCGCTGCGCGAGCACGACGAGGTCGCTGCAGTGCGCCCGCATCGCGGCCGCGGCGACCGGGTCGGGCTCGGCGCGCTGCAGCGGGATCGCCTGCCCGCTGCGCGCCGCGGCGGCGGCGACGCGTGCGGCGGCGGCTTCGTGGCGCTCGGCGTCGGCGCGCTGCGTCAGTTCGATCGCCAGCGCCGCGGCCTCGGGCGTCAGGTAGGCGCCCGAGGTCGCGGGCGTCACCGCGTGCAAGGCCAGCAGGCCGGCGCCCTGGCGGGCCGCCAGCCGCGCGGCGAGCGCGAGCACGGCCTCGCTGCGCGCGCCGTCGCTGACCAGCGCGAGGATCTGTCGGATCGGGTTCATCGCTTCGTCTCCTGGTTCGGGGTGGGCCGGGGGGTCGCCCCGATGATCGATCGTGCCTGCGGCCGCGGTCTGACGGGGGTCAATTGCGCGGCCGGGCGGGTGCAGTCGCCGGGGCCCCGGGCAGCCCGGGAGGCCGCCGGCTGCGGGGCAAGCCGCGTGTCCACGCGCCGGCCCAGACGCTGACGCGACGCGCGACGTCGGCCAGCGTGCCGTCGGTGTCGAGGACGTGAACCGGCTCGTCCGGCCCCGGCGCTTCGGCCCAGCGGCGCTGCTGCGCGAGCACCTCGAGGTCGGCGTCCGACGGGTCGCCGCCGGCGGCCTGCCGGCGCGCGATGCGGGCCACCAGCACCGCATGCGGTGCGCGGCACTCGACGACCGCGAACGGCGCGCCGAGCTCGCGCGCCAGCGCCAGCGCCTGCAGCCGCTCGGCGCGCTTCAGGTAGGCGGCGTCGAGGACGATGCCGACGCCGCCGGCGAGGGCGTCGCGGGCGATCTCGAGCAACCGGGCGTAGGTGCGCCGCGTCGCCTCCGCGCCGTAGAGCTGCGCGGGGTCGGCGTCGCGCGCGGTCGGCGCCAGCGCGTGCAGCCGCTTGCGCTCGACGTCGGATCGCACGCGCACCGCGCCGAGCGCGCCCGACAGCATCATCGCGACCGTGCTCTTGCCGCTGCCGCTCAGCCCGCTGGTCAGGACCAGCGGCGCGGCGCGCGGCGGGAAGGCGATCGCATGCGCCAGCCCGATGCGCCGGCGTGCGGCGGCATGCTGCGCGCGCGGGCTGCGGCCCTGCGCCGCGGCCAGCAGCGCCACCTTCGCGCGCACCAGCGCGCGGTGCGCCGCCAGCCAGCGCAGCGCCGGCAGGCCGTCGTGGTCGCCGCTGGCGTCGAGCACGCGGCTGGCGAGCCGCCACGCCAGCGCCGGCAGCCTGTGGTCGAGCAGGTCCATGAACGGGAACGCGAGCTCGGCGATGCGGTCGGTGTGGCGAAGCGAGGGGTCGAACTCGAGTGCGTCGAACAGGCAGGCATCGCCGTCGAGCCAGACGACGTTGCCCAGGTGCAGGTCGCCATGGCCCTCGACGACGGCGCCGCGTTCTCGCCGCGCCGCCAGCCGCGGCGCGAGTGCAGCGGCACGCGCGGCGGACCAGGCGGCGAGTGCCTCCAGCCGCGCACGCGCGTCGACCGGCAGCGCGTCGTCCTGGGCCGAGCGGCGCAGCTCGCGCAGGTTGGCCTCGACCGTCGCGGCGAGCGTCTCGGGCGCGCCGTAGCCGGGCGGCGAGGGCGGCTGCGACGCGTGCAGCCTCGCGATCGCGTCGGCCAGCGCGTCGACCTCGGCTTCGCCGAGCGCACCGCGGCGCGCCAAGGCGTCGTACAGCGCGCGCTGGTCGAAGCGGCGCATCCAGACGGCCCAGTCGATGGCGGGCTGCGCTGCCAAACCGGCAAGGCTCCGGCCTCGATGGCGATCGCCGGTCTGGCCATGAGGTGGAGCTTCGTGCGCCTCGCCGAGCGGCCGTTTGAGGTCGAGGTCCCCGATAACGGGCGTCTCGACGGAGCCGAGCACCGGGCGCACGCCGAGATACAGGCCAGGCGCCGTGCGTCGGTTCAGACGCAGTTCCTCGTGGCAGAACCAGCGCCTGCGCTCGACGCTCGAGAAATCGACGAACGGAAGGGCGACCGGCTTCTTGAGCTTGAGAACATGGTGGCCGGCCAGCAGCAACGTCGAGATGTGGGTCTCGATCACGCTGACGCGGGCGCGGGGCGGCAGCGGCTCGGGCCAGGCGGCGTGGCGCGCAAGTGCGCGCACGAGCGTGCGGTGCGCGTGCAGCGCGGCGTGCGGTCCGGCGGGGCCCATGGTGCAAGGGTAAACCGTCGCGATGACCCGTCGGACTCGGATGGTGCCGTCCACGCGAGTGCGCCGGGTCGAGGCCATCGTTCGCGCCGGTCCGGCGCATGGGGCTTCAGCGACGGCCGGATACGGCCGACAATGAAGCGGGACGGGTCCCGGCGAGAGACTTTGGCCGGCTCGAGCCCGATCGGAGGTTCTCGCCATGGCCTTGTGGAATTCCCTGCGCAGTCTCTTTGGCGGGGCGCGTGCGCCTGTGCCCAGTCAGTCGGCGCCTGTAGCGGCCCGCTCGGCGGGGGTTGCACCGCCTGCCGTCGACGAGGCCGCCTGGCCGTCGCAAGGACCCTGCCAGGCGCCCGAGGCGCTGCCAGCGGACCCGCTACCGGCGCTGGCGGCGCGCTTCGGCGCGAGCCTGCTCGGGGGCGGTGATCCGCTGCCGCAACCGGTGTCGACCGCGGAGCGCGACGCACTGGCGCGGCTGCATGCACTGGCCGAGCGCGGACTGGACACCCGCACGGTGCCGCGGCTGCCGGCCGTTCTGCCCAGGTTGATGGCGCTGGTGCGCCGCGACGAGGTGTCGCCGCGCGAGCTCTGCGAGCTGCTGGCGCGTGACCCGGTGCTGGTCGGGGAGGTCGTGCGGCTGGCCAATTCGCCACGCTATCGCACGCAGCGCCGGATCGAGGATCTTGGCGGGGCGCTGATGCTGCTCGGGCAGCTCGGGCTGTCGCAGCTCGTGATGCGTGCGGCCGTGCGGCCGATCTTCATGGTCACCCAGGGACGGCTCGGAAAGGCTGCCGCGGGACGCCTGTGGGAGCTGTCCGAGCGCTGCGGTCAAGCCTGCGGCAGCCGGCGTGCCGGCTGCCCCGACGCCTTCAGCGCCTACTTGGCCGGCACGGCGGTGCCGATCGGGCTGATCGTCGCGCTGCGCGTGCTCGACCAGGGCGCACCGGTCGTCGCGCCGGGCAGCCACGTCTTCCACGCCGGGCTGTGGAGGCAGGCGCTGCGGCTGTCGGCGCAGGCAGTCCGCCAATGGGACTTCCCCGTCGAGGTGACCGTGGCGCTGGGCAACCTGGCCGCGCCGTCGATGGGGGCGACCGAGGCTGCGGGCGATCCGCTGACGCAGGCGCTCAGGCAGGCGCTGGCGATGGCGCTGACCGTGGCCCTGAGCCAGGCCGAGGGCGTCGAGCGTGAGACGCTGCCGATCTCGGTCGATACCGTGCGGGTGGTGGAGCCCGATTGCCTCACCTCACGCACGGTGGCGGCATGAGACCGAGGGTGATGCCGATTCTGGGCGCCGCGCTGCTCGCGGCTGCGCCTTGGCACGCCGCGGCCGCACTGGCGGGCTTGGCCGTGCCGCCGGCACCCGCCACCCTTGCACAGGCGCCGACGCGCGGGGCCCTGCTGTACGACACGCACTGCAGCGGCTGCCACACGACGCAGATGCACTGGCGCGATCGGCGCGTGGTGCGCGACTGGGCGGGCCTGGTCGACCAGGTCGCGCAGTGGGCAGCGCGCGAGCGGCTGGGCTGGGGCGAGGCCGACGTGCTCGCGGTCGCCCGGCACCTCGACGAGGCGATCTACCGGCTGCCGCGGCCGCAGCAGCGTGCCGACGGGGCGTCCCCGCCGGCCCGGGCCGCGAGCGCCCAGCGCGCCACACGACGGTAGCCCCGGTCCGAGCAGACGAGCTCGAAGCTGCGCGCAGTCCACTCGACGGGCTCGAACGAATGTGGGGTGGCCGCGCCGTGCGCGCGGCGCGCCAGCGTGACGTGCGGGCGCCAGGGCCTGGCCTCCAGAGGCAGCCCCTGCGCGCGCAGCACCTCGCCCAGCGCCACGTGCAGCGCACGTGCCGCCGCCGGGACCTGTACGGGCTCGACCACGGCGATGCCGCCCGGCCAAACCGAGGCGCGGCGCAGCGTCCAGTGCCACGGCGATGCGGCGACCCCGGCCAGCACGTGGTGCAGCGGGTCGATCGCGGACTCGGGAAGCGGGCCGAGGAAGTGCAGCGTCAGGTGCAGGCGCCCGGCGCAGGTGGGACGTGCGCGCGGCGGCCAGGACCAGCACGACTGCAGCGACTGCAGCGCCGCGCACGTGGCGGCGTCGGGCCATAGCGCGATGAACCAGCGCGCGGGTGCGACCGCGGCGTCCGGCTCCGGTCTGCCGCCAGGCGCCATCGTCCTCATCGAGCGCCGTTGGCCACCTCACGCTCGACGTCGTCGTCGAAGCTCGCCTGGGCGAGCGGGTCGTCGGCTTCGCCCCAGCCCGTGTAGTGGGCACGGAAGCCGTCCAGGATCGCCGCCAGCGGCACGTCGTCATAGGTGCCGCGCTCGGCGACATATTCCATGTGGCGGTTGCCGGCGCGGTCGAAGGGGTGGTAGAGCGAGTCGGTGTGGCCGTCCCAGTCCAGCGGCAGCAGCCCGAAGCGCTCGCACAGCTCGATGTTGAACGCCGGCGTGGCCTTGATCCAGCGCTGGTCGAGCCAGAGCTCGGTATAGCCGTGCCAGACGAACAGATCGGTCTGCATCAGCTCGCGCATGCGCGCAGTGCTGAGGTGGTTGCGCACGTCGGCATAGCCCACGCGCGCCGGGATGCCGACCGCGCGGCAGGCCGCTGCCAGCAGGCCCGCCTTGGGCACGCACCAGCCGTAGCCGCGCTCGACGACGGCGCTGGCCTTCATCCCGGCCGGGGTCAGCTCGATGCGGTAGGGGTCGTAGCGAAAGCCGTCGCGCACCGCGTAGAACAGCGATAGCGCGCGTGCGCGGTCATCGTCGCCGCGCGCGTGCTCGGCAGCGAAGGCCGCCACCGCGGGGTGGTCGCTGTCGATCAGCGCCGCAGGGGCGAGGTGAGCGGGAGCGGGTCGGGATGTGGGCGCGTGCCTCGGCGAGGAGGTCGGAGCGCTGTTCGTTGAGGTCGTGGTCATCGTGGCGTGCTGGCTTGGTTGGAGGACAGGCGGGGGGCATGCGGCTGCGCCGGCTTGTGGACCGTGAAGCCTGCGACGCCGCCGGACAGCGCCGAGGGTAACCTCAAGTTGTCGTCTTCGCGCCGGCCGGTATGCTGCGTCCCATGTACGAGCCGTTCTTCGGACTCAACGGCGAGCCGTTCTCGGTCGCCCCAGACCCGCGCTTCATGTACCTCAGCGCGCAACACCTCGAGGCGTTACGGCAGGTGGAGATCGGCCTGCGCGGCGGTGGCGGCTTCATGCTGCTGACCGGCGAGGTCGGCGCCGGCAAGACCACGGTCTGGCGCAGCTTCCTGGAGCAACTCCCTTCGAACTGGGACATCGCAACGGTGGTCAACCCCAAGCTGGGGGTCGACGCGTTGCTGGCGCGCATCATGGAGGATCTGGGCGTCGAGCTTGCCCTAGAAGGTACGCGCGATCCGATCGACGCCCTGCATGGCCACTTGCTGCTGGCGCACGCACGGGGACGGCGTAGCCTGATCGTGGTCGACGAGGCGCAAGCGCTTTCGGTGCCGGTGTTCGAGCAGCTTCGGCTGCTGACCAACCTCGTTACCGCTGACCGCAAACTGGTCCAGGTGTTGCTGATCGGGCAACCCGAACTGCATGACCTGCTGGAACGCCCAGAGCTCGAGCCGCTGGCATCGCGGGTCGTCGGGCGCCACCACCTCGGTGCGCTTCCCGCCGAAGAGACGCGGCGCTACATCGCACACCGGCTTGCGGTGGCCGGCAACGGTGGGCCGCCACCGTTCGATGACGAGGCGATGGCCAAAGTGCACGTTCTGGCAGGTGGACTGCCGCGCCGCATCAACGTCCTGTGCGACCGAGCGCTGCTGGCGGCCTGGCAAGTGCGCCAGCGGCGCGTCGGGACGGCACTGGTCGATCGGGCGGCCAGCGAGGTCTTGGCGCGCCCCGCGCATGCCCGGCAACCGGCCCGTGGAGCCTCGGCGCCCCCCGACGCCACCCGCCGCGCGGCGGACGACACCCCAGTGGCTGCGTCTGCGCGCCCGGCCCTGTTCGCCTACGGCGTGGCGGCGATGCTCGGCTTGGCACTGGTCGCCTCGCCCTGGATTCGCGACGTCGTTGGTACGGGCTCCGAAGACCGCCCGGTGGCGGCCTCGCCTGCCGCGCCGGGGGTCGCGGACGCGCATGAGTCGCTCCCGGCGAGTGTCCCGTTGGTCTCGGGAACATCGCCCCTGACCGATGGGCCACCTGCGCTGGCGACGCCAGTTGCCGCGGCCGTCATCGCATCCTCGGCCGCACAACTGTCGGCCGAAGATCTCGGCGGCGTGTTCGGGGCAGCGGCTACCGACGAGGTCGCCGCTTGGCGAGTGCTGGCAGGCATGTGGGGCACCTCGCTCGGCGCGGGCGAGCCGTGCGTGGCGGCCGCCCAGGCGGGCCTTGGCTGCTATCGCGGGCGTGGGGGGTTGGCGCCCATTCGCATACTCCGACGGCCGGCGATCCTGATCCTGCAGGATGATCGCGGGCGGGTCGCATACGCGGTGCTGACTGCGCTGTTCGAGGCCGAAGCACTGCTTCGCGTGTCGGCAATCGAGCGCCGTATATCGCTGCCGCTCCTGGCGCGCAACTGGCGGGGCGAGTTCGCGACGCTTTGGCGCACGCCGCCCGGATGGAGCGGCGACATGCTCGTCGCAGAAGGAAGCCCCGTGGCGCACTGGCTCGACGGCCGGCTGGACCTGGTCGACCCGGGCGGACATGGGCGGCCGCTGTCGCAACGGGTCTTCGCGTTCCAGCTGGCTCAGGGCTTGTCCCCCGATGGCCTGGCCGGACCCCAGACACTGATGCAGCTCAACCGTGCCACGGGAATCGACGAGCCGAAGCTCGGGCTGCCGTGACAGCACCGTGGTGCCGTCGCCGACCAGCCCCAAGGCTGCCGAGCAACGCCTGGCTGGCGTATGCTTTCGTCATGCCGAAGGTCTCGCATCGCCGTGAGTTCTGGCTTGCCGTCGCTGCGGCCCCGCTGCTGGCCATGGCGGCGCTGCGTCCAGTGCATGCACAGGCAGGCCACGAAGGCCGAGCCGCTGCGTCGCCGAGCGAGCTTCAGGTCGCGGGCGGGCGTATCGTTGACGACCAACTGGAGCTTGGCGGACGCGTCTACGAGGTGCGCTGGTACCTGCCGGACCCCGTGAGCGGCGCGGCGCCGCCGGCGCTGGCGGTCGTCGAGCACGGATTCGCGCGCCGCTGCGACAATTTGCAGACGACCACAGCTGGTCTGATGGCCGCTGGCCTGATGGCCCTGTGCGTGAACGCACCGATGGTCGGCGGGAACCCCACGCTGGCCGATGCGCTGGCCGAGCGGCTCCTCGACGGCATCGTCGCCCCCGATGGCCGGTCGGCGCCGCGGCTTACGCTCGTCGGCGGGCACTCGGCCGGGGCCGCGTTTGCGGTCCGGCTCGGCTGGGCGATGATGCAATCGGCGCCGGAACGGGTTGCCGGCGCGGTCCTGTTCGACCCGGTGGCGGCAAGTGGCTTCGAGGAGCAGTTGCTTGCGCTGACGGAAGGAGGCCGGCGGCCTGTGCGCGTCGTTAGCGCCAACGCGGCCCCCTGCAACGCCGACCACAATGCCTATCCTGCGCTCAGCGCGGCAAGGGCGGCGGCGCTGGCTGTTGGCGGCGACGGCTTTGTCGGCCTGCAGCTCACGGACCGTTCGACCCACATCGACGCTGAAGGCGCCGACACCGATCCGCTGGCGATCGCAGCCTGCGGACAGGGCAGGCCGCAGCCTGCCAACGTCTACTCGTTGCGCAAGCTGGCGACAACTTGGGCGGTAGACCTCGTCACCGGTGCACGCGACGATCGCGCGTACCCGGAAGGAGCATGGGTCGACGCCCTCGTCGCGCGTGACCTGGCCTCCGTGATCGAGTAGCGGCTGCTGGGCATCCGTCGGCGGGACGCGGCGGGTCGGAGACAATGCGGTGGGCACGGATGTCAGCCCAGGGCCAGCCCGAACGCGCTATCTTCGCGTTTGTCCTATTCCCTTCGATCTTGGAGACCGGTGATGAGCAAGCGAGACGTGGTGGTGCTGGGCGCGGCGCGTTCGGCGATCGGGACCTTCGGCGGCGGCCTGGCGGATATCGAGCCGGCCGAGCTCGCCGGGCAGGTAATGAAGGAGGCGGTCGCACGATCGGGCGTCGACCCGAAGGCGATCAACTACGTGACGGTGGGCAACTGCATCCCGACCGAGAGCCGCTACGCCTACGTCGCGCGCGTGGCCAGCATCCAGGCCGGGCTGCCGATGGACTCGGTGGCGATGGCGGTCAACCGGCTTTGCTCGTCGGGGCTGCAGGGCATCGTGACGACGGCGCAGAACATCCTGCTCGGCGACTGCGACTACGGTATCGGCGGCGGCGTGGAGGTGATGAGCCGCGGCGCCTACCTCAGCCCGCAGATGCGCTCGGGCGCGCGCATGGGCGACGTCAAGGTGCTCGACTCGATGGTCGCCGCGCTGACCGACCCCTTCGGCGTCGGCCACATGGGGATCACGGCCGAGAACCTGGTCGCCAAGTGGGGCATTACGCGCGAGGAGCAGGATGCGCTGGCGGTCGAGTCGCACCGGCGCGCGGCGGCGGCGATCGCCGAGGGCCGCTTCAAGAGCCAGATCGTCCCCATCGTCAAGCAGACGCGCAAGGGCGACGTCACCTTCGACACCGACGAGCACGTCAAGGCGGGCACGACGATCGAGAGCCTGGCCAAGCTCAAGCCGGCGTTCAAGAAGGATGGCAGCGTGACCGCCGGCAACGCCTCGGGGATCAACGACGGCGCGGCCTTCTTCGTGCTGGGCGACGCCGACACCGCGGCCAAGGCCGGTCACAAGGCGCTGGCGCGGCTGGTCGGCTACGCGGTGGCCGGGGTGCCGAACGAGATCATGGGCGAGGGCCCGATCCCGGCGACCAAGCTGGCGCTGAAGAAGGCCGGCCTGACGCTGGACAAGATGGACGTGATCGAGTCCAACGAGGCCTTCGCGGCGCAGGCGATCGCCGTGGCGCGCGGGCTCGAGCTCGACATGGCCAAGACCAACCCGAACGGCGGCGCGATCGCGCTCGGCCACCCGATCGGCTGCTCGGGCGCGTTCCTGGCGACCAAGGCGGTCTACGAGCTGCACCGCAGCGGCGGCCGCTACGCGCTGGTGACGATGTGCATCGGCGGCGGGCAGGGCATCGCGGCGGTGTTCGAGCGCGTCTGATCCTGCCGGGCCGCTGCGCGGGATGCGCGGCGGCCAGGTCGGCGAGCCCAAGGACCGGCCCCGCGGGGCCGGTCTGCGTCTGGCCGGCGGCTGTCACGAAACTGTCACAATCCAGCCCCGTTGCGGTCGCCGCCATGGGCATGCCGCCATCGTTGCCGCATGCCCCGATGAAGCTGACCAGCATCGCCAAGTTCGACAAGGCCGCGCGGCGAGGCCGCAACGACTCGCTGCGCCTGGGCGTCGGGCTGGTCTTCGTCGTCCTGATCATGCTCTACACCGGGCTGACCCAGGGCGGCGCCGGGCCGAACGCGATCATGCTCGTCGCCGCCGGGATGATCGGCGGCTACATGGCGATGAACATCGGCGCCAACGACGTCGCCAACAACGTCGGCCCGGCGGTCGGGTCGCGTGCGATCTCGATGGTCGGCGCGCTGCTGATCGCCGCCGTGTTCGAGGCCGCGGGCGCGCTGATCGCTGGCGGCGACGTCGTCTCCACGATCCAAAAGGGGATCATCCGCGCCGACGCCGTCGCCGACACCGCGCGCTTCGTCTGGCTGATGACGGCGGCGCTGCTGGCGGCGGCGGTCTGGCTCAACATCGCCACCGCGCTCGGCGCGCCGGTCTCGACGACGCACTCGATCGTCGGCGCCGTGCTCGGCGCCGGGCTGGCCGCCGGCGGGTTGCAGGCCGCCAACTGGGGCCAGCTCGGCGGCATCGCGGCCAGCTGGGTCGTCTCGCCGGTGCTCGGCGGCGTCATCGCCGCGGCCTTCCTGTACTGGATCAAGCACACGATCACCTGGCGCGGCGACATGGTCGACGCGGCGCGGCGCATGGTGCCGCTGCTGATCGGGATCATGGCCGCCGCCTTCTCGACCTACCTCGTCCTCAAGGGTTTGTCCAAGGTCTGGAAGACCGGCTTCGCCCAGGCGCTGCTGATCGGCGCGGTGCTGGGCGTGCTCGCGTGGCGGCTCGCGATCGGCTGGGTCGCGCGCCGCGCGCCGACGCTGCTCAATACCAAGGCCGGGATCAACGACCTGTTCACCCTGCCGCTGGTCTGCGCGGCGGCGCTGCTGAGCTTCGCGCACGGTGCCAACGACGTCGCCAACGCGGTCGGGCCGCTGGCGGCGGTCGCCGAGGCGGTGCGCAGCGGGCAGGTCGGCACGAAGGCGTCGATCCCGGCCTGGGTCATGGTCGTGGGTGCCGTCGGCATCGCGCTCGGGCTGCTGCTCTACGGGCCGCGGCTGATCCGCAAGGTCGGCAGCGAGATCACCGAGCTCGACCAGATGCGCGCGTTCTGCATCGCGATGTCGGCCGCGCTGACGGTGATCGTCGCGTCGCAGCTCGGGCTGCCGGTGAGCTCGACCCACATCGCGGTCGGCGGCGTGTTCGGCGTCGGCTTCCTGCGCGAATACCTCAAGCGCCGCCATGCCGACGCGCTGGACTTCATCCGGCTGCACCACCTGGGCGAGGACCGCGAGGTGGTCGAGCGCTTCCTCGCCGAGTTCGCCGCCGCGTCGCTGGAGCGCAAGCGCGAGATGCTGGCGCAGCTCAAGGCGCACCGGGGGCCGGCCGAGCTGTCGGCGCAGGAGCGCAAGCGGCTGAAGAAGGTCTACCGGCAGCAGCTCGTCAAGCGCTCCGAGCTGATCAAGATCGCCGCCGCCTGGGTCGTCACCGTGCCGGCCACCGCGCTGCTGGCGGCGTTGGGCTACTACGCGATCTTCGGGATGGTCAACGCCTGACGACCGTGTCGCGGCGCGACGGGGTCGGTGCGTGGCGCGTCGGCCTCGAGGCAGCGCCGAGCCTGCTTGTCGCTCGGGTCGGCCGGTCGCGCGCCGCCGGCGCCTCGACGGACCTCCTGACTCGCCCCGGCGCGGGGCCCTCCCAAAGCCCGACAGCCTCCTAGAATCGAAAGCCTGTCCCGCCGCAAAGCCCCGGCCGCGGCGGTCGCCCCGCACCCCCGTCCGGCGCTCGCCGCGCGCGTCGCCGGCTTCGACCCACGGCCCCCGTGGCCGCGCCGCCGCGATGTCGCTGTCCGCCCTCACCGCCCTGTCGCCGCTGGACGGCCGCTATGCGCCCAAGCTCGCCGCGCTGCGCCCGCTGATGTCGGAGTTCGGCCTCATGCAGCGCCGGGTGCAGGTCGAGGTCGAATGGTTCGTCGCCCTGTCGGACGCCGGATTCGCCGAGTTCCCGCCGCTGTCGGAGGCGGCGCGCGAGCAGCTGCGTGCGCTCGTCGCCGGCTTTGGCGAGCCCGACGCGCAAGCGATCAAGGAGATCGAGCGGCGCACCAACCACGATGTGAAGGCGGTCGAGTACTGGCTCAAGTCGCGCCTGGCGGCCTCCGACGAGCTGCGCGCGGCGTCGGAATTCGTCCACTTCGCCTGCACCAGCGAGGACATCAACAATACGAGCCACGCGCTGATGCTGCAGGCCGCGCGCGCGCAGGTGCTGCTGCCGGGGCTGGACGGCGTCGCCGCGCGCCTGGCCGCGATGGCGCACGCGCTGGCCGAGCTGCCGATGCTCGCGCGCACGCACGGCCAGACCGCCAGCCCGACGACGGTCGGCAAGGAGCTGGCCAATGTCGTCGCGCGGCTGCACGCGGCACGCGCGCGCATTGCCGCCGTGCAGCCGCTGGCGAAGATGAACGGCGCGGTCGGCAACTACAACGCGCACCTGGCGGCCTGGCCCGGCTTCGACTGGGAGCGCTTCGCGCGCGAGGTCGTCGAGCAGCGCCTGGGGCTGGTCTTCAACCCGTACACGATCCAGATCGAGCCTCACGACTGGATGGCCGAGCTGTTCGACGCCGTCGCGCGCAGCAACACGATCCTGATCGACCTCGCGCGCGACATCTGGGGCTATGTCTCGCTCGGCTACTTCCGCCAGCGGCTGAAGGACGGCGAGGTCGGCAGCTCGACGATGCCGCACAAGGTCAACCCGATCGACTTCGAGAACGCCGAGGGCAACCTGGGCCTGGCCAATGCGCTGCTCGCGCACCTGAGCCAGAAGCTGCCGGTCAGCCGCTGGCAGCGCGACCTGACCGACTCGACCGTGCTGCGCAACATGGGGGTGGCGCTGGGCTACACCGCGCTCGCGCACGACAGCCTGGCGCGCGGGCTGGACAAGCTCGAGCCCGACCGCGCCAGGCTGGCCGCCGACCTCGACGCGGCGTGGGAGGTGCTCGCGGAGGCGGTGCAGACGGTGATGCGCCGCCACGGCCTGCCCGAGCCCTACGAGCAGCTCAAGGCGCTGACGCGCGGCAAATCCGTCACGCGCGACAGCCTGGCGGCCTTCATCGACGGCCTGGCGCTGCCGATGGACGAGAAGGTCCGGCTCAAGGCGATGAGCCCGTCGAGCTACACCGGATGCGCGGCGGCGCTGGCACGCCGCATCGAGCCGCCCGAACCCCGGAGCCCCGCCGCTTGAACTTCACCGATGCACTGGCCGCTGCCACGGCACGCGCCGATTCGCTGCTGTGCGTCGGGCTGGATCCGGACCCGGCCCGGCTGCCCGGCGACTGGCGCGGCGACGCGGCGCGGCTGGGTGACTTCTGCGCCGGCATCGTCGACGCCACGCACGACCTGGCCTGCGCCTTCAAGCCGCAGATCGCCTACTTCGCCGCGCATCGCGCCGAGGACCAGCTCGAGCGGCTGATCGCGCACATCCGCCGCGTCGCCCCCGGCGTGCCGGTGATCCTGGACGCCAAGCGCGGCGATATCGGCGCCACCGCCGAGCAGTACGCACGCGAGGCCTTCGAGCGCTACCGCGCCGATGCGGTGACGCTGTCGCCGTTCATGGGCTTCGACTCGATCGAGCCCTACCTGCGCTGGGAGGGCAAGGGGGCGATCCTGCTGTGCCGCACCTCCAACCCCGGCGGCGACGAGCTGCAGGGGCAGACGCTCGAAGGCGGCGAGAGGGTCTACGAGCGCATCGCGCGGCTGGCCGCCGGGCCGTGGAACCGGGGCGGCCAGCTCGGGCTGGTCGTCGGCGCGACCTACCCGGCGGAGATCGCGCGCGTGCGCGAGATCGCGCCGACGCTGCCGCTGCTGATCCCCGGCGTCGGCGCGCAGGGTGGCGACGCCGAGGCCACGGTGCGGGCCGGCTGGCGGCCCGACGGGCCGATCGTCGTCAACGCCTCGCGCTCGGTGCTGTACGCCTCGTCGGGCACCGACTG
Organism: Burkholderiaceae bacterium; assembly: GCA_024235895.1. Taxonomy (GTDB): domain Bacteria; phylum Pseudomonadota; class Gammaproteobacteria; order Burkholderiales; family Burkholderiaceae_C; genus Rubrivivax. The sequence continues at coordinate 126,535 of JACKLM010000004.1, read as the reverse complement.
GGCCGACGCGGCGCGACGCGCCGCCGACGCCACGCGTCGCCAGCTCGCCGCCGCCCGGTCCCGACCATGAGACCCGACGACGCCTCCGACTCGTTGCTGGCCGACGCCGACCCAGCGGTGCGTGCGGTGCCGCAGCGTGCTGCCCAGCGGCTGTGGCAGGAGGTCGCTCGCCCCTATGCGCTGGCGTCGGCGGTCACGACCTTGCTCACGGTTGCCACGGCTGTCCCCGGCCTGCCGCAGGCCGCGCGCGCGGCGCTGCTGGGGATGTGGGGCGGCGTACTGCTCGTGTCGCTGCTGGTCTGGCGCACGCCCGCTCGCATCGTGGTCCACGGTGCGGTCGTGCTGGCCGCGCTGTGGGTGCTGGCGCTGGGCGCGACCTCGGTGCTGCTGTCGCTGCAAGCGGGGGCAGCGTTGCTGGGCTTCATGGCGCTGCACGCAGCACTGGCGGCCGCGCTGGGAGGCATAGCCGGCAGTGTGGTCGTCGGCGCGGCGGCGTTGGCGGCAATCGCGGCGCGGGCGCTGTTCGCGCAGCCCTCCACGGCGGTCGTCTCGGGGCAGATCGCCCCCTGGCTGCCCAGCCTGGTCGCGCTGGCGCTGATCGCCATCGCCCTGGCCTGCGGCGGCGTCGTGCGCTGGGCGGTCGAACGGTTCGCGGACGCTGCCGACGAGCGCCAGCGGCGCTTCCGGGGGCTGCTCGAGATCGCCGCCGACGCCTACTGGGAACTCGACGCCGCATTGCGGCTGCAGCAGGCCGACACGGAGAGTGCGGGCCCCACCCGGGCCGTCATGCTTGAGCCCTCGATGATCGGCCAGCTGCCGTGGGAGCTGCCCGCCTTCGTCTGCGACCCCGAGGTGCTGGACCAGCTGCAGGCCGATCTCGGGGCGCGCCAGCGCTTGCGCGACGTCCCTGTCGGCTGGCGCGGCGCCCGAGGGACGCTGCGCCACCTTCTGGTCAGCGGCGAGCCGCGCTACGACGCGCGCGGCGTCTTCCGCGGCTACTGGGGCGTCGCGCGCGACATCACCGAGGACCTTCGCGCACGCCGGGCGCTGGCGTTGACCGAGGCACGGTATCAGGATCTCTTCGTCAGCACGCCGACCCCGCTGGTGCTGCACCGCGACGGCCGGATCGCGGAGGCGAACCCGGCCGCGGCGACGCTTTTCGGCTGGCACGACGCCGCGGCGATGATCGGCAGCGACCTGCTGGCGATGTTCGACGACGGCGATGCGCGCGAGCGTGTGCGCCGGCGCATCGAGCGGCTGCAGACCATGCCGCCCGGCGAGGCGCTTCCGGTGGCCGAGTACGAGCTCAACGGCCACAACGGCCGCAGGCTCAGCGTGCGCAGCACCGGCGTCGCCGTGGCGACCGACCGTGGGCCGGCCGTGCTGTCGATCTTCGTCGACGACACCGACCGCCAGCGCGCCGAGCAGGCGGTGCGGCGCTCGGAGGCTCTCTTGTCCCACCTTGTGGCCAGCAGCCCGGACTTGATCACGCTGTCGGACCTGGCCAGCGGCCGCTACGCGATGGTCAACCAGGCCTACGAGCGCATCACCGGCTGGAGCGCGGACGAGGTGGTCGGCCGGACCTCGATGGAGATCGGCCAGTGGAAGGATCCTGCCGACCGCGAACACCTCGCAAACGAGGTGCGCAAGCATGGCCGGGTTCAGGACATGCCGCTGCGGCTGGTCGACCGCCACGGGCGCGAGATCCCGATCCTGGTGTCCGGCGCTCGCTTTACGATGGACCGGCGCGAGTACCTCGTCGTCAATGCACGCGACATGTCGGCGGCCGAGCGCGAGCGGCTCGAGCGCGAGGCGATCCTGGACAACGCGTCGGTCGGGATCGCGATGACGCGCGAGGAGCGCTTCCAGTGGGTCAACCCGACGTTGGAGACGATGCTCGGCGCCGCCTCCGGCAGCCTGGTCGGCGAGCCGGTGACGATCGTCATGCCCGACGATGACGCCGTGGCCGCGATGCGCGCACGCATCGAGCCGCTGCTGCAGCGCGGGGAGGCAGCCGAGGCCGAGTTCGAGCTGTGCCGGCGCGACGGCAGCCGCTTCACCGGCCGCGTCCAGGCGCGCGCGGTCGACCGCGCGCACCCGAGCCGTGGCGGCACGATCTGGATCCTCGAGGACATCACCGAGCGCAAGCGTGCCGACGAGGCGTTGGCGCGTGCACGCGATGCCGCCGAGGCCGCCAACCGCGCCAAGAGCGCGTTCCTCGCCAACACCAGCCACGAGCTGCGCACCCCGCTCAACGGTCTGATCGGGCTGGCGCAGCTGGCGCGCAACCCGGCGACACCCGAGGAGCGCCGGCGCCAGTACCTGGACCAGATCGTCGACAGCGCGCAGTCGCTCGGGCTGATCGTCTCCGACATCCTGGACCTGTCCAAGATCGAGGCCGGCCGGCTTTCGGTCGAGTCCGAGCCGTTCGACCTGTCGGCGCTGCTGCGCAATGTCCACCGCAGCCACGCGGCGCTGGCGGCAGGACGAGCGCTGGCGCTGTCGCTGGAGATCGACCCCGAACTCGGCTGGGTGCGCGGCGACGCGCTGCGGGTGCGCCAGATCCTGGTCAACTACCTCGGCAACGCGCTGAAGTTCACCCACGAGGGGCGGGTCCGGCTGGTCGGGCGACGCGACGGTGCCGATGCCGTGCTTCTCGAGGTGCACGATACCGGTCCCGGCGTCGCGCAGGAACTTCAGGGCAGGCTGTTCGAGCCGTTCTCGCAGGCCGATCAATCGACGACTCGGCGCTATGGCGGAACCGGGCTCGGTTTGTCGATCTGCCGCCAGCTCGCCGAGCTGATGGGCGGCGAGGTCGGCCTGCGTAGCGAGCCCGGTGCCGGAAGCTGCTTCTGGGCCCGGATCCCGCTGCCCGCGGTGGACGCCGAGCCGACGGCACCTGCACCGCTGGCAGCCGGCCCCGAGGCCGGTATCGTCGACGACGCCGATTTCGCCGGCCTGCGCGTGCTGGTGGTCGACGACAACGAGGTCAACAACCTGGTGGCGACGGCGCAGCTCGAGCAGCTGAAGCTGCGCGTGACATGTGCCACCGACGGCCGCCTTGCGCTGGACGCGGTAGCCGCCGCCGAGGCCGCGGGCGACCCGTTCCAGCTCGTGCTGATGGACCTGCAGATGCCCGGGCTCAGCGGTTTCGAGGCGGTGCGTGCCCTGCGCCTTCGCCACGACGCGGCTCACCTGCCCGTGATCGCGCACACCGCGGCGGCGATGGTGTCCGAGCGCGACGCGGCATTGGCGGCCGGCATGAACGATTTCTTGCCCAAGCCGACCGAGCCCGATCGTCTGCGCCGGATGGTTGCACGCTGGGCGCGCGTGCAGCGCGCAGCCGTCCGCGCGGGTTCCTGAGGCACCGCGCCCGGATCGGCGCCGCGGTGTGCCGGGCGCGCCGCGGGCGCGTCAGCCTGCGCTGGCAGAGCCGGAGCCCAACGAGCAAGACGATCGCCGCCGATCCGACCCAACGGCAGTCGGGCATGGCGGCGCCGGCGCGGGTCGAGCGGTACGCGGCGACCCTGCGCGTGGTCCTGTCGTGCCACGACCGGATCCTTTCCGCGCCAAGCCCGTGGAGGATCAGTACCCCGCGGCCTCGAAACCTCCCGCGCGCAGCGCCTGCAGCACGCCCTGCACATGCTCGCGCCCGCGCGTGAGCAGCACCAGCTCGACCTCGGCGTTCTGAGCCGGCAGGGTCGAGAAGGCGCGCTGGTGGTGCACCTCCTCGACGTTGGCGCCGGCCTCGGCGACGATCGCGGTCAGCCGCGCCAGCATCCCGGGCGTGTCGCGCGCGCCGACCCGGATTCGCGCCAGCCGGCCGGCGCGCACCATGCCGCGGCCGATGATCGCCGCCAGCAGCATCGGGTCGATATTGCCGCCGCACAGCACGAGCCCGACCTTGCGTCCGGCGAAGCGCGCGCGATCGCGCAGCAGCGCCGCCAGGCCGGCGGCGCCGGCGCCCTCGACCACGGTCTTCTCGATCTCGAGCAGCATCACGATCGCCTGCTCGAGGTCGCCCTCGTCGACCAGCATCAGGTCGTCGACCAGCGCGCGCACGATCTCGCGCGTGATCCGCCCCGGCTGGCCGACCGCGATGCCGTCGGCGATCGTGCTGCCGCCGCAGGGCAACGAGCTGCCCTTGATCGCGTTGACCATCGACGGGAAGCGCGCCGCCTGCACGCCGACGATCTCGATGCCCGGGGCAATCGCGCGCGCCGCGGTCGCGATACCGCTGATCAGCCCGCCGCCCCCGATCGAGACGACCAGCGTGTCCAGGTCCGGGTGCGCGCGCAGCATCTCCTGCCCGATCGTCCCCTGGCCGGCGATCACCAGCGGATCGTCGTAGGGGTGGACGAAGCTCAGGCCCTCGCGCCCGGCGAACGCCAACGCGTGCTCGTGCGCCTCGTCGAAGGTCTGGCCGTGCAGCACGACCTCGGCGCCGAAGCCGCGCGTGCGCTCGACCTTGACCGTCGGCGTGAAGACCGGCATCACGATCACCGCGCGCAGCCCCAGCCGCTGCGCATGGTGCGCCACGCCCTGCGCGTGGTTGCCGGCCGACGCCGCGATCACGCCGCGCAGCGGCTGGCCGGACTCGACCAGCGCGGCCAGCTTGTTCAGCGCGCCGCGCTCCTTGAACGAAGCCGTGAACTGCAGGTTCTCGAACTTGAGGAAGACGCGGCAGCCGAGGATGTCGCCGAGTGTGCGGCTCTCGACGCAGGGGGTGTCGAGCACCTGTTTCTCGAGCCGGTGCGCGGCGGCGTCGATGTCGGCGGCGCGGACTGGCAGCGCGCCGCCGGCTGGCGCGTCGGCGTGCGGCATGTCCATGCGCGATGGGGACGGTGGGGGCTCGGCAGCGCAGGCGGCGTCGGCGCCCGACCGGCCTCAGGCAGTGCCGCCGACCGTCATCCGGTCGATGCGCAGCGTCGGCTGGCCGACGCCGACCGGCACGCTCTGGCCTTCCTTGCCGCACACGCCGACCCCGGCGTCCAGCGCCATATCGCGCCCGATCATGCTGACGCGCGTCAGCGCGTCCGGTCCGTGGCCGACGAGCGTCGCTCCCTTGACCGGATACAGGACCTTGCCCTTCTCGACCCAGAACGCCTCGCTGGCCGAGAAGACGAACTTGCCGCTCGTGATGTCGACCTGGCCGCCGCCGAAGTTGGTCGCATACAGCCCGCGGTCGATGCTGGCGACGATCTCGGCCGGGTCGCGATCCCCGCCGAGCATGAAGGTATTGGTCATGCGCGGCATCGGCACGTGGGCGTAGCTCTCGCGCCGCGCGCTGCCGGTCGAGCGGCCGCCCATCAGCCGCGCGTTGAGGCTGTCGTGCAGGTAGCCGCGCAGGATGCCGTCCTCGATCAGCACGTTGCGCTGCGTCGGCTGGCCCTCGTCGTCGACGTTGAGCGAGCCGCGCCGGTCGGCGATCGTGCCGTCGTCGAGCACGGTGACGCCGCGCGCGGCGACGCGCTGGCCGATGCGGCCGGCGAAGGCCGACGAGCCCTTGCGGTTGAAGTCGCCCTCCAGCCCGTGGCCGACCGCCTCGTGCAGCAGCACGCCGGGCCAGCCGGGGCCGAGCACCACCGTCATCTCGCCGGCCGGCGCCGGACGCGCCTCGAGGTTGGTCAGCGCCGCGCGAACCGCCTGCTCGACATAGCCGGCGAGGACCTCGTCGCTGAAGTAGGCGAGCCCGAAGCGCCCGCCGCCCCCGCTCGTGCCGACCTCGCGCCGCCCGCCCTGCTCGGCGATCACGGTCACGCCGACCCGCACCAGCGGCCGCACGTCGGCTGCGCGCGTGCCGTCGGCGCGCGCGATCAGCACCACGTCGTGCTCGGCCGCGATCGAGGCCATGACCTGCACGATGCGCGGGTCGCATGCACGTGCCATGCGCTCGACGCGCTCGAGCAGCGCGACCTTGGCGGCGCTGTCCAGCGTCGCGATCGGGTCCGCGGCGGCGTACAGCGCACGGCTGCGCGCGGGGCGCGGCTTCGGGCCGACGCGAACGCGCCGCTGCTGGCCGGCGGCGGCGATGCTGCGCACGGTACGTGCGGCGTCCAACAGCGCCGCCTCGGACAGGTCGTCGGAGTAGGCGAAGGCCGTCTTCTCGCCCGCGACCGCGCGCACGCCGACCCCTTGCGAGATCGAGAACGAGCCGGCCTTGACGATGCCCTCCTCGAGGCTCCAGCCCTCGTGGCGCGTGCCCTGGAAGTACAGGTCGGCATCGTCGACGCGGTGCTCGCGGATCGTCGCCAGCGCGCGCGCCAGCGTCGACTCGGACAGGCCGTAGGGCTCCAGCAACTGCGCCTGGGCGATCGCCAGCCGCTCCAGCGTGGGTTCGCGCGAAATCATGGTTCGATTCTAGGTGTCGCCCGCCTGCGCAGCGGACGAAGGGCCTTGCGCCTCGCGCCAGCGCAGCGCCAGCGCGTAAAGCGCCTTGCGCGGCGCGCCGCCGATCTCGGCTGCCAGCGCCACCGCCTGCTTGAGCGGCAGCTCGCGCAGCAGCACGCGCAGCGCGCGCTCGCTCGCGGCATCGACGGTGCCCGCCGGCTCGGCCGGCGGCGGCTCGGCGTGCAGCACGAGGACGAACTCGCCGCGCAGGCGGTCGGCGTCGGCGCGCAGCCAGGCCGGCAGCGCGGCCGCCGCCATCGTCGCCACGCACTCGAACTGCTTGGTCAGCTCGCGCCCGATCGTGACCGTGCGCGCCGGTGCCGCCGCGGCCAGCGCCGCGGCGAGCAGCTCGATGCGGTGCGGCGCCTCGAGCAGCACGCGCGTGCCGGTCTCCCCGAGCACGCGTTGCAGCGCGGCTTCGCGCTCGCGCCCCTTGGGCGGCAGGAAACCGTCGAAACCGAAACCCTCGCCGCGCACGTCGCCGGCCACGCTCAGCGCCGCCAGCACGCTGCTCGCACCCGGCACCGGGATCACGCGGTGACCCGCCGCCGTGGCGGCGGCGACGACGCGCGCGCCAGGGTCCGAGACCGCTGGCGTGCCGGCATCGCTGACCAGCGCGACGCGCTCGCCTGCGGCGAGCTGCTGCAGCACCTGCTGCGCGGCGCGCGCCTCGTTGTGCGCGTGCAGCGTGATCAGCATCCGCCGCAGCCCGAGGTGGCGCAGCAGCGTGCCGGTCACGCGCGTATCCTCGCACGCGACCCAGTCGACGATCGACAGCACCTGCACCGCGCGCAGCGTCAGGTCGGCGAGGTTGCCGATCGGCGTGGCGACCACGTACAGCGCGCCTGCCGGATACTGCTGGGCGCCGGCCGCCTCGGCGGCGGCCTGCAGGATCAGGGGGTGCGGCATGTTCGGTCGCTCGAAGTCCGGCGCCAGGGGGGCGGACGGTGCGGGGCAGGCGCCGGATGCGCCGCGCCCGGCGGGTCGCAAGGCGGCAGGCGATGCCGCCGAGTCGCGCGCGCTGGCGCTGCTGCGCGCGCAGGGGCTGGTGCTGGTCGAGCGCAATTATCGGGTCGCGCGCGGCCCGCACGCGCGCGGCGGCGAGATCGACCTCGTCGTGCGCGAGCGCGACGGCACGCTGGTCTTCGTCGAGGTGCGCGCGCGCCGCAGCGATGCGCACGGCGGCGCGGCGGCGAGCGTCGGGGCGGCCAAGCGGCGCGCGCTAGTCTTCGCGGCGCAGCACTACCTGCTGCGCTACGCCAACCCGCCGCCATGCCGCTTCGACGTCGTCGCGATCGACGGCGGTCACATCGAGTGGCTGCGCGGGGCGTTCGAGGCCTGAGAAACTCCCGCCGGCTCTCGCACGGACACGCCGCCGCGGAACCGCCCGCGAGCGGGGCGTGTCATATGATGCATGTCCATGCTCGAGCAGCGCATCCAGCAGCAATTCTTCGAGAATGCGGACCTGCTGTACCAGGCCGGCGAGGCGCTGGCCCGGCCCTTGGCCGAGGCGGCGCAGACGCTGCTGGGCAGCCTGACCGCGGGCGGCAAGCTGCTCGTCGCGGGGGGAGTGCTGGCCGACGTGTTCGCCGGGCTGTGCGTGCGCGGTTTCGAGCGCGAGCGCCCGCCGCTGGCCGCGGTCGCGCTGTCGGCGGCACCGGTGGCGCTGAGCGTGCGCGCGCTCGGGCTGCCGGGCGACGTGCTGCTGCTGGTCGACGACGGGGCCGGCGAGGTCGATGCGGCGCAGGCGGTGGCGGCGGCGCACGACAAGGAGATGGCGGTCGTCGCGCTGGCCGGCATCGATCCGCCGTGGCGCGCCGCGCTGACCGAGACCGACGTGCTGATCGCGTTGCCGCACGAGCGCAGCGCGCGCGTGCGCGAGCTGCAGCTGCTGGCGCTGCACACGCTGGCCGACGCCGTCGACCTTCAACTGATGGGTGAACTGGATCCCGCATGAACAAGCTCGCATCCGGCGCCACGCGCGCCCTGGTCGCCTCCTCGCTGAGCCTTGCCCTGCTGGCGGGGTTGGCCGGCTGCGCGCCGCTGGTCGTCGGCGGCGCGATGGTCGGCGGTGTGCTGGTGGCCACCGATCGCCGCACGACCGGGGCCCAGATCGAGGACCAGGGTATCGAGATCAAGGCTGCGGCACGCGTGCGCGAGCTCGCCACGCTGGGTCACGTCAACGTGACGAGCTACAACCGGGTCGCGCTGCTGACCGGCGAAGTGCCCGACGCCGACGCCAGGACACGCCTCGAGGCAGCCGTGGCGCGGGTCGAGAACGTGCGTTCGGTCGTCAACGAGCTGGCGATCGCAGGCGCGAGTTCGCTCACGTCGCGCAGCAACGATGCACTGCTGACGACCAAGGTCAAGGCCAGCCTGGTCGACGCGCGCGACCTGTACGCGAATGCGTTCAAGGTCGTCACCGAGCGCGGCATCGTCTACCTGATGGGGCGCGTCACCGAGCGCGAGGCGGCGCGCGGCGCCGAGGTGGCGAGCACGGTGCCGGGCGTGCAAAAGGTCGTTCGCGTCTTCGAGATCCTGGGCGAGGACGAACTGCGCGCGCTGAAGATCGAGCCGGCACCGGCACGCTGAGGCCTGCACCGCCGGCCTTGCAGCCGGACAGGGCCGGCGCGGCCACACGCGCGGTGCGGTCGCGGTGGGGGCGGGCTCAGCGCGGCGGCCGCAGCCGGCGCATCAGGCTCGAGGTGTCCCAGCGCGCGCCGCCTAGGGCCTGGACCTCGGCGTAGAACTGGTCCACGAGCGCGGTGACCGGGAGCTGGGCACCGTTGCGCCTGGCCTCGTCCAGCACCAGGCCGAGGTCCTTGCGCATCCAGTCGACCGCGAATCCGAAGTCGAAGCGGTCGTCGAGCATCGTCGGGCCGCGGTGGTCCATCTGCCAGCTCTGCGCTGCGCCCTTGCCGATGACGTCGAGCACGAGCGGCATGTCCAGCCCGGCGCGCTGGCCGAAGGCGAGCGCCTCGGCCAGGCCTTGCAGCAGCCCGGCGATCGCGATCTGGTTGACCATCTTGGCGAGCTGACCGGCACCGGGCTCGCCGATGCGGGTCACCGCGCGCGCGTAGTTCAGCGCCAGCGGCCGCATCGCGTCGAAGGGCTCGGGGTCGCCGCCGCACATCACGGTGAGCTGGCCGCCCACGGCGCCGGCCTGTCCGCCCGAGACCGGGGCGTCGACGAAGTGCAGCCCGCGCGCGCGTGCCGCCGCATGCAGCTCGCGCGCGACCGCGGCCGACGCCGTCGTGTGATCGACGAAGACCGCGCCCGGCGCCATGCCGGCGAAGGCGCCGGTGCCGCCGAGCGCGACCGCGCGCAGGTCGTCGTCGTTGCCGACGCAGGCGAACACGACCTCGGCGCCGCGCGCGGCCTCGGCCGGAGTGGCGGCGACCGCGCCGCCGTATTCGGCGGCCCAGTCGACGGCCCTGGAGGCGGTACGGTTGTAGACCGTGACCGGGTGCCCGGCGCGCGCCAGGTGGCCGGCCATCGGGTGGCCCATCACACCCAGGCCGAGGAAGGCGACGGGTCGCCGGGTCTGCGTTTCGTAGTCGCGGGTCGAGTCCATGACCCGTATGGTGCCACGGCGCACGCAGGCGGCGGGCCGCGGCGGCGGGTCAGCGCAGCACCGGGCCCCGCGTCTCGCCGACGATGCTCAGGTGCTCGGTGCCGGCGGCCAGGTCGGCCTGGCGCGCGCGCTGGCTGTTGAGCTTGATCTGAAGCCGCAGGTCATTCACCGAGTCGGCGTTGCGCAGCGCGTCCTCGTAGCTGACGGCGCCGCTCTCGTAGAGGTCGAACAGGGACTGGTCGAACGTCTGCATGCCGAGCTCGCGCGAGCGCTTCATCAGCTCCTTGATCTCGCTGACCTCGCCCTTGAAGATCATGTCCGACACCAGCGGTGTGTTGAGCATGATCTCCACCGCCGCGATGCGCCCGCGCCCCTCCTCCCGCGGCAGCAGCCGCTGGCTGACGATCGCCTTGAGGTTGAGCGACAGGTCCATCAGCAGCTGCGAGCGCCGGTCCTCGGGGAAGAAGTTGATGATGCGGTCCAGCGCCTGGTTGGAGCTGTTGGCGTGAAGCGTGGCCAGACACAGGTGGCCGGTCTCGGCGAAGGCGACCGCGTGTTCCATCGTCTCGCGGTCGCGGATCTCGCCCATCAGGATGACGTCCGGCGCCTGGCGCAGAGAATTCTTCAGCGCCGGCGCCCAGTCGTCGGTGTCGATCCCGACCTCGCGCTGGGTCACGATGCAGTTCTTGTGCGGGTGCACGAACTCGATCGGGTCCTCGATCGTGATGATGTGACCGTGGCTGTGCTCGTTGCGCCAGTCGACCATCGCCGCCAACGAGGTGCTCTTGCCGGAGCCGGTAGCGCCGACGAAGATCACCAGCCCGCGCTTGGTCATCGCGACGTCCTTGAGGACCTTGGGCAGCCCGAGGATGTCGATCGTCGGCAGCGTGGCCGGGATCGTGCGGAAGACCAGCCCGACATGGCCCTGCTGCAGGAAGGCGTTGACGCGAAAGCGCCCGACGCCGGCCGGCGAGATCGCGAAATTGCACTCCTTGGTGCGTTCGAACTCGGCCGCCTGCTTGTCGTTCATCACCGCGCGCGCGAGCTGCAGCGTGTGCTGGCCGGTCAGCGGTTGCGGGCTGACCTTGGTGACCTTGCCGTCGACCTTGACCGCGGGCGGAAACTCCGCCGTCAGGAACAGGTCCGAGCCGTTGCGCTGGACCATCAGCCGCAGCAGGTCGGTGACGAACTTGGAGGCTTGATCGCGTTCCATTCAGCGGGTCCTTCGTCTGCGTGCCGGCCTCACCCGGGGAAATTCTCGGGGATCTTGGCCTTGGCGCGGGCCTCCGCCGGCGTGATGACGTTGCGCCGCACGAGATCGGCGAGGTTCTGGTCCAGCGTCTGCATGCCCAGGTTCTGGCCGGTCTGGATCGCCGAGTACATCTGCGCGATCTTGTTCTCGCGGATCAGGTTTCGGATCGCCGAGGTGCCGATCATGATCTCGTGCGCCGCGACCCGGCCCGAGCCGTCCTTGGTCTTGCACAGCGTTTGCGAGATCACCGCCACCAGCGACTCCGACAGCATCGCGCGCACCATGTCCTTTTCCGCCGCCGGGAAGACGTCGACGACGCGGTCCACCGTCTTGGCCGCGCTGCTGGTGTGCAGGGTGCCGAAGACCAGGTGGCCGGTCTCGGCCGCGGTCAGCGCCAGCCGGATCGTCTCCAGGTCGCGCAGCTCGCCGACCAGGATCGCGTCCGGGTCCTCGCGCAGCGCCGAGCGCAGCGCGTTGTTGAACGACAGCGTGTGCGGGCCGACCTCGCGCTGGTTGATCAGGCACTTCTTGCTCTCGTGCACGAACTCGATCGGGTCCTCGACCGTCAGCACGTGGCCGTACTCGTGCTCGTTGAGATGGTTGACCATCGCGGCCAGCGTCGTGGACTTGCCCGACCCGGTCGGCCCGGTGACCAGCACCAGGCCGCGCGGCTTGAGCGAGAGCTCGGCGAAGACCTTGGGCGCGGCGAGCTGCTCGAGCGTCAGGATCTTGGACGGAATCGTGCGGAAGACCGCGCCGGCGCCACGGTTCTGGTTGAACGCGTTGACGCGGAATCGCGCCAGACCCTGGATCTCGAAGCTGAAGTCGCACTCCAGCGTATCCTCGTAGTGTTTGCGCTGGGCATCGTTCATGATGTCGTACACCATGTCGTGCACCATCTTGTGGTCCAGCGGCTCGACGTTGATCCGCCGCACGTCGCCGTGCACGCGGATCATCGGCGGCAGGCCGGCCGACAGGTGCAGGTCCGAAGCCTTGTTCTTGACCGAGAAGGCCAGCAGCTGGGTGATGTCCATGGAGGGGTCCGCGCGCAGGCGGCTCGAGGAGCTCGAACGATTATGGGCAGCATCGTCACCCGGCTACAAGAAGTGAAGCGCCGCATCGCGGCCGCTTCTTCGGCCGCCGGCCGGGATGCCGACTCCGTCACGCTGCTGGCGGTCGGCAAGACCCAGCCGGTCGACGCGCTGCGCGACGCCCACGCCGCCGGGCAGCGTGACTTCGGCGAGAACTACGTCCAGGAAGCGCTGGCCAAGATCGAGGCCTTGCGCGACCTGCGCGCCGACCTGGTGTGGCACCTGATCGGTCCGCTGCAGAGCAACAAGACGCGCGCCGTAGCCGAGGCCTTCGACTGGGTGCACTCGGTCGACCGGCTGAAGGTCGCCGAGCGACTGGCTGTGCAACGACCACCGGGGATGGCGCCGCTGCAGCTGTGCCTGCAGGTCAACGTCAGCGGCGAGGCGAGCAAGAGCGGTGTGTCACCCGCCGCATTGCCGGCGCTGGCGCGCGCGGTGGCCGCGCTGCCGGCCGACCGCGTGCGGCTGCGCGGGCTGATGGCGATCCCGGCGCCTGCCGACGGCTTCGAGGCCCAGCGCGCGCCGCACCGCCGGCTGCGCGAGCTGCTGCAGGCGCTGCGGGCCGAGGGTCTTGCGCTCGACACACTGTCGATGGGCATGAGCGACGACCTCGAGGCCGCCATTGCCGAGGGGGCGACCCTCGTGCGCGTGGGCGGCGCGATCTTCGGCGCCAGGGGTTGAGCGCGCCGCCAGCCCGTTCGACTACAGCGGCAGCTGCGTCGTGTGCTTGACCTCCTCCATCACCGCGTAGGTGCGGGTCTCGCGCACCCCGGGCAGGGTCCAGATGACGTTGCCGATGAACTGGCGGTAGGCCCCCATGTCCGCCACGCGGGTCTTGAGCAGGTAGTCGAAACCACCGGCCACCAGGTGCGCCTCCAGGATCTCCGGACGGGCCTGCACCGCGGCCTTGAAGGTGTCCATGACGTCGTGCACGGTGCGGTCGAGCAGCACCTCGATGAAGACGAGCAGCCCGGCGCCCAGCAGCGCCGGGTCCAGCCGCGCCTCGTAGCCGAGGATGTAGCCGTCGCGCTGCAGCCGGCGCACGCGCTCGAGCACGGCCGTCGGCGACAGGTGAACCGCCTCGGCGAGCTTGAGGTTGCTGATGCGGCCGTCGGCCTGCAACACGCGCAGGATGCGGCGGTCGATCTTGTCGATCGTGCGTGCACCGCGTGGGCTGTCGGCCTCGTCCATGGCCGCGATTGTCCTCCACGGCGGCGCGTCCGCGGCGGGCGCGCGGGTGTGTCCGCGTGGCTGCGAAAGGCTGCCGACGGTGCTACCCTGGCGCGCACCGACCATCCGAGATCAGGAGGACCAGGATGAACCACGATCGTTCACCGCGCCCGCGTGTCGCGGCAACCATCGTGCTGGCCGGCGCGATCGCGCTGGCCGGCTGCGAGACCATGGACGAGCGCCAGCGAGGCACCGCGCAGGGCGCGGCGATCGGCGCCGTCGCCGGCGCGGTCATCGGCAAAGCCACCGGCGGCAAGGCCGGCACCGGGGCGGTCGCCGGCGCGGCCGTCGGCGCCATCGCCGGCAACCTGTGGTCCAAGCGGATGCAGGACAAGCAGCGCGCGATGGAGCAGGCGACCCAGGGCACCGGCATCGAGGTCGCGCGTACCGAGGACAACCAGCTCAAGGTCAACGTGCCGAGCGACATCTCGTTCGCGGTCGGCCGTGCCGACCTGCAGCCGGGGCTGCGCCCGGTGCTCGACCAGTTCGCCCAGGGGCTGGACGCGACGACCGTGGTGCGCATCGTCGGCCACACCGACAGCACCGGCAGCGACGCCATCAACGACCCGCTTTCGCTGGAGCGCGCGCGCACGGTGAGCAACTACCTGCAGGACCGGGGCGTGCCGGCGTCGCGGCTGGAGATCGCCGGCCGCGGGTCGCGCGAGCCGGTGGCCGACAACACCACCCCCGAGGGACGGGCGCAGAACCGGCGTGTCGAGATCTTCCTGCGCGAGCCGGCGGCCTGACCCGAGCCGCTGCACGGGATCCTCCCGGCGCCCGGCAACCCTTACGCGAGCCGCCAGACGTCGAGCACCACGAGCCGTGCCTGGCGCTCGCCGCTGGCGATCGCCATCACCTTGTTCAGGTGCAGCCAGCGCGCGTCGCCGGTGGTGAAGCGCATCAGGGTGCGGAAGAAGTAGGCGTCGCGCGCGACCGGCTCACCTGCCGCGAGCCGCACCATGACCTCGGGCGGGCCGTGCCGCAGGCCGTCGCTGCGAACTTCGACGAGTGCGCCGTCGTTGGTGCGGATGACGTAGTGGGCACCGATCTCGAGCACGCCGTCGGCGCGCTGGAGCTGCCAGTCGACACCGCCGGCGACCACCGTGCCGTTCAGCTCCGGGCCGACGACGCTGCCGCCGGCGAGCGGCACGTAACGCCGCTCGCCGCAGGGGCCGGGGCCCAGGCTGACGAGTGCATCGACCTCGCAGCGAACCTGCATCATCGGAAGCAGTGCCGGCGGTGCCGATGGCTTCCAAGGTGTGTGTGCGCTCACTTGATGGCCCTTCTGTCGTTTCGCGGCTGTGTCTCCAGTGCGTGGTGACCGCGGTCTCTGATCGGTCGTGCGGTAATTGTCGGCGGGTCGGCGGGTCGACCTACCCCTTGCGGCGCGCGTGCCTCGCCTCGACCACGACGGGCGATGCAGGCACCGGAGGCGCCCCTGAGGCCGCGCGCGGCCTCAGGGGCGCCGCCGGTGCTCGCGGCGCTCGCTGTGTGCGCCTGGAGCGGCAGCGCGTCCACCTCCGTGCAGGAAGTCGAGCATGGCAGCCCTCACGGGGCGGCCTCACTCACCGGGCCGTCGGCATCGCGAAATCCGCGCCGGCGGCGATGCCGTCGGGCCAGCGCTGCATGACGCTCTTTTGCCGCGTGTAGAAGCGCACCCCTTCCTCGCCGTAGGCGTGCATGTCGCCGAACAGGCTCTTCTTCCAGCCGCCGAAGCCATGCCAGGCCATGGGCACCGGGATCGGCACGTTGATGCCGACCATGCCGGCCTGCACACGGCGCGCGAATTCGCGCGCCACGCCGCCGTCCCGCGTGAAGCACGCCACGCCGTTGCCGTAGGCATGTTCGTTCACGAGTTGCAGCGCAGCCGCCAGATCCGGCACCCGAACGCAGGCCAGCACCGGGCCGAAGATCTCCTCCTGGTGGATCCGCATCGCCGGCGTGACATGGTCGAACAGCGTGGCCCCGGTGAAGAAGCCACCTTCGCGCCCGGCCACGGTGAGCCCGCGACCGTCGACGACGAGCTCGGCGCCCTCCTCGACGCCGAGCGCGACATAGCCCTCGATGCGGTCGCGTGCCTCGCGCGTGACGATCGGCCCCATCTCGGCGCCGGGGGCCATGCCGTCGGCGACCTTGAGCGCGCGTGCGCGCTCGGCCAGCCGCGGCACGATGCGGTCGCCGATCCCGCCCACCAGCACGGCGACGCTGATCGCCATGCAGCGCTCGCCTGCCGATCCCCAGGCGCTGCCGACGAGGGCGTCGACAGCCTGGTCGACGTCGGCGTCGGGCATCACGACCATGTGGTTCTTGGCGCCGCCGAGCGCCTGCACGCGCTTGCCGTGGCGCGCGCCGGTCTCGTAGATATGCTGCGCGATCGGCGTCGAGCCGACGAAGGAGACGGCGCGCACCTCGGGGTGCGCCAGCAGCGTGTCGACCGCCAGCTTGTCACCCTGCACCACGTTGAAGACGCCGTCGGGCAGCCCGGCACGCTGCAGCAACTCGGCCATCCGCAGCGACGGCGACGGGTCGCGCTCGCTCGGCTTGAGGACGAAGGCGTTGCCGCAGGCCAGCGCCACCGGAAACATCCAGCACGGCACCATGCACGGAAAGTTGAACGGCGTGATGCCGGCGACGACCCCCAGCGGCTGGCGCAGGGTCCAGTTGTCGATGCCGGTCGAGACCTGCTCGGTATAGCCGCCCTTGAGCAGCTGCGGGATGCCGCAGGCGAACTCGACGATCTCGATCCCGCGCGTGACCTCGCCCTGGGCGTCGGCGAAGACCTTGCCGTGCTCGGCGCTGATCATCGCCGCCAGCGCGTCGCGCTGCTCGTTCATCAGCGCCAGGAAGGCGTTGAGGATGCGCGCGCGGCGGATCGGCGGCACCTCGGCCCAGGCCGGCTGCGCGGCGGCGGCGGCGGCGACCGCGGCGTGGACGTCGGCGGCCTCGGCCAGCCGTACCTGGCGCGCGACCTCGCCGGTGGCCGGGTTCCAGACCGGCTGGCGGCGGCTGCCGCTGCCGGGCTCTCGACGGCCGGCGATCCAGTGGCCGATTTCGGCCGCGGCGGTGAAGGCGGATGGGGCGCCCATGCGGGTTCTCCTCGGGGATCGGTCGACGGGGCCCGCCGCCTCGCGCGGCGGTGGGCTGCGGCGAGTCTATGCCGTCGCCGTGCCTCGAATCGGCCGCGCCCGGCCGCGAAACGACCGCGCCGGGGCGGTCGCCCGCCCGCACTCGGGCGATGCGCGGGCCCATCGCACGCGGCGACAATCCCGGGATGACCGCGCTGCCGCTCACCGATGTCGATATCGCGCGCCTGCAGTCGCTGCTCGATGCCGTGCCTGCGCCGCTCGAGCCGCTGGACGTGATGGCGCTGGACGGCTACCTGTGCGGCGTCCTGCTGCAGCCCAAGGCGGTGCCGGCCGCGGCCTGGCAGCGCCACCTGGTCGACGTCGACGGCCGCGCGCCGCCGCCGGGCTTCGACGCCGCGCCGATCGCGGCGCTGGCCCAGCGCCGCCTGGACGAGTTGCGCGCGGCGATCGACCGCCGCGACTGGTTCGACCCCTGGATCCTCCCGCCCGAGGACGATCACGCGCCGATCGCGCAGGCGGTCCTGCCCTGGCTGGCCGGATTCGCCACCGCGCTGGAGATCTTCCCCGCGCTGATGGCGCTGCACGACCCGGATCTGCTGGAGCCGTTGGCGCTGCTGTACCTGCACTTCGATGCCGACGACCTCGAGGACGCCGACGCGCTGCTGGCGACGATCGAGTCGATCGAGCCCCCGGCCGACCTGGCCGAGGCGGTGCAGGATCTCGTTCGCGCCGTCATGCTGATCGCCGACATCACGCGCCCGCGCACCGTCGCGCCGGCGCGACGCCGCGTGCGAAATGCACGCCGGCACTGAGAACTGGCGCACCAATCCCCCAGATCAGCTCAGTTGCGACCCCGGTCACAGGGTGGACACTGTGGCTGCGCATACTGGCGCCGGGGAGTTCCACATGAGCACCGCGTTGTCGAGCCTGGCCAAGCTGTTCTCGCACCGTCGCGAGCATGCCGTGCTGCCCGACGCGGCCGACATGGGAACCTGCTTCGGGATGGAGATGACCCTTCAGCCCTCTGCCGAGCGGCCGCTGGAGTCCGAGCAGCGGGCCGTGGCCGCCACGGCCGCGAGCGAGGCGGGCCGGCGCTGGCGGCCGTGGCCGACGCGTTCCTCGCCCAAGCCGCCGCCCTTGACCGCCTGAGGGCCTGATCGCCACGGCGCGGCCGCGCGTATCCGCGCCGTGGTTTCGCTGGCGGCGTTGCCGCTCAGCCGATCCGATCGGCCGACTCCCGCACGAATGCCCCGGCCGGTCGTGGGCCTCGGTCCGCGACCTAGAATGTCTGGATGGCTCGAGGATCGTTTCGCGAACAGGTTCTGCGCGTGCGCGAGGACGCGATCATCGCGTCGGTCAACCGGCTGCTCGCCGAGAAGGGCTTCGACCTGATGACGGTCGACGAGGTCGCCGCGGACGTCGGCATCGCCAAGGCGAGCCTGTACAAGCATTTCGCGTCCAAGGAGGCGCTCGCGGCGGCGGCGATGGTGCGCGTGCTGCACAAGTCGGCCGAGGTCGTCGCCGCGCAGCCGGCCGACGCGCGCGCGTTCGACAAGCTGCGCGCGGTGACGCGCTGGGCGCTGCAGGTGCAACTCGCCGGCGAGATGCCGACCCTGCCGTCGCAGAACTCCTCGCTGCGTGCCGAGCTGCTCGGCAGCGCGGCCTACACCGACCTGCTGATGCAGGTCAGCGACGAGCTCGGGGCCTGGATCGAGCGCGCCCAGGCCGACGGTGACATCGAGCCCGCGCTGCCGGGCGAGCTCGTGCTGTACACGCTGTTCGCGCGCGCCTGCGACCCGGTGCCCGGGTTTCTGAAGGCCGGTGGCCGCTTCGACGATGCGCAGATCGTCGAGATGGTCCTGGGCACCTGCTTCGACGGACTGCGGCGCCGGCCCGAGCGGGCCTCCTGACGCGATCCGGATGGCGCCGGCGGGCGCGGCGCGCAGCCTGGGCCGCGGCCGGTCACCTCGCCAGCGGGCGCGTCAGCGCACCAGCAGCACCGGCACTTTGCTGTGCGCGAGCACCTTGGTCGCGACCGACCCCATGACGAGGTTGGTCAGCGTGCCGTGGCCGTGCGAGCCCATCACCAGCAGGTCGAACTTGCCCTTGTCGGCGATCGACGAGATCGTCTCGCCAGCGTGGCCGACCTTGTACTGGAACTTCGCGTCGATGCCCTGGCGCGACAGGAAGCTGCGGATCGGCTTGAAGACCTTCTCCGCCTCGTCGCCGTAGTAGCCGTCCAGCGTCGCCTTGTCGACCACGGCGGCGGCGCGCGGCGGCACCGGTGGCACCGCGGTCAGCACCGTGTAGTCGTGGCCACGGCCGGGAAACTCGTCGTGCGCCGTCAGGTACGCGAGCATGCGCTTGGTGAACGGGCTGCCGTCGACAGCGATCAGGATCTTCATCGTCGGGTTCTCCTCGGGTTTGCAGCGGTGCCTACGCGAATCGTGCAGCTCGCGTCGCCGGGGTCTCGCGAGGCCGCGGCCGAGTGTGGCACAGCCGATGTCGGCGGCGTCAGGCCTCGATGACGCGCAGCGGGTCGAATCCGGCGGCCTCGCCCTTGGACGCATTGCCGCGCGACTGGCAGACCACGCGGGTGCGCCGCCCGCCCGCATGGCACACGGTGTAGTCGTGCCGGCAATGCACATGGCCGTGCAGCCACAGGTCGGCGCCGGGCAGCAGCGCATCGTCGGCGTTGCAGAAGCTCGCGCTGCTGGGCTGGCGCCCGAAGCGGGGGTCGACGCTGGCGGCGCTGGGGCCGAAGTGGGTGACGACGACGGTCGCGTCCCAGGCCGGTCCGCTCGCGGGATCGGTATCGGGATCGGCACCCGCACCGGCCGCGGCGTCCGGGTCGGCGGCCAGCGCCTGCGCGAGCCAGTCGCCGCAGCGGCGGCCCTCGGCGCGTACCGCCTCGGCGTCGAACGGTGCGCCGCCGCGGGTGGCCTTCATCAGGCGCTGGAAGTACGACGCCGCGCGCAGCGCGCGCGCGTGGGCCGTCGTTCCGGGGCCGCCGAAGAGCTCGAAGTCGCACCAGCGCACCGTGCCGAGGAATCGAACGCGGCGGCCGTCGGCGCCGCGCAGCACGACCGACTCGCGCTCGAGCAGCGCGAAGCCGAGCGCGGCGCAGCGATCGCGCAGCGCCGGCCAGGCCTGGTCGAGCTCGCGGCCGTCGAACTCGTGGTTGCCGGCCACCACCAGCACCGGCACCGGCCAGCCGGCGAAGCGCGCGTAGCCGTGCCAGTCGCGGTCGATGTCGCCCGCCAGCACGAGCAGCTCGGCCCCGGGTGCCGGCTCGGGGTCGAAGGCCTCGGACTCCAGGTGCAGGTCCGACAGCAGCTGGATGCGCACGGGCGACCGCGCAAGCGTGGCGCGGGCCGGGCGCGCCGCGCGCGGCGCGCCCGGCCCTCTCGGCGCCGTCTTCAGGCGGCCAGCGCGGCCTGCAGCCGCTGGCGCGTCGCCTCGAGCTGGCGCGGCAGCCCGTGCGCGAGCTGGGTGAAAAGCTCCTGGTGCAACGCCAGCTCGTGCTGCCAGGCCTCGCGCTCGATCGAGATCACGCGCTCGTACTGCTCGCGCGTGAACGTCATGCCGTCCCAGCGCAGGTCGTCGAAGCGCGGGCTGACACCGAACAGGTGCTCCTGGCCCCCGGCGCGGCCGTCGACGCGGCCGAGGATCCAGTGCAGCACGCGCATGTTCTCGCCGTAGCCGGGCCAGACGAACTTGCCGTCCGGGCCCTTGCGGAACCAGTTGACGCAGAAGATCCGCGGCAGCTTCGCGCCGCTGCCCTGCAGCTTGGCGCCCAGGTCCAGCCAGTGCTGGAAGTAGTACGCCATGTTGTAGCCGGCGAACGGCAGCATCGCGAACGGGTCGCGTCGCACGACGCCTTGCGCACCGGCGGCGGCCGCGGTGGTCTCGCTGCCCATCGTCGCGGCCATGTAGACGCCCTCGGTCCAGTCGCGTGCCTCGGTCACCAGCGGAACCGTCGTGCTGCGCCGGCCGCCGACGATGAAGGCGTCGATCGGCACCCCCTCGGGGTTGTCCCACTCGGGGTCGAGCACCGGGTTGTTGGTCGCCGCGACGGTGAAGCGCGAGTTCGGGTGCGCCGCCGGCCGCGGCTTGCCGGCCACCGGGTTGGCGGCGGCGATCTCGGGCGTCCAGTCGCGCCCCTGCCAGTCGACCAGGTGCGCCGGCAGCTCGTCGGTCATGCCCTCCCACCAGACGTCGCCGTCGTCGGTCAGCGCGACGTTGGTGAAGATGACGTCGCGCTCGATCGAGCGCATGCAGTTCGGGTTGGTGTGGAAGTTGGTCCCCGGCGCGACGCCGAAGTAGCCTGCCTCGGGGTTGATCGCGTACAGCCGGCCGTCGCCATGCGGCTTGATCCAGGCGATATCGTCGCCGATCGTCGTCACCTTCCAGCCGTCGAACCCGGCCGGCGGCACCAGCATCGAGAAGTTGGTCTTGCCGCAGGCGCTGGGGAAGGCGGCGGCGACGTGGTACTTGCGGCCCTGCGGCGAGGTCACGCCCAGCACCAGCATGTGTTCGGCGAGCCAGCCCTGCTCGCGCCCCATCGTCGAGGCGATGCGCAGCGCGAAGCACTTCTTGCCCAGCAGCGCGTTGCCGCCGTAGCCCGAGCCGTAGGACCAGATCTCGCGCGTCTCGGGGTAGTGGACGATGTACTTGGTCGGGTTGCACGGCCAGGGCACGTCGTCCTGCCCCGCGGCCAGCGGCGCGCCGACGCTGTGCACGCAGGGGACGAAGCCGCCGTCGCGGCCGAGCACCTCGTAGACCTTGGCGCCCATGCGCGTCATCACGCGCATGCTGACCGCCACATAGGGGCTGTCGGTCAGCTCGACGCCGACATGCGCGATGTGCGACCCGAGCGGCCCCATCGAGAACGGCACCACGTACATCGTCCGTCCGCGCATGCAGCCCCTGAAGAGGGCCTTCTCGCCGGTCTGCAGGATCGCGCGCATCTCGTCGGGCGCCATCCAGTGGTTGGTCGGGCCGGCGGCGTCCTGGGTCGCGCTGCAGATGAAGGTGCGGTCCTCGACCCGCGCGACATCGCCCGGGTCGCTGCGGGCGAGAAAGCTGTTCGGGCGCTTGAACGGGTTGAGCCGCTGCAGCGTGCCGGCGGCGATCAGCTGCTCGATCAGCGCCTCGTACTCGGCGTCGGAGCCGTCGCACCAGTGGATCGCTGCCGGCTCGGTCAGCACGGCGATCTCCGCCACCCAGGCCAGCAGGCCGTCGTGCTTGACATGGGCGGGGGCGCCGAGACGTGGGGTTTCGTGGGCGGGCTGGTTCATCGGGTCTCCAGTCGAATCGCGGACAAAAGGGAAACGGAGGAACAGGATTCGGCCAGACTCGCACCCTGACTGCTGCCGCACGACGCTGCGCGCGCCGCCACGGCCGCAGCCGGCGCGGGGCTCGCCGAATACCGCCACCGGTTTGCGCCGCCGGTACCCGGGGGGGCGATTGTCGCCCCATCGGCGCACCCCTGCCGGTGTCGGGCTACGCTCGGTCGCGGGGGTCCGCACACAATCCTGGCCGGAGCCCGTGGAGAGATGCAGATCCTGAGCGTCAATGTCGGCCAGGCACGCATGCTGCGCGTCGGCGGCCGCGAGTTCCTGTCCGCGATCGGCAAGCGGCCGGTCGACGGCCCGGTCGCGGTACGGCGGCTCGGGCTGGCAGGCGACGAGCAGGCCGACCTTTCTGCCCACGGCGGCATCACGAAGGCGGTCTATGCCTACCCGAGCGAGCACTTCGCGTTCTGGCAGACGGTGCGCGCGCAGGCGCGCGCGGCGGCCTGGGACGAGGCCGTGCCGCCCGGCCTGCTGGGCGAGAACCTGACGCTGCAGGGGATCACCGAGGACCGGCTGTGGGTCGGCGACCGGCTGCGGCTGCCCGGCTGCGTGCTGGCCGTCAGCGAGCCGCGCCGGCCCTGCGACAAGCTCGGCGCCGCGCTCGGCTTCGCGCAGGCGGTCAAGCTCATGGTGCAGTCGGGCTACTGCGGCAGCTACCTGGCGGTCGTCGAGCCCGGGACGCTGTGCGCCGGCGACCCGATCGCGCTGATCCCGGGGCCGCGCGAGGTCAACCTGCGCGAGCTGTTCCGCGCCCGCATGGCCGGGCGGCGGAATCTGGCGTGATGCGCGTTTGCGTTCAACCTAGATCCGGCGGTTGGGCGCGCCCGAGCGGGCCGTCATCGGCCGCGCTGGCAAGGCGCGAAGCGCAGCCATGGCCTTTGCCATGGCGAGCATTCGCAACGCCGCCAGCGTGGTCGAGGGCGGTTCGATCGGGTGCGCAGCGTGCTCACCCAACAGGTGAGGACCGTCGTGGCCAGTTTCGTTAAGCACGTCAAGACCTTGCATGCGGAAGAAAGCGGTCAACTGCCGGATCTAGGTTCGATCGACAAGGACTGGGTTGTCGACGATTGACCGCCGCCGGTCGCTTGCCGCCCCTCGATAGCACTCTTCTTTCGTACGCATGCCACGACCGAGCGGGCCGGGGACGGCGGGCCACCGAACTGGTATTCGACGGTCGAATACCGGGGTCGTGGCAGGCCAAGGTCGGCGGGCACCCTCCCACGTAAGTAGAGGAGGAGCCGGCGGCGCAAGCCGACGGCGGGGGGACATGGAGTGGGAGGGTGCCCGCCGACCTTGGCACGCGCGGTCGTCGAACGCGGCCAGCGGCAAACAGCGGGCCTCAGCGAAGGACAGCAACGGGCCGACCGCGGCCGCCAGTTGAAGGCTTGAGTGCGCTCCTGCATGAACGCTCGACGTCGCCGTCGGCCGGCCGAGGCGGGATTGCATAGCAGAAGTATGGACTCACTCGCCCGCAAGCCTTTGCAGCTCGGCGCGATAGAGTGGCCCCGTCAGCAGCAGCACCGCCAGATAGCGCAGCACGTGGAAGGCGGTGACCACCGGCACTCCGAGCTGCAGCACCTTGGCCGTGATGCACATCTCGGCGATCCCTGCCGGGGCGGTCGCCAGCACCCTGGTGGCCGGGTGCAGCCCGGTGACGCTGGCCAGCAGCGCGCCGAACCCGGCCGACACCGCGATCAGCGCGACGGTGCCGAGCGCCACGCTCGCCAGCCAGCGCGGCGCGCGCGCGCGCGAAGCCCTGGCGTGAAGCAGTGCGCCCAGCGCGACACTGATGAAGAGCTGCCTGGTCGCTGGCACAGGGCACGCGCCCGGCAACGCCGACAGCGTGATGCCGGAGGCGGTGAGTGCCAGCGTCGAGGCCAGCGCGCCGAGCACCCAGGGTTGGGCAGCCGAAGCGCGCGCATCAGCGCCACCCCGGCCAGCGTCAGCATGACGAGCAGCGCCAGGCCCGGCAGGATCGACGCCGTGCGCCGACGGCGGCAGCAGGTCGACCCCGCGCGCGCCTGAGAAATGCAGCCCGAACGGCAGCACGACGACGACGATCATCAGCTGCAGCGGTGCGCTGCCGCGACGCTGGTCGATCGCAGCGCGCCGGCGCGCTCGGCCAGCACCGCCATCTCGGAGGCGCCTGATCGCGGCGGCGAAGAAGGTCGACGACGGCGCCTCGCCCGGGTTGGCGCGCGCCAGCCAGCGGTGGAAGGCCCAGCTGGCGAACAAGGCCCAGGCCGCACCGACGACGATTGCCGGGCGCCAGACCCGGCAGCAGCGCGGCCACCCGGGGTGAAGGTGAGCCCCAGCGTGGCGCCGATCGCCCACTGGCCCGCGTTGCGCAGCCGCTGCGACGCTTCCACCGGCGCCCTGATGACGCCGGAGAGCGCGGCGGTCGCCAGCAACGGCCGATCATCCACGGCAGCGGCACGTGCAGCCGCTCGGCCAGCAGCGCCGCTGCGGTCGCCAGCGCGCACCCTGCGTCAACGCGATGCGCGCCGGTCGCTTCCGGTCCGAAGCCGCCTGGGCCATGGTTCAGAGCGAGCGTGGGTGGGCCGGATGGCTTGCCGCTGGGCGAGGAACCGCCGACCACGGCGCGGACCGATCGCGCCTGCGCAGACCGGCGGCTTTGGGCTGGCAGGTTCCGAGCAGGCCCCCGGGTTCTGGCCCACGGCGGCATCAGCTCGCGTAAGTGGCGATGCGTATTTGCGAACGAGGGATCGCGCTCGAGGACCCTATGGCGCAAATCGCCTCGGGACGAGGTGGAATTGGCCTACGGCCCTTGCTTTTGCTGGTGAGGCGGAATGCTTCGGCACGCTTGGCGCGGCTGCCGGCTGCCCGGCTGCGTGCGCCAGTCAGCAACGCCGCGCCGCCGCAGCACGGTGTCGGCGCTGCGATCCGCATCGGCCAGCGGCAGATCGTGGCGCAGCGCACGCGTCAGGTCGGGTACCTGGCGATGAACGGGCCGGGACGCCGAGCGCGACCAAGCTCGCCGCTGCGCCATCTGCCTTGCGCGAGCTGGCCGCCGCCTGCATCGCCGGGCGGCGAATTGATCGTGATGCGCGTTGTGCGCCATCAACGGCGGAACCGGCGTTGTGCGCGCCTTAGCTGGCGCGATTCATCGGTCGCGCTGGAAGGCGCGAAGCGCTGGCCATCGGCCAGGTGATCATGGCGAGCCACAGGCGCAACGTCCGCCAGCGCACCTCAGGGCAGTTCGATCAGTGCGCTGGCTCACGCGCGGTGAGGACCGTCGCGTGGTGGCCGTCGCGCTTGCGCGGGTGAAAGTGTCAACTGCGGATCGTCGCTGGATCTGGTGAGACTGGCTCGACAGATTGAACCCCGCCGGTGCGCCTGCCGCCCGATCCAGCCCTCGCTGCCGCACGCACCACGCGATGGCGGGCTGGGGACGCCAGGCAAGCGAACAACAGTCGGACCATCGAGCGGGGGTCGAACTTGTCCGGCGGCAAGGTCGGCGATCGCGTGGCCGAGCCGGCGGTGAAGCCGACGACGGATGGGAGGTGACCTTGGCACGCGCGGTCGTCGAACGCGGCCAGCGGCAAACAGCGGGCCTCAGCGAAGGACAGCAACGGGCCGACCGCGGCCGCCAGTTGAAGGCTTGAGTGCGCTCCTGCATGAACGCTCGACGTCGCCGTCGGCCGGCCGAGGCGGGATTGCATATAGAAGTATGCACTCACTCGCCCGCAAGCCTTTGCAGCTCGGCGCGATAGAGTGGCCCCGTCAGCAGCAGCACCGCCAGATAGCGCAGCACGTGGAAGGCGGTGACCACCGGCACTCCGAGCTGCAGCACCTTGGCCGTGATGCACATCTCGGCGATCCCGCCGGGGGCGGTCGCCAGCACCCCGGTGGCCGGGTGCAGCCCGGTGACGCCGGCCAGCAGCGCGCCGAACCCGGCCGACACCGCGATCAGCGCGACGGTGCCGAGCGCCACGCTCGCCAGCCAGCGCGGCGCCGCGCGCGCGAAGCCGGGCGTGAAGCGCGCGCCCAGCGCGACACCGATGAAGAGCTGCCCGGCCGCCGGCACCGCGCCCGGCAACGCCGACAGCGTGATGCCGGAGGCGGTGAGTGCCAGCGTCGAGGCCAGCGCGCCGAGCACCCAGGGGTTGGGCAGCCGAAGCGCGCGCATCAGCGCCACCCCGGCCAGCGTCAGCATGACGAGCAGCGCCAGGCCGGCAGGATCGACGCCGTGCGCCGACGGCGGCAGCAGGTCGACCCCGCGCGCGCCCGAGAAATGCAGCCCGAACGGCAGCACGACGACGACGATCATCAGCCGCAGCGAGTGCGCCGCCGCGACGCGGTCGACGCGCGCGCCGGCGCGCTCGGCCAGCACCGCCATCTCGGAGGCGCCTCCGATCGCGGCGGCGAAGAAGGTCGACGACGGCGCCTCGCCCGGGTTGGCGCGCGCCAGCCAGCGGTGGAAGGCCCAGCCGGCGAACAAGGCCCAGGCCGCACCGACGACGATTGCCGGCGCCAGACCCGGCAGCAGCGCGGCCACCTCGGGGGTGAAGGTGAGCCCCAGCGTGGCGCCGATCGCCCACTGGCCCGCGTTGCGCAGCCGCTGCGACGCTTCCACCGGCGCCCCGATGACGCCGAGCGCGGCGGTCGCCAGCAACGGGCCGATCATCCACGGCAGCGGCACGTGCAGCCGCTCGGCCAGCAGCGCCGCCGCGGTCGCCAGCGTCAGCGTCAACGCGATGCGCGCCGGTCGCTTCCGGTCCGAAGCCGCCTGGGCCATGGTTCGGGCGAGTCGTGGGGTGGGCCGGATGGCTTGCCGCTGGGCGAGGAACCGCCGACCACGGCGCGGACCGATCGCGCCGCTCAGAGCCTGTGAAGTATTCCGGCGCGCCCGAGCGGGTGGTCCAAGAGGCTCCAATCGAGGCGCAAAGCGCAGCCATAGCTCGGGCTATGGCGAGCATTTGTAACGAAGAGTGGGGCCTCTTGGGCCGCACGAGCGGGTGAGGCGGAATGCTTCACAGGCTCTCAGGCCAGCGCGGGGTAGTCCGTATAGCCGGCGGCGCCGCCGCCGTAGAAGGTCCTGCGATCCGCATCGGCCAGCGGCAGATCGTGGCGCAGCCGGTGCGTCAGGTCGGGGTTGGCGATGAACGGCCGGCCGAAGGCGACCAGGTCCGCCGCGCCATCGGCGACCGCCTGCATCGCCATCGGCCTCGTATAGCCGTTGTTGACCATCCACGCGGTGCCGCGGCCGGCCAGCGGCGCACGCATCGCGGCGAAGTCGAACCCGGCCAGCTCGCGCGGCCCGCCGGTCGTGCCCTCGACGACGTGCACCCAGGCCAGCGACAGTGGCGCCAGCTCGCGCATCGCGTGCGCGTACAGCGCCTGCGGGTCGCTGTCCAGCGCGGCGTCGTTGACCGGTGAGACCGGCGACAGCCGAACCCCGGTGCGCCCGCCGCCGATCGCACCGGCGACCGCACGCATCACCTCGGCCAGCAGCCGGCAGCGGTCGGCGACCGGGCCACCCCAGTCGTCGTCGCGCCGGTTCGTGCTGTCGCGCAGGAACTGGTCGATCAGGTAGCCGTTGGCCGCGTGCACCTCGACGGCGTCGAAGCCGGCTTCACGCGCGCGTTCGGCGGCGCGCCGGTACTGCGCGACGACGCCCGGGATCTCGTCGGCGCGCAGCGCGCGCGGCGACGAGCAGTCGACGAAGCCGTCGCGCGTGAAGGTCTTGCTGGCGGCGGTGATCGCGCTCGGGGCGACCGGCTGCTCGCCGGGCGGCAGCAGGCTCGTGTGCGAGATGCGCCCGACATGCCAGAGCTGGATCGCGATCAGCCCGCCGCGCGCGTGCACCGCGTCGGTGACCCGGCGCCAGGCGGCGACCTGGGCGTCGTCGTGGATGCCGGGGGTATCGAGGTAGCCGTGCGCGAGCGGGGCGATCGGGCTCGCCTCGGTGATCAGCAGCGCCGCGCCGCGCTCGGGGTCGGCGCGCTGCGCGTAGTACTCGGCCATCAGCGCCGAGGGGATGCCGCGCGGGGCGCGGTTGCGCGTCAGCGGGGCCATGACGACGCGGTGCGGCAGCTGCAGGGCGCCGACGCGCAGGGGGTCGAAGAGGGTGCTCATCGTGGGGCAGCGCGGGAGCCGGTGGCGGCCGCGGGGCGGGAACGAGGTCGAGAGCCTACGCGATGGTGGCCGACTCGACCGTCGCGACGGCGACGCTGCGGCCCCTGAAGGCGGCGTTCACGCGAACGCGGGCGGCGGCCGGCGCCGCAGCCACTACAGTCCGGCCTCGATGCTCGCCTACCGCCACGCCTTCCACGCCGGCAACCACGCCGATGTCCTCAAGCATGTCGTGCTGGCCCTCGTGCTGCGGCACATGAATGCCAAAAACAAGGGCTGGCGCTATGTCGACAGCCACGCCGGGGCCGGCGGCTACTCGCTGCACAGCGCCTACGCCAACAAGCGCGCCGAGCATGCCGACGGCATCGGCCGGCTGTGGGGCCGGGCCGACCTGCCGCCGGCGGTCGCCGACTACGTCGAGCTGGTGCGCGGCTTCAACCCGGGCGGCACGCTCGACCAGTACCCTGGGTCGCCGGCGATCGCGCACGCGCTGCGCCGGCCGCAGGACGAGCTGCACCTGCACGAGCTGCATCCGACCGACCACAAGATCCTGGCGTCGTGGCTGGCCGACGAGCGCGGCGTGCAGGTGTCGATGGACGACGGCTTCGCCGCCATCGCGCGCGAGCTGCCGCCGCCGACGCGCCGCGGCGTGCTGCTGATCGACCCGCCGTACGAGCTGCGTGCGGACTACGCGAAGGTGCTGGCCGGGCTGCGCGACGCGCTGGCGCGCTTTGCCGACGGCGTGGTGATCGTCTGGCTGCCGCAGCTGCAGCTGCTGGAGGCGGCGCGGCTGCCGCAGCGTCTGAAGGCCGCCGCCGCGCCGGCGAAGAAGGGCTGGCTGCTGGCGCGGTTGAGCGTGGCGCGCGGCGATGCGCGGGGCTTCGGGCTGCTGGGCAGCAGCGTCTTCGTCGCCAACCCGCCGCACACGCTGGCGCCGCTGCTTCGCGAGCTGCTGCCCTGGCTGGCGGCCGAGCTGTCGCAGTGCGAGCGCCCGCAGTGGGCGCTGGAGACCGGCGGCGGCTGAGAGCCTGTGTCGCGTTCCGCCACACCCGCTCGTGCGGCCCAAGACCCGGAGGGCTCAGCCCGAAGGTCGCAAAGTGAGCGCGCACGAATCGGCGCCGCGCGCCGAGCCCGTCACGCCGCACGCGCCCGAATGCCGTTGCCGCGACAGCAGGACGCGGCATCATCGCCGGCCATGTCCGCCCTGACCGACCGCGCCGCCGTCGCGCGCGCGCTGCCTTTCGTCGTCTTCATGCTGCTGCTGGGGCTGCGCTCGCTGGCGCCGGCCGACGGCAGCTGGGGCTTCGACCCTCGCTGGCTGTACGGCGCGACCGTGATCGTCGTCGGCGCGCTGTTGCTGCACTTCCGGCGCGACTACGGCGAGCTGGCGCGGCAGAACCTGCCGACCGCGCGCGAGACCCTGCTCGCGGTGGCGGTCGGGGTCGCGGTGTTCGTGCTGTGGATCAACCTCGACGCGCCGTGGATGACGCTGGACCTGGGCGACGCGCCGCGCTTCGTCCCGCTGGACGCCGCCGGCACGCCGATCTGGCCGCTGATCGCGCTGCGCTGGATCGGCGCCACGCTGCTCGTGCCGGTGATGGAGGAGCTGTTCTGGCGCTCGTTCCTGATGCGCTGGCTGCAGCGGCCGGACTTCCTGGCGCTGCCGCCGCAGGCAGTCGGGCTGCGCGCGATCGTGCTCGCGACCTTCGTCTTCGTCCTCGCGCACACGCTGTGGCTGGCAGCGGCGATCGCAGGACTCGCCTACGCGTGGCTCTATATCCGCACCGGGCGGCTGTGGGTGGCGGTGATCGCGCACGCGGTGACCAACGGCGTCCTCGGCATCTGGGTGGTGGCGACGGGGAACTGGGCGTTCTGGTGAGCGCCGCTTCGGTGCGAGGGTGCTCCGGGAGCTCGACCAGATTCCTCGGTGATTTCGGTTCGACCCGGCAGCAGGTGTCTGCGTACGAGCAACGGGGCACCGCCGGCCGGCGAGGGCCCGCAAAGGGAAGGCCGCACCCCGTCTGAGGGCTCGATGAGCGAACCTGAACCGGCTGACGCCGTTCGCCAGGCGGGCGGCCTCTTCCGATGAGACACGGGACATGGCCCCGGCGGACCTGGGACATGCTCCAATCCGCCTCCGATGGACACACTGACCACCGCCGACGGGCTGCTGCTGCGGCTGCACTCCTGGCGCGCACCCGGCGCCGCGCGCGGGCAGGTGCTGATCGTCCACGGCCTGGGCGAGCACGCCGGCCGCTACGCACATGTCGCCTCGGCCTTGAACGCCAAGGGCTGGGACGTCCACGCCCACGACCAGCGCGGCCACGGCGCCAGCGGTGGCCCGCGCGGCGCGCTGCCGCACCCGCACGCGATGCTGGAGGATCTGGCGCGAGTGTTCGATCACCTGCGCGGCGGCTCCGCACGCGGCCCGCGCGTGTTGATAGGCCACAGCATGGGCGGCGCCATCGCCGCCCGCTTCGTCGCCGAGGCGTTGTCGCCCCGGCCCGCCACCTGGTCGCGCGAGCCCGACGCGCTGGTGCTTTCCTCGCCCGCGCTCGACCCCGGGCTGACGGTGACCAAGCGGCTGAGGCTGTGGGTCGGTGAACGGCTGCTGCCGGACTTCGCCGACGCCAACGGGCTGAAGCCCGACTGGATCAGTCGCGATCCCGAGGTCGTGCGCGCCTACGTTGCCGACCCGCTGGTGCACGACCGGATCACGGCGCGGCTGGCACGATTCATCGTCGACGCCGGCGCGCTGGCGCGGGCCCAGGCTGCCCGCTGGCGTGTGCCGACGCTGCTGATGTGGGCCGGCGCCGACCGCTGCGTCGCGCCTGCGGGGTCGGCGGCGATGGCGGCGGCCGCACCCCCGGAAGTCCTGACCGCGCGCGCCTGGGACGGCCTGGCGCACGAGATCTTCAACGAACCCGAGCGCGATCGAGTGCTCGCCCACCTGGTCGCCTGGCTGGACCAGCTGGCCGGCGCCGACCCCTCGAGCCAGCGTCAAGTCCCGGATGGCCCGGCCGACGAGGATCGGCCGAAGCCCGCGAGGGCCCCGGCCTCGAAACCGCAGACTCAGCGATAGCTGGCCGCGACCCGGGTCGCCGGCATGGGCGCCGGTCCCGGGCTCGCCGCCTCGGCGTCGATGCGGTCGAGTTCACCGCTGGCGCGCGCTTGCAGCAGGGCCGCGACGACCTCGTCTCGCGTCATCGAGCTGCGCGCCGGCTCGATGAAGCCGGCGCTCCAGCTGCGGATCGTGCCGTCCTGGCGCGCCTGGGCGAGTTCCGCCTGGACCTGGGCGCGCGTCTTGGAGACCTCGGCCTGCTTCCAGGTGTCCGGGGTGGCTTCCTGGGCGAAGGCCGCGCTGGCGGCCAGCATGGCCGCGGCGAGGATGAGGGAGCGTTTCATGGCGATTCCTTTCCGTGAGAGCTGGGTTGTGTCTGTCAAGATGATTGAAAGGGACTGTGGCGCGGCGTGGGCCGGAACCGCCACCTCGGATAAGCCTCGCGAGGGCTCACGATCAGACGGCGAACGCGACCAATGGTTCCCAAAATAAACTGTCTAGTCATCAATAGATCATTCCCCTGCGTGAAACAATCGAACGCATGGATCTCCTTCGGTCGATGCGTGTCTTCGCCCGAGTGGTCGACGAGGGCAGCTTCGCCGCTGCCGCGCGCACGCTCGAACTCGGCCCGGCGATCGTCACGCGGGCGGTGGCCGAACTGGAGGAGGAGCTGGGCGCCCGGCTGCTGCATCGCACGACGCGCCGGCTGGCATTGACCGAGATCGGCACGGCGTACCTCGACCGCGTGCGCCAGATCCTGGCCGACATCGACGACGCCGCGGCCATGGCCAGCGCACGCACCCACGAGCTGCGCGGCACCGTACGGCTGCTGGTGCCACCGGCGGTGGCGGTGCACCAGATCGCCAAGCACCTGCCGCGGCTTCAGGAGCGCCACCCCGAGCTCTCGCTGGAGGTCGACGCCCTGGCGCCCGTGGAGGCGGCGAGCGAAGCCTTCGACCTGAGCATCGTCTGGGCGATCGAGCCCTTGCGCGGCGAGTACATCGCGCGCCGGCTCGCGCGGACCGAGACGGTGCTGTGCGCGACGCCCGACTACCTGGATCGGCGGGGCCGGCCGTCCCACCCGGTCGAGCTCGAGCGGCATGAGACGCTGACGCCTCCGATCGGCGAGCTGCAACGGGGGCTCGAGTTCGTGCACCGGGGTGCGACCGGTGGCACGCCGCCGGAGCGCTTCGTCTTCCGGCCTCGGCGAACCCCGCTGGCGACGGCGCACGTCGACACCAACTATGCCGCCGCACTCGCAGGGCTGGGCGTCGCGGCCCTGCCCTCCTTCGTCGTCGCGGACGCGCTGGCGGAGCACGCGCTCGAATGGGTGCTGCCGAAGTGGCAGCTCTTCGGCACCACCCTGTGGGCGACGATGCCGACGCGCAAGCATGTGCCGGCACGGACGCGCGCGGTGCTGGACTTCCTGCTGGAGGTCTTCGGCGGCCAGGACGAGGACCCCTGGCTGGCGGCCGCCGGCTGCGCGACGGCGCCGCCGGCTTGATCGCCCGCCAGGCGTCGAGCCGCAGGAAGCCGACACCGGCGGGCTGGATGCACGCGCCCCGCAAGCGGCCGTGTCATCCGCCACCCGATCCGGCCCGCGCACGACCTACGCGGCAGCCGCCGCGCATCGAGCGGACGCGCCCTTGCGGTCATCCCCCCGCCGACGGACGATGCCCTGACGCCGCGTCTACACTTCCCGCGCCTTGCGGCCTGGGGATCCGCCGATGAACGACCGCGTATCGTTGCCACCGATCCGGACCGACGCGTCCGACGCGCTGGCGCGCTTCGTCGACCAGGCCTGGGACGAGCGCATCGTCCCGGCGCTGGTCGACTACATCGCCGTGCCGGCCAAGAGCCCGGCCTTCGACCCGCAATGGGAGGCCCACGGGCTGATCGACCGCGCCGTGCGCGACGCCGCCGCCTGGGTCGAGTCGCGCCGGGTCGCGGGGCTGAAGCTCGAGATCGTTCGCCTGCCTGGGCGTACGCCACTGCTGTTCTTCGAGGTCGAGCCATCGCAGTCCGGCTCGAGCGGCACGGTGCTGCTGTACGGCCACCTCGACAAGCAGCCCGAGTTCGACGGCTGGCGCAGCGACCTCGGGCCCTGGACGCCCAAGCTCGAGGATGGGCGGCTGTACGGCCGCGGCGGCGCCGACGACGGCTATGCGGTCTACGCCGCCGTCACCGCGATCGAGGCGCTGCAGGCGCAGGGGCTGCCGCACCCGCGCTGCGTCGGCCTGATCGAGACCTGCGAGGAAAGCGGCTCCGGCGACCTGCCGCACTACCTGCAGGCGCTGCACGAGCGGCTGGGCGAGGTGGCGCTCGTCGTCTGCCTCG
The DNA here is from genome assembly GCA_024235895.1 of Burkholderiaceae bacterium. Lineage (GTDB taxonomy): Bacteria > Pseudomonadota > Gammaproteobacteria > Burkholderiales > Burkholderiaceae_C > Rubrivivax. The sequence goes on along the minus strand of JACKLM010000004.1, from coordinate 93,061 downwards.
ACTCGGGCGCCGGCAACTACGACCAGCTGTGGCTGACGACCAGCCTGCGCGGCATGGCCAGCGGCACGCTGGAGGTCCAGATCCTGACCGAGGGCGTGCACTCGGGCGACGCCAGCGGGCTGGTGCCGTCGAGTTTCCGCATCCTGCGCCACCTGCTCGAGCGGCTGGAAGACAGCGCCAGCGGCCGCCTGCTGCCCGCCGGCTTGCACGCCGAGATCCCGCCGGCACGCGTCGAGCAGGCACGCGCCACCGCCGCGATCCTCGGCGACGAGGTCTGGAAGCGCTACCCCTGGGCCTGCGGTGCCGACGGCCGCGTTGCCTTGCCGACGACCGACGACCCGGTGCAGGCGCTGCTGGCACGAACCTGGCGCCCGACGCTGAGCGTGACCGGTGCCGAGGGCCTGCCGGCGCTGCGCGATGCCGGCAACGTGCTGCGCCCGCGTACCGCGTTCAAGCTCAGCCTGCGGCTGCCGCCCACGGTCGACGCGGCCGCGGCGCTGCATCAGGTGCGGCAACTGCTGGAGGCCGACGCCCCCTACCAGGCCCGGGTGAGCTTCCACCCCGAGGGATCGGCCGACGGCTGGGACGCGCCGGCGCTCACACCCTGGCTGCAGCGTGCGCTGGAGGACGCCTCGCTGGCGCACTACGGCGCACCGCTGGGCTACATCGGCCAGGGCGGGACGATCCCGCTGATGAACCTGCTGCAGCGCGGCTTCCCGGCGGCACAGATGATGGTCTGCGGCGTGCTCGGCCCGAAGAGCAACGCCCACGGGCCGAACGAGTTCCTGCACGTGCCGTATGCGAAGAAGCTGACCGCGGCGGTCGCCCAGGTGATCGCGGCCTGCCCATGATGGAGTCTTGCGTCCACACGAAGAAGAAGTGCCTGCTATCGAACGGCTGCGCCCGGCACGTTGCCTCCACTCATACCGTCGCCCTCTCTGGTCTGACGTTCCACGACCGCGCGAGCCGAGGACGGCGGGTACCCTTGTCCTCCATGCCCGGGGACAGTGCCCCGGGCGCTCGCCAGGCACAAACAGTCCGCAGGACTGTTTGTGTCCGGGCTCGCTCCCCCGCCGTCGGCTGCGCCGCCGGCTCCTCCTTTACTTACGGTCAAGGGCACCCGCCGCCCTCGGCAGGCCTCCGTGTTGGTTTTCGACGGTCGAAAAGCGGGGCGGCGGCAGGCCAAGGTCGGCGGGCACCCTCCCACGTAAGTAAAGGAGGAGGGGCGGGCGCAGCCCGGCCCGGGGGACATGGAGTGGGAGGGTGCCCGCCGGCCTTGGCTCGCTGGCACATCGAACGCCAGGAGAAGCGACGGACTGACTTCGACGACCGTCGGCTCCGGGCCGACGGCCGTTCGACCGCGGACGCAAGTTGAAGGCTTGAACGCGACCCCGTATCAGCCTTCGGCGTCGCCGTCGCCACCCACCGCGCGCACCGGCACGCGTGGCGCCAGCCCGCACATCAGCTCGTAGCCGATCGTGCCGGCCGCGTGCGCGACCTCGTCGATCGGCAGCCGGCTGCCTCGCGGCCCCTCGCCCCAGAGCGTCACCTCGCTGCCGGGGCCGGACCCGGGCAGCGCGCTCAGGTCGACCGCGATCATGTCCATCGACACCCGGCCGACGGTCGCGCTGCGCCGGCCATCGACCAGCACCGGCGTGCCGCTGCCGGCGTGGCGCGGGTAGCCGTCGGCGTAGCCGACCGCCGCGATGCCGATGCGCATCGGCGCGCGGGCGACGAAGCTGCTGCCGTAGCCCACGCTGTCGCCGGTGGCCAGCTGCTGGGTCGCGATCAGCCGCGTGCGCAGCGTCATCGTCGGCTGCAGCCCCCAGTGCCCGATGTCGTGCGCCGGGAAGTCGGGTGCGCTGCCGTAGACCATGATGCCGGCGCGCACCCAGTCGGCGGCCACGCCGGTGGCGGCCGCATGGCGCAGCGTCGCCGCGCTGTTGGCCAGGCTGCGCTCGCCGGGCAGGTCGCGCGTCGCGGCCTCGAACGCCGCGACCTGGTGCGCGATGCCGCGCCCGCCGTCGGCGTCCGAGAAGTGCGTCATCAACGACACCTCCTCGACCTGCGGCAGCGCCGAAAGCCTTGCCCAGGCGCTGCGGAAGGCCGCCGGCACGAAGCCGAGCCGGTTCATGCCGCTGTTCATCTTCAGGAACACGCGCTGCGCACGCTCGGTCTTGTGCGCTGCCAGCCAGTCGATCTGCGCGTCGCCGTGCACGACGTGCCACAGGTCCAGCCGCGAGCAGACCTCCAGGTCGCGCGGCTCGAAGCAACCCTCGAGCAGCAGGATCGGGCCGCGCCAGCCGAGTGCGCGCAGCTGCTCGGCCTCGTCCAGGTCGAGCAGCGCGAACCCGTCGGCGCCGCGCAATCCCGCGTAGGCGCGTGCCAGGCCGTGTCCGTAGGCGCGCGCCTTGACCACCGCCCACACGCGCGCGTCGGGCGCGGCGCGGCGCGCGCGCGCCAGGTTGTGCGCCAGCGCGTCGACGTGGACCAGGGCTTCGATCGGGCGTGGCATGGCGCGACGGATGCCGCGGCAGCGGCCATCGGCGCCACGATTGTGCCAAGTCCGCATGCTATAAACCCGCGCCCGTCCGGGCAGACCCACAGGAGACCCGCGCCGCCGGCACCGCCACGTGCCCGCCGGCCAGACCGCGCCGACCGCATGAAGAAGGGCTTTGCCACCATCATGTCGGCGCAGTTCTTCAGCTCGCTGGCCGACAACGCCTTGTTCGTCGCCGCCGTCGAGCTGCTGCGCGCCGCGAACGCGCCCGAGTGGGAGATGGCGGCGCTGGTGCCGATGTTCGCCCTGTTCTACGTCGTGCTGGCGCCGGTGGTGGGCGCGTTCGCCGATGCGCTGCCCAAGGGGCGGGTGATGTTCCTGTCCAACGCGATCAAGGTCGCGGGCTGCCTGCTGATGCTCGCCGGGCTGCACCCGCTGCTGGCGTATGCGCTCGTCGGCCTCGGCGCGGCGGCGTATTCGCCGGCCAAGTACGGCATCCTGACCGAGCTGCTGCCGCCGTCGCAGCTCGTCAAGGCCAACGGCTGGATCGAGGGGCTGACGATCGCCTCGATCATCCTCGGCGTCGTGCTGGGCGGCCAGCTCGTCGGGCCGGTGGTCGCGCCCTGGCTGCTCGCCTTCGACATGCCCGGGGTCGACCTGGGCATCGCCGCCGCGGCCGAGGCGGCGATCGCCACCATCGTCCTCGTCTACGCGCTGGCGGCGGCGATCAACCTGCGCATCCCGCGCACCGCGACCCCGCTGCGGCCGATGAAGGGGCACGTGGTCGAGTTGCTGGTCGAGTTCGCGCAGTGCAACGCGCGGCTGTGGCGCGACAAGCTGGGCCAGATCTCGCTCGCGACGACGACGCTGTTCTGGGGCGTGGCCGGCAACCTGCGCTACATCGTGCTGGCCTGGGCGGCGGCGGCGCTGGGCTACTCGACGACGCAGGCCTCGGCGCTGGTCGGCGTGGTGGCGATCGGCACCGGGCTCGGTGCGGTCGTCGCCGCCGTCGTGATGCGGCTGGACCGCGCCACCGCGGTGATCCCGCTGGGCATCGGCATGGGGCTGCTGGTCATCGCGATGATCGCGATCCGCGAGCTGCACATCGCCGCGCCGTTCCTGATGGTCCTCGGTGCGCTGGGCGGATTCCTCGTCGTGCCGATGAACGCGCTGCTGCAGCACCGCGGGCACAACCTGATGGGCGCCGGCCGCTCGATCGCGGTGCAGAACTTCAACGAGCAGGCGTGCATCCTCGGGCTGGGGGCGTTCTACGCCGGGATGACGAGCTTCGGCCTGTCCGCCTTCGGCGCGATCGCGATCTTCGGCCTCGTCGTCGCCGCGACGATGGAGGCGGTGCGGCGCTGGCATCGCCACAACCTGCGCCACCACGGCGCCGAGGTCGAGCGGCTGCTCGTGATCGCGCGCAGCGACGTCCATTGATGCCCGGGACCCTGGACGCCTCCGGCGCGTCGCCGCCGGACGGGCCCGCGCGGCATGGCGGCGCCGCACTGCTGCCGGTGCTGGCGCTGCTGGCCAACGCCTTCGTCTGGGGCGTGGCGTGGTGGCCGTTGCGCTGGCTCGAGGTGCGCGGGGTCCACGCGCTGTGGGCGACCGCCGGGGTCTACCTGCTGGCACTGGCGCTGCTCAGCCTGCGCTGGCCGCGCGCCTGGATCGAGCTCGCGCACACGCCGTCGCTGTGGTGGCTGGTGCTGGCCGCCGGGATGACGAATGCGAGCTTCAACTGGGCGGTGACGATCGGCGACGTCGTGCGCGTCGTGCTGCTGTTCTACCTGATGCCGCTGTGGGCGGTGCTGCTGGCGCGCGTGCTGCTGCACGAGCGGTTGACGCCGCTGGCGGCGCTGCGCATCGTGCTGGCGCTGGCCGGGGCGGCGATCGTGCTGCGACCCGACGGCGGCGGCTGGCCCTGGCCGCAAACGCTGGCCGAGTGGCTGGGCGTGCTCGGCGGCTTCAGCTTCGCGCTCAACAACGTGCTGTTGCGCCGCCATGCGGCCAGCGGCAGCGCGGCGCGCGCGCTGGCGATGTTCGCCGGCGGCGCGTTCGTGGCCGGCGCCTTGGCGACGGTGCTGACGCTGCAGGGCACGGTGCCGCCCCCGCCCGCGCCGGCGCCCTGGCTCGTCGGCGCGGCGTTGCTGGCGCTGGCGTTCGTCGGTGCCAACCTGGCGCTGCAGTACGGCGCGGCACGGCTGAGCGCCGCCGCGACCGCGGTCGTGATGGTCTCGGAGGTGCTGTTCGCCTCCGTCTCGGCGATCGCGCTCGGTGCCGGGACGCTGAGCCCGGCGCTGCTTGCCGGCGGCGCGCTGATCGTCGCCGCCGCGCTGCTGGCTGCCTGGCGCTGAGGCGCGGCCTGTCAGGCCGCGCGCAGCTCCGGACACCAGCGCACGAGCTCGGCACGAAGCGTCTCGAGCAGCAGCGGCTTGGTCAGGAAGCCGTCCATGCCGGCGTCGCGGCAGGCCTGGGCGTCGCTGGCCATCGCGTGCGCGGTCAGCGCGACGACCGGGAAGGCCGGCAGCTCGCCGCGCGCCTGCCGCGCGCGCAGCTCGCGCGTGGCGGCGAGCCCGTCCATCACCGGCATCTGCAGGTCCATCAGCACCAGCCGCGGTGGCGACGCGGCGCATTCGGCCAGCGCCTGGGCGCCGTCGCCGACGCTGCGACAGGGCAGCGCCAGCGCCTCGAGAAAGGCCTCGACGATCATCCGATTGGTCGCGTTGTCCTCGACCACCAGCACGTGCGGGCCCGGCGACGGTGCGGCCGGCGGCAGCACGGCCTGCACCGGCGCGACGCCGCGCAGCGTCATCAGCCTGAGGTCGCGCGGCGTCAGCGGCCTGACGTCCAGCCGCATCGCCAGCGCGAGCGCACGCTGCTCGATCGCCGGCTGGTTCCAGTCGGGGCGGATCAGCAGCCGGATGTCGGCCGCCGGCAGCGCGGCGCGCAGCGCGTCGAGGTCGGCGCCAGGGTGCATGACGTGCTCGGCGACGACGACCAGCGGCGGCAGCGCCGCGGCCGTGCTGTGCGCGGCACGCTCGATCGCCACCGCGATGCCGGTGACGATTTCGCTCGTCCAGCCCAAGCGCGCGAAGCGCCGCTGCATCCAGCGACCGGTCTCGGTCTGCTCGTACAGCAACCATGCATGGCCTGGCGCGTCAGCGCGGGCGGCGGCGGGAACCGGATCGGGATCGGGCGCCGGGGCGAAGCCCAGCGTCAGCGTGAAGCGGCTGCCGACCCCGGGCGTGCTGGCCATCGTGACGTCACCGCCCATGCGCCGCGCCAGCGCGCGCGCGATCGGCAGCCCCAGGCCGGTGCCGCCGTGTGCGCGCGTCAGGCTGTCGTCGCCCTGGACGAATTCGTCGAAGATGCGTGCGGCCAGCGCCGGCGCGACGCCGGGCCCGGTATCCTCGATCTGCAACTCGAAGCGCCGTCGGCCCGGCGACCCCGGGTCGTCGTCCAGCCGTGCTCGTAGCGCGACATAACCGCGCGCGGTGAAGCGGCAGGCGTTGTCGACCAGGTTGCCGACGACCTGCCGCACGCGCAGCTCGTCGCCGCGCACCCAGGTCGGCTCCCCCTCCCAGTCGAAGCGCATCGCCAGCCCCTTGAGTCGCATGCGCGCCATCGCGTTGCGCAGCACCTCGACGACCGTCTCGGCGAGGTCGAAGGCCTCGTCGGCGAGCGGCAGCGGCCCTTCGCGCAGCCGCGCGATCTCGAGCACCTGTGCGATGCTGCGCTGCAGCGCGCGTCCGGACTGCATCGCGACCTCGAGGTAGCGCCGCTGCGCCGGGTCGGTGGCGACGCGCCGCGCGAGATCGACCAGCCCGAGCAACCCGGCCAGCGGCGTGCGCAGCTCGTGGCTCATGTGCGCGAGGAAGCGGTCCTGAAGCGCATCGAGCGCATCGACGCGCGCCGCCCCCCGGCCCGTCGCTCCCGGGCCATCCTGCGGCGCGGCGCCGGGCGCGAGGTCGCGCCCGTCCGGCGCCGGCGCGGCAGCGGCCGGCGGCCCGGCTCGAGGCGTCAGGGGCACATCCACGGTCGACAATGTTACGTGCGCGGCAATCTGCCTGCCGAGCGGTCGGACAAGCTCGACGACTTGCTCCGGCGCGGCCCGCCTGCGCGCATCGACGACACGCAAGCCGCCAACGCGTAACATCCGCCGACCCGGCCGCTGCTCAGACGCCAGCGTGCGCCGCGCGGCATCCGGGCGAGCCCAACGCCCCGACCACCCCCGAGGCCGCCATGCCCCACGACACGGTCCACGACTTCGAAGCCCTCTCGATCGACGGCCAGCGCGCCCAGTTCGCGTCGCAGAAGGGCAAGGTGCTGCTGATCGTCAATACGGCAAGTGCCTGCGGCCTGACGCCTCAGCTCGCCGGGCTGCAGGCGCTGTGGGACGAGTACCGCGATCGCGGGCTGGTCGTCGTCGGCTTCCCGTGCAACCAGTTCGCCGGCCAGGATCCGGGCAGCGACGCCGAGATCGCGCAGTTCTGCAGCCGCGACTACGGGGTGAGCTTCCCGATGATGGCCAAGGTCGAGGTCAACGGCGAGGGCACGCACCCGCTGTGGCGCTGGCTCAAGGCCGAGGCGCCCGGGGTGCTCGGCAGCGAGGCGATCAAGTGGAACTTCACCAAGTTCCTGGTCGGCCGCGACGGCCGCGTGATCAGGCGCTACGCACCGACCGATACCCCCGAGTCGCTCGCGCGCGACATCGAGGCCGCGCTGGCGGCCTGACACCCCCGACCCCGACGCGATCATGTTCGAGCACCTCGACCCCTACGCCGGCGACCCCATCCTCAGCCTGAACGAGGCCTTCCAGAAGGACCCGCGGCCACACAAGATCAACCTGTCGATCGGCATCTACTTCGACGATGCCGGCCGCCTCCCGGTGCTCGGCTGCGTGCGCGACGCCGAGGCGCAGCTGCTGGCCGAGGCCGCGCCCAAGCCCTACCTGCCGATGGAGGGCTCGGCCGCGATGCGCGCCGCGGTGCAGGCGCTGCTGTTCGGCGCCGACCACCCGGCGCTGCGCGCCGGCCGCATCGCGACGATCCAGACCGTCGGCTCCAGCGGCGGGCTGAAGGTGGGGGCGGATTTCCTGAAGCGCTGGCTGCCCGGCAGCGCGGCCTGGATCAGCGACCCGACCTGGGACAACCACCGCGCGATGTTCGAGGGCGCCGGCATCGCGGTGCACACCTACCCCTACTACGACGGCGCGACCGGCGGGCTGCGCTTCGACGCCATGCGCGATGCGCTCGGCGCGCTGCCGCCGCGCAGCATCGTGCTGCTGCACGCCTGCTGCCACAACCCGACCGGCGTCGACCTCGACCGCGCGCAGTGGCGCGCGCTGCTGCCGCTGCTGCGCGAGCGCGAGCTGCTGCCCTTCCTCGACCTGGCCTACCAGGGCTATGGCGAGGGCATCGCCGAGGACGCGTTCGCGCTGCGGCTGCTCGCCGACGAGGGCCTGCCTTTCATCGTCGGCAATTCGTTCTCCAAGAGCATGAGCGTCTACGGCGAGCGCGCCGGCGCGCTGAGCGTGGTCTGCGGCGACGCCGCCGAGGCCGATCTCGTGCTCGGCCAGCTCAAGGCCACGGTGCGGCGCAACTATTCCAGCCCGCCGATCCACGCCGCCGGCCTCGTCGCCAAGGTGCTCGGCGAGCCGGCGCTGCGCGCCGCCTGGGAGGCCGACGTGGCGGCGATGCGCGAGCGCATCCTGGCGATGCGCCGGCGTCTGCACGCGGTGCTCGCGGCAAGGCTGCCCGGGCGTGACTTCGGCTACTTCCTGAGCCAGCGCGGCATGTTCAGCTACACCGGGCTGAGCGCGGCGCAGGTCGACCGCCTGCGCGACGAGCACGCGGTCTATCTGGTGCGCTCGGGCCGCATGTGCGTGGCCGGTCTCAACGAGGGCAACGTCGAGCGCACCGCCGAGGCGATGGCGGCGGTGCTGGGCTGAGAGCCCGGGCGGGCCTGCGCGACCGCCGTCGCCGCGCCGGCGGCCGCGGTTCAGGCCGGCGGGGATCCCGCCGCCGCGGCTGCGGCATCGGGGGCGAGCTGCGCGTGCAGCGCTTCGTTGGCACGCAACACCTGCTCGCGCAGCCAGCGGTGCGCCGGCTCGGCATCGTGGCGCGCGAGCCAGACCATGTCGACCGCCAGCGGCGCGGTCTCGAACGGCAGCGGCCGTGTGACGACCGCGCCCGGCAGCGCTGCCGACTGCACGACGATCGCGGGCAGCACGGTCAGCAAGTCGGTCTGCAGCACGACCTGCCGTGCCGTGTGGTACTGGTTGACGGTCAGCAGCACGCGCCGGCTGCGCCCGACCAGCGCCAGCGCCTCGTCGACCGCCGCGTGCGCCTGCCCCGACAGGCTGACCAGCACGTGGTGCGCCGCACAGTAGCGGTCCAGCGTCAGCTCGACACCGGCCAGCGGGTGGCCGCGCCGCATGACGCACACGTGGTCGGTTCGGTGCAGCCGATGCTGGCGCAGCTGCGCGCGCTCGGCGCCAGCCAGCGCGCTCATCAGGATCGGGAAGTGGCCGACCGCGAGGTCGGCCTGGTCGTCGTGCAGCAGGCCGCGCGGGTCGCGCGTCGTCAGCGGCAGGATGCGCAGGTCGGCCGCAGCCTGCGCCGCCTCCAGCGCCGCGACGAGGCCGGGCGCCAGCAGCGCCGCCGCCGCATCGGCCATCGCGATGCGGAAGTCGACCCGCGCCTGACGCGGGTCGAACGCGCTCGGTGCCAGCGCCTGCTGCAGCTCCTGCAAGGCCGCGCGCACCTGCGGCCACAAGGCCAGTGCACGCGGCGTCGGCAGCATCCCGCCGGCGCTGCGCTTGAACAGCGGCTCGCCGACCCAGCCGTGCAGGCGCTTGAGCGCGTGGCTGGCCGCCGGCTGCGTGATCGCGAGCAACTCGGCCGCGCGCGTCAGGCTGCCTTCGGCCATCAGCGCGTCGAAGACGCGCAGCAGGTTCAGGTCGAGGCTGCGGAAATTTCGCAAGTCGGTCTGTCCGGAGCGTACCAAGTTGCGACTTTAGCTTTGTTCATATCGAACATGACGAATATTCATTGGAACTCATCAGGGATTACCCTGATCATCCCTTCGTCGCCCGCCATGCCTCCCTCCACGCGGGCCACGAAGAGGAAACCGACATGACCGCCGCCGTCCTGAATTCGTCCCTTTCGCAGCCGCGAGGCACCGAGGCTCGCCCGTTCTGGGCACGCGTCTGGGCCGCCGCCGAGTCCTACGGCCAGCGCCGCGCGCTGACCGAGCTGCGCCGGCTTTCGCAACTGCATGGCGGGACCGACCCCGATCTGAGGCTTGCCGTGGCGCGGCTCGCCGAGCGGGTCGAAGGCGGCGCGTCTCGCTGACGCCCCCGCGCCGACAGGAGTCCGAGATGAGCCACGATACCGCCTTGCACGGCCTGTTCCAGCGTCCACGCCACGGTGTGGGCCTGATGCAGCGTCTGCGTGATTTCGTCAAGCCGCTGCCGCGCCAGGGGCTCGATCGCCTCGCTGCCGCGCGTGACGCGGCGGCGGTGCGCGAGATGGCGTTGCGGATGCAGGACAGCGATCCCGCGCTCGCGAGCGACCTGCTCGCCGCCGCCGACCGCCACCAGCGCCAGTTCGACGCCGCGCGCTGACCGGCGCCGCGCGCCGACGGCGGCCGCACCGGCCGGTGCGGCCTGCGCAGGCTCAGATGCAGCGCCCGCCGTCGACCTCCATGCACACGCCGGTGACCATGCTGGCCTCGTCGCTGCACAGGTAGCACGCGGCCCAGCCTAGGTCCTCGGGCGTCGAGAAGCGGCCGATCGGGATCGTCGACAGAAACCTGGCTCGCATCGCCGGCGTATCCTCGCCCATGAACGACGCCAGCAGCGGCGTCTCGCCGGCCACCGGGTTGATCGCATTGACCCGGATCCCGGACGGCGCCAGCTCGACCGCGCAGGCGCGCGTGGCGGTGATGACCCAGCCCTTGCTGGCGTTGTACCAGGCCAGCCGCGGCCGCGGGCTGACGCCGGCGGTGCTGGCCATGTTGAGCACCACGCCTCGGATCCCACCCGGCCCCGGTGCGCGCGCCTTGAAGCGCGGCACCGCCTCGCGCAGCGCGAGATAGATCGCCTTCATGTTGACCGCGGCGATGCGGTCGAAATCGGCCTCGGCGACATCTTCCAGCGCGGCCGGCAGGTGGGTCACGCCGGCGTTGTTGACCAGGATGTCGAGCGCGCCGAAGCGCCGCTCGGCCTCATCCAGCATGCGCCGCACGTCGCGCGCCTCGGCGACGTTCGCGCCGACCGCGTGCGCGCAGGTGCCGAGCTCGGCCGCGAGCGCCGCCGCGGCGGCCTCGTTCAGATCGGCGACGACGACGCGCGCGCCCTCGGCGGCGAAGCGGCGCACGATGCCGGCCCCGAAGCCGCTCGCGCCGCCGGTGACGATGGCGACCTTGTTCGCGAGCCTCATCCCCATCCTCCTTGCCGCCGGCACCGCGGCCCGACGATCCTGCAGCACGTCGGCACCCGGCCGGCCGTGCCGCACGCCGTGCGGCGCCTGCATTCAGCCATGCCGGATCGCCACCGTCTTGAGCACCGAAAACCCGTACAGCGCCTCGAAGCCCTTCTCGCGCCCGTGGCCGCTGCGCTTGACGCCGCCGAAGGGCAGCTCGACGCCGCCGCCGGCGCCGTAGTCGTTGACGAATACCTGCCCGCAGCGCAGCGCATGCGCCATGCGCAGCGCGCGGCTGCCGTCGCGGGTCCAGACACCGGCCACCAGCCCGTAGTCGGTGCCGTTGGCGATCGCCAGCGCCTCGGCGTCGTCGGAGAACGGGATCAGCACCTGCACCGGGCCGAAGATCTCCTCCTGCGCCAGCCGGTGTGCGCCGTCCGCGCCCCCCACGAGCGTCGGCGGCACCCAGTAGCCGGGTCCGTCGGGGACCGCCGGCTGGGCCAGCACCTGCAAGCCACGCTCGCCGATCAGCGCCAGGTAGCCCTGCACGATCTCGCGTTGGCGCGCCGAGATCACCGGCCCGACGTCCGGGTCGCCCAGCGCCGGCCCGACGCGCAACGCACGGTAGCGCGCCGCCATGCGCTCGGCGACCTGTTCGTACGTCCCGCGCTGCACCAGGATGCGGCTCGCGGCCGAGCAGGTCTGGCCGGCATTCTGGATCCCGGCCTTGACGAGAAAGGGCAGCGCGGCGTCGAGGTCGGCGTCGTCGAAGACGATCTGCGGGCTCTTGCCGCCGAGTTCCAGCGTCACCGGCACGACGTGCTTCGCCGCCGCCGCCTGGATCAGCCGCCCGACCCCGACCGAGCCGGTGAACGACAGGTGCTGCACCCCCGGGTGCGCGGCCAGCGCCGCGCCGGCCTCCTCGCCCAGGCCGGGCACGACATTGAGCGCGCCGGCCGGCAGCCCGGCGTCCAGCGCGATGCGCGCGAACGCGAGCGCAGTCAGGCAGGCCTCCTCGGCCGGCTTGAGCACGCAGGCGTTGCCCATCGCCAGCGCGGCGCCGACGCTGCGGCCGATGATCTGCATCGGGTAGTTCCACGGCACGATGTGGCCGGTGACGCCGTGCGGTTCGCGGATCGTCAGCGCGGTCGTGCCGTGGACGAACGGGATCGTCTGCCCGTGCACCTTGTCGGCGGCGCCGGCATAGAACTCGAGGTAGCGCGCCAGCGCCCGCGCGTCGGCCCTCGCCTGCGAAAGCGGCTTGCCGACGTCCAGCGCCTCGAGTCGCGCGAGCGTCTCGGCCTGCGCCGTCACGGCCGCGCTGATACGCATCAGCACGCGGCCGCGCTCGGCCGCCGCGAGTGCGCCCCAGTCGCCGGCCAGCGCCGCCTGCGCGGCGGCGACCGCGGCATCGACGTCGGCCGCGCCACCGCGCGCGATATGCGCCAGCGGCGTCTCGTCGGACGGGTTGACCAGCTCCAGCGTCTGGCCGCCGGCGCAGGTCTTCCAGTGGCCGCCGGCGAGCATCAGCCGGGTGTCGAAATCGATCGTGTGCATGCGTGGGAACGCTCCGAGAGTCGGCGACGGATACCGCACGCGATCGGCACGATGCCCGCGGCATGATGGTCGGCGACCACGGCGACGATTGTGCCCGGCCGCCGTTGCCCCGGCCCTCGAAATCGGCCCGCTGGGGGTCCATGCGGTCCGGGTCGCGCGCCGGCCGTGCATCGGGCCCGCCCTCGGCGCGGCAGTGGCGGCACGGCGGCGGCACCGCGGCGCGATCGTGCATCATCGCCGCCGATGCCCGCCGCCCTGCTCAAGCGCCTGCTGACCTTCGCCGCCACGCTGGCGGTGGCCTCGGTGCTGGTGTTCGCGGTGCTCGAGCTGCTGCCGGGCAACGCGGCGCAGGTCATCCTCGGCGACAGTGCCACTGCCGAATCGCTCGCGGCACTGGAGCGCAAGCTCGGGCTGGACCGACCGCCGCTGGCGCGCTACACGGACTGGGTCGGCGGCCTGCTGCGCGGCCGCACCGCCGAGAGCCTGAGCTACGGCGAGCCGACCGCGACGCTGATCGCCGAGCGGCTGCAGGTCACGCTGCCGCTGGCGGTGATGGCGATGGCGCTGACGGTCGTGGCGGCGCTGGGCCTGGGCGTGTTCGCGGCGTCGCGCCACGGCCGGCTGGGCGACGTTGGCGTGATGGCCGCCAGCCAGCTCGGCATCGCGATCCCGAACTTCTGGTTCGCGATCCTGCTGATCCTGCTGTTCGCGGTGCAGCTGCAGTGGGTCGGTGCCGGCGGCTTCCCGGGCTGGACCGAGGACGAGGGCGGCGGGCTGGTCGACGGCGTCGTCGCGCTGGCGCTGCCGGCGGTCGCCCTGGCGGTGGTGCAGGCGGCGATCCTGGCGCGCGTGACGCGATCGGCGGTGTTGGAGGTGATGCGCGAGGACTTCGTTCGCACCGCGCGCGCCAAGGGGCTGACGCGCGCGCAAGCGATGCGCCGCCACGTGCTGCGCAACGCGATGATCCCGGTGCTGACGGTGGCCGGGCTGCAGTTCGGCAACCTGATCACCGGCACCATCGTGGTCGAGAACGTCTTCGTGCTGCCCGGCGTCGGCCGGCTCGTGTTCCAGGCGATCGCGAACCGCGACCTCGTCGTCGTGCGCGACGTCGTCATGCTGCTGGTGGCGGTCGTCGTGCTGGTCAACCTCGTCGTCGACCTGCTGTACCTGGCGATCGACCCGCGGCTGCGCAGGACAGCCTCGTGAGCGCGCCGGGATTCCTGGCGCGCGCGCGCGGCCACGCGAGCTTCGTCGTCGGCGCGCTGCTGACCGCGCTGCTCGCCGCCGCCGCGCTGCTGTCGCTCGTCTGGTCGCCCTGGCCGCCGGGCGAGATCGACATCCCGAACAAGCTCGCGCCGCCTTCGGCCGCGCACTGGCTCGGCACCGACAGCCTGGGGCGAGACATCGCGTCGCAGATCCTGGTCGGCAGCCAGAACAGCATCGTCGTCGGGCTGGTCGCGGTCGGCATCGGGATGGGCTTGGGCGTCGCGCTCGGCGCGCTGGCCAGCGCGCGCCGCGGCTGGGTCGAGGAGCTGGTGATGCGCGCGAGCGACTTCACCTTCGCCTTCCCGGCGCTGCTGACGGCGATCATGCTGACCGCGATCTATGGCCCCGGCCTGATCATGAGCATCGTCGCCATCGGCATCTTCAACGTGCCGGTCTTCGCCCGCCTGACGCGCGGCGCGGCCAATGCGGTGTGGGCGCGCGAGTACGTGCTGGCGGCGCGCGCCGCCGGCAAGGGCGGGTGGCGGATCACGGTCGACCATGTGCTGCCGAATATCGCCAGCGTGCTGATCGTGCAGGCGACGATCTCGTTCGCGACCGCGATCCTGGCCGAGGCGGCGCTGAGCTACCTGGGGCTCGGCACGCAGCCGCCGCAGCCGAGCTGGGGCCGCATGCTCAACGAGGCGCAGACGCAGATGTTCGCCGCGCCGATGCTCGCGGTCTGGCCGGGGGCGGCGATCATGCTCAGCGTGCTCGGGCTGAACCTGCTCGGCGACGGGCTGCGCGACCTGCTCGACCCGAGGCTGGCGCGCGCGCGCTGAGCGCGCCCGGGGCCGGCGACGCACGCGGCCTGCTGATGGCCGCGCGGCCGTCGTGCAGCGGGTGCACGCCCGCGCGCCGCTACAGTCACCCCCATGAACCGACTGAGCGAATTCCTGAGCCAGCATATCGGCGTCGAGCTGTGGATCGCGTCGCTGGTGGCGATCGCGCTCGTCACCGTCATCGCCAACCAGGTCGCGCAGGTGCTGCTGCGGCAGGCCGCGCGCGTGACCGCGAAGACCTCGACCGTCTGGGACGACGCGCTGGTCGGCAGTGCGAGCCGGCCGCTGCTGGTCGCGATGTGGGCCGTCGGCGCCGGCTTCATGGCGCGCGTGCTGCAGCGCGAGGTCGACATCGCCTTCATCGAGCAGGCGCTGGCGCTGCGCGACGTGGCGCTGATCGGCTGCGTCGCGTGGTTCCTGGTGCGCTTCGCCGGCAAGGTCGGGCACAACGTCGAATCGCGCCGGCGCGAGCGCGGCGAGGAGGTCGACCACACGACCGTCGACGCGCTGGTCAAGCTGGCGCGGCTGGTGACGGTGGTCGTCGCGGTGATCACGGCGGCGCAGACGCTGGGTTTCCAGATCGCCGGGCTGCTGGCGCTGGGCGGCGTGGGCGGGATCGCGGTCGGCTTCGCGGCCAAGGACATCCTGGCCAATTTCTTCGGCGGGCTGACGATCTACCTGGACCGGCCGTTCGGTGTCGGCGAGTGGATCCGCAGCCCGGACAAGTCGATCGAGGGCACGGTCGAGTACATCAGCTGGCGCCACACCCGAATCCGTGCGTTCAACAAGAACCCGATCTACGTGCCGAACGCGGTGTTCACGAGCATCGTGGTCGAGAACCCGTCGCGCATGAGCCACCGCCGCATCAAGGAGACGATCGGCCTGCGCTACGACGATTTCGCGGTCGTCGCGCCGATCGTCGACGAGATCCGCGCGATGCTGCAGGTGCACGAAGGGATCGACGCGACGCAGACGCTGATCGTCAACTTCAACCAGTTCGGTGCCAGCTCGCTGGATATCATGGTCTACACCTTCACGAAGACCACGGTCTGGGTCGAGTACCACCATGTCAAGCAGGACGTGCTGCTGAAGATCGGCGAGATCATCGAGCGGCACGGCGCGGAGATCGCATTCCCGACGCAGACGCTGCACCTGGCGGGCAGCGGCCCTGGCGCCGAGGGCGGCAGTCCGGATCTGTGAAGGCCGCCCCCACCGGCGCCCCTGTCGCGCGAACGCCCGCCCGCCCAGGAAACGTCGATCCAGATCCCGGCGCAAACCGGATACGACACCTGGCAATCCTGCCGCGATGCCTGCGCGGGCTGCGTGTGGGATGGAACACGCTGCGTCGGCGAGTGCAACGGCTTCTCCGGGTCGATGAGTCTGACCTACGCCAACCTGTCGATGACCTCGTGAACGGTTACGTGGACTCCTATGCCGCCGGGTAGGGAAGTTCCTGCGACCTGATCCCCGAAGCGCAGACCTGCCTGATGCTGATGGCCAGGCTGTGCGGCGTCGGCGCCTTCGTCGGCTGCCGCCTGGGCTGACCGCACCTGGCTCGGAAGCCCTGTCCACGCGACGAGCCGGAAGAGGACCTTCGAGCGCCGACACTGCCCGCGCTGCGATCGAACGCGACGCCCCGCGAACCCGCGCCCGATGCACGCGCAGACGGCGCGGCTACATTGCAGGGTGTGAACGCACCCCTGCCCGCGACGCCCGACCCTGCCGCCCGCAGCGCGCGCCAGCGCGAGGTCGTCACCGCACTCGCGGCTCGGCTGCCGGCGCATGCACTGCTCTGGCAGTCCGAGGACACGACGCCCTACGAATGCGACGGGCTGACCGCCTACCGCCAGCGGCCGCTGGCGGTCGCGCTACCCGAGACCGAGGAGCAGGTCGCCGCGGTCCTGAGGACCTGCCATGCGATGGGCGTGCCGGTGGTCGCGCGCGGTGCCGGCACCGGCTTGTCGGGTGGCGCGATGCCGCACCCGATGGGCGTCACGCTGTCGCTGGCGCGCTTCAACCGCATCCTCGCCGTCGACCCGCTGGCGCGCACCGCCACCGTCCAGTGCGGCGTGCGCAATCTGGCGATCAGCGAGGCCGCGGCACCCTACGGCCTGTACTACGCGCCCGACCCGTCGAGCCAGATCGCGTGCACGATCGGCGGCAACGTGGCCGAGAATGCCGGCGGCGTGCACTGCCTGAAATACGGGCTGACGGTGCACAACGTGCTGCGCGTACGCGGCTTCACGGCCGACGGCGAGCCGGTCGTCTTCGGCTCGCGCGCACCCGACGTCCCGGGGCTGGACCTGCTGGCGGCGGTGATCGGCAGCGAGGGCATGCTCGCGGTGGCGATCGAGGTCACGGTCCGCCTCGTGCCCCGGCCGCCGACCGCACGCTGCATCATGGCCAGCTTCGACGACGTCCGCAAGGCCGGCGACGCGGTAGCGGCGGTGATCGCCGCCGGCATCATCCCGGCCGGGCTCGAGATGATGGACAAGCCGATGACGGCCGCGGCCGAGGACTTCGTCCACGCCGGCTACGACCTCGGCGCCGAGGCGATCCTGCTGTGCGAGAGCGACGGCACGCCCGAGGAGGTCGCCGAGGAGATCGGCCGCATGCTGGACGTGCTGGCGGGGGCCGGCGCAACGCGGCTGGAGGTCAGCGGCGACGAGGCGCAGCGGCTCGTCTTCTGGAGCGGGCGCAAGAATGCCTTCCCCGCCAGCGGCCGGCTCAGCCCCGACTACATGTGCATGGACAGCACGATCCCGCGCAAGCGGCTGGCCGACATCCTGATCGCGATCCAGGCCATGGAGCGCAAGTACGACCTGCGCTGCGTCAACGTCTTCCACGCCGGCGACGGCAACCTGCACCCGCTGATCCTGTACGACGCCAACGACCCGGACCAGCTCGACCGCTGCGAGCGCTTCGGCGCCGAGATCCTCGAGACCAGCGTGCGCCTGGGCGGCACGGTGACCGGCGAGCACGGCGTCGGCATCGAGAAGCTCGCCAGCATGTGCGTGCAGTTCAGCCCGGCCGAGCTGCAGACGATGCGCGCGATCAAGGATGCGTTCGATCCCGCCGGGCTGCTCAACCCGGGCAAGGTCGTCCCCACGCCGCAGCGCTGCGCCGAGGGGGGCCTGCGGCCCGGCCGCAGGAGCCTGCTGCCGCTGCACGCGCTCGAGTCCGGCCGGCCATGACGACCGAGCCCGCCCCGCCCGACGACCCTGCGCTCGGGGCGATCGTCGACCGCATCCGCGCCGCGCGCGCCGCCGGCACGAAGCTGCGGCTGCGCGGCGGCGGCAGCAAGGACTTCTACGGCGGGCCGCTCGCCGGCGAGGTGCTGGACCTGCGGCCGCTGGCCGGCATCAGCCGCCACGAGCCGACCGAGCTCGTCGTCAGTGCGCGCGCCGGCACGCCGCTGGCCGAGCTCGAGGAGGCGCTGGCCGCGCACGGCCAGTGGCTGCCGTTCGAGCCGCCGCGCTTCGGGCCCGGCGCCACGGTCGGCGGCATGGTCGCCGCCGGGCTGGCCGGCCCGGCGCGCGCCAGCCAAGGCAGCGTGCGCGACTACGTGCTCGGCGCGACCCTGCTCGACGGCCGCGGCGAGCTGCTCGGCTTCGGCGGCCAGGTGATGAAGAACGTCGCCGGCTACGACGTTTCGCGGCTGCTGACCGGGTCGATGGGCATCCTCGGCGTCATCTGCGAGGTCTCGTTCAAGATCATGCCGCGGCCGCCCGGCAGCGCGACGCTGCGCTTCGACATGGACGAAGCGACCGCGCTGCGGCGCCTGGCCGAGTGGAGCGGCCAGCCGCTGCCGCTGTCGGCCAGCGCCTGGTGGGACGGCACGCTGGTGCTGCGGCTGGCCGGCGCGCACGCCGCGGTCGACGCGGCGGCGCAGCGGCTGGGCGGCGAGGCGGTCGAGCCGGCCTTGGCGGCCTCGTTCTGGGAAGGCCTGCGCGACCAGCGCGACGAATTCTTCGCCGCGGCCGGGCGCGCGGTGGCCGGCGGGGCGGCGCTGTGGCGGCTCGCGCTGCCGTCGACGGCGCCGCCGCTCAGGCTGACCGACCAGCAACTGATCGAGTGGGGCGGCGCGCAGCGCTGGCTGTGCTGCGCGCTGCCCGCGGCCACGGTGCGCGACGCCGCCGCGTCGCTCGGCGGGCACGCGACGCTATGGCGCGGCGGTGACCGCGCCGCCGGCGTCTTCGCGCCGCTGGCGCCGGCGCTGGCGCGCATCCACCGCGAGCTCAAGCGCGCCTTCGACCCGGACGGCGTCTTCAACCCGGGGCGCCTGATCGCCGATCTCTGATCCAGCCGGGGACAGCTCCTTCGACGCCGCCCCCACCCGAGCCACGCAGCGGCGGCCGCGGCGCCGCCACGCTTCGCCGGTGCGAGCGCCGGGGCCTTCGCCAGACGGCCGGACGGGCTGCCCGTTGCTCGGCATCGGGCTCGACGGCCCGCGACGCGCGCCTGTGCCCGATCGAGCCGGTGCCGGAGCATGAGGCTTTCTAGAATGGGCCGTCCCACCACGACCGGAGAGCGCGATGAACACCGCTGCCTACGAACGCCTGCTGATGCTGGTCGACGATACGCCGCTGGGCCGCGCCACCGCGGAGGAGGGCGTACGGCTTGCGCGCGCGCTCGGCGCCGAGCTGCTGCTGCTGGCGGCGATTCCGCCCGCGCCGCCGATGCTCGGCGAGGTCGACGTCGCGATGTTCGAGCCGGTCGCCGACCACGAGGCACTCGGGCGCGAGCAGGCCGCACGCGCCTTCGCGACCGCGCAGTCGCTGGCGCAGGCGGCCGGCGTGGCCTGCCGCAGCGAGATCACGGTCGGCGAGGATCCCGCCGAGGCGGCCAACCGCGTCGCCAAGGCGAATGGCTGCGCGCTCATCGTCGTCGGCTCGCACGGCCGCGGCACGCTCGCGCGGCTGGTGCTGGGCAGCGTGATGGGGCACCTGACCCAGATCGCCGAGCGCCCGGTGGTCGTCGTCAGGTTGCGAGGCAGCGGCGCGCCGCCCGAGACGCCGGCGGCCGCCTAGCACGAACCGGTACGCGCAGCGCACGGCACAACGCCGTCGCCGCCGGTGTACAAGCGAGCTTCCACGACCAAGGAGAATCAAGATGCCTGCGTCACGCACCCAGGTCGCGATCGTCGGCGCCGGGCCGGCCGGGCTGCTGCTCGGCGCGCTGCTGGCCAAGGCCGGCATCGACTCCGTCATCCTCGAGCAGCGCAGCGCCGAGTACGTGCTCGGCCGCATCCGGGCCGGCGTGCTGGAACAGATCTGCGTCGACCTGCTCGACGAGGCGGGCGTCGGCGCACGCCTGCACCGCGAGGGCCTGGTCGACGACGGTTTCCTGATCGTCTTCGGCGATCGGGTCCACCGCATCGACCTGAACGCGCTGACCGGCAAGCGCGTCGTCGTCTACGGCCAAACCGAGGTCACGCGCGACCTGATGGACCACCGCCGCGGCGCCGGGTTGCCGACCGTCTACGAGGCCGAGGACGTCGCGCTGCACGAGATCGAGTCCGGCCGTCCCTGGGTCGGGTACCGGAAGGACGGCGCCGAGCAGCGGCTGGACTGCGACTTCATCGCCGGCTGCGACGGCTTCCACGGCGTCAGCCGCACCCACATCCCGACCAGCGTGCTGCGCACGTTCGAGAAGGTCTACCCCTTCGGCTGGCTCGGGCTGCTCGCCGACGTGGCGCCGATCTCGCACGAGATCGCCTATGTCAACCACGCGCGCGGGTTCGCGCTGGCGAGCCTGCGCAGCCCGACGCGCAGCCGCTACTACGTGCAATGCGCGCTCAGCGACCGCGTCGAGGACTGGAGCGACGACGCCTTCTGGGCCGAGTTCCGCGCCCGGCTGCCGGACGAGCTGGCCGCCAAGCTGGTGACCGGGCCGTCGATCGAGAAGAGCATCGCGCCGCTGCGCAGCTTCGTCGCCGAGCCGATGCGCCACGGGCGGCTGTTCCTCGCCGGCGACGCCGCGCACATCGTGCCGCCGACCGGCGCCAAGGGGCTCAACCTGGCCGCCGGCGACGTCGGCCTGCTGGCGCAGGCGCTGGCCGAGCACTACCGGGGCAGCGACGCCGGCATCGACGACTACTCGCGGCGCGCGCTGGCGCGGGTGTGGAAGGCCGAGCGCTTCTCGTGGTGGTTCACGACCATGATGCACCGCTTCCCCGACGAGGGCGAATTCGCCGAGCGCATGCAGCGCGCCGAGCTCGACTACCTGACGGGCTCGCGCGCGATGCAGACCGCGGTGGCGGAGAACTACGTCGGCCTGCCGCTGTAAGCCTCGGCGGGGACGCGGCCGTTAGGCTTCGCACTGCCGACCAGGACCCCGGAGAACACCGACCATGCCCCACACGCTGACCGACGCCGAGCAGGCGCTGCGCGACGCCGCGCTCGACTACCACCGCGCGCCGACGCGCGGCAAGATCAGCGTCACGCCGACCAAGCCGCTGTCGAACCAGCGCGACCTGTCGCTCGCCTACTCGCCCGGTGTCGCCTACGCCTGCCTGGCGATCCAGGAGGACCCGCAGCTCGCCGCCGACTTCACGAGCCGCGCCAACCTGGTCGGCGTCGTCACCAACGGCACCGCGGTGCTCGGGCTGGGCGATATCGGCCCGCTGGCGGGCAAGCCGGTGATGGAGGGCAAGGGCTGCCTGTTCAAGAAGTTCGCCGGCATCGACGTGTTCGACATCGAGCTGGCGGAGCGCGACCCGGACAGGCTGGTCGAGATCATCGCCGCACTGGAACCGACGCTGGGCGGCGTCAACCTCGAGGACATCAAGGCGCCGGAGTGCTTCACGATCGAGCGCAAGCTGCGCGACCGGATGAACATCCCGGTCTTCCACGACGACCAGCACGGCACCGCGATCATCTCGGCGGCCGCGCTGCTCAACGGGCTGGAGCTGGTCGGCAAGGACATCGCGCGCGTCAAGCTCGCGGTCTCGGGCGCCGGCGCGGCGGCGATCGCCTGCCTGGACGTGATGGTCGGGCTGGGCGTGCGGCGCGAGAACGTCTTCGTCTGCGACAGCAAGGGCGTGATCCGCGCCGGCCGCGATGACGCCGGCCGGCTCGACGAGAGCAAGCAGCGCTACTGCCAGGAGACCGACGCGCGCACGCTGGCCGAGGTCGTCGCCGGCGCCGACGTCTTCCTCGGCTGCTCGGCTGCCGGCGTGCTGACGCCGGCGATGGTGGCGACGATGGCCGAGCGGCCGATCATCCTCGCGCTGGCCAACCCCGAGCCCGAGATCCGGCCCGAGCTCGCCAAGGCCGCGCGGCCCGACTGCATCATCGCCACCGGCCGCTCGGACTATCCGAACCAGGTCAACAACGTCCTGTGCTTCCCGTACATCTTCCGCGGTGCGCTGGACTGCGGGGCGACCAAGATCACCGAGGCGATGAAGCTGGCCTGCGTGCGCGAGATCGCCGCGCTGGCCAAGGAGCAGCCCAGCGACGAGGTCGCCGCGGCCTACGCCGGCAAGGACCTGCGATTCGGCGCCGACTACATCATCCCGACGCCGTTCGACGTCCGGCTGATCCTGCGCATCGCGCCCGCGGTGGCGCGCGCGGCGGCCGAGTCGGGCGTGGCCACGCGCCCGATCGCCGACCTGGACGCCTACCGGCAGCAGCTCGGCCGCTTCGTCTACCAGACCAACATGTTCATGCGGCCGGTGTTCGCTGCCGCCAAGGCGCGACCGGCGCGCATCGTCTACGCCGAGGGCGAGGACGAGCGCGTGCTGCGCGCGCTGCCGGTGGTGCTCGAGGAGCGCATGGCCGAGCCCATCCTCGTCGGCCGGCCCGAGGTCGTGCGCATGCGGCTCGAGCGCGCCGGGCTCAAGCTCGAGCCCGGGCGCGACTTCGAGCTCTGCGACCCCGAGGACGACCCGCGCTTTCGTGCCTACTGGGAGGCCTACCATGCGCTGATGGGGCGCGAGGGCATCTCGCCCGAGGCGGCGAAGGCGGCGGTGCGGCGCAGCAACACGCTGATCGCGGCGCTGATGCTGCACCGTGGCGAGGCCGACGGCATGCTGTGCGGGCTGGTCGGCCGGTACGACGCCCATCTGGAGCACATCCGCGCCGTGATCGGGCTGCGCGAGGGCGCGCACGTGCTGGCGGCGATGAACGCGCTGATGCTGGAGCGCCACACGCTGTTCATGACCGACACTTTCGTCAACGAGGAGCCGGGCGCCGAGGAGCTGGCCGAGATCGCGCTGATGGCGGCGCAGGAGGTGCAGCGCTTCGGCGTGCCGGCGAAGGTCGCGTTCCTGTCGCACTCGACCTTCGGCTCGTCCAAGCGGCCTTCGGCGTTGCGCATGCGCGCCGCGCGCGACCTGTTCGCCGCCCGCGCGCCCGACATCCAGTGCGACGGCGAGATGCACGGCGACGCCGCGCTGTCGGAGACGATCCGGCGCGGCTACCTGCCGGCGACGACGCTGGAAGGCAGCGCCAACCTGCTCGTGCTGCCGAATATCGACGCCGCCAACATCCTGTTCAACGTGCTCAAGATCACCGGCGGCCACGGGGTGACGGTCGGGCCGGTCCTGCTCGGCACGGCGCGGCCGGCGCACATCCTGACTGCGTCGGCGACGGTGCGCCGCGTCGTCAACATGACCGCGCTGACGGTGGTCGACGCCGCGGCGGCGGCCGGCGCCTGATCGCCCGGCGACGCCCGCACCGCGTACCGCCCATGCTGCCCCGCGCCCGACCGCCGACCGCCGACCGCCGACCGAGGAACCCCGATTGATCCGCGCCACCAAGATCGTCGCCACGCTCGGCCCGGCGTCGTCGTCGCCCGAGAAGCTCGAGCAGCTGATCCGCGCCGGCGTCGACGTCGTGCGGCTGAACTTCTCGCACGGCAGCGCCGAGGACCACGTCGCGCGCGCGGCGCGCGTGCGCGAGGCCGCCGTGCGCGCGGGCCGGGAGGTCGCGATCATGGCCGACCTGCAGGGCCCGAAGATCCGCGTCGGCAAGTTCGAGGGCGGCCGCGTCGAGTTGCAGGCCGGCCAGCACTTCGTGCTCGACGCCGCACGCGGCGACGCCGGCGACGCCGAGGCGGTCGGGCTGGACTACAGGGATCTGCCGCGCGACGTGCGGCCCGGTGACACGCTGCTGCTCGACGACGGCCTGATCCGGCTCGTCGTCGACGAGGTGCGCGGCGAGCAGGTCCGCACCACGGTCGTCGTCGGCGGCGAGCTGTCGGACCACAAGGGGATCAACAAGGCTGGCGGCGGGTTGACCGCGCCGGCGCTGACGCCGAAGGACATCGCCGACATCCGCACCGCGATGAGCTTCCAGGCCGACTACGTCGCGGTCAGCTTCCCGAAGAGCGCGACCGACATGGAGATGGCGCGCCAGCTCGCGACGGACGCCGGTGCGGCCTGGCGCCACAAGCCGGCGCTGATCGCCAAGATCGAGCGCACCGAGGCCGTGGCGGCGCTGGAGAGCATCCTCAAGGCCAGCGACGGCATCATGGTGGCGCGCGGCGACCTCGCGGTCGAGGTCGGCAACGCCGCGGTGCCGGCGCTGCAAAAGCGCATGATCCGGCTCGCGCGCGACCTGGACCGCGTCGTCATCACCGCGACCCAGATGATGGAGTCGATGATCGTCAACGCGGTGCCGACGCGCGCCGAGGTCAGCGACGTCGCCAACGCGGTGCTCGACGGCACCGACGCGGTGATGCTCAGCGCCGAGACCGCGGTCGGCAGGTACCCGCTGCAGACGGTCGAGCAGGTCGCGGCGATCGTGCTGGAGGCCGAGCGCGCGGAGGACGTGCGGCTGCGCGAGGACTTCATGCAGCGGCACTTCGGCCGCATCGACCAGTCGATCGCGATGGGGGCGCTGTTCACGGCGCATCACCTGGGCTGCAAGGCGATCGTCGCGCTGACCGAGAGCGGATCGACCGCGCTGTGGATGAGCCGCCACACGATCAAGGTGCCGATCTTCGGCATGACGCACAAACACCACGCGGAGCGCCGCATGGCGCTGTACCGCAACGTGACGCCGGTGCTGATGCCGACCCACAACGAGCGCGACATCGCGCTCGCCGAGGCCGAGCAGGTGCTGGTCGCGCGCGGCGTGCTGCGCCCCGGCGACACCTACGCGATCACCTGCGGCGAGCCGATGGGCTACCCGGGCGGCACCAACATGCTCAAGGTATGCCGGGTCGGGTGAGGTGGCGCGACAAGCGCGCTCCCACGCAACTGCTGCGCCGCGGCGGCGGCCGTCGACGACTCGCCTGGGTCTCATGCCCCTCTCGGTTCCTGCGTTCGGTCCGTTGGGATCGGTCGTCGACGTCAGTTCTTCGCTTGTTCTGGCGCTCGACGTGCCAGCGTGCCAAGGCCGGCGGGCACCCTCCCACTCCATGTCCCCCGGGCCGGGCTGCGCCCGCCCCTCCTCCTTTACTTCCGTGGAAGGGTACCCGCCGACCTTGGCCTGCCGCCGCCCGGGTTCTCGGCGTTCGAATACCGCTGCGGCCGCCTGCCGAGGACAGCGGGTGCCCTTTCCCGTAAGTAAAGGAGGAGCCGGCGGCGCAAGCCGACGGCGGGGGAGCGAGCCCGGACACAAACAGTCCTGCGGACTGTTTGTGCCTGGCGAGCGCCCGGGGCACTGTCCCCGGGCATGGAGGGAAAGGGCACCCGTTGGCCTCGGCACGCGCGGTCCCGGCAGCCCACAAGCAAGAAGCTCCACGGCGAGCGGCGGCAACGGGCCAGCCGCGGAAGGCCGCGCTTCTCGGATCTCTGGATGATCGAACGCGGACGCGCCCCCGTGGCTTCGAGCGGCGAGTTGCTGCCGAGATCAGCCGCCCGCCGCCGCCTGCTGCGACAAGCCCTCGCAACGGCCGCCGCCGTCGCAGCACCCGGCCTGCGGGCGCAGACGCCGGCGGCCACCGTGGCAGCCGCGTCGGACCTCAAGTTCGCGCTCGAGGAGATTGCCGCGGACTTCGAGCGCGCCGGCGGCGCGCGGCTGCGGCTCGTGTTCGGCTCGTCGGGCAACCTCAGCTCGCAGATCCTGCAAGGTGCGCCGTTCCACCTCTTCCTGTCGGCCGACGAGGCTTTCGTCTTCAGGCTCGCCGACGCCGGCCGCACGGTCGACCGCGGGCGGCTTTATGCCGTCGGCCGCATCGGGCTGCTGGTCCCGCAGGGCTCGCCGCTGCGGCCCGACGGCACGCTGCAGGACCTGCGCGCCGCCATCGCCGACGGCCGGCTGCGCCGCTTCGCGATCGCCAACCCCGCGCACGCGCCCTACGGCATGCGCGCGCGTGAGGCGCTGCAGCACGCCGGGCTGTGGGACGCGCTGCAGCCGCACCTGGTGCTGGGCGAGAACGTCTCGCAGGCGGCGCAGTTCGCGACCGCGGGCGCGGTGCAGGGCGGCCTGGTCGCGCACTCGATCGCGCTCGCGCCGGCGGTCGCGCGACAGGTGCGCTTCGACCTCGTTCCCGCGCACTGGCACCGGCCGCTGCGCCAGCGCATGGCGCTGCTGCGCGGTGCCCCGGCGGCAGCGCGCGACTTCCACGACCATCTGGCCACGCCGTCCGCGCAGGCGGCGCTGGCGCGCCACGGCTTCGAGATCCCGCACCCGCCGGCACGCGAATAATCCGCGCCATGGACTGGACGGCGCTCGTCCTCTCGCTGAAGCTGGCCGCGGCCACGCTGGTCGTGCTGCTGCCGATCGGGCTGGCGCTGGCACGCTGGCTGGCCTGGGGGCGCTTCGCGGGCAAGGCCTGGATCGAGGCCGCGGTCGTGCTGCCGCTGGTGCTGCCGCCGACCGTGCTGGGCTACTACCTGCTCGTCGGGGTCGGCGGCGGGTCGCCGATCGGGCGCTGGCTGCACGAGACGCTGGGCGTGCAGCTGACCTTCAGCTTCAGCGGCCTGCTGCTGGCGTCGATCGTCTTCAACCTGCCGTTCATGGTGCAGCCGGTGCAGCGCGCGTTCGAGGCCATCCCGCGCGAGCTGACCGAGGCGGCGGCCGTCAGCGGGCTGGGCTTCTGGCAGACGCTGGCGCGCGTCGAGCTGCCGCTGGCCTGGCCGGGCATCCTGTCGGCCATGGTGCTGACCTTCGTCCACACGATGGGCGAGTTCGGCGTCGTGCTGATGGTCGGCGGCAGCATCCCGGGGCAGACGCAGACGATCGCGATCGCCATCTACGACCGCGTGCAGGCCTTCGACTTCGCCAGTGCCGACCGCATGGCGCTGCTGCTGCTGGTGCTGTCGCTGACCGCGGTCGCGGCGTCGTTCCTGGCGTCGGCACGGCTGGTGCGGCGGCGATGAGACGCGGCAGCGCTGCGGGGGCGGATCCCGCGGGGCGCGCCCCGGGGCTGTCCGCGTGAAGGCCGACGACGTCGCCGCGCGCGGAGCGGCCGCGGACGCGCCGGGGCTGCAGGTCGAGGTCGAGCAGCGGCTGCCAATGCCGCTGGCGGGCGGCTTCGGCTGCGCGGCGGGCGAGCTGCTGGCTCTGGTCGGCCCGTCGGGGGCCGGCAAGACGTCGATGATGCGCGTCGTCGCCGGGCTGACGCGGCCGCAGTCCGGGCGGGTCGTCGTCGGCGGCCGCGTCTGGCTGGATACGGCCACCGGCGTGTGCCTGCCGCCGCAGGCGCGCCACGTCGGGCTCGTGTTCCAGCACTATGCGCTGATGCCGCACCTGTCGGCGCTGGACAATGTGGCGCTGGCGCTGCTGGAGCTGCCACGTGCCGAGCGGCGCTCGCGCGCGCGCCACTGGCTCGAGCATGTGCAACTGGCGCCCGAGCTGCACGCGCGGCGGCCGGCGGTACTGTCCGGCGGGCAGCAGCAGCGCGTCGCGGTGGCGCGCGCGCTGGCGCGCGAGCCGGCACTGCTGCTGCTCGACGAGCCCTTCTCGGCCGTCGACCAGATGAGCCGTCAGGGGCTGTACCGGTTGCTGGCCGACCTGCGACGCGAGCTCGCGGTGCCGATCGTGCTGGTCACCCACGACCTCGCCGAGGCGCGGCTGCTGGCCGACCGGATGGCGGTGATCGACGCCGGCCGCGTGTTGCAGCAGGGCAGCCCGGAGGCGATCCACCGCGCACCGCGCAATGCGCGCGTGGCCGACCTGGTCGGGCTGCAGAACCGCTTCCGCGGCCGGTGGGAAGGGCCGGCAGCCGGCGCACCGGGCCGCGGCTGGCTGCGCTGGCTGCCCGACGGCGCCGCCGGCCATCCCGATCCGGCCGCCTGGCCACGGCTGGCCGTGCTCGACAAGGGCCGCATCGTGCCCGGCAGCCCGGTCACCTGGGTGCTGCCTGGGGACGCCGTGCGGCTGCTCGATGCGGCCGCTTCGGCGTCACCCGCAGCGCCCGGTCCCGGCGCAACCGGCCACGCCGACACCGTGCGCCTGCCCGCCCGCGTGGCCGAGGCGCGCCACCTCGGCGAGATCACGCTGGCGACGCTGGACCTGCCGGGCCTGCCCGGCACTTCGCTGCGGCTGACCCTGGCCGGGCCGCGGCGGCGCCGCATCGCCGCGGGCGACCGGCTGGACGTCGAACTCGACCTCGATGGCGTGCACGTGATGCCGGCGCGAGAGCCCGGCAACCTGCCGCCAGCGGCCTGAGGCCGAGACCGGTCACCCCGCCATCCCGAACCGCCCCGTCGCTCGGCGAGTTGATACCCCATAGGGTATGTGTTAGGATTGCGTCCGATGCCAACCGACCCCGTCTCCATGCAAGCCCGACCCCTCTCCCGCGCCGCCGCGCCCGCAGCTCGCGCGGCCGTGCTGCCGCTGCTCGGCGCCGCGCTGCTGGCCGGCACGCTGGCATGGCCGCGCCACGCGCACGCCGAGCCGGTGCCTACCGTGACGCTGTCGACCGCCACCGATGTGGTGTCGGTCCGCTTCGACGGCCGGCTGCAGGCGCTGCGCCAGAGCACGCTGGCGGCGCAAGTCGGCGGCAACGTGGTCGAGCTCGCGGTCCAGGCCGGCGAGCGCGTGCGTGCCGGGCAGCGGATCGCGCGCATCGACGAACGCGACACCGCGGCCGCGCTGGCGGCGGCCGATGCCGGCGTCGCGCAGGCCCTGGCCGCCGCCAAGGCGGCGAAGCTGAATCTGGACCGCACGCGCGATCTGAGCGCGCAGGGCTTCGTCAGCGAGGCGGCGCTGGACCTCGCGCAGAGCCAGCACGACGCAGCCGCTGCCGGCTTGGCGCAAGCGCGAGCCGCGCGCTCGCAAGCGACGCTGGCGCGCGGCTTCGCGACCATCACCGCGCCGTTCGACGCCGTCGTGCTGGCCACGCACGTCGAGGCCGGCGATCTCGCCGCGCCCGGCCGCCCGCTGGCGACGGTCTATGTGCCGGGACGGCTGCGCGCGGTCGTCGACGTCCCGGCGTCGGCGTCGGCGCTGGCGCGCGGAGCGACGCGGGTCGAGGTGCAGCTTCCGCCACCCCCCGGCGCCCCGGCCGCAGCCGGCGCGCGCTGGGTCGCCCCGCTGGCGCGCACCGAGCTGCCCGCGGCGGACCCGGTGTCGCAGACGGTCGAGTGGCGGCTGGAGCTCGACCCCGCGCAGACGGCAGGCCTGGGCCCCGGGCAGGCGGTCACGGTGCGCTTCGCGGGGGCCCCCGCGGGCGCGGCCGGCGCGCGGCCGGTGGTCCCGGCATCCGCCATCCTGCGCCGCGGCGAGCTGACCGCGGTCTACGCGGTGCAGGGCGAGCGCTTCGTGCTGCGCGCGGTGCGACTGGGTGCGGCACAGGGCCGCGACGCGGTCGAACTGCTGGCCGGCGTCAAGCCCGGTGAGCGCATCGCGCTCGACCCGGTGCGCGCCGGCCTGGCCGGGGCGACACCGGCGGCGCAGTGAGGGCCGGCATGACCGCGTCGACCTCGACCCTGCGAGCCGCTGGCGACGACGCCGCGGCGCCGACCCCGATGGGCGTGTCCGGGCGGCTGGCCGCGGCCTTCCAGGCCAACGCGATCACGCCGCTGCTGGCGCTGGTCGCGCTGCTGCTCGGCCTGTTCGCGGTGCTGGTGACGCCGCGCGAGGAGGAGCCGCAGATCAACGTCACGATGGCCAACGTGCTGATCCCCTTCCCCGGGGCAGGCAGCGCCGAGGTGCAGAACCTGGTCGCGCGCCCGGCCGAGCAGGTGCTCGGCCAGATCCACGGCATCGAGCATACCTACTCGGTCTCGCGCCCGGGGATGGCGCTGCTGACGGTGCAGTTCCAGGTCGGCGTGCCGCGCACCGAGGCCCTGGTGCGCCTGTACGACGTGCTCGACGCGAACCAGGACTGGCTGCCGCGCGACCTCGGGACGCTGCCGCCGATCGTGAAGCCCAAGGGTATCGACGACGTCCCGGTGCTGGCGGTCACGCTGTTCAGCCGCGACGCCACGAGCGCGCTCGAGCTCGAACGCGTCGCCGCCAGCGTCGAGGCCGAGCTCAAGCGCGTGCCGGGCACGCGCGAGGTGCAGACGATCGGCGGCCCGGGGCGCGCGGTCAACGTCACGATCGACCCGGCGCGGCTGCGCGCGCGTGGCGTCGACCTGGTGCAGCTGCAGCAGGTGTTGCAGGGCGCCAACCTGGGCATGCCCTCGGGCAGCGTGATCGACACCGCAGGCGACGCGCCGCGCATGCTCGCGGTCGAGACCGGCGAGTTCCTCAGGAGTGCCGACGACGTCGCCGCGCTCGTCGTCGGGGTTCACGACGGCAAGCCCGTCTACCTGCGCGAGGTCGCGCAGGTCGAGCCCGGCGCGCGCCAGCCCGCTCGCTACGTCTGGCACATGCCCGGCGCGGCCTCGGCCGACGCGGCGATGCCCGCCGGCACGAGCGTTCCGGCGGTCACGATCACCGTGACCAAGAAGCCGGGCGAGAACGCGGTCGACGTCGCGCGCGCGGCGAGCGAGCGCCTCGAGGCGCTGCGCAATACGGTGATCCCGGCGGGCATCGAGGCCGAGGTCGCGCGCGACTATGGCGCGACCGCGGCCGAGAAGGCGAACCAGCTGATCATGAAGCTGGCGTTCGCGACCGGCTCGGTGATCCTGCTCGTCGGGCTGGCGCTCGGCCGGCGCGAGGCCGTGATCGTCGGCGCGGCGGTGATCCTGACGCTGACGGCGACGCTGTTCGCGTCCTGGGCCTGGGGCTTCACGCTCAACCGCGTCAGCCTGTTCGCGCTGATCTTCTCGATCGGCATCCTGGTCGACGACGCCATCGTGGTGGTGGAAAACATTCATCGCCACCAGGCGATGAATGTTTCGGCGCAGGGTCATATCGCCGAAGGCGATGTGAGCCGGAGCCAAAGCATCCACCGCCACCAGCAGCTGTTCCCGGGGCGGCCGCTGGCGCAGATCATCCCGGGCGCGGTGGACGAGGTCGGCGGGCCGACCATCCTGGCGACCTTGACGGTGATCGCGGCGCTGCTGCCGATGGCCTTCGTCACCGGGCTGATGGGCCCCTACATGGCGCCGATCCCGATCAACGCCAGCATGGGCATGGCGCTGTCGCTGGCGATCGCGTTCACGGTCACGCCGTGGCTGGCGCTGAAGCTGATGAAGTCTCAGCACGGCTCAGCCGGCGCCGGGCACGGCGGGGGCGGGCTCGCGGGCCGGCTGCAGCGCTTCTTCACCGCGCTGCTGACCCCGTTGCTCGAAAGCGCGACCAAGCGCTGGCTGCTGCTGGCCGGCATCGTCGCCGCGCTCGCGCTGTCGATGGGGCTGGCGCTGGTGCAGTGGGTGGTGCTGAAGATGCTGCCGTTCGACAACAAGAGCGAGTTCGCGCTCGTCGTCGACATGCCCGCCGGCACGCCGCTGGAGGACACCGCGGCCGCACTGCACGAGATGGCCGCGCACCTGGCGCGCCAGCCCGAGGTCGTGCACCTGCAGGGCTACGCCGGCACCGCCAGCCCGATCACCTTCAACGGCCTGGTGCGCCAGTACTACCTGCGCGCCGACGCCGAGCAGGGCGAGCTGCAGGTCAACCTGGTCGACAAGCGCGAGCGCGACCAGCAGAGCCACGAGATCGCGCAGCGGCTGCAGCCCTCGCTCGTGGCAATCGCCGAGCGCCACGGCGCGCGGCTGAAAGTGGTCGAGGTACCGCCCGGCCCGCCGGTGATGAGTCCGATCGTGGCCGAGGTCTACGGCCCGGACGAGGCCGGGCGCCAGCAGCTCGCCGCGCGGGTGGCCGAGGCCTTCGGCGCGACACCCGATATCGCCGGCATCGACACCACGCTGCAGGACGACGCGCCGCGCGTCTTCCTGCGCGTCAACCGCCAGCGTGCGTCGCAGCTCGGCATCCCGGTGGCGGTGGTCGCACAGACGGTGCACGGCGCGCTGTCGGGGCTGGATGCGGCCTGGCTGCACGACGGCCACAGCAAGTATCCGGTGCCGGTGCGGCTGCAACTGCCGCGCGAGTCGCAGGTCGGGCTGGATGCGCTGCTGGCCCTTCCGCTGCGCGCGGCCAGTGGCGCGCTGGTGCCGCTGTCGGAGCTGGTTCGCGTCGAGCGCGGGGTGATCGACAAGCCGCTCTTCACCAAGGACCTGATGCCGGTCAGCTACGTCTTCGGCGATGTCGCCGCGGGCGGCCAGACGGCGGACTCGCCGCTGTACGGGCTGTTCGGCATCCGGCCGCAGATCGCCTCCGCCGCCGCGCGGCCCGAGTTCGGCGCGCTGGGCGAATACTGGATCCGCCAGCCCGCGGACCCGTTTCGCGAGTACGCGATCAAGTGGGACGGCGAGTGGCAGATCACCTACGAGACCTTCCGCGACATGGGCGCGGCGTACGCGGTCGGGCTGATCCTGATCTACCTGCTGGTGGTGGCGCAGTTCCGCAGCTACCTGACGCCGCTGGTCATCATGGCGCCGATCCCGCTGACGATCATCGGGGTGATGCCGGGCCACGCGCTGCTCGGCGCGCCATTCACCGCGACCTCGATGATCGGGATGATCGCGCTGGCCGGGATCATCGTCCGCAACTCGATCCTGCTGGTCGACTTCATCGACCTGCAGGTCGCGCGCGGCATGTCGTTCAAGCAGGCCGTCGTGGAGTCGGCCGCGGTGCGCGCGCAGCCGATCGCGCTGACCGGGCTGGCGGCGATGATCGGCGCCTTCTTCATCCTCGACGACCCGATCTTCAACGGGCTGGCGATCTCGCTGATCTTCGGCATCTTCGTCTCGACCCTGCTGACGCTGGTCGTGATCCCGGTCCTGTACTACGCGGTGAACCGGCGCCGCTTCGCTTCCCCCTCCCCTGCAACCCCGTGAATCCAAGGAGTGAATCCATGACCGTCGAACGCTATATCCGCATCATGGCCGGCGCCTTCGTGCTGCTGTCGCTGGCGCTGGGCATCGAGGGCAGCCCGATCTTCGTCAGCCCCTGGTTCCTGGCGCTGACCGCCTTCGTCGGCTTGAACCTGCTGCAGTCGGGCTTCACGGGCTTCTGCCCGCCGAGCTTCCTGCTCAAGCGCCTGGGCGTGCGCGAGGGCGGCGACGTCTGCGCGCGCTGATCGGCGGAGCGGCGACAATGGCGGCCGTCATCGCCCCCGTGCCGGGAGAGGATTACGCCATGGCCGTGCTCACCGACGAGAAATACCGCACCGACCTGCTCAACCGCCTCAAGCGCGCCGAGGGCCAGTTGCGCGGCATCCAACGCATGATCGAGGAGGGCCAGCCCTGCCTCGACATCGCGAGCCAGATGGCCGCGGTGCGCAAGGCGCTGGACAGCACCTACGTGCGCATGACGGTGTGCTTCATGGAGCAGGAGCTCGGCGCGCGACTCGGGGACGAGGCCGCCGGGCGCGCCCACCTGAGCGAGATGCTCGGCGAGGTGCAGACGCTGCTGGGCAAGGTGCGCTAGCGATACATGGCGCCGGCGCCGCGCCGCGGCCCGCGCGCGACGAGGACCCTTCGATGAGCGAAGCCAAGACCGAGACCGTGCGCCTGGACCAGGCACACGACTACCAGTTCGACGTCGCCTTCGGCCCCGGTATCGCGGCGTTGCGCAGCGACGAGCCGCCGCCGCTCGGACAGGGCGCCGGCCCGTCGCCGGTGCAGTTGCTCGCCGCCGCGGTCGGCAACTGCCTGAGCGCGTCGCTGCTGTTCGCCCTGCGCAAGTACAAGCAGGCGCCCGAGCCGATCCACACCGAGGTCGACGCCGAGGTCGGCCGCAACGAGAAGGGGCGGCTGCGGGTGCTGAAGATGACGGCCACGCTGCGCCTGGGCGTGCCCAACGAGCAGCTCGACCATCTCAGGCGCGCGCTCGACAGCTTCGAGGCCTTCTGCACCGTGACGCAGAGCGTCGGCCAGGGCATCCCGGTCGAGGTGCAGGTCTACGACGCGCACGGCGAGCGGCTGAAGTAGCCGCCCCTCCCGCGTCCCGCGCGATCTGCTGCGATCCCGGCCCCGATCGTGTCCGCGCTGCTCGCGGCGGCCACCGCGCTGAGCGGGTTGCGCGATGGCCGCCTGCCGGAGCCGGCGCAGCCAAGCGCCCGCTGATCCGGGCGCGGCCGATCCGGCTCCGTCGGCTCCAAGCTACGCGGAGGGCATGCGCCCCCCGCTCGAACGGAGCACTAGCGGAGTCGTGCGATGCTCAGCACCAACCACCGCCGCGCGGAAAACCAAGCGCTTCGAAGATTGCGTCCCACATGATGCTCTCCTGTCGACGTGAACCGTGAATTCGTTCACACGCCCAGGATTGGGCCAGACTTCGGGCCGCATCGCACCTACCAATCTTGGTAGGCCGCCCGGCACGCCGGGGGGCGCGTCACCGTGTTCCTGCAACAGGGGTCGAGCAGGCGCCGAGGCGCGCGGGCTCCGGCACCCGGGCTCAGGACTCGATGAGCCCCAGCGACATCGCCTTGAGCACGGCCTGGTGCTTGGACGTCACGTCCAGCTTGGCCATCAGGTTGCGCAGGTGGAAGTTGACCGTATGCTCGCTCATGCCGAGGATCACGCTCACCTCCCAAGCAGACTTGCCTTCGCTCGTCCAGCGCAGCACCTCGCGCTCGCGCGCGGTCAGCCGCGGCAGGTCGAGCCGGCGCTGCGCCTCGTCGAGCAGCAGCCGCACCGCGGCGTCCTGCGCATGGACCGCCAGAAGTTGCAGGTCTGCCATCATGCGGGTGATGCGGTCGTCGTCGGTCGGGAGGTCGCGTGCCCGGTCGACCCCCATCAGGAAGTGCCGCCCTCCCGGCAGGTGCAGCGCCATCGACACGCCCGTGCGATAGCCGAAGACCGCTTGCTCCTCCCACAGGTCGGCCGCCCCGTCGTCGACATAGGTGGACTGGTCGTAGACGAACGGCGCACCCATGCCCTTCATGCGCCGCAGCACGGGATCCCGGCGCGAGGCGTCCACGTCGCGTGCTGCATTGGCGAAGGCCTGCGGTGTGTTGCCGAGCATCACGAACACCGAATCCCGCCCCGGGCCGTCGACGACGAGCGCCGCCGAGATGAGCTCGAAGTCCATCTCGTTGGCGAACCCGACCAGCCTGCGCTCGAAGGACTCGCGGTCCGGAGCCTGGCTGATCTCGTAGTAGTCGCTCAAGCGCATGGCCGCGAGCGTACCCTACAAGCCTTGGCGGGTTGTGCCGACGGCGTCACGTGCCGACACTGCAAGCATGTCGAATTGCTCAGCGAGGTCGTGATGAAGGATCCGAGACCCTGGCATGTCGCGTCGTGGCGCGACGTGAGCCTGGCGCTCTCGCAGCGTCAGTGGATGATACGGCGGCTCGCGCACCGCGCCTGCAGCAGCCCGCCCGACGGCAAGCTGTGCGAGGGTGCGCGCGGGCAGGCGATGTGGTCCTGCGACACCCCGCATGGCCCGGTCGGCCTGTCGTGGGACTGGCTGGCGTTGCGCCCGGGCGTCCTGGTGATGGCCGACCCGATGAATATCGTCTCCAACCTCGTCTTCGTCGACGACGAGGGCCGGCCGCTGCCCGAGTCGCAGCGCATCGTCGAACTCAACAACGTCGTGCACGCGCTCGCGTGGCAGCCCGGCGTGCTGCGGGCGCACCGGGGCGCTGCCGAGCTGCTGGCCGCCTGAGCGCCAGGGCACGGGTCGCGCGCGCAACCCCTGGTGCCGAGCCTCGGGAGCGCGCACGCCAGGCCGGACGCCCACGGGCAGAGATCGATCCGCACGGCCCCCGGGGTGCGTGCAAAGGCTACGGACCGGGTCCTTTGGTGATGGGGCCGGTCTCTTGAGGCCACTACCGCGCCGCTCGCGCAGCGCGACGAAGGGCCGCCACGCCACCGGGGGGACCCGGTGGCGTCTTTTTTTTCACCGCCGCCGTCGCCACGCGCGGCCCTTGCGCGTCAGCGCCAGGCCGCGGCGCGCAGCTGGCGCGCGACATAGGCCAGCCCGAGCACCGTCAGCACGGCGCAGGTCGCCAGCGTCAGCGCGATGTCGAAGCCGCCGATCGCCTGCCCCTGCAGCACCCGGCGCATCAGCGCGACCTGCGCCAGCGCCGGCACCCACAGGTGCCAGGCCTGCTCGCCTTCCTGGCTCAACAGGGTGATCAGCGGCGTCATCGACACCGCGAGCACGACGACGGTGGCGTTCGCCTGCGCCTCCTTGAAGGTCTTGCTGCGGATCGCCACCGCCATCAGCAGCGCGGCCAGCGCGCCGGCCAGCGGCAGCAGCACGGCGAGAAAGCCCGCCGCCTCGCGCCACCCGAACTGGAACAGCGCCGCCAGCGTCTCGCTCTTCAGCAGCCACTGCCCGGGCAGGAAGCTCAGGCAGCTCAGGATCGCGATCAGCATCGCCACCGACGCCACCGCGCCCCACTTGCCCCAGACGACCGCCGCGCGCGACGCCGGGTTGGCCAGCAGCGGCTCCAGCGAGCCGCGCTCGCGCTCGCCGGCGGTCGTGTCCAGCGCGGCGTTGAGCGCGCCGTACAGCACCGCCATGAGGACGAAGAACGGCACCATGCCCGCGATCTGCGCCGCGCGCGCGGCCGGGCTCGCCAGGTCGCGCTCGTGCACCTGCATCGCCTGCAGCGCCGCCGGCGACACGCCGCGCACCGCCAGCCGCAGCATCGCCTGCTCGCGGTTGTAGCCCTCGAGCAGCGCGACGACGCGCCTCATCCCGCTGCTGGCGCGCTGGTTGGCGCTGCTGCCGACGACCTCGACCTCGGGCGCCTCGCCGCGCGCGAGCCGCGCCTCGAAGTCCGGCGGGATCACGACCACGGGGTCGGCGAGCTTGCTGTGCTGCAACTGCTGCTCCCAGTCCGCGGGCGCCTCGCGCACCGCGTAGGTCTGGCGCTGCAGGTGGTTGACCAGCGTCGGCGCGTGCCCGACGCCGGCCAGCATCAGCTCGCGCGCCTCGGCGCGCTGCTCGATACCCGAGATCAGCGCCGAGATCAGCACCAGCACCAACGGGCCGATCGCCACCGAGCTCAGCAGCACCATCACGAGCGTGCGCCGGTCGCGCAGCGCGTCGAGCAGTTCCTTGCCCAGCACGGTCCAGGTCTGGCGCAGCGCGCCGTGGGCCCCGCGCCGCGGCACGGCACTCGGCGTGCCGCGGGTCATGGCCGGCCCCCGTGCTGCGCGGCGCCCTGGCCGCGCTCGCCCGCGCGATCGCCGAACGCCAGCGCGACGAAGCTCTCCTCGAAGTCCGCCTGCCCGGCACGCGCGTTCAGCGCCTGGACGCTGCCGCATGCGACCGTGCGCCCGTGGGCGACGACGACGACCTCGTCGCACAGCCGCTCGACCTCCTGCATGATGTGGGTCGAGAAGACGATGCACTTGCCCTGCTCGTCGCGCAGCCGGCGCAGCGCGTCGCGCAGCGCGCGCGTGGCCAGCACGTCCAGCCCGTTGGTCGGCTCGTCGAGGATCAGGTTCGGCGGGTCGTGCACCAGCGCGCGTGCCAGCGCGGTCTTCATGCGCTCGCCCTGGCTGAAGCCCTCGGTGCGGCGGTCCAGCAGCGGCGCCATGTCCAGCATCGCCGCCAGCGCCTCGGCGCGCGCGGCCGCGGCGTCGGCGCTCATGCCGTGCAGCCGGCCGTAGTAGACGATATTTTCACGCGCGCTCAGCCGCGGATACAGCCCGCGCGCATCGCTGAGCACGCCCATCCTCGCGAGCGCAGCGCGCGGATCGCGCGCGACCTCGATGCCGTCGACGCGCGCGGCCCCGGCGTCGGGCTCGATCAGCCCGGCGACGATGCGCAGCGTCGTCGTCTTGCCGGCGCCGTTGGGGCCGAGCAACCCGGTGATCGCGCCGTCGCGCGCCAGCCAGTCGACACCGGCCACCGCGTCGACCGTGCGCGCCTTGCGGCCGCGGCCCTGGACGAAGCGCTTGCGCAGACCGGCCACCTCGATCATCGCGCGACCTCCGTCGCCGCGGCGCCGGCGCGCACCGGTTGGAACGCCGGTGGGCGCGGGATGCGCTCGACGCACGACGCATCGACCGCCAGTGCCTCGGCCTCGGTCGGCGCGTCGACGAATCGGCGCAGCACGTCGCGCGCGCAGCCGATCGCCAGCACGCCGTGGCCGGCGTTGGGCACGACGACATGGCGCGCCCGTCCGCCCAAGGCCGCCGCCACCCGCGCGCCGTGGCGCGGCGGCGTCACCGGATCCAGCCCGCCCGACAGCACCAGTACGGCCGCCGGCGCCTGCGCGACGCGGTAGAAATCCGCCGGCACGTCGCCACGCGGCCAGTGCGCGCAGGTGTCGCGGTACAGCCGTTCGAGCGTATCGCCGAAGTCGGGCACCGCGGCGGCGCCTTCACCGGGGCCGGGCGCGCCTGCGGAGGGCGCCTCCGACCGTCCGCCCGGCGGCGCCGCCGACGGCTCGGCCGCTCGCGCGGCCGCCTCGACGAGCGGCATGTCCTCGGCGCAGACGACCGAGAAGTGCATGCCCTCGGCGAGGTCGAGCGCGCCGCGTCGCCCGCCCATCGCCGCCGCCAACCCGGCCAGCGCGGCAAAGCGGCCCGCGGCGGCCTCGCCGACCGCCAGCGGCAGCGCCGAGGCCAGCACGGGCAGGTACAGCGGCAGGCGCAGCATCGACACCGCCGCCTCGCGCGTCAGCACGAAACGCTCGTCGACGCCTGTGACCGGGTGCGCGAGCGCGACCTCGCGCGGCAAGGCCGCGAGCACCTCGCGCCAGCGCGGCTGGAGATCCGGATACTGCGCCGCGCACGCGGGCTCGGCCTCGCAGGCGGTGGCGAGGGCATCGAACGCCGTCTGCGCATCGGGGGCGAAGGCCGCCGGCAGCGCCATGTCCGGCGGCGCGACGCCGTCGAGCACGACACGCCGCACCGCGTGCGGAAACTGGCGCAGATACTCCAGCGCCGCACGGGTGCCGTAGCTCGCGCCGACGAGGTTGACCTGCGCGGCACCGAGCGCCTGCCGCACCGCGTCGACGTCGGCCATCGCGATCGTCGTCGTGTACTGCCGCAGGTCGCCGTGCGGCAGCCCCTGCAGCCGCTCGCGGCAGCGCCGCAGCGCGGCGCGCTGGCGCGCCGGGTCGGCGAGCTCGGCCAGCGGCGTCGTCGGCGCCGGAACCTCGCACGTCAGCGGCGCGCTGCGCCCGGTCCCGCGCTGGTCGACGAGGACGATATCGCGCCGGTTGACCAGCCGTGCCATCAGCTGCTCGACCGCGCCGGCGATCTCGATCGCGCTCTGCCCCGGGCCGCCGGCGAGCAAGAAGACCGGGTCGGGGTGCTTGCGCCGCGCCAGCGCGGGCAGGACCGCGAACCGGACCTCGATCGTCGGGCCGTCCGGGCGTGTGGGGTCGAGCGGGCGCACGACCGCACCGCAGCGCGCTTCGTGCTCGACGCCGCGCAGCCGGCAGGGTTGCAGCAACGCCGGCTCGGCGGCTGCCTCGGCCGCCGACGCGGCCGGCGCCGCCAGCGCCGCCAGCGCGATCATCGTCGCGGTCAGGAACACGTGCTTGCGCATGGGCGGCGATTGTCGACGCCGCAGCGGCGGCGCGGCGCACGGAAAGGCCCCGCGCTTTCGGCCCTGCCGTCCGGCTGGACGTGACCGGCCTCAGCTTCGCGACGCCGCGCCGACCGCGACACCGGCGGCGGCCTCGCGTGCGAGCAGCTTCTGGCAGGCCTCGCGCTGGCCGTCGGCCGCATCGACCTTCGCGCAGACGCCGTCGAGCTGCCGGCGCAGCCGCTCGAGCACCGCATCGTGCCCGCCGGCGGCGCTCCAGCCGGCCAGATGCTTGCCGACGCGGGCGAGCGAGCGCGCACTGCGGCCGGCGAAGCTGCCCGGGTCGGCCCCGGCCTCGTCGAACAGCTGCGCGGCGACGCGCTCGATGCGAGCCGCATCCTGCGGCGCCAGTTCGACCAGCGCGCCGAGGTACGACGCTCCCCACTGAAGCCGCGTCGCCGGCCCCTTGCTCTCGTCGAAGGCGCGCGCGTGCCAGGCCAGTGCCTCGTCGTCGCGGCCGCTGCGCCGCGCGTTGCCGGCGAGCTGGATCATCAGCGCATAAGGCGAGTGACTGCGCGCGAGGCTGGCCTTCAGCAGCGCGTCGCTTTCACCCCACAGGCCGGCACGCGCGAGCGCGTAGGCGCCGGCGGGGATCAACGCCTCGCGCTCGTAGCCGTCCGTGATCTCGCGCGCGTCGCGCGCGACGTGGGCGCGCACCTCGGCCAGCAGCGCCGGCGCGAGCTTCACCTCGACCGCATCGACGGGGCGGTCGATGCGCGCGAGGTCGATGCGCGCGATCAGCGCCCCGATGCGGTCGCCACGCGAAAGCGTCGCGTCGCCCTCCAGCCTGCGCAGCGCGTCGGCGTACAGCGCCAGCAGCCGCGTGCGCTCGGCAGTCTCCTCGTCGGTCAAAGCGTGCACGATCTCGGCGGCGCTGCCGGCGACGAGGTCCGCGTGGCGCCTGGCCTGCACCGGATCGGCGAGCACCGACTGCACGCGCTGGCGCAGCGCGGCGTCGGCCTTGATGCCGCGGCCGTCGTCGCTGGCCGCCACCGCCGCGAGCCAGAGCCGGGCGCGGGTGTCGGCGTCGGCCGCCGAGCCCGGCGCCGACGCCGCGATCGCCAGCCGCGCCAGCAGGTCCGGCCGCCCGGCGCGCGGCACGAGCTGCTGCTCGTCGGTGGCCCAGCTGTAGAAGGCCAGCATGCGCCACTCGCCCGCGGCGAGGGCGCGCCCGGCGCCGAAGTCGGCGAGCACCGCCGCCGCAGGGCGGCCGCCCGCCATACCCAGCCGCAGCACCTCCATCAGCCGCTCGGGATCGACCTCGCCCGGCAGGCGCGTGATCTCGCTGCCGTCGGCGCGCAGCAGCAGCACCGTCGGGTAGGCGCCGACCTTGAATCGCGCGCCGATCCGCTGCGCGCCGCGCTGGTCGCCGTCGACGTGGACGGCGACGAAGCCGCGCGACGCGGCCGCGAAATCCTGCCGGTTGAAGAAGGTCGCCTTGAGCTGGTTGCACGGCGGGCACCAGGTCGCGCCCCAGTACAGCAGCAGCGGCCTGGACTGCGCGCGCGCCTGCGCGAAGGCGCGTTCGATGTCGGCGTCGCTGGCAGCGACGAGCCAGTCGACGTTGGTCGACGGTGCGCGCGTCGCGACGGCCTTGGCGGCCAGCGCCTGGTCGGGCGCCCGCCCGGGCGCGTCGGCGCCCGCGGCCAGCGCGGCGGGGCTGGCGATCGCGACCAGCAGCAGCGGAAGACGGCGCAGGGCCGCTCGGAAAGCACTCATCGTGGACCTCGCGGTCGGCGGGATGGGGTCGCCATTGTGCGCGCCGCCGGCCCGGCGTGCGCCGGCGAGCCCCGGGCCGCGCCCGCGACGATCAACCGGATCGAACGCCCCGTGCAAGCGCTCGCAACCCGGGCCGCGGCGGCCAAGCCTACAGTCCTGGACCATGGACACGATCACCCACCCGCGGCCCGTCGAACGCATCGTCCAGGGCCAGGCCACGAGCGACGGCGCCGGGGTGCGCCTCGTGCGCATGCTGGCGCAGCCGCTGCAGCGCCGGCTCGACCCCTTCCTGATGCTCGACGCCTTCGGCAGCGACGAGCCGCGCGACTACCTCGCAGGCTTTCCCGACCACCCGCACCGCGGATTCGAGACCGTCACCTTGATGCTCGCCGGCCGCATGCGGCATCGCGACTCGGCCGGGCACGAGGGACTGCTCGAGCCCGGTGGCGTGCAGTGGATGACGGCCGGCCGCGGTGTCGTCCACAGCGAGATGCCCGAGCAGGCCGAAGGCCGGATGGAGGGCCTGCAGCTGTGGCTCAACTTGCCGGCGGCCGACAAGATGCGCGAGCCCTGGTACCGCGATTTCCGCGCCGACGAGATCCCTGCCGCCACCGCCGACGGCGTGCGCGTGCGCGTCATCGCCGGCCGCGCGCTCGGCACCGACGGTGCAGTCTTGCGCGCCGTGACCGACCCGCTGCTGCTGGACCTGGAGCTGGCCCCCGGCGCGCGCTTCGCGCAATCGCTGCCTGCCGCGCACCACGCCTTCGTCCACGTCGTGCGCGGGTCGATCGAGATCGCCGGCCGCGCGGCGGGCGCGCGGAAGATGGCGATCCTGGCCGACGCACCGAGCTACGACGGCGTGGGGCTGACCGCAGGCGCAGACGGTGCGCGCATGCTGCTGGCCGCCGCCCGGCCGCTGAACGAGCCGATCGTCCAGCTCGGTCCCTTCGTCATGAATACGCGCGAGCAGATCGAACAGGCGGTCGACGACTTCCGCCGCGGCGCACTGGCCAACTAGCAGGGTCCCGTGTTTCAACAATCGCAAGGTCCCGAGTTTCACGATATGAAACTCGGGACCTGACCCCGCCTGGATAGAGAGGTCAACGATCTCGGTACGGAACGCCGACCACCGCGTCGGTGGCGCCGAGGACGAAGACCGAATAGACGCTTCCAGCCTGCAGCGCCTGCTCGTCGACGACATAAAGAGGCTCGCCCAGCCCGGCGGCGGTGACGGCGATGCGTGCCGCGCCGCTGGCATCGACCGTCACCGGCGTCGATGCCGCGCCCGGCAGCACGCCGGCGGCCAGCGGGGTGAAGTCCAACGTCATCGACAGCGCGGCATCGAGGTCCGCGAGCCCGTTGACCAGCCGCAGCCGCGCGCGCCCGGCCTGCGTCGGCGGCCGGTTGTCGTCGGCGATCCAGCTCGCCGCCGGCGCCAGCGGCGTGCCACGCACCAGCAGCGTGTAGTCGTCGCCTGGCCGCAGCGTCGCCGGCGGCACGTCGACCGCGGCGCCGTCGACGCTCAGCGTCGCCGCGGCGGCGCCCGCCGGCACCAGCCGGTACGGCCCGATCGCGGGCGAACCGACGCCGTCGACCAACGCGACGCTACCGACGCTCGCGGCCACGGTGCCGCTGGCGCTGACGCCGGCGACCGCGCGCACACGCGCATGCGTGCCGTCGAGCCGCTCGACGGCACCGCCTTGCGTCAGCAACAGCGCGCCGACGAGCACGCCGCCCCCGCCGGGGGTGACGATCAGGGTGGCGACCTGGCGGCTCGTCAGCGCGACCGCGGGCAGGTCCAGCCGCAGGTCGTCACGGTCGCCGGCGGCGGTCACGCGCAGCCGCCAGCCGGCGGCGTCGACGGTGGTGAATGCGGACGTCGAGTCCGCCGCGGCCGCCGCGAACAGCGGCTCGGCGTCGGCCAGCTCGACCTCCGGCCCGGTCAGGTAGATGTCGAGCGCGCCGGCGTCGGCGGCGCCGTGCAGCACGCGCAGCCTGGCCTCGCCCCGCTCGGGCTCGCGGGTCTCCTCGTCGAGCAGCGTCGCGCGCAGCGCCGCTTCGCCGCCATGCGCGACGATGGCGTAGCGCTTGCCTTCGGCGAGCCGAGCCTCGAGGCTGGCGAGCGCCGCCGGTGACCCGGCGCGCGAGATGCGGACGTCGACCTGCTCGGCGTCGACGCCCTCATAGTCCGCGCGCTCGCCGTAGCCGACGCCGGATTGAACCGCCTTGTCGTCGACGACCAGGTCCAGCGCCGGGTAGGCGAGGCTGGCGTTGACCAGCCGCAGATTCGCGCGCGTGGCGTCGGCACCCCCGCCGCAGCCGGGCAGCGCGACCGCGGCCACGAACAGCGGCAGCGCGATCACGCGCAGCAGCCTCCGGCCGGCGCCGCGGCGCCCGTCGCAGAAGGCTGACTCGGCCGCGCGCGACGCGGCGGATTCGCAGGCATCGTCCATGGTTCCGGACTGTAGCAATGCACGGCCGCGACATCGCCCCCGAAACGACGACGCCCGTGGCGGGCCACGGGCGTCGAGGGAGATTCGCGGACTGGCCGACCCGGCAGGACGGCCGCGGCGGCCCGGTGCGCCGGAGGGCGTCCGACCGACGCCGCCCGGGGCGACGCCGGCAGCACGCAGCGGGTTCTCGGCGATCGGACGTCTCAGGCGCGCGGCGCGACCGCGGCGGCGGCGAGCTGCTGCACCGGCTCGGCCTCGGCGAGCAGGCCGATCCCGGCCAGCATCGCCAGCGTCACGCTGAAGGCCAGGGCGAGGG
This sequence comes from Burkholderiaceae bacterium, assembly GCA_024235895.1. GTDB lineage: Bacteria > Pseudomonadota > Gammaproteobacteria > Burkholderiales > Burkholderiaceae_C > Rubrivivax. The sequence goes on along the minus strand of JACKLM010000004.1, from coordinate 49,191 downwards.
CGGCGAAGCGGGAAGCGATGGTGTTGGACATGGCGGTCTCCTGGGGCGGGTGCGACGTCTTCGTCGATGGCGCCACTGTAGGCAGCCGCGGCGCCCCGCTCCAGCCGTTTGCGACGAGGCGCCGCCGTCGGTCGACGAACTGCCGCAGCGGCGGACGGGCGGGCGCGGCACGCGGCTCGGCACCGGCCTTGCGAGCAACAGCACCGCCGGCCAGCCAGGCCCTCAGCGCGGCCCGGGTGCGGGCTCGTCCAGCTCCCAGGCCAGCCACCATGCCAGCGGGACCAGTCGCGCGATCTCGTCGGCGCGCTCGTGCTCGGTGATCCTCAGCCCGCGCGCGAGCTCGTGGCTGGAGTCGAACCAGCCGCAGACCGGCGCATCGCCGTCCGTCGCAGCCTCACCCTGCGCCGCCTCGCCGCCTGGCTCCGACGCCGCCGGCGCGGCGCGCGGCGGCCATTCGTGCCGCGGACGAGACGGCGGCCGCCGGTTCGCGAACCCCCCGATCGGCGCTTGCATCCAACGAGGCCAGGGCATGGTCGTCTCCCGTGTCGCGGGCGGCTGCGAATGCAGGCACCCTCCATGCGCGGCATCGTGCGTCGTCGCGGCCGGCGCGGCCATCGCCCGCGTGGAGGCGTCCGCGGTGGGTGCCCCAGGGGGTGGGTCGGCCCTCACCCGCCCGGGTGAGTCGACCCCGCGCCCGCGCGTGCGCCGGCGCGCGGCCTTACGATCGCCGCGCATGTGCGGTCGCTACGTCGTCGCCTTCGACCCGCAGACGCTCGTCAGCGGGTTCAGCGTCGTGCGCGCGCCGCCGTTCCCCAGACGCTGGAACGTCGCCCCGCAGTCCGAGGTGCCGGTGGTGCACGAGACGCGCGACGGCGATCGCGTCGCCACGCCGATGCGCTGGGGGCTGGTCCCGCACTGGGCCAGGGATCCGGCGATCGGGCGCCGGCTCGTCAACGCGCGCGCCGAGGGCGTGTTCGAAAAGCCCTCGTTCCGGCAGGCGATCCGGCGCCGGCGCTGCCTGCTGCCGGCCAGCGGCTTCTACGAGTGGCAGGCCACGCGCGACGGCAAGCAGCCCTGGTACGTCTCCCCGCGCGGCGCGCTGCCGTTCGCGATGGCCGGGATGTTCGAGGCCTGGCGCGCGTCGGAGGACGACGAGTGGCAGCTCAGCTGCTGCATCGTGACGACCGCCGCCAATGCACTGATGGCACCGATCCACGACCGCATGCCGGTGATGATCGCGCCGCAGGACTGGGGGCGCTGGCTCGCACGCGAGACGCTGGAGCGCGAGGCGATCGAGCCGATGCTCGTCGGCGCCGACCCGGCGACGATGCAGGCCTGGCCGGTCGCGCGCGCCGTCAACCGCGCCAGTGCCGAGGGCGACCGGCTCATCGAGCCGTTGCCGGCGTCGCCTGACTGATTTCGCGCCCCTCGGGCCTCGCGCCGCTCAGCCGAACGGCCGCACCCCGAACAGCGCCGCGTGCGCCCAGAACGCGAAGACGGCCCAGCCCGCGACCCCCAGCGCCAGCGCGACGGCCGTGCGGCCGGCGTGGCCGGCGAGGTAGACCGTGCCGTCGGCGCGGTCGCGCGCCCGCGCGGCACGGAAGTCCGCCACCGCCCACAGCAGGAACCCGCCGAACAGCAGCAGGTCCGCCAGCGTCCCGTTGGCCAGCAGGTGCGCCAGCGCCCAGGACTTGACGCCCAGCACCATCGGGTGGTGCAGCCGGCTGCGGATCTGGTTGCCCGGCACGTAGGCCGCGGCCAGCAGCACGAAGGCCGCGAGCGTCAGCAGCGACGCCAGGTGCCGCATCGCCAGCGGCGGGTCCCACAGCGCCACCGGCTCGGTCCGCGCCTGGGCATACCCGAAGACGATCAGCGCCAGGCCAGCGGCCGACAGCAGCGAGTACACGCCCTTCCACGCGCCCTCGCCGATGTGCGCGATCGTCGCGCGGCGCCAGGGCTCGGCGACGATGCGCACCGAGTGCACGCCGAGGAAGAGGATCAGTCCGACGATCAGCAGGCTCACTTCGAGGCCCTCATGGTGCGTCTCGCGCCCCGGCGGCAGCATGCGGCATGGCGGCCCCGGCTGCGGCCGAGGAACACCGGCCGCCCGGCTGGCACGCCGACGAGTCGCGATTCTCGCCCCGCTATGCTCGCGCCATGCAGACCCGAACCACCGACCCTGACCCGACCACGGCCGTTGCCGAGGCCCCGACGCCCGCAACGCCCACCGTCCCCGCCGACGCCTCGGCAGCCGGCCCCGGCGCCACGCGCAACATGCGCTGGTACTGGGAGGACTTCCCCGTCGGCTCGGTGCGCGAGTTCGGCGGCGTCACGCTGACGCGCGACGAGATCGTCGAATTTGCCCGCCGCTACGACCCGCAGCCCTTCCACCTCGACGATGCGGCGGCGCGCGAGTCGCTGTTCGGCGGCCTGTGCGCCAGCGGCTGGCAGACCTGCGCGCTGGCAATGCGGATGATGTGCGACGCCTACCTCAACGAGTCGGCCAGCCTGGGCTCGCCCGGCATCGACAACCTGCGCTGGACGGCGCCGGTCTACCCCGACGATACGCTGCACGTGCGCATGACGGTGGTCGCGGCGCGGCCGATGACGAGCAAACCCGACGTCGGCCTGATGCAGTCGCAGTGGGAGGTGATGAATCAGGACGGGCGCACCGTGCTGACGATGCAGGGCTGGGGCATGATGCGCCGGCGCCACGCGGCGAAGCCCGACTCGGCCGGGGACCGCAGCCCGGCGTAGCCCGGCCTTCGGGAGGGCCCACGCCGCCGCGGAACCCCCGCCGCTTCACAATCTCGAAGTGGCGGCGTGTTCCCTGGGGCGAGTCTCCCCCTGTCGGCCGCACGCCGCGCCTGATCGTTACCATCCCTTTCCGACACCCGACCGAGGACCACCGCCATGCGTTCCCCGTTCCGCCTGCTCGCCACCCTCCTCGCCGCCGGCCTGGCCGTCGCCGGCACGACGGCCCTGGCGCAGAAGCCCGAGCCCAAGGTGCTCAACGTCTACAACTGGGCCGAGTACATCGGCGAGGACACGCTGGCCAACTTCGAGAAGGAAACCGGCATCAAGGTCCGCTACGACAACTTCGACACCAACGAGATCCTGCACGCGAAGCTGGTCGCCGGCCGCTCGGGCTACGACATCGTCGTCCCCAGCGCGCACTTCGCCAAGATGCAGATCGAGGCCGGGCTGTTCCGCAAGCTCGACCGCAGCAAGCTGAGCAACTGGGGCAACCTGGACCCGGCGCTGCTCGAGCAGCTCGCCAGCGTCGACCCCGGCAACCAGCACCTGGTGACCTGGATGTGGGGCTACATCACGGTGGGCATCAACACCGGCAAGGTGAAGGCGGCGCTGGGCGACACGCCGATGCCGGCCAACCCCTGGGACCTGATCTTCGCGCCCGAGTACGCGAGCAAGCTCAAGGGCTGCGGCATCAGCGTGCTGGACTCCGCGTCCGAGGTGCTGCCGGTGGCGATGATCTACGCCGGCAAGCCGCCCTACAGCCGCAACGCCAAGGACTACGACGAAGCGCGCAAGGTCCTGCTGAGCGCGCGCCCCTACCTGACGCGGCTTTCGTCGTCGGGCTATATCGACGAGCTGGCCAACGGCCAGCTGTGCGCGGTGATGGGCTACTCGGGCGACATCAACATCGCGCGCAACCGCGCGATCGAGGGCAAGACCGGGCAGGACATCCAGGCGCTGATCCCGCCCAAGGGCGCGACGCTGTTCTTCGACACCATGGCGATCCCCAAGGACGCGCCGCACCCGAACAACGCGCACCTGTTCATCGACTACATCCTGCGCCCCGAGGTGCACGCGTCGCTGACCAACGCGGTCTTCTTCGCCAACCCGAACAAGGCCTCGCTGCCCTTCGTCGACAAGAAGGTCGCCAGCGACCCGACGGTCTTCCCCCCGCCGGCCGACCTGAAGAAGATGACGCCGCCGGACACCGTGCCGCAGGACATCCGCCGGCTGCAGACGCGCATCTTCACCGCCTACCGCTCGGGCGCCAGCCAGTGAAGGCCAGTGAAGGGGTCAGGTCCCTGATGTCACATCGTGGAACGTGGTGACTGACCCCAAGTCCGGAGAAACAGGGTGACCGACCCCTCATCCGCCGAGGTGCGCGCGTTCTGGTTCCTGCCCGACACCGGCGCCGGTACCGCGGCGGGCTTCCGTCCCGAGTGGTTCCGCAAGGACCCCGCATTCGACGAATCGATCCGCGCGCGCTTCGGCCCGCTGGTCGAGCGCGCGCTGACGCTGCCGGCCGGCGCGCCGCCGGCCTGGGGCGCGGCGCCGGACGACGTGCTGGCCGAAATCCTCGTCCTCGACCAGTTCCCGCGCAACCTCTACCGCGGCCAGCCGCGCGCCTTCGCCGGCGATGCGCGCGCGCTGGCGCTCGCGCTGGCGCTGATCGCGCGCGGCGACGACCGCCGGCTGCGGCCGCTGGAGCGCCTGTTCGCCTACCTGCCTCTGGAGCATGCCGAGGATCTGGCGCTGCAGGACCGCAGCGTCGACCTGTTCAGCGCGCTGGCGGCGGGGCACGAAGGGTTCGGCGAGGTGCTCGACTACGCCGAGCGCCACCGCGACGTCATCCGCCGCTTCGGCCGCTTCCCGCACCGCAATGCGGCGCTGGGGCGCGCGAGCACGCCGGCGGAAGTCGAGTACCTGGCGCAGCCGGGTAGCGGATTCTGACGGCGGCGCGGGATGCGCCGGACGCCGCGACTCTTACTTGCGCCAGTAGTTGTTCGCCGCGGCCACCGTCTGGAAGTTGATCGCGACCACCTGTGACGCGGCGGTGAGCTTCTCCGCGGAGTTCGCATAGTCCGCCCGCAGGCTCTTCAGGACCTCGACGTCCGGTTGCGTGTACTTCACGCCGCGCCGGCTCAGCATGATCGCGAGCTCGAAGCCCTCCTGCGGCGTTTCGGTGATGAGTGATGGCAGCCATACGTCGGCCATGGTGGTCCCCCGATCGATCACGTCTTCTTGCGACAGCCGCCCGATTCCAGGCGCGGCACGATGCCCGAGCAGGGTGGCGGCGTCGACACGACGCCCGCGCCCGGTGGCCCTGAATCTACCGCGTGCGTGAGCGGGGGGCAGTGCGCGCGTTCCGCATCGTGGAGCGACGGTCCTGGCCCGGCACAGAGACCGGCAACCGGCGGAAGGCCCGTGGGAGCCGCGGCGCCCTACAAGCGCTCGGCGTGCCAGCGCAGATGCTCCTCGACGAAGCTCTGGATGAACCAGTAGCCGTGGTCGTAGCCGGCATGCCGGCGCAGCGTCAGCGGCTGGCCGGCGCTGGCGCAGGCGGCCTCCAGCGCCTCGGGCATCAGCTGCTCGGCCAGAAACTTGTCCGCCAGCCCCTGGTCGACGAGGATCCCGTCGGGGTAGGGGCTGCGCGCCCGGCTCATCAGCGCGCTGGCGTCGTGCGCGGCCCACGCGGCGCGGTCCTCGCCCAGGTAGCGCGAGAACGCCTTGTGCCCCCAGGGGCAGCGGCTGGCCGCGGCGATCGGCGCCAGCGCCGACAGCGACCGGAAAGCCCCCGGGTGGCGCAGCGCCAGCGTCAGCGCGCCGTGCCCGCCCATCGAGTGCCCGGTGATGCCGATGCGCGCCGGGTCCAGCCCCAGCCGGTCGACCAGCATCGGCAGCCACTCGCGCATCAGCCAGCTCTCCATCCTGAAGTGGCGCGCCCAGGGCTGCTGCGTGGCGTCCAGGTAGAAGCCGGCACCGGCGCCGAAGTCCCACTCGTCGGCCTCGCCCGCGATGCCGGTGGCGCGCGGGCTGGTGTCGGGCATCAGCAGCGTCAGGCCGAGCGCCGCCGCCACGCGCTGCGCACCGGCCTTGATCGCGAAGGTCTCCTCGGTGCAGGTCAGCCCCGCCAGGCAGACCAGCGCCGCGCCGCTGGGCGCCGGCGGCGTGTAGACGCCGAAGCGCATCGGCAGCCCGATCGCCGCCGACTCGTGGCTGTGGAATCGCTGCGTGCCGCCGAAGCACGCGTGTCCGGCGATCAGCTCCATCCGTACACCACGACCGAGCGGATCGACTCGCCCTTCTTCATCAGCTCGAAGCCCTGGTTGATGTCCTCCAGCTTCAGCCGGTGCGTGATCAGGTCGTCGATCGCGATCTTGCGCTCCATGTACCAGTCGACGATCTTCGGCACGTCGGTACGCCCGCGCGCGCCGCCGAAGGCGGTGCCCTCCCACTTGCGCCCGGTGACGAGCTGGAACGGCCGGGTGCGGATCTCGGCCCCGGCCTCGGCCACGCCGATGATGATGCTGCGTCCCCAGCCCTTGTGCGTGCACTCCAGCGCCTGGCGCATGACATCGACCTTGCCGATGCACTCGAAGCTGTAGTCGGCGCCGCCGTCGGTCAGCTGCACGATGGCGTCGACGACGTTGCCGGCCTTGCCGGCGTCGATGAAGTGCGTCATGCCGAACCGGCGCGCCATCGCCTCACGCGCCGGGTTGATGTCGATGCCGATGATCTTGTCGGCGCCGACCAGCTTCGCGCCCTGGATCACGTTCAGCCCGATGCCGCCGAGGCCGAACACGGCGACGTTGGCGCCGGCCTCGACCTTGGCGCTGAAGAGCACCGCGCCGAGGCCGGTCGTCACGCCGCAGCCGATGTAGCAGACGATGTCGAACGGCGCGTCGTCGCGGATCTTCGCCAGCGCGATCTCGGGCACGACGATGTGCTGGGCAAAGGTGCTGGTGCCCATGTAGTGCAGGATCGGCTTGCCGCCCAGGCTGAAGCGCGACGTGCCGTCGGGCATCAGCCCGCGGCCCTGCGTGGCGCGGATCGCCTGGCACAGGTTGGTCTTGCGGCTGAGGCAGAACTTGCACTGCCGGCATTCGGGGGTGTAGAGCGGAATCACGTGGTCGCCCGGCTTCAGGCTGCTGACGCCGGCGCCGACCTCCATCACCACACCGGCGCCCTCGTGGCCGAGGATGGCGGGGAACAGCCCCTCCGGGTCGGCGCCGGACAGCGTGTACCAGTCGGTGTGGCAGATGCCGGTGGCCTTGACCTCGACCAGCACCTCGCCGGCGCGCGGGCCTTCCAGGTCGACGGTCTCGATCGTCAGCGGCTGGCCTGCCTGCCAGGCGACGGCGGCGCGGGTCTTCATCGGCGGGTCTCCCTCGGTGGACGGTGCGCGGACGATACCCCGCATCGATGGCACCGGCCAGCGCGCCGCGCCCTTGCCCGGCCGCCTTCGACGAGTCTCACATGGTCGAGTTCGTCGGCGCGTCGCCCACCGTAAGCGAAGACCCGAGCCGCAACGCGATCGCACAGACGGCAGCGGCGCTACGCCACCTCGACGGGGTCGAGCTCGTCGCAGCACGCGGTCCGATCGAGGGCGGCAAGGTCGCGCAACGCCTGTCCAGGTTGAAGTTGGGCATCCGGATCGAGCCCTGAGCCGCGACGGCGCGCGCGCCGAGTTCGCAGGCCTCACGGGCGGCTGCCCGTGGCGAGGAACCTTCAGGCGGTCGCCAGCCTGCAGCCGGCGCCTCAGGCTTCAGGCAGCGGCTCAGCAGGCACGGCCGTCGTGCCCCGCCAGCACGACGCCATACAGCAGCTCCAGCTCCATGCGCACCGCATGCGGAAAGCCGCTGCGCTGACCGCGTTCGTCGTTGACCAGCTTCTCCAGCGCCTGCTGGCGCTGCGCCGCGTCGGCCCAGGCGGTGGCCAGCGCGTTGGCCAGTCGCGGGAAGCGCTCGCACAGCTCGCGCGGTCGCAGGTCCTCGCGCAGGCCGAGCATCCATTCGATCGCTGCACCGGTGAGCGCGCGGTCGGTCGGCTGCGGAGGTCGCCGGCGCCCCTTCCAGTAGCCGGGACTGCCCGCCTGCGCGGTGCCGACTCCCGGCGGCAACTCGTCCAGCGCGCGGCGCGCCTCGTCGAGGTCGGTGAGCTCGAACTCGAGTGCGTCGAGCGCGGGCGACGGCCTGGATGGGCGGTCGGACGTCAAGGCTGCAGCTCCAGCGGCGCGCGCTCGTCCAGCGTCAGAACCTGCCCCGACACCAGCGCGTGCACGCGGTGCGTGCCGCCTTGCGCAGCGATCTGGGTCATCACGCCATCGAGCTCGCCGGGCTTGCAGTGGGTCACGTAGATCTCGGCCGGCTGCGTCAGGGCGCTGAGCTCCTCGCACAGCCGCTGCGGGTGGAGGTGGCCGCTGATGCGCGCCAGTTCGCGCTCCTCGTCGCGGAATGCGGTCTCGACGATCAGCATGCGAACGCGCATCCCGGCCAGCCGCTGCCACAGCGCCGGGTTGGGGCCGGTGTCGCCGCTGTAGACCCAGGCCCCGCCCTGGGCGTCGAAGACGGCGAAGCCGCACGCAGGGACGGTGTGCATCGCCGGCAGCACCTCGACCCGCCGGCCGGCCAGCTCGAGACTCTGCCCGACGGCGATCGGGCGGAACGCGAGCACCGGCGCGTCGGCGCTGGGCAGGCGCGTGAAGTCGGGCCAGATGACGCCGTTGAAGATGTGCGTGCGCAGCGCCTCGATCGTCGGCGGCAGCGCGTGCACCAGCACCGGCGGGCGCCCGGCGCTGCGCCGCATCCGCGTGACGCTGTCGGCCAGCAACCCGATCGCCAGCACATGGTCCAGGTGCGAGTGGCTGACGAGGATGTGGTCGATCGCCGCCATCTCGTCCAGCCGCAGGTCGCCGACCCCGGTGCCGGCGTCGACGAGCAGCTCGCGGCCGACGAGGAACGAGGTGGTGCGGTTGCCGGCGGCGATCGAGCCGGCACAACCGAGGACACGGATCTGCATGACGCGCGCGGGCGGCTTGCGGGGAGGGACTCGGTCATTGTGGGCCGCGCCGCCGCGCGCGTCAGCCAGACCTTCCCGCAGGCGCGCGGTCACGCGTGACGCGCGTCACGCGCGCGCCCCCGCCGTGGGGATGCCGCTCGCTCAGCTGTGGATGAACTGCATCTGCGTGCCGGCGAGCTCGATCACGTCGCCGTTGCGCAGCGGGATCGAGTCGGAGGTCAGCGGCACGCCGTTGACGCTCGGTCGCGTCGGCCCCTCGACATGGGCAAAGGCGTAGCCGCCTGGGCGGCGCGTGATCGACGCCACCTGCACGCCGGGCTTGCCGACCGTGGTCACGACCTTGGTCAGCGCGACCTCACGCCCGGCGGCGGCGCCGTTGAGCACCTTGATCGACGCCATCGTGCTTCCGGTGAGCCCGCCGGCCTGCGTGACGCCGGTGCCGCCGAGTCCCATCGGCCGGCTCGATGCCGCCGGCGACGCGGCGCCGGCCGGGCGCATGATCATCGTCCTCTCGTAGTCGGCCCCGTCGTCGACCAGGTACTTGATCTTGTACTTGCCGACCTCGACCGTGTCGTTGTGCGTGAGCAGCTGCTTCTTGATCGCGCGGCCGTTGATGTAGGTCCCGTTGGTGCTGTTGAGGTCCTCGATGAAGACATCGGCGCCGACCATCTGCAGCACCGCGTGCTCGCCGCTGACCGCGAGGTTGTCGATCACGATGTCGTTGTAGGGACGGCGGCCGAGCGTGGTCTTGTCCTTCGTGATCTGGACTTCCTTGATGACCACGCCGTCGAGCGACACAACCAGCTTGCCCATGTTTGTCTTCTCCATTCACCCCGGCACGCGCCGCGCAGCATCGCACGGCGGCAGGGAGGTGCTCATCAGCGTCGGAACGGCCACCAGGATCGGCCTTGAGCTGCCGCGTCCGCGCCGCCGGCGCGGACCAGCACGACGGAAATATTATCCTTGCCACCGGCATTGTTGGCGGCGTCGATCAGCGCGCGGCTGGCGCCGGCGAGCGACGCGTTCGCGCGCATCAGCTGCGCGATCGCATCGTCGTCGAGCATGTCCGACAGCCCGTCCGAGCACAGCAGGTAGCAGTCGCCGGGATGCAACTCGTGCTCGTGGGTCTCCAGCAAGACCGTGTCCTCGACGCCGACCGCGCGCGTGACGAGGTTGCGGTTGGACGAGAAGATCGCCTGCTCGGGGGTGATCAGCCCGGCGTCGAGCTGCTCCTGCAGCAGCGAGTGGTCACGCGTGAGCTGCTGCAGCCGCCCGCCGCGCAGCCGGTAGGCGCGCGAGTCGCCGATGTGGCCGACCAGCAGATGCCCCGGGCGGAAGACCGCCACCACCAGCGTCGTGCCCATGCCGGCGTACTGCGGGTTCGAGTTGGCGGCGTTGAAGATCGCGCGGTTGGCGTTGTCGACGCAGATGTCCATCGCGCGGCGCACCTCGTGGTCGGTCGCGTCCGCGGCGGACTCACGCAGCCAGCGCCCGAGCTCGCCGCAGACGAACGAGGTCGCCATCTGGCTGGCGACTTCGCCGGCGTTGTAGCCGCCCATGCCGTCGGCAAGCACGGCGAGCGCGGCGTCGGCGTCGAAGGCGACCGCGTCCTCGTTGTTGCTGCGCGCGCGGCCGGTGTCGACGGCGGCATCGAACTCGAGCGTCTGGGGCACGATGGAAGCGGGTGGCGGCGCGCCGGCGCAGGGTGGGTCGGAAATTGTGCATCGGATCCCGGCCCGCGCGGGCGCGAGGCGGCCCCGCGTTCGCGCGAGGTCGCGTGCGCGAGCGCGCGGCGTGACTTTGCACCGCGCGCGCGGCCACGGTCTACGCCGTCGAGGCGTCGCCGCGCGCCGCCGGCGCGTCGCCCGACCGCAGCGCCGCCAGGGTGTCGGCCACCGCCAGCGCGTGCGGCGGCCGCGCGGACGGCGACTTGGCCAGCAGCCCGCGCACCAGCCCCGCCAGCCGAGCCGGCACGCCGGGGCTGCGTGCCCCCGGGTCGGGCGCGGGGTCGGCGGCGATGCGGCGCAGCAGCTCGCCCAGCGCCGGGGCGTCGAACGGCAGCTCGCCGGTCAGCAGCTGGTACAGCAGCACGCCGAGTGCGTACAGGTCGGTCTGCGCGTCGGGCGGCGCGCCGGCGAGCAGCTCGGGTGCCATGAACGCGGGGCTGCCGAGGACCAGGCCGGTTCGGGTTCGCTCGGCACCGGCGACGGCGGCCAGCCCGAAGTCGGTCAGCACGATGCGATCGGCGGCCCAGTCGACGACGACGTTGGCCGGCTTGAGGTCACGGTGGACGACGCCGCGCGCGTGCGCGTGCGCCAGCGCGCGCGCGAGGCGCTCGCCGATGCGCGCGACGACGGGCTCGGGCAGCAGCCGAGCCGGGCGCGTGTAGCGCGTCAGGTCGACGCCGCCGAGCAGCTCCATCAGCAGCCAGGGGCGGCCCTGCGTGCCGCCAGCGCGGTGCACGCGGACGATCCCGGGGTGGACGAGCCGCTGCAGCGTCGCGGCCTCGCGCGCGAGGCGATCGGCGGCCTCGGCCGCCTCCGCCGCCGCGTCGTCGCCGGCGTCGCCGCCCTGCGGCGCGAGCAGCTTGAGCGCGCGCCAGGCCTGCGGGCCCTCGCCGGCGGCCGGGTCGGTGACGGCGTAGACCGCGCCGTTCGCGCCGCGGCCGATCAGCCGCTCGATGCGCAGGCCGGCGAAGTGACGGCCCGGGGCCAGCTCGGTGGCAGCCATCGGGACCATGCGCGCGAACGCGGCGTCGCCCGGACGCGGCTCAGGTGGAGGCGTCGGCCGCGCCGGCGCGCCCAGCGACCCACTTGCCCCACGCGAGCACGAGCAGCGCCCCGGCGATGCCGGCCGCGTACTTGACGAGCTCGCTCTGCGGCAGCTTGGGCACCCAGGTCCAGGCCGCGGGGTCGGCCAGCGCGGGGTCGCTGACGGCCATCGTGCCGGCGATCCAGCCCAGCAGCATGCCGCCGGCGACGATGACGACCGGGAAGCGGTCCATCAGCTTGATCACGAACTGGCTGCCCCAGACGATGATCGGGATGCTGACCAGCAGGCCGAAGATCACGAGCGGCATCTGGTGGCCCTGCCCCGCGCCCTGCGCGGCGCCGGCGATCGCGATCACGTTGTCGATGCTCATCACGAGGTCGGCGACGATGACCGTCTTGACCGCCGCCCACAGCTTGTCGCTGGCGTGCACCTCGCCGTGGCCTTCCTCGTCCTCGGGGGCGAGCAGCTTGATGCCGATCCACACCAGCAACGCGGCGCCGACGATCTTGAGGAAGGGGATCGCCAGCAGCGCGAGCGCGAAGAAGATCAGCACCACGCGCAGCGCGATCGCGCCGGCGGTGCCCCACAGGATGCCGGCGGTGCGCTGCGCCGCCGGCAGCTTGCGGCAGGCCAGCGCGATGACGACCGCGTTGTCGCCACCCAGCAGGATGTCGATCATGATGATCTGACCGACGGCGACCCAGAACGCGGGGGTGAGGAACTCTTGCATGCGACGGGGAGGGCGGTCGGGCACAGGGCTGCCGTGCCCGGAAATTCGAACGCCGCAGTGTAGGCTGCGGCGTTCGGGCCGACCGTTCCGGGCGGAGGCCGCCCGCGCGGGCTACAGCAGCGACTTCAGCAGCTTGCCCATCTCCGAGGGGTTGCGCGTGACCTTGAAGCCGCACTCCTCCATGATCGCGAGCTTGGCGTCGGCGGTGTCGGCGCCGCCGGAGATCAGCGCGCCGGCGTGTCCCATGCGCTTGCCCGGCGGCGCGGTGACGCCGGCGATGAAGCCGACCACGGGCTTGCGCATGTTGGCCTTGCACCAGCGCGCGGCGTCGGCCTCGTCCGGGCCGCCGATCTCGCCGATCATGATGACGGCGTCGGTCTCGGGGTCGTCGTTGAACAGCTGCATGACGTCCAGGTGCTTCAGGCCGTTGATCGGGTCACCGCCGATGCCGACCGCCGAGCTCTGGCCGATGCCGAGCTCGGTCAGCTGCGCCACCGCCTCGTAGGTCAGCGTCCCGGAGCGGCTGACCACGCCGACGCGGCCCTTCTTGTGGATGTGCCCGGGCATGATGCCGATCTTGATCTCGTCGGGCGTGATCGTGCCCGGGCAGTTGGGGCCCAGCAGCAGCGTGCGCTTGCCGCCCGCGGCCTCCTTGGCCTTCATCCGGTTGCGCACCTCGAGCATGTCCTTGATCGGAATGCCCTCGGTGATGCAGATGACGAGGTCCAGGTCCGCCTGCACCGCCTCCCAGATCGCCGCCGCCGCCCCCGCAGGCGGGACGTAGACGACGCTGACCGTGGCCCCGGTGGCGGCCTTGGCGTCGGCCACGCTGGCGTGGATCGGGATGCCCTCGAAGTCCTCGCCCGCCTTCTTCGGGTTGACGCCGGCGACGAAGCATTCGCGGCCGTTGGCGTAGTCGCGGCACATGCGGGTGTGGAACTGCCCGGTCTTGCCGGTGATGCCCTGCGTGATGACGCGGGTGGTCTTGTCGATCAGGATGCTCATTGCGGGTCCTCGCGGGGCGTCACTGGACGGCGGCGACGATCTGGGTCGCGGCCTCGGCCATGGTGTCGGCGCTGATGATCGGCAGCCCCGAGCCGGCCAGCATCTTCTTGCCGATATCCTCGTTCGTGCCCTTCATGCGCACCACCAGCGGCACCTTCAGGTTGACCGCCTTGCACGCGGCGATCACGCCCTCGGCGATGGTGTCGCAGCGCATGATGCCGCCGAAGATGTTGACCAGGATGCCCTTGACGTTCGGGTTCTTGAGCATGATCTTGAACGCCTCGGTGACCTTCTCGGCGCTGGCCCCGCCGCCGACGTCGAGGAAGTTGGCCGGCTCGCCGCCGAACAGCTTGATCGTGTCCATGGTCGCCATCGCGAGTCCGGCGCCGTTGACCAGGCAGCCGATATTGCCGTCCAGGCTGATGTAGCTCAGGTCGTAGCGGCTGGCCTCGACCTCGGCCGGGTCCTCCTCGTCGAGGTCGCGGTAGGCGACGATCTCCGGGTGGCGGAACAGGGCGTTGCTGTCGAAGTTGAACTTGGCGTCCAGCGCCTTGATGCCGCCGTGGCCTTCCAGGATCAGCGGGTTGATCTCGGCCAGGCTGGCGTCGGTGGCCATGTAGCAGGCGTACAGCTTCTTGAACACGTCCACTGCCTGCGCCTGGCTCGCCTCGGGCACGCCGATGCCGCGCGCGAGCTCGGTGGCCTGGGCGTCGGTCAGCCCGACGAGCGGGTCGACGAAGACCTTGATGATCTTCTCGGGGGTCTTGTGCGCGACCTCCTCGATATCCATGCCGCCTTCGGAGCTGGCCATCAGCGCGACCTTCTGCGTCGCACGGTCGGTCAGCGCCGCGACGTAGTACTCCTTCTCGATGTCGGCGCCTTCCTCGACCAGCAGCCGGCGCACCTTCTGCCCCTGTGCCCCGGTCTGGTGGGTGACGAGCTGCATGCCCAGGATCTGGCCGGCCAGCGCGCGCACCTCGTCGAGCGAGCGCGCGAGCTTGACGCCGCCGCCCTTGCCGCGCCCGCCGGCGTGGATCTGTGCCTTGACGACCCAGACGCTGCCGCCGAGCTTCTGCGCCGCCTCCTCGGCCTCGCGCACGGTGAAGGCGGGGTAGCCGCGCGGCACCGGCACGCCGTGCGCGTGCAGCAGTTCCTTGGCCTGGTATTCGTGGATCTTCATGGGCTCCTCGCGGGGGGCGGGTCAGGCGGGATCGCGGGCCGCTGGGCCCGGGTGGGGGACGCGGGCCGAGCGGCCCGGGTCGGGATCGCGGGCCGGCCGGCCCGTGCCGGCATCCTGGGCCGGCTGGCGCGGGCCGGGTGCCGACGCCTCGCCGGCGTGCGGACCGGCGGCGGGCTTGGACGGCGCACGGTACCAGCGCGGGTAGTGCGCGCGCACCGCCTCGCCGTCGCTGCGCAGCGCGTGGCAGCGGTCGATCTGGAACGGCCGCTCGTCGCCGAGGCCGCGGGTGTCGATGACCTCGCCGGCAAAGGCCTGCACGACCGCGGTCGGCAGCGTCTGCGCCAGTTCGGTGATGTGGGTGCAGCCCAGCGCGCCGCCGACGCGCTCGCGCAGCGCCTGGCGAAATCCGCGCAGCAGGTTGAGCCCGGCCAGCCGGCCGTAGACGTCCCCGTGGTTCTCGCACTGGCCGACGTAGGGCACGCGCATCGACTCGGCACCGCTGTCGACGATTGTCAGCGTGCGGTCGACGACCAGCCGCAGCAGCATGTCGTGGATCGGCTTGCCGGCCGGACGCACGCCGCCGGCCAGGTGGGCGTCGCGCGTCTTGACGTCGCTGATGCGCGCGTCGACTTCCCACAGCCCGTCGTCACGGGCGTAGACCTGGATGTCGATCTGGCGGTGGTGGCGAAGCTGGCGCGAGGCCTGGCTGCGGGGAAGCGGCATCGGGCAGGCGACGCGAGGCGTCGCGGCGGACTGGGGAAGGCCCGGAGCGCGTGACGCTCCCGGGGCCGACGTCGCGAGAATTTAGCATGCGGCACCGCAACAACACCTTACAGCGGGGCGGCAGGCGAGGGCCGGCCGGCCGGCCGCCCGGCGATGCCGGACGACGACGCCCGCGGCAGGATGCGGGGCCGGGTATCGCGCGCCCGGCCCCCCCCCCCGGGGCGACGGCTGCCGGGGCGGAATGGTTCAAGGGCTCTCAGCCCGCGTCGCCGAGCCCGCGCACCACGCGGCGAACGACCTCGGCGTCGAAGCCGCGCCCGGCGAGGAAGCGCGCCTGGCGCGCGCGGCCGGCGGCGTCGTCGGCAACGGCGCCGAAGCGGCGTTGCCAGACCACCTGGGCGCGCGCCAGCTCGTCGCCACGCACCGACTCGAGCGCGGCGGCCGCCTCGTCGTCGGGCACGCCGCGCTCGCGCAGCAGCTGGCGCAGCCGCATCTGCCCCAGGCGCGGCGCCTTGGCGCCGACCAACGCCTCGGCGGCGCGGCGGTCGCTCAGCAGCCCGGCCGCGGCGAGCGCATCCAGCACCGCATCGACTTGCTGCGCCGCCGGCGCGTCGGGCGTGTCCTCGGCGTGGCGCGCGAGCTTGCGCGCGAGCTCGGCGCGCGAATGCTCGCGCCGCGCCAGGTAGCGCAGCGCGCGCGCCTCGAGCGACGGGCCGGCGGGTTTCATCGCGCAAGCCAGGGGCTGCCGACGGGGGCCACCGCGGGCGCCAGGCGCCCGCGGCTGCGCCCGTTCGGCGCTACTCGGAGGCCGCCGCGGCGGCGGGGGCGAGCGCGCGGATGCCCAGCGACTCGCGCACCTTGTTCTCGATCTCGCGCGCCAGGTCGGGGTTCTCGCGCAGGAATTCGCGCGCGTTGTCGCGCCCCTGGCCGATCTTCTCGCCGTTGTAGGCGTACCAGGCGCCGGACTTGTCGACGATGCGCGCGGCCACGCCCATGTCGATGATCTCGCCCTCGCGGCTGATGCCCTCGCCGTACAGGATGTCGAACTCGGCCGACTTGAACGGCGGCGCGACCTTGTTCTTGACGACCTTGACCTTGGTCTCGTTGCCGATGACCTCGTCGCCCTTCTTGAGGCTGCCGGTGCGGCGGATGTCCAGCCGCACGCTGGCGTAGAACTTCAGCGCATTGCCGCCGGTGGTCGTCTCGGGGCTGCCGAACATGACGCCGATCTTCATCCGGATCTGGTTGATGAAGATGACCATGCAGTTGCTCTTCTTGATGGTCGCGGTCAGCTTGCGCAGCGCCTGGCTCATCAGCCGCGCCTGCAGGCCCGGCAGGCTGTCGCCCATCTCGCCCTCGAGCTCCGCCTTGGGCGTGAGCGCGGCGACCGAATCGACGACGATGAGGTCGACCGAACCCGATCGCACCAGCGCGTCGACGATCTCGAGCGCCTGCTCGCCGGTGTCGGGCTGGCTGATCAGCAGCTCCTGCAGGTCGACGCCGAGCTTCTGCGCGTACTGCGCGTCCAGCGCGTGCTCGGCGTCGATGAAGGCGCAGGTGCCGGCGAGCTTCTGCATCTCGGCGATGACCTGCAGCGTCAGCGTCGTCTTGCCCGAGGACTCGGGGCCGTAGATCTCGATCACGCGCCCGCGTGGCAGGCCGCCGACCCCGAGCGCGACGTCCAGCCCGAGCGAGCCGGTGGAGACGACCTGGATATCCTCGACCGCCTCGCCGTCGCCCAGGCGCATGATGGTGCCCTTGCCGAACTGCTTCTCGATCTGCGCCAGCGCGGCCTGCAAGGCCTTGGCACGTTCGGTATTGAGCGCTTTGACGGGTGCGTCCATGGTGTCCTCCGTAGGTGACGCCATTATCGCAGAAGCTGGATGTTCGTACAGTGGCACGAGGGGGGATTTGCACCCCTCGTGCAAGGGCCCCTGGGCGGGGGCCCGCGCGGGGCCTCCTGCCCGCCGAACGGACGGCCTTCCCGGGCCCGACAGCCTCCTAGAATGGTCCCGGACCGTCCACGGCCGGATTCCTTGGCCGCGCCCGGCCCCCATGGCCGACCAGGCCACCCCAGGAGACCGCCATGCGCATCCTCATCGCCGAAGACGACCAGGTGCTCGCCGACGGGCTGCTGCGCTCGCTGCGGTCGTCGGGTTACGCGGTCGACCGCGTCGCCAGCGGGTCGGAGGCCGACGCGGCGCTGGCTTCGCACGAGTTCGACCTCGTGATCCTGGACCTCGGGCTGCCCCGGCTGCACGGATTCGAGGTCCTGCGCAAGCTGCGCGCCCGCGGCTCGGCGGTGCCGGTGCTGATCCTGACCGCGGCCGACAGCGTCGAGCAGCGCGTCAAGGGGCTGGACCTCGGCGCCGACGACTACATGGCCAAGCCCTTCGCGCTGCAGGAGCTCGAGGCGCGGGTTCGCGCGCTGACGCGCCGCGGCCTGGGCAGCGCGTCGGCGATCATCCGCCACGGCCCGCTGGCCTTCGACGCCAACGGCCGCGTCGCCTACCTCAACGACCAGATGCTCGAGCTGTCGGCGCGCGAGCTGTCGCTGCTCGAGGTGCTGCTGCAGCGCTCGGGTCGGCTGGTCAGCAAGGACCAGCTCGTCGAGCGGCTTTGCGAGTGGGGCGAGGAGGTCAGCAACAACGCGATCGAGGTCTACATCCACCGCCTGCGCAAGAAGATCGAGCACGGCCCGGTGCGCATCGCGACGGTGCGCGGGCTGGGCTACTGCCTCGAGAAGATCCCGGGCTGACGCAGCGCGGAACGCGGGTCGTCGCGGGCATGAAGCGCCGCACCGAGCAGCGCTCGCTGTTCGGCGAGATCCTGGACTGGATGCTCGCCCCGCTGCTGCTGCTGTGGCCGATGAGCGTGGCGGTGACCTGGGTCGTCGCGCAGGGGATCGCCAACCGGCCGTACGACCGTGAGCTCGGCGACGTCGCGCGCGCGCTGTCGCGTCAGGTGACGGTGCTGGCGCCGGCGGTACCGGGGCGATTGCCGCGCGTCGACGTCGCGCTGCCCGAGGCGGCGGTGGCGCTGCTGCGCACCGACGAGGAGGAGCAGGTCTTCTACCAGGTGCTGGGCGTGCGCGGCGAGTTGCTCGCCGGCGACACGGACCTGCCTGTGCCGCCCGTCGAGACCGTGCCCGCCAGCGACGTGCGGTTCCGCGACGACGAGGTCAAGGGCCTGCCGGTGCGCGTGGCCTACCGCTGGGTCGTCGCGCCGCCGGGCATCGAGCCGCACCACGCGTCGCTCGTGCAGGTGGCCGCGACGCTGGACAAGCGCAGCCGGCTGGCCACCGAGATCGTCAAGGGCGTGATCCTGCCGCAGTTCGTGATCCTGCCGATCGCCGTCGTGCTGGTGTGGCTGGCGCTGTCGCGCGGCATCCGCCCGCTGTCGGACCTGCAGCAGCGGATCCGCCGGCGCGAGAGCACGGACCTGAGCCCGATCGCCGAGCGCGACGTGCCCGACGAGGTGGCGCCGCTGGTGGCGGCGATCAACGACCTGCTGCAGCGGCTGGACCGCTCGATGACGACCCAGCGGCAGTTCCTCGCCGACGCCGCGCACCAGCTGAAGACCCCGCTGGCCGGGCTGCGCATGCAGGCCGAGCTGGCCGAGCGCCAGATCGACCGCGGCGAGGGCGACGCGCTCACGCTCAAGCACGCGCTGCAGCAGATCGCGCTGTCGAGCCAGCGCTCGGCGCACATGGTCAACCAGCTGCTGGCGATGGCGCGCGCCGAGAACCGCGACGCTGCGGCGGTGCGCGCCGACGACGTCGACCTCGCCGAGCTGACCGTCGACACGGTGCGCGACTTCGTCCCGCTCGCGCTGGACAAGCGTATCGACCTCGGCTACGAGGGCCCCGAGCGCGGCGCGATGCTGCGCGGCCAGCCGGTGCTGCTGCGCGAGGCGGTGCGCAACCTGGTCGACAACGCGCTGCGCTACACGCCGGCCGGCGGCACCGTCACCGCCCGCGTCACGACCGACCCGTTCGGCCAGGTGCTGGTGCTGCAGGTCGAGGACAACGGCCCCGGCATCCCGCCGGCCGAGCGCGAGTCGGTCTTCAGGCCCTTCTACCGCGCGCTGGGCACCGAGGTCGACGGCAGTGGGCTGGGGCTGTCGATCGTGCGCGAGATCGCGTCCCAGCACGGGGCCGCGCTGACGGTCGACGATGCGCAGCCCGCTGCACGCGCGCGCGGCGAGCCCTCCCCGGGCGCGCTGTTCACGCTGCGATTTCCGCTCCAGCCCCAGACCGAGACGCAGGGGCCCGACGCCGAGGCCTGACGGCCGGGCGCGCGCCGCCCACGGCCGCGGTCGCGGCGCTTCAACTCGGCATCAGCCGCCGCGCGCGCGCCACCGACATCAGCACCCCGAGTGCCAGCCCGAGCGTGACCATCGCGGTGCCACCGTAGCTGACGAAGGGCAGCGGCACGCCGACGACCGGCAGCATGCCGCTGACCATGCCCATGTTGACGAAGGCGTAGGTGAAGACGTTGAGCGTCAGCGCGCCGGCCAGCAGGCGCGCGAACAGCGTCGGTCCGATCGCCGCGATCCACAGCCCGCGCAGGATCAGGAACGCCAGCGCCGCCAGCAGCGCGAGCACGCCCAGCAGCCCGAACTCCTCGGCCAGCGCGGCGAACACGAAGTCGGTCGTGCGCTCGGGGATGAACTCCAGGTGCGTCTGCGTGCCCTGCATGAAGCCCTTGCCCGCCAGGCCGCCGGAGCCGATCGCGATCTGCCCCTGCAACACGTGGAAGCCCGCGCCCAGAGGGTCGCGCGTCGGGTCCAGCAGCGTGCACACGCGCGTGCGCTGGTACTCGCGCAGCAGCGGCCACTGCACGCCGTCGGCACAGATCGCGTCGCCGGCGACGACGATGGCGCCCAGGCCCAGCACCGCCAGCACCGCCACCGGCACGATCAGACGCCACGACAACCCGGCGAAGAAGATCACGTACAGCCCGGCCGCACCGACCAAAATGCTGGTGCCGAGATCGGGCTGCTCGAGGACCAGCAGCAGCGGCACGGCGAAGATGAGCCCGGCGACCGCGAAGTCGACGATCCGCAACTGCCCCTCGCGCTTCTGGAACCACCACGCGAGCATCAGCGGCAGCGCGATCTTCATGATCTCCGACGGCTGGACGACGACGCCGATGTCGAGCCAGCGCGTCGCGCCCTTCTTCGTGACGCCGAACAGCGCGGTGGCCACCAGCAGCGCGACGCCGAGCGCGTACAGCGGCAGCGCGAGCTGCATCATCCGCTGCGGCGGCACCTGCGCGACGACGAACAGCACCGCCAGCGCGATCAGCATGTTGCGCGCGTGGCCCTCGAAGCGGCTGCCATGGTCGTGCCCGGCCGAGTACATGACGAGCAGCCCGATCGCCGCCAGCAGCGCCACCGCCAGCATCAGCGGGCCGTCGAAGCCCTGGAACAGCCGCAGCGCGCGCCGCCACGGCGAGGGTTGCTCGAACACCGCGCTCACCGCTGACCTCTCACTCGCCAGCCGGGGCGGCGGCACCGGCCGCGATCGCGCCCGGCAGGCCGATCAGCGCCTCGATCGGCACCTCGTCGGCGCGCCGCGGCGTGCCGACCGGCGCGGCCGTTCGCCCCTGCTGCGTCAGCACGATGTCGTCCTCGCTCGGGATCTGGCCGAGCAGCAGGTAGTCGAGCGCGCGCCGCACGATGGGCGCGGCGGCGACGGCGCCGAAGCCGGCGTTCTCGACGATCGCCGCGACCGCCACCCGCGGTGCCTCGATCGGCGCCAGCGCGATGTACAGGCTGTGGTCGCGCTGGTGCTCGGCGAGCTTGGCGGCGTCGTAGCGCGCGCCGGCGCGGATCGCCACCGCCTGCGCGGTGCCGGTCTTGCCGCCGCTGCGGTAGGGCGCGCCGGCGAAGACGCGCGCCGAGGTGCCCTCGATCGTCACGCCCTCCATCGCGTCGAGCACGGCGCGGACGTGCCCGGGCGCCAGCGGCAGCGGCGCCAGCACCTCGCGCGGCGGCTCGCGCCGGCTGCCGTCGGCCGCGACGATCGCGCGCACCAGGTGCGGCACGTGGCGCTGGCCGCCGGCGCCGAGCACCGCCGTGGCCCGCGCGAGCTGCAGCATCGTGAAGTGGTTGTAGCCCTGGCCGATGCCCAGCGAGATCGTCTCGCCCGGGTACCAGCGCTGCTGCTCGGGCGTCTTGAAGGTCTCGCGCTTCCAGCGCGTGGACGGCAGCACGCCGGTCAGCTCGCCCGGAAGGTCGATACCGGTGCGCTGGCCGAAGCCGAACGGTGCGAGCTGGTCGTGGATCAGGTCCACCCCCATCTCGGCGGCCAGCGAGTAGTAGTAGACGTTGCTCGACTTGACGATGCTGCGTCGCAGGTCGGTCGGCCCGAGCGCGTGCTCGCCGTGGTTGCGGAACACGCGGTCGCCGAAGACGAAGCGGCCGTGGTCGTCGACGACGGTGTCGGCGCGTCGCTTGCCCGTCGTCAGCGCGGCGATCGCCATGAAGGGCTTGAAGGTCGACCCCGGCGGGTAGGTGCCGCGCAGCGCGCGGTTGAGCAGCGGGCGGTCGATGCTGTCGTTGAGCTCGCGCCAGCTCTCGGCATCGATGCCGTCGACGAACAGGTTGGGGTCGAAGCCGGGCATGCTGACCAGCGCCAGCACCTCGCCGTTGCGCGGGTCGATCGCCACCAGCGCGCCGCGCCGGTCGCCGAACAGGCGCTCGACCAGCGCCTGCAGCTTGGCGTCCACCGTCAGCTCCAGCGAGTCGCCGCGCCGCGGCGGCTGGCTGCGCAGCTCGCGTACCGCGCGCCCGCCGGCGGTCTGCTCGACCTCGGCGAAGCCGGTCTCGCCATGCAGCGCGTCCTCGTAGTGCTGCTCGATGCCGAGCTTGCCGATCACCTGCGTGCCACGGTAGTTGGCCAGCACGTCCCCGGGGCCTTCCTCCAGCGCCTTCTTCTCGGCCTCGTTGATGCGGCCGATGTAGCCGACCAGGTGGCCCGCGGTCGCCCCCAGCGGGTAGTGGCGCAGCAGCCTGGCCTGGACGTCGACGCCGGGCAGCCTCCAGCGCTGCACCGCCACCCGCGCCGCCTCGGCGTCGTCCAGCCGCGTGCGCAGCGGGATGCCGTCCAGCCGCTTGCCCTCGTCCATCCAGCGCCTGAAGCGCCGCCGGTCGCCGGGCGTGATCGTCACGACCTCGGCCAGGGTGTCGATCAGCGCGTCCAGCTCGCGCGCGCCGCCGATCGCCGACGGCGTCAGCTCCAGCGTCGTCGCGGCGTCGTTGGTCGCCAGCACGACGCCGTGGCGGTCGACGACGAACCCGCGGTCCGGCGGCAGCGGCAGCACGGCGATGCGGTTGGCCTCGGCGCGCGTGGCGAGCTCGTCGTGGCGAACGACCTGCAGCCACGCCAGGCGGGCCGCGATCAGCCCGAAACCCAGCAGCACCGCGAGCGCGGCGACGACGAGCCGCGTGCGCAGGCGGTCGAGTTCGGTCTCGACGTCGCGCAGTTCCGTCATCGCGGGTCCCCCGTCGGCATGGGCGCGCTCACAACGGGCGATTCTGGTCCGGATCCGGCGGCCGGCGCTGCGGCGCCAGCAACAGCATGTGCGC
Organism: Burkholderiaceae bacterium; assembly: GCA_024235895.1. Taxonomy (GTDB): domain Bacteria; phylum Pseudomonadota; class Gammaproteobacteria; order Burkholderiales; family Burkholderiaceae_C; genus Rubrivivax. Next base: position 26,413 of record JACKLM010000004.1, on the reverse strand, counting down.
CAGCGGCCACAGCGCGGCCTGCGCCAGCGGCGCCAGCCACAGCGCCCAGCCCGGGTAGCTGCCGCCGACCGCCAGCCGCACCAGCACGGTGGCGAGCTGCGCGAGGACGAACAGCGGCAGCACGTGCAGCACCTGCGCCGCCAGCCCGAACCACAGCACGCGACGGTGGATCGTCACCGCGCCGAAGCTCAGCAGCGAGTACGCCAGTGCATGCTGGCCGAGCACCGCACCCTGGTGGACGTCGATCACCAGGCCGAACGCGAACGCGACCGCGATGCCGACGCGCCGCGGCTGGTGCACGCCCCAGAAGACCAGCACCAGCGCGAGCAGGTCCGGCCACGCCGGGTGGCGCGGCAGCGGCAGCAGGCTCAGCGCCAGCACGGCCAGCAGGCTGAACGCGATGAAAAGCGGCCGCGCCGGCAGCAGCAGCGGGTCGCCCGGTCGCAGGATCATGGCCGCGGGCCCTGCCGGGGGGGCTGTGGCGCACCGGTCGCGCCGTCGGCGGTCGGCGCCGGCGCCGCCGGTGCCAGCAGCAGCAGGTGGCGCACGCCCTCGCCGGTCGTCGCCGGTGTCAGCAGCACACGCGTGAAGCCGCTGTCGCGCCGGCGCTGGACCTCGGCCGCGGTGCCGACCGGCCAGCCCGCCGGGTAGACGCCGTCCAGCCCGTTCGTCAGCCAGGCATCGCCGGGCACGACGTCGGCGTCGGCCGCCAGGAAACGCAGCTCGAGCAGGCCGCCGCCCCCCACGCCCGCGCCCCCGTAGGCGACCGCACGCAGCCCGGTGCGTGCATTGACGACCGGCACCCGCGAATCGGCGTCGGTCAGCAGGGTCAGCTCGGACGACCAGGGGTACAGCCGCGTGACCTGGCCGAGCACGCCGTCGGCGGTCAGCGCGGCCGACGCCGGCTGCACGCCGTGCGTCGCGCCGCGGTCGACGACCAGCCGCTGCGAGTAGGCGTCGCGCGCCTCGTAGAGCACCTGCGCCGCGGTCTGCCGCGCCGGCAGGGCGGGTCCCAGCGCCAGCAGCCGTCGCAGCGCGGCGTTCTCCTCGGCCAGGGACTCGGCGCGCCGCGCCTGCAGCGCCAGCGCCGCGAGCTGCGCGTGCGCATCCTGCTCGGCGGCGCGCGCGTCCTGCAGCCCGCGCAGGTAGTCGCCCGCGGTCGCCGCAGCCTCGAACGGCCAGACGAGCGCGCGCTGCACCGGCAGCAGCGCCGTGGCGAGCCCGGCTCGCAGCGGCGTCACCAGCGTGAAGCGGGTGTCGGCGACCATCAGGAACAGCGCCAGCGCGGCGCTGACGACGAGCTGCGTGCGCGCCGACGCGCCCTGGCGGAAGAAGGGCGGCGGCGTGCGGTCGAGCGTACCCAGCGTCATCGTCGGGCACCGGCAGCCGGCCGTGGCACAGGGCGACCCGGGCCCGGCACCCGGGCGCGCCGCCGCGGGCCGACCAGGCGGGGCGCGCGGATCATTCGGAGGTGAAGATGGACCCGAGCCGCTCCATGCGCTCCAGCGCCATGCCGCAGCCGCGCACGACGCAGCTCAGCGGCTCCTCGGCGACCAGCACCGGCAACCCGGTCTCCTCGGCCAGCAGCCGGTCGAGGTCGCGCAGCAGCGCGCCGCCGCCGGTCAGCATCATGCCGCGCTCGGCGATGTCGGCGCCGAGCTCGGGCGGAGTCTGCTCCAGGGCGTTCTTGACCGCGCTGACCATCTGGTTGAGCGGGTCGGTCAGTGCCTCCAGGATCTCGTTGGAGCTGACGGTGAAGCTGCGCGGCACACCCTCGGAGAGGTTGCGGCCCTTGACCTCCATCTCCTTGACCTCGGAGCCGGGGAAGGCGCTGCCGATACTCTTCTTGATCGCCTCGGCGGTCGGCTCGCCGATCAGCATGCCGTAGTTGCGCCGGATGTAGTTGATGATCGACTCGTCGAACTTGTCGCCGCCGACGCGGATCGAGCCCTTGTAGACCATGCCGCCCAGGCTGATGACGCCGACCTCGGTCGTGCCGCCGCCGATGTCGACCACCATCGAGCCCGAGGCCTCCGACACCGGCAGCCCGGCGCCGATCGCCGCGGCCATCGGCTCCTCGATCAGGTAGACCTCGGAGGCGCCGGCGCCGAGCGCGGACTCGCGGATCGCGCGCCGCTCGACCTGGGTGCTCCCGCAGGGCACGCAGATGATGATGCGCGGGCTCGGCCTGAGCAGGCTGCGCGGGTGCACCATCTTGATGAACTGCTTGAGCATCTGCTCGGTGACGGTGAAGTCGGCGATGACGCCGTCCTTCATCGGGCGGATGGCCTCGATGTTGCCGGGCACCTTGCCCAGCATGGCCTTGGCCTCGGCGCCGACAGCCTGGATCGTCTTCTTGCCGCTCGGGCCGCCTTCGTGGCGGATGGCGACGACCGAGGGCTCGTCCAGCACGATGCCCTTGCCGCGCACGTAGATCAGCGTGTTGGCGGTGCCGAGGTCGATCGCCAGATCGGTGGAGAAATACCTGCGCAAGGATGCGAACATGGGACGCGCGAGACGGGAGGGTGGGGCGCGGTCGGCGCGGGGCCGAGCGGCTTGGCGCCACGCGCGGCCGCCGCCGGCCGCGAAGGCCCGCGCCGGCGGGCGCGCCCGGCTTTGCCGCGTGGCTGAGGTGCGAGGACCTTGCGCGTGGGGCCCGGATCGCTCCGGGCCGATGCTGTCGGGGGTGGCTGTCGGGTAGCGGAAGATAATAGCCTACGGCGTCGTCGCCGCCGGTGGCATCCGCGTTGCGCGCGGCGCGCCAGTCGTAACCATCGGTGCCGGGCACGACCGCCACCCCCCCCCGCGATCCATCCATCGACACCATGGCCCTCAGCCCCGAGGACGTGAGCCGCATCGCCGAGCTGGCGCGGCTGGACCTGTCCGCCGACGAGCAGCGCGCGATGCACGCGCAGCTCGTCGGCTTCTTTCGCATCGTCGAGCAGATGTGCGCGGTCGAGACGCGCGGCGTCGAGCCCTTGTACACACCGTTGGCGGCCGCGCATGCGGCGGCGCTGCGGCTGCGCGACGACGTCGTCAGCGAGCCCGACCAGCGCGAGGCCTGCCAGCGCAGCGCACCGCGCGTCGAGGACGGCCTGTACCTGGTGCCCAAGGTGATCGAGTGAGCGACGCGCAGGCCCGCGGCATCGCTGCCGCATCGACCCCGGCCGCGCCGCACGAGCTCGGCGTCGCCGACGCCAGCCGCCTGCTCGCCGCCGGCCGGCTCAGCAGCGTCGAGCTGACGCAGGCGCTGCTGGCGCGCATCGACGCGCACACCGACCTGGGCGCCTTCCTCGCCGTCGACGCCGCCCAGGCGCTGGCCGCCGCGCGCGCGGCGGACGCGCGGCGTGCGGCCGGCCAGGCGACACCGCTGACCGGGGTGCCGGTCGCGCACAAGGACATCTTCGTCACGCGTGCACTGCCGTCGACCGCGGGCTCGCGCATGCTCGAGGGCTATGCGAGCCCGTTCGACGCCACCGTCGTCGCGCGCCTGGGCGAGGGCGAGGAAGGCGGCGCGCCGGGCGCGGGCATGGTCGCGCTCGGCAAGCTGAACTGCGACGAGTTCGCGATGGGATCGGGCAACGAGAACTCGGCCTTCGGTCCGGCTCGCAACCCCTGGGACCGCGATCGCGTGCCCGGCGGCTCGTCGGGCGGGTCGGCCGCGGCGGTGGCGGCAGGCCTCGTGCCAGCGGCGACCGCGACCGACACCGGCGGCTCGATCCGCCAGCCGGCGGGATTCACCGGCACCACCGGCATCAAGCCGACCTACGGCGTGTGCTCGCGCCACGGCATGATCGCGTTCGCGTCCAGCCTGGACCAGGCTGGCGTGATCGCGCGCAGCGCCGAGGACTGCGCGCTGGTGCTGGGGGCGATGAGCGGCTTCGACGCGCGCGACTCGACGAGCGCCGAGCGCCCGCCGCAGGACTTCCACGCGCAGATGCTGGCGCCGCGCGCAGGGGCGCCGGCCGGCAAGCCGCTGGCCGGGCTGCGCATCGGGCTGCCGCGCGAGTTCTTCCCCGCGGCGCTGGCGGCCGACGTCGGCGATGCGCTGCGCGCCGCACTCGCCGAACTGGAGCGGCTCGGCGCCACGCTCGTCGACGTCGGCCTGCCGCGCACCGAGCTCGCGATCCCCGTCTACTACATCATCGCGCCGGCCGAGGCGAGCTCGAACCTGAGCCGTTTCGACGGCGTGCGCTACGGCCACCGCAGCACGCGCGACGGCGACCTGCGCGACATGGTCAGCCGATCGCGCGCCGAGGGCTTCGGCGCCGAGGTCAGGCGCCGCATCATGATCGGCACCTACGTGCTCTCGCACGGCTACTACGACGCCTACTTCGTGCAGGCGCTCAAGCTGCGGCGCCTGATCGCCGACGATTTCCGGGCCTGCTTCGCGCGCTGCGACCTCCTCGCCGGGCCGGTGGCGCCGAGCGTGGCCTGGCGCCTGGGCGAGCAGGCCGACGACCCGGTCAAGGCCTACCTGGCCGACATCTTCACGCTGCCGGCGAGCCTGGCGGGGCTGCCGGGCATGAGCGTGCCGGCCGGCTTCGGCGCGCACGGCATGCCGGTGGGGCTGCAGCTGATCGGCGACTACTTCGCCGAAGCGACGCTGCTGCACGCGGCGCACGCGCTGCAGCAGGCCACCGACTTCCACCGGCGCCGCCCCGCATGAACACGAACCCCCTGGTGCGCGGCTACGAGGTCGTGATCGGCTTCGAGACGCACGCGCAGCTGTCGACCGCGAGCAAGATCTTCAGCGGCGCCGCAACCGCATTCGGCGCCGCACCCAACACCCAGGCCTGCGCCGTGGACCTGGCGCTGCCGGGCACGCTGCCGGTGCTCAACCGCGGCGCGGTCGAGCGCGCGATCCGGTTCGGGCTGGCGGTCGGGGCGACGGTGGCACCGGTGTCGATCTTCGCGCGCAAGCACTACTTCTACCCGGACCTGCCCAAGGGCTACCAGATCAGCCAGTACGAGATCCCGGTCGTTCAGGGCGGCCGGGTGGACTTCCTGCTCGACGGGCAGGCCCGCAGCGTGCGACTGGTGCGCGCGCACCTCGAGGAGGACGCCGGCAAGAGCCTGCACGAGGACTTCCACGGCCTCACCGGCATCGACCTCAACCGCGCCGGCACGCCGCTGCTGGAGATCGTCACCGAGCCCGAGCTGCGGTCGTCGGCCGAGGCGGTCGAGTATGCGAAGACCCTGCACGCGCTGGTCGTCTGGCTGGGGATCTGCGACGGCAACATGCAGGAGGGGAGCTTCCGCTGCGACGCCAACGTCTCGGTGCGCAGGCCCGGTGCGCCGCTGGGTACGCGGCGCGAGATCAAGAACCTCAACAGCTTCCGCTTCCTGCAGCAGGCGATCGACTACGAGGTGCAGTGGCAGATCGACCGCCTCGAGGACGGGCTGGCGATCGAGCAGGCCACGGTGCTGTTCGACCCCGCCAGCGGCCAGACCCGTGCGATGCGCAGCAAGGAGGAGGCGCACGACTACCGCTACTTCCCCGACCCCGACCTGCCGCCGCTGGTGATCGCGCCCGACTGGATCGCGCGCGAGCGCGCCGCGCTGCCCGAGCTGCCGCAGGCGATGGCCGAGCGGCTGCAACGCGACGACGGCCTGCCGGCCCACGACGCGGCGATGATGACGCAGGGCCGCGGCTTCGCCGCCTACTACGAGGCCGCGCGCGACGCCGCGCGCGCGGCCGGCGCGCCGCCCAAGGCGGTGGCCAACTGGATGATGGGCGAGGTGTCCAAGCGGCTCAACGCGCAGGCGCTGGCGATCGAGGACTGCCCGGTGCCGGCGGCCACGCTCGCCGTGCTGCTCGCGCGCGTGCACGACGGCACGATCTCGAACAATGCCGCTCGCCAGGTGTTCGACGCGTTGTGGGCGGGCGAGGGTCTCGAGGTCGACGCGCTGATCGACGCCAAGGGCCTGAGGCAGATGCGCGACGCCGGCGCGCTGGAGGCGATCGTCGACGAGGTGCTGGCGAAGAACGCGAAGTCGGTCGACGAGTTCCGTGCCGGCAAGGACAAGGCCTTCAACGCCCTCGTCGGCCAGGTCATGAAGGCCACGCAGGGCAAGGCCAACCCGGCGCAGGCGGCCGAACTGCTGCGGCGCAGGCTGAGTCAGGGCGGCTGAACGGCGCGGCGCGTCAGCGCTTCGCCGTCGAGGCGTCGTGTTCCGCCGCGGCCACGGGGCCCAAGGACCCCGGCGGCGCGCCGGACCAGAGCTGGCGCAGGCGAGAGAGCTCGGCGTCGTACAGGCGGTTGATGCGGTCCAGCTCGGCCTCCTGCCCCTGGATCGCCGCCTGCTGCGCCGCCATCGCAGCCTCGTTGGCCTCGATCTTGGCCTTCAGCGGCAGCGGCAGCGCGCGCCCGATGTAGAACTCGGTCTCCTGCAGCAGCGGCTTGCGCTGCTCGGCGAGCTCGTCGATGCGCTTCACCGAGCCGCGCATCGTCTCGCGCACCGGATCGAGCGCCGCCTCGCGCGCGCGCTGGTGCGCAGCCTCGTCGGGGAACCGCGTCAGCAGGTTGCGGTCGCGCCGGATGGCGTCGGCCAGGGCGGCGCGCCGCTCGGCCTCGCGGCGATCGCGCGCGTCCTTGGCGGCCCGCTCCTCGGCGGTCAACGCCGGTGGCACGATCGCGCGCAGCGAGCCGTCGCGGTTCAGGATGCGCTGCTCGCGTGCGAGGCACTCGGGAATCGGCCGGTCCGAGGTCAGCCTGCGGCCCCGCTCGTCGGTGCAGGTGTAGATGACGCCGCCCGGCGGAGCGGCTTGCTGCGCCGCGGCCGCCCCCGCCAGCGCGAGCAGCGCGACCCCCGCGCGCACCCGCCTGCCGGCGCCATCGGCGCGGCATCGCGGGCGCGAGCGGGATTCAGGGCAGAAGCTCATGCTGCACAAGGCGAAGCGGGCTGGGCATGACGGCCCGCAGGCCCTCACCCTCCGAGGTCACACGCCGTAGCGATCGCGGTAGGCCTGCACCGGGCCGGCGTACCGCTTCAGGTGCGTATCTTCGCTGGTCGAAAGATAACGCAACAGATCATCAAGCGTGGCAATCGCCGCCACTTCGAGTTTCAATTCTTTCGCCACGTATTGAACGGCCGACCACGGCAGGTCGCGCCCGCCCTCGGCCGCGCGCTCCTGACGGTCCAGCGCGATCGCGACGCCGCACGGTGTCGCGCCGGCGCCGGCGATCATCGCGATCGACTCGCGCACCGAGGTGCCGGCGGAGATGACGTCGTCGACGATCAGCACCCGCCCGGCCACCGGCGCGCCGACCAGCACCCCGCCCTCGCCGTGATCCTTGGCCTCCTTGCGGTTGTAGGCGAACGGCACGTTGCGCCCCAGCCGCGCGAGCTCGATGGCCACCGCCGCGGCCAGCGTGATGCCCTTGTACGCGGGGCCGAACAGCATGTCGAACGCCATCCCCGAGGCCAGCAGCCGGCGTGCATAGAATGACGCCAGCTGCCCGAGCTTGGCGCCGTCGTCGAACCCGCCGGCGTCGAAGAAGTAGGGCGACAGCCGCCCTGCCTTGGTGCGGAATTCGCCGAATCGCAGCACCCCGCATTGCAGCGCGAAGCGCACGAAGTCCTGCGCGAGTTCGTCGCCTGCCGGCCCTCCCGGCGCCGCACCGGACACACGCTCGTCGTTCATCCAGGGAGCCCCTCGCAGGTGTTCAGGATCGTCACGCTCAATCTCAACGGCATCCGCTCGGCGGCCGACAAGGGCTGGCTGGACTGGGCGGCGCAAGCGGGCGCCGATTGTATGGGGGTGCAGGAGCTCAAGGCGGTGCCCGACCAGATCGCCGGCCGCTTCGACCGCGTCGCCGGGATGGACGGCCACTTCCATTGCGCCGAGCGCAAGGGCTACTCGGGCGTGGGGCTGTATACGCGCAGGGCCCCCAGCGCCGTCGTCGCCGGCTTCGACCCGCAGGAGTTCGACGCCGAGGGCCGCTGGGTCGAGACGCGCTGGGATACCCGCCGGCGCAAGTTCAGCGTCGTCAGCGGCTATTTCCCGAGCGGCTCCAGCGGCGAGGAGCGACAGGCGGCCAAATACCGCTTCCTCGACAAGGTCTACCCGCACCTGATGCGGCTCAAGCGCGAGCGCGAGTTCGTGCTCGTCGGCGACATCAACATCGCGCACCAGCCGATCGACCTCAAGAACTGGCGCAGCAACCAGAAGAACAGCGGCTTCCTGCCCGAGGAGCGCGCCTGGCTGACGCGGCTGCTGACCGAGGGTGGGCTGGTCGACGTCTTCCGCACCCTCAACCCGAACCCCGACCAGTACACATGGTGGAGCAACCGCGGCCAGGCCTGGGCGAAGAACGTGGGCTGGCGGCTCGACTACCAACTTGCCACGCCCGGCATCGCGGCGCTCGCGCGGCGCGAGTCGATCTACCTCGAACAGCGCTTCAGCGACCACGCACCGGTGACGATCGACTACGACTTCCGGCTCTGAGCTCGCGGTTTGGCGGGGAGCTTGCGGCACGCTGCAGTCGCCGGGGTCGACCTGCGGCAACCCCTGGAGGCACGGCACGAGGGCCCGCCCGCCGGCGCCCGGCGCCGCGAGCCGCGGGAGACGAAGAACCGATCGTGCGCCGCGATGCCGGCCGGCCGCGGCGCGGGGTCTCCTCGTCCCACACGGCCGCGACTCGAGGCGCCGCGGTGTCCGGACCCAGGCTCAGCCGTGCAGCGCGACCCGCTGCGGTCGCGCGCCGCGCCCCGCGCCGCCGCGCGCGACCGCATCCAGCGTCGCCAGCACCAGCCGCCGCAGCGCCTCCCAGGGCTCGGCCGGCCAGGCCGGGTGCCGTAGCCCCTTGACCAGCCCGTCGCAGGCGCTGGCGGCGGCCAGCAGCCGCGTCAGCGTCGGCGCCGCGAGCTGCGGCGCGACGCGCTCGACGAGCCGCTGCTTGGCGCCCCACACGCGCGCCGACTGCAGCGCCAGCGGCATCGGCTGGCCGGCGTCGAGCGCGTCGCGCACGCGCGCCAGCGCCTGCAGGTCCGACGCCAGCGTCCAGTGCACCAGCACCGGCGCCTCGCCCTCGGCGCGCAGGCCGTCGAGCATGCGCAGCGCGCGCGCGGTCTGCCCGGCGAGCACCGCCTCGCCGAGCTGGAAGACGTCGTAGCGGGCGACGTCGAGCACCGCCTGCTCGACCTGCTCGAAGCTCAGCTCGCCGGCCGGGTGCAGCAGCGCGAGCTTGGCGATCTCCTGCTGCGCCGCGAGCAGGTTGCCCTCGACGCGGTCGGCGAAGAACGCCAGCGTCTGCTGCCCGGCCTCGCCCGCGGCCACCCGCTGGCCCTGCGCCGCCAGCCGCTCGGCGATCCACGCCGGCAGCGCCCGGCGCTCGACCGGCTCCACGCGCACGCTGACGCCGGCGCGGTCCAGCGCCGCGAACCAGGCGCTCCTGAGCTGCTGGCCGTCCAGCCGCGGCAGCTGCACGATCGTCAGCAGGTCCTCGGGCAAGGCCTCGACATAGCGCTGCAGCGCCTCCGAGCCGTCCTTGCCCGGCTTGCCGCCGGGGATGCGGATCTCGATCAGCTGGCGCTCGGCGAACAGGCTCCGCGCCTGCGCCGCGCCGAGCACGCTGCTCCAGTCGAAGTGCGCGCCGGCGACGGCGAACGCCTTGCGCTCGGCGTAGCCGGCCGCGCGCGCCGCGGCGCGGATCGCATCGCAGGCCTCCTGCGCGAGCAGCGGCTCGTCGCCCCAGACGGTGTACAGCGGCTTCAGGCCACGCTGAAGATGCGCGGCGAGCTGGTCGGGGCGGATCTGCATCGGGGCGGGCGATTCGGCGCGGTTCGGGCCGCGGCGTTCAGGCCGGCAGCGCCGCCAGCCGGCGCAGCAGCTGCTCGACGATATCGTCGAGCATCGCGCGGTACAGCGCCTCCTCCTCGATCGCCTTGGCCAGCGCGGCGGTCTCGTTGGTGCGCAGGTCGCGGCTCTGGCGCAGCGTCAGCTCGGGCATGCGCGCGCTGCCGTCGGGCGCGTCGGCGCGCAGCGTCACGCGCAGCCGCAGCTGCAGCTCGCGCACCTGGCCGGCGGCGGTCGATGCGGCGACGCTGCGATCGCGCCTCTCGGCCCGCAGCCGCAGCACGAGGTCGGACTCGGCCGGCGACTCGACGAATCGCACCTGGCCCGCCAGCGCACGCCGCAGCGCCGCCGCTAGCGGCGACCGCGGCTCGAAGCCCGCCAGGTGCAGGCGCGAGAAGTTCAGCCGCGGCGGCTCGCGCAGCCTGAATCCGCAGCCCGGCAGCCCGGCGACCAGGGGCGCCGCCGCGAGCGCGCCGGCCACACGCAGCATCGAGCGCCGACCGCGCGAAGCCCCGGCGACGGCGACGTCGCGGGCGCCGCGCAGCGGGCCGCCCCCGGCAGCGCAGGCGGCGCGGTCGCCGGCCATGCTCAGACGACGACGTTGACCAGCCGCCCGGGGACGACGACGACCTTGCGCGCCGGCTTGCCGTCCATGAAGCGCTGCGCGTCGGGGTGCGCGAGCGCGGCGGCCTCGACCGCGGCGCGGTCGGCGTCGGCCGGCACGCGCAGGTGGCCCCTGAGCTTGCCGCCGACCTGCAGCACGAGCTCGATCTCGCTGCGCACCAGCGCCTGCGGGTCGACCTCGGGCCACGGCGCGTCGAGGATCTCGCCCAGCTCGGCCGCATAGCCGAGCCCGGCCCACAGCGCGTGCGCGATATGCGGCGCCGCCGGGTAGACGGTGCGCAGCAGGATGCCGAGGGCCTCGCGCCGCACCGCCTGGTCGGCGGCGGCGTCGCTCAGCGCGGCATCCTCGACCGCGTTGAGCATCTTCATCGCGCCGGAGACGACGGTGTTGTACTGCAGCCGCTCGTAGTCGGCGCTCACCTGGCGCAGCAGCTCGTGCATCGTGCGGCGCAGGTCGCGCGCGGCGTCGCTGCAGCCTTCGACGCCGCCACCGGCGCCGCGCAGCAGCTCGGCGTGCCGCTGCGCCCAGGCCCACAGCCGGCGCAGGTAGCGGTACGCGCCCTCGGCGCCGGAGTCCGACCACGCCGCGCTCTGGTCCGGCGGGCCGGCGAACATCACGAACAGGCGTGCGGTATCGGCGCCGAAGCGCGCGATGATGTCGCGCGGCTCGACGACGTTGTTCTTGCTCTTGGACATCTTCTCGATGCCGCCCAGCCTCACCGGCTGGCCGTCGCTCTTGGCGCTGGCGCCGACCGGCGCGCCGCGCTCGTCGTAGCGGACGTCGACCTCGCTCGGGTAGAACCAGCGCTTCTTGCCGCTGGCGTCCTCGCGGTAGAAGCACTCGTTGAGCAGCATGCCCTGCGTGAACAAGCGCGTGAACGGCTCGCCGAACTTGACCAGCCCGAGGTCGCGCATCGCCTTGGTCCAGAAGCGCGCGTACAGCAGGTGCAGCACCGCGTGCTCGATGCCGCCGATGTACTGGTCCATCGGCATCCAGTAGTCGTTGCGCGCGTCGACCATCGCGCCCGCGCTGTCCGGGCAGGCGTAGCGCATGTAGTACCAGGCGCTGTCGACGAAGGTGTCCATCGTGTCGGTCTCGCGCCGCGCGGGCTGGCCGCAGCGCGGGCAGGCGACGTTCAGGAAGGACGCGCACTTGGCCAGCGGGTTGCCACTGCCATCGGGCACCAGGTCCTCGGGCAGCAGCACCGGCAGGTCCTGCTCGGGCACCGGCACCGAGCCGCAGCCGGGGCGCTCGCGGCCCGGCTCGGTGCTGCCGTCGCAGTGGATGATCGGGATCGGCGTGCCCCAGTAGCGCTGGCGGCTGATGCCCCAGTCGCGCAGCCGCCAGGTGGTCTGCTTCTCGCCCAGGCCCTTGGCGGCGAGCAGCTCGGCGACCTTGTCGACCGCCTCGGCATGCGCCAGCCCGTCGAGCACGCCGGAATCGACGCAGCGCGCGCGCGGCTTGTCGGCGTACCAGTCCTGCCAGGCGGTGTCGTCGAAGGCCTGGCCGTCGACGCCGATCACCTGCCGGATCGGCAGCCCGTACTTGCGCGCGAAGGCGAAGTCGCGCTCGTCGTGCGCCGGCACGCCCATCACGGCGCCGTCGCCGTAGCCCATCAGCACGTAGTTGCCGACCCACAGCGGCAACGCCTCGCCGGTCAGCGGGTGCGTCACCGTCAGCCCGGTCGCGCGGCCCTCCTTCTCGCGCAGCGCCAGCTCGGCCTCGGTCGTGCCGCCCTTCTTGCACTCGTCGATGAAGGCGGCCAGCGCCGGGTCCGACTGCGCCGCGTGCGTGGCCAGCGGGTGCTCGGGCGCGACGGCGCAGAAGGTCACGCCCATGATGGTGTCGGCGCGCGTCGTGAAGACGTACATGCGGCCGCCCTGGATCAGCGCGCCGGACGCGTCGCGGACGTCGTGCGGGAACGCGAATCGCACGCCGGTGCTCTTGCCGATCCAGTGCTCCTGCATCAGCCGCACGCGCTCCGGCCAGCCGGCGAGGTAGTCCGGGTGCGCGGGGTCGGCCACCCCGGCGAGCAGCTCGTCGGCGTATTGCGTGATCGCCAGGTAGTAGCCCGGGATCTCGCGCTTCTCGACCACGGCGCCGCTGCGCCAGCCACGGCCGTCGACGACCTGCTCGTTGGCCAGCACCGTCTGGTCGACCGGGTCCCAGTTGACGACCTGGGTCTTCTTGTAGGCGATGCCCTTGTCGAGCAGCTTCAGGAAGAACCACTGGTTCCACTTGTAGTAGCTCGGGTCGCAGGTCGCGACCTCGCGCGACCAGTCGATCGCCAGCCCGAGCGGGCGCATCTGCGCCTTCATGTCGGCGATGTTGGCGCGCGTCCACTGCGCGGGCGGCACGCCGTTGTCGATGGCGGCGTTCTCGGCCGGCAGGCCGAAGGCGTCCCAGCCCATCGGCATCAGCACGTTCATGCCCTTCATGCGCAGCCAGCGCGCCATCATGTCGTTGATGGTGTAGTTGCGCACATGCCCCATGTGCAGCTTGCCGCTGGGGTAGGGCAGCATCGAGCAGGCGTAGAACTTCGGACGCCCGGCGTCCTCGCTCACGCGGTAGGCGTCGCGTGCCTCCCAGTGCGCCTGGGCGGCGGCTTCCACCTCGGCGGGCATGTACTTTTCGTTCATGCGCGGGATTGTAGGGAGCGGGCCGCGCCGGCACCGCCGCTGCGGTAGGCTGCGCCCAGGCGATGGCACGCCGACCGGGGCCGGCCCCACGGCCCCGGCGCAAACGGGACAGGAGCAGCATGGCGCCACGAACGATCGAGGTCTGGGACTGGCCGGTGCGGCTGTTCCACTGGCTGCTGCTGGCGCTGGTGGTGGGCTCGGTCGTGAGCGTCAAGATCGGCGGTGGCGCGATGGTCTGGCACGGGCGCTTCGGGCAGGCGATCCTGGGGCTGGTCGTCTTCCGCGTCGTCTGGGGGCTTATCGGGTCGCGCACCGCGCGCTTTGCCAGCTTCGTGCGCGGCCCGCGCGCGATCGCCGACTACCTGGCCGGGCGCTGGCGCGGCGTCGGGCACAACCCGCTCGGGGCGCTGTCGGTGCTGGCGATGCTGGCGGTGATCGGGTTCCAGGCCGCCACCGGGCTGTTCGCGTACGACGATATCGCCTACCGCGGGCCGATGGCACCGGCGGTCGCCGGCGCGGTCGTCGACCGGCTCAGCGGCTGGCACCGGCTGGGCCAGTGGGCGCTGTTCGCGGTCGTCGCGCTGCACCTGGCGGCGGTGCTCTGGTACGTGCTGGTGCGTCGCGAGACCCTGGTGCGGCCGATGCTGACCGGGCGCAAGGAGGTCAGCGCGGACGACGCGCGCGACCGCGCCAACGACGGCGGCGGGCCGATCCGCCTGCTGCTGGCGCTGGCGCTGGCGGCACTGGCGGTCTGGGCCACCAGCGGCGTGTTCAACCCGCCGCCGCTGCCGCCGGCGCCCGATCTGGGCTTCTGATCGGGCCGGGCGCGCGTCTCGACGACGTCCGGTCCGCGCGGGCGGGGCAGGGCAAGCCCTGTGGGGGGCCGGCCGCTCCCGCGGGGCTTACTCGTCGCGCCGGTAGTTGTCGTGGCAGGCCTTGCAGGCCTTGCCGAGCTCCAGGAACTGGGCCGCGATGGCCGCCTTGTCGCCGCCGGCGGCGACCTGCTGCATGCGGTTGGCCTGCTGCACGAAGTTGCTCCCGATCTGGCGCACCTTGTCGGGCTCGCGGAAGAACTCGGGCTTGAGCCGGGTCTCCTTCCAGCCCTTGCCGGTGTCGGTGCCGGGGGCGAAGAGGGCACCCAACCCCGAGTTGGCGACCGCCGCGACCACGTTGGCCGACGCCGCCACGCGCGCGGCGTCGAAGTTGCTGCCCTCGAGCTCGGCCTTGATCTTGCCCATGTTCCAGGCCATGAAGGTGTAGCCCGACTGGCGATACTTGATCATGTCCTCCTTGCTGAGCTGGGCCTGGGCGGCGGTGGCCGTGCCGAGGACGACGGCGGCGGCGAGGGCGAGGCGGGCAGAGGGCTTCATGCGACGGATCTCCTGGCGGGTTGGGGCGTTGCGCCGCCGTGGCGGCGCGGGCGGCAGTGGGGTTACGCTAACCGATCCCCGCGCCGCGTGCAGGGCTGGCGGCGGTGCGGCGCGTCGGCCCCGGGGTCTCGGGATGCGGCCGGACGCAGGCCCGCCGGCAGCGTCGGCGCGCCGCGGCCTGCGCGTGTAACCTGCCGCCACCGTGCGTCGACCCACCTTGGCGACCGCCGCAAGCGGCCTGAACCTCTGGCGCCAACGCGATTCACAGACGAGTCCGCCACGCCCTCGCGCATCCGGCGCACTGGCCGCGATGTCCCAACCCCCCACAGGAGCCCCCCGATGATCCGCCGCCTCATTGCAAGCCTTCTGACGCTGGCGCTGGCCGGCCTGGCCGGCCTGGCGCACGCGCTCGACGTCCGCCCCTACGACGCTGCCGCGCTGGCCGAGCTGCAGGGCGCCGGCAAGCCGGTGGCGGTGCACTTCCACGCCGACTGGTGCCCGACCTGCGTCAACCAGAGCCGCAGCCTGGAACAGCTCGCGGCCGACCCGCAGTTGAAGGGCCTGACGGTGCTGGTGGCCGACTACGACAAGGAGACGGCGCTCAAGCGCCAGCTCAAGGTGCGCTCGCAATCGGTCTTCGTCGTCTTCAAGGGCGCCGCCGAGGTCGCGCGCAGCGCCGGGCAGACCCGGCCCGACGAGATCCGCCAGGCGCTGGCCAAGGCGCTCTGACCGCGCACGGCCTGCCCCGTGGTCTCCGCCCCCGAGATCGGCCTGGCCTGGTTGGCCGGCAGCCTGACGACGCTCAACCCCTGCGTCTTTCCCTTGCTGCCGCTGGTGCTGGGCGGCGCAGTGCAGGCCAACCGCGCCGCCCCGCTGGCCATGGGCGCGGGCATGGTGGCGTCGTTCGCGCTGCTCGGCCTGCTGGTCGGCGTCGCCGGCGACGCGCTGGGGCTGTACCCGGAGCACTTGCGCATCGCCGGCGCGCTGCTGCTGATCGGCTTCGGCATCGTGATGCTGGTGCCCTGGCTCAACGTGCGCTTCACGCAGTGGATGGCGCCGATGGCCACGCGCGCCAACACCGCGAGCGCGCGGTTCGACGCCGGCTCGCTCGGCGGCGCCTTCGCGATCGGCGGCCTGCTGGGCATGGTCTGGAGCCCCTGCTCGGGGCCGATGCTGGCCAGCGCGCTGACGATCGTCGCCACCGAGGGCGGCGCGTTGCGCGGCACGCTGATCCTGGGCGTCTTCGGCCTCGGCGCGGCCACCGTGCTGGTGGCCGCCGCCTACGCGTCGCGCGCCGGCTTCGGCCGCGTTCGCGGCTGGGTCATCGCGAACATGGACCGCGTCAAGATCGGCTTCGGCGTGCTGGTGCTGCTGCTCGGGCTGGCGATCCTGCTCGGCGGCGACAAGTGGCTCGAGGCGCAGCTGATCCGCGTCATGCCGCAGGGCTGGATCGACCTGACGACGCGGTTCTGACCGGGCGCAGCGCCTGCCGGGGGCGCGTGCCGAGCGGCCGCGCGTGGCCGGCTTCGCGCGCCAGTCAGCCGAGGACGTGGGCGCGCCGCGGCGCCGCGCCGCGCAGGAAAACCAGCGCCCCGCCCGGGCTGTGCAGCCGGTCGTGCAGCACGTCCTGGCGCCCGCAGTGATAGCCCCCCGCGCCGATGCGAAGCGCGCCGACGCAGACCTCGCCCTCCAGCACGACGCATTCCTCGTCGATCGGGTGGCGGTGCGGCGGCAGCTCCGCACCCGGATCGAGCCGCAGCAGATACGACATCACGCCGCCTTGCTCGTGCAGCACCTTGATCGCGACGCCGGGGCCGAAGGGCTTCCAGCCCGCGTCGCTGGCCGGCAGCGTCAGGTGGTGCGCGGTGCTGTCGGCGGCAATGCGCGGCAGCAGGATCCGGCGCACACGCTCGCGGCCATCCGGGTCGTCGGCGCCGGCGCCGCGCGCGGCGTCGATGCGGGCGACGAACCCGGCGTCGAGCGCGTCGCCGGGCGCATCGCCGGGCGCGCCAGGGCCGGCGGAGGCAGGGGATTTCTTCATCGCGACAGGGCCTCGCGCAGCTTGTGCTGCGCACGCAGCAGGTGGGACTTGACGGTGCCCAGCGGCCAGCCGGTGGCAGCGGCGATCTCGGCGTGGCTGAGCTCGCGCCAGTAGGCCAGGCCGAGCGCCCAGCGCTCGGCCGGCGACAGCGCCTGCACCGCGGCGTGCAGGCGCGACCCGGACTCGCGCCGCCACAGCCACTCGCCGGGATCGGTGTCGGCGCCCGACGCCGCAGCAGCGTCCGCGCCGTCGTCGTCGCCCTCGTCGAGCGCCAGCCGGGCCCCGGCACGCGGATGGCTCGCGCGCTGGCGCAGCAGGTCCAGCGCGCGGCTGCGGACGATCGTCAGCAGCCAGGTGACTGCGGATCCGCGCGCGACGTCGAAGGCGGCCGCCTTGCGCCAGGCCTCGAAGAAGGCGTCGGCCAGCAGGTCGTCGAGATCGCCCGCGCCGAGCACGCGCCGTGCCACCGCCCGCGCGTAGCCGTAGGTCGCGTCGTAGAAGGACTCGAAGGCGCTGGCGTCGCCGCGCGCGGCGTCGGCGATCAGCGCCGCCAGCTGCCGGTCGCGCTCGGCCGCGGCCTGCGCCGGCGCCGCGGCCGCACGGCGGGCGGCGCGCTGCGGGGAGGCCGTGGGGCGCATGGCGGGCGCAGGGGCGGGCGGACGTCGCGGCGACCTTAGCAGAGCCGGCCGGCCGCGGCCAGCGTCGTCGACATGGCCGCGCGGGCAGGCCGGGGCGCCGAGGGCCCCAGCGTCGACCAGCACGACGGTCATCTCGGGATTGGGCATGCCGGGTATGCGCGAGAGACCCGGCCGCGGATGCAGCGCCGTTGCAGCGCGTGGCGTCCGCGCAACCGCCCCGGGTGCATCCGGCGGCGCGCCTGCGCCGTATGCCCGGACACCTGCGCGTCGCACCTTGCCGCCGGTCGGCGGCACGGCAGGCAGCGAGGTCGTAACCGTTCTACCCCGAGGAGAACCCGATGAGCCCGATCGAGACCGTCCGCCACCTCTACGCTGCGTTCGGCCGTGGCGACGTGCCCGCGATCCTCGCCTGCCTGGCCGAGGACGTCGAATGGGAGTACGGCCAGCCGCCGAACCCGGTGCCCTGGCTGCAACCGCGCCGCGGCCGCGCCGGCGCGGCCGGCTTCTTCGACATCCTGCTGTCGCAGGTCGAGTTCCACCGCTTCGAGCCGACGCGACAGCTCGCCGACGGCGCGCTGGTCGTCGGCCTGGTCGACTTCGAGGCCACCGTGCGCAAGACCGGCCGCAAGGTGGTGGAGGTCGACGAGATCCACCTGTTCCACTTCGACGACGCCGGCCTGGTGCGGCGCTTCGCCCACCGCGCCGACACGCTGCAGCACGCGAACGCCTTTCTCGGCCGCTGAGCGGGCGACAGAGGACGTCGGCATCGTCGGCCCCTCCCGGGCGCGGGACGTTGCCGCGCGGCCCGCGGCTGCGGACGAGCAGGAGCGGTTCACCGCGCGGCACCGCCGGCCCATTGCGGCGCACGCCCGAGGTGCCGGGCGTGCGTACGCGCGAACTCTGGCGGCGCCGCGCGCCACGCTCACTTCGCTTCGTACGAGGACGGCGTCACCCCCGCCCGCGCGAGGAACTCGCGCAGGTGAATCAGCCCCTGCTTGTCGAGCTCGTTGTTGTGATGGTGCGGCCGGTGCAGGATGGCCTCGACGCGGTCCTTCGTCACCTTGATGCGGGCGCCGGAGAGCGACTCGACCTCGGCGCCGATGTGGCGCAGCAGCGACTCGACCTCGCGGAAGTGGATGTTGTGGCTGGGCGGATCGTGGAAGATCATCCGCAGGAGCTTGGCGTGATGGCTGCTCATGGCGCGGCCCTGCATGTGGCGTCATTTCCAGCGTAGCAGGTTGCGGCGGATCGGTGTGGCGAAGCGAACCGCCCATAGGCATCCCGCACGCCGGCCGAACCCTGCTGCCGCGGGAGCGATGGCGGCGCGCGCTACACTGGGCTCGGTCGGCAGTTCACCCAGGCGTTGCCGCGCGGCCCCGCGCCGCGAGCTAAACCTGCCCATGTCCCCCGCCCGCGACGTCACCATCGTGCGTGCCGGGCCGGAAGTCGGCGACCCCCGGCAGACCCCCGCGGTCCAGGCACGTGTCCGATGGAGAAACGTCCATGCCGACCGAACCGCTGCCCGTCGCGATCCCCGACCTTTCGTCGTTCGCGCGATCGCTGAGCCAGGCCCTGGCCGCGCGCCAGGCCGAACGCCCCGACACCCCGGGACATGTGGAGACGCTGAACCTGGTGGCGCGCGCGCTGGGCCACCGCAATGTGCAGAGCCTGCGCGCCGCGCTGCGCAGCCCGGCCGCATCGCGCGCCGCCGCCGAGGCGCCCGCGGCCTTGAGTGCCAACGCCCGCAAGGCGTTGGCCCAGTTCGACGACCAGGGCCGCCTCGTGCGCTGGCCGAACAAGTTCAGCGTCCAGCGCCTGGCGATGTGGATCCTGTGGACCCGCTTCGAAGCGAAGCGGCCGTATACCGAGCGCGAGGTCAATGCGATCCTGCGCGCCGCCAACGCCTTCGGCGACCACGTGACGCTGCGCCGTGAACTGGTCAACCACCGACTGCTCACGCGCAAGACCGACTGCTCCGAGTACCGAAAGCTGCCGGCGCGCGCCGACGACGAGGTGCGCGCGCTGCTGCACGCCTGGCGCCAGTGGCACTGAGGCTGCGGCGCGCGCGGCCGACATGGCAGCCACCGAACACCGACCCCGACGGCCCCGGCCAGCCTACGCCAGCGCGGGCCAAGGGCGGTCGGCTCGGCGCCCGCCGCGGCCCGCGGTCGCTACGGAAGAGGCCAGATCCGAGCTGCCAGCTCCTCGAAGCTGCGGGCCTGCTGCCAGCCGTCGATCCTGACCTGGGCCTGCAGGTTGCTGTAGCGGTGCAGCAGCAGCAGGCGCATCAGCGCGAGGCGCTCGTCCGCATCGATCGACGCGCCCAGACCGAGCATGAAGGCCGCGCTGCGCGCCGGGTCGCCGGCGACGAGGAAGCACTGCGGCCCGAGCCAGTCGTACTGGCGCGGGCCGACGAGGCCGTCGCCGAAGTCGAACATCGCGCACAGCCGATTCGCGCGCGTGAACAGGTTGAACGGGGTGTACTCGCCGGTGAGCAGCACGTCGGGGCCCTGCGGCAGCGCGCCGGCGACGAAGGCCGGCAGCTGCTCGAGCAGCTGGGGCGGCAGCCCGGTGCGCCGCTGGCGCTCGACGCATCGCTCGCGCTGGCGGGCGACGAAGTCGTCCCACCGCGGCGCCAGCGCCGCCAGCGTGCCGACCGGCAGCGCGTGCACCTCGCTGGCGAGCGCGCCCAGCTCGTGCAGCAGCGCGCAGCGCTCGGCCTCGCCCATCGCCGGCCAGGACGCGGTCAGCGGCTCGCCGCGCATCTGCGTCATCACGAGCCACGGCCAGCCGTCGTGCTCGCCGCGGCCCAGCAGCTGCGGGGTCGGCACGCGCAGCCGGCCGTGCAGGCGATCGAGCATCGCGCGCTCGAACTCGAAGTGGTCGCGCAGGAACGGCGGGTAGAGCTTGAGCACGCGCTCGCGGCCCAGGCGCGCGACGAGCACGGTGCCTTCGCCTTCCTGCTGCACGTCGGCCGCGTCGACGCCCAGCGCCGCGGCGAGCGACTCGATCGCCGCGCGCCAGGCCGCGGGGTCGTCGTGCAGCTCGTCGAAGGCGAGCGGGTCGATGTCGGGGGGCAGCGGCATGGGCGAGGGCATTGTCGTCAGGTGCGGCGGCCGGCGTCCTGCTGCGGCGGGCGTTTCGCACTGTCGCCCGATTTGGTTGGCACTACGACGGCCGGCGCTCCTCCTCCAGGCCCCGCCCCGGATCGGGCGGCGGCCGATCCTCCCGCGGCGATCGGGTGGGGTCGGTCAAGCCCGCTCTCCCAGATCCGCCGCGATCAGCCTGAATTGCTCCAATGCCGCCTCCAGGTCCTCCACGATCTCCTGCGCGATCACCTCTGGCGGCGGCAGGTTGTCGGAATCGGCGAGCGACTCGTCCTTGAGCCAGAAGATGTCCAGGCTCGCC
This sequence comes from Burkholderiaceae bacterium, assembly GCA_024235895.1. GTDB lineage: Bacteria > Pseudomonadota > Gammaproteobacteria > Burkholderiales > Burkholderiaceae_C > Rubrivivax. Next base: position 5,890 of record JACKLM010000004.1, on the reverse strand, counting down.
TTGTCGCGCGCCGCCAGCTCGTCGAACTCGTACACGCGCCAGCGTCCGTTGGGCTTCTCGGCACTCCACGTCGCCTGCCGCTGGTGCCGATTGGCCGGGTGGTATAGCGCCACGAACTCGTCCAGGTCCGCCCGCCTCAGCGGGTTGGTCTTCAGCGTGAAGTGCTTGTTGGTGCGCAGGTCGTAGATCCAGAGCTTCCTCGTCCACGGCGTTTCGCTGGCCGGCTTCTTGTCGAAGAAGATCACGTTGGCCTTCACGCCCTGCGCGTAGAACAGGCCCGTGGGCAGGCGCAGCAGGGTGTGCACGTCGCACTCGTGCATCAGCTTGCGGCGGATGGTCTCGCCGGCGCCGCCTTCGAACAGCACGTTGTCGGGCACTACCACCGCCGCGCGGCCGTGGGGCTTGAGCAGCGTCTTGATGTGCTGCACGAAGTTGAGCTGCTTGTTGCTGGTGGTGGCCCAGAAGTCGTCGCGCTCGACGATGTCCTTCTCGGTCGAGGTCCTGCCGTCCTCGCCGACGATCATCGTGCTGCTCTTCTTGCCGAAGGGCGGGTTGGCCAGCACGACGTCGAAGCGCTCGCCGGGGTCGGCCGCCAGCGCGTCGGCCACCTTGACGGGCACGCTCTTCTCCGAGCCGATGCCGTGCAGCATCAAATTCATCGCACACACCCGCGCGGTGCCCTGCACCAGCTCCCAGCCGCGGAAAGCGCCTTCCTTGAGGTGGCGCTTCTCGTCGCGGGTGAGGTTGGGGTAGTGCTGCGTGAGGTACTGGTGCGCGGTGAAGAGAAAACCGCCGGTGCCGCAGGCCGGGTCGCAGATCAGCTCGCCGGGCCTGGGCGCGATGCAGTCCACCATCGCCTGGATCAGCGCGCGCGGCGTGAAGTACTGGCCGGCGCCGCTCTTCGTGTCCTGTGCGTTCTTCTCCAGCAGGCCCTCGTAGGCGTCGCCCTTCACGTCGGCGCCCAGCGCCGACCAGTCCTCGGCGTCGATCAGGTCGACGATCACGCGGCGCAGCTTGGCCGGGTCCTGAAACTTGTTCTGCGCCTTGCCGAAGATCAGCGCGAGCGTGCCCGGCTGCTTGCCCAGCTCCTCCAGCGTGTGGCGGTAGTGGTCGAACAGCGCATCGCCGTCCTTGGCGAGCAGCGCGGGCCACGCATAGGGCGCGGGAATGGGGCTGGGCTGGTGGTACGGCGGGCGGCTGCGCTCGTCCGCCATCTTCAGGAACAGCAGGTAGGTGAGCTGCTCGACGTAGTCGCCATAGCTCATGCCGTCGTCGCGCAGGACGTTGCAGTAGTTCCAGAGCTTCTGGACGAGGGTGGAGGAGTTCATTCGTTCGTCATGTAGGCCTGCCCCGGGTGGTTGGGCCTGCCAGGGACGCGGGCGCGCAGCCGACCGTCGCGCAGCATCGGGTTGATGTAGTGGTTGCGCAGAGAGTCCGGGGCGCGATCGAGCAACCGCGCCAATGTTCGAAGCGTCAGCCACTGCTGCGAACACAGCGCCAGGATGACTTGCTCCGCCTGCGCCCTGTTGGGCATCTTGCCCAGCTCGCGCATGGGCGCAGCCAGTGCTGCCAGGCGCGCCTCTTGTTCGGACCCCAAATGTTCGGACCCGGCTTTCAAATGTTCGGAGTCGGCGGCCAATTGTTCGGAGCTCGGCTCCTTATGTTGGGAGCTCGGAAGGCCCCCGCCGGCATCCACCGACAGATCGCCTCTGCGCTGCTTCGGCCAGCGGTAGCGCGTGCCGCGCCCATGCCCGTCCTTCTCCAGCCAGCCGGCATCCACGAACTGCTTGAGCCGAACGCCGATCTCGCGCGGGTGTTCCGCCCGGTACGGCTGGATGTCGGCATTGCCGATCTCGTCGAAGCGATGCGCCAGCATCAGGATCACCCGGCCCAGCTCGTCGAGGCCCCGGTAAGCGTCGCCCTCGGTGCAGAGGGCCGGGCTGAACTTCTGCGGGTTGTTGTGCCCGTCCCAGAAGGCCTTGATCAGCTTGGCGGCCGAACGCACGCCGACAATCTCGTGCTTCTCGCCCTGCTCGGCCACGCCCAGCACCACCGTGCCACCTTCGGTGTTGGCGAACGCGGAGATCGTCTCCCAAAGCGACCTGGGCAGGCCGCCCTCGGCGAGCTTGAACTCGACGTCCTGGTCTTCGCCGAGGTCGAGGCGCTGGAGGAGGGTCTCGGTGTTCATCTATGTGAGAGCGAATGTCGTATCAGCGTCACGACCATTCGCGAACCGGGCGGGCGCCGTCGTCCCAATGCTTGCGACAGCCTCGCGAAGATCAGCGCCAGCGTGCCCGGCTGCTTGCCCAACTCTTCCAGCGTGTGGCGGTAGTGGTCGAACAGCGCATCGCAGTCCTTGGCCAGCAGCGCGGGCCAGGCGTAGGCGGCGGGCGATGCGGCTGAGCTGGTTATGCGGCGGGCGGCTGCGCTCGTCCGCCATCTTGAGGAACAGCAGGCCTGCTCGACGTAGTCGCCATAGCTCATCCCATCGTCGCGCAGGACGTTGCAGTAGTTCCAGGGCTTCTGGACGAGGGTGGAGGTGTTCAAAGCGTCAGGCCGGACGAATGGAAGGGAATGGGAGGGAATTGGAGGTCAATGGCACTCCCATTCCACTCCAATTGATCGCTGCTTTGATTTGACCGGCGCGTGTCGAACTCCGGAATCAAAAGGAAAAGCCTTTGACAATCAAGCACTTGGCTTCGGCTTGCGGCGCTGGCGCAGCGCGAACCCTTGTTTTCCATTGATTAACGCGAGCCACCCATCGAAGCGCAGCGAACATTCGGCCTCCGACATTGGTGCCGCGAAGGTGCCCGCCGGTCACGCGCCCCGAAGCAGCGCAATGAAGCCGGCCTGCTCGAAGTGATGATCGTGAGCCAAGGCCTCGGTGAGGCCGCGCTCACGCATCAGGACGAAGGAGGCGCAGTCGGTGAGACTCCACTCCTTGTCGCTCACGCCGCGGTAGCTGTCGAATGCCGACACGAACTGCAGCGACGTCTGCGGCACGACCTCGACGTTCGGATTCGACCGTATCGCTTCGACGCCCCGGATCGCATAGGGCCGCAGCGGAACCTTCGACAGTGCGGCAAGCAGCTCGTCCAGCACCATCTCGGTCGTCAGGATGCGGACCTTGCCCAGCCCTGACGAAACTTGGCCCGCCTTCGCGTGAAGCTGGTCCTTCGGGTTGAGCAGCGCGGCCCAGTAGCCGGTATCGGCAAAGACGATCTTCACCGCTCGCCGTCCCCGTGACCGTAGACAACCTCGTCAATCCGCTGCGACAGGTCGTCCGGTACAGCGTCCCAGGTTCCCGAGGGCGCTTCCAGCCCGATCTTGGCCAGTTGCTCCCAGATGGGCGGCGCCGACTCGTCGAACGAACCCGCCGTGACCGGCGCCAGCCCCACGTCGTCGACTCGCACCAGCCGCTTGATCTGTCGGTCACGCGTCGAGAACTCGGCGGTTCCGGACACGCGAAGGCGCACGTTGCGGTGGTTCTTCAGCGCATCGAGAACGAGCGCCTCTTGCGTGGCGTCGAACCGGCCCTCGACCAGCGAACCCGTCTCGGCGACCTGAAGTCGAAACGCCCCGGGCCCGAGGTTCGCCATGCGCACTTCGCCGACGAGGTCCACTTTGTCTTCGTAGGTCGGGCCGACCCACTGGGCCAGTACCGCGCGAGCCTTTGGGGTATAGGCCGCTTCGCTGTTGGAGCTGCGTGCGCGGGTGAACAGCACTTCGTCGTCGCGCAAGGTCCGGCCGAAGCCGGCGAACAGCGGGATCACGTTCGAGGGCAGCTGCTCAGGAAGCAGATCGTCCCGGTCGGCCGCCCCAATCGCCGCGTCGACAAGGGCTGCTGCTTCATCGAACTCGTCGCCGAGATCGAGTTCGGCCTGAGCCGCTTCGCGCACTCGCCTCAAGGGCACGACGGCCGAACCGTCGTCGATGCGGTCGAACTGCACGCGGAACCCGTCCTCGAATCCCTTGGGCAGCCGCACCCGGCCCGGGTTCTTGCGGCGCCAGAGCTCCTTCGCGCACTCGAGGATCAGCGTGCGGTACGCGATGAGTTCCTGCGTGCATTCCACATCGAGGGCATGTCCCTCGAAGCGCTTGCCGTCGAAACGCAGCGAGGCGAGGTCGATGCTGGCGTCAGTGGCCATGGTCTGCCTCCTTTGCCGCTATTGTCCCGATTCGCCAGGGGCCGCGAAAGCCCTTGCCAGCACCGCCTGCCGCAGCGCCTGCGCGCGCTTCAGATTCGCGTCAACCTCGGCCTCGACTTCGCGGACGATGGATAGGCGGCGGTCGACTTCGGCGACGATGCGTGCCTGTTCACCGAGTGGCGGAAGAGGCAGGACGAGCTTGCGGCAGGTTGAGACCTGGACGTTGAACTGGCCTGCCGTTGCCTTGGAAGTTCTCTCAATTCGGCGCTGGAGCGGCGGGGCCATCAGCCAGTACGCGAGCAGGTGGTTCAAGATGCGTGGGCCGACTCGGAAGGTCACTATGGCCTGATTGATGTTCCACTCCGGGAAGGAATCGGGGACGAGCGACACCTTCCCGAGCGGCGGGCCAACGATGTTCATCAGCACATCGCCCGGCAGGCATCGTGAGCGAGCAAGTTGTCCGTCATGTATCGCTCGGCGGATGAACGTGGGCTTCACGTTGAAGTCCAGCGACCCGTCGAATCCGAGGTTGTAGACCTTGATGAATGGGACCTCGCCGGCTCCGCTCGTCATCTCTTCTGGCTTCGGCGTAGAACCACTGGCAACGACTTCGCATACCTCCGCGGCAGATGCCCACGACCAACCGGAGGGCAATTCGATGGCAGGTGCGAACTCGGGTCGTTCAGTGTTGGCCGGGAGAACGGCGCGATCGATTAGTTCCCCCCCGATAGCAGCCGAAAGGATCGCGGCGGCTTGACGCTCCAGGTTGGCCTTGACGCGCTTGAGGGTGGCGACGGCTTCGTCGAGGCGGGAGAACTGCTTTTCTAGGTCGGCGACGCGCTGCTCCATCACGTGCCACGGTGCAACTGGAACGCGAATCTGCCGCATCGCCGCTTGCGTCAACTTGAGGCGCGTCGTGCCAGTGACGAGCCTGTCGTAGCGCACGACGTTCAGATAGTGCGCCAGCCAGGCGATGGGCACGGCTCGGGCACGCAGGACGTGCGCGTGATTGTTGACCCATGACTTGCCGCGAATGATGTAGGCCTTGGGCTTGTTTGTCTCCAGGAACGGCGCGCCGTCTTCCCCCAACAGAACGAGTTCCTCGTCAAACAAGAAGTCGTCGATCCAACCAACCTGGCCCGTGGCGCCGTAGTACGGCACGGGTCCCTGGCGCTTTTCCCGTTCCTTCGCGTTAACCGGGACGCGCTTGCCATCAAGGATGTCCGCGACTTCGGCAAGCGGTTTCAGCTCCCATGTCCTCGCGTCGGTCGCAGCGATGTCGGCAAGCACTGCGCTCACGCCACCAACTCCCGATTCAACTCATCGATCACCTTCGGCAACTCCGCCCCGAAGAGCTGATGTACCCGGCCCAGCCCTCCGCGCTGGTCGAACGGCGCGTAGCCAAAGTCCTCGGCCTCGATGCCCAGGTTACTGGCGATGTGCTCGGCCATCTTCTCCAGCCACCAGCGCTGCTCGTCGGTGAAGCCCTTCCCCGCCGCCTGCTGCTGCGCCACCCACGCCTTGAAGTTGGCGGCCACGCGCTCGGGGTAGGGCACCAGCTCGTTCTCCTGGTGCATCGCGTAGCGCACCAGTGACACGAGGTCGGTCAGGATCCGGCGGCGGCTCGCGCCCTTGACCCTGCTCTGGTCCAGCGCGGCGTAGGCCTGCCAGAGTTGGCTTTCGGTCCACAGGTGCGGCGGGGCCTGAAGCGTGGCGGCCAGCGCCTTCAGGTCCTCGAACTT